>CAVQYZ010000001.1:0-1005034 GCA_963718405.1 uncultured Acidimicrobiaceae bacterium
CGCCTCCTGTTCTGGTTACTTACCCACGGGGACTGTGGCCGGGATGGCAGCCACGCCGAATGGTGGCGGATACTGGATCACCAACAACGCAGGCCTGGTCGTGTCCTGTGGCAATGCGCCGAATCTCGGATCGATCGGTTTCCCGTTGACCCAGCCAATCGTTGGCATCGCCGCCACTCTCAGCGGCGACGGCTTTTGGCTAGTGGCCGCGGACGGTGGGATTTTCTCATTCGGCGACGCCCAGTTCTACGGGTCCCAGCCGGCTTCATCCCAACCAGCCCATTGTGGGCATGACGGCTACTCCGAACGGAGGCGGCTATTGGCTGGTGGCTGCCGACGGCGGAGTCTTCTCCTTCGGGAATGCCGAGTTCCAAGGTTCCACCGGTGCCATCCATCTCAACCAACCCGTGGTCGGGATGTCGTATGACCGAGCCTCCGGTGGCTACTGGCTGGTGGCATCGGACGGAGGAATCTTCGCCTTCGACGCCCCGTTCGATGGCTCGATGGGAGGCATCCCCCTCAACAAGCCGGTTGTCGGTATGGCTACCACTCCTGGAGGTGGGTGGCTACTGGCTGGTGGCCGCCGACGGCGGGATCTTCTCGTTCGGTGATGCAGCATTTCAGGGTTCGACCGGATCAATCATTCTCAATCGGCCGATCGTCGAGATGGCAGCCGACAATGCCACGGGCGGCTACTGGTTCGTGGCATCAGATGGAGGGATCTTCGCCTTCGGGGCCCCGTTCTTCGGATCAGCGGTGGCGCCCCCGCCGCCGCCACCACCCAGCAGCCCGTTCTGCAGTGTTTCGATGTCGGTCCCCAACCCAGCTAAGCACACAGTTGAGGTGGCGAACATTACGTCAAATGTTCCGTCAACTCCGCTCGTCCTCGTTGCGGAGTACAAGACCACCAATTCAACCTATAACGGAGTCACGAATCCCAGCGGGGGTGCCGCGATCCTCCTTCGATATCGGTTCGGCCACTAGCGGGCGGCCTGTGAATGTCGAAGTGAGCATCGCAAATGTCGCTGCGTGTTCAACCAGTTTGACGCCTCAGTGATGCCTGTCCTGACAAATGCGATTGGAGCGGATAGGTGAGCTTTCTTCGAGGCTTCCTGCCAAGCCCAGTCAGGCGAGCGATGCACCCGGTTCGAAGTTCCGCAGGGTCATTCAAACGGAAGGCAGCCCCTAAGTCCATCCGTAAGGTTCAGTAGACACGTCACCTGATTGGGACGACGACGACCAGGGCGGGACGGGCTGTGCGGAAAGGATTCTTCAAGTAACCACTATTTCAGCGGCTTCGTAGCAGCGTGCTGCGTGACTGAACTTGGTTTTCGCTCTCGGTATCCGCCACCTTGACCGTGAACCGTCGAGGTCGTGGAGGGCATACCGTTTTCGCTGACACGGCGAAACAGAACGCCGATGCCTCGTGCTTTCAGCCTTTAAATGAGGTGATGGACCAGCTCGGGCAGGTACGTCGCCGCAACTCCTGAGAGTACGCCCCCGGGGAAAGCGCTTATCTGCGTGACCACCCAACGCAGCACTCTGCGCGAGGGCCTTGGGGGCGCGGAACTGGACTTCGAGTGTGTCGGCCACAGCTTGAAGTTGTGAGAGGTCCTCTGGATCTGTACCAGGGATGCCCGAGTCGATCGATCGTCGGAGGCTATCAAGCATTACCTCCAGTCTTCTCATATCGCCTATCGAGATCTGCATCCCCAATGCATCCCAAAGCCAATTGCCCAATGTTCGAACGGCACCACGAAAGTCCTGCGGGTCGAAGCGGAATGAAGCCGGGGTAGGTCCAACGTGCAACGTCACACTTACTGCCTGGGCCCGCAGGTTGGGTGGAAACCACGACCCTGGCTGCTGGTACAGATGGCCATTGGGAGCTGCTTTCGTAGCCCATCCCGGAACCACACCAGATGATCGCGTCGGGCGCCACACTGTCCTCGTACCCAGGCGGGACAATGCTGATTAACCCGTCATCGACGAGGGAGCCGGCAGCAGTCACCAAGTCACGAGCTTGCCATTCAGCCTCTCCAGTACCTCCGTCGTGTAGCAGAACACCAGGATTTCTTGAGAATCTTGTCACGAGAAATGGCACTGCGAGTTTTGACACGGATCGAAGCCAGCCACGGACGTTTTGGGCGCCTCTATCTCCTATCCCCTGTGATGTCTCAGGGGGAGAGCAAGGCGGCGCACACAGAACCGCGGGAAAGGGACCGCGGAACGCCGGGGACGGGCCGGCAAGGGGCGCCACCCGAACGGGGGGGCGGCGGAGCGGCGGGGCGGCGGCCTTGGGGGCTGGGGAGAATCGACCGCGTGGGCTGGGGGTGCTGGCCGGGCTAGGACCCGGCTTGGCAATTGGTAGTGGTCATGCGATGCAGCGCCGAGTCGTAAAGGCCACCGCAAATGCGAATTGCCACGCTGTGGTGAATTGTCGCGTTCGTAGTTGGCGGCACGATTCCCCCGACGACCACACTGACGCTCCCCGTCGTGGAGTGCAGCGGGGGAATCTGACTTACGAGGCATCCCGGAAGGTAGACGGCTCCCCAAATAGGCAAATCACGCAGATAGGCATTTGGGACTTCACCGAACAGCAACTCAAGCGTATTGCAGAAAGAGCGAGGATTGACCTGAACGTCGGTCACGTTTCCGAGTGATGCCGTAGCCGTTGCCGAACTCTGGAGCAGCGACACGGCTGGAGTTGCCACATTCTGGGACGGCGACGTTTGTTGGGTCGTCACTGGGAGGTCAGCGGTAGCAAGCGTCTCGGACGGAGACACCTTCGGAGTGGTGATCTGGGGGGTTGCCTCTGGTCCTTGTGATGTGCAGCCCGCCAGCCCGGCGCAAATCACCCCCGCCGCCAGAACGCCTTTCAAGCGTCTACCCATGACCCACAGTCTCCCACTTGCGCCAATCAGGTGCCTGCGCCTCAGAGGTCGGGGCCAGGGCCAATAAGCCCCTGGTAAACCGGTGTTCGGGGTCTCCCGTTGAACCCTGCGGCAGGGGTACGGTCGAACCATGGCGCGAATGTGACACTCCAGTACCTGCCGGACCATGGCAAGCGATCATTTCGGCACGATTACGCTCAGGGAATCGCGTGTACCGGGTCTTGCCGAAATCTGACCCCATCGGCGCCCATCCGAATGAGGTACGGACCATCGTCGAGGGTCTTGGCGAGTCGATCCTCCAGTGGCGAGAAGAGCCCGAGGTCCTTGAGTGGCGGCAGAGCGAGACCACCCGCCTGCCCCATCAGGTGCCAGCTAGCTGATTCAGGCTCGTCGCTTACCTAGAGACCTCGAGCTGTATCCGGTTCCGTTCGCTATCATCACCGGATGTCGACGGAACTTCCTCCTGCGGATTGGTATCCGGATCCGGGCGGGACCGGTCAGCTCCGGTATTGGGATGGTGCGGTCTGGACTGAGGACCTGACGGCCATCTCGCCAATGCCGGCGCCTGCGCTGCGAGGCGGAACGCCGATCGGTAAGCAACTTCTCCGGGCGTCGCTGGCACTCTTCCGTCAGAACCGGAGAATGATCTGGCTACCGGTCCTGTCCGGTGTGACCTCGGCTGTGGCCTTTATGGCCATCTCGGGAGTAGTGGCTGTGCCCCTGTGGCGAGCTTACGGTGCATCACCATGGGACGTCTTCTATCTCGTCCCGGGCATCATGGCTTCGACCTTCGTCAGTGTGTACTTCAATGTGGCGCTGGCATTCGCAGCAAATGAGCAGATCGAGGGGCGGACCATCACGGTCCGTCAGGCCCTCGGTCTGGCGTGGTCACGGCGCCGCGTGGTCTTCAGCTGGGCGCTGTTGGCTGGAGTCGTCGGAGTACTCATCCAGGCAATCGAAAGCCGACTCGGTGTATTCGGGCGGCTGTTGGGCTTCCTCGGCGGATTGGCATGGGCCGTGGCGACTTTCCTGGTCATCCCGGTATTGGCCTTCGAAGACGTCGGTCCGATCGAGGCACTGAAGCAATCGTCCCATCTGATCAAGACAACCTTCGGGACCATCGCTCGGGGTGCCCTGCGGTTCGGGCTGCTGCTCCTCGGCTGGATCCTTCTGGCCTTGGCGGTCATAGTCGCAGGCGTCGTGGTAGCCGTGGCCGGCCTGCCAGCGCTCGGTGTATCGATCGCCGTGCTCGGGGTCATCGGCGTTTTCATAGTCTCCATGTACCTCGCGGCGGCAGGTATGTACATGCGCACGATCCTGTACCGCTATGCGACCAACAAACCACTGCCCAACCTCGGCTTGGATCTCTCCCGTACGTTCCAGCGCTGACTGGTAATCAGGCCGCGTAGACGCCCGCTGTCTTCATTCAGGAGAGTGGCTGGTATGTCCTGCCGAGCCGGTGATTCGGGATACCTGCCATATCAGGGCCACGAACCAGGTGGCTACACAACCCGACCGTCGGCTGGGCGTTCTGCAAAGTGCCACAGAACGCCGCACGGGTCGACCACGTAAGCAATCCTTAGCCCCCACGGTTGCATCGCCGGCTCCTTCGGGGTCGCTACACCGAATCGGCCTGGCAGATCGAGGGACGAGATGCGAGTCCACCAAGCATCGAGGTCGTCTACAAGTAGCTGCATCATGAAGTTCTCCGCATATTGCTTTTGGTAAAACCGAGTGAGGATAAATTCGCTCTCCCCGGTCGCGAAGATGGCAACATCGCCTTCCAGCACCATTGTGAATCCGAGTGCCAGATAGAACGCCTTACTGGCCTCGAAGTCCTCGGTTGGGAGGAACGCTCTTGCTCGTTCAGTCCCGCTGGGTACCGTGGGGGCTCCGGCTTCAGATTTCGCTGACTGGCTCATGCACAAGATGGTAGGGACGCTTGCGGATTCACGGGACAAGTGGTCCTCGACCCGGTGTTCAGGCGCACCTGCACCGCCTCAACCTGCTCATCGGGCGACTGGCGTGGTGCACGGATTAGGTGACGGTGACTCGTTGGGGCCCTTGCCCCACCTTCACCGTCTTTACCACTTTGTTTGTGGCGGTATCGATGATGCTCACGGTGTCGGAACCGGTGTTCGTGACGAGGGCATCGCTTCCATCAGGAGTGAAGGCAACCCATTGTGGCTCTCTACCGACCCCCACCGTTTTCACTACTTGTTCCGTGGCGGTATTGATTACGCTCACGGTGTCGGAACCCCAATCGGCAGCGTAGGCGTCCTTCCCGTTCGGGGTGATGGCGATCCCCTGGGGCTGGCTGGTGACAAAAGGCACCGTTTTCACCACGGCGTTGCTGGACGTGCTGATAACGCTCACCGAAAGTGCGAACTGGTTGGTCACGTAGGCATCGTGCCCATTCGGGGTAATCGCGATTGCGAAAGGAGAAAGTCCAACCGCAACGGTCTTCACTACCGTGTTTGTTGATGTCCTAATGACGCTCACCGTGTTGGAACCGTAGTTAGTCACGTAGGCGTCCTCCCCGTTGGGAGCGATGGCCACTGACGAGGGAAAAAGACCAACGTCGACCGTCTTCACTACCTTGTTGGTGGAAATGCTGATCACGGTCACCGTGTTCAACGACTCGTTCGTGACGTATGCGTAGCTCCCGTTGGGGGTAATGACGACAGCAGAAGGGTACAGGCCGACCGCGATCGTTCTGGTCACCGTGTTGGTGGAGGTCCTGATGACACTCACGTTGCCGGAGTCGTAGTTGGTCACGTATGCGTAGCTCCCGTTGGGGGTTACGGCTACCCCCGTGGGACTGTCACCGACGCCTACCGTCTTCACCACCTTGTTGGTGGCGGTGTTCAAAACGCTCACGGTGTTTGAACCGGCATTGGTCAAGTAGGCGAGAGGGTCGTCCCGGCAGCCGCTTGCGGCGCTCCTACGGGCACAAAGGCCACCACCGCGATCCCAGCCACACCGACCATCGCCGCTAATCGTGTCAATCGGAGCCCAATTAATCCCACCATTTCGGCACCCCCCGTATTGGGACCAACGCTAGCCGACGAAGCAATCGATCCCCGTCTGCCACGCCTAGCCCGAAAGTGCCGGCCGAGGGCGCTAGCTCTCGGCGAGCAATCATGGGCGCCACACTCTCGGTGTTCAGGAGCACCCACTCGGCCCAAGCGTAGACAGGTGCCCCCCACTGGTTCTATCGTCAAGCGGGAGACGAGGAGGCGGCCATGTCTGCAAGCAAACGGTTTGTAATGGTGATGGCGGCGACGGCTCTCGCTGCGATTACCACCGGATCGGCGGTACTGTTTGGAGGGGTAGGTGCGGCAGGAGCGCGGCCGAACGCGGCCCGGCCTTTGGCGGTGACAACATCGGACTGGACTACCTTCGACCAGAACAACCTCCGGACCGGCGTTGACCCATCGGGCAACTCGTTCTCTCCGGCCACCCAGGCGTGGCAGTCGCCCGAGCTCGATGGCCATCTGTTCGGTCAACCGCTGGTCTTTGGCGGAAGGGTCTATGTCGCCACGGAGAACGACACCGTCTACGCCCTGGCCGCCGACACGGGGGCGACCCTCTGGTCCAATCACCTGGCCACCGCGGTCCAGGCCTCCGCACTGCCCTGCGGTGACATCGCTCCGACGGTTGGTATCACCTCGACCCCGGTCATCGACCCGACCCGCTCAGAGATCTTCGTGGTGGCCGACGAGGCGGCCCCCTCCCCGCAGATCGCCTCCCATCACCTGATCGGGCTGAATCTCTACAATGGCGCAGTCCTGCTCGACGAGGTCATCGACCCACCGGGCACCCAGCCCGCCACCGAGCTCCAGCGGGTGTCGCTGGCTCTCGACCGGGGCCATGTGATTATCGGCCTGGGAGGGAATTCCGGTGACTGTGGTCAATACCACGGACTGGTGATCTCAGCTCCCGAGGACGGCTCGCCCCCCGCCACCTATGTCGTGGCCGACTTCCCCGCAGACAAGCAGGGGGCGGTGTGGATGGGCGGTGCGGCCCCGGCCATTGACGCCCAGGGAAACATCTGGGTATCCACGGGGAACAGCGCTTTCTTCAATTCGACCGATCCCTACGATGGAAGCGACGGAGTCCTCAAGCTCAGCCCGTCGCTGAAACTCCTCGACTTCTTCGCCCCGACGACCTGGTACCACGACAACGCCGACGACTTCGACCTGTCCACGGCCCCGGCAATCCTGCCCAATGGGCTCGTCTTTGTGGCCGGCAAGTCGTGGAGTGCCTACACCCTGAATGAATCGCACCTCGGCCACGTCGGCGGCCAACTCCAGACCACGCACGACTTCTGCAGCAACGATCCGGACGGCGGGATCGCCGATCTCAACGGCCTCCTAATCGTTCCGTGCAGCGACGGTCTCCGGGCGGTGAGGCCGACGGCGTCGTCGCCTCCGAAGGCGATCTGGAAGACTTCGAGCGGAGTCAACGACTCAGCCATCATCGCCGGCGGGTTGGTCTGGTCGATTGCCAACGGCATCGACGGAAATATCGGCGCTCTCGACGCTCTGAATCCCAAAACCGGTGCCGTGGTCCAGCACTTCAACTTCTGTTGCTCGGCGTCCCACTTCCCATCGCCTTCGGCCGCCGACGGACTGATTCTGGTGCCTGCCGGTTCTCACATCCATGCCCTGATGGGCCCGGCTGGACTTCCTGGACCGCCCTCGCCGGCACCCAGTTCGGCCTACGACCTGGTGGCCAGTGACGGTGGCCTGTTCGCTTTCGGCGGGGCCGGCTTCTACGGATCCACCGGTTCGCTGGCCCTGAACCGACCGGTCGTGGGCATGGCGGCCACTCCGGACGGAAAGGGCTACTGGTTAGTGGCGTCGGACGGCGGGATCTTTGCCTTCGGAGACGCAGGCTTCTACGGCTCCACGGGATCGCTCATCTTGAATCAGCCCATTGTGGGGATGGCCGCGACCCCGGACGGAAAGGGCTACTGGTTAGTGGCGTCGGACGGCGGGATCTTTGCCTTCGGAGACGCACGCTTCTACGGCTCCACAGGATCGCTCATTTTGAATCAGCCCATTGTGGGGATGGCCAGGACCCCTGATGGCAAGGGCTACTGGCTGGTGGCCAGCGACGGGGGGATCTTCGCGTTCGGTGACGCCGGCTTTTACGGATCGACCGGCAGCATCCACCTCAACAAGCCGATGGTCGGGATGGCCGTCACCCCGGATGGCCGGGGCTACTGGATGGTGGCGTCCGACGGGGGGATCTTCAACGTCGGCGATGCGGGATTCTACGGATCGACCGGTGCGATCGCCCTCAACGAGCCAGTCGTCGGCATGGCTAGCACCTCGGACGGGGGTGGCTATTGGTTAGTGGCCAGCGACGGAGGGATCTTCTCCTTCGGTGACGCGATCTTCCATGGCTCCACCGGCGCGATCGTTCTCAACAGACCCATCGTGGGGATGGCCACCACGTCGTTAGCTTCCTAGATCCAGAGCGGTTATCCCTTGATGATCTAGGGATGACCGCTGGGATGTCGTTCATGGCGTGACGTTGAGGTAGGCCGGTTATCCACACGCCCACTGGTGCCGTTCGTTCCGAGGCACCCAATATCGATTCCTGCACCCGCTGGAGTTGCAGCTTGGTCTCGATGCCCTTCTGGGCCGCCACAAGCCGTTTGAGCGTCTGGTGGAACCGCTCGACCTTGCCGCAGGTCTGGGGATGGTACCGACGGGAGTGCTTGGCCGTGATGCCGAGGGCGAAGAGCTCTTGTTCGACCACCCCCTCCAGGTGGGTGCGGCCACCCAAGTCCAGGCTGGCGAGCGAGCGCTCCATCCTCGGCCTCACCTTCTTATGGACCGATCCGCCCGGTTGCACCTTCGAGCTAGCGCGCTCAGACGGCTTACTCTAGAGTGCCTGTGAGCTCAAGCCCTTCTGGGAGGCGGATGTGGATTCCAACAGGCCATTCCTAAAATTCGCCTCATTGCTGGTCGTAGTAGCGGCGACCACGACCGCTTTCGCGGCGACGGCCGGAGCGACCGTTAGCAGACATGTTGGTTCGAGCACGCGGGCACCTGTGGCCCGATCTTCAGCCGTAACACCTTCCGATTGGACGACCTTCGACCAGAACAATCTGCGTACCGGTGTCGACTCATCTGGCAACCCCTACTCGCCGGCCACCGCCGCTTGGACGTCACCCCTCCTTGACGGACACATCTACGGCCAGTCGCTCGTCTATGCCGGACGCGTATTCGCCGCCACCGAGAACGACACCGTTTACGCCTTAGCCGCCGATTCTGGGGGCCTCCTGTGGTCGCACCATCTTTTCTCCCCTGTTAACGCCAGCACGCTTCCCTGCGGTGATATAACCCCGACCGTTGGCATCACGTCGACCCCGGTGATCGATCCGAGTCGTTCGGAGATCTTCGTGGTTGCCGACGAGGCAGCTCCGACCCCGAAGATTGCCTCACATCACCTGATCGGATTGAACCTCTACACCGGTGCCATCATGCTGAATGAGGTCATCGACCCGCCGGGCTCCACTCCCGCTAACCAGCTCCAGCGTGCATCGCTGGGCCTCGACCGGGGCAATGTCATCGTCGCCTTCGGGGGGAACTCGGGAGATTGCGGTAGCTACCACGGGCTCTTGATTTCGGCCCCAGAGAATGGCTCCAAACCTACGACTTTCGTTGTCGCCAACTTCCCCGGAGACAATCAGGGCGGTATTTGGATGGGCGGAGCCGCGCCCGACATTGATGCCCAAGGAGACATTTGGGTAGCCACAGGCAATGCCGGGTATTCCAGTTCTAGTCAGCCCTACGACTACGGCTCGAGCGTCCTCAAACTCAGCCCCTCTCTCAAAGTTCTCGACTATTTCGCAGCTTCGAATTGGTACTTCGACAATGGCAATGATCTGGACCTGTCAACTGCGCCTGCGCTGCTACCCAACGGTCTGGTCTTTGTGGTCGGTAAGGCCTGGACCGCCTATACGCTCCGTCAGTCACATCTCGGACATATCGGTGGCCAACTCCAATCCAAGCCTGACTTTTGCAGTGAGGACCCTGACGGAGGGATTGCCGATCTGAGCGGTCTCTTGTTCGTCCCTTGTCGGGACGGCCTCCGTGCAGTGCGACCTACCGCCTCGTCGCCCCCAAATCCGATCTGGCACTCGAAAATCGGACCTAATAGCTCGCCGATCGTTGCCGGTGGTCTGGTGTGGTCGATCGCCAACGGTGCTGACGGCAACCAAGGTGATCTCTTTGCCCTCAATCCCAAATCCGGAGCCGTCGTGCAGAAGATCGACGTGTGCTGCTCTGCGTCGAGCTTCCCCTCGCCCTCCGCCGCCGATGGCCTCATTCTGGTCCCAGGCGAGTCCCATGTCACGGCCCTCAAGGGACCCCGAGGTCTCCCGGGTCCGCCCTCGCCAGCTCCCTCCGCGGCCACGGGCTACGACCTTGTGGCCAGCGATGGTGGAATGTTCAACTTCGGTGGCGCCGGCTTCTACGGATCTCTCGGCAGCCTCCATCTCAATGCGCCCATAGTGGGAATGGCCACATCGCCGCTCGGGAGCGGCTACTGGCTCGTCGGTTCTGACGGCGGAGTCTTCAACCTCGGGAACGCAAGCTTCTACGGGTCGACCGGGGCGTTGACTCTCAACAAACCCATCGTCGGGGTAGCCGCCACTCCCGACGGCAAGGGCTATTGGCTTGTGGCCAGCGACGGTGGCATCTTCGCCTTCGGTGATGCGGCCTTCTACGGGTCGACCGGGGCGTCTGACCCTCAACAAGCCCATCGTCGGGGTAGCCGCCACTCCCGACGGCAAGGGCTACTGGCTTGTGGCCAGCGACGGTGGCATCTTCGCCTTCGGTGATGCGGCCTTCTACGGGTCGACCGGGGCGCTGACCCTCAACAAGCCCATCGTCGGGGTAGCCGCCACTCCCGACGGCAAGGGCTACTGGCTTGTGGCCAGCGACGGTGGCATCTTCGCCTTCGGTGATGCGGCCTTCTACGGGTCGACCGGGGCGTCTGACCCTCAACAAGCCCATCGTCGGGGTAGCCGCCACTCCCGACGGCAAGGGCTACTGGCTTGTTGCCAGCGACGGTGGCATCTTCGCCTTCGGTGATGCGGCCTTCTACGGGTCGACCGGGGCGTTGACCCTCAACAAACCCATCGTGGGCATGGCAGCCGGTACCTAAGCTACGGCGAAGCGCGCGTTCGTTCACCGGCAAGAGCGGATGCAATACGGCCAAAAGATTTTCCGTCATGGCGCCTGGAAATGGACACGTGGGTGGTTCGCAAAGAGCCCTTGCGTGGTGATAACTCCGACTGCACCGACGCTGATCGAATCATGTCGGGCGCGTCCTCGCATTGGCGTGGCATCGGTCCGTTCTATGAGCGCGATAGCGCCCCAGTGCTGCCCGTTCGACCAACGAGACAATCACAGGAATGGTGGTCGAAGAAGCCAGCGAGGTTGAAGGCCAAACCCAGCGAAATCTGCTTTCTAGGAAGCATCTCCTACACCCGGTGGATCAGGAACCACCCCATGTAGCGGCCGAACAGAACGGTGTGGTGCTGTCACGGGAGCGTTACCTTCTCGTTATGGTGACCTGGCAATCGTTGGGCTCGGTCTGATCGTCCTCCGGTCGCCAGGCGCAGACGACCGTCGCCTCTGGCATGCGGGCCGTCGATGGGCTAGCCATAACCGTCCGTGATCTGGTGTGGGGCACCACCTCCGTAGGGATCAACGGTGCATTCTCCGGACAAATTCGGGACGGAGGTTCTTCGGCCTCGTCCGCATCATTCATGGGCCTCAGGTTGTTTTCCTTCGCCGCTTGGCAGCAGCGCCGTTTCGGCGCTCCTATTCCTTGGACATCACTGCCCGGGAGAGAAGATCTCATCCGCTTCTCCACCTTTGCCTCCTCGGCACGATCTTGGAAAAGCGCACTATCGACGACTGGTCGTGGGAGTTGCGAACAGCTCAAAGTCGAACGTACCCGATCCAAAGAAGCCCGCGTCGCCCCCGTTGTAGACGCCACCGTCGGCACCGACCAGCCAGTAGCCCTTTCCATCGGGGGTGGCCGCCATCCCGACGATCGGTCCATTGATGTGAATGCCGACCAGGGATCCGTAGAAGCCGGCGTCACCCCCGTTGAAGATCCCACCGTCCGAGGCCACCATCCAATAACCCTTGCCGTCAGGTGTGGCTGCCATGCCGACAATGGGCTCGTTGAGGTGGATGTTCCCGAGGGAGCCGTAGAAGCCGGCGTCACCCCCGTTGAAGATCCCACCGTCCGAGGCCACCATCCAATAACCCTTGCCGTCAGGTGTGGCTGCCATGCCGTTGATCGGTTCGTTGAGATGGATACTGCCCGTTGAACCGTAGAAGCCGGCATCGCCAAAGGCGAAGACCCCTCCGTCGGAGCCGACCAACCAGTAGCCCCGGCCATCCGGTGTCGGGGCGATATCAACGATCGGGGCATTCAGTGGCTGACCCCCCATCGAGCCGAAGAAGGGCGCGTCGCCGAATGCGAAGGTACCCCCGTCTGCGGCGACCAGCCAGTATCCCTTGCCGTCCGGGGTGGCGACGATGTGGGTGATCGGCTGGTTGAGGGGGAGCCCGGCCATCGATCCACAGAAGGGGGCGTCCCCGAACGTCTGCACCCCTCCATCTGCGTCGGCGATCCAATAACCCCTGCCATCGGGGGTAGACGCGATGCCCACCGTCGGTGACCCGGAGGCCGGGTCGCCGCTCTGGCCGGCGCATGCCGTGAACGGCAATGAGGAGGCTGAGACCCCGGTACCCGTGAAGTTCACCGCTCGGACGCCCTTGCCGTCATTGACGTTGAGCACCCATTGATCTCTCTCCGTCCCTAGTCCCTTCGGTGTGAATCGGACCGTCTCGGTGCGGCTGGTGCCGGCGGCCATGGTGGTCCCTTCCGGCAAGGTGGTCAGGGCGCTGAACTGGCCCTTGTCCGGCGGCTTGGACTTGGAGAAGGTGAGGCTGCTACCCCCGACATCAGTCAGTTTGAAGGTTTCTGTGGCCGATTGTCCGACAGCGACGTTTCCGGAAATTGACCGATTCCGGGGTGATGCGTAGCACGGACGAGGGCGTTGACTTGCCGGTCAGCGTCACTACCTGGCTGCCGCCGTTACTGTCGACCTCCAGGGTGTCGGTGTACAGGCCAACCTTCTTTGGCGAGAAGCTCACGTTGACGAATACCTCGGTACCCGGGGCAATGGTATCCCCATCGACCGGCGCCCCGGACGTGGAGAAGGGCGCCCCCGGCTCGTGGACCTTGGAGATCTTGAGGGACGATGATCCGTCGTTGAAGAAGCCGACGCCCTGACTGGCTTGCTGGCCAGGCGGTATGCCGCCGAAGCTGATGCCGTTGGTGGACACATCCAGGTTGGGGCCGTTTACCTCGCCGATGGCCGAGAGCGGTACATCGGAGCTCCCATCGGCCTTGGTGGTGATGGTGACGCTCCCACCAACGAGCCCGCCCGCAGTCGGGGCGAAGGTGACGGGAACGGTGAGCGAGGACCCGGTACCCAGGGCTGCCGGAAGGGCTGGGCTCGGCGAGCCGAGCGTGAAGACCCCCCCGGAGACGGAGAGCTTGGTAATCGTGATGTCGCTGTTGGCGGTAACCCGCAACGTCTCCGTCACTTTCTTCCCGACCACGGTGGACGGGAACGTCGGAGAGGCGGCCGTCACAGGGGCGGAAACCGGGGCGCCGAATCCGATCACGCTGCCGTCCCGAGTTCCGACATAGAGCCTGTTCCCCCCCACCCCGGGCGGGTTGAACTTGGAGGACGTTCCCACAGGGGCAGCGAAGATCTCCTTCAGTTTTCCATCCACAGGGACCGGGTCGTAGGCCCGGAGCTGGGCCCCCACGCCGGTTCCGTTCGGTGACCACACCGTCCACATCAGCGCTGATCCGGAGGTGGTGCCATTGGAGGTCACGACGGGTGCGCTGGAGCCGAACCCGAAGGCGTCCGATGACTGTCCGGCCAAGTTGAGGGTCGGCGTACCGGAGGCGGTAAGGCCGTACTGGTAGGCATCCATGACCCCGGCAGAGCCGTGCTGGGCCGCGCCCCCCGACGCGGTGGGGATATAGATCCAGCCCCCGTTGCCTGGCCAAACCGCAGGACTTGACCACACCCCTCCGTTGGGCCCGAATCGCCCGACGATGTTGTCCGTGCCGTTCGGCCCCTCGCCCTCCCCTCCCAGGTTGTCCCGGTTGAGCAGGTAGACGTAGCCCTCCTTGCCGACTGCTATGGCCAGGTGGGGTGTAGACGCCGTCCCGAAATACTGGTCCGGGAGTGCGACCGGGCTCCCTGAGCCGAAGTCGAGGTCGTTGGTGTCCAGGGCCGGCGCATCGTAGGGAGCGAAGAAATCGACCGGCTTGAGGCTGCCGTCGGGCTGCACATCGAGCCGGACGACTGTCTCCCCCAGATCAGCCGGGGGCTTGTCACCCGGGATGGTGCCGTTGGGCGTGCAGCCGTAACAACCGCCGTTGCCCGTGGTGATCAGAATGGTCCCCGGCCCGTCGGAGACCAGACCTCCCCCTGACTGCCAGATCCCCCCACCTTGCGGTGTGGTCCCGGCCACCACGGACTGGGTCTCGTCCGACCAGAGGGTGGTCAGTTTGCCAGCTTCGGAGACGCCGGCGATGTAGCCCTGATACGGAGGGAAATCGCAGTGTCCCGCAAAGCCGACGTAGACCACGCCGCCCAAGAGGAGCAGTCCCGGCCGCTGGATCTCGTAGGTGGCATTGAACGTCTCTTGCTGGGTCGTCCGAAGCGGTCCCCTTGATCGCCACGGGGAACCCAGGTTCCTCGGCACCCTTTGTTGGCGAGGTTGAGGGCATGCATGTAATAGATCTGCGGACCCGAGTTGCCCGAAACGTACTGGTCGTCTACCAGATACTCAGTGTCCGTGGCCTGGTTTACCACAGGGGTCGACGTGATCCCCATGTTCGGGGCCAGGTCGGCGCAGCCGAGTTCGCTGGCCAGCGCCGGCGTTCCGTAACGTCTACTCCATAGAATCTTTCCGGTGACCGGGTTGAGACCGTACGAATAGTTGTTTTCGGTGTTGACCAGTATCTGTCCGTCGTCGAGGAGCGGTTGGCCGTAGACCGATCCGTTGACCGCGGTCTTGAACAGTTGGCCGAAGGTGCCCCCGGTGACCAGGCCAGGAGTCAGGTTGCTTTGGTCCGGATACCACCCGGTCCGGTAGTCGTTCCCATCTCGGGTGGCCCCGTCGGCTGGCGAGGCGACGGCGGATGTTCTCGGTGCCGAACCGGCGATCACGGTGGTGACCGTCAGGGCCCCGAGGATCACGAAGCCCACCAGCGCGACAGCTCGAATCTTCTTGCTCCGCATGGCTCACTCCTAGTCTCCGACGACCGGGGTCCGACCCGATTGCACGCGTGCAGCGCCAAGCATGGCCCCGTCGGGGTTTGGTGCCAAGTGGAATAGTCGAATTACGACGGGTTCGCTACGCTCCGTGACGACCCGTCTTCGAATATCACTCTCTGCAATAACCTGCCTGCCATGGAGCCGTTCCCCAACCTCCGGCTCCGGGGGCTAGTACGAGTCGATTGTCGGAGATGGGGCCGGCCGTGGGTTGCCCCACGTCTCCGCCCGGCGGCGTCTTGTCCGTACCTCGGCTAACAGATCCGACAGCTACGAGATGGATCGATCCGGAGTGGCACGTACGCCATTGGCATAGCGATGGCCATCGACTCTTCGTACTGCCGTGGGAGACGCTCCGTTAGATGGACGGTAACGCTGTCTCCTTCGGACTTCCCAGCTTCTTACGAATGTCACTCTTGATAGGGAGCTTGTGGGTTCCGTCTCCGAGGGCCATGAACGAGCTCTCGAACGGTTCACCGTCCACCGTTCCGCGCACCTTCACGAGGCCCTTGGTGCCGAAGAACTCGGCCGATCCCTCCATCACCACATAGGTCCAACCCCCCTTACTGGGACTCTTCAGCATCGTTGCTCGGAAGGTTTTGTCCATCGCTTCCTCCTTCTGGCATCTCTGAACCGGCGAGGAGGCCGGAAAAACTGACGTGCGTTCGGAGTTGATAACTCCCGCGCCCCTGGATTTGGCCGGCGATGGAACCCCGGCCCGAAGAAGTGCAGGGAAGTAGGTCCACTGAATGACCACCGTTTTCAGGATGCCTGCCGCCCCTTCGACAGTCGATCGCCAATTCGGGTACCGCCGCCTGGCCGTGAGGTGCCATCCTCAGCCATTGGCATGGGAAGCTCTATAACAAACCGGGCCCCATGTGGAAGAACGCTCTCCGCCCACGCCCTGCCTTCGTAGCTCTTTACGAGCTCGGAGACAATCGCCAACCCAAGCCCGGAACCACCATCGTGTCGGCTTCGCCCAACATCGAGGCGAGCGAAACGTTCGAAGACTTGCTCACGCATCTCAGCAGGAATGCCGGGGCCATCGTCGCTCACTGAGAAGAAAACACGGCCATCGGACTCCGTGACGGCGAAGGATATTTTGCTCGCCGCATGCCTGCAGGCATTTGTCGAGAGGTTTTCGATGATCCTCATCATGTCGACCTCGCGCATTAGGACTTGGCCCGCAGATACCCTGCCGACGTCCAGGTCCAGCCCGGTGAAGTATCGCAATTGATGCACCTGTTCAAGAACTAGCTCGTCGATGTCCACCAGCTCGGGACCCCTTCCCACGACAGGCCGGCCGACGGCGTCGAGAATCAGTAGTTCTTCAGCCAACATGTCGAGTCTCTGAAGTGCACTTAGAACAGTGTCCTCACCGCGCCGGTGCTCTGTTGGGTCGCCGCGGGACACCTCGAATGCGGCACGAAGACTAGCTATCGGGCTACGTAGTTCATGGCTCGCGTCGGCGACAAACTGACGTTCCCGTGTGACCGCAGTGGTCAGTCGGTCGAGCATTCCGTTCATGGTCGCAGCCAAACGGTCGAGCTCATCGCCACTGCCTGAAAGCGGGATCCGATCATCGAGCTTCCGGTCAGAGATCTCGCCAACTGCGCCGCGCATCCCCTCCACTCGACGCATTGTTCGACCGACCACGATCCAAATGAGGAGCCCCAAGGTCACCGCCAGCAATGGCAGAATGACCGCCAGTAGCTCCGTCAGTGAACTTCCAGCCTCGACCACCTCGTTGATTTGCTGGCCAGTGACGAGAACCAGTCCGTGGGGCGATAGTCGCTGCTCAAGCAATCGAACGTATCCGATTCGCTTGTAGTAAATCGTCGTGAATAGCGGCAAGTTGTCACTGGGTCGGACCGCGACCAGTGGCGGCATCCCGCGGATATTGGTGCTTTCGCCCAAAAGATGTCCCGAGGGCGACAATCCTTGACCTAGCTGATCAGCCGGGACCGTCACCGGTACGAATTCGTTATGCTCAATCCGCGCCCCCAAGTAATCGCCGCTGCTGATTAACCCGCGATCGACTTGTCCTAGGAGATGACTGTCAACCGCACGAACGACGGTGATGCCTACCACCAACAAAACGACGGCGACGGCGACCATTGCCAAGCAGGTAATGCGGAAGCGGAGGGAGCGGACCAGGGCTACCACTCTCAGAGTCCCTTCGGATACGCAGAATCGGTAACCTTCACCGGGAACTGTCGCCACCATAAGTCGTTCGAAAGACTTCAGCTTTGTTCTCAGGTGTCGAACATAGACCTCCACTATGTTTTCGTCCCCTTTGAACTGATCACCCCAGACCTGGCGAAGGAGGTCTTGCTTTGCTATCACCGCTCCATCAGCGACCATCAAACCTGCCAGCACTTCGACTTCCCGGCCCGAAAGTCGGACCTCTTGGTTGCCGAAGCGGCAAAGCCGCCTCACCGGGTTCAGGCTGACGCCGTCCACCACGATCTCGGTGCTGGAAGTCAGATAGGTACGGCGCAGGAGCGCCCTCAGATGAGCCATGAACACCACCAGCGACACCGGCTTCGTCAGGTAGTCATCGGCTCCGGTGTCGAGACTCTCTGCTTCATCCCATTCTCCAGCCTTGGCGGTGAGCATCACAATGGGAACTTGGTGACCGAGTCTGCGGAGTTCGGCGCACACTTTGAAACCGTTCAGGGTTGGAAGCATGATGTCGAGAACGATCAGGTCGTAGTGACCACCTATCGCCCGCTCAAGACCGACGGCTCCGTCATAGGCCACATCGCATAGAAATCCAGCGTCCTGCACGGCGAGCCGCAAGCTCGCTACCAGGGACTTGTCGTCCTCGACCATCAACACCCGCATCGAGACCCTCACCACCGTCCCATTTTCGTGCCCTCGATCACCGTAGCGGAGACTGGCTGAATTATCCTTCAGGCGCGGCGGACCGGCGTCGAGATCTCGCCGTTACCATCCGGCGATGGTCCAACGAAAGTGGCTGAACCATCTGGCCAGCGGCCCTCGCCGGGGCCGGGTCTACCGGTTTGGTCCGGATCCCGAGCGCTGGTGACCAGGTCGTCAGCGACTGCCCCGTTGTCCAGATTTAGGGAACAGCGCGCCCGAGTGGTCGGTCGTGGGCTGCCCCGCCCGTCGAATTCGAAGCGATCTAGGCCCGCTCCGCTAAGGCTATGCGAACGAGTGCGATTGGCCAAGGGGTGAGCCCAGGGCCTCTGACGCCCGCGGATTCAGTCGATCAACTCGGTCCCCATGCCGTGACCGGTGCCAGTGATAACTCGGGGCGGTTCGGCAACTATGCAAGCGATCCTCTGTGGTCTGTCGGTTCGGCGTTGTCGACTCGCTGCTACCGGATGTGGTTGGCCGGCATTGTTGCGTTCGGCCTTGCCTTTCGCCTCGGTTACGTGCTCATTTTCACCCGCTTTCAGAACCAGAGGGTCTATGACGCCCTTTGGTACCAACTGACCGCAGAGCAGTTTCGAATTGGTCAGTTCTTTCGTGTGCCAGAAAGTACGCAGCCGACGGCTGCCCATCCGCCACTGACGTCCCTCTTACTCGGGTTCGTCAACTTGGTGATTCCCTTCGGCAAGGGAACGACAGTCCCCAGGCTGACTGAGGCCGTCCTTGGTGGGCTGGTTGTTCTATTGGTCGGCATGGTGGGTCGAGACATCGCCGGCACCAAGGTCGGACTGGTAGCTGCAGCTTTGGCGGCGTTGGCGCCCGATTTCTGGATGCCAAGTGGAATTGTGATGTCTGAGACCCCAGCCATGCTCACCATGGCTTTGATTCTTTTGTCGATCGTTCGTTATGTTCGATCCCCTGGGCTGGCCCGTGCCGCGCTCGTCGGCGTGGCCTGCGCGGCGGCAACTCTTGTACGGGCGGAACTCGCACTGTTCGTCCCCACGCTGCTGCTACCGGCCATTCTGGGTGCGCGGGCGGAACCCGTCCGCCGCCGGATGGGCCAGCTTGGTTGCGCGGTTTTGATGTTCTGCGTCCTGCTCGCCCCATGGGTTACGCGAAACCTGGTCACCTTCACGGACAGCACCTACGTCTCGACTGGAACGGGCCTGGCCCTCTTGGGGGCAAACTGCAACCAGACGTACTATGGGCCCCAAATAGGTTCGTGGTCCTATGTGTGCGCCACTTCAAAACCGGGTCCCGGCGACGAGTCCGTCCAGTCGGCGAGGGACGAGAAGACGGCGGTGCGGTACGCCAGAGGCCACCTTTCTCGGTTGCCCATAGTGATGCTGGCCCGAATAGGTCGAGAGTGGGGCTTCTACCGACCTGCTGAGGACGCGAATATTGAGCTGGGGGAGGGGCGACCGGCCCTGGCCACGGATGCGGGCACGATCTTCTACTACTGCATGCTTGGATTGGGAATCGGAGGGGTCGTGACCTTCCGACGGCGGCACATTCGGCAATGGTTCCTACTTGTTCCCGCTGGCGTCCTCACCTTTGTTCAGCGCGCTCGTGTATGGCCTCGTTCGATTCCGAGCCCCCTTCGAAGTATGCCTGGCCATACTGGCGGCCGGTGCCGTCGTCCGAGGTGCGGAATGCTTGAATCGACATAGGCGCAAGTTCATTGACGGGTAACCGATGCGCCTAATAACGCTCGGCGACTCCTGCTTCCGATGGCTCGATGTTTCCGAGGGGGACGGCACTGTGGTGCGAGCACCGTCCGGGCCCGTGGCCGGGGCGCTGGCGCAATAGGATTGACGTATGGGAAGGCGCACAATCGGCGTGACTTACGCGCTTGCGCTGGTTGTGGTTGTGGTCGGCGTGGATGTCCTATTTTTGAGGCACCACACTTGGCTGCGCCTGATCGTAAACATCGGCATCGTCTTGGTCTTCGCCGCCATCTACTTTGGATTCCGCAAGACCCTCAGGGGCAAGTGATCGCCGCTCGGAGCATATTGTCATCAGCCGCTCATTTCGTCGATTCACCTCTCGGGTGGCCCCGAGTCTCTAAGTCAACTCCTCGGCATGATGGGCGCAGGCATCGACTTCCCATCCTTTGCCTTTCCGATCGACGAACCGACCGCGGCGGACGATGGGATCGGGACAGTGGGCAGCGTGCCCTACCCCAGAATGGACGAATCGGAAGCACTGCCCGGGTGCAACGTAGAAGGCCTCCGCGTAGTGAGGGGCTCGATTGATCACTCTGCGATGCTATCTCTCGGAACCGACAACGACTCTGAGGTGGCCTATGCGGTTCATTTCGGGGCCGTCTTTGAACGCAGACGACCTGATGCGCAGCGTCGGAGGTGAGGGTCGGTTGGCCGTTTCCTGCCGGGGAGGGCCTACAGGTGCCGTATAACGATCGCTGGGACTCCAGCCACCAAGGTCGCCGGAGGTACGTCGTGGGTGACGACCGCACCGGCGGCGACAACAGAATCTGCACCGATGGTCACGCCGGGCAGGACCGTGGCGGCTGTTCCGATCCAGACGTTTGTTTCAACGGCGATCGGCTCCACGGTGATATACGCCCGCCGTTTATCCGGTTCGACGGGGTGACCGGCAGTGACCAGGTTGACGTTGTTGGCGATCATGACCTCGTCGGCTATATCGATAGCTCCATGACCGGTAAACATGCACTGG
Organism: uncultured Acidimicrobiaceae bacterium; assembly: GCA_963718405.1. Taxonomy (GTDB): domain Bacteria; phylum Actinomycetota; class Acidimicrobiia; order Acidimicrobiales; family RAAP-2; genus Bog-756. The sequence continues at coordinate 20,893 of CAVQYZ010000001.1, forward strand.
TAACCGATGAAGACGGCCTGACCGAGGGTGATGTTCAGCCCGCAATCAGCGTAGAAGGGTGGGATGAGCGTGAACCGGTCGCCGACGGGCTTGCCGATCAGCTCCTCGAAGGCTTGTCGGATCGACTCGGTTTCGTCCATGCAGTATCTGCTGAGCTCGGAGGAAAGTCGGGTTGCCACCTTGATTCGTTCGAAGATGGCGCGAAACTCCGGCGACCTGGCTCCGATCCACTTGCTTTCGTCCATTCGCTTCCTCCTCCCACCGGCCGTTGGCCTGGCGAGGCTATGCCTCGGTAACGTGTCGCAGTTGGATGCGGCATAGGGGTCCCAGCTCAGTCTGGGCGCTCGCCCACGGGACCAGAACGTTGCCTTTCAGCTGCTCCCGGAGGGATGGCCGTCGGTTCACCGCCAGTCTCTGGGCAACCGAACGCCGCATAGGGAAGACGCCGCGGTAGCTAGCCCAAAGCCAACCTCGAGCTCTGCCACCCTGAAGGCAATGGAGTGGTGGTTACGAGTACGACTTGACGGACTAACTAACTGGGGGCCCGGACCAAACTCGTGGAGAGCCCCATCGCATATGGACAGGCTCAGGTGTATTTGGGAAGCGCCAGCTTGGCGGCCAAAACCTTTATCAGATAGGCCGAGTAGGCCTGGGTGATGTGGTAGTCGTCGTAATAGACCTCGTACCTCCCAATCACCGTTGTGCACGTCGTCGAGCAGAACCATGGAATGACGCTGACATACCTGGCACCCACGCGTTGTGCCGCCTTCAATTCGGCCGCATTGGTTTGGACCAGGTACTGCGGTAAAGGTGACGAGCAGGCTTGAACGTCTGTCGTGTGGCCCAGGAGGCACACCGGGGGGCTGATGGAGAAGCTGGGGATGTTCCCGAGGACGAGGATTCTTGCGCGCCGGTACCGCTATCTGCTTAAGCGTGTTGACCATGCCCTCCTCCCACTGCGCAGCTGTGTAGTCGCCTCCTCCCGGTTTGCTGAAGGGTTCCTGGGTGACAACGACCAGATCGGGTTGGAGTTGGCGAATTCGCCGGAGGGCAAACTGGTGCCATTGGGCGCATTGCACGTATATGCCGTTGGGCTCGTTGGTATTAGGCGGAGTTCCGTAGGGGAGCATGTTGGCCGGACACCAGCCCTTGCTGAGTAGGACCAACTTCCAGTGGTATTCGGTAGCGATCTGATTCATCGCGTAGAACCACATATCGGCGTGAGAATCGCCATAGAGGACCATGGTGTGCGTGCCGTGGGGGTCGCCGAACGTGCAGGATGGGGCGGTGGTCACACTGGCCAGCGGAAAGCAGATCCCCTCCAGGCCCCCGAAATCACTGGATACGTCGGCCAGTGGGGGAGTCAGGTTGTCGGGTACGGAGGTAATGCTTGTCGCTGTCTTGACTGCCTGCAACACTTCCGACTCCGACGATGCTGGAGCAGGGAGCTGCCGAGCGTTGAATGTTCCCGGGCTCTGACTACTGTTGAAATGAAGTTCCGCCGTGGCGACGCCCAGCGAGACGACAATCAGCAGCGCACCAAGACCGAGCGGCAACCACGAAGCAGAACGACGAGAACGACCGAAGGATGCCCGCCGGATCGGTGCTTCGACCAGATAGTACGAACAGACGGCGGCGCCCAGGGCCACCAGCAGCCAGACGATATTGCGGCTGAACGGCAAGCTGGATCTTCCGGCGGCATCGGCGGCGATGATCAAGATCGGCCAGTGCCAGATATAGATCGAGTACGAGAGCTTTCCGAGCCATTGAGCCGGCGCTGTCCTCAACACCCCTTCGGCAGCCCATCGAGCCCCGTTGGTTCCCCCGGCAATGACCAGGCACGCTCCTACGACCGGAACTGCCGCCCACGAGCCAGGGAACTGGGTAGTGGCGTTGAAATCGACTGCGGCGAATACGATTGCCGCCAGGCCCAGCCAGGTGATGGCGGCGCCGATTGGACGTGGGATCTTGAGGAGCCAGTTGGTTCCCACCGCCAGCAGAGCGCCGAGGGCCAGTTCCCAGGCGCGTGTAAGCGGCGAGTAGTACGCCACGGTCGGATTGGTCGCCGTTTGCGCTACCGATAGTCCGAACGAGACAACGATGACCACGCCCAGCCCGGCGACCAGCTTGGCCTGTTGACTCCATCGGGTGCGGATGGAAGCCAAGACCATGAAGAGCAGCGGATAGACCAGGTAGAACTGCTCTTCGACAGCCAGGGACCAGAAGTTGAGCAGTGGCGACGGGGGCTGTTGTGCTGCCAGATAACCCGTACCAGCCCGGGCGAAGTGAAAGTTCGCCAAAAATACCGCCGTCCACCGGGCATCTATTGCCGTCGGGTATCCGTATGCGGCCCCAAGGACCGCGTAAACGGCGATGACAGTTACCGTGATGGCAAGGGTGGCTGCCGGGATGATTCGTCGGCTCCGGCGGCCGTAGAAGCTGAGGAGCGAAGTCCTGTGCGACTTGGCTCGTTCTCTCAACAGGAGCCCCGTAATGACGAAGCCCGAGATCACGAAGAACACGTCGACACCGACGTACCCACCGCTCAGGCCATGGAGCCCGGCGTGATAGAGGACGACCAGTAAGACCGCCAAAGCTCGGAGCCCTTGGATGTCGGGACGAAATCGACGGTCACCCGGCGCGGTTCCAGCCTCGTAGACGGGTCTGGTGAGGGGTTCGTCCTCAACCGCAGTGGCCACGTCTGCGCCCTAATCCCGCCACGAGAGGGAGGACGAGCACATCGTCTGCCTGCGACTCGTCAGGTGAGGCGACACTACGTGATGTTCACGCGGGCCCCCGATGAGGGGTCTGAGATTGGGGCTGTTGCCGAGCATCTGGAGGGTGACATCAACCTTCTTGAGGACTGACACCACCGTAATTGATGTCGGTGCGAAATGTGGGCCATGAACGCTTTGGACGCCGGAGGCTCCCTCGGCCAGTCACGCCGGGTCGCAAGTGGCTAGAAGCATCTGGGCTGGCTTCGGACGAGAGTGCTCTGGGGGTGGGTCGAGATGCGCAGCGTGCCGGCTGCCGTGCTCAGATTGGGTTGCCAGGGGAGGCATCGTTGGTAGACCCCGCGGTTGAGCGGATGCCCCACTTGAACCTCGGGCGTCATCAATGTGACGAGCGAGTCGACCGTCGTTAGAGGGAGTGCATCGTTGGGACGCTCTGCGGCCAGTTCCATGGTGGCTGGTTTCAAAACGGCGACGAGCGAGAAGGCAGGCGTGCAGACAAGTAGCCAATGCACGCTTCTCGCCTTGATCCAGTTCTGTTCGTTTACCGTTAGCGGAACAGGGAACAATCGTCACCATGAGCAAACGAACAGTATCTGCGGGAGTTGCCTGTCTTCTCTCCGGGACCGCCATGGTCGTTGCCGGATGCGGGACCGGTGGAGGCTCTGCATCCAGCGATCAGCCGACGCGAACAGTATTGACTGCCTATACGGCCACCGTGAAGGCCAAGACGGCCAAGGTGGCCTTTCGCGAGTCGATCAGCTCTACCAGCACCAGTGGTTCGAATGAATCGCTGAACGTGACGGGAGCCGGCGTAATCGATCTGACACATCAAGGTTTTGCGCTGCAGCTGAACTCTCCGAGCGGTGGGAGCGAACAGATCGTTGAGACCGGAGGGGTGGTATACGTCAAAGTTCCTCCGACTTCGCAGAGTCAGATCCCTGGCGACAAGCCGTGGATAAGCGTAAACCTCAACCAGGTCGATGAGGCGAAGCTGGGGAAGTCCCTTGCCCAGCTATCTACGGAGAGCTCGGACAATCCCGCCCAGATCCTCTCCAACCTGGCCGGGGTGTCCAATAGCGTGGTCAAGGTGGGCGCGGCCACGATCGATGGCGTCGATACCTCGGAGTACAAGGCCACAATTGACCTGGCCAAAGAGGCCGCGAAGGTATCTGCCAAGGACGGCTCAAAAGCTGGGCAAGGCATCAGTCAGGAAGCTCAGGCGCTGGGCACGAAAACGCTTCCGGTACTGGTGTGGGTCGACTCGAAGGGTCTGGTGAGACAGATCAGTGAGAAGGTCCCGATCCCAGCGGCTAGTGCAGGAGCCAGCAATGGATCCGGCTCGGCAACCATTACCATGACGTTCTCGGACTTCGGCGCCCCGATCATGCTCACTCCGCCACCCGCCTCCCAGGTGGCGAACATCACGGCTCAGGCCATCCAACAGGCAAAGGCCACTGATTGAGGTGATGGCCCGAACCGGCCGCGTGAAGTGTCTCACCGGCCGTGGGATGCAGGGACCTACGGTCCGGTGACGCACTACGGGCGAGAAACATCAGCCGTAGCGTGAGGCGAGTGCCGACGAGTCCCGAACTGCCGGGCCGTCGTGGCGGAGGGCGGTGGTATTCTGGCGCTGGTTGCCGTACTGGCCGATAGTCGGATGGGAGGGCGGGTGCATGGGGCGTCGTCGGGGCGGTGTGGCGGTGACGAGCGGCCATCGAGGAGCCCGGTCAGCCCGGCCAGCTGTGCGAAGTCGATGGACACGTTCATCGGTGGCGGGCGGTTCGGTTCTGGCTCTCGGGGCCATGTGCGCGCTGGCGGTCGGGCCAGCCTCGGTTCCGAGTACAGCTATGGAGCGCCCCTTACCCGCTCCGTCGCCCCTCGCCGTTTTGTTGCCCGGTACCACCACCGCCACTCCGCCAACCGTTGCCCAGTGCGAGGCCAGCGATGGGTACCCGTGCTATGGACCTCCGCAGCTACAGGCGGCCTACGACATGGAACCGCTTTATAAGGTCGGTCACCAGGGTCAGGGCGAGACGATCGTTCTGGTTGACGCCTACGGATCACCGACAATCGCCTCAGACCTTGCCGCCTTCGACCATGCCTACGGACTTCCTGCTCCACCATCGTTCAAGATCATCACCCCGGAGGGAAGTCCCACCTCACAGAACGGCGGCTGGGCCGAAGAGAGCACACTGGATGTCGAGTACTCCCATGCCATGGCGCCCGAAGCAAAGCTTCTCCTCGTCGAAACGCCAGTCAACGAGACAGTCGGTACCGCCGGTTTCCCCCAGATCGTCGCGGCCGAGGAGTACGTAATCCAGCACAAGCTCGGCAACGTCATTTCACAGAGCTTTGGTGCCGCGGAGCAGACCTTCCCGAACAGCAATTCGATCCTGGCTTTGCGGGGCGCCTACACGCTGGCGGCTCAGGACGAGGTGACCGTCCTGGCTTCGACCGGTGACCAGGGTGCCACCAGCTCATCGAATGTGAGCGGAAGCCAGGACTTCACCCACCGGGTTGTGAACTGGCCAGCCTCCGACCCGTTGGTCACTGCGGTGGGCGGGACGCAGCTGCATCTGAATCAAGCCGGTGGCCGCACTGCCCCGGACAACGTGTGGAATGATTCGGCGACTCTCGGAGCTCCAGTGGCCTCGAGTGGGGGAGTATCGTCCGTATTCGCTCGGCCGGGCTTCCAGGCGGCGGTCTCATCCGTGGTGGGTTCGCGGCGTGGGGTGCCGGATGTGTCCTTGAGTGCAGCTGTGCGCGGGGCGGCCATTATCTACTTCAAGGGGTCATTCAGCTTGGTAGGAGGAACGAGCGAGGCCTGCCCGTTGTTCGCCGGGATCGTCGCCATTGCCGACCAGGTGGCCGGGCACAATCTGGGCGATCTCAACCCCAAGCTCTACGCCTTGGGCTCGGGCGCTCCTGGCTTGCCTGACATCACCGTGGGCAACAACTCCGTATCGTTCGTCCAGGGTGGCAAGTCGTACACGGTCACTGGCTACCGAGCGGCTAAGGGTTATGACCTGGCCAGCGGGCTGGGCACGGTGAACGGCGCCAAACTGGTGGCCGAACTAACCGCCAGCTGAGTCTCTGACGACCGAGTTGCTGGGTGCAGAGTTTGTGCGAGCCCTCCAACTACGAGGTGCCCGGGGGGACTGATGCACAGCTCGATCGACCGCGTCCGGAATGGCCTGGCGCCTGGATGTCCCCCGATGCCGACGGAGTGACCGTGCTCGAAATCAAGCAGGTGACGCTGCCATAACTCTGTTGGGGGTTTGTCTCCGAGGGCGCCTGGCCCGGGAGCGTCACCGATGTAGTGGCTCTCCGATTCGCCGGCCCGGCCCTGATCGCTAGGCGGAGGCGGCTACGCCTCCCACGATGGGCTGGTTGAGTTGAGCCCCTCCGTGGGAGCCATAGAACCCGGCGTTCCCGTAGGCGAAGATCCCGCCGTCGCTGGCCATGAGCCAGTATCCCTTACCGTTGGGGGCAGCAGCCATGCTCACGATGGCGGCGTTGAGCGGAGCTCCTCCGTGGGAGCCTTCGAAACCGGCGTCCCCGTAGGCGAAGATCCCGCCGTCGCTGGCCACCAGCCAGTAGCCCTGTCCATTGGGCGTGGCGGCCATACCCACGATGGGTGCGTTGAGCGGAGCCCCTCCGTGGGAGCCGTCGAAACCGGCGTCCCCGTAGGCGAAGATCCCACCGTCTTTGGCCACCAGCCAGTAGCCCCGTCCGTTGGGAGTCGAAGCCATGCCCACAATGGGCTGGTTGAGCGGAGCCCCTCCGTGGGAGCCGTAGAAGCGGGCGTTCCCGTAGGCGAAGATCCCACCGTCTTTGGCCACCAGCCAGTAGCCCTGTCCGTTGGGGGTGGCGGCCATGCCCACGATGGGCTGGTTGAGCGGAGACCCCCCGTGGGAGCCGTAGAAGTGGGCGTTCCCGTAGGCGAAGATCCCACCATCGCTGGCCACCAGCCAGTAGCCCTGCCCATTGGGGGTGGCGGCCATGCCCACAATGGGAGCGTTAAGCGAAGCCCCACCGTGGGAGCCGTAAAAGCCGGCATCCCCGTAGGCGAAGATCCCACCGTCCTTGGCCACCAACCAGTAACCGGTCGCACCCGGTACGACGGCACTGGACGGCGACGAGGCCGGTCCGATACCCACCGCATTGGTGGCGGTCACCGTGAAGGTGTAACTGTCCCCGTCAGTAAGGCCGGTGACCACCATCGGACCCGACGAGCCGGTAATGGTCTCCCCGCCATTGGCCGAATTGGTCAGGTCGGTGGCCTTCACGGTGTAGGAGGTGATGGGTGAGCCGCCGTCGGATGCCGGGGGTGTGAAGCCCACGGAGGCCAGAGCGTTTCCTCCGGTGACAGTCACTGCGGTCGGAGCACCCGGCGTGGTCGCCGGCACCACGGTCTTGGAAGGCGAGGAGGCCGGGCCGGTTCCCGCCTCGTTGGTGGCCGTCACGGTGAAGGTGTAGCTGTCACCGTTAGTCAGGCCGGTCACTACCAGTGGGCTGCCGGAACCGGTGGCCGTCCGGCCACCAGTGGCCGTCACCGTGTAGGAGGTGATGGCCGAACCCCCGTCTGATGCCGGTGGGGTGAAGGCCACCGAAGCCTGGCCGTTGCCGCGGGTGGCCGTCACCTTGGTCGGAGCACCAGGCACACCGGCTGGCACCACGGCGTTGGACGGGGACGAGGCCAAGCCGGGTCCCGCCGCATTGGTGGCAGTGACCGTGAAGGTATAGCTGTCACCGTTGGTCAGGCCGGTGACCACCAAGGGGCTGGACGAACCGGTGACAGTCTGCCCGCCGTGGGCCGGGGTGGTGGAGTCAATGGCCGTCACCTTGTACGAGGTGATGGCCGAACCCCCGTTCGATGCCGGTGGGGTGAAGGCCACGGAGGCCCGGGCATTACCGCGGGTGGCGATGACGTCGGTCGGGGCCCCCGGCACCAAGTCCGGCACCACGGCGTTGGAGGCCGACGAGGCCAGTCCGGTGCCCACGGTGTTGGTGGCGGTGACAGTGAAGGTATAGCGGTCACCGTTGGTCAGGCCGGTGACCACCAAGGGGCTGGACGAACCAGTGACAGTCTGCCCGCCGTGGGCCGGGGTGGTGGAGTCCGTGGCGGTCACCTTGTAGGAGGTGATGGCCGAGCCCCCGTCCGAAGCCGGAGCGGTGAAGGCCACGGAAGCCTCGGTGTTGCCAGCGGTGGCCGTGCCGATGGTCGGCGCTCCCGGAACGGTGGCCGGCACCACGGCGTTGGAGGCCGACGAGGCCAGGCCGGTTCCCGCTCCGTTGGTGGCGGTCACGGTGAAGGTGTAACTGTCACCGTTGGTCAAGCCGGTGACCACCAAGGGGCTGGCGGATCCGGAGACGGTCTGTCCGCCATTGGCCGGGGTGGTGGAGTCGGTGGCGGTCACCTTGTACGAGGTGATGGCCGAGCCCCCGTCCGAGGCCGGAGCGGTGAAGGCCACGGAGGCCTCGGTGTTGCCAGCGGTGGCCGTGCCGATGGTCGGCGCTCCCGGAACGGTGGCCGGCACCACGGCGTTGGAGGGCGACGAGGCCAGGCCGGTTCCCGCCGCGTTGGTGGCGGTCACGGTGAAGGTATAACTGTCACCGTTGGTCAGGCCGGTGACCACCAAGGGGCTGGCGGATCCGGAGATGGTCTGTCCGCCATTGGCCGGGGTGGTGGAGTCCGTGGCGGTCACGGTGTAGGAGGTAATGGCTGAGCCACCGTCCGAAGCCGGGGCGGTGAAAGCCACCGAAGCCTGGGCGTCACCCCCGGTGGCAGTACCGATGGTCGGAGCGCCGGGCACCGCGGCCGGCACCACGGCAGTGGACGGGGTCGAGGGAAGGCCCGTTCCCTGGAAGTTCGTGGAGGTGACGGTGAAGGTGTACGACGTTCCGTTGGTGAGACCGGTGACTGTGCAGTCGTAGGTGGCCGGCGGGGTCCCCGTGGGAGTCACCGTGCAACTCTGGTTGTCGGGTGATGACGTGACTGTGTACGACGTGATGGTGTAGCCACCATCGCCGTAGAAAGGAACGGCGTTGAACGTGACGGTTGCTTGGCTGTCGCCCGCGGTGGCGGTGACGCCGGTCGGAGCGTCCGGCGCGGAGTAGAAGGTCCAGGTGTCCCCAAGGGTTGAGGAGGAGCTGGTCGTGGTCTGTCCGCCGAAGAGCACCAGTTGACCGTCGGTCGAATTGTCGGCCATAGATGCATAGGCCCGAGCCGAAGGGCTAGTGGTCGGCGCTTGCTGGACCCAATCGTTGGTTCCGGTGTACTCCCAGGTGTCGCTCAGAATGGTGCTGCCGTCGTACCCGCCGAAAAGCGTCGGTTCGGCGAGCGTGCCGTTATAGGCCATGGCGGCGTAGGCGCGGGCTGAGGGGCTGGTAGCCGGGGTCTGTTGGGTCCATCCGCTGGCGGTGTAGGTCCAAGTGTCACCGAGGTAGCTGGTGCCGTTGTACCCACCGAAAAGGACCAGGGCGCCGGTGCCCTCGGCGTACCCGGTGTCCTCGGCCATGGAGGCGTAAGCGCGCGCCGGGGGAACGGTGCCGGTGTCCTGGGTCCAGGTGGTGCCATCCCATGTCCAGGTGTCGTTGAGGTAACTGGTGCCGTTGTAGCCGCCGAAGAGCACCACTTGGCCGTCGTAGTACTCCATGGTGGCGCCCGCCCGCGCCGGCGGACTGGTGGCCGGGGTCTGCTGGGTCCAGGTGGTGCCATCCCATGTCCAGGTGTCGGCGAGGTAGTTGGTCCCGTCGAAACCGCCGAAGAGGACCGCCCCGTTCGTGGTCCCGCTCTGGGTTCTGGCCAGCGCAGCGTTGATCCGCGCTGACGGGCTCGTGGCCGGAGTGTCCTCGGTCCAAGCCGTACCCGACCAGATCCACGTCCCGTTCTGGAAGGTGCCGCTGCTGTCTTCCCCACCGAACAGCAGTGATCCACCGTCGGTGATGTCATTGGTCATGGAGGCGTTGGAGAGTCCGGCAGGACTGCCGGAGGCCGGGGTGACGTTGTTCCACGTGGTGGGGGGGACCGTCGGGGTTGCACCCGCCTGAGTCGGCAGAACCGCCACCGCTGCCAGAGCAACGAGCACGGCCGGCACTGCGCGCCACCACGAAGTCATGTGGAGCGCCCGCCCTCGACCGCCCCTCTTCCTCGGTGACCCGCCATTCGGTGCCTGAACTGAATCCGTCGATGAACCAGAGAACCCCATGGACATGTTCCACCCCTAATCCTCAGGCCGGTGAACTCGTCACCAGCTCCTGCCCTAGCTAAGCCCTTGCGCCGGCGTCACACTCTCATCAGTCGTTGAGTGTGTCAATCGGGTGACGGACCGGATGCAGAGGCTTCAGCCCAGGGAAGACACCATCTCGTCTGGGCCGAGTTGGATTCTCCCCGGCGACATCGGGGTCGCCAGGAGTCCGGACCTGGCGGCGTCGCCCGACCGATAAATGCCCAGTTGGCGGGCTTGATCGCCGTCAAAGAGCTCCGACTCCCGGAGTGTTCCAATGGGGTCCGGCGCCGACGAATTGCTGACGGAGGTTGCCCCATGGCCAGTGGGCAAATTTCGTGGTGCCGGCGGGGACAATTTTTCCCTTTTGACCACCATGTATGGCGGTCGGCACACCACCATCAGTGATCAGGAACCCACTCCGTAATGGCGGTGCAGTCCTCGTCGGGCGGTGAACGGCGGGCTACTTGCCCGGCTGGGCTGATGGGGGCGACCCGACGACGAATGCCGTTTTGGCTGAGTTACAGTCAACCTACAGATCGGGGTTGAAAGGACGTGCCGTTCGCACGGATTCGTCTGGAGTGCACGGGTGGGCCCCGAGCGGCGTTGTCGCTATGGATCGTGTCCGGGGGCCCAGTGGGTGTCGACCTAGCGGGAAGAGATTGGACATGATGAGTGCTCGCATGATGGTGCCCCGAGTGGCGGGCGTAACGCTCCTGGCCTTGGCACTCCTGGCCCTGGGTCCGGGTGCTTCCTCGGGTGCCGCCGGCCTATCGGCTCGAGGCGCTGATCGTGGAGCGAGATCCACGGCCATTGAGGGCAGAGACCGTGCGAGAGCAGGTCACAAGGTGACCCGGAAGACCACGTGGATAGCCGAGAAGGAACCGAAGCGAACCAGGACCGATTCGCCTCATACTCCCGTTTCGCTGGTCGTCACGCCACACGCCGACGTGAGGTCCGGAAAGGTCGTCACGGTGTCGGCGTCCAGACTCCCACATGATCGGACCGGTTGGATCCTCGAGTGCAGTAGCGCCCATGGGCAACCGACGGTCAAGGTCGCAGGGGTCCCACTCTCGGTCTCGTGTAGCGCGCCGAAGGTCGTCCACTTCAACGCCGAGGGAAAGCTGTCCCCGGTCAAGGTTACGGTCCGGTCCGGAGCGGCAGGGCCACCGGTCGGCGGCACCGACAGTTCGGGAGAGGCGGCCGCCATCGCAGCCAAGGACTATCCGTGCCCACCGACGCAGGCGCAAGTCTCTGCCGGGGCGTTTTGTTACATCGAACTCCGGTGGGGACCAGGAGTCGCTCGGGAGGTGACCCAGCCGGTCACGTTCACGCGGATCGTAAGGACCACTGCCAAGACGAAAAAGACCACCGTCCGCTTGACCACGGCCACCAAGGCTGGAAAGACAGGAAAACCAGGCACGACCGCGCCGTCGAATAGAACTGATCCGGCCAGCGGACAGCTGCCCTTCACCGGCGTCTCGGTCGTCCAGATAGCGCTGGTGGGCGGATCGCTGGTGGCATTGGGAGCAGCCCTCCTCCTATTCGGAGAGCCTTCCCGACGACGAGAACGACGTCGTGCGCTCAGCCATGGAGTTGTGGTTACCAGCTGAGTGGGGTTGTTGCCATGGAGGAGGCAGAGGAAATCGAGCCTGATGACAGCCGTTCCAGCGTGGACCAGGGGTCGGAATCGACCATCGCCCTGAACGGTCCGGGCGAAGGACGGAAATTCGACATCAACTTTGTGGAGTCACCTGGTGGGTTCGAGATCTGGTACTCCGATCGGCTGGCCCGCGACTATCAGGACCTGGTCGATCAGTCCGCTGACTGGATGGAGGATCAACTCGGCGTCTTGAACCTGGGCCAGATCGACTTCAACGTGCTCATCGCCGACGGCCTTCTGACCGATGAGGTCAAGAGCGGGTTGGCCGCCTGGTGGGAGGCCAGGGTGGACGATCTGAAGTTGGAGTAGCCACATCACCCTTGACGCCAGGCGAGCCGGTGATCAACGACAGAGTGGGTGTAAGCCAGTGGCCGCCACGCTTGATGGGCGTAGAGCCTTACCGATCGGTCAGCCTTGGGAGGCACAGGGTCAAATGCCGACCCGACCTGCAGTGATCGGTCCTCGACTCGGGGATACTCTGGTGAGGCGGTGGACCGTCGTCCGGCGCAGGAAGCCAGGAGAAGACCATGGGTTTCATTATCGGAATTATCTGGTTCGTGTTGTTCATCACCCTGGGCATCATCTCGATACGCAAAGGCCACTGGGTGATGTTCATCATCGGAATTTTCATTCCGCTGTTCTGGATCATCGGGGCCCTGATGCCTTCTCGTCGAGAGTTGCGCTGAAACCTGCAGGTGCCTGAGCGCTCGTCCGGCTGAAGAACGGCTCGATCGGCAGGGGCCCGACCGAACCGCCATGCCAGAGGGATCGGCCGGGTCACACCCCTCCGGCATGGCGGTGGCCAATCAGTGTGCGTAGGAAGGGCCCGAACAGCTTCAAGGTGTTGTCGCCGTCGTCGACGAAGAGCACTCCTCGTCCACCTGGAGCGATGGCCAGCCCGAACAGATCCCCACCTTGGCCAAACGGATCGACCTGAGGCGAGGCCACCTGATCTCCATAGGGGGTGACCTCGACGACGTCTCCGTTCCCCCCGTTGGCGGCGAGGACATCGCCGTTGGGTGCCAAGGCCAAGCCGAGGGGTCCGTTCAGGTGCCCACCCGAAGACAGGGTCATTCCGCCGCCGGTGGCCGGCGTCCAGCGCCACAGGGCGTCGGGGATGACGGCAATCCGATCGTTGACGGTATCGGCTACGTACAGCTGCCCCTGGCTACCGAGGGCCAGACCGGTGGGTCCGACCACCAGGGCATTGGGATCAGTGCGCTCGGCGAAGCCGTTGGCGATCACTGTCGAGCTGATCAGAGAGGGCAGCCGGCAGCCGGAGAGTCTGACGTCGAGTCGGACCACCGTTCCCTGGTTCACCGTCGACGGGCTGTGAGCGACCGTCCCGTTCAGGACGTTGGTAACGAAGATGGTGGCACCGCCCGGTCCGGCGACGGCTGTGAGATCCCAGGGGCCGTTGATGGCGCCACCCGACCAGGTCTCGACCGGCCTGCCGGCGCTGTTGATGACAATCAGACACCCGGCCCGTGCGGTGCCCGACATGCCATTGGCCGTGGGCAGGCTTCCCACAATCACCCATCCACCCGGGAGAGCGGTCAGAGCCGTGGTGAGTCCGACTCCTCCCGGGCAGGCCCCCGGTAGCGGTCCGTTCAGCTGGCTGAAGGTGGTGACCGACCCGGTGGGTGAGAGTTCCACAATCGTGGTGCCGGTCCCCTGAAGGTTGGCCGTGTTGTTGAAGTTGCTGACCAGGGTGTCGCCCGCCACCAGCCTTCCGACCGATTGAGGCACGACAACGATCCCATACGGGTTCACGTCACCGTTGGCCGGGACGGTTGAGGCGATGTTGGTGACTTTGGAGAACTGTGAGAGGTAAGGGGGATGTGGATGTGGCGTGGTCGCTGCGGCCATCGGTACGGCGACGGCTCCGATGCCCAGGGCTCCTAGCGCCGCAGTGGCAACGAGGGCTCGCCAGATGGTTCTGCCTGCCCGATTCGATGGTCTTGGGTCTTGTGAACGTTGCATGTTGTGATCCTCCGCAAGTTGATCAATAGGCGTCCGAGACGCCCAGCGCCCTCAGCCGGTGATACGGGCGGACCGGGCCAACAGTTCACTGATTCGGAGAGAATTTCGAATTTGTCCTGGTCACACCCCATGGCCTGGAATGACGATCGGTGGCTGCCGGCCAAGGACAAGCCCGGACCCCAGGCTGTGGGCCCAAACAACGCTCAGCTCGGCTGTGACGGATTGGAGGTGCGTTCCCCGTCTGTAGCTGGCGACGATGGCCACCCACTTAGGGTGATCGCATGGAAGACCACTCCCATGGCCATCACGCCCACGGTGACTCCGGTGGCCCCGATGAAGCGGCGATGGCCGAATTGCTCGATCTAGACGGGGAGGTCCTTCACTCCTACCTAAGCGAAGTGACCGCCTGGATCAGCGATCTGGCCGACGGTTCTCCGATCGGAAGGATCCTCGACCTCGGTTGCGGCACCGGCACCGGCACCTTCGCCCTCCTCGAGCGGTTCGAAAGGGCGGATGCCATCGCCGTCGACCTCTCGGCGTACCTGCTGGAGCACCTCGGCGAACGGGCCCGCCAGTTCGGCGTGGCCGACCGGATCCGTACCGTACAGGCCGACCTGGGCTCGGCGTGGCCCGTCATCGATACCGTGGATCTGGTCTGGGCCTCCTCGTCGCTGCATCATATGGAGGATCCCCACGGAGTACTGGCCGAGGTCTTTTCCCTGCTGCGCCCAGGTGGCCTCGTGGTGGTGGCGGAACTCGATTCCTTCCCGCGGTTTCTCCCTGACGACATCGGCATCGGTGCTCCCGGCCTGGAAGGCCGGGCCCACGCCATCGCCGCCGAGCGACGGGCTGCCGCACTGCCACACCTTGGGTCCGACTGGGGTGTGCACCTCTCCACGGCCGGTTTCGCCATCGAAGCGGTGCGCACGTTCACCATCGAGTTGTCCCCGCCTCTTCCTGTCCCAACGGCACGCTACGCCCAGGCCTCGCTGGTCCGCATGCGGACCGGTCTCGAGGGCCAGATGAGTCCCGAGGACGTGGCTGCCTTGGACGTCCTCATCGGAAGTGACGGGGCCCTGGGGGTCCTACAGCGCGATGACCTGACAGTAGAGGACAAAAGGACTGTGTGGATCGCCCGGCGTCCGTCGGAGTCCTGAGGGACCAGCGGCAGATCGACGTGGGTGACTCCCAATCCTCTTCGCCACCCGGACGCCACGATGACTCTCCGGGAGCCATGATCCGTCGGTAGCTCGTTGCCGGTCGTTGTCTGCTCTGCGACAATCGTGTGGTGAACGTGCGGCAGGCCAGCCCGGAAGATGAGCTTGCCATCCGGTCGCTCCTGAACGCGGCTGATCGCCACCACGACGATCGAGTGGACGGAGACGGCGCACACCGCCGACAGCATTTCGTCATGGATGGAAGAACATGAGACGGTGCTGGTGGCCGAAGAGCACGGCGAGGTGGTAGGAGTGGCCGCCTTCGGGAGCTTCCGCGATGTGGTGAAGAGGCCGGGCTACCGGTTCACCGTGGAGAATACGATCCACGTGCGGAAGGACCGATGGGGTTCAGGCGTCGGCCGATATCTGATGGGTGCGCTCATCGCTGAAGCCCGAGAAGCCGGCAAGCATACGATGATCGCGGCCATTGACGGCGAAAATGAAGGCTCGATCCAGTTCCATCAGCGACTTGGCTTCGTCGAAGTGGCCCGAATGCCCGAGCTCGGAGCCAAGTTCGGACGGTGGTTGGACCTCGTCCTGCTCGAGCTTCGCCTCGACGACCGATCCCAGCCGCCCGACCACTGAGGCCCGCCGAGCGCTGGCGCCCCGGCGGCCGTGGCGTCATCTACTCCAAAGCCGAATGATCGAACCAGTAGTCGAGTAGACCCTGGTCTCCCCGCCGGACGGCTGTTGCCTCCCTGAGGGCTCGACGACGGTAGAGGACCAGGAGGAGTTCGAGCGCGCCGGCCTCGAGTTCGGCGTCAGCTGTCAGGTCGTTGGGGGCCACCGAGATCCCGTCCGGTTCCAGGGCCACCACCCATCGCCTGCCTCCATCGAGCTCGGTGAAGGCCAGGTGGCCGCCGTGGCCCACGAGTTCCCTGACACCCGGTGAGAAGGTCGCCGCAGACGACAGATTCACCAGGAACTCGTCGATGGCGTCCACGGCCACGTCGGCTTCGGCAGCGGGCTCACCGGCCCCGGCCAACTCAAGGTCGATCCGGTGGACCAGGGTCTCGTGGAGCTGGCGCCTGGACCAGAAGCGGACGTGCTGGTCCGCTCCCCACGCCCACATCGCACCGTCGGGGTCGGCGCCGCGCAGCGTGGCCAAAAGGCTGGTGCCGCCTTCGACGATCCAGGTGGGAGTGGGAGGCCCTCGGTCCAGGTCCATGTCGCCGGCGGCGATCCGAGCGGGTGCGCGGACCCGAACGAGATGTTCGGCCCAGCGATGGACGTGGCCCAGGTGGGTGGCGAGATCGTGCACCGACCATTCAGGGCAGGTCGGTACGGGGCGCTCCGGCTCAGACCGCCCGAAGGCATCCGCAAACCTGGTTACTTCGGCCTGGAGTGCTGCGCAGTGCTCGAGATGATCCACAGGGCCGTCATGCTACCAACGGTCACCCATCCGGCTTCCGAGTCCGACGCACGGATTGGGCTGCCGGTAGGTCCGTTCCTACCGGGTGGGATGACGCTCCCAGCTCATGGTCCCGAGGTCGAGCCGACAGATCCCATCGGCGAGGTGGTGGGTGTCGACCCACGCTCTCACTTCTGCGGTGTAGTTGGGCGACGTGGGGTAGAGGAGCTTCCAACCCGGCGGGGTGTCACCGCTGTAGCCGTTGATGGTGGGAACGCCGATGCGTTGGGCAATGACCATGGCTTCCGTCTGGTACTCGTAGTACTTCATCGAATTGCGGACCGAATCAATGACAAAGAAGCTGGTGCATCCGACCGGGGGAGTGGGAACCGACGCCAACAGGGCGTCCTGTGCGCCACGGTTCAGATCAGTGGACACCGAGGTGTGGGCCTGTTCGACGACGATGAGGCAGAGCACCGCTACACCCAGGGTGCGGAGGATGGTCGACCGTCGCAGTCGTTCCCACCGCCGGACGGCCTCGGTGACCAGCCCCACCAGGGCCAGTGCGGTCACCAGGTCGTTGGCCACCTCCACCCGGTCGATAGCTCGGATGGCCGTGGCCCCGGGCAGGTGCCAGAGGATCGACCACAGGGAGCCGACGGACGTCTCGATGGGCAACTATGGCCAGGACGATCGAGGCGCAGCACAGGGCCAAGGTCAACCGGAGGACGGGATCCAGCCGGATCCGCCGTCGGGCCAAGGCCCACACGATGGCGATGGTGCCGACGATCACCGTACCCAGCAGCATTGGCGTCACCGCATAGCTGAACCCCACCGCGGCCGGGCGAGGAGGGGCCATGTGGACGCCGAGCAGGTGTCTCCAGAAGATGTTGCCGGGGGTTACGTTCCACAGGTAGTCCACTGACGGCGCACTGCTCAGGACCCGCCCGTAGTTGCGGCCACCGAGCTGGTCCACCACCGGCACATAGGTCATGAGGAAGGGGATGATGCCGATGGCCGCGCCTACCAGACCACCCACAACGGTGCGCCATCCCGAACGCAGGCCTTCCAGGCATCGGACGGTCATGGCCCTGGGGCCGAGGAGCAAAGCCAGCAGGAACACCACGCCCGTACTCAACATGGTCAGCCAGGCGGCGTAGTAGGTGGAGAACAAGAAGAGGGCGCAGAGCGCCCCGAAGCACAGAGCCAGGATGACCGAAACCAGGGGCCGGCTGACCCGGCGGCGCCACGACCACAACCCCATCAGGGCGATGGCCGGAGCGAAGTAGATGCCGAACATCTGCGGCGACCCGGCGTGTTGCGACAGATTGTTGGCGAATGTGAAGACCACGGCGCCGACGATGGCCGCCGGCAGGGGGGCGCCAACGATCGATCGGACCAGTACCACGAAGGTGACGAATCCCAGCAGGCTCAAGGCCACGATGCTCAGCTGGAAGGCCAGGAAGGGATCGGCGCCGAGCAGGCGGAACGGCGCGTAGACCACCTGCCAGAGGAAGAAGGTATCGGTGTAGCCGAGGACGCCCTTGGTGGGGTAGAAGAAGGGCGGGCTCCTCCAGGGTTGGGCCCCTTTGAGCACCAGGTACCAGTGCTCATTGAGGTAGACGATCAATCGGGTGTCACCGCTGTTGCCCATGATCCGTTTGAATCCGCTGGTCCACTGGGCGTAGAAGAAGACCACGGAGCCGACGAGCCAGCTGCCCAGTACTGCCAATGGCTCTTGCCATCTACCGCGGCGGGACCTGGCGTGCCTGCGGCTGCGCTTGGTCAGAGCCGGCCCGGGATCTGCTCCGGGGGACCCCTCGTCAGTCGTGCCCACGTTACGAAGAGACCGGCGAGAGCTTCTCGAGTACGAACCCATCGACTCGGAGGTGGCCGGTTCCGCTCCACGAAGCGCGGATGACCAATAGACCTGATTGATGGACAGTGAACAGCAACCGTCGGGAGCTCCGGTCGGCTGGAAGGTATCCACTGGCCACGGTGATGACGCCATGTGTGGGAGGTCGGGTAATGAGCAGTACCGATCCCGAGGCCGCCCGTTGGTCTCCCGATATCAGCTGATAGTTGATGGTGGCCGCGTACGTTCCGGGCAGGACCTGCCAGTAAGGCCCTTGCACGACCGGGCCCGGTATGGATGAACTACTGACCACGACGGAGGTTCCTTGCGTGGCCCCCGTGGTCAAGGGCATACCCGAGGCCAGGAACGTCACCGGTGCGGGGAGCAGGTAGGACGAGGACAGCGTCATGATCAGGGTGAGCACGATCCCCCCTGTCGCCGCACCGATCACCGGGATCCGGAGTCGCCATGGTCGGTCCAACAGGTGGACCAGCACATAGATGGACGTGACGGCGACCAGTACCAGGCAGGCCAGCCCCCATAGGGCCCGGGCGTTGCCCCACGGGTCGGTAGTGGCGATGGTTCCGGCGATCCCCGTCAGCCTGGTGGCCGGCGGGACCAGGTCATGAAGGGTGACCCCGCCGATGTAGCCGAGCACCGGAGAGGGGTCGAGTCCTCCCCACCAGCCGGTGTAGGTGATCGGATCCCAACCGATCTGGTTGTAGAGGATGTGCTCGTTGCGGACGATGGGCACCAGCTGGATGGCGAAGAGAGCCCCGATTCCCACCACCACGGCTCCGGTGGCCCGTCTCCGTACCCGCCACAGCTCCAACAGGAACAGGCCGGCAAAACCGAGGAGCAGGGGCAGTGTCGGCCACTGGAACCTTCCGGCCAGACTGCCACCACCGAAGCTGACCTCCTGGGTGGCATTCCCGCAGATCGTGGCCACCAGGACCACCAGCGAGGTCACGACGGCGACCGGAAGACGACGACGCACGGTCCAGAGTCCGGCCACTCCGAGCACGGCGATCGGCAGCTGGGTGAAGAGGCCCTGGCGCCGGTCGACCACGAGCGCCACCGCCCGGGTCCACGTGTTCACGCTGACCAGGGAGATGGGCTGTTGGAAGCCCAGCAGGTGGCCGAAGGAGTAGAGGTTGAGGGCCACCAGCCCGACCAGGCTCACCAGGGCGGGGGCGACGACCCAGCGGAGTTGCGACCATGGGCCCCGGGTACGTATCCAGAGGACCACCCATGCCACCAGGAGCAGAAGGGCGAGAAGAATGTTCTTCTGATCGAACCAGGGCAGCGCCACAAAGGACAGTGCGGCCACTACCAGCCTCGGAGTGGTCAACTCCAGCCGGAGCTCGACCGTAGCCATGGTCATGACGATGACGGCCATGACGAAACCGCTGATGAGGTCGGGGTACACCTGCGTGGCGGCCAGAGCCACGGCCGGGGCCAGGAACAGCCCGGCGATGGCTGCGCGCCATGGTGACCGGCTGCCGCTCACTACTCCGGTGAGGTGGACCAGCCCGACGGCCAGGGCCGCCAGCACGGCGATGAGGGTCAGTTGTGCGGCGCCCGTCCCGGCCAGCATGGGCAGGGCCAGAAGAACCGACAGTCCGATGGCGTGGGTGAGGAAATAGAGATGGTGGCTCAGGTGGACCTGGCCGATCACCGCAGCCAGGTGGGGGCCGGGCGGCGCCGTCCAGGCATAGATGGAGTGGTGCACGACGGCGAAGTTGTAGCCGGGGTTCATGTTGAGGGTGAAGAACCGGCCGATCGAGACCGCTCCGACCAGGTAGTGCGACTCGTCGCCGGAGATGATGGCGCCATGGTGGCGGATCAGTTTGAGCATGGCCGCCCACTCGGCCCAGAGGATCACGAACGCCGCAGCCAGCAGCACGCGGTAGGAGGCCCTTGGTTCGGGGATGGTGTTCGCGGCCAGAGGGTCCTGGTCAACGGAGACGTCGGTGGTGGTCATCTACTCCTCGGCCCCGTCGAGCTCACGAACGTGGCCATCGTAGGCACCGGTCGGAAGGCTCCCGGCGATGCCGGCCCGGCGAGGCGGGTGCCATCTCGATCCGGCCGACGGCGTGGTCCGTCGGGGCTGGCTACCGTAGCAGCGGGGGCCGGTTCGGCCCCGTCATCGGGCCAAGCGACCGAAGGCCTTCCGGTCGGGAGGGAAAGGGTGGGCAACCCCCACCCAACTACCCCTCGCTGGCGCTCCTCCGCAGGGCGATGCTCACGCAGGTGCGCAGCACGGTGCTCGGTGAGTAGTGGAGGCCCTCGGCCAGCTCCGAGCGGGCCACGTTCCAGTGACGCGTGCGGACGTGGTGACAGAACTCGCTGGCGTGATGATCGGCCAGCCGTCGTTTGGTGCGCTGGACGTTGCCGGCCAGCGTCTTCGCTTCCGAGCTGTTTCCCTGGGTCTCGGCCCCCCAACGGACGATGGTGACGGCGCGGACCGCGGCGGCGTTCATGACCCGGACATCGTTCATGAACGAGACACTTCCGGGGTAACGCCGCCACCCCACCAGGTGATCCGGTAGCGAGATCACCGGCCCCTCCTTGACTACCCGAAAGACAAATTCGCAGTCCTCGTACAGGCTGAAGCTCGAGAGGAATCCTCCCAGTCGTTGGACTACCGAACGACGGAGTAGGAGGGTGTTGATACGGGGGATGTCCACTTCGCCCGAGAGATAGCTCTCGGACGAAGCGGGCCGGACCGTGACCTCGGTGCCGAAGCGGAGGCCGGCGCCATCGATGAACCAGTATCCGCAATGGCACGATGCAGCCGTCGGATCGGAACGAAGCGCATCCACCTGGCGGGCCAGTCGCTCCGGATCCCACACATCGTCGTCGTCCAGATAGGCGACGAACTCGCCCGACGAGTTGGCGAATCCGACATTTCTGGCGATGGAGATACCCGCGTTGGCCTGGCGGATCACCCGGCTCCCGGCCATACCGTCGACCGCGCCAACGATGGCTTCGGGCTCGTCCGATCCGTCGTCGACCACGATGAGCTCCCAGTCGGTGAAGGTCTGGGCCGACACACTTTGCAGGGTCTCGCGCAGATAGGGCCCACCGCGATTGGTGGCCAAAACGATGCTTACCGCCGGGTTCCGGTCCTCAGAAGAGGGTTTCATCACAAGAGGCATCGGCTTCTTGTCCGTCGAAATGAAGCCCTTACCGTACCCGGCGTCGGGAGTGGGGTGCAACGCCTCCGTTCCTGGTGGGCGACCCCTTGGGTCCGGATCCGACTCAGCACCTCACATCAGTGGTCCGGACGCATAGCCCCTGGTCAGCTACAGGCCGAGCTCAGGCGGTGGACCCGCCGGCAACGCATGCGGTCACCGCTCGAACCGCGGCCACGCTCCGGGCCCCGCGGTCGGGCACGCACTCCGCCAGCCGTTGATCGCTGGCCGGAGTGTTGGAGGCCCTGGTGGGTCAGTGCCCACACCCAGGCGCCATCCCGATGGGTCGGCTGGATTCCCGTGGCCGCGGTGACCATCGCCGCGGCCAGCGGGACGGAGGAGATCTGGTCGTAGGCCGGCAGCCCGTCCTGGTCCGGGATGACCACCAAGGTGACCCCCCATTGATCCAACGCCAGTCGGACCGAGGCGATATCGCCCGGCCGGAGGCGGTCCTTCGCTCCGAGGGGCGCGGAGATCCCGCCGATGACGACGTCCCCCCGGCGTTCCGGTCCCGCTCGTTGCGGAACACCACTCGGCCCCCCCGTCCCGACCAGGGCCCAGCGCATCCCGTCCACGGCCTGCCAGGTCATGGGGCTGTCGTTGTCGGTAGCCGTGCCGGACCGGGCCGGAAAGGCCAGAAGCACCTGGTGGCCGGGGAGGCGCGATCCAACGGTGGCAAACCACGTGGGCACGTCCACGGAGCGGGTGGTGAGCGGAGTGGTCTGGGCCAGGTAGATGGCCGTCGGGACCAGAGCCACCGCGGCCACGATGACCCCGGCCGCGGCCGCGGACCAGCTCGGCGGGCGTGACAGCAGGCTTGAGCTGCTGCTCCCGGCTCCGTCCCGCTGGGGCTGGACGGTGCGCCGTCGGAGGGCCTGGTAGGTGTGGTCGATGATCAGCCCGAGCATGATGGCGACGGCGAGGTAGGTGATGAAGACCAGTCGGTACGGATAGACGTCTTCGAACAAGGGCAACCCGGCCACCAGCCGCCACGGCAACCACACGCTCGTACCCGACCCCTGGGACAGCACCACAGAGATCACTCCGATGGCACCGAACAGCCACAGTCGACGATCGCGGCGCCATACGGCCACACCGACCACGAGCACCATGAGCAGTCCGATACCGAAGTACTGGTCATCCAGGATGGGCCCCTGGTAGCCGCCGGTCAGATGGTCCAGTCGGGCGGAGCCCACTTGAGGCGGCGCCGTCAACACGTAGTGCTGGAGGAGGGTCGCCGACGTGGCCACTCCGTTGGAGCCACCGGATGTCGGCCACACCGGGCCGTTGAAATGACCGGGCCCGGCCACGGCGAACCACACCGGATAGGCCAGGAGGACTACCGCGGTCACGGCTCCCGAGCCCAGGCCCACCAGGGCGAAGTGGGCCCGGTGGCGGAGCGTAGCGGGGTCGTGCCAACCGCCGTAGACGACCACCAGGACCAACCCGACGGCTCCGAAGAGGGCCACGATCAGGAGGATCTCGCTCCCGATGAAGAACTGCAGGGCCACCAGGAGCCCGAGGATCACCCCCATGGTCACTGGGCGCCGGCGTTGCCGGATGAGCAGCTCGTCCAGGCAGATCAGGATGAGGGGTGGGACCACCGCCAAGGCCAGCATGAGGTGGGCCCAACTGAGGGCGATGACCATGAACGGGGAGAAGCCGTAGAGCAGCCCGCCGACGAAAGCCGCCGGGCTCCAGGTCACCCACCGGCGGAGGAGCACGAACATGGCCAGCCCCGACAGCACGGGCGCCAGCGTGGATGCCACGTTCAAGGTGGCCACCGGACCGAACAACCAGGTGATCGGAGCCAGGGTCACGCCAATGGCCAACACGCTGGTATTGGCCAGCATGTTGACGCCGACGGGGTAGTGGATGGCCGTCGAATAGAAGGGATTGAGGCCGTGTCGGATGGCGTAGGCGGGCCATTCGATGAAGGAGGTGAACAAGGCCGGGTCGCCACAGCCGCAGGTGGTGACCGATGTGGGATGGCTGGCCCATACGTTCCACCACAGCAACACCGAAAGGGCCAGGTACCCGAGCGAGGCCAGTAGCAACGCCCGCCAACGACGGGCCCAACCGGGCCCGCCACTTCCGCCGGACGATGATGAGGGTTCAGCCGGACCGGCCTCCGCCGGCGGTCCGAGCATCGACGGGGCATCGGGCGAGAGGGTTTCTGTGGTCACATCCGGCCAACGTCTTCCCGCCGCACTGAACTACCGGCCAACGTCATAGTGAATGGTGGGAAAACTACCCTAATCTGCAGGGGCGGCCTTCTGGCCTCGGCTCTCGGGCCAGTGCCGGGGTCGTTGGTCACCCGGCCCGGGCACCAGCCCGGATGGTTGTCGGGAGTTCGTGCCCCGGTGCCGACGGCCGGGGGAGAGGACGGTGAGTGCAGTGGCTTCCGGGATCGGGTTGGTCTCTCCGCACTTGGATGACGGGGCGCTGAGTTGCGCCGGCGTACTGGCGGCCCATCCGGGTTCGTCGATGATCACCGTCTTTGCCGGCGGGCCTCCCACAGTGGATCCGATCACCGCCTGGGAGGCCCTGTCGGGCTTCTTCGATCCGGGGGCGGACATCGTCGGTGCCCGCCGGGAGGAGGATCGCCAGGCTTCGGCAACCGTGGGAGCGAGCTACGAGCATCTCGATCACTGGGACCACCAGTACCGCGTCCCGATCTACGGATACCGAGGTCCGACCGACGACCCGGCGTTGGTTCGGGCCGTTGCCGCCGACCTCGAAGCTCTGATCTCCGCCTCGGGGAAGGCCACCTGGGCCATTCCTCTGGGTCTGAGTCATCCCGACCATCAGCTGACCGCGGCAGCTTGCCTGGCCGTGGCCGGGCGCCTGTCGGACCGTCAGTGGCTGGTCTACGAGGACCTCCCCTATGCCGTCTACCTTCCTGACACCGTGGGTCAGGCGACCTCCCTGCTCCACTCGTCGGGCTTCGGACTCGAACCCGCCGATGTGGGCCAAGGGTCCACTGATCTGGAGTCCAAGTGGCAAGCCGTCAACTGCTACCGCTCGCAGTTGGGCCCACTGGGAGATGCCGTGGCCACTGCCGTCAATACTCCCGAGAAGGTCTGGCGGCTGGTCCGGCGCTGATCACACCAGACCGGTGTCCGTGGTCACAGAAGCGACCCCTGTACCGCATCTTCGGGAAGAAGGAGCTCGGGTCGGTCGTTCTTGACGTTGCCCACGGCGCCACCGACCGCATAGTGCACCAGCGTTCCGGCGGAGTTCGGCACCAGCAACGGCTCGAGCTCGTTGGGTTCGGTCACCTGGGGATCGAGCCACTGTTCCCAGGCCTCCGGTTCGAGCACGACCGGTTGGCGGTCGTGGATGGGCATGTCCGGCCCGGCGTGGGTGGTGATGATGGTGGCGCTGCGGAGCTCGATCCCGTCGTCGCCCTTCCACCGGTCCCGAAGGCCGGCGAACACCAGCGGCTGACCGTCGGCCCGCTTGAAGGCGAAGGGCTGTTTGGGCGTGCCGGCCTTCCACTCGTAGAACGCATCCACCGGAACCAGGATGCGCGACCGGGTGAAGGCCGACTGGAACATCGACTTGGTGGCCACCGTCTCGCCCCGGGCGTTGAAGGTGTTCTTGATGGCGGCCGGGTCCTTGGCCCACCAGGGGATCAGTCCCCAGCGATAGGCACCCAAGGTCCGCTGGCCGTCCTGGTCTTCGGAGACCCCGAGGATCGGCGAGGTGGGCCCGATGTTCCACCGGGGCTCGAGAGCGTCGACCAGATCCGGATCAACGCCGGCATCGAGCAGCCGGGCCAGTTGGGGAGTGTCGGAGTAGAGGGCGATACGGCCGCACATGACCGTAAGCCTACGGGGCGCGTCCGGGCCTTCCACCCGGGGAAGGGCGTGGCTGTCAGCTGGTGATCTTGATGGACAAGGCCCGGGTGGCGGTCTGTTTGGCCACACCGGAGGATGCCGGGCTCGTTACCTCCACGGTGAAGGAGAAGGTGCCGGCCTTGGTGGCCTTGCCGGAGATCACGCCGTTGGCGGCCAGGGTGAGCCCGGTGGGCAGGGCCTTGGACCCGGTGGCCTTCGACCACTTGTACGGCGTGTTGCCACCGGTGGCATGGAGGGTGGCCGAGTACGTCTTGTGACCGACCGAGTAGACGGTGCCGCCAGGTAGCGAGGTGGTGCTCACAGCCAGTACCGGGTGGGTCAGGCTGGCGTAGCGGTAGGCGCCTTCGTACTGGTAGCTCGCGGTCAGAAACGACATGGTGTGCTCCTGCACCGTGTCGCCCGGCTCGAAGGCGTCCCAGACATTGCCGTTGCCGGCATAGACCGCCGAGTGGTGGTAGTCCGAGATGCTGCCGCCCCAGTAGGTGATGTCGCCGGGCTCGAGGTCCGCCCTGGGGACGGCGGTGCCGCCGGTGTCCGTGGCGTTGCTGGTGCCGAGGATGACTTTGTGACCGGTCCCCTGGTACGTGGCGTACAGGGCCAGGCTCATGCAGTCATAGCCCTTGACCCCTTTGGCGCACGTCGAGGCGATACTGCCGACGGTGGGTCCATTGATGCCCCCGCCCCCCTCGCAGTACGGGACGCCGGACTGACTGGCGGCGTACCACAGGATGGCGTTCTCCGAGGAGGTGGCGGCGGCGGTGCGGGCCACCGGTGCGGCGTTGGTGAGGGCGGCCCGGCTCGAAGTGGCGGCCGGCTTGGGTGCGGCCGCTCCGGTCTGCGTAGCGAGGCTGACGGCCGCAGCCGACAACGAGGCCACGACTACCAGCCCTACCAGTACCTTGATCTTCACAGTGCCCCTCGATTTCCCTTCGCGCAAAGGCCTTTCCAAACGGTTGGATTCAGTTCAGCCCCTACTGACGAACCTACCATCGTGCTCTTACCTCGGACAGGGCTGGGAAACGTGCAGCGGTTCGATGGTCACGCACAGTGACCTGTGATGCCGGTTCAGTGACCCGATGGGGTCATCCGACTCTCAGGCTCGGGACCACTTCTTCCATGAATCGACGCAGGGTCTCGTCCTCGGGGAAGTCACGCAGCCACAGGATGAGGCCCCGGCAACCGGCGTCGATGAAGGCCTGGGCCTTCTCCGTCACCTGTTCGACCGTGCCCACCAGGTTGTCGGCCAGATACTGCTCGGTGGGGGTGCCGCCCCACAGGTCTCCTCCGCCGGGGGACTCGCACCAGGCCAACGTATCGGCCTCGGTATCGAAGAGCCGGCAGTCGGGTCCGTGGGTGCGGGTGATGGCTTCGAAGGGTCGGCCCACCTCCTCGCAGTACTGCTCCAGCAGGTTCGACTTGCGTTCGAACGACTCCAGTCCGACCTGCCAGTTGGTGAGGTCGGCCCGCCGGGCCGCGATGCGCAGATTGACCTTCTCGCCGCCCCCGCCGACCAGCACCGGGGGAAGGTCCTGCACCGGCTTGGGATCGCAGTAGGCGCCGTCGAAGTGCAGATGGGTGCCGTCGAAGGTGACGGTCTCCTCGGTCCACAACCGCCGGACCACTTCGAGGGTCTCGTCCAGGGCTGCCAACCGCTCCGGGTTGGACCGGTACTCGTATCCATAGGAGTGGTACTCCTCGTGGAACCAGCCCGCCCCCAGCCCGAGGATCAGCCGCCCACCCGAGTACACGTCGATGCAGGCGGCCTCTTTGGCCAGCAGCCCGGCGTTCCGGTAGGAGGCACACGTCACCAGCTGGCCCAGTCCCACCCGCGAGGTCAGCTGGGACAGCGCCGCCAACATGGTGAAGGCCTCGAACACGTGGGTCGGCTGGCGCCGGGGAACGGTTTCGACGTGGTCGTACACCCACAGGTGGTCGTAGCCCAGCGACTCGGCCTGTCGGGCCAGTTCCACCGAACGGACCCAGGCGTCGGGGCCGCTCCACCCGGTGTACTCGAGCTTCCATCCCTGGGGGATGAAGACCCCGATCTGGAGGGCCTGGTCGGGCGGTGGCGTGCTCACGAGGCGAACTCCCACCACTGGACTTCGCACATCATGGGCAAAAGGTAGCGGACATACACCGAGTGGATGGTCACGACCTCCTGGTCGTCGCTGTGCAGATCGATGAGGTCGACCCGCGGGTCCTGGGCGGCAAAGGCTGCGGCCCGCTCCTGCACGCCCTGCAACTCGTCCAACGACCCCACGGCAAACCCGAAGTGGTCCATGCGGGGGGCGTGCATGGGCTTCTCCTCGGCCACCAGGTAGATGAACTGATCCCAGTGCACGCACGAGAGGACCAGTCGCTTGCGGTCCTCGGTCATGACCTCGAGCTCGTCGAACCCGAACACGTCACTCCAGAACCGGCAGATGTCCGCCCGGTTGGCCTGGTCGAGCAGATCGGCGTCGAGGCTCATGGCCACGTGGTTGAACCTCGGATTGCCGGTCGGGTAGAAGGGGTGGGCCATCACGCCTCCCCGATGGTGGCCGGATGAACGATGGCCCCCTCGGACAGCCGGGGCACCACCATGACCTTGCCGGCGTAACGGCCCTCGGCCAGTCCCACCAGCGCTTCGGATATGCCATCGAGGGGTACGTCCTCATCCTCGATCAGAAGGTCGCCGGGGAAGTGCTCGGAGGCCAGCAGCTCCAGGGCCTGCTCGAAGCCCCCCTGGTCGTAGACGAACGAACCCACCACGTGGAGCTCGTTGAGGATGAACCGGTTGGGGTCGAAACTCGGTTGTTCCACCCCCGCTCCCACCAGGGCCAGGGTGCCGCCGCGACGCAGCTGGTTGAATCCGGCCTCCATGGCCGACTTGTGGCCCGAGCACTCCAGCACCACGTGTACGGCGCGCTCGGAGATCCGTTCGGGCTCCCAGGGCGGGAAGACCTCCAGCTCGGACGGATCGAGGACCAGGGTGGCCCCGAGGTCCCGGGCCAGCTGCTTGCGGCGGTCGCCGGGCTCGACGGCGATGATCGGGCCGATGCCCCGGTGGACCAGGGTGGCGATGGAGAGTGCCCCGATGGGGCCGGCGCCGATGACCATCACGCTGTCGCCGGGGGCGATCCCCGAACGGGTGATCCCATGGAGTGCCACCGCCAGTGGCTCGGCCAGCGCCGCATGGCGGGCGCTGAGTCCCTGCGGCAGGCGGAGCAGCGACCCCGTCCCGACCAGCAGGTAGCGGGCGAAGGCGCCGTCGTGGTTGTCCACGATCGATCCCTGGCGGTTCTCGCACTGCGAGGGCTTGCCTTCGAGGCACCGCCGACACGTCCCGCACCGGGGCCCGGCCCCTCCAACCACCTGCTCGCCGAGCTGCCATCCCTTCACGCCGTCGCCCAGAGCGGCGATGGTGCCGCTGTATTCGTGGCCGGCCACCATTCCCGGTTGGTCCCCCCAGCCATCGAGGAGCTGGTGGATGTCCGATCCGCAGATGCCGCAGTGGTCCACTTCGACCAGCACCTGGCCGGGGCCCGGCCGCGGCACCGGCCGTTCCTCCACCACCACCTCACCCGGTCGCCGGTAGACGGCAGCCGCCATCACCTCGGGCACCACGCCCATCTCCCCACCTCCCCCTCCGGTTCCGGTTCGGGGCCGTTGGCGCCCGGCGGAGAACCGATAGGCGGACCAGCCTAGAACGATGTCCTGCTCCCGTCCGATCGACGGGCCGGTCAGTGGGCGGCGACCTCCTCGGGGGCCGAGGACAGCCCACTGCGCGGGGCGATGATGTCATCGATCAGCCCGTAGGCCATGGCCTCTTCGGGCGTCATGAAGTAGTCGCGGTCGATGTCGCGGGCCACCTGCTCGACCGACTTCCCGCTGTGGTGGGCGATGATCTCGGCCATCCTCCGGGTGAGGGCCAGCACCTCGCGCAGTTGGATCTCCATGTCGCTCGGAGCGCCCCGGGTGCCGGCACTGCCCTGATGGATCATGATCCGGGCGTTGGGCAGCGCCAACCGCTTCCCCGGGGTTCCACCGCAGAGGACCATGGCCGCCGCCGACATCCCCATGCCCACACAGATGGTGGATACGTCGGGGCGGACGTGCTGGATGACGTCGTAGATGGCCATGCCGGCGTAGGCCACGCCGCCGGGGGAGTTGATGTAGAGCGAGATGTCCTTTTCGGGGTCCAGCGATTCGAGGTAGAGCATCTGCGAGATGATCAGATTGGCCACCTGGTCGTCGACCTCCTGGCCCAGGAAGACGATCCGTTCCCGCAGCAGTAGGGAGAAGATGTCGAAGGCCCGGTCCCCGCGGGACGACTCCTCCACCACCGTGGGAACCAGCGCTTGGTAGGCAGACATGGCACGACCTCCTATCGGGCCCCGACGGGCGCCCCTGTTCTCGGTTACCTCGTCTATGATATCTCAAGAACGAGATACCGAAAGCGAGATAAACTGATGAAGCGGGCAGCAGCACACTCTCGGGTGATCCAGGGCCATGAACACAGAACGACGACATCAGCCGGTCTTTCCGGGCTTCCGCGAGATGGCCGAACGCCGTCAGGCGCTGAGCGAGGAGTTGGTGGGGCTCCGGCGTGGGCTCGGACTCTCGCAGACCGAAGTGGCCGCTCGGATGGGGACGTCGCAGTCGGCAGTGGCCCGCCTGGAGACGGGGACGGCGGACGTGTTGATGTCCACGGTGGAACGGTATGTCTCGGCTCTCGGCTGCCGTCTGGAGTGGACGCTGAAGGAGGACCACCGGTCGTGAGCTGGAGCCCGACCGGACCGGGTGGGTCCATGCCTGATGATCCTCGGGCCTGGATGCAACAGCAGCTGTTCGAACGGCGGGTGGTGTTGCTCTCGGGGACACTGGACGCCCCATCGGCCCACGAAGTCGGCGCGGCCCTGATGACCCTCGACGCCATCGGGGACGGACCGGTGAACCTGCAGATCGACTGCGAGGGAGGATCGCTCGACGAAGCCCTGGCCCTCATGGACATCATCGACCTCCTCGGGGTGCCGGTGCATGCCTCGTGCGTGGGCCGGGCCACCGGTACCGCCGTGGGAGTGCTGGCCGTGGCCGGCCACCGGTCGATGTCAGCCCACGCCCGTCTACGACTGGTCGAGCCGAGCTGGGCCATGCACGGCCGCGCCAGCCAACTCGAACGGTTGGCCTCGGCCCACGCTGATCAGTGGAGGGCCTTCTGCACCCGGCTGTCCGAGGCTACGCGCTGCCCGTTGGACCAGCTGCTGGCCGACACCGCCAGCGGTCGCTACCTCTCGCCCGACGAGGCCCTTGACTACGGCTTGATCGACGAGGTGGCCCGGCCCGATGCCCAGATCTTCCGGATACCCGGACGAACCATCGGCTTCTCTCCCCGTTAGCCCCGCCGGTCGACCGGGTCAGGCGCTGAGTGGCCGATCCAGGGCCAGGTCCTCCACCACATCGAACAGGTGGTAGCGGTCTCCACCCCGGACCCGGGCCGCATGCATGGCGGAGGCGGCATTGCTGTGGAGGTGCCCGACCGAGTGGCCCGGCTCCTGAAAGGCGATTCCGATGCTGGCGGTGAGGGACGCTTGTTCGACACCCAGCATGTTCGGCCAGCGGACAGCCATCAGCAGCTGCTCGGCCAGTCTCACGGCGTGGGTCACATCGCCGACCCCTTCGGCCAGGACCAGAAACTCATCCGGCCCGACCTGGGTCATCGGGAACGAGTAGTGCAGGCAGCCCACCAGTCGACCGGCGGTGTGCAGGGTCACATCCTCCCGCTCGGCCCAGCCACCCGAGGTGTAGGCCAAGGTGAACGGGTCCAACATCAGGGCCAGGAGGGCCAAGCCCCCGGCCACGTCGTCGTTGCGCACCAAGGCCCGCTCCAGCTGCTCGGCGAACGTGGCCGTATCGACCAGCCTGCTTCGGCTCCGCTGTCTCCCGACCGTGACCTGCTCGTCCGGACGACTGGTACCACCTGGGGGCATGTCCACTCATCGACCGCCTCACCAGGCAGCTTGAGGCATCGGCCGCGGCGGGCCGTGGTGGGCCGCAGTAGTGTGCGCACGGCGCCGCGTGGGCGCCCGGGGGAGGCCTTTGGAGTGTCAGATCAGCCCGAAGCGGGTCTCCGGAATGGCCGAAATTACGTCGTGGTGTCGGCCGACGCCCACGCCGCCCCGGATGACCTCGACACGTTTCTCTCCTACGTGGACCCCGACGCCCGCGAGGCCGTGGCGGCGTTCGGTGACCTCTCCTCGGTGGCCATACCCATGTTCGGCGGGGTCGATCCGGGCGAGGTAGACGACTCCGACGCCGTGCGGGCCGTGGCCGGCCGTCGGCTGGCGGGCATGGGGGTGGACACGACGGCCGCGGCCGACTGGCTGGCCAACTACAGCTCGGAGTGGGTCTTCGCCTCCGACGCCGACGGCCGGCGGTTGGCGGTGCTGGAAGAACAGGGGATCCACGCGGAGGTGGCGTTCCCGGGCCCGGTGCTGACCGGGGGGCTGTCTCCGGCCATGTACCTGGGCGGGCAGACCAGCAGGAATCTGGAGCCGGTGTGGCCGGCCCTCCACGGCTACAACCGGTGGCTGGCTGACTTCTGCGCCGCGGCCCCGGGCCGCCGTGCCGCCTGCATCCCCATCGACTTCCATGACATGGACCGGGCCCTCGAGGAGCTGGCCTGGATCCGGTCGGCCGGGATCTTCGGTGGGGTCATGCTCCCGGCCATGTCCATCAAGTCCGGGCTCCCGGGCTACGCCGACGACTACTACGAGCCGTTCTGGAGCGCCTGCGAGGATCTCGACCTGGTGGTCAACCTGCACACCGGGGCCTCCGGCACGGCCACCGATGCCAAGCAACTCTACGACGACAAGCACGGTGGCTTCCTGGGGCTCTACGAGGTCTTCGTGTTCACCCGGCGACCCCTGTGGTTCATGATCTTCGGCGGGGTCTTCGACCGCCATCCGAAACTCAAAGTGGTGGTCACCGAGAACGGGGTCCAATGGCTTCCCTCGCTCATCCGGGACATGGAGTCGTTCTTCGACACCCACGGTGGGGCACCGGTGCGCTCGTATCTCAAGCTGCGGCCGGCCGAGTACTTCGAACGCCACGTGTACCTGGGCGGCTCCCTGATGAAACGCCAGGAGGCCGAGATGCGCCACGAGGTCGGCATCGAGCGGTTGATGTGGGGTGCGGACTACCCGCACCTCGAAGGGGCCGCCCCCGTGCACCGGTTGATCCTCCGCCAGGTGTTCGGCGGGATGCCCGAGGAGGACCTCCGCCGGATCCTCGGTCTCAACGCCGTCGGGGTCTTCGGCTTCGACGCCGACCAGCTCCAAGCGGTGGCCGACCGGGTCGGGCCGACCGTTGACGATCTGCGCACCACGGTGACCATGGACGAGATCCCCAAGACCTTCAGTTGGAGCCTGGCCCGGCCGGTCCCGCTGTCCTCCCCGGCCGGCACCTCGTCCTGAGGGCCGGCCACCGGCACTGCTCAGTTCGGCACTGCTCAGTTCGGCACGGCGCCGACAACATTGTCCACGCTGACCCCGAGGCCGGGGAGGGAGCCGTGGTTCACGGCGTCACCGAAGCTGAACACCCCGCCGTCGCTGCCGATGAGGTTGTAGCCCCCGCTGTCGGGGGACACCACGATGCCCACGATGTTGTCGACGGCCACGCCCAGGTCGGGCAGGTCGCCGAAGTTGCCGGCGTCACCGAAGGCGCTCACCGACCCGTTGGCCCCCACCACCCAGTAGCCCCCGCCGTCGCGGGTGGAGGTGATGGCTACCGCCCCGGCCGGAGCGTTACCGAAGTAGTGGGCGTCGCCGAAGGCGTAGATGTCGCCGTTCGACCCCACCAGCCAGTAGCCGTTGTCGTCGGGGGTGGCCGCTATCCCCACGATGTCGTCCACCTGGACCCCGACGCCGGGCAGGGAGTTCTCGAAGGGGGCGTTGAAGCTGAACACCCCGCCGTCCCGGCCCACCAGAAAGTAGCCCTGGTCATTGCGGGTGGGCACGATGCCCACGATGTCGTCCACCTGGACCCCGAGGCCGGGTAAGGAGTTCTCGAAGGGGGCGTTGAAGGCGAACACCCCGCCGTCTGCTCCGACCAGGAAGTAGCCGTTGTCGTGGACCGTGCCCACTATCCCGGTGATGTCGTTCACCGCCACCCCCAACCCGGGGAGGGAGCCGTAGTAGCCCCCGCCGAACACGAACACCCCGCCGTCCGAGCCCACCAGGTCGTAGCCGGGGCCGGGTGGCCCGGTCGTTGCCGGCGGGGGAGTGGAGGAGGGGGTTCCCGCCGTCCAGTACTGGTAGGCGCCTTCATACTGGTAGCTGGCCTCCAAAAACGCCATGGTGTGAATCTGTACGTGCGCCCCGGGCTCGAAGTCGTCCCAGACTTCGCCGTTGCCGATGTAGACCGCCGAGTGGTGGTAGTTGTCGATGGTCCCACCCCAGAACAGCACATCGCCGGGCTGCAGGTCCGCGGTGTAGGGGTAACTGCCCGGGGGGATGAAGGTCCCCACCCCCGGCTGGGTGCCGTTACTGGGCAGGACGATACCGGTGGCCTGGTAGACGGCATAGACCGGAAGGCTCATGCAGTCGTAGCCCTTGACCCCCGGGTTGCAACGCGAATCGGCATTGCCCACCGAGGGTCCGTGGATGCCTCCGCCCCCCTCGCAGTACGGAACTCCGGACTGGCTGGCGGCGAAGTCCACGATGGCCTGCTGTTGGGTGGCGGCGGCCGCGGGGCGGGCGGTCAAGGCCACACCCACGCCGCACAACGAGACCAGCAGGACCAGTGCCACGGTGGTCTTGACGGCCGCCGTGACCTTGGGGGAGTTGCGAGCCATGCCATGCCTCCAGCTGGGGGAGGGGTGGGGATCCCCTCTGGCCGACGCTACCAGCGACCCCTGAGCGGTCAGGCTCGTTGGCCCCACATCAGGATGCGCTTGAACGGGTAGAGGTACGGCGACCGGTCTCCCTCCAGCGCCAGCAGGCGCTCACGGTAGCGATCGACGAAACGGGGCCATCCCTCGGGTCCGAAGGCCGGCTTGAACCGGGTGAGGGTGGTTCCTTTCACCCACTCCACCACGTCGGCCGTCGAGGACAGATGGTGCAGGTAGACCTGTAGCCGGACGTGCTGTCGCTCGAAGCCCAGCTGGTCCAGAAGGACGGCGTACCGCTCGGGGGCCAGAACGTTTTGGGCCACCGGGTCGGGAGGTGGGTCGTCGAGGAGCTCCGTGGCCAGTTCCGCCGCCACCAGATGGGTGGCATGGTCACTGTTGGACGGCACCTGCACCACCAGCTGACCTCCGGGTCGGAGGGCACGGGCCCACCGGCCCAGTACGGCTGCGTGGTCGGGCACCCACTGGAGCGAGGCGTTGGCCAGCACCACATCGAAGGCGTCGGACTCCTCCCACCCGCCGATGTCCCGTCGGGCGAAGGTGACACCGGCCGACGAGTGGGCATCCGAGGCGGTGATCATGGCAGCCGAGTTGTCCAGCCCGAGGGTGTCGGCGGCGCCGAGTGCGGTGTGCAGCAGAGCGGTCAGCCGGCCGTCCCCACATCCGAGGTCGACGACCCGGGGGCGGTCGACCGGCGCCAGCAGGGAAACCAGGTCCCAGTACGGCTGCTCCCGTTCGGCGGCGAACCGGTTGTACTGGTCGGGGTCCCACCGGTCAGCCTCGGTCACCGGACCACCGGGAGGTTCGGGGGTTGTTGTTCCATAGGCCGGCGTCAACTTACTCCTGACCGGGCAGGCCAACCGCCCCCGGTCCGTCGGGACACAGCCAGCTGGAACGGCTCAAATTAAGCTCTGACCGGTGGACCCTCTGATCTCGGACCTGGCCGCCCAGCACGCCGAACTGGGGACCATGTTGGCCGGACTGTCGGGTTCGGGGTGGCGTGCGCCCACCCGATGCCCGGGCTGGGACGTCGCCGATGTGGTGCTCCACCTGGCCCAGACCGATCGGTTGGCCGTCGGGAGCGCCACCGGTACGTATCCGACCGTGGTGGCCGAGCTCTCCCAGGGGGTGCCGGTGCCGGCATCCATCGACGAGGCCGCGGCCTCCATGGTCGAGGCCCGGCGGGGCCTGGCCCACGACCGCCTCTACCGACAGTGGTCGTCGGGAGCGGCCCGACTGGTGGCCACCCTGTCGGCCATGGACCTGTCGACCCGGGTGACCTGGGTGGCCGGTCAGCTGTCGGCCCGGACGTTGGTCAGCACCCGGTTGGCGGAGACCTGGATCCACACCGGTGACGTGGCCGGGGCCCTGGGCCGGACCCTGGCTCCGACCGACCGCCTCCGACCCATCGCCCGCTTGGCCTGGCGCACCCTGCCCTACGCCTTCGCCTCGGCCGGTCTGGAGATGGCCGGACCGGTGGAGTTCCGGCTGATCTCACCGGGCGGCGATCCCTGGGACTTCGTGCCGGAGGAGCCGGCGGTCACCACGGTCAGCGGCCCGGCGGTCGAGCTGTGCGACGTGGCCGCCCGCCGGGTCGATCCGGGCGCCACGTCCCTGCACGGCCGGGGGCCGGACCTCGACTCGGTGCTGGCTCTGGTGCGGACCTACGCCAGTTGAATCAGCGGCCCGCCGGGGTGGCGTCGAGGGTCACCGGAATCGAGATCCCCCCGTCCAACGCGTGGCGGGCCACCCGGACCCGATAGGTGCCCGGTTGGATCACCATGGCATGTCGGTCGACATGGCGTTCGGCCAGTGTGCCCAGGGCCACTTCCATGTCGACGTGGGCCACGTCCCCCGCCCCCACCTCGAGTCGGTGGAAGCCGGCCAAGCGCTCCGGGCGGTCTGACCCCTCCCGGACCACGTACACCTGGAGCACGTCGGTCCCCGAACGAGCGCCGGTGTTGCGCACGGATGCCGCCACCCGCAGAACCTCTCGGTCCACCTCGGCCCCGGCCGACTCCAGGGCGAACGAGGTATAGCTGAGTCCGAAGCCGAACGGATAAGCCGGAGCGATCCCCCGGCGGGCCAGGTGCCAGTAGCCGTGCCACCGGTCGTAGACGAAGGCTTCGGCCTTGGCGTCGAAGGGCGGAAGATCGGACTCCTCCGCCGGCACCGAAAACGGGAGCCGTCCCGAGGCGTCCACCTTCCCGAGCAGCACGTCGGCTAGGCCATGTCCCCCTTCCATCCCCGAGTACCACGACTGCACCACCGCCGGCACCGACCGGTCCCACTCGGACACCACCACCGCACTTCCGGCCACCAGGGCCACCACGGTGCGGGGATTGGCCGCGGCCACCGACCTGATGAGCTCGACATCGCCTTGGTGTAGGCGGAGCGAGGAGCGGTCCCCTCCTTCGGCGAACCCTCCGTCAGCCACGCTGGGCACGGCGTAGGCCGGAGGGACGATCGACCGTTCGTCGGCGATCTGCTCATTGAACCGGGCCACCAGGGCCGGATCGTCCTCGCCGGGGAACAGGTGGGCCAGATGGGCGGTGGCGAACTCACCGATGTACTCCCCCTCGTCGAGCCGGGTGTAGCCCGCTACCACCACGGCCACGTCGGCGCCACCGGCCACGGCCGCGGCCCGGGCCGGGTCGGTCCCGTCGTCGTGGACCACGGTCATACCGGACAGGGCGCGCTCCAGGCCCTGGGCCACCGTCACCACCTCGGGCGCCCACACGTCGCTCGAGCCCCCGTCCCCCAGGTTGACCGCAGTGGCCAGCGGGCCGAACAGGGCCACCGTCGACCCCGGGGACAGGCTCAACGGTAGGACCGGCGACCCGTTCACCGGTTCGTTGCGCAAGAGGACCACCGACTTGGCCGCGGCCTCCCGGGCCAGGGCCCGGTGGGCCGGGCTGGCCAACACCGAGCGGTCGGGGGCCGGACGGTCCAGGACCTCGGCGAACCGGGCCCGGGTGGCCACCACCCGCTCGACGGCCTGGTCCACCTGGGCCCAGGTGGCCTCGCCGGAGTCGAGGTCCTCGACCAGGTGGGTGGCCCGGATCATCCGGTAGGGCATCTCCACGTCCAGCCCGGCCGCCAGCGATGCGCCGGCGTCACGCAGACCCGAGGATCCAGTCGCTGATCACGAAGCCCTCGAAGCCCCACTCGGTCCGCAGCACGTCGGTCAACAACGTGCGGTTCTGGCCACACCACTCGCCGTTGACGCTGTTGTAGGCGCTCATGACCACGGCCACGCCCTCGTCGACGATGCGTCGGAAGTGGGGGAGGTACACCTCGTGGAGGGCCACCTCGTCGACGGTGATGTCCACGGTGAAGCGGGCGTTCTCCATGGAGTTGCAGGCGAAGTGCTTCACACAGGCCATGGTGTGGCGTTGCACGCCCCGGGTGAGGGCGGCTCCCATCTCGCCCACGTGGTGGGGGTCTTCGCCGTAGGTCTCCTGGGCCCGACCCCAGGCCGGATGACGGAGCACGTTGACGCAGACCCCGCCGAAGAGATCGGCGCCCACCGCCCGGAGCTCTTGGCCCATGGCCTCACCGATCCGCTCCTCGAGGTCGACGTCCCAGGTGGCCCCCCGGGCCATGGAGACCGGAAAGCACGTGGCCTGGTCGACGACCACCCCTCTCGGTCCGTCGCAGAAGGCAAAGCCGGCCAGCCCCACCCGCTCCACGGCCGAGGCCCGGAACGGGCTCTTGTGCAGGCCGCCCTCGGCCAGGTAGCCCAAGCCGGCCCAGAACGGCCCGTCACCGTCCAGGCACCACAGCTTCTCGTCGGGCGTCATCCCGGCCACTACGGCCTGGCTGGCGCCATTGGACTCGCTCGGGTGACCGGGGCCTGGTTCGGTATCCATCGGCCCATTCTCACAGGCCCACGAAGTGGTGGAGCAGCGATCCCGGCCCGGGGTCGACCTACTCGTCGAGGTAGGAGGTGGTGCCGGTGCCGTGCTTGTCCGGCAGGGACTCGATCAGCCGGCTCACCGCGGCGTACTGCCCGGCCTTCCAGGCCTCGGCGATGGTCTGGTCGTCGAGCTCGGCTTGTCGGGTGAAGTTCCACCAGCGGGTCACGTCGCTGTCGCTGTACCCCTTGTTGGCCAGCACAATGTTGAGCCGGGTGGACTCCCAGGTCGCTTCGTCCGGGCTCAGCTCGCCGGGGCGTACCGGAACCGGCTGCTCCCGATCCGGGTTCCGCTCCATCTCGTGGGCGATCTCCCGGTCGAGATCTCGCGAGACGTGGCCGCGGATGGTCTTGAGCGACCCACCGGTCAGCGGCGTGTCGATCGGTCACCCGTCGTTCGCGCTCACTGTCGAGGCTGCGCGACCACAGCTGCTGGGCCGTGGCATCGACGTCACTGGCGGTGACCCGTAGCCTCAACCGCCGTTCGATCCGCTCGGCGGTCTTCTGCGGGGTCTGCGCCGCCGCCGGCGCGTCGGTCGACCGTCGGCCCTGGAGCTCGGGCTCACGCTCCTCGGTCACCCGTCGCTGATCCTGGTCGCGGCGTCGGTCGGGGACCTCCTCAGGTGCGGCGGCGCGCCCCGGGGGCTCGATGGGCTCGGGTGGGTGGGCGGTGCGCGCCGGGGACACGGCGTAGCTCTCGGGTGGGAAGACGTCTCCGGCGGTACCGGCGATGGCCGCACCCAGGTAGGCCGCCGTCCACTCGCCCTCACCCACCGAGACAGTGGCCGCTCCGGTGGCGGTGAGGCGGGCCAGCGGGACATCCAGGCACGCCGCCACCACGATGGCCTCGGTGAACCCGAGACGTCGGCTGGTCGTCTCGACCTGGGCCACCGTCTCACGGGTCCAGGCGATCCCCCGGAGCAACATCTCGTCGGCCAGGCCCTGTTGGGTGAGGTTGGCCTTGGACCTCAGTGCCGCCACATTCCGGCGCACGATGTCCTCGATGCCTTTGGTCGGGTCGCCGTTCATGGCCCCGATCGTACCTGGTTGTAAGAAAAGTGAACATGATAGGTGGGCCCAGGGATCCAGATATCCGCTCTCATCAGGGATTATGGCCACGGGATGGGCCCGGCGGCTCTGGAGAAGTTTGAACATCGCCGATACCACGGGCCAGAGCCCATCTGCCGGTCCGACGGCCACTCGACACCGTGGCAACCGGTCCGGACCGAACGCTTCGGACCTTCGACCCGAGCCTGAACCAGCTGGCCGGGCCGCTGAATCCGGCGGTGGCAGCCCACGGCACCTCGATCCCCATGATGGCCGGTACCTGCCACCTGCAGGTGGATCCGTGGGGGCCGGCCCACTCCGGCTCCGGGCCGGCATTGTCGGGCCGAACCAAATCCCCCTACAGCTCCGGCCCACTAGTTCCGATCAATTCCGAGAGGGATCCGACATACAAAGGGGCAGGAAAGACTGTGACGATCGACCCGTATCAGGTACGGAAATTCAGTGAGTGGTCAGACGCCGACTTTGACCTGGACGATCTGGTGTTGCCCGAGCAGCCGCAGTGGCATCGCTGCGGGGCCGTCCACTGCATCGACGAAGGGCCGTGGCTGGGCACCCTGGTGTGCTGCATCCGCCGCAGCGGCCACAAGGATGCCCACTCGATGTCCCTCGGGGACGTGGGCTCGCCGGACCATTGGAGCGAGACCTGGCTGTGACGCAGAGGTGAGACGGCGGGTGAGGCTTCAGCCCAGGACCAGCGCCTGATCGGCGCCGACCTGTCCGTCGAAGCCGTCGCCCTGGTGGAGGCCGTCGCTGGACAGCTCCACAGACAACCCTTCGGGCACGGCGCCGGACCCACCGACATCGACCGCCTGGTCGGTGAAGTTGACCAGCACCACCCACGCCCGGTCCCCGAGGGACCGCCGGTATCCGAGCACTCCCTCGGGTAGGTCGATCAGGTCGAACGAACCCCGAGCCAGGGCCGGGGCGCGGTGGCGCAGCCCGATCAACCGCCGGTAGAGGTGGAGCATGGAGGCCGGGTCGCCGCGCTGCCCGGCATGGTTGCGACGCACCGCATCCGGGGGGAAGGGCAGCCATGGTGAGCCGACCTTCGCTGACCGGCCAGCCGTGGTCCGGCGACCCGTCCCACGGCAGGGGCGCCCGGCAGCCGTCGCGTCCCCCGGGGTCGACCTGGTGCTCCGGCGGGACCACGGCGTCCTCCAGTCCGAGCTCGTCGCCCTGGTAGAGGAACGGGGTGCCCCGCAGGGTCAGCAAGAGGACGGCGGCGGCCCGGGCCCGGGCCTCACTCCGTCGTTCGGTCGTGGCGGGGTCCTCGCCGCGGCGGGCCGCGGCCCGGTCGTAGCGGGTGCGGACGCGGGGGTTGTCATGGTTGGACAGGACCCAGGTGGGCCAGGCGTCCCGGGGGTCCAGGGCCGCCACCGTCTCGTCGATGCATGTCCGCCAGGCCGGCTGTTCCCAGCGGGCGTACAAGGGCGGGAAGTTGAAGGCCAGGTGCAGTTGGTCATGGTCCCCGTAGTAGGTGGCCACCGCTGCCGTGGACAGGAGGTACACCTCGCCGACCACCACCCGCTCGCCGGGGTAGCTGTCGACCAGGGAGCGGATCCGGGCCAGGCGTTGGTGGGTCACCGGCACGTCGTTCAGAGCGCTGTGGGGGATCCCCGCCACCTCCGGTGGGTCGTCGGGCAGCTCGGGGTCCTTGCCGATGCAGTGGATCACGTCGGCCCGGAACCCGTCGACGCCCCGGTCGAGCCAGAAGCGGAGCACGTCGTGCATGGCCGACACCACCTCGGGCTGGTCCCAGTTGAGGTCGGGCTGGGCCGATTCGAACAGGTGGAGGTACCACTGGCCCGTGGCCTGGTCGAAGGTCCACGTCGGCGCCGAGAGGTCGAAGGCCGCCACCCAATTGTTGGGCGGCCGGCCGTCGGGCCGGGGATCACGCCAGACGTACCAGCTGCGATGGGGACTGGCCGTACCGCTCCGGGCGTCGACGAACCACGGATGCTGGTCGGAGGTGTGGTTGGGCACCCAGTCGATGATCACCCGGATCCCCAGGGCGTGGGCCTCCTCCAGCAGTCGGTCGAACTCCTCCAGGGTGCCGAAGCACGGGTCGACGTCGCAGTAGTCGCTGATGTCGTAGCCGAAGTCGACCATGGGGGAGCGGTAGAAGGGCGAGATCCACAGGGCATCGACGCCGAGCCAGGCCAGGTCGGGGAGGTGGGCCCGGATGCCGGCCAGGTCGCCGACCCCGTCGCCGTTGGAGTCGGCGAAGGAGCGGGGGTAGATCTGGTAGAAGACGGCCTCCTGCCACCAGGGCACCCCAGCCGGGGCGGCCGATGGCACCCGTCAGGCTTCGGCCCGGGCTTTGACCCGGGCCAGCGTGGCCGTCATGTTGGCGCGGTTGCGACCCTCGGTGTCCCGGGTGCCCCGGACCAGCGGGCTGGTGGTGCGCACGATCACCCCGCGTCGGTCTTCGAAGGTCTCGCGGACGGTGGTGCCCCGGCCCTCGGGCTCCACCCGGTAGGACCAGCGGGCCACGGCCAAGGGGCCCGCTGCCACATCCCAGGCGATTTCGCTCCCCGGCTCGTAGCGGACGATCACGCAGCTGGTGGTCCACCGTCGCCAGCCCGAGCGGTTGTGACCCCGGAAGCGGGCCCCGACGGCCGGACCGGTGGAACGACCCACCCAGGCCATGGACGTGCACTCGGCGGTCAGCCCGGCCAACGCCACCGGATCGCCCACCAGCTCCCACACCTGTTCGGGTGGGGCGTCGATCTGCTCGGTCACCTCGATGTCGGACACCGGCCCGACGCTACCAACCAGCCCACCGGCCTGCCCCCGGGCCTGGGGAATCGCCGATCGGACCCCCGGGATCAGGGCGCTCCGGTCGTTACAGTTCGGGCCCGTTCGTGCCGAAGACACCTCATGAAGGGCCAAATTCATTGAAGTGATATGAACGAAGGGGTAAGGGCACAATGGTTGACAGGCGACCAGTGGAGGACGGTTCATTTCTGGCTGACGGGCTGGCGGGGAGCATTCCCCCCGAGGTCTTCGAAGTCGGCCGGGTCTGCGTCGAGCCCGACTGTCGGGTGAAGCTATCGAGGTACAACAGCACCGACTGGTGTGCCCTGCACGAGAGCCCGGCTGCGAGTCAGCGTCCGTACGACACCTCTACCCGGCAGCGGGGCCGTCGGCGCAACCGCCGCAAGACCACGGCCAAGGCGCGCCAGACCGCAGCCTGATCGTCGTCTGACTGTTTCCGGCCCACCCGGTACCACAGGGAACGGGCCGGCCGTCGCCGAGGGTGGCCCCGGATCGTGGTTGACCGGGCCTCGGTACACTTCGGGGCGATCACCGGAGGTGACGGCATCCATGACGACCGACCTGGCAGTTGACTCCATCCACACCAACGGCGCTCCGGCGCGCCCGTGGGCATGAGCGCCCGACTGGAGGGGACGGTGGCCCTGGTCACCGGGGCCTCGAGCGGTATCGGCGAGGCCACCGCGGTGGCCCTGGCCGCCGAGGGCGCCAAGGTGGCGGTGGCCGCCCGCCGCCGTGACCGGCTGGAGGCGGTGGCCGAGCGCATCGACTCCGACGTGCTGGTGATCGAGACCGACATCACCGACGGGGCCGCGGCCCGCGCCACGGTGGAGGACACGGTGGCCGAGTTCGGTCGGTTGGACATCCTGATCAACAACGCCGGGGTGATGCTGCTCGGTCCCATCGTGGACGCGCCGGTCGAGGAGTGGACGCGCATGGTCGAGCTCAACCTGCTCGGCCTGTTGTACTGCACCCACGCCGCCCTGCCCCATCTCCTCCGGGCCGCCGAGGGCGACCCGCGACAGGTGGCCGATGTGGTCAACATCAGCTCGGTGGCCGGTCGGGTGGCCCGCCAGAGCAACGGCGTCTACAGCGCCACCAAGTTCGCGGTGGGAGCCTTCTCGGAGTCGCTCCGCCAGGAGACCGCTCAGCGTCACGTGCGGGTGACCCTCATCGAGCCCGGTGCCACCATGACCGAGCTGGCCGGCCACAACCGTCCCGAGGTCCTCGAGGCCATGCGGGCCAACTTCGCCAATGCCGAGCTCATGCGGGCGGAGGACATCGCCGAGTCCATCGTGTTCACCGTCACCCGGCCCCGCCACGTGGCCGTCAACGAGGTGCTGATCCGCCCCACCGAACAGGAACGCTGAGTGGCGTTCGGCGGGTACCCACCCGCGCGCCACTTCCTCAGCGACCTGGGCATGGAGGCCGAGGTGACCTCGGAGACCACCGCCTCGGTGCGCATCCGGGCCACGCCCCACGTCACCGGGCCCGGCGGCAGTGTCCGGGCCGGCGTGCTGGCCACCCTGGTCGACGTGGTGGGGGGATCGGCCGCTCTGCGGGCCCTGCACCCCGACTGGATGGCTACCGCCGACCTGACCCTGCAGGTGGTGCAACCGGTGGTCGGGCCGTGGGTGGAGGCCCGGGCCGCGGTGCTGCGCCGGGGCCGGACCACCCTGGTGGTGGAGGCCCTGGTGTTCAACGTCGATGACGACGGGGCCGACGTGGTGGACCACCACGGCGAGGCCTCACCGGCGGCGTGGGCCTCGATGACCTTCGCCGTCCTCCCGGCCCGGGACTCGACGCCGGTGCGCGACCTGTCCGAGGAGTTGCCGGTGCGGTGGGCCATGCTCGGTGCCGGGCTGGACCAGCCGGTGACCGAGGTCCTCGGCATCACGGTGATCGATGCCGCCGACGGGGTGGTCTCGTTGCCGGTGGCCGAGTATCTGCGCAACTCGTTCGGAGCGGTCCAGGGCGGGGTGATGGCCACCATCGGCGAGGTGGCCGCCGCCGCCATGCTCGGGGCCCACGGCGGCCCCCATGGTGAGCCGGTGGTGGTCACCGACCTGCAGGTGGCCTATCTGGCTCTGGGGCGGGTCGGCCCCATCGTCTCCCGGTCGACGCGGTTGGCCACCGACGGAACGGCCGGCGGGAGCGTGGTGGTGGAGCTGATCGATGAGGGGGCCGACGACCGGCTCACCACGGTGATCAACGCCCGGGCGGTACCGGTCGGCTCGATGGCCGCGGGCCACCCATGAGCGACCTCGACCAGAGCGTTCCCGACCCCGCCCTGGACCAGAGCGCCCTGGAGCGCCGGCACGCCGTGGGGGCCTACTTCCGACTGGAGCGGTGGGAGATCCCCGCTGTTCCTGAAGGCGACCCGTTCCCGACCATCGGGGGCCGGGCTCCCCTCGACCCACACCAGTTGGGGGCCGGCGGTGGCCTGCGGACCGGGGCCCTGTTGACCAGCATCGACTCGTTGGGCGGCCTGCTGTGCGGCCTCTCGGTCCAGCCGGAGTGGATCGTGACCACCTCGATGATGGCCACGGTGGCCAACCTGTCCCAGGTGGGGCCGCTCCGGCTCCACGGCCACGTACTGCGCCGCGGCCGCAGCGCGGTGGTGGCGGCGTTGGACGTGGTCGATGAAGGAGCGGCCGATCAGGCCGTGGCCTCGGCCGTACTGACCTGCGCCGTGCTCGACCCCGGGGACATGGACCTCCGGTTCGCCCGCCCGGCCATCGTGCCCATGCCGCCACCGGATCCGGACCCCCAGGCCCCCGAGGAGTTCTTCCGCATCGAACCGGGCACCGGTACGGTGACCAGGCTGGAGTTGGCCGAGCACCTGCGCAACCCGTGGGGGATCCTGCACGGAGGAGCGGTGGCCATGCTGGCCGATGTGGCCTCGTGCCGGGCGGTGTCGAGCCAGGTGGACCACGGTCACGGAGCGGTGGCCGC
Source organism: uncultured Acidimicrobiaceae bacterium (assembly GCA_963718405.1). GTDB lineage: Bacteria > Actinomycetota > Acidimicrobiia > Acidimicrobiales > RAAP-2 > Bog-756. The sequence goes on from CAVQYZ010000001.1 coordinate 65,587, forward strand.
CGCCGACACCGTGCTGCACTACCTGCGGCCCATCAAGGTGGGCCCGGTCGAAGCCCGCTGTCTCGTCCTCGGGGGAAGTACCGGCCGGACCGTGGTCCGGGTGGCCATCCACGATGTCGGCAACGACGACCGGCTGGCCACCGTGGGCACGGTGACCGTGCTCGACGTCTAAGCCGAGGCGGTCGAACCCAGCGGTTGGGGCCAGGCCACCACCGAGCCGTCGGCGGTGAGCTCGACCTCGGTTCCGTCGGCCACCACCAGGTTGCCCTCGGCCCGGACGGTGATGGGCCCGGCGGCTCCACTCGCCCGGGGGGCCACGGTGATGACGGTGTCGTGGCCGTGGAACTGGGTCCGCACCACCGTGCCGGCCAAGCCGCCACCCCCGACGTTCGTCGACAGGGTCAGCTGTTCCGGACGCACCAGAGCCACCACCTGGCCGGCATCCGAACGGCAGTCGCTATCCGGCCGCAGCGTCAGGGAGCCGAACGGTGTGGTCAAACGGTCGCCCTCCATGGTGGCCGCTACGAGGTTGGCGTCACCCAGAAATTGAGCCATGGACGGATCCACCGGGCGGTCGTACAGCTCCTGGGGGGTACCGCACTGCCCGATCACCCCGTGGCGGACCACCGCCACCTGGTCGGCCACCGAAAGCGCCTCGTCCTGGTCGTGGGTGACCAGCACCGCCGTGATGCCGCCCGCCCGGAGCACGTCGTGCACATCGGAGCGCACGCTGGCCCGCAAGCCGGCGTCAAGTGAGGTGAACGGCTCGTCCAACAACACCACCGACGGGCGGATGGCCAGGGCCCGGGCCAGGGCCACCCGTTGCTGCTGGCCCCCGGACAGCTGGTGGGGGTAGCGGTCACCGAGCCCCGCCAGGCCCACCATCTCCAACAGCTCGCCGATGTTGGCACCGCGGCGCCTCTGGGCCCGCGGCACGCCGAAGGCCACATTGCGGGCCACGGTGAGGTGGGGAAAGAGGGCGCCCTCCTGGGGCACGTAGCCGATGCCGCGCTGCTCGGGGGGCAGGGCGTGACGGGTGTCCTCCACGAGGCGGCCGCCCAGGACCACCTGGCCCCGGTCGGAGCGCTCGAAACCGGCGATCACCCGCAGCAGGGTGGTCTTGCCGCTACCCGACGGTCCCAGCAGGGCGGTCAGGGAGCCTTCAGGGACGTCCAACTCGATCCCGTTCAAGACCGACTGGGAGCCGAACGACTTGTAGAGGTCCGAGACCGCCAGGCCACCGGCACCCGCCCGTCCGCCACTGCCGGTCCTCTGACCAGGCTCGACTTCCGTAGCGACGCTGGCTGCCACCATCTCGGTCTCCATAACTAAGGCTCTTTGCACTAAAAACCTTAGGCACACCGAATACTACTGTCAACCAGGGAAAAGCGGTACGGGACCGTAGGCTCGGGGCCACCCCCGGCCGGCCGCCGGGCGCCACCCGAGCAGAGAGGCCAGGACCCCATGAGCCGTGGAGGAACCAAAGTCGTCACCCCGATGGACGGGAGGACCGTGGTGGTGACCGGGGGCAACTCCGGCGTCGGGAAGGCCACGGCTACCGCCCTGGCCGCGGCCGGGGCCCACACCGTGATCACCGCCCGCAGCCGGGCACGGGGAGACGAGGCGGTGGCCGACATCCGCCGGGCCTCGGGCTCCCAACACGTGGACCTGGTGGTCTTCGACCTGGCCGACCTGGCCTCGGTGGGGGAGGGGGCGGCCACCTTGCTCGACCGGTACCAGCACATCCACGTCCTCATCAACAACGCCGGATTGGTGCTGTCGGACCGGGCGGTGACCAAGGACGGGTTCGAAGCCACCTTCGCCATCAACCACCTGGGGCCGTTCCATCTCACCCAGCTCCTGACCGACCGCCTTCTCGCTTCGGCCCCGGCCCGGGTGGTCAATGTGGCCTCGACCGCCCACCGCTCGGCCCGGCTGGGCGTGGGCTTCGGCGATCTGCAGTCCGAGCAGCACTACCGGGGCATGCAGGTCTACGGGCGCTCCAAGCTGGCCAACATCTTGTTCACCAACGAGCTGGCCCGACGGCTGCCGGCCGATCGGGTCACGGCCAACTCCCTGCACCCGGGCACCGTGGCCACCGGCTACGCCCGGGACGGCGACGCCTCCGGCTTTCTGGCCTTCGGGGTCAAGGTCATCAAGCCGTTCATCCGCTCGCCCGAGCAGGGGGCCCGCACCTCGGTGTACCTGGCCTCGTCGCCCGAGGTGGCCGGGGTGACCGGCCGGTACTTCGTCAGCTGCCGGCCGCGCACGCCGTCGGCGGCCGCCCGTGATGAGGACGCGGCCGGCCTGCTGTGGTCCGTCAGCGAGGAGATGGTGGAGCAGGCCACCACCTGAACCCAGGGTCGGCCGCCACGGCGGGCTTCCTCCCCGGTCGGTTGGGTCCCAGGTCAGTCGGGTCCCGGGACCTAGAGTGTTCGCCGATTGGTTCGCCCCGACCGGGGCGGCCGTAGCGACACGGAGGTGGGGATGTCCGGTTCAGGTTCGCCAGGCATTACGGCGCAGGAGCGGGACGTCCTGCACATCATCGGCAAATCGTGGGGGTGGGTGCTGTCCTTCGGGATCGTCACCCTGATCCTCGGGGTGCTGGTCACGATCAAGCCCAAGGACACCATCTACACCATTGCCATCCTGGTCGGGATCTGGCTGTTCGTGGCCGGGCTGTTCCGGATCGTGGTGGCCATCGCCGACAGCGACGACACCGGTGGCACGCGGTGGCTCATAGCCTTCTTGGGCCTGCTCTCGGTGATCGTGGGGATCCTCTTCCTGCGCCACACCGACGACACCATCACCACCTTGGCCTTCCTCTTGGGCCTGTTCTGGGTGGTCGGGGGCCTCATCGAGTTCTTCACCGCCTACGGCGACTACGGATCCGAGGCCCGGGGCTGGCGCATCTTCATGGGCCTGTTGGCGTTGGCCGCCGGCATCGTGACCCTGGTCGTCCCCCACCTCACCCTGACCACCCTGGCGGTGATCTTCGGTATCTGGCTGATCATCTACGGCGTGCTCGAGATCCTTCTCTCCCTACAGCTGCGCCACCTGGCCGACGCCTGATCAGCCGGCCGAGGCGCTCTTGACCGCCAAGGTCTCCTTCATGGCTGCGGCGTCCTTGGCCCGGCGGGCCTGATCCGCGGTGAGCGGAGGATGCGAGAGGGGCCGGCCCCCGGGTGCCAGCGAGCACCACATCATCTCCAGGTGGCGCAGCCATGCATCCGGTGAGACCGATGCCGTGGCCTCGATGACCCCCCGCAGCGACCAGAAGAGCACGATGACGTCCTCATAGACCAGGTCGGCGCGCACGGCCCCGGCCGACTGGGCCCGGGCCAGCAGGGCCCGGCTGGCGGTTTCGATCCGGATCCGCAGATCCTCGTCGGGGTGGTTCCACAGTCGGGTCAGGCAACCGACGTGTTCGAACTGGAGCTGGCCCACCGCCCGGAGGTACTCGGCGAACCCGTCGGCCGCCGACTCGTTCTCCAGGGCGGCCTCGGCCGCGGCCAGCACGTCTCGGAGCACCTCGTCGACCACCGCCTCAATGAGCACTTCCTTGGTCGGGAAGCGGCGGTACAGGGTTCCCACCCCGACCTGGGCCCGGCGGGCCACCACCTCCACGCACACGTCGGTCCCCTGCTCGGCGAAGACGGCCCGCGCCGCGCCGAGGATCTTGACCCGGTTGCGGGCGGCGTCCTGCCGCAACACCGGGGTGGGCGCGGCCGGTGCGCTCATGACTCGGCGATGGTCCCGCCGGGAATCAGGGCCAGCTCGGCGTTGAGGAGGTGGCCCTCGTGGTCGTCCCGGGCCGCTTTGGAGGTGGCGGTGGGGATGAAGACGGCCGCCACGATGGCCACCGCGGTCATGACGGCCAGAAAGGCGAACCCGTCGGTGTAGCCGGACTCGGCCGGATACCGACCCACCAGCTGCGAGGTGACGATGCTCGACATCACCGCGGCACCGACGGCGCCTCCGATGGTGCGGATGTTGGCGTTCATGCCGCTGGCCACACCGGTCTGGGCCGGCGGGACGGCCTCGACGATGAGATTGGACATGGCCGAGAAGGCCAGACCCAGGCCCACCCCGAGCAGGGTGCTGGCCGCGTAGATCTCCCACGAATGGGTGTGGGCGAAGGCCAGGATGAGGTAGGAGACCAGGGAGAAGATCGAACCGACGATGACCGCGGCCTTGGAGCCGAATCGGGCGGCGATCCGGCCCGAGAGCATGCCGAAGATGAACATGGTCACGGTGAGGGGCAGCAGGTACAGGCCGGACTGGATGATGCTGGCCCCGTACCCGTAGCCGGTGGACGTGGGGGTCTGGAGGAACTGGGGGAGGAACCCGATGAACGAGTACATGCCGATGCCGAAGGTGAAGGCCACCAGGTTGTTGGTCCAGACCGCCGGGACCCGCATCATGTGCATGTCGATCAGCGGCTCCCGGGCCCGGAGCTCGACGAACACCCACACCACCCCGATGACCACGGCCAACACGATGAGCCCGATGACCTTGCTCGAGCCCCAGCCCCAGGTGGGCGCCTCACTCACACCGACCAGCAACGCCACCAACCACGACGACAGCAGGACCGCGGCGAGCCAACTGATCTTGCCGGGGGTCCGGACCGGTGACTCGGGCACGAAGAAGTAGGCGGACACCGCGGCGATCAGCGTGATGATCAGGGGGATCCAGAACAGCCAGTGGTAGTTGAGGTGCTGGACGATGGGACCGGCCAGGACGATTCCGGCCCCGCCCCCCACGGCGGCCATGGCCGCCACGATCCCGACCCCGGTGGCCACCTTGGCCGTGGGGAACTCGTCCCGGATGATCCCGAAGGCCAGGGGCAGGACCGCGCCACCGATGCCCTGGATGGCCCGGGCCACGATCAGCACCGTGATGGAGTGGGCCACCCCGGCCAGGGCCGAGCCCGCAGCCAGGGCCAGCAACGTGACCACCAGCATCCGCTCCTTGCCCACCATGTCCCCCACCCGCCCGAGGATGGGGGTGGAGATCGACGCCGACAGCAGATAGATGGTGAGCACCCAGGTCACGGTGGACTGGGAGGTGTGCAGATCGTGCTGGATGGTGGTCAGGACCGGTGACACCAGCGATTGGAGCAGGGCGTAGGCCGACACCCCGAGCAACAGGACCACGAAGGTGACCTTGTAGTTGGAGCGGTGGGCCGAGCGTTCGGTCGTTGTGGTCATGGGGCGTTCGCTCTCGATGGCTGTGGCGGCTGGTGGGGGGTGCGGCCCGACCGACCCGGCGGACAGCACACTCGGGTGGGTCCGGTCTGCTCACCGGGGTGACAGAACCGGAGCCTCCGTTCTGCTTACCGTAACACAAGCGGAATACTCATTCCACTTTCATCCGGCGCAGTCTCGCCGGCGGTGCCGCCACCGTGGGGTCCCGTTCAGGGCCCGGGGGACTCAGGGGGTTGGTCCGGCCGCCCCCGGATACAACAGCCGGTAGTGGGCCTGGGTGATGAGCCCCATCGACCGCCAGGCCTGGGCCGCGAAGCCGGCGGCCAGAATCAGGGTCACCACGGCCAGGGCGAAGGCGATCGGGCTACCGACGACGGCCGTCACGGCAGTGATGATGTCCACACCAAGGTGGCGATGAAGAAGGTCCACATCCGGGCCACCGCCTGCCTGCCGGGATCGCCGGGGGGCAGGCAGTCCCGGATGGACTGGTAGGGGAACCAGAAGTTCACCACCGGGATGAACCAACTGATGACCCGAGTGTCGGGCTGCGCCGGGCCGGAAAGGACAGCATCCGAGCCGTCTCGGCTGCCCGGTACTGCCAGATGAGGACCAACACGTAGTAGACCACGGCCACAGCCAACGACAGCAAGCTCAGCCGGCCCGAGTCGGGGGACTGGTGGTACTGCGGCCGGGCCCCCCGGTCTGCTCCTGGATCCGGATGTTGTGGAAGAAGAGGTGGAGGTTGGCGCTGGCCGCCCAGGCCTGGAGGAGGCCGATCCCGATGATCACCACGTAGAGGTAGACCGCCCGCCGGGCCCACGGGGCGGCCTTGGCCTCTTTGGCGTAGACCGCCTGGGCGGCGGGAATCGACCATGAAGTCGATGGGCGCCCGTAGCCGTAGCCGTACGCTTGCCCGTACCCGTAGGCCGACCCGACGGTCCCCTGCGGAGCGTAGGCCCCGTAGGTCCCATAGGCAGTGGGAGGCGGGGCGCCGCCGGAGGAACCGTAGGCCGGTGACGCGCCAGTGGTGCCGCCGGCGCCGTTGGGATCGGAAGCGAACTCGGTCCAGGCGTATACCGTCCCACCATCGCCACGCCTTCACCCCGGCCGGATCGGGGTACCAACCCGGTGGAGGCCCGCCGGGCTGTTCGGGTTGCACGGGTCGAAGGGTAGTGCCGGCAACCGTTGGGACCGGGGCCTACAGGGGCTCGCCCTCGCCGAGCTCGCTGGTGGCCTCGGCCACCGCTCGGTGCCTCGGCCTCGCTCGAGAGCGGCCGGCCGCCACCCTGGTCCCGCCACAGCTCGGGCACCCGCCACAGCAGGATGGCCACTCCGGCCACGCAGGCCAGCCCGCCCGACCACACGGCGAACTGCGGGGCCGCCGATGGCCGCGGCCACGCCGGTCTCGGCGTCGCCGAGCCGTGGGCCCCCGGCCACCACGGCGAAGAAGGTCCCCGACAGCCGGCCCTGCAGATGCTCGGGGACGGTGCGTTGCTGCACGGCCTGGCGGAACACCGCCGACACCACGTCGGCTGCGCCGGCCAGCGCCAGCAGGCCCAGGCCGATCCAGAGCACCGGGACGACGCCGAACACGGCGATGGTCGATGCCCCAGATCACCACGCAGGCCGCGATGGCCCGGCCCTGGTGGCGGACCCGACTGCACCACCCGGTGAACAGCGACCCGATCAGCGCCCCCGCCTCCGGGCGCCGCGTAGAGCAGGCCGACCACGCCGGCGCCCCCGCCGAACAGCCCGACCCCGAGGGCGGGGAACACCGCCCTGGGCATGCCGAAGATCATGGCGTTGAGGTCGATCCAGTAGGTGGCCGACAGCAGCTTCTGGCGGCTCAGGTGGCGGAACCCCTCGGCCATCGAGCGCAGGCCCATCGGGGTTCCCCCGCCCGCCGGGACCAACGACGGCAGGAGCAGGGCGGCGACCAGGGCCACCGCGAAGGTGGCCACGTCGATGCCGTAGACCGCGCTCAGGCCGACGGTGGCGATGAGCACCCCGGCCAGCGCCGGCCCGGCCACCAGGGCCAACTGCTGGATGGTGGTCTGCAGGGCGATGGCCGCGGTCACGTCCTGCTCGTCGACCAGCATGGGCAGGGCGGCCCGCCGCGCCGGCCAGTCCACCCCCTGGAACCCCGCTCCCGCCCCGGTGCAGACGAACAGCGGCCACAGCGCCGGATGGGCGAACGAAGCGTTGACCACCAGGCCTCCCACCGCGGCGGCCATGGCCAGCTGGGTCAGATCAGGACCTTCCGACGGTCCATAGCGTCGGCCAGCGTGCCGCCCCACAGGGCCCCGGCCAGCAGCGGCACCAGCTGGGCCAGGCCGATCAGGCCCACGACCAGCGTCGAGTGGGTGAACGGGTAGGCCTGGAAGGAGACGCGCCACCAGGGTCAGCTGGGAGCCCAGGCCCGAGACCACCTGCCCGGCCCACAGCCGGCGGAAGTGCCGGTACTTCCGGAGCGGAGCGATGTCGACGACGAACCGGGCCACCCGCCAACGGTAACGGCTGTCCCCGAGTGACCAGGGACTCTCCCGGTATGATTTGCCGGAGAACGACAGCTCCGGCGCCGACTATTCGAAATAAATCGAATGACTTTCTAAGCGCTACTTGGGCCGCTATACTTGATTCGGTGGAGGCCGTGCAAACCGTGTCGGACCAGGTGGTCGAGCAAGAAGACCAGCCAGAAGTGGTAACCGGGCCGCCTTCCATGGCGGTATCGATTGCCGGCATCTCCACTGCATGTAGCAAGAAGGCCCTGGTATCCAGTGCCAAGGCAGTCCGGGAGGCGCTCTCGACGGAGTGACCAGACACCACACAGGTCTGGGTTCGTCGAGGAGTCGCTTCATCGGAAGCGGCTCCTTTTTTGTTGTGCGGGTGTCTGTTACCTAGGACCGGCACTCCACCCGGTCCTCCCCGGACCACACGGCGGGAGCGCCCAGACACACACCGGCGGGGCCCGGTCCGTTGCCAGCCCGCTGAACCCGGTTCCGGTCCCGCGCCGCAGGCTCCGCCCACGTCCGACCATCACACCGACGCACCGTCTGACCGATAGACAAATTCCCGAGAGCAGACCTCACGGCATCGCCCGGCGACATCGTGAGCCCGCCCTTCGAACTATTGATCACCGTTCCACCCCCGATTTCCTCCACCACCACGCAACGCAGTTCGCCCGATTAGTCGAAATGACCCGGGCACCACCTTCGAGAAGCAGAGAAAGGAGCACCTCATGTGTGCTCACCAACACAACACCCGAACCGACCACACCGACGCATCTTCCGATGGGTTTTCCTCCGAGTGGGCCCACCGCGCCACCAGCGATCGGGTGGCCCAATGGTCGTCGGACCGGATCATCGACCCCGGCGACACCCACGACAAGGGCGAGCCGTCGCTGTGTGTCGGCGAAGCGGCGTGATCAGCCCGGCTCGCCGGGCTCCTGGCGCTTGAACTGGATGCGGTAGAGCTCGGCGTAGAGCCCACCGGCCTCGATCAGCTCTTCGTGTCTCCCGCTCTGGACGATGCGTCCATGATCGAGCACCAGGATCATGTCGGCCTCCCGTACGGTCGACAGCCGGTGGGCGATGACCAAGGAGGTGCGGCCCATCAACGCCGTGGCCAAGGCCTTTTGCACCGCCGCCTCGGACTCCGAGTCGAGGTGGGCGGTGGCCTCGTCCAGCACCACCACTTCGGGGGCCTTCAACAGGATGCGGGCGATGGCCAGGCGCTGCTTCTCTCCGCCGGACAGCCGGTAGCCCCGATCGCCCACCACGGTGTCCAAGCCCTCGGGCAGCGACTCGACCATGGTGGCGATCTGGGCCCCGGCCAGGGCGGCGTCCAGTTCCCCTTCGGTGGCGTCGGGCTTGGCGAACAGCAGGTTCTCGCGGATGGTCTCGTGGAAGAGATGGGCGTCCTGGGTGACCACCCCGATGGTGTCGGTCAGTGATGCGAAGGTGGCGTCCCGGACATCCAACCCGTTGATGGAGATGGTCCCCGAGGTGGTGTCGTAGAGGCGGGGGAGGAGTTGGCTGATGGTGGTCTTGCCGGCCCCCGACGGCCCCACCAGGGCCACCATCTGGCCCGGTTCGGCGGTGAAGGTCACGTCGAAGAGCACCTGGGACGAGACCGTCGGGTCCAGCACAGCCACCGACTCCAACGAGGCCAGCGAGACCTCCTCGGCGGTGGGGTACCGGAAGTCCACATGGTCGAAGTCGATGCGGGCCGGTCCGGGCGGGACGGGCCGGGCGTCCTCTTTTTCGGCGATCATCGGGGGCAGGTCGAGCACCTCGAAGACCCGGTCGAAGGAGACCAGCGCCGTCATCACGTCGAGCTGGACGTTGGACAGGGCGGTGAGCGGTCCGTACAGGCGGATCAGGTAGGAGGCCAGGGCCACCACCGTGCCCACCGAGAGGGCCCCGTCGACCGCCTGGACCCCGCCCCAGCCGTAGACCAGGGCCGTGGCCAGCGCCGCCGTCAGCGAGAGGGAGGCGATGAAGAAGCGGGCGTACATGGCCTGGGTCACCCCGATGTCGCGCACCCGCCCGGCCTTGCGCTCGAAGGTCTCCCGCTCCTCGCCGGGCCGGCCGAACAGCTTGACCAGGAGGGCGCCCGACACGTTGAAGCGCTCGTTCATGGTGTTGTTCATCTGGGCGTTGAGGGCGTAGGACTCGCGGGTGATGACCGACAGGCGGCGGCCGACCCGCTTGGCCGGAAAGACGAAGACCGGCAGGATGATCAAGCTGGCCAGCGTGATCTGCCAGGACAGGAAGAACATCACGATGAGCACCAGGATCACGCTGATCAGATTGGAGACCACCGACGACAGGGTGTCGGAGAAGGCCTGCTGGGCCCCGATGACGTCGTTGTTGAGCCGGCTGATCAGGGCGCCGGTCTGGGTCCGGGTGAAAAAGGCCAGGGGCATCCGCTGGATGTGGTCGAACACCTGGGAGCGCATGTCGTAGATGAGCCCTTCGCCCACCTTGGCCGAGACCCACCGGATGCCGATGGTCAGTGAGGTGTCGACGATGGCCACCAGCGCCGCCACCAGCGACAGCCCGATGATCAGCCGCTTGTCGTGCTGCTCGATCCCGTTGTTGATGATGGAGCGGAACAGCAGGGGGTTGATGACCCCGACCACCGCCTCGATGGTCACCAGCACCAGAAAGAAGATCAGGATGTTCCGGTAGGGCCGGGCGAACTGGAACATCCGCCTGGTGGTGCCCTTGGTCACGTGCTGCTGGGTCACCGAGTCGTCCCGGCGCATGGAGCGCATCATCCCGCCGAACTGTCCGCCGCCCCCGTGGCCGCCCATACCCATGGCCATGCTCAGCGGGCTCGTTCTGTCGGGGTCGTGGAACGGGGCTGGATCATGCTCGGACCCTACAGTTCAGCGCCCCGCGGTCAGCCCCGGGGGTGGTGGGCCACCGGCGCTCCGGCCCGGGCCGGGTGGGGCCGGATCAGGTGACCAGGCCCCGGCCGTAGACCGGAGGCAGGTCGAGGGCGGTGAGCAGCCCCGGGCGGGCCTCCACCACGGCGGGGATGGCGTTCACCAACCGCATGGCGGTGGCCTTGAGGCCGGCGGTGTTGTGGTCGCCGTCGCTCCCGAGCAGCTGGAGGTCCAAGGTGTAGTTGGGCTCCCCGCTGATGGTGACCCGGTAGCAGCCGTGGCCGGCGGGCTGGGGCCAGTGGGGGGCCAGGTCGTCGTGGAGGCGGGTCACGTGCTCGAGGACGATGACCGCCCGGCCGTCCCGCATGCCCCGCAGCTCGAAGTGCAGGGCGGCGGCGGTGCCCTCCTCGATGGTGCCCGAGTCCACCTCGAAGGTGTGGGTGGCCGGCTCCCGCTCGTACCACTCGTCGACGGAGTCGAGCTCCACGTCGAGGGCCGCGGCCAGCTGGCGCACCACGCTGCCCCAGGCCATGGTCATCACCCCGGGCTGGAGGATCATCGGGACCTGGTCGAGGGGCCGACCGAAGCCCATGATGTCGAAGATGACCATGGGCTGGTTGTAGGTGGCGTAGTTGAGGATCTCGGCCACCCGGAGCTCGTCGATGCGCTCGCTGACCCCGCTGAGCACCAGGGGCAGGGCGTCGTTGGCGAAGCCCGGGTCCACCCCGTTCACGAAGAGCGATACGCCGGCGTCGGTGGCGGCCCGGGCCACCGGCTCGAACATGGAGTCGTCGACCACGCCGTAGGGGTACTGGAGGAAGACCGGTCCGGACGAGACCACGTTGATGCCGGCCTCGAGGATGCGGCCGAGGTCGGCCAGGGCCTCCATCAGCCGGTGGTCGGCCATGGCCGTGTGCACCACCACGTCGGGCTTCAGGGCCAGCAGGGCCTCGACGTCGTTGGTGGCGGCCACCCCCAGGGTGCGGCCCAGCCCGGCCAGCTCCCCGGCGTCTCTGCCCACCTTGTCCGGGTTGGACACCCACAGGCCCACCAGCTCCAGATCGGGACGGGCGTCGATGCCGGCGATGGCGTGGACGCCGACGTTGCCGGTGCTCCAGGCGACGACCCGGTACTTCTTGGTCATGAGTGGCTCCTTGGTTCCGTTCCGGTTCTGGTCCGGTCACAGGTCGGGTAGGCCCATGTCCAGGTTGGGTGCCTCGATGCCTCCGTCGACCTCGAGGATCTTGCCGGTGATGTACGAGCCGGCCTTCGACGCCAGGTAGACCACGGCGGCGGCGATGTCCTCGGGGTCACCGATGCGGCCGAGCGGGGTCCCGCTCTCCAGGGCGGTGCGCAACTCGTCGGTCTGCATCACGATGTCGAGGGCCGAGGTGGCCACCGAGCCCACGGCGATGGCGTTGACCCGGATCTTCGGGGCCAGGTCGGCGGCGGCCAGCCGGGTGTAGTGGGCCAGCGCCCCTTTGGCCGTCCCGTAGGCCACGTACCCGCGACCGGACAGCCGCCCCATGGCCGACGAGATGTTGACCACCGATCCGCCGCCTCCTTCGAGCATGAGGGGTACAGCCGGCCGGAGCAGGGCGTGGGCGGTGGACACGTTGAAGTGGAAGGCCTGCTCCAGGCGCCCGGGCGAGGTGTCCATGAAGGGCCGGGGCATGGCCCCGCCCACGTTGTTGACCACCAGGTCCAGCCGGCCGTAAGCCTCGCGGGCGTGGTCCACCAGGGCGGCCACGGCGTCGAGATCGCTCAGGTCGGCCGGGACCACCACGGCCCGGCGTCCCTGGGCCTCGATCCGTCGGGCCACCTCGGCCAGTTGCTCGGCGGTGCGGGCCGAGATGACCAGGTCGGCGCCGGCCTCGGCCAGGGCGCCGCAGTGGCGGCACCGATGCCCCGTCCGGCCCCGGTGACCACGGCCACCTGGCCGGTCAGGCTGAAGCGATCGAGAATCATGTGTGGTTCCCCCCTTGTCTGGGCGACAGTGCTACCAGCCCCGCGGCCCGGGCGCCATGCCGGCGCCGGGTGACGCCGTCGGTGGCAGACGGTTGCCATGTTGATCAGGCCGGTGAACAGGCCGGTGATCAGGCCGGACGGCTGGAGGGAAGGCCCAGTTTGCGGTGGTCCCACGACACGGTGCGCTCGACGTTGACTTTGACCACGATCCGCTTGTTGAGCATGGTCTCGACGAACGGGCGCAGGTCGTCGGTGTAGGCCCCGTAGTAGCGCGTAAAGAGGTCCACCCCGAGCTCGAACATCTTGTCGGGGTCGTCGACGATCTCGGCCCGGCCCACCAGCTCCACGCCCCGCAGCTCCTCGTAGTAGTCGCCGTCCTCGAACATGCAGGTGATCCTGGAGTCGCGCCCCAGGTTGAAGGCCTTCTGGGCCTTGGCCTTGGTCTCGATGGCGATGGAGCCGTCGAGGAATCCGTACCACATGGCCACGGCATGGATGGAGCCGTCGTGGTTGATGGTGCACATGGTCATGGGACGCCGCTCGTGCAGGAAGGCGTCGATCTCCTCGGCCGACATCTTGATGAGGTCACGCTGCTTGACCCCGTGCCCCATCTGCTGCGCCGTGCTGCTCGTCGCTCATGGTGCATCCTCCCCGGCGCCGTGTCCCGGCTCCTGTCCTCGGCGCAGCGTATCGGGGTGGCCCGCCACCGGTGGACGGCCGCCGGGGCAGAATGACCCGATGTCCTCGGCATCCGCACGTCCCGTCCGGTGGTGGTGTGCTTCGTGTGCACCGGCAACATCTGCCGATCGCCCATGGCGCCAGGTGGTGCTGGAGGAGTTGGCCCGGAACACCTCTCTTTCCGACGGCACCGTGCTGGCCGATCATCTGGCGGTCTCGAGCGCCGGCACCAGCCGGGTGGCACGCCGGCGACCCCATGGACCCCCGGGCCCGGCGGGCTCTCGAACAGCGGGGCTACCTCGACCACGGCCACCGGGCCCAGTCCTTCGCTCCGGCGTGGTTCGGGGCCATCGATCTGGTGGTGTGCATGGACCGCGGCCACCAGCAGACCCTGTTGGGCCTGGCCCGTTCCAACGCCGGGGACGACCGCTACGAGGAGCGACTGGTCATGCTGCGCCGGTACGACCCCCGGGCCGGGGGAGCGGTCGACGTGCCCGATCCCTACTACGGCGACGACGCCGACTTCGAGGCCTGCCTGACCATGGTGGAGGCGGGGTGCCGGGGGCTGGTGGAGCACCTGTCGAGCCTGGTGGATCCTGGTTGAGCGGAGCTCGGGCCCGGTCGGTGCCGGCCCGGGTCAAAAAGGGCCAGGCCGGGAGCAAGGTGGCGGAACCCCGCTCGACCGGCCTGGCCGGCGCAGGTTACCGAATTGTGAACTGGGGGACAACACCCTGTTCAGAGGGGGTATAGCTCAAGAAAGGGTCACGAACGACTGGTCTTCGTACTGGCGCATCCGCTCGAAATTGTCCCGCAACTCCGAGCGGCGGGACCGGTCGTTGGCCAGGTTGACCAGCTCCTCGGGGTCGGTGTCGTGGTCGTACCACTCGTGGTCGTTGTCGTCGAAGGCGCAGTCCACGTCGAACAGCTTGTGGCCGGGGGACGCCCCCCACAGCCCGGTGGAGGGCTTGCCTCCGCCCACCCCGTAGTAGCGGGCGTACTTGGTGCGGCCGTCGTAGAAGCCGCGCAGGGCGTAGCGCACCTGGTTGAGCCGGGTGGTCTGGGCCGAGTCCTGGGCGAAGAGGATGTGGTCCCGCACCGTGACGTCGGGATCGGCCAGCACCGGGGAGAGGTCGGTGCCCTGCACCGTGGGCGCCGAGGTGGCCGGATCCACCCCGGCCAGGGCGCAGATGGTGGCGGCCAGGTCCACGTGGCTGCCCAGCGACGAGGTGACCGAACCCGGGGTGGTCAGGCCCGGGGCCTTCACGTACAACGGGACCCGCATGATCTCGTCGTAGACGAAGGGGCCCTTGGAGCGCAGCCCGTGGGAGCCGCACATGTCGCCGTGGTCGGAGGTGAAGATGATGATGGTGTCGTCCCAGGCCCCGGAGGCCTCCAGGGCCGAGAGCACCGTCCCCAGGTTGCGGTCGGCCAGCCGGTGGAGCTGGACGTAGTAGTCGAGGTGCCGGAGCCAGGCGACCTTGTCGGCGGGGTCGATGTACCCCCACAGGCCGTGCTGCTGGTCCCACCGCCACTGCCGGTGGGCCTCGGGCTTGGCGTGGAGGTCGTCGTCGAAGTTGGCCGGGAGCCGATCGACCACCTCGGGGTAGGAGTCCGAGTAGATGGGGAGGGGATCGTCGTCCTTCCACGCCGCCGACTCCAGGACCTGGCGGATGGAGGCCACGTCATCGGGGTGGCGCTCCCGGTAGCCGGGCTGGTCCACCGGAAACCACATCACGTCGTGGGGGTTGACCAGGGCCACGGTCAGGAACCACGGGTCGGCGGGGGAGTCGGCCCCGGCGTCGGGGCGGGCGTTCTGCTCCAACCAGTGGGCGGCGTTGGAGGCGATGACCGGGTCGAAGTGGACGCCGGTGCCGGCCCAGCCCATGAAGTGGCGGTCGTTCCCGTCCCAGTCGGCGAAGCCGTAGGCCTCCATGTCCGGGGTGGGCGAGTGGGACAGGTGCCACTTCCCGATGTACGACGACCGGTAGCCGGCTCCGGCCACCAGCGAGCCCAGGGTGGGGGTGGAGGTGGGCAGCTCCTCGTGCTCGGGCATGATCACGTTGTCCAGCACCCCGTGGCCCTGCAGGTAGCGGCCGGTGAACAGGCTGGCCCGACTGGGGGAGCAGGGCGACGAGTGGGTGAAGTAGTCGGTGAACTCCAGGCCCTCGGCCCGGAGCCGGTCCCGCCACGGGAGGGAGACCCCGGCCGGGAGCCAGGAGCGCTGGCGCTCCTGGTCGGAGACCACGAGCAGGATGTTGGGGCGTCGGGCGGCGGGGCCGCCGGTGGTGGTGTCGACCATGGAGGGCCACGGTAGTGCCGCCGCAGTGGCGCGGTGCCTAGCCCTGGCCACGGTTGTTGGCGGACAAAAGTGAAATGTGTTCTACTTTTGAAAATTCACCGTCCGGAGAGTTGTCAGGGGGAGGTCTGGGATGCCCGAGAGCGAAGCGCTGCACGCCAGTCACCGCCTCGAATACCCGTACTCACGATCGGTGGGACCGGTCATCGGGGCCTTTTTGACCGGGCTCCGCGAGGGACGGCTGCTCGGGGTGCAGGGATCGGGGGGGTCGGTCATCGTCCCGCCCACCGAGTACGACCCCACCACCGGGGAGGACACCGGGGAGCTGGTGGAGGTGGGTCCGGGCGGCGCCGTCGAGTCGTGGGCCTGGGTGGCCGAGCCCCGGCCCAAGCACCCGCTGTCGCGACCGTTCGCCTGGGCCCTCATCCGCCTGGACGGGGCCGACACCGCCCTGCTCCACGTGGTCGACTCCGGCGGCCCCGACAACCTGGCCAGCGGGGACCGGGTCACGGTGCGCTTCCGGCCGGCCGCCGAGCGCATCGGAGCCATGGCCGACATCGAGGCCTTCGTGCCCGAGGCCCAAGGAGGGGTCGGCTGATGCCCGACGACACCAACGCCGAACCGCTGGGACCGGTGACCACGTTGGCCACCCCGATCCGCCTGGACTTCGACTTCACCCCGGGGGTGGCCCAGTCCCGCTTCCTGCGTGGTCTGGAACGCGGCGTGTTCATGGGCCAGCGCTGCGCGGTGTGCGGCAAGGTCTACGTGCCGTCCCGGGGGTCCTGCCCGACCGACGGGGTCCCCACCACCGAGGATGTGGAGCTGGCCAACGTGGGCACCATCACCACCTACTGCGTGGTCAACGTGCCCTTCGCCGGACAGTCCATCGAGATCCCCTACATCTGCGCCCAGGTGCTGCTGGACGGGGCCAACCTCTCGTTCATGGGCCTCATTCAGGAGATCCCCACCGACCAGATCCGCATGGGGATGCGGGTCGAGGCGGTGTGGGTCGACCCCGACGAACTGACCCCGTCCCTGGCCTCGGTCAAGTACTTCCGGCCCATCGACGAGCCCGACGCCGACTACGAGACGTACAAGGAGTACCTGTGAGCGCCGCGGCCCGCACCGTCCGTCCGGTCTCGGTGGCCTCGTTCGCCCAGATGGCCAACGTGCGCCGGGACGAGGAGCACAACGAGGTCGAGATGCTCATGCCGGTGATTGCCGAGGTGTTCGGCAACATCGGGATCACCAAGGATGACGTCGACTTCATCTGCTCAGGCTCGACCGACTACCTCATCGGTGGACCGTTCAGCTTCGTGACCGCCCTCGACGCCGTAGGGGTGTGGCCGCCCCGCTCCGAGAGCCACGTGGAGATGGACGGGGCCTGGGCCCTGTACGAGGCCTGGGTGCTGCTGCAGGAGGGGGCGATCGACGCCGCCCTGGTCTACAGCTTCGGGCGCTCGTCGCTGGGCGACCTCAACGAGATTCTGGCCCTGCAGCTCGACCCGTACTACCTGGCCCCCCTGTGGCCCGACGCCATCAGCCTGGCCGCTCTGCAGGCCCGGGCCCTCATCGACGCCGGCCGGGGCTCCGAGGAGGAGTTCGCCGCCATCGCCGCCCGCAGCCGCAAGGACGCCCTGGCCAACCCCAACGCCCAGGTGGCGGTGGACCTGCCGGTGGCCACCCTGCTCGAGGACCCCTACGTGGTGTCGCCGCTGCGGCGCCACGCCCTGCCGCCGATCACCGACGGGGCGGCGGCCATCGTGCTGGCCGCCGGGGACAAGGCCCAACGCTGGTCGAAGAGCCCGGTGTGGATCACCGGCTTCGACCACCGGATGGAGACCCACTCGTTGGGCGCCCGCGACCTCACCACCTCACCCTCGACCACCAAGGCCGCCCAGATGGCCGGGGTGGCCGACGGAACAGTGGACGTGGCCGAGATCCACGCCCCCTACGCCTCTCAGGAGATCATCGTGCGCCAGGCCCTGGGCCTCGACGACGCCGTGGTCATCAACCCGTCGGGCGGGCCGCTGGCCGCCAACCCGGTGATGTCGGCCGGCCTCATCCGCATCGGTGAGGCGGCCAACCGGATCGCCTCGGGCCAGGCGCACCGCGCCGTGGCCCACGCCACCTCGGGGCCGTGTCTGCAACAGAATCTCGTCTGCGTTCTGGAGGGTGCGTGATGGCAGAGCGGTGCGCAGTCATCGGAGTGGGCCAGACCCACCACAAGGCCAAGCGGGATGACGTCTCCATCGCCGGTCTGGTGCGGGAGGCGGCCAAGATGGCGCTGGCCGACGCCGACCTCACCTGGTCCGACATCGACGCCGTGGTCATCGGCAAGGCCCCTGACATGTTCGAGGGCAACATGATGCCCGAGATCTACCTGGCCCCGGCCCTCGGGGCGGTGGGCAAGCCCATGTTCCGGGTCCACACCGCCGGCTCGGTGGGAGGATCGACGGCCCTGGTGGCGTCCCACCTCGTCTCGTCGGGGATCCACAAGCGGGTCCTGACCGTGGCCTACGAGAAGCAGTCAGACTCCGATGCCATGTGGGCCCTGTCGGTGCCCCAGCCCTTCGCCGCCCCTCTGCTGGCCGGGGCCGGAGGTTACTTCGCCCCGCACATCCGGGCCTACATGCGGCGCTCGGGCGCCCCCGAGCACATCGGGCGGATGGTGGCGGTCAAGGACCGGCTCAACGCCATGCGCAACCCCTACGCCCATCTCCACCTGGCCGACATCGACATGAAGATGGTCGAGGAGTCCATGATGCTGTGGGACCCGCTCCGCTATCTGGAGGCCTGCCCGTCGTCCGACGGCGCCGCGGCCATGGTGCTGGCGGCGGAGGACTCGATCAGCGGGAGCTTCCCCCCGGCATGGATCCACGGCTCGGCCATGCGCTCCGAGCCCACCATGTTCGCCGGTCGGGACCAGGTCAACCCCCAGGCCGGGAGGGACTGCTCGGCCGACGTCTACGCCCAGGCCGGGATCACCAACCCGCGGGAGCAGCTCGACGTGGCCGAGATATACGTGCCCTTCAGCTGGTACGAGCCCATGTGGCTGGAGAACCTGGGCTTCTGCGATCTGGGTGACGGCTGGAAGCTGACCGAGTCGGGGGCCACGGCCTTCGACGGTGACATCCCGTGGAACACCTCGGGTGGCGTGCTGTCGTCCAACCCCATCGGGGCGTCGGGGATGCTGCGCTTCCTCGAGGTGGCCATGCAGGTGCGGGGCCAGGCCGGCGAGCACCAGATCGACGGGGCCAAGCTGGCCCTGGGGCAGGCCTACGGCGGCGGCTCCCAGTTCTTCGCCATGTGGGTGGTGGGCTCCGACAAGCCCTGAGGGGCTCGGGCGACGATAACCTGGGCGGGTGCGCTGAGTAACCGGTTGCCCCGTGTTCGACCCCAGTCCCCTGGTCCCGGAGGTTCCCGTTGCCGACGCCCCGCGTCCCGCCCTCACCCCCACCCCGCCCGTCACCGTCCGGTCCGTCCACCGCGGCCACGCTGGTGGCCCGTCACCTGACCCATGACCGGGGTGGGCGCACCGTCCTCGACGACGTCTCCCTGACCGTCGGGCCGGAGAGCTGCATCGGTGTGGTGGGGCCCAACGGGGTGGGCAAGTCGACCCTGCTGCAGCTGCTGGCCGGGGTCATCGAGCCCGACGGGGGCCGGGTCACCGTGGATCCACCCACGGCCACCCGGGGCTACCTGGCCCAGGAGCACGAGGTGGTGGCGGGCGAGACGGTCCGGTCCTCCCTGGTGCGACGGACCGGCGGGCAGGCCGCCGAGGACGAGCTGACCGCGGCGGCGGCCGGCCTGGTGGAAGGGACCCGGGCCGCCGACCGCCGGTACGAGGAGGCCCTGGAGCGGTTCAACTCCCTGGGGGCGGCCGACCTCGACGCCCGCATCGACGAGGTCCTCGACAGCCTGGGGGTCGGTGCCGGGCTGGCCGAGCTCGAAGTGTCGGCCCTGTCCGGGGGCCAGGAGGCCAAGGTGGCCCTGGCGGTGATCGAGCTCTCCCGCTTCGACATCACCCTGCTCGACGAGCCCACCAACGACCTCGACTTCGAGGGCCTCACCCGACTGGAGGGCCGGGTCAGGGTGCGCCGGGGCGGGATGGTCATCGTCTCCCACGACCGGGACTTCCTCGAGCGCACGGTGTCAACGGTGTTGGAGCTGGACCCCCACACCCGGACCGGACGGGAGTACGGGGGTGGGTGGAGCGGCTACCAGGCGGAGCGGGCCAACACCCGCCGCCACGCCGCCGAGGACTTCGCGGTCTACGAACAGCAACGGAAGCGGTTGGAGGACCGGGCCGAGCGGCAGCGGCAGTGGGCCACCTCGGGGGTCAAGCGCGAGAGCCGGAACCGGCGCGACAACGACAAGGCCCAGCGCGACTTCCGCATCAACCGAACCGAGAAGCTGGCCTCCAAGGCCCGCCAGACCGATCGGGCCCTGGACAGTCTGGAGGTGGTGGCCAAGCCCTTCGAGGGCTGGGACCTCCGGTTCACCATCGAGGAGGCGGCCCGGGCCGGCACGGTGGTGGTCCGCCTCACCGGGGCGGTCATCCAGAGGGGAACGTTCGAGCTCGGACCACTGGACCTCGAGATCGACTGGGGTGAGCGGGTGGCGCTGACCGGGGCCAACGGCACCGGTAAGTCGACCCTGGTGTCCGCCATCCTCGGCACGGTGCCCCTGGCGTCGGGGGAGCGGTGGATGGGGCCCGGGGTGGTGGTGGGGGAGTTGGGCCAGGACCGCCGGAGCTTCGGGGTCCACACCGATCTGGTGCGGTCGGTGATGGAGCGGTGCGCTCTGGTCGAGTCCGAGGCCCGGTCGCTGCTGGCCAAGTTCGGCCTGGACGCCGAGCACGTGACCCGGCCCACCGGTTCGCTGTCGCCGGGGGAGCGGACCCGGGCCGAGCTGGCCACCTTCCAGGGGTGCGGGGTGAACGTTCTGGTGCTGGACGAGCCCACCAACCATCTCGACCTGGCGGCCATCGAGCAGCTCGAATCGGCCCTGGCCGGATTCGAGGGCACCTTGTTATTGGTCTCCCACGACCGGCGGCTGCTCGAGTCGGTCGACCTCACCCGGTCTATCGAGTTGGCGTGATCGGGCCCACCGGCCGGCCCGGATCGGTGGGCTGGGGCGAGGCGCACCTCAAGGGGCCGGGGCGGTACCCAACACGCACGTGGCCAGGCCCAGAGGATCACGCCGCCACCCCGACCATGCGGCGCTGGCCCGGCAACGGGTCAGCGCACCACCCGCTACAGGCGGAGTAGCCGGTCCCCCGGCCGGGATCGTCCACACCCAAGCCCCGTGGACGTGCGAGGGCGCCATCCCCAGCGCCGCCGTGAGGAACCCCAACGCGTAGAGCGGATCGCGGCTGGAACCGTCGATCACCACCTCGCCGACCTGCCACGACCGCACCGCGGCACGGACCCTGGACAGTTGGGCCGCGGTGCCTTCCGGCTCGGCGTTCCCCCCGATCGTCAGATCGCTCAGAATGCGCCGGGCCGAGCCCGGCGCGCCCTGCCCCACCGGCCCGCCGGTGGCATCCGGGGTCTTTACGGCCGCGCCGGCCAGCCGGAAGTGCATGTCGTCCACCGCCTGCCACAGCATGGGCTGGTCCGATCCGGATACGGCGAACGGAACGGTCAAGAGGACGGTGTGAGGAGGCAGGGACGGTGCGTCATGCGTCACCCAGGCCGGGATGGCCGTCGGCTGCACGGTGAACGGCACGTCGAAGGTCAGGAGGATGGGCAGCAGGGCCGCCAGGCCGACGGCGATGGTGGCCCCGCCGCAGATCACCTCGGTGCGCAAAGCCTGTTTCCCCCCCACCGTCCGCACCCGCACATAGAAGGCGTCCAATCCCAGCGCCAGGATGGAGGCGATGAAGAGGGGAACGAAGGGTGCCAGTTGATCCGGCAGGATCTCCTCGAGCACCGGAAGTCTGGCCACCATGCGCCACGGCATCCAGCCCGTCCAGCGGATACCCGAGCTGTCGAGGAGGTAGGGGCCGAGCGACAACCACATGGACACGAGGGCCAG
The DNA here is from genome assembly GCA_963718405.1 of uncultured Acidimicrobiaceae bacterium. Classification (GTDB taxonomy): domain Bacteria; phylum Actinomycetota; class Acidimicrobiia; order Acidimicrobiales; family RAAP-2; genus Bog-756. The sequence continues at coordinate 87,170 of CAVQYZ010000001.1, forward strand.
GACGACGAGCAGCCAGACCAAGAGGCGGCGACGGGCGAAGAGGACGGCCGCCACCGTGGCCACCGCCGTGCCCCAGCCGAGGTAGTTGACTGGGGGGCCGTTCCGCCCGAAGTACCCGCTGAAGTTGATGAAACCCTTGGCGGGCGCCCGATAAGGGCCGGGTGAGAGGTAGCCCGAGATCAGGACCCCCGAAAGCGGCGCCAGGGCAAAGAGCACCCCCGAGACCGCCTCCGGCCCGGCGACGCCGAACCAGGCGGGATAGGCCAGGACGGCGACAGACAGGCCGGCGCCGACTCCCAACGCCGGCACCGCATAGGGCAGCCGGCTCCTCAGCGTGCGCCACCCGGCGATCGCCGCCACGACCAACCCGACCAGGGCCAACAGGAGGCACATGACCAGGATTTCGGGTGAGATGAGGAACTGCACGACGATCAACGCGGCCAGGAGGAGCCCATCCCGCCAGGGCGTTCTGGCCTGGCGCACCACCGTCGCATAGAGCGCGGCCAGCAGCAACGGAGGCACGGGCAGTACCGCCACCGAGACGTGCCCGAATAGCAAGGAGGTGAGGATGGCCGCCGAGTACCCGTAGACCAGCGCGGCCACGACCGCCCCCGGCTTCCAGGAGACGAACGAGCGCAGCGCCAGCCAGCAACCCCAGGCCGAGAGGCCCGGTGCCAGGGTCAAGGCCACGTTGGTCGCCGCCACCGGGCCCCATAGCCAGGTCACGGGGCTGAGCACCAGGCCCACCAGCGTGCCCGCCGTGTTGGAGAGGAGATTGGCCCCGTGGGGCACATTCACCGCTTCGGAGAAGAACGGGTTGGCCGCGTGGGCGACGGCCCATGCCGGCCAGGCCATGAACCACACCTCCTGGGCCGGATCGCCACAGGGGCACGTCAAGGTGGACGAGGGATGCCCGGTCCACACGTGCCACCACAACACCATCGCCGGCACGGTGAACAAGACGATCCAAAGCACATGGCGACCGATCGCCAAAAGGACGCGGGTCGTGCCGGTGCGCCCGTGGGGTGACTTCCCCATGTTGGCCAGGTGCACCACTGCGGGGAGCGTACCGGCGGCTTCCGACCCCAGCCGGTTCATTCCGGGTCGATCCCCGTTCATCTCCGGCTACCCCGGGTTCCTATGATCGACCTCGGCCGGCCCGGGCCACCGACGCCGGACAACGAGGCGACCTCCACTTCACAAGCCTTCCGACCAGCGACCACCACCCTGACGACAAGGAGGCCTTCCCATGATGGAGACGGTGACCGATGCCTGGCGGACCCTGGCTCCACCCCGGGGAGACCGCCACGGTCCGCTCTCGCCTTTTCTGGTGACGCTGACCGTGGTCACCGGTTTGGTGGACGCCTTCAGCTATCTGGTCCTCGGTCACGTATTCGTGGCCAACATGACCGGAAACGTGGTGTTCCTGGCCTTCGCCCTGACCGGGGCCAAGGGGTTCTCCGTGGCGGCCTCGGCGTGTGCGCTGGTGGCGTTCGTCCTGGGCGTGGTGGTCAGCGGGCGGTTGGTGGCCCCTTGGTCCGGCCGCCGGGGACCGATGTTGGGGGTGACGGTGACCGGCCAGGCCGTTCTGGTGGCGGCGTCGGCGGTGGTCGGGTGGAGCGTGGCCGACGTGGGCTCGGGAGTGGCGCGCTTCTTGGTCATCGGGTTGTTGGGGGTGGCCATGGGCATGCAGAACGGCACCGTCCGCCGACTGGGTGTCCCCGATCTCTCCACCAACGTGATGACCACCATGATCACCGCTACGGCCAGCGACAGCCGGTTGGCCGGCGGCTCGGGCTCCCGGGTGGGCCGGCGCGGGCTGTCGGTGGTGGCCCTGTTCATCGGGGCCCTGACCGGTGCGTTGGTGGTGTTCCACGTCGACCGGCCCGTGGACCTGGTAGTGGCGCTGGCCCTGCTGGTGCCGGTGGCCGTGGCGGTCGGGCGGCTGTCCCGATCCCGGCCGGCCTGGGACGACGTGGTCTGAGGTCGGGCCGGCTCAGCCGGGCTTGGTGAAGATGTCCCGGCCGAAGGTGGAGGTCACGGTGCGGGCCTGGCCCAGCTTGGTCAGGCCGAAGAGGTCCTCGATGGTGGCCAGGGTGGAGAAGTGGTTGTAGGGAGTGGAGCTGACGGTGCCCTTCTTGATGAACGGGGAGATGAGCACGGTCCCGATTCGACCACCCCCCGGCCCGGTGAGACCCGGTTGGGCTGCGGCCGGTCCGGGGATCTCGTTGCAGCAGGCCGTGGCGTCGGCCGGGTTGCCGTTGTCGGTGTCGGCCTCGTCGAAGGTGACCTCCAACAAGCCGTCCTTCTTGAATGCCGGCGAGCCGGTGATCAACGGCACCCAGGTCTGGAGGAAGGTGTCGATGTTGACCAGGGGTGACGCCGAGCCCTGCTGGTTGATGCACGGGGAGTCGTGCCCGTCGTAACAGAGGTTGGGGGTGATGAAGCTGAAGTTGGGGGTGGTCTTGATGGACTTGAGGTCGGTGGCCAGCCCGGTGGTGCCCGCCGGGGTGCCGGCCGGCATGGTGCCAGTGGTGGTGCCGAGGGGTACCACGCGGGCATCGCAGTAGGCCGCGTTGTCGATGATGGAGTGGAAGTAGACGAAGGGGTCGTGGCGGGCGGCATATCCGTCGCCGGGGACGGCCTTTTCGGTCAGGTCGGGCTGCCCGATGGTGGCGTGCCCACACACCGGGGACTCCCGGGAGGAGACGTTGCCCATGTCCTGCATGTAGCCCTTCCAGGTCAGGTGGGCCTGGGTCAGCTGGTTGGGGAGACTGGTCACCGAGGTCGGGAAGATGCACCCCGAGTCCGAGATCTGGCCATCGGCCGCCACGGTGGCCGTGGGTGGGAAGTCCACGTAGTGGATGCAGTCGGACTGGTTTTGGGGGTTCGGGGCCTGTCCGGAGATCAGGGCCACGTAGTTGTCGTTGGAGAAGTGGCCGATGCCGTAGTAGTTGGTCAGGAGGGCCCCCTCGGCCGGCAGGGTCGAAGCCAGGTACGGGTCCGAGGCCGGGGAGCCGAAGGTCGCGTCGTAACCCTCGTTCTCCAAGATGATGATGAATACATGCCGGATGGGGGGCAGCCCTGCGGCCGAGGCGGCCGAGGTGGTCGACGTGGACGTCGCCGACCGGGCGCCGGTGGTGGTTGTGGCGGTGGTGGTGTTCGAGGAGCACGAGGCGGCTAGCCCGGCCACCAGGGCCAGGGCGCCGACCAGGCCCACGGTCGACCGCAGGCGACCCCGCGGGCGACCCGAGAGGGGGCCGGAGGGGCGGGCGGACACGGTCGGGGATGGGGACAAGATCACGGGAGCTTTCTACTCCGCCGGGGGGTGCCGATGGTGCATCGGGACCGTGCCCGTGCCGCGGTCGGCATCCCGGTACACTCGGCCTGGTTCGCCGAGCTTCCGGAGGCCTCACGTGAAGATTGTTGTCGACTACGACGAGTGCGCCAGTAACGCCGTCTGCATGGGTATCGCTCCCGAGGTGTTCGAGGTACGCGACGACGGCTTCCTCTACGTGCTCAACGAGAACCCCGGCGAGGAGTTGCGCGAGAAGGTGCGCCAGGCGGCCAACGGCTGCCCCACCGGCGCCATCACCATCGTCGAGGACGAGTAACCGAGGCGTGCCCCCGGACGCCCCGAGGGTCCGTTTCGCCCCGTCGCCCACCGGCTACTTCCACGTGGGCAGCGCCCGCACCGCCTGGTTCAACTGGCTGGTAGCCCGGCAGTCCGCCGGCACCTTTGTGCTGCGCATCGAGGACACCGACGCCGAGCGGGGCCGCGAGGAGTGGGTGGCGGGGATCATCTCCGCCATGGACTGGCTGGGGATGATCCCGGACGAAGGACCGTTCCGCCAGTCCCTCCGCACCGCCCGCTACCACCAGGCCATCGACACCCTGTGGGACGTCGGTCGGCTGTACGCCTGTGACTGCACGTGCGAGGAGATCGACGCCCGCAACAAGGCCCACGGCATCCTGACCCCGGGCTACGACGGCTTCTGCCGCCACCGGGGCCTGCCCCGGGGCGACGGGCGGGCCCTGCGGTTCCGCACCCCCGACGAGGGGGTCACGGTGGTCGACGACGTGATCCGCGGCGAGGTCGAGTTCCCCAACGGGGCCATGGACGACTTCGTGGCGGTGAAGGCCGACGGCTCACCGCTGTTCGTCCTGGCCAACGTGGTCGACGACATCGACATGGCCATCAGCCATGTCATCCGGGGTGAGGACCTCTTGCCCACCACGCCCAAAGGGGTGTTGGTGTGGGAGGCGCTGGCCCGGGCCGGATGGATGACCGACGGATCCACCGGAGGGGGCCCGGCGCCGGCACCGCCCCTCCCGGTCTTCGCCCACCTGCCCATGCTGGTCAACGAGCAGGGGAAGAAGCTGTCCAAGCGGCGTGACCCGGTGGCGGTGGAGTCCTACCGGGATGAGGGATACCTGCCCGAGGCCTTCGTCAACTACCTGGAGCTGCTGGGATGGAGCCCGCCCGGCGACGAGGAGATCCTCGACGTGGACCAGGCCCTGGAGTGGTTCCGCCTGCAGGACGTCAACCACTCGCCGGCCTTCTTCGACGTGGTGAAGCTCACCAACCTCAACGGGAAGTACATCCGGGCCATGCCCACCGAGTCCTTCATCGAGGCCTGTGGGCCCTGGCTGCTCGGGCCCTTCGGCCCCGTGGCCGGAGTCGAACTTCGACCGGGAAGTGTTCGCGGCGCTGGCCCCGGTGGTGCAGGAGCGGGTGGCCGTGCTGGGCGAGGTCCCCGCCATGGTCGACTTCATGTTCCTCGACCGGCCGGAGATCGACGCGGAGGCCTGGGCCAAGGCCGTGGCCTCCGACGACCTGGCCCCCACCATTCTGGCCGGGGCCATCGAGGCGTATGAGGGGCTCAGAGGCACGTGGACCCGCGATGCCCTCCACGCCGCCACGCTGGAGGTGGGCGAAGCGGTGGGGCGCAAGCTGGGCAAGGCCCAGGCCCCCATCCGGGTGGCAGTGACCGGGCGCAGGGTCGGTCCTCCGCTGTTCGAGGCCCTTGAGGTGCTGGGCCCTGACGAGACCCTGGCCCGCCTGCGGGAGGCGCTGGAACGGGCCGAACGCGACTGGCACCCGTGATCTGGCGCTGGCCCCGGCCGTCGGCCGGGGCCCACTGAGCGGCGTGGGCTTCCTCGCCACCATCACCGGATGGCGGTTGCTCCGGTTCATCTTCCGGGTGATGGCCTTTGTGGTGACCTTGGTCCTCGTCTACCTGGTGGTGACGGCGGTGCAGGTATGGATGACCGGTAGGCGCTACGAGCCCCGGGTGGCCGGGGCCATCGTGGTGATGGGGGCGGCCCAGTACAACGGGGTGCCCTCGCCCGACCTGGCCGCCCGGTTGGACGAGGCCGAGATCCTCTGGCGGGGGCACTACTCGTCCACCATCATGGTCACCGGGTCGAAGCAGCCCGGCGACCACTACACCGAGGCCGAGGCCTCGCAGCGGTACCTGGTCAACGCCGGGATCCCCAGCCGGGACATTTTGGAGGCCGGCGGGAGCGACACCTGGCAGAGCCTGTCGGACGCCGCCCCCCTCCTGCTGGACCGGGGCGACCGGACCGTGCTCATCGCCACCGATCCGTTCCACGAAGCGCGCTGCCTGGCCGTCTCGTCCTCCCTCGGTCTGGTCCCGTTCCCGACCCCCACCCAGACCTCGCCCATCACGGGGTTCTCCACGGTCCCGTACTACGCCAAAGAGACGGTGGGGGTGGCGTTGGGGCGGATCATCGGCTTCAACCACCTGGACTCGTTGCACATCTCGCTGGGATGACCACGTCCGGGATATCCCCCAGCGTCGGGGTTGGAGCGGGGAGCGACCCCCGATGAACCGGAACGTCCTGTTCATCACCGTGGACCAGTGGCGGGGGGACAGCCTGTCGGCCCTCGGCCACCCGGTACTCACCACCCCGACCCTGGACCGGGTGGCCGCCGAGGGCACCCTGTTCGCCAACCACTGGGCCAACGCCGCGCCGTGCGGGCCGTCCCGGGCCTGCCTCTATACCGGCACCTACCTCCACCACAACCGGTCGGTCAACAACGGCACCCCGCTCGACTCCCGCTTCACCAATGTGGCCCTGCTGGCCCGTGGGGCCGGGTACGACCCGGTCCTGTTCGGCTACACCGACACCAGCCTGGATCCACGGACCCTTCCCCCCGACGACCCCCGGCTCCGCTCCTACGAGGAGGTGCTGCCGGGGTTTCGGGCGGTGGTCCACGAACCGTGGGAGGCCGGCAGCCTCCAGTGGGGGCGGTGGCTGGCGGCCCAGGGGGTGGAGGTGCCGGCCAATCCCCACGACCTGTACCGGCCCATCCCGGACTGGCCGGGGGCCGACCGCCACGGTTCGACCTGGGCCCCGGCCCGGTTCACTCCCGAGCAGTCGGAGACGGCGTTTTTGGTGGAGGCGGTGACGGGATGGTTGGACCAGCATGGGCAGGACCCGTTCTTCCTCCATGCCTCGTTCATCCGGCCGCATCCGCCCCGGCGGAATCCGGTCGGCTACCACGACCTGTACGACGCCGACGACCTACCGCCTTTCATCGCCGCCCCCACCAAGGCCGAGGAAGCCGCCACCCACCCGCTCAACCGGATCCTCATGTACCTGCCCCAATGTGCGGCTCCCGAGGACGAGACCGAGCGCCGCCAGATCCGGGCCACCTACCACGGAGCCCAGAAGGAGGTCGACGACCAACTGGCCCGCCTGTTCGACTACCTCGACGCCTCGGGTCTGGCCCGGTCCACCCTGGTGGTCGTCACCAGCGACCACGGGGAGATGGGCGGGGACCACTGGCTGGTGGAGAAAGTGGGCTACTGGGATGAGTCCTTCCACGTGCCCCTGGTCATCCGCGACCCCGACCCGGCGTCGCGCCAAGCCCGGGGCCGGGTGGTCAACTCCTTCACCGAGTCGGTCGACGTGTTGCCCACCATCTGTGATTGGTTGGGGATCGAGGTGCCGTTGCAGGCCGATGGTTTCGCCCTGCAGCCGTTCCTCCATGGCGACGGCCCGGGCCCTTTGGGTGAGCCGGCCCACTGGCGTACCGAGGCCCACTGGAGTTGGAACTTCTCCAATCCGGCGCAGCCGGCGGCCGAGCGCCTGCTCGGAATTCCGATGGCCCACTGCTCGCTCGATGTGCAGCGGGGCTTTGACGTCAAGTACGTGCAGTTCGCCGCGGACCCCGAGGTGATGCCTCCGCTGCTCTTCGACCTGGAGGCTGACCCGGCCCAGTTGCACGACCTGGTGGCCACCGGCGGGGCATCGCCGCAGGGGTGGGAGGAGGCCCAGCGCCTGGCCCGTTGGCGGATGCGGAACGACGACCGGACCCTCACCGGCACCATGCTCACTGCGGCCGAGGGCGTGGTGGTGGCCCGGGACCAGTGGCGTTGAGGGCTTGATGTCCCGGGCGGGACGGCCTTCAGGCCGACGGGCCCAGGAGCAGCTCGGGTAGGTCGGCCACCGATTCGATGAGGTGGGTGTGGGGGGCCCGGGCCAGTTCGGGCCGGGAGTGGGCCCCGCTCAGCACCCCGACCACCATCGAGGCACCGGCCCGGGTGCCGGCCAGCAGGTCACTCGAGGTGTCCCCGACCACGGCCACCTCGGCCACGTCGTCGATCCGCAACGAGAGCACGGCGGTGAGGATCATGTCGGGCCACGGCCGGCCCCGCCCGGCGTCGGCCGGAGAGAGGACCAGGTCGACCAGACCCTCCCACCCCAGAGCGGCCATGATCCGGTCGCGGGTGGTGGCTGAGAACCCGGTGGTCAGGCACAGGCGCATGCCGGCCTGGCGCAGGCGGGCCAGGCACTCCTCGGCCCCGGGGATGGCCCAGACCTCGCCCCGGTCCACGGCCTGGTCGAAGGCGGCCTCGAAGGCGGCGTTGGCCCGCTCGGCCCGCACCCGGTCGCCGCCGAGCAGCTCGGTGAACACGGTGATCTTGGACTGGCCCATGGTGCGGCGGATGTACTCGTCCGGATCCTCCCTCAACTGTCCGGCGGTGACGCCGACAGCGTCGAGGGCCTGTTGGAAGGCCTCCTCCACCGCACCGTCGTCGGCCACCGTGGTTCCGGCCATGTCCAGGGCCACCAGCCGGATGGGAGTGGTCATGGGGTCACCTCCTGCCAGGTCCGCTCGGCGATGGCGGGGGAGAGGGTCATCCCCCGGCCAGCGGGCCCGGTGACCACCCACACCCCGGGGTCGATCCGGTCGTGGAAGTAGATGCTGTCATCCGTGGTCACCGAGTAGACCCCGGCCCACCGGCGGACCACCGGGGGCAGCTCCCAGCCCAGGATGGCGTGGGCCCGGGCCAGCAGCTCTTCGTAGGGGGATTCGTCGACGGCGAAGTCGAAGGGCTCCTGATAGACGTGGGTGTCGCCGATGGTGATCCCGCCACCGGCCCGCTGCACCAGCAGCAGCTGCAGGCCCCACCGGGTGGTCTCGGGGCCCGGTGTCGGGAGCGAGTCCCGACCAGGGAGGTCGAAGGCCGGGTAGTAGCGCATGGAGTCGGCGTCGGCGATGGCGGTGGCCATCCGCTCGGTGGTGGGGGCGGTCTGCATCATCTGCAGCCGGCAGCGACGAAGGGGGGCGTCGGCCAGGGCCGCGCCCACCCGGCCACCCAGCCCTGACAGCCGGTCGCCGATGCACAGCAGGGCCAGCGATGCCTGGTGGTGGTGGCCGGTGTGGTCGACCACGGTGACGCCCCCGCCGTTCCCATCGGTCTGGACGTCGACGGCTTGGCGACCCGGCAACCACCGGTAGCGGCCGGTGGCCTCGAGGGTGGATCGGACGGCCCCAAGGACCGAGCCGGGCTCGACCACGGCGTCAGCCCGACACCACAGGCCCCCGACCAGGTCACCCTTGATGGCCGGATTGATGTCGCGGACGCCCGAGGCGTCGAGCAACTCGAAATGGCGGGCCTGGGCGTCGGGCCGGGCGGCGGCCTGGGCCATGAGCTCCAGTTCGGCGTCGGTGGCGGCCACGGTGAGGGAGCCGTCGGGCCGGAACCCGATGCCGGGGGAGTGGTCGGCGATGGCCTCCCACAGCTGGCGGGCCCGGATGGCCAGGTCCAACTCGGGGCCGCCGGCCCGCCCACTGACCCACACCAGGCCGAAATTGCGGATCGAAGCCCGGCGGGGTGCGGCGTCGGCTTCGAGGTGGAGGACCTCCCAGCCCCGCTGGCAGGCCTCCAGGGCGTGCATGGTGCCGAGGACTCCGCCGCCCACGATCACCACCCGTTCCGGACTCATCGGACCCTGATCGTAGTGATTGCGGCCTCGAGGGGGGTCAGGTGTTGGTCGGGCGCCCCCCGGGGTCGGGTGGTCCACGGGGGCCAGGTTGGGCGTCGCAGTCTCGGACTCGGCCCGGGTGGGCTAAATTGACCATTCGCCCATTCGGGGGTGGCGCAACTGGCAGCGCGCATGATTCTGGTTCATGAGGTTGGAGGTTCGAGCCCTCCCCCCCGAGCGCTCACTGCGCTCTCCTTCGGGAGGGCTGGTGGGAGATTTGCTGAACGAGGCATAGTGAAGGCGCCGTTTCGCTGGAACGGCTCATAGGGTCCCATCGTCTAGAGGCCTAGGACACCACCCTCTCAAGGTGGAGACACGGGTTCGAACCCCGTTGGGACTGCCAGGGTGGGGTTTACCCCATCGAGTGGGCCGGAACGTTTCGATTTCTTGTGTCGGCTTCGGGCCGTTGCTCATTTGCCGTCTCTTCAAATCAAACGCTTCTGGTGTGACGGCGGCGGTGCCGAACCGGGAAATAAGCTGTTCTGGGTAGCAGCGAATGGACGATGCTCGCGACGCGCAAAGGAATTGAATTAGCGATAGACCGCATTCACCAGCGGCTGAGTGAATGCGGTCTAGTCGGTCAGCGCGGCGATGATGTCAGCGACCTCGGTGCGGGCGGTGTAGTCCGGCTGGACATCGACGAAGCGAACCGTGTGGTCCTGATCCACGACAAGCACAGTGGGTCGGGGCAAGCGGACGGCGCCTTCGGCGTTGACCTTGGTCAAGTCAAGACCGAGTTTGCGCTGGGCGGCGAGCACATCGTCGGCCTGCTGGAATGCGATGCCGATCCGATCGGCCAGTCGACTGCCTGGGTCGGAGAGGACGGTGAATTTCGAGGTCGGCCTTCTCCACAGTGGAGAGCGACTCGTCCGGCGGTTGGGGGCTTATGGCGACCAGTCGGGCGCCGAAGGCGTCTAGCTGGGGCAGGAGCTCCTGCTGGTAGGTCCGAAGGGCAATGTTGCAATAGGGGCACCAGCCGCCTCGGTAGAACACGATGACAGCCGGGCCGTTCTCAAGGATCTGGTCGAGGCTGACAGGGGATCCATTGGCGTCGTCCAAGGTGAACTCCTCGAGTACGTCACCAGCCTTGATGCTGTCGGCCGGGATCCCTTGGTCGAGGAGACTCTGGATGCTCTGATCGAACACCTCAAGCACTTCGGCGGGTAGTTGCTCAGCCGCTGCGACCTGCAGCCGTTCGGACTGCTCTTGAATGGTCAGGGGCATTTGTCCTCCTTGGGGCGCTACTTCGATGAGAGTGGATCGTTCAGTCCACTTGTTATTGGAACACGAGAAGACTGGACTGTCAAGTCCAGTATCTGGAATACTGGGTGACATGGGAGCACTGCCGACTACCGAGCGGGGCCGTCTCACCCGCCAGCGCATTGTGGACGCAGCGTTCCAGGTGGTTGCCGAAAAAGGGGCGCTCGGTGCCAGTCTGGATGAGGTGGGTGCCCGGGCCCCCGCCTCCCGTAGTCAGCTCTACCACTACTTCGACGATAAGAGCGACCTACTACTGGCCGTCGCCGAAGCCACCAACGAGACAGTTCTTGGTGGTCAACAGGATCTGTTTGCTCATATCGACACGTGGAACGGATTGGCGCGGTGGGCCGATGCACTTGTCGCTTTTGTAGAAGAGCGCGGCGGCAAGGGGGGCTGTCCCATCGCCAACCTCCTCGGGCAACTCGGCGAGCGTGACGAAGGCATCCGCGCTGTGCTTGCATCTGGGTTCGACCGCTGGGAAGCCAATATTCGCTCCGGCCTCGCGGCCATGGTCGAGTCCGGGGAGTTGCAGCCCGATACTGATGTCGATTGGTTGGCTTCTTCGACGCTCGCCAGTGTTCAAGGGGGCCTTGTTCTCTCGCAGGCTCGCCGAGATCCGCTCGCTCTGCGTCGTGCTCTCAACGGTGCCATGGCGTTGATCTCGAGCTACCGTCCGGTCGGCTGAAGCTTGAAGAGTATTGGGCCGAGGTTGTCTTCAGCGGCGAAGCAACGGGCGTTCGGCAAGATAACGACTGACCAACAGCTAGGGATACAGCACCGCGGCGACTCCCCAGAGGACTCAGGCCTTGCTCGGGGACGCTCTCGACGCCTCGAGTCATGCCAAGGCCGGAGTGGATCTCCCCAGGAACCCGTGGCCCTAAGCGTGCCTCCACGGCAGGGGTGACCCACCGTTGGAGGTATGCACTCAGTTGGTGACGATCACGTGCTTTTGCCGCCGGATCGAGGACGAACGACTGGATCACCCGGAGTAGATGCTCGGCCAGCTCGTCTAGGTCCCTTTCCTCGACTCCTCGGGCGGCATGATCGGAGGCGAGGCCGCCGGTGGTGGTCCCGGGCCGGCCACCGATCGGGCCGTGATGGCCACGAGATGGAGATCTGTCGTGGGCGGTGAGAGCTCTGTCAATTCTGCACATCAGCGTTGGATCTAACGATTGCCGTGGTGGCCCTGCGACCGAGGCCCGAAGAGACGGCAATTTGACGGATCGACACTCGGGATCGATGGGCGAGGAGTCATGTTGTCGTGCCACTCTGATTGCTTGGAGGCCGGGCTGCGCTGAGGCCAACCACGACAAGAGCCACATGGCGTTTTCCTGCGGCTCGTAACGATCGACTGCTCGGTTACTTCTAGCATGACCCCATGCGGCAGCTAGCTGACCAGGCGATGACGAAGTTGTGCCGGCTACTAATTCATGTGTTCTTTCGGAGTGTCGAGCTTCAGTGCGAAGAGAATCTGCCAAACACTGGACCAGTTGTCGTGGTGGCTAATCACGTCAATGGGCTGATAGATGGCATGCTGCTCATGGCAGCCCTCGATCGTTATCCACGATTCCTTGGGAAGTCGACGCTGTTCAAGATCGTGCCCTTGTGGCCCTTTTTGAAATTTGCCGGAGTGATACCGGTTTACCGATCGATTGACAGAGTGCCAGGGGATCAGAATGCCTCGGCCTTCACCACGTGCCAAAGGATTCTGGCTCACAATGGGGTGGTCGCCCTTTTCCCAGAGGGAATCAGCCACGATGAATCGTCACTTCAACCGCTCAAGACTGGGGTGGCTCGGATTGCGCTAGGCGCCGGATTCGACGATGGAGTTACCAATGTGGTGACAGTGGCTGTGGGCCTGACTTACGAGACAAAGGCACGCTTTCGCTCGCGAGCGCTCGTACGAGTCGGTGAGCCGGTCAGTATCTCACGTTGGTCTGAGGAATATCAGTTGGATAGCCGGAAGACCGTCCGAGCGTTCACCGATGACGTCGCCAGGCAATTGGCTGAAGTGAGTCCGACCTATGCATCGTGGGTCCAGGCCGAAAAGGTAGGTCGGATTGCCGAGGTGATAGTCCGCAGCCCAAAGGGTGGGCTGCCGACAAACGTAATGATGGGTGAGCAGGTGCAGGTAGCCGGGAGACTGGCTCATATCGAGCAACAGGATCCCGGCAACGCTCAACTACAATCGTTACTAACCGCATTCGCTGTTTACGAACGGGATCTTGAGCTTCTGGGACTGAGTGATTCTCAACTCGCAGCCGAGTACCCTAGCGGCCGATTGCGCAGAGTGCTCGTCTGGTCCATCTTCAAGGTTCTAGTAGCCATCCCATTCGCCGCGGTTGGTGTCATTGTGCACGTCGTTCCATTCGAAATAATCAAGCAGGTCGCAAAGAGACCTACCAACGAAGGCATGAAGGCCACGGCCAAGCTTCTCGGATGCTTTGCCTCCTTTGTCATCGTGTATACGGGACTGGGAGTGGTCGTCGGCGAGCGCTATGGGGCATGGTGGGGTCTGATTGTCGCGGTTGGATCACCGCTATGTGGCTACGTGGCTGTTCGTCTGAGCGAACGGGCCAGGCGCATCGGAGGACTCCTCGAAGGGTATCGAATTGTCAAGAATCGAAGGTTCGCGTTGAAAACCGTAAGCGATCACCGGGCGGCAGTCGTTGATACGGCGTCTATTCTGTTGGGCTCAGCGTGAGGCCGATGTGTTCGTTGCGGTATACCCCGTGGCCAGACCCGCCGGGCCGGGGCGCCCTGAGAATCATGAGATGTGGTTGTGTTGATTCCGAGTGGTGCACATGGTGAATGGCCGGATCGTTATGCATTGCCCTCGCCCCATCGTATAAGGCGTAACCGGCACCGTCAGCGAGACCTCGTCCGAGCCCGGGCACCTGTATCAGCTCGACGGTGGGACTCGGCAGAGGGGTGGAAGACAAGTAAATGGTGACGACTGATCTTCACTGTGCTTGAGCCGGCTTGCCTGGTGGGCTCTCCACTTGTGAGATTTGCGCTGGCGACCTCCGAGGCGTATCCGCAATGCGGCTGCTGTCCTTTCGCAAGTTCTTTAGTCAGCTCGTATGGCCCATTAGGTCATGAGCAGGAGCATGAATCCCATGGCGACACACATCACGACATGGCTGAGGTCCACCAGCCATGGTGTGGCGACAATGTCATCCAGAGTGACGGCAGCGGGCGGCTCCTCGGATCGGGACCGGGGCCGTTCGGACTCCACCATTCCGGCCACGGCGTACGCCGGCGCGTGGCTTCCGAAGTGTGATGCCCCTTTGTTCGGCGAGGCCAGGGTGAAGATGGCCGATGCGAAAAGTATGAATGCCACCAGAAAGGCGAGCCCCGGATCGAGCTTTGGTCCGGTACCGGACGCTGACATCGACATCGCCCCTGCGGACGCCCCCATCGGAAACCAGTACATCAAGAGCATGGCAAAGCTCATGACGGCATGGATGAGGGCATGGGGCACATGGAGCCCATAGGTGCGCACCGATTGAATGCTCTCGACCAAGAACCAGACCAGAAGTATGCCGAAGATGATCTCCCAGACTGCGTTTCTACCGAAAGCCCACTGACCAACGAACATTCCGGCCATGGCCACTCCCATGAAGATGTGGGAGATCTCCACGTCTCGGCCTGAGCGTCTATGTGTCGGCACCGAGAGAGCCAAAAGAGTGGAGCAGTAAGCCGCTACGGCGAGCATCAGGACGCCGAAGAGGTAGTACAGCCACGAAGGGGTCGACATTGCCATAGCGGGTCAGCCCTCTCTTCCTTCGACCGACGGGGCTGGATTGAGATCCACCGGCGCTGGTGGGGAGGTCGTCAAGGGCCAGTAGATCAGGGCCAAGAGGATGACCAGTAACCCCGAGTTGGGGTCGGTGGCGCCGCCAGCCAGGATTCCTCCGAAGTCCTGCACGGCAACCCAGATGAGGGCGAAAGCCACAATGGCCACCACCACGGTCACCTGGGCCACTTGCGGTGGGGCGAAGACCCCGGCGGCAACGAGAACGCATACGAGGGCCAACAGTACCGCAATGGCCGTGCCATGGTGGAGGAACAGGGACTCAGACGACCGGTCGATATGGGCGAGCCAGCCGGGCTGTCCATTGTTCAGACCGGCCACCAGGTCGTGGAGCGCCTGAGGCGAGCGGCCCGACCCGACCAACGACAGAACGGCCAAGAGGCCCCAGACGACAGCCCAGATGGCCTTGGCCGCCCCCGCCCCGACCGTGCGGGCGGCTACAAAGGGGGTGTCCGGCCCTCGCTTGGCCACAGAAGGACCGCCAGGAGTGCGTAAAAGAGCACGCCTCCTGGTCCGCCACCGAAGGGCGTTGCTCCCCCCAGGAAGATCGCACCGGCACCCTCGCCGAACCACCACACCCCGAGGGACCAGACGATGGAAAGGACCAGGGCTTGTTTGCACGTTCGCTGGTAGACGATCCCGAAGGCGATCAGGAACTGGACCGAGGCGAAGATGGCGTTGGCCAGGATGGGCTGGTGGTAGACGTTCGAGGCGTTCCAGGCGATGGAGTGGTAGACGATGCCCGGGTTCCCGGCCGCCAACCCGTTGAGCATGCCGCTGAACCCATTGGCCCACGGGTGAACATGAAGGGTTGGAGTTGGAGTACCGCGTCCAACAGCCAAACGGTTGCCAATATCAGTCGGAAGGTCCGTTGCAGGTCCCTCGGTTGCTGGACGGAGGGTCGAACGGTGCGCCTATCGGTCGGAGCGGCCTCTCGGGCATTTTCCTCTACCTCGGCAACAGCCATCACCCACCCCTCTCAGAAGGAATCACATCGTGCGCCTACTGCAACCCAGCCTTCATTACTACCACCTGTAGTAATGGAGGACAACTGGACATCTGAGACATTCTCCGAAACCAACGGCCTGTCCGGATGACCCGTGGTCGTTCGGCTATCCACATCACTTGTTTGCTGGACCTGATCGGCTGCTACAGGCTCACGCACAGAGACCCCGAAGGGCAGCTACTGACAACGCTGCGCGATGTAGCCCTGGCGGGGGGTCAATATCAACCGTTGAGAGCGGAGCGGGTTCACCAGGCCCGGTTGTTGACATCAGTCCCTCCATAGTTGAGAGGGCGACTCCCCAGCGGGCGTTTTTGCGTTGGCGCTGAACTCCACGAACCTGCGGCTGGCCGGACCCGCCCCAGGACAGGATCCACAGCTGAACGAGATTGGAGCAAATGACAAGAACCCCCCCTGGTGGGCAAGTTGAAGTCCTGCCTCGCCGATGGTGGCAACTGACGCTCACACGGGCTAACGTCCCGCTATCGGCAGTTGCGGCAGCCTTCGCAAATGAGGGGTGACCGTGACGGGAGGGAATCACCCTCGTGCGAGGTCCCGCTTTAGCGGTCGTTTCGGTCGCCGCCACTGGGCGAGCCGACCCTGGCGCCGAAGTCCGTGCGGCTCCTCTCTTCACTCGGCCTCTGGCCTCTTCGCCAACCTCGCCTCGCCCCAGATCGCGGTGCCAGGTCCGGACCTGACCGCCTGGCTGCGGCGGGTGGTTCGGGTCCGATATCGGGACCTTCGGCCCTAGGTCACGAGATCCTTCGTCCTTAGCGTCATACTCAGGAGGTTCTGGCGTATGCAGATCTGGACAACGACAGTCGGCGCCTTGTTCGCCAGTCTGATCAACCTCAACGGCAACGGGCACTATGTCCACTGGGGGTTCATCCAGATCTCGGTGGCCAATCTGGTCCTCATCGCACTGATGGTGGTGGTCTTCGTCGCTGCCATTCTCGTTCCGTTCCGCCGGCAGGGAAGGGGAGACGGATGAGCGTCGATACCGGTACCGGGGTGCCGCGGGTGGACCCGTCCGCCGATCGTACCGGAGGATGCGGGCCAGTGGTCTGCCCGACTTCGGCGCACCGCGGTCGAGGCTCTGCCTCCCCAGAAACTCCTCCCCGACCGGCAACCTGCCTACGTGGCCTCGTGGATATACGTCTTCGGGGTGCTCACACTGGCTGCTCTGGTGGTGGTCATTGCCACCGGCTCTGTGCTGGCCATCTTCGGACCGACCTGGTGGCACGTGTCCACGGCAGGCCTCTTCGTCAACTCCCTCCATCTCTGGAGCGTGGAGGTCTTCTTCTTCTGCATGATCATCCATCTTTGGGGGAAGTTCTTCATGGCCGCGTGGCGAGGACGCCGGCGGGCCACGTGGATCACCGGGGTGGTCTGTTTCGTGGTGTCGGTGGGGGCCGCCTTCACCGGGTACTTGTCCCAGCAGAACTTCGATTCGCAGTGGATCAGTACCCAAGCAAAGGACGGGATCAATTCGACCGGAGCCGGCGCCGTCTTCAACGTGACCAACTTCGGGCAGATGCTCATGTGGCACATCATGCTTCTGCCATTGTGCATCGTGGCATTGGTAGGCATCCACGTGCTGCTGGTTCGTCTCCGAGGGGTGGTCCCACCCTTCGCTCCAGCGGGAGCTACACCCGACGACATTGGCGAGGGCGATTCCGGTCATGTTGCCGGTGGCGCCGACCAGAACACGGCTCCCGACGCCAGCGCCCCTCACGTCGTGCGTCCAAATGCTGAGACCGTCTCGTGAGTGGCGAAAACACCGGTCGAGGGCGTCGACGCTTCAATCCCGACCGGGACGTCGAGGAGTGGCGCGGGACGTACCTTCCCTATGACCTGCCCAAAGAGTTCGCCATCGCCCTATTGGCTGTGGTCATCTTGGTGGTCGGGCTGGCCGTGGTGCTCTCCTCACCGGACGAAAGGCCGGTGACCATCAAGTCATGGTCGACGGCTGACCCGATCGACTTCGCCCAGACTGCCATTACCGAACTTGACGGGACTAGTGGTACCGCCACCTACGGGCCTCCCTACAACGACGTCAAGGGCAGCAGCCAGTCGATCGGACCGTTCTCCCCCGAGAGTTGGGCCGGGGTCCACCACCCGATCGACACGGCCCAGGACTATGTCCTCGGTCCTCTCGAGACCCTGCCCGACGATCAGGGTGTCGCCGCTGCCGTCAAGTCCTACACCTCGGCCTCGTCCGCCCAGGAGGCCACCTGGACCGCCGCCTACGAAAAGGCCATCGGCAGTCCTAGCGCTCAGTTCACGGACGGTGCGCTGCGTATCCCCCGAGGGGATGTGGGTCCGGTGGCCCCCATCATCAGCGGGCTCACGGCCATGGCTCGGAGCGGCTCCCTTGATGGTGCCCTTCTCAGTTCCCGCCAGTTCTACGGCACCGACTACACCAAACCCCTGTTGTTCATCGCAGACGGCACCTATCTCAACAACCTGGCCACCAACCAGAACCTGGGCGGCAGCCAGTGGGGGATGATGAACGAGACCGGGAACTTTCCCGGGCAGGCCTGGCTGTGGTTATACACCTTCTGGTACCAGGTCCCTCCGATGAAGTCGTCAGCCAGCGGCGACCTCCAGGTTTGGGCGATCATGATGATCCTGACTGTGGGACTGGTATTTCTCCCCTTCATCCCAGGCCTCCGCTCGATTCCACGCTGGAGTCGCGTCTACCGGCTGATCTGGCGCCAGCATTACCGTGAGCTCGAGTGAGGATGTACCGATCGAACTGGCCCAGTCCAGCACCAAGCCCCAGAAGCATCGTCCTCGATCCTGGAGAGATTCTGGGCGAAGGACTCACTGGGCCTGACGAGCCAGATGGGGTACGGGTGTCGCCGTGACGGCCGTCGGGGCGCCAATCTTCAATCGTTCGAGCGGTCCGGTGTTAAGGTCACTCGTCGTCAGAATTGAGATGCTGGTTCTGACCAAACTGCCTCATGGTTCCGAGGTGGCCAGCGGATCTACGCCTCGGGCAATGGCCACCAAATCGCCGATGGAGATGTCCCGGGCTCGTCGTCGTTCCGCGACCGTGAGGTTTGACTCGGCTACCAGCAGTCGCAAGCCACGGGGGTGGATCTTAAATTCCAGTGGGGTCGATAGGTTGAGGGCCTCACCGTCAACGCCAGCGTAAGCCATGCCCGGAACGAGAACGAACTTCGAACTTGGTGGCCACGAACTCGTGCCAATGCCGGCTCCGGCGGCGTTGTCCCAGCGCAGAAAGCGCGAACACCTCGGCCGCATCGCTTCCCGATCTTGCCGAGATGGCGACCACTCCGAGCGTTCCGGTGTCCAACCGGCGGCGTTGCGAGGCATCGAGTGTCGCGCCGAGCACGTAGGGATTGTTGGACACCTGGATTAAGAAGGCTCCATCGATCGACGTGCCGTCAGGCTCGGTGAACTGAAGATCGAAGGGCTCTTCCGTGCGACCCAACAGGTCGGGCAGCATGGCCTTGGTAGTTTCCGACTTGGCGTCTCGATATCCCTCCTGCTGCACGATTGTCGGCGTAGACCCCAAGTGACACGTTGTTCACGAAGAGCCGGTTTGCCGACGGTGGCGTAGTCGATCCGGCGCTCGATGCCGTCTCGAAAGGCCTGGAGGCTGAGCCGGGGATCCTCGCGGTCGATCCCTAGGTCCAAGGCAAAGTGGTTTCGTGTCCCGGCCGATACGCATACGAACGGGAGGTCGTGCTCGATGGCGATGGAGGCCACGAGGGCCTGGGAGCCATCTCCGCCCGCCATCCCCAAACAGTCAGCTCCCCCGGCGATGGCATTCCGCGCCAACTGCTCCAGGTCGAGGCCCCGATCGAGCATGATCACTTCGACACCGAGATCCTTGGCCAGGTCGACCAGGCCAAACTTCGCCACCTTGCCTCCGCCCGACCAAGGATTGCAGATCAGTACTGGGTGCTGAGGTGGTCTGATCGAGACCGGTCGGCGAGCGTCGTGCTCTTCGAGATCATGTTGGAGGGCGGCCCTTCCGAGGCTGACGGTGGCCCCCAGGAGCACCGCCAGAACGGCCAGACGCACCAGCGGTCGATCGACACCCGGGGACGTCCTGAGGATCGCCAACACGACCAGGACCAAGCCGACGACACTTCCGGCGGTGCCGATGGCCCGACGCGGCGTCCGCTCAGTGACAACCCACCACAGACCGCCCACCGTTATGGCCAGACCCACGAGGGCAAGGACGAGGAATCCGATGTTTCGGAGGACAAACACGACGAGCGCCACTGTGAGGACGAGACCACAACCGAGGGAGCTCAACGCCAGGGCACGTTCGGGCCAGGTCACCTGGCCGGGGGGTGAACCTTCGGTGGGCGCTGACGCGCTCATCGATGACCTCCCTTCGACCAGCCTGATGAGTGGCCGAGCCCCGTGCCCATCCTCCCTACCTCTACCAACCTAAGCCATCGCCTTCCGGTCTTACGCTGCGCCGAACGCCACGGCTGTGGCCCGACATCCTTTCAGCGCCCGACGGACTTCCGTCCGCTCCGACCGGGGGAAGAATCGCGGTCGCGATCATGGGGCCGAGAGACGAATCGGGCCCGACGACCAGGATGCGAGACGGGCCAAGGGCTGTGTAGCCGAGGAGGCAGAGGAGCGACGTATGGAAGCCGGTGATGGCCGGCAGCCGGCCAGCTCGGCGTAGGCCATTCCCTGGGGCACCAGTGTGGCCGTGGGCACCGGACCGGCATCAGGTTCTTCGGCAGCCACCGCATCTGGTAGCCGGTGATCATCCGGCCACCGGGTAAATACTTCACCTTCGGAATCTCCATATGTGGACCTTTGCAGTGAATGAACGTTCTTGGCCGGCTATCTCAAGCAACCGTTGGTTCAGGTTCGGGTAGCCCCGAACTCTCCAGTTGTTTGTGCGGCAGTTCTCTGGTGAAGGCCAAGGAGAGCAGGGCCAGGAACGCCGCGGCAAGGAGACCCGCCTTGAGTGAACGGAGCTGAGCCAGTTCGTAATCCTCCACCAGGGCTGTGGTCGTCACCGTGTCCAACCCGGCTTTGCTCGCCGCAGCCCCGATCTCCTTGGACGAGACGAAATTGGTGTTTGAGCCCACAGCTACTCCGACCTGGCTGGAGATCTCGGTGCTGATGCGGTGATCGTTTTCGACATTGGAGAGAAAGGTACTGGCCAGACCGGCAAAGACGATGGCGCCGATAAGAGCAACTCCGAGGGCCGAGCCCAGCTGTTGGCCAGTGTATTGAAGCCCCCCTGCCTCGCTACGGCCTGAGTCCTGAACGGATGACTGCACCACGTTCCCTAGTTGAGAAGCGATGAATCCCATGCCGATGCCCAAGATGGCCATCCCCGCCGCGAAGCCCACGTTGGCCAGGGTGGGCTTGATCGTGGACAGGAGCACCAGCATCCCCACGATCGTTGTCGTGAGGCCCGACCGGACGATGAGTCGCACGGTGAACCGGTTGGACAAACGTGAACCGGCGGCGGCGGCGAGAAACATGGTGATCGAGACCGGGAGCATCTTTACCCCGGTCTGGAGGGCATCCAAACCGAGGACCAGTTGCAAGTACAAAGGGATCACGAAAAAGACGCCCATGAGGATCAGGTTTTGGCTGAACAAGCCGATCAGGCCTGAGCGGACCGAGGGAACCCGGGCCAGCGAAAGATGAACCAGTGGATCCTTTCTCCGATCCTCGCGGTGTCGTTGCCAGGTCACGAAACCCCAGAGCAGGACCCCACCGGCGGCCATGACGAACGGGGTCAGAGAGAGCCCGAATGGAGACACAGGCGAGTCCTTGGGCTTGACCCACCCCCAGGTAGTCGACTGGAGAACGCTCAGGACGAGGAGGCCCAGTCCCAGGGATGACAACAGCGACCCAACACCATCGAACTTGGGAGTGGGCTCCGGCCGGGGTACGTCCCCCACTTTCCCGGTCATGATCAGAATGAACAGGACCAGTACGACCTCGCCTACGAACACGATTCGCCAGGTGTACTCGGTGGTGGCCCATCCGCCGAGGATCGGGCCGACGGCGATGCCCGCTCCGGCCACCCCTCCGATCACCGCATAGGCCACGTTGCGTCGAGCCCCTTCGAAATTGCCGGCGATCAGAGCAACCAGTGACGGAAGTACCAGGGCAGCTCCGATCCCTTCCAAGACCGACCAGCCGAGTGTCAGGACCAAGACGGTGGGCGCGGCCGCTGTCATGGCCGAACCACAGCCATAGATGATCAGTCCGACCACGAAGGCGCGTCGCCGACCGATGATGTCTCCGATTTTGGCCCCCGACATCATGAGCATGGCCATGATCAAGCAGTAGAAGGTGATGACCGCCTGGATGGTGGGCACGGTCGTGTGGAAATCGTGGACCAAGGTGCTGATCGACACGTTCATCACTGATTGGTCCAGCACCATGACAAACTGAGCAGTCCCGAGCGCTACTAGCGCCAGCCACCCGGCTGTTGAGGCTGCTGATGGCTGTGATTCGGAATCCGCTACGGTCGTCATGGGCGCGCCGCACCCAAGTCCCGCCTTGGGGACGACGGGAATCTGATGTCGATTCGTTCGATGGCATTCGATCGTTGTGGAATGCCGGCAAATCCGATCTGCTTCATCACGACTCCAGTATGGCGAATGGAGGTTCGTCGATCTGGCACCGGACTGCTGGGCAAATGTTTCCGTGCATCTTGTCCTCGCCTATTCGGGTCAGGAAGCTACGCGCCCCAACCGCGCTTCAGCCTCCGGTGGCAGCCGAGGCGATCTTAAGGTCGTCTCGACCTAGTTGCCTCTGATGGGCTCGGGAATCTCGTCAGTCTTGGCGATCCATGGTTGCAGGGACTATACGGCGGCTCCCATGGCTCGAAGACCCGGGCCATGAGTTGATCGTTGCCATTATTCCGTTCCTCGACCGTTTCGCGCCCGGCAATCCCACAATCAAATCCCACATTCGTGGAGCGCCGTGAGCTGGGACCCGCCCGTCTTCAGCGAATGCAACAGTTTGTCTCACCTGTTGAGCACTCATGCCGGCCTCGAAGCATCTCGGTACTGTCTGCCCAGGCAGTCGCTGGTCAACCTCGCTGCACAAGATCCCGCGCAGCAGTACAAACGAGATGGATCAATCGAGCCAATGTCGACTGATTAGCTGAATCTACTCAATGGCTGCCGTCCACTCGATCAGCGGCGGCCGCACCGCCGCACATGTCGGGTTGCCCTTGTGGTCGGTGAGGCCCAACCGGCCGATCAGTACATTTGAGGCCCGAGCTTTCCTCATCACTTCGGCAGGAATGCCATCGAACATGATCTTGGCCCGCCTGAACATCTCGAAGCTCCCCGGCTCTTCCACGATGCCCCACGACAGGTAGATGAACCGATTGCCGGGCGGTCCTGAAATATACGGACCCCTGAAGTCAGCAAAGTCGGATGACACGGGAGTCGCTTCCAACTCCCAGGTCACGGACTCCACATCCGCTCTCACCTGCCCCATCAACTCTCCAGGTTTGTTCTTGCGCTGAACGCCAACCTCGATCCCGTGGTGCCCCGCCGGACGCTCGGGAGATGGCCCACAGGACAGGCCCGGCAGGTCGTGGCCTTGGATCCGTATCAACACGCCACCAGTATGGGTCTGATCAGCCAACCGTGCCGGCCAGGGGAATCGTCTGGCTCACCTGCCTTCGGTCGTGCCTGCGTCTGACCTGCACATCCGGTGGCATCTCCCCACCCGCTCATGGCATGTCAGAGCGGGACAGCACCGGGGGTACCGGAGTCGGCGTCTTGCCGATATAGCCACGATCCATCCGGATCGCGAGCGCCCATCTCGAGCTCACCGGCGCCTGACCCGGCCATTTGGGGCACGGGCGCCGGTCGTGCTCGCGGCCGTTCGGGGATGACAAAGGTCTTGCATTTCGAGGGCTGTGGTGGAAAAGTCGGTCAATCGAGCCGTTCCGGCCGCAGGCGAATTCAGACTCCGGAAAGGATGGATTGTCGGCCAAGTTCTGCGATCGGCGGCCCGCCGATAATGACCGGAACCGGGGCTCCCTGCCATCAGCTGGCCAGGGGTTGCCCCGGACAAGACGTGCTGATCGATGCGCCATGGGTGTAGACGGAGTTTGGGTTCGGCGGTCCAGTTCCCTGCCCGACCGAGTCACCCTTCATCGTTGAATCAGGACACGAATCCTCACTGAAGGAGGTATCAGAGATGTCCGAGTTTACGCCCCCCGCAGAGGGAATCCTGCTGGCCCACTTCATCGTCTCCGACGATGTGGAGCGCTCTCGTCGCTTCTATACCGAGGTGCTCGGCGGCAAGCTGATCTTCTCCGGAGATGTGACCTATGTGGCCTTGGCCAACAGTTGGATCATCATCAATGTCGGGGGAGGCCCGACCGACGACAAGCCCACGGTCACCCTGGAGACCCCACGCGACCCCGACCGGGTCAGTAGCTTCCTCAATATTCGAGTCAAAGACATCCAGTCCGTCTACGAACTCTGGAGTGCTCGCGGCGCTCAATTCCTCACACCGCCGAAGCACCACCAGTATGAGATCCGTTGCTACATCCGTGATCCGGACGGCTATCTCATCGAGGTGGGGCAGACCACCGATCCGGAAGGGGATTGGTCGGCCTGGGACCTGAAGGGCTAGCCCGGAAGTGAGCCCAACGACATCGGTGATCGGTTCGCCGGATGCGCCAAGAGCTCGGGACATTGCTTGTATCGAACTGTCAAGCAGTGCGTTCAGACTCATGGGGCTCGGTTCGTGACGGTCGCCATGATCGGAACCGGCGGGCTTGGTTCGGTCATCGCCCTTCATCTGGCCTCGGGTGGAGAGCGTCTTCGGCTGTCGAGTGCCGATCTTGAGTCGGCACAAAACCTGGCCAAAGAGATAGGTCCGGCCGCGGTCGTTGCCGCCGACAACCACGACGCTTTGCGGGGGGCCGAGGCCATGGTGCTGGCACTTCGGTTCCCTGTGCTGAAGGGCGTTATCGAGGAGATAGCCGATTCCGTCGCAGACAAGCTGGTGATCGTTCCGAGCAATCCCGTCGGTCTCGATGCGAAGGGCAACGTATACCGCCTCCTTCCCAAGGGGCAATCTTCCGGCGAGGTTCTGACCGGGTGGTTGCCGGTGGGGGCACGGTTGGCCATGGCCTTTGGGAGCCTGTCCGCCGATCTCTTCAGGTCCTCGAGCAATCGGTCGCCAGAGCCCGCCGTCCTGTTCTACGAGACCAACGACGACCGTGCCGGCAAGGAGGTCGACCGGCTGATCCGAGCGACCGGCTTCGAGCCGATGAAGGTCGGCGGGGTCGAGCAGTCCGACCGATTAGAGGTCGGTGGCGACCTGCATGATCTCGTCGTCGGTCCGGCAGAAGCGCGGCTGGCCATCGGTGAGGTGTGATTGGGTTGAATCGCAGGCGGGAGTTGGTGTGCAAGAGCTGTCAGCTCCGGTGAATCCGACGGAGGGGCCCAGACACAGTGACAGTGTGGAAGAACCTAGGTGAGGGTGGGGTCACTCGTCCGTCAGCGGTCAACGCAGTCGACCAGATTCGAAGGCTTGACGTATCGATGGCCTCTGATGCGCGATGTATCGGTACGGTCGAGCGTCTCCTGCTTTGTCGGAGCGATCCGGTGTTGATGACCATTGGACTCGGAGGTTGACCTGTGGGCGAAGATGAACAAAGGGTCGCGGTCATTACGGGGGGTTCCAGGGGTATTGGGGCTGGCTTGGTCGATGCCTATCGACAAGCCGGGTGGGCGGTGGTCGCCAACGCTCTGACAATCGGCCCCGGCAAGGACGCCGATGTTCTGGCCGTGAGTGGCGACGTCTCAGAATCATCGACATGCGACGCAATCGTCGGGGGAGCGCTCCATCGGTTCGGACGCATTGACACGCTGGTAAACGATGCCGGAATCTATAGATCGAAGGTCTTCACCGACTACACCGAGCAAGACTATGCGCAGATGGTGGCGGTCAATCTCACGGCCTTCTTCAGGCTGACCCAGAGAGTCATTCCGGTGATGCTGTCCCAAAAGGGTGGGCATATCGTAAACATCACCACAACCCTCGCGGACTACGCGAACTCGGACGTTCCTTCCGTGTTGGTATCGATGACCAAAGGCGGGCTTGCCTCGGCCACCCGGTCGCTGGCGATCGAGTACGCCGCCCGTGGGATCAGGGTCAATGCGGTTTCCCCGGGGATCATCGCCACGTCGACGGATCCGGGGGAGTCCTATGACGAATCGGCCCGTCTCGAACCAATTGGCCGAGTCGGTACAGTCAGCGAAATTGTGGACGGCATCCTCTTCCTGGAGTCGGCTCACTTCATCACCGGCGAGATCCTGCACATTGACGGTGGACAGATCGCCGGCCACTGATTGCACCATCGACGAGGGAGCACGCCATCGGTCGAGGATTCGAACAGGCGGAGCCCGGCCGATGCCAACGATCAGAAGTAGTTCGATGGGGTAGATCTCAAGTCGGCTTAGCGTAGAAATTAGGAGGCCACCGAAGTGACTGAAAGTGTGACGGAAGCCAGCGACCTCGATGCCGTTGGAGAGTTGGCCGCCCAGCTGCGGGTGGATTCGATCCGGTGCTCCACGAGCGCCGGATCTGGTCATCCGACGTCGAGCATGTCGGCGGCCGACCTGATAGCCGTGCTGGCGGCCCGTCACCTGCGCTACGACTGGGAGAGACCGCAGGCTGTGGCCCGCGATCATCTGGTGTTTTCCAAGGGTCATGCCTCGCCGCTTCTGTACTCGCTGTTCAAGGCGGCCGGGGTGGTGAGCGACGAGGAGCTGATGACCGGCTACCGCCGTATCGGGCAGCGTCTGGAAGGACATCCGACCCCTGTGCTGCCTTGGGTGGACGTGGCCACCGGGTCTCTTGGTCAGGGCCTCCCTGATGCCGTAGGCATTGCCCTGGCGGGCAAATACCTCGAAGACCTTCCCTTCCGGGTCTGGGTCCTCTGTGGGGACAGCGAACTGGCGGAGGGCTCGATCTGGGAAGCCATCGACAAAGCGTCTTGTTACAAGCTTTCCAATCTTGTCGTGATGGCGGACATCAACCGGCTTGGGCAACGGGGACCGACCGATCTCGGCTGGGACGTAGGGGTCTACCGACAGCGCTTTGAAGCGTTCGGTGCCCGCGCCCTCGTCATCGACGGCCATGACCTCTCTGCCATCGACCGTGCGTTTGCCGAGGCCGAGGCCGGCGGGGACCGCCCCACGGTCATCGTGGCGAAGACGATCAAGGGTCGAGGGTTTTCTGAGGTCGAAAACAAGGAGGGGTGGCACGGAAAGCCCTTTCCACCCGATATGGCCGAACGGGCCATAAGCGAGCTGGGTGGCGAGCGGGCGCTGGTCGTCCGCGGTCGGCTACCGGAGAAGGTCGCCGGCCCTCCGAGGCCTCCCGCCACTGCCGCCGTCCTCCCTCACTACGACCTCGGTGAGTCGGTCGCCACCCGCAAGGCCTACGGTGACGCCCTGGTGGCCATCGGAAAGAGCGACCCACTGGTCGTGGTGTTGGACGCCGAAGTCAGCAACTCGACCCACGCCGACGAGTTCAAAGAAGCGTTTCCCGATCGCTACTTCGAAATGTTCATCTCCGAGCAGCAATTGGTCGCCGCCGCCACAGGATTGAACGTACGAGGGTTCAAGGCGTTCGCCTCTACCTTCGCCGCCTTTTTTACCAGGGCGTTCGATTTCGTCCGCATGGGTGCTGTTTCCGGGGCTGGTCTGCGCCTATCCGGGTCGCACTGTGGGGTCGAGATCGGGGCGGACGGTCCTTCCCAGATGGGCTTGGAAGACCTGGCGATGATGCGTACGGTGCACGGCTCCACCGTCCTCTACCCGAGCGACGCCACAAGCACCGCCGCTCTCGTGGCCACGATGGCTGACATCCCTGGGATCAGCTATATCCGCACCACGCGCGGCGCCTATCCGGTGATCTATGGGGGGCAAGACGACTTCGCAGTGGGTGGCTCAAAGGTGGTGCGCTCGTCAGAGGCAGACGAAGTCACACTGGTGGGCGCCGGTGTCACGCTCCACGAGTGCTTGAAGGCTGCGGACCAGCTCACGGGCGAGGGAATCCGCGCTCGGGTCCTCGATTGTTATTCGGTCAAACCAATCGATGCGGCCACGGTGTCCGAGGCTGTGACCGTCACGTCGGGGCGGATTGTGGTGGCAGAGGACCACCACCCCGAAGGCGGCCTGGGGTCAGCGGTGATCGAAAGTCTGGCCTCGGGCGGACACACGCAGTTCCAGATAGCGCACTTGGCCGTCAGAGGCCTGCCGGGCTCGGGCACCGGGGCGGAGCTGATGGCATGGGCAGGCATAGACACTGACCACATTGCCACCGCAGCGCGCCAACTCGTGAGGGGAGGCTGAGGCAGCCGGCTCGACGGTCGTTGGGACAGAGGCGGGTGTCGCTGGACCCTGTCATGGCCGGTGTGTGTGTGACAGGCGGTGTCAGCTCAGGGCGCACCGTCGGAGCGGAAGATCGGCCATCCGATCTCCGTCTCCCACTTCCCGGTATCCGGGGTCTCTTCGACGTCGACCAGGTAGTACTCGCGAAGCGGCCCCTCGATGCTGATTTCGTGCTCCGTGACGTAAGCACCGAGTTCGCCATACGTAATGTCAATGTCCGTCAGGGGACCCTGGTGCGTGAGAACGGCTAGCTCGGCCCCTGGGACCTCGAAGGGGACCACGCGGCCGATCGAGGGGGCGGCGCCCTCCACCGGAATGAATACGGTGGCCTGGCCCCGGCCATGTTGGAACAGCTCGCTGCCGTACAACCCGCCGCTTGGACCCATGGCCACGAGGTCCTGGGCGCGCACGATGGCGTGTAGCTCACCGAGCGCTCCCTGCCACCACGACAACACGTCCTCGCGATCGACTGTCTGTTCTATCCCTACGGCCGGCATCGCCGGGACCGTGCGGTGCTCGACGGTGAGTGCCTGGCCGGAGTGCTGCAAGAGGTTGCGCAGCGAGTCCACCGCGCTGTGCGTCTTCGACAGTTGTACCTCGAGTCGGTCCAGATGGCCGGCGATGAGAGCATTGCGTTCGGACGTGTCCGATGCCGAAAGGACCTCCCGTACTTCTGCGACCGGCATTTCCAGGTCCCGTAGGCGACGGATCACCTGAGCGGTTGGGACCTGATCCGGAAGGTAGTAGCGATAGCCGGTTCCAGGGTTCACCTCAGCCGGCTCCAGTAGGCCCACTTGGTGGTAGTGCCGGAGTGTCTTCACGCTCAGATGGGTCATCCGGGAGAACTCGCCCACCGTCAGGTTTGCTGTCACGCCCCCAGTCTCAACCCTCCCCCTACCGGAGTGTCAAGGCAGAGACCGGGGCTTGACTCTCTTGTAGCCGGATGCCTCATGGTGGTCAGTGGCACCAAATGGTGGCCAACGACGGAGAAGGAGTCACCGATGAGCACCAACCCGAACACACTGTCTGGCGTGGTGGCCGAGCACATTGCTGCGGTCAACGCTTTCGACGAGGAGGCCATCGTGGCCACCTTCGCCGCCGATGCCCTCGTCAACGATGCCCGAAGGGAGTTCTGGGGGACCGGTGCCATCCAGGCCTGGGTGGCGCGGGAGATGGTGGGTGATCACGTCAGTATCGAGGTGGTCGAGGTCCTCAGCCACCACGGCCTCACGGTGGTCCGCGGACGCTATGACGGTAACTTCGACAAGGTCAACCTCCCCCAAGAGCTGATCCTCACCAACTACTTCACCGTGAGCGAAGGAAAAATCGACAGCCTCATTGTCATCCGGAACGTTCCCGCCTGAGGGGTACTGCTCCGACAGGTCTGGAGCAGTGAACCGGCCCCGGAGACAACGTATGCTGGCAGCCGTGAGCTACTCCGTTGACTTCGTGAACGTCTCCACCATCGGCCTCGAGTCGTCGCCGGTGGCGACGGCGCTGGCTGGTCTGCGGGCTAACGAGGCTCGCTACTTCAAGAACAAATACGACCATGTCTTCACCGTCGAGCCGGCGGCCAAGGCCAAGAAGGCCGTCGACCTGGTCCAGCGCGTCCTCAACGAGGAGCGCCAGATTGTCATCTCTTCGCCCCCACTCGAGGCCACGACGTTCCAGGTCGAGGACATCCGGTGGACCTACGTCTTCTACCAGAGCGGGCTCTCGATCAACGTCCTGTACACGCTGGATGGACCGAAGCGGGCGGTGGGCTTCAAGCTCTCTGAAGGGATGGAGATCCCCGAAGAACTCGGTGCGTTCAAGTTCGCTCGCCAGAAGTCGAAACTGGCCGGCACCATCCGGGGCTCGTACTTCGTGATCAAGGGCGAATACTGAGCTCGCCAGGTCGGAGGCGGGCCGGGTCGGGCCGTCTCCTGTCCCCAGGTCGGGAGGGCGGCGTAGTGGCGCCTCGGTCCTACGGAAGACCACGTCTGACCGGATTCCCAGGTGGATCCGATCAGACGTGGAGAAGTGGGCTCGAGTGACGGGAAGGCCCCAGTGAGCGAGTCCGGGGGCCCGTCTCCGCAACCGGTCATTGGCACCAGTCGATTGGAGGCGTTCAGCGACGGAGTCATGGCCGTCATCATCACCATCACGGCCCTCAGCCTCAAGGCCCCTCTCAGCGGGTCGTTCACGGCGTTGAGCCGCCGGTTGCCCGAACTGCTCGTCTACATCCTCAGCTTCACGTTCGTCGGGATCTACTGGAACAATCACCACCACCTACTCCGCGTCACGCACCACATCAGTGCCGGAGTCATGTGGGCCAACCTCCATCTGCTCTTTTGGCTCTCCCTGATCCCGGTGGTGACAGAGTGGGTCGGCAGCTTTTACGGGGACCACTGGCCCGCCGCCACCTTCGGCATTGTGGCCCTCGGCGCCGCGGTGGCCTTCTCGATCCTCGTTGCCGCCATCATCGGGGCCAATGGCCGGGACTCAGCGGTTGGCCGTGCCCTCGGCCCAAATCTCAAGGGCAATATCTCGGTGGCGCTCTATGCCTGCGGGGTTGGGTTGGCCTTCCTCAACCCTTACCTGGCATACGCCTTGTATGCCTTGGTCGCGGTCATCTGGTTTGTCCCGGATCGGCGCTTCGAGCGGTCGGGAGCGTTACCGTCTGAAGACTGAGACCCCCGGGGCCAGGTGCGCCGGCCATAGGCGCCATGCATGGCCCTGGCGGCCGCCTGGTTCAGGAGACCTCCGGCAGGTACGAGAAGGGCTCCGCCACCACGAACTGATCCGATACCTCACCGGCCCGGGTTGGTCCCTCTTCGGCCTCGAGGCGTCGGGCTGGTGCACCGGGTGACAGGTCGAGCTGGGCCAGTTCCGTCCAGAACACGTTGGGTTGGCCTGTCCCCTCCCAGTAGTAGGTCAGCGACCGGTGGTCGATGGCCGTGCGCCACAGGGTCGGGGCCACGTTCGGCTTGTCGGGCGTGGATTGGATCATGGGCACTGACACGTTACGCACGATGGCGAAGACCTCGGCTATCCCCTGAGCACTATCGCCGGTCGAGGTCGAACCGTTGAGGTAGTACCGGGCGCGCACGAACCGGTCGGCCGGCCGCTCGGTGCCGGGCAACATGGCGTGGCCGCCCACTTCGTCCCAGTAGAGGCAGAGGGCGAGCTGTTGATCGTAGGTCGGGTCGTTGGTCATCACCGTGAATCCCGCGCCGTGGTGCACGACCAACTCGCCATCCAGATACTCGAAGATGGCCGAGTCGCCGGTGGCATCGGAGAGGGCCAGGTGGCCGGTGGCGGCATGGCCTCCGGGTAGCACGGGACTGACCAAGGAAAAGGGTGGGGTGGTCAGTCCCTCGACCGCCTCGGCCACCGACCCGAACATGTCCAAGGCGTACTGCGTCCACGCCGCCACACTCAGGCCGGGGAGGGCGGGATCCCTCTTCGGGTACGTGGCCGAGGACAGGTAGAGGGCATTGGCCCCGAGCCCGGCATCGTTGACGCCGTCGATGGTCACTCCGTCGTACATGGTCGTGATCACGCTCCCGTGCACCGATGTCCACGAGAGCGAGTTGGTGGCGGCCGCTCCGTCCCGGGTGAGGCCTGCGGGCAGCGCCCAGATGTTGGACCCGGTCGGAATCATCCAGTCCATGGATCGGCCGGTGACCACCAGCCCGTCTTCTCCGACATACAGCACTCGACTACACATGGGGCATCTCCTCCGGGCAGCATCGGAGCCCTTCGGCGCCATCCAGGCGCACCACAGGGTCTCCTAGCCTGTTATCGGCCGTTCAGCGGCGAACTGAATGAAAAGCCAGGCCAGAGGAGAGGGTGCGCCCGTGGCGATCCGGTCTGCCTCGGTGATCGGAGGGTGAACCCCTCAGTCTGAGCCCCAACAGCTGTACCCGAGGTTGTTGATCAAGCGCTTGTGGATCAAGTCGCGAACTGTCGACGCCCTGGGCCGGGTGGGCCCCACCGCCCTTCGATCCGCAGGGATTCCACCGGCCAGGTCAGCAGTTCTGATCGAGGAACGTGGATGCGGAGATGGTAAAGGGCCACCGGTAGTAGAGGGACGCCAGCGAGTAGGCCTCGAGTTCGAGGGGGTTCGAGGAGTCACCGTGAATATCGGTGCAGAAGGCACCGAGGACTCCACTGGGGGTGGCATCGGGCCCGAGTGAAAGCATGGCCGGGCTGATTCCCGCACTTCTCGACCACGCCACCACGTTTACCTCCGTGCCCTCTCCACAGGTGAGCGGAGCGAACGTGGCGTCCTGGTACAGGTACAGCGTTTGGGCACAGACGCTGACCGTCGATACGGACGGGGCCGGTGGCAGGGTCACGGTACCGAGGGCCTTGGTCACCGCGGTGGTGGGCAGCAGCCAGTAGCCACTCCCGTGAGGCACCGGGGTAATGGCTACGAACGGATAGCCCAGCTGCTCCCCTCCGAAGGAACCGTCGAAGTGAGCGCCCCCGAAGGCGAAGACCCCACCATCGGTTCCCACCAGCCAGTAGCCCACAGAATCCGGGGACGCCGCCATGCCCACGATGGGCTGGGCCAGGTGGTCCGCCCCCAGGGATCCCTCAAATGGCGCTCCGCCGAACGAGAAGATCCCGCCGTCGGCGGCGACCAGCCAGTAGCCGGGGCCTTCCAGGTTCGAGGCCATGCCCACGATGGGCTGGTTGAGCGGATGCCCTCCCGTCGAACCACTGAAGACGGCGTCGCCGAAGGCGAAGATGCCCCCGTCGGAGGCCACCATCCAGTAGCCGTGGCCACTCGGGCTGGCGGCCACTCCCACGATGGGCCGGTTGAGCGGATGTCCTCCCATCGACCCGTAGTACCCAGCATCGCCGAAGGCGAAGATGCCCCCGTCGGAGGCCACCAGCCAGTAGCCCTTGCCGTCCGGGGTCGAGGTCATCCCCACGATGGGCTGGTTGAGCGGATGTCCTCCCATCGACCCGTGGAAGGAGGCGTCACCGAAAGCGAAGATGCCACCGTCGGCTGCGGCTTCCCAGTAGCCCTTGCCGTCCGGGGTCGAGGCCATCCCGACCATCGGGGCGTTCGAGGCCAGCGTGGTCGGGCTGGCGAAGGCGTCGCCGAAGCCCAATGGGGCGATGGAGGCCAGGGCCGGACCGGGCTGGCCGCCCGCCCCCGCGGTGCCGGCGTCCGTCAAGGGGAGAGCCAGCAGGACCATGCCGGTCACGACGCCGATCAACCGCCCCCCGCTCGTCCGTACCCGCACCTTGGCATTCGTCCCAACGGCCATGGTCGCCACCCCGATCTCTCTTGGCTCACGAGTCGAGGACTCCTGGGAACTCACCCGCCTCGGCGCAGATTAGCGTTCTGCACTCCCGCATGCTCGGGTCGGGAAGCCAACTCGACCGGGTGGGTCAGACCCTTCACGATTGGGGCGGAGTCATAGTGGCGTGCATCTTGACCGCTCGCATCACCGGTGCAGTTTCGATGTGGGTGAGACCGTCAAGGGCGGCGATTTCGCCGGTGAGGTACTCGTAGAGCGAGTGATCATCTTCACAGAGCAGGGCCGCCACCAGGTTGGTGGACCCGGTGGTGGCGGCCACGAACGGGACTTCGGGACGACAGGCCAGGGCCCGTCCGACCTGGGCCAGTTGGTTGGGGACCACCGACATCCACAACAGGGCAGAGGACCGGCTGCCGATGGCGTTGGTGTCCAGATCCACGTCGAAGGAAAGGACGCCCGACAGTACGAGCTCCTCCACTCGTCGCCGGACAGTCGACTCGTGCCAGTGGGTGCGCATGGCCAACTGCCGGTAGGTGGCCCGACCGTCTTCGGCCAGGGCCTGAACCAGCGGCCAGTCGGAGTCCTGCAGTGTGACGGCCGGTCGCTCCCTCGATGCCCTGGCCCGTACCGGTGAGAGGAGCTGGTTGATCTCTTGTGGGCTGAGAACGTTGGAACCCGGTGCGGGGGACACCCCGGTGTCGAACAGGTGGAGGAGGCAGTAAGCCTCGAGGGCCACGATCTGCCGGCCGACCGAGATCTGGCTGAGCAGTAGCGGGGTTCGCTGTTGGGGATGGCGGGAGTGAATGGTACTGAAGATCTCGGTGCCTCCCGAGGTCAGCTGGACCCATGCCGTATCCGGGTGCTGGGCCAATCTGGTGGCCACCGTCGGTGCCGACCCCGGAGCACAGCGGATGCGGACCGCCCAATCCGACCGGCCGAGCCGCTGGGAGTCGAGTTGGCCCACCACCCTCACCACATGGGCCTGGGACAGCTGTCGGTAGCGGCGGGCGATGGTCTGCTCGGAGGGACCTAGCACCTCCGACAAGCGTCTGAACGGCGCCCGGGGGTCGATATAGAGAGCTTGGATGATCCTTCGGTCCAGAGCATCGATGCTGACCGGTTCCACTCATTGCATCGTAATCCATGGCAGAAACCAGCAGATAATGAGAAAACAGTGGCGGAGGGGGAGCCGGAAGGGCAGGCTGTGGCCATGGAGAAGAAGTGGTGGACCCTGATCGTGGTGTGCGCGGCCACCTTCATGTTGCTCTTGGACGTCACCATCGTGATCGTGGCCCTGCCCACCATCCAGTCGGGACTGCACGCCAGCTTCAGCGACGTGCAGTGGGTCGTGGATGCCTACGCCCTGACGCTGGCCTCGGTACTGCTGACGGCCGGATCCCTGGCCGACCGGTACGGTCGGCGATTCCTGTTCACCATCGGCCTCATCGTCTTCACGCTCGGTTCGTTGTTGTGCGGGGTGGCCCAGTCGCCGATCATGTTGATCCTGTCCCGGAGCGCCCAGGGAATCGGTGGGGCCATCCTCTTCGCCACCTCGCTGGCTCTGCTGGCGCAAACGTTCTCCGGTCGCGAGCGGGGAGTGGCCTTCGGGGTCTGGGGCGCCGTCACCGGGGTGGCCGTGGGGCTGGGGCCCGTCCTGGGCGGAGTGCTCACCACCGGCGTCGGCTGGCGGAGCATCTTCTTGGTGAATCTGCCCATCGGGGTGGCCGCCCTGGTGATCACCAGATTGAAGGTGGGTGAGTCCAAGACACCGAATGCGGCGCGACCGGACTGGGCCGGCTTCGTGACCCTCACCGCCGGTCTGGTGAGCCTGGTCTACGGCCTGATCCGTGCCGGCGAGATCGCCTGGAGCGATACCGGGGTGCTCATCTGCCTGGTACTCGCCGTGGTGTTCCTGGGCTCCTTCGTGGCCGTGGAGCGCCGGGCGGAAAATCCGCTGTTCGACCTGTCGCTCTTCCGCATCCCCTCGTTCAGTGGGGGACTGGCTGCAGCCTTCGCCATGAACGGATCGCTGTACGCCATGCTCTTGTACCTGGTCCTCTATCTCCAGGACGACCTGGGCTACTCGGCCCTGGGCACGGGCCTCCGGCTCCTGATCATGAGTGGGGTCACCCTGGTCACCGCCACCATCGCCGGACGCCTCAGTAGCCGCGTGCCGGCCCGTTGGCTCATCGGACCCGGTCTGCTTCTGGTCGGGATAGCCCTGCTGTTGATGACCGGGCTCGACGGCGCCAGCTCCTGGACCCATCTGATCCCGGGCTTCATCGTGGCCGGGGCCGGCTCCGGCATGGTCAATCCGCCCCTGGCCTCCACCGCCGTCGGGGTCGTCACCCCCCAGCGCTCGGGCATGGCCTCCGGGGTCAACACCACCTTCCGCCAGATCGGGATCGCCACCGGCATCGCCGTCTACGGGACCATCTTCGCCTCCTCCCTCCACCACAAGCTGGACCAGGCCCTGGCCGCCACCCCTTCCCTGCACGGCTACCTCCCCCGTGTCGTGGCCGCCGTGCAGCAGGGCGACCCGGGTCAGGTCATCGGGGCCGTACCCGGACCGCTGCGAGCACCACTGGTGGCCGGCATCCGTTCGAGCTTCGCCGGCACCCTCGACATCCTCCTCGTGGTCAGTGCGGTGCTGGCCCTGGCCGGAGCGGCCTGTGCCGTGGTGCTCATCCGGCCGCGGGACTTCGTGGTCTCAACCCAGGTCCAACCGGCCCCGGCTTCCGAAGAGTCGGCTGGCGTATCCGCCTAGTGCCAAGGCGGTCGGTGGGCACCGGCCTGACCACCGCGGTTGTGCCCGGTGGGCCATACTCGTCCCATGCAATGGCCTGTGGGTTTCCTGTGGGGGACCGGCGCGTCGTCGACCCAGTGCGAGGGTGCGGCACCCGCCTCGGACTGGTGGGAGTGGGAGCGTTCGGGCCACGCCCCGCTGTCCGGTGAAGGCAACGGCTTTGCCACCCGGTACTCCGAGGACTTCTCCCTGCTGGCCGGGCTGGGGTTGACCAACCACCGGATGTCGTTGGAGTGGGCCCGTCTCGAGCCTGAGCCCGGGGTCCACGACCCGGCTGCTGTCCGCCACTACCGGGAGGTGCTCGCCGCGGCCCACGACTGCGGTGTCTCGCCCTGGGTCAGCCTCCATCACTTCACGCTGCCCCGTTGGTTCCTGGCGTCCGGTGGCTTCGTGGTGGAGTCGAACCGGACCGAGGCCTGGCGTCGTCACGTGGACTTCATAGCGGACACCTTCGGCGATCTGGTGACCGGTTGGCAGCCGGTCAACGAGACCAACTACTACGCCCTCGCCGCCTACGGGGGACGGGGATGGCCCCCCGGGCACAACGATCGAACCGAGGCGGCGGTGGTCAACGAGGCCATGCACCTGGCCAACGCCGAGGCCGCAGTGCGGCTGGCCCAGACCGGTGCACCGGTCTCCTCGATCTTCGGATTGTCCCCCATCGTGGCCCAGGACGACGATCCGGCCACGGCCTCTATGGCCCAGTACCTGTTCGACTACCACTGGGCTCCATGGGTCGGCCTGTTCCGAGATGGCGTCCTCGGCGTCCCCGGCCGTGACCCCATCGAGCGGCCGGACCTGGCGGGCTTCGTCGACATGATCGGATTCTCCTACTACGCCACCATGGGAGTTCGTGCCGGTAGTGTGAACATCCACCCACCTGACGCCCCTCTCTCGCCGCTGGGCTACGGGATCTGGGCAGACGGGCTGGGCCTGGCCCTCGACCGGATCCACGAGGAGTTGCCCGGCACGCCGATCCTGGTGGCGGAGTTCGGAATCGGCACCGACGACGACGCGGTGCGGGCGGAGTACCTGGCTCGGGGCCTGGTCATCGTGCACGAGGCCATCGCCCGGGGCGTCGATGTACGAGGCCTGTTCCACTGGACGGCGGTGGATAACTACGAGTGGCTCCACGGCTACGACGTCTCGTTCGGAATCATGGACCGGGACCGCCAGGTACGGGCCAGCGCCCAGGTGTCTGGCCCGGGAGGCGGTCTCGTGACCGACAGCCGGCTCGTCGGCCCGTTGGCTCCTACCGGGCGCTAGAAGGTGGTCGGTAGGCCTGACAGTGGACCTTCAGAAAGGAGAGCGGTGCCTCACAAGACGATCGTCGACCGCTCGCTCGATCTGGTCAAGGTCGACTTTGCCCCTCGCCACCGTCAGCCCTCGACCATCCGGCTCCTGGTGGCCACGGTGGTCTCCCTGGCCGGGTCCCTCGGGGTCGACGCGGCCATCGTGGCCGTCGGCACGGCCGTGTTCCCTTCGACCAAGGGCTATGTCCACTTCCAGTTTCACGACTACGCCAAGCTGACCGTCATCGGCGTCATCATCGCCTGTATCGCCTGGCCCATCGTGACCCGTATCTCGTCGGCCCCACGGTGGCTGTTCTTCCGTCTCGCCATTCTTGTGACCCTGGTCCTGTTACTTCCTGACGTGTACATCTTGGTCAAGGGCCAGCCGGCCAAGGCCGTTGCCATCCTCATGTGCATGCATCTGGCCATCGCCCTGGTCACCTACAACGCTCTCGTCCACCTCGCACCGGTCCGCCACGGATCAGCGGTCGGTGCCCCAGGTGACGACGCCCGGTCCCCCCGGTAGTGCCCGAACGCGGCACTCCGGTCGTCGAACCACACCGCCACCGCCACCGTCTGTGGCCCTTACGGTGTGGCCATCGACCAAGGTGGTGAGGTGGAGGAGCACGGCGTGAGAAACGGACCCAAGGCAGCCGGTTCCGTCCCGCCCGCCTGGTGGCTCGCCGGCGTGGGGCTGGCCGTGCTGTTGGTGGCGCTGGTCACGAGCCCGTCCGAGGCCCGGTCGGCGGCGGGCCAGGTCTGGTCGCCGTTCGTCCTGGTCAGTGGGCTGTTGCTCATCGGGTTGGTGGCCGACGACGATGGACTGTTCTCTTCGGCCGGGCACCACCTGGCCCGTCTGGCCCGAGGGGGCCCCGCTCTGTTCTTCGGTGCCACGGTCATGATCGCCGCCGTCACCGCGGTCTTGAACCTTGACACATCGGTAGCCTTCCTGACCCCGATCCTGGTCTATACGGCCAGGAGTCGCGGCGGAGGTGAAGCCCCGCTGCTGTACGGCTGTCTGCTCCTCTCCAATGCCAGTTCGTTGTTCCTTCCCGGCTCGAATCTCACCAACCTGATCGTTCTCGGCCATCTCCACCTGAGCGGCGCCAACTTCGTGTCCCACATGTGGCTGGCGGCCTTGGGAGCGACGGTGGTGACTGCGGTGGTGATCGCCGTCTTGGAGCACAAGGCCCTGCGACTTCGAGCCGACGACCTCGGCCCGGGCGATCGACCCGTGCTGGGCCTGGGGCTGGTGTCCGTGGTGGTGGCGGCGCTGTTGGTGGTGGTCCTGCACTCGCCGGCTGTCCCGGTGTTCGCCGTCGGCCTGGTGGCCATCGTCATCCGGGTGACCCGAGGCCGGCAGCACCCTCGACAGGTCGCCGGCGTGCTGGGCCTGCCCGTTCTGGTCGGCCTGTTCGGTGTGGCCGTAGCGCTTGGCACCCTCGGACGGGTGTGGTCGGGACCGGCAACGTTGCTCTCCCACCTCGATCTGTGGGGCACGGCAGTAGTGGCCGCGGTCAGCTCGGTGCTCGTCAACAACCTGCCCGCGGCGTCGCTGCTGGCGGCACGCACGCCACCTCATCCGTTCGCGCTGTTGGTCGGCCTCAATCTCGGACCAAACCTGTTTGTGAGCGGATCGTTGGCGTGGGTGCTCTGGCTACGGACGGCCCGCTCCTCGGGAGCCCAACCGTCAATCGCCAAAGCGGCGCGCATGGGCCTGGTGGCCGTGCCGCTCTCGATGGCTGCGGCCTTGGGTGCACTGATGCTGGCCGGAACCAGGTAGCCGCGGGGCGATTAGCCTCATGGAGGTGCCGCTCAACCCCCATACCGTCGATGTGGTCGGCTGGGACGGACCGTGGGGTCCGGACGACCCGGATGCCAACTTCAAGGCTGACGTAGCTCTTTATTCGCACGTCGATCCCATGACCACGATCAACGGTCTGGCCGCGGCGATGGGTATGCCTGAAGGTGCCGTCGTCCACTACGTGCTGGCCAAGTGGGCTTCGGCCGGCAGCGGCGGCCTGCTCGAGCTCGGACCGTCGATGGTGCATCGCCTGTGGGCGGTTATCGAAGAGGCCGAGGGAGAAGGAACCGACGCCGCTCGCCTGGAGGCGTACGACCAACTGCGTCAGATGATCTCCTGGCTCCGGCTGCCGCTGGTCAATGAAGGCGCTGATTCCGGATACTGACGTCGAGGGTTCCAGATGCGGCCACCGCGGCCTCACGAGTCGACGAAACGTGACGTCCGATGGGCCCACCTGACGACCCCGGTCGTTCCTCGATCCCCGAAGCCGCTCGCCGACGGCATGCCGAGGCCATGGAGCGGGGCGAGGCCACCTATATCGATCCCGACACCGGCTATTCGGTCATGACCGCCGACACACTGAAGAACCGAGGCTCGTGTTGTGGCAATGGCTGCCGTCACTGCCCGTATCCGCCTCCTGAGCAACGCCGGGCAGGCCGACCCGGCTCGTGAGGGTGCGGCACTACCGCTCGATACCAGTGCCAACACGGTCGGTGTCCAGGTTCGCATCCGGCAGGAGTTGTCAGATGACGGTCAGCGGACGCCCTGGTGTGGACGCGAAGGATCCCCCAGACCCAAAGGCCAGGGGGATCCTTCTCGCTACTTACTGTCTGTTCGCCTCGTCAGATAGTGACGTTTCCCTTGTTCTTGATGAGGAGCGTGGACCCCTTCTTGTACACGCACACGGTGGCCTTGTAGCTGCCGCCGACCAGTCCGGTCGCCGTTCCCCCGGTGACCTTACCGGTCACATTCTCCAGGAGGTCCTTGGTGTAGCCCGATACCGCCGGGCACGATGCGTCGGAGCCGTTCTTGTAGGAGTAGGTCGAGACAGAGGTCTTTCCGGTCTTCCACTTGACGGTCTTGGTGCTGGCCGTAGACACGCCGCTGGTGCCGGTCTGGCTGGAACCTGAGCCGCTACATCCGCTCAGCGTCTGGGTGGAGGCGTTGCCGGTGAGTGACGTGCAGGTCACTGTCGAGGATGCCGAGGCGACACCTCCCGGAATGACTACGGCAGCCAGCGATGCGGAACCGGCCAATGCGGCACAGGCCAAAAGGCGTACAGGTAGATGGCGTTTCATGTTCCCCCCCATAGGGTTTAGGCCGGCCAAGTCATTCGACCTGACCGGTGTGAATGGTCGCTTTAAGAATACTCCAAGGTTTGATCAGACGCTTGGTTGTTCCGACGCATGTTCTCTCACCGCGCTGGAGTCGGAATGAGCGCAGTGTGAACTCACTGCCACGGTGTGAGTTCGAACGGACGATGGCTGT
Organism: uncultured Acidimicrobiaceae bacterium; assembly: GCA_963718405.1. Lineage (GTDB taxonomy): Bacteria > Actinomycetota > Acidimicrobiia > Acidimicrobiales > RAAP-2 > Bog-756. The sequence continues at coordinate 127,611 of CAVQYZ010000001.1, forward strand.
ATAGCCGTTGGCTTCTGCCGGCGGACGTCGACCCCGGGTTGGCGCTGATGACCGGCCGTTCAACCCGCCGCTCTCTGCGTGGCTTCCGAAAACGCCGCCCGGATGGTGGCACGATCCACGGAGTCGAGGGGCTCGATCATCTCGCCCGCCCCGAGGTCCCACGCCTCGGCCAGGGCCGCGAAGCTGCATCCGTGGACCAGGGCCGCCGCCTGCACGGCGGCACCGGAGGCCACCAGCTCGGGCTCCGAGGGCACGATCACCGGACAGCCCAGGAGATCGGCGGTGATCTGACGGTAGGCGGCGCTCTCGGCTCCCGCCCCCGACGAGGAACACCCGGCCATCACTCGAGCGGTGGCCCGAAACCAGGGTGTCGACGCCATCGAGGAGGTTGCAGATGACCCCCTCCACAGCGGCCCTGGCCATGAGGGCCGGTGTCACGTCGTTCCGTAGCCCCGCCAGGGTGCCGGTGGCCTCAGGTCGGTTGGGCGTCCGCTCGCCGTCGAAGTGGGGGACCAGCACCATGCCCTGGGCCCCGGGGGGAGCGGACAGCGCCAGGGCATCGAACTCCTCGAGGCCGACCCCCAAGAGCCGGGCCACCGAGTCGGTCACCTTGGTGGCGTTGAGGGTGCAGATGAGAGGGAGGAAACGGCCGGTGGCGTCGGCGAACCCGGCCACCGTCCCCGAAGGATCGGCCCGGGGCTCCTCGGTGACCGTGCAGGCCACCGCGCTCGTCCCGAAACTGAGGCAGAGGTCCCCGGGGCGCAGGCCCAGGCCCAGGGCGCTGGCCATATTGTCGCCGGTCCCCGGCCCCACCATTGAACCGGTGTCCGCCCACTGTCCGGCCACGTCCTGGGGTCCGAGCACCGAGGGGAGCATGGCGTCCCAGTCGACCTGGTCGTCCACCAGACCTCAAGAGATCCGATCGATACCGGCCTTCGGCCGGGGACCAGTAGCCGGTTCCCGACGCGTCCCCCCGGTCGGTGGTCCGATGGCCGGTGAGCCGAAAGGTGAGCCAGTCGTGGGGCAGGAGCACCGAGGCCATCCGTCGGAACGAGTCGGGCTCGCACCGTTTCAGCCATCGGAGCTTGGTGATGGTGAAGCTGGCCAGGGGCACGCTTCCGCAGGCCTCGGCCCAGGCGGCCGCCCCACCGGTGAGTTCATCCACCAGTGCCTGAGCGTCCGGCGCGGACTCGGTGTCGTTCCACAACTTGGCCGGCCGCACGACCTCACCGCGCTGGTCGACGATGACCGCACCGTGTTGTTGGGCCGCCACCGATATGGCCGCCGGAGCCAGGTCCGACACCCCGGCCTGCTCACCGGCCAGCGGCGAATGCCGCCTCCCAGGCATGGGGGTCCTGCTCACTGCGGGGTGGGGTCGTGGAGGGATGAGGGGCCCGTCCCGAGCCCACCAGCAGACCGGAGTCCGCATCACGCACCTGGACCTTGCACGACGTCGTCGACGAGTCGACACCGACGACCAGAGGCATTACCGCACCCCGAGCAACAGCTCCGTCACCAGTTGATCGAGGCGCTCGTGGCCGTACCCCTGCGTCCCCAGCGCCTCTTCGTCGTAGGAGCCCTTGCGGATGTCGGCGAGCCCACCTCCCGATGCGGTCGGCTGGCCCAACTCGGAGAACTTGGCCACGCCCAGGGCCTCTTGGATCTCCGGGTCCTCCCGGAACCGGCTGACCTTCTCCGCCAGGATGAGATAGGTGCGAATGCAGCCACGGGCGAACTCCCAGACCCCGGCGGCATCCTCGGTCCGGTAGGGGTGGGCGTCGAAGTGCTTCATGCCGTCCCACTGGGCGTCCTCGAGCACCTTGACCAGATAGAAGGCGTCACGGATCCCCTCCGAGCCGAAGCGGAAGTCCTGGTCGAACTTGCCGATCCGCTGGGCGTTGAGGTCGATGTGAAAGAGCTTGTCGTGCCACAGGACCTGGGCCACGGCGTGGGAGAAGGACAGGCCGCTCATGGTCTCGTGGGCGAACTCAGGGTTGAGCCCCACCATGTCCGGCCACTCCAACGCGCCGATGAAGGCCAGGACGTGTCCCACTGTGGGCAGGAAGATGTCCCCCCGGGGCTCGTTGGGCTTGGGCTCCATGGCGATGCGCATGCCCAGACCTTGATCACGGATGTACTCGCAGCAGAGGTCGACGGCTTCTTTGTAACGATCCAGTGCCGTCCGGACGTCCTTGGCGGCATCGGCCTCCACCCCCTCCCGGCCTCCCCACATGACGAAGATCCCCGCCCCGAACTCCGCCCCGAGGTCGATGGCTTCGCAGGCCTTGCGTACGGCGAAGCGGCGAACCTCGGGATCGTTGGCCGTAAAGGCACCTTCTTTGAAGATGGGCCGGGAGAAGAGGTTGGTGGTGACCATCGGTACCTTCAACCCCGTCTCGGCCAGGGCACCGGCGAACCGCTGGAGGACCACCTGTCGTTCGGAGGCCGAGGAGCCGTACGGCACCAGGTCGTCGTCGTGGAAGCTCACGCCGTAGGCCCCGATATCGGCCAGACGGTGCACGGTGTCGACCGGGTCGAGCGGGGCCCGGACCTCGTGACCGAAGGGATCACGACCGGGGTTGCCCACCGTCCAGAGGCCGAACGTGAAGTGGTGTTCGGGCCTTGGTGTAAACGGATCGCTCATGATGGTCCCTCCCAGCCCCGGGCCGGTCCGGGGCTCGAGTGAGCCCAGGTAACGGCCTGGCGGTCAACCGATGATAACGCTCTCGATTCCTCCCGACCGGCGGCCGGAGGACGGTGCCGGTCAGGTCGGGGGAGCTACCAGGCCGTTGGCTTGGGCCACCCGGCCGTACCACGCCGCGCTGGGTTTGGCGTGCCGTTCGAACGTCGTGGGATCCACGCTGTGCAGTCCGAACTTCGGCCCGAACCCGTTGGACCATTCGAAGTTGTCGAGCAGACTCCAGACGAAGTAGCCACGGATGTCAATGCCGTCATCGAGGGCCCGACGCACGCCCCGCAGAGCCTCCGAGATGTAGGCGATGCGCTCCGTGTCATCTTCGGTGGCGATCCCGCTCTCGGTCAGGAGGACGGGCAGACCCGATGACGGCTGCAGCTCGCCGGGCACAGTGCTCGACCCCCTGGGGCCAGTACTCGTAGCCCATCTGGGTGACCGGAACCCCGGGCTCATTGGGGGCCTGACCCTCGGCGCCGAAGTGCACCCGCGAGTAGCACTGGACGCCGATGAAGTCGTCTCCCTCTGCTCCCCGCATGAACCGGTCCTCCAGGATCTCCTGGGCCGCGGCCAGCACTTCTTCCCCACCCGGATCGGCCACCATCTCGTCCATGGACAGGGTCAGGCCCACCGGGTACTTGCCGGGGCCCGATCGCATGGCTTCGACGGCCAACTGATGGGCTCGGACGATGGTCTCGTTGACGGCCAGGTGCCGGATGAAGTCATCTTTGACCCCGGGCGGCGATGACCCCAGGGCATAACCCATGACCCCGATCAGGTTGAGCTCGTTGATGGTGCAGGCCCAACCGATGAGGTCCCCGAGGTGGGCGGCCGCCCGGGTGACGAAACGGGCAAAGACATCGGCGGCGTCGTCGGCCTCCCAGCCTCCCCGGTCGGTGAGCCAGGTGGGGGTGGTGAAGTGGTGGAACGTGACCACCGGGGTGATGCCCCGCTCGTGACAGGCCGCACAGATGCGGCGGTAGTAGTCGAGGGCCGCCACGGAGAACTCGCCTTCGGCCGGTTCGATGCGGCTCCACTCGAGGGAGAATCGATAGGCCTGGAGGCCCATGCCCGCCACCAGCTGCTACGTCCTCGGCCCACCGGTGCAACGAGTTGCAGGCGTCCCCACTGGACTCGGCACAACCCGAGTTGGGATTGTGCTCCCAGGCCCACCAGTCGTTGTTGACATTGCCGCCTTCGATCTGATGGGCGGCGGTGGCGGTTCCCCACACAAAGCCCTCAGGGAAGGTGATCTCGGTTTCTTCGGCGTTGGTTTCGCTCACGGCGGGTCACTGTACCCGCACCGACGTGAGTGGATACGTTGACTACCAAAGCGAACAGATGTTTGCGATCCCGAAGCCGTTCGGGCGAACTCGGCTCCCTACGGGTGCTTCTGGAGCGTCCCGCCCGCTCGTCTGGTGGCGGGACGAAGCGGCTGGATGGTGGGGATCGGATGTCGGCGGGGTCCCGACCACATGGCCGGGGGGGCGTCGACGGCCAGGGCGATGGCGTAGGCCGCGGCCTCGTAGTTGACCCGCCAACCCACGAACTCCACCCAGGCGTCCTCGCTGGAGCGCCCGAGCGGGAAGTTCACCTCGGCCAACCGGGCGATGGCGTCCACGAACTCCTCGTAGGTGAGGGAGATGCCGTTGTTGGGGTCGGCCTCGTCGGGGATGTCGAAGCCGCGGGCACGGGCGATGGTCGTAAAGCAGGTGAAGCCTCCTCGCAGGCATAGCCGGGCCGAAACCGCACCAGGGGCGTTGGGGGTAAGGGCCAGATAGAGCGCCGCGGCATCCAGCACCGCCAGCTGCGCCGTCACCCATGAGGAGAGCGGTCGGGGGGAGCGGAAATTGACCAGGGCCAGGTAGGTGGAGTGGCTCTCGGACACGTCCGCCGACCACTGCTCCCACTCTTTGAACAGTTCCGGCAGCTCCCCCACGGCCGAGACCCCGGAGCCCAAGCCGTAGTGGGTGCGGGCCAACAGCTCGGGACCCAGGACGGCACCCCGGATCGGGAGTCCAACATGGTCACCAGGGACTCGCGCCGGTTGAAGGCGGCGTAGAGCGTGGGGAGATAGCCGATCTGGAGGGCCACCGTGCCCAGGCCGACCAGGGCCGCCAGGTCGGCCCATGCCGTGGGGGCGCTGCTGTGGGGGGCCAGGTATCCCAGCGTGCACAGGGAGGAGCCGGCCAGCTGGAACGCCCCGGCCAACCCGGCCGGACCCATGGACCGCCACATCAGCAGGGCGAAGCCCACCTCGAACACCGCCAGCCACATCACGACCTGCAGGATGAGGGCGACCGGGGCCTGGGCCGCCAGCACCCGATCGCGCGGTTCATAGGTGTCGAAGTGATCGGCGACAAAATGGAAGGCCCTGTCGACAGAGACGGCGACAGCTCGGACGGGCCGGCTGTAGATGCGGCGGGGCACCACCAGGGTGCCGATAACGCTCCATCCGCCGAGCAACGATCAACAGGGCCCCAACCACTGCCGCAAGGTCCCGCACCACGGTCATGGCTCAGCTTCCCATGCACCGAGTGGGTGGTGCTGGATGGACGGCACCGTCGGCCTCGGTTCGAACCGGTCCTCACGGTGCTCATTGCGGGCCAGACCCGGTGGGCCCCTGGTCCGGTGGATCGGCCCGGGGTGGGCCTGGTTGCCGCTCATGACAACCAGGCCCACCTGCCGTGGGCCAACCCGGGCTGCGACCTCGTGGCGCGGCCTGGCGAAGGTCAGCCGAGCGAGATCCCGACGATCGGCTCGCTGAGCTGCTGGGCGCCGGTCGAACCCTGGAACGTGGCTCCCGGCCCGAAGGTGAAGATGCCTCCGTCCGCCGCCACCAGGTAGTAGCCGTCACCAGTCGACGCCGCGGTGATACCCACCACCGGCTTGTTGAGGGGCGTGCCCCCCATCGACCCGAGGAACGGTGCATTGAAGCTGAACACGCCTCCGTCCCTGGCCACCAGCCAGTAGCCGCCGGTGGACGGGTCCACGGTGATGCCGACGATGGGCTGGTTGAGGTGCTGGCCGCCCATCGAGCCCTGGAAGGTCGCCCCCGGCCCATAGGCGAACACACCGCCATCGGCCGCCACCAGGTAGTAGCCGTCGTTATTCGGAGCAGCGGCGATGCCCACCACCGGCTGATTGAGCTTCAGAGCACCGGCAGATCCGAAGAAGGGAGCGTTCGATCCGAAGCTGAACACCCCACCGTCGGCCGCGGCCACCCAGCACCCGTTGCCCCCTGGGGCGGCGGCGATGCCGACCACTGGCGCATTGAGGGTGGTGGTGGCGCTCAGCCCGGAGCAGTCAGAGGCGTGGGTTCCGTGACCGTATACGGCACCACCGACTCCGGCGAGGTTGTAGCTGCTCCCGCCGGGGACGGCAGCCAGGCCCACGATGGTCTGACTGGCGGTGCCGGCCTGGGAGCCGAGGAACGGCACCCCGAAGCTGAACACCCCGCCGTCAGCGGCCGTGAGCCAGTAGCCCGACAGCGTGGTGCTGGGCACAGCTATGTGCGCGAGCGGGCCGGCCGGATTGCCACCCGACCCTGGGACGGGTGCCGGGTTGGGTTGCTTCACGTCGAAGCCGCACTCGCCCGTGGCGAAGCCCCCGACCACATTGGGCGAGCCGTGGGAGTCCCCGTACTGGATGGCCGGCGAGTTGTCCGTGCACAACAGGTTCCCGCCCACGTGGTTGGTCAACATCTCATTGGCGTCGGGATCGGCCATGGTGTTGTCGGAGAACGTGGCACTCCCGCCCACCTTTTCGCGGAGGGCCCCTACCCAGCAGGACTTGAGGCCGGTGATGCGCAGGTTGCCACCGATGGTGTTGTCCTCGTAGTCGCTGTAGACCGGTGATTGGAACTTGGCGAAGATCCCGTACGGTGTGCAGCTCACCCCGCCCCCGCCACCGGACTGGGACGCGTCCCCTCCGATGGTGGTGAGATGCATGACCACGCCGAGGGCATTGGTCGAGATCACGCTGCCCTTGACGGTCTCGGCGGCATTCAGCGTGGGGCTGTTCTGGTTGGGGTCATCGACACAGGCGAAGGCCGATGCTTCGCAGCCCAGCACCAGTGCCGCTCCGCTCCCGACGTCGATGTTCCCGTCCACGGTGAGGCCTGAGGTACCCGAGCCACTGTGGTTCTTGGCGAACGCCGCCACCAACGCTGCCCCCGGATCAACCGTGACGGAGCCCGTCACGACAACCTGGCCCGCATTGCCTTCACAGACACCGCTCACCGTGACGGCGGCGTAGGTCCCAGCGGGAAGTGATCCCGGCGACGTCGCCGTGCCGGTACAGGTGATGGACGACGGAGTGGCGGCCGCCGCCGTTGTCAGGGCCGTGCCGCCCAGCACGGCGAGGGGGACGGCCAACAGTGCAGAGGCCAGGATGGACAAGACGTACCGCCGAGCGGGTCTTGTCGCCGCCGGCATCTGCGGCAGCCTCCAGCCGGGTTATTGCTCGTTGCCATAATTCCGCCTCCGATGCTCATCGAGGATTGTGGGTCCGAATCACAAAAACGGTATCGGAACGCGCCGGGCCCTGCACAGGTGGGGCCCCTTGAGTCCCACTCGCCGGCCTCCCGGGTCGTCCCGAGCCGGGCCGCTGGCGGAAGGCCCTGTCGCCCGACCGGACGACCGGTGCGGGCCTCGATGACCGGATGGGCCAAGACCCCGGAGCCGATCCGTAGTGGGTACGGGCCAAGAGCACAGGGCCCCAGGAGGATGCCCCAGTCCAGGGAGCCCAGATGGTGCCGGTCTAGCGACGGCGCGGCGGTGTCCTGTCGAACATCGCCGCGGCCAACTGATCGGTCCGCACGGCCCAATCTTCGTGTGCCCTGCGGAGGGTGTCATGGCTCTTCTCACCCGAGCGGCCCCGCTCTGACGGTCGGTCCATCCGGCGGGCGGCGTCCCAGGTCGTGGCCCGCTGCCAGACGGCCTGGCGGCTCGTCCCCAAGGCCTCTCCCAGCTGGGCCCAGGTCATGCCGGCGGCCCGCGCCGCTTGCAGGGCTTCGCTCTCCACCGTCGAGAAATACGCCTGAAACTGGGCGCCGAGCCTCAGGATGGCCAACGGGTCCGGTTCCTCGGCATGGATCAACTCCTGCCAACGCCCCCAACTGTCTGCCTGGTCAGCCATGGTGTCAAGATACCTTGACACCATGGCTGACTTCAAGCGAGCGAGGTTGCAGCCCACCGCCGACCGGCACTCGGCCATGCCGGGTGGGCGAGCCGCCAAGCCCTGATCAGGCCACGGCGTCGCTCCGCCGGGGCAGCACCCAACCCGGTCGGGGGAAGTGGCAGGTGTACCCGTTGGGGTAGCGCTCCAGATAGTCCTGGTGCTCCGGCTCCGCCTCCCAGAACGGTCCGGCCGGCACCACTTCGGTCACCACCTTGCCGGGCCACAGGCCGGAGGCCTCGACATCGGCGATGGTGTCCTCGGCGATCCGACGCTGGTCGTCGTCGAGGTAGAAGATGGCCGACCGGTAGCTCGCTCCCACATCGTTGCCCTGCCGGTTCAGCGTGGTGGGGTCGTGCACCTGAAAGAAGAACTCCAGCAGGTCCCGGTACGAGATCTGCTCGGGGTCGAAGGTGATCTCGATGGCCTCGGCATGGGAGCCGTGATTCCGGTAGGTGGCGTTGTCCACCTCGCCGCCGGTGTATCCCACCCGGGTGGACAGGACGCCGGGGCGCTTCCGGATGAGATCCTGCATTCCCCAGAAGCACCCTCCGGCCAGAATGGCCTTCTCCGTGGTGGCACTCATCGATCCACTCCTTCCTTGGCGGTCAGTCCGTCGAGGACCTCCCGATACTGCCCGTATCCCTCGGCCTCGAGGTCCTCGTACGGCACGAACCGCAGGGCGGCCGAGTTGATGCAGTAGCGCAGGCCACCCTGGTCGCGCGGTCCGTCATTGAAGACGTGACCGAGATGGCTGTCGCCGTGAACCGAGCGGACCTCGGTGCGGCTCATCCCCAGGCCCCGGTCCACCTTCTCCACCACGTTGGCCGGCTCGAGAGGGACGGTGAAGCTGGGCCAACCGCACCCGCTGTCGAACTTCTGGGGCGAGGCGAACAACGGCTCGCCCGACACCACATCTACATAGATGCCGGCATCCTTCTTGTCCCAGAACTCATTGTTGAAGGCCGGCTCGGTGGCCGCCTCCTGCGTGACCTGGTACTGCCGGGTGGTCAGCTGAGAGATCTTGTCTGGGTCCTTGCTGTAACGCTCTGTCATGCTTGTCCTCCTTATTTATAAGGTTCAACCCCAAAAGGCCCCCCTTCATTTCCGCCCGGCGCTCGCTCCGCCAGGCTCTTCGGGACGCCTCCCGGCGGCGATCCGAGCCTCCGCGGCTTCCTCAGACGGACGTGACCGGCTGGTCCTTCTCATCGGTCTCTGCGGCTTTCGCAGCCTCGAACGCCGCCTCCACCGGGGCCAACCGCTCGGCCACCGCCAAGGTGGTGGCCGCTCCTCCGAGGCCGAGGAGCAGAGTCAGCAGCCCCCATCGCAACCCGGACCGGTGCTTGCCGAGCAGCCCGTCGACGGAGAACCGACCTGGTCCGGCCGTGGCCAACGACAGCGCCACGGCGATCAGGGTGAGGTTGTACTCGTAGCCACCGGCGGTCACCCAGATGCCGTTCTTGGCGTGGACCTTCTTGATGGCCACGGCCATGGTGCCGGTGATCATGGCTGGCCCCAGCGGGCTCAGAAATCCGAGGGCGGTGAGGCCCCCGCCGATGGTCTCGCTGAGGGCGGCGGCCAAGGCCTGTTGCTTGGCCGGATGGAGCCCGATGGCACCCATCATCTTCTCCGTCCCCTCGAGGCCGGGTCCGTCGAAGCTGCCCGAGAGCTTCTGCAGGCCGTGACCCATCATCAGCCCCCCTACCGTGACTCGCAACACGAACCGTCCTGATGGCATCTCTGTCCTCCTTGGGGGTGATCGGACTCGACCGAGTGTCCGCTGCTCTGTTGGGTGAGTGTGTTGACCTGTGCTGGTGGCCCGCCTGCACCGAAATTAGCGGTTGACCGAGCCCATGTCGGCGTAGCGATCCCCGGCCGGGTGGCCGAAGTTCTCATCGAGCCAGACCACGTCCTCCGTGCTCAACTCGGTGGTGGTGGCGGCGATGTTCTCCTCCAGGTACCTCTTCCGCTTGGTGCCGGTCGGCGGTGTCGAGGAAGGTGTACCCGAGCCCGATGGACCGGTGGATGACGGCGATGGACTCGGCGCCGTCGCCGGCGCCGTAGAACTCCGACATCCCCATGCAGCCGAGTCCCAGGGCCGGTACCGATAGCGAACCGAGCTGGCGTGACTGCACCGCCCCAACTTACCCAGAGCGGCCGGCCGGCAATCCGGCCGTGGCGCCCGAGACCCGACCGACCTGACCGCGTGGTCCCAGTCGATCGGGCTTCGAGCGCCGAGCACCGGTCAGACCGGCACGGGGACCCCAAGCTCGCTCATGGCCTCCATGTCGGCTTTCGACGCCTTGACGAGGAAGAGGGCGGACAGGGTGGCGATGACCAAGAAGGCCGCCCCGATGACGAACCCGATCACGTAGCCGTGGATCTGGGCGGCCTCCCGGACGGCGGGGGTGTCCACCCGGGTGGCCAGATAGGCCGCCGTGCTGGAGGCAAAGACCGTGTTCAACAGGGCGGTCCCCAACGAGCCCCCGATCTGCTGGGTGGCGTTCAAGGTGGCGCTGGCCACCCCGGCATCGTGGGTTGACACGCCGAACAGGGCGGTACTGCTCATGGGCACGAAGGCCAGACCCATGCCAATACTGAGCAGGATTTCGGCCGGGAGCACGTGAAGGGCGAAGCTGGTGGTCGCCCCGATCTGGGTGAGCCAGAGCATGCCCAGCGCTGCGCCGGCAAAGCCTCCCACCATGAGGGGCTTGGGGCCGGTCCGTGGCAGGAGTTTGGAGGCCACGGCCGCACCCAGGATGATCCCCACCGAGAACGGCATGAAGGCGAATCCCGTCTTCAGGGCGGAGTAGCCCAGGTTGTCCTGCAGGTAGAAGGTGAGGAAGAGGAACATTCCCATCAGACCGGATCCCACCATCAACGAGCTGAGGAACGAGCCGCCGCGGGTCCGCTCGAGGATCACCCGCATGGGGAGCAGTGGGTTCTTCGCTCGCAGCTCGATGAAGACGAAGGAGGTCAGCAGGACCACAGCGATGGCCAGGTAGCCCAGGGTGCTGCCGGCCGTCCAGCTGCTCTCGGCGGCCCGGGTGAATCCGTAGACCAGGGCCACCAGACCACCGGTAACGGTGATGGCGCCGGGGATGTCGTAACTGGTGTTGCCGTGGGCCTTGCTCTCGTGGACGATCGGGATGGCCACGATCACCGTGAGGATGGCGATGGGCACGTTCACCAACAGGCACCACCTCCACGAGGCGTACTCGGTGAGCACCCCACCCATGATGAGTCCGATGGCGGCACCACCCCCGGAGATCCCGCCGTACACACCGAAGGCGGTGGCCCGCTCCTTCACCTCGGTGAATGTCACCGTGATGAGCGACAGGGCGGCAGGAGCCAGCAGAGCGGCGAAGGCTCCCTGCAGGGCCCGGGCCCCGAAGAGCATGGGGGCGTTGACGGCGGCACCGCCGAGGGCGGAGGACGCCGCGAAGCCGAGCAGGCCGACGATGAAGATGCGTTTGCGCCCCACGTAGTCGGCGATCCGGCCGCCCAGCAGCAGCAGGCCTCCGAAGGCCAGGGTGTAGGCGGTCAACACCCACTGGCGGTTGTCGGTGGAGATGTGGAGCGAGTGCTGGGCCGAGGGCAGGGCGATGGTGACGATGGAGGCATCCAGCACCACCATCAGCTGGGCCACGGCGATCACGCCCAGGGCCAGCCAGCGCCTCGGGTCGGGCTCCGCCGGTCCTGTGGGGTCGTGTGGTGATCCGAGTTCTTCGGTGAGGGTTGACATAGGTGCTCCTTGACGAACGACTTGGGGGGTTCGGGACGTAGAAGGGGAGAGGGTTGGGGTGTTGAGGGTGATGAGAGCTGATGGGAGGGGAAGCGGAAGAAAAGGCGGGGGAGCGTCAGATGCTGGGCCGACGGCCTAACAGCGCAACAACGGGAGAACCACGTCGTCCACCATGTGGGCCACGAAGGCGTCATCGATGGGCTCGCCGCTGATCACCAGTCGGTTGAAGAACATGGCGGACAGCACTTCATTGACCACGCCGGCATCCGTGCCGGCCTCGAGCTCGCCCGAGGCCACGGCCCGCTCGAGGATCTCGTCCAGCATGTCCTTGCGGGCATCGATGACCTGACTCCGCATGAGAGCGGCCAGCTCCTGGTCCTTGTGCATGGCCGAGAGCACCCCGACCAACAGGGCAGAGTCCTCCGCGGACATGGCGGCGTTCATGCACTCCAGGGTGGCTACCAGGTCGCCCCGGAGTGAACCGGTTTGCACCGCAGGGAAGCTGGCATCGCACTTGCGACGGCGGATGGCCTCCACCACCACTTCGGCCTTGCCGGACCAGTGGCGGTAGATGGTGGCCTTGCCGGCGTGGGCCCGTTCGGCCAGAGCATCCATGCTCAGGCGGTCGTAGCCGACTTCGATCACCAGGCTCAGAGCGGCGTCGAGGATGGCCTGCTCCCGGGCCTCCGCCCGGGCCCCGCTGGGCCGACCGACCCGGCTGGTGCTCTCCTCCACCTCGGCGATGCTCATGCCCGACCCCTTCGAGTAAAACGGAACGGTTCCGTCTCACGTAACCATAAGGGATGTCGTGCCAGAACGCAACCGTTCCGTTCTGATTTTCCGGGAATCGCAGGTGAAGCCGGTGAACACCACGGGATGGTGCCGGCTCGGGGCGCTTCTGGTGCCCGCTCCACCGGGGGCGGCCGGCGCAGACCGGCTCAGGGGGAAGACTGGGGAGCATGAAGCTCAGCGCCGAGGTCATCGACGAACTGCTGGTGGCGCCCGGTACCCCGGCCGGCTTGGCCCACCGGAGTACCTCTTCCCTTCACGCCCGATGGCTGAAGGGGGACGGTTCGCAGGTCAAGAAGGTGGCGGACAAGGACCTCAAAGCGTCGGTGAAGGAGCTGGCCGAGGCCCAGGAGAAACTGTGGGCCGACGGGAACCGGGCGCTCCTGGTGGTGCTCCAGGCCATGGACGCGGCCGGCAAGGACGGGACCATCCGACATGTGATGTCCGGGGTCAATCCTCAGGGCTGCACGGTGGAGGACTTCAAGCAGCCCTCAGCCGATGAGCTCGACCACGACTTCCTGTGGCACGCCCACCGAGCCGTGCCCAAACGGGGGATGATCGGGATCTTCAACCGCTCGCACTACGAGGAGGTGTTGGTGGTCCGGGTGCACCCCGAGTTGTTGGCCCGGGGCAAGGACGACTCCGACGTTGCTCCGTCGGAGCAGGTGTGGAGCGGGCGGTACGAGGACATCAACACCTTCGAGCACCACCTCGACCGCAGCGGCGTCCGCATCGTCAAGATCTTCTTGCATGTCTCCCGGGAGGAGCAGAGGTCCAGGTTCCTGGCCCGCCTGGACGATCCCGACAAGAACTGGAAGTTCTCGCCCGGTGACTTGGCCGAGCGTCGTTACTGGGACGAGTACCAGACGGCCTATGAAGAGGCCATCACCGCCACCTCGACCGCCTGGGCCCCGTGGTACGTGGTCCCGGCCGACCACAAGTACGCCCTCCGGGCGCTGGTCGGCGGCATCGTGGTACACACCATCGATGGCCTGGGCCTCGGCCGTCCCCGACTCAGCGCCGACCAGCGGGACGCCCTGGCCCGGGCCAAAGTCGAGCTGTCGCATGAGCCCGGCTGACGAAGGTGGGAGCCTGGTGCGGTTCACCGTGGCACGGGCCATGGTCTCCACCCCCGAGGCTCTCTATCGGGCCTGGACCGAGGAGGTCGACCGCTGGTTCGCCGCCCCTGGCGCCATCCGGGTGCGGGCCGAGGTGGGGGAGCCCTACTGGTTCGAAGTGGAGCATGAAGGCCGGCGCCATCCGCACTACGGGCGGTTCCTGGCCCTCGAACCGGGTGCCCTGATCGAGCAGACCTGGGTGTCCGGCCGGGACGGGACCGACGGGACCGAGACGGTGGTCACGGTGGAGCTGGTACCCGCCGGCCCGGGAACCACGCTACGCCTCACCCACCGGGGATTCCACGACGAGGAGTCGGCCCGCCGGCACGCCGATTCGTGGCCCCACATCCTCACCCACCTGGACTCGGTGGTGTCACCCCGGGGCTGACCAGCGGGGCCCGCCCCGGGCGGCATGGGTCGCCCGCCGGGATCGAGGCGGCCGACGAGATGTCCAGTCGCAGCTCAGGAAGACCTCAGGCCACTCACAGCCGGGCCGCTGAGGATGACCCGCATGTCCATCACCGCTCCAGCTCCATCCATGGTCCTGCCGGTCCCGCCCTCCGGCCTGGACCGGTCGGCACCCCGGGCCACCGGCCCCGCGCCGGACGACCAGAGACCCACTGCCAACCCGCGCTGGGTGCTGCCCGCGCTCATCGCCCTGTTGACGGTCACCGCGGTGACCTATCTGTGGGACCTGAGTGCGTCCGGCTACGCCAACAGCTTCTACGCCGCCGCGGTCCAGGCCGGCACCAAAAGCTGGAAGGCGTTCTTCTTCGGCTCGCTCGACTCGTCGAACTTCATCACCGTGGACAAGTCCCCCGGCTCGCTGTGGGTCATGGAGCTCTCCGGTCGCCTCTTCGGCTTCAGCAGTTGGAGCATGTTGGTGCCCCAGGTCCTCGAAGGAGTGGCGGCGGTCGGACTGCTCTACGCCACGGTCAAACGGTGGTTCGGTCCGGGTGCGGGCCTCCTGGCCGGCGCCGTTCTGGCCTGCACCCCGGTGGCGGCCCTCATGTTCCGGTACAACAACCCCGACGCCCTGATGGTGCTGTTGCTGGTGGCCGCGGCCTACACCTTGACGCGCGCCATCGAAAAGGGAGGGACCCGGTGGATGGTGGCCACCGGCGCGCTCATCGGCTTCGCCTTCCTGGCCAAGATGCTTCAGGCCTTCACGGTGGTACCGGCCTTTGGCGCCGTCTACCTGCTGGCGGCACCGGTAGCCCTGCGCCGCCGACTGTGGCAGCTGGCGCTGGGCGGCGTGGCCATCGTGGTCTCGGCGGGGTGGTGGGTGGCCATCGTGGCCCTCTGGCCGGCGGGCTCCCGACCCATGATCGACGGCTCACCGGACAACAGCATCCTCAACCTGATCTTCGGCTACAACGGGCTGAGTCGCCTGACCGGGGGGACCGGAGGCAGCGGGAGCGGCTTCAGCGGGGCCACCGGCGTGTTCCGGCTCTTCAACGATCTGATGGGTGGACAGGCGTCGTGGCTGCTGCCGGCCTCACTGCTGGCCCTGGTGGCCGGCCTGGTGTGGCGGGGCCGGGCTCCCCGCACCGACCGTAAGCGGGCCGCCCTCCTGCTTTGGGGCGGTTGGCTGATCATCACCGGCGCGGTGTTCAGCTTCAGCTCCGGCGTCATTCACACCTACTACACGGTTGCTCTGGCCCCGGCCATCGCCGGGTTGGTGGGCATCGGTGGCGCTCTGTTGTGGCAGCACCGCCGGCAGCTGGTGGCCCGTGGGGTCGGAGCTGCCGGCATCCTGGTCACGGCGGTCTGGGCCTTCGTCCTGCTCGACCGCACCCCCGACTATGTGCCCTGGCTCCGGGTGGTCATCGTGGTGTGCGGAGTGGTGGGTGCCGCCGTCCTGCTCGTCGCTCCGGCCGTCCCCCGAGCGAGCAGGAACCTCACCATGGCGGCCATGGGCCTGGCCCTGGTGGCCGGCCTGAGCGGACCCGTGGCCTTCACCGCCAGCACGCTGACCACCGCCCATACCGGCAGCATTCCCTCGGCCGGCCCGACGTCGGCCGCGGGGGGCTTCGGCGGACCGGGCGGCGGAGTCGGTGGCAGCGGGTTCCGTGGGGCCGGGCTCGGCGGGGCCGGGCTCGGTGGCGAACGTAGCGGCGGGTCGAGCAGCCTCGGTGCGGCCGGGAGCGCAGGTGCTGGTGGATTCGGGGAGGGCCAACGACCCGGGGCGGCGACCGGCTGGTAGCGGGGGTGGCTTCGGCGGGACCCGGCCAACGGGCTCCCCATCGAGCGGCGGCTCGGGTTCCGGCGTCATGCCGTCGGGCACGGTGCCGACCGGTGGCGGGAGCGGGGGAGCCGGGGGAGCCTCTACCAGCGCAGCACTCGACTCGGCCCTGCGTTCGGATGCCGGCTCCTACCGGTGGGCCGCCGCCACCTTCGGATCCCAGTCGGCGGCCACCTTGGAGCTCTCCTCGGACGAGGCGGTGATGGCGATAGGCGGGTTCAACGGCGAAGGGGGCAACATCAGCCTTGCCACCTTCGAGGCCTACGTGGCCAAAGGCGACATCCACTACTTCATCGCCTCCGGCGGCGCCGGCGGGATGGCCGGACCGAACGGTGGGGGGAACAGCGATGCCGCCATCACCAGTTGGGTCAAGAGCCACTTCGCGGCCAAGACCATCGGGGGCCAGACGGTGTACGACCTGGCGGACCCGAAGTGAGAGCCGGACCACCCCCGCTTCGGGCCAGCACGCGCCTTTCATGGCGGGTACGCCGGACCACCATCGTCCGCCTGATGCGCTATTCGGCGGTGTCGCTGGTTGCCACCTCCACCAGCCTGGTGACCCTGGGCCTCCTGGTCGGCGTGGCCGGGTTGCCGGCTACCTGGTCGAATGTCATCGCCACCGGTGTGGGCACCGTGCCCTCCTTCGAGCTCAACCGCCGATGGGTGTGGAACCACCAGGGACGACGGTCCTTCCTCGGACAGATCGTGCCGTTCTGCTGTCTCTCGTTCACGGGGTTGGTGGTTTCCACCCTGGCCGTGGGCGTGGTGGCTGGACGGACCTCGGGATGGGGACACTGGAGTCACACCGCGGCCGTGATGGCCGCCAACCTGGCGGCGTACGGGACGCTGTGGGTGGTGCAGTTCCACCTGCTCAACCGGGTGCTGTTCCGCACTCCTCGACCCGAGTCCGCCCCGCCGGTGGCTCTCGAGCCCCGTTCGCCTGCGGCTCTCGTCGACGCCCGCCCGTCTGGTCGGGTGGGATCGATCACTGACACGAACGTCACCAACGAAGAGGGCGTGGCCCGGTCCATGGCGCTCTCACACCGGCCGAGTGGTGGGTGAGTGTCCACCTCCGAACCGAGGGTCGGGCCCGGAGGTTGTGGTGTTGCCGCTGGTGGTCGAAAAAAGCCCCCTGACCAGCCATCTTGACCATGCCTTCCGCCCATGGCCCTTCGGGCTGGAGATGCCGACGCCATCGCACTATCCTCCCGCTGAGTGGATCCGTACAACAGGTGTTGCGGTCGCCACGCGTCTCAGGGCAAAGGCGGCGAAGTGGGACGGGAACCGCTCAACCAGAAGTGTCCGGCGTGTGGCTCGGAGGACGTGCCCACCCTCATCGTGCGCGGCTCGGGTTTCCCGAGTGGTCGGCTCAGTCTTCGCTGTCATCGCTGCGAAAGCGAGTGGGCGGGGGAACAGGACGGCTCGCCCGCCCATCTTCGAGCTTCCTGACGAGATCCGGTCACGGCGACAGGCCGCGGTGGCTCTGGCCGGACCGGTCGGCTCGGTCAGGGCAGTTGCCCACCCATCTCGAGCTGGTAGTCGTTGAGATCCCAGGTGTACGCGCCCACAGTGGACTTGCCCGGTAGGCGTCCGAACTCGGAACCCAATGGAATGGTGTCCAGGTAGTAGTTCGAAAAACTGCTCCAGTGGTTGGGGTCGTACTTCTTCAGGGCCGCCTCCATCTGCCGCAAGGCTCGGGTGAAGTCCACGCTCACCTTGCCGGCGCTGATCGACTTGGTCAGGATCAGGTACACCGTGGTGTTGGTGGCTTGGCTCTCGTTCCCGTTGACGATGTACACACCCCACGGCTCGGTCCGGGTGACACCGTTGACGGCGTAGGACATCGATACGTTCTGGCGGAAGCCGGGGGGCAGTGCTCCATTCCCGTCGGCGGTCCACACCATCAGCTCGATGGTGCCGCGGCGTGGCGTCACCACTTGGCGTTGGGGCTCGAGCCAGGTGTCGTAGGCCAGGTCGTACCGGACCGACGAGGTACCGGTGAGCTTGTAGTCACTCGAGGCGATGAGGTCGGTGGGGAGCGAGTTGATCTCCATGGGCAGGGGCAGGCTGGCCGATGGCTTCGGAGAGTCGGCCGCGGCTTGCGGGGAGATGCCATACGAGACGTTGGGAAAGCCGAGGACCCAGGTCTCGGTGGACACCTGGGGGGCCGAGCTGAATTTCGCCGTGGTGGTCAGCTCGCCGTTGGAGGAGATCTTCATCACCGCCGAGCCGTTGGCTCTGGACCCGAGGTTCCACAGGTCCCCATTGAGGACGACGGGCCCGAAGATGGGATCGCCGCCCTCACAGCCCTGGCTGGCGATGGGGACGAAGCGGCAGGAGCTGTCCCACTTCCAACTGCCCGTGGAGGACTTCGGGAAGACCGAGATGGTGTCGGGCGCGGAGCTGGCGTCAGCGGACGACGAGGTGACCGGGGGGGGAGCGGGTAGTGCCGGGGTTGATCCGATCGCCGGTGTGGCGCCGGCCGTGCCGCCCGACGCCCCCACCACCACACCGATACCGACAGCCAACGCCGTCAAGCCGGATAGAGCCGTACCGGGCCGGTGTCGGCGCCGGACGCCGGGTGTCCTCTTCGGGTTCCACACTCTGGAACTCCAACGTGATCCCACTGCAGCGCCCTTCCGAAGTCAACATCCTGTCGTGCCCGATGACGGAACGGTTGACCATCCTTCGATGCATCACCACTCCGACATGGTGATCACCTGTGACCCGATGTCCGCGCCGCTCGAGGTCGGTGCGTCAGGGCTGCGATGGCATCCAGTGATCACGTTCTACCAGCCGGACCGGTACCGGGCCGGTCGCCAGACCACTTCACACGTCGTGCGACGTCGGTACGACTGCAATAGTTCGACCGTACGGGACCGACCGACCACCCCAAGTGGTCCGGCCGCCAACCACGACGGTGAGTGAGACCGGACCCGGGCTACCCCTTCATTCGGTCGCACCTCCTCGGAAAACCCCACTTCAGGCGGGGCGACAACGGCCACCGCCGGTCCCAGTGGAGCGGCAGGGGGCCTGGTAATAGCCTGCCGGCCATGAGGCGTCGCCGTCGAGAGACGCACTGGTATTACCGGGGCGGGGCTCCCCCGACCCCTAGTCGGATCCGGAGGCGCTGGCGGAATACCGTGGCCCGGAGCTACCGGCTGGCAGGCCAGATCCAACATGCTGCCGTGGCCAAGTGGCGGTGGACCGTGGCGTTGGTAGTGCTCATCGCCGCCGTGGTCACCTTCGGCTACTACGCCAACCCGTCGGCCGGCGACAGTGGACCGGTTGTCGCCGGAGCGCCAACTTCTCCAGTGGGTGCGCAACACCGGCCGGTGGACGACTGGTCCCGGACAAGCCGCGCCGCGTTACCGGACACCGCAAAGCCCGGATCGCCCCACCCGAAGAAGCAACCTGATGTGGCACCGCCCCGTTTGATTCCGGGGGCCCTGATCGCCTACCACCTCTTGCGTGGCTCGCACCCGTCGGCCACCCCGGCGGTCAAGACCAACGGTGCTTCGTCAGCCACCCCCGGCCGAGTGCCCTCGGCCGCCACCGTGGGGCCGCCCTCCACCACCGAGACCACTCTCGGCCCTCCTACCACTACCACCACGACCACCCCGCCGCCTGACCACTACCACCACCACACCTCCGCCCACGACCACCACCACACCTCCGACCACCACCACAACCACCACAACCACAACCACACCACCACAACCACAACCACAACCACGATCGTGCCTGGCCTTTAGGGTCGCCCCGTGGCCATCTCTCCGCACATCCGTCGACTCCGGGAGCTCATCGGGAACGAGCTACTGGTCCTTCCCTCCGTGGCCGTGCTGCCTCGGGACCAGGCCGGCCGGATCCTCCTGGTCCGCATCATCGACACCGGCGGGTGGGCCACGATCGGGGGAGCGGTCGAGCCCGACGAGTCACCGGTGGAGGCCGCGGTACGCGAGACCCAGGAGGAAGCCGGTGTCACCGTCCTGCTCGACCCGGTCCTGGCGGTGCTGGGCGGCCCCGAGTACCGGGTGACCTACCCCAACGGGGACCGGGCCTCCTACGTGGTGACGGTCTTCGGTGCCAGGGTGACTTCCGGCATCCCGAGGCCCGACGGAGACGAGACCTCAGCGGTCCGGTGGTGGGACACAGAGCGTCTGCCCCTCGAGGAGATGGGCTCACTGACCCGGGCCCTGCTCAGGGATGCCGGCGTGACCCACGGCTGAGCCAGGCGCTGGCGAGCGGGGTCCGGACCACCCGGGCCTACCGCCACGCCAACCGTGGTCCTGCGGCGCCATCGGGACCGATCGACCATGATGGAACCATGGGATCCGAAGGAATCAAGCCGCGAAAGAAGAAGCACCGCCTCGACAAGGTGCCGAAATACGAGGAGCCCAATCGGGCCGAGGGGTTTTCCGGTGGATCGTTCGGCCGCCAGGGGCATGGGTCGGACGGGAAGCACCCGGGGCAACCGGGCCGGGTCGGGGCCTATGTCTTGAAGATCCTCGGACGTGCACCGAAGAGTTGATCCCTTTCCCTGACGTCTAACCCTTGGCGGAGAACTGCCGGGTCAGAAAGTTGTCGACGTCGGTGGCCAGCGTGGTGACGTCGGGAGTGACCGGCCCGCGGCCCGACTGGATCAGACCGTGGCCGGCGTTGCGGACCATGATCAAGGTGGCCCGGTCACCGGCCCGGTGGAGCAGGTCGGCCAGCCGTTGGGACTGGCTCGGTGGAACGATGTCGTCATCGGCTCCTTGGATGATCAGGAAGGGGGGAGCACCCGGGTGCACGTAGGTCACGGGGCTGGCCGCCGCCAGTGTCGGTGAAGGCTGTCCCACGGACACCCCGAAGGTCTCCTTCGACAAGACGGTCATCACCTTCGAGCTCGACCAGTCCGGGGAGGTGAGGTCGGCGGGCCCGTACTCGTCCACCACCGCCTCCACCGCACTCGACTGACCGGTAAGCCCGCCTTCTCCGAAGACGCCGCTCTCGTTTCCCAAGAGCCCCAGCAGGCTGGCCAGATGACCGCCGGCACTGGCCCCGATGACGGCGATGTGGGCGCGGTTGATGTGCAGGGAGCCGGCGTTGCCCCGCAGATAGCGAATGGCGCACGTGACGTCCTGGATCTGGGCCGGCCACGGTTGGGCCGGCGCCAAGCGGTAGTTGACCGACACGAACACCCATCCTTTGGCCACCAGGTCCTGTTCGACGTCCCAGTCGACCGTCCCCGGCTTGATGCTCGAGTTGCCGCTCACCCAACCACCCCCGTGGAAATCCACCAGCGTCGGGGCCGAGGCCACCGCGGTCGTCGGCTCGTAGACGTCGAGGGTCTCGGCGCTGCCCCCGTTGTGGCAGTAGGTGTACCAGTGGCTGATGCCGGCCAGCTCGGCCGGGGGGCTGCCGCACCCACCGGCCACGGCAGTCAGAGCAGCCAACGTGATCAGGGCGATCAGCGTGCATCGCCCGGTGATGGCACGGAAATGGCCCACCGCAAACCTCTTCCTCTGTCACATCGATCTTCAGCGACCCTGTTCGGGTCGTCCCATAGTGGGCGATGTGTACCGGTGTCGCCAACGGAATCTCCGCCGGGGATCTCCGGGGCCGCCGGTGTCGGTCTATCTATGAAGGCCCCCGGCAGGTGGTGGCCGGATGGCGTGCGCCGAGGGAGACGGCCCTCGGCATCATGCCGTCAGGCAGGCGCCCGGGTAAGTGTTGCCGGTAGCCGGCGGGATCGGTGAATCCCCGGGGCCGGCGTCGTCACTCCGCGTGCGGGGGCCAGCTGAGGGAGCGGATCGGTCGGATCCGGCCCACCATGCTCCGCGACGAGGGGTGCCTCGATCGGGCCCGCCGCCTGAGCTCGTCGGTCATCCGCTGGACCTCGCGGTCGATGCTGGCCCGCAGGTCTTCGACGGCTCCGGAACTGCCTGAGTGCAAGACCAGCTCGTCCAACTGGGTCCGCTGCCGGTCCCGCTCGAGGAGCAGCTGTTCGTCACTGAAGTAGGTGTAGTCGATGACCCCGTCCGTGGCGATCCGCAACGGCTCACTGCTCTGCGTCCAGGTCAGATCCTTCGGATGCGTACTCATAGGTACGATATCGGCCTGTTCCGGCCCCGACTTGAACGGCGATCGGGTGCCTGAGGCTCGGAACACAGGCCTCCGAACCCGGTTCTGTCCCGATTCGAGGGCTCGGTTCGGCCCGGGGCCAACCGCCGCCCGGCGGTCCGATCCTTATCCGGGGCCCAGTTCGGCCGGTCTACACTGCCGACCGGGGCCCCACCGTCCTCGGAGCCGTACAGGAGATCAACGTGGCCGACCAGATCAAGCTCAATGCCCACCACCGGGTGACCGTGGAGAAGCTCTTCCAACATCCGGTGAGTCACAACATCCAGTGGCACGACGTGCTGTCGCTGCTGGAGGGTGTGGGGCAGGTCACCGAAGGACACGACGGGCGCTTCAAGGTGACGTTGGGAGACGAAACCGAGACCATCAATACTCCCGCCGGCCATGACGTCAACGAGCAGATGGTCATCGATCTGCGGAGGATGCTCAAGGGGGCCGGGATCACCCCGGATATGAAATAGGCAGGACCAGTCGCAGGATGCTGGCGTTGGGCACGGTGCCCCATGCCAGTCCCCGCAGCTCGCTTCCGGTGACGAGGGCGTGGAGCATCCTGATGCTCCCTCCGTGGGCCACTGTCACCACGTCACCCTCCAGGGCCCGGTTGTGGAGGTCGTGGAGGAAGGCCCGGCAACGCAGGTACACGTCGTACAGTGACTCGCCGCCGGGCGGGTGGGCGTGCTCGTCCACCACGACTCCCTCCTCGATGCCGGTCACCGTCGACGTCATCCCCTTGGACTGGACTCCCTGGGCGATCCCGAAGCACCGCTCCCGCAAGCGCGGGTCGGTCTCCAGCTCGCAGCCCAGCCGGCCGGCGATGACCGAGGCGGTACGCCTCGCCCGGTAGAGGTCGCTGGAGCACACGGTGCCCACCGGATGTCCGGCCAGCTGGGCGGCGGCCTCCCGGACCTGCCTGCGTCCGGCCCGGGTGAGCCGGGCCCCGTCGACGTGGCCCTGCACCCAGCCCCGCGAGTTCCAGGTGGTCTCGCCGTGGCGGACCAACCACAGGACCCGGCTCCCGTGGTTCCCCAGGTTGGGCTGGTGCTCTTGCAGGATCATGGCTCGATTCTCGATGGCGAAGCTGGGAACGGACTGGCAGATGCTTGCACGATTCCTTAATGATCGGGCGTCGCCCCGACGCCGTGGCCCGACGCTGTGTCACCATGGAGGCCATGGAAGGCGAACGGATCGAAGTGCAGCGGACCATAAAGGCCGCCCCGGGGGCCATCTTCGAGGTGCTGCGCGATCCACAGGGCCACGTGTCCATCGACAGCTCCGGCATGTTGCAGGCGGCCACCGGCGAGCCGGTATCCGCCGTGGGCGACACCTTCGTGGTCCACATGGATCGAGAGGCGCTCAACGACTACCCGATGGGACGTTATGACGTCACCGTCACCATCACCACCTTCGAGCCCGATCACCAGATCGCCTGGACCATCCTCGGTGAGATCAAGCCACCGATCGGCCACATCTACGGGTATGTGCTCGATCCGGTGGACGGGGGGACCCTGGTCACGTCGTACTACGACTGGTCGGAGATCGATCCGGTGTGGCGTGACGCCGGCATCTTCCCCATCCTCTCGGAGGGAGCCCTACGCGCCACGTTGGGAGTGCTGGACAGGACGGTGACCCGCGGTGCCTGACGGGGCCGGTGCCGGCATCGAGGTGCCGGCGGGTTCGCAGGTGCGTCGGTCGCGGCTCAACGGTGGGGCCCGGTGGAAGGGCATGGCTCCGGCCCTCGTCGTGGTGGTGGCTCTGGTTGGATCGATGATCGGTTCGGTGGTGGGGGTCGCTCCGGCGGCCGGGGCGGCAGTGCGGCCGGCGAGCCAGCCGGCGGCCCAGCCACGGGCGGTAACGGCCCATGCCGCGTCGCACGGCTACTGGCTGGTCGGCCGGGACGGGGGAGTGTTCACCTTCGGCGGGGCCCAGTTCTACGGTTCGACCGGCTCGCTGGTCCTCCAGCGTCCGGTGGTGGGCATCTCCTCCAGCCATGATCACCGGGGCTACTGGTTGGTGGCATCGGATGGGGGCATCTTCGCCTTCGGCGACGCCGGGTTCTACGGATCGATACCCGGCCTCGGCATCGCTCCGGCCGGCGCCAGAGGTCCGGGGGAGAAATTGAACAAGCCGGTTGTGGGCATCGTTCCCTCGGTCACCGGTCGTGGTTACTTCATGGTGGCATTGGACGGGGGGGTGTTCGCCTTCGGCGACGCCGCCTTCGAAGGGTCGTGTCCCGGAATCGGGGGATGCGTGGGCCAGGTCAGGGCCGTGGCCCCCGATGCCAGCGGTCGGGGATACTGGATCGTGACCCAATCGGGGGCGGTCTATGCCTTCGGGGACGCCCAGTACTACGGAGGTCCGGGACAGAAGCCGGTGCCGGTGACGGCGGCCGTGCGGACCCCGAGCGGCAAGGGGTACTGGATACTCTTCTCCGACGGCGTGGTGTTCCGCTACGGCGATGCTGTGAGCTACGGCTCACTCCCGGCCGGGGCCGCCGGTGGCTACGACATCGCCACCTCGATCTTCTCACTCAACTCCGGAGGGGGCTATTGGATCACCACTGCCGCCGGTGCCGTCTACCCCTTCGGCCAGGCACCTGATTACGGCGGCATGGCCGGTAAGCACCTCAACGGCGCCATCATCGCCGCGGCCGGTTTCTGATCGTCCACCTCGGCGCTGACCGGCTGTCCCACCCGAATCAGGCGAATCGGTCCAACGACCAGGCCTCCAGGGTGCGGGCGGCAACGGCGCGTTCGTCGGCGCGGCCCGGCGGGTCGAGCCCGAGGATGGTACGGGCCACCAGTAGCGCACTGTAGGGACCAAGGAGCAGTCCTTCGGCTCCGTGGCCGGTGGCGACGAAGGCGTTGGCCCACCCCGGGACCCGGCCGAGGATAGGACGGTCGTCGGGCGTGGCCGGCCGGGATCCCACTCGGGTCTCGACCACAGTGGCGGCCGCCAAGCCGGGGGCGGTGCGTAGGCATTCGCGGAGGAGTTGGTGGACGCCCCCGGCCGTCGGACGGTCGTCGAACCCCTCGGCGGCCTCCATGGTCCCCCCGCAGGCGACCCGCCCACCCGGCCAGGGCACCAGGTAGTAGCCCAGTACCGGTTGGACGATGGACCAGCTGCTGCTGTCGGTGTCCGGTAGGGCCAGGTGGATGATCTGTCCCTTGAGCGGGGTGACCGGGATGGCCACGCCCAGGGTCCGGTCCAACTCGGACGACCATGCGCCTCCGGCGATCACCACCGCTCCCGCCGGCACCGTCCCCTCCGAGGTGACCACCTCGGAGATCGACCCTCCGGCCCGGCCGGGGCGGATGCCCGTGGCCACCCCGTCGAGGAACCGCAGGCCCCGCCGGGAGGCTGCCCGGTGGAGGGCGGCGTTGAGCACCCGGCCGTCGACCCGCCGGCCGGCCGGGTTGAACAGGGCCCGGCGGAGCGGTCCGAGCAGGGGGAAGTGCCGTGAGGCCTCAACGGGGTCGATCTCGGTGACCAGCCCCGGGCTACGGCCCACGGCCAGGCGCACGGCGTCCTCCATAACGGCGTCGTCACCGGGTCGTTCGGCCACCAGCATCGAGCCGGCCACGGCGAACCCCACCTCCTCCACCCCGTCTTCGTGGAGGCGTGCGGTAAGCGACTCGTAGTGACGCGCCGCAGCCATGCCGAAGGCGAAGAGATCCGGGTCCGGATCCTGGCGGGTCTCCGGAGAGAGGATCCCGGCTCCGGCGTCGGTGGCCCGGCCGGGGTCGCGGCGATCGATGAGCACGGTGGAAGCTCCGGCCGCGACCAGCTCGTAGGCCAGGGAGGCTCCGACCAACCCACCCCCGACCACCACTACGTCGGCTCCCGGCAGCTGCGTCGTCATGGGCGCATCTTGGCCGACGGCCACGTGGCCTGCACTCCCGGGCCGGAAGCGAGGTCGGCAGGGCTCAGGCCCGGATGGTGCTCCACTCCGGTGGGGGTACCCTCCGGATGTGGAGTTCCGGGTAGACCAGGTGCCGGCCACCGCCACCTGGCCACTGCGCCAGGCCGTCCTCCGCCCCCATCAGACGGTGGAGGAGATGGGCCTGCCTGACGATGACCATCCGTTGACGGCGGCGTTCGTCGCTGTCGACGGTCACGGCGAGGTCGTCGGCACGGCCAGGGTGGCACCATCCGCTCCACCGGGCTCCATTGAGGACCGCGCCCCGACCGGTTCGCCGGCCTGGCGCCTACGGGGCATGGCCACCCGCCAGGACCTCCGCCACCAGGGCATCGGCGGCGCCGTGCTCAGCCGGACCATCGAGTACGTGGCGGACCAGGGCGGTGGGCTCTTGTGGTGCGCGGCCCGGGTGCCGGCGGTCAACTTCTATCTACGGGCCGGCTTCACATCGCACGGTACGCCCTGGGAGGAACCTGACATCGGTCCCCACCTGCTGATGTGGCGGACCGTGGCTTGAGTGGTCGCCTGATCCTCAGTCGGGCAGGACCCGGATGTGTGACTGTTGGGTCTGCCCGGTCCGGTGCACCACGCCCTCGTGGGTGAGCTCGTTGCTGGATGACGGCACCCGGGGCATGCCGAGGGTGGTGGTGGGTCGACTCAGGGCCAGGTACCGGCGCACCCGTCCGGCCAGTTCGGAGAACCGGTCCGCATCCTCTTCCGCCTCGCAGTTGCCACTGGCCAGCTCCAGCAGTTGGGCCGCCTCGATGAGCAGATCCATGCCGGTGTCGTATCCCCCGACCATCAGGGTGTGCCCGCCTCCGGTCGGCGCGGCTCCATAGCGGCCGGCGAACATGTGGGTTGGACCGCGAGTTCGGTTCCCATCGGGACTCTCGATCTTGTCAGACGCTGCGGCTCTCGCTGAGCTGTGACGAACGTACACCACCTGGTGGCCTCGTTCCCAGGCCATGGCCGGAGGCCGGGGGCGACGTCTAGCATGGCGGCCCAGGGCAGGTGGGGAGGGATGGGCCGATGGGGATGTTCAAGCGAGGCCCGTCCGCTACCGGAAGGCGCGGTCGGGCCCGGAGATACGGCACGGTGGCGGCCGCCCTGGTGGTCGGGCTTCTGGTGCTGACCCCGTTGGCCGCGGTGTCGGCCGGGGCGGCCGGGGCGACCGGCATTGCCTCCACCGTGCGGCTGGGGAGCGTCCCGGACCTCCCGATCGGCGCCTCGGCGGTGTCGTCCCTGGCTCCGTCCACCGAACTTCGGGTCGATGTGGTCCTGACCCCCCGTGATCCTGGTGCTCTGGCCTCGTATGCCCAGGCGGTGTCGACCCCCGGCTCCACCCGGTACCGGCAGTACCTCGACGAGAGCCAGTTCGTAAGCCGCTTCGGGCCCACCCGTGACGCCATCGATGCGGTGAGGCGGTCGTTGGTGGCGGCCGGGCTCCATCCCGGCCCACTGAGCCTCGATCAGTTGAGCATGCCGGTCCGGGCCAGCGCCGCCCGGTTGGCCTCGGCCTTCTCCGTCGGGTTCAAGCGCTATCGCCTGGACGGAGGACGGGTGGCGTACGCCAACACCGCGGCTCCCAGGGTGGACGGGTCGGTGGCTCCCTTGGTGCAGTCAGTCATCGGTCTCGACGACCTGAATGTGGCCACCCCGGCCGGAGCGGAGGCCGATGCGGCCATGGGGCCCGACGCCGTCAAACCCCAGACGTCGGGTCGGGGACCCCAGCCTTGTTTCACCGCCGCCGTCGACGCCGAGGAGTCGGGCTCGCATACCGCCAATACCGTGGGCTCGGCCTACGGGTTCTCCAGCCTCTATGGCCAGGGCGACCTGGGTTCCGGCCAGACGGTGGCACTGTACGAGCTCCAGGGTTACGGAGCCGGCGACATCGCCAAGTATCAGTCGTGCTTCAAGACCCACACCGCGGTGACCGCCATCCATGTCGACGGAGGGCCTACGGCCCGTTCCGGGGTGGGCGAAGCCGACATTGACATCGAGCAGATGGTCACGCTCACGCCCGAGGCCCACATCCTGGTCTACGAAGGTCCCAACGACGGCGCCGGGGGTTACGACACCTACTCCTCGATCATCGGGCAGGACGCGGCCCGGGTGGTCTCGACCTCCTGGGGACTGTGTGAGCCCTACACCGGATATCCCGCGGCCCAGGCCGAGAACACCCTGTTCGAGGAGGCGGCCATCCAGGGGCAGAGCATCGTGGCCGCGGCCGGCGATGAAGGGTCCGAGGACTGCCTCGGGAACACCTACACCAACTCCACCGGCGAACTGGCGGTGGACGATCCCGCCAGCCAGCCCTATGTGACCGGCGCCGGTGGCACCCAATGGAAGGCCTTCAAGGACAACACGCCCAAGGAAACGGCGTGGAACGACGGCGTGTGTTGCTGGGGAGCGGGGGGCGGTGGGGTCTCCAGGTTCTGGGCCATGCCCTCATACCAGGCTGACAGCCAGGGGATCGGGGTCGTCAATGCCGGGTCGTCGGGCACCGCCTGCCGTGCCCATGTAGCGGCGGGCTACTGCCGTGAGGTACCGGACGTGTCCGCCCTGGCCGGGCCCTTTCCCTACCTCGACTACGTGAGCGGCAGCTGGGGCGGTTGGGGTGGCACCAGTCTGGTGGCGCCACTGTGGGCCGCACTGCTGACGCTGTCCAACGCCTCTGCCGCCTGCGACGGCAAGGACATCGGGTTCGCCAATCCGATCCTCTACGACGTGGCCGCCGCTGATCCGGACACGTTCCACGACGTGACCACGGGCAACAACGATCTCACCGGAAAGCACCAGGGGACCTACGCCGCCCTGGTCGGCTACGACATGGCCACCGGACTCGGGACCCCCAACGCCTCGGTGCTGCCGGCCGCCCTCTGCGCCTATGCCCCGGCCGACCCGGTGTCGGTGACCGACCCCGGCAATCAGAGCGACCGGCACTCGGCGACGGTAAGGCTCCAGATCACGGCCACTGACGCCTCCCCTGGCCAGCAGCTGACCTACCGGGCGGTCGGGCTGCCGGCCGGCTTGACCGTCGACGCCACCACCGGCCTGATCTCGGGCACCTTGAGCGGCTGGGGTACTTCCCACGTGGTGGTGAGAGCACGCGACGGGTCCGGGGCCACCGACTCGGTGAACTTTGTGTGGGCGGTGGACGTGGCCTTCACCAGTGCCCCGTGCGCTACCGCCACCGTCGGCCGGAGCTTCACGTTCACCGTGACCACCACCGGGGTCCCGACCAAGCTCACCATGACCACCACACCGCCGGCGGGACTGTCCTTCGTGAACCGGGGCAATGGGACCGCCACCTTGTCGGGAACGCCCTCGGACCACGATGGGATCGGCCCCCACCAGCTGACGTTGCGCGCCGCCTTCGGCACGGGAACGACGGTCGACGTGGTGTACCAGGTGCTGACGCTCACGCTGGTCCGGTAGCCCGCGGCGCGGTGGCCATCGGCTCAGGTCGTGGTGGCCTCCACCAACGACCGCCCGAAGTAGTCCGATCCGGACGCCACACCCGGGCAGTACGAAGAAGTAGCCACCTCCGACCGGGCTGATGTAGTCGACCAGGGGCTCGCCGGCCAGCCGGGTCTGGACCGTCTCGAACTGGCGAACCAGGTCCTGTTGGTAACAGGTGAAGATGAGACCCTGGTCGAGATGGCCGTTGACGTCGAGACCGCGGTCGTAGTTGAAACCCCGCCGGAGGATTCGGCTCGATGCGGTCTGCGGGGTCCTGGGGTTGGCCAGTCGGATGTGGGCGGTGGTGGGGATGATGACCCCCTCGGGGTCGTTGGCGTAGTCGGGGATGTCGGACTGGCTGTTGCCGTCCAGCGGGGCCCCGGTGTCGCGGGTCCTCCCGATCATGAGCTGTTGTTCGTCCAGTGACACCCGGTCCCAGAACTCGGCCAACATCCGGATGATCCTGATCACCTGATAGGTGCCGCCCCAGGTCCAGGCGGGCTCGGGGGCACCGTGGCGGACCCAGATGAGGTCGTTCAGAACGGCGTCCGAATGGACGCTGGGGTTGGCGATGCCGTCGTTGAACCCCAGCAGGTTGCGGGCGGCCCCCGAGGGCCTGGGCCGGCTGACGAACCCGTCGATGCGCCAACGGGGCTGCATGGCTCCCCGGGTGTACTTGGTGATGTCGCGCAGGGCGTGGATCACGGTGTCGGCATCGGTGGCGAAGAGGGCCAGGCTCAGGTCCCCCTGGCACTGGTTGGGATCCAGGTTGTCGTCGGGGAAGGAGATCATCGGCTTGAGGACCGCGGGGGAGTGGCCGCGGAATCCGAACCGTTCGTCGAACAGCGATGAGCCCACCCCGAGGACCACCGACACCTGTCGGCTGGGGACCACGGGTCCGAGGATGCCGTTGTCGGAGGTGGGCGCGGCCGGACCGGCAAAGGGAGGGACGCCACCGGCCACGAGGACCCGGGTCCGGTCGGTGATGGTATGGAGGAGATCCACCAAGCCGGCCCGGTCCGGCGCCACCACGTCGAAGGAGATGAACAGGGCCGAGCGCGGGGGCGACACCAGCAGGGCCAACTGGTGGCGGTCGTGGAAGGGGTAGCTAGAGACGGCAGCGGTGCCGGTCTCTGCCCCGGCCTCGCCGGTGGCGGCGGCCAATGCCCCGGCCCCCGCGGCCCCCGCCGCCGCTACGGCCCCGGCCTGCAGGAAGCCGCGACGCGACAGGGTGCGTCGCCGGTTGTCGGGCGGGTCGGTGCCGCCGCCCGTGTTCGGCCCGACTGTCGGGTCCGGTTGGCCCTCGGGGTTCACGGATTCACGGGCTCTGGGGGGTTCACGGGCTCTGCGCCTCGGGTTGGAGCTCCAGGAGGTCTGGAACCGGTGACACCGTCTCCAGATAGTTTCCGATGGCCGCGTCCAGGGCCTCTCGTTGCGATCGGCTGAGGGACTCCACCGGGGTCCAGGTTCCGTCCGGCTGCCGGTAGCCGTCCAGGATGGAGGTCAGCTGATTGAGGTCGGACTGGAGCGAGGCCAGCAGGGCGGGATTCCGCGAGTCCAGGAGCGGGGCGATGGTCCCCAGGGTCATCTGGGTGCCCTGCACGTTGGCCAGGGCCGTGGCCAGATCGGTGTGGCTGCCCTCATCGGATTCGCCGGTCAACTGGAACTGCAGGGTGTTCTCGAGGATCTCGTGTGTGCGCAGGGAGAGATCGTTGATCACGATGCTCTGGTCGGGGAACGCTGCCACCAGGCCATGGACATCCTGGTCCAGTACATCAGCCGCGTGGGCCACCGTGGCCGCGGCCTGACCGTGCCACAAGGCGTACTCCAGGCGGAGGAAGCCGGTCCAGCCCGGGTCGTTCACCCCACGTCGGAGTCCGTTGGGCCGCCCGTCGAGCTCGTCGTTGAAGGACCCGAAGGTGTCGTAGGCCGCCCCCAACCGTTCGTAGTCGAGGTGGGCCGTCAACCAGGCCGACTTGGCCTGGGCCAACTGCCCGGTGTCGGCCAGCACCCGCAGGCGGTCGGTGGAAGTGGACAGTATGGCCAGGCCGGCGGAGACGTCGTGGCGGTACTCGGTGACCGGCGCTTCCAGCTCGAAGAACGTGACCGGACGGTACGGGTGGGCATCATCGACGGGTGGCCCGGTCACCGTCACCACCGGCGAGGGCACGGTGGCGTTCTCCGAGTAGGTGCAGTCGATCCGGTACCGACCGGGAGGGATCACCGCGCTCATGGTCCGGGTGACTCCCGGTCCCATGTCGTCGACCTCCCCGTAGACCAGGTTGTTCCCCGCCCCGATCAGGGTGACGTCGACCACCGAGCTTCCGGTGTTGGCTACGGTCAGCTCCCGTTGACCGGAGTGGGGAGGCGACCACCCGTCACCGCAGGTGTATCCGGCCACGGTGATGGTGGCCGAGTCGGGGGCTCCGGCGGTGGCTCCATGCGAATCCGAAACGGCCCAGGCCGTGATGCCGGATCCCAGCACCACAACCACTCCGATCAACCCCAGCACCACCTTCCGGGTGGGGGACGGTCTCGACATGGTCAGAGCCCGCCCCAGGCACAATCAGTCCCCGACGACTCGGTCCCGGGCAACTCGCTCCCCGACGACTCGTTCCGGTGAACTGACATGGGCGGTGACTCCTGATCGGATGGCAGGCCTCTGGGGAGCATCCCACCGCCAGCGGATCCTCGGTCAGGCTTTGGTGACCGCAGACGGCGGCGGAATGGTTCCCGGCCCGGTGGTCAGGCATCCGTCCTTCGGCACCGGGTTGGCGGCGGCCGGAAGCTTCGGTGGCGTCAGGAACGCCGGCTTGGACCGCAGGTCAACCATATCGAAGAGGCTGGAGGCGTTGGCGTCGCGCCGGGTCAGAGCGGGCAGGTTCCACTTCTCCTCGACGGTCTTGAGGATCGAGGTGTGGTCGTAGACCGTGTGGGACACGAAATCCTTTTTGGCGTAGGGGCTGACCACCCCGGCCGGAACCCGGAACCCGTACTGGTCGAAGGTGCCCGGCGGGTCGCCCGGCTGCAGGTTGGGAGGAATGTCATCGGGGGGGATGGCCGCCGGCGGCGGAACGTGGTCGTAGTAGCCCCCGTGCTCGTCGTAGGTCCAGATCAACATGGTCTTGGGCCAGTTGGGGCTGGACATCACGGCGTTCACCACCTTGCCGATGAACTGATCGCCGAACTGGATGTCCTGGGGATCCTCTTCGGAGGACTCGTCGTAGTTGGGCTCCACCAGGCAGTACTGCGGGAGATTCCCGGCCGCGGCATCGACGTAGAACTGGTCGATCTTGGTGACCCCGTTGCGGACGGGATTGCCCTCTTCGAGGTAGGGCAGGTAGACGCCCAAGGTGGGTGCGTCCGAGTAGTAGTCCTTCCAGGTGATCCCGTGCTTGTCGAACTGCTCATAGATCACGCCGTTGGGTGGCAGTTCGGTTGGGAAGGTGTCGTTGATGAGCCCGAGTGAGGTGCCGGAGATGAGGTACCGGCGGTTGGGGTCGGTCTGGGCCATGGCCGAGCAGAAATAGCGGTCGGCGATGGGGAACACACCGGCCATCCCGCAGGTGAAAGGGAGGTCGTCCTTGGTGAAGTAGCCCATGGCCTCCGGGGTCGAACTGGTTACGAACCCCTGATTGGTGCCTCCGTCGAAGGCCTCGTGGGCCGCGGTCCAGTCGTTCCGGACCCCGGTCGTCTGGCATTCGTTGGGCATGTGGAAGGCGTGGATCAGGTTCCCGTGCCCATCGGGGTTGGAGGCAGTCGGACTACCGTCGGACCCCACGGTGAATCCGTCTCCCCTCCCGATGAGGCCGAGGAGGTTGTCAAACGAGTGGTTCTCCATCATCACCACGACGATGTGCTCGATCTCGGGAACCTGATCGGCACCGACCGCCCGATCCGGGTACGGGAGTGAGCCCGCCTGCCGGATGGCCTTGGGTCCAGGTCTGGTGGTCGAGGTCGTGGTGGTGGCGGTCGACGAGCTGCTGCCGCAGGCGGCCAGCACCATGGAGGCCCCGGCCAGGCCTCCTCCGAGGAACTGTCGTCGATTCAGCTTCACCAGGTCCCCCCGAGTTCCGACGCCATGTGGCCTGACGCCGGCTTGCGCGGCATCGCTGCCGACATTAGGCGGAACCGGACACCGGGGCGAGCCCCCTGGGCGACCTGGCCAGTTGGGTGGTTGAGTGACGGCCCTACCGGTTGAGGAAGGCGGTCACCTCACCGAGGCTGCGCCGATCCTGAGCCAGAAAGGCATGTCCGCCCTCATAGGCGTGGACTTCAGACCCGGCGATCCTCGAGGCCATGGCGGCACTGTTCCTTGGCGGGGCGATGCCGTCGAAGCGCCCGCAGCCGATAAAGGTGGGACAGTCGATGGAAGGTAGCCGGTCCCACACGTCGTGTCCCCGCCGGGCCTCGAGCTGGCGCAGGTGGCCGGCCCGGGCCGCGGGGTCGGGGTCGGCGATCCGAGTCTCGAGGGCTTCGACCAGAGCCAGGTCCTGGGGGTGGGAAGCCAGCCACGCGTGGTCGAAACGGGTATCCATCAACTGGCGCCTCCGGCTGGCCCGCTCGCCGTCGGACAGACCCTCCAGCTCGTGAAGTGGATACGAGGAGCCGCCGGCGCCACCCGGTGAGGTGCACAACAGGGCCAGCCGCTCGATACGTTCCGGTGCGGTGACCGCCAGCTCCTGAGCCACCATCCCGCCGAAGCTGATACCCAGCGCCGGGGCGGAGTCCCAACCCAACTCGTCCAACACGGCCAGGGCATCGCGGGCGCAGTCACCCATGGTGTACGGGTCGGGTGGCCCGGAGCTCTGGCCCATGCCCCGGTAGTCCCACACGACCAGCTCGAACGACCGGGCGAACGCCTCGATCAGGAGCGCCGATCCCTCGACGGTCGAGCCGGAACCGATGCAGAAGAACAGCCGTCGGCCCCTGCCCTTCTTCTCGTAGTAGATGCTCTGGTCGCCGGATGCTGTCGTGGGCACGGATACCTCGTCTGTCCATCAAAGTGGAGTCTGCCGCCGGCTCACCGACGACAGTTCTTTGTGCGCCTAGTCTGCTCCGTAGAAGGGGGCGCCGAACGCGAAGACGCCCCCGTCAGCACTCACCAGCCAGTACCCGCCCGTGCCACTGTCGAGTGCGGCGCCCACGACGGGGGCGTTGAGCGGACTGCCCCCCATCGATCCGAAGAATTGGACGTTCCCGAACGTGAAGATGCCTCCGTCCGAAGCTACGAACAGGTAGCCCTGGTCGTTGGCTGCGGGCGCCATGCCGTTCACCGGTTCGTTGAGAGGAAGGGCACCGGCCGAGCCGAAAAATGGTGCACCGATGGCGAACACGCCGCCGTCGGAGGCCACTTCCCAGTACCCTCCGGTCTCGTCGTCGGCGGCGATGCCCACCACGGGCTGGTTCAGAGGCTGTCCTCCCATCGAACCGTCGAAACGGGCATCGCCAAAGGCGAAGATCCCGCCATCGGAGGCAACGAGCCAGTATCCCCGTCCGTTGGAGGTGGGGGCGATATCCACCACCGGCGCGTTGAGGGGCTGGCCGCCCATCGAACCGTAGAACCCGGCGTTTCCGAAGGCGAAGGTCCCTCCATCAGCAGCCACCAACCAGTAGCCGTTTCCATCAGGGGTGGAGACGATGTGGGTGATGGGGGCATTGAGAGGTAGGCCGGCCACCGAGCCGAAGTTGACTGCGGCGCCGTGAGCTGACACGCCGCCTTCAGCATCGACCAGCCAATAGCCGAAGCCGTCAGGAAGGGCCGCCATGCCTACCACCGGAGCGGGGAGGCTCCCGTCGTTGGCCGGGGGAGCGCTCACCTGAATGCTCGTGACGGCCGAGGAGGGGGCGTGAATGGCATCTCCCGAGTACGTGGCCCCCACCTGGTCACTGCCGGCCGGCGCATCGGGCGACACGCATGAGCCCGAACCGGCCGACAAGGACGCCGAGCACAGGAGGGTTGATCCGGCCCTGAAGGTCACCGTGCCCGTGGGCGTGCCTCCAGAGCCCCTGACCGTGGCGGAGTAGGTCACCGGCTGACCGCCTGATACCTGTGGCAGGTTCACTGACGCCATCGACGACGTTGGCTGCGAGGCGCAGGCCCGGGGTCGGAAGGCGGGCGCCAAGGCCCTGGCGATGGCCTCGCCCCCGTCGACCATGTTGTAGAGGTTCCCATCTGACAGGGGAATGTCCCACGTCCAGGCCAGCCAACCGTCGAACCTGAACCCGTCGACGTGACAGCTCTGCTCCTGCCACGCCACCAGCCGGGCGGCAGCAGCCTCGGGTGTAGGGGCTTCGACGACGTACTCCCCGAACTCGCCCAGGATGATGGGCTTGGTGACCCTGGCGGCCGGGACACCGATGGCGGCCACCTGCGACGACATGGTGCCGAAGATGGGGTACATGTGGAAGTCGACATAGTCGACCAGACTCGAGGACGTGAGGGACGATTCGGGCCGGCCGATCCTGTCCTCGGGGTAGGCCGCCAACCCCTGGGTGAACCCCACGGCCACCAGCGAGCCCGGGAGGTCGGTGTGGATCTCTTGAGCCAGCGTGTTCTCCCAGTGCAGGGTGCTCTCGTCCATCATGTTGGCCCGGGAGTAAGGATCGGCCATGTCGTACTCACCGGTCACCGTCGACACCGTCCCGCTGTTCAGATTCAGAGGCCATAGGTTGAACTTGAAGTAGGTCTCGCCCTGTAGCTCGAAGGAGAAGATGTCGCTCATGTTGGCCTGATCGGCCTTCAGCGTGGCGATGACATCACCGAGATAGTTCTTCTGGGCGGTGAGATAGGCGGACTCGAGGTAGTAGAGATTCCCGTTCCTCCTCTGGTCGGCCGCCGGAAGGGGAACTGTCCGTGCGGTGGGGAGGTACTGACTGGGTAGCGGCAGGACAACGATTTCGACTCGGATGTTGTCGCTCCGGGCGATGTTGATGAAATTGGCCACGTTGGCCCAGTAGGTCGGGTTGAGCTGCCCCGACCCTTGGCCGCTCTGCCCGGGGTTGAAGCCCACCCGCACCACGTTGTAGCCGTAATGTTCCATGGCCGCCAGCGCCTGGGCCGCCCGATGGGGGTTGTAGTCATCGGGCCCGCTACCGACTTCGAAGGTGGAGATGGCACACGTGCTCCTCCCTGCCCTGGTCACGGACGAAAGCCGGATGTACTCGGCCCCTCGGGGCACGAACTTCTGTTGGGTGGTCACGCCACCGTTCGTGACGACCTCGGCAAACGACCCGCCCCCGGGCGATGGCACGGTCACGATGGGGTTCACCGGCGCCGGGTTGACGGTCGGGATGGGATACGACTGGGCGCGCGCCGTGGACCCGGGACTTGACCGGGGGATCGAGGCGCAGGGGTTGCTCACGGAGTTGTCAACCACCACGGCATGGACGGGGGCCGTTCCCCCCAGAGCTCCGCCGTGGGAGGCAGCGAGCGAGGATATGGCGAGGGCCACCAGGCCCAGGGAGGTGCCCGCGCCCTTCATCAGTTGATGGAGTGGGTTCATGGTGGGTGGTTGTGGCCGCCTGGGGGTCGGTGAGGAATGTCGCCCTTGTCCTTGGGGTGATGGTAGTTCCCAGCCGTCGGTGAACGTAATTCATGGCCGTCGGCAGGACAGCGGAATCCTCTCTGGCGCTCTGTGCCGACCCGGCCGTCTGGTCGGTGCTAGCCGTGACCAACGACCGATCTGCCGACGGCGAGGCCAGGTCATCCGACGACGTTCGACGACGAGTACCTCGAGCCTGACACCGGTGACCGGCGAGTGGTGGGCGACTCCTCCACGACATCAGGGACAGGTACGATGACCAAGCAGCGGCAGGCTCGCAACTAGGGTCGGGCCTCATCGAACGCAGACATCATGCCCATTCGCCAAAGGGACGAGGCCAACCCGATCGAAGGGAATCCAGCCGCGTGAAGAAGGGCGTGATGTTGGCGCTGGTGGCTGTGGTGGTGGTGGGGGCGGTCGCCCTCATTGTCTCCTCGCTCTCTACCTCCCGTCGCCCGTCTGCGCATACAACGACCACGACCCATGCCGTGCTGGCGCACAACCCCTGTAGCAAGGTCCCGTTTCAGGTCCCTTCGGCTTCCACCTATACCCTCCCGGCCAACAACCCGGCACCGGTGAACCCCATCGTGACCGTGCCATCGCCCGGGGGCGGGTCGTTTGCCGAGGTGGTCACGAACGGTGGCGTGACCACCCAACAGAAGTTCGTGCCCCGAGGTGCCGAGTACATCCGGCTTTCGCCGGCGGTCATCGGAGGGAGGACCACCTGTGCCATCTCCACCTTCGATGTAGGCACCGGATTCGATGCCTACAGCCCCCATCGGGTGGCCCAGGCGCTAGCCACCATGGAGCGCTACGGCTACAACGTGGTGCGGGTGGGCTTCAATGCCAGCCAGAGCGGCCAAGGGTCGGGGCAGCTCAACCCGGCCTACTGGGCCAACGTGGCCAATTTCATCAACATCGCCCGGAGCGACAACGTTCGAGTCGAAATGGTCCTGATGCCGCTGCCCAGTCAGTATCTCCCGGCCGCACGGACAGTTCCCCTTCCGGTGGACGACCAGAGGAGGAACGGGAATCTCTACTATCTCGAGTCCACCTACATAACCGCCCAGCAGAATTATGTCAGTGATGTCATCGCCACGCTGAAGGCCGATCAGGCCGACATGAGCGACATCTTCTCCTTCGAGCTACAGGGCGAGACCTACTTCAAGTCCAACGTGTGGCCCCTGAATCTGAACAGCGGAACGGTGTCGACGGTCACCGGTGAGTACGACATGGGCAGTGCCACGTCGCGGGACGACATGATGGACGAGAGCACGCTGAACTGGGAGAACACACTGGCTCAGGAGATCCACACCGACCTCCCGGGCTCGCTGGTGGCCGTGGGGTTCACCCAGGGGTTGGCGGCCTACCCCGAGGGCAGGATCGGTCGGTCCCAATCGTCGCTCACGTCGTCGAGCCAGGTCGACTACGTCGACTTCCACATCTATCCCATCTTCGGCACCATGTCGTCGCAGGTGGCCGCCATCGGCGTCCCGGCCGCCAGTATCACCAAGCCCATCATCCTGGGGGAGTTCGGGGAGTACCTGTCGCGTGTCCCCAGCGCCTCGGCGGCCGCCGTGGCGCTCGCCGCCTGGGAACAGGACAGCTGCAGCATCGACGGATTCAGGTTCAGTGGTTGGATCACGTGGACATGGGACAACGAGCCGTGGGAGCAATATCCGGCGCTCTACAACATGGCCGATGACCACTATGTAATGGCCAAGGCTCTCGATCCCGAGTCGTTGGATCCCTCGATGAGCACTTGTCAGTGAGCTGACCTGACTGATCGGTGTTGCGGGACCGCAGCCAACGGGGCCCGGTCTACTCCTTGACTTCGAGGGTTTGCTCCAGATGACGAACGTACTCGGCGGTCGTCGCCATCTCCTCATCCTTGAGGGCCATCTCCCGTTCGACGAGGGCGTAGGCCGCGCGGAGTCGCTCGAGCTCGTTGTCCATTACGGTGACCTGACGTTCGACGTCGGTGTAGGCCGAGCGGATCCGCTCCAGTTCGTCCCGGATCAGCTGAACCGAGGCCGGAACGAACTGGTCAAGAGCATTCGCCGGGGCCAGTAGATCGATCAGCGCCGGCTCCTCCTCGGCCGCATAGAAGCGATTGATGCCGTCGAACGATGCGAACAGGTAGCCCCCGCCGAGCACCAGGTCCTCCCACATCCGGTAGGACGGTATCTGTGAGTTCGGGAAGGTCGCCTCGATGAGAAGCACACGGGGCCTCCAGACGCCGAGATCCAGTCCCTGCAGCACGTCCCGTTCCGTACCCTCGGCGTCGATCTTCAAGAAGTCGATCGTCTCCGGTTGGGCCAGCTCGAGTAACTCGTTGAGGGTCACCATCTCGACCGGGCGCTCGTCGGTCCGGACTCCTTGGGTCGAAAGCTCCTCGACTCGACGGGGGTCGAAGGTTGAGAGATCGCGATCGGATTGGACTACGTGAAAGGCGGCCTGTCCGTGAGAGGCCCCGGCTACCGCTTGAACCGTCCAGTCGCGTGGCCGTGCCAGTCGCAGCTCAGCGGCGTACTCCGGAAGCGGCTCGATGTTGATGCCGGACCACCCGTGATCGTAGAAGTGACGGGTCACCGAAGCGATCGAAGGTGAGGCCGCCCCGACGTCGACATAGAAGCCGACAGGAGTCCCAACGGCCCGCTGCAGCACGACGTCCTCGAGGTTCTGCGCGTACGAGATCATGGGCGGGGCATCGGTCACGGGGCGGGCATTCCTCTGATGGCGGGCGCACCCAGGCTAGTGCGACGAGACGGCTTGGTTGAGCCCGGGAGAGGCTCTGGAATCCATCGGGCCGCCATGCCTCGGCAGGGTGATCCGAGCTGTGTGGAGGGCGCGCCGGGGTGGCGGCCCCTAGCCGATTCAGGGACGTGATCGACGCCCTGTCCGCCCTTGACGCATGCAATACTGCGCCCGGATGTCCCGCACGCACAGCCAACCGGCCCGGCATCGGATCAGCTGGGCCGAGTTCGCCTGCTGGTCGTGGTGGCCGACGATCCTGGCGACGGCCTGGTTGGTGGTGGTCTGTCTGGCCGCCATGGCCCCGACGCTGGCGCACGGTACCAAGCTCGGCCCCTACGACCTGCTCTCGGATTTCGGTCTCGGCACCGTTCCGCATGCCACGGTCCACAACACCGTCTCCTCGGATCAGATCCAGCAGTTCGCCCCGTGGACGGACATTGCCTGGAAAGCCGTCCACGGCGGGCACTTGCCGCTTTGGAATCCCTACAACGCCATGGGCACACCCCTGGCATTCAACATGCAGTCGGCCACGTTCAGCCTTCCGATGCTCGTGGCCTACCTGGCGCCACTCCGCTTCGCCTACACCACGTTCGTGCTGGTCAAGATCGTCCTGGCCGGCACCGGAGTGCTGTTCTTCTGCCGGGTCATGGGCCTCGGGGCCTTGGCGGGCGCCTTCGCCGGGACGGTGTTCGAACTGAGTGGCGCCTTCGCCGGCTGGGCGGGCTGGCCTATGGCGACGGTCTTGTGCATGCTGGGCTGGGTCCTCGGTTCCGGAGTGCTCACCCTGCGCCACCCACAGGGATGGCGCTATCTCCCCCTCCTGGCCTTGACCGTTGCTTTTGCGGCCTACGGCGGACACCCCGAAAGTCTCGTGATCCTGCTTGTCGTCCTGGCCATCACGGTGATTGTCGTGGCCCTGCCCCGGGCACGGGAGGACGGGATCACCGCCCTGTGGTCGACCGGTCGGGCCGCCCTCGGCGTCCTGGCGGGCCTGGCCCTGGCCGCGCCCCTTCTCCTCCCCGGCCTCCAGGCCATCAAGCAGTCGGCGGCTTCCGGTAGGGCTGGTTACGGACCTGCTCCTTTGCGCTATGT
Organism: uncultured Acidimicrobiaceae bacterium; assembly: GCA_963718405.1. Lineage (GTDB taxonomy): Bacteria > Actinomycetota > Acidimicrobiia > Acidimicrobiales > RAAP-2 > Bog-756. Next base: position 168,272 of record CAVQYZ010000001.1, read on the forward strand.
CGTCAACCTCGCTAATGGCCGGGTACGACGGGTTCCCGACGTTGCACAGCTCCTACTTCGGCTCCCTGAACTACTACGAGACGGCTGCATTCGTGGGGGTCACGGTGCTGGTCCTGGCGGCCGTGGCGTTGACGTACCACTGGCGGAACCCCGTCGTCGCCGGTCTGGTCGTTGCCGCACTGTTCCTCTCCGCCGCGGTGTGGCTGGCGCCGATGGCCCACCTCTTGGACCACCTTCCCGGGGCCAAGCTGATCGTGTGGCGCCGTGGGGTCATCGTGGTCGACGGAATCCTGGCTGTACTGGGCGGGTTCGGTCTCCAACTCGTCAGGGACAAGGGCGGCACGAAGACCCTGGGGCGGCGGCTGCTGGTGGCCGCCGCGGCCGGATGCGTCCTGCTCCTCGGGCTGGTGGTCCGACAGCTCCACGGACAGGGTGTGGCTCACGCCATCAGGGACCACAGTCTGTGGTGGCCCTGCATCAGCGGGGTCGTGACCTTGGCCGTGGCCCTGGTGCTGCTCCGGTGGTCCCGGGTCAACGACCGTAGAGCCCACGCCCGGCCCTCCAACAGCGCCGGGCTCGTGGGTGCTGTGGTGCTCTTCGCCGTGGAATGTGCCTTCCTCCTCACAGCGGCGACACACCTGTGGTCGTCGAGCACCCAGATCTTCACCACGACGCCCGCGGAACATCAGCTACAGATACTCGCCGGGGACCAGCGCGTCGGTTTCGGCCAGTGCCCGAGACCGGTCCAACTTCCTCCCCTGGGGATCCTGCCCGAAGCCAATGCCGCCTACGGAGTACGCGAACTGGGCATGTACGACGCCGTCCTCCCCAAGACCTACCTTCCCACGTACGCCAGGCTCAGTCACACGCCGGTTGTCAAGCCGGTATTGGGGAACTTCTGCCCGTCCATGACGACCGCCACGCTCGCTCGGCAGTACGGCGTGTCCATCGTCCTCGAACCTGCGCATGCACCCGGGCCCCCGGGGACGGTGTCGGACGGGACGATCGACGGCGAAGGAGTGTTCCGGGTGCCGGGAGGCTCGATCGTGACCCTGCAACCGCAGGATGCTCCGGCCGACGATCCACAGGCGGAGCCCGTGGCCCTCTCCGACGGCGACCCTCAGCACCTCGGAATGGTGGTCGATGCCCCGTCGACCTCTCAGTTGGACATCCACATCGGCAACTTCCCCGGTTGGACGGCCACCCTCGACGGGAGGCCCCTGGCCCTGCACACCCTGCTCACCGACGAGATGCAGGCCACCATCCCCTCCGGCCGCCACGTCATCGAGCTGCAGTACCGCCCCAAGGCCTTCGAACTGGGCGTCGTGCTCGCTACCGCCACCCTCGTGGCCCTGATCGTCGGTTGGCTTCTCCAATTCAGGGGCGGCGACGGAAGACCACCGGGTAAGGCCCCTGGCCAGCACGTAAGGCCCAGAGCCGGCATTGCCGTGGGTCGTGGCTGTGGCGCCGACGGACCGGGCCGTCCGGGCGGCTGCCGTCCGGACGCCGAGAACGTGGCGCCCTTAAGGATTCCAATAATTCCCCCGGGCCTTGGCCCACTCCGAGGGTTGAGCCGCTGACCTGGGTCGATGATCGCCCATCAAGCCGATCACCCGGGTACGTCCTGTACTATCCGCCGATGGGGAAATTTGCCTGCTGTACCATCGTGGCCCGGAACTATCTTCCCCTGGCGCGGGTGCTGGCGAAGTCCCTCAATCGGCACCACCCGGATATGACCCTGTGGGTGCTGGTGGTCGACGACGAGTCGATCGAACCTGCTGACGGTGAGCCGTTCGCCACCCTGTCCCTGGCGGACGTGGGGCTCGGCAATGGGCTGGGGCTCCAGATGGCCGCGGAGTACTCGATCCTCGAGTTCTCGACGGCGGTGAAGCCCTGGCTGCTCACGCACCTGCTGGAGCGGACGGGACGTCCGGTGCTCTACTTCGACCCGGACATCGAGATCTTCGGGAATGTCGAACCACTGGCCGATCTGGCGGCGCGTCACGACGTCGTGGTGACCCCGCACCATCTCCGACCGCTGCCGCACGACGGAAGGACTCCGACGGAATCGGACTTCCTGGCCACAGGCACCTACAACCTGGGATTCATCGGGACCGGAGTCGGAGCCCTTCACAATGGGTTCTTGGAGTTCTGGAGAGCGCGCCTCGAGCGTGACGCTGTCATCGACTACGCCAACATGATGTTCACCGATCAGCGTTGGGTCGACTTCATCGATTGCTTCCCCCATGAGGTGATTGGCGACCCGGGATGCAACGTGGCGTACTGGAACGTCGATCAACGCTCCCTGGCCCGGCAAGGCGATGTGATCACGGTGGACGGTCATCCACTGGTTTTTTTCCACTTCAGTGGGTTGGATCCGACCAGACCGTACCTGTTGTCAGCCAACCAGGGCGCCCGGCCGCGCGTCTTCCTCAGTGATCATCCGGTGCTGGCCGGCTTGTGCCATCACTATCGCGACGAGGTGGTCGCCGCGGGGTACTTCACCGACATCTCCACTCCTTACGGATGGAGCACTACTCCCTCCGGGCTGGTGCTGACGGCGGTCCACCGGCGTGCCTACCGGAGCGGGTTGATCGAGGCCGAGCGGGGTGGCGTGGAGCGACCTCCCAACCCCTTCGATGATCCCCGCGGCTTCGAGGCGTGGATCGAAGTGGCCGGAATGGGCCGCACCCAACTCCCCATCTACCTCCACACGCTTTGGACCTTGCACTGGGACCTCCAAGTGCTCTTCATCGATCCGCTGCTCCAACCCCATCATGCGTTCGCCTTCTACAAGTGGGTGGTCAGCGACGACGACCCCAGGGCCACCGGTGTTCCTGAGGCCCTCCGCGCTCGGCTCCTGGCTCGCCTGGCCGGTCTTGATCCCCTGGGCGAGCAGGAGGACACCGTCCCGCTGCGACCCGGCCTCAACGTCCTCGGCTACCTGAACGCAGATCTGGGGGTCAGCCAAGCGGCGCGGCTGGTGTTGTCAGCCGCGGCATCGGCGGGAGTGCCCGCCAACGCCATGTCCGTGGATCCGGAGACTGAATCACTTCGGCATGTACCCGGCAACAGTTGGGGAAACGACTGGTCGTTCGACACCAACGTGTTCTGTATCAACGCGGACATGCTGGGTACGGTCATGGCCGGGCTTCCCCGTTCCATGCTGTCGGAGCGGAACAGCGCCGGTATCTGGTTCTGGGAAGCAGAACGGGTCCCTGACTCCTTCGGGTGGGCGTTCGGGCTTGTCGACGAAGTCTGGGCCCCCAGCCAGTTCATCGCCGCGGCCCTCGAACGGACCGGTGCCGGACGAGTGGTACCCATTTCGATGCCGGTTCCCGTGCCAAAGTGGACCACCTCTCTCACCCGGCAGGACCTGGGCCTGCCAGAGGGATTCGTGGTGCTCTTCTCCTTCGACTTCGCCAGTGTCTTCGAACGCAAGAACCCCCTGGGCCTCCTGAAGGCTTACTGCAAGGCATTCGATCCCGATGACGGGGCGCATCTTGTGCTCAAGAGTGTGGGAAGCGACCGGCACTGGGAGGAGATGGAGCTCTTGCGGGCTTCGATCGACCGACCCGACATTGTGCTGTTGGATGGCAACGTGCCACCCCATCACGTGAAGGCCATGATGGAGCTGTGTGACTGCTATGCCTCCCTCCACCGATCCGAGGGATTCGGCCTGGGCATGGCGGAGGCCATGGCGCTGGGAAAGCCCGTCGTGGCCACGGCCTGGTCGGCGAACCTCGAATTCATGGACGAGGAATCGGCCTACCTGATTCCCGCGGCCACGGTGCCCATTCCGGCCGAGGTAGCCGTCTACGGCGGGCTGGGGCGTTGGGCCGAACCGGACCTCGATGCTGCCGCCGAAGCCCTCCGCCGAATCCACGATGATCCCGCCGGCGCGGCGGTCCGGGGGGAGCGGGCCCGGGCCCACATGGAGCGGACCCGCAGTCGGAGGACGGTGGGGGAGCAGTTGGCCGCCAACGCCGAGCGCCTGAGGAGCCGTCGGCGGGTGCCCGCATGAGTGCCTCGAACCGGCCCGCCTCGGAATCGTGGCCCGAGCCGCCGTCCCCACCCGGCTCGACGGCCTCCGACATCGACGTGGTCATCACCACCCGCAACGATGGACCGGGTCTGCGCCACCAGGTCGAGAGCCTCCCGCCAGAGGGAATCCACGAGCTGTTCATCGTCGATCGGGGCTCGACGGATGTCGATGCTCTGAAGGCGCTGGCCCGGCTGGAGGCTGCCGGTTATCACGTCGTCCGACAGGATCAGCGGAGCCTGAGCCGAGCCCGCAATGAGGGTCTGCGCCTTTCGCACGCACCGTTCGTGGTGAACCTCGACGCCGGCACCGTGCCGCTGGAGCCATTCCTGGCTGAAGCGTCGGCCCTCCTGCTCGACGACTCGACGGTGGCGGCGGTGCGGGCGGACGGGCGGTGGAGCGGGAGTGATGACCCCATCGTGGTCTGCGGACTCGACCCACCGTCGATGGCCACGGCCGTGCACTTCGAGCCCTTTGCCGTGCTGCGCCGAGCGGCGATCGAGAAGGTCGGGGGTTGGGATGATCGGCTCAAGACCGGGCAGGACCGTGATCTCTTCTTGTCCTTGATCGAGACGGGCTGGTCATTCGCCAAGCTGTCGTCGATCGGCTTCAGCCGGCTCGAGGGCGCGGGCCGACAGGAGGCCCCGGCCGACTACCCGGCTATCCAGGCCGACGGGATCCGTATGGCTGAGAAGCACCGGGACCTCTATGCCGCTCACTATCCCGCCATGATCGGTGCCTATGAAGTGGCCTTGGCCAAAGTTGGCGCGGCCTGGTCGGAGAGAGGCACCTCCTCGGGAGCCGAGCGCGCCGTGCGCGACCTGACGGACCAGCTGGCCGCGGTTCGGGCCGAGTTGGCCCGGTCGGAGGCCGATGGCGTCCGGGCCAGGGAGATCGTGGCCGACGTGGCCGCAGACCAGCTCGAGGTCCAAGAGGCCCGTGCTCAGGTCGAGGCACTGGACCGGGAGATCTCGGCCATTCGGGCCACCAGGTCCCAGCGAGTGGTAACGGCCCTGTGGCGCGTCTATGACAAGTTCCGCTGACGCCGTACCCCCGGATGCCGGACAACCTCCCGGACAGAAGGTACGATGAAGCGGTACCGGGGTGCTCGTCGAGGGGCGTGGCATCGGAAGGACCCAGCGGAATGAGCACGCGTGGCCGTGGATGGATCTGGTGACGGCTGGTATCTACCGGGACCTGGCGGAATGAGTTCGTCCACCGGTGTGTCCGGCATGGCGGCCGCGGCCGAGTTGTTCCACTCCGACGGTCAGCCGGCGTGGTTCGAGGAGGCACCGGATCCGGACGTGACGGTGGTCATACTCGGTTGGCGCTCTGCGCCCTACCTCCTCGACTGCCTGCGCTCGGTCTCCCGCGCCGAGCGCACGGTGAGCTTCGAGGTGATCGTCTCCCTCAACGAGCCGACCGCTGACCTGATGAAGGAGTTGACCGAGAATGTCCGGGGGGCTCGTATCATCCAGTCCCGCGTCAACCTCGGTTACGGCGGGGCGTGCAACGCCGCCGTCGAGTTCGCATCGGGCCGGTACATCCTGTTCCTGAACGACGACACCATCGTCGATCGGTACTGGATGAGCTCTCTGGTCGAGACGGCGGAGGAACATCCCACGGTCTCGGCTGTCGGAAGCCTCCTGCTCAACGCGGACGGCTCGCTGCAGGAAGCAGGCTCACTGCTGTTCGCCGACGGGTCCACCACGGCCGTTTTGGGCGCGGGAACGGCCGTCGCCCACCGAAACGACTGGGCCCGTCGCGTCGACTACTGCTCGGCCGCTTCACTGCTCGTGCGGAAGTCGACCTGGGATCGACTGGGCGGTTTTGACGAGGCTTACTACCCGGCCTACTTCGAAGACGTCGACTTCTGCCTCCGCATTCAAGAGATCGGCCAGCAGGTGTGGCTCCAGCCACTCTCGAAGGTCCGCCACATCCGATCCGGCAGTGTCGACGAGTCATACAAGGTCTTCTTGACCCTGCGAAACCGCAAGCATTTCATCAAGCGATGGTCGCACCTGCTGAAGGAGCGACTGGAGCCGGTGGGCCCGGTTGAGGAGATCGAGGAAGTCGCCACCTGGGTGGGAATGGGACGGCCCACTCGCATTCTGGTGATCGACGACCGCATCCCGACCTCGTGGCTCGGGTCCGGATTCGGCCGGATGCTCGATGCTCTCACCGAGCTCGCCTCCTCCGACGATCACTTCGTGTCGCTGTTCCCCGCCGCTACCGGTGATGGATCCCGGGATGAACTGAGCCGAATGGGCGTGCGCATCCTTCAGGGCGATCTCGAGGTGCATCTCCAACAGCCGTACATCGCCTATGACGTGGTCATCATCTCCCGCCCGTACAACTATGAGCGCTTTGCACCGATGGTACGGGAGCTTCAGCCTCAGGCCGCCGTGGTCTACGACGCCGAAGCCTTGTACTTCCGGCGGACGGAACGTCAAGCACTCCTGTCCGACGACCCGTCGGTCAACGAGCGACTGCGGGTGGAGGCCCGGGTCATGCAGCGTTCCGAGCAGCGATACTTCTCCGATGCCGATCAGGCCGTCTGCATCAGCGAAGTCGAGGCTTCATTCGCCCGAAAGGTGGACGGCGCATCGCCCGTCCACGTCATCGATGCACGACTGCACACTCCTCGGTGGACGCCTCGACCCTTTGATCGGAGACGCGACGCCGTGCTGGTGGCCGGCTGGCTGTCCGGGGCGGAATCGCCGAACGGCGATGGACTCATTTGGTTCGTGCGCAAGGTCCTGCCCCTGCTCCGGGCCCGGATCCCATGGGTCCGGCTACGCGTCACCGGTCAGGACCCCCCGTCGGAGCTACTCCACTACGCCAGCCCGAGTGTGCTCTTCGAGGGCCGTGTCCGCGATCTGGCGAAGTTCTACGACGAAGCCCGGGTGGCGATCGTGCCGGTTCGATTTGGCGCCGGCGTCAAGCTGAAGGCCATTGAAGCGCTCCAATACGGGGTCCCGACCGTAACCACCGGTGTCGGGGCCGAGGGTATCGACTTGCACGATACGGGCGCACTGGCCGTAACCGACGACCCGGCAGAATTCGCGCGCAGCGTGGCGACACTGCTGGAGGATCCCCACTCGTGGGAGGCCCATCGGAGGCGGATCCGAGACCTGCACGGTATCTGGGCCGGACAGCCGGCCGGGACATCGTGGCTGAGCATCATCGACAGGGCACTCCAAGATCGGGGTCGAACGGCCACTCACTGATAAAGTGGCTGTACAGTTGAGAGATTGATCCACGGGACGAAGGATCTGGGAAATGAATGATGGTGGGACGTCTCCATCCACAGTGAATGACGCATCGGGGCAGGCCATTCTGGCGGCGGTGCCTCTCAAGGCGATCAGGTCCGATCCTGCTGCTCCCGAGGGAGGGAACGGTGCCGATCGGTCGACCCCTGTTTCCATGCTCCAACGGCGAATCGCCGAGCTCGAGCTCAGGTTGCGTGAGCGAGTCGAAGAGAACATCGTCCTCGACAACGAGGTGCACTGTCTCCAACGGGAGGGACAGGTAAGAAACGAGTATCTGGCCACCTTGCAGAGTGACGCCTCGCGCCTGCCCGACGTCGAGTGGGAGCTGGGCGAGACCAAGCGTCAGTTGGAAGAGGTCCGGTCCGAGCTCGAGGCATTCCGCAATCGCCAGGCCCTCATCCTGGTGGATCGAATCGTCGTCTCCGCGCAACGACGCAAAGGCCTCTACCGGGTCGGGCGCTTCGTCACCTACCGGGTGGTGCGTACCTTCCGCTCCTGACCTCCCTTCGATGGCGGTCAATGACCGAGTGTCAGGTCCTCGAGGACACCGGCGAGGCCCCCGATGTCGTCGACGATGTGATCGGGTCGACCAGGTGCGTCGAGGTCCGATGGTCGGAACTTGCCCGTGCGCACCAGCACGCCGGTGATGCCCACGGCCTGGGCCCCCAACACATCGGACTCCACGTCGTCTCCGACCATTACCGTCTCTTCCGGTTTCACGTCCAGACCGGCCAGGGCGGCGTGGAAGTAGGAGGGTGCCGGCTTGCCGACGATGGTGACGTCGATGCCCGCCGCTGCCTCGAGACCGACCACGAACGCCCCCATGTCCAGGGCCGGACCGTCGGCGGTCTGGAAGCGGGTGTTGCGATGGAGGGCGATCACCGGGGTGCCGTCGAGGGCCAGTTTGAAGGCCTGGTCCAGCTGGGTGTACCCGACCGAGGGCCCGGCCCCGCCCAGCAGGATCACATCGGCGGAAGGGGCATCGGCGGTGTCCACTACGTCCACGCCCACCAGGTCCTGGCGGAGGTCGCCCTCGTTGACCACCAGGCAGCGGGCCCCCCGATGGTGCTCGGAGAGGTAGTGGGCGGCACTGGTCACCGCGGTGAGCACCTGTTCGATCTGCACCCCGATCCCTGAGCCGGCGAGCCGTTCGACAATCTGGCTTCGGGTCTTCGACGAGGTGTTGGTGACCAGTCGGAACTCAATTCCCCGGTCCTCGAGCCACCTGACCGTGTCCACCGCGTGGGGCAAGGGCTCCCACGACACCACCAGCACCCCATCGATGTCGAGAAGCACCGAGCGGTCCATGGGCGATCATACCGCCGGCCGCGATGGGCACCACAGACCGGGGGGCCACCCGGACGGCGCCCGACGTCCGTCTACGAGGCCGGTTCCACCGCGGCCGGCGCAGGGTCTTTCCGAGCCACCTTCGGGGCACCCCGGCGGACCATGGTGGCGGAGGCATCGGCGTCGTTGATGGTCAGGGCCACGGCCGAGCCGACCAGGGCCACCAGGGCTGTGGCGACGAAGGCCGCGTGGTAGGCGGTGAGATTGGGCTCGGAGTGGCCGGCCACCACGTGGACCGCCCCGACCAGGGCGATCACCGTGGTCACCAGTGACACACCCAGCGCACTACCCAGTTGGCGTTGGCTGTTGAACAGCGAGGAGGCGTTTCCGGTGTCCGCCGGGGAGATGGTGGCGAACGAGGCGGCCTGGGACGACACGATGACCTGGGCCATGGACAGGCCCATGGTCAACATGAGCAACCGCATCCACCACAGATCGGTGTCGAATCCGACCTGGGTCATCAACGCCATGGAGCAGGCCACACCGAGCAGTCCCGCGGCCACCAGGCGACGGGGGCCGACCCGGGGGTAGAGCAGGCGGCTGGCGATCTGGGCCCCGATCATCACCCCGATGGCCTCGGGGAACGTGCTGAGTCCGGACTGGAGGGCATTGAGGCCCAGGGCGAGCTGAAAGAACAGCGGGACGGCGAAGAGCACACCGAGGAAGGCGGCCATGGCGATCATCAGCACCAGGCTGGTGGAGCGGAACAGGTGGTTGCGGTAGAGGCGGAGCTTCAACAGGGGTTTGGAGGTCCGCAACTCCACCTGCACCATCACCGCCAGCAGGGCCGCCCCCACCACGATGCTGACGATGATCTCCGGGCTGTGCCAACCCTTGTCCGGTCCTTCGCTCACCCCGAACATAACCGCGGCGAATCCGATCCCCGCCAGCAGGAACCCCGGAACATCGAACCGGCCCGGATGGGGTTGGCGGTGCTCCTCCAAGAAGACCAGCCCGAAGGCGATGGCCGCCACCCCGATGGGCAGGTTGACGAAGAAGACCCACCGCCACGAGAGATCGGTCACCAACAGGCCCCCGATGACCGGACCCAGCGCCGGGGCCACCGCAGTGGGCACGGTCAGGATGCTGGAGGCTCGGACCCGCTCTTCGGGTGGGAAGGTCCGGAACAGCATGGCCATGCCCACCGGGGTCAGCATGCCTCCCCCCACTCCCTGGATGACCCGGAAGAAGACCAACTCCGAAAGACTGTCGGCCAGGCCGCAGAGCACCGAGGCCCCGGTGAACAAGGCGATGGCGAAGAGCAGCACCCGCTTGGACCCGATCCGGTCGCCGATCCAACCGGCGGCAGGGATGAACACGGCCAAGCTCACCAGGTACCCCACCGCCACGGCGTCGAGTGCGGTCTCCGGCACGCCGAACTGCCGTCCGATGGAAGGCAGCGCCACGTTGACGATGGTGATGTCCATGATATTGATGAACATGGCGGCCACGAAGACCACACTCACGCTGATCTTCGGATTCATGTGGATGCGGGGCATGCTGCTGGTTCCTCGGCCGTGAGCGGTGGCACCGTTTTAGCCGCTGAGGAACGAGAACCGGACCTGGCGTCGGGGGTTGTCGCCGTTGGTGTCGACCAGGACCACGCGCTGCCAGGTGCCCAGCAGGACCTGGCCGTGGAGGACCGGGACCGACAGTGACGGGCTGACCAGGGCTGGTAGGACGTGGTCGGCGCCATGGCCCGGGGCCCCGTGCCGGTGCCGGTACCGGTCGTCCCGGGGCAGCAGGCGGGCCAGGGTTTCGCCCAGGTCGGCCTCGGATCCCGACCCCGTCTCCATCAGGGCCAGGCCCACGGTGGCATGGGGAGCGAAGACATTCACCAGGCCGTCACCGCGGGAGGCGCAGAACTGCTCCAGCTCGGCGGTGATGTCGATGACCGTGCGGTCGGAGGTGTCGAGGGAAATCAGCAATGAGTCCATGGTTCGATCTTCGCGCCGGCCGGTCCGACCGGCTCTGATGCGGTTGAGGGGTCCTCCCGGCGGAGGGCCACCGGTCCTCCCGGCGAGCCCCGGCCCCGGAGCCGGGCCCGCCGCCCCTCGACCGAGTCCCCGCCTCCTGACTTAACCGGTCGAACTCGTAGACTCTCGACAATGAGCATCCACCTCCACTGGTTCCTGCCGACCACCGGCGACGGCCGAGAGATCGTCGGCTTCGGTCCGGCCATCGGTCGCCGGCCCCCTGACATCGACTATCTGGCCCAGATAGCCCAGGCCTGCGACCAGTTGGGCTATGAGGCGGTCCTCACCCCCACCGGCACCAAGTGCGAGGACTCGTGGCTGGTCACGTCGGCGTTGAGTCGCGACACCCGGTTCCTCAAATTCCTGGTGGCCTTCCGCCCCGGCCTGGTTTCGCCCACCCTGGCCGCCCAGCAGGCCTCGACCTTCCAGCGCATGAGCCGGGGCCGGCTGCTGTTGAACATCGTGACCGGAGGCGACGCCGTCGAGCAGCGCCGCTTCGGCGACTGGCTCGACCACGACCAGCGCTACGCCCGCACGGCCGAGTTCATCACCGTGCTCCGGGGGGCGTGGAGCGGGAAGCCGTTCGACTTCCACGGTGAGCACTACGAGATCGCCGGGGCCGAAACCCGCCAGCCCCCAGACCCCATCCCGGAGATCTTCTTCGGCGGGGCGTCCCCCGCGGCCCAGCAGGTGGCGGCGGACCACGCCGACGTCTATCTGACCTGGGGCGAGCCGCCGGACCAGGTGGCCGAACGGCTCGACCACATGCGCACGCTGGCCGAACGGTCCGGTCGGCGCCTCCGCTTCGGGATCCGGCTCCACGTCATCAACCGCGACCGGGCCGATGACGCCTGGGCCGTGACCGACCGCATGCTCGAGTCCATGCCCGAAGAGGCGGTGGCCGAGGCCCAGAAGCGGTTCGCGGCCGAGGACTCGGTGGGCCAGAGGCGGATGGCCGAGCTCCACGGCGGCAACCGCGACAATCTGGTCATCTCCCCGAATCTGTGGGCGGGGTTCGGCCTGGTCCGCCCGGGGGCGGGCACCGCCCTGGTCGGCAGCCACCAAGAGGTGGCCGATCGCATCGCCGAGTACCACGCCCTGGGCATCGACCACTTCATCCTCTCGGGGCAACCTCATCTGGAGGAGGCCTACTGGTTCGCCGAAGGGGTCTTCCCGGTACTGCGCCGGGACGGGCTACTCGGGACGGTCGAGGCCGACATCGACGCTGACGCTGGCCAACCGGAGAGCACGGCGCTGGTGAGCCCGTCATGAGCGGCGGACTGGTGGTGGTCAGCAGCGGCGACTCGGCCACCTCGAAGACCCGGGCCCTGGCCAACGCCGCGGTCGAGCTCGGCGGCGGCGGCCAGCTGGTGGACCTGGTCGAACTGCCGGCGGACGCCCTGCTCGGACGGGTCCAGGACCAGGCCGTCGACGACGCCGTGGCCGCGGCCTCGTCGGCCGGGGTGCTGGTCCTGGCCACGCCGGTGTACCGGGCCACCTACAACGGGGCCCTCAAAGCCTTCCTCGACCGGTTCCCCACCGATGCTCTGGCCCGGACCGCAGTGGTCCTGGTGGCGACGGCGGCGTCGCCTGCGCACTATTTGGCCCTGGACACCAGCGGACGGGCGGTGGTGGCCAGCCTGAGTGGCTGGACCGTGCCCACCGTGGTCTATGCCACCGGTGCCGACTTCACGGCCGACGGCCCCGGACCATCCGTCCTGGAGAACCTCTCCGTGGCCCTGGGCCAGGCCCGTTCGCTGGCCACGGCGCTGGACCAGGGGCGGTGAGCCCTAGCCGAGCCCGGGTCGGCCACCGTTGCGACTGGGCCGATAGCTCCGACGCCATGCGCGACTACCACGACGAGGAGTGGGGTGTGCCGTCGCACGACGACGCCCACCTGTTCGAGATGCTGGTCCTCGAAGGGGCTCAGGCCGGCTTGTCGTGGTCGACCATCCTCAACAAGCGGGAGAACTACCGCCGGGCCTTCGACGGGTTCGACGTGTCCAGGGTGGCCCGCTACAGCGACAAGAAGGTGGCCCGGTTACTGGAGGACCCGGGCATCGTGCGCAACCGGCTCAAGGTCCGGGGTGCGGTGACCAACGCCCAGGCCTTTCTGGCCATCCAGAGGGAACACGGCTCCTTCGAGAGCTACGTGTGGTCCTGGGTCGACGGGACCACCTTGGTCAACCGACCGAAGACCATGGCTGACCTTCCGGCCCGGACCGACCTTTCCGACCGGTTGGCCAAGGACCTGAAGGGCCGGGGGTTCACCTTCGTGGGATCGACCATCGTCTACTCCTTCCTCCAGTCCGTCGGGGTCATCGACGACCACCTGGTGACCTGTCCGTGGAAGCGGTAGCCACGACGTCGGTCCCGTGAAGCTGGATAGCGAGCAGTGCAAGGAACTGCTGGAGCAAGCCGAGCGGGGGGTGCTGGCCACCCGGCACCCCGACCGCGGGGTGGATGCGGTGCCGGCGTGCTTCGTGTTCGACGGCGAACGGGTGGCCATCCCCGTCGACCTGGTCAAGCCCAAGAGCACCACGGCCCTGCAGCGGGTCCACAATCTCGATGCCGACCCCCGGGCCGTGTTGCTCTGCGATCGGTGGGATCCCGACGACTGGTCCCGGCTGTGGTGGGTGCGGACCGCCCTGGTCCGGGTCGAAGTCGATGACCCCCACCGGGTGGCGTTGAGCACGCTCCTCGCCGCCAAGTACCGCCAGTACCGCCAACAGCCCTTCGCCGATCTCTTGGTGTTCGAGGTGGCCGGACTGACCGGTTGGTCGGGTGGGACCAACCGGTCAGTCGAGCCGTGAGCAGTCGCCGATGCTCGGTTAGCGGTTGCGGGCGACGGCGGTCGCGGCGGTCGCCGCGGCCGCCGTGGCCACCGTGGCCGCCCGAGCCCGGCCCGCCGGATCCGGGACCCTCGTTCCAAGGCAGCCGGAAGGCCCGGTAGGTGTTGACCCCGCTGGGGAACTCGGCGTTGAACACCAGCTTCCCCGATGAGGTGAACTCCGAGAAGTAGGGCAGGCTGCCCCAGCCGACCACCAGGTCACGGTCGGAGAGGGTCTGGGCGTTGCCCTGCGACGCCGCCGACAGCCCCTCGGGCTGGTCGACCGATGAGACCAGGGTGGCCACGTGGTCCCCGAGGTCCAGCTTGACGGTCACTTCCCGGCTGTAGGGGAGCAGGGGGGTGCCCTCGGAGTCGTTGTCGAAGAAGGTGTACTCGTCGTTCCCGATGGCCTCCGGATCGTGCTGCCAGGCGAAGATCTCGCCGGCACTGTCCAGCTGCTGGCCGGGGGCGGCCACTTCCTTGAAGGTGCTCTGCTTGCCTCCCAACTGCCAGATGGTGGCCCCGGTGGACCGGTCGACCTTGAAGGCCGTCCAGGTGGCCCGGGAGTCGATCAACAGGTTCCCATCGGTGTCCAGGTGCACGGCGTTGAGGTGGAACCAGTCCCACGGGGTCGAGGCCGATGCCGGCAGGGGCTGCTCGCTGTCGCTGTAGGGCACATGGTCGGCACTGTTCCACTGGAACAGGACCTGGCCGGTGGCGATGTCGATCTCCTGGACGATGCCGTCGATGACCACCTGGTCGTCGGGACCACCGATCGAGGTCAGGTTGGCGGTGGCGGTGTCGTACGACGTGATGAGCGCGGTGTTCTGGGGGGTGATCAGAAATTCGTGCCCGTCGGTGGTGTCACCGTCTCCGGCGTTGACCGTGGCGATCTGTCGGTAGTGGGTGTCGTAGATGTAGTCCGTTCCGTTGGACAGCCCACCGAAGCCGGTGCCCTGCCACCAGGTCAGAACGGTCTGGCCGTGATACGTCTGGGTCCTGAAGTCGGCCGCGGTCTGGCCCACCGGGATGGCATGGAACCAGATCACCCGTCCGGCGCTGTTGACGATCTCGGGCCCATTGGCATACGTGCCGGTGTCACCGGTCGGGGTGATGAAGTAGTCGCCACCACCGATGTTGGTGCTGTTGGTCAGGATGCTCAGGGGTGGGGGAGCGGCGGGGGTGCTGGTGGCACCGGCCGAGCCTGCCCCGGCCAGGGCCAGGGGGGTGGCACCGATGGCTACGGCTGTGGCCGCCAGGGCCGCCCGTCTCCATCGTCGCCACCCGTTTCGGGGCGCGTTGATCAAGGGTGAGGTGTGCATGTGGGTGTTCCACCTTTCGGTGCTGTGGATTGGTGTGTGGGGACGTGTGGACCCCGGTCGGGGCCACGGAGACCACCGTAGGCAGGATTATCTATAAAGTCAATAGGATTAGTCAGGAATAGAGGGAGGGCAGTGGTCGTTGAGCGTCGGGCCCGCTGGCGTGCCAGGGTGGGCCGCGTGCTGAGGAGAGATGATGTGTGATTCGTTCGTGGCCATCACCGCCGACGGGGTGATGTTCGCCAAAAACAGCGACCGTGATCCCAACGAGGCCCAGCTCCTCGAGTGGGTGGCCGCCGCCGACCATCCACTCGACGCCGTGGTGCGGTGCACATGGATTGACGTGCCCCAGGTCAGCCACACCCACGCCGTGCTGCTCTCCCGGCCCTGGTGGATGTGGGGGGCGGAGATGGGAGCCAATGAGCACGGCGTGGTGATCGGAAACGAGGCCGTCTTCACCAGGGGGCCGGCGGGGGAGAAGGCGCTGTTGGGCATGGACCTGGTGCGCCTGGCCCTGGAGCGGGCCACCACGGCGGAGGACGCCGTGTCGGTCATCGTCGAACTGCTGGAGGAGCACGGCCAGGGCGGCCCCTGTAGCCATGAGCGCCCGGGCTTCACCTACGACAACAGCTTCCTGGTGGCCGACCGTTCGGGGGCCACGGTGGTCGAGACGGCCGGCCGGCAGTGGGCCACCGAGCGGGTGGCCGGACCGGGTCGGAGCATCTCCAACGGGCTGACCATCCCGGCCTTCGCCCGGGCCCACGGCAACCCCGTCCGCACCTGGGTGGCTTCAGCTCCGTCCCGTCGGGGCCTGACCCAGTCCCTGGCTTGTGAGGCCGGTGGCCCCGCCGATCTGATGGCGGCGCTGCGCTTCCACGGGCGCTCCCAGGGGGCCTTCCACGGGCGCTCCCGGGGGCCTTCCACGGGGCCTGGTCACCGCCCCGGTGGTCACCGGTCCACGGCGGCCTCGGAGCACCGTGTGTCCATGCCGGTGGCATGGTGGCCTCCAGCCAGACCACCGCCTCGTGGGTGTCGGACCTGCGGGGTGGGCCCCGCCACTGGGCCACGGCCACGTCGGCTCCGTGTACATCGCTGTTCAAACCGGTGGCCGTGGAGGAGCCGGTCGACCTCGGTCCGGCTGCCACCAACGTCTACGACCCCGTCAGTGTGTGGTGGCGGCACGAACTGCTGCACCGGGCCACCCTGCGGGCCTGGGGCACCCTGATTCCCCGCTACCGGCAGGCCCGCGACCGGATCGAGGCCGGCTGGATCGCCGAGCCCCCGGCGTCGGCGGCGGCCTTCGACCGGGCCGAACTGCTCGAGGGGCGTTGGCTGGCGGACGTGGCCGGCGCCCATCTCTCGGATACCCGACCCGCGTGGGTTAGGCGATCGTGGAAGAGCTACGACCGCGCCGCCCACCTCGACCAGGAGCTTGTCTCATGACCGACACCCAGGTACTGATCATCGGAGCCGGCCTGTCCGGCCTGGCCGCCGCCCGCACCCTGCACACGTCCGGGGTGGAGGTCCAGGTGATCGAGGCCCGCTCGCGGGTGGGAGGCCGGACCGAGGGCGGGCACGCGGCCGACGGGACCCCGCTGGAGCTGGGTGGTCAGTGGATCGGGCCCACCCAGACCCGCATGTACGCCCTGGCCGCCGAGCTCGGGCTCGAGACCTTCCCGACCTACAACACCGGCCGTCACGTGATCGAGCTCGGCGGTCGGCAGACCCGGATGGCCTCGAAGCGTGGTGCCGTGCCCAAGCTCAACCCCTTTGTCCTGGCCGATCTGTTCCAGGGCATGACCCGGTTCAAACGCTTGGCCGACCGGGTGCCCCTCGACCGCCCGTGGACCGCCCCCGGGGCCCGGGTCCTGGACAACCAGACCTTTGAGACCTGGATCGTGCGCAACCTCCGCACGCCCACGGGCCGGACGTACTTCCGGGTGGCCACCGAGGCGGTGTTCTCGGCGGAGAGCGGGAACCTCTCGGCCCTCCACGCCCTGTTCTACGCCCACTCCGGCACCGACCTGGAGGGTTTGTTGAGCACGGACCAGGGGGCCCAGCAGGACCGGATCGTGGGCGGGTCGATCCGGATGAGCGAGGCCCTGGCCGATGCCCTCGGAGACCGGGTCATCCTGGACCGTCCGGTGCGCCGCATCGAACAGGGCCTGAGCCAGGTCTCGGTGACCACCCGGGGCGGGGAGGTCTACCAGGCCGACCGGGTCATCGTCACCCTTCCCCCCACCCTGGCCGGCCGGCTGGAGTACGCCCCGGCCCTGCCCTCGTGGCGGGACCAGCTGACCCAGCGGCTCCCGGCCGGGTCGGTCATCAAATTCCACGCCGTCTACGACCGGCCGTTCTGGCGCTCTCGTGGCCTCACCGGTCAGGCTGCCTCGGATCGGGGGCCGGTCAAGATCACCTTCGACAATTCGCCCCCCGATGGCACCCCCGGGGTGCTGTTGGGCTTCATGGAGGGCAACGACGGACGCCAGGCCGCCCGGCTGTCGCTCGAGGAGCGCCGTTCCGCTGCTCTCAAGTGCCTGGTCCGCTACTTCGGGCCGGAGGCGGCGGACCCGGTCGAGTACCTCGAGCGGGACTGGATGGCCGAGGAGTTCAGCCGGGGCTGTTACGGCGCCCACTTCACCCCCGGGGTGTGGGGCGACTTCGGCTCGGCCCTGACCGAGCCGGTCGGCCTCATCCACTGGGCCGGGGCCGAGTGCTCGGCGGTGTGGAACGGGTACATGGAAGGGGCGGTCCGCTCCGGGGAGGAGACGGCCCACAGCGTGTTGGCCATGCTGTCGTGAGCCGGGGGTCGGGCCGGTTGTGATCCGGGGTCGGGCCGGTCGTGAACCGCGGCTCAGGTCATCCAGCCGCCACCGCCGCCACCGTGGCCACCAGGCGGTCGAGCTCGGCGTCGGTGTTGTAGTAGTGGGGTGAGGCCCGCACCACCGAGGTGGCCGCGGGGTCGCACATGTCCAGGCGGGCGAAGGAGGCTCCGCTCACCGACACGTTGATGCCGGCCGAGGATGCCGCCGCCTTGATCTCCTCGGGGGAGGCCCGGGCCGCGGTGAAGGTCACGATGCCCGACCGGCGGGAGCCGCCGTCGTGGATCTCCACGCCCCCGATGGACACCGAGTTCGTCCCGCAACCGCTCGGCCAGGGTCGACACCCGGAGGGCGATGGCGTCCAGCCCCAGCTCGAGGGCGTGGTCGATGGCCACGGCCAGCCCGAGGTGGGCAGCTACCGGAACTTCGAACTCGGCGAGGCGCTCGGCCCCGGGGCGCAGTCGGTAATGGCCGGCGTCCACCCACAGGGCTCCGCTGTTCCCGATGCCCGGCGGCCGGAGGCGCTCGGCGAACGCCGCCCGGGCGTAGAGCAGTCCGGTTCCTCGGGGCCCCCGCAGCCACTTACGACCGGTGGCCGTGGCCACGTCGCAGCCGATGCGCGCCACATCGACCGGCAGTTGCCCGACACTCTGGCAGGCGTCGAGGAAGTACGGGACCCCGGCCCGGCCACAGATCACTCCGGCTTCTTCGACCGGGTTGATCAGGCCCCGGTGGGTTCCCACGTGGGTGAGGGAGGCCAGCGCCACCCGCCCCGAGCCGAGCATGGTGGCCAGGGCCTCGAGGTCGATGGTGCCGTCCCCGGTGCTGGGCACCACCTCGATGGAGGCGCCGGTCAGCTCGCACACCTGGAGCAGGCTCAGGTAGTGGCTGTCGTAGGAGATCCGGTCGGCCACCAGCACCTGGCCTTGGGCCACTCCGCCGCCCAAGGCGAATCCCCACAGGGCTTTGGTCCATCCCTGGGTGTCGGACCCGGTGATCACCACGTCGCCCGGGTCGGCGCCGATCAATCGGGCCGCCGACGAGCGCAGCGGCGCCCAACCGGTCCGACACCAGTGCCGCCGCCTCGTACCCGCCCCGCTCCGCCTCCAGCTGGAGATGGCCGATGACGGCCTGCAGCGTGGCCGAGGTGGGCAGCGCCGCACCGGCGTTGTTGAGATGGTTGACCGTGGCGCACCCCGGGGTGGCCGCCCGTTCGGCGTCGATGTCGATGTCCATGTCGATCTCGCCTGCCACGCCCGAGAACCTACCGTCAGCGGCTCATCGGGCGTGGTGCCGGCGTCGAACCCCGATATGGTCGGGCCATGGCCGGAGCCTCCGAACCCCTGCTCGAGGGCGATGTCGATCCCGATCCTCTGGTCCAGTTCGGCCGATGGTTCGAGGACGCTGCCGCCGTGGTGGCCCACCCCGAGGCCATGGCCGTGGCCACCGTCGACCCCCACGGTCAGCCCTCGGTGCGGATGGTGCTGCTCAAGGACTGGGGGGCCGACGGGTTCGTCTTCCACACCAACTATGGCGGCCGCAAAGGTCACGAGCTGGCCGACAACCCCCATGCTGCCCTGCTGTTCTACTGGGAGCCGCGTGGTCGCCAGGTCCGGATCGAGGGAATGGCCGAGCCCACCGGGGCGGAGGAGTCGGACGCCTACTTCGCCACCAGGCCCCGCGGTGGTCAGATCGGCGCCTACGCCTCCCACCAGAGCGAGGCGATCGCCAGCCGGGCCGAGCTGGACGAACGGACCGAGGCCCTCCGGCTCGAGTTCGAGGGGCGCCCGGTGCCCCGGCCCCCGTGGTGGGGTGGTATCCGGGTCGAGCCGGCGGCATACGAGTTCTGGCAGAACCGCGACGACCGCCTCCACGACCGCCTCCGTTACCGGCCCGGCCCGGCCGGATGGGAGATCACCCGACTCCAGCCCTGAGAGCCTGGCGGCGGCCCCGGGGTGCGCCGAGCGGGTCGGGGCCCGGAGCCGGTGGACGGGCGGCCCCGGGGGCTTGGCCCGGAGCCGGCCAAGTCGCCGGGAGTATGTTCTTGCCCTATGGCTGACGACGCGACGCTGGTAGACGATCGGACGAGTCAACTGCTCGACGAGATCGATCCTCGGACGGCCACGGCCGAGGAGTTCCGGTCCCGTCAGTTCGACCTCGGGCTGGCCTGGGTCTCCTTCCCTGAAGGGTCGGGGGGACTCGAACGTGGCCCCTGGCCTGCAGCGACAGGTCGACCGCCGCCTGGGAGAGGCCGGGGCCAAGCCCCCCGGGGCCCGCGAGTTCTTCGGGCTGACCATGGCCGGTCCCACCGTGGTCTCCCACGGATCCGAGGAGTTGCGTGCAGCGTCTCCTGCGACCGACCTTCACCGGCGAGGAGGCCTGGTGCCAGCTGTTCAGTGAGCCCGGAGCCGGCTCGGACCTGGCCGGCCTGGCCACCCGGGCCCTCCGGGACGGTGACGAGTGGGTGATCACCGGGCAGAAGGTGTGGAACACCCTGGCCCACATCGCCGATCGGGGCATGCTGGTGGCCCGCACCGACCCCGAGGCGCCCAAGCACAAGGGCCTGACCTACTTCGCTCTGGACATGCACGCCCCGGGGGTGGAGGTGCGCCCGCTGCGCCAGATGACCGGTGAGGCGGAGTTCAACGAGGTGTACCTCACCGAGGTGCGGGTCCCCGACGCCGACCGGATCGGCGATGTGGGCGAGGGATGGCGGGTGGCCATGACCACGCTGTCCAACGAGCGCACCACCATCGGCGGCGGGACCGGTCCTCCGGTCCGGGGTTCGGGGGCCATCGCCGAGGCCCTGCGGATCTGGGAGGGGGCCGGCGCCCGGCGGACGGCGGTGGACCGCGATCGGCTCATGCGCCTGTGGATCGAGTCCGAGGTGCTGCGCCTCAACAACCTGCGGGCCAGCCAGAACCGGAAGGTCGGCAACCCGGGCCCCGAGGGCTCCATCGCCAAGCTGATGTTCGCCGAAGTGAACAAGCGGGTCTACGAGCTGTGCCTCGACCTCCTGGGGGCGGACGGCATGATCGGCTACGACTACACCATGCGACGGGCCGAGTCGTTGGGACTGGTGGGCCCGGCCGGTTCGTCCCGCAAGATGTTCATCCGGTCCCGGGCCAACTCCATCGAAGGGGGCACCTCGGAGATCCAACGCAACATCCTGGGCGAACGCATCCTCGGGCTCCCCGGCGACGTCCGGGTGGACAAGGACATGGCGTGGTCCAAGGTCCCGAGGAATTGATCCCCGAGCGCGCCCGGACCACGTTCGCATGACCAACGCCGAGCAGTTCCTCGGCATGGAGCCGGTGGGCGACGACCGGCACTGGCGGCTGGCGGTGGTCCCCGAGCTGTCTACCCCGGGGAACTTCCTGTTCGGCGGGTGCGGGCTGGGCGCGGCCCTGGTGGCCCTGGAGGCGGCCTCGGGTCGGCCCACGGTGTGGTCGACGGCCCAGTACCTGTCCTACGCCCCGACCCACACCGACCTCGACCTCACCGTGACGCTGGCCGCCGAGGGCCGACGGGTAACCCAGGGACGGGTGGTGGGTCGGGTCGGGGACAAGGAGATCCTCACCGTGAACGGCGCCGTCGGACTGCCCAGCAAGCTCGACGTCGGCGGGGTCTGGATCTCACCGCCCGACGTGCCCCCACCCGACGACTGTCCACCCCGACGGCTTCCCAACTTCACGGTCGGCATCCATCTTCGACCGCATCGACGTGCGGCTGGCCCGGGGCCGGTCGTTCGAGGAGATCGACGCCGGCCTGGGGATCCCTGGCGACGCCGACAGCGCCCTGTGGGCCCGGGTGCCCGGCCACCTCGAGCCGTCGGCGGCCACGCTGGCCATCATCGGCGACTACGTGACCGGTGCGGTGTCCCAGCCCCTGGGCCGACGGGTCATGTCCCGGAGCCTCGACAACACCCTGCGGATGGTCCGGGTGGTACCGACCGAATGGGTGCTGTGTGACATCCGCATCCACGCCCTCGTCGGCGGCTACGGCCAAGGTGTGGCCCATCTGTGGTCGCAGGACGGGGAGCTGTTGGCCACGGCCAGCCAGTCGATGAGCATCCGCTTGTGGGATTGACCAGGCCGCAGAACACGCAGGACATGCCGAGTCGCAGAACTCGCAGAACTCGCAGAACTCGCAGAAGGAACAGACAAGGGAGATCCGATGAAGATCAGCACCGTGCTCAGCTACGCCGGCGGATTCCGCCAGGCCGCCGCGGAGGTGGCCGAACAGGAGAAGGCGGGGCTGGACCTGGTGTGGGTGGCCGAGGCCTACGGTCTGGACGGGCCCAGCATGATGGGGTACCTCGCCGCTCTCACCGAGCGGGTGGAGATCGGCTCGGCCATCCTGCCCATCTACACCCGGACGCCGACGCTCATCGCCATGACCGCCGCCGGCCTGGACACCCTCTCGGAAGGCCGGTTCCACCTCGGCCTGGGCTCATCGGGCCCCCAGGTCATCGAAGGTTGGCACGGGGTCCCGTTCTCGGCGCCCATCGGCCGGACCCGGGAGATCATCGAGATCTGCCGCCAGGTCTGGGCCCGTGAGGCCCCGCTGGTGCACGAGGGGACCTACTACTCGATGCCGCTCCCAGCCGACCAGGGGACCGGGTTGGGCAAGGCTCTCAAGATCATCGCCCACCCGGTACGGTCCTCCATCCCGGTGTGGGTGGCCGCCCTCGGCGAGAAGAACGTGGCCATGACGGCCGAAGTGGCCAACGGCTGGATCCCCATGCTCTTCATGCCCGAGAAGGCCCGTTCGGTGTGGGGTGCCTCCCTCGATGCCGGGGCGGCCAAGCGCCATCCGGACCTCGGGCCGCTGCAGATCACCGTGGGTGGCCTGCTGGCCATCGGGGAGGGCGATGAGGTGATCGCTCTGCGCGACCTGGCCCGGCCCATGGTGGCGCTGTATGTCGGGGGGATGGGGGCCAAGGGCAAGAACTTCTACAACGACGTGGTCAAGCGCTACGGCTTCGAGGAGGCCGCCGAAAAGATCCAGGACCTGTACCTGGATGGCAAGAAGGCCGAAGCCGAGGCGTTGGTGCCGGACGAGTTGTTGGAGGCCACCTCCCTGTGCGGGCCGGCCAGCTACGTGGCGGAGCGCATCGCCGGCTTCGCCCAAGCCGGCGTGACCCATCTGCAGGTGATCCCGGTGCCGCTGGGCGACCAGCGCCCGGTCGATCTCATCGCCACGGTCAAGGACCTGGCCGGCTGACCGGCCTCGGGGCAACGGCGAACGCCGGGCTGGCCGACCCTCCGGCTGCCCCCGAGCCGAGCCGGGGCTCAGGAGTCGCCGGCTCCGTGGCCCTTGGCCAGCTCCCGCAGCTGCTCTTTGTCCATGACGTGGTGAGCCACGACCGCCACCCGGCACCCGGTGACCGCCACCAGCGTCGAGTTGCGGGTTCCACCCTCGATACCGGCCCGCTCTCCCAAGACGGCGCCCGGGCCGTACTCGGCGATCCGTTCTCCGCCCTTTTCGACCCGCATCACGCCGTCCAGGATGAGGAACACGTCGGTGCCGGCCTGGCCTTCTTCCACCAGGGTCTCACCGGCCTTCAGGGTGCGGAACTTGGGCTTGCTCCCCTTGTCCATCATGTCGACCGAGAGGGCCCGCTCCAGCGCCGTCTCGACCGCGGTGATCAGGGCCGGGGAGTCCTGATCCCCCCACGGAGTGTGTTTGCCGAAGGACTTGCGGTACCAGTCGCGGAAGTCGGTCAGGCCGGATTTGGCGGCCAGACGGCCGTCGCCATCGAAGACCCAGTGGCGCGGAAAGCGGCTGGCTCCGAGGACCTCGAACTCCGGTGGCCCGTCGGCGTGGAGGGTGAGGCTGAGGGTCGACCACACCAGGGGGGCCTGCCACTGGATGAAGGGACGGCGCTTGACCCGGCGGGGGGCGGGCAGGCCGGTGCGACCTCCCGGCGGTCTGGGTGAACCGGACCCAGCTCGGCCCCACTTCGGGTGGCCCCTGGAGGTCGGGCAGCGCCACGGCCTCGAACTCCCGCTTGAAGCGGGCCACGCCGGCGGTGGTCGAGCCCATCCGCCCTCCGCCCGAGTAGCCGTAGCCGGTGATCTTGCCGTTGTCATCGACCTCGATCCAGGCCGAGAGCAAGTTGGCGAAACGGAAGCGGTCGGCCTTCCTCAGCTCCTCGAGATCCTCGATGACATCGGGCGGCGGATCGTCGTAGTGGGTGAACCCGGCGTCAAACGCCACCCGGGTGGCGCCGCGTACCGCCTCCGAAGGAATCCAGGAGAGCGAAGTGACCGAACTCTCGACTCGCATCGCCCCATTCTGTACCCGTTCCGGCCTATTCGCCACCGAACCGGCGGCCCGTCCGGCCTTTCTCAGGCTTTTCTCAGTCTTCGGAGACCAGGTCGTCCTCGGGTGCCAGGTCCTCCTCGGACAAGCCCAGGGACTCCAGGGCCAACAAGGTGTCCAACTGGGCGGCCATGCTCTCGATCTCGTCGGCCTCGTAGTAGTTGCGGTTGAGGGTGAGCGACAACTGCTCCTGCACCAGGGCCAGGGCATCCTCGGCTGCCGCGGCGGCGTCGTACACCGAGAACAGCTTGGCCTGCATGGCCTGGGCCGATACGAACCGGGTGCCCCGGCTCTGGGCCTCGGAGGGGAGCGTACGGAGGACGTCACCGGGGGTGCGCTCCACCTGGACGGTGTCTGCGGACCGCACGGTGCCTGCGACACCCTCCTCGATCTCTCTCTGCTCGCTGGTCGTCTGTTCCTCGTTCATCGCTTCCATCCCTTCGCCCCGTGCCGTTGCCGGCGATTCATCATCTATCTGGTCCTTACAACACCGGGTTGGGCCTCCCTCTTCCATATCCTCTCCCCATCGTCCCCTTGCGTGGGCGATGGTCACCGTCCGGCCGGCCCGGTCCAACAGGTTCGTCGGCCCGCTCGGGCCGTATCTTGACGTCTGGAGCCCACAAAACGGCCCAGAGAAACGTTGTACCGGCACCGACCGCCCCAAGAGCACCCGGACCACCGAGGGCGGTGGCCCCGGAGTTGCGGTACCGGCGACCCGGAGACCCGACCCGGAGACCCGACCTCGGGACGACCCGGGACCGACCCGGGACCGGACCTCGGGACCGGCCCGGGACCCGACCCTGAGGAGTGGCGTCGCCGCAGGTCCCGACGGTAGAACTGCGGTGGTGAAACCGTCGTCCCCAGGCCCGTCCCGGCCGTGAGCTCCGTGGACGCGGTGGTGGTGGGGTCCGGGCCCAACGGGCTGGCCGCTGCGGTGACGTTGGCCACGGCGGGACTGTCGGTGACCGTGGTCGAGGGCGCCGATCAGCCCGGGGGAGGGTGCCGGACCGAAGAGCTCACCCTGCCGGGCTTCCGCCACGACGTGTGCTCGGCGGTCCATCCCATGGCCCTGGTGTCCCCGTTCTTCCTCCAGCCGGCCTTCGACGGCCTGCGCCAGTCCCTGTGCCAACCACCGGTCCCGTTCGCCCAACCGCTCGACGGTGGTCGGGCGGTGGCGGCCTACCGGTCGCTGGAGGAGACGGCGGCCGCTCTGGGCGAGGACGGGACCACCTACCGCCGGTTGATGGAACCGCTGGTCCGCAACAGCCAGTCCATCGCCGACGACGTGCTGGGGCCGCTCCGGTCCATTCCCAGCCATCCGGTGGCCCTGGCCCGGTTCGGGCTCCCCGGCCTCGTGCCGCTGAATCTGCTGGTGAAGCGGTTCCACCACGAGGAGGCCAAGGCCCTGCTGGCCGGGGTCGGGGCCCACTCCATGTCGTTGACCGCTCCGCTCACCACGGCGTTCGGCACCCTGTTGGCCATGACCGCCCACTCGGTGGGCTGGCCGGTGGTGGCCGGGGGCAGCTCGGCCATCACCACCGCCATGACCGCGGAGCTGGAGCGGCTGGGCGGGACGGTGACCACCGGGCAGTGGGTGGGATCGCTGTCGGAGCTCCCCCCGTCCACCGCGGTGCTCCTCGACACCTCACCCAAGGGTCTGATGGAGCTGGCCGGGGACGTCCTGCCCGACCGCTACCGCCGGTCCCTCCGCCGGTTCCGGTACGGGCCCGGGGTGTGCAAGGTGGACTGGGCCCTGTCCGGACCGGTCCCGTGGAGCGCCGAGGCCTGTCGCCAAGCAGGCACCGTGCACCTGGGCGGGACCTTCGCCGAGGTGGAGGCCAGCGAGACCGAGGTCAACGCCGGGCGCCACCCCGAGCGCCCGTACTGCATCATCGTCCAGGCCGGTGTGGTCGACCCCTCCCGGGCCCCCGCCGGCCAGCAGGCCCTGTGGGGGTACTGCCATGTGCCCTCGGGCTCGACCGTGGACATGACCGCGGCCATCGAGGCCCAGATCGAGCGGTTCGCCCCGGGCTTCTCCGACCTGATCGTGGCCCGTTCGACCCTGACCGCGGCCGAAGAGGAGCAGAAGAATCCCAACTACGTGGGCGGCGACATCGCTGGTGGGGCCTCCAGCCTGATGCAGACGGTATTCCGCCCCACCCTGCAGTGGAACCCGTACCGGACGCCGCTGGAGGACGTCTATCTGTGCTCGGCGTCAACCGCCCCCGGCGGCGGTGTCCACGGGATGTGCGGGGTGTACGCGGCGCGCACCGTGCTCCACGACCACTTCGGAGGACCGGCGCCTCTCCGGGGCTGATCTGCTCCGGGAGGGGCGGTCCGCTGGCGGTGGGCACCACAGGGCCGACATCCCGGCGGTCGGGGCACCAGCGGTCGGGACGCCGTCTGCTCTCTGCGATGATGACCGGGTTGTATCGCGGGACCGGGGGGCTGAACGACCCCGGGCCGGGACCAACCCGGAGCCGCAACGACCCCAGGGGCGCCGGGCCCGCAGGCCCACGCCTTGACCGCCACCGCCAGTACCGACCGAAAGGACCGCAGATGGAGTCCGGCATCACCGACAGCGCCCGTGCCGCCATGGTGCGGGCGGCCCTGGCCCGGGTGGGCCCAGAGGAGCTGAAGTCGGCCCTGTCCGTGACCGCCGACGCCCGGTTCGCCGCCCCCACCGCCGTGGTCAACGCCCTCAAGGCCCTGCGCAAGCACCGCGACCCGACGACGGTGGTGGACCGGCCCCAGTACCGGGCGGCCCTGCCGTACCTGGCCGCGGCGGTGACCGACGACTGTCTGGCCCGGACCATCGAGGTGCTCGGCGACCACTCGGACGATCCCACCCAGGAACAGCTGCTGGAGGCCCTCGACGACGTGAGCGGGTCCTTTTCGGAGGCCACCGTGCTGGTGATGCTGGCGTCGGTGGCCGACGGGGACATGCCGGCCTCCGACCTGTGCTTCGAGCTCCTGGCCGGGGACGGCCCATTCGCCCTCACCGACTGGGCCACCTTCGAAGTGGGCGCGGCCTCGCCGCGGCCGGCGGTCGCCGCCCGGTCGGGTGCCACCCCCGAACAGCGCCAGGCCCGCCGGGAGAAGAAGGTCCGCGAAGCCGAGGAGCGCCGCAAGAAGGCCGAGGCGGCCCGCAAGGCCGGGGAGCAGCTGCGCCGTGAGCGCAAGAAGGAGCGCCAGACCAGCTCGTCGGCGCCCGGCGCCGACACGGAGCGCCGGCCGGCCAGCGACGTGGCGCCCCGGGTCAATCGCCGGGCCATCCTGACCCCGCTGCAGGAGGAGGAGTTCGATCGGCTCGATCCACTGGCCGGCGCGGTGGTGTTCGCCTGGGTGCCGTTCGACCCCGCCGAACCGGAAGGGTCTGACGGGAAGTCACGCCGCTGCGTGGTGATAGCGGGTTCCGCAGACCACCTGTTGGTCCGCCCCGGGTACTCCGAGGGGGGTGCCAAGAGCCGCGACTGGAAGTCGGTGGCGGTGCGGCACTGGAAGCAGGCCGGATTCGACCGGCCGACCTGGATCGACACCGAGGCCTTCCGGGTCCCGCGCCAGCCCGACCAGGAGCCGGTCGGTCGACTGGCCCCTGAGGACTGGAACGCCCTCTGGTAGCGGCAGGCTGGTCACGCCCTCCGGTAGCGGCGTGCTGGTAGCGGGCTGGTGTAGCGGGGGCGGGCCGGTCGGTCACAGGGGACGGACCGTCCGGGCCGGTGGGCAGTCCGGGCTAGTGCATTGCAATATGCAACCCAGTACACTTTAGGCATGCGTCGCAAGAGCTTCGAGGAGATGAACTGCTCGGTGGCCCAGACCCTGGAGGTGGTGGGCGAGTGGTGGACCATGCTGATCGTACGGGACAGCTTCCTCGGGATCACCAGGTTCGACGACTTCCAGGAGCGGTTGGGGATCTCCCGGAACATCCTCTCGGACCGACTGGACCATCTGGTCGAGCGGGGCGTCCTTACCAAGGTGCCGTACCAGGAGCATCCCGTGCGCTACGACTATCGCCTGACCGAGAAGGGTCGGGATCTCTGGCTGGTCTTGACGGCCATGCGCCAGTGGGGCGATCGATGGGAAGCCGATGAGGGGGCGCCGGTGGAGATCGAGCACCGGGCCTGTGGTCACCAGACCGACGTCGTGGCCACCTGCTCGTCGTGCGGTGAGCCCCTCGATGCCCGCTCGGTGCGGGCCCGACCGGGTCCCGGGGCCCAGCACCGACCGGCCGAGGCCCTCCTGCCTCCAGCGCGGATCTCCTGACCCGGTGCCGGATCTCTTGCACCCCCGGCCCCGGTCGGGCCGGGATGTGCTGAGCTCTCGCTGACCCGCTGACCCGCTGACCCGCTGAGCCCGCTGACCCGCTGACCCGCTGACCCGGCGCGGTCGGAGAAGTCCGGTCAGTCCGAGCCGTACCAGCGGGTCTGTCCACGCCCGGCCGCTTTAGCCAGGTACAGGGCACGGTCCGCCCGTTCGATGAGGGCGTCGACGCTGGTGTCGCCGGGCTCGGAGAGGGCGGCGCCGACACTGCACCCGATGGTGAGCGGCGTTCCGTGAAGATCGATTTTCGAGCCGGCTACCCGTTCTACCATCCGTCGGCCCAACCGCTCCGGTGCACTCGACCCGCGCACTCCTACCGACCCCACGATGAACTCGTCGCCGCCGAATCGGGCCACTACATCACCGCCCCGGGTGATGCTCCGGAGGGCGTCGGCCACCGCTCTGATGGCGGTGTCGCCCGCCTCATGACCGTAGCGGTCGTTTATCTGCTTGAGGTCGTCGAGGTCGATGAAGAACACGCCCAGCGCCAAGTCGCTCTGGGGGCGACGGACTGCAGCCAGAGAAAGGGCAAGCGACTCGAGGGCCGCGCCGCGGTTGAGGAGACCGGTGAGCGAGTCGCGGGTGGCCAGCTCCCGGAGCAACTCCCGCTGAGTCTCACTGCTGCGGACCGACAGTTGGAGCTTGTTGAGGGACGCTTGGAAAGCGGCTCCGGTCCGTCCGGGCAGCAGGCGCTCCAGCACCGGGTCGTCGAGGTTCCCTTCGGACAGGGCGATGGCCTGTTCCTGCACCGCCCGCAATGTGGAGGACATCTCGTTGAAGGCTCCGGCCGCCAGGGAGAACTCCCGGGGGCCGGACTCGTCCAGCCTGGGCAGTTCCAGCTCACCATGTTGCACCGAGGTGACCGCGGCCACAAAGTGCGCCAGTGGTCGACGGACCGCCCGGCTGAAGGTCAACAGGGCGGCCACCGTGGCCAGCAGCAGGGCCAGCATGAAGACAATGGCCAGTATCAGGGCCCCGGTGGCTGCCTGAGCCTGGAGGGTGGTGGCGGCCCGGAGATCGGCCGAACTGGCCAGCACCAGGCCGGTCAACGAGCTGGCCCACGAGACCTCGGACCGTCCGATCACGATGACGGACGCGGTGCTTCCGTCCGAGCGCCGGGCCTTGGGTCAGACCGGTGTTGATCGCCGTGGCGACCTCTTCGACGAAGGTGCGGTCGAGCGGATTGTCCGTCAGGGCCTTCCACGACGCTGATCCCTGGGGCCCCAAGGTGCCCGGGAAGCCCCGCACGGCCGCATCAAACTCCTGATTGGCGACGATGAGGCTCCGGACCTGGGCCGGGTCCGTCGACCTGTCGTGAGCAGGGTCTCGAGCGACCCACCACTCTGAAGGCTCTCTTCGTCGAGCCCGGAGGTGAAGGCGGTGAACGACGAGAGCAGGGAGGCCTCCCGGCTTTTGGTGGCGACCGAGTCGGAGGCGTCGCCGGAGCCGGTCATGGCGTCGAAGGTGGTGAGCCACCGGGCGTCGATCTGAGAGGCGATCTGGCTGAAGGCGGTCTGCACCTCGAGAGCCGACACCTGGTACGTGTCGATCTTCTGCCGCAGGGCCACCAGCGTGTCGAGGTCGGCGGCAAAGACGCCACCCGGCCCGAACGCCCCTAGGTGGTCGATCTCCTGTCGGGCCGCGACCAGGGTGGCCTGAGCGTCGATCCCCAGGTACTTGTTGAGCTTTGCTCCCGAGATCCATAGGCGTGGGCCGCCACCAGAGCCTCGGAGGGGACGTACTCGTCGTAGACAGCCACCCGGTCACGCAACAGCGAGTCGAGGGTTGACGAGGCCTGGTGGGTGCTCTCGGCGTGACGCCGCGTCGACAGCTGGCTGACCACCACCGTCGAGGCCAGCCCCAGGGCCACGGCCAGTGGGAGCAGCATGACCAGGGCCAGCCAGGTTCGAATGCTCAGCGGGAACAGTCGGCCGCGCTGATGGGGTGGTCCCCGGTCGCCGGTGACACGTTCCCGGCCTCTCGCGGCGGCTCGCCGGACGGCTCTCCGGTCAGCCCATCGGACGGCCCGGCCGGACGCCGGCTCGGGGCTTGCCGGATTCAGCGCTCTCGGGAGGAGCGCCGTTCGGGTGATGCACGAGTTGCATGGGCTCCTGACGAACATGGTCTGCACCCTCCTATCGGCAGCTTCGGGGTCCCGCCGAAGGCCCAGGTCGGCTGGTGCCCTCCGGTCCGGTGTCGTCAGATCGCCTCTGACCTCGGAGGGAGGGTGTGCCCTACCCACAAAGAGGGTCTGCCCTACCCACAAAGAGGGTCTGGCTTACCTCCGAGACGGTGTCTGGCTGCCTCCCAGAGCCCAGGTAACCGGCATCGAATTGAAGCCGGTCCGGCATCGAACGGAGGCGTGCGGCATTGACTCCGAAGGATGCGCGCATTGACTCTGAGGTTAGAATCCTTCTAAGTTGCAAAGGTTCTTCATTGAGTCCGCAACCGGGTCCGTCGGCAGGCCGTCGAAAGTCCAAGCAGGAGGAGACCACCATGGCAAAGCCCCAAGCCCATCTTGACCACCGAGTCCGGTGCACCGGTCGTGGACAACCAGCGCAGCCAGACGGCCGGGCCAGAGGGTCCGGTGCTCCTCCAGGACCAGCACCTTCTAGAGAAGCTGGCCCGGTTCAACCGGGAGCGGATACCCGAGCGCGTGGTTCACGCCAACGGTTCCGCCGCCTACGGCACCTTCGAGGTCACGGCCGACGTCACCGGGTGGACCCGGGCCCGATTCCTGAGCGAGGTCGGTAAGCGGACCGAGACCTTCGTCCGGTTCTCGACGGTGGCTGGTGGCCGAGGCTCGGCCGATGCGGTCCGGGACCCCCGGGGCTTCGCGGTGAAGTTCTACACCGAGGACGGGAACTATGACCTCGCCGGAAACAACACGCCGATCTTCTTCATCCGCGACCCGCTCAAGTTCCCCGACTTCATCCACTCACAGAAGCCCGATCCCTTCACCAATCATCAGGAGCCGGACAACGTGTGGGACTTCTTCTCCCACTCGCCCGAAGCCACCCATATGTTCACCTGGCTGTTCGGTGATCGCGGTATTCCCGCCTCGTACCGGCACATGGACGGATTCGGATCGCACACCTACCAGTGGGTGAACGCCGACGGCCGGGCCGTGTGGGTCAAGTACCACTTCAAGACGGATCAGGGCATCCGCTGCCTCGACTCGTCCGAGGCCGCCGAGTTGGCCGGGTTGAATCCGGACAGCCATCAACTCGACCTGGTCGGCTCCATCGAGGCCGGGGAGTTCCCCTCGTGGACACTCAGCGTTCAGATCATGACCCCCGAACAGGCCGAGGCCTCCCCGGTCAACCCGTTCGATCTCACCAAGGTGTGGTCACAGAAGCAGTATCCGCTGATCGAGGTGGGTCGACTCACCCTTGATCGCAATGCCGACAACTACTTCGCCGACGTCGAGCAGGCCGGCTTCGATCCGGGCAACTTCGTCCCCGGTGTCGGACCGTCCCCCGACAAGATGCTGCAAGGTCGACTCTTCGCCTACGGCGATGCCCACCGGTACCGGCTGGGCATCAACCACACCCAGCTTCCGGTCAATGCCCCTCATGCCACCGAGGCCCACAACTACGGGCGGGACGGACTGATGACCGGTGGCGACAACGGGGGCCGGTCGAAGAACTACGAGCCCAACAGCTTCGGTGGACCGGTCGAGACCGGTGTGCCCTACGCCACCCCGCTCAAGCTGTACGGCCAGACGGGCACCTACGACTGGGACCGTAGAGAGACCGACGATTTCACCCAGGCCGGCGACCTCTACCGGCTGCAGCCGGCCGACGCCCAGGCCCGTCTGGTGGAGAACATCGCCGGTGGCCTGGCCGCGGTGTCACCGGGTCCGGAAGGAGAGGGGATCGTCGAACGGAGCATTGCCCACTTCCGGGCGGCCGATCCCGAGTTCGGCGAGCGAATCGCTCAGGGGATCAAAGAGCATCGTGGCTGAGGCGACGGACGTCCCGCTGGCCGAACGGCTCCAGGCTCGGGGATGGCGCATCACGCCCCAGCGCCGGGCCGTGGTCGGGGCCTTGGCCGGGGAGCACGTCCACCTCAGTGCGGAACAGGTGCATGCCGCCGCCCGCCGCGAGGTTCCCGAGGTCAGCCTGGCCACGGTGTACAACACCCTCAACGAGCTGGCATCGATGGGGGAGATCAGTGAGCTCCGGCTGGCTGACGGCACCACTCGCTACGACCCCAAGGTGGGACCGGGGCATCACCATCTGCTCTGTGAGGGATGCGGGCTGACCTTCGACGTTCAGCCTCTCGGGGTCGAGGGCCTGTCCCTTCCCCGGGCCCAGCGATACGGGATGACCGTCGACTCCCTCGAGGTGGTATTCCGCGGCCGCTGCAGCAACTGCGCCGAACACAGCTGAGCCGGTACCAGCTGAGCCGGGCACAGCACTAGGCGGAGTACCTCTGAGCCGGACCCCGTGGCCCGGCGGGTCTCAGTCCGAGTGAGGAGCGTTGAGGGCGATCCGCCGGCCTGTGATGGCGGGATCCCCGACGGATCCGGCTCCAGAGTCGCGGGCCTGGGAGTTCCTGATCACCTCGAGGATGTCATCACCGATCAATTCCTGGCGAGCGAGCAGGGCGTCGCGGAGCGCCTCGACCACGTTGCGGTGCTCGTCGAGCATCCGGGTCACGGAGGCCTTGGCCGAGCTGAGTAGCGCCTCGACCTCGGCCCGCCCTTCATCGTTGCCCAGGACTTTGGAGACGATGCCACCGGCCGGGTACTCCATGGCCGCCGACGAGATGAGGGTGGAGCCCATGCCCATCAGCCCCACCATCTGGCAGGCGCTGAGGGTGGCTGCCTGGAGGTCGCCGGCCACTCCGGTGGACGACTCGCCGAAGAAGAGCTCCTCGGCCACCATGCCGCCGAAGGCGATGTCGATGAGCGCTCGCACTTCGGTCTTGGTCTTGGTGAACCGCTCCTCTTCCTCGGAGTGACTCAGCAGGCCCAACGCATCCTTGCGCTTGACGATGGTCAGCACCTCGAGCTTGCGACCCTTGCCCACCAACCACGCCACCGTGGCGTGCCCGGCCTCGTGGGTGGCGATGGTCCGTCGCTCGGCCTCGGTGTACTCGACCGGTTGGGCCAGACCGATCTCTTCGGTCATCTTGGCCTGCTGCAGGTCGTTCCACGAGAACCGGTCCGCTCCCCGGCGCAACGCCCACACCAGTGACTCGTCCATCAGGTGCTCGATCATCACCGGTGAGTAGCCGGCGGTGAGAGCGGCCAGGGTCTCGCGCCGGTCCGGAGTGTCGAGGTCGTCCTCGTGGGCCTTCTTGCCCAGGTAGTAGTCGATGATGTCCCGACGGCCCGAGCGGCTGGGAAGGCCGAAGTAGATGCTGCGGTCGAAGCGCCCCGGGCGCAGTAGAGCGGGGTCGAGGTCGCTGGCCCGGTTGGTGGCCCCGATGACCAAGATGTTGGCTGGCTCGTTCACCGGCTTGTGCAACCGGCGGTGGGGGGGCAGCCAACCGTTGATGACTTCGATGAGTGCCCCTTTGATCCGCAGCGACAGCGGAGTCTGCTCGAAGGACTGCAGCTGGATCAACAGCTCGTTGACCACACCGGGAATGCCCTCGCCCTGACGCGCTCCGACGCCGCGGGCCCCACCGATGGCGTCGAGCTCTTCGATGAACCCGATGGCTCCGCCCTCACGCCGGGCGTGCTTGCGCAAGGCCTTGAAGTACGCCCGGATCTTCCTGTTCGTCTGCCCGTAGTACATGGACTGGAAGGCCGAGGACGAGACGAACAGGAACGGCACGTCGGCTTCGGCTGCCATGGCCTTGGCCATATAGGTCTTGCCAGTCCCCGGTGGCCCTTCGAACAGGATGGCCTTCCGCGGCGACCCGCCCATCTGCTCGGCGAAGGTCCGGTGGGCCAGGAACAAGTTGAGGGTCTTGGTCACTTCCTCGACCAATGTCTCGGACCCGCGTACGTCGTCGAAGGTCATCGAGAGCTCGTCCGGCCGGTACAGGATGTGGGGCGAACGGCCCGCAGCCAACAGCGGCACCACCATGACCATCCCCAGCAACAGGACAAGGATCACGGCCGGCAGGTAGGGATCGAGGGACGATGGGAACTGCGGTGTCGGTATATGCCCGTGCGGGTCGAGCAGATCCCGCAGCACCAACAGGATGGCGATCGGCGCCAAGAGCATGCACAGCCGTTGCAGCCGGGACGAGCGGGAGCGTTGGCGGTGGGCTCCCACGTCGGTGGTGGCCATTTGGGCCACCGAGTTTCCGCTCAGCTCCGCCAGGGACCGGGATTCGGCACGATGGGGCGAACGGCTGTCATCCGTTGGTGCACGACCGTCCGTTGGCGCACGGTGATCGTCGCCCAATTCCGGTGCCGGTGTTCCGGCGGTCGCCGAATGTGGCTTTTCTCTGTTACCCATGGCCTGCCCTCCAGTTGGGTGTTTCCGACGCACCTGGCGGCGCACCGTCTCAGACCGAACCAACAGTCCTGTCTGAGCACCCCTCTTCTGCCCCGGCCACCGCCCGCCCGACCTGCACTCGGACATGTTTGGCGCTGACTGGTGGTGACGTTAGACCTTTAGTTCAGGCCGTGCCTGTTATGTCGCGTAGGGCGCGCAGGTGCCGTCGCGGAGTGGCGAGCAAGCGGAAAACGAGCATGGGTGAGTGAGGTCGACCGCGGTCGAGTGCGGCCGGGGTCGAGCGACGAGCGGGGCCGAGCGAGTCAGCGGCCGACGGGGCCCACGCGGTGGACCGCGAGGGCGCCTGACCACTCGGCTACCGCGTCGGATAGTTGTACGAGTAGTTCGTCGGAACGGGAAACTCCCTGACGTCGAAGTCGGAGAGGATCGTCGGGCACAACGTGGAGTCGGTCAGCGAACACGACTCTATGGCCACGGCCACACTGGAGCCGTAGGTCACCGCATTGGACTGGGGGAAGATCACCGTTCCGGTGACCGGGTGAGGGCCACCGGAGCCCTCAAGCGAGCCGGCCACCCCGGCCGGATCTGTGACCGACACCACGTCGGGGGTGGGCATCGAGCTCTGCTGTCCGGCCGGCAGTACCCCGGTGCACCCCGCCTCTTGTTTTTGCCACTGGGGCAGCGTGAAGAACGGGCACACCAGGGCGATGCCCTGGGAGGTCCCGGTGGTGTCGTAGATGGCGTAGATCCCCGTACTCCCCGCCAGCGGGATGGTCGACACCGGGGGGTCAGGGGTGCCCGGTGGGTAGACCAGCAATCCGGTGATCGCCCCCTCGACGTCCACGCTCTGCTGACAGGTCCATCCGGTTGGTCCGAGCACGGTGTGAACGCCATCGGAGTAGAACTCGACTTTGCCCACCAGGCCGGTCGGGATGGGGGCCAGCAAGATGGTGGGCAGCCAGCCGCCGGATTGCAAGTGGTAGCCCGTGCTGGTGGTGCAGGCTGCGACCGGAAACGCCACCGCCACCTCGCTGTTTAGTGGCGCGCCACTGGCCTCGGCCGCGGTGGCCTTGGACGGCGACGAGGTGAGCGGCGTGGTGGACGCCGAGCCGATGATCGAACTTCCACACGCCGAGACCACCACGGCCAGAACGACCAGGCCGAGCATCAGTGGCGCTGGCCGCTCCGACCACGGGCCCGCCCGGCGAACTGACCGTGGGCCTGACCGGCGGTCCGACCGGTGGTCCATAGGACGAACCGGCCTTGGGCCCGACGGTGGGCCCGAATGGTGAACTGGCTGGCGAACCGGCTGCGACTCTGGTTGCTCGGTCATCACCACACCGACGTTAAATCACCGGCAGAGGTAACCGGTGTCTTGTCGGCGTCCGTGGGTCCGCCGGGCTCCGCCGACCGATTCCGGGCCGCGGTCAGGTCAGATCGACCGGACAGTCGATGTGGGTGAGTTTGTCCGGATTGCGCACGATCCGGATGGCGGTCACCTGCTCGTCGCGTACCTCGAAAGCCGTGACCAGATCGACGGAGCCGTCGACGGAGATGACCACGCCTACGTCACCATTGACCGACACCGAGCGGACGGCCAGTTGGCCGGTGAAACGGTGGGTCAGATTGACCAGCATCCGGGCTACCCGACGGGACCCGACCACCGGCCGCCGGGCCGCCCGCCTGGTCGCACCACCATCGGAGACGCAGACCACCCCGGGGGCCAGATACTCCATGACCAAATCGATGTCGCCCAACCCGATGGCCGCGGTGACAGCCTCGACCACCGCCCGTTCGGTGCCCAGGTTCCGTTCCTCTACCGGCTGCCTGACCTTCCGACGGGCCCGACTGGCGATCTGACGACAGGCCGGCTCAGACCGGCCTACGGCATCGGAGATCTCGGAGAACGGGACCGAGAACACGTCGGCCAAGAGGAAGACCGCCCGCTCCACTGGTTGAAGCCGGTCGAGCACGGTCAAGAATCCGAGTCGCAACGATTCAGCCAGCACGGCGGCGTCGTCCGGGCCGGGCTCGGAGACCAGAGGCTCAGGCAACCAGGGTCCGACGTAGGACTCGCGGCGCCGCCCGGCTGACCGGATGTGGTCGAGGGCGATGCGGGTGGTCACGGTGGTGAGCCAGGCTTCGGGCCGCTCGATCTGATCGTGGTCGGCGGCCTGCCAGCGGAGCCAGGCATCTTGGGCCACATCCTCGGCGTCAGCAACGGTGCCCAACATCCGGTAGGCCAAGCCGACCAGACGCGGCCGCTCCGCTTCGAACGGGTCGGTCACCCCGGGCGGAGCGCCGGTGCTCATGCCTCCCTCACGCCACCATTGTGGCGGAACCGGCCCCGTTCCTCCCGGAAAGGAGGCCGGCACCATGGCCGCTGGCCAACGCAGCATCGGCCAACAGACCGGCCGGGCCCACCCAATCGCCGGCCATGGTGACCCCGGGCACCCCGGTGTCCTCCACGCCGGGCCTCCCGCTCAGCCCGCCATTCCGGGCCCGGGGGATGGCGCCGGCGACCGTCATGTGGGCCAGGAACCGGCTGTTGAGCACGTCGCCGGGCCGGATGCCGGCTTCGGCCACCACCGCATCGAGCTGGGCCCGGTCTGCCTCCGCACTCCGGGCTCCGTAACGGATGGCGGCCACCACGGCTTGACCCTCCGGGGCTTGGCGGGCCGGCGGCGATTGGGTGGTGGCGTAGAGGGGATCATCGAGCGAGAGCACGTACCCCGGCTCTGGGGGGTGGCTGACCCCGAGATCGAGGCAGGCCGCTGTCAACGGCGCTCCGAGGTCCCCCCACCCCGGATCGGCCGGCAGCAGTCGCCGCACCGCCGACGGGGCCCCGGTGGCCAGGACCGCCCGGCTAGCAGTTAGGACCCCTTCCCGGGTGAGGACCTCGACTCCACCACGGGTGGATTCGACCCCGGTGACCTCGACCCCGGAGCGAACCTCCAGGGTCCGGCCCAGGGCATCGACCAGCTGGTGCCACCCACCGTGGAGGTAGAGCACCCCTGCGGTCGAGGCCGCCTGCAGCTGCGAGACAGCGGCATCGGCGCTGAACTGGTCGACGTCCGCTGTGTAGGTGCTCAGGCGGATCAGCGCCCGCAGGAGCGCGTCGGCGTCAGGGCGAAGACGCCACGAAGCTAGCCAGTCGGCCACCGAGGTCGTCGAGAGGCTCGCCGGGCTGAGCCGGGGTAGCCGGGCGAGGAGGGCGGCCAGCTGGACCCGACTCCGCATGGTTAGCGCACCGGTGCGCAGTAGGGAGCCGGGTCCGGTGGGCAGCCGGTGCTGATCGCCGCGGACGAGCGCCCGGTACCGCTCCATTGGCGGGGCTTGGCCCTCCGGTGTGATTCCGAGGGTGTGGAGCACCTTCCATCCCGGTCCGCCCCGGTACAGCGCATGGCCTCCCATGTTGAAGATGAAGCCGTCCCGTTCGACGGTGCGGGCCCGTCCTCCGGTTTGGTGGGCCTCCACCACCAACACCTTCGCTCCACGCTGTTTGGCGGTGGCGGCCGCCGTCAGCCCGGCCAGGCCGCCACCCACCACGATCACATCCCATTCGTTGGTCATACCTCCATGACGCCGCTGGGGCGGAGCTTGTGACACATTTCCTGTGCGGAGTGGAACCTGAGCTGGTCACGACGTGACGTGCATCCAGCGGATCGGGGTGGTCTTGACCGGCCCGGAAACGCTGAAGTGGCGATTCCCCACGGGGCTTTTGGACTCGCTCGGCTGGGCCCCCGCTCAGCTCCCCGGTGGGGCCCGACGCCGTCCGTTGGCCCCGGTGGTCGGTCCTCTGGCCCGCCTGGTGCGGGCGGGCGGTGGTTTGGGACGGGCCGGTGGGTCGAATCGCCAGTGGCCGGTTCCTCCCGAGAGCACGAAGTCCTGGTAGGTGCGCTGGTAGTGGTGGAAGTGGCAGAGACGGGCCAGATTGTCCAGGCTGACCCGGCCCCCGTCTTTGTAGTCGATCTTCCAGTGGTCGAACTCGAGTCCCTTGCGCACGTCACAGTCGGGGACCACACAGGTCTGATCCCGTTCGCACAGGGCCACCTTCAAGGCCCAGGGGATGGAGCGTCCCATCCGGGTGATGGTGGTCACGTCCACCCCGTCGGTGATGACCAGGTAGCAGAGGGACTCCCCCAACAGCTCTTGGGCCTTGGACAACGGGATCGGACCCACCCCGGGGATCTCACAGATCTCCCCCGGGCCGAGCGAGCCCCGGCGCAGGGCCGCCAGGTCCGCCCGCACCAGCACCGTGGTCGACGGGGGTCGGGCGGTCGGCTGGGCACCGATGGTCTGATTCGATCCGCTCGATCCGCTCGATCCGTCGGACGGGTCGGACCTGTCGCCCCGGTCGGGGCCGGCCGGGGCCGGCCGGGGCCCGAACAGGTCGGCCTGGGGGTCGGGCCCGGTCCCTCGGGACCGGGTGGACCCGGTGGATGTGGGGTCCCGGTCCCCCTGGGCCTGGAGGACCCGCCGGAGGTGGGCCTGGCCCCGGCCGGGATGGCCGTCCCGGTGACCAGGGCCACCAGAGCGTCGGCGGTGTAGGCCTCGCCGGGCTCGTGGTGGTCGTTCCTCCGGGCCTGGTGGAAGAAGCGGTCGGCCACCGGTCCGAGGGAGGCCAGCAGCCGGGCCCCGGCCTCGGGGGTGAACAGGCCGTCCAGTCGGAAGGCCCCCTCCTGGTCGGTCCAGGTCCGGATCCGGCGGGCCCGGTGGATGGCGGCGGCGGCTTCCTCGGCCTCTCCGGCCGAGCGCCGCTCCTGGCGGGCCTGCAGGCACCGGTCTTTCAACTGGCGACGGGTGTCGTGCTGGGCCCCGGTGACCAGGTCGTGCTCCTTGTCGGGATTGACCGTGGCCGCACGGGAAATCAACGAGGCCTGGGCCCCGGAGAGCTTCCCGGCCCGCAAGGCCTCTTCCACCTCGGGCAGGGACGCCAGGGCCTCACCCAGTTTCAACTGGTCGATGGCCTCGCTCATCCCCGCCCCGGTCTGGGCGGCGAACCACTCGGCCGGCGAGCGGTGCCCGGTGCGCCTGTGGGGGTGGGACTCGGCCACCCGGGTGACGGCCAAGGTCTTGCCGGCCCCGCACAGGCGCTCGCCCCGGTCGAAGGCCGAGACCAGCCGGGCTGAGTCCTCGGGCTGGTAGCGACCGGGCTCGAAGTCGGCCATAAAGGTGGCCAGGGCCTCGATGGCGGCGAAGACCACGGCGGCAGACCCGGAGCCGGAAGACCCGGCACTGGACCCGCCGGCAGACCCGGCGCCGACAGACCCGGCACCGTTGTGCTTCTGTTTCGTCGAAGTGGCGGTGGAACCCGTCATGGACACGATTGTTCCAGGAGGGTGTGACAGCAGACAGTTCCACGGAGCCTGTCAACAGATTGCGACACCAGAGAGCGACACCGAAGAACGACACGAAGTCAGAGTCGACTGCTCAAACTCAGACACCGATCACCGGGAGCGGACCTCTACGCGCTACTCCGAAGGGGTGACGTTCTGCAGGCGCACCTCGCCGTGGGCGATGGACCGGCCCGTACCGTCTCGCACGTCGACCTGCCACAGCTGCTGGGTGCGCCCCTGGTTGAGGGCCACCGCCTCGACCAGGACGCGGCCTGACCCCAGCGAGCGGAGGAAGTGGGTGGTGTTGGTGAGTCCCACCGCCACCTGTCCCCGGTCTTGGACCGCGGCGGTGGCCCCGATGCTGGCGGCACTCTCGACCGCCGTGGTGTAGACGCCGCCGTGCACGATGCCCCAAGGGGTGTGGTGTTGCTGGTCCAGGTCGATGTGTCCGGTCACCTTGGTGCCGGAGACCTCGTCGATCACAAGTCCGGCGGCCGCTACGAAGGCGCTGGCCTGCTCCAGCGAGGCCCGATCCACGGTCAATGATCCGGCGATGGCTGCTTGCTGGTCCATGGCAACTCCTCTGAAGTGTGAACGGCTGAACGTCTGAACGTTGAACGTGGAATGGATAAGCGGAATGTGAACGGCTGGACGTGTGAACGGCTGAACGGCTGAATCGATGAAACGGGTGAACGGCTCAGAACGGGAGAACGGCGAGCGAACCACCCACTGAGGCCGGCCGATCACCCACTAAGTACCATAATACAACTCACTACGGAGGCCAGCGAACCGGCCCGAGCAGCCTCCAAACAGCGATATGATGACGTTGACGTGCGCGTAAATCTACTTTGACGTCGAGGTAGTCCCGCACGATGAACCGTCGACCCGACCGTGGACCAGGGGTGAGCGTATTGGCAGCAATCGACAGTTTGAAGGCGGGCCGGCACAACCGGACCAACGGGGCCGGCGGTTCGCCGGTCATCCTGCCGGACAACTACAAGTGGATCGCCCTGTTCATCTCGACCCTGGGCATGCTGATGGCCACCATCGACGGGTCGATCGTGCTGATCGCCCTTCCGGACGTGTTCCGCGGCATCGGCCTCAACCCCCTCGAGCCGGGCAACACCTTCTACTTGCTGTGGATGATCCTGGGATTTCTGGTCGTTACCAGCGTGCTGGTGGTCAGCCTGGGCCGGATGGGCGACATCTACGGCCGGGTGAGGACCTACAACCTCGGATTCGCCGTCTTCACCTTCTTCTCCTTGCTGTTGAGCATCACCTGGATGACCGGTCACGCCGCCGGCGATTGGCTGATCGCCATGCGCATCTTCCAGGGCGTGGGGGCGGCCATGTTGATGGCCAACTCGGCGGCCATCCTCACCGACGTCTTCCCCGACACCCAGCGGGGCATGGCCATGGGCGTGAACCAGGCCGCCGCCATGAGCGGCACCTTCATCGGACTGGTCCTCGGCGGGCTGCTGGCCCCCATCAACTGGCGGCTGATCTTCCTGGTGTCGGTGCCCATCGGGCTTCTGGGCACGGTCATCGGCTACCTCAAACTGCGCGAGACCAGCCCGCGCCGCCCGGCCCGCATCGACTGGCCGGGGAACATCACCTTCGCCGTCGGACTCATCCTGGTGATGGTGGGCATCACCTACGGCATCGAGCCCTACGGCACATCACGCCATGGGCTGGACCAGTCCGGTCGTCATCGGCTGCCTGGTGGTCGGGGCGCTCCTGCTCA
This sequence comes from uncultured Acidimicrobiaceae bacterium, assembly GCA_963718405.1. Classification (GTDB taxonomy): domain Bacteria; phylum Actinomycetota; class Acidimicrobiia; order Acidimicrobiales; family RAAP-2; genus Bog-756. The sequence continues at coordinate 210,032 of CAVQYZ010000001.1, forward strand.
CGGCGTTCTGCATCATCGAGACCAAGGTTCCCCAACCGATGTTCCGCCTGCAGCTGTTCAAGATCCGGGCCTTCACCAGCGGGGTGTTGGCCAGCTTTCTGGCCGCTCTGAGCCGCGGCGGACTGATGTTCATGCTGATCATCTGGCTGCAGGGGATCTGGCTCCCGCTGCACGGCTACGCCTTCAGCGTCACGCCGCTGTGGGCCGGGATCGCCATGCTGCCCTTGACCACCGGCTTCCTCGTGGCCGGCCCCGTGTCCGGCGTGCTGTCCGACCGGTTCGGGGCCCGACCCTTCGCCACCGGAGGCATGATCGGCTCGGCGGTGGGCTTCGCCCTGCTCGAGCTGCTGCCCGTGAACTTCCCCTACTGGGCCTTCGCCGTGCTGCTTGTTCTTCACCGGCCTGGCCATGGCGGCCTTCGGCGCCCCCAACCGGGCCGGCGTCATGAACAGCCTGCCGCCGCAGCACCGCGGGGCCGGATCGGGCATGAACACCACCTTCCAGAACTCGGCCCAGGTGCTGTCCATCGGGATCTTCTTCACCCTGATGATCCTGGGCCTGACCTCCACCCTCAGCGGCAACCTGCTGCACGGACTGGTGGCCCACGGGGTACCGGTGTCCGAAGCCGAGCGCGGCCTCCCACCTGCCCCCGGTCTCCACGCTGTTCGCCGCCCTGCTCGGGTACGACCCCATCCAGCACCTGATCGGAGCCCACACCCTCAGCCAGCTCCCCTTGGCCCAGCAGAAGGTCCTCACCGGCCGCAGCTTCTTCCCCGGCCTCATCGCCGCTCCGTTCCGGGCCGGACTCCATGCGGCCCTGGACTTCGCCATCGTGGCCAGCCTGCTGGCGGCCGGGGCCTCCTGGCTGCGGGGCGGTAAGTACGTGTACTCGGAGCCCGAGGACCGAACGGAGGAGCCGACGGCGGTCGAGCCCGGGCCCACGGGAGCCGCTGCTGGTCGGGGCCGGCGATGATGTCGTCGGCCAGTTCCCTGGTGGAGGAGGCCGAGTGATCACCAGGAATGCCACCACCCAGTCGGTCCCGGTGGTATTCCGGATCGGCGAGGTGGCCAAGTTGACCGGGCTGACCACCCGCACCTTGCGGTACTGGGAGGAGATCGGTCTCATCCGCCCGAGCAGCTACCGGGGGAGCGGGGAGCGGCTCTACTCCCACGCCGACATGTCGCGGGTGACCCGGATCCGCGACCTCCAGGAGCTGTTGGGGTTCTCGCTGGCGGAGGTGCGTGTGGTGCTCGACACCGAGGACGTCGACGTGCTGGACCGGGTGCGGTCGGAGTACCGCTGGGCCGAGCCGGGTCGCCACGAACGCCGACAGCTGCTCGACGACGCCATCGAGGCCAACGACAAGTTGCTGGTCCGCCTGGAGGACACGCTCTCCCGGATCGGGGCCTTCCGGGACGAACGGGCGGCCAAGGCCATCAGCCTGCGGGAGGCCCGCCGGCAGCTCGACGAGGAATCCGACGAACTGTCGGGTAGAACCGACGTACCGACCTCGTGATCACATCGCGGTACTGCACGACACCGCTTCAGCCCGAGACACGAGCACCGCTGTACCGGAGCACACCGACCTATCCACCCACAGACAGGAGGAGCACGTAGATGAGCGACGCCATGAGGGCAGAGACCATCCAGATCACCGGCGCCAACGGCGACAGCATCGAGGCGTATCTGGCCCAGCCTCTGGACGGGCCGCCGACCGGCGGAGTGGTGGTCATCCATCACATGCCCGGCTATGACGAAGGGACCAAGGAGATCACCAGGAAGTTCGCCGCCCACGGTTACCTGGCCATCTGCCCCAACCTCTACTACCGCGAAGCACCCGGTGCCAGCCCCGACGATGCCGCGGCCACAGCCCGGGCCTCGGGAGGGGTGCCCGACGAGCGCCTGGTCGGCGATGTCGGAGGAGCGGCCGCCCATCTCCGCTCGTTACCGCTGTCCAACGGCAAAGCGGCCACCATCGGCTACTGCTCGGGCGGTCGTCAGTCGTTCCTGGCCGCCTGCAGCCTCGACCTCGATGCCGCCGTCGACTGCTACGGCGCCTTCATCATCGCCACGCCGCCCGATGGCTTCCCGGTGAAGATCGGGCCCCTGGCCGATCGGGCCAACGATCTCTCCTGCCCCCTGCTCGGCCTGTTCGGCGCCGAGGACCAGTACCCCTCGCCCGAAGAGGTGGACGAGTTCGAAAAGGTCCTCACCGCCGCCGGCAAGGAGTTCGAGTTCCACTCCTACGAGGGGGCCGGCCACGCCTTCTTCGCCACCGACCGGCCCAGCTACCGCCCGGAAGCGGCCAACGAGGGATGGCAACGGATCTGGGAGTTCTTCGACCGCACCCTGAGCAACGGCTGAACGGAGACCACCATGTGCACGTACCAGACCACCTCGCTGCCCGTTCAGGGCAGCGGCAAAGGCGCCCAGGGATGGTTCCCGGTGACCGATGCCACCGTCTATTTCGACCATCCGGTCCACGCCCCGGCCGACCACACGCTCAATATCGACCTGCTCAACCCCTCCCGCGGGGCCGGTGCCCGGGTGGCCCTCGAGCTGGATCCGGAGTCAGCCCGGGCCCTGGCCGAGGCCATCCTGGCCTCCCTGGCTGCCGCTCCCGAGGGCTTGATCGCCCACGCGGGGTCCCGCTCCTGAGTTGGCGGGGTGGAGGAGCGGTGAGCTGAGCCCCGAACCCCACCCCGGATACCTACTGCAGGGGTGGCATCTGCCCCGGAGGCGGGGGCGGGGCGTTACCCGGCGGCGGTGGTGGCGGAGCGTTGCCGGGAAACAGAGGCGGCGGCGGGGGTGCGCTGCCCGGAGGAGGGGGCGGCGGAGGACTGTAACCCCCGGGTTGGGGCGGTGGGTACCCGGTACCACCGCCGCTGTAGGGGTAGCCACCCGACGGCGGGCCGGAACCGAATCCTCCGGCGGCAGCGAGGCCGGTGGGGCCGGCCGGCCCCCGGTAGGTGCTCGAGCCGAGCCACAGGATGTACCAGAAGATGGGGGCCAGCAGGACCAGTCCCACCGTGAACCCGCCCCCGTGCCCGAAGCTCTTCGAGACGTCGTTCAGGATGATGATGGACACCACCAGCAGGGCCAGGCTTCCGACGATCGGCACCAGGACCAGCAGGAGGAACCAGGCCCAGGTGGCGGGCCGACCGGCCACCTTCAACAGGACGATGAAGTTGTAGATGGGTATGAAGGCGGCCCACGGTGGGCTCCCGTACGGCCCGGCCTTGCCGTAGGCCCCCCAGACGCCCAGAGCGAACACGAAGTAGAGGATGATCTCGATCAGAAAGATCCCACCACCACCGTGTGTTGCCGCCAACATGTGTCCCATGGTTCTCCCTTTGGAGGGTGCGCCTCCGGTGGCGCACGCCACCTTGATACCACCTGGGCCGCCGGCGTGGGCCGATGGGGCGGCTCCGGGGGGATCGGGCCGCGCCGGTCCAAGGCGCCGCCCCCCGGTCCGGATGGTCACACCCCTCTCGGCCCGGTACGTCACACCCCCTGAGTAGGGTCCCTATCCGTGATGCATCTCTACTCCGCGGGCGGGGCCCGGCCCTTGGCTGCGCGCCTCGGCGAGGTGCTGGCCGACCCCCCGGCCGACCCCCTGGCCGCGGACTGGTTGGCGGTCCCGTCCGACGGGATGCGACGGTGGCTGACGCTCGAACTGGCCCGTCACCTGGGCCAGTCGGGTGGCGATGACGGCATCGTGGCCAACGTCCAGCGGGCCTATCCGGGCACCTTGCGGACCGCTCTGCTGGCCGCCGAGCGTGACGAGCAGGAAGAGGACCCCTGGGCCATCGAACGGATGGTGTGGTCGGTGTTGGAGGTCATCGACGGGCTGGTCGACGATCCCGTGCCGGCGGCCCTGCGGGCCCCGGGTGAAGTCGGGTCGGGCTACGGCCGGGCCCGCCGGGCTGCGGACCTGTTCGACCGCTACCACCTCCACCGCCCCGACATGATCAGGTCGTGGGCGATGGGGGACGACGTCGACGGGGTCGGGACGGGGACTCTCCAGCCATGCGGTCTGGCAGCCCCGCCTGTGGCGGTTGGTCAGGGAGCGCATCGGTGAGGCCAGTCCACCCGAACGGTTGCCGGGGCTGATCGAGCGGGTGGCGGACGGGGGACTGCGCCTCGAGCTTCCCGACCGGCTCATGCTCTTCGGGTTCACCCTGCTCTCCGGCGGCGAGTTCCTCGACATCGCCCGCGCCGTGGGCGAGCAACGACAGGTCCATCTCTTTGTGCTCGAGCCGTCGCACCTGAGCCCCGCCGACCTGCTGGCCAGTGCTCCGGCTCCGGTGGGCGAAGCAGGCCGGGCCCGGGGCGGGGACCCCGCCGTCGAACTGGTGCACCACCCGCTGTTGCGGAGTTGGGGGCGGCTGGCCCGAGAGACGGCGCTGCTGCTGGCCGATGCCGAAGGGAAGGGGATGCCGGCACCGCTACGGGTGGACAACCCCGTCGGAGGCCCGACTCCCGACACCCTTCTGACCCGACTGCAGTACGACATCCGGCAGAACCAGGCCCCCACCGCCTCGCTCCGCGTGGACCCGAACGATCACTCGGTGCAGTTCCATGCCTGTTACGGAGCGACCAGACAGGTCGAGACCGTGCGGAACGCTCTGCTCCACCTGCTGGCGAGCCCGGGCAGCGACCTGTCCGAGGACGACATCGTGGTGCTCTGTCCCGACCTCGTTCGCTTCGCTCCGTTGATCGAGGCGGTGTTCGGCCCGTCGGCCCACTCGACGGCCACAGCGTCCACCCCGGGGTCCACCTCGCCGCCCACGTCGTCCCCTCCCGTCGAGGGGCATCGAAGCGGGGTGCCGTCCCTTCGCTACCGCATCGCCGACCAGTCCATGAAGAGCGCCAACCCGGTCCTGAGCTCAACGGTGGCCCTGCTCGACCTGGCGGCCGGAAGGTTCGAGGCCACATCGGTGCTCGGCTTCGTGGCGCAGGAGCCGGTGCGGACGCGCTTCGGCTTCGACGAGGACGACCTGGCCACCATGGCCGAATGGATCGGCGAGACCAACGTCCGGTGGGGCCTCGACGGCGAGCACCGGACGCGGTTCGGCATTCCGGAGTCCCTCGTCACCAACACCTGGCAGGCCGCCCTCGATCGGCTGCTGATCGGATCATCGACCATCGATGACGAGCTGGTGCTGGCCCTCGGAGACACCGCCCCGTACGGGGTCGAGGGGTCCGACGTCGACGTCCTCGGCCATCTGGCCGAGGTCCTTTCCCACCTGGGCACTCTGGCCCTCGAGACGACAACAGCGCGCCCCGTGGCTGCCTGGGTCGAGCTCGTGCGGGCCGCCGTCGGCGCGCTCTTTGCCACTCCTCCCGACTCACAGTGGCAGCAGGAGGCTCTGGACCGGTTGCTGTCGTCCATCGTGGCGGCGGCGTCGACAGACGGCGTTCCCTCCCCCGTGCCCCTCCACTTCGATGATGTCAGGCGCCTGTTCGACGAGCGCCTCACTTCGGGGGTGGGGCGACCGGACTTCTTCCGTGGCGGCATAACCGTGACGTCGATGACCCCACTCCGCGGGGTTCCGTTCCGGGTGGTGTGCCTGCTCGGCATGGACCAGTCGGCGTTCGGCTCGCCCGGCGTGGCCAGTGACGATCTGACGGCGGTACATCCCCGTCTGGGTGATCGGGATCCGAGGGGCGAGGGGCGCGAGTCGCTGCTCGAGGCGGTGCTGGCGGCCGAAGAGACGCTGCTGGTGGTCCGGGACGGTTATGACGTGCGAACCAATCAACCGGTGCCACGCTCGGTGGTGAACGCCGAGCTGTTTGAAGCAGTGATGGCCACCGTTAGCCCCGCCGACCGCCAAGAGGTGGCCGCCCGTCTCGAGCTGTCCCATCCCCGTCAGGCCTTCGACGAGCGTTCTTTCGAACCGGGCCGGTACGTCGATGGGGTCGCCTGGTCCTTCGACCGCGACGAACTCGAGGGAGCCTTGTCCCGGCGCGCCCGGGCCCACGCCGTTCCTGCCATCGGGGCCGAGCCCCTCGAGCCGGCCGCGTCGTCCGTCATCGATCTCGCCGACCTGCACGAATTTCTCACCAACCCCCCTGCCGCGTTCTTCACCCAGCGCCTCCAGGCCCGTATCCCGAGGGCACGGGAGACTCCTGACGGAGCCCTGCCGGTGTCGGTGACCGGTCTGGACGGGTGGAGGGTCGGCTCCCGGCTGATGGAGGCCCGTCTGTCCGGGCTCACCACGGAGCGGTGGGCCACGGTGGAACGGGCCCTCGGGACGCTACCCGCCGGCAGCCTGGGCGACCGGGAGATCGAGCGGGTCGACGCCGAGGTGGATGGACTGATCGAGGCAGCCCGCGCCCGGGGCCTGCATCCGGGCCCCGGGGAGCCCTACGCCGTCGATGTCGAGCTCTCTGACGGCACGCGTGTCGTCGGGTCGGTGCTCCTCCGGCTCGATCCGACGACTCCGGGACCGGTCCGCGTCAACTACTCGAGGTCCAAGCCCACCCACCGGGTGGCCGCGTGGCTGGACCTGATGGCGCTACTGGTCGCCGATCCCTCGACACGCTGGCGGTCGCTGGCCATCAGCCGACCGATCAAGTCCGGCGACGTCGTGGTCAACGATCTGGTCGCCTCCGATGCCGACGGGAGCATCAGTGCCACTACCGCCTTGGAGGTGGCAGTGGACTGTTACCGGAGGGGGATGTGCGAGCCCATCCCGCTCTTCCCCAGCTTCTCCCACCAGGTGTATCGGGGCTATGCCAGGGTCGGTGACTGGAGCGGCTATCAGTCGGCGAGCAAGGACGGCGACCATCCGGCCACCAAGCTGGCCTTTGGTGGCGCCACCTTCCACGAGATGATGGAGCTTCCCGCCTTGCCGTCTGATCCCCGTGGGCCGAAGGGTCGCGTATTCAGGTTCGCCACCTATCTCCACCGGGCCATAGACAAGTCGACGAAGGCCAACCCGTCAGCGTCTGCCGGCAAGCGGTCGGGGTCAAAGTAATGACCCTCTTCGACGCTTTCCCGGACGCCTTCCCCGAGTTCGTCACCAAAGAACCTGACGGTCCGAACGCCGATGCGGCCCCTGACCCGGACGTCGGTGCAGTCGCCGACTCGAGCCCCGATGCCGACTCTGACTCGAGTACCGCATCGGTCCCTGACGAAGAGGCCGAAGCGGTCCCTGAGCCGCACTCGGAACGGGCTGTCGGACCGATCCCTGACCCGTCCTCCGACCCGGGCACCGACCCCCCGTTCGACCTGTGCGACGACCTGCCCCGGGGGAAGTTGGCCATCCAAGCCAGCGCCGGCACCGGCAAGACCTACGCCCTGGCCGCCTTGGCCACCCGGTTCATCGCCGAGACGGATCTGTCGGCCTCCGAGCTTCTCATCGTCACCTTCACCCGGGCGGCGACCAACGAGCTCCGGGCCAAGGTGCGCGACCGACTGGTCGAGGCCGTCGAGTACCTCGACGACCCGCAGCCCGCGCCGACCGATGACGTCCTCCTCTCCCATCTCGCATCGGAGGACCGTCAGCTCCGACTGGATCGGTTGCGGCGGGCGGTCACCGAGTTCGACACCGCCACCGTGACGACCATCCACGGGTTCGCCAACCAGGTGCGCACCGCCCTCGGTGGCTCATCGGTGGACGACCCGGACCTCCGCCTCACCGACGACAGCGACGAGCTCATCCACGATGCCTGCGCCGAAGTGCTCACCTGCGCCGCCCTCGAGGGACATCCCGTGGACCAGTTCCCTACGCTCTACGCCCTCCGCCAGGCCGTCAAGACGGTGGATGGTCGCCCCGACCTCGTCCTGGTGCCTCAGCGGGGCCAGGCCGGTGCCTCCGAGGCCCAGCAGTACCTGGTGGAACTGGTCGAGCGCGCCACCACCGCCCTCTCTACGCGCCGCCGCCAGAGTGGGCTGCTGAGCTTCGACGATGTCCTGATCCAGCTGCGGGATGCCCTCGAGCGCCAGGCCGGCGCCGGAGCGGTGGAAGCCCTTCGGGCTCGCTACCGGGTCGCCCTGATCGATGAATTCCAGGACACCGACCCGGTGCAGTGGGACATCTTCTCCACGCTGTTCGACCGGCCCGGTGTGGATACCGCCCTGGTGCTGGTGGGCGACCCCAAGCAGGCCATCTACGGCTTCCGCGGCGCCGATGTGCACACCTATCTGAAGGCGGTGGGTGATGACCGCACCCAAAAGAGGTCGCTGGTCACCAACTGGCGGTCGGACGGGGCCGTGTTGGACTCGGTGGCCGCGCTGCTGTCCGGGGCCACCTTCGGGGATGCGGACATCCCCTTCGTGCCGGTGAGCCCGCCTCCACGCCATCGCCACCGCCGGCTGGTCGGCGCCGACGGCTCCGCCCTCCCTGCCCTCTCGCTCCGTTTGGCCGTGGGCGACGGCATCGAGCGGCAGAGGAACGAGAGACAGAGTCACATGGTGGTGACCTGGTCGGCCGACCGGGCGGTGTGCATGGATCTCGTGGCGCAGGTGCGCGGCCTGCTCGACGGGGCACAGATCCCCGACCACGACGGGCCTGGTGGCTCACGCCCGGTCCGGCCCACGGACGTGGCGGTGCTGGTGGCCACCCACCGGGCCGCCGCTCAGGTGCAGGCCACTCTGTTGGACCAGGGCGTCCCAGCCGTGGTGGCCAAGGGCACCAGCGTGCTGGAGTCGCCGGCTGCCGAACAGATGCGGTGGCTGCTCGAGTCGATGGCGCGCCCTTCCGATCCGCGTCGGGTCCGGATGTTCGCCCTGTCGTGGTTCGTGGGCTGGACGGTGAGCGAGGTGGACTCGGCCACGGACGCCGACCTGGTCATGTTGCAGGAGCAGGTTCGTCAGTGGGCGGAACTGCTGGGCACCACCACGGTTGCCGACGTGCTGGCCCGGGTGTGGTCGGAGAGCGGATTGGCGGCCCGGGTGCTCGGAGGTCCGGGTGGCGATCGCAACATGACCGACCTCGACCATCTGGCCGAACTGTTCAGTGGCACCGCTCCGGGCGGCCGCAGCGGGGTGGCAGGGCTGCTGGCCGTGCTCGATGCCGAGCCCGAGGACGACGTCGATAGCGAGTTCGACGGAAGTGTGGCGGCGCGCCGGATCGAGACCGAGGCCGAGGCCGTGCAGATCATGACGGTATGGACGGCCAAGGGCCTCGAGTTCCCGATTGTGTGCCTTCCCACCCTCTGGCATCCCAGCACGGCTGGACTGGTCGCCTATCTGGACCCCGCTACGGAGCGCCGCACCCTCGACCTGAGCAACGGGGGTGACTGGCCCGATGCCGACGAGAGCGCGGCCCGTAAGGAACGGGCGGCCGCAGAGGCCACCGGAGAGCGACTCCGGCTTCTCTACGTGGCGCTGACCCGTGCCGCCCACCAGACCATCGTGTGGTGGGCGCGGACCATCCGTAGCGACACCACGGCCTTGGCCCGTGTGCTGTTCGCCCGGGCCGACGGTGTCATCGACGCCGACCTCTTCGGGGCCGACCGGGTTCCGATACCACCCGATGCCGACATCCTGGCCAGCCTGCAGACACTGGTGGACGCCTCGGGGGAGACCATCGCCACCGCCGTCATCGACGAGGCCACCGAGCCGGTGGACCGCTGGGTTGATCGGGCCGGAGCCGCAACGCAACCGGCGCTGACCGTGGCGGAGTTCGACGTGGCGCCGGACCGGTCCAGGCACCGCTGGTCCTTCTCCGCCATCGTCAATGATGCCTCCGGTTTCGATCCCTACGACCCGACCGTGTCAGATGGGGGAGCCACCGATGAGCAGGGCGAGGATGCCCCTCTGGACGGCGGGGTCGATCCGCTGCTGGATGGAAGCCCGATGCGGCCAGTTGTGGCGGTCGACGATCCGGCGGTGCCGGCCTTCGGCGCCCTGCCGGCCGGCCCGGCCTTCGGCACCTTGGTCCATACCGTTCTCGAAGGCGTGGACTTCACCGCCCCCGATCTCGACCGTCAACTGGGCGTGGCCATCGATCGGGAGCTGGCTTGGCGGTCACTCGACCTGACCCCGGTGGCCACCTCGGGCCGGGTGGGCGAGGACGGTCGTCGCCTGTTGATCGAAGGGCTCAAGGCTGCCCTCCATACCCCTCTCGGGCCGCGGTGTGACGGTGCCAGCCTGGCGGACATCCAGCCGTCCGATCGGCTCAACGAGGTCTCCTTCGACCTCTTGTTGGCCCCTTCGGGACGTCCCGCACCGGCCCGTGACATCGGCCGACTGCTGCTCTCCTACATGAGCCCCGGCGATCCCCTCGGCCCGTGGGCCGAACGACTGGCCGAGGGTGCCATCGACCTGACGCTGGCCGGCCACCTGACCGGTTCGATCGACCTGGTGATGCGGATCGGCTCCGAGCCGGAGAGCCAGCGCTTCGTGGTGGCCGACTACAAGACCAACGACTTGAGCCTGCGGGGGACACGACCGCAAGCGGACGACTACCGCCCGGAGCGGATGGCTGAGGCCATGATCGAGCACGACTACCCCCTTCAGGCGCTGCTGTATTCGGTGGCCCTCCACCGGTATCTGCGGTGGCGACTCCGCGGCTACATCCCCGAGTCCCACCTCGGGGGTGCGGTGTACCTCTTCTTACGCGGCATGGTCGGAGCCGGAGCGGCGACAGCGGAACGTGAGCCGCACGGTGTCTTCTCCTGGGGCATCCCACCCGAGCTGGTGGTGGAGCTCAGTGACCTGCTGGCCGGTCGGACCACCTCGGTCGGGTTGCGGTGACCACCGTGCGAGCGGCCGCGCCGGAGGGGGCACCCGCCGACCCCATCACCGTCCTTTCCCCGTTCATCGAGGTGGGGTTGTTCGGTTCCTACGAGTTGCAGCTGGCCCGCACGGTCCGCCGTTTGCAGCCCGACGTCTCCGACACCGCGCTTCTGGCCCTGGCCGTGGCGGCCCGGGCTCCCCGTTTCGGCCATGTCTGCTCGAGACTGGATCTGGCCTCACTCGAACAGGCCGACCTCACCGACGACGGCGCCCCGGCCCCCGAGCTTCCGTGGCCCACCGCCGACCAATGGGCCGCGGCCCTCGACACCTCAGCCATCGTGGCCACTCCGGCTGACGCCACCGTCGAGCCGGTGCGCCCCCTGGTTTGGGATGCGGGACGGCTGTACCTCCAGCGCTACTGGCACTACGAGTTGGCGGTGGCCGGGGACATCCACCGTCGGGCCACCGGCGGTCCGGATTCCGGGGCGGAGGGAGCCGACAGTCTGAAGGGCCCGGTCTCTGCCGTTCTCGATGTCCTGTTCGGACCGGACTCGGTCGACCACCCCGATCTCCAACGCCGTGCCGTCCTCCGGGGTTTGCGCGGCGGAGTATCGATCATCGCCGGGGGCCCAGGGACCGGTAAGACCCATACGGTGGCCCGGCTGCTGGCCGCGGCCAGTCTGGTGGCGGAGGCCCAGGATTTCGACCTGCAGGTAGCCCTGGCCGCTCCCACCGGAAAGGCCGCGGCCCGCATGGGCGAGGCGGTGACCAGGGAGGTGCAGGCCCTGAGCGAGGCCGGTCTGATCGAGCCCGCCTTGGCCCAGGTGCTCACCTCGACCACTCCGACCACGGTGCACAGCCTGCTTGGTTGGCGGGACCGGACCCACTTCCAGCACGACCGGCAGCGACCGCTGCCGCACGACCTGGTGGTGGTGGACGAGACCTCCATGGTGGCGCTGCCCCTGATGGCCAGACTGCTCGATGCGGTCAGGCCTGATGCTCGACTGGTGCTGGTCGGCGATCCGTTCCAACTGGCCAGCATCGAGGCCGGCACGGTCATGAGCGATCTGGTCGGCCCGAGTGGAGCATCCGGTGAGCCCGACGACGGCGGAGAGGGTGGTGGCGCCGGGGCACCCGGACCGGTGCTGGCCGGGCGGGTGACCGTGCTGCGACGGATGCGGCGCTTCGGCGAGGACTCAGCTATTGCGGCGCTGGCCGAGGCCATCCGGATCGGTGATGTCGAGGAAGCTCTGGCCCTGCTGACCCGAGGGTCAACGGAGGTCCGCTGGGTCGATCCGGAGGGTGCGTCGGCCTTGGATCGGGTCAAGAGCGAGGTGGTAGCGGCCGGGGTCGACATGGTGTCAGCGGCCCGGGCCGGGGCCTCTGACACCGCACTGGCTGCGGCCAATCGGGTGAAGGTGCTGGCGGCCACCCGCCGGGGCCCGCTAGGGGTCAACGACTGGACGGCGATGCTCGAGGCCGAGGTCTCGGCATCGGTGCCGGGGTTCTCACCAGGTCGCCGTTGGCACGTGGGCCGACCGGTGATGGTCACGGCCAACGACCCCATCAACGGCGTGTTCAACGGGGACGTGGGAGTAGTGGTGGCGCAGGGTACCGCCATGGAGGTGGCCCTGGGGTCGTCGGGTGATGTCCGAATGCTGGCCCCCTCCCGACTCGACCGGGTGGAGACCTGGTGGGCGATGACCATCCACAAAAGCCAGGGCTCCGAGTTCGACCATGCCGTGGTTTCCCTGCCCCAGGCCTCGTCGCCGATTCTCACCCGCGAGCTCCTGTACACCGCGGTGACCCGGGCCAGGGAGCGACTGACCGTGGTCGGGGGCGAAGAGTCGCTCCGGGCCGCCATCCTGCGGCCAGTGGCACGGGCTTCGGGTCTCGAGGCCCGCCTTTGGCCGTCCCTACGTTCACCCTGACCACCGGACCACAGACCTCATTTGACGACGGGACGTGACTATTCCATCCCTCCGAGTGCTCGGTTTTGACAGGGCTGGGACGCGATGCAACGCTCGTTCGGCAGCACCGGTTTGGCAGCCGAGGGCGAGTGATCCGAGGCGGAGAGAGAATCACATGTTTGCGAAGCGCGTCCTGCTCGTTGCTGTGTCTTGTGCGGCCCTCACGGGCGGCACGGTGGGTGTGGCACTCGCTGCCCCGTTGGCTGGCGCCTCACCCACCGAGTTGGTCGTCGGGCACGCCTCCGGCTGCACCGGCACCTACTCCACCATCTCGGCTGCCAACGCTGTGGCCGTAGCCGGTGACACCATCAAGGTGTGCGCCGGCACCTACCGCGAGACCGTCAACGTCACCACCCCGGATCTGACCTTCCTGGGAGCCCAGGCCGGCAAAGCTGGGACCGACCTCCTGCACTCGAAGGCCCCGGAGTCGGTGGTCGACGACGTCAACGGCGGATTTCTGCTGAGTTCGACCGCCGATCACACCAAAATCGACGGGTTCACCCTCACCGGGGCCGGGTCGCCCACCGTCAACGCCGACGGCATCCAGGCCTTCGCCGGCAGCAGTGGCTTGGACGCCATCGACAACTTCATCTATGAGAACGGCAACGGGATCAACCTGCAGAACCCCACCGGGAGCATGCGGGCCACCATCGCCCACAACTTCATCGCCGACAACACGTCGGAGGGCAACGTGGATTCGAACGGACAGACCGGGACCGGAGTCTTCATCTCCAACGGCCCGGCTGATAACACCACCATCTCCGACAACACGTTCTCCGACGACAGTCAGACCGCCATCAACTTCGCCGGGGCGACCGGAAACAATTCCACGGGACTGGTGGTCAACGGAAACCGCAGCATCAACGACTCGACCTTTGTCGTGGCCACCAACAGCACCGACGCCGTGGTCGAGAACAACACCGTCATTGTCAGTACCAATAGCGTGGTCGGGGGGAACGGGACAGGGATCCTCGACTTCGGTGGCAACACCGGACTGCGCATCTACCACAACACCCTGAGGTCGGTGTCCTCCGCCCATGCCTCAATCGAACTGAGCACCTACGCGGGATCACCGAGCACCGACACCACCGTGTCGGACAACACCGTCAGCGGATGGGGCTACGGGATCTACGTGAGCACCGACTACGTGGCGGCGGACGTGACGGGGAACACGGTGTCCCACAACGGGACGACCGGCGTCTACCTGGAGACCGGCACCTCGGGTAACTCGGTGACCCACAACACGGTGTCGAAGGACACCGGGGCCGCTGACGACTGCACCGATGCCAGCACGGGCGCAGGGACCGCCGGCACCGCCAACACCTGGACCACTGATATCGGCAAGGACGCCAACTCGTTACCCGCAGCGATCTGCCCGTCCTGAAATCTTGAGCGGCTGATCAACGGACCTTCGGGCCGAACGCGCTCCCAATCGAGCGCTGCCGGTAAAATCGAGCGCTGCCGGTCAAGCTGGTTCGAGACCACAGCCCGCCTGGTAGCCACCAAGTAGGGCTGCCCGGTGGAGCGGATCGTTGCCGAGCAGAGGGCCGGAGGCGGCAGCCGGTTCAGCTCGGTTGACGGCACCACCCGTCCGTGCCAGGTTGTACCCGGCGGAGCGATTCGGCTGATCGGCGGAGGAGGTCGGGCATGAAGACGGGTCTGCGGTCTGTAGCTCTCGGGGCGAGATGGTTTGGAGCGTTGGCGCTCATCGCCATCAGCGGCTCCGTTGTGCTCGGTCCTTCCGCCGGGGCCACGACGGCCCTATCGCATCAGAGAGCTCACATCGCTGATGCCACCTGCTCCGGCCACCTGCCATCCGGAAGTGTCGTCGGGATGGCCGCAGACCCCAACGGTGGGGGCTACTGGATCACCAGCGACGCGGGCCAGGTCGTGGCGTGCGGCAGTGCGCCAGGTGTTGGATCCGTGAACGAGCCCCTGGTCCAACCGGTGGTTGGTATCGCCGCCACCCCGGGCGGAGGTGGCTATTGGCTGGTGGCCGCCGACGGTGGGGTCTTTTCATTCGGTGATGCGGCGTTCTACGGTTCGACCGGCGCTCTGCATTTGAATCAACCGGTCGTAGGAATGACTCCGACGCCGGATGGTCATGGCTATTGGCTGGTGGCCGCCGATGGTGGTGTGTTCTCGTTTGGTGACGCCAGGTTCTATGGATCCACCGGCGCCATGCATTTGAATCAGCCCGTGGTGGGAATGTCCTCCGACCCCGAAACGGGTGGCTACTGGCTGGTGGCCAAGGACGGTGGGGTCTTTGCCTTCGATGCCCCATTCGAAGGGTCGATGGGCGGTGTCCCCTTGAACCGGCCGGTCGTGGGGATGGCCACCTCGGCGGAGGGCTACCGGCTGGTGGCGGCCGACGGAGGGATCTTCTCCTTTGGCCATGCCGCGTTCCACGGCTCGACCGGCTCCATCGTTCTCGATCGTCCGGTTGTGGGGATGGCCTCGGATGCTGCCACCGGTGGTTACTGGCTGGTGGCGGCCGACGGGGGGATCTTCTCGTTTGGTGCCCCGTTCTACGGATCGGCCGTGGCCCCGGCCCTGACGATGCAGGTGGTTCTGGATCGCACCCGGGTGGTAGCTGGAAGCACCATCAACGGTGAGGTGGTGTTGACCAACACAACGCCGGGCCCGGTATCGGTGACCTACTGTCCTGACAGCGGGTTGGTGGAGGTGGGACTGATGAACAGCCACGTTCCCTTCGATCCGGCCATATCGGCGGTCTATTGCTCCGCCATCCTCCAACTGCCACCAGGCCCCAACGATTTTCCGATACAGGTCTTGACGACCTACCAATCGTGCATAGGGACCGGCGCCGCAGCAGTGCCGACCCCACCCTCGTGCACACCGTCCGGACCACCTCCGCTGCCCAGTGGGAACTACTGGACCGCCGTCGTCAGCACCAGCGGACTGTCTCCGGCAACTCCCTCTGGCACGCCAATCGAGGTGACCCTCCTCCCAGCGACCGGGTGAGCCACCCAGGCCCCGGGCCACAACCCCCATCCTTGGGAGTCTGCTTTAGGCTCGACCCCTGGAGGTCGGTTGTCGATGTCTGCTCGAACGGAACGAAGTCGGGAGGTTGCCGCCTTCCTTGATGCCCGCCAGTACACCGCCCCTCAGGTGGTCAGCGCCTGCGAAGGCTGGACGGCGCACGAGGTCACTGCCCACCTGACCGGAATCGCGGTCGAAATCAGCCGCCACCTGTCCCCGTATCTGGCTCGGTGACCCGGTGCCCGAGACCCGCTCGTTCGAGGAGCGCGAAGCACCCTGGCAGGCCATGGACGATGCCGAGCTGTGTCGGGCCCTCGAGACCCAAGAGGAGCACGCTCGGGCCTTGATGGACCAGGTTTTGGCGACCGAACCGGACGCGGTCATCCCATGGACCGGCCGCCAGATGGTGGTGGCGAAATTCTGGCCCCACCTCCGCAATGAGTTCGCCATCCATCGTTGGGACGTTGTCGGGGACGACGACATCAGCATGGAGCTCCTGAGTCAGCCCGATCTGACCGAACATGCCGTCGGCGTCCTCGGGGAGATTCTCACTCGCCGGGGCCGCCAACACGACCCGGAGCCAGACGAGGACCTTCACGTCCCTCTTCGGTCCGGGGCTACCGCCGATGTGTGCCTGGTGGTCCGCGGAGGCCGGGCCGGCCTCGAATTCGCCGATGCGCAGAAGGACGAGCCCCATGTGGAACTGGATGCAGCCGCTCGAGTCCTGCTGATCTGGGGTCGTCGACCCGACCAACGAGGCCGTGTTCGCAGCGGCGTCGATCTGTCCACACTGCTCCGGCTCCAGGCCCTATTGTCGGGGTATTGACGGTCTACCGCTTGTCGGATGGCGCCACGTGACCACTGAGCAACGAACCGAGCCGGTCCGTGATGCGGCCGAGGAGCCCCTTACTCATCCACTGCCAGCTGGGCGGAGGCTGCAATGACCGCCGGCTCCTCGACCACGCCTCAGGCCCGCAAGCTCGGGATCAAATTCGGGCAACGGGTCTGCCTCGACCGCCCACCCCCGGGTTGGGTCCTGACGGACCCACCATCCGACCTCGAATACGTCGGTCCCACCAAACCGGCCGATCTCATCGTCAGCTTCTTCACGGCCGCCGAGCAGCTCGCTGTGCGCTTACCGGACCTGGTGGAAAGGATCTACCCCGCCGGTGCCCTGTGGATCGCCTGGCCCCGACGAGCCGCAGGCCACGAGAGCGACATCACCGACACCGTCGTCCGTCGACACGCCCTGGCCCTGGGCGTGGTGGATGTAAAAGTTGCGGCGATCGACCACGATTGGTCCGGCCTACGAGTCGTCTGGCGGGTGACCAACCGCCAGCGCGGATAGGTCCCCCTATAGGCAGTGTGTCTCATCCGCGCATGAACGGAGCCCCTGTAGAGATCTCTCGCGCCGGTCCCTCCCGGCTTGAATCGCTCGCATCGGTCTTTGCCCGAGCGTTCGTGGATGACCCAATGATGCGCTGGTCCCTCATCGGGGAGCGGGAGCCGCAGGACCTGCTGCACCGCTGCTTCACGTACTTCTTCGAGATTGCACTCGGCCTTGGGCTCGTGTGGGAAGCGGGGGACGCCGGCGGAGGTGCCGTCTGGATTCCGCCTGGTAGCAGCGACGGGTGGGACGTGGACCCCTGGAGTCAGCTCCGCATCCTCGAGCTCTCCGCTGATGACGGCGGCAGATATGAGACATTCTGGGACTGGGTCGAATCCCACATCCCCGACGAACCGCTTTGGCTCCTTGATTCGATCGCAGTCGATCCTCAAGTCCAAGGGATGGGTTACGGGAGGTCGCTGATCGAGCTGGGCCAGTCGATGGCGGCGAGCACGGGCTGTGGCGCAATCCTGTCAACGGGGACCGAGCGGAATGTTCTGATCTACCAGAAGTGCGGATTCCACATCGTGGATCACGCCGATGCGCCCAACGGGGGCCCTCACATCTGGTTCATGAGATGGGACCCTCGATGAACGGAACCGACGTACCTGGCCCGGACCGGATCAGCCGGGCAAAATCAACATGGGTGAGCGGCATGAGGAGGGCATCCTCGTCATGCGGCGCAGGCATCCGATGAGATGATGGAGTGATGGACCCGTAGGCTCCGATGGCCGAGCAGCGTAGGACTATCGCTCAGTTGCGTAAAGGGTGAAGAGGGCCTGTGAGGTTTCGGCGAGACGCGCCCGCAGATCGGTGGGCTCCAGGACTTCGATGTCGGCACCCAAGGGCAGGAACTCACGGAGTGCGTCGTCGACCGACTCGATGGGGAGTCGGGCGCGGATCCATCCGTCCGTTTCCTCCGTTCCGGTAGCGGCGCAGGCCCGGGCCAGTGCGCCCGACAGGTGTGCCACACCCTCGGCAGAGAGACGAACGACGGCTTCGTCCTGATAGATCCTGGCGAGGAACTGCTCCTGATTGCGCCTCCAGTACTCCCCCAGATCAAAAGCTTCAGGAGGTGGGAACAGATCGTCGACGGCCAACTCCAGGATCTGGTCGACCCGGTAGGTGCGGGGGCCTGGACCGGCGACGACATACCAGGTGCCCGCCTTCAGGACGAGTCCCCACGGATCGATGCGCCGCCTCACCTCTTGGGGTTCTCTCCAACGCCGATAGAGGACGTTGAGGGACCGGCTCTGCCATACGGCGTCGGCCACCTGGGCCAGGTGGGGAACGTCATCGAGCTCGGTGTACCAACCAACCGGGTCGAAGTGGAACTTGGAGCGCATCCGGCTGGCCTGGGCCACGACATCGGGGGGCAGCGCCGCTTCCAGTTTGAGCTGGGCCGCAGCGAGGGCGGGACCGAGGCCGAGGTCGGTCGCCGGCCCGGTGATGCTCGAGAGGAGCAGCGCTTCGGCCTCACCGGTGTTGAGTCCGGTGAGGCGCGTGCGGTACCCACCGACCAGGCGGTAGCCGCCATCGTGCCCCGCCTCGGCATAGAGCGGGATGCCGGCCGCGTGGAGCGAGTCGATGTCCCGGTAGATCGTCCGCACCGACACGTCGAGCTCCTCGGCCAGCTGGTCGGCCGTCATGCGCTCTTTGGCCTGCAGCAGCAGGACGATCGAAATAAGTCGACTCGACTTCACTGACATAGGATGTCAGGGGAGTGGTCGTACTGTCGATTCATGGCTTTCCGTGAACGTAGACACCCCACCCCGCCCCACCGGATCGGGTCCCACCAGGGTCGGGTCCGAGGCCCGGTCTTACTGCCGTCACCAGGGGTAACTCGCGGCGTCTGGCCCGGGAGTGGAAGGGTGCGGCCATGAATCTCCACCCCTTGATGGCGGAGCAGATGGCGGCCACCCGGATGGCGGAACGGAATCACCACGCCGCCGAGGCCAGAAAGCATCGTCGCCCTGAGGCGGCCGACTCCCAGGGAACAGGGCCCGGCCTCAGGCGCCGAGTGGGGATGCTCCTCATCGCCGCCGGTAGCCGCTGCCTACGGACCGACAGAGCGCTCTCGTTGACCGATTCCTGCACCTGAGAGGCCGGCTTTCGTCATCGGGGAACCGGCCAACAGGCCTGGCGCCGGTCGACCCGGTGGAGTCGGACGGATCGATGCACCCGGCGAATTGCCCACCTCAACTTCTGAGCGTATAGTTTGAGCATTCGCTCAATTAATCGAGGTGGCCCATGGCCAAGTCCGGTACCGCCAGCAGAGTCAGCGAGAAGGGTGCCCGGTCGAACGAGACCCGACGCCTCTTGGTTGACGCCGCCATCGCCACCCTCCAGCAGGAAGGATTCGTCGGGGCCAGCGCCCGGGCCATCGCCGAACGGGCGGGAGTCAACCAGGGCCTGATCTTCTACCACTTCGGCACGGTCGCCAATCTGTTGTTGGCCGCACTCGATGCCGTCAGCGATGAGCGGTTGGGACAGTACGGCGCCATGGTTGCCGGGGCCGGCTCACCCGGTGAACTTGTCGAGGTCGCCACGGACATCTTCCGGACCGACCTCGATGCCGGATACATCACCGTGCTGGTGGAGATGATCGCCGGGTCCTCGTCGACACCGGATCTCGGTCCCGAAGTGGCCGCTCGCATCGATCCGTGGCGGGAGTTCGCCCAGAGCGCCATCGAACAGTCCCTCAGCGACTCCCCGTTGAAGGCAGTGCTGCCGGCCGCAGACGTGGCCTACGCCGTCGTGGCCCTCTATCTCGGACTGGAGATGCTCAGCCATCTCGACGGTAACCGCCAGCCGGCCCTGAATCTCTTCGCCCACGCCCAACGACTGACCCAGCTTCTGGCCGCCATGAGCGGCTCCGCCCCTCCCGAGGCTGCACAGTGACCACCACGCCGGTCAGCGACCAACGACTGTCCCGCCATGGGGACACCGGGCTTGACGTTGTCACCGGGGCCTTCAGCTATTCGGGGGCGGCCATCGCCAGGGCACTGACCAGCGGAGGTCGACAGGTCAGGACCATCACCGGGCACCCCAACCGGGCAACCGAACACTCGCCGATCGAGGTCCGCCCCCTCGACTTCGACAACCAGCTCGAGCTGGTCGACTCGCTCCGGGGTGCGACCACGCTCTACAACACCTACTGGGTGCGCTTCGCCCGGAGGCAGATCGATCACGATGTGGCGGTGGCCAACTCCCGGACCTTGTTTCAGGCCGCCAAGCGAGCCGGGGTTCAACGCATCGTCCACGTCAGCATCACCAATCCCGCGGTCGAATCGACACTGCCGTACTTCAGGGGCAAGGCCCTCGTAGAGCGGGCGCTGGCGGAAACGGGAGTCTCCTTCGCCATCCTCCGACCGGCCATCCTGTTCGGCGGAGAGGGAGTCCTGCTCAACAACATCGCCTGGCTGTTGCGACATCTCCCGGTCTTCGCCGTCGGTGGACGGGGGGAGTACCGGATCCGCGGCATCCACATCGACGACCTGGCCCGACTGTGCCTGACCAAGGCCGCCGAGCGAGAGGACAGCGTGACCGATGCGGTCGGCCCGGAGAGGCCGACCTTCTTCGAGCTGGTGGACTCGATCCGAGAGGCGGTGGGCAGTCGCTCCCGCGTGGTCCGGGTGCCGGGCATTGTCGTACCCGCACTGTCGGGAGCACTGGGCCTGATCCTCCACGACGTCCTGCTCTCCAGGGACGAGTACCGGGCCATGGCCGACGGTCTGGCCGACACTGCCGGCCCGGCCACCGGGTCCACCTTGCTCTCCGAGTGGTTGGCTCAGCACGGTGACAACTTGGGCGTGACCTACGCCAACGAGATCGAGCGGCACTTCTCCCGGTGAGTACGGACCGCCCCGGTGTCAGCCGGGCGCACTTCCCACTGACCGAGTGCCCGGGGACTGCCATCTACGTGACCGTGATCGCCACCCTGGCCGCGGTCGGCGACACCCGCTCGCCGTTGCCACTCCTGGCCGCGGTGGTGTTGACGTTGCCGTCGGGCCTGGTGGGACTGGTCGGTGTGTACGGCTCCTACGCCGTACTCCTCGGTGTGACCCGGGCGTTCGGAGCCCGGGTCATGAGCGGAAACGGGTGGGGCCCCCTCTGGTTCGTGATCCTGGACGAACTGGTCGTCGTCCTCATCTTCGCCGTCGTGGCCTGGGCCAATGCCCGTCTGGTCAGCCAGATTGCCGACGGGATGAGGGTCCGGCATCGACACCAGCCATGACGGATACCGAGGCCGGAGCATCGGCGCCGACCGATCAGCGCCGGCTCGGTGGGTATCGACGCCTCACCTAACTGGGGAACGACACCTGCGCCGCCTGCGCCAGCAGCGACGCTCGATCCGCCGCCAGGATGTATCCGCCGGCTATGGCCCGATTGAGGTCGGCGGTGTAGGCGGCGATGTAGCCGGCCTTCGTCTTGTAGAGCGCAGCCAGCGTCTGTGGACTGAACAGCATCGTCGACCCGAACAGTCCGCACAGCTCGCTACTTCCTTTTGGCGGTGCACCGCTCAACGTCGAGATCGGCACGTCCACGGCGGGGGTGCGGACACCGCCCTCCACGTTCCCGTGGGCGTCCAGCGCCAGTACGGGAGGGTCGGTGGACGAGAGCGTGAACGGCTTCGGAGATGGTGGCTGCGTCCCGTTGTCCACCCAGTGCAGGAAGGCCACGAAGGCGGCCTGGGCCACCTGGTGCTGAGGCCCGGAGTTGACCGGCGTGGTGCAGCCGAGGAGGGAAGCGGCTGCACCCACTTCGTAGGCGTCGGCGTGGGATGTCCCGGCCACCTCCCAGGTCCGGATTTTGGAAGTGTTTGGCTGCTGTGCTGCGGCGTAGCCGAGTTGGATCAGGTCCGTCTGGGTCTCGAGCATGAAGACGGGAACGTCGAGGTCGGTGCGGATGCGCACGGCACCTGTCGTCGCTGAGGAGACGTCCAAGGGGCCGAAGGCGGCAGCCCCGCCTCCACGGGAGTGAATGAAGATCCCCTGGTAGGCATGGTCGAGGGGCTGGATGGCGTCGGCATAGGTGGTCAGGTAGAAGGCCGACTGGGACTCGCCCACCGCCAGCACGTGCGATGGACGCAGCCCTCCCAGGACCGAAGGCGCCGGAGCCCGCAACGCCTGACCGATCTGGGCAAACATATCGAGGGAGTACTGGTCGCCGGGGTGGCGCAGGCTTCCGTACCGAGCCGGCTCCTGTTGCGAAAGCCCGAGGGTTCGACCCGAACCGAGGATCGCCTTCCCGCCGTTGACGGCGAGCGCCTGGGCCGACACCCCCACATAGGCGGCACCCGAGTCCATGAGGGCGGGGTTGAGGTAGTCCCAGTCAGGGGCAGACTCACCCGCCGATACGTTCATCCACTCCACCACGACGTTCCCGTCGAACGATGCCGGGTTACTCGGTCGTCGCACGATGACCGCGCGTCCGGTAGGGCGCCGATCCCGCCACAGCGATGGTCCACTTCCCGTTGGAGGGCGTGGACCGGCTGGTGAAGGAGTAGGCCGTACCCGAAGCGAAGTACTCCTGCTCCACGTAGCCGTGGGCGGCCAAACCCGTGGGATTGGCGGAAATGGGTTCGATGACATGACCGGTGTCCGGCGGGGTGCTGAACACCGCCGGCGCCTGCCAACCGATCGGCTTGGCCGTCGTCGTCGGGGACGAAGTGGCCCCACTGCCGCAAGCGGCTAGGGCTCCGGCCATAATCAGAAGGACGGCGCCCCATTTGCCCGCGTCACGAGCGGTGTGGTGATTCACGTCAGCTCCCACCTTTCTTCGAATGGCTCCGGACGCCACCACGTGGCTCGGATCCAAAGGGCACAGTAGCGCCCACCTGCGGGCCGAGCTGGACAGTCGGGCAGTTGCACCACGCCATGCAAGAGAAAGGTTCGGCGGTCCAAACATGGAGAGTCCCCCGGGATTCCCCGGGGGACTCTCCACAATCAACTGATGCACGTGGGAATGTTCAGAGAGTGGACGTTCCCTTGTTGTACACGTACAGAGTGCCCTGGTCGAGCCGCTGCTCGACTTGTAGATGCAGTCGGCACCCTTGGCGGCTCCGCCGACCATGCCGGTTGCCGTCGTCGTGTAGGCCTTCTTGTTGATGGTGGCGCTCTTGAGCACGGAACCCGTGTAGGTCACGTACCCGAAGATCTTCTGGGCGCCGGTGCCGGCGTGCGTCGCGGCGCACTCGGCGGTGGTTGGCTTCGTATTGAGCGTTTCCTTGATGCTCGCCAGAGCGGTCTTGTTCGACTTGAACGTGTCATAGGAGTAGACGGATCCAGATGACTTCGGGACTGCCCCTTCCACCACGGAATGGCCCGTGGTCGGCGCGGGCCCGGCGTCAGCGGCAATGGCGGCGGTTCCCGAGCACCCCGAGACGTTCTGGGCCGTGGAATTCCCCGTCGTCGTCGTGCACGTCAGCGTAAGTGGCGTGCCTGCACCTGCAGTGCTCCCAAAACCTGCCACGGCCGTAAGCGAGGCTGTACCTACCATTGCGGCACAGACCAGCAGACGGGTGGGAAGATGGCGTTTCATTGAGTCCCCCTTGATAATCGGACGGCCCTCTGATGCAGAAGACCTGACTTCAAAATAGCAGGTGCCGAAATGAAAAGTCCGACTGAACGTGCATGTGGCGAGGCACGCGGAATCGTTTGAGTGCGGGAGCTGGCTGTCCCGGCGGTGTTCACGTGACCCGTCAACAATCTTGACTAGAGAGATCGTCCGGCCAGGTTGTCGATGGGAGTGGCGGACGCCCCGTCGCTACTGGCCGCGGTGAGATTGACACTTCCAGTGGCCGGATAATTCTGGTTACTGCTGGGTCAGAAAAGGGCGTGCGATCGAGACTGATCTGCGCGGCTGTTCTCGTGGGGCATGGCTCCTCGGCC
Source organism: uncultured Acidimicrobiaceae bacterium (assembly GCA_963718405.1). Lineage (GTDB taxonomy): Bacteria > Actinomycetota > Acidimicrobiia > Acidimicrobiales > RAAP-2 > Bog-756. The sequence goes on from CAVQYZ010000001.1 coordinate 233,976, forward strand.
ACGACGGCTTACTCTGACAGCCCCGCTGCAACGACCGCGACTCAGTCGATGCTCGAGTGCCCCGGGTTGAAGCACGCGGTGCGACCGTCTAGCTGGATCATGGTGTGTGATGACAGGAGTGCTGCGACGGCGGACGTCGTGTGGACGTCATGGGGAGCAGTCGAGGCAAACGCCCCGCGAGTAGTGATCGCTGACGATGGCAGGCCAGAGTGCGCCCAAGGCAAGCCTCAATGTGTTCCCACAGGATCCCTCCTGAGTGACCAGAGAAATGGACGGTTCCTTCGGTTCTCGGTGAGTTACCCAGGCCCGCGCCCCTACGACGGGGTCACCCCCTGGGGGACCACCCACATACTTACGTCCTCGTCGGTATCAATGGCGAGTGGTCCTGGTTGCCAATCCGCACCATGATCGCACGGACGTCGACCCGGCCCCGGCTACGGGCCCAGGGGCGAGGGCGGTCATCCCCTCGAAACGGCACCTCTCCCGGCCCGCGGCGACGACTCGTAGAGCGAGAAGACCTCGAGGGGCTCGCCGAAGCCCTTGAGCAGCCGGCGGCCGGCCGGGCGGAAGGCGAAGCGGTCGGTGGCCGACTCGGCGGTGGCCCCGTTGACCAGGACCTCCCCGGGCACTGCTAGTTCCGCCAACCGGGAGGCCAAGTTGACCACCGTGCCGTAGTAGTCGCCGTGCCGGGTGATGACGTCGCCGTAGGCCACCCCACCGCGGGGTTCGATGCCCTCGGCGTAGGCCGCGGTGATGTCACAGGCGATGGCGCATCCCGCTTCGGCGTCCATGGCCACGAACATGACCTCGTCACCGATGTGCTTGACGATACGACCGTTGTGCCTGCCCGCCACTTCGAAGGCCTTGGTCTCGAACTGGCTGATCAACTCGAGCAGCTTCGACGGGGAGGTCCGAAGCGACAGCGGCGTGAAGCCCACCAGGTCCACGAAGCCGACAGCCAACCGGTAGAGGGAACGGTCCTCCACCCCGGCCTGGGCGATCCGTTGTCGGAGGACGGCGTCGCGCATGTGGTGGGCGAAGATCGCCCCCATCGAGTCGCCGAGCTTGAGAGCCGACGCGGTGACGTCGGCCATCTCCTGGGCCCATACCGCGATCTCCACGTCGGCCCGGTCCATCTTGGGCTCCAGGGTCTGCACGTACACCGCCACCGCGGCCTCGGCCACCCGGGTCAGTGAGGTGCCCAACACCCTCATCAGCTCGGACCCGTGCGATCCCACCGGCTTGAAATCGATCATGTACGCGGTGAACTCGGCATCCCGCTCCGAGAACATGGCCCGGTGCTCGTCAGGTACGTCCACGCCCAGGGTCCTCCACAGCGAGAGCACCTCCTCCACCGGCACGCCGGACCGGTCCGCCAGGTCCAAAGCTGTCAGGACGGCGCCCTCGGTCAGGACCAGGTCCGCGGCCAGCCCGACGTAGTGGCTTTGACCTCGGACCGCGTCGAGCTGCTCCTCCGTGGCGCCCAGCGAGCGGAGGACGGCGTCGATGGCCTCATGTTCAGGGATCTGCGCCATGGCCAAACGCTACCGGGATACCTGGTGAAGGGGGTCCGGGCCAGTCCGGGACAACCCGGAGGGCCGCCCGAGGCGGTGGGCCCGGGAGGGGTCGACCCGGGTCGACCCGGGTCGGCCGGGGACGGTTCCGGGGCCTTCCTCCAAGCGGCCGCTGGGTTAGGGTCAGCGCTTGAGCCTGGCCATCACCTTCGGCGCCTATTTGCTCGGCGCTCTCATGGGCACGGCCGTCCACCGGGGCGGACCGAGGCTCAGGCGCGGCTGGCCGGTCTACCTCCGCGTGCAGCTGGTGGCCACGGCGGCCCTACTCGGACTGTTTTCGGCCTGGCGGTTGACCGCGCCCCATCAGATTGTGGCCCCCATCCTCCTGGCCGGTGTGGGCGGGCTCCTGCTGGTGGTGGCCCATCTCATGCGGGGGAGTCGCCCGGCGGGCCTGGCCGAGTTGGAGGGTTGGGCGGCCTTCCCCAACGGAACCTTCTGGGTGCTTCCGGTGGCCGGGGCCCTCATCGGCCCCACCGGAACGGTGATCTCGGCGCTGACCAACGCCGTCTACGCCCTACCCAACGCCATCTGCATCCATCTGATGCGTCGCGACGCCCCCATCCGGCAACGTCGCTCCTCGGGCTGGGCCGACCAGTCGATGGTGCTGGCCGTGGTGGTGGGCCTGGCCCTGCACGCCACCGGACCGGCACCGTCGGCCTCCCATTGGATCCTCACCGTCTCCGGCCCGCTGCTGGCCTTCGTGGGCGCCGCCCTCTACACCGGATCGGTCTTCCACCCCCATAACGCCTCGGTGGCCCGGACCGGATCGGAGTACCGGCGATGGCTGGTGCTGACAGTGGTGCGCATCATCTACCTGGGCATCATCGCCCTGGTCACCCGGTCCAAAGCCGTGGCCATCATTGCCGTGTTGTCGGCCTTTGGGCCCCCGGCCTTCAACCCTCCCCAGCAGGCCGTCCTCTACGGCTACCGGTCGGGCGTGGTGATGATCTCGGCCCGCTGGGGGTGGACCTTCCTGCCCCTCGGGTTGGCCGTGGCGGTCATCATCCGGTGAGGGGCCGGGGGTGGTCCGCTGAGCTCGAAAAGCGCCGGGACGGCGCGCTGCCGTAGCATGACCGCTGTGTCATCTGAGCTGATGTCGGCGGCCGTTTACATCGGGGAGGGCACCGTAGAGGTACAGCAGGTACCCGTCCCCGGCCCCGGCCCTGACGAGCTGCTGGTCGAGGTGTCCGAGTGCGGGATCTGCGGCTCTGACCTCCATCTGGTGTTCGGGCGGTACGCCGTCGAGGGGTCCATCCTCGGCCACGAGTGGTCGGGCACGGTGGTCGGGTCCGGGGGCGCCGCGTCCGGCTGGTCGACCGGAGACCGGGTGGTCTTCAACCCGACGCCGGGTTGCGGGCGGTGCCGGCCTTGCCGCCGCGGTCGCCCGTCGGTGTGTCTACGCCACCCGCCGTCCGACCTCCGCCACGGGCGCGGTGCGTTCGCCGAGTACGTCACGGTCGGCGCGTCCAATGCGCTGCGGATCCCCGACGCCCTCACCAGCCGGACCGCGGCCCTGGCCGAGCCCACCGCCATCGCCCTGCACGCCATGGAGCTCGCCGGTGTGGCCGCCGACGACCGCGTCCTGGTCACCGGGGCCGGCCCGGTGGGCCTGCTCATCGTGGCGGTCCTCCGGGCCCGGGGCGTGGCCGACATCACCGTCAGTGAGCCGGTGGCCCTGCGCCGCCAACGGGCGCTGGAAGTCGGGGCGTCCCGGGTGGTCGTCCCCGACACCCTGGAGGAGCCGGCACCGGTGGCGACGGTGGCGGAGCCCTACGCCGTGGCCTTCGAGTGCTCGGGCCACGCCGGGGCCGCCCGTCAGGCGCTCGGCCAGCTCGACTATGCCGGCACCCTGGTGTTCGTGGGGACCGGGTCCGAACCGGTTCCCGTCAACCACAACCGGATGATCGTGCTCGAGCTGGACGCCCTCGGCGCCTACAACTACAGCGCCGAGGGGTTTCAGCCCGCCCTCGACCTGCTCGGCAGCGGCGCCATGCCACTGGACCGGTTGATCGAGGCCGACGAGGTCGGCCTCGACGGGGTCATGGGCGCCATGGACCGACTGTCCCGCGGCGAGATCGCCGCCAAGGTACTGGTGCACCCGGAGGCGTCATGACCACAGTTCCGGTACGACCGATCATCAACCATCTGGCCATCACTGTCGACGCCGAGATACTCGACGACGCCGGCCGGGCCTCGCTGCTCGACTTCTACGGCGCGGTGTTCGGCTGGACGGAAGGCGACAACAGCACCGAGCAGGGCAATCCCCTCATCATCTACACCGGCCAGCTACGCCAGTACCTCTATCTCCTCCCCTCGACGGGCGAGTTCCTACGCGCCCCGAGGCTCGACCACTTCGGCCTGGAGGTCTCCTCGCTGGACGAGCTGGATGAGATCCTGGACCGGGCCCGGGCCTACCGGGAACGGGACGACCGGCTGGCCATCATCGACCGGGCCCAGATGACCACGCACGGCCCCAACTCGGACTTCACCCTGACCAACGCCTACCTGAGCTTCCTGCTCCCGCTGCAGATCGAGCTGCAGCACATCACCGAGCAGTCGACGGCCTGACCCCGGGGCGGTCACCGGAAGTCGAAGGCCACCTTGATGGCATCGGACTGGTCCCGGGTGGCCAGGGCGGAGAAGGCCTCCCGCCACTGGGGGAGACGGAAGGTGTGGGTGAGCATCCCCGCCGGCGGGCTCACCCCGCTCTTGACCAGCCTGCATAGCCAATCCCCCTGTGCTCGAGTATCGCCGCCACGGTAGTCGGGCTCCGATATGGGGTGCCGGGCTCAGCCCTTTACGAACCGGAGCCGGGCCGACTGCTGCTCCCAACCACTGTTCTGCCAGAAGCCGGTGGCCCGGCCATCGGTTTCCACCACGATGGCCTGCAGCCGAACCGCGCCCAGGGCTGCCAGTCGATGTTCGGCCTCGGCCACCAACCGGCGCCCCAGTCCGGTGCGGCGATGCGCTGGGGCCACCACCAACCGGTAGATGGAGCCCCGCCAGCCGTCCCAACCGGCAATGACCGAACCGACCAGTTGCTGGCCGGTGTCGGCCACGATCAAGGCTCCCGGCTCGTGGAGGACCAGGCGTTGCAGGCTCTCGTGGTCATCGGTATGGGTGGGCTCGGCGTCGGCCTGCCGCCAGAGGTCGAGGACGGTGTCAATATCGTCCATCCCGGCCGATCGCAGCGTGGGGTTCGCACCGGAGGGTCCACCGGCATCGGGGGTGTCCATCCGGTCAAATCTAGGGGGTACGGTGCGCTACCAGAGAGGTGACCACGCACTGGTGCGCAACAGCTTGCTCTCCCACTGGTCCCGCAGCTCGAGTCCCTTGGTCATGTAGCTACCGGGCCAGGTGGACGGATCGTGCTTCTCCACACTGGTGAGGAGATGGCCCAGGGTCGAGAAGTTCATGATCTTCTGCATGAGGATGGCCTCCGGGCGGATGCCCGAGCCGTGGGCCACCTGGAAGCAAGCCACGATGTCGAGCAGCTTCTTCTCCTCGGGGATCTTGCGCATGTGCTGCCAGTAGTCCTGGTCCCACAGTTCGATGTAGTCGTCGAGCGGTGCATCGGGCCACCCGGTGTCCTGCATGTACAGCGATAGCTCGTGCTGGCGACCGTCAGTCGGCACCTCCTCGAGGTCGACATCCTGCAATGCCGACCACGGGACCGGAATGAGGAGCTTCCCCTCGACCTCATACCGGTAGGAATCGAGCTGTGATGCCTTGCCGGCCAGGTCTCCGTGCCGCATGCGCTGGGCCAATGCCTCCCAGGCCGTGCCGTCCGAGCAGGCCGTGATGGTGACGACCTGATAGGCCGGGCCACTGCCCATGGCGTGGTTGAGGTACCACACCAGCCGGGCATCGCCACCGGCGGCCAGGGCCCCCATCCATTCGTCGCGATACACGTTCTCGAAGTCCGAAGCGTGACGACCGATCACCCGGTGGGTCTCATGCATGAACAGCATCGACCGGCACCTCCTGAACATGATGTCGGATCGGGGCACCGGTCATGAGAGCGGTGACCACACGGCGGTCCGGAGCAACTTGCTCCGCCACTGGTCTCGGAGGTCGAGCGCCTCGTGCATCCACGAGCCCGGACCGGTGACCTCGACGGGGATGTCGTTGGTGAGCAATCTGATCAACAACGGGAGGCTGGAGAGCTTCTGCAGCAGCGTCACCTCGGGGTGCTGTCCTGCTCCGGGCATGGTCTGCAAGGCCAGCTCGATGCTCATATTGACGTGCGACCCCTCGGCACCGAGGGCCGGCCGGTAGACGGCACCGGCTGCTTCGATGTACTCACCGACCTTGCCCGGGAAGGGCCACATGGTGTCCTCCATGTACATGGTGGGCTCGTGCTCGATCGGCTCGGTGGGGATGTCGGCCAGCGGGGGGATGGTGGGCGACCATTCGAGGGGGGTCAGGATCCGTCCCCGGGAGTCATGTTGGAGCCCATCGAGATCCCGCGCCCACCTGCGCAGGTCGCCGGTGGCCACCCGCTGAGCCAAACGGAACCAGGCGGCGCCGTCCACCACCCCGGTCACCGTCACCACCCGGTAGGCCGGTCCGCTGCCGTGGGCGTGGTCGAAATACCAGAGCAACCGGGCGTCGGATCCCTCGGCCAGTATCGGCATCCATCCGTGGCGATAGGCATCCTCAAACTGGTCGGCCCGCTTTCCCACCACCGTGTGGACTTCATGGACGAACAGCATGCTCCCCCTTCCGGACCGAGAAACCGAGCCCGATCCGATCCAGCCGACCATCCCAGCCCTTGCGCACCTTCGAGGCGCCCGGATCGTAACTGGCACCCGGAGCCCGGTCAACGGCCCGACCCCGTCACCCGGCCCGGCACTACCCTGACCGCATGGACGAACAAGCCACCGCCCTCGAGACCGCTGCGGCCATCCGGGCCATGGACGTGAGCCCGCTCGAGGTGCTCGACGCCTGTCTGGAGCGGGTCGACCAGCGCAATCCCGACCTCAACGCCATCATCTGGCGCAACGACGAGGAGGCCCGGGCCGAAGCCCAGAGGCTCGGGGACAGGATCGCCGTCGGAGTCGAGGATCTCCCTCCCTTCGCCGGGGTACCCATCCCCATCAAGGACCTGATGCCGGTGGCCGGACAGCCGGTGACCTACGGATCCCGGGGTGCTCCGGCCGGCCCCAGCGCCACCAGCGAAATGATGGCCGACCTCTTGGCCGCGGCGGGGTTCATCTTCACCGGTCGCACCAATACCCCCGAGTTCGGTTCGATCACGGTGACCGAGAACAGCCGGTTCGGGATCACCCGCAATCCGTGGAACCCGCTCCACACGTCAGGCGGCTCGAGTGGAGGAGCCGGGTCGGCCGTGGCCGCCGGCATGTTCCCGGTGGCTCACGCCAGCGACGGGGGAGGCTCCATCAGAATTCCGGCATCGTGCTGTGGCCTGGTCGGGCTCAAGGCCAACCGGGGCCGGGTTCCCTCGACCGTGCCGGGGTGGCAGGGCATGGCGACCGAGGGAGCCCTGAGCCGCACCGTGGCTGATACCGCGGCCCTTCTCGATGTCATCAGCGTCCCCGATCCTTGTGGCTGGTTCAGTGCGCCCCAACCGGACCGTCCCTTCGCCCACGAAGTGGGCGCCGCTCCCGGCCGCCTCCGAGTGGCCCTCTGCACCGTTTCGGCTTTGGGTTTGCCGGTGGGGGACGAGCCGGTCGCCGCGGTGGAGCACGCCGGCAGGTTGCTCGAAGAAGCCGGCCACCAGGTGTCCACGCTGAGTCAGGACGTCTTCGACCCCATCGGACTGATCCCGTTCCTCAACGTGATAAATGCCGGGCTGAGCGAGATGGATGGCATCGACTGGGAGCTGGTCGAGCCCCACAACCAGGCCGCCCATGAGGCGGCCAAGGCCGTCGATAGCCTGACCTTCGCCTCGTCGTTGTCCGAGTTGCAGCGGATGACCCGCCAGATCGTGGCACGCTTCGACCACGAGTTCGATCTGTTGGTCACCCCCACCATGTCCATCGAACCGCCGGCGGTGGGGCTGCTGGAGTCCGTGCACGCTGGGGCCGGGGGCCCGGTCACAGAGATCGTGGCCATGGCCGCCTTCACCGCCATCTTCAACATCACCGGGCTACCGGCTATCAGCCTGCCGTTGCACCAGGCGGCCTCGGGACTCCCGGTCGGTGTCCAGATGGTGGCCGGGCCGTGGCACGAGGCCCGACTGATCCGGGTGGCCTCCTACCTCGAGCAAGCCGATCCGTGGTCGGGGCGCTATCCGCCCTCCGACTGACACAACTCACCGTCCCAGACCCAGAGCACTGCGCCGATATCCATCACCACGCTCCGATCGTTGGCCATGCGGTTACGCCGGTTCTACCGGGTTCGCCTACCCGCCGCTACGCCTCCGACTCACCCACCGGTTTCGGTTGGGGCATGCTCGTCCAGCTCCGACTGGCGCACCCAGGTGGCGTACATCTCGGCGTACTGGCCTCCTGCCGCCACCAGCTCATCGTGGGTGCCTACTTCGATGATCCGCCCGAGGTCCACCACCACGATGCGGTCGGCCCGCATGGCCGTCGACAACCGGTGGGCGATGAGGATGGCCGTGCGGTTCTCCAACAGCACGTCCAGGGCCCTCTCGATCTTCGTCTCGGACTGCAGGTCGAGATTGGAGGTGGCTTCGTCGAGGACCAGCACCCTCGGGTGGGCCAGGAAGGCCCGGGCCAGGGCGATGAGTTGCCGCTCACCCGAGGACAGGGTCTGGCCCCGCTCGTGGACCACGGTGTTGAGGCCCTGGGGCATCCGGTCGATCACATCGGTGAGGCCAACCCGGTCGACCGCTTCGTGGATCTCGGCGTCGCTGGCCGAGGGACGGGCGAAGGCGATGTTGTCGCCGATGGTGCCGGCGAAGAGGAACGGCTCCTGGGGCACCACCCCGAGCTGGCTGCGCAGGGAGTGCATGGTCACGGCCCGGAGGTCGTGCCCGTCGATGAGCACCCGTCCCACGGTCGGGTCGTAGAAGCGGGTCACCAGCTTGGCCAGGGTGGACTTGCCGGCCCCGGTCGGCCCGACGAAGGCCACCGTCTCGCCCGGGTTCACCGTGAGGTCGACGTCCTCGATGACCAGTCGCTCGGGGTTGTAGCCGAAGGACACGTCATCGAAGGTGATCCGGCCCTGGATGGGGGGAGCTCGATGGCATCGGGGGCCTCGGGCACCTCGGGTTCGGTGTCCACCAGAATCCGCAGCTTGTTCACCGAAGCCTGGCCCTGCTGGTAGGTGTTGTACTGCTGGACCAGCAACTGGATGGGCTGGAAGAACCGGTTGAGGTAGAGGAAGAAGGCCACCAGGCCACCCAGCGACAGGGTGTGGTTGATCACCATGTCGCCACCGATGCCCAAAAGGACCGCCTGGCCGAGGACGCCGAGCAGCTGGGTGCCGGGACCGTACACGGCGTTGACATGGGCGGTGTAGTTGTTGGCGTCCCGGTAGTCGCCCACCACGTTGCGGTGGTGGATGACGTTGTTGCGTTGGCGGTTGTGGGCCGCCACGATGCGGACGCCGTGGAGGCTTTCGGACAGGTCGGCCAACACGTTGGCGATGCCGTCCCGCACCCGGTCGTAGCCGCGCTCCGATGCCCGCCTGAACCAGATGGACGCGCCGATCAGGGCCGGCAGGATCAGGGCCACGGTGATCAGGGCCAGCTCGACGTTGATGGTGAAGAGGATCACGGTGATGACCACCATGGTCAGCCCCTGGATGGCCAACTGGGACAAGCCGTCCTGCAGCAGCTGCTGGAGGTTCTCGATGTCGCTGGTCATCCGGCTCATGACCACGCCGGCCTTCTCCTCGGTGAAGAAGCCCAGCGAGAGGCGTTGGAGGTGGGCGAAGACCTTGACCCGGAGGTCGTTCATCACCCAGGCGGCCAGCCGCCCGGTGACCTGGACCTGAAAGCGCTGGCCCAGGGCGGTGACGATGACGAAGACCAAGTAGAGGATGGCGCAGACCACCACGACGCCGAAGTCGATGTGGTGGGCGGGAGTGCCGCCCAAGCCGTTGTTGATGGCGTACTCGGTCAGCGAGGGTCCGACCTGGGAGGCCACGGCGATCACCACTACCAGGATCCCGGCCAGGGCCAGCATGCCCGGATACTTGGTCAGCAGCCGCCACAGGCTCAGCCGCTTGAGCTCGGCGTCGGAGCTGTTCTGGGAGAAGACGATGTCCGGTTCGGCATACTCGGGCTCGGTGACCAGCAGCTTGTCTACGCCGTCCTGAAGTTCGGGGGGAATGCCTGCGAACGGCAGGCCCGAGGCCGCTGAGGCCTGGGCGCCTCCGGGGCCACCGAAGCCACCCCCACCACCACCGCCGAACATCATGACCGGCCCCCGCCGCGCACGGAGTCCAGTAGGTCCCGCAGCGGCTGGCCGTCAGGCTCGACCGAGTCCTCGCCGGCCTCCTCTTCGCCTTCTTCAAGATCGGCCTCCCGCTCGAACTCACCGGCCTGGGCCAGTACCTCGGCATAGAGGGGAGTGGTCTCGAGCAGCTCGGCGTGGGTTCCGTCGGCCACGATTTTGTGCTGGTCGAGCAGGACCACCCGATCAGCCAGTGAGATGGTGGACAGTCGGTGGGCAATGATCAGGGTGGTCCGACCCTCCATCTGCACCCGCAGCCCGGCGTGGATCCGCTGCTCGACCTGGACGTCGATGGCGCTGGTGGCGTCGTCGAGCACCATGATGGGCGGGTTGACCAGCAGCGTCCGGGCGATGGCGATGCGCTGGCGCTGTCCACCCGACAGGGTGTAGCCCCGTTCACCCACCACGGTGTCGTAGCCCTCAGCCAGATGGGAGATGAACTCGTGGGCCCCGGCCGCCTTGGCCGCGGCGATGATCTCGTCCAGGTCCGCCGAGGGCTGGCCGTAGGCGATGTTGTCCCGGATGGACACGGAGAAGAGGAAAGGTTCGTCGAGGACCACGCCCACGTTGGCCCGGAGGCTGTGCTGGGTCACGTCCCGGACGTCGTGCCCGTCGATCTCCACCGAGCCGTGTTTGACGTCGTAGAAGCGGGTCAACAGCCGGGCCACCGTGGACTTACCGGCTCCCGTCCGACCCACCAGGGCCACCGTCTCCCCAGGGGAGATGTGCAGATCGAAGTCGGCCAGGACAAGCTGCTCGGCGTCGGGTGCGTAGGCGAAGTCGACGTGGTTGAACGCCACGTCGCCGCGTACATTGACCAGGTCGATGGCGTCGGGTGAGTCGGTCACCGTGGGTTGTTCGTCGATGATCTCGTAGATGCGGTCGGCCGAGGCCGCCGCCCGCTGTCCCATCATGATCAGCATGCCCAGCATCATGAACGGGGCCTGGAGCATCAGCAGGTAGGCGTTGAAAGCCAGGATGTCCCCGATGCCCAGCCCGCCGTGGATGACCATGTACCCACCGAACAAGAGGACCAGGGCCAGTCCCACCTGGGGCAGGTTCTGTACCAGCGGGGAGAACCGGGCCCGGAGGTCGGCGTCTTTGATGTAGCTCCAGCGCAGCCGGTCGGCTGCTCCCGACAGCGACCGCAGCTGCTGCTGCTCGGCGGCGAAGGACTTGACCACCCGCACCCCGTTTACGTTCTCGTCGACGATGGTGGCCACGTCGGCCAGGCGGGACTGGATGATCCACGACACCGGGAACATCGACTTCCGCATCTTCACCCCGGCCAGGTACACGAAGGGCATGGTGGCCATGGCGATGAAGGCCAGCGGGACGTTGATGTGGAGCATGAAGCCGAAGGCCACAATGGCGATGGAGCACTGGACGAGGATGGAGGGGGCAAAGGTCATGTACATCTGGACCGACCGGATGTCGGAGTTGGCCCGCGAGATGAGCTGCCCGGACTGGACGCGGTCGTAGAAGGAGAACGACATCTTCGTCAGGTGCTCGTAGATGATGTTCCGCAGGTCGTACTCGATGTCGTAGGCCGTCTCGAAGAGGAACAGGCGCGAGATGTAGCCGGCGATCCCACCCACCACCCCGATCCCGACCACCAGCCAGACGTAGTGGTTCAGGGGAACGGTGTGCTTCTGGATGGAGTTGGTGATGGCGTCGTTCAACAGATTGGGCACCAGGACCTGCAGGACCAGCCCGATGAACGAGGCCACCAGTGAGGTGATGAAGATCCCCTTGTGAGCCCCCATGATGGGCATGACCCGGCGCAGCCAGGTGAGGGACTTGTCGGGGTCGATGGTGGCCCGGGGGGCCTCGTTGCGAGCCACCTCGGCGATGGGTACGAAGTCGTTGCCCACTTCGGCGGTGGCCGGAGGCCGGGGGCGAAGTCGGGGGATGTTCATCGGGCCGCCTGCCGGACCAACCGGTAGGCACCGAAGGCCTTGCGCCACGCCACCAGACCGTCGAAGGCCCGCTCCGCCTCCTCGTCACTGTCGAGGCAGGCGGCGATGTCCCCGAGCCGGGTGGCTACCGCGGCATCGGCGCTGTCGAGGGCCTGGCGCCCGCTGTCGGTCAGTACGTGATCCACCAACCGCCGGTCGGAGTCCACCGGTCGGCGTTCGACCAGGCCCCGGGCCACCAGGCCGTCGACGATGGCCGTTACGCTGGGCGGTCGCACGGCCAGACGCTCGGCCAGGTCGGAGGAGACCGCCGAGCTCTCGTCGAGCAGCCCCAGCACCCGGTACTGGGGAGCAGACAGGTCGGCCGCGGCCAAACCGATCTCGACCTGCTTGGCCAGCCACGCCGCGGTGCGGCCCACCTTGATGCGTTTCTCCACGTCGACCGTCGTCGGGGCCATTGCTTTGGATCTCACACTATTAGACTATCGAACTATTGACCGTGATCGTTCGCGGTTCGTTCACCCGCTGTTCACGAGCCCGCGCCACGGCCCGCTACCACCCCGGGGATGGCTTCTCCGAGCTGGGGCGCAGCATGAACTCCGCCCACAACGCCCGGCCGAAAGACCGGCTAATGGCTGCGTACCAGGGTACCTGGGGGCCGCCCGCGGCCGGGCGGGGTGGAGGTCAGGCCGGGCTCAGGAAACCAGGCCGCCGGTGTTGAGATTGAGGCCGTCAGCACTCTTGGAGCGGTGCATGACCTGGATCTCGCTGAACTCGGCCAGGCCCCAAGGTCCGTTCTCCACGCCCACCCCGCTCCACTTGAACCCTCCGAAGGGCTGTTGGGGAGCCAGGGCCAGGTGGGTGTTGACCCAGGCCGTTCCGCACTCGAGCCGTCCGGCCACGCCGGCGGCCCGGTCGCTGTCCGAGCTCCACACCGAACCCGACAGCCCGAAGTGGGTGGCGTTGGCCCGCTCGACCACGTCGTCCACGTCGCGGTAGGAGATGACCGGAAGCGCCGGTCCGAACTGCTCCTCGTCGACGATGCGGGTCCCGTCCGACAGCCCGGCCAGGATGGTCGGCTCGAAGAAGTACCCGGGCCGGTCCATGGCGTGCCCGCCGACAGCGGCGGTGGCCCCGTGGGACAGGGCATCGCCCACCAGCTCCTTCACCCGCTCGAACTGGGGCTTGTTGTTGATCGGTCCGAGCTTGGTGCCCTCATCGGTCCCATCGCCCACCTTGACCGCGGCGGCCTGGGCCACCAGGCCCTCGACCACGTCGTCGTAGAGGGCCTCGGGCACATAGACCCGCTTGATGGCCGAGCACACCTGCCCGTTGTTGTTGAAGGCGCCGGCGAAGATGGCCTTGCTGACCACGGCGGGGTCGGCATCGTCCAACACAATGGCCGGGTCGTTGCCCCCGAGCTCCAGGGTCACCCGCTTGAGGTCCGGGGCCGCCGACATGGCCACCTTCTTGCCGGTCTCGATCGAGCCGGTGAAGCTGACCTTGCGCGGCACCGGGTGGCCGGTCATCCAGGCACCCAGTTCGTCTCCGCCACTCACCACGTTGAGGATGCCGGGGGGCATCACGTCACGCAGGATCTCGGCCACCTTGAGGGTGGTCAGCGGGGTGAAGGGCGAAGGCTTGAGCACCAGGGTGTTGCCGGCCAGCAGGGCCGGGGCGATCTTCCAGAAGGCCAGGGTGAGCGGGAAGTTCCACGGAGTGATGGCGGCCACCACGCCCACCGGCCGGCGGACCACTTCGACCCGGGCCTCGGCATCGTCCTGGATGACCTGGGGAGGGGTCTCGATATTGGCGAAGTACTGGCACCAGATGGCGGCGGCGAAGACCTCGATGTTGGCATCCCCGAGCGGCTTGCCCTGCTCGGCGGTGAGCACCGGGGCCAACTCGCCGGTGGAGGCCAGCAGCACATCGGCCATCTTCAGCAGGGTCTGGCGCCGGACGTCCTCATCGAGCTTCCAGTCCCGTTGGGCCTTGGAGGCGGCGTCGAACGCCGCATCGAGCTGCTCCCGGCTGCACTCGGGGGCCTGGGCGAACACATCGCCGGTGGCCGGGTTGATCACGCCGAACGAGTCGGCCGCCGGAACCGTGTCGCCTCCGATAGTCATGACGAAATCGGACATGTCATCCCCCAATGCTCTCTGGGCCCACTGCTCACTGGCTCGGTCTCGGTGAAGCTATCGACCCCACCCTAACGGTCGCGGCACGGGGCGTGCCCTCGGCGTGGTCCGGGGCCCTCACAGTCCCTCTGAACAGGCTGAATGGCCGTCAGACCGAGACGGGTTCGGGCTCTTTGGGTGAGGGTCCCGGGCCGGGGCCCTGGGGTGCCACGGGGATCTCGGGGTCGACCGAGAGATGGGGGAGGAACCGGTCGAGCCAGCCCGGGAACCACCAGTTGGCCTTGCCGATGAGGAACATCAGCGAGGGCACGATGGCCATGCGGATCAGGATGGCATCCATCAGGATGCCGGCGGCCAGACCCAGTCCGAACTGCTTGATGACCAGCTCACCACCGAGGATGAACGAGCCGAACACCAGGATCATGATCAGTGCCGCCGCGGTGATGGTCTTGCCGGTGGCGGCCAGACCCTGACGCACGGCCTTGGCATTGTCACCGGTCTTCAGGTACTCCTCCCGGATACGGGTGATGAGGAACACCTCGTAGTCCATGGACAGACCGAACAGGATGGCGAACAGCATCACCGGCAGGAAGGCCGCGATAGGTCCGGGACTGCCTATCTGGAACACCGAGCCCAGCCATCCCCACTGGAACACCGCCACCAGCACGCCGAAGGCCGCGCCGATCGACAAGAGGTTCATGACCGCGGCGGTGAGCGGAATGATGAGGCTCCGGAACACCATGGCCAGCAACAGGAACGAGAGCACCACCACCAGTCCGATGAACAGGGGCAGCTTGTGGGCGAGTACCCGGGCGAAGTCCACGAAGATGGCGGTGTCGCCGCCGACGTAGACGGTCACACCGGTCCCGTCCACCACCGAGGGGATGGTGACCTGGCGCAGGTGGTCGATGAGGTTGGTGGTCTGGGACGCCTCCGGTGAGGTGGTGGGGTACACGGTGAGCAGGCTGGCCGTCTTGCCGTCCTTGGTGGGCAGCGGTATGACCGAGATGGTCTCGTTGACCACGCCGGGTTGCTTCTGTACCTCGGCGGCCAGCTTGTCGAGCACCTGGGTGTTGGCGGGCCCCGGGTTCTGAGTCACCAGGAGCAGGGGGCCGTTGAAACCGGGCCCGAATCCGTCGGCCAACAGGTCGTAGGCCAGGCGGGTGGTGGTCCCGGTGGGGTCGTTGCCCTGGTCGGACGACCCGAGGCGGAGCGAGAAGAACGGCAGCGCCACCAGCACCACGACCACCAGGGCCACCAGGGCCGGCACGATGGGGCGAGCCTGAACGAAGCCGGCCCACTTGGGCCAGAACCCCTTGGTTCCCGAGCCGACGATCTTGGGCCCGTTGGTGGCCAGGTCCCGCTTCTGGCGTCGGCTCAGCACCCGCGGGCCGATGAACGAGAGGAAGGCCGGCAGGAGGGTCAGCGCCGCGATCATGGTGAACAGCACCCCGAGGGAGGCCGCGATGGCCAGGCCGTAGAGGAACGAGACGCCCAGGGCGAACATGCCCAACAGGGCAATGCAGACGATGATGCCGGCGAACAGGACGGCCCGACCCGAGGTGTTCACGGCGTTGACGATCGACGACTCCATGTCCATGCCGGCGATCAGGCCTTGGCGGTGTCTGGTGACGATGAACAAGGCGTAGTCCACGCCGACCCCGAGGCCGATCAACAGGACCAGCTCCACGGAGAACTGGGGCATCTTGAGCAGGTGGCTGAGCAGCCCGATCACGCCGATGGCTGTCCCCAACGAGGCCAGCGCCGACATGAGCGGCAAGAGCATGGCGAAGATCGATCCGAACACCAGCAGCAGCACGATGGCGGCCAGGATCACGCCCAGACCGGTCCCCCCGAAGGACTGTTTGTCGGCCGACTCGGCCACCTGGCCGGCCACCGCCACCTGCAAGGTGGGACTGGAGGCGGTCTGGGCGGTCGACACGAACTTCTTGGCCGCCGGGATCGAGATGTACTGGGCCTGTTGGTCGAAGGTGACCGTGGCGAAGGCGGTGGTTCCGTTCTTGCTGATCTGGCCGGCACCGTAGGGCTTGTCGTAGGGGCTGACCACCTGGGTCACATGGGGGAGATCCTTGACCTTGGCCAGCATGGTCTCGACCGGGGCCATCACCTGGGCATCCGTGACCGGGGTGCCGTCCGTGGTGTGGAAGACGATCTGCTCACGGTCGCCGGCGATGCTCGGCTCCGACTGCTGGAGCAGGTTGAGCGCCTGGGTCGACGGCGTATTGGGCAGGGTGAAGCTGTTCGAGTAGGCGGTGCCCACCGAGGCGGAGATGAAGGTCATGCCGATCAGGGCCGCCAACCACAACAGCAGGACGATGACGCGATGACGGACACACCAGGTGGCCAGGGACTTCATTACTGCAAACTCCTCGGGATCAGATAGCAGGGCTCCGTGTCGGAGCCCGGAGGCAGGGGGAACCAACTGAGGGTATCCCAGCCATTGTGGTCGACTGAAGTCGACCAGTGGTTGATCGACCTGTTTGGCCCTCCCCTTGAGGGCGGTACGTATTGAGGGCGGTCACGTATTGAGGGCCGTACGTCGTTCGGGAGGCCCCGGTCGAGGCCTCAGGCACGAACCGGGGGCCGGCGGGCCCGCTCGGAGGTGGTGACACTCCGGCTGTCGACCATGATGAAGGGATGGAATCGCCTGAACGCCTGATCCCGCTGTCCGGGGCCTTCAACTTCCGCGACCTGGGTGGCTACGCGGGCCTGGACGGGCGTACCACCAGGTGGGGGAGGCTGTTCCGCAGCGACACGCTGCACGAGTTGACCGAGAGCGATGTCCAGGTGCTGCGATCCCTGGGCCTGGCCACCGTGGTCGACCTGCGGATGGCGGCCGAGCTCGAGCGAACCGGTCGGGGCCCGCTGGCCTCGGAGCCCATCGCCTACCGGCACCTGTCGGTCATCCGTGACGGGGAGGGCGAGGCCATGGCGGCGCCGGCGCCGGCTGGGGAGGATCTGGCCGAGCGGTACCTCTGGTATCTCGAGGTGGGCCGACAGGCGTTGATCGACGCCATGACCCTCGTCTCCGAACCGGCCTGTCTGCCACTGGTCTTCCACTGCGCGGCGGGCAAGGACCGGACCGGGGTACTGGCCGCCATGGTGCTCGACATCCTGGGCGTGGACCGCGACGTGATCGTGGCCGACTACGTCATCACCGCCGGGCGAATGGAGCTGATCCTCGGCCGCTACCGTTCCGATCCCCGCTTTGCCGAGCGGATGGACCGCGTGCCCAGCTCACGGTTCAGCGTCGAGGCCCAGACCATGGTGCGCTTCCTCGACCAGCTCGGCGACCGGTTCGGTGGGTCCAGAGCCTGGGCCCTGGCCTCCGGTCTGGCCCCCGAGGCCCTCGACCGGATGGAGCAGCTACTGCTCGAGCCGGCCGAGTAAGCGTCTACCGCCGCCTGCTCGCCGGGCTCGACCCGGACCTACACTTGTGGGCGTGCTGGCGTCATTGTGGGAACCGATCCTGGCGGGGGCGCTGATCGTTCTGGTGTTGTGCGTGGTGGGGGCGGGGCTGGCGGCGTTCCTGTTGTTCCGCTACGGACGTCGGAAGTGGCGGGCCTTCCACTCGCACGGGGCCGTGGTCGGAGCAGTGGCGCTGTGGGAGGCCACCGCCACGGGATTCCGGCGGCGGGGGACCGGGGCTCCCGAAGACGTCTACCGGTGGCCGGCCCGCCAGGTGCGAAAAGAGCTGTGGCGCGCCGTCGACCAGGCCGACAGTGCGGTGCGGGCGGCCTCGGAGGCCGGCGCCCCCACTGCTTCTCTTCCCGGACTCTGCCGCCGGCTCACCGAGGTGGCGGTGGGCATCGACCAACTCCTGCGCGTCGACACCCACGGGCCCGTGCCCCGCGAGGTGGCCGCGCAGGTGGTCGAGGTGATGCGGGCCGCCGGAGACGTCCAACAGGCCGCCATGGCGTCGGCCGGCGATGCCACCGCCCAGCGGGTCCGGGACCTGGTTCGTGACGCCGACCAGGAGATCCAGTGCCTCGATGCCGGACTGTCCTCGGTCCGGTCGGTGCTCCCTCCGTCCTGAGCAAGGACTCCTGAGCCCGGGCGGGCAACCCCGTCCCTGCGCCCAGCCGGCTCTGACGGTCAGGGCGCGGCGGCCAGCACCTCGTCGACCGCCCCGGCCAACACGGCCAGCCCGTCGGCCAGAAGGGCGTCGTCGATGATCAGCGGCGGCAGGAGGCGGATCACGTTCCCGTAGGTGCCGCAGGTGAGCACCACCACCCCGGCCTGGTGGCAGGCGTGGGCGATCCGGCGGGTGGACTCGGGGTCGGGCTCGGTCGTGCCGGGACGCACCATCTCCATGCCCATCATGGCTCCCTGGCCCCGCACATCGCCGATGCCGGGATGGGACCGCTGGAGGCCCAGGAGGGTCGACTCGATGGACCGGCCGATGGTCCGGGCCGCGCCGGCCAGGTCCAGGCGCTTCATGGTGTCGATGGCGGCCAGGGCTGCGGCGCACGCCACCGGGTTTCCGCCGTAGGTCCCGCCCAATCCTCCGGAGTGGACCCGGTCCATGATGTCGGCCCTGCCCGTGAGCGCGGCCAGGGGCAGCCCCCCGGCCAGGGCCTTGGCCGTGGTCAGGAGATCGGGGACCACGCCTTCGTGGTCGCAGGCGAACCAGGCCCCGGTCCGGCAGAACCCGGTCTGGATCTCGTCGGCCACCAGCAGCACCCCGCGCTCCTGGCCCCAGGCGGACAGGGCCGGGAGGAAGCCGGGTGCCGGCACCACGAACCCGCCTTCGCCCTGGATGGGCTCGATGAGCATGCAGGCCACGTTGTCCGCCCCCACCAGACGTTCGATCTCGTCGATGGCGCGGGCTGCGGCCTGCTCGCCGGTCATCCCGTCGGGGTCCCGGTACGGGTAGGACATGGACACCCGGTAGACCTCGGGGGCGAACGGGCCGAAGCCGTCCCGGTAGGGCATGTTCTTGGCGGTGAGGGCCATGGTCAGGTTGGTCCGTCCGTGATAGGCGTGGTCGAAGACCACCACCGCCTGTCGACCGGTGACGTTGCGGGCCACCTTGACGGCGTTCTCCACCGCCTCGGCTCCGGAGTTGAACAAGGCGGTCCGCTTGAGCCGGTCGCCCGGAGCCAACTCGTTGAGCGTCTCGCACACCGCCACGTACCCCTCGTACGGGTTGACCATAAAGCAGGTGTGGGAGAACCGGGCCACCTGGGCCTGCACCGCCTCGACCACGGCCGGGTCGGCGTGACCCACGCTGACCACGGCGATCCCTGATCCCAGATCGATCAGCGAGTTGCCGTCCACATCGACCAGGATGGCGCCGGACGCCTCTTCGACGTACACGGGCATGACCGAGCTGACTCCGGGGGCCACGGCGGCGGACCGGCGAGCATCGAGGGCCTGGGAGTTCGGCCCCGGGAGCTCGGTGACCACGTTTCGCACCTGCTTGATGGACGAGGTTCCCATCGGACCGAAGGTAGTGGACGATCCGGCTACGGGGCGGCCAGGGCGATGACTCCGAACATCGCTCCGGTCGGATCGGCCAACACCGCGAACCGGCCGGCGGGGATGTCCATGGGTCCGGCGACCAGGGTGGCCCCGAGGCCGGTGGCCTGGGCCACGGTGGCGTCGCAGTCCGCCGTCCCGAAGTAGGCCAGCCAGTGCGGTGGCACCTGGGCCGGCACCTCGGCGGGCATGCTCAACATGCCGCCGATGGGCCCTCCGTTCAACATCCAGGTGGTGTACTGCATGCCTCCCATGTCCTCGGTCTGGGCCTCCCAGCCGAAGACCTGGCGGTAGAAGGCCTCCGCCGCCTTGGTATCGCGGGTGTTGAGCTCGTTCCAGGTCAGAGCGCCGGGTTCGTTGACCAACCCTGCGCCGAGGTGGAGCCCGGGTTGCCACAGGCCGACGGCGGCACCGGTCGGGTCGGCGAACACCGCCATGCGCCCGACATCGAGAACGTCCATGGGCTCGACGAAGACCGTTCCGCCCGCGGCCTTGATGGCGGCCACGGTGGCCTCGGCATCGTCCACCGAGAGGTAGGTCATCCAGGCCGGCGGCTGGCCTTCACCCATGAGCGGCATGGCCCCGGCCACCGGGGTTCCGCCGAGTTCCATCATGTGGTAATGACCCGCCTCCGCCCCCTGGTCCTGGGCGTCCCACCCGAACAGCGACGAGTAGAACTTGGCCGAGGCGGTCATGTCGGGGCTGCCCAGATCGACCCACGAAGGGGTTCCGGGGGCGTATGAAGTCTTGGTCGGCATGGTGACCTCCTATGCGGTCGGCATCGTCACCACCGAGCCTGCCACGCGGTGGACCGGTGGCGCTCGGGAGAATCAGCGGGTGGCACTCGGGAGAATCAGTTCCCGAAGTTCCAGCTGCCCCCGTCCTCGTAGCGGTGGAGGATGTTTTTGGCGATGAGGATCTTGTGGACCTCGTCGGGCCCGTCGGCCAACCGCAGCACCCTGGCGGTCAGGTACATCTGAGCCAGCGGTAGATCGTTGCTGACGCCGGCTCCGCCCCAGACCTGGATGGCCCGGTCCACCACCCGGTGGTAAGCCGCCGGCACGAAGACCTTGATGGCCGAGATGGCGGTGCGGAGGTCGGGGTCGCCGTTGGCCACCTTCTCGGCGGCGTTGATGGTCATCAGCCGGGCCGACTGCAGGTCCATGTAGCTCTCGGCGATGAAGCCCTGGATGAACTGCTTGTCCTTGAGCAGCCCGCCATGGACCTGGCGCACCAGGGTGCGCTCGACCATCAGGTCGAAGGCCCGCCACATCTGACCGACCGAGTTCATGCAGTGGTAGACCCGTCCGGCCCCCAGTCGGTCCTGGGCGGCCTGGTGGCCCTGGCCCACCAGCCCCAGGGTGTTCTCGATGGGGACCCGGACGTCCTCGTAGCGGATCTCGCAGTGATCAGAGGTCGAGTGCCCGAAGATGCCGATGCCCCGGATGATGTTCACGCCCCGTGTGGCCGTGGGCACGATGATCTGGGTCATCCGGCCGGGGGCGCCGAGCTCTCCCGTCGGGTCGTTGGCCCGGCACATCACGATGAAGAAGTCGGCCTCGATCCCGTTGGACGTGAACCACTTGTGCCCGTTGATGACCCACTCGTCACCATCCCGGACCGCTTCGGTCTCGATGGAGCGCGGGTCAGACCCGGCATGGTCCGGCTCGGTCATCGAAAAGCCGGACTCCATGGTCCCGTCGATGAGGGGAAGGAGCCACTTGCGCTTCTGCTCCTCGGTCCCGTACTTGACCAGGATGCTGGCGTTGCCCGAGTTGGGGGCGGCGATGCCGAACAGGGCGGAGGCGCCGACGGCGTAGGCCAGGATCTCGTACATGTAGGCGAGGGACAAGAAGTCCAGACCCATGCCGCCGTACTCGGCAGGGAGGTGGGGCGCCCACAGGCCGGCCTCGTTGACCTTGGCCTTGATCTTCTCGCGCATCTCGATGCTCTGTCGGCGACTGGCCTCCCGTTCGTCGCCGTCCAGCTCCGCTCGTCGCCGGGACCGCCACAGGATCTCCTCGTTGGGGAGGATCTCGGTGTTCACGAAGTCGGCGGTACGCCGACGGATGTCGTTGATCTGGGGATCCAGACCCGGTATCGGCGTCACGTTGATCGGCACTGCAGTTCTCCTTGTCAGGCGTCGGGGCCTCGGCGCCAGAGGGGGTTCGGTTGCCACCCATCATGGCCCAGGGGTCGGCCACCCGGCTCGGCGCAGGACTGCACCGTGCCAACGCCCAGGCCTTCCGACCGGGCTGATCAGCCCGGCACCCGGTCAGGTGGAGTGGGCGGTGAGGTCGTACACCGTCACACCGTCGACGGTCTTGGCCGTGAAGTGGGAAGTCACCCACGAAGCGATCCGGCTGGCGTCGGAGGCCCCGGACGAGCCGCCGCCCCCGAAGCCGCCGCCCAGGGTGCCTCCGCCACTGATGTAGTAGTGGATGTCTCCTTCAGCGACGTACTGCTTGAACTCGGCCAGCGTCGGGGCCGGGTCCGTTCCGTTGAACCCACCGATGGCCATGACCGGATCGTCGGTGGCCAGCTGGTAGCCCGAGGCCGAATCCGATCCGGTGATGGCGGCCACCCACTTGTAGCGGGAGGCGTCGGCGCTCAGCAGCGCAGTGATCTGCTTGCCGGGGGTGGACCCGTTGAGGAGCCCTCCAGCAGCCCCGCCTCCGGCGCGTCCGGCACCGGCCCCTCCTCCGAAGCCACCCCGCCCGGCTCCACCACGCCCGAACCCACCGGTAGCGCCGCCGCCGACCCCGCCCGGTGCTCCGCCCGCGAATCCGCCCGGCGCCCCACCCCCGAACCCGCCCCGGCCGGCGAAGGCCCGCGGGTTGATGGTGATGCCCTTGGGCAACTTGGTGCCGTTGGGGAGGGTGAAGCCCTTGGGCAGGGTGATCGATCCGCCGGCTCCGACCCGGGCGCCGCCGAATCCACCGCCGATCCCGCCACGGCCCCCGAATCCGCCCGGGCCCCCGAACCCGCCCGGAGCGCCGAACCCGCCACCGCCCTGGATGGCCGGTCCCGCTGAGGGAATGGCTCCGCTGTGCGGGGTGGCGGCGGTGTTGAGTGAGTAGGCGGCCGGGGCGGCGATGATGGAGGCGATGCCGAAGCCGGCGATGCCGGCGGCCAGGACGCCGCGGGCTTTGGGCACCAGGGCGATGCTCACCGCGGCCACCACCCCGACGACCAGGATCACCCACCGCAGGGCCGGGTACCAGGTGGGGCTCCACCCCAGGATGACGAAGGCCCAGGCCACGCTGGCCAGGATGGCCACGGCCAGGGCCACCCGGGGAAAGATCTCCTTCCGGCGGCGCCACAGGGTGGAGGCTCCCATCCCGACCAGGGCGCCGATGGCCGGGGCCAGGGCCACCGTGTAGTACGGGTGGATGATGCCCTGGGCGTAGCTGAACACCAGCCCGGTCAACAACAGCCATCCGCCGAAGATCAGGAATCCGGCCCGGACCCGGTCGGTCCTCGGGGCCTTGCGGGTCAACCACAACACCGCCACCAGGCCGATCAGGGCGCCGGGTATCAACCACGAGATCTGTCCCCCCATCGAGGAGAGGAACAGGCGGTTCCAACCGGTCGGCCCCCACATGCTCCCGGCCGCTCTGCCGCCTATGCCACCTCCGACACTGCCGGTCTCCTTGCCGGTGAGCCGGCCGAATCCGTTGTAGCCGAAGATGAGGTTGAGCTCGGAGTTGTTGGTGGAGCCACCGACGTAGGGCCGGTCGGCGGCCGGGGTCAACTGCACGGCCGCCACCCACCAGCCGGCCGAGACCACCAGGGCCACCCCGGTGTAGATCAACTGCACGATCCGGCGGCCCAGCTTCGGAGGTCCGGCCAACAGGTACACCAGCACCAGGACCGGAAGGAGGATGAAGGCCTGGAGCATCTTGGTGATGAACCCGAATCCGATCAGGGCTCCGGCCAGCACGATCCACTTGGACTTGCCGTTCTCCACGGCCCGCACGGTGGCGTAGGCCGCCGCCACCATGACCAGGGTCAGCAGGGCATCGGGGTTGTTGAAGCGGAACATCAGTGTGGCCACCGGGGTGAGGGCCAGGACCGCGCCGGCCAGGAGGGCTGCCCCCGGGCTGAACCAACGGCGCACGGTGACGAACAGCAAGCCCACCGCGGCCACCCCCTCGAGGGCCTGCGGCACCAGGATGCTCCAGGCGTTCACGCCGAAGATCCGGGCCGAGATCTCCATGACCCACAAGGCGGCCGGCGGCTTGTCCACGGTGATGAAGTTGGAGGCGTCGGACGAGCCGAAGAAGAAGGCCCGCCAGCTCTTGGTGCCGGCCTGGACCGCGGCGGAGTAGAAGCTGTTGGCCCAGCCCGACTGGCCGAGACCCCAGATGTACAAGAAGCCCGTGCCCACCAGCAGCACCACCAGGGCCGGGCGCACCCAAGCCGGGTCCTGGGGCCGACCCCGCACCAGGCGGGCCATCCGACCCGGCGGGGGAGTCGGGGTAGGCGGATCGGTCGGGGGCTGGCTCTGGCTCGCTTCCCTGGTCTCCGGCCAGGTGGTCCGGTGCCCACTGGGCCGGCTCCGGGTAGGGCGCCGGCAGGGTGTCGGGGCCGGGATGCCCGGTGACCGTGTCGGCCGTGGCCACGTCACCGGTGACGGCGGTGGCGCCCAGCTCCGGCCCGGCGCCATCGCTGTCCAGGCGGATATCGGTCACGACGGCATCCTGGTCGATGCGGCAGGACGGTGCTGGTCGGCTCGAGGGCCCGGCGCCGCGGAGGCCGGGGCCAGGTGGGTCCCGAACTCAGGGCGGAACACCCAGGTGCGGAGGATGCCGAACCGGATGAAGGCGGCGGCGGCGTTGCCGGCGGTGACGGCGCAGAGCTCGGGGACCAGCGAGGTAAACCCGGCGGCCCGGGTCACAGCCAGAGCTCCGGTGGTGAAGCCCAGGCTCACGCCCATCAACGCGGCCGCCGTGGTCATCCGTTGGCGGCGGTCGAGTCCCTGTCCGGCCGCACCGACCATGCCGCGGTGGACGGCGGTGTTGCCCAGGCTGCAGAGAGCGATGGCCACGGCGTTGGCCAGGTAGCCGCCCAGGCTCGGTTCGAGAGCTGCGAACAGCCCGGCGTAGGCCACGGTGCTGAGGGCCCCGACTCCGGCGAACCGGAGCAGTTCGTCGGCGAACACCTCATTGCCGGGGTCGACAGAGCCGGTGTCGACAGAGCCGGTGTCGACAGAGCCGGGGTCGACAGAGCCGGGGTCGACGGAGCCGGGGTCGACAGAGCCGGGGTCGGAGGCCGACGTGGACCGTACGGAGGCGCCCCGTCGGGTCAGCAGCGCCACGGACGTGGGGCGGTCCCCGCCGTCGGCCGGCCACCGGTGGTTGGCCTCGGTGGTCCGGCGGGGAGGGGTGGCCCCCGGGGCCACGCTCACGTTGGTGGAGGAGTGGTTCCGGGGTTCGACGAGTGGCCCCGCCGGCCGGCCGGCCGTGAGGCGCCTCGAGGTCCGCCCCAGCATCCGCCACACCCCTTGCAGATCCTTCGCCGCGGTATGGACGACGTCGACCCGGGAGTCCATGTCGTCGACCCAGTCGACCGGCACTTCGTGGATGCGGAGGCCGACCCGTTGCGCGGTCACCAGCACCTCGGTGTCGAAGAACCACTCGTCATCTTCGACCAGCGGCAGCACCTGTTCGGCCGCCTCTCGGCGCAACGCCTTGAACCCGCACTGGGCATCGGTGCAGGCGCTCCGCAGGGTGGTGCGGAGCAACAGGTTGTAGCACCTCGAGATCACTTCTCGTCGCGCTCCACGCACCACGTGGGCCCCGGGACCGAGCCTGGTTCCGATGGCCATGTCGCTGTGGCCGGACAGGAGGGGCGCCACCAGTGGGAGTAGGGCATCCAACCCGGTGGCCAGGTCGACGTCCATGTAGGCGACCACCATGGCCCGGCTTCGTGACCATGCCGCCTTCAGGGCCCGGCCCCGCCCCTTGCGGTCCAGATGGATGGCCTGCACTCCCGGCAGGGTCCGGACCAGGTCCGTGGCGATCGACCAGGTGCGGTCGGTGCTGGCGTTGTCGGCGATGGTCACGGTGGCGACGAAGGGGAACGATGTGTCGAGGTAGGAGCGGAGCGCCGTGATGCTCGAGGCCAGCTGCCCGGCCTCGTTGTAGACCGGGACCACGATGTCCACATCGGGAGCGGCCGGTCCGCGCTCGGGGTGGATCTGGGTGATGGGTGCGACGCTCATGACGACGACTGTCCCAGGCCCGCATCGGGCCTCGATGGGCGCCAGCTGAGGGTCCGCTGAGAGTTCGCACCTCGACCACCCCGGCGGGTGGGCCCCGATGGCCGTCGCTGACAGGCGCGCTCCTTCATCGCCCATCACCGGGGGTCGGGTCCGATGGCGGCCCTGCCCCAGTCGAGCTGTCGGCCTCGGAGCCTGGCGACGGCACCGGGGGAGTGGCCGGGAGGTGGACGACGAAGGTGCTGCCCCGGCCCAACTCGGCGTGGGCGGACACCGAGCCCCCATGGGCGGCCACGATGGCGCTGACGATCGAGAGTCCGAGGCCCGCACCACCGTGGACCCGCGACCTCGAGGGATCCGAACGCCAGAACCGTTCGAACACGTGCTCGGCCTGTTCGGGGTCCATCCCCGGCCCGTTGTCGGCCACGGAGATGAAGGCGCCGCCATCACCGTCCGGTTCCACACTGACCCGGGCCGTGGTGCCCGCTCGGGGTGTGGGCCCGCACGTTGCCCAACAGGTTGTCGACGATCTGGCGGAGGCTGGTGGCGTCCCCCATCACCTCGATGGGTTGCGAGGCTTCGAAGGTCACCGGCCAGGCCGGTCCGACGGTCGACGCAGTGTGGACCGCCTCGGCGCACAGGGCCACCAGGTCGACCGATCGTTGTTCCATGGGTCGCCCCTCGTCCAGCCGGGCCAGCAGCAAGAGGTCGGAGACCAGGTGCTCCATCCGGGAGGTCTCGTTTTGGATCCCACCCATCAGGCGCTCGAGATCGGCCTTCTGCTCCGAGGCCCCGCGTCCGAAGAGTTCGGCGTAGGCGGAGATAGCCGAGATGGGAGTCCGGAGCTCATGGGAGGCATCGGCCACAAATCGCCGCAGTCGTTGCTCCGAGGCTCGAAGGCGTCGCTCCGAAGCCAGGCGGGCGCTGAATGCCGTCTCGATACGGCCGAGCATCACGTTGAGGGTCCGGGCCAGCCGACCGACCTCGGTGGTGTCGTTCTCCCCCGGCACCCGTTCGGTCAGGTTGCCGGCGGCGATGGTCTCGGCGGTCCGCTCCATGTCCCGCAACGGTCGGAGCCCGATCTGGACCAACCACAGTCCGGCCAGCAGAGCGATGACCACGGCGGCCCCGGTCACGGCCAACTCGACCAGGAACAGATGGTGGAGAGTGCTCCCGGTGTCTCCCAGCGGTTGGGCCACGATGAGCACGTCCCCGTCCTCGAGAGCCGAGGCCCGCACCCGGAACGAGGGGCCGCCGGCCTGTTGGGACGAGACCGTGAAGTAGACGCACTGGGTCACCGGGGTGGTGGAGGTGATCCCACTGATGGTCTTGGGCAGCTCGGGCGTGTACGCGGTGTCGTTCACGTAGGCCGAGCAGCTCTGGCTGTCCACGATGACACCGGTCAAGGTGCGGATCTCGAGGGCGTTGGTTACGGCGGCGTTCGAAGGACCGCCGTCGGGCCCGCCCGGATTCTGGCCGTCCCCGTCCCCGTCGCCGCCGGGGAGGAACCGACCGGAGCCGGCGCAGAACGAGGTGGGCAGGGTCCCACCGTTGCTGAGCATGCGATCGAGGCCCGCGGCCTGTTGGTCGAGCTGGACATCGATCCGCTGGTTCAAGAAGGACTCGAGCGACGAGTAGGTCACCACGTCGGCGACCACCACCGCCACCAGGGCGATGATCCCGATGGCGATCAACAGGCGGGACCGGAGGGACATCGATTATCCGGGGACCGGCTCACGCAGGGCGTACCCCACCAGTCGCACGGTGTGGATCACCGGAGGACCGACCGCTTCGAGCTTCTTGCGGAGATAGCTCACGTACGTCTCGACCACGTTGCCGTCACCACCGAAGTCGTAGTGCCACACGTGGTCGAGGATCTGGGCCTTGGACAGCACGTGACGGGGATTGTTGAGGAAGAAGCGGAGCAGGTTGAACTCGGTGGCCGTCAGAGGCACCGGCTTGCCCGCTCGGGTCACTTCGTGGGCGTTCTCGTTCATCTCGATGTCGGCGAAGCGCAGGATCCCGTCGTCGTCAGGCTCACTGCCCATCCGCCGGAGGATGGCATGCACCCGGGCCACGATTTCGGCCAAGGCGAAGGGCTTGGTCACGTAGTCATCACCGCCGATGGTCAGACCGGCCACCTTGTCCTCGATGGCGTCGCGGGCCGTCAGGAACAAGATGGGGACCCGGACGCCGTCGGCGCGGAGCCTCCGGGTGACCTCGAGCCCGTCGAGGTCGGGCAGCATCACGTCGAGGACTATGAGATCCGGGGGGTGCTCCTGTGCGGCGGAAAGGGCCAGTCGCCCGTTGACGGCCTCGTCCACGGCGAACCCCTCGTAGCGCAGGGAGGTGGAGACGGCGTCCACGATCGAGGGCTCATCATCCACCACCAGAATGCGCTGGTTTCGGGTGGGTTCCACGTGTTGTTTCCTCCTGGTGACCTGTCCGGATGGGAAGGGGACCTGACCAGCATCGCACCAGCACTTGAGCATCTGGTGTGATCAACCTGTGAATCGGCTGTGACCCGTGCGTACCCCGGCGGGCCCCGCTCGGGCAATCCGGTCCCACCCTTCGCCCGTAGCCCCACCAAGTCACAGCGAACCCACAGCGGGGATGAAGCCGGCTCTCGTCTTGGCCGGGTCCACTGGTACCAGCCGGTCGCCCCCGGCAGCACGTCCCATTCGCCACCTGGTCACCCGGACCGGCTGGATCCACTCAGAGAGGTGAACTCATGGCAGCACGGAAACGACAGCCCTCACCCGGTGACGCTTCGGCCCGTCGCACCAGGGACCAGGCCATGGTCCGGGTTCGCCGGATCACCACATTGATCGGCACCGGTGCGGTTGCCACGGCCATCGGGCTCGGGGTGCTGGTGGCCTCGGACACCTCGGCGCACTCGGCCGCGGCCACCACCGGGGTGGCGGACCACCGGTCGTCGGCCGCGTCCACATCGACCACCACGTCCACTTCCACCACCACTGCCACGTCGGCAGGCGCCTCGGACGGCTCGACCACCCCCACCACCGCCACGCCGACCACCACCACTACGACGGCGGCCCCGACCACCACCACACATAGCGCCACTTCCACGTCGGGCCAGTCATGACCGACACCGCCGTGATCCCCACCCACCGCCATCGATTCACCGGGGGCTCCGCATCCGGGGGGCGCCAGCCACCCGGACCATGCGGGCCATCGGTACCACTGTCTCGGTTGCCGTCACCGATCCCTCCATCGCCGACGAGGCCGCGGCCATGCTGACGGGCGATCTCTCCTCCCTCGACGAGGCGTGCAGTCGGTTCCGGCCCGACTCGGAGCTCCGGAAGCTCGAACGATCGAGCCGGGGCCGTCCCGTGGCGGTCAGCCCGCTGCTGTTCGAGGTCCTCGAAGTGGCCTGTGCCGTCGCTGTCAAGACAGCCGGAACGGTCGACCCCACCGTGGGTTCCGCCGTCATCTCCCTCGGCTACGACCGCGACTTCGATCAGATCGAGCCCGGTTGGTCCGGCCGCCGCCACCGGCCGAGGCCCGCTCCCGGCTGGTGGCGGGTCCAGTTGGACCCTCGTGAACGCACTGTGGTGGTCCCGTCCGGGATCCGGATCGACGTCGGGGCCACAGCCAAAGCCTGGGCCGCCGATCGGGCCGCCCGGACCATCGCCTTCACATTGGGTGGCGGGGTGCTGGTCAACCTGGGTGGTGATGTGGCCGTGGCCGGGCCGCCCCCAACCGGTGGGTGGTCCGTGGGCATCGCCGAGTACTGCACCACACCAGGGGAGGCCGTCGACCAGGTGGTGGCGGTGCGCGCCGGGGGATTGGCCACCTCCGGGACCACCGCTCGTTCGTGGATGCACCACGGCCGCCGGGTCCATCACATCATCGACCCGGGGTCGGGGGAGCCCGCCCCGACTGCATGGTCGCTGGTGTCGACGGCCGCGGCGAGCTGCGTGGAGGCCAACGCCTGGAGCACCGCCGCCGTGGTGTGGGGCACCGACGCCGTCGGGGCGCTCACCGAACGGGAGATCCCGGCCCGGCTGGTGGACGTCCACGGCGGCGTCACCCGGGTCGGCGGCTGGCCACCGGACCGTGCCGTGGCCAGTGGTGTCGATCCGGCCCCGGCCCCGGGGAGGTGCGGTGATGCTCGCCTCCTCCTCGACGACGCTGTGGTACGCCACCCGGGCCACCGGCATCGTGGCCCTCATCCTGTTGACGGTGACGGTGGTGTTGGGCATCCTCACCGCCGGTCGGGTCCGGTCACGGCAGTGGCCGGCCTTCGCCCAGGCCGATCTGCACAAGTGGGTGTCGCTGCTGGCTCTGGTGTTCCTGTCCATCCATGTCCTCACCTCGGTCCTCGACACCTATGTCCACCTGGGGTGGGCGTCGATCGTGGTGCCGTTCTCCTCCTCGTACCAGCCGTTCTGGACCGGGTTGGGAACGGTGGCCGTCGACCTGATGCTGGCCGTGGCCATCTCGAGCGCCCTCCGTCAACGGATCAGCGCCCGCACCTGGCGAGGCCTCCACTGGCTGGCGTACGGGAGTTGGCCGGTGGCCATGGCGCACGCCCTGGGCGAGGGTACCGATGGCACCAAGCTGTGGATGGATGCCTTGGCCGCGGTGTGCACGGTGGCAGTGACGTGGTCACTGTTCTGGCGGATAGGCGAGAGCCGCCGAAACAAGAGGGGGGCTGCCGGGGTCGGCTCCCTCACGCGGCTGGTTCCGGACCGGGAGCGGACCGCGCCCTGGCCGTCGAGGCCGGTCACGGGTCGGGTCGACGGTGTCGATGCCGGGACACGGGCCCCAGCCGACCGGGTACTGGTGGAGGAGCGGCCATGAGCACCGTGACCATCGGTACCCCCAACCGCCTGCTGCCGGTGGGACCTGGTGCCGGCCACGATCTGGCCGCCCACCACGCCCTGCACGGGACCGTGGCGGTGCCGCCGGACGACGGCGGGGTCTGGCGGGCCTCGATGGGCGAGGCCGTCCGCCGGTCCGGAGTGTCGGGACGGGGTGGGGGAGGGTTCCCTTCCGCCACCAAGTGGGAGCCGGTGCGGGCCGGTTCGCGGTCCGCGGTGTTGGTGGTCAACGCCATGGAGGGCGAGCCCGCCAGTGCCAAGGACCGCCACCTCTTGATCCACGCGCCGCACCTGGTCCTCGACGGAGCCGAGGTGGTGGCCGAGGTCATCGGGGCATCCGAGGTGGTGGTCTGTGTGCCCGATCACTGGCCCTCGCTGGCGGCGTCGATGGAATGGGCCATGGCCGAACGGCGATCCGCCGGCCTG
This sequence comes from uncultured Acidimicrobiaceae bacterium, assembly GCA_963718405.1. Lineage (GTDB taxonomy): Bacteria > Actinomycetota > Acidimicrobiia > Acidimicrobiales > RAAP-2 > Bog-756. The sequence goes on from CAVQYZ010000001.1 coordinate 264,992, forward strand.
TCCCGCCGGTTGACGTCGGTCCGACAACCTCCGGGCCGCTACGTGAGCGGGGAGGAGTCCGCCCTGGTGAACTGGCTCGACCGCCGGCGGGCCCTCCCCGTCTATCGGACCGACAAGTCGCGCCCCTTGCAGTTGGGCCGGCGCCCGGCCCTGGTGCACAACGCCGAGACGCTGGCCCAGGTGGCCCTCATCGCCCGCCATGGGCCCGAGTGGTTCCGACGGTTGGGCCCACCCGATGCCCCCGGGACCACCTTGGTCACCGTCACCGGGGCGGTTCGCCACCCCGGTGTGGTGGAGGTGGAGCTGGGCACACCGGTAGCGGACATCCTGGACCGGGCCGGGGTCGACACCCCGCCGTCGGCGGTGCTGGTCGGCGGGTACGGAGGGGCGTGGCTCCACGGCTCACAGCTATCCACCGCTTACGCCCCCGGGCCTCTGGCTGCGGTCGGGGCCACCCTCGGGGTCGGCATCCTGATCGCCCTGCCGGCATGGTCGTGTGGCATCGCCGAGACCGCCCGCATGACCCGGTACCTGGCCGGCGAGAGCGCCGGGCAGTGCGGCCCGTGCGTCTTCGGCCTGCCGGCCCTGGCCGACGACTTGGAGCAGCTCTGGTCCGGGCACGTGGACCAACAGGTCCTCGAACGCCTCGGTGACCGGGCCGGCCACATCACCGGCCGCGGCGCCTGCGGTCATCCCGACGGTGCCGCCAGGCTGGTGCAGAGCGCCCTCCAGGTGTTCGCGGCCGACGCCCGGGAGCACCGGGCCGGTCGCCCCTGTCCCGGTCACACCGCCGCCACCGTCCTCACCTTTCCGGCGCAGACAGCGCAGAAGGAGATCCCATGACCAGTCCGGTCAAGGTCCGGCTGCGGGTGGACCCGGTGGCGTGCGACGCCTACGGCTACTGCGCCGAGTTGCTCCCCGAGCGGGTCACCCTGGACGAATGGGGCTACCCCATGGTCGACGGAACCCCGATCGGGCCCGACCTGGTGGCTCTGGCCACCCGGGCCGCGGCCGAGTGCCCGCGCCGGGCGGTGCACCTGGAGCAGGTCGGGTCGTGAGACCCAAGCCCTAGTTGCAGACGGTGCCCGGAGGCGGAAGGCCACCGCCGGTGAGATAGGTGGTGACCACCTTCTGCATGCAGGTGTCGCTCGACCCGCTGAGCAGCCAGGTGTGGCCCCAGCCGCGCCAGGTGGCCAACGCCGCCCTCGGGAAGGTGGCCGCCAGATGGACCGCACCGATGTGAGGGGTGTTGGGGTCACCGGTGTTGCCGACGACCAGAATGGGCGGCGTGCCCGTGGGGTGGAGGTTGGCCACGGGCTGTCGGCCCTCAGGCCACGAGACGCAGCCCGCCATGGTGTAGGTCACGGCGTAGGCGCCCATGAGCGGGTACTTGGCCGCCAGCGAACGGGCCAGTGCCCCGGCTGCCCGCGGGCTCGGGTGGGAGGCGGCGTCGTTGCAGGTGATGGCCCACAACGGATTGACCAGCGGCGCTCCGTTGGTATCGGTGTCGAAGGCCAGCGCCAAGGTGCGCAGCGGACCACCGTTACCGTGGGCCGCGTCGACCAGGGCCGGATAGTACGAGGGGACGAACTGGGGGACGCTGAGGGCGAAGAGGGTGGCGGTGTCCAGGTCCCCGACGGTGACCGGGGTGGTGTCGCCGTGTCCCGGGGCCGGCAGCGGATGGTCGGTCATCGACGCGGTCAGCTTGGTGAAGAAGGCCTCAGGATCAGGGCCCAGGGGGCACGGCGTCATCTGCTCGCAGGTGGCGAAGAGGTGGAGGAGCGACTGCTCGGCCGCGGGGGCCTCCTGCTCGGCCTGCACCACCAGTGAGGCGTTCACGTCGACGGCGCCGTCGAGGACCATGGTGGCCACGTGGCGGGGGAACAGGTCGGCATAGACCGCTCCCAGCACCGTGCCGTACGAAATACCGTAGAAGCTGATCTTCTGCACGCCCAGGGCCTGCCGCAGCCGGTCCACGTCCCGAGCGGTGCTGACGGTGTTCACGAAGGGCACGGTGGAAGGGTGCTGGGAATAACAGGCCCGGGCCATGGTGGTGAAGAACGCGGTACTGGGCAGGGGCTGCCCGGCTGCCGACGGCAGCGGGACGACGCTGGTGGCACCCGAGGGGGACGTACCGCACCGCAGGGGATCGCTGGCGCCGGTTCCTCGAGGGTCGAAGCTCACCACGTTGAACTGCCGGGCGATGGCCGGCGGCAACTCCTTGACGGCGAGCGATAGAAGCTGGTCACCGCTCTCCCCGGGGCCACCCGGATTGAACACCAGCGTGCCCGGCGTGCCGGTGGGGTCGGTGGCCGGCGACCGGCTGACGGCCATCGTGATGCTCCCGGCCTTGGGGTGCTGGTAATCGACCGGCACCGACACGCTCCCGCATTGGAGGGACGACCCGCCTGGGCACGGTGACCATGCGATGGCGGCCGGTGGCGAAAGCGCCGGCAGTGTGGTGTGCCCGGTGATGGAGTACGTCGAGCCGGCCCGGCTCGAACTCGCCGTGGTCGAGGTGGTGCTGGTGGCCGAGCTGCCGCAGCCGGCGGCCGCCACCACCAGGACCGCCAGTCCGATCCACGCGCCCGACACCTGCTGTTTACGGCCTGCTCCCATCCGGAGTGAACGTAGCAGCGGAGGTCGGCGTGGGCCCGATCAGCGCCATCTCCCGATCAGCACGCCAATCCGCGCCACCCCTGGGCCGATGGACCGGGAATCATTGCCGGGACCGGCACGTTGAACCCGGGGTGCAGGGAGTGATGAAGCATCACATGGTTTGGCCGGCCCGGGCGGTGGACCACCGTGCGGCCGTGGTGGCGGCGGCCAAGGCCCTGGCGGTAGCAGGGGTGGTGGCCTACAACTGGTGGGTCGTGGTGCCGTTCGTGCCCGGCCTGATGCCGTCGGTCAACGGGTTCTTCTCCGATCTGGAGGCCACCGGTCGACCCCACGCCTCCTTGATGTCGGACGCCGATATGGCAGCAGGCGTCCTGATGGTGGTGGCACTGCTGTTGCGGGGGTCGGGTTCCCGGAACGGACCGAGGCGGGAGTGGAAGTGGATGATCGCCTTCGCCGCGGCGGGCGCCGTGGGTGGGCGCTTCCCCTATGCCTGTTCCGAAGGACTGAGCGCCACCTGTCGCGCCGAAGAGTGGCACCTGCAGCTTCCGGTGCACCATTACATCCACGTGGTGGCGGGCATCGCCGAGTTCGCCTTCTTGACCACCGCGGCATTGCTGGCCATGCGCCGGACCCGCGGCGAGGGGACCCGTACGAGCCGGCTGTACGCCGACATCGTCAAGGTGCTGGCGGTCAGCTACCCCATCCTCGGGCTGGTCTACCTCACCGACCGTCTGGGTACGCTGGTGGAGCCGGTGTTCTTCATCGCCTTCTCCGCCATGCTGTTGGCCGAGGTCTTCGAGCCCAGCACGCCGATCCCGACGTCGCCGACCTGGGCGGACCGGGTCGAGGCCCGGTATCGGGGACCCGAACGGGCCCTGCAGGGCTCCCCGGTGGACCTACGTCACGGGAGCTGACGGGGGTAATCGGGAGGTCCCCGGCCGGACCACACCACCGGGGCGGTAGGCGGACGCCACGGGCTCAATCGGGGGCGTGTCGAGGGCCTGGAGGGGGCTTATGCCGCGGTACCCCCTCGGTTGCGCCTAGGGTGATGGGGTCATCGACCCAATCACGCGGGCCGATGCATGTAGGGCTTCACAATGGATCCCCGCGTTACCGTGCGTGAATTTCAAGGAGTGACAGTTATGGGTGTAGGTGCAGTTAAGTGGTTCAACGCCGAAAAAGGCTTCGGTTTCATTACGCCTGACGGCGGCGGGGATGACCTCTTCGTTCACCAGTCCGAGATTCAGATGGAGGGCTTCCGCGACCTTGCAGAAGGCCAACGTGTGGAGTTCGAGACCAAGCAGGGTCAAAAGGGTCTGCAGGCGAGCCAGGTCCGCAAGATCTGAATCGCTGTCGGGCGCTGACCCGACGGCCGTCCCGGTCTTCCGGTGGTGGTCGTCGGGTCGGGCTCTCGGCGCCGGGGGACGCCTCAGCGGCCCTCGTGATTGGTACCTCTCGCCTTTTGCGGCGCTTCCAACGGACTGCAAAAGCGTGGCCGGCTCCCATACTGGTGTGGTGCTCCGTGCCCTGCCGTGCCCGGCTTGACCGAGGGCATTGGTGCCGTGGGTCCAGCCGGCTGCATCAGTGACCGAGAACACGGATTGCCCTGACCATCGGTCAACGCCCTGTCGTCATCACCGGGAGCTCGGAACCGGACGTGGCGCGGCCACTGCACCGATTGTTCCCAGTCGGACGGTCCCTCTCGTTCCTTGTTCGTCAAGCCGGCAGTCAACGTCGGTTCGACGCCGCCCAGGCCCTGGTGGCCGACCGCTGGCGGGCCGCCCGCCTGGCCGTGGCCGGCTCCGGCGCTCCGGTCCGGGAGCCGGCAAGGATTCGATGGCTGCTGAGGACAGTGATTCGACGCCGGCGGCAACGCCTTTGGCGACTCTGGAGATCAGCTGATGGGCTGTGATAGCTTCGCTGAGGTTGGTGGACGGGGGAGGCGGGCAATTCGACATCGGTAAGGGGCCGATGTCCGGCGGTCGGGGTTTGACACTCGTTTCCTCTCCTGCAGGTCTGCCTGGTTGCTAACAAGAGGGGGAGTCAATGCTCAAGGTGCTGATCATCTGCGCCGTTGTCCTGGGTGGGCTGTCGTTGCCGGCCGCCACCGCGGAAGCGGGGGTGGCAGTGGGTCTCGCTACACCGGCGTCTTCGACCTACGCCTGGGCGAACAACCGCAATGAGCCACCGGACTTGACGGGGTTGACCGGAGAGCTGGGCATCGATGCCGGCAACTATGACTCATTGCTCATCGAGCCCTCAGGCCACGTGCTCGAGTTTGCCGGAAACTCCGTAGGGGAGCACGCGTACACAGTCCCGAACCTCTCAGACGTCGTCTCGACCGCCGACGCCGACCAGTACTTCCTCGCCATCTCGTCGCCGGCCCCGCTGGTGTCCGGCGGGTGCCCCGATTCCACCGTATGGAGGTGGAAGGACGGTCACGCGGCAGGCAAGATCACAGCCCTCGACGGCCTCGGCGTGGTCGAAGTGGCCGGGGGTGCCGACCATGAGTTCGCGCTTACCTGCAAGGGGAAGGTTTACGTGTGGGGGGTCGGGTCGCTGGGCATGGGTTCGGCGGAGCACTTCAGGGAGCCCACGCTCAACCCGCGTCTCACCGCCCTGACCGGAGGCACCTCTGTCGGGGTGGTCATCGATGCCGGGAGCGACATCGGGGGAATGCTGGTCAAGGGCCGGGTGTACATGTGGGGCACGAACAAGCAGGGCCAGTGTGGCTGTGGCGCCACGGGAACCAGCATCCCTTCCCCGATGCCGGTCAAGCAGACCGTGTCGTTCAAGTCGATCAGCCTGGGTGGCGATCAGGACTACAACGGGCAGGTCCTGGCCATCGACCGATCGGGTCGGGCCTGGTGTTGGGGGGCCGGCCTCGACGGTCAGTGCGGGATCGGGACAAAGGCCAACGTCGATGTTCCAACCCTGGTGCCGGGTCAGACTTCGGTGGCCGAGGTTGCTGCAGGTGGCGCCTACTCCCTGTTCGTCGGCAAAGATGGGGATCTGTGGGGCACCGGCGACATCCACGACGGGGCGGCCGGCCAGGGCTCGACGGTCGACCAGTTTCATCCGGTCAAGGTGCTCGGTGGGGTGGCGGCAGTGAGTGCTGGAGCCGAGCACGCGTTGGTGGTCGGAACCGGCTCGGGAAGCTGACGCCGATGGCCCTCCGCCAGGTTCAGCCGGGCGACTGACGCAGGTCCACTCCGACGAGTGCACCCACGGGAGCGGCCAACCTCTGCCCACGGCGGGAACGCCCGGCTCTTGCCAACAGGCATGAGCACGGCGTAACGGATCACCGTGAGCAGAGGTTTGACGCCAGGCGTCAGAGGCGGATGATTACCAGCCGCTGCAACCGTCCTGATCGGGCGGGTCGGACTGGATGCGTTCGGCCACCATGATCTGCTCGTCCTCGGTGGCTTCGGCTCCTTCGGGGGCGTACTGGAGTCCGCCGTAGGCGTCCCAGTTGGCCCGGCTGATGCCGAGGCCGCCACTGAAGCTCGAACCGTCCGACTCCCAGTTACCGCCCTCTTCGCACATGGCCACCTGCTCCCAGGCGTCGCGCTCATAGGCGGTCACCGTGTCCACGGGTCCCGACGGCACCGGCACCGCGGCGGGGGTGGCGTGGACGGTGCGGCCACCGGTGCTACCACCGGCTTGGCGGGAGTGGACACCAGGGCACGAACAGCCGCCGTGTCCGGCGTTGACCGGCCGGACGAGGTGACGATGTGAGCGTCCAGCAGTCCGGAGTCGAGTTGGAACGGCAGGCGCAAGTTCGCACCGGTCGATCCTGTGGTGAGGGCACGGTAAGCCACCGATTCATTCGGGGGCAGGGCCAGCGCTGTCAATGCGGCAGCGTGGTGGGACGTGGTTCTGGTGTTGTGAACAGACTGCGCGTTGGCAGCCTGGGTGATGATGCTGAGGGCGACAGGAATAGTCGCCACGAGTGCAATGCGGGTCCGCATGGCACCTCCCTTCGTAGGGCGCGCGTTGGCGCCTTCCTCTGCTCGGTGTTGGCGGGCTCCGGCCTTTGCATTCGTTCCCCGGACGGCGAGCGGGAAGGCATCGTTCGTCCTGGCTTTGCGCCATAGGGTGTGCGGCCGGTTTGGTTACGCCCGGGATTGCGTCGTGGTGACCCACTCGTTTCTTGGCTAGGAGGCTGTCAGGTGCGACTGTCCCGGCACCCCACGGCCCCGGCGGCGCGCCGATCCAAGCCGATAGCTCGGGTGGATGCCGTGTTGCCGCTGGAAAGCCTATGTGGGACTCCCAGCAGGACCAATGATCTCGAATCGGATCAGGCCCGGCACCGGTGCGCTAAGCAAAGTATAGCCGATGCTCAATCAACTGTTTGTGCGCCGCCCAGTTTAGGGCATTGAACAGGGATTATTGCCATGCAAATGGCGAATATCCACAAGTTCGATCGACTAATAAACAGGCATATTCAGCCCTCATCTGTATAGCAGTTGCTTCCAATCTGTATTAGCGATTCAGCTGCTGGCCACATAGATCGGGGGACAGTACCGAGTGGGTCACGGAGCCTGTACATGGTCCGGGGAGGGGCCCGGGCCAGGTACCCGGCCCGCCCTCGGGAGTGGCGCCGGTTGCCCGCCGATGGGTTAGCGACGTGAGGCTTCCCGAAATGGTGGCCGGGTAGCACTCAGCCCACACCCGAGGGGTGTGGGCTGAGTGCCTGAGTTCGTTCAAGCGGTCAATCGACACGCACTACGACTTGACCACCAGCCCGAAGTACTGGGTGTTGGACCCGGACTTGCTGGAGGCCCGAACCTCCAACGACCAGGTCTTGGCCTTGGTGGGCGTTCCGGCCAGGGTGGCCGTGCCATTGGCATTGCTGGTGAAGGTGGTTCCACTAGGAAGTCCCTTGAGCAGCTTGACCACCGGGGTCGGGACACCGGTGGTGGTGAAGGTGAAGCTGAAGTGCTTGCCCTCAGTCACCGTCTTGGAAGGGGCGCTGTTGATCTGCGGTGCGACGCTGCTGACCGCGTTGAACTGCACCGCGGGGATGTAGTACGGAGCACCGTCGCCCGTCGTCGACCAGCACGACGTTCCTCCCGAGGCGGGGACATCGATGCGGAAGACCCCGGGATCGGTGTCGTTGCAGTAGTTGGCGGCCTCGGTGCTGTTCTGGTACACCGTTCCCGCGACCGGATCGCTACCGACAGCGGGCTCGTTCGACGTGGTGGTGAATCCGACGTTCAGCGAGTCGTAGGGACATCCCTCCGTCGTGGCATGACACGTGGTGCTGTCGCCGTAGGGAGTGGACCCATAGTCACTGGTGTTGTAGGCGATCCCGTAGATCACGCTGCTGGGCACCTTGGTATGGCCGAGGGTGAAAGTGATGTTGGTGGCCAAGCCGTTGTAGCAGTCCCCGTCGGAGGTGTTGTACCAGGTCCCCGAGAAGTCACTCACCGGGATGCCCTGTGCGGTGGCCTCGGAGGCGCAGTCCGTGGCGTAGGTGGCATCGGCCGAGGGGCGGTACGGAATGTTGAAGGTCTGGGTGATCGAAGCGATCTTGCTTCCCACCGCATTGTCGGCCCCTACCGTGTAGAGGTTAAGGGTGACCGGCTCGGCGAAGGTGGCCCCGGCGGTGGTGTCACAGCCGGACTCCCAGGTGCCAGAGGTGCAAGCCCAACTGTCCAGACTGACGACGGCGCTGGTCAGAACCCGGCCCGACCCACTGGAGAACTGGATCTGGTTGCCCAGCTGGGACAGGGCGTCAGCCTCGAAGCCCTCACTGGGGAGGGCCTGTGACAAGGGGGTGGTGGTGCTGTCATAGATGGTGGATCCACTCGAGGCACCGGCCACGGAGGCTGGGATGGTCACGAGCCCCACGGTCATCAGTCCGACCAACGCAACCAAAGTTGCAAGAATTCTGCGCACGTACATTCCTTTCAATTGGGGCTTGCTCGGGTCGAGCCACAGGCTCGCACCATGCCGATCTAGGATCGCCGCCGATGCAACCTGCCCGCGCGGATGGCCCCCGGAGGGCACCGTAAGGGAACCGGCCCAGGAATACATCACCAAATATGACAAGATCGTCAGGTCCGAGCTCTGTCATGTCATCATCGAATGTGATGACATCGAACGGGTCGGGCTCACCAACCGGTCTGGACATTCCCCCCGGTGATGGTGATGCGGAGGGTGAAGAGCGGCCGGTTGTCGGGATAGCCCACCTGGCCGGGCAGCCAGGCATGGAAGGCCATCCACAGGTCGCCGTTGGTGTCGGTGAACACCGAGGGACCACCGGGACCGCTGAAGGACGTACCCGAGCCCAACAGCGGCAGGTCGGAGGTATCGGTACAGGGGCCCAAGGGGCCCCTGCAGTCGGCCACGCCGATGGCGTAGTTGGCTGTCTGCCAGTTGTTGCCGGAGTAGAACAGCAGATACTGGCCCCCTTCGACCACCATGTCCGGCCCCTCGACCACGCCGGCCTGCCAGCTCTGGGTCGGGGTCAGCAGGGCCAACGGCGTGTGTCCGATGCCCGTGCCGGACGGGCTCAGCTGCTCGGCCCACAACGTGGCCGGTTGGCCGTTGGCCCCTTGGGACTTCCAGGTCAGATAGGGCTTCCCGGCGGGTGATACGTACGGGCTGGGGTCCATGGATCCCCCCAGGCTCAGCTGGCACACCAACGGCTTCGTCGAACTGTCGATGTACGGTCCGGCCGGCTGGGTGGCGACGGCGTCGGAGATGCACTCCTCTCCGGTGGCGCCGTCGAGCGCAGAGTAATAAAGGACGTAGTTGGCACCGCGCTGAAGCACGGATGGTCCCCAGGTGTTACCGGGCTTGGCCCACGAGGCCAGGTGGGGCAGGGCATCGCCCACTGTGGTCCAGTGGGTCAGGTCCGACGAGTCGATGATCTGGATGTTCCCCGCCGCCGAGTTGGTGGCGAAGGCGTAGTACTCGTTGCCGACGCTCAGCACGAAGGGGTCGGGAAAGTTGAACGGATACACCAGGCCGCCGTTGGCGCTGTCCAGCGTCCCACAGGCCGTAGAGGCCGCGGTGATCGAGCTGACCGCACCTTGGAGGTCGGCGGAGGCGATGTCGGTGGTGGCCGTCGACACACCGCTGAGGCAGGTCCGCAACGTGGCGATGTCCAGGGTCTGGAAGTAGTTGGTCTGGGCCGAGGCGTCGAGGCTCCGGGTCGTGGACCCGATCTCGTCCGTATCCCTGGCCGCCGCCTGTTGGCGGGCCTCGAGAGTGGCCGTGGTGGCGGCGATCCCGGAACGGTTGTCCGATAGTGCCGACCGGGCATGGGAGACCCGGGCCTCATCGGTCCGGATCGCCGCGTTCACCCGGTGGTCCGAGGAGACGGTGATGACGTCGTAGGTCACCGCGGCCACGAGTACCGCCGCCAGCACGGCCGGCACCGCCCAGCGGGCCCGTCCGCCGGCCAGCCGGCGGTGGTGGGAGCGGGTGGCCCTGGTCGTTGGGGCGCCGGGCGGTGCCTCGTCCTGCTGGCGGCCGGGTGGCCGGGTCGGGAGGGTCGGAGCGGTCATGTTCCGGTCGGCTCCGCGCTCCGGCAGTTGGCCGCCACTCCCTCCAGCGTGGCCGCGGCACCAGAGGTGTTAGCGAGGGAGATCTGATTGAGGGCCTTCTCCACTCCGGCCAGGCACAGGTCCAACTGGTTGATACTGACTCCCTGGTAGAACTGGTCGGCCTGGGCCCGGGCCAGCCGGGTCTGGTCGGTGGCCAGTTGGGCCGCCGCCGCCGTCAAGGTCTGCCCGGCGACCTCGGCCCGACCGGTCACGGCCAGGAGCTCGGTTCGGGAGGAGGCCACCGCGGCCAAGGTGTGTCGCAGTTCCGTCCGGGTGGTGGCCAGTGTGGAGTCTGCCCGGCGGAGTTGGCCATGGCTGACGGAGGCCACCACCACGGCTGCCACCAACGCCGCCACCATCAGCCCTAGTACCGCCCGATAGGCCGTCCGGAAGGTCGGGCGCCATCTGGCGTGGCCGCTCCGGCCCCTGGGTGCGTCCGGTCTGCGCCGGCTTTGTGCCGGTGCCCGGATGGCGAAGCCACCGCCACCCGACCCCTCGCCATCTGCTCGGACGCGGCGGTCCGCCCGGACGTCGGCGGCCGGCCGCGTAGACCAGTTGAGAGGATCGGTTTCCATGAGAGTTGGTTGTCCCCCGGCGAGCAGGCCTGCGGTCACACAGCGACCGCCGGCCCTTCTGACTGACCCCATCCGCCAGCCTCATTCTCACACCGATTCGGTGACCCCCGGGGTCGCATCGGGGTCAAGCGTCCCCGGGGAGCCCGTGGACCCGAACGTGGGAACCAACGGTCCGAACGACCGGGCCCGGAGGCATCCGACCCACACCCCGGCTCCGTAGGAGGCGTCGTCGATGACCGAGGCCAAGGACCACCGGACCGGGTCGATGGGGGGGCGGCGTCGCCACCACTCCACCAACGGGGGTACCACGACCAGCGCAGTGGCGGCCGCCCTGCACCGGCCGCGCCGTTTCGACAGGGCCACCGCCAACCCCGGACCGGCCAGCATGGTGGCGGCATGCCCCAGGCCCACCACGGTCCAGGCCGTGCCCTCGATGCTCCATCGGGCGGTGAGGGTCAAGGGGACGCCCCGGGGTCGGACCTTCCGGGCCGTCAAGGCGGCCGAGGTCGCCACCACCAAGGCCGCGGTCCGCCAACGCCCGCACAGCAGGGCCACCGCGGCGACCGTGGGCCAGGGTCGGAGCTCGAGCGGGGGGACCTGGCCGGGGTGCCGCCTCGACAGCGCTCCCGCCGAGGTTCCGTAGCGGAACCGGCGGCCCATCAACTCCCGCCACGAGCCCGGCTCCCGGTGCAGCACCGTGGCCGTCGGGTCGTACCGGACCCGCCAGCCCTGATCCACCAGGCGCCAGACCAGATCGACGTCCTCGCCGACCCGCAGGTCGGCATCGAAGCCGGATTTCACGGCCACCCGCCGAGCTACCAGAGCGGCGGCGGGCAGGTAGCGGACCACCGCGTCCGGGCCGACCTGGCTCGGTTCGGGGCCCATGTCCAGGGCTGAGCGGGCGTCGGCGTACCTGGCCCGAACCGTGGCGCCGGCCGGCTCGGGGTCCGGGCGGATCCGCGGGGCTACCGCGGCCACCAGCGGGTCGTCGAACCACCGGAGCAGCCCTTCCAGCCATCCCTCGCTGACCCGGCAGTCACTGTCCACGAAGGCCACCAACTCCGAGTCGACCAAACCCAACGCCTCGTTGCGGGCCGCACCCGGTCCTCCGTTGACGTCCCGGCGGACCAGTCGGACGTTCGGGCGGCCACACACCCTGGCCACGGCAGCCCCGTCGTCGGAGTCGTCGTCGACCACCACCACCGGCAGCTCCGGACCGAGTGCGTCGAGGCACCGTTCGAGATCGTCGATCCGGTTGTGGACCGGCACCACCACGGTCACCCTCCCGGCGTCATCCCGACCAGTTGCTGCTCCGGCCGGTCGCGGGTGGGCCATGCCGGCGTCGACCAGGCGGCGTCCCAACCGACCGGCGGCGTCGGTGGTGGTCCCTTGGGCCAACAGGGCGGACAGGGTGGCCGCCCCCTCGGCGCTGAGGGTGATCATCCGCCCCGGGTGCCCTCCGACCAGCACGGTCCCGTGCCGGAAGAGCCGGACCGACCGGTCGAGGACCAGTCCGAGCCCGCCGGGGAGGGGGGTCACAGCGAGAGGCCGCCATCCACCGGGATCACCGCCCCGGTCAGGGCACTGCTCTCCGTGCCGGCCAGCCACACCAGGGCCGCCGCCACCTCCTCGGGTGCCAGCAGTCTCCCCACCGCTTGCTGGTCGGCGAAGGGCCCGGTGTCGTCCAGGCCGTAGAGCCGGGCACTCTCGGTCAGCGTGGCGGTGGCCGTGGAGCCGGGGCTGACGGCGTTGGCGGTGACCCCGGTGCCACCCAGATCGGCGGCCAACCCCCGGACCAGTCCGGCTACGCCCGCTTTGGCTGCTCCGTAGGCGGCCAGCTTGGGGAGACCACGGGTGGCCGCGGCCGAAGCGACAGCCAAGAACCGTCCCTGGCGCGGCGTAGGCCGTCGAAGCAGGGCCGGGATGCCGACCCGGGCGGCGGTGACGGGGCCACCCAGGTTCACCCCCAGTACCGCGTCGACCTGGTCGGCGGCCATCTCCCACAACGGCACCCCACCGGCGATCACGCCGGCCACCGCCACCATGGCGTCGAGACCGCCGAACCGTTCCTCGGCCAGAGCCACCGCCGCTCCCAGGGCTTCGGGATCGGTGGTGTCGGCCCGGAAGGCCTCCACCTGCCCCGCACCGGTCGCCCGGGGCGCCATCTCCAGCGCCGACACCACCACGGCATCGAGCTCGGCCTCGGTGCCCATGGAGTAGGGGAGCCGGGGGTCGTCGTGGCCCCGATCGACCGCCACCACCGACCAGCCGGCGGCCGCCAACCCCCGGACGGTGGCGGCCCCGATCCCCCGGGCCGCCCCGGTCACCACTGCCACCCGGTTCATCCGGTCACCTCCTGGTTGGTCGCGACTTGTTGGTCTTGACCGGTCGGTTGCGGCTCACCGTCAACCTCCCGGATCACCTCGGCCAGGTCCGCCACCGCCGCGGCCAGCAGCCGGGCCCCTTCGTCAGCAGTGGCGCCGGTCGGGTCGCCCAGTACCCCGTTGGCACTGACGGCTCGCACCCCACCTTCGACCAGCAGGGGGAGCAGGGCGCGGATGGGACGCCGGTCGCCGGCCTCGGCCCGCTCGAGCCGCACCCGCTCGGGGGCGATGGTCAGCATCAGGGAGGTCTCGGTTCGTCCGGCGTGGAGGTCGCCGGGCCATGAGGGCCACCACGCCATCACCGGGTGGCCCTCGGTGTGCAGCTGGGCCATGGCCCGGGCCACCGGCGTGGCGTTGCCGCCATGGGTCGACACCACCACCACCCGGGCGAAGGCCACGCTGGCCGAACGGCCCAGCTCCACCAGTACCGCCTCGGTGACGTCGGAGCCGATGGACAGGGTGCCGGCGAAGGCCTGGTGCTCGCCACTCGACCCGTAAGCCACGGCAGGCGCCACCATCACCCTGGGGTCCAGGTGACCTACCCGGCGAGCCACCGCCACGGCGATGTCGGTGTCGGTGGTGAGCGGCAGATGGGGTCCGTGCTGCTCGGTCGAGCCCACCGGGATGAGAAGGATCCCACCCCGCTCGGCCCGGTCCTCGACCTCGGGCCATGCCACTCTGTCGAGGTCTGTCACCCGTCCACCGTCGTGTCGGGGTGCTCCCCGTCCGGCAAACCGTCCAGGTAACCGTGGCGTACCAGGAACCCGATGAGGGCGTCGGCGGCTTCGACGCTCCCGACCGGACCGACCACCGTAGGAGGATCGTGGGCTACCAGGGCGCCGGTCAGGGCCAGCAGTCGAATCCGGGGATCGTCCCCCCGGGGGGGCGGCAGCACCCGGGTGCGCGGGGCGAACGGCCGGGCCGGGCCGACCCGGATCTCGCAGCCCACCGCTCCGACCGGCTGTGGGGACGAGCCCGGGCCCACCGGGACCTCGGAGTCGGCTGCCGCCAGCGCTCCGGCCAGGGGTGCCCGACGCAACCGCACCCCGGCCGCCTCCACCGAGCACACTGCGGGCAGCGGTATCCGCAGTCGTTCCCTCCAGCCCCCATCCAGGCGGCGATCGGCCACCAGGCTGTCACCACCGGGCCCGGTGTCCAGTGACACCAGCCCCAGCGCCTGGGCCGCGCCCAACTCGTGGGCCAGGAACGCCGGGAAGGACCCGGTGCCGCGGTCGACCGACCGGTCTCCACAGACCACCACGGAGGGCCGGGCCCCGACGGCCTCCACCACTCGGCGGGCCAGCACCTGCTGATCGTGGACCAAGGGCCGAGTCTCACCGTCGGCGCCCCCGGCCTCGGAGGCCGGCACCCGCAGCACCGATGCGCCCAGGGCGGCCACCTGGCGGAGTACCGGTTCGACGGACACCGGTCCCACCGCTACGGCCATCAGCTGTCCCGACCAGGTCCGGCAGATGCGCAGGGCATGCTCGAGAGCGGCCCCGTCGGCTGCCGAGAGCCCGATGCCCCAGCGGTCACCGCGCACCGCCCCGGTCAGGGGATCGACCTCGGGTCGGAGGTCGGTGATCCGGAGGCACGCCACCACCAGCGGGGTGTGGTCCCCGTGCATCGTCGCCGTCATCCGTGGTGGAAGACGACGCCCTGGCCGCCGTCGGGGTAGGTCCAGGTGATGGCGCCGTCGTGATCACAGACCATGTAACAGGTCCCGCACTCGAAGCACTCCTCGTAGTTGAAGAGGATGCCGCCGTTGGAGGTGGGGGCGAAGAGGTTGGCCGGGCAGGCGGTCACGCAGGCTTTGGTGGTGCACGACCGGCAGACGTCGGAGTCCACGGTGATGTGGGCCCGTTCCCCGACCCGGAAGTCCACGGTGGCCATCCGATCCTCGAAGGAGATCCCCCGCCATGCCGGGTCGGTGGCGCTCATCCGAAGATCCTCATGCCCCGCACGGTGTCGGCGGCCAGCTCCCACAGGCGCACTCCGTGCTTGGCCGCGGCGTCCCGGGTCAGCCGGAGGCCACCGGGCTTCGGGACGGGATTGGTCACGGTGAACATCCCGTCGGCCAGGTCGCAGAGGAGGCCCGGGTACCGGTGCTGGACCCGGTCCGAGAGCACCAGGGCCGGGGCCTTGCGGAGGCGCTTGTGGTCGGCCAGGACGAACTGCCGCTCGAGGTCGTGGCGGTAGGAGGACAGGCCCACTTTCGAGTAGTCGCCCGAGGCGACGGCCCGGTCCACGGCCCGGCCGGCGGCGAAGCCCGATCCGATGGCGAAGTTGACGCCCTCCAGCCACAGGCCGGCCGCCAAGGTCATGGCGGCGGCGTCACCGGCGATGACCAGGCCGTCGGCGGTGAGGTCGGGCATGGTGTCGTAGCCGCCTTCGGGGATGAGGTGGGCGGCGTACTCACGCAAGGTGGAGCCGCGCAGGTACGGGGCGATCGAGGGATGGTCCTTGAGGTCGGCCACCAGCTCCTCGGGTCGGATCCCGGACTCCGCCAGGTGGGTGAGGGACACCACCACCCCCACACTGACGGTGTCGGCGTTGGTGTAGAGGAACCCGCCGCCGGGGATGCCGCGGGTGCACCCGAGCATCTCGATGTCGACACCTTGATGGCCCGCCACGCCGAAGCGCTCGTCGATCACCTCGCGGGGCAGGGACAGGACCTCTTTGACCCCCAGGGTGTGATGGGTGGCGTCCGCCTGGGGCAAGAGGCCCGCCTCCTTGGCCAGAAAGGAGTTCACCCCGTCGCAGGCCACCACGGCCTTGGCCCGCAGCACGGCACCGTCGCGGTCGGTCCGGACCCCGACTACCCGGCCGCCCTCCCTCACCAGTCCGGTGGCCACGGTGTCGGTGAGCAGGCGGGCCCCGGCATCGGTGGCGTGGCCGGCCAGCCACGAGTCGAAGTTCGAACGGAGGGTGGTCATCCCATTGTAAGGAGGACGGCCCCAGGCCTCGGACCGGTAGTCGATGGAGAGGGACCGGGTTCCACTCATCATGAGGGTGGACCGGCGCACCACCCACCGTTCCACCGGTACCTCGTCCCACCAGCCCGGAATGATGGCGTCGAGTACCCGCCCGTACACCACCCCTCCGTAGACGTTCTTCGAGCCGGGGAAAGGACCCCGCTCGACCATCACCACCGACCGGCCCGCTCGGGCCAGGGCCAGGGCGGCCGCCGACCCGGCCGGGCCCGCTCCGACCACGATGGCATCGAACGAGGTCGACCCGGGTCCCCCGGGGTCGGCGGCGCCGGAAGGCGTTCCCTCAACCACCGGCGAACTCCGAGCGGGTGCCGGCCGGACGGGCGGTCAGGTCGTCGGGAAGGTCGACGCCGAACCGCCGGCCCAACTCGATCAACAGGTCCCCGGCGTCGGTCACCAGGCCCAGATCCGCCATAGCTGTCATGGGTGACGAGGGGTCGGTGTTGACACTCACGATGTGCCGGGGCGTCCCCACCCCCCCGATGTGTTGCGCCGCCCCCGACACCCCGAGGGCGATGTAGAGGTCCGGGTGGATGGTGACACCGGTGGTCCCGATCTGGCGCTCGTAGCCGGTCCATCCGGCATCGGTGGCCACCCGGGTGGCCCCGGCCGATCCCCCCAGCGCCGCCGCCACCTCCACCAGCAGATCGAACACCTCGGACGCCCGCCGATCGTCCGAGCCCGCGGCCAGCCCGGCCCCGCCCGCCACCACCCGGGTGGCCTCGGCCAGGTCCATGGTGTGCAGGTCCGGCTGGAGGATGGCCACCACCTCCGGGTCGAGGGGACTGTTCCCCCCGGCGGTTACCGCCGACGGTTCGGGAAGCCCGAGCGGCTCGACCACCACGGTGGCCTCGGGGTCGATCGGGTCCACGGCTCGGCTGCCCGGCACCAGGGTGACCACCGCCGGCCCGTCGACCTCCACGTCCATCAGCACCCGGTCGTCGAGCCGCGACACCGTGGCCCGAACCCCACTTCCGGCTCCTCCTTCGGGACCCGGGCCGCATCCGGCGCTCACCGCCCCGTCCACCAGGGGCCGGCCGAGCCGAGCGGCCAACCGGGGGGCCAGATCGCGTCCGTCCGGAGAGGCGGGCAGCATCACCAGGGTCATGGCACGCACCACCGGGGCCAGCTGGTCGGCCAGGAGGCCGGGCCGGAAGCCCGCGCCGGTCTCGGCCCACCACACCCGGCGGGCGGACACCAGGGAGCGGGCCGCGGTCTCCGACCCCGACCCCACCACCACGGCCGAACCCCTGGCTTCGGACACCGCTTCGTCCGAGCCCACCGGCAGCCGCCCGTCCCGCGCCACCACCACCGCTACCGTCTCCGCCTCGACGGTGGGCCACGTGTCGGTCACAGGCCCACCGCCACCCGATGGCCCTCGATCACCGCGGCGTGGGCCCGCCGAGGTGCCAGGCAGTCCCCGATGCGATGTACGGCGAACGAGCAGCCCTGCAGGTCGCGCCACAGTTGGTCGACGGGTTGCTGATGCACCGAGCAGACCACCCAGTCGCAGGTCCGTTCGAGGTCGGTGCCGGTCGGGTGGTGCTGGAGGCTCAGCACCACCCGGTGGCTCCCGCCCTCCTCGCCGGACGCCACGTCTGGGCGGACACCCATGGGCACCAGGTCCACCTTCTGGCCGATGCCCTTGGCGTGGGCCTTCACGTTCCAGGTCTCCATATCCAGGGTGACCCCGAGGTCCTGGGCCACCACCATGCCGTTGGTCACGATCTCCACCTGGCAACCCCGGTCGGCCAACAGCTCGGCGGTCGAGGTGGCCTGATGGAACCCGAGCTCGTCGACCACCACCACCTCTCCATGGGGTTGGGCCCGGCCCTCCAGCACATCGCGGACATCCACCACCCGGGGGTGGTCACCGGCCCACCACGGCCGGGACGGTTGGGCCCCGGTGGCCACGATCACCACGTCGGGTCGCTCGGACTCCACGTCGGCCCGGCCGGCCTCCACTCCGGTGCGCAGGTCGACCCCCAGGCGGCGGGCGGCCACGATGAGGTTTCGGGTGATGTCGAGGAACTCGGACCGACTGGGCACGGTGGCGGCCACCCGGACCTGTCCCCCCAGCCGGTCGTGTCGTTCGAACAGGGTGACCCGATGGCCCTGTTCGGCCGCGGTCACCGCCGCCTGCAGACCACCGGGGCCACCGCCGACCACCACCACCGACCGCCGACGGGTGGGGCCGGGGACGGCCGTGGCCTCGTGCCCGGCCCGGGGGTTCTCGATGCAGCCCAGCCAGCGGTTGAGCCCCATGCGGCCCACGCACTCCTGGTTGCAGGACAGGCAGGTGCGGATGTCGGTGGCGTGCCCCGACCGGGCCTTGGCCGCGAAGTCGGGGTCGGCGATCTGGCCCCGGACCACCCCCACCAGGTCGCAGAGCCCGTCGCTGAGGGCCCGGTCGGCCTGGAGCGGGTCCTTGAACCGGCCCACGCCGACCACCGGCACCCTCACCACCTGGCGGATGGCACTGGGGATGAACATGGCGTACCCCGGTGGGACCTGCATGCTGGCTTCGATCATGAACAAGGTGGCGGTGGCCACCCCGATCGAGGTGTTGATGTAGTCGACCTGACCGGTGGCGTCGACCAGCCGGGCCACCTCCACCGCGTCCTCGATGCCGGTCCCGCCCTCGATCAGCTCATCCCCACACAGCCGCACCCCGAGGGCGCGGTGGCGCCCTATGGTCCCGCGCACCGCGTCGACGATCTCCAGCAGCAGTCGGGCCCGGTTGGCCAGGGATCCCCCGTACCCGTCGGTCCGTTGGTTGGTGGCCGGCGACAAGAACCCCCGCACGATCGAGGAGTGGGAGCACTGCAGCTCGACGCCGTCGAACCCGCCTTCCATGCAGTGGTCGGCCACCCGGGCGTAGCCGTCGACGATCTCAGCCATCTCGTGGGCCTCGACGGCCTTGGGCACCTCGCGGAAGAGCGGATCCGGCACCGGGCTCGGGGCCCATACCGGCAAGCGCGAGTACATGCTCGAGGCCTGGCCCCCGTTGTGGTTGATCTGAGCCAGGATCGGGACGTCGTAGGCGTGCACCCGTTCGGTGATGCGCCGGTAGCCCGGGATGACCGCCGGATTGAACCCGTGGATGAGCTTCTCGTAGGGCCAGTCGGTGCGGTGGGTCGAGTGCTCTTCGGTGATGATGAGGCCGGCCCCGCCGGCAGCCCGGGCCGCGTAGTAGGCGGCGTGCTGTTCGGTAGGGAGGCCGTCGGTGGCGTAGTTGGTGAGGTGGGCCGAGAAGACGATCCGGTTGGGGACCACCACCGGGCCCAGTCGCAGCGGGGTGAACAGGTGGCGGTAGCGGGTGCCGGCGCTCATGCGCTCACCGGGCCGACGATCCGGCGTCGACGGTCATGGTCGAGCCGGTGACGTAGCGCGAGGCGTCGGACGAGAGATAGAGGACCGCCTCGCTCACGTCACCCGGGGTCACCACGGTGATCGGCAGCGAGTTGAGGAAGATCGACCCGGTGTCGGGGCTGGCCTCGATCCGCTCGGTCAACCCGCCCAGTCCCACCAGCATGGGCGTGTCCACTCCGGTGGGGTGAATGGAGTTGACCCGGATGTGCTGGGAGGCCAGCTCGTTGGCCAGCATGCGCATGATGCCGACCATCCCGTGCTTGGACGCCACGTACGGAGCCAGAAAGGGCTGCCCTTTGAGGCCCGCCACCGAGCTGATCAGGATCATCGATCCTCCACCGGCGGCGATCAGGTGGGGGATGGCCGCGGTGCAGGTGTTCCAGGTGCCGGTGAGGTTGATGCCGATGACCGTGTCCCAGACCTCAGGGGTCACCTCGTCCCAGCGTTGGATGGTGCACACCCCGGCGTTGGCCACGGCGATGTCCAACCGTCCGAGCCGGTCCACGCCGCCCTCGACGGCCTCGGTCAGGGCGGCGGCGTCACGCACGTCGACCCGGGCCGCCACCATCCGGGCCCCGGTGGCCTCCACCAGCTTGACCGTCTCGTCCAGATCCGACGGTCGGGCCAGGGGGTAGGGGATGGAGTCGAGGTCCCCGCACAGGTCCACGCCGATGATGTCGGCTCCCTGGCGGGCCAACTCCACAGCGTGGCTCCGACCCTGGCCCCGGGCCACCCCGGTGATCAGGGCCACCCTTCCGGCCACCCGCCCGGGGCGTCCGGTGGCATCGGCGTCCACCGCGCTCATCGGCCCACCCCCACCGCCGAGAGCACCGGGGTCGGCGGGACCCCTCGGGTGATGTCGAGGGCCAGCCGCCGACCCTCCAGCACCGCTTCGAGCACGCCGCGGGGCGCCACGCAGTCACCGCCGCGGCGGGTTCCCGGTCGGGCCAGGTACAGGCTCTCCTCGGGCAGGCGGTGACCGCAGTCCACCACCAGGGCGCAGTCGACGGTGCGTGCCTGGCCGGTCCACACATCTTCCAGATGGGCCTGCCCTCCCTCGACCCGGCGCAGGAGGGCCCGGAGCTCCCGCCGGACCCCGGCCCGCTGCAGCCGGGTGTTGGAGTCGGCCAGGTCCCCGGTCAGCGAGAGCAGGGTTCCCGCTATCTGGTCCGGCGTCACCAGCGCCACCGGGCGTCCCTCGCCGGCCAGCCACTCGGCCACCCCCACGCCGATGGGACCGCCCACCGGGTCATGGACCACCACCGGTCCCTCGGGCAGGTGGCCCAGCAGCCCGGTTCCTCCCGACAGCAGCACCAACGGGTCGAGCACCGGGCACCCGTCGTCCCCGGGCACCGACCACGGTGCCGGCCGCGAGCCGGTGGCCAGTACCACCTCGGTGCCCTCGGCCCGGGCGGCGTCCAGATCGTCGGGCGAGACCTCGACGCCGGTCTCCACCGTTACCCCCTGGGCCCGGCACTCGTCAGCCAGCCACTGGGCCAGGAGGGCCAACCGACCGCGGCCCGGTCCCACCGCGGCCACCTGCAAGGTCCCGCCGGTCCGGTCCGAGCGCTCCACCACCCGGACCTGGTGACCCCGGGCCGACAGCACCCGGGCGCACTCCAGCCCGGCCACCCCGGCTCCCACCACCAGGGCCCGGAGGGGAACCGGATCCCGGCCCTCGACCGGGGGTTCCACGGTCTCGTGACCGCTTCGGGGTTCCCCCACGCAGCTCACCAGGGGGTTGCGGGCGTCACGCACATGACAGGCCTGATTGCAGAGGATGCAGGGACGGGCCCGCCCGGCCTGGCCACCCCGGACCAACCCCACCAGTCGGGGCTCGGCGATCTGGGCCCTGGTCATCTCCACCAGGTCGGCCACCCCCGCGTCCAGCGCCGCTTGGGCCTCCACCGGATCCACCACGCTGCCCTGCAGCACCACCGCGGCCCGGCCGTCCACTGCCTGGCGCATCTGGCGGCACAACTCCACGTTGAATCCGGCCGGGGTGTGGTCGTCCGGTCGGTAGGCCGAGGCCGAGAAGGGTCCGCCCCGGACCACCACCACCAGGTCCACCGGACCGGCCAGGTCGACGATCATCGCCGCGGCGTGCTCGGGGGTCACTCCGGCCCACGGCGCCAGTTCGTCGCAGCACAAGCGGAGCGAGAGCACCCGCTCCGGCCCCAGGGCCGTCCGGACCGCCGTCAGCACCTGGGTGGTGAGCCACAGGCGGTCGTCCCCGTAGCGGTCGGCCCGTTGGTTGGTCAGTCCTGAGTGGAACTGGCGGAGAAGCGAGCAGTACCCGGCGTCGACCTCGACCCCGTCGAGGCCCGAGGCCACAGCCCGCCGGGCCGCCGCGGCGAAGCCGGCCACCACGGCCTCGATGTCGGACTCCTCCATCGCCACCGGCATCTCGCGGCTGACCACGTCGGCCACCCGGGACGGGGCCCACATGACCGACTGGGAGTAGGCACTCGATCCTTGCCCGCCGCAGTGGCCCAGCCCGGCCAGGACCACGGTGCCGTGCCGGTGGCAGGCCTCGGCCACCGCGGCCCAACCGGGCCCGCACTCCTCGGCCAGCGGGGCCCGCTCGTAGGGCCAGTCCGATGGGTGGACCGACGCCGTCTCGGTCACCACGATGCCCGCGCCCCCGGCGGCCCGCTCCCGGTAGTAGGCGGTGTGACGGTCGCTGATGGACCGGTCGCGGCCCAGGTTGGTCTCGTGCGGGCCGAACAGGACCCGTGAGGGGGCCGTTCGGCCGGCCATCACGACCGGTTCGACCAGGCTCGCCACGGTTCAGCCGGCGTGGGGTCCGGGGCCCGGCAGGTCGACCGGGCTCTCATCACAGGCCCGGGCCGGACGACGGGGGAGGAGGGCCACCGCCGCGCCTCGGGGCCGCACCGAGTGGTCGACGTCCGGCTTGGGCGGCGGGCCCTCGCCGCGGGCGGCCAGGGACAGCTCGCCGTGACCGAGGACGCATTCGGGATCGGGCCCGTCGAGGGGCAGGCCGGTGAAGAACTTGGCCGCCATGCAGCCGCCCCGGCAGGCGTCGTACTGGCCGCAGCTGGCGCAGGCCCCCGCACTCTGGGGTTCCCGCAGGCGCAGGAAGAGGTCGGAGTGCCGCCACACGTTGGAGAACCCACCCGAGGCCCGCACGTTGCCGGCCAGGAACTCCTCGTGGATGGCGAAGGGGCAGGCGTAGACGTCGCCCACCGGGTCCACCAGGCACACCACCCGTCCGGCCCCGCACAGGTTGAGACCGGGGAGGGAGTCGCCGTAGCCGGCCAGATGGAAGAACGAGTCGCCGGTGAGCACGTCCTCGCCGTGGGCCAGCAGCCACTCGTAGAGGACGCGCTGCTGATCGGAGGTCGGATGGAGCTCGTCCCACACGTCGGCGCCGCGGCCCGACGGGCGCAACCGGGTCAGCCGGAGTTGAGCCCCGTAGCGGTCGGCCAACGCCTTGAACTGATCGAGCTGGGTGACGTTGTGACGGGTGACCACCACCGACAGCTTGAAGCCCACGAAGCCCGCCGCCGCCAGGCGGTCCATGGCGGTGGTGGCCGTGGCGTAGGAGCCGGCCCCGCGCACGGCGTCGTTGACGTCGGCGGTGGCACCGTCGATGGAGATCTGCACATCGACGTAGTCGCTGGCCGCCAGACGCTGGGCCACTTCGGTGGTGATCCGCGATCCGTTGGTGGAGAACTTGACTCCGACATGGTGCTCGGTGGCGTACTCCACCAACTCCCAGAAGTCCGAGCGCACCGTGGGCTCGCCGCCGCCGATGTTCACGTAGAAGATCTGCATCCGCTCGAACTCGTCGATGAGGGTCTTGGCCTCGTCGGTGGAGAGCTCGTTCGGGTCACGCCGTCCCGAGCTGGACAGGCAGTGCACGCAAGCCAGATTGCAGGCGTAGGTCAGCTCCCAGGTGAGACAGATGGGCGCGTCCAGACCGCGTTCGAACCGGTCGACCAGACGGGAGACCGGCCGGCCGGTGGTCACCGGTTGCTCGTCGATCAGGGTCATGGCGCCTCCCTGGGGCAGATCATGCCGGACTCGGCCAGGGTGGCCAGGGCCCGCTCGTAGGTGCCGAGCTCCGAGGGGCTCACCCCGGCGGCCCGGCAGGCATCGTGGCCGGTCGGTTGCCCGGCCAGCGACTCCACCACGGCCAGCAGGGTCCGGCTCTTGAGGAAGGAGAGTCGGCGGGTGCCGAAGTGGTACGCCAGAGCGCCGAACGACTCGGGCCTCAGGGCGACCTGGGGGTGGAGGGTCCAGGCACGCGAACCGTCGAAGGGGGCGGTGGCGACCCCGGGCGGGGTGGGTGGCATGGGAGGACTAGTAGACGCCGCACATGCCGTCGATGGACACGTCCTCGACCAGCAGGTCCTCTTCGACCAGGTCGGGACCGTGGGCCTCGGCGGCCACCGGGGCCGGTGGGCTGTCGACGGTGGTGGTCAGGTCGTTCTCGGTGGTGACGGTCATGGGGACCTCCGGTGACGGGCCGGCCGGAGCCGGGCAGCGAGCGATGGGTTCCAATTTATAGCACTCGATGTCAAAATGGAAGCCTGATGACCGGATCGATGACCGAGGACAGCACGGAGGGCCGTTCGGCCCGGCCGGAGGTGGCCCGGGGCCGTCGTCCGGCCACCACCCGCCAGGACGTGGCCCGGGCCGCCCTCGAGCTCTTCGCCCGCCAGGGGTACGACCACACGTCCATCGATGAGATCGCCGCCGCCGTGGGGGTCAGCCGCCGCACCTTCTTCCGCTACTACGACTCCAAGCCCGAGGTGGTCTGGGGCGAGTTCGATGCCGAGCTGGTCCGACTGCGGACCCGCCTGGAGGCGGCTCCCCGCGACCAGCCCGTGATCGATGTGCTCCGCCGGGCGGTCATGGACACCAACCGCTTCGGTCCCCGCGAGCTCGAGGAGCTCCGGATCCGGATCGGCCTGACCAGCACGGTCCCGACCCTGGTGGCCCACTCGGCGGTCCGCTATGCCGAGTGGTGCGACGTGGTGGCCGGGTTTGTGGCCGGCCGCATCGGGGGATCGCCCGACGACCTGGGCCCCCAGACGGTGGCCCGGGCGGCCCTCGGTGTGGCCACGGCGGCGTTCGTCCACTGGTCCCGAAGTGACGGCGGCGATCTGGTCGACGAGGTGGACCAGGCCTTCCGGTTGTTGGCCACCGGGTTCGATGAGGAGCAGTTGCCGCGGTGAGCACCGGGGGCCCCACCGGCTCCCGCGTCTTGTCTCGTTGCGGCCCATGCAACTGGTCGCCTGGCGGCACCCGCTGCTCGTCTCCGTAGCGGTCCGGCTGCGTTGGGTGAGCGACGCCACGTTCAACGTACCCACTCGCCGACAATTTTTTCCCGAGGATGTTTAACGCGATTTTATTTCGGGGAACGTACGGTGCGGTCCAGTGACCCGGCGCAGGGTTTCCACACGAGATTCCTGTTCGCGTCACGCGAACATCCAGGGGGAGACATGAAGAGCGGACTTCAGGGGCTGGCACGTCGGATCAACGGCGTAGCCAAAGTAGTGGCGGTGGTCCTCCTGGCCATAGCGGGCACGACGGTGTTGATGACGGTTCCGGCGTCGGCATCCACCGCCCCGCTGATCAGCGGCGGCACGGCGGGGTACCAGCCGGGGACAACCTCCCCGCCCAACCAGTTCAATGTGCTCACCCTGGTTACCGGTGGAGCCTCGGCGGTCAACACGTCGTCGCTGACGGTGGTGTCCCCAGCCGGCCAGCGGGACGGCCACGGTGGCCACCACCGCCACCACCGGCATCGTCACGTACACCCCGGCCGCGTCCACCACGGGGGTCCAGACCCTGACCTTCGCGTACTGCGCCCCGGGCGACACCTATCCCAGCGCCGGCAACTGCACCACGTCCACCCTCACCTACCATCCGTCGACCGGCCAGTGGCTCGGTGACCAGGTCGAAGGCGAGAACGTTGTCGAGCAGATCGAGAACGCCGTCACCATGCCGTCGACCGTGGTCCAGGGATCGACCCTGCCCATCACCGTGGCCCCGGTAGCCAGCAGCGTCCCCTCGTCCGACTCCGGTGATGGCATCACCGTCACCGTGTACAACGCCTCGCAGTTCTCCGAGATCATCCCGGTGCCCAAGGGACTGACCTACGTGCCGGGCTCGGTCAACGTCACCGGCGGAGACGCCACCACCTCCGGCAACGTCGCCGCCACCTACTGCACCGCGCCGGTCAGCGATGCGTGCAGCGCCCACATCGACAGCGGCGACTACAAGACCACCTACCCGTACCTCCAGACCTACCTGAACCCCAGCACCACGGTCACCGGTGGGGACAACGTCACCATGCCCACCCTCTCGGCCAAGTTCAAGGCCACCGGGGCGGCGGGCACGGTGCTCCCGATCGACCTGACCGAGTACATACTCAACACCGATGTGTCCTACGTGGGCGACGTGACCTTCGACGGCTATCCCACCTGTTCCACCTGCGGCTCGGGCAGCAACGCCCCGACCTACACCGCACCGGTGCCCCAGGCCACCTCCACCATCACCCCGGCCCCCACGGTGACCGGAGTCAATCCCAGCTCGGGCACACCGGCCGGCGGCACCAGCGTGGTCATCACCGGCTCCGATCTGGGCAATGCGTCGGCGGTCGACTTCGGCGACACCCCGGCCACCGTCACGGCGGATTCGGCCACTTCGATCACCGCCACGTCGCCCCCGGGCACCGGCACCGTCGACATCACCGTCACCACTCCCGACGGCACCTCGGCCACCTCGTCGGCCGACCAGTTCACCTACGGGCTCAGCGCCCCTCCGCCCACCCTGACCTCGATCAGCCCGTCGGGCGGCCCGGTAGGCGGCGGAACCAGCGTGACCGTCACCGGTGACAACCTGAGCAGCGCCACCGCGGTGGACTTCGGGCCTGGGAACCCCGGGACCATCACCGCCGACTCGTCCACCTCGGTCACCGCCACCTCACCAGCCGGCACCGGCACCGTGGATGTCACCGTGACCACCCCGAGCGGCACCACCGTGCCGAGTCAGCCGGACCAGTTCACCTTCGGCACCCCGGTGCTCACCAAGTTGTCGAGCTGGACGGACAGCGCGGCCTGCGGCACGGGGTCGACCACCACCGCGCCATCCTTGACCAGCGCGGCCACCGTCAGCGCCACCGGTGCGGTCGGCGGCGGCGGCGGCGGAGCGCTCTACAGCACCTCCGGAGGGGCTGGCGGCGACGGCGCCTCGGTCACCGGGACCGTGGCGGTCACCGGCGGCCAGCAGCTCACCGCGGTCACCGGCTGTGCCGGTGCCACCGCCCCCGACGACACCGATGTGCCGGCCACCGGCGGCGCGGGCGGGCTGGGCTTCAGTAACGGCGGCAGCGGAGGCAACGGCTACTACTGCATCGGCGCCAACGTCGAGGGCGAGTGCATCGGAGAAGGCGGCGCCGACGGGAGCGGTGGTGGCGGTGGCGGTTCCAGCGCCCTGTGCTCCGGCGCCAGCTGCACGGCCGGTGGGAGCCCACTGGCCGTGGCGGCCGGGGGCGGTGGCGGCGGTGAGTCGACGTTCCCCGATTCCGATGGCGGCGCCGGCGGCGCCGCCGGCTCCGGATCCTCGACCTCTTCGACCGATAGCACCGGGGCCGGGCCCAGCGGCGGGGCCGGCGGGACCGGAGCCGACAGTGGCAACACCGGTGGAGCCGGTGGTGTGAACAGCAGCGGTGACAGCGCCGGCGGCGGGGTCGGCGGAAACGGCTCGGACAGCGTCTCGGCCGGTGAGTCGGCGGCCAACGGAGGTGGAGGTGGCGGGTACGTCGGCGGGGCCGGCAGCACCGACGACGCCGCCGAGGACGACGGCTCCGGTGGAGGTGGAGGGGCCGGGTCCTCGTGGATCCTCAACGGATCGGGTGCCACCTTCGGCACCACCTCCTCGCCCGCCGCGGTAACCGTGACCTTCTACGGTTTCGTCGGGACCAGCCCCAGCGTCACCACCCAGCCCATTGCGCAGACCGTCAATGCGGGCCAGTCGGCCACCTTCACGGCGGCGGCCTCCGGCAATCCCACACCGGCGGTCCAGTGGCAGGTCTCGACCGATGACGGGACGACCTTCACCAACATCCTGGGGGCCACGTCGCCCACCTATACCGCGACGGTCGAGCCCTCGGAGTCCGGCAACCAGTACCAGGCCGTGTTCACCAACTCGGTGGGCAGCGAGGCCAGTGACGCCGTCTCCCTGACGGTGGACTCCCTGCCCTCGGTCACCACTCAGCCGACCAGCCAGACGGTCAACGAGGGTCAGCCGGTGACCTTCACCGCCGCGGCCACCGGCACCCCGGCGCCGACGGTCCAGTGGGAGGTCTCCACCGACGGTGGCACCTCGTTCACCGATATCTCGGGAGCCACGTCGACCACCTACACCTTCACCACGGCGGCCGGCGACAACGGCAATCAGTACGAGGCGGCGTTCACCAACTCGGTGGGCACCGTGGACTCGGCACCGGCCACCTTGACCCTCAGGACGCTGCCGGTGGTCACCACCCAGCCCACCAGCGCCTCGGCAAAGGAGCGGGGCAAGGCCACGTTCACCGCCGCCGCCAGCGGCTACCCCACACCCACGGTGCAATGGCAGGTGTCCACCAACGGCGGCACCTCGTTCTCCACTATCAAGGGGGCCACCGCCACCACCTACTCCTTCACCACCTCGGCCTCGGAGAACCACCACCAGTACCGGGCGGTGTTCACCAACTCGGTGGGCTCGACCGACTCCGACCCGGCCACCCTCACCGTGACGGCTGCGGCACCGGTGAAGATCACCACCACATCGTTGCCCGAGGGCTCGGTCTACAAGACCACCAAGTCGGCGTACTCGACCACACTCAAGGCGTCGGGCGGAGTAAGTCCGTACACGTGGTCCCTCGAGTCGGGCAAGCTCCCGGCCGGGCTCAAACTGAGCTCCAGCGGCGTCATCTCCGGCAAGGCCACCACGGTCGGCACCGTGAAGTTCGTGGTCAAGGTGGTGGACACCAGGACCACCGTGACTCCGCAGACCTCGGCCACCAAGGCGCTCTCCATCACCATCAAGTAGGCCGTCACCATCAAGTAGGAAGGCGCCGACCAACCAGTACCAGGGCCTGGGCCCGGTAGGACCAGGCCCTGGTCCAAGTAGCCGGGCGCCACCGCCCCGTGGGACCATCTCGAGGTGATGAGCGACACTGGTCCACCGGATGGCCGACCGGTTCGCCGGCAGGGCCAAACCCGATCGGGCAGAGCCGTTGGGTGGGGCGGGCGTCGAGGTCAGCACCTGCATCCGGTGATCCGGGTCGGTGTCAAGCGGCCCGTCCCACCCGAAAGGCTGCCGGCCGGTCCGGCCGATGTCTAGGGTGAGTCCCATGACCGTCGGCCCCACCCCGAAGCGGTGACCGACTCCCGGGCCCGACCCTCGACCGGAGGGACGACGTCCGCCCACTCCGCCGAATCCGGCGGCGCCGTGCGCTATGTGGCCGACGCCGTGGTGCCCTGCGACGGCACCGGTCCGGTGCTGCGGCCCGGCGTGGTCGAGGTGACCGACGGCACCATCACCCACGTGGGCGGGACCGGCACCCCGGATCCGGTCGCTCCGATGCGGGAGGTGCGGGTCCACGGGGCGCTGCTGCCCGGACTGGTCAACACCCACTGTCACTCGCCGATGACCTTGTTCCGCGGTTCGGGGGAGGGGCTTCCGCTCCTCCGCCTGGCTCACCGAGGTCCTGTGGCCCCAGGAGGCCCACCTGACCGAAGAGGACGTGTTCTGGGGCATGACCCTGGCCGCGGCCGAGCTCCTGTGCTTCGGGGTGACCACCAGCTGTGAGGCCTACTTCTTCGAGGACGCCTTGACCGACGCCGTGGTGGCCGCCGGTTCGAGGGCGGTGGTCACACCGGGGGTACTGCAGCTACCGGGTCACCCGTCCGACGAGCAGTGGTGGTCGAAGCGGACGGCGGAGATCGTGGACTTCCACGCCCGACGACACGGAGAGGACGACCGGATCGAGGTGGGCTTCGCCCCCCATGCCGCTTACACCGTGCCCCTTCCGGTGTTGGTGGAGGTGGCGACAGCGGCTCAGGAGCTCGACGCCCTCTTCCACATCCATCTGGCCGAAACGGAACAGGAGTGCATCCGGTTCGCCGACGAGCACGGTGCTTCGACTCCGGCGGTCCTGGCCGGCGCGGGCATCTTCGACGGCCGGGTCCTGGCCGCCCACAGCGTCTGGCTCTCCGAGGGGGACATGGACATCTACCAGGAGCACGATGTGGCGGTGGCCCACTGTCCTCAGAGCAACGCCAAGTTGGCTTCGGGTTCGGCTGCCCTGACCGAGCTGTTGGCCCGGGGCATCCGGGTGGGTCTGGGGACCGACGGTCCGGCCTCCAACAACGATCTCGACCTGTGGGAAGAGATGCGGTTCGCGGCCATGATGGCCCGCATCCGTGAGCGGGACCCTTCGGCCATCCTGGCCGGGGCCACGCTCGACCTGGCCACCCGGGGAGCGGGTCGGGCCCTCGGCCGTCCCGACCTCGGCGTGCTGACGGTCGGCGCCCGGGCCGACATGATGGCCGTCGACCTCGACTCGCCGGCCTTGGTGCCCTGGCTCGAGGACAGTCAACTGGTCGACCACCTGGTGTGGTCGGGATCGAGCCGTCTGGTCACCGACGTGTGGGTGGCCGGTCGTCAGGTTGTAGAGGGTGGCCGGTGCACGACGGTCGACGTCGACCGGGCCCGCGTCGAGGTCGAGGCCCGGGCCCATCGGCTCCTGCGGGCGGGGGGCTGACCGCACCCCCCGCCCCTCCGGCTCAGAGCGTGGCCAGGTAGGCGGCCATCTTGTCGAAGCTGGACTCCATGCCGGCGCGGGCCTCGGGAGTGGCGAACTGCTCGGGCACCTTGGTCTGCACGGCGATGGTCTCGCACCGCCCGTCGCCCAAGTCGTTGAAGGTGATCGAGGTGGTCATGCCACCCTCCACGTCGGCCTCGGTCCAGCTCAGCTTCTCCGGCGGGACCACCTCGACGAAGACGCCCCGCATGGGGTACTCCGCCCCGTCGGCGTCGTTGACCATGATGGTCTCGAACACCCCGCCGGGGCGCAACTCCACCTTGATGTTGTCCAGTGGGGTGCTGACCCCCACCGGGCCCCAGAAGTGGGTGAGGTGCTCCGGCGTGGTCATGCACTCGAAGACCAGTTCGCGGGGCGCTTCCCACGTCCGGGTGTAGGTGAGCTCTCGGAGGGTGGGTTCGGTGTGGGTCATGTCGGGTTCTCCTTGTTTTCTAATGTCGATGGTTGGTGTTTCGGTGAGGACGCTTCGGTGAGGGCTGTTTCGATGGTTGCTGGATGGCCCGCAGGTGCTGCTCCAGCTGATCGAAGCGCTCCGTCCAGATCTGGCGGTGCTCTTCGATCCAGTCGATGGCGGTGTCCAGAGGCTCGGCCTCGAACCGGCAGGGGCGGTACTGGGCGTCCCTGCCCCGGGTGATGAGCCCGGCCCGCTCCAGCACCTTGAGGTGCTTGGACACAGCCTGCAGGCTCATGTCGAACGGCTCGGCCAGTTCGTTGACCGTGGCCTGACCGGTGGCCAGTCGGGCCAGCAGGTCCCGTCGGGTGGGATCGGCCAGGGCGGCGAAGGTCAGGCTGAGGGGATCGTTCGGCATGGTTCTTCAATCGGCACAGTTATTCAACCAGTCAGTTGTTCAACTATATGGTTGATTATGGGGCCGAACG
Organism: uncultured Acidimicrobiaceae bacterium; assembly: GCA_963718405.1. GTDB lineage: Bacteria > Actinomycetota > Acidimicrobiia > Acidimicrobiales > RAAP-2 > Bog-756. Next base: position 296,216 of record CAVQYZ010000001.1, read on the forward strand.
ACGGCGGTGTCAAGTAGTCAGAACGATAAAGAGGGGGAAGCCGGTGCCGGGGTCAGTCGGCCCGGCGTCGGTCGGCGTAGGCCGCCACGTCGGAGGCAAACCCTTTGATCATCCGGGATGTCACCGCGGTCAGCAGAGGGCCCGCCCCGGGGATCTTGTCGTCGAAGGTGGCCACCCACGAGATGAGGGTGCCGGATCCGTCCGGGGTCAGGGTGACGTCGGCCCGGTAGTTCCGCACCGGAAAGCCCTTGAGGATGGTGTAAGCGAGGTGATGGGGAGGATCCCAGGCCAGCACCTCTTCCTGCGAGCCGATCCCGAACCGGGCGAAGCGGCGCACCGCCCCGACCCCGTCGGGCTCGCCGTGGCCCGGGCGCACCAGCTCCGAGCGGGTGAGGAAGGACCACTCCTTCCACCGGCGGGCTTCCCCGATCAGCGGCCACACCTCGGCCACCGGGGCCGAGGACCGCGCCGATCCCTGTACCGACCGCCGTCCGACATGGCCGGCGGGTGGGGGAGCCGCCGGCGTGGTCATCCTCCCAGGTTGGTCTTCAACGCCTCCAGGGCCTGCTGGTAGATCGTGACCATCAGATCGGCCATCTCGTCCGGCAGGGCCTCGACGTCCCAGGTCACCCGGCTGTTGTCGCCCAGGGCGTGGACGGTGATCACGGCCTGGTGCTGCTCCACCGGAGCCCCGTCGGCGATGGTGTAGGTCAGGGCCCGCGCCGCGTCGTCCTTCGACACCAGGCGCTCGGTGATGGTCATCCCCATGGTGTCAAGGATCCGGTTCTCCCCCTCCACCCGGCACGTCTCGATGCCCGGCATCCATCCGCCGATGCCGCCGAAGTCGCCGATGACCGCCCAGACGTCCTCCGGCGAACGATCGATGTCGATGATGGCTGTCCCTGTTCCCATGGTTCTCCCTGTGGGTCGGAAGCCGACTCCCGATGGTGGGAGCGGCGGCGGTCGGTCAGATGCAGATGGTAGGCGCGGGAAATAAGGACCGGGACGGGATCGATGCTGGCGCACCTGGTGGCGGCCCCGTAGCGTCCGTTGGGTGAGCCCCCCGCCATCCGCCCGCTCCGGCCCCGACGCCGAGGAGGACGCCGCGCTGTTCGTGCCCGACGGTGAGCGACTGGTGCCGACGGGACGGGCCCGGGGCCCCTGGTCGCCGCACGCCTTGCACGGTGGGCCGGTGGCTGCACTCGTCGCCCGGTCGGCCGAGTCCCACCCCGGCGGGGAGGCGCTGGATCTGGTCCGCATCACCCTGGAGCTACTCCGTCCGGTACCCCTGGCCCCGCTCGAGGTGACCAGCTCCCTGGTCAAACCAGGGCGCACCGCCCAGCTGATCGACACGGTGGTGGCCGCCGACGGGGTGGAGGTGGCGTGGTCCCGGGCCCTCCGTATCCGCCGTGACCCCGGCGGGCGGCGGGTGGAGCCCACCGTGCCCGAGGACCCGCCTCCGGTCCCACCCGACGACGTGGTCTCCACCCCGCTGGCCCTGGGTGCCCTGACCGCTTTCCACAACGAGGGCATGGAGATGCGCTTCGTGTCCGGCCGCACCGGTACCACGGGACCGGCCACGGTGTGGTTCCGCCTACGGGTGCCGGTGGTGCTGGGGGAGGAGCCGTCGCCCTGGCAGCGGGCCGCCGCCGCCGCCGACTTCGGCAACGGCGTGGCCGCCGAGCTGGAGTTCGGTTCGGGCTCGTTCATCAACCCCGACCTCACCGTGTCCCTGCACCGCCCGCCGGTGGGGGAGTGGATCTGCCTCGACGCCCGCACCCGCTTCGGGACCCCGGGCATCGGGGCCGCCGAGTCCGCCCTGTGGGACCGGGAGGGCCGCATCGGCCGGTCCCTCCAGAACCTGGTGGTGGAGGTCCCGTCGTGACCAGCGACGCCCCAGCTGAGGCCGAGCCCAGCGTGGCCGATCTCCTGGCCGCCCGGGCCGAGGACGACCATCCCGGTCTCCGCTTCGAGGATCAGCAGTGGAGTTGGCGCCAGGTGGTGGCGGCCAGCGCCACCCGGGCCTCGTTGCTCCGGTCGTGGCCCCACGCCGGCCCGGCCGCCCCGCACGTCGGGGTGCTGTTGGGCAACGTGCCCGAGTACCTGTTCTGGCTGGGGGCGGCGGCCCTGGCCGATGCCGTGGTGGTGGGCATCAACCCGACCCGCCGGGGCCAGGCGCTGGCCGGAGACATCGAACGCACCGACTGCGGGGTGATCGTCACCGACGCCGACGGCGCCCGGCTCCTCGATGGGCTCCACACCGGCGTGCCCCCCGAGCGGGTCATCCGTATCGACGACCCCGGGTACGCCGATCTGCTGGCGCCGCACCAGGGTGCCGACCATCACTCGGTGATGGCTGCGGCGGGTCCCGACCCCTCCCACCTCTATCTGCTGCTCTTCACCTCGGGGACCACCGGGACCCCCAAGGCGGTGCGGTGCACCCAGGGTCGGCTGGCCGGCATCGCCGTGCGGTCGGCCCGGGCCTACGGGTTCGACCAGGACGACGTGGCCTACTGCACCATGCCGCTCTTCCACGGCAATGCCCTGATGGTGCTGTGGGGCCCGTCGCTGGTGGTCGGGGCCACCGTGGCCCTGGCCCGCCGGTTCAGCGCCTCGGGCTTCGTCTCCGACGTGCGTCGCTACGGGGCCACCACCTTCACCTATGTGGGCAAAGCACTGGCTTACGTACTGGCCACGCCGCCGTCGGAGGAGGACGCCTCCATCCCCCTGCGTCGGGGCTTCGGCACCGAGGGGTCCGTGGCCGACCAGGCCGCCTTCGAGCGCCGGTTCGGATGCGTGCTGACCGAGGGCTACGGCTCCAGCGAGGGTGGTGTGGCCATCAGCCGCACGCCGGACACCCCCATCGGCTCCCTGGGCCGGCCCGACGGGGACATCGCCATCGTCGACCCCGATACCGGCACCGAGCGACCGGCGGCCCGCTTCGATGAGGCCGGCCGGTTGCTCAACGGGGACCAGTGCGTCGGGGAGATCGTCAATCGCGCCGGCATCGGGCGGTTCGAGGGGTACTACGCCGACGAGGAGGCCTCGTCGTCCCGGACCCGGGGCGGCTGGTACTGGACCGGTGATCTGGCCTACCGGGACCAGGCCGGCTTCTTCTACTTCGCCGGTCGCCGCGGGGACTGGATGCGGGTGGACTCCGAGAACCTCACCGCCGGGCCTATCGAGCGGGTCCTGGTCCGTCACCCGGACGTGGCCACCGTGGCCGTCTACTCGGTGGCCGACCCCCGGTCCGGGGACCAGGTGATGGCGGCCCTCGAGATGCTCCCGGGCCGGCAGTTCGACCCCGGCCGGTTCTCGGCCTTCCTCAGCGACCAGCCCGACCTGGGCACCAAGTGGGTCCCCACGTTCGTCCGGGTCACCGGGGCCCTGCCCCAGACGGCCAGCGGCAAAGTGACCAAGGACCCGCTGCGGTCCGAGGGGTGGTGGCGGGCGGAGCGACCCCGTCTATCGCCGCCAGGGTTCCACCTTGGAGTTCGCGCCCATGGGCGAGGCCGATCGCCGCCAGCTGCGGGACGAGTTCGCCCTGCACGGCCGCCAGGCGCACATCGGTGGGTGACCACGGCGACCCGAGGGCCACCGTGGCGGTCGGTGGGTGGGGACGCCTGACCGAACGGGCCTCCCGGCTGATCGACCGGGCCGACCGGTTCCAGCAGCGCCACCGGGTCACCGCCCTCCCGGCGTCGGTGATGGCCAAGTACCGCGACGACCAGGCCAGCCGTTTGGCCGGGCAGATCTCCCACGCGGCCTTTCTGGCCGTCTTCCCGCTGTTGTTGGTGTTGGTCACCGTGCTGGGGGTGGTCCTGGAGGGCCACACCTCGCTGCAGGACGACATCGTCAACTCGGCCCTTCGCCAGTTCCCGGTGATCGGATCGGACCTCCGGAACAATGTGCACCAGCTGTCGACCGGCAATGTCCTGGCCCTGGTCATCGGCGTGCTCTGGCTGTCCTACGGCAGCCTCGAAATTGAGCCGGAGCGCTCAGGTCATGATGGCCAAGGTCTGGGGGATCGAGCGGCACGACCTGCCCACCCTGGGCAAGTGGATCCCGCGGGCGGCCGGGTTCCTGGTGGTGCTGGGGGTGGGCTTCATCGCCGGCGGGGCGCTGGCGGGCCTCGGGGCCTTCGGGGCCCTGGGGCCCGGTTCGGCCTGGATCGGCGTGGCACTCTCCCTGGTGGTCAACGTGGGCATGTACTGGTGCGCCTTCACCGTGTTGGTGCGGCTCCCCGATGCCGACCGGTCGGTGTGGCCCGGGGCCATCGTCGGCGGGGTGGGATGGACCATCCTCCAGAGCGTCGGGGCGCTACTGGTCAACCACCAACTGCGCCACCTCTCCAACCTCTACGGCACCTTCGCCACCGTGCTCGGGCTCATCTGGTGGATCGCCCTGGGATCGATGGTGACGGTCTTCGCCGCCGAGTTCAACGTGGTGCTGACCCGGCACCTGTGGCCCCGCTCTCTCCGCTCCCCCCGGCCGCGCTGCGACGAGGGGGAGGAGGCGGCCTCCGGTGACGTCCTGACGGGACCCGGGGCGCACTCCGAGTTGGGGGCCCAGCCCGGTAGTACCCGGCTGGAGATGCGCCCCGGTGGGCTCAGGGTCCGAGTGACCTAGTGGGACAGCCAGGCGTCGGGATCATCGGTCAGTTTGATCACCGACTTGGGCAGGTCGCCGGAAGCGATGTCGGCGATCGTGACCTTCTCGAGCACCGCCCGCAGACTGGCCCGCACCGCCACCCATACCGACTGCAGATGCTCAGCCGACCCTTCGTAGCTGGCCGCCTCAGGGCGTAATCCCCGCACTTCGGCCAAAGGACCGTCGAGTGGACGGATGACCTCGGCCACCGTGATGGTGTCCGCCGGCCTCGACAACCGGTAGCCGCCGTCGGCTCCCCGCTGGCTGAGGAGCAGGCCGGCACGGCGCATGTCGTTGAGGATGCTCTCGAGAAATTTGGCGGGCAGGCCCTGGGAGCTAGCCAGCGATTCGGCTGTTACCGGGCGGTCTCCGGCGTCCGCCAGAGTGCACAGGGCCCTAACGGCATAGTCGACCTTGGCGGAGATGTACACGAGGGGATTCTTTCAGAGGTTGCGCCCCGGATGGCGCGATGGGCGTTGTCCTGTCGGTCTCAGGCGGCCGGTTCCGAGAGTCCGTACCGGCGGAACACGTTGCGGTTGACCGCGGTGAAGGCAAAGTCCACCATGAGGCCGATGAACACGATGACGATCATCATGGCGACCACGGTGCCGTAGTCGCCCTGGGTCTGGGCATTGACGATCCGACCCCCCAGGCTGAGGGGGGTAACCAGAATGAGGAACTCCCCGGCCATCAGGGCGTGCCAAGCGAAGGCCCAACCCTGCTTGAGCCCCCCGAGCACGCTGGGGAAGGCCGCCGGCAGGACCACGTGGCGCTCGAGGGCCAGACCCCGGGCACCGAGGATACGGCCGGCCCGTAGCAGCCCCGGAGGGACCTGGTCGATGCCGTCGATGAACCCGTTGGCCACTGCCGGTGCCGCGCCGAGCACCATCATCAAGACGATGGCCTTCCAGGTCACCCCGAAGACCATGATCCCGAGCGGGTACCAGAGCACCGACGGCATGGTCTGCATACCGGTGATCAGCGCACCGATCCCGGCGCGCAGGACCGGCAGGCGGGCCACCGCCGTCCCCACGATCCCACCGAAGACCACCACCAAGGCGAAGCCGATGACCGCCTGTTGGGCCGTGACCCAGCAGGCCTGCCAGAAGTAGCTGGTGCCGATGAGCTCCCACAGCTGGCGGACGGCGGTGGCCGGCGACTGGAGGATGTAGGGCTTCCAGTGGACCCAGACCGCGATCTGCCATACCAGGAGGATGAGGCCCAGGGCGATGAGCTTGGGCCAGGTCGCACGCCAGAGGCGTTGTGACAGGCGCCCCCGGGTCGACTGCCCTGCCCGCTCCAGCGCATCCAACCCGGCCATGGCCTGATCAAGTGAGGGGGAGGTTGGTGCTGACCGGGCCGGCCCCGGGTCGGTAGCCGGCTGCGGGCGGACCGTCCGGCCGGGGGGAGGTCAGAGGCGGCTCAAGCGCCATGGGCTCCCACTTCGGCTCGGAGTTGGTCGGTGACAGTGGCGGCCAGGCCGGCGATCTCTGGTGAGTCGATCCGGCGGGGTCGTTCCATGTCCACCGGGTAGGTGGCCGCCACCCGGCCGGGTCGGCTGGTCAGCAGCACGATCCGGTCGCCCAGTCGAGCGGCCTCACGCACGTTGTGGGTGACGAAGAGCACCGTAAAGCCACGGTCGATCCACAGGGACTCGAGCTCGTCATGGAGGAGGTCCCTGGTGATGGCGTCGAGGGCCCCGAACGGCTCGTCCATCAACAAGAGGCCGGCCTCCTGGGCCAGGGCGCGGGCCAGAGCGGCACGTTGCCTCATGCCCCCGGACAGCTCGTGGGGCCTCTTGGGCCCGAAGCCGGCCAGATGGACCCGCTCGAGGAGATCATCGGCCACCGCCCGACGCTCGGCCTTGCCCACGCCACGGAGTCGCATCGGGAGCTCGACGTTGGCCGCCACGGTGAGCCAGGGAAAGAGGGCCGAGTCCTGGAACAGCATGGCGGTGCCGGTTCCCCCACTGGGGCCGATCGAGGGGTCTCCGGACACGGACCCGGATCCGGATCCGTTGCTCTGCGGTGATGGGGAACGGTGACGTCCACGCTTCCCACCGACGGCCGGTCCAGCCCGGCGATGAGGTTGAGGAGGGTGGTCTTGCCGCAACCCGACGCTCCCACCAGGCAGACGAACTCACCGGGCGACACCGTGAGGGCGATGTCCTGGAGGGCCACGACCCGCGACGGTCCGGACCCATGCCGCTTGGACACCCCGTCGAGTGTGACCGACGGGGCCCGGGCGTTGACCCGGCGCGGCGGGGCCGATGTGGTCACGACGACAGCTTGGCCTGTCCGGCCGAGGCCAGCAGCTGGTTGATCGGGCCGAAGTCGAAGATCCCGTTGATGTTGGAGGTGGTGAATCCGGCAGCCTTGGCGTGGGCCACGTCGGTATAGATGGACGAGGCGATGGGATCGTTGGTGAAGGTCATGTCCGCCCACGCCATGCTCAGCTCGCTGGCACTGAGGGATTTTCCGGTCAATGAGGCCAGAGCGGTGTTGGCTGCGGTCTTGGCCGCAGACGGCGACGCCTTGATGAAGGCGGTGGCGGCCAGCTGGCCCTTCAACAGCCCGGTGACCACACTCGGGTGGGCGTTGAGAAAGGCCGTCGCCACCACCAGGACGGTGGTGGAGAACTGCCCGTTGGGCCACTGGCTTTTCTCGTTCACCAGGATGTGGCCGTGACCCTTCGAGACCATCTCGGTCACCCAGGGCTCGGGCACCCATGCCCCGGCGATGGAGCCGGACTCGAAGGCGGTGAGGGTGGTGGCGTTGGCCTGCGGCAGGATGGTGACCTCGCCACTGCCCCCGTTTGGCCCGGGGAAGGTGAGCCCCTGCTTCTTCAGCCAGGTGCGCAGGGCCACGTCCTGGGTGTTGCCGAGTTCCGGCGTGGACAGGGTCTTGCCCTTCAGCTGGCTGGGCGAGGTGATCGACTTGGAGACCACCAGGGCCGCGCCGCCCGAGGTGGCTCCCGAGATGATCCGGATGGCCTTGCCCCCCGACTGGGTGTAGGCGGTGATGGCCGAGTTCGGGCCCATATAGGCGGCGTCCAGCGAGCCGGCGAGCATGGCGGTGACCTCGGCCGGCCCCGCGTTGTAGGTGGACGTCTGGAGGGTCACGTTGCTTGGAAGGCTCTTCTTGAAGATGCCGTTCTGGACCCCGATGAGTGCCGAGGCGTGGGTCAGGTTGGTGAGATAGCCGAGCCGCAGGGTGACCGGCGCCCCCGACGTGGTGGCCGTGGAACCGCCGCTGGTGGTCGTGGTGGGGGAGGACGAGTTGGAGCTGCACGCCGCGCCGATGACGGCGACGCCGACGATGGCGGCGATGGCTGTCATCCGACGGATCCGGACCGGCTGCTGAGAAACGAATCGCATGGTGCTCCTCGGTAAGGGTCGAACTAGACAGCGAGGGCCAGCGGATCGGCATGGCCCCCGCCGGCCCCGCCCCCACACATTCCCGATATATCTAGCAATAAACTAGGAAATAACTGTACCCCATATTTCGCTCTATGGAAACTCGGGCGTGGACGCTATCGACGCTGCCAGCAGGCCCTTCTCGTTTCTCGGGGCACCGTTCCCATCGGAGCGACCTGACCAGCCCTTATTGTGGCGCCAGCCAGTGCAGGACCGCTGCTATTTGAGCAGTCGCGACAGCCGCCGGTCGGCTAAGGGCTTGCCCCCGGTCTGGCAGGTGGGGCAGTACTGCAACGACTTGGTGGCGAAGGCCACCTGGCGGACGGTGTCGCCGCACACCGGGCAGGGCTGGCCGGTCCGTCCGTGGACCTGCAGGGTCCGCTTCTTGTCCCCCTTGAGCTCGGCGGGGTCGAGCTCCGATGATCGCTGCACGGCATCGGCCAGCACCCCGACCAGTGCGTCGTGCAAGGCGGCCACCTCGGCGGGATCGAGGGAGGTGGTCTTCTTGTAGGGGGACATCCCGGCCCGGTGGAGGGCCTCGTCCGAGTAGGCGTTGCCCACTCCGGCGATGAGCGATTGGGTGGTGAGGGCGGTCTTGAGGGTGGCCGAGGTGCCGGCCAGGAGTTGGCCCAACCGGTCGACGGTGAACGCCGGGGTCAGGGGATCGACGCCCAAAGCGGCCACCGGCTCCACCTCGTCGGGCGACCGGACCACCCACAGGGCCACCCGCTTTTCGGTGCCCATCTCGGTGACGTCGAACCCGGCCCCGCTGTCCAGGGTCACCCGCAGGGCGATGGGGCTCCGTCCCGGGCGGAGCTTGGTGGCGGGAACCTTGTCGTACCAGCGGACCCATCCCCCCAGGGCCAGGTGAACGACCAACCACAGGCCGTCCAGGTCCATCAGGACGAACTTGCCCCGCCGCTCGACGCCGGCGACCATCCGGCCCACCAGTTGGTCGAGGGGCGGATCGAAGGTCTTCAGGGCGGAGAACGACACCAGCTGGTAGCGGTCCACGGTGAGACCGGTCATCCGGGCCGAGAGGCCGGCGGTCAGGGCTTGGACCTCGGGCAGTTCGGGCACAGGTCAATTGTGGACCCTCGGCGCCCGTAGTATCTGATCTTCACCGGCACCAGGGCCGAAACCATCGGGTTGCCCGAAACCGGCCGCCCGGACGCCCGACCGCACCGACCCGATCCGCACCGACCCGAGAGGACGTACCCGTTGTTCCGCCCGGTCCCCACCGAAGCTGATTTCACCGCCGTCGAGTCCGAGGAGCTGGACCGCTGGCGTGAGCACCGGGTCTTCGAGCGTTCGGTGGAGCTGCGGGCCGGGGCCGAGCCCTGGGTGTTCTACGAAGGTCCGCCCACCGCCAACGGCAGGCCCGGCCTCCACCACGTGTGGGCCCGGGTCTACAAGGACCTGTTCTGCCGCTACCGGACCATGCGGGGTTACGCCGTGCCCCGCAAGGCCGGGTGGGACACCCACGGGCTCCCCGTCGAGGTCGAGGTGGAGAAGCAGCTGGGGATCGTCAACAAGCGCCAGATCGAGGACGAGGTGGGCATCGCCGAGTTCACCCGGCTCTGTCGGGAGTCGGTCCGCAACTACGTGGGCGAGTGGGAGACCCTGACCGACCGGATCGGGTATTGGATCGACAGCGACAGCGCCTATTGGACCTTCGATCCCGCCTACGTCCAGTCGGTGTGGTGGAACCTCAAGAGCCTCTTCGACCAGGGCCTCCTCTACGAGGACATCAAGGTCGTCCCGTACTGCCCGCGCTGCGGCACGGCCCTGAGCAGTCACGAGCTGGGACAGCCCGACGTCTACCGCGACGTCGTGGATGAGTCGGCCTACGTCCTCTTCCCCCTGACCGACGAGGGGGAGGTCGCCGCGGCCGCTGCGGGCCACCCTCGGCCGGTCCTCCCTCACCGGGCTGGCCCTGGTGGCCTGGACCACCACCCCGTGGACCCTGGTGTCCAACACCGGCGCCGCCGTGGGCCCCGAGCTGGAGTACGCCGTGGTGGACGGGACCATCGTGGCGGCCGACCTGGTGACCGAGGTCTTCGGCGAGGACGCCGTCATCGACCACCGCCTTCCCGGGCGGGACCTGGTCGGGCTGCGCTACGAGCGCCCCTTCGACGACCTGGTGCCGCCAGCCGGCGGCCCGTTCGACGGCGACGGCTGGCGGGTGGTGGACGGCCCCTTCGTCGAGGCCGACGAGGGAACCGGCATCGTGCACCTGGCCCCGGCCTTCGGTGAGGTCGACCGCCAGGCCGGCCGCCTCAACGGCCTGCCCACCCTCAATCCCGTTGGTCCCGACGGCCGCTTCACCGCCTCCGTCGCCTGGCTGGCCGACCAGAGCGTCCGGGACACCAATGGGGAGATCAACGACCGGCTGGAGGCGGCCGGCCGCCTCCTCCGGCGTCAGCCCTACTCCCACTCCTATCCCCACTGCTGGCGGTGTGACACCCCCCTCATCTACTGGGGCAAGCCCAGCTGGTACGTACGCACCTCGGCCCGCAAGGCCGAGCTGGTGGCCCAGAACCAGACCATCGGTTGGCACCCCGAGCACATCCGGGACGGGCGGATGGGGGAGTGGCTGTCCAACAACGTGGACTGGGCCCTGTCCCGGGACCGCTTCTGGGGCACGCCCCTTCCGGTGTGGCGGTGCGGTGAGGGACACGTGCGCTGCGTGGGGTCGTTGGCCGAGCTCTCGGAGCTGGCCGGGCACGACGTCTCGAAGGTCGACCCCCACCGGCCCGACATCGATGCCGTGACCTTCGCCTGCCCCGAGTGCGGGTCGGGGTCCGAGATGCGACGGGTCGAGGCCGTCATCGACGCCTGGTTCGACTCCGGCTCCATGCCCTCGGCCCAGTGGGGCTATCCGGTGGCCGAGGGCTCGGCCGAGAGCTTCGTCTACCCGGCCGACTTCATCTGCGAGGCCATCGACCAGACCCGGGGGTGGTTCTACTCGCTGCTGGCCGTCAACACCCTGGTGCGGGAGTCCACCCCCTACCGCAATGTGCTCTGCCTCGGGCACCTGGTCGACACCGACGGGCGCAAGATGTCCAAGAGCGTCGGCAACGTCATCGACCCGTGGGAGATCCTCGACACCCGGGGGGCCGATCCTCTCCGCTGGTGGATGTTCTCCCAGGGCTCCCCCTGGACGCCCACCCGGGTGAGTCTGGAGGCCATCGACTCGGCCATGCGGGACAGCCTGCTGACCTTGTGGAACACCTGGTCCTTCTTCACCACCTACGCCTCCCTCAACCAGTTCGACCCCGCCGACCCCGCCGTGCCGGCGCCGGGGTCCCGCTCGGTCCTCGACCGGTGGATGCGCTCGCGCCTGTACGCCACGGTGGCTGCCGTCACCGCGTCGCTGGACGGCTACGAGCCCTTCCCGGCTGCCACGGCCATCGCCGCTCTCATCGACGACACCTCCAACTGGTTCGTGCGCCGGAGCCGCCGACGCTTCTGGCGGACCGACCCGGAAGCCGATCCCGCCGACTCGCTCGGCGCCCAGGCCACGCTGTACGAGGTCCTGGTGACCGTGGCCCACCTGGTGGCCCCGATGTGCCCGTTCCTGGCCGACCGGATGTGGCGTGACCTCACCGATGCCGGCTCGGACGACTCCATCCACCTGGCGGACTGGCCGGCCCTCCAACCCGATGCCGTCGACCCGGAGCTGGAGGCCGGCATGGGTCTGGCCCGCCGGCTGTCCTCCCTGGGCCGGGCGGCCCGGGCCGAAGCGGGCATCAAGGTGCGCCAGCCCCTGGCCCGGGCCCTGGTGTACCTGCCGCCCGGCAGCCCCACGCCTCCCCCCGGGGTGGTCGAGGACGAGCTCAACGTGGACGTGGTGGAGGCCATCGGTGAGCTGAGTGGCGTGTTGACCTACGAGCTGGTGCCCAACTACAAGCTGCTGGGCCCCCGGCTGAAGGACCGGGTGCAAAAGCTCCGGTTGGCCATGGGCTCGGTGGACGGCGCCGCCGCTGCGGCCGACCTGGCCGAGGGGCGCCCGGTGGTGGTGGAGTTGGACGACGGTCCGGTCGAGCTCACCGGTGACGAGGTGGAACTGCGGGTCCGGGCCCAGGCCGGCTTCGCCGTCTCGGGGGACGGGGCCGAAGTGCTGGCCCTCGACCTGGGGCTCGACGACGACCTTCGGCTCCGGGGCCTGGCCCGTGAGGTGATCCGCAACGTCCAAGAGATGCGCAAGGCTGCCGGTCTGGAGGTCTCGGACTGGATCCACCTCCACCTGGTGGGCCTCGACGACCTCGAACCGCACTTCGAAGGGATCGCCCGGGAGGTGCTGGCCCGGTCGGTGTCGACCGACCCACCGGCCGAAGCCGGGCCCGGTACGGTCCTCGAGCTCGATGACGGGGAGACCGTCCGTCGGGCCGAGGCCTGGGTCATCAAGGAAACGCGGTGACCGGGAAGTGAGCCGGTGAGCGGAGGGACGGGGGAGACCGCTGCACTCGACGAGCAGTACGTGCTGGCGGTGGACCTGGGCACCGGCGGTCCCAAGGTGGCCGTGGTGTCGACAGCCGGTCGGATCGTGGCCCATGCCACCGAGCCGGTGGGCCTCCACCTGCTCGAGGGCGGAGGTGCCGAGCAGGATCCCGACGAGTGGTGGTCGGCCATCGCCGCCGCCTCCCGCCGGGCGTTGGCCGACGTGGACGTCCCCGAGGGGGCCTTCATCGGGGTGGGATGCACCGCGCAGTGGTCGGGCACCGTGGCGGTAGGCCCCGACGGGGAGCCGCTCATGCCGGCCATCATCTGGATGGACTCCCGCGGCAACCAGGCCATCCGCAAGGTGGCCGGAGGGGCGGTCAACGTCCTGGGCTACGACCCTCGCAAGATCCTCCGTTGGGTGCAGGTCACCGGAGGCGCACCGGGACTGTCCGGTAAGGACCCGGTGTCCCACATCCTGTTCATCCGGGACCACTTCCCCGACGTCTACCGTCGCACCGCCACCTTCCTCGAGCCGGTCGACTACCTCAACCTCAAGTTGACCGGCCGGACCAGTGCCTCGTTCGACTCCATCGCCGCCCACTGGGTGACCGACAACCGGGTCATCGACCAGGTGGCCTACGACGACCGCCTCCTCGAGATCACCGGCCTCGACCGGGCCAAGCTGCCCGATCTGGTGGCCCCGGGGACCACGGTGGGCACGCTCACCACGGCGGCCGCGGCGGACCTGGGCGTGCCGGCCGGACTGCCGGTGGTGGCGGGCTCGGGTGACGTGCACTCGGCGGTATTCGGATCGGGGGCGGTGGCCGACTTCGAGGCTCACCTCTACATCGGGACGTCGTCGTGGATCTCGGGTCACGTCCCGTTCAAGAAGACCGCGCCGACCAGCAACGTGGCCTCGATACCTGCCGCCCTGGCCGGCAAGTACGTCATGGTGGACGAGCACGAGACCGCCGGGGCCTGCCTCACCTTCCTCCGGGACAACCTGCACTTCGCCGAGGACTTCGAAGCCATGAACGCCATGGTGGACACCGTTCCGCCCGGCAGCGGGCGGGTGCTGTTCACCCCGTGGCTCAACGGGGAGCGGTCCCCGGTTGACGACCACACCATCAGGGGTGGGTTCCACAACCTGTCCCTCTCGACCACCACGGCCCAGATGGTTCGGGCGGTCTACGAAGGGGTGGCCTTCAATTCGAGGTGGCTGCTGGAGGCGGTGGAGAAGTTCGCCGATCGCCGATTCGACTCACTGGCCTTCATCGGCGGGGGCGCCAACTCGGACCAGTGGGCCCAGATTCATGCCGATGTGCTCGACCGGGAGATCCGCCAGGTGGCGGACCCGGTGCTGGCCAACGTGCGGGGTGCGGCTCTCATCACCTTGGTCGGGTTGGGCCGGGTGTCGGTGGCGGACATTCCGGCCATGGTCGAGGTGCGTCGGGTCTTCACTCCGGATCGGTCGACCACCGACGAGTACGACACGCTGTTCCGCGAGTTCGTCAACCTCTACAAGCAGACCAAGGGCATCTTCAAGCGGCTCAACCGGTTCTGAGCCGTGGCGGTCGGTGCGGGCCGGCGGGTTCAGGACCGGCGGTGCCGGTCGACCGGGCCCGGTAGCCACGCTTCGCCGGTCGGCCACGTGACCTCATCTGCTGCCGTTCTACTTGGTGGCCACCACCACGTCCTGCATGCGCTTGTACCCGAAGTGAATCGGTCCGCTGACCGTCAGGAGGGCGTCCTGATGGAGTTGGAGAACGTACTCATCGAGGTAGGCCACGGCCCGGTCCGGGACATCGACTTTTTGCACTGCGAACCTTCCCGAGGCGTCGAAGTTCATGTCCGGCATCACCGGCTTGGGCTCGTGGGTGACGTGTGCTTCGAACATCATCCAGGTGGAATAACTGATCCCGCCCGGGCGGAGCACTCTCCTGATCTCCCGGAGGTAGTTCTGCGATGCGTCGGGCTGCAGGTGGGAGAAGATCGAATGGGCGAACACGAAGTCGAACGAGTTGTCGGGATAGGGAAAGGTGAAGGTCTCCGCCGAGGGAAGGGAGTCGTCGCGTTGGTAGTGGGTATTGAAGAGCGGCGTGTACCGGAAGGTGAAATTGGGGAAGCGCGTAGTGATGTTTTCCTGACACCACGTGATGAGCTCTTCCACGATGTCGAATCCCTCATAACGGGCCTTGGGGTCGAGGTAGTCGCAGAGGTACCGGGCGGTCCGACCGATGCCACATCCGATGTCCAGGACATCGTGGTCAGGACGAAGTCCGGCCATGTTCATGCGCCCCATGGTGGTGAGGGCCAAGTCGTCGAAGGCCGCCGCGGCTCCCACCGCGGCCTTCAGCCTCGGGCTGGGAACCGGAATGGAGGCCTCGGCCTGGAACAATCGGGTGCCGAGCCCGACGTCGGAGCGCGGAGTAGTTGAAGCTGGGCCGAGCAGTCGCCGCACCTTGGAGCCGAACCGGTGCAATGTCCCGTTTGGCGTCATCCCACCTATTCAATCAGACCACGTTCGACGTTCCCGTTGGCCGGGTCGGTTCCTTGGTCGCCGTCGGGTGCCGGCAGAGTCGCCACGATGGTGACGACGGCGATGGCTGTGGGCCGCACCTCGACCCGCCGGCACACGACCAGGCCATCGAGTGGTGCTGAATCAGAACGAAGAATCAGAGGTGAGTGCCGACAGCCCCGCCAAGGCAGGGAATGGTCACTCGGTAGCGGTCCCCTGGGGATCGGTGGTGGCGACGAAGAGCAGATCGAAGGCCAGCGTGTGGAGGGCGGTCCGCGACGAGGACCAGTTGTTCCGCCGGTCGAGCCAATAGCCCAGCGACGGGAAGAGCTCCCGGAACCGCCGGGAGGGCACCCCGACCTGATGGAAGACCAGGGCGATGTAGTACGAGAGGAGATAGCCCAGGGCCTCGAACGTCCCGCCGAAGACGTGGACCTCTCCCCGCCCGAACACCTGGGTCCCGAGCTCGGACAGCCCTTCGGCGGTGTAACGCCAATAATCGTGATCGTCATGCCGGGGCACCGTCGACGGGACGGAGAGGATGACGGTTCCGCCCGGCTTGAGGATGCGACGGAGTTCGGCCAGTACGTCATGGGGCCGGGTCACGTGCTCCAAAAGCTCCAGGGCCACCACCGTGTCGACGCTTCCGTCCGCCAGTGGGAGCCTGGTGGCGTCCGAGGCGAAATCGACGTTGGGCAGGACCCGGAGGTCCGTAGCCAGATACCGGGCGGAGCTAGAAGGCGCGAATCTGCGGATGACCCCGCACCCTACGTTGACCACCAGGGCGTCCTCGCTCAGCCGCCCGAGCTGCTGGTTGATGAACCGGTCGCGCCGGTGGATGGCATCGTTGCTGCCACCGCCGGACTCGGAGGAGTGGCCGAGGCCCGTTCCGTTCATCTGCTTGGACACCGGTCCACACTCCATCTCGAGCCGTACATGTGCCCAGGGCCAGGCTAGCGCAGGGTGCATCGTAACCCGGTGGCTGTCGCAGTCAGGTCGGCGGGGCTCCCTTGGAGCGGGCCCGATCGGCCGCGCTCGACCACGGCGCGGAGGGAGGCGTCAAGGGTGCTCGAGTCCATGCCCACCCCCCACCAGGTCGAGCCATCGGGGGCTTCTGCTTCGACGTAGGCCACGGCGGAGGCGCCGCTGCCCGCAGTGAGGGCGTGCTGGTTGTAGTCCTTCACCTCGAACTCCACCCCCAACTCGGCTCGCAACGCACCGACCAGGGCATCGATGGGACCGTTACCTTCGCCCATGACCGTGCGGGGCTCGCCGTCCACCAGCAGCTGGGCGGTGACCGTCGTCCGGTGGCCGCCGGTGCTGACCTCGCTCCCTATCAGCCGCACCCCGGCGTCCTCGGTGAGGTAGGTCCTCGTGAAGACGTCCCACATCTCGCCGGCCTTGATCACCGTGCCGCTGTCCTCGGTGATGGCCTGGACTTCTTTGGAGAACTCGATTTGGAGCCGACGGGGGAGATCGAGCCCGTGCTCGGTGTCCATCACGTAGGCCACCCCGCCCTTGCCCGACTGACTGTTGACCTGGATGATGGCCTCGTAGGTCCGTCCGGTGTGGCTGGGGTCGATGGGCAGGTAGGGCACCTCCCAGTGGTCGTACCGGTCGCCGATGGCGGCGAAGCCCTTCTTGATGGCGTCCTGGTGGGATCCGGAAAAGGCTGTGTAGACCAGGTCGCCGGCGTAGGGATGACGGGGGTGAACCGGCATCCGGGTGGCGTACTCGGCCACCCGGCGGACCCGGTCGATGTCACTGAAGTCGAGGGCCGGATCGATGCCCTGGGAGAACAGGTTCATGGCCAGGGTCACGATGTCGACGTTTCCGGTGCGCTCCCCGTTGCCGAACAGCGTCCCCTCCACCCGATCGGCGCCGGCCAGGACGGCCAGTTCGGCCGCCGCCACTGCGGTGCCCCGGTCGTTGTGGGGGTGGAGGCTGAGGATGATCGAGTCACGGTCGGCGATGGTCCGGGAGAACCACTCGATGACGTCGGCATAGACGTTGGGTCCGTACATCTCCACCGTATTGGGCAGATTGATGATGATGGGCCGATCGGGAGTCGGTTGGATGACCTTCATCACCGCCTCGCAGATCTCCACGGCGAACTCGGGCTCGGTTCCGGTGAAGCTCTCCGGCGAGTACTCGTAGCGGATGTCGGTGCCCGGGATGGTCGACTCGAACTTCTTGCACAGGTGGGCGGCGTTGACGGCGATGTCGATGATGCCGGCACGGTCCAAGCCGAACACCACCCGTCGCTGCAGCTCGGACGTCGAATTGTAGAAGTGCACGATGGCCCGGGGGGCACCCTCCAGCGACTCGAAGGTCCGCTCGATGAGCTCCTCCCGACACTGCACCAGTACCTGGATGGTCACGTCGTCGGGGATCAGACCCCCGTCGATGATCTGGCGCTGGAAGTCGAAATCGGTCTGTGAAGCCGAAGGGAAGCCCACCTCGATCTCCTTGAACCCGATCTCCACCAACGTGGCGAACAGCTGCAGCTTCCGCTCGGGGTCCATCGGGTCGACCAAGGCCTGGTTGCCGTCACGCAGGTCGACGCTGGCCCACCGGGGGGCTCGGGTGGCCTCGGCGTCGGGCCAGGTCCGGTCGGGGAGGGTGAGGGGGCGGTAGGGGCGGTAGAGATGGAACGGCATGGGCGAGACGTCACAGGGCATGGCCAGCCGGTGGTGCCCGCCATGGTCATGGCCTGTGGTTGGTCCGGAGTGGGCTTCGGTGCTCATCGGTGATACTCCCAATGTTGGTGTGGCCTGCCTGGTGGTCGGGGTGCCGCTGGTGGTCGAGTGGGGGTTGGCGGATCCGGTGGCGCTTCGGACCCGGCCAAACAAAAAACCCCCTGGCCGATTCGGCTCAGGAGGTTGCGGGCGAACGCGATGTGGCGCTCGCCGTTAGGTAAGAAGGAGTTCCGTGGTGCGTGCGAACATGACCCTCTAATGGTGCCAGGCGGTTCCGCATCCGTCAAGGACCCGGGTCGGACAGTCCCGGGTCACAGGGTTCCTCGAGCCTGGCGGCCTGCGGTTCGCCGGGGCCGGTGGGACCCGCCAGGGCGGTCAGCCCCCGGCACCTCGCTGACCTGGGCCGGAGTACCCAGCTGTAACGGAGGCGCAGCCCGGACGTTGTAAGTAGGTGGAGTCGCTAAGCGATTCCCTTTCAGGGGGATGTGCACCTACGCCATCTGGGGCAATGGGCAACAAACTACTAAGGAGCAATACATGATTCGCAAGATGCTTGTGATCGCTGCCGCGGTCGCTATGCCTGTCAGCATTATCGCCGTCAGTGGCGGTATCGCCGGTGCCTCGAACCCCCACGCCGGGAGTGCGACCACCGACACCATCATCTGTACGAAGATCACCGGCTCGGTGAAGTTCTCGCCTGCGCTGAACACCAAGGGCTACACCGACGGTGTGACGACCACCACGGTCTCGGCCACGTTGACGCGGCTGCACTGTCAAGGGTACCTACGCCGACAAGGTGACCAGCGGCGCGGTGTCCGGCACGATCAAGAGCACTAAAGGCAAGGGTGGTACGTGCGGCCGGTGTGGCCGCCAAGGCCATCACCGATGCCGGCACCTTGACCACGAAGTGGAAGGCCACTCCCGCGGTCCCCAACTCCGGGCTCAACATCAAGAGCGTCGCTGGTGGGATCAAGAACAACCATGGGACGTTCACCATCCCGGGCACGACCAAGGGAACTGCCGCCGGCTCGTTCCAGGGCGCCAATAAGGGTGTATCGGACAAGACTGTGGCGCAGACCACTGACACCGTGACCCAGCTGGCCACGGCTTGTGGGAGCAAGAATGGCCTCAGCTCACTCGCCATCGAGACTGAGCCCGGAGTCACCCCCATCAGCCTCGGCTGACCACACGTTGACACCCGGTTAGCCGGGTAATCCGCACCGACAAAGGGCGGGGCTTCGGCCCCGTCCTTTGTCATGTCCGGGCGGATACGCTTTTCCCGACAGGGAAGGCCCCTGTACTCGTCCATCGGAGGTGCGCCCTATGTACTTCGATCATGTAGTGACGCGCCATCTGGTCGACAGTGCGATGGCTCCGAACGGATTAGCCTCGGGGTAGCTCGAATTTGGCTGACGGGTGGAGCGCACGCTACGAAGTCAGTTCCGACGAAGGAGTTCGAGTGATACCAGAGAGCATCAACGCCTTCCTACGCGCCGGTGGCGATCCCGAAGGGTGTGAACGAATCGGTCCATTTCTGATCCGGTTGACCCGTAATACGAAGCACCCGATGTTGAACTATGCCGTGCCGGACGACCAGGCGCGGCCGTCAGTTGCTGACGTTGAAGCCCTCGTCGGGGCGTTTGAATCGAGAGGCCTGCTGCCCCGATTGGAGTATGCGAGTAGCGGGGCCCCGGCCTTGGAGGAAATCCTCCACCGACAGGGATTCTCCACCGAAGCTCACCTGACGGTCATGGTCTGTCGGCCCGGTGAGGAACGGTTGGCTGAGGTACCCCCAGGGTTCGAGGTGGTCCTCGCCCGTTCCGACGAAGACCATGCCGATGCCATCGTCGTCGCCGACCAAGCCTACGGGGAACCAAGTGGCCCGCCCGACCGAACCAGGATCGAGGGTCGACGTCGCCAGGTCCAACATGGTGGGGCGGTCGTTCTCGTTCGTCACCTGGAGTCGGGGGCACCGGCCGGCTCCGGGCTGTTTCCGGAGCCTCGGGCCGGAGTGACGGAGCTGGCCGGCGTGGGCACGGCCGATGCGTTTCGGAGACGGGGGGTGGCGTCGGTGGTGACGTCCTGCCTGCTCGAGTCAGCATTCGAGGCTGGGGTGCAACTGGTATGGCTCACTCCCGAACACATCGAGAGTCAGCGCATCTATTCGCGGGTGGGCTTCACCCGAGCCCCATGCGAGATGGTTCACATCTCCCGGCCGAGGCCCTGACAGTTGTCACGTCGCCTGCTCGGGGTAGTCCTTCATCGTTCGCATCGGGGACGCCAGCAGCCACACCCCGGCCAGAGCCTCACCGCCCATGGCCATCCACAGGGTGGTCCTCAGGCCGATGGCCGCACCGATCGCCCCTCCCGCCAGGGCGCCGATCGGCAGTACCCCGAAGACCACGAACCGTATGGTGGCGTTCATCCGGCCGAGCATGGCCTCAGGACACAGTCGCTGCCGGAAGCTCACCTGGTTGATGTTGTAGACGACGGTCGTGAACGAACTGAGGAAGAACCCGGCGGCAAAAAACAGGACGCCGAGGCCCGGGCTGGCCAGGGGAATGAGCAAGCCCCCCACCGCGGCGAGACTGCTCAACAGTGTGGCTCGGGCTCCCCCGAACCTGCGGGCCAGCGGTGAGGCGGCAAACGCGGCCAGAACGCCACCGACGCCGCCTGCGGCGAAGGCCAGTCCGATGATCGCCGGTTTGGCATGCACGATCGTTACGAGAAAAATGACCTCAACTGCGGTTTGGACCCCACTGAAGAGGTTGGAGGTTGCCGTGGTGGCGGTTATCGCTCGCAGGACCGGTTGCCCGAAGACGTAGCGAAGACCCTCGCCAATGTCGTGTCGTAGTCGTGGACGTCCCTCTTCGGTAACGGCCGGTGCCGACCTCGGGCTTTCGGATTCCGCCGATCGCCGCGGCAGAGACGAGAAAGCTCGCGGCGTCGACAGCCACGGCATAGGGCCCACCGATGGCCTGGACGAGACCTCCAGCCAGGCTGGGGCCGGCAATCTGGGCTACCTGTTGGCTGCCGGTGAGCTTGGCGTTGCCTTCGACCAGGTGCTCCCGCCCGACCAGCGAGGGTAGGTACGACTGATAGGCCACATCGAAGAACACCGTGAACACACCGGTTACCAGGGCCACGATGTAGAGCTGGGGGAGCCCCAGAACGCCGTAGGCGTAGGCCACTGGTACCGAACCCAAAGCCAAAAGGCGGCCGAGGTCAGCAATGATCATGACCGGACGCCGTCGGAGTCGGTCGACCCAAGCACCAGCGGGCAGGCCGATGGCGAGGAAGGCCGCCGTTGATGCCGCCGTCAGCACTCCCATCTCGAACGGCGTGGCTGCCAAGGACCGAACGGCGACCAGAGGTATGGCCAGAAGACTTACCTGGCTGCCGAGCTCGCTGACCGTCTCCCCGCCCCACAGGAGGCGGAAGTCACGGTGCCTGAAGAGTCCTCCACGGGCCATCAGCGAACTCTAGGGACAGAGTCCCGTGACCTTTGATGCAACCACTTCTTGATGCAACCACTTCGTCGACTCGGCCACCTCCGGTTGCAGCAGGCCTGGCCTCAGGCGTCAGGTGTGCACCCAAGCGACCTTGAAAGCAGTCCCGCCGCTGGTAAGGGCGGAGGGGCGGGCCTTGGTGGTCTTCGAGTCCTTCGTCGTCATGGTGAGCTTGGTCGACTTGAACGCGGAGGAGGAGATGGCCACGCCGTTGGCGGTGGCGTTGGTGAAGGAAACTGACCCGAAGTCGGCCAGCGGTCCGATGGTGCAATTGCTTCCGGTGCAGGGGTCTTCGGCGACCCATTCGGCTGAGGACGCCTTGGGGAGCACGGTGGCCGATTGTTTGGTGGTGTAGTGCCAGATCACCGAGCCATCATGGATCTCCTCGATTTGCAGGACGAAGTTCTTGCCCGATCCTGAAACCTCGGCACCGATGGTGTCGCCCGGAGTGACCGGGTATCCCGAAGTGAGGTACACGACCGACCTCGGTACCATCTCGAACCAGGCGTAGTAGTCGGGTGTTTTGCCGGAGCAGTCCGAATCGGTGCCGATCTGCTCGAGGGTGTGATCTGTCCCCGACAGCCCATCGATGCCGACCCAGAATGCAGCCAGTTGGGTGGCGGTGCTCGGACAGGTGGCCTTGGGCTGGACCCAGCTTCCCTGGACTTTGGTGAAGGTCGTACCGCTGACCCCGTACCCGGCCCAGTCCAGGGAGGATTGGGCTCCGTAACTGACGTTGAGCCCAGCCTGATGAGCAGGGGGCGCGGTGCGGCGGGTGCGGCCACAGGCGTTGGAGCGCCGGCGCCTACACCGAGCAGCCCGGTCATCAGTAACGCCATACCGGTGGCAAGCCGAACTGCCCTAACTCGCTTCACCAGCGCATCACCTACCGGTGGCGCGAGGTCTGTACGTCAACGCCCTTGCGGCGATGCCACCTCTTGGTCTTTCCCTTGCCGGAACCGGTTCCCTTCTGGCCTCCGCCAGAACCGGTGGTCTTGTTCCCACCGCGGTTGCCGCCGTGCCCTGTCCCGGTGCCGGTTCCCGTCCCCTTACCAGTTCCTGTTCCAGTGCCGGTACCCTTACCGGTTCCCGTTCCCGAACCGGTGGTCTGATTCCCGCCCCGGTTGCCGCCGTGTCCCGTCCCGGTTCCCGTTCCCGAACCTGAGCCCGTGGTCTGGTTCCCGCCCCGGTTGCCGCCGTGTCCCGTCCCGGTTCCCGTTCCCGAACCGGTGGTCTGATTCCCGCCCCGGTTGCCGCCGTGTCCCGTCCCGGATTTCGTTTTCTTGTCGGTCCGGGTGCTTGTGGCTTTGGAACCTGATTGTTGCCCCGACTCTCGGCTGCGGCTTCCCGGGCGAGTTTCCGGTAGTTCTCTACCGAGCTGGCGCTACCAGAGCCGGCCTTACCGGAGCTGGCCTTACCGGAGCTGGCCTTACCGGAGCTGGCCTTACTGGGCAACGGAGTCGTCCGTGCCACGGTCACCGGCTGGGAGTGCCGGCGGGGACCGTGGGTGGCGACGACGGCCGGGGATCCGGTCACCGACGGGTGCGGGTTGGCATTGCTGACGGTGGGAGCGGACGGCCCCACATTGATGTCCAGATGCTGGAGTGCACCGTCGATCGCACGCGTGGCCGGGGGCGGAAGGGCGGAGGCCGCGGCCAGGGCCGTGGTTGCCCCGAAGAGGCTGATCACCGAGACGCCCACCACAGCCACCCGGGTTGACCTGCGCAGCCGACGTGACTTCGGCCATTCCTTGGAGACCGAGTCGAAGAGCGATCGGGCGTTGTCCAGGCCCTGGAGCTCACGTGGTGATGCGGGAGCCGAGGCCGCAGCCAGCAGGTCGGCGAGTCGCCCCTCGACAAGATTGGGCAACTCAACGACGCCGTCGCCCTTGAAGCTCGGCTCCTCGAACAGCGGGCTGGAGCTGACATCAACCATGTAGCCGCACCTCCGGCACCAGTCGAAGCCCGTCGTCCAATGGCGACGCCTCCGTAGGGGCACCGGTCGCCACCACGTCACCGTCGGCCGTCGACTCGGCGCTGAGCGAACTCTCGAGCCGTCGAAGGCCGCGATGACACAGGACCCGAACTGACCCCGAGGACCGCCTCATGATCTTGGCCACTGTAGCAACGTCCAGGCCGGCCACGATACGGAGCATCACGGCCTCGCACTGGTCGGGTGGCAGTTGGGAGATCAGCGAAAGAGCCGCCCGGGTGGTGGAGTTCTCGTCGGCATCCGACTCGACGCTGGTGGTGGACGGAATCAGATCAAGCTTTGAGAACTCGGTGTACTCGAAGCGGCGCGAGCTTCCCCGGTACCAGTCGATGAGTCGGTTCCGCGCCGTCGTGAACAGCCAGGCGCGGAATCCGGCCTCGTCTCCTTCGAAGGTGGGCAGGGCTCGGAGCACTCGTACCCAGGTATCGGCGGCCAGATCCTCGGCGACCGCCCCGGCTTTAACCGTCAGGTAGCGCAACAGGCCAGGTTGGAACTCCGCCCACAGGACGGCGAAAGCTTCCTGGTTGCCGCGCTTGGCGGCACGCAGGTTCGCCCGGAAATCGGTCAGAACCTGACCCTGCTGTTCCATGCTGTCATCCTGAGCGAGTGAAATCGTCTTTCCCCCTTGTGTGAGTCATACACCCTCGTGGATGATGCGTCCAGCAATGGATCGAGTTGTCTGGGGCCAAATACCCTGCTGATCCAGCGCTGTAACGAATCTGGGTGTGCCCTCGTTATAACCAGGGGGAGTTGGGCCGAAACTGGAGATTGCGCCCGCCTCGGCGCCGGCGATGTGGATGGGAGGCGGCCGTGTTGGGCCGGACCCGGGCGTCAGATCAGATGCGCTCGAAGTTGCGGGCCAGCTCCCAATCGGTGACCACCCGGTTGGCCGCAGCCCACTCCTGTCGGGCCGTGTTGAGCAGGTGGTGATGAACCTCGGGACCGAACGCCTCGGCCGCCACCTCGCTGGCGTCCAGGTTGTCGATGGCCTCCACCAGGGTTGAGGGTATCCGGGGTAGGTCGGGCGCCTGGTAGGCATTTCCGGTGAACGCTGGTTCGAGTTCGAGTTCGTGCTCGATACCCCACAGGCCGCCGGCGAGGGACGCCGCCAGAGCCAGATAGGGATTGACGTCGGCCCCGGGTATCCGGCACTCCACCCTACGGCTGGGTCCTTCCCCTACGGTCCGGAACCCGCACGTCCGGTTGTCCTCCCCCCAGACCACCGCGGTCGGGGCCCATGAACCAGGCACGTATCGCCGATAGGAGTTGACGTAGGGGGCGAAGCACCACGCCAGCTGACGGGCGGCGTGGAGCTGACCGGCGAGGAACTGCCGCCCCACGGTCGACAGTCCGGTGGGATCGGTGGTCCCCGACTCCGGCGCACTCAACGGCGCTCCGGTGTTGGTGTCCCACAAGCTGGTGTGGATGTGACACGACGAGCCCGCCGTCGCCATCGACCACTTGGCCATGAAGGTAACGGCCCGGCCCAACCCCGAGGCGATCTCTTTGACCCCGCTTTTGAACACCAGGTGTCGGTCGGCGACCTCGAGGGGATCGCCGTAGGTCACGTTGATCTCATGCTGGCCGACGCCTGCTTCCCCCTTGGAGAACTCGATGGGGATCCCGGCCTCGACCATCTGATTGCGGATCCGGCCGATCACGTACTCCTCCTGTGAGGTCTGCAGGAGCTGGTAGTCCTCGATGGTGGCGGCGTGCGCCTGCAACTGGCGCCACCCTTTCTCCGCCGCCTCGGTGCTCGAGTCACGGAACAGGTAGAACTCGAGTTCGGTGGCGCACTTGATGTCCAGTCCGTGGGCGGCGGCCCGCTCCACCTGTCGACGGAGGATCCGGCGAGGTGACACCTCGACAGGCTCCCCATCCAGGGTGGTCAGGTCACAGAGGACCAGCACGCTTCCGGGTAGCCACGGCAGTGGCCGCACCGTTCCGGGGTCGATGACCGCGGCCAGATCTCCGTAGCCGTTCTCCCAGTTGGCGAAGTGGTACCCGGGTAGCGGCTCCATGTCGACATCGCTGGCCAGGAGGTAGTCGCACACCTCGATCCCATGGTGCAGCACGTGCTCCAGAAAAAACGAGCCGGTCACCCGTTTGCCGACCGGCCGGCCCTGGAGGTCGGGGAAGGCCACCACCACCGTGTCGACTTCGCCCGACTGGATCTGATGGGGCAGGGTTTCCAGGGTCAGCATCCCAGCACTCTGACTCAGCCCGGCCGGGCCGTCCAGCCCTACTCCGGGGTTACGTAGGCCGCGGTGATCCCCCCGTCGACCACCAAGGCCGATCCGGTGACGAACGAGGCATCGTCGGAGGCCAGAAACAGGGCGGCCTTGGCAATCTCGTCGGGCCGACCGAAGCGCCCGATGGGGATGTGCACCAGTCGGCGCTGGCGGCGATCGGGGTCGGCCAGCAACTCGGCCAACAGGGGGGTCTCGATCGGCCCCGGGCAGATGGAGTTGGCTCTGATTCCCTGGCGGGCGTACTCCACGGCCAGCTCCCTGGTCATGGCCAACACCCCACCCTTCGACGCGGTGTAGGCCATCTGAGCGGTGGCCGCCCCCACCAGAGCCACGAAGGAGGCCACGTTCACGATCGAGCCTCCGCCCGAGTCGAGCATGGCCGGAACCGCGGCCCGACAGCCCAGCCACACGCCCTTGAGGTTGACCTGCATCACCCGCTCCCAGGTCTCGGGGGGAGTGTCGAGGATCCCGCCGTCGTCACCGGGGAAGATGCCGGCGTTGTTGAACAGCACGTCGAGCCCGCCGTAGGTGTCGACGGCCACCTGGACCATGGACCGGACCTGATCCTCGTCGGACACGTCGACAGCCACGGCCCTGGCCGAGCCCCCACTGGCCTCGATGTCGGCCACCGCCGCCTCAGCCTGGTCGCCGAGTACGTCGGCCACCACCACCTTGGCCCCTTCCGAGGCGAACAGCGACGCCGCCACCCGGCCGATCCCACTGCCGGCCCCGGTGATCACAGCGACCTTGCCGTCGAGTCGAGCCATCGGTTCCTCCGATCTCCGATAGCGGGCCGTGTTGGAGCGGGCCCGTGTCGCCGGGCAGCCGATGGCTGCCCACCAATCGACGGCACCTTATCCGGGTGGGGCCACGGGTCCGGGCGACCAAGGCTCGGTGGAATACTGTCCGGCATGTCGCCGACCCGCCCGCGTCCGCTCGTCGGCGTGACCACCTACCGTCAGACCACCTCGTGGTGGGCTTGGGAGCGGGACGCCGCCCTGGTGCCCGGCCCCTATCTGGACGTGATCGAAGCAGCCGGCGGCCAACCGGTGCTCATCCCGCCGGGCGGTTCGGGGGAGGCCGGCGGGTGTGACCGAAGGATAACGAGAAGCCGTTCGGATCTGGAGGCCCTGGTGGCGGCCCTCGACGGGCTGGTCCTGATCGGCGGAGGTGACATCGATGCCGCCCGCTACAACCAGACCGATGATCCGCGCAACGGTGGAACCAGCGCCTGGCGGGACGATCTGGAACTTGGACTGCTGGAGGTGGCGCTGGGGTCGGATCTGCCGGTGCTGGCCGTGTGTCGGGGGATACAGATCCTCAACGTGTTCCTCGGGGGAGACCTGATCCAGCAACTTCCCGATGTGGTGGGTTCGACCGATCACCAGCCCCGCCCCGGAGCGTTCGGCCCGGTCACGGTGATCACCGAACCGGGGAGCACCGTTCGACGACTGTTGGGCGAGCGCCTCGACGTACTGTGCTGCCACCACCAGGCGGTCGGAACGCTCGGTCGTGACCTGGTGGTGACGGCCCGCAGCGGGGATGGCGTTGTCGAGGCGGTCGAGTTGCCCGGTTCCCAGTTCGTGGTGGGTGTGCAGTGGCACCCCGAGGAGTCCGGTGACCCCAGGCTGTTCGAGGCACTGGTGGAGGCAGCATGAGCGACCTGGCCACCATCGTCAATCCGGCGACCGAGTCGACTATCGCCGAGGTGCCGTTGGCCGGGGTGGCCGAAACCGACTCCGCCGTGGCCCGTTCGCTCGAGGCTGCCGGCACATGGGCGGCGGTGGCGCCGGCGGACCGCGCCCGCCTGATGCGTCGGTTCGCCACCCAGGTCGAAGAGCACGGCGAGGAGCTGGCCCAGCTCGAGACCAGCAACGTGGGCAAGCCCATCTCCGAGAGTCGTGACGAAGTGGGGATGGTGGCGGAGGTTCTGCACTTCTACGCCGGAGCGGTCGATAAACACCGGGGGGCCACCGTGCCGGTGAGCGGTGGGGTGGACATGACCTTCCACGAGCCGCTGGGGGTGGTGGCCGCCATCATCCCGTGGAACTTTCCCATCGCCATCGCCTCGTGGAAGATCGGCCCGGCCTTGGCCACCGGCAACACCGTGGTGGTGAAGCCCTCCGAAATCACCCCGCTCACCGCCCTGCGGTTGGCCGAGTTGGCCTTGGCCGCTGGGATTCCCGAAGGGGTGCTCCAGGTGGTGGTGGGCACCGGTCCGGTGGTCGGGGCCCGGCTGGTCGACCATCCCGATGTGGCCAAGGTGGCCTTCACCGGCTCCAGTGACGTAGGCCGCCAGGTGATGGCCCGGGCCGGCCGGACCCTCAAGCGGGTCACGTTGGAGTTGGGTGGCAAGTCAGCCTCGGTGATCTTCGCCGACGGCGATCTCGAGCAGGCCGCCGCGGCCACCCCCGGGGGTGTCTTCGCCAACGCCGGCCAGGACTGCTGCGCCCGGAGCCGGGTTCTGGTGCAACGCCCGGTGTTCGACCGCTATCTCTCGTTGTTGGTCGATGCTGTCGCTTCGTGGAGAGTCGGCGACCCCACCGACCCGGCCACCGACATGGGACCCCTGGTGACCGAGGCCCACCGGGCCAGGGTCCGGGGCTTTCTGGTGGAGGGCATGGGCGAGCCCGGGGGAGGGGCGGTCAAGTCGTTCGCCGAAGGGTCGGTCCCCGGAGGCCCGGGGTTCTGGTTCCCGCCTACCGTGGTGGCACCGGCCGATCCCGGGTGGAGGATGGCCCGCGAAGAGATCTTCGGTCCGGTGGTGGCCGTCATCCCGTTCGACGACGAGGACGACGCCGTGCGCTTGGCCAACGACAGCCCTTACGGGCTGTCCGGTTCCATTTGGACCGCCAACGGGGCCCGGGCCCTCCGGATGGCTCGGGCCGTGCGGTCCGGCAACCTCTCGGTCAACTCCCACAGCTCGGTCCGGGTGCAGACCAGCTTCGGCGGGATGAAGCAGTCGGGGTTCGGACGCGAACTGGGCTTGGAGGCCTTGGACTCCTACACCGAGGTGAAGAACGTCTTTGTGTCGACCGATCGCTGATCGGTTCCGGTCGCCCTCCGGGGCCGGGTAACGTCGTCGCATGTCTGATCGCTCCCGCAAGATCGCGAAACCGGCGGCCGCCTTTGGCGTGCTGGCCACGATGGCGAGTATCTGGTGGTTCGCACTCAGGCCCCGGCACAAGCAAAAAGGCCAGAAGTAGCCCACCACCGGCCACGGCCCGGATTCTCATCGGGGCGGTGATGGTGGCCGGCGGCTTCCCGACAACCGTCGCTGATCTGCGGGGTCCATTCCCACCGTGAGCGACCCGGTCACGGTGGAAGTATTGACGGCCGACGTCGCCGAAGCTGCTCAACGACGGGCGGCCGGTGCCCTGCGCACGGCCGGTCTGGCCCCGGGCGACCGGGTGGCGTTCTGCCTCACCTCCTCGGCCGCTCTGTTGTGTGCCGTCCTCGGGGCCGTTCGGACCGGGGTGGTTCCGGTAGTGCTGAATGCCACCCTCACCGACGGCGAACGGGACCAGCTCATCGACGACTGCCAGCCGCGCATGGTGGTCACCGACCACGATCGACTCGCCTCCTTGGACTCCGGGTCGCCGGTGGGCCTGGCGCCGTACCCACTGGCCCGACCGATGCACTACACCTCGGGCACCACCGGACGGGCCAAAGGGGTGTGGTCGGGAGTGTGGGACCCCGCCACCGCCGGCGCGGCGTTCCGCGACGAGGCCGACCTGTGGTCGTTCGGGCCCGATGACGTCCATCTGGTCTGCTCGCCGATGTACCACTCCGTGTCCATCCGGTTCGCGGGCGGGACGCTGCTCCGGGGCGGTAGCTGCGTGATCCTCAGCCGCTTCGATGCCGGCCTGGCCCTCGAGGCGTTGTCCGGGGCCGGTGGCCCGGTGCCCACCACCACCTTCATGGCCCCGGCGGCCCTCTCGCGCCTCCTCGACCAGGCCGGTGACGGTACCGAGGCACTGGCGGCCTTACGGCTGTTGGTCCACGCCGGTTCCCCGTGCCCTCCGGCTCTGAAGCGCCGCGCCCTCGACGTGGTGGGACCCGATGTGCTGTGGGAGTTCTACGGCTCCACCGAAGGACAGTTCACCGTGTGCTCGCCTGCCGAGTGGCTGGCCCGGCCCGGCACTGTCGGTCAGGCCCGCAGTGGTCGCATGCTGGCGGTGGACGATGACGGGACCATCTGGTGCCGAGCCCCGCGTTTCGCCCGATTCAGCTACTGGCGGGACGAGGACAAGACCGCGGCCGCCTGGCGGGACGGCAGTTTCACGGTCGGCGACCTCGGCCGAATGGACGCCGACGGCTATCTGTTCCTCGATGGCAGGCGTGACGACCTGATCATCAGTGGCGGGGTGAACGTCTACCCGGCCGAGGTGGAGGCGGTGCTCAGCGAGGTGCCCGGGGTCTCGGAGCTGGCGGTGTTCGGTCTGCCCGACGACCGATGGGGGCAACGGGTCTGTGTGGCGTTGGTGCCCGCCGCACCGGCCGGCCCGGGGACGGGACCGCAACTGATCGAAGCCGTCCGGGCCCGCGCCGCCACCGGGCTGGCCGGGTACAAGCGACCCAAGGAGTACCTGGTGCTGGGTCAGCTCCCCCGGACCGCCACCGGCAAGGTGCAGAGGAACCTGATCCCCGGCCTGGTCAGCCGGGGCTGATCCCCGGCCCAGGCCTGAGGTCCCCGTTCGGCCGGAGGGCCACCTGAGCGATACTGAAGACATGAGCCCCACCGACTTCGGTCCCCCCATCGCCACCATCAACCCGGCCAACGGCGAACTCCTCCAGTCGTTCGAGCCCTACGACGCCAGCGGGGTCGAGTCCCGGCTGGCTGCAGCGGCCACAGCCGTGCCCTCTGTGGGCCGCCTCCACCTTTACCGAGCGGTCGCGGCTCCTCATCACGGTGGCCGAGCTGCTCGAGGCCGAGTTGCCCGATATCGCCCAGGTCATGAGTACCGAAATGGGCAAGCCCTTCGCCCAGGCCAAAGGCGAGGTGGCCAAGTGCGCCAGCGCCTTCCGCTGGTTCGCCGAGCATGGCGAGACCCTGCTGGCTGACGAGGAGGTGCCGGTCAACGCCTCACTGGGACTGATCACCTACCAGCCGCTGGGCGCCGTACTGGCCATCATGCCCTGGAACTTTCCCCTCTGGCAGGTGGTCCGGTTCGCCGCTCCGGCGCTGATGGCCGGCAACGTCGGGCTACTCAAGCACGCGCCCAGCGTGCCCAGGACCGCCCTGTTGTTGGAGGACCTGTTCCGCCGGGCCGGTGCCCCTGACGGGGTCTTCCAGACTCTGCTGATCGGGACCGATCAGGTGTCGGCCGTGATCGCCGATCCGCGGGTGGCCGCGGTGACCCTGACCGGGAGCGTGGGGGCCGGGCGGGCCGTGGCCGCCCAGGCCGGGGCGGTAGGCAAGAAGATCGTCCTCGAGCTCGGTGGGAGCGACCCCTTCATCGTGCTCCCGTCGGCCGACCTCGAACAGGCCATCGCCGTGGGGGTTCAGGCCCGGGTACAGAATGCCGGCCAGTCGTGCATCGCAGCCAAGCGGTTCATCGTCCACCAAGCGGTGGCCCGGCAGTTCATCGACGGGTTCGTGGCCGGCATGGAAGCGTTGTCGGTGGGCGATCCGTTCGACCCCGCCACCGAGGTCGGGCCCCTGGTCACGGCGGAAGCGGTCGACAAGATCGCCGCCCAGGTGGAGGACGCCCGGGCCCACGGCGCCTCCATCCTGTGCGGGGGCGAGCGGGTGGTGGGCCCCGAGGGCCCCGACCGGCCCGGGAACTTCTACCGACCCACGGTGATCACCGACATCACCCCGGACATGCGGGTGGCCACCGAAGAGGTGTTCGGACCGGTGGCCCTGCTCTACACGGTGGCTGACGCCGACGAGGCGCTGGCGCTGGCCAACCACAGCGAGTTCGGTCTGGGTTCGAGCGTGTGGACCACCGACGCCGACGAACAGCAGCAGTTCGTGAGCGGACTTCAGGCCGGCCAGGTGTTCGTCAACGGCATGGTGGTGTCCATGGTCGAGCTCCCCTTCGGTGGCATCAAGAGCTCGGGGGTCGGCCGCGAACTGTCCACTCACGGCATTCAGGAGTTCTGCAATATCAAGTCGGTGTGGGTGGCCTGATCGTGAGGGCCTACCTGGACCACGCGGCTACCACGCCGATGAGGCCCGAGGCCATCGAGGCCATGCTCCCGTACCTGCGTGGGGAGTTCGGCAATCCATCGGGAGGCCACACCGAGTCCCGCCGGGCCCGGATGGCCGTGGACGAGGCCCGCGAGCAGATCGCCGAACTCGTGGGCGTCGACCTCGGCGAGGTGGTCTTCACCTCGGGCGGGACCGAAGCGGACAACTTGGCGGTGACCGGGGTCTGGGAGGGCAGCGCGGCCAGGTCAGCCGGCCCGGCCACACCGCAGGCCCTGGTGTGCACAGCCATGGAGCACCACGCCGTGCTCAACACCTGCGCGGCACTGGCCCACCGCACCGGAGCCGAGCTCCGCCTGGTGCCACCGGACAAGGACGGGATCATCGACCTCGAGGCCCTGGCCGCGGCATGTACCGACGACGTGGGCCTGGTGTCGGTGATGGCGGTGAACAACGAGATCGGCACGATCCAGCCCCTCGACACGGTGGCATCCGTGGTCCGGTCGGGATCCCCGTACGCCGTGCTGCACACCGACGCCGTCCAGGCGGTGCCGTGGCTGGCCATGGAGCCGGTCACCGCTCTGGCCGATCTCACGACCCTCAGTGCCCACAAGTTCGGCGGGCCCAAAGGAGTGGGAGCGCTGGTGGTCCGGGGCGGAACCCACCTCGACCCGATGGTCCACGGGGGCGGCCAGGAGCGGGAGCGCCGTAGCGGCACCCTCAACGTGGCCGGCATCGTGGCCATGGCCGCGGCGTTGGCCACCACGGTGTCGGAGCGCGACCGGGCGAGGAGCCGTGTCCGGGTCCTGCGGGACCGGTTGGGAGACGGGCTGGTGCGTTCGGTGGACGGTGTGTCGGAGACCGGGCTCCGCCACGAGAAGGTGCCCGGGCATCTGCACCTGCGGTTCGCCGGCGTGGAGAGCGAAGCCCTGGTGATCCTGCTCGACGAGGCCGGGGTGGCGGTGTCGGCCGGGGCGGCCTGCTCCAGCGGCGCCGTGGAGGCCAGCCACGTGCTGTTGTCCATGGGGATGGATCGCCACGAGGCGGCCAGCGGAATCCGCTTCTCGCTGGGCTCGTCCACCACGCGACGAAGAGATCGACCACGCTCTGGCCGTCGTGCCGGACGCCGTCGCCCAGCTGCGAGACTGATCCGGTGCGAGTACTGGTGGCCATGTCCGGTGGTGTCGATTCGTCGGTGGCGGCCGCCCTCCTGGTCGAGCGACTCGGACGTGACCAGGTGGTCGGGGCCACCCTCAAGCTGTGGGGTGGCACCTCGGACTCCGGTTGTTGTTCCGTGGCCGACGTGGATGATGCCCGGCAGGGTGGCCGAGCAGCTCGGCATGGTCCACCACGTCTTCAACTTCGCCGCCGAGTTCGAGGAGCGGGTGGTGGACCCGTACGTGCGCGGTCACGCCGAGGGGCGCACGCCCAACCCGTGCATCGAGTGCAACCGCCATCTCAAGTTCGACCGGCTGTTGGAGCGGGCCCGGGCTCTGGGCTTCGAAGCCGTGGCCACCGGGCACCACGCCCGTCGTGTCACCACCCCCGACGGTCGGTTCCGACTGTGCCGGGGTGCTGACCCGTTGAAGGACCAGTCCTACGTGCTGGCCATGCTGGGTCAGGCCCAGTTGGCCCACACCATCTTTCCGGTGGGGGAGATGACCAAGGCCCAGGTGCGGGAGGAGGCCAGCCGGCTCGGTCTACGCACCGCGGCCAAGCCCGACAGCCAGGACGTCTGCTTCATCCGGTCCGACGAGGGTCGCCAGGGGTTCCTCGGGGCCCGACTGCCGTTGCATCCGGGCCGGCTGGTCGATCACGGCACCGGCGAGGACCTCGGGACGGTGGACGCCGTGGAGTTGGTCACCGTGGGTCAGCGACGCGGGCATGGGCCACGGCGCCGACGGGAAGCGCCGGTTCGTGACCGCGGTGGACGTGCCCACCCGCCGGATCTCGCTGGGATCCTCCGAGGATGCCCTGGCGGCCGGCGTCGAGCTGCATACCGTGACCTGGGTGGACCACGATCCGACGGCGACGGTCGGGGCCCCGGCCACCCTGTCGGGTGCTGACCGTCCCGGCGTGTCGGCCATGGCCCAGTGCAGCGCCCACGGCCGGCCGGTGTCGTGCTCGGTGCACCGGGCGACCGGACCGGGACCGGAGCGAACCGGGTTGACCGTGGTCTTTGACACCCGTCAGCGGCGCATCGCTCCGGGCCAGACCGTGGCTCTCTACAACCCGGCCGAGCCTGATGTGGTGATCGGCTCGGGCATCGCCCGATGAGCACCGGAACAACGGGCCACGGGCGGGGACCCGGCGGGCCGGGCCGAAGAGTTGCGACGGCTCATCGAATACCACAACGACCGCTACAACCGCCTCGACGATCCGGAGATCACCGACGGCGAGTTCGATGCGTTGGTGCGCGAGCTCCGGTCCATCGAGGCCGAGCACCCGGACCTGGCGGTACCGGATTCACCCACCACTACGGTCGGGGCCGCTCCGTCCACGTTGTTCTCTCCCGTGGTCCACCAGGTTCCCATGATGAGCCTCGACAACGCCTTCAGCTCCGAGGAGCTGCACGCCTGGGCCGATCGCTTGGCCAAGCAGGTCCCCGAAGACACCGCCTTCGTCTGCGAGCTCAAGATCGACGGACTGGCCATCTCCCTCACCTACCGCGATGGGCGGTTCGTCCGGGCCGCCACCCGCGGTGACGGCCGCACCGGTGAGGACGTGACGGCCAACGTGGCCACCATCGCCGACATCCCCGATCGGCTCAGCGCCACCATCGGTACGCCTCCGGTAGTGATCGAGGTGCGGGGAGAGGTCTACATGCCGATCTCGGCGTTCGAAGACCTCAACCGCCGCCAGGCCGAGGCCGGCGAGCGGCTGTTCGTCAATCCCCGCAATTCGGCCGCAGGCTCACTTCGGCAGAAGGACCCGAAGGTCACCGCCGGGCGGGCCTTGTCGTTCTGGGCCTACCAAGTGGGTCAGCTCGAGCTGGTCGAAGGTGACCCCGCCCGGTCGGGTGCCGGTTCCTCCTTGCCGGGGGCGTTGGCTCCCACCCACGGCGAAACCCTCGAATGGCTGGACCGGGCTGGGTTCCCGGTCAACCCCCAACGGGAGTTGGTCCGTGGACTCGACTCGGCGTTGGCCTTCTGCCAACGGTGGGAGGAGCATCGCCACGAGCTCGACTACGAGATCGACGGCGTGGTGGTGAAGGTGGACGACCTGGCCTTGCAGCGTCAACTCGGATCGACCTCGCGTGCCCCCCGCTGGGCCATCGCCTACAAGTTCCCACCCGAGGAACGGACCACCACGTTGAGGGATATCGCCGTCTCCATCGGTCGGACCGGCAAGGCCACCCCGTTCGCCGTGCTGGAGCCGGTGTTCGTGGGCGGCTCGACCGTCTCGCTGGCCACGCTCCACAACGAGGA
This sequence comes from uncultured Acidimicrobiaceae bacterium, assembly GCA_963718405.1. Taxonomy (GTDB): domain Bacteria; phylum Actinomycetota; class Acidimicrobiia; order Acidimicrobiales; family RAAP-2; genus Bog-756. The sequence goes on from CAVQYZ010000001.1 coordinate 331,279, forward strand.
CCAGGTGGGGCTGAAAGACGTGCGGCCCGGTGACATCGTGGTGGTGCGCAAGGCCGGCGACGTGATACCCGAGGTGGTGGGCCCGGTCATCGGGGCCAGCGGCAAGCGCCGCAAGCCGAAGTGGAAGTTCCCGACGGTCTGTCCCAGCTGCGGGGCCCCACTGGAGCGGCTCGAGGGTGAGAGCGACACGTTCTGCACCAACCTCGACTGCCCGGCACAACGGGTGCAGCGCATCGCCCACTTCGCCTCCCGTTCGGCCATGGACATCGAGGGCCTCGGGGAGCAACGGGTGCAGCTGTTCATCGAGCATGGCCTGCTCCACGATGTGGCCGACCTCTATTCGTTCACTCCTGCCACCTTCGAAGGTCTGGAGGGATTCGCCGCTTTGTCCATCGCCAACCTCCTGGCCGCCATCGACGAGTCGCGGAGCCGCCCGCTCCACCGGGTGCTCATCGGGCTCGGCATCCGTCACCTCGGTCAGGTCGGCTCGGTGGCGCTGGCCCAATCCCTCGGCGACCTCGACGCCATCGTGTCGGCGGACGAGGCCAGCCTGGCCGCGGTGGACGGGGTCGGCCCGGTCATCGCCGCCAGCGTGACCCGGTGGTTCGCTTCCGAGGTCAACCGGTCGGTGGTCGAGCGGTTGGGTGCGGCCGGCGTGAACCTGACCGAACCCGGCGGGGGAGGTCCGGGTGGAGGCACCTCTCTCGAACAAACGTTGGATGGAAAATCGGTGGTGGTCACCGGCACGCTCGACGGCTGGACCCGCGAAGAGGCGGAGGCTGCCATCGTGGGCCGGGGGGGCAAATCGCCCGGCTCGGTGTCGAAGAAGACCTTCGCCGTGGTGGTGGGGGACGCGCCCGGTGCCTCCAAGGTCTCCAAAGCCGAGCAACTGGGTATCCCGGCTATCGGTGAAGACGATTTCGCCTACGTCCTCGAGCACGGCGAGCTACCCGGTTAGTCCTCCTGAGACGAAACCGGTTGCCTTGTAATGGAGGGCCCGCGCCGTTATGGTTCAGGTGCTGGTTTGTTGAGAGTGCACGAGGGGGGAAGTTAGTTCCGTTTGGCAACATCGAATTGCCGGACTCGTCGCATTCAGTCGACGGTGGGGCATTTGGGGCAAAGGGGCATCTACATCCTCATCACGGTCTTTTCTCGCTGCGCCAGCGCGCACGTCACGTCGGGGGGCACACGTCACCTGATTTCGCATCCATGGAGACATGGAAGAACAAGGAGCAATACATGATTCGCAAGATGCTCGTGGTCGCTGCGGCGATCGCTATGCCTGTCAGCATCGTCGCCGTCAGCGGTGGCATGGCTGGTGCCTCGGCCCCCCACGCCGGAAGCGCCACCACCGACACCGTCAGCTGCACGAAGATCGCCGGCTCGGTGAAGTTCTCGCCTGCGCTGAACATGACGGGCTACACCAGCGGCGTGACCACCACGACCGTCACCGCCACATTGACCGGTTGTACCGCCAAGGGCACCTTCGCCGACAAGATCACCAGCGGCACGGTGACCGGCACCATCAAGAGCACCAAGGGCAAGGGTGGTACGTGCGCCGGTGTGACCCAAAAGACCATCACCGACGCAGGCACTCTTGACCGTGAAGTGGGCGGCCAGCGCCACCACCGCCAACTCTGGGCTCACCATCAAGAGCATCGCTGGTGGGGTCAACAAGGCCAGCCACGGGACGTTCACCCTCCCGGGTTCGATCAAGGGAACGGCTGCCGGCTCGTTCCAGGGTGCCAACAAGGGTGCGTCGGACAAGACGGTGGCGCAGACCACGGACACCGCCAGCTCAGCTGCTCGCAGCGTGTTCGAGCAAGGGCGGCCTCAGCTCGCTCGCTATCGAGACTGAGCCTGGCGTCACCCCGATCAGCCTCGGCTGACCACACGTAAACACCCGGTCACACGGGTAAGCCGTACCGACGAGGACGGGGCTCCGGCCCCGTCCTCGTCGCGTGGGCACGACGGCTCCAACTGGCTGGCACCCGGTCCGATCGCGCCGGGACCAGGAGTGTTGCTTCGAGTCTGCGACCGGTTGCCGTGCGGACCGCCGACCCTTACAGTTGAAATTGCGGGTAGGCGAGAGCGTATGAAGCAGGGGGATCTGCCTCGTACCGCATCGTTGGTAGCTGATCTCGCCTGACGGGTGAGCATCGGCTGAGTCACCGAAAGGGGGAAGTGAGTTCTGAGCCTGAGCGCTCTTGTCGTTCCGCCAAGGAATTCACGTTGGGGGCGCACACGCCACCCGACTCGAATCCATGGAGACATGGAAGAACAAGGAGCACTACATGTTGCGTAAGTTGCTAGTGGTGGCCGCGGCCATCGCCATGCCGGTCGGAGCGGTCGCCGTCAGCGGTGGTATCGCCTCCGCGGCTGGGCCCCAGGCCGGTAAGGCCATCAGCTGTGCGGTGGCCTCCACCGTTACCTTTGCCGCCCCCGGGCTTTCCAAGGCCGGATCGGTCAGTACCGCCAAGTCATCCACGACCAAAACCGGTGGCCTCACGTTCAGCGGAACGGGTTGCAGCGGATCGGGAGCGGGCCATTCGATCACCACCGCCGCCACCAAGTGCACGGGTGCCGGAAAGCCGTCGCCTTATACCGCCTGCAAGACGGGTGATTACGGGTACGACGCATGGTCGGGATACATCACCGAAGGCACCTCGAGTATTCAGAAGGCCATTCCGACACTCTCCTTCACCCTGAACGGAAACACCTTCACTGCGACGACGTCAAAGGTCGCTGATCTGTCTTGCAAAGACAGTGAGGTCGGGTTCTCGATTACCGGTAAAGTGACCGCTCCGGCCACCTACAAGGGGGCCACCAGCACGCTTTCGGCCTGCCTGGGCAAGGTCACCGGCACCGGACTCACGTCGACCACCAACTTTGCCAAGGACATCAATGGACCGGGAACGTTGAAGACGGCGACCATCGACAAGACCACCAGCACCATCAAGATCAGCTGAGCTGCCACTCGTCAGCAGAAGCAGCGCATTGATCCCGAGCCATCGGGCAGGCCGTAGAGACAAAGGGCGGGGCTTTTGCCCCGTCCTTTGTCTTGCCCAAACGAGCGTTTAACAGGCCTGTGCCACGGGCAATCGGCCCCCGACCAGGTGTCCTTTGGGGAATGGGCTGAGTGGTTGCTCTGGGGGCGTGCGCGGCTTATTGTTCAAATTGCGAGTTGACGAGAGCGTGCAAAGGCAGGGGGATCTGCGGTGCACGAAATCGTTGGAGTGTTGATTCCGTCCAAGGGGCCGGGGCCAGCATGTGGATCGAAAGGGGGGACCTGAGTTCTGAGCCTGAGCGCTCTCGCCGTCCGGAAGGAATCTCGCGTTGGGGGGCACCCGTCTCCTGACTTCGGATCCATGGAGACATGGAAGAACTAAGGAGCACTACATGATTCGCAAGTTGCTAGTGGTCGCCGCGGCGATCGCCATGCCGGTGACCGCCATTGCCGTCAGCAGCGGAACCGCCACCGCGTCGAGCCCGCAGACTGCCGCCACCGACACCATCATCTGCAAGGACATCACCGGAACGGTGACGTTCTCGCCGAAGGAGGACGCCGCGGGCTACGTCGGTCAATCCGTGAAGTCGACCATCAGCGCCACGCTCTCGGGCTGCACCGCATCAGGTGCCACCAAGGAGACCGTGACCAAGGGGGTCGTGACGGGATCGATCACCGGGGCCAAGGGAACGACAAAGAGTCCGGCCGGGACCTGCGCCGGCCTTGTTTCCAAGAGCTCCACCGATACGGGCACGCTGACCGTCAAGTGGAGGGCGACTCCGACGGTCCCCAACTCGGGCCTCAACGTCAAGAGCATTGCCGGAGGAACGACCAGTGGGGGCTACGGGTTCTTCACCATCCCGGGCTCGGTCAAGGGAACAGCCAACGGTTCGTTCCTGGGCAGCAATAGCGGTGCCTCGGACACGTCGACGTCGCAGACCAAGCTGAAGGCCTCGGCCCTGGCCACGACCTGCCTGTCGTCGAGCGGGCTGTCCTCCATCGCCATCACTACGGAGGCCGGAAAGAACGCGGTGAGCCTTGGCTGACCGGTAGGACAGTATCTGCCCGAGTCATCGGGCAACACGCCGTACCGACGGGGACGGGGCTTCGGCCCCGTCCCCGTCATGTCCGGGAGCGCATCACGAGGCCGAATCCGGCCATGACCTCGGGTTGGGCCACCGACCGGTCCCGACCGCCGGTCGGTCCGGCCCAGTGGGACCTAGCGCTGCCGGCCCACCCTCCACCGCTCAGGCGTCGCCACTCGCTAGCCTGACCGCAGAACCATGCCGAGCATCACCGACTCCATCGGGCGTGTCCTCGGCGACCGCTACCGACTGGTTACCGCCCTGGGCACGGGTGCGTCCGCGGACGTCTACCTGGCCGAAGACGTGTCCCTGCACCGTCGGGTGGCCATCAAGGTGCTCCATCCCGCCCTGGCCGGCGACACCGCCTTTCTCAAGCGCTTCCGGGCCGAAGCCCAGGCCGTGGCGGCCCTCAACCATCCCAACATCCTCCAGGTCTACGACTGGGGGGAGGAGGACGGCGTCCCCTACCTGGTATTGGAGTTCCTGGCCGGGGGCAGCCTCCGCCAGGTCTACGACACCGGGGCCCTGCTCTCGCCGGAGCAGGCCGTGCAGGTGGGGATCGAGGCCGCGGCCGGACTGGACTACGCCCATCGGCGCGGCCTGGTCCACCGCGACATCAAGCCGGCCAACCTGCTCTTCGACGCCGACGGGCGGCTCCGGATCGCCGACTTCGGCCTGGCCCGGGCCCTGGCCGAGGCCTCATGGACCGAGCCGGAGGGGGCCATCCTCGGAACGGCCCGCTACTCCGCCCCCGAGCAGGTCGAGGGATGGGTCCTCGACGGCAAGGCCGACGTCTACGCCTTGGCCCTGGTGCTCTATGAAGGGGTGACCGGCGAGGCCGCCTTCATCGGTGACACCACCCTGTCCACCCTGATGGCCCGGGTGGGGGTCCTGCTCCCCGAGCACGAGGCGCTCGGACCCCTCAACGACATCCTGGTGTGGGCGGCCGCTCCTGAGCCGTCCGAGCGGTATGACGCCGCCCAGCTGGGGGTGGAGCTCAAGGAGCTGGCCGCGTCCCTGCCCCGCCCCGAGCCGCTGGCCATCGTGGAGGGTGCGCCGCTGGAGGAGCTCGGAGCCGGCCGGGTCCGCCGGCTCCCCCGGGGCGTCGATGAGCGCGACCTCACCGAGCTGGGCGTCCCCGACCCGGGGGCCGTGCCGGCCAAATCAACGCGGCGACTTCCGACTTCCAAAGGGGCGGCCGCCATCAGGCGCCGACGCCGGTGGCCGTGGATCACCGCCGCCGTGGCGGTGGTCGTGGCCCTCATCGCCGCTGCCGCTCTGGCCAGCGCCGCGGGGGTCTTCACCCCCAGCCATCCGGTTCCCCAGCTGGTGGGCAAGACCCTGGCCCAGGCCGACCAGGCGGTCCGCTCCGACCACTTCGTGGTACGCGTCACCGGCCATGCCACCAGCACCACCGTGAGGTCCGGGCTCATCATCAGCCAAAGCCCGCGTCCGGGCACCAAAGCCAAGCCGGCCAACCTCAAGCAGGGCTCGACCATCGGCGCGGTGGTCTCGATCGGACCACCGCCAGTGACCATTCCCAGCTTGGCCCATGTCAACGGCTGTGCCGAGGCCATCCAGGTCCTGCTGGCCGTGAAGCTGGTCGGGGAGTGCCCGACCTCGGTGGAGGAGTACAGCTCGACCCTGGGGGTCGGGGCCATCGTCAAGACCGTGCCCGGGATCACCGCCCCCTACGGATCCAAGGTGGTCGTCGTGCTCTCCAAGGGCCACGCCCCGGTGCTGGTGCCCACGCTCACCGGGCCTGAGTCCAACTACCCCGCCGCCGCCATCCTCCTCACCCGCGCCGGGTTCGTGCCCTCCGAGGTCCAGGAGTACAGCGACGAGCTTCCGGCCGGACGGGTCATCGGGACCACGCCTCCGGCGTCGGCCGTACCGCAGCCCTTCGGATCCCACGTGGCGGTGGCGGTGTCGATCGGGCCCCGGCCGGTGATCATCCCCGACGAGGTGGGCAAGTCGGTGAAGGCGGCCAAAAGCACGCTCGAGGGCCTGGGACTCGTGGTGGCCGGGCCCTACGGACCGCGAGGATCCTCCGTGGTGTTCCAGACCGTCCCGGCCCAGGGGGCCTCGGTCCTGCCGGGCACCACCGTGACCCTCTACTCGCAGTCCCCAAGTGAGCAGCCCCCGCCCGGGGTGCGAGTTGTGCGAGGCGGCCCGGATCACCGAGTGGTTCCACGAGGACGACGTGTGCTGGGTGGCAGCCTGCGAGGTGTGCGACGTGCCCATGGTGGTATGGAAGCACCACGGGGACCAGCCCCCCGACGCCGACGTGCAGCACATGTTGGACCAGCTGGGTCTGGTGGCCGATGCCCAGCTGGGGGCCGGCGTGTGGTCCTTCGACCGGGTGATGCGCCAGATCCCCGACCATTTCCACGCCCATGCCCGCGACCCGAACTGGTGGTTCCGCCGGTTCGGTCGACGGTGAGCCCACCGCTTCGCCCGGCACCACGGTGATCAAGTACCTGGGGTCCAAGCGCCGGCTGGTCCCCGCCCTCACGGTCCTGGCCGAGGCCTCCGGCGCCCGCACCGCCCTCGACCTGTTCTGCGGTACCACCCGGGTGGCCCAGGCCTGGAAGCGGTTGGGGATGGAGGTGACCGCGGTGGACAGTGCCCGGTTCGCCCACGTGCTGGCCCGCTGTTACGTGGCCACCGACCCCCAGGCCCTCCCGGGTCTCACCGACCGGGTGGCCGACGCCGTCGAGCGCCTGAACGCCGTTCGGGGCCACCCCGGGTACGTGACCGCCACCTTCTGCGAGGCGTCGAGGTACTTCCGCCCCGAGAACGGAGCGCGGATCGACGCCGTGCGGGACCTGATCGAGCGGGAGTACGCCGGGGACGACCTGTGGCCGGTGCTGATGACCAGCCTGGTGGAGGCGGCCGACCGGGTCGACTCCACCACCGGGCTGCAGATGGCCTACCTCAAGCAGTGGGCGCCGCGGGCCGCCCAGCCGCTGACCCTGCGGGTGCCGGTGCTGATCCCCGGGCCGGGCCGGGCCGTGCACGGCGATGCGGCCCAGCTGGCCGGCTCCGACGAGCTCGGCCCCGTGGACCTGGCCTACCTGGACCCCCCGTACAACCAGCACCGCTACGACTCCAACTACCACGTGTGGGAGACCATCGTGGCTTGGGACGCCCCGGCCCACTACGGCGTGGCCTGCAAGCGGGAGGACCTTCGGGACCCCGAGCGCAAGAGCGCCTTCAACGGTCGCCGCACCATGCCCGAGGCCCTGGCCCGGGTGGTGGCGTCGGTCCGGGCCGAGGTGGTGGTGTTGTCCTACAACAACGAGTCGTGGCTGAGCTTCGACGAGCTCCACGAGCTGTGCGCCGGCCGCGGCCACGTGCAGGTGCTGGCGTTCGATTCGGCTCGCTACGTGGGGGCGAGGATCGGCATCCACGACCGGACCGGACGCAAGGTGGGCTCGGTGTCCCACCTCCGCAACACCGAGTACCTGGTGGTGGCGGGCGACCGGTCCCGGGTCCGTTCCATGGTGTCAGCGGTGGTGGAAGCGGGTCTGGGGTCGACTGTCGACCGTCCGGTGGTGCCCACCGTGGGTCGATCCGAGGATGTTCTGCCGGTTTGACCCGGGCAGTAGGGTTCTGGCCCATGTGGTCCCGCTAACGAGTGGGCCACCAGGGCCGGGCGCGGTGCCGGGTCGTGGACAATCGGGCCCCGATGCGGGCCGACATGGGGAGAGACGACATGGGAGCACTGGACGGACGGATCGCCATCATCACCGGCGCCGGACGCGGCATCGGGCGCGAGCACGCCCTGTTGTTCGCCTCCGAGGGGGCCAGTGTGGTGGTCAACGATCTCGGTGGTGCCGTCGACGGCTCGGGGGACGACCGGTCGCCGGCCCAACAGGTGGTCGATGAGATCACCGCCGCCGGGGGCCGGGCCGTGGCCAACACCGACGACATCTGCGACTGGGAGGGTGGGAAGCGGCTCATCGACACCGCCGTCGAGGCGTTCGGCGATCTCCACGTGCTGGTCAACAACGCCGGCATCCTGCGCGACCGGGTACTGGTCAACATGTCCGAGGAGGACTGGGACTCGGTCATCCACGTGCACCTGAAGGGCCACTTCGTGCCGACCCGTCACGCCGCGGCCTACTGGCGCCAGCAGACCAAGGACGGTAAAGAGGTCAAGGCCTCGGTGGTCAATACCTCGTCGACCTCGGGCCTGCTGGGCAACCCCGGTCAGTCCAACTACGGAGCGGCCAAAGCGGGCATCGCCGCCTTCACCACCATCGCCGCCGACGAGTTGGTGCGTTACGGGATCCGGGTCAACGCCATCGCCCCGGCCGCCCGTACCCGGATGACCGAGCAGACCCCCGGGCTCTCCGACATCGTGCGTGCCCCCGCCGACGCCTCGGTGTTCGACAGCTGGGATCCGGCCAATGTCTCGCCCCTGGTGGCGTACCTGGCTACCGAGGGTTGCCCGGCCACCGGCCGGGTGTACTTCGTGCAGGGCGGCCAGATCCGGCTGTTCCAACCCTGGACCATGACCGACACCCTGGAAAAGGGCGACCGGTGGACGGTGGCGGAGCTCCAGGCCCAGATGCACCCACTCGTGGGCTGAGCAGGTGGCTCCGGCCGGGGGACCGGGCGGCGCACCGGGAGATCAGGAGTTCGATGCCGCCGAGGTGATCGAGGCGGAGGCCCTCCTCAGCGGGACCGGTGCCGGTGCCGAGGGCGGGATCGTGGTCCCCTGGCCGCTGCTGTTCCGCCACCGGATCCACCACCGGGTGGCCCGCTCCGAGCGGTATCAGTGGTGGGTCCTCTGGACGGTGCTGGCCGGACTGCTCTCGGTCAACATCACCTTCACGGTCTTCGTGGTGGCCCTCCCGCAGGTCGCCAAGGAGCTGCACACCTCCATCTCGACGCTCACCTGGACCTCCACCGGCCCCCTGCTGGCCTTCGGGGTGGCCGCCCCGGTGCTGGGCAAGCTCGGCGACCTCCGGGGCTACCGGAAGCTGTACCTGTGGGGCCTGGGCGGAGCGGCGGTCAGTGTGGTGCTCACGGCCTCGGCCCCGACCGCCGGGGTGCTCATCGCGGCCCGGTTCTTCGACGGCATCCAGGGGGCGGCCACCGGCGCGGCGTCGATGGCCCTGGTCCTACAGGTCTTCTCCCACCAGGACCGGGTCAAGGCCATGGGGTGGTGGGCGCTGGTCGGAGCCGGCGGTCCGGTGCTCGGCGTCACCATCGGCGCACCGGTCATCCAGTACTTCGGGTGGCGGGCCCTCTTCTGGGGCGAGCTCCCGTTGATGGCGGTGGCCGCGGTGCTGGCGGTGGTGGTGCTCCCGGGGGCCAGCGGTCCCGTCGGAAGCCAGAACCAGCCGGCGGAGGAGGGCAGCCCGTGGGCCCGCATGGACTGGCTGGGGTCCATCACCCTCTCCGGATCGGTCACCGCCGGACTGCTGGCCCTCAACGTGGCTCCGTCCTGGGGGTTCGACGCCCCGGCCACCCTGGCCGTCTTCGCTCTGAGCGTGGCTCTGGCCGTGGCGTTCGTGTTCCACGAGCAACGGGCCCCGAGGCCCCTCATCCCCCTCCGCTACTTCAAGATGCGCAACTTCGTCTTCCCTCTGGGGGCCCGGACCTTCGTGAACTTCTCCTACATGGGGGGCTTCTTTCTCTTCCCCATCCTGATGGAGCGGGTCTACGGCTACAGCGAGACCCGGGCCGGGCTGGTGTCGACGGCCCGGCCGTTGCTGTTCTCGGTGGTGGCGCCCATCGCCGGCTACGCCGCCGTCAAGGTGGGGGAGCGGCTCTCGACGGTGGCCGGCGCCGTGGCCCTGCTGGTGTCCATGCTGGTCTTCACCCAACTCGGGGCGGAGCCGTCCCTGGTGGTGATCCTGGTGGCCCTGGCCCTGTCCGGAGTGGGCAACGGGCTGTCCACGCCGGCCACGGCGGCATCGGCCTCCAATGAGGTGGCCCCCGATGAGCTCGGGGTCATGAGTGCGGCCCAGCAACTGATCACCCAGATCGGCATCGTGGCCGGCATCCAGGTCATGGTGACCGTGCAGGCCTCGAGCCACGGCGGGGTGGGCTCACTGGCCTCGTTCCACCGGGCCTACGCCGTCGGGGCCATCGGCGCGGTCCTGGCCGGCCTGTGCGGCCTGTTCATGCGCAACACCCCCGGGCACGGGAGGTCACGGGCGCCCGGATAGGCCGGCAGGCTGTCCCTGAGGCCTCCTACTCGGTCATGGCCAGGATCCGGGCGCCGATCTCGGCGGCCACCGGATCCGGCGAGAGCGACTGGAGGGCCATCAACTTGGCGATGTCCCCCTCGACCTTGATCTTGCCGGACATGAAGGCCTGAATCCCGGCCTGGGGGTTGCCCTCGACCAGGATGGCCTTGGCCACGTCGTAGTCCAGGGAGACCTTGAGGTCGACCGGATCGATGTGACCGACGTCGAGGAGCAGCTCGCCGGAACTGGTGTCCACATGGGCCTCGACCGTCCCCTCGCCGAAGGGAACCGAACCGATGACCAGGTTCATCCGGATGGAGTGTTCGATGGTGGCACCCCGGCCGTCGAACTCCTCCCGGATGGACCGGGCTTCAGCCAGCCATTCGTCGCTCAGAAACTGATAGGTGGCCATCGATGTGCTGCTCCTTGCCCGCGGGTCGGATGAGTGGCGTGTGGGCGCCAACTCTACCGCGGGCCCTTCGACGGTCCTCGTAGCCGGGGCCCCGGTGCGAGCCGGTAGCATCCCACCCCGTGACCGCTCCGATCATCCCTGGTGCCGAGCCCTGGTCCGCCGAGGGTGGATCGCACGGCGTACTGGTACTCCACGGCTTCACCGGCAACCCCCAGTCCCTGCGCCCCCTGGCCGAGGCCCTGGCCGCCGCGGGGTTCACGGTGGATCTTCCCCTCCTCCCGGGCCACGGCACGGCGGTGGAGGACATGGTCCCCACCCGGTGGGAGGACTGGTCGACGGCGGCCGAGGGCGCCTACCTCGAGCTGGCGGCCCAGTGCGACCGGGTGGTGGTAACCGGACTGTCGATGGGCGGGACCCTCACCTGTGCCTTGGCCGAGGACCATCCCGAGATCGCCGGCATCGCCGTGATCAATCCGTTGGTCGAGCCACCCACCGCCGAGTTCCTCGACGGGGTCCGCTCGATGCTGGACGGGGGGACCGAGGTCCTCGACGGCATCGGCTCGGACATCGCCAAGGAGGGAGCGGTCGAGGCCGCCTACCCGAGCACGCCCCTGGCCCCGGCGCTCTCGCTGTTCGAGGCCACGGCGGTGGTGGGGAAGCGGCTGGGGGAGATCCACTGCCCCACCTTGTTGCTGAACAGCCGGGAGGATCACGTGGTCGACCCGATCTCCGGCGACGTCCTGGAGCGTTCGGTCGGAGGCCCCGTAGAGCGGGTCTATCTGGAGCGCAGCTTCCATGTGGCCACGCTGGACTGGGACGCCCCACTGGTCGAGCAGCGGGTGGTGGCGTTCGCCCTGGAGGTCCTCTCGGGACCCGGCACCCCGCGCTCCTGATGGCCGAGCCCCCCCGCCTGACCCGTGAGGAAGTGGCCCACGTGGCCGACCTGGCCCGCCTGGAGCTGACCGAGGAGGAGCTCGATCTCTTCACCGGGCAGCTGGCCCAGGTCCTCGACCATGCCGCCGACGTGTCCTCCCTGGACCTGGCCGGTGTGGAGCCCACCGCCCACGCCATGGCCGTCACCAACGTGCTGCGCCCCGACGAGGTCCGGCCCTGCCTCGACCGAGACGAGGTGCTGGCCCAGGCCCCGTCCGTCGAGGACCACCGGTTCAAGGTGCCCCGCATCCTCGGTGAGGCCCCGTGAGCTCGCCAGGCCCGTCAGCCGATCTGGCCGCCGCCGTTCGCTCGGGGGCCCGCTCGGCGGTCGATGTGCTCGACGAGCATCTGGCCGTCATCGAGGCCGGCGAGCCGGAGATCCATGCCTTCAACCTGGTGACCGGGGAACAGGCCCGGGAACGGGCCGCCGAAGTGGACCGGGCCGTCGCCGACGGCCAGGACCCCGGGCTGCTGGCCGGGGTGCCGGTGGCCCTGAAGGACAACCTGTGCACCCGGGGCGTGCCGACCACCTGCTCCTCCCGGATCCTCGAGGGCTGGCTGCCGCCCTACGACGCCACCGTGGTGACCCGCCTCCGCCGGGCCGGGGCGGTGACCGTCGGGAAGACCAACATGGACGAGTTCGCCATGGGGTCCTCCACCGAGGCCTCGGCCTTCGGCCCCACCCGCAACCCGCACAACACCGGACGGGTCCCCGGGGGTTCCTCGGGTGGATCGGCCGCGGCCGTGGCCGCGGGGTTCGCCCCGCTGGCCCTGGGCTCGGACACCGGGGGCTCCATCCGCCAGCCCGCCGCCCTGTGCGGGGTGGTGGGCATGAAGCCCACCTACGGCACGGTCTCCCGCTACGGCCTGGTGGCCTTCGCCAGCTCCTTGGACCAGATCGGGCCCCTGGCCACCACGGTGGCCGACGCCGCCCTGCTCTTCGACGTCATCGGCGGGCACGACCCGGCCGACTCCACCTCCCTCAACCGACCCATGCCCCGGGTCCTGTCCGTCCTGGACGACGGGGTCGAGGGCCTGACCATCGGGGTGCTGACCGAGTTCCTCGACGGGGCCGATCCCGACGTGGTGGCCCGGGTGCGCCAGGCCGCCGAGGCCCTGACCTCAGCCGGGGCCCGGGTGGAGGAGGTGTCGGTCCCCGAGGTGGTGCTCGGCCTGTCCGCCTACTACCTCATCGCCCCCGGCGAGGCGTCGTCCAACCTGGCCCGCTACGACGGGGTCCGCTACGGGCTCCGGGTGGACGCCGAGGACACCGCGGCGATGAACACCGCCACCCGCTCGGCGGGGTTCGGGGCCGAGGTCAAGCGGCGCATCATGCTGGGCACCTACGTCCTCTCGGCCGGGTACATGGATGCGTACTACAACCAGGCTCTCCGGGTCCGTACCCGGATCATCGAGGGATTCGACGCCGCCTACCAGCGCTACGACGCCCTGCTCGGCCCCACCGCCCCCACCACGGCGTTCGAGCTGGGCGCCAAAACCAGTGACCCCCTGACCATGTACCTCTCCGACGTGTGCACCATCCCGTCCAACCTGGCCGGCCATCCGGCGGTCAGCGTGCCCTTCGGCGCCGGTGACGACGGCCTTCCGGTCGGGGTGCAGCTCCTCGGGCCGGCCCTGGGGGAGAGCACCCTGTTCAAGGTGGCCGCGGTGGTGGAGGCGGCCGCGCCCCCCCTTCCGGCACCGAGCCTGTCGCCAGGAGCCCGGTCGTGAAGCCGGGGTGGGAGATGGTCATCGGGCTCGAGGTGCACTGCGAGCTCAAGACCACCACCAAGCTGTTCTGCGGGTGCCCGAACATGTTCGGCGACCAGCCCAACACCAATGTGTGCCCGGTCTGCCTGGGGCTGCCCGGCTCGCTGCCGGTGCTCAACCAGAAGGCCGTGGAGCTGGCCATGGCCATCGGCACCGCCCTCAACTGTGAGATCCGGCCGTCGACGTTCCACCGGAAGAACTACTTCTATCCCGATCAGGCCAAGGACTACCAGATCAGCCAGTACGACGAGCCCATCAACGTCAACGGCCACCTGGACCTCCCCGACGGCACCACGGTGGGCATCGAGCGGGCCCACATGGAAGAGGACACCGGTAAGACCACCCACGCCGGCACGTCCGGACGCATCCACGGGGCCGACTACTCGCTGGTGGACTACAACCGGTCCGGCGTGCCCCTGGTCGAGATCGTCTCGGCCCCGGACATGCGCTCGCCGGACCAGGCCCGGGCCTACGTCACCGAGCTGCGGTCCATCCTGGTGGCCTCGGGGGCCTCGGACGGCAAGATGGAGGAGGGGTCGATGCGGGTGGATGCCAACGTGTCGGTCCGGCGTTCGTCGGGCGATCCTTTCGGCACCCGCTGCGAGATCAAGAACCTCAACTCGGTCCGGTCGGTGGGTCGGGCCATCGAGTACGAGGCGGAGCGCCAGATCGAACTGATCGAGGCCGGAGAGCGGGTCGTGCAACAGACCCGGCACTGGGACGAGGACCAGGGCCGCACGGTGGCCCTGCGCTCCAAAGAGGACGCCTACGACTACCGGTACTTCCTCGAGCCCGACCTGGTGCCCCTGGTCCCCGACGCCGAGTGGATCCGGGCCGTCTACGACACCATGGGGGTCATGCCCGCGGTACGCCGGGCCCGCCTGGTGGAGCTGCTGGCCGGAACCGGGGGCCCCAACCATGTCGAGCAGGTGGCCACGGTGGTCGATCTGGGCTTGGACGAGCTGGTCACCCAGGCGGTGTCCGAAGGGGTGAGCGCCTCGCTGGCCCTGGCCCGTACGGCCAACGAGGCCGCCAAGGACCCTGCCGCAGCCCGACGGCTCGATCCGACCTCCTACGTGGCCCTCTTGACCATGGAGCACTCCAAGTCGCTGACCCCCACCCAGGCCAAGACGGTGCTGGGTGAGCTGCTGGCCTCCGGAGGTGGGGATCCGGCGGCGATTGCCGCGGCTCACGGCTTCGAGGCCATGTCCGAGGACTCTCTGGTCGCCGTGGTGGCCGAGGTGGTGGCGGCCCGCCCCGGCGAGTGGGAGCGCTACTGCCAGGGGGAGGACAAGCTGGCCGGGCTGTTCACCGGGGCGGTCATGAAGGCCACCAAGGGTCAGGCCGACGGCCAGGCGGTGGCGGCCGAGTTGCGTCGCTTGCGGGGCTGACGCTCCGGCTCGTTCCTCGCCCGTACCTGCGAGCAGCCACTAGCGGGGCCACAGGGCGGCCCGATGGCCTCGAGGCTCGGAGGCGGGCCTCCTGCGGCCAGATAGGGCCCCGCCGGGGTGAAGCCGATAGGGGTCATGACCACCGGCCGCGGAGGGATCTGGGGCAGCGGGGTGGACGAGTGGCTCGGGGAGTAGAACAGCCAGATCCCGTCGGGGTCCGCGAACACCGAGGCCTCGCCAGGGCCTGCTCCCTGGGCGTTGGAGGCCAGGAACGGGAGTGCGGAGGCATCGGCACACGGCCCCGCGGGCCCGGCGCACCGGGCCACCCCCACGGCGTAGGCGTCCTGGTTGAACCAGTTTCCCGAGTAGAACAGCCAGTACCTTCCCCCGACCTCCACCATGTCAGGGGCCTCGACGATGGTGCCCTGCCACGGCTCGTCGGGACCCATCAGGGCATGGGGCGTGCCGGTGAGCGCCAGGCCGTCGGTGGAGAGCGGTTGCGACCACATGGTGGTGGGGGTGGTGGCGCCCCCGATGTTCTGATCCGACTTCCACAGCATCCAGGTGCCTTGGGCGGTGGCGAACACCCGGGGATCGATGGAGCCACCCAGCTGGGACTGACAGATGAACGGCCGGGCCTCGGCGCGGAACGGGCCGTCCGGCGCCGCCCCGATGGCGTCTCCGATGCACTCCATGGCCGGCGTGGATCCCTTGAGCAGGGCGGTGAAGTACAGCACGTAGGTCGACCCGAACCGGTGGAGGTCGGGGGCCCAGGTGAAGCCGGGGGTGGCCCACCCCGGGAGCACCGGCAAGGCGTCGGTGACCGGGCCCCACGACGAGAACCGGGTGGTGGAGGCGACCGGTACGTTGACCGGCGCCGACCCGCGGTATGCCGCTGGTGAACAGGAAGTACCGGCCGGCGATCCGGTAGAGCACCGGATCCGACTGGTCCTGGCCGGAGGCCACGACGTGCCGGGGGCGGCCGGATGCGGATCGGGGGGTGGACGATCGGGCGCCGGAATGGCCGCCAGGAGGGTCCGCACGTGGGAGCGGTGCAGCGCCGCCGGCGCCCGTCCCACCGTGGCCCGCACCAGGCGCCGCCACCATCAACGTCACCACGGCGGCCAGTCCCACGACGATCTGGCGACGGCTTCGAGGACCATGAAGGTCTCCGGGGGCGGTGTCATCGTTCGGGACGGTGCTCACGTGGCGGATGACCTCTGGGCGGGGAGTACCGGTTGGCGGCCCCGGCCCCCCGGTTGACGGCCCGATCAGGCTACCGCCCGACGTCGGCCTTTGGGGACGAACGGTGGACATCTAGGGGCGGGCTGGGGACAGTCGTAGAAATCCGGCGGAAAAGGTAGGGATTTCGCGTGGGGCTCTTGACCCCGGATCGAGGCGCCGTTCACAGTGTCAATTGTTCGGGAAGCCGAAGCTCCACCGGGAACCGGAGGAGACCGAAGGACCGGGTCGCAAGGCTCGGACCGGCGGTCGAGATCCAGGTGACGTTGGGACCGTAGGTGACCGAAATGGTGGTCCGGTGACGGGCCGAGGTGCTCTCCGGAGCGCCGAGGTTCGGTGCCCGCCGCTTGGTCGTCCGACACGGCCCGGCGCGGGAGAGACCGAGTCCACCTAGTGCGTGGCCCCGAGGAGCTTGGACGGTTTCGGCCGTTCGGTTACTCGGGGCTGCGTCGCGTCCGGGCCCCGGACGGGACACGGCCGGCGATCCGGACACCGCCGCGGTGCGTCGGGGCTCAGTGCAGGTGGCCGTGGCCGTGCGTGGAGATCGAGGCGCTCTCCATCCGGCAGGGATCCTCGTCGTCGTTGCACCGTTCGCACTCGAGCTCCAGGGTGCTGTGGGCGATGTCGAAGGGGCCGGCGATGGTGGCTTTGACCCGATCCCCGACCAGCTGGGCTTCTTCCAGCGTGGGATGTCCGGTCAGGACCATGTGGGCCGAGAGCACCCGCATCTCGCTGGACAGGCTCCACACGTGGAGGTCGTGCACCTCGCCGACCCCGGGCACCGCGGCCATGGCCGCGGTGAGCTCGGCCAGGTCCAGGTCCGACGGGGTCGACTCGAGGAGCACGGCGATGCTGGAGGCGAACACCCGGACGGCTTGGACCACGATCACCGCCGCCACCACCAGGGCCGAAACCGGGTCGAGCCAGGTGGCCGAGGGCACGAACACCAGGACCACGGCCGCCGCCACCACGGCCAACGAGGCCAGGGCGTCTCCAGCCATGTGCACCATGGCGGCACGCATGTTGAGGTCGTTGGAGCCGTCGCGGAGCACCAGGGCCGCCAGCCCGTTGACCACCAGCCCGAAGGACGCCACCACGATCACCAGGCCGGCCCGCACGTGTTCGGGGTGGCCGAAGCGGTGGACGCTGTCGATCACGATCAGGACGGTGACCACGGCGATGAGCGCGGCGTTGGCCAGGGCCGCCAGGATGGTGGCCCGGTGGTTGCCGAACGAACGGGCCGCGCTGGGGGGTCGCAGGGCCAGCCGCACCGCCACCAGCGAGAGGGCCAGCGCCCCCAGTCGGAGAGGTTGTGGCCGGCGTCGGCCAGCAGGCCACTCGAGTGGGCCACCAGCCCGAACCCGACCTCCACCACCACCAGGGCCGCGGTGAGGACCAGGCTGACGGCGAGTCTGCGGCTTCGGTCCATGCGATCTCCTCGGTCGCCACTCTACCAAGCAGGGTTTCAGCCGCCTGTGGAGGCGGCCGGGCCCTCAGTCGGTGCGGGTGGGCCCGGTGGCGGTGATCCCGGCCCGGTCCAGCCGGCGGAGCAGCTCGTACTCGGGCTCCAAGCCTGGTCCGGAGCCGCTCCTTCTGGTTGTCGGTGAGTACGGACCTGGACCCGGTGACCCGCTCCCGGCGTGGCGTGAGGGGCAGCTCGAGCCGGTGGGCCAGCCCGGCCAGGCCCCCGGCGAAGTCCCCGGCCGCCAGGACACACGAGCACTCGGCCAGGCGGTCGACCGCCTCGGACACGTCCAGGCCGGTCGAGAAGGTGGCCAGTTGGTTCAGCAGGTCCTTGGGGGGCACCCGGACCAAAAAGGCGTCGAAGCCGTCCTGGGCCAGGCGGCGCTCCCGGTCGGCCACCCGGCCGGGCACGTCAGGATGGTCCCCGGCCACCAGGTAGTCGAAGTAGGAGTGCACCCGCTCGACCGGGTCCCGCAGGATGGTCACGGTGAAGGTCTTCGGAGGGAGGGGCTGGTCGGCCACCGCCCGATGTGACCGGCCGAAGAAGTAGGCCCCCTCGGCCAGGAGCCTGCGGTTGTTGGAGACGAAGCTGTAGCGCCCGCTGGTGGTCCGGGGCAGCCGGGAGCCGGTGATCCGTCGCCAGACATCCATGGGGTCCTCACCGCCCAGGGCCAGGAAGCTGAGGTACAGGCTGGTTCCCGCGGTCTTGCGGATGTGGTGGCAGTAGATCCGCCGGTTGCCGTCGGGGAGTTCGAAGGTGCGGGCCAGCCGGCGGTAGGACCGGTCGGAGCGCATCATCCACTCCTCCTGGGCGTCACGCACCCCCCGGCGGAAGCGCAGTTCCGCCCGTTCCCAGGCGTTGCGCCGTGGTGGGGCCGGGGCCACCTCGGCTGCTCCAGGCCCGGTGCTCCACGCCGCCATCATACCGTGGCCCGGCCGAAAACTAGGCCTCTGACCTCGTTCTTTGTGGCGGGCTGGGCGTCGGCTGACCACCGGACGAGTGGCGCGGTCGGGTCTATTGAGCAGGCTCGGGTGCTGTGGGATCATCTGTGGGTGGGGGTCGGTCGCAGTGGGGCAGAGGGGACCGAGCGGGACGGTCGGGTGGACAGGTCCGGCTACCGCCTCGATCCGATCGGGACGGTCGTGCCTGCGAACCGCTCGCCGACACCGTCAAGTTGGTGGTCTGGGACCTGGACGACACCCTGTGGGCGGGAACACTCAGCGAGGGGCCGGTCACCATCGACCCGTCGGTCACCGAGCTCATCCGCGGCCCTCAATGCGGCGGGGGATCGTGAACTCGATCTGTTCGAAGAACACCGAGGCCGCGGCCCGGCGCCGGCTCGAGGAGGCCGGCCTGTGGTCCGAGTTCGTGTTCCCGAGCGTCGACTGGTCGTCCAAGGGTTCCCGGGTGGCCGGATCGTGGAGGACGCCCAGCTGCGTCCGGAGAACGTCCTGTTCCTCGATGACCTGGCGATCAACCGGGCCGAGGTGGGCCACTTCGTTCCCGGCATCCAGACCGCCGGACCGGAGATCCTCGACCGTCTCTTGGACCTGCCCCAGCTGACCGGCAAGGACGACCGCTCAGCGGTCCAGGTTGCAGCAGTACCGGCTGCTGGAGCAGAAGTTGGCGGACCGCCGGACGGGAGCGGAGTCCAACGAGGACTTCCTCCGGTCTTGCGACATCCGGGTGGGCGTGCACCCCGACACCGAGCCCAGGCCGACCGACTGTTCGAGCTGTCGGAGCGGACCAACCAGCTGAACTTCACCAAACGGCGACAGGGTCGGGAGGCCTTCGATGCCATGATCGCCGACCCGGGGTACGACACCGGCTACGTGCGGGTGACCGACCGCTACGGCGACTACGGCATCTGCGGCTTCTACTCGGTCTCCCGCTCCGACGGTGCGCTGGTCGACTTCCTGTTCTCGTGCCGGGTGCTCAACATGGGCGTGGAGCAGTGGCTCTACCGTCGCCTGGGGAGCCCGCCACTCTCCGTGGTGGGCGAGGTGGTGTCCTCGCTCGACGGGGAGAGCGGGTGGATCACCGAGGACGGATCGGGGCCGTCGAGAGCGTCGTCAACGATGCCGGTGGTGACGCCGGGCATCGGCCAGGGTCAGACCGGATCCTGATGGTGGGTGGTTGCGACCTGACTACCACGGCCGAGTTTCTCGGCGGCACGATCACCACCGAGTTCTCCCATGTGGGCCCGACCGGTGCCTTCATCCATGTCGGCCACACCGAACTGCTCCGACAGTCCGCCGCCGGGCTCACGCGGCGCAGCGCGCCGTGGTGGACCGGATCCCGTTCCTCGAGGACCGGGTGTTCCGGTCGCCGGCCGTGGTATCCCCCGAGTACGACGTCCTGGTGTACTCGGTCCTTACCGACTACACCCAGGGCCTCTACCGGCACCGCCGGTTGGGCCTGGTCGTGCCGTGGCACCAGTTCACGGTGGATGTCACCGATCCGGCCTTGCGGCCGGTGCTGGCCGCCCGGTTCGCCCGGGACGGGATGGACGAGTCGTTCTTCGACTGGTTCGCCGACGAGTTCGAGTTCGCCGGCGGGATCACCGTCGAGCAGTTCGAGGAGAACATCCGATGGCTGGCCTC
Source organism: uncultured Acidimicrobiaceae bacterium (assembly GCA_963718405.1). Lineage (GTDB taxonomy): Bacteria > Actinomycetota > Acidimicrobiia > Acidimicrobiales > RAAP-2 > Bog-756. The sequence continues at coordinate 351,393 of CAVQYZ010000001.1, forward strand.
CTCGGTTCCGTCCGGCGCCCGAATCATCTTCTTGAACGGGGCGGAGGTGGAGTTGGACAACCCCCGGGAGCCCGACAGGCACCTTCGGCACCGAACCATGAACGAGGCGCTCGACCGCGTGGTGGCATCCCTACCCCGAGCCTCGGTGTGTGATGTGCGTGACCTTCGTACTCACCGAGGACGATGTCAACGAGAACATCCGGCACTACCGGCGACGTGCCTATCTGCGGATGGCCGAAGAGATCCGGGGCGCCAGTGCCACGGATTTGGTTGTGGAGCCGGAATCTGGCCTGTCCCGCGCCTACCGCCAGCGCCCGGGGGTTCGTGGGCCGGCGGCGGATAGAGGTCAGGAGGGTGTGGAGGCGACTGCGGGGACTGCCCGTTACGCCACCGGCTCCCCGCCGCCGGTGAGTCCCTCCGGACCCGAGTGCCATCTACCTCTGCCCCAACAGACTCTGGCAGGTTCGCCGCTGAACGGGCCCCCTGGCCGGGGATTTTGACAGGTCGATAGGCACCCAAGGGCAGCCCGGAAACGACGCTGTCCGTGTGGGAGGATTTTTGGGCGGCAGTCCCAACGATCCGAACTGAGGTCTGGCGGAGATGCGAAGCACCGGCGGAGGTGAGACGTCCCCGAGGCTCGATGGTGATGCCTACGCGAGTCAGCCCGCCTCGAGTGTGGTGCGGCGAGTCGCCACTCCTGCGAATGTGCTGGCCTGTGTGCCGCCCATCCTCTACCTGGTCTACATCAATCACTTTTCCGTGAACGCCCTCTACGGTGATGACTGGAACATGGTTCCGATCATGGATGCGGCGCTCCACGGTCACTTGACGTTCAACCAACTGTGGGGCCAGTACAGCGACGCTCGCATCCCGGTGGCAAAGGCCATCTTTGTCCTGTTTGCGTTGACCAATCGATTCGACACCCGTTCCGTAATCCTCTTGAGCGCCGCACTGTTGGTTGCGGCCTACGCCATGTTGGTGATGCTGTGCCGTCGTTACCTGGGCAGACGACTGACTCCGATCCCCGTGCTCATCATCGGGCTGGTGTGGTTCAGTCTGGCCAGCGTGCAGACGGCACTCTGGGCCTTCCTGCTCACGTGGTACCTCGTGGTGTTCTTCCTTCTTGTGGCGCTGACCGCGCTGGTAGTGCCCGAACGACGCCGCAATCTGTGGTTCGCTGTGGCTCTGCTGGCTGCCATCCTGGCGTCGTTCTCGTTCCTGCAGGGGCTCATCGTGTGGCCGGTGGCGGCCATCAGCATCGTGTGGTGCCAGCCCTGGTCGCGGCGGGTCGCCATAGAGCTCGGCACCTGGATAGGGGCGATGGTCGTGACGAGTGCCGTGTACTTTTCTGGATACAACGTGGCCATGGCCGGCTGCCTCTCGGGCAACGGATGTCGACGGGGAGTCGCCTTCTCTCATCCGCTAAGGGCACTCCGCTATGTGATCCTCATGATCGGCAACGTCATCCCGGGTGGATATCTCGGCTCCCCGGTGAAGGACCTGGCCCGGTTCGAAGTGATCGGTGCGGCCCTACTCATCGGGGCGGCCTTCATCATCGTCCAGTCGTGGCGTTACCGACGATCAGCTGAGCACCTTCCCATCCCGTTGTTCCTGATCGTGTTCGCCCTCCTCTTCGATGTGACGATCGCCATCGGTCGCACCGGAGCGGGTCCGAGAGATGCCATCGTCAGCAACCGCTATGTGATGCCGAATGTCATCCTGCTCACAGGCATCGTGATCTACGCATTGGCACGCATTCCTCCCCTCCGCCTGCCGCGCGCCTGATGACGGGAAGCGGGTGTACGCCACGTGGTTGGCCCTGTTGGCACTGGCGACAGTCGTGGGAGTTCAAGTGGTGGTGGCCACCGGTTTCGGCTTGAACAACGCCCGGCTGAACCGCCAGGATCTGGTCAGCGGAGTTCACCTGGTCGCACACTTGGCCCTCGTCCCTCCGGGCGATCGACGCCATGAGCTTGAGCGGCATTCGATCTCCGGCTCCCAGGTCTGCCTGGCGTCGGAGGACCATATAGGTGAGTTCGGATCGGCCGCCTACAGTCGCCATCGATCCAGACCCCCCATCGTGCTTCCGTCGTGCACGATGAATCCGCCAACATGACAGGTCCTGAAGGAGGCAGGCGTTCTACCACCGGCCGTCTAGAGCGAGGCGTCCGCCGCCACGTGGTCGAGGTCGCGGCTGTTGGCGATGGCCACCGCGGCCAACTGAGATCGCACGCCAAGCTTTCGCAGGATGGAACGGATGTGGGATCGCACCGTAGCCAGCGACACCACCAGCTCGACGGCGATGTCCTGGGCCGATCGTCCCCGGGTGAGGAAGAAGAGGACCCGGCGTTCACTGGCGGTCAGTTGCATCAGTGCTTCGAACCGGGCCGGCATGCGTCGCGGCTCTTCCTTGGCGGCCCCGCGCTGGCCGGTGTCATCGAGCAGGGAGTGCAGCTCGGACGGAAGATCGTCGATGTCGGAGAGTGCGATCAGGGCTCCCTGTTCCACGCAGGCAGCCAGGGCCGCGGCCCCCGCACCGGCGCTCACGGCCAGGACGTCGACCCCCAATGAGTGGTAGGCCCCGGCCAAGCGGGCCGGAACCGACCAGGTGCTCGATGACCACGTCGCTTGATCGGTGGCCGGTTCGCCGCCCACCACCAGCACCACCAGATCCACCGGGATGCCGTTGATATCGAGGATCAGATTGTCATCGGCGGTGAGCGGGATGGCCGCCGAGGTGAACCCCAGGCGATGCGCCATGGACGATGCCGCTACGGCCGAGAGACTGGCCGTGCCGTTGACCGGTGCGCCCGGGTCGATCATCAACACGGTTCCCCTGGTCCCAGGGTCCCCAGGTTCGGGGAAGTTGTCGTCGTGGCGGGTGCCGTACCCGGCTAGGCGACAGGTCGAGTATCGGACGACGGTGCGGTGGCGGAGCAGGGGCGCCGCCACGTAGCGGGTGAATGGCATCGATCCCTCGATCGACGAGATCAACGTTCGGACCCGTGCGTCGACCGGGAGGCCACCGGTGCCGAGCAGCCGGTCGACCGTGACCACCATCACCGAGGGGATCGTCGCCACCCGGCCCCGGCTGGGGGTGGTGGCCCTTCCGTTCGTGACCTCGGGACGCCGGCCGGTTCCGGCCCCACGGGCGCCGTGGCTGCCATCGGACCGCCGGTTGGCGGTGGCGCCCTGCCCGACGGCCCGGGCCAGTCGCTCTCCCAGGGTCCTCGGGCTTACCGCTTCGGCGTCGGTGCCGAAGGCCACGGCGATCCGTGAGAGGCCATAAGGGCAGATCCGGTCATCCGAGCGGACGGTCTGCTGAATGCTCCGCAGGGCGATGTCGTGGGCGGCGCCGGCGCCCGCTTCAGGCCGGCCCCCGGCCCCCAATTGGTGCCCTCGGCCTCAGATCGACCCGAGCCACCGTCAGCGGCAACTCTTCCCCGAGGTCACTCGACCATTCCGTGGTCATTCGTACATCAGTTGTCATGGCACCCCCACGCACCCCGACCGCAACCGCCCAACGACACCAGATCGTGCCCCCGCGGTGCCCTGCCCAGCACTCACCACCCTAGCCCTACCGGTGCCGAACGCACCAGTTGCTCTCATCATCTTTGAGGAGAAAGGTCGACAATCCGGGCGTTCCCGCCCTACCCCATAGGAGTCACCAGAGTTCAGCCGGCGGACCGGTGGCGGCGGACGGGCCCGAGCCGGAGGGCCGAGCCAGATGAACCGCCCCGTCGGCCAGGAGCACCAGCGCCACACCCAGCACCGCACCGGCCAGGGCGTCGGAGGGGTAGTGCCACCGGAGACCGATCACGGCCACGGTGATGAGGCCGACGGCGATGGATCCGGCCACGATGACCACCGGCCGGATCCAACGAGGCGCCGCTACCGAGAGGGCGGTGGCCACCGCGGCAACGTCGGCCACGTTCCCCGAGGGATAGCTGAGGACCCCCTCGTAGTGACGGCCGACTGCCGGCTTGAGCACGTACTCGACCAGGACCGCCGTCGCCAGCGGCCCCGCTACGCAGGCGGCCGCCCGCCACCGGTCGTAGGTGGCGGCCACCACGGCCGCCACTACCGTGCCGATCACCAGCGAGACCGGGCTACCGAGATCGGCGATCCGAAGCAAGGCCGTCGAGCCGGGCGATTTGACGATGGCGGCGAAACCCCGCCGATCCAGCTGGTTCATCCCGGGGTACAGGTGGATGATGGCCGCGCCGACGATCGATACCCCAACCAGGGCCACGCCGACCGCGGTCTCCCGCCGTGCCGCCGTGGCGGTCATCGCCGCGACCTCACGGGCCGGGGCCGGGTTCGCCGTCAGTGGAACGTCTGGAACCACTCCACGGTGGCCCGCAATCCGTCTTCCAGGGGGACGGGTGTGAGATCGGGGAACAGGGTGGAGATCCGGGCCCGGTCGGCCTGGGAGTCACGGACGTCGCCGGGGCGCCAATCGGCGTGGGCCCGCTCCAACGGATGCCCCAGGATCTTCTCGAGGAGGTCGATCACCTCGAGGAGGGAGACCCTGGTGCCGAAGGCCAGGTTGACCGGACCCGGGTCGGTCACCGTTCTGACGACGGCGTCGGCCAGGACCCGGCAGACGGTGTCGACGTAGGTGAAGTCCCGGGTCTGGGTCCCGTCGCCGTGCACCGGGAGGGGCTGGCCACGGAGGGCGCAGTCGATGAACGCCGGCACCACGGCGGCATAGGCGTGTCCGGCGTCCTGCAGCGGGCCGAAGACGTTGAAGAATCGGAAGGCCAGCACCGGAAGTCCGAAGGAGTGGCCGTAGGCCAGGGTGGCCGACTCGGCGGCCAGTTTGGAGGCAGCGTAGGGACTCGCCGGCATGGTGGCCATGTCCTCGCGTTTGGGCAGGGCCGGATTGGCCCCGTACACCGAGGACGACGAGGCCAGCACCACCTGGGGCCGGCCGTGGCGCCGGGCGGCCTCCAACACCTCCATGGTCCCGGTGGCGTTGGTGGTGTGGCTGGCCATGGGGTCAGCCAGTGAGCGGGGGACCGACGGCCGGGCGGCCAGGTGCACCACGGCGTGGGCATCGGGGAGAACCTTGTCCAACAGAGTGGGGTCGAGGATCGTTCCTTCGACCAGCTCGACGTGGCTGAGGGTCGCCAGATTCTCCGCGTGCCCGGTGGACAGATCGTCCAGAGCCACCACTTCATCCACAGTGGGAACCGAACCCAGCCATCGGCAGAGGTTGGCCCCGATGAAGCCGGCCCCACCGGTCACCACGACCTTCATGCTGAGCCGGCCGCCATCGGAGCAGGCCCGGATCTGGCATCTGACCGGCGCCGCGCCCTTGCTGTCCGATGCACCAGCGCAGACTACAGCCGCTCGACGGTCGGGCCATCCAAGCGGTTGCGGGTGTCGAGCACGTAGGTGGCGTTGGTTCGGACCAGGTCGAAGTCGAAGGCGTCGTGGTCCGTCACGATGACCACGGCGTCGGCCCCGGCCAGCTCGTCGGCTGTCAGGTCGACCAGCGGGTACCCGACCGCCTGGCCCGACAGGTGGGGATCGACCACCCGGACCTCGGCCCCCAACTCCGCCAGCGTCTGGGCGATGACCGTTCCGGGGGCTTCGCGGGCATCCCCGGTGTTCTTCTTGTACGCCAGTCCCAGCAGGAGGACCCGCGAGCCGTTCACCGCCCGCCCCATCCGGTTGAAGGCCAGGATCAGGCGGCGCACCACGTAGTCGGGCATGTGCTCGTTGACGTCGTTGGCCAGTTCCACGAAGCGGAAGGGTTGGCCGAGGCTGCTGCGCACCTTCCACGAGAGGTAGCTCGGGTCGATGGGCAGGCAGTGACCGCCTACCCCGGGCCCGGGGTTGAAGCGCAGATAGCCGAACGGCTTGGTGGAGGCGGCATCGATGGCCTCCCACACGTCGATGTCGAGGTCGGCGGCGAACATGGCCAGTTCGTTGACCAGCGCGATGTTGACGTGGCGGAAGGTGTTCTCGAGGAGCTTGGTGAGCTCGGCCTCGCGGGTCCCCGACACCGCCACGGTGTGGTCCACGATGTCGTCATAGAACGCCTGCACCGCCTGGAGAGAGTCGGTGTCGATCCCTGACACCACCTTCGGGGTGTTCTCCAGGCTCCAGGTGGGGTTGCCCGGATCGATCCGCTCGGGGCTGTAGCCCAGGTGGAAGTCCTTACCGGCCAACAGGCCCGACCCCTCCTCGAGGAGGGGTGCCACCAGTTCCTCGGTTGTCCCGGGGTAGCTGGTGGACTCCAGCACCACCGTGGCCCCGGGCCGGAGGTGGCGGGCCACCGTGGCCGCAGCCTCCTCGACGAAGCTCAGGTTGGGTACGCCGTCTCGTAGCGGGGTGGGCACGTCGATGACGGCCACATCGAAGCCGGCCATACGGTCGGGATCATCGGTGGGTTCGAACCGACCCGACTCCAGGGCCCGGCCCAGGCGGTGGTCGTCGATGTCCTCCACGTAGGAGCTACCGGCCGAGAGGAGCTTGATGCGACCGGTATCCAGATCGAACCCCACCACGTCATAGCCCACTTCGACAGCCCGCAGGGCCAGCGGAAGTCCCACATACCCCTGACCGACGACGACGAGCTTGGAGCGTCCGGGGGTCGGGCTCACCGGTCGGAGGTCGGCCGCCGGCTCATGCCGGCACTTGCTCTGAGCTGGTGGTCGGACTCCGGATGTCGAGGTTCCGGATCCGGACACCAGACCGTGGCTGTGGCCGTTGGTGACGTGGTCCTTGCCGTTGGTCGTGTGGTCGTGCCCCTTGGGTGCAGGGCTCACCGAGGTGGCAGGCGCGGTGGTCTGGGCCACCGTGAACAGCAGGTTGCGAACCGTGTCGGCCTCCCGTTGCACGACGGCCAGGCGCAGGCGCTCGAGGTCGGTGGCGAACTGGCCAGGGGGCGCCGTGATGGGGATCAATTGGTTGATGTACGGGTGTTGGGTGGCCAGCACCTCTTCCTCGGGCGTGCGGAGCTCCTCGTCCAGCTTTTCGCCCGGGCGGATGCCGACGATGCGGATCGGTATGTCCGTGCCCACCTCATACCCCGACAGCCGGATCATCCGCTCGGCCAGGTCGAGGATGCGGACGGGCTCGCCCATCTCGAGCATGAACACCTCGCCTCCGCCGTCGGACAGAACCGACGACTCCAGCACCAGCTGAACCGACTCCTCCACGCTCATGAAGAACCGGGTCATCCGGGGGTCGGTGACGGTGACCGGGCCCCCACTGGCGATCTGTCGGGTGAAGGTGGGGATCACACTGCCACGGCTGCCCAGCACGTTGCCGAACCGGACCGTGCAGTAGGAGGCACCTTCGGGCGCCCTCGACAGGACGATCTGCTCGGCCAGGTGCTTCGACGCCCCCATGACGCTCGACGGTCGCACCGCCTTGTCGGTGGAGATCTGCACGAACCGCTGGGCCCCCACCGCCACGGCCGCCTCCACCACGTTGAGCGTCCCGAAGACGTTGGTCCGGGCAGCCTCGATGGGATGATGCTCCAGCACCGGTACGTGCTTGTGGGCCGCGGCGTGGAACACCACCTCCGGTCGGAACTGTTCGAAGAGAGCCATTACCGCCGACCGGTCGTTGATGTCGACCAAGGCCTGCTCGCAGGGGGTCGTCACCGTGGCCGCGGTGTCGTGGAGGTGGGTCTCGTCGTGGTCCAGCAGTACCAACAGGACCGGGTCGAGCTCGGCCACCTGACGGCAGATCTCCGAGCCGATCGACCCGCCGGCCCCGGTGACCAGCACGCGCCGCCCGGCCAACGACCGCCGCACGGTGTCGAGGTCGATGGGAACCGGAGTACGACCCAACAGGTCCTCGATCTGGGGCTCGCGAGCTTGGCGAAGCGAGGCCATGTGGGATGTCCCGTCGACCAGGTCGCTCACCACCGGCAACACCTTCATGGTCAGACCTGCGGTCTCGCACGCATGCAGGACCCGCTGCACCAACTCGGGAGGTGGGTTGGGTATGGCCAGGAGGACCTGCTGGAGCGTGTACCGGGCCGCGGCGTCGGGGATGTCGTCGATGGATCCGACCACCGGGACCCCGAGCATGGAGAGCCCGTGAGCCCGCGGGTCGTCGTCGAACACGGCGACGGGTACCAGACCGGCCCCCGGGCTGCGCAGCATCTCCCTGATGGCGGCGGCCCCCGCGTCGCGACTACCGACGATGGCCACCCGGAGGCCCACCCGGCGCGAACCCCGCTGCCAGGCGAACAACCTGGAGTGGAACCGGAGGAGGCCCATGCCGGCGGTGGCGAACATGCAGCCGACCACGATGACCGCCACCGGGACCAGCTCGATGTGGGCATAGCGGCCGAGGGGATAGGCCACGATGAGCAGGCTCATCACCGTGGCCGCCGAGAGCACGAGCTGGCGCGCCTCCTCGGCGCCGGCGTGTCTCCACATCCGGCCGTAGAGGCCGAAGATGTGATTGGCCACCAGGGTCAGGACCATGACCAGCCCCAGGAATGGCGAAAAGTGCTGCCAGTAGAGCCCCGGGGCTTTATCCCGGAAGTAGGCGATCTCCGCCAGGCCGTAACCGACGAAGATGCAGAACGCATCGATCAGGGTAAAGACCAGTCGGGACCGTATCCGGCTGGCCCGGATGGCCACATTGGTCCTGGCTCGTTCGGAGGACGGACCCTCGGACGAAAGCTTGGGCACCCGCGCCCGCTGGTCGTCCGACGCCCTCAGACCCATGCGATAGCCCCCCTGCTCAAGTAAGCCGCCCGCTGACGTTCGGCTCCGACACCCCTGAGAAACTCTACCGCGCCTCTGGTGTCATCGCCCAGGGCCGAATATCCCGACATAGACCTGGAACCATGTCCCCCAATCCCATCAGAATGACAGGGTTGTTTTTCCCTTAATCCCGAGGCTTGGGACGGGTCATTTCGACCCCCGAGCACCCCCCACGTGGAACTGTGACCCATTGCACAACCCACCTCTGGGCTACCACTCGATCGCCCTGACCGAGGTCGGAAGCTGCCACGGACTATACCGAGAGGGGGGTCGCCGGATCATCCTCAATATTGAGGATCGTCCAAGGATACTCAGAAGCGCCCGACCCTGGACTCGCTCCCGTCGGCCCCTTTCGGCTGCTCTACCTGCCCTACCTGCGGAAAGTGGTATTGGTGCTGTTCAGAACGGCAGGTCGGAGTGTATTATCGCGCTCTACGTTGGGCAGGGAGTGGGAGAGTCATGGAGCCGATCGACCTTTTGGGGGCGCTGCGACGCAGCTGGCGGCTGTTGCTGACCCTTGCCATCATCGGTGTCGTCGTGGCTGTCCTCGTTCCGGTGAACGGCCACAAAGGGAAGAAACACTCGCTCGGCCCCTACCCGTGGTCGGCAACGACGCTGGTCGGCGCACCACCCCCCCAGCAGAGCACACTGGTCGGAGGTGGGGCCGATGGCCAGCAGATCCTCTTCTACGCCGAGAAGACCTCCGTGCAGGAGGCCGCGGCCAAACGAGCCCATCTCCACGTCCCTTCCAGCCTCGGTGGGTTCCTTCCTCAAAGCGAGCCTCAACGTCCCCAAGGGTCTCGGTAAGCGCGAGCAGCAGAATGTCAGCGAGGTCGTCCTCTCGGGGAAAGGTTCGACCCGCGAGCGGGCCCTCAAGCTCACCAATGCCTACGCCTACGTGCTGGGGAACGCTCTCAACGGGGTGGCCAAATCGAAGAAGACCGCCAGTGGTGCCGGGCGTGGCGGGTCGGGCTATGTGGTCGTGCACCCGGCCAAGGCCACGAAGGCCAAAGTCCACAAGTCCGGAGGGGGACCGGTCAAGAGCCGGAAGATCCGAGCTCTGATCGGCCTGGGTGTCGGTCTGGTGCTGGGTGCCATCATCGTCCTGCTGCGCGAGGTCCTCAACCGTCGACTGCGGACGGCCGCACGGGCCGAGGCCCACTACGGCTACCCGGTGGTGGCGGAGATACCGGCTGAGCTGCGGGCCATCGGGCGGCCGGCCACCAAGGTGGACGTGGTCACCAGTCCCCAGTCGCCCACGGCGGAGTCCTACCGGATGCTCCGGATGTCGGTGATGTTCGAAGCACTGGCCTCGGGCGTGCTTCCCTCCGAGGACCTGAGCAATCTGGTCGGGATCGGGCAGCTCATGGGCCCGGCCACCAACGGCAGGCCGTCCGAGCCGGAGGAGCAGTCCGATGCGCTCCTCCCGGTCCCTGTTCACCAGACCCGCCAGGTGGTGATGGTGGCGTCGGCCAGCGACGAGTCCACCCGGCCCCAGGTGGCCGCCAACCTGGCCGCCACCTACGCCGAGGCCGGGGAGCGGGTCGTGGTCATCGGCACGGGACAGTTGGGAGCCGGTCCCATCAGCGGGCAGGGGAGGACCCTGACCGGGGAGATCAGGCCGGAGGACGTCGAGGCCCGGCTGGAGCCTTCGTGGGTCGACCGGGTGCTTCGTCTCAACCTCCGCCACTTCATCGAGAACAGTGGTCAGCTGGTGACCCGGATGCCGGCGGTACTGGAGGCCACCCGTCCGCTGGCCGACGTGATCATCGTGGAGGCACCGGCCATGTTGGCCGTCCACCATGTCGAGGCCCTCTCCCGGTCGGTCGATGTGGTGCTGGTGGTGGGGGAGTGCGGAACGACCACCTTCGACCAGGCCCATCGCTCCGGCGACCTCCTGCGGAGGATGGAAGCCCCGGTGCTCGGGGTGGTCCTGACCAATGTGCGCCTCAAGCCCCGTGACGCCCGCCAGTTCCCTGCCCTCAGCCAGCCGGCGCTGACCGGTCCCGCCGTGCTGGCCGAGGATGCTGACGGGGACCATCCGGCACCGTCGCCGGTCCCCGGCGTGCCCACCCAGGTCTGAACACTCCACCGGCACCCAGGTGATGCTGCTCGCGACGGAGATTCCGACCAACCCCCTGTTGGCCGTGGTGGTGGCCGTGGTCCTGTTTTTTCTGGGGCGCCTGATCATCAAGCGGGTGGTCTTCGCCGAGGGCAGCCCGTGGCTCCTCAACATCATGACGGCCGGCCTCATCCTCCACCTGGTGGCGGCCCCGACCCAGATCTTCGTGGTGGAGCACGTCTACGGGGGGATAGCGGACTGGACCCGCTACACCCATCAGGGCGCCATCCTGGCTCCCAACTTCCACCGATTCGATTTCACCTTGGCTGGAGCCAACCTGCGCCAGATCGTCAACGACGGGTCGGTCAGCATCGCCACCGGGATCGTGATGGCCATCGTCGGCGTCAACCTCACGGCTACCTTCCTGGTCTTCAGTTTCCTGTCGTTCATCGGCTGTGTCTTCTTCTACCGAGCCTTCAGCCTCACCTTCGCCGGTGGCGACCATAAGCGCTACGCCAAGATGTTGTTCTTCCTGCCCTCCCTGATCTTTTGGACCGCGGATGTGAGCAAGGAATCGCTCATGATGCTCTCGTTGGGCCTGGTGGCCTACGGGGGGGCGAAGATCTTCTCCCGTCGGCGCGGCGGCTTCGCCCTCCTGATTCCCGGGGTGGCCCTTGGCTACTACATTCGCCCCAACGAGCTTCTACTGGTCCTGAGCGGTTTCGCCGTGGCCATGATGGTGCCCACCGGGGCCGTCCGCCAGAACCTCGGCGGGCTGCGGCGGTTCTTCGGATTCGTGTTCCTGCTGGGTTTGCTGGTCGCCTCGGTGTATCTGACGGTCCACTACCTGAAGGGCGGCGGGGGCACTCTCTCACTCCAGCAGACCCACCAGAACAACCAGGGGGTGGGGACCGGATTCGGCAGCAGTGGGGTGCCGTACTCCACCAGCCCGGCCACCTATCCGCGGGACATCTATGAGGTTTTGTTCAACCCGTTGATCGTCAAGGCCCACGGCAACGCCCAACGGGTGGCGGGGCTCGAGAACACCATCCTCATCGTGTTGATCCTGACCTCCCTGCGCAACCTGCGGATGGTACCCCGGGCGGCGTTCGCCCGGCCCTACGTGATGCTGTGCGCCATCTACTCGCTTCTGTTCATCTACACCTTCGCCGCCCTCGGCAACCTGGGTCTGATCGAACGGGAGCGGGTCATGTTGCTGCCGTTCATGTTGGTGCTGTTGTGTATTCCGCGGGCGCCCAAGCGCGAGCCGCCGCGCTACCTGTGGGAGTTGCGGCGCCGTGACCGGCTCAAGGCCCGGCGGGCCATTGAGGAAGCCATGCATCGCAATCCCCACCTGCCGGCTCCCGCCCGGAACTGAGTCTGCCGTCCGGCCTATGGGCCGGCGGTCCCGTCAATCGTCGAAGGTGTAGTGGCCCAACACCTCGAAGCGTTCGATGAGCCGCTCCACACCACGGCGCTCGTCCTGGCTCCACTCGACAGCGTCGCGGGTGCGGTTGGTGCTCGGCCACACGATGCCGGCACAGGCGTCCAGGTAGGCCGGGTCCGGTTCGACACCGATGAACCGGCAGATGTCGGCCAATGCCCCCCGCGGGTCTGCCGCGAACGACTCGTAGCGAACGTCGGCCAGTTCGGAGTGGTCGAGCCGCGGACGGACCGCAGCCACCGCCTCGCAGATGTGCTCGTACCACGAGGTGGCCTCGCCGAGAGACATCTGGTGACGGCGGGCTTCGGTGGCGATGTTGTCGAACGGGTTGCGGGTGACATGGAGGACCTTGATGGGGACGGCCACCTCCTTGCGCAACCGGTCCAGCAGTCCAGGCTCCTGGGCCATCTGCAACACCGTGGATCGGGCCCGCTTGTCGCCGATGACCCGGAGGCGCTCGAAGCGGCCCTGGTACTGGTCGGGGATGTCGTAGGTGTAGCCGGACCAGGTCCGACCCATGGTGCCGAAGTGTTGGTCCCGCTGGAGGATCAGCGAGAAGAGCTGCGACCGCCGGAACCCGTGTCGCACGAAGCGCACCGCGTCGAGCTCATGGGACAGGACCACCTCGGGGTGGGCGTTCAAGGTGGTGCCGATCAGTGTGTGCCCACTTCGCGAATAGCCGATGAAGAGGCAGAAGTGCTCGAGATCGGAGAAGTCCGGGTTCCGTCGGGCGCCCAGCGCCGAGGAGGCGTAGAGCTTGGCCCACTGGAGTACTCCTTGCGGATCGGGCAGGCCGTCAAGGACCTGTTTGGGGATCCGTTTCTTGGGCGACGGCGCGGTGGCCATCACACCGTCTCCGTGTTCGTCATCGGTGCGGAGGCTATCGGACGGCCCGGCCCTGGCGGTCGACACCGACCCACGGTTCGAGGAGCGACAGCCAGCGGTCACCCACCGCGGCCAGGCTGAACCGTTCCATGCACCGTTGCACGGGCCGCCTGCCCCATGGCTGCCCGCAGGCCCGGGTCTCCGATCATCCGGACGGTGGCCTCGACCAGGGCCTCCCGGTCCTCGACCCCGACCACGATGCCGGTCTCGTCGTCGTTCACGATGGTGCGCACCCCGGGCACGTCGGTGGCCACCACCGGAAGGCCGCTGAGGCCGGCCTCGATGAGCACGCCCGGCATCCCCTCGCCGGCCGGACGACTGCAGAAGACCAGGACATCGGCCCGTCGCATCTGGTCGGCCACGTCTGAACGCGAGCCGCGGAGCTCCACGTCGGCCTGCGCCGCAGCGTCCGTCAGCGTATGGCGCAGCGGGCCGTCCCCGAAGAGCTCGGCCCGCAACGGAACTCCCCGGGCCCGCACTCGAGCCACCAGGTCGATGAACAGGTCGGGTCGCTTGCCACTGGTCAGAGCGCCCACGAAGATGACCAGCGGCGCTTCGACCGGGTCGGTCCCGGAGCCGGAGTCATCGTCGGACCGGGGATGGAACAGACCCGGGTCACGACCGTTGGGGGCCAGAGCCGCCCGGGTGGATGGAACACCCAACCGGGTCACGCACTCGTCGAGGACCTCGTCCCCTTCGGCCGCCACCAGGTCGGCCCGCGAGCAGAGGTACCTCCACAGCCGTCGCTGGATCCCCCGGTCCCCCCCCGAGTAGGTGCCGATGGCGTAGTACACCAGCGGTCGACGGTGCCCGGTCATGGCCGGCACCAGATATTTCAGGGGCTCGCTGCCATGGGCTACCACCACCGTCGGGTCGAAGCGGTCCAGAGCGCCCCGCACCTGGCGGACCAGGGAGAGCGAGTAACCGACCCCGGGTGTGGATCCCCCCGGTGACCCAGGGAGAGGTCGGCCACCACTTCGGCCGGTCCGTCGAACAGGCTGAGGACCCGGTGGACCCGGACCCCCGGCCGGTCGAGCTGGTCCGCCAGGGCCCGGGCCTCGAGCTGGGCCCCCCGGGCCACGGTGGTCGGAATGACGTGCAACACCAGGGGGAGGCCGGTGGTCTGTGCCACCTCGCTCTTCGGTCCGGTTGTGCGCTCGGTCATCTGCGGGCCCCCTGCCGCTGCCGGCCCACCCGGCGCCGAGACCCTACCAGTCGATCTTGCCGTTCCGGCGGGATCCGACCCGCTCACCATCGCATTCCCGTTAACATTCGGCGGATCCCGGACGGGGGGTGGTCTGGATGTGCGGGCCACCCGATCGGTGAGCCCGGCCCCGACCTGAGGGACATGGATGAGAACCTTGGTGATAGCCGGTGAGTACCCCTGGCCGGAGGACCGCGGCTCGCGTCTCCGGCTGGCCATGACCCTACGGGGCCTGCGACGGTGCGGCCCCGTTGAGCTGTTCTCGGCGGTCTCCAAGTTCCGGGAGGAGTTCGGAGAGCCCGACCAGGCCCTGGGCTTGGCCCATGTGGGACGGGTTGGCTTCGACAACCGCACGCCTTCGGGCCTCGGGCTGGTGCCTTCCCTCCTCCGGCCGGGGATGCCCATCGGACTGCCCTGGGGGGACCGCACGCTGGTGCAGCGGGCCCTGGCCCGGTTCATGGCCGGTCGCTACGACCTGGTGTGGTTCTTCGGGACCCGACCGTGGGCGCTGTCCGGTGAGCCGGTCTTCGGCCCCACCATCCTCGACGTCGACGACCTGGAGGACGAGAAGATCCTGGCCCGATTGTCCATGCCCGCTCCGCCACCGCACGGCCTGATCCAGCGGGCGCGTCGGCTCGCCGCCGCCCAGGTGTCGGAGGAGGAGGTCCGCCGGTGGCGCCGGCTCCACCGGCGAGCCAGCCACCGGGCCACCGTGGTGGTGTGCAGCCAGCTCGACGCCCGCCGGGCCACCGCCAGTGGTGTCCGCGACGTCGCGCGTGATCGCCAACGGCTACCCGGTGGTGGCCGAGCCGGTCGGCCGGAGCCTGGTCGGATCCCCACCCACCGTGCTGTTCCAAGGCCTGCTCCGCTACCCCCCCAACATCGACGCCGCCCGGTGGCTGGCCCACGATGTCGGCCCGGCCTTGCGCCAGCTGCTCCCCGACGTCCAGATCCGGCTGGTGGGGGAGGCCGGCCCCGAGGTGTCCGCCCTGGACGACCGCCCCCGGGTCACCGTGACCGGCCGGGTCCCCGACATGGTGGCGGAACTGGCCCGGGCCGATCTGGTGGTGGTTCCCGTGCGCTACGGCAGCGGCACCCGGCTCAAGATCCTCGAGGCCTTCGCCCAACGGGTGCCGGTGGCATCGACCACCCTCGGCGCCGAAGGGCTGGGCAGCAAGGACGGCACCCATCTGCTCCTGGGGGACAACGCCTCGGACCTGGCTGCGGCCTGTGCCCGCCTCTTGCGTGAGCCCGAGCTCCGCCAGGCGGTGATGAGCCGGGCCGAGGCCCTCTTCCTGCAACGGTTCTCGGGCGATGTCATCGAAGAGGACATCGCCCGCTTGGCCCGCGAGGTGGCCGCCACCGGACTCCGCTGACCCGGTGAGCGCCTCCCGTCGGGCCGCATCCCGTCGGTGACCTGCACAGCGCGTCACTTAACATGACGCTCCGATGGACGTCCTGGCCCTGTACCTCCCCCAGTTCCACCCGATCCCCGAAAATGACCGGTGGTGGGGTGAGGGCTTCACCGAGTGGACCAATGTCACCCGGGCCACGCCGCTCTTCCGGGGTCACGCTGCAGCCCGCACCTGCCCACCGACCTGGGCTACTACGACCTCCGGGTGCCGGAGACCCGGATGGCCCAGGCCGAACTGGCCCGCCGGTACGGCGTCACCGGCTTTTGCTACTGGCACTACTGGTTCGCCGGCCACCGCCTCCTCGAGCGGCCCTTCGACGAGGTGCTCTCGTCGGGCCAGCCCGACTTCCCCTTCTGCCTGGCCTGGGCCAATCAGAGCTGGTCGGGGATCTGGCACGGGGTGCCCGACCGGGTCCTGATCGAGCAGACCTACCCTGGACCGGACGACGACCTCGAGCACTTCGCCTCGCTCAAACCAGCGTTCGAGGATTCCCGCTACGTCAGGATCGACGGCCGGCCGGTGCTGTTCATCTACCAGCCCGGCTTCCTGCCCGAACCGGCCCGGTTCGTCGACCGGTGGCAGAAGATGGCCCACGACGCCGGTCTGGGTGGCCTGTACCTGGTGGCGTCACTGGGCGAGTCGAGCTATCGGTCCCACGTGGAGGACGGGTTCGATGCGGCCGTCCACTACCAGTTCCCCTTCGGGTCGGACGCCGCCACCTGGGTGCGCCGTCGCCGCCTGAGTCGGGGGCTGGGACGGGGACCGATGCGCTACCCCTATCCGGACGACCTGCCCGAGCGGCCCCCGGACCTGGGTGGCCGGCTGTTCCCCAGCGTCTACCCCAACTGGGACAACACGCCCCGCATGGGCCGGAGGGGCCTGGTGGCCACGGGCTCGACGCCGGCGCGGTTCGGGCGCCATGTCCGCCAGGCTCTCGAGCTGGCCGCAGCCAACCCCCCCGGTGAACAGGTGGTGGTGGTCAAGTCGTGGAACGAGTGGGCCGAGGGGAACTACCTCGAGCCCGACGCAGAGTACGGGTTGGGCCGGCTCGAAGTCCTACAGGCCGAGCTCACCCGGACCGGTCCGGCCCCCCCGCTGAGATCACGACCGGGTGGCCCGCAGGTTGGTGTAGATGCCTTCGATCTCTGCGGCGGCCCGGGCGATGTCGTACCGGGAGCTGTCGGCCATGGCCTGGCGCCCGAGCCGCTCACGCAGGGCCGGGTCCGAGCTCACCCGCTCGAGGGCTGCAGCCAGGGCTTGCGGGTCGCCCGGAGGCACCACCAGCCCGTTGACCCCGTCGGTAATCACCTGAGGGACGCCCCCTACCGCGGTGGCCACGATGGCTGTCCCCACGCTGGCCGCCTCCATCATGGCGACGGGAAGACCCTCTTGATGGGAGGCCAACACGAACACGTCCGCCGCCACCATCAGGTCGAGAGCATCATGGCGGTGACCGAGGAAGGTGAACTGGTGGCCCAGGCCTAGTCGATGATGGCGCTCGGCCAGCTCTGCGGCCTGGCTCCCCTGGCCGGCGGCGGCGAACCGGACCGCCACTCCCCGGTGGGCCAGCAGCGAGGCCGCGTCCAACAGGACGTCGTAGCCCTTCTCCGAGCGGAGATTGGCCACGGTGACCACCAGCACCTCCCCGGCCGGGACGCCGAGCTCGTCCCGGACCTTGGCCCGGGTGGCCTCACGGCGGCCGGACCGCGGCCCGGGAGCGGGCCAGGTCGACGCCGTGGACCACCACCCGGGCGCGGGACTGCAGGGCTGGTGGGAGGGCGTCGTGGGCGGCCTGGGACACGGCCACCAGGGCCCGGTCGCGCCGGACCGTGGACCGGTTGAGCGCCTTGACCAGTACCGCCACCTTGTTCCACATGCTGTGCTCGGTGTACACGGTCATCGGCCGTCGGGTCCGGGGGAGCGTGGCCACCACCAGGCGACCCAGCGCCGCCGTGTAGGGGAGGTGGAAGTGGACGATGTCGAACTCCCCGGCCACCAGCAGCCTGCGGAAGGCGGACATCCAGCGGAAGTCCAGGTTGTGGGTGGCGCCGAGGGAGTGGACCGGGGTCCCGCCGGCGCGCACTTCGGGGACCAGGGCATCCTGGGCGGCCAAAACGTAAGCGACCTCGTACTCGAACAAGCGCTGGTTGCCGGCGGCCACCAGGTCCACCAGCAGACGCTCGGCTCCCCCGGGCCCGAGGGACTTGATGGCCAGCAGCACCCGGATCTGGTCCGTCAAGTCGGGTGTGCTGGGCTGGTCGGGTGCCGGCACACGGCGATGTTAGCGGTGGTCGATCGGCCCTGACGTGGCCTCGGGGGGTCGCAGCGGGGTAATCTTGTGGGGCGCTCGTGCATCGTGACGGGTCTTGGAGCGCGACCCGAGGGGGGTAGTGTCGGCCGATGACAGCACTGGAATCTGAGGCTGGCGCGGCCGTGGTGACCGAGCAGCATCCGGTGCCCAGCGAGCCATCCGACGACATCCTGTACCACCACAAGGTCCGCTTCAGCGATTCGATCCGGACGCTGTGGGCCCACCGCGAGATCATCTACACCTTGGCCGAACGGGACTTCCGGGCCCAGTACAAGCAGGCCACCCTCGGGGTCCTGTGGGCCGTGCTCGGCCCGGTGCTCACCCTGGCGGTCTTCGTCGTGGTGTTCTCGCACGTCAAGAGCCTGGCGATTCCGGGGGTTCCCTATCCGCTCTACTCCTTCGTGGGCATCTTGTGCTGGAGCTTCTTCGCCGGGGCCCTGGGCACCGGGGGCAGCTCGTTGCTGACCAACAAGGCCCTCCTGGCCAAGACCCAGTTCCCCCGGGAGTGCTTCCCGCTCGAGACCATGCTGGTCGGGGCCCTCAGCGTGGTGATCTCGTGGATCCCCCTGACCATCCTGTTCGTGATCTACGGACGGGCCCCGGCCATCACCACCTTGTGGACCCCGTTGTTCATGGTCATCGAGGTGGTCTTCGCCGCCGGGATCACCCTGGCCGTGTCCAGCATCATCATCCAGATGCGCGACCTGGTCCAGGTCATCCCGTTGATCATCTCCCTGGGCCTGTTCGCCACCCCGGTGATCTGGTCGTTCTCGAAGATCCCGTCGGCGTACCACGTCGGTGGAAGGCACATCCACAAAGTGGTGGTCAACGGACAGGTGTTGGTCCACGCCCACTATGTGGGCGGGTTCACGATCAACCTGCAGATGGTCTACGGATTCTTCAATCCCCTGGGTCCGGTCATCGACAACGCCCGCCGCACCCTGCTGCTGGGCCAGTCGCCGAACTGGCCGCTGGTGGGGGTGGCCGCCCTGGGGTCGTTGCTGTACCTGGGCTTCGGCTACCGCATCTTCAAGCGGTTGGAGGTGCACTTTGCCGACATTGCCTGACGGGACCGTCCAGATCGAACACGTGTGGAAGAAGTTCCGCGCCGACCGGACCGTGCCCAAGTTCTACGACCAGATCAAGCGGATCGGGCGTTCGATGGGTTCGGGAGGACGGCACAACTACCGTTGGGTGCTGCGGGACGTGAACGCCGAGGTGTCGCCGGGCGGGAGCCTGGCCCTGGTGGGGGTCAACGGGTCGGGCAAGACCACCCTGCTCAAGATCGTCAGCCAGGTCACCTACCAGACCGCCGGTCGGTGTGTGGTCAAGGGGCGCATCGGTGCCCTGCTCAGCGTGACCAGCGGTATCCAACCGGAGCTGTCCGGCCGGGAGAACATCTTCCTCTACGGAGCGGTGCTGGGCATGGGCCGTCAGAAGATCCGCCAACGGTTCGACGAGATCGTGGAGTTCGCCGGCCTGGCCGACGCCGTCGACCGGCAGGTCAAGTTCTACTCGATGGGGATGCAGATGCGGCTGGGCTTCTCCATCGCCGCCTTCCTCGAGCCCGACGTCCTCTTGGTGGACGAGGTCCTCTCGGTGGGCGATGCCACCTTCCAGCAGAAGTGCCTCAACCGGATCGGGGAGGTGGTCCGCGGGGGCACCACCTTGATCTACGTCTCCCACGACCTGGCCTCGGTGGAGGCCTCCTGCGAGCGGGCCGTATGGCTGGCCGACTCGGTGGTCATGGCGGCGGGACCGACCAAGGATGTGGTGGCCAAGTACCGCAGCGCGGTGCAGACCAACGCCGCCCTGGCCACCTCCACCGAGGGTGAGGTCCAGGTACTGAAGGCCGAGATCGAAGCAGCCGACGGTGGCCAGATCCGCTCCGAGTGCGACCTGGACATCCGGCTGACCCTCAACTCGCCCGAGGCCCACGACGCCAACTTCTTCATCGGTGTGTCCCAGGGCACGGCCTTCCCGATGTTCATCGTCCGCTACGCCGGCTCATTCCCCGCCGGCGACTTCGAGGTCAAGTGCCGGCTCCGCAACGTCCCCCTGGCCCACGGCCGGTACTCCCTGTGGCCGGCCATGTCCGGCCATCTCTATGGCAAGGGCAAGCCCTTGCTGGCCTGGAGTCCGGTGACCACGTTCGACGTCATGGGCCCGGACCTCCCCAAGCTTCCCGAGGGGGTCATGGTGCTCTCACCGGTCTACGTGGGTGCCGACTGGCAGGTCAACTGAGCCTGTCGCCGGCCTCAGGGAAAGAGAACCCGTTCCCTCATCGAGCCGCGCAGCCTCCCTGTCCGCATGCCGGCCGCATGGGCCCACTGGTCGCGCCCGTCGTGACGAACCAGCAAGGGCGCATGGGTCACCAACCACAGCCACGACCTGGCTGCGCCCGCCAGGTCGGGGTGGGCACCGTCGGGGCGGTGGCGGCGGTAGAGGGTCGGACCGCTGAGGCCGTAGGTCGTGCCGTGCCGGAAGCTCCGGGCGAACCCAGGGTGATCGCGCTTGGACACCACCGCCTCGGGGGCGATCTCGAAGCGGCAGCCGGCCAGTTGGAGGCGCCAGCACAGGTCGATGTCCTCGCCGACCCTCAGCTCCTCGGCGAAGCCCCCGGCGGCATCGAAGGCCGGGCGTCGTACGGCCAGGTTGGCGCCCAGACCGGCGGGCAGGAAGCCCAGCTGACTGGTGGCCGCCGGCCGGAGGGGCGACGCCGGATAGCCGTTGAGCGACCAGAAGTCGAACACCCCGGCTACCACGTCGGCGTGGGAAAGGGCCGTGACGCAAGCGGCAAGCCAACCGGGCCGGACCACGTCGTCGGCGTCACAGAAGGCCAGCAGGTCGCCCTGGGCGGCACCGACTCCGACATTGCGGGCCGCACCCGGACCAACGACCGCGGCGCCGTCCATCCACCGCACGATCCGGTGGCGGTTGGCCCACTCCCGGGCCACCTCGGCACTCCGGTCGATCGACCCGTTGTCCACCACCAGGATCTCGAACTCGTCTACGCACTGCTGGTCGACGAGAGCCTGGAGCTGCACTGCCAACCAGGGCATGGCGTCTCTGACCGGAACCACCACGCTGATCATGTCCGTGCCTGCTGCCGCTCCGGTCGCCGGGCCCCCACCCCGTCTGCCATCTTCATCACGGCTCCCGTTCGACTGTCCGGTATGGCTCACTCGCTCGGCGCCGTACGGCCGGAGCCACGTGTGGCCGCTGCCCGCGGCGCGGTTAGCCTAACGCCGTGAGGGCAGCGTGAGCGTCAGCGCAGTGTCGGGTCCGGCGGGCGCCGACGACGGAGGCCCAGCCCTCGAGGGCGTGGTGGCGGTGGTGCTGACCCATATGCGGCCCGGTCTGGCCGGTCAGGTCACCCGCTCCCTCATCGAGTCCGAAGGCTTGCGGCCCGATCAGATCATCCTGGTGGTCAACGGCGTCGGGGGCCTCGACGATCCGGTGCTGGAAGCGAAGGTCCGCACGGTCCGGCTGGCCACCAACACCGGTCCGGCCGGCGGCTTCCGTGCCGGCATGGTCGAGGCCTTCTCCGACCCCACGGTCCGGTGGGCCTACCTCTGCGAGGACGACATCGGTCTGTTCGACCTGCCCGAACAGCGGCTGGCTGACCTGGTGGCCCGGGTCGAGGCGCTGCCGGAGGAGACGACCCCGGTCGGGGCCGCGGTGGCCTACGGCCGGACCTTCGTCGGACGGGGGACTCATACGGAGAACCTGGTCCCACCGCCCGGCTCGTCGCGTGGGTTCACTGCGGTGGACGTAGCGTGCTGGGGGGCCACGTTGTTGTCCCGGTCCGTGGTCGACGCCGGTGTGCTGCCCGACCCTGAGTGGTTCTTCGGTCTGGAGGACTTCGACTTCTTCTGCCGGGTCCGGGAGGCCGGTTTCGGGGTGGTGGTCGACGACGACGCCGCCCGGCGGGTGGCCGTTCAGCAGACCTCCGCCGGGCGGCAGGCGGCGCTGGCCCACCGGCGTCCCGATGACGGGGTCGAGGCCTGGCGGGCCTACTACCACGCCCGTAATTCGTTGGCCCTGATCCGCCGGCATGGCCGGAACAGCTGGTACGCCTGGCAGCTGGCCTATTCCGTCCGTCAACTCCAGTCGGCCGGCGGGCGGGACGATAGGTCGGCCTTGGCCCATGGCTGGTGGGATGGCGTGCGTGGACGGATGGGGGAGAACCCGCGCTACGCCCGGCGGGTGGGTGAGTTCGGGCCGTCGGGCGCCGGTGCGTCCGGTGAGGATCCGGCCGGTCCGGCCAGGTAGGCGAAGTTGGGCCACAAGGTCAGGTCCAGGTGGTCGAAGCGTGCCGCCAGCGCTGCCACATCGGGCGCGTAGAGCTTCACCAACTGCTGACGGACGTCGTCGTCCAAGGGCCGGCGTGGTGGACCCGCCGACCCCGCCGATGGCGCCTCCGGCGGGGGGTGGTGGGTGGCTAGTCCGAGGTGCTCGAAGGTGCGATCGAGCTGACCATCGCGGTCGGCCACGCACTGCTCGTGTTGCAGGACCAAGAGGGCCTCGGGGTCGAAGTGGTCCAGCCATCCCTCCACGGCGCGGTGGTAAAGGCCGCGCTGGACGGCATCGGCGATGGCGGTGCCGTCCCGGGGTTGTCCCATCCGGTCCAGGTGGTCGAGACCCGATCGGAACCGCTCCACCGGGTCGCGGACACACAGGAGCAGGCGGGTGTCCGGGGCCGCCCGCTGCAACAGCGCCGGCACCCAGGGGTAGGACAGATAGTCGGGCGTCCACTCACCGGTCACCGTCCCGACCGTGTGGGGGAACCAGCCGTAGTAGGCCTCGATGTCGCTCTGGCCCATGGACCGTGCCCCGAAGCGGTCGAAGAAGTGGCGCTCCTTGTGGATGTCCGGATGGGTGGTGATGCCCGGGTGGGTGAGCATCAACTCGTACCACCAGGTGGTGCCGGCCTTCTGCGCACCGATGCCGACAAAGGCCGGCGGCCCGGCCTCCTCCCCCGCCACCAGGGGTGGTGGCGTGAAGTCGAACTCCACTTCCCAGGGGGCGTACCGACCCAACCGGTGAAGCACCTGACGCCGCAGGCCCGGAGAGAGCCGGGCGAACCCCGACCGCAGGTGGTCTCGGGCGGAGGTCATGGCTCGGTTGGGGGCACGCAGCAGGTTGCCACACGCTGAACGCAGCCACAACTACCTGCGAGCGGCCGGTCGGCCCGGGGGCACCGGCGGTCGACACCCTTGCTTGACACCATCAGCGGCACCGCCGATGATCTCGTCATGGTCGAGTCGGGGGGCGGTGGGGAGCGCGCCTCGGCCCCGAAGGCCGCACCGTGTCGCGGTCGGGGGCCTGACCGGTGTGCGGGATTGCCGGCCTGTTCGATCCGGAGCGTAAAACCGACCCTGACGGGCTGGCCCGTCAGGTCGGGGCCATGGCTGAGGTACTCACCCACCGGGGACCCGATGCCGAGGGGTACTGGTCCGACCCGGAGTGCGGTCTGGCCTTTGGGCACCGGCGGCTGGCTGTGGTGGGAGTGGGGCCAGATGGGTCGCAGCCCATGGTGTCCCCCGATGGTCGATGGGTCCTCAACTACAACGGTGAGCTCTACAACCACGTCGACCTTCGGCGCCGCCTGGCCGGTGAGGGCCTGGCCTTCCGGGGGGGCTCGGACACCGAGGTGTTGGTCGCCGCGGTGCAGGCCTGGGGCCTCGACCGGGCCCTCGAGGCCTGCGAGGGAATGTTCGCCTTGGCCCTGTGGGACCGCCAGCGCCGGCAGCTGCACCTGGTCCGGGACCGCTTCGGTGAGAAACCGCTGTACTACGGATGGGTCGGGAGCCGACTGGCCTTCGCCTCCGAGTTGAAGAGCCTCGCCCTCCTCCCGCAATTCGATGCCACCATCGACCGGGACGCGGTGGCTCTGTACCTGCGCCACAACTGCATCCCGGCACCGCACACCATCTACCGCGGAGTAGCCAAGCTATTGCCCGGGCAGGTGGCCACGGCCGACGCCGAGTCACGGGCTGGTGCCCCGCTCGGGGTCCGGAGCTACTGGTCGGCGCGACGGGCGGTGGAAGAAGCCCGTCGGCGACCCCTGGACGCTCCTCCCAGGGTCCTGGCCGACCAGCTGGAGTCGGTGCTCTCTGATTCGGTGGCGGCCCGGATGGTGGCTGACGTGCCGGTGGGGGCGTTCCTCTCCGGAGGGGTGGACTCCAGTGTGGTGGTGGCACTCATGCAGCGCCACAGCGACCGGCCGGTCCGGACCTACACCGTGGGCTTCGCCGACCGGGCCTTCGACGAGTCGGCCGAAGCCGCCGCTGTGGCTGCCCACCTCGGCACCGATCACACCCCGCTACTGGTGACCGATGACGACGCCGCCGAAGTCATCCCCCGATTGCCGGACATCTGGGACGAGCCCTTCGGCGATGTCTCGGAGATCCCCATGCACCTGGTGTCCCGGCTGGCCCGGTCCGAGGTCACCGTGGCCCTGTCCGGAGACGGCGGCGACGAATTGTTCGCCGGGTACAACCGCCACGCCTGGCTGGACCAGCTGTGGCGGCGGTCTTCGGTGCTGCCCGAGCCGGTCCGTCGGGCGGCCGGTACGGCGTTGGGTCGTATCCCTCCCGGCCTCATCGAGGGAGGGGCACGGGCCATGTCGGCGTTGCCGCCCCACACGGTGATCCGGAACCCGGCGTCCAAGGTGTCCAAGGTGGGCAAAGTGCTGGCGGCCTCCGGTCCCGAGGACGCCTATCTGTCCCTGGTGTCCTACTGGGACCACGCCGAGTCGATGGTCCTCGGCGCCGGACCGACGGTGTCCGTGGCCTCGCGCCCGTCGGAGTGGCCGGAGCTCGGAGGGATCACCGAGCAGATGCTGTGGCTGGACACCGTCGGTTACCTGCCCGATGACATCCTGACCAAGCTGGACCGGGCATCCATGGCCGTGTCGCTCGAGACCCGGGTGCCCTTTTTGGACCGGGCGGTGTTCGACCTGGCCTGGAGGCTGCCCCTTTCAGCCAAGCTGCACGACGGTCACACCAAATGGCTGCTGCGCCAGGTGCTCTACCGCCACGTGCCCGCCGAGCTGATCGAACGGCCGAAGATGGGATTCGGTTTCCCGGTGGGGGCCATGCTCCGGGGGCCGCTGCGACCGTGGGCCGAGGAGCTGCTGGCTGAGAAACGACTGGTTTCGCAGGGTCTCCTCGACCCCCGGCCGATCCGGCAGGCCTGGAACCAGCACCTTGAGGGGCGCCGCGATCTGGCCCTCGAATTGTGGGACGTGTTGGCGTTGCAGGCATGGTTGGAGCGCTGGGTGCCGGAGGCAGCGGCTGGCCTGAGCGGTGCTGTCGCGGCCCAGTCGCCTGCACCCGAGTTGCAGGCCTTTTGCAGATTGCCCGCGATGGCCGCCCCGATCCATCGTTGGCCGCAGTGATTCCGTCGCCCATCACCGGAGCACAGATCGCCTGGTGGGCGCGCCCTGGCTGTAGTGTGTCGGGGTAGGGCGCGCCTGATGAGCAGGGCCATCATCCGAGTTGGGCGACACCGGTACGGGCGTGTGGGGGACGGGGGAGCGTGATGACGTCGAGGACAACGGGCGTGGGCCAGACCCCGTGTCGGCGTCCGCGGGCGTGCCGGGTGGTCACCACCTCACTGACGGCGCGGGTACTCCTGGCCAACCAGTTGCAGTCGCTGCGTGAGATCGACTGGACCGTGGTAAGCGGTGATCCCTATCCCGAACCTCCCGACGGGGTGGCGGTAGAGGTCATACCCATCCGCCGCGAGTTCGCCCGGAGCGATGTGACATCGTTCATCGGTCTCTGGCGCTACCTGAGGAGCCAGCGGTTCGAGTTCGTGCAGACCCACACCCCCAAGGCCTCGTTCCTGGGCCTGCCGGCCGCCCGGCTGGCCGGGTACCCGTGCCGTCTACACCATCCACGGGGCGCTCTACTTCAAGGACAACAGCTGGAAGGCCAACCTACTGGGCTGGTGCTTCGAGCGTTGGTGCTGCGCATGGGCCCACCGGGTGCTGCTCCAGAGCCGCGAGGATGAGCAGGCCTTGCCGGCGGCGTGGATCTGTCGCCGTGGCAAGCTGGACTACGTGGGTAATGGGATCGTGATGGACCGGTTTATGGAGCCGGTGGCCCCGGCACTGCGTGAGGACCGCCCCGTCGTGTTGACCGTCGGCCGCCTGGTCCGGGAGAAGGGGTGCGCCGACTTCGTGGCCCTGGCCGAGGCACTGTCGGGTCAGGCCGAGTTCGTCCACGTCGGCCCGTTCGAGCACGACCAGAGCGATGCCCTGACCGACGAGGAGGTCGCCGCGGCGTCGGACTCGGGCACGGTGCGCTTCATCGGCGAGGTCGGACGACGTGCGGCCGTACCTGGCCTCAGCGACGGTGGTGGTGCTCCCCTCCTACCGGGAGGGGATTCCCCGGGTAGCCATGGAAGCCGCGGCCATGGGCCGTACCGTGGTGGCCTACGACATCCGGGGAATGCGCGAAGTCATCGATCCGAGCTTGGGCCTGCTGGTGCCCCGAGGCGACCAGTCGGCGCTGACCAGGGTGGTTCAGGGCCTGTTGGATGATCCTGGCCGCTGCTCCGAACTTGGGGACCGGAGCCGCCAGTGGGTCGCCTCCCGCTTCTCCGAGGACCTGGTGCTTGATCGCTTGCGGAAGGTGTACGCCGACATGACAGGATCGGCGGCGTGACAGACCAGGTGTGCCTGACCATCGATGTCGAGGACTGGTACGACGGGATGGAGGTCCTGGGCCAGCCGATCTCGCGCCCGCAGGGCGCCCGCAGCGGCCTCGTGGGGCTGGCCGGCGTGCTGGCCGCAGCCGGAGACAAGTCGGCGGTGACCCTGTTCGTGGTGGGCAACTATGCCTCTACCGTCCGGTCCGAGCTCAACGAGCTGGCGTCCTGCGGTCACGAGATCGCCAGCCACGGACCGGACCACGGGCGGTTGCCGGAGGACCCGGCCTCGCTGCTCGAGTGGCTGCGTCGGGGACGGGAGATGATGGAAGACGTGGTCCAACAGCCTGTCCGGGGGTTCCGGTCGCCCCGGTTTGACGTCCCATCCCAGTTGGGGCTGGCCGGCTACCGGGAGCTCCTGCTTGAGGCCGGCTTCACCTATGTGTCTGACACCAGCCGGCTCGGGGAGGGCTCGGCCCTGGCCGAGCTCCCCGTGCTCACCACCCGAGGTTTCCCCATCGGTGGCGGGAGCTATCAGCGGCTGCTCCCTTCGAGTGCACTGACCGCGGCAGTGCGAACCACCACCGACCCTGCAGTGCTTTACTACCACTCCTACGATTTCGGAGCCACCCTCCCGAGCACCAGATCCATTCGATCGGTGGCCGTGGCCAAGCAGCTGGTGGGCCGGGGAAGGATTGCCGGAATGTTCTCCCGAATTCTCAAGCGGTACGGAAGCGAGGCGTGTGGTCATGTCCAGCGGTGAGTTCCAGACCTACTTCCAGCGCCGGGCCGATCGGTTCGCGGCCTTCTATTCGAGCGAGCCGGTGGCCAGAATGTTGGGTCGGGGCCCGTTGTTCGACCGGTTGCGGATGGCCGTCGACATCAGCGAGAGCCGGGGGGCCAAACGGGTGCTCGACGTAGGGTGCGGGAGTGGACCGCTGTTCGCTCCCTTGGCCGCAGCCGGCATCCACGTCACCGGCATCGATCCGGCCGCGGCCATGGTGGAACTGGCCAAACAGCAGGCCGAGTCGTTCCCGGGCCTGGCCGAGGTGGAGCAACGAGGATGGGAGCAGATCTCCGAGGTCGACGCCTACGACGTGGCCGTGGCCCTTGGGGTGTTCGACTACGTGGGCACACCGGCCGAGCTCCTGACCCGGATGGGCCGGGCCGCTCCGCATGTGGTGGGCTCGTTCCCCTCGCCCGGCATCAGAACCAGCCTGCGAAAGGTTCGTTACGGTGCTCGCGGCGTGACCGTTCACGGTTACGCCGCCTCCGGATTCGGCCGGCTGGCCGCCTCCGCCGGTCTGGAGGTGGCGGAGATGTTTCCGCTGGACCGAGCGGGGTACGTGGTTCACTTCCAGCGCCCGGCCTGAGCCCCGCCTCTCTCAGGACGACTCGCCGCTACGGACGAAGTCCCGATCGCTCCACGTGGTGATGGGGAACCACGACAGTACCCGGCGCAATGTGGCCAGCTGCCCGTCGTCCAGTCGCCGCTGCCACGAGTCGGTGAGCTCGGACGCCACCCGCTTGACCATGAAGCCGGAGCCGGGGGCGTTGTGGGCATCGAGGAACTCCTCAGTGGCATGACCCCAGGGGAGGCGCCAGGTCCTCGTAGAGCCGGTGGAACTCGCCGGGGGGATCGGCGCACAGTTGCTCGTGGGTCCGGATGTGCCACTCGGGATGGCGGGCCGAGGTGTCCTCGATGGCCGCCATCAACAGCCCGATCATCCAGCTCATGCGTTCGATCGGGTCCGGGCCCGGCAACGGGAGGTTCCAGGGCTCGACGTAGCGGGCCCTGATGTCGTCACGGTGCTCGAGGGTGGAGTACCGGGAGTCCTTGAGATTGAGCTCCATCCAACTGGCCAGCACGCTGGCCGGGTGGCGGAGCAGGAACAGGACGTCGGTGTCGAACTCGTCAGCGATCCACTCGATGGCGAACTGGGCGTGGATGGACTTGGCCACGATGCGAGGAGCGTCGGACGGTGTGGTCGATGCCGGTAGCACCCGGGGGTCACGGGCCAACGTGGAGGCGAACCAGGTGACCGGGTCCAGCCGGCCGTCGTAGATCCGGTCCTCGGCCCCGGGCCCGAGGATGTGGCGGGCCCACACCGATCGCCGGGGCTCATGGGCCCCCTGAAGAGTCCAGGCCCACAGCCTCCGGTAGGCAGGGGACCGCTCTCCGGGCTGCAGGACGGGGTACCTTCCCAATCGACGCTTGGCATGGATAGCGGCAGGCCATTTGTCCTCACTGTCCGGCTCGAGGACGTTGACCGTGTCTGCCGCGCTGGCCAGGGCCCGCATGGTCCAGCTGGTACCGGACCGGGGGGAGCCCACAATCACGATCGGCCGGTTGACGGCGGTCATGGGTACGTCCCTCCCCCTCGTTCCGCCGGCGAGGCTCGCTCCAGCAGTATCCGCATCATACGTGCGGGGAGCCCCGGATCCTGGCGGCGGGTTCCGACATCACTGGCCAGCGACCCGGCCGTCAGGACCGATGCCGCCAGCGCCGTGGAGACCGGTGTCGACACGCCGGCGGCGAGCTGGTCCGCGACGCCACGGCGACCTCCAGCCAGTCGGGCCAGCACCAACTGGTGGTAGATCCGGCAGGCCGGGGTCATCGACGGGCCGTGCTTGTCGATAAACGCCTGCCTTCCGGCATGGGGGCCGGAACCCTGGCGAGTGACCCGCTCACCACCGTGCTGGTGGTAGGCGTACAACGCCTGGGGCAAGGTCGCGATGGGCCTGGTCTGTGCGCAGCGCAGCCAGAGGTCCCAATCCTCACCGGTGCGGAGCTCGACGTCGACGGCCAGGTCGTCGGGGAACATCGGTCGGCGTATCACGCCGAACGGGATGGCCACG
This sequence comes from uncultured Acidimicrobiaceae bacterium, assembly GCA_963718405.1. Lineage (GTDB taxonomy): Bacteria > Actinomycetota > Acidimicrobiia > Acidimicrobiales > RAAP-2 > Bog-756. The sequence continues at coordinate 380,975 of CAVQYZ010000001.1, forward strand.
AAGTCGAACCACAAGAGCTGGCGCGCCTCGTACTGCAGCGGCCCGCGGAACAGCGCCGTACGTCCGGTCCGGTCGTGGACCACCCGGTGCCACGACGTGACCACGCCGACCTCGGTGTCCGCCTCGAACCGGTCGAGCACGGCGGAAAGTGCACCCGGCAACCAAGCGTCGTCGTCATCGCAGAAGCTCAGCAGGTCGCCGGTGGCGGCGGCGATGCCCCGGTTGCGGCTGCCGCCCGGCCCGAGGGAGGCCTCATTGCGAAGGACGCGGACCCGGGGGTCACTGGCCAGCCGGTCGAGGACCTCGAGCGTGTCGGGGGACGAGGCATCGTCAACGATCAGGAGCTCCAGCTCCCCGTCCCGCTGATCGAGCACCGAGCGGGCCGCCCGCTCCAGTGGCTCCGGGCGATCATGGGTGGGTAGGACGACGCTCAGGAGGTGGGCGGGCATGCCGGACCCCTCCGCAGGTCGGAGTGCCGGGCGCGCCGCCTCCCGTGGTCGAGCTCCCCCCTCACGGCTATTCATGATACCGAACCAGGTGCCAGGTCATCGCAGCCCCGCACGGATCACCGTCAACCGGGGACTCGGCCGGACCGCAGTAGTGTCTCCGGCGTTACGCGCCTGAAGGGCAGCCGGCGCTCGAGGGGGATGAGTGTGATACCCAAGGAGATCATCGAGCGGTTGCGCTGCCCGGCCTGCGGGAAGCCGGTCGACGGCGACCTTGGGGGCATCCGCTGTGCCGATGGTCACCGCTACCCCATGCGAGACGGCTACCTCGACTGCTCCGAGGAAGGCCTGACCGACGAGACCACCGGGCGCACCTTCGCCAGTTTCGGCTTTGAGTGGAACAACTTCGACGAGGTGCGAACAGAAGACGAAGGCTTCGCCGAGGTCTACTTCCGGGACCTTGATCTGACCAGTTTGGAGGGGAAGGTCGGCCTGGATGCCGGCTGTGGCAAGGGCCGTTACACCCGCTTCTTGGCCGCCCACCTGGCGGCCACGGCCGCCCTGGACGGGTCGTCCGCGGTAGAAGCGGCCTCCCGCAATCTGGCCGACAGGGACTCGGTGCTGGTGGTCAAGTCCGACCTGCGCCAGGCGCCGTTCGCCCCCGGCAGCTTCGACTTCATCTCCAGCCTGGGGGTGCTCCACCACCTTGCTGATCCCCGGGCCGGTTTCGTCCGGCTCCTCGACCACCTGGCTCCGGGGGGGCGGATCCTTCTCTACCTCTACAGTCGCCCTTCCAGCCTCGGGGTGCGCTCGGTGGCCCTCGACGTGGCTGCCGCACTGCGCAAGGTCACGGTGCGCCTGCCTCACCGGCTGCTCAAGCTGTTGAGCACCCCCATCGCTGCCTGTCTCTACTACGGGGTGGTGGCGCCTGGCGCCTACGGTGATCGCGCCGGAGTGGCGGCCCTGGCCGGGCTGCCCATGGATGCCTACCGGGGAAAGCCCTTTCGGAGCCTGGTCCTCGACACCTTCGACCGCCTCAGCGCACCGGTCGAGCATCGGTACGTCTGGAAGGATCTGGCCCCGTGGTTCGCTGACGCCGGGTTGGTGGTCGACGCCGCCCGCGACGAGACCGGCTGGTTCATTCTGGCCCACAAGCCCTGAGCGAGCGGGTCGGGGAACGTGGTGCAGGCACCTGAGCGGCGCATCATGGCGGTGGTGCTGACCCACAACGCCCCCGGGTCGCTGGAGCGGTGCCTGGCGGCCATCGCCGACCAGAGCGTCCGCCCCGATGCGGTACTGGTGGTGGACAACGCCAGTCAACCCCCGGTGACCCGGGAGTCCTTGGCCACCTGGTCGGGCGAGACCACTCTGGTGCGGTCGGAGATCAACACCGGGCCGGCGGGCGGTTACCACCAGGCCCTGGGATGCTTCCTCGAATCCGGCTTTCTCCACGCCTGGGTGTTGGATGACGATATGCGCCCCGAGCATCGATGCCTCGAACGGCTGTGGGATGTGGCCGAACGTGATCCGGGCTCGGCCTTCGTGTTTCCGGCGTCGCGACAGTCCGACGGTTCGTGGGGCAACTGGCCGTCATGGTGCGGGTTCATCGTGGCCCGCCCGGTGGTCGAGGCGGTGGGGCTGCCCATGGCCGAGCTGTTCTGGTGGGCCGAGGACACCGAGTACCTGCAATGGCGCATTCCCGAGGCCGGCTTCGAGCGGCAGTTCGTACCCAATGCCGTGGTCGATCATGACGGCATCCGCCAAGGGGACGGAGTTCCGCTGTGGAAGTACTACTACGAGGCCCGCAACATGCTCTACGTGCATCTGCACGTGAAACACCGGATTGGCCGCTATCCGCGCAATCTGTCCAAGCTCCTGGCCCGGGCGGTGGTGCGGGAGAAGGGCGGTCGCCTGCCCCGGTTGGCCGTTATCGGCCGGGGCCTGGCCGACGGGGCCCGCGGCAGGCTCGGGATCCGCTACCCGGTGGAGCCGATGGCCGAACGGACCAACGCACCCGAGCCGTGAGCCCAGGGCGGCTGGTCTCGGGCTACCGGTCGGCGAGATGGGCGAAGTGAGGCCAGAGCGTCAAGTCGATCTGGGGGTAGCGCTCGGACAGGGCCAGCACGTCGGCCTCGTACGACTCCACCAGTAGCTGCTCGAACCCGGCGTCGAGGGCCCGCTTGGTCCGGGTCTTGTTGACCGGCTGGCGCAGCACCGTCGGGCAGAAGGTGTCGTCCAGCCCGAGGAACCGGTAGGTGGCGGCCAGCTGCTCGGCAGGACTGCGGACGCACGCCTCGAACTGCAGAACCAGGAGTTCGGAGGGATCGAAGACCCGTTCCCACGGTTCGAGGATTGCGGCGTAGAACCCGTGGACCAGACCCCGGTAGCGGACGCTACGCAAGCGGCTCCGAGGCATCCGGCGGGAGATGTCCGACCGGTAGCGGTCTACCGGATCGCGTACCAACACCAGAATTTTGGCTTCCGGTGCGGCCTGGCGCAGGATCGGTGGCAGTCGGTGGGAGAAGACATACGAGGGGGTCCACTCGCCCGTCTTGGTCCCGGGTGGGCGCGGGAACCAGCCGTGGTAGGTCTGGATCTCGTCCCCGGTGATGGGCTGGTTCCGGCTGCGCTGAAGGAAGACCCGGTTGAAGAAGAGCAGTTCCTTTTTGACGGGACCCTGTACGTCAGGATGGGCCAGGATCAGGTTGAACCACCATGAGGTCCCGCATTTGGACACCCCGACGCCGACGAAGTCGGGAGGGCCTACCACCATGCCGGCCGGAGATGGCGGCGGGATCGGCGCGTGGCCGTCGGCCCACGGTGGGTACCGACCCATCCGGTGCAGGATGCGGGTCTGTACCGGTTCGGGGAGCGAGCGAAACGCCGATCGGGCGGCCGAGTCGAGGCTGGTCATGAGTCGGTGCCGGCCGGCGGCTCAGCGCTCGGTCGGTGCCTCAGTCCTTCCACCGCAGTGGTCAGTGAACGCAGCGGCTCCGTGATCCGCCAACTGGTGGAAGCCCGCAGTCTGACCATCCCGTCCTTGGTGCTCTCCAGTTCGTTACGGGTAATCCGCAGGAGATCCTTGGTGGCGTCGAGCTCCCGCTTCGGACCGCTGAGCTCCTGGCGCAGGCGGAGGATCGATGTGGTCCACGGTGACTCGAGACCGAGGGGCTCGGGGCCCAGTGGACGGTGCCCTCCAGTCAAGGACGAGAGCCGCCGGACCAGTTGCTGCAGCTCGGCCGGTAGGAGGGCTTCCCCGTCTCCAGTGCGGTCGCCGGGGTGATGGTGCAGTTCGCCCATGATGGCCCCGACCGCTGCCTCCCTGTCCCATCCATCTGCTTCGCCTTCGAACTGTTCCAGCGTGCCCAACCAGGTGACCAGCGTCCCGATGGCTCGATCACGGTCACCGACCACCGACTCGTAGTCGAGCACGTAGGTGTCGACCCCGGCGAGCCCTTCGATGGCGGCCCGGTTGTACCGCTCCCACAAGGCCAGTCCCTCCACGGTGGGAAGCCCGTCCCGGCTCAGGAGCGATCGGGCCACGGCCATGGGCGAACGCCAGACCAGCACCGCGGCCACCGGTGGGTCGAGGACCTTCCGCCAGTAGGCCGGCAGCAGGCACAGCCGCGGATCCTTGAACACCTTGGGGCCGGAACCCGGGTAGGCCGCGTTCAGAAGTGGAACGGGATCGGGGGCACCGACGACTTCTGGGCGCTGCTCCCATCCACGGGGTAGCTCCGGTGGGGCATCCCATGCGCCGTCCAACCGGGCCAGGAGATCGTTGTTGTGCTGAGTGAGCGAGAGGCTCTCCCAGTGTTCGGGATTGCTCTCCGGCCAGTCCATCCGGTCGTCGGCGTGGACCACGCCCAGTCCCAGGGCCCCCAGGGCGCCGGTCACCGCCGACGTGCCGCTGCGGTGCATGCCGACAACCAGTAGCCACGGCCCGGGGGCCCCGGTCATGGGCGCCTCAACGAAGCCAACCGTGGAACTTCCTGAAGGCCACCGCCACCCGGGGCGATTCGCTGACCTTTTTGATCGTGCCCATCCTCAGCCGCCATTTCAGGCTGGACTGCATCTGTTTGGCGGCTCGACGGTTGGTCTCGCTGGAGACCAGGCCGACCGCCTCCAAATAGTCGTGCAGAGCCCGGTTGTCAGTGGGTGGGACACCTTCTTCAGCTGCTCCTTCGGCCGAGTCCGGCGCCCTGATGGCTTCGAGGAAGGTGGTTGGCGGCGTACTGACGGGAAAAGGAGTGAGCACCCAGACGAACTGCTGGACGGATGCCTGTGGGTTGTAGGTCCCCGAGAGGGTCCGTAGGGCGCCGACCATCTCCACCGGCAAATCGTCGTTGAGGACCGGGTCGTACTGGTCGGTCCGGAGGTTCACGAAGTCGTCGCGGGCGGCCACGCTCCACCCGCACCGCTCGAACATCCGTTGCAGGGTGGACTCCGTGAAGAAGCGCAGTGTGCCTGGGTCCAAGAGCCCGCCGGGGGACTGGTCCCACTGGCCGCAGAGGAGACGCAGGCCGACGTCGAAGTGGGCCACGTTGGGAACCGACACCACCAGGGAGGGCTCGCCGTGTTTGAGCGACCATTCCGACAGTGAGGCCAGCAGCTCCTGGGGTCCGGCCAGGTGCTCGATGATGTCGATCAGGCACAGGGCCCCGACCGACTCGAGTTCGTCGAGCCGCGGCTGCACGGTGTCGAAGGCCGACAGGTCTCCAGGGGTGTCAACGCCGGACTCTCCAGTGGCGTCGCCAGCACCGGGGTGGGCTCCGAGCCGGAGGTACGAGTGGCCCGCCTGGACCAGGTTCTGCCCGATGGCACTGCCGCCACCGCCGAGGTCCACGACGGTGGCCCCGTCGGCCAGATTGAGAGCCCGCAACAGTCCTGCGGCATTGGCCAGCGCACTGTCGTGGTCCAGGGTGACCGGCGTGCGTGCCCTCCTTCGCCGTGATGCCACGGGCGGCGGGCTCCTGGTCGGAACCGGAGCTGGACGACCGGGAGGGATCGAGGAGGACGGCCCTGGTGGCCTCGAGGTAGGCCCGCCCGTAGCGCTGATCGGGCTCGAGGTGGTTGCCCTCTGCCCATTCGTTCCACGCCACGATGAACAGGTAGTTCTCCTCGTCGCGCACATCACTGACCGAATCGGCGGCCAAGCGGAGCCATGTCTCGTAGGCCTCGGGCGTCGATCCGGTGAAGATGGTGGCCCCCTGAGGGCGTCGGGCCGAGTTGTCCCAGCCCACCATGACCGAGGGGAAGCGCTTCCAGCGTGGAGCGGCCCGCTTGAGGGACGTCTCGTAGGCGGACTTGTAGTCGAGGATCCGATGGCCCCTCGTGCCTTCGTGCGGGGTGTAGACCCGGTCGCGGGCGAGGGGCATGAACCCCACGGCGGCATCCAACCCAAAGGCCTCGGGCCCACCCCGGGGGGGTCCCCAGCTCTCGACCCAGCACAGGTAGAGGTCGGGGAACCCCAGTCGTTGCGCCTCGGTGCGCCAGATCTCCGCGGTCCGCTTGGCGTTCGGAAGCAGCTTGGGCCGGTAGATCAGCATCAGGGGCCGGCCGTCGATGGTGATGTAGCGGTCGTCGGCGAAGGCGGTGGCCAGCCACCGGATGTGGGCCAGGTCGTCCTCGTCGCTGAACTCTTGGGGAATCAGGAGTTGTCCGGTGCCGTCCCAGTTCCGGCTCCACTCCTCATTGGCCCAGCACAGGGCGAAGGGGAAGTCGGGGGAGCCCGAGGCCAACACCTCGTCGAACGGTCGCTCCAGCAGCCGTCGTCCGTGGAACCAGTAGTGGTAGTACACGAACCCCGACACGCCGTACGCCGCGGCCAGGGCGGCCTGGGCCTCGCGGATCTCCGGTACCCGCAAGTCGTAGTACCCGAGCTCTCCTGGGACATGGGGTTGGTAGTGGCCGGGGAAGAACGGGCGGGCCCGGGTGACGTTGTTCCACTCGGTGAAGCCCGGGCCCCACCACTCGTCGTTCTCCGGAATGGGATGGAACTGTGGCAGGTAGAAGGCCAGGGCCCGCGGCATCCTTGAACCCGGCTGCCGAGCTCCCCCCTTCGAATCCATGGTGTCGATCATACGACCGAATCGGCCACGAACTGATAAGAGTGCGACCCATCCGCATCTCGAGGGCCGCCATGGATCTCGCCGGAGGTTCTGTCGTCCCGGCGGCCAGGAAAAGCCGACGGGATAGAAGCTGGAGATGGTTGTTGATGCCGTTCTCAGTACTTGGAGAGCTGAAGCTTCTCCGCGAGAACCTGCTCCAAGAAGAGTGAGTACGTGCCCGTGACGTGCAGCTGATTGAGGTAGACCTCGTAGTGGCCGATGATGGAGGCACATCTCGTGGTGCAGAACCACGGAGTCGCATCGATATAGCGACCACCCTGAGCCGTCACGGCGCGTTGCTCGGCCAGGTCGTATTTGTCGAGGGCGTGCACCGGGGCTGAACACAGTTGGACCTGATCAGGGTGCTGAGCCAGGCAGTCCGGTGGGCTGAGGCCGAGGTTCGGGATGTTCCCGAGGACGATGAACTTGGTCTGCTGGCCTTTGATGCGGGTGAGGGTGGCCTCCAGGGCCTTCTGCCACTCTGAAGCGGTGTAGCGCTTTCCCTGCGGGCCGCTTTGGACTTCCTGGGTGACGATCACGAGATTCGGATCGAGCTTCCTTATGCGGCGGTAGGCAAACTGCTGCCACCGATTGCAGAGGGAGAGGATGACGTTCCCTCCTAGCTGCTTCTTCGGTGGGTATTTGTTGGCCATGCAGTAACCCTTGCCGAGGATCACCAGACGCCACTGCGCCGCGGTGGCTATTTCGTTCATGGCTTTGAACCACATCAGGGCGTGGGAGTCACCGTAGAGAACCATGGTGTGGGTTCCGTTCGGATCGCCGAACACGCAGCTCGGTGTCTTCACCTGATTGGTGGTCGGCACACATCTCCCGGGCGGTGCACCGTAGTCCTGCTCGGCGCTCTGCAGAGGGGGATCGAGGTTGTGAGGTACCTGCTGAATCTGCAAGGAGGCTGCCACCAGTTTCGCCAGTTGGGCATCAGTGGCAGGCTTGACCCTCGATGTGGGTATGGCGGCACCACTGGTCTGGCTCTGCAGGAACACCGTGGCCACCACCACCGAGAGTGCGATCAGCACCGCTCCCATCACGACGGAAGCAGACCGGTGGCGGAACAAGATCTTGGCATGGCGGACAGGGTTCTCGAGGAACCTGTACGAGACGATGGAGATGCCGAGGGCCAGGGCCAGCCACGGCAAGTTCTGCACGAAGGTCAGGCCGGTCTTGTCGCTGTACTCGGCGGCAATGATCAGGATCGGCCAGTGCCACAGGTAGAGCGAGTAGGACAAGTCGCCCAACCAACGACATGGCGACAGGCCGAGCAGCAACTCCGCCCCGAAGCGAGGGGCCGCCGTCCCGCCCACAATGATCAGCGCCGCGCCCACCACAGGGAATGCCACCAACGAACCCGGATAGGCCGTCTGGCTGTTGAAGACAACGGCCGAGATCAGGATGGCGCCAAGTCCTATCCAGGTGATCGCCGCGGCCACGTGGAGGGGAATCCGCACCAGCCATCGGGCTCCCAGGGCCACAAGTCCGCCCAGGGCCAGCTCCCAGGCCCTGGTCCACGGCGAAAAGTACGCCACCGTGGGGTTCGACGATGTCTGAGCCACCGAAAAGGCAAACGAGACCACGGTCACCAGTCCGAGGCCTATGGCCAGTCTGACCCGGAGGGAGAGGAACGAGCGAAGGCTGGCTATCAATAGGAAGAAGGTCGGGTAGACCAGGTAGAACTGCTCCTCGACCGAGAGGGACCAGAAGTTCTGCAGCGGTGATGGAAGTTGCTGTGAGGCCAGGTAGTTGGTTCCCTCGGACGCGAAGTGGAAGTTCACCAGGAAGATGGCGGCCCACCGACCATCGACGGCGGTTCGATTGCCGGACAACACCCCGAGGAAGATGTAGGCGGCGATGATGGTGATGATGATCACCGACGTGGCGGCGGGAATGATCCGTCGGCACCGCCGCCCGTAGAAGGCCAGAATCGAGGTGCGGCCGGAAGAAGCCCGCTCTCGGAGCAACACTCCCGTGATCACAAATCCCGAGATGACAAAGAACACGTCCACGCCGACGTAGCCGCCACTCACGACGGACCAGTTGGCGTGAAAGAGCACCACCAGGACCACCGCCACCGCCCGGAGCCCCTGAACGTCAGGCCGAAACCTTCGATCCTCCGGTGCTGTTCCCGCCTCGTTCTCGGGCTCTGAGTAGCTCGAGGGCGTGGCCTCTTCGAGATCAGAACTGCCTGGCAACGCACCCCCCCAAAGGCTCGACAGGTCGCAATCCTATCGAGTGGCTGTGGCTCTAACCGGACATGGCCCTGCAATCACACTTGACTTGCGAGCTGGGAACCTGGCGCCAAACCGTCAGCTGACCAGCGATTCGGTCGCCTGGGACAGCCCGAACGGCCTCCATGGGCTCCTCCTTGGGCCGGGAGGAGCGAATGACCAAATCACTTGAGATTGAGGGATTTCTCCAGGACACCTTCAAGAAAGAGCGAGTATCTGACGGTCACATGATTGATCCAATAGACCTCGTCAGTACCTATGACCGGGCTACAGGTCCGGGCGCAGAACCAAGGGAGAACATCGACGTACTCGGCGCCGACCGCCTTTGCGGCTTGCCTCTCTGCGTTATTGAATGGCTCGTAGGTCGGTTCGGGTGGGGCGGCACAGGCCTGAACATCGTCGGTGTGGCGGGCCAGGCAGGACGGCCCGTTGTCTGCCGTCGCAGCCAGGTTCCCAATGACTATCTCTCGGGTTCTGGGCGTCGAGAACGTGGTGAGCGTTTCTTCCATGGCTCGTTGCCATTGTTGCGGGCTGTACTGGGCGCCACCCGGAGCGGTGTAGCCCTCCTGCTGCGACATGATGAGGACGTCCGGGTCGATCCGCTTGATGCGAGCCGTGGCGAACTGATGCCATTTGTCGCAGACCGTCAATCGGGACCCCTCGAAGGTGGCGACGGGAATCAGCGAGGCTGGGCAGCCATTCTTGAAGAGCAGCACCAGCTTCCAATGCTGACGCGAGGCTATCCCGTCCAGTGCTTGGAACCACATGCCGGCGTGAGAATCCCCATAGAGAACGATCGTGCGCTTGGCTTTCCGGTCGCCAAAGACACAGTCGGGCACGGAAACCTCCGTTGGTTGCGGCGAGCAACGCCCCACCCGATAGCCAGGGGCGACGTAAGGGTGCGGATTCGCCACCATCTTCGCCAGAGGTGGCATCAGATTGGATGGCAGCTCTTTGATGTGGCTGGAGGCTGCGACGGCGGACAAAACGGAACTGAGCGGGACGGAAGGTCCTTTGGGAAGAACAGCGGCTGCCCCGTTCAATGCGCCGGATTCCGGTCCAGCGCCGGATGCGAGGTGGGACTCGGCCGTCGTGGAGGCGAGAGTCAATGCAATCAGCCCCACGCCGAGGCCGATGCTGGCCCAGGCGTTACCAACAAGCCACTTGGCGTGTCGAACGGGGTTTTCGACGAGCCGATAGGTAAGTACAGATGCAATCAGCGCCACCACGTCCCACCCCAGGTTGTCTTTGACCGAAAGGCTGGTCTTGCCGGCATACTCGGCGGCGATGATCAAGATGGGCCAATGCCATAGATAGAACGAGTAGGAGATTCTTCCCAGCCAACGGATCGGGGTGAGGCGCAAGAGAGCCTCTGACCCCATGGCGTGAGCCTTCATCCCTCCGGCGATGATCAAGGCCGCTCCGACCACGGGAATGGCGACCAGCGATCCGGGGTAGGCAGTCTGGGCGTTGAAGGATCCGGCGGCGATGATGATGGCTCCGAGCCCGAGCCAGGTGGCCGAGGCAGCCAGGCGCTCCGGCACTTTGAGAAGCCAGGGGGTGCAAACCGCCACCAGCGCCCCAAGTGCTAACTCCCACGCTCGGGTGAAGGGGGAGAAGTAGGCATCCAGAGGATTGTTGTGTGTATCGACAACCGAGTAGGCGTAGGAGACGCCTATGACAATGATCAGAAAGGCGGCCAGTCGCACCCGGAGCGAGAACACCTTGACGGCTGCCACCAGAAGAAACAGTGTGGGATAGACGACATAGAACTGCTCCTCCACGGCGAGCGACCAGAAGTTCTGCAGGGGTGAAGGCTGCTGGGAGGCCAAATAGTTCGTCCCTGTGGCGATGAAATGGAAGTTGGCCAGGAACACGGCTGCCCACCGTCCGTCAGTGGCTGTCGGGATTCCTCCGGCGACGCCAAGAAACCGGTAGGCAAATCCCACGGTGACGATAATCACCAGGGTGGCGGCTGGGATGATCCGACGACAGCGCCGTGCGTAAAAGGAGAGAATTGAAGTTCGGCCGGACGAAGTTCGCTCCCGCAAAAGAACACCGGTGATGACGAAACCGGAGATCACGAAAAATACGTCTACGCCGACGTAGCCACCCGACACCGCCGACACCTGAGAGTGGAAGAGCACCACGAGGAGGACCGCAACTGCCCGCAGTCCCTCGATATCAGGACGGAATCGGCGATCACCTGGGGCCGTGCCAGCCTCGTTTCCGGACGGGAGGAGTCGGTCGTCCGGGGCATTCGACGTGTGGGACTCAATATCCACTCCGGCCATACCGCCCCCCTTTGCACCACCGCCGCCCGAGTCGACTCCCGAGGCGTTCATGCTAACCATGCGGTTCTATCCATGGCCATCACCGGGAGTGATCTGCCTCCGCCGCGTTTGGAGCTCCGACGTCAGCGCCGCACGGAGCTGATGGTCTCGACGATCAAGGCCTGCTCGCCTGGGGACAGTGCCGATCCGGTAGGGAGACACAGCCCGCGCTCGAAGATGCCGGCGCAGACCGCTCCCCCCACCACCGGCTTGCCTTCGAAGACCGGCTGGAGATGGAGCGGCTTCCAGGTGGGACGAGACTCAACGTCGACGGCCTCCAGCGCCAACCGGATCTCCTCCCGATCGGCCCCGAACCGGTCGGGGTCCACCAGGATGCAGGTGAGCCACCAGTTGGGCTCGCCGTAGTCGGCCACCGGCATCAGCTCGATGCCCGACAGGTCGTCGAGGGAGCGACGGTAGGACTCGTTGATGGCCCGCCGGCGCTCGATGCGGTGGTCGAGCCCCTCCAGCTGGGCCCGGCCCAGGGCCGCCAGGAGGTTGCTCAGCCGGTAGTTGTACCCGAGCTCGGAGTGCTCGTAGTGGGGGAACGGGTCACGGGCCTGCGTGGCCAGAAATCGGGCCCGGTCCACCAGTTCGGCCGAGTCCGATACCAGCATGCCCCCGCCGCTGGTAGTGATGATCTTGTTGCCGTTGAAGGAGAAGACCCCTGCCGCTCCGAACGATCCGGCCGGGCGGCCGCGGTAGGTCGCCCCCAGGGCCTCGGCGGCGTCCTCGATCAGGGGGATGCCGTACTCGGCGCACAAGGGGACAAGAGCGTCGTAGTCGGCGCTCTGGCCGTAGAGGTCGACGGTCACCAGCGCGGCAGGCAGTCGTCCCCGCCGGGCCCGGGCGGCCAGCTCCTCGGCCACCAGGTCGGGATCGATGTTCCAGGTCGATGCCGAGCAGTCGACGAACACCGGATTGGCCCCGAGGTAGGTGACCGCGGCGGCGGTGGCCACAAAGGTGAACGAAGGCACCAGCACGTCATCGCCGGCACCGACGCCGGTCAGAAGCAGCCCGAGATGAAGGGCCGCCGTTCCGCTCGAGAGGGCCACGGCGTGTCCCACCCCGACCCGATCGGCCAGCTCGCGTTCGAAGGCATCGATGTCCGGGCCCACCGGGGCGATCCAGTTGGAATCGAAGGCCTCCAGCAACATCCGCCGCTCCTCGGGGCCGACTTCGGGGGGAGAGAGGTAGATCCGAGTCATGGTGAGGTCTCCTGATCGGGGGTGAGTGCGCCGGTGGCCAAGGCCCCGGTCAGCAAGAGGATGGCACCGAACGCCACCGCGGCCACCGCCCACCCCGTGGAGTCCAGGTGCACGGCGCTGACCGCGGCCGCGGCCAACACCACCTCGGCCACGATGTAGGCGGCGCTGGCGGCCGGACGGGGCCAACCCCGCTGGACCAGTCGGTCGTAGGGGTGGCCGCGGTCTCCGGCCATCAGGGAGGAACGGCCACGCAACCGGCGGGTGGCGGCGAAGGCCACCTCGCCGGCCGGTATGGCTACCAGCACCAGCGCCGCCACTCCCACAGGCAGAGCCACGCCCGGACCCCAGGACTCGGCCAGCAGCACGGTCAGCGCCGCTCCCAGCAGGTACGAGCCTCCGTCGCCCAGGTACACCCGGGCCGGCGGCCGGTTGTAGGCCAGAAACCCGACCAGGGCGGCCGCCAGGGCCAGGGCCAGCTGCCGCCCCGCGCCATGGAGTACCACGGCGAAACCGGCCGCGGCCACGCCGCACAAACCGGCGGCCAGCATGTCCAGCCCGTCGATGAGGTTGACGCCGTTGATCACCACCACCGCCACCGCCGGGATGAGAATGACCGCGGCAACCCCGGGGAGATGGACCGGGCAGGTCACCACCACCGCCACACCGATGATCACCTGCCCGACCAGCCGGACCAACGGAGGGAGATCGAATCGGTCGTCGGCCACCCCCAGGGCCAGGGCCCCGGCCAGCGGCACCAACACCGTGGGTCTGCCGGCCGCAGCGCCGACCACGACACCGGCGAAGACGGCCACCCCACCCAGATACGGCACCGGTTCGGTCTGCGGCTTGAGCGCACCGGGGCGGTCCACGATCCCACTCCGTTTGGCCACCATGATGACCAGGGGCGTGGCCACCAGAGTTACCGCTACCGCCACCAGGGCGATCTCCGGGCCGGTCACAGGTGATCGGTGTCGATGGTCCGGTCCTCGGGGTGTCGCCGGTCCCACTGCAGGAGCAGGGACTCGGTCCCGGCGTGTAGCTCGAACCGCTCGACAGGCACGAAGCCGGACTGTTCGTAGAGGGACACCGCCGGGGCATTCTCCGCTCCCACCACCACGTGGGCAGCATCCTGGCCCCGGGCCTCGACCTGGCCCAGGAACGCCGTGACCAGCTGGCGGCCGCACCCGCGGCCCTGCCAGGCCGGATCGACGGCGATGGCCAACAGCTCGGTTCCCCGGCCCACCCCGGCTCCGCCCGAGGAGGCATGGCCCAAGGTGTCGACGACCCGGCGCCAGCCCACCAGCAGGGGGCCGGCCGCCCGGATGGCCGCCACGAACCCGTCGTGCCACAGGAAGCTCCGGTACAGGCGGGCCACGTCGGTCGAGCCGGCTACGAATCCCACGGTGGCCTCGCCCCGGGTCGCCACCAGCAAGAAGGAGTGCTCCGAGCGGCCGATCCGGCCGTAGAGCCTGGTCAGGAACCCGGTGCCCAGCATGGACAGGAAACCCTGGGAGATCTGGCTGGCGTGGAGGCTGGCACAGACCCGCACGTCGTCCCTGTTGGCCGTCCGGACCCGGATTTCCGGGGCGTTCTTCCGTCGACCCGGAGGAGGTGGGCCGGCGTCGGGGGAGGGGGGCGGACCCGTTTCCCTATGTGGCGTGCGGCGTCCTTCCCCGTTGGGCCCCATGTTCGTCTCCCCCGACCCAACCTCGCTGGTCAGAATCACCGGCGGGCAGCTCGTCCCGCGTCCAATTGAGTCTACGACCTGTACATATGGCGCGGGCCATGGTTAGATTGGTGCCTTATGGATAGGGGTCGGGGCGTGGCCGGAACAGGCCAGTATCAGCTGTCTCAGCTGCAGAACATCGAATCTCAGTCCATCCACATCTTCCGTGAGGTGGCTGCAGAGTTCGAGCGCCCCGTACTGCTCTTTTCCGGCGGCAAGGACTCGGTGGTCATGCTCCGGCTGGCCCAAAAAGCCTTCTGGCCTGGGCGGATACCGTTCCCGGTGATGCACATCGACACCGGCCACAACTTCCCCGAGGTGCTGGAGTTCCGCGACCGTGCGGTGGGCGAGCTGGGGGCCACGCTGATCGTGGCCTCGGTGCAGGAGTCCATTGACGCCGGCCGCGTGGCCGAGGAGGGCGGGCTTGATCCGTCCCGCAACCGTCTGCAGACCAGGACCCTGCTCGACGCCATCACCGAGCACAAGTTCGACGCCGTCTTCGGAGGTGCTCGGAGGGACGAGGAGAAGGCCCGGGCCAAAGAGCGCATCTTCTCCTTCCGGGACGAGTTCGGCCAGTGGGACCCGAAGAACCAGCGCCCGGAGCTGTGGTCCCTGTTCAACGGCCGCCACCGGGCCGGCGAGCACATCCGGGTGTTCCCCCTGTCCGACTGGACCGAGTTGGACATCTGGCAGTACGTGGCCAACGAAGAGATCGAACTTCCCTCGATCTACTACTCCCACCGGCGCCAGGTGTTCCGGCGGGACGGCATGCTCTTGTCGGTCGGGCCCCACGTCACCCCGCGGGAGAACGAAGAGACGTTCGAGGCCACGGTGCGGTACCGCACGGTGGGCGACATGACGTGCACCGGGGCAGTGGAGTCTTCGGCCAGCTCGCCCGAGCAGATCGTGATCGAGGTGGCGGCCTCCCGGCTGACCGAGCGTGGCGCCACCCGGGCGGACGACCGGGTGAGTGAGGCGGCCATGGAGGATCGGAAGCGAGAGGGCTACTTCTAGTGGAACTCCTTCGCCTGGCCACCGCCGGCTCGGTCGACGACGGCAAGAGCACCCTGATCGGCCGGATGCTCTACGACTCCAAGGCCATCTTCGAGGACCAGCTCGAGTCGGTCGAGCGGGTCAGTCGGCAGCGTGGCGACGAGTACACCGACCTGGCTCTGCTGACCGACGGTCTCCGAGCGGAGCGGGAGCAGGGGATCACCATCGACGTGGCTTACCGCTACTTCGCCACCCCGGCCCGCAAGTTCATCATCGCTGACACTCCCGGCCATATCCAGTACACCCGCAACATGGTGACGGGTAACTCGACGGCCGACCTCACCATCGTGCTGGTCGATGCCCGCAACGGGATCGTCGAACAGACCCGTCGCCACGCCTTTTTGGCCTCACTCCTACGGGTCCCTCACCTGCTGCTGTGCGTCAACAAGATGGACCTGGTCGGTTACGACCAGAGCGTCTTCGACTCGATCCGGGCCGAGTTCACCGCCTTCGCCAGCCGGCTCGACGTTACCGACCTGAGCTTCATCCCCATCTCGGCCCTCGAAGGCGACAACGTCGTCCAACGCTCGGCCAACATGCCGTGGTACGAGGGGGCTTCGCTCCTCCACCATCTGGAGCAGGTCTACATCTCCTCCGACCGCAACCTGATCGATCCGCGACTTCCGGTCCAGTGGGTGGTTCGGCCTCAGGCCACCAGCCAGCCCGACTACCGCGGCTACTCCGGACGGGTCGCCGGAGGGGTGTTCAAGCCGGGCGACGAGGTGCTGGTGCTGCCGTCGGGCTTGTCCACCACCGTGGCCGGTATCGACACCTTCGAGGGACCCATCGACGAGGCCTACCCGCCCATGTCGGTCACGGTACGGCTCGACGACAACATCGACATCTCCCGGGGCGACATGATCTGTCGGCCCCACAATCAGCCCACCGTGGGCCAGGACCTCGATGCCATGGTGTGCTGGATGAAGGATCGGCCGGTATCGGTCGGGGACTTCTTCGCCCTCAAGCACACCACTCGCTGGGTCAGGGCCGTGGTGCGGGACATCCACTACCGGCTGGACGTGAACACCCTGCACCGGGACGAGTCGGCCACCAGTCTCAACCTCAATGACGTGGGCAGGCTCAGCCTCCGGGTCACCCAGCCGCTGTTCTATGACAGCTATCGGCGAAACCGGCAGACCGGATCGTTCATCCTGGCCGCCGAGGACACCAACGTGACTGTCGGAGCCGGCATGTTGCTTGGCCCCGACTGAGACTGCGGCCCGACGATGAGCTCTTCCAACGTCACCTGGCACGAGGGACAGGTCGCGGTCGACCAGCGGTCGGAGATCCTCAGGTCCCGGGGTGCCACGTTGTGGATGACCGGGTTGTCCGGCTCGGGCAAGTCGACCCTGGCCGCGGCAGTCGAGAAGCGGCTGGTCCTCGAGGGCCGTGGGGCGTACCGCCTCGACGGTGACAACCTCCGGACCGGCCTCAACTCGGATCTGGGGTTCTCCCGTGAGTCGCGACAGGAGAATGCTCGGCGGACGGCCGAAGTGGCCTGTCTGTTCGCAGACGCCGGCCTGGTAGCGGTCGTCGCTCTCATCAGTCCCTACGCCGCCTCCCGGCAGGCGGCCCGCCAACTGCACCATGGCGCCGGGCTCCCGTTCGTCGAGATCTACATGGAGGCGTCAGTGGACCTGTGCGCCACCCGTGACGCCAAAGGGCTGTATGCCCAGGTAACGACCGGCACCATCCAATCGTTTACCGGGGTTGATGATCCCTACGAGGTCCCGGAATCACCAGACTTGGTCATTGAGGCCGGCACCTCGGTTTCCGACGCCGTCGACGCAGTGGTGGTCGCCCTGGAGCACGCCGAGGGCCTCGGAAACCGACTCCAAGGGTCCGGTCGCTAAAACCGCTGAGAGTAGCGGCCTCCTTGCTCCCTGTCGCCGAACAGGTGTTTGTGCGGGGCGGAGAGTACCATGAGGAGCCGCGGCAGAGTGTTGTGCAAACGGGGGGCGCTCGACCCGCTGTGAGAGTAGGACTGGGACGAGCTCGATGTGCCAGGGCCGACGGTGCTCGTGCGTCGGAAGGGTGCATCGGCAGTTAAGGCAGCGAGGATGACGAGTCGACGGAAGAGGGCCAATAGGTGGCTGGCGGTAGCCGCTTCAGTGATGGTCGCGCTCGGGTCCATACTGGTCATCGAGGGGACGGCATCGGCAGCCACCCCGGTAGCCCACTTTCCGGTCATCAGGTTCTGGAACGCCTATGACCGGGTGACGCTGGATGTCCCGGCCCGGGCGTGGTGTCCGAAGTCCAAGCCGAAGTGCGTATGGGAGCTGTTCGTCAACGAACCGGATATTCCTGCCCAGACCGTCGTGGGCATCGCCACCGGTTCGTCGGGCGTACTGATGGTGGACTACCCGAAGCACTTCTGCGGCGTGCTCCAGGCAGATGCCATCGTCGGCCCCTCGCCGTGGCTCCTCGAGTACGGGCACCAGAAGATGATCAAGACCGGTGAGAACTGCGATCCCAACACCACGACCACGACGGGCGATCCCAACTCCACCTCCACCACGAGACCCCACGGCACAAGTACCACCACCACCAGGCCCAGATCCACCACCACGACCACGAAGCCCAAGCCCCACGTCACCACCACGACCGTGAAGCTGCCGTTCACCTCCTCCACCACTCCGGCTACCGTCGCCGCAGTGGCAGCCACAGCCGCGGTGAACGCCTCCACCACCAGCGCCCCCCCAACAGCTCAGCTGCCGTTCACCGGTGCTGACGTCCGTCCCTTGGCCATCCTGGGAACGCTGCTGATCATCTTCGGGATCTATATCCTCACCACCCTCGAGCAACGTCGGAGGGTCTTCCGCAGGATGTCGTACTCCATGCGATCGGGTCCGGCCGCTGGATTCGCCACCCGAACGACCCGGTGGTTCCTCGGGGAGTGACGTCGGGAGGAGCATCGACTCAGCGTCGGTCGAGCCCATGGGGCTCCTCCTCTCAGCCATGGCCTAAGCGGTCAGCTGAACACCGGCCGCCCCGACGGCGTCAACGCATCACCAGCTGAAGCGCCAAACGCTCAGCGGGTGCCGGGGACTGATTTGCCGGGATGGCTGACCGCTGCCGCCCGATAGCGTTCGTAACCGCGCTGCACCAGGATCGGTGGAAGCCAGTCCATCGCCCGCTCCTTCCAGGAGGAGGCGCCGCTTTTCTGCCAGGCATCCACAATCTCGGTGAGTTGGTTCCATTTGCCCTCGTCGTATGCAGGTCCGCTCGCCAATGCCAAAACAGTGTGGGGAAAGAGCTCGAGCCCGGCTTCGATGGCGTGCGAGCGACCGTACCCATCAAGCAGAGAATCGATGCCCTCTGCGGTGAACCGCCAATAGTCGGACGGGAACTTGTGAATGGGGAAGAAGAAGTGAGACGAAAGCACCAGCACGCCGTCCTCTTTGAGGCAACGGGCCAGCTCGGCCAACGCCCGCCTCGGATGCTCCACGTGCTCGATTGTGTCGATCAATAGAGAAGTGCCCACTGAGCCGTCTCGTATACCCAACGTGTGCAGATCTTGGAGTTGGTCGACCCCGAGGCCGGGATTCATGTCGGTACCGGTGAAGTCCCGTCCCGGGAACAGCGATTTGAGTGGAGGCAGGTGCGCTTGCCCGGCGGCCCGGGCGGCCCCGAACTCGACCACAGGCTCTGGAAAGTCAACAGCCTTGCTCAGACGCTCGAGCAGGTCGTAGACAGTCGTCCTCACTTTTCCACTATGACCAATTGCGACACCATCGAAACCAACAGGCTTTATGGTGATCCCTCGAAAATGGAGAGATCAGCCGACCGGAGCGAGCGAAGGTGTTGCCGACGCGTGGAAATCGGTTGCGCGCCGCGGGTCCGCTCGTGGTGCTGCCTGGCCCCACCGTTGCCTGGGCGGCGAGGGCACGACAACATGGCACTCGGAGGGTCTTGTATCTGCGGTACCGCCCAGCAGTAGCGTGAGAAGGTGAGATGAGTGCGTCCAACACCAAGTGGGGCTCTTAGCTGATGTCCATGGCTTCGGCTCTTGTGTCGGAGCCCGGCCCTGAAGGCCGCACCGCCGTTCGAGGATCCGGAGTCGGACGCTTCACCCTTGCCGTGACCATCGGGGGACTAGTTGTTGCCGTCCCCTACTTGTGGCTCCTCACCGATCTTTGGAACAAGTCGCCAACGTTGTTCCGGACGGTCATCGCCAACCACTCGCTGAGCAACTTCTACGACCTGCAGGCGCGGGCGATGTTCCAGGGTCACCTGTACGTCCCCAAGGGATCCCTCGGCGCAGGAGGCCTGGATCCACGGCGGTCGGCAGTACACGTACTTCGGGCTGTTCCCGTCGATACTGCGGATGCCGGTTCTCCTGTTCACCCACAGCCTGGATGGCCGACTGACCGCCCCCTCCATGCTCTTGGCATGGTTGGTCACCGGAGTGTTCAGTTCCTTGCTGCTGTGGAGGGTGCGGGTGCTCGTGCGGGGCCCAGCCTCGATCGGGTGGGCGGAGGCGGCGACATACGGCCTGCTCGTGGCCACGATCCTGGGTGGGTCGGTCCTGATGAACCTGGCGGCCAGCCCCTGGGTGTACTCGGAGGACATCGCCTGGAGCGTGGCCCTCTCCGTGGCCAGCCTCTTTGCCCTACTGGGTGTGCTCGAAGGGCCGACATGGCCGCGGGTGGTCGTCGCGGGCGTGCTCATCCTTGCCACCAGCCTGAACCGCGGGAGCTCCGGCTACGGATGTGTCCTGGGGGCGTTGCTGGCGGCAGCCTGGTTCGGGTTGGGTGCCGGCGGTGACCGAAACCGGCGTTGGTGGTGGCCGGTGCTGACAGCGGGGATGGTGCCGCTTGTGGTGGCCTCTGCCGTGAGTTGGGCGAAGTTCGGGGTCCCCTTCGGCTACCCGCTCCACGACCAGGTCTACTACCAGGATTATCTGAGCAAAATTCCGGGTTCCTATTTCAGTTTCCGGTATGTGCCTTCGACCGTGGTGGCCTACTTCGCAGGAACCGGGATGCATCTGAGCCCGGTCTTTCCCTTCATCACCCTGCCGTTGTTTCCCGCACGGGCGGTGGGAGGAGTTCCGCTTTTCGGAACCCAGGAGGTGGCCACCGTTCCCGGATCAATGCTCCTGCTCCTGCTGCTCTCCCTGTGGGGCCTGGTGGCGGTGTTCCGGCGCCGGACGGTGGCTGGCCTTCGGCTTGTGGCCATACCGGTCATTGCAGCGGCCGCCCCGGGTGGGCTCATCCTGATCTTCGGATTTCTCGATGAGCGTTTCCTCGGTGACTTCCTCCCGTTTCTCATCGTGTCGAGCGCCGCGGGGGTGGTCGCCATGTGGCGATGGTTGGCAGACTCCCGACGCCAGCTGCGAGTAGTGGTGGTCGTGATGGTGGCACTGCTGACGGTCTTTGGCGTCGTGGCCAACACCGCCATGGCCAGCACGCCGACCGGTTGGTGGTCGACGACCCAGGTCCGAAACTTCGTCGAGGCGGAGAAGTCGTTGGGCGATCTGACCGGGTACCCGCTGTCCCACTATGTGTGGCGGGGCGCGAAGCTGCCCGCCACGGCTCCCCGCGACCAGCTGTTCGTGCTCCGGCAACTGCGCCGGTCTGTACCTCTACGCCCCCAATGGCATCCGGACCTGGCTGAAGGTCGAGGGCCGCACAGCCGGTCTGTGCCGAAGCCTCATTCGAGCGGTCGTGATCTGGCGCGGCGCTTACTGGGCCGGTGCGTCGTCGGCGTCTGATCATGGCAATGAACGGGGCGGCAATGAGGGCCAGGGCTGGCGACGACCGCCAAGAAGATACCGTCGCTGAACGACGCCGGCCAGTAGCTCACTTCGATGACGTGATGTCCGGGGGGGACCTTGGCCTGCAGCATGATGGTGTCGTAGGGCTGGAGCGGGAGGGCCCGACCGTCGATGGTGGCGTGCCAGCCGGGCGTATTGGTCAGGTGCAACCGGAGCACCTGGGTGGTTCCCGACCGGGTCTCCAGCCGCCACGACGCCGGGCCAGGGTGGCTCACCGCGATGGGTACGCCCGCGGCGTCGCCAGCTGGGAAGGCACCGGACGGCGACAGGGGGGTGAGGGTGGCCGGCGACGACCCCGGGATGCGGTACAGGAGTTCCCCACCTATCTCTTTGTCGAACACCCCTCCGATGGGACCGAGGGATCCGAGCGGCTCGATGACGTACGACACCCCGTACTCGCGGGCCAGACCGGCCGATGTGACCCCCGGGCAGTAGTGGGACACCGCCGCCGGGCCGGCCGACTGCCCGGTGCTGGCCCTCCAGGCGGAGTAATAGGCCTCGGGAACGAGGGGGTCGTAGACCGCCAGCTCGTGGACCCCGTAGGGGATGTTGTCGTTGACCGGAATTCCCAGGCCCGGCGGGTAGAAGCAACTGGGGTAGCCCAGTGCCACCAGCGAGTTGCCCACCGCCTGCTTGAGGGCCAGCACCGCCGGGGTGGGGGCAAAGGGCGTGGAGGTGGAGGTCCACAGCCCGGATCCGCTGGTGATGAGGAAGATCGTCTGGACCACGACAAGCAGGCCCCCCGTCCAAACACCGATGCCGTGACGACGGAGGAACCCGCCGGCCTCGGGGCTCCCGCCATCGGTGGACGGATCGGCACGGCGGTACCGGGTCACCGCCACGTCGACGGCCACCGCCACCAGGCCGGCGATGACACCGATCAGCAGCCACTCGAGCCCCCGATGGCGAATGGCGTGGAGACGGGAGTAGCGGCCCCAGCCGGTCACCCAGAACCCCACCAGAGCCAATCCGGACAGGCCGAAGGCGAACCCCACGAAGGTGACCACCCTCCGGTGTCCGGCTCGGTCCTCTCCGGAGCGCATGAACACATGCAGCCCCACCGCGGCCAACATGGCCACGGCGAAGGTGAAGAAGTTGAGGGCCCGTGGCAGGCGGACAGCATGAAGCCCGGGCAGAGCGTTGACCACATGGATGCCGGCCGGCACGAAGACCAGGATCCCCATCACCACGCGTCACGCCGACCAGGGCGGCCACCTCGGGCACCCGGATCCGGAAGGCTACGCCGGTGAGGGCCAGGACGATGGCGATGATCCCGATGTATTTGTACTCATGGACCATCGGGGTGCCGATGAGCCACGGGAACACCGTGCGGTAGAGGTACTTGATGGACAGGGCCTTCTGGGAGTTCAGCGAGCCACCCCCGGTGTTCCTGATCGATCGGCTCACCAGTTGCAGGCCGGGCAGGATGAGCGGCGCGCCGAGGCAGGCCCCGGCCACCAGGGCCAACACCATGTCGCCGGCCGGTCGGGCCATCGGGCCAAATCCGACTTGCCGTGCTCTGACTCCCAGCAGGACCAGGGCGAAGATGACCACGGTGATGATCAGGAGCACCAACGTGTCGGGTTCGCCGGCGAAGACGGCGAAGGCGAACGCCACCGCGAAGAACGCCACGTGGCGAATGCGATGGCGTCCCCGGACGATGAGCACGACCGCGGCGAGAAGCCACCCGGTCCAAGCCACCACCGAAGCGATGGGCCAGCCCAGCCAGACGAAGAATGGTCCGCTCAATTCGAACACCGTCCCGGCCAGGGCGCAGGCGAAGATGGAGAGCCGGAGGACCCTTCCCAGGACGTATGCGCCGGTTCCGGCAATGAACAAGGTGGTCAATACCTGCACCGTGAACATCAAGCGAAGAGGAAAGAGATAGCCCAGCAGATTTGGCAAGCTGAAGGTGGCCGATTGCCAGTTAAAGGCCAGTGGCATTCCCAGTGCGTTGTAGGGATTCCACAGAGGTAGATGGCCCTGGTGTACCTGGGTCCATGCCAGGGTGGTCCAAGGGATCATCTCGTCGATCTGGTCGCCGGCAAAATTGTTGTGGATCGAGCCGACGTGCTGTTGCAGTAGCCCGAAGCTCGAGAGCCAGTCGTATTCGCCCAGTGACAGCCCGTGGTGAAGGGCGGGAAGCATCACTGCGACCGCGGCCACCAGGACCCAACCGACTCCCAGTACGTCGGGTATCCAGGCAGGTGAACCCCATACTCGACCGGCCGTTGACGACGACGACGCTGGCTGGTTCCGGGGGCATCTGGCGTTGCTCCGACAAGTCGCTCACCCTAGATGACCCGACATCGGCGACCGGAACAAGGGGCGGCGACCGGCTCCATGGCGGCCGGGTTGCCGCCGTGGCCAACCGGGTCCGCAGCCATGCGATCCACGGTGGTTGCGCCAACCGTCCGTGGTCTGTCCGAGCACTCGTGTTTTCCTACCGATCGTGTTGCAAGAGCTACCCACAATGGCTGAACACGTCGATGACGGAGCGTGGTGATCGGCAAAAATGCCATGCACAGTTGCCCTTTTTTCGCTACAGTCATTGGTATGAAATGGTTCTGGGTGATCGTTCTGGTAATTATCGGCGTCATTGCGGCGCTGGTAGCTGCCGAGTACCTTACGGTTTCGATTCACGCCGTGCCGACCTGGATGGGTCGTCACCACGGCAGGGGTCACTACCGCAAGCGCGGAGCCGCCGCGGCGTTGGTCGCCATCATCGCCTTCGTCGGAGCCGGGTACCTGTTCTTCCGCATCCGCAGCGCTGACAAGCGGGCCCTGGCCGCCAGTGCTCCTGCTCCCGTTCCCGCTGACGTTCCCGCCACCCCTGAGGTCACCCAGGCTCCGGCTCCCACGGAGCTGCCGGCCCCTGCGGCTCAGCCGGCACCTACCGATCAGCCCACCGCCGAGTAGGGCTTCCTTCCCGGCTGTTGCCGGAGGGATGGGTGTGGTCCGGCCCGTCGTTGTGGTCATTTCGGATGACGCGGTTGCTTCGGACGACGACCGGTCACCGACCGTAAGGCCTTCCTGAGTCCGGAGGCCCCGGGCCGCTTGACCCCGGCGACGTCGGTCGGTTCGGGACCCAGGAGGCCGAGCCACTTCTGATAGGTGGAGTCGGGAAACCCGTCAGGCCACAGATGATCGATGGCGCCGTTGGCCAGTGCGATCCGGCGGTCGATGGGACCTACCCCGGTCGGCAGGATCCTGCCCTGTCGGTCCACCTGTTGGTGGTAGTGGATGATGGCAGGCTCCTGGGGCTGGGAGGGGAACCGACTCGGGTCGTGGGTCGGAGTGTTCCACCGGACGTCGAGGGCCACCGAACCCACGCCGGTGTCGGCCAGCGCCAAGGCCATGGCCACCTGGTCGATGTGAACGGTCCACGTGCCGAGGAGCTCGGCCCGGTCGAGCAACCATCGGGCCCACTGGGCCCAGGCCGGGGCCAACCTCGGGAGGAGGGGACCGGGGATCAGGTACAGACCTCCGTTGTTGTTGCCGGCCACGGTTTGCTCCGTGCCCCAGGGCAGGGGCACCACCGGCGGGGCCGGCACCGCGGCGGCCTCAAAGATCCTGAGGATGACCGGGATCGGTGGCACCGGAGCGTCCACCAGTTTTCCGCCGATGGCGTCGGCGGGGAGATCCAGTAGACGCGGATCCTCCAGTACCACCGTGTCGGTGTCGCACAGCGCCACCGTCCCGCTCCTCGGCTCGTCGGCCAGGCGGAGGGCGCCGGAGATCTTGTTGCAGTGGGGTGACCGCGGGTCGAAGCGGTCCACGGTCCGGACCGCCACGCCCCGACCCTCGAGGTAGTCGAGCGCTTCCGAGCTCTCGGAGCTGACGGCGTGGACCACCAGGTCGCGGGCATCGACCCCGGCCACTTCGGTGAGGGTGGTGAACCAGCGGAGGGCTTCGAGATGAAAGCGGGGGTGGTCGTCGACCACGCAGGAGAAACAACCGGTGGGTGGCGTGTCGGAGGGCTCCTCCGGCTCTCCCGGGGGAGGTTCTGGGGGTGGCACGCCTTATCGACGGTGCTCGGGGTGAGGTGTGGTCACTTGCTGCCCGGCAGGAGGCTCTGGCACAGACTCATGTTCGACGGTGGGGTGGGCAGGTGGGAGATGGTGACGACCGGCTCCGGCCCACCGGAGGTAGCCGGCGTGGAGTGGACCACTGCGGGTGGAGTGGTGGGCCCGGAGCCGCTGATGTAGTGGCCGAGGACCTTCCGACCCTCCCAGGTGATCACGATCTGATTGAGGTTCGGATCGGTCACCACGGTGAGCTTGTCGTGCCGGTGCAAGCCCGCCGATCGGAATGCCCGCCGAGTAATCCTGCGGCCAGGGGATGGTGGTCCCGGAGTTCTCCACCACCAGCATGAACTCATTGGCGTGAGCGGGCTGGCGTTGCATGATCAGCCTGGCTCCTCCGTAGGTGAGCAAGGTGATGGGATGGGTCAGATTGCTGATCGGTTGGTTGAACGAGTAGCCGATGATGTGGGTGATGGAAGTGGCCTGTTGCACCGGGATCCAGGTGAGGTGCTGGATCTGCTGGCCGGGCACGTTCTTCATGGTGTTTCCGGTGGAGAGGTAGAGACCGGAGCAGTCGCCGGCGATGAACAGCTGGCCCGCCGGTGCCCAGTAGGGAAGGTGGGTGCCGTGTTGCACCGTGGGCGCCAGCGAGTCGAAGCTGAGGGCCTTCTCGCGCCTTGACGAACTGCACCGCCTGAGGCTCGGTGAACGTCGACACCGGCCAGAGGGAGACGGCGACATTGGCTACCACGCAGTAGACCGCCACCGCGGAGATCAGTGCGAGGAACCAGCCCCGGGCCCGGCGGCTCCGGCGGGGAAGCTGGTACAGCCGGCGCCACACGTCGATGAGGCCCACGGCTGCGGCCACGATGACCAGCGGCATGAGATCGGCCAGGTACCGCTGGGAGATGTATCCCCACAGGAACACCCCCGACGTGCCGGCCGCGGCGGCGATCAGGATGATCCGGGCGTAGCGGATGTGGCCCAGGGCCTTGGGTCGGAAGACGGTCACCGCTCCCCAGAGGGTGAGCAGCAGGAGTAGCGGTGAGGTGGCGGTCAGGCTGGCGGTGGGATAGGTCTGGTCCAGCACCGACCCGGCGTACCAGGCTGCCGGTGACGTGGGTGGTGTGATGAAGGGGAACACCCCGGTGAAGTGGATGCCGAACGGCTGGAGGTAGGCCACCGCGGTGCTGGGCAGGAACGCCAGGCTGAAGGCCTTGCCGCCGTTGGCGGCCAGGAAGTAGCGCCGGTGGGCGTTGACCGCGGCCCATACCTGGTCGGCCATGGGTAACCCCACCGGCAGGCCGAACTTGGCGTAGGTCACCGCGCAGTTGATCAGGAACGGTATGACCCCTACCGCCAGCATGGGCCAGGCCCATCGACGGTTGGCCTGCCCGCCCCGGCCCAGGAACAGCCAGCCGGCGATCAGGACGGCTCCGATGGTGCAGGCGTAGCCGGTCGGGGTGCGGTCCAGGTTGGCGCAGAGCACCAGAGCGAAGCTGGCCCAGACCCTGCCCCACGATGGGCGCTCCATGACCCCGATCATGGCGAACAGGGCGCCCACGGTGAGCGGGATGCTCCAGGCAAAGTCCTCGTTGTAGATGAACGGTGTGGCGGTGAGGAAGATGATCACCGATCCGCCCATGACCGTGGCCATGAACACCCCGTAGCCCACGGCCTCGATCCGACCCACCAGGGCCCGTCCCCGCATCAGGACCCGCAGTCGCCACAACATCAGCGAGGAGAACAGACCGGTCATGATCCAGGCCACCAGGAGCGACCCCGCGGTCAGATCGCCGTCGAAGGAGTTGGTCACCGCCAATATGGGCATCCGGAGCAACGAGGGGAAGATGCCGAAGTAGGTGTAGGAGCGACCGTCGTGGAGGAAGGCCTCGATGCCCATGTCGCCGGAGGGCAGGTTCAGGTGGCCATGGAACATGGCCCGAGCCTGGAGATCGTAGAAGTTGTCGTAGGGCACGCCCCGCAGCGGGTTGGGGGATCCCGACCACAGGTCCCACAACAGGTACAGCATGGGCACGGCCATCAGGCCCATGCCGATCAGGACGGCGCGGGTGAAACGCCGGCGACTGAGCTCGTAAGGGGTGCGTGGGGGTGGTTGGCCGGCTGTTGTGGACCCCTGCCCGAGGTCCGACTCCCTCGATGGGGGAGCCATAGTGGGAACGGCCATTACGAGTCCTTGTGGCCTCTTCGCCGCTTCCGCTCGCGGTAGCCGAGGATCTTGCTGGCGGTCTGGTCGGACAGCCCGAGCTTGCGCTTGGCCCAGTCGTAACCACGCAGCATCTGCTTGTCGGCGTAGATCATGATGGAGTGGGCGCCGTCACCGGGCCGGGCCCGGTACTCGGTCGAGCGAACCAGGGGATCATCCTCGACACTGAAGTAGTAGAGCGCCAGGGATCGTCGCGCCATGCCTTCCGGGCAGCGCATGGGCTCGGGGTGGCCGTGGAAGGAGGTCACATCGGTGGAGAAGATGAGCACCCGATTGGCCACCGGCGTGACCTTCTCGACGCACTCCTTCATGTCCGGGCTCCACAGCTCGAGGTCACCCCCGTACTCGGGCTTCCAGTCCTCGTTGAGATAGAGGAGGATGTTGGCCCGGCGCTGCCACTTCCGGTTGTGCGGATGGACGGTGAAGTCGGCGTGGATGTTGAGGAAGCCGCCAGCCCCCGACTGGTGCAGGCCCCCGCCCTCGAGAGTCGGATCGGCCACCAGTTCGTCCACGCCGATCAGGGTGCTCACGAACTGCACGAACCGCGGGGAGTTGAGCTCGGCGAGGATGGTCTGAAGCGTCGGGCCCCAGGTTTCGGGGTCGGTGTTGGAGAACTTGCGCTCGTTGGCGTGCAGGTAGTTGTTCCACTGCTCGGGGTCGAGAGGCGGGAACTCCTCGATGGCCGCCTCGGCCACCCCGGGCTCGAGGAAGTCGTCCAGGACGATATGGGGGTAGGGCGAAGCCGACTGGTAGGTGGCGCTGAGCCGGTCGAGCTGTCCCTCCAGGCGATCGAGGTTCACGACCGGAGCCTCGGTGTCGCTCATCGATTCGGTGGTCACGCCGGTCCGCATCGGGTTGACGGCGTCCGCTCAGCCAGGCACCGGGACGGCCTCTCCCCACGGGTTCCTTGCCGCGTCACTCTCTTTGCGGTCACCAACGCCCCCTTTTGCGCAACTGCGGATGACACGGTATCCAGCGGTGTTACCGGCTGCCAGGTTACCCGATTATCCCGCCCACGGACATCCCCCAATTTCCGGCGGCCTCATCAATATTGACTTGGTGGACCACGGCTCGGCCTCGAGCGGGCCCCCCGGCCCCCTCACCCCTCGGCGGCCAGCTCGGGCTCAGGGGTGGTGGCGAAGATCCGGTTGAGGATCAAGAACTTGAACACCCACAGGATTCCGAACGAGGCGATGTTGGTGAACAGGACCAGCCCGGTCCGGACCAGGTGGTGCAGGTGGTGGGCGTCGGCGTAGTGATGGGCCAGCGATGCGGTGAACAGGGAGAATCCGATGCCGGAGATCGAGATGACAAAAAAGGGCAGGATCTCCTTCCTCACATGGGACCGGCCCGATTTACGCCAGACCCACCGGCGGTTGAGGAGGTAGGAGGGGACTCCGGCCGTCAGATTGGCAAACAGGACGCTCGGCACCTCGCTCCAGAGCCGGAGCACGCCGTAGACGATGCTCAGCACCACCAGCGAGGTCAGAGCGGAGATCACCGACACCATGGTGTACTTGATCATCTTCATCCCGTCGGGTGTCCTGGCGAACTCCCACAGGCGCACCAACCGGGTTCTCATCAACCTCCAAGCTACCCCGACCCGTGGACTTTTGGCATCGGGTCGCCATCGGTGGTCTCGGGTCCGACCGCCGGCGTGGCCTATTGACCAGGTACGCTTGTCGCTACACTCGCTCGCCATGGGGAAGACAGGGATGGCGGATCGGGCACCGTCCATCACGGGGGCAACGGCATGACGGCCGCATCGGTAGCAGTCACAGCAGGCACGGCGCGGCCCCCGGACGCCGCCGAGTCCGGGGACGACGGATCCGCCGCCGAGGTCCACGCCGGTCGCCGACGTTTCACCGCCGCGGCGATCATCGGGACGGCAGTGGCGGCGGTTCCGTTCCTGTGGATCCTCTTCGGCGCATGGGAGACCCCCGACCCCATACGGGGGACCGCCTTCGAGGACAACTTCTACGAGCTCCAGGCCCGGGCCATGTTCCACGGTCACCTGTGGTTGGCCAACGGCGCCATCGGCATCGAGGCCTTCGTCCACGATCACCGCCAGTACACCTACTTCGGGCTGTTTCCGTCCATCATCCGCATGCCCATCCTGCTGGTAACCAGCCATCTGGACGGAAGGCTCACCGTCTTCTTCATGATGGTGGCCTGGCTGCTCACCGCCCTGTTCACCTCGCTGCTCCTGTGGCGGGTGCGGATCTTGATCCGCGGCCCGGTGGCCATGGGTCGGGCCGAGGCCACCGGATTCGGCGTGCTCATCGCCACCACCTTGGTGGGCTCGGTGTGGACCGTTCTGGCCTCGCTGCCCTACGTGTTCGCCGAGGACCTGGCTTGGAGCATCTGCCTCACCGTGGGCAGCATCTTCTGTCTGCTGGGGGTGCTGGAGCGTCCGTCACGTGGTCGGGTGCTGGCCAGCTTCGTGTTGATCCTGTGCGCCAACCTCGACCGCCTCACCACGGGGTGGGCCTGTGTGGTCGGGGCCGTGCTCATAGCGGCGTGGTTCGGGCTGGGCCGCGGGGGAGAGGAGAACCGTCGGTGGTGGCTACCGGTGCTGGCCGCCGGCCTGGTTCCGCTGGCGGTGGGGTGCTACGTCAACTACCTCAAGTTCGGCGTGCCGTTCGGGCTGCCGGTGGTGGACCAGGTGTACACCCTGGAGAACGCCTACCGCCGCAAGTTCCTGGCCTCCAACCACAACTCCGAGGAGGGAATCGCCTTCATCCCCAGCGATGCCTTGGCCTACCTCCGCTTCGACGGCCTTCGCTTCCAATCGGTCTTCCCGTACCTGTCCCTTCCCGCCGCTCCGGCTACCGCCGTGCACGGGCAGCTCTTCGACCGTCGCTACCGCACCGCCAGCCTGCCCTCATCGATGCCGCTGCTCTTCTTCCTCAGCTGTTGGGGGATGATCACGGCGTTCCGTCCCCGGCCCATCGGCCAGGTGGCCCTGACCCGGATCCTGTTGCTGGCCGCCGGCTCGGCCGGCGCGGCCTTACTGCTGTGGGGCTACATCGCGCCGCGCTATCTGGCCGACTTCGTGCCCTTCCTGGTTTTGGCCAGTGCGGTGGCCATGGCCGACATCTGGCGCCGGCTGGAGGGGAAGAAGCGTCGGTTCCGGATAGGGGCGTTCACGGTCATCGCCTTGGTGGGCCTGTTCACCATCGCCGCCAACATCGGGATCGGCATCACCCCCAACGAGGAGTGGACCACCGACCAGGTGTACAACTTCGTCTCGGTCCAGAAAGCCTTGAGCGACATCACCGGCCACCCGCTGTCGGCCAACGTGGTCAGGGGGAATCAACTCCCACCGTGGGCACCGGCCGGCCAGCTCTACGTGGTCGGGGACTGTGACGGCCTCTACATCTCCAACGGCGAGTCCTACGCCACGGTCCCCCAGCAACAACTCTCCCGGACGACCTGGATGGCCGCCCAACGCGGCCATCTGTTCCAGCACACCTACGAGGTCACGGCCAATCACGCCTCGCCGGGGGGAACGCCACTGGTGCCCCTGCTCAGCTCGGGATCGAGCACGGTGTCCATCACCACCATTCCCTCGCCGAACCCTCGAGAGGTGACCGTCAGGTTCTGGCTCACCGGGCAGGGAGGTGGACTGGCGCCTTACCACAGCTACTTCCTGCCCATACCCATCGGGACCACCACCAAGGTGGTCATCATCACCGATCCGGTGAAGCACTACGTCGAGGTGCTCCACAAACACCCGTTCATGTCGGCCACCATGGTCAACACCGGTCCCATCGTGGTCCACCCGATCACCCGGGGGCCCGGGGGGTTGACCTCGGCTCTGTCCGTGGACAACGTCACGGCGGCGTCGCCCCAGCCCACGCTGTGCCAGAGCCTGATCGGCTCGCACTGATCGGCTGATCGGTCGGGTCGGCGCATCGCCGACCGCGGGGGATGGTCAGGTGGTGGTCAGCCGACGGAGTCGAAGAGCCGGCTGGGCCTGGTGCCCCAGGCCACCTGGCGGGCCAGTTCGGCACTGACCACCGGCAGGTCGGCGGCGTGGGTCACGCCCACCAGTTTGGCGTCGGTGGTGACCACCCTCACCGGCAGCCCCTTGCCGTCGCTGACCATGGTGGCCACCACCTCGGGCAGCAGCACTTCGGCCTTGGGCGGCTCGGCCCCGGCGGCCACCGAGGCCAACAGGGCCTCTTCGTCGAGCCCCGAAGCGTCCATGGCCGCCTCGAACGTCTCCCAGATGGCCGGCCGGAAGCCCCACAGGTTGACCGAGGTCGGGAGATCGCCGTCGAGGTCGACCGGTCCGCGTCCGTCCTCGGAGGTGAGGGTGGGGCTGCCCAGGTG
Source organism: uncultured Acidimicrobiaceae bacterium (assembly GCA_963718405.1). Classification (GTDB taxonomy): domain Bacteria; phylum Actinomycetota; class Acidimicrobiia; order Acidimicrobiales; family RAAP-2; genus Bog-756. Next base: position 412,460 of record CAVQYZ010000001.1, read on the forward strand.
CCGGGTGACCAGGCGCCGCTCGGTGAGGGCCGACAGATGGCCGCTGTCGTCCACCACGCAGATGCCGCGGGTGACCGGATCGTCGGTGGCCACGGTGGAGCGCAGCTGGTAGCCGATCAGGAAGTGCTCATCGACCTCTTCGGTCAGGTGCCGGGCCAGCAGGGCCATGGCGGCCTCGCCGTAGATGTCGTCGGCGTTGGCCACGGCGAAGGACTGGTCGGTGCCCAACACCCCCTGGGCGGCCAGCACGGCGTGGACCGTGCCCAGCGGGAGCCGCTGCTCGGCAAAGGCCACGTCGATGGAGTCGGGCCAGCACCGCTCGACGTGGTAGCGGATGGACGGCCCGGACTCGGGATGGAGCACCAGCACGATCCGGCCGAAGCCGACCGCCACCGCGTCGCTGACCAGTAGGTCGATGACCGCCTCACCACCCGGTCCGATCGGAGCCAGCGGTTTGCATCCTCCGTACCGGCGGGCCATTCCCGCAGCCAGCACCACCAGGGCCGGTGCCATGCCCTCGCTCACCCGCCCCAACGCAGCACAGCGCTGGCCCAGGTCATGCCGCCGCCGAATCCGGTGAGCAGGACGTGTTGGCCCTCCCGGAGCCGGCCGGTCTCCAGGGCATCGGCCAGAGCCAGGGGAATGGACGCCGACGAGGTGTTGCCGTAGCGGTCGATGACCACCACCGCCTTCTCGTCGGGGATCCCCAGCCGCTGGCAGGCGGCGTTGATGATCCGCAGGTTGGCCTGGTGGGGAACCATGATGTCGATGTCGGCCGGGGTCAGGCCGGCTTCGGCGATGGCGGCCTCGGCCGACTCCACCACCACCCGGACGGCCTTGCGGAAGATCTCCTTGCCGTCCATGTAGAGGTACCCGCCGTGGTCGCACTTGAGCAGGTGCCGGAGCGAGCCGTCGGCCCCCAGCTTCCACGACAGGAGTTGGCCCGGGCCGTCCACCGCCTCGAGGACCACCGCCCCGGCCCCGTCGCCCACCAGCACCGCTACCGACCGGTCGTCCCAGTCGGTGATCTTGCTGAGGGTCTCCGAGCCGATGACCAGGAGCCGCTCGGCGCCGATGGCCAGCATCCCGTGGGCCACGGTCAGGGCGTAGACGAACCCGGAGCAGGCCGCGTTGACGTCGAAGGCGCCCCCGGTGATGCCGATGCCGTCCTGCACCGTGGCCGAGGTGCCCGGCACGATCTGGTCCGGCGTGGTGGTGGCCAGGACCACGCCGTCGATCTCGTCGGGCCGGCGACCGGCCCGGGCCAGTGCGGCGATGCCGGCCTCGATGGCCAGTTGGGAGGTGGTACCGCCGATCCTGCGCTCGCGGATGCCGGTGCGCTCTTGGATCCAGGCGTCACTGGTGTCCATGGTCACCGACAGGTCGTCGTTGGTCACCACCTTGTCGGGCACGGAGATCCCCCAGCCGGTCACGATGCCGCCGCGGGTGGTCTTCATGGCTGCCTGGTCCTCATGGTGGTGGTCCCGATCGTGGAGGTGGTGGTGATGGTGGTTCGAGTGGGTGGTGGTCATGGACAAGGTCAGTCGGCCTCCAGCACGTGGATCCCGATGAAGGCGGCGTCCTTACCGATGATGCCACCAGTATTGGCCGACACCGCCAATTGGGCCCCTTCGACCTGGCGCGCCCCGGCCTGGCCCCGCAGCTGGGCGGTCAACTCGACCACCTGGGCGATGCCGGTGGCCCCCAGGGGGTGGCCCCGGGCCACCAGGCCGCCGCTGGTGTTGACGGTCACCCCACGGCCCCCGACGGTGGTGTCCCCGGCCAGGGTGGCCGGCCCGGCGTCGCCCGGCTTGAAGAAGCCCAGCGACTCCAGGGCGTAGAGCTCCTCGGCACTGGTGGCATCGTGCAGCTCCACCACATCGACGTCGCCGGGGTCGACCCCGGCATCGTCCCAGGCGGCGGAGGCCGCTTCGGCCAGCCTCTCGTGGTAGTCCATGTCGCCGTTGCCCGACCGGACGGTGGAGGACCGGATCTTCGGCGATCCCGACCGCGGGGCTTGGGACAGGACCACCGCGGCGGCTCCGTCGGTGAAGGACGAGCACATGAGGCGGGTGAGCGGCCACACGATGGACGGCGATTGGAGCACCTCGTCCAGGGTGACCTCCGACTGGAACTGGGCCTTGGGGTTGAGGGCCCCGTGGTGCCGGGCTTTGACGGCGGTGGCGGCGAACTGTTCGAGGGTGGCGTCGCGCTCCTCCATCTGGATGATGGTCCACGAGGCGTTGAGGGCCATGAGCACCGACCCCGACGGGTTCTCGAGCTGCTCGTGCATCCGGAGCCGGTCGACCAGGGGCACCCCGTCCTCGATGCCGGCCAGCGTGGCGCTGCGATCGCCGGTCCACATCTTCTCCACGCCGACGGCCAGCACGGTGCCGGCGCCACCCCGGGCGGCCAGGGTGGCCAGGTGCAGGGCCGAGGCCCCGCCGGCACAGGAGTTGTCGACATTGACGATGCCGGCATTGCGGAGCCCCGTGCCCCGTAGGAAGGTCTGGCCCCGGATACAGCCCTGGTTGATCAGGCGTCCGGCGGTGGCGTTGCCGAACACCACCAGGTTGACGTCCTCGGGGTCGGTGCCGGAGTCGGCCAGAGCCTCGGTCACTGCCTGGTGGGCCATGTCCTCTGCGGTGCGATCCCGGCGGTTCATGGGAGTCATAGCGGCCCCCACGATGGATACGGTGCTGTCCACGGTGTCCTCGTTATCCTCGAGCCGGCGCCCCGACCGTGGCCAAGGCCGCGGTCAGACGCTCGAACTGTTCCAACGGTTGGTCTTCGGTCACGTACACGGCCACGTGACGGGCCCCGGCCCTGCGGTAGGTGTCGACCACGGCGGCCACCTCGGCCGCACTCCCACTGACGATATGGCGCTCGAAGGCTTTGGCCGGAATCCCGTAGAGCGAGGACATCCACCCGGTTCCCTTCTTCAATCCCTTACCCGGATCGTCGTCGATCGACACGAACAAGACGATGGAGGGGGTGACCGCCTCGGTCTGCCGCCCGGCCCGGTCGACCTCCTTGCCCAGGCGCTCGATGGCCTGGCGGTACTCGGCCGGCGGCACGAAGAGGGGCATCCAGCCGTCGGCCAGGGTGGCGGCCCGGCGCAGCGCCGCTTCGGACGAGCCCCCCACCCACACCGGGATGGGCTCGGGCTCGGGTAGCTGCCGGTAACGGGCCGCGCCGGCGCCCCCGATGTCGCCGGCGGTGACGCCTTGTCCGGTGGCCCACGACCGGCGGAGCTCGCGTATGCCGGCGTCGAGCTGGCGACCCCGGGTCCGGTAGTCCTTGCCGGCCTGCTCGTACTCGCCGGCGTGGCTCCCGACCCCCACGCCGAGGACGAACCTCCCGCGCGACAGCGTCTGGAGGGTGGCGGCCTGCTTGGCCACGGCCGGGGCCTGGCGGAGCGGCAGCTGGACCACGCAGGTGCCCAAGGTGGCGGTGGTGGTGGCGGTGGCCGCCACCGTCAGGCTGAGCATGGACTCGAGGGAGGGTCCATGCCAGAAGAGGTGGTCGCAGGCCCACAGGGCGTCGGCCCCGAGCTGTTCGGCCCGGCTGCAGACCTCGGACAGCTCGCCGATGGGGCCGGCGCCGGCCGCGCCCGGGCTGCCGGGGCCGGTCGGGGGAGTGGGGCTGGTCGGGTGGGAGCCGTCGGCGTCGGTCGGTCTGGCTGTGGCAGGGGGCTCCGCCCACTGGGGAACCGTGTCTTGCACGAAGGTCGGTAGGACGAGTCCGATCGGCCCCGGGGGAGTGGCGGGTCGCTCCATGGGCACAACGCATCGTAACCGCCACTGTCGCCTGCCGTCGCCACCGTCGGTGAGGTCGTGGGTCGGGTCAGCGTTGAGGTCGTCGGTGGGGGGCGCCCTTCCCGGCCCGGAGCCATTGAGAGGCGTTCCCGAGGCCACCGTGGACCATCCGATGTTCGGACGGCGGGCCCGACGCGGCAGACTGGTGGGGCAGTTGGTCGGCGACCGGTCACCGGTGCCGACCATCAGAACGGGAGGACACGCTGTGGACGCAGACCAGGTTGGCGCTGAGGGGGACGAGGAGTCCATGGAGTCCGGCGGCCCGGTGGCGGGCGGTCCGACGGAGAGTGAGGCCACGCTCAGCGACGAGGAGCGGGGCGAGCGGCTCAGCCAGCTCAACGGCATCATCGAGCTCATGCGGCCGGCGGTCCAGGCTGATGGCGGGGACCTGGCCCTCCTCTCGGCGGACGTGGTCACCGGGGTGGTGGAAGTGCAGCTCCAGGGGGCCTGCAGCTCGTGCGCCGTGAGCGCCTCGACGCTCCAGGGCGGGGTGGACCGGATCCTTCGTGACCGCCTGCCGTGGGTGACCGAGGTCCTCGGGGGGGTCGACGAGTCGGTGGATCCCTTCGAGAGTGAGTCGATGGGCCGCGGGGGTTACGTCCCCAGCTTCTGACCGGGTCGGTGGGGCAACTTTGGACGGTACGGGTCCGGATCGGCGCGCCCTCTGTCGCATTAGTTTGCAAAACTAACTAGTATGGAGGCATGGGAGTTGGCCTGAGCGGGATCAAGCAGAGTGACGGTGGGGCCATAGCCGGGCCGGCCGGGCCCGGCGACGAACTGGGGATCGAGAGCGGTGAGGACGCCGAGCTGGCCGCCCGCCTCCGTTTGGCCGTGACCCGGCTCCATCGTCGCCTCCGCCAACAGGGGTTCCCGGGACTCACGCCGTCGCAGTCGTCGGCGCTGGCCAGCGTGGACCGGTTGGGCGCACCCACCCTGGGGGCCCTGGCCGAGCGGGAGTCGGTGCAGCCCCCGTCCATGACCCGCATCGTGGGTGGCCTGGAGCAGCTGGGCTTTGTGACCCGGGTGGTCGACCCCGAGGACCGAAGGGTGGCCCGGGTCACCATCACCCCGTCGGGACAGCAGGTACTCCGGGAGAGCCGCTCGGTGAAGACGGCCTTCTTGGCCGAGCAGCTCCACCGGCTCTCGCCGGATGAGCGCCGGGACCTCGGGTCACTCACCGTGCTGCTCGAACGACTGGTGGACGGCGAGTCATCGTGAACTCCATCCGCGCCGCCGCCGCCCAGACCTTCAGCTCGCTCAAGATCCGCAACTACCGGCTGTACTTCACGGCCCAGATCATCTCGGTGTCCGGCACCTGGATGCAGACCGTGGCCCAGGCCTGGTTGGTCCTGCACCTCACCGGGAGCAGTGTCGACCTCGGCATCGTGGTCGGGCTCCAGTTCCTCCCCATGCTGTTGTTCGGGCCCATCGGGGGGCTGGTGGCCGACCGGACCAACAAGCGCCGGCTGCTCTACGCCACCCAGACCGGGGGCGGTGTCCTGGCCCTGGTACTGGGGGCCCTGGTGGTCAGCCACTCGGTCGAGCTGTGGCAGGTCTACCTGTTGGCCCTCTTGCTCGGCTTCGTCAACGTGTTCGACAACCCGGCCCGACAGACCTTCGTGATGGAGATGGTGGGCCGCCACGACGTGCCCAACGCCGTGAGCCTGAACACGGTGGTCATGAACGCCTCCCGGGTGGTGGGGCCGGCCATCGGCGGGGTGGTGATCGTGGTGTTCGGGCTGGGGGCGTGTTTCTTCATCAACGCCGCCTCCTACGTGGCGGTGCTGGTGGGGCTGTCCATGATGAGGTCGAAGGAGCTCTTCCCCACCGAGAAGGTGGCCCGGGCCAAGGGCCAGATCCGTGAGGGGTTCCGCTACGTGTGGCGCACCCCGAGCCTCCGCAACACCCTTCTGGCCATCACCCTCATCGGAATCTTCGCCTACAACTTCACCGTCACCCTGGCCGTGCTGGCCAAGGTGACCTTCCACGGTGGTGCCGGGACCTACTCACTGCTCACCTCGTGCATGGGATTCGGGGCCATCATCGGCGGCCTGCTGGCCGCCCATCGGGCCCGGCCCACCCCGCGGCTGCTGCAGGTGCTGGCCCTGACCTTCGGGGGGCTCCTGGGCGCGGTGGCTCTGGCCCCCACCCTGGTGACGGCATCGATCTTCATCGTGTTCATGGGGGCGGCATCGATCGGGTTCATCGCTACGGCCAACGCCACGTTGCAGCTGACGGCCGACCCCACATGCGGGGTCGGGTCATGGCGCTCTACGCCATGGCGTTCCTCGGCACCACACCGATCGGGGCACCCCTGGTGGGGGCCATCGCCCAGTGGACCAATCCCCGGGTGGCCCTGCTGTCCGGCGCGGTGGCCACGGTGCTGGCCGCCGGGGTGTTGATGTGGCGCCATCAGGCGGGCCTCAAGCGGGACGGGTCGGGACGGGTTGGTGATGCCATCGCCCGCCAGACCGAAGCGGAGGCGGTGCGGGACGTCGAGTCCAACGTGGCCTGAGGACGCGACACCGCCCTCCCGTGGCCGGGAGGGCAGTGTCGATCCGACGTTTAAGACTGACGGGTTAGATCGAGAACTTCTGACCCGGTAAGGAGGGTGACGACGAACCGTTGACGCAGAGAAGCAACGTTCCGATCTGGCCTTTCTTGATGATGTTGGAAGCTTTGCCTGTGCCGCCGGCCTGCACGGTAGCCATTTCCTTGATCTCCGAGCCCTTGGTGCACTTGTTCGGCTTGACGCGAGCGTAGGTGAACTTTGTGATTGTTTTGCCGTGACCCGTGGCCCAGGTGATGGTGCCGGTGCTCTCCGGAACCGCTGAGCTTTGCCACCTCTTTGCCGCTGCCGCCGGTATCGGCAGGTCTGGGTGCAGCCACTGACCGTGGCAGTCCCGTGACGGTGGCTGAGAACTTGGTGCAGGTAACAGCAGGCGTGGTGGCACTGGCCGAGGCGACCCCCGTCGTCAGCGCGACGGTGCCGAGCGAGCTCACCACCACCATCCCGCAATGGCCGCAACACGTGTGGATAAACGAAGCATGCTTCCCCCTTGGGTTGAGTGTCCTTGAAACCTTCACCCAGTTGGTCTGGGTCCCACCAACGTACCTGACGGTCTTGTCAGTTGCCCGGCCCGTGCCGGGAGTTTGCACGTGTTTTCGGAATTCACAGGTTCCTCCAAGGTTTGCACCGCCGCAGACGGTGGGGGGTCCCCACTCTTTGACAGGAGTATCAGAGTGGTCCGGAGTATCAGGCAGCCGGGCAGCGCTGCAGGGCATCGGACGCGCCGATGCCCTCCCGGAAGGGAGGGCATCGGCGGTGTTTGTCAACGAACGTTGCGCTCGAGGGCGCCACGTCCAGGTGCGCAAGGCTTTAGATGTCAGCCTTGGTACCGGGCTTGAGGCTGATGGCCCCACTCTTGTTGATGCAGACCGTCAACGACACCGGCTGATTTTTGGAGGTGATGGCGGTAGAAGCGGTACCACCGGTCACCGTCCCGGTGGCCTTCTCCGTGAGGTCGCCCGTGGGGCAGCCCGTGCTGCTCTTGACCGTGAGCTTCAACACCGTGGTCTTCTTGCTGGAGGTCCAGGTGATGGTTCCGCCCTTTTCGAGGCTCGTAGCCTTCCCGCTGGCGCTGGCGTATAGCTTGGCGTCGGCCTTGGGCACGGCGCACTCAGAGATGGTCACGTTGCTCGTGTCCGTCCCTGACACCTTGCTGCAGACCAGGCTCTTCGGCGTGGCGGCACCGGCAACCGTGGACCCTCCGACTACGAACAGCGATGCCGGGGTGGCCAGCGCGGCCAGCGCGGCAGCCGCAACAATCATTCGACGCATGTACATCCCCCTTGGTGAGGTCTCGACCCGGACATTTTCCGGGTGCTTCGGTCTCATACCCCGGCGGGTTCGCAACTTAAACGTCGATCCAAGCGTTTGATCGGTCAAGCCGGTCGACATCGGCCCATCGGCCGAGATCCCGATCCAACTCCCCGCTACGGAGGGCAGTGAGCGTGGGCGGCCGGTCACGGGCCGCTGCTCCGGGTCCGCCCCGGCGACGATCTCTCGTCAGCTGGCGGCACCTGCCGGCTTGGGCTCCTTGGGCAGACCGAGCACCCGTTCGCCGACGATGTTGCGCTGGATCTCCGCCGTCCCGCCCCAGATGGTCTCGGAGCGCGAGAAGAAGTACGACGCTTGCAGGTCGCTGACCGGATAGTCGTCGCGGCCCCGCTTGAGCCGCACGTCGACGATGTCGGCCGGGTCGCCGGTGAGGATCTGGGCGTCCATGCCCAAAATGTCCATGGCCAGGTCCATGGTGGCTTGATGGTGCTCCGACCAGAACATCTTGTTGCAGACGTTCAGGGCCGCCATATGGTGGGTGCCGTTGAGGGAGTCGGTCAGCGACCGGTAGCCGTTGATCTCCATGATCTTGACCTTGGTCCACGACGTGGCCAACCGCTGGCGGATCTGCGGGTCGGTCGATCGCCCGTTCTTCTGAGCCGTGGCGATGATCTGGTCGAGCTCGCGGGCGAACCGGCGGTGGCCGGTGGTGGCCGAGGAGCCCCGCTCGAAGCCCAGGGTGGTCATGGCCACCTTCCACCCGTTGTTCTCACCGCCCACCACGTTCTGGCGCGGGCAGCGGGCGTTGGTGAAGAAGATCTCGTTGAAGTCGGCGCTCCCGTCGACCTGGGCGATGGGCCGCACTTCGATCCCGGGCTGTTTCATCGGCACCAGCAGATAGGAGATGCCGGCGTGCTTGGGGGCGTCGGGATCGGTCCGGGCCAACAAGAAGATGTAATCGGCGAACTGGGCCTGGGTGGTCCACACCTTCTGGCCGTTGATGACCCACTCGTCGCCGTCGACCTCGGCCCGGGTCTTGAGGGAGGCCAGGTCGCTACCGGCGTCGGGCTCGGAAAAACCCTGGCACCAGGAGATGGTGCCTTTGAGGATCCCCGGGATGAACTGTTGCTTCTGCTCCTCGGTACCCCACTGCAGAATGGTCGGCCCGACCAGCGTGTCACCGAAGAAGTCCGCCCGGAGCGGAGCCTCGGCCCGGGCGAACTCCTCGTTGAGTACCACCGACTCCATGAGGGAGAGGCCCTTGCCTCCGTACTCCTTGGGCCACGAGGCGCAGATCCATCCGCCGGCGAAGAGCTTCTTGGTCCAACTCTGGTTGAAGGCCTTCTTCTCCTCGCGGGTCATGGTGAACCCCGGGGTGCCCCACCCTTCGGGCAGGTTGTCGGCCAGCCACTGGCGGATCTCGGCCCGAAACGGCTCGGTCTCGGCGGGATAACTCAGGTCCATGTGGCGACCTTACCTGTCCGACTGCCGCCACGAGAAAGGCCCGGTGGGAGCGGGCGCCCAGGTCAGTGCCCTGCCGATTGTCCCCGGGTTACAATGGTCGGGACACGCATGCGCACGATGGCGCCTACGTCCGGACACACGAAAAAGGAGGTGTGGCCCATGAACCGGGGAGAACCCCCTAGTAAACCGGGAGCAGTGCCACAACCTCCCGTGTGCGCCCGCTGATTCCGTTCCTCGAACTGAGCGGTTCGATGCAGTCCGGCGGTCCCGGTCCAACCGGCCGCCGCTCTCCGCGGTGCGCATCGGCGAGGAGGCTGTGCTTCGTTCGTCCGATCCTGGCAGCCACTCCGGCCCCCTCCGAGCCCAAGGTCCGTGTCATCGGCCTTGCCCCTAGCCCGGTTCTGGTGCTGCGGTCTGCCAGCCCTGTGAGACCCCGAGGTGTCCGATGTCCCGAATCTTCAACCGGTTGAGCGCCGTGCCCACCCGCCGCCGCTCCGACCCGCCCGACGAGGGCGGCTCGGGCCCCGCGGCCACGAGCGCCACACCGCACCGCCACCTCTCCGCCCGACCGCGACTGCGGCACCGGAGCCAGCGCCTGCTGGCCAACCGGGCCATACGCGACGCCATCGTCTCTCTGGCCGGCGTGGTGGGCCGACCGGTCCGCAATCAGGGAGGCGCGGAGATCGGCCGGCTGGTCGACGTGGTGTGCCGGTGGACCGGTGACGAGACGTACCCGCCGGTCACCGGACTGGTGGTCCGGGTCGGAAGGCGCCTGGCCTTCGTCGACGCCTCAGCTATCGAGAGCATCCAGCACACCCAGGTCCTCCTCAAGACGGCCCGACTCGATCTCACCGACTTCGCTCCACGTCCCGGCGAGGTGACCCTCGCCGACCAGGTTCTCGACCACCAGCTGGTGGATGTGGACGGCGTGCAGGTCATCCGGGCTGCCGACCTGTACCTGGCGCCGTTGTTCGGACGGTACTGCCTGGTCGGTGTGGACATCTCCGTCCAGAGCCTGCTGCGGCGGCTGGGACCGGCCCGGTGGCGACACACGCCCACCCCGGACCGGGTCATCGACTGGGGGGCCATCCAGCCCTTTGACGAGACGGAGCGGGGGGAGGCTCCCGAGGTGCGCCTGCGGACCACCAACGCCGGGCTCGAGCGCCTGCGCCCCGGCGAGCTGGCCGATCTGCTCGAGGACCTGATGAGGCCGGAGCGCCAGCGCCTGCTCGACTCCCTGAGTGCCGAGGAGGCGGCCGACGCCCTCGAGGAGATGGACCCCGAGGAGCTGGCGTCACTGCTCCGAGAGGCCGAGCCGGCGCGGGCGGCCGAGCTGGTCGGCGCCATGGAGCCCGACGAGGCGGTCGACGCCTTGCGCGACCTCACCAGCGAGGAGCGCGCCGAGCTGATGGCGGCCATGCCCGAGGACAAGGTGGCCGACCTGGTCCGCCTGCTGGGTTACCCCAAGGACGAGGCCGGGGGCTTCATGACCACGGCCTTTCTGGTGGCCACCACCTCGGAGACGGTGGGGTCTCTGGCGGCACGACTCGCCGGTCACGATGATTGCCCCGAGGAGCTCGATGCCGTGGCCCTGGTCGACGACCAGGGCCGGATGATCTGGGACCTGGCGCTCCTGCAGTTGCTGATCAACCCGGCCGACACCGTGCTCGGGGACCTGGCCGGCGAGGCGGAGCCGGTCACGGTGGGGATCCGCGCCCACGTGCGCGAGGTGGCCGAGCGGCTCATCGACGCCCGCCGTATGTCGGTGGTGGTGGTCGACGACGACGACCGGCCGGTGGGGCGGATCCTGGCTGACGACGTGATCGACGCCCTCATGCCTGAACGCGGACGGATCCACTTCCCGAGGTTGCTGCAGTGAGGGCGTCGAGCCGATGAGCACGCGGACCGACCGGCCGGAATCCCATGGGGATCGGTCGTTCGGGCCCGCCAAGGCGATGTTGGGCAACCGGTGGATCCGGGGTTTCCTGATCTACCTGGCCGCCGCCGGCCCTGGCCTGATCGCCGCCAACGCCGGCAACGATGCCGGCGGGGTCGCCACCTACGCCTCGGCGGGCGCCCAGTTCGGATATCGGACCCTGTTCTTCATGGTCCTGGTCACCGTGGGGTACGTCTGCATCCAAGAGATGGTGGCCCGCCTGGCCGCCCACACCGGCAAGGGCCTGGCGGCGCTCATCCGCGAGCAGTTTTCGCTTCGCCTCTCGGCGTTCGCCGTCGTGGCCTTCGCCGTGGCCAACGTCGGCTTGGTGGTGACGGAGTTCGCCGGAATCGGCACGGCCTTCGAGCTGTTCGGCGTGTCCCGCTACCTGTCGGTGCCCATCGCCGCCATCGCCATCTGGATGCTGGTCATCGTGGGCTCGTACCGCTACGCCGAGCGGGTCTTCCTCCTCTTGAGCCTGGTATTCATCAGCTACCCCATTGCCATGTTCCTCGGTCACCCGAACTGGAAGAACGTGGCCACCGACACCTTCCTCCCCCACGTCCTCGGTTCCAAGGCCTACCTGTTGGTGGCGGTGGCGTTGATCGGGACCACCATCACGCCCTACATCCAGCTCTACACCGCCGGCGCGGTGGTCGACCGGGGCATCGGGCCCGACGAGTACAAGTACGAGCGGGTCGACGCCGTCAGCGGGGCCATCTTCTCCGACCTGGTCTCGATGTGCATCATCATCGCCACTGCCGCGGTGATCGGTGGAACCGGCGCCCTCAGCTCGGCGGCGGACGCCGCCAAGGCCCTCGAGCCGGTGGCCGGACGATACGCCGAGTACCTGTTCGGGATCGGGCTGCTGGGGGCCTCGGCTCTGGCCGCCGCGGTGGTTCCCCTGTCGACGTCGTACGCCGTGGCCGAGGCTGTCGGCGTGGAGCGCTCGGTGTCCAAGAGCTTCCGACAGGCTCCACTGTTCCTCGGACTGTTCACCGCCCAGATCATCATCGGGGCCGGTGTGGTGCTGGTACCCGGCAACCTGTTCCGGCTGATCATCAATACCCAGGTGCTGGAGGGGGTGGTCACCCCGATCACCTTGATCTTCATCCTGGTCCTGGCCAACCGCCGGGACCTGCTCGGTCTGGCCGCCAACGGCAGGCTGGCCCGCACGGTGGGCCTGATCACGGTGCTGGCGGTGGGCAGCTTCGCCTCCCTGCTGGTCGTCCTGTCCGTGCTCGGATGGTTCGGAGTGAACGTTTGATCGCCTTGCCAGGTCCAACGAGTGCCCCATGGACCGCCCCACCGGCCCTGTGGCCAGGGTTGAAAGGGCCGGGTTTGCGCCGAAGTACCTGGCCGGGGGAGTATTTGGCTCCCATGTGTCCGCACGCCTCGGTTGTCCATGCCTAGCTTCGGACTCAAGCGACACAAGATCAAGGGACCCGCCAACCCACCTCCAGTGCCCGAACGGATCGCCCCCCGTCCGCCGGAGCCGGGCGGCCTGCGCATCGCCTTCTTGGTCTACCGGGGCAATCCCCGCTGCGGCGGCCAGGGGGTCTACACCCGCCACCTGACCCGCGAGTTGGTGGCCCTCGGCCACTCGGTCGAAGTGTTCGCCGGCCAGCCGTGGCCCGAGGTCGACGAAGGAGTGGGGTTCACCCCGGTCCCCAGCCTCGACCTCTACCGCGACCCCGACCCCTTCCGGGTCCCCAAGCTGCGTGAGTTCCGCAACTCCTATCCCACGTCGGTGGCCGCCCTGGAGTTCGGGGTCATGTGTACGGCCGGGTTCCCCGAGCCCTGGACCTTCAGTCTCCGGGTGCGCCGCATGCTGGCCGAGCGGCTCGGTGAGTTCGACCTGGTGCACGACAACCAGTGCCTGGGCAACGGGATCATGGGCATGATCGATGATGGATGGCCGGTGCTCACCACCCTCCACCACCCGATCACCGTGGACCGGCAGTTGGCCCTGAGCCATGCCACCAATCCGTGGCAGCAGTTCACCCAGCGCCGGTGGTTCGGTTTCCTGCGCATGCAGGTAAAGGTGGCCCGGGCCCTGCCCCGGGTGGTCACGGTGTCCCAGTCGTCCAAGGCCGACATCGCCACCCAGATGGGGGTGGCGCTGGACCGCATGACCGTGGTGCCGGTCGGCGTGGACCACACCGTCTTCCGTCCCCGGCACGACGTCGAGCCGGTGCCCGGCCGGATCATGGTGACCTCGTCGTCCGATGTCCCGATGAAGGGTTTGGTGCCGCTGCTCGAGGCCGTGGCCAAGTTGCGGACCGAGCGGGACATCGAGTTGGTGGTCATCGGCAACCCCCGCCCTGACGGTCGGGTGGCCAAGGCCATCAAGCGACTCGATCTGACGCCGATCGTTCGGTGCGTCACCGGGATCAGCGACGACGAGCTGGCCCGCAACTACGCCCGGGCCCAGGTGGCGGTGGTCCCGTCCCTCTATGAAGGGTTCTCGTTGCCGGCCATCGAGGCCATGGCCTGTGGTGTGGCTTTGGTGGCCACCACCGGAGGTGCCCTTCCCGAGGTGGTGGGTACCGACGGGGTCACGGGACTGCTGGTGGCGCCGGACGACCCCGGGGCCCTGGCCCTGGCCATCGGGCGCCTGCTCGATGACGACGAGCTGCGCCAGCGCCTGGGTGCCGCCGGCCGTCAGCGGGTGCTGGGTCGCTTCACCTGGCAGGTGACCGCCTCGGGCACCGCCGCCGAGTACCAGGCCCTCCTGGCCGACCGGGGCGGCGGTCCAACCGGGCCTGGTGTCGTCGGCTCCTCCTCATCCTCTGAACCCACTCCCGAACCACGGGACCACACCCCAAACTTGCCCACGGAGGTCCAGCCTTGCTGACCGTCGACTATTCGAAGCTCGGGGTCCGGCCCGGGGACCGTCTCCTCGACCTGGGCTGCGGCTTCGGTCGGCACGCCTATCAAGCGGCCCGGCTGGGAGCCCAGGTGGTGGCGTTCGACGCCGGCGCCGACGAGGTGCGCAATGTGCAGGACACCTTCGGGGCCATGGCGGTGGCCGGCGAGTTGGACGCGGCATCGGCCCGGGTGGGGGCCACCCGCGGCGATGCCCTCCTGCTGCCCTTCGCCGACGGGTCGTTCGACCGGGTCATCGCCTCCGAGGTCCTCGAGCACATCCCCGATGACGAGACGGCCATGGCCGAGCTGGCCCGGGTGCTCCGCCCCGGCGGGACCATGGCGGTGACCGTACCGCGGTGCGGGCCCGAGTTCGTCAACTGGGCCCTCTCCGACGAGTACCACAACGTGCCCGGTGGTCACGTGCGGATCTACCGCCAGAGCCAGCTGGTCGACCGGCTGCAGGGCACCGGTCTGAAGGCGGTCGGGAGCCACCACGCCCACGGTCTGCACGCTCCGTACTGGTGGCTCCGCTGCCTGGTGGGCCCGAAGAACGACACTCATCCGGCCGTGGCCACCTACCACCGGCTGTTGGTGTGGGATATCGAAAAGGCCCCGATGGTCACGCGTTACGCCGACCGGGTGCTCAACCCGTTGGTGGGCAAGAGCCTGGTCGTCTACCTGGAGAAGCCCTCAGAACCGGGTCACCGCACGTCCACCGACGAGCTGTCGGTCGAGCAGCCTGCTGGTGAACAGCCGTCCCGTGACGAGGTGTTGGTGTGAGGTCGATCCCCGACGTTCCCGGAGTGATGAGCGCGGCCCAGGTGGTGGCCACCGCCGAGTCCATCGCTTCCATCCAACGGCCCGACGGGATGATCCCGTGGTTCCCCGGAGGGCACTGCGATCCGTGGAACCACGTCGAGGCCGCTATGGCCCTCACCGCGGCCGGCCTGGATGACCGAGCCGACCAGGCCTACCAGTGGCTGGTGGACACCCAGCTCCCGGACGGGAGTTGGTTCAACTACTACCTGACCACCGGCATCGAGGACGCCCGGCTCGACACCAACGTGTGTGCCTACCTGGCCACCGGAGCCTGGCACCGCTTCATCTCCACCGGTGACATCGACGGCCTCGAGCAGCTGTGGCCGGCGGTCGAGGCCGGGGTGGACTTCGTCCTGCGGTGGCAACGGCTCGACGGCGCCATCCACTGGTCCCTCGACCCGTCGGGGTTCCTCGAGGAGTACGCCCTCCTCACCGGGTCCTCCTCGATCTATCACAGCCTCCGGTGTGCCATCGCCTGTGCCGAGCGGCTGGAGCATGAACGGCCGGACTGGGAGTTGGCCGCCGGTCGGCTGGCCCATGCCCTGGCCCACCAACCCGAGGCCTTCGCTCCCAAGGTCGAGTTCGCCATGGACTGGTACTACCCGGTCCTCTCCGGTGCGCTCGGTGGCGAGGCTGCTCGCAGCCGGATCGACGGATCGTGGGACACCTTCGTCATGGAGGGCCGCGGCGTGCGCTGCGTGTCCACCGGCGAGTGGGTGACCGCGGCGGAGACCGCCGAGTGCGTCCTGGCCCTCGACGCCCTGGGCATGGACGAGGAGGCTCTCCGGCTCCTCAGCTGGGTCCAGGCCCTGCGCAACGAGGACGGCTCCTACTGGACCGGCATGGTCTATCCCGAGGAGGCCACCTATCCGCCCCTCGAGCGGTCGACGTACACCGCCGGGGCCATGGTGCTGGCCGCCGACGCCCTCAGCCGGACCACTCCGGCATCGGGGCTCTTCCGGGGCGAGGGCCTGCCCAGCCATCTGGACCTCACCGAGCCCGCTCCTGAGGCTCCGGTGGAGCCCGCCGTGCGGGCGCACGGGCAGAGCGGACCTTCCTGAGTCGCACCTCAACTCGGGCCGGTGGCCCGAGTTGAGTACGAGCTACGAGCCGAGCGTCGTGGTGGAGCCTCCCGCCTAGGAGACCCGGCGCAGGATCCGCAACGAGCCACACTCGCCGTCTTCCACGAACGCACCGTCGTTGAGGGCCGCCTGCCAGATGTCGAAGGGAGGGCGACCCCCGTCGGCGGGATCGGGGAACACGTCGTGGATGGCCAGCCAACCATCTTCGACCACCTTGGAGGCCCAACCCCGGTAGTCGGCCCACGCCGGCTCTTCGCCGTGGCCGCCGTCGATGAAGCAGAAGGCCAGTGGGGTGGACCAGTGGGCCGAGACCGTCGGGGAGTCGCCCACCACGCCGATCACCGAGGCCTCCAGCCCCGCTCCGATCAGGGTGCGCCGCCAGTGGGGGAGGGTGTCGATCCGGCCGGTGTCCGGGTCGACCAACGTGGTGTCGTGATGCTCCCACCCGGCCTGATTCTCCTCGGAACCGTGGTGGTGGTCGAGGCTGAACAGCACCGCCCCGGTCTCCTCGGCAGCGGCACCGAGATAGACGGAGGACTTGCCGCACCACGCCCCGACCTCCACGAAGGTGGCGTCTTCGAACGAGGCCCCGGCCCGTAGCGCCGCCAGGTACAGGGCCTCACCCTCGTCGTCGGGCATAAACCCGTTGGCGGCCCGGGCGGCGGCAAAGAGCTGGTCACGACGGTGCCTCCGCTCGTCCGACGGTCCGGAGGCCGGAGAGACGGTGGCGTCGGTCAGCGTTCGATCCATCGGGGCAGCCTCTCACGCCTCCGGCCCCCGAACCATCCGGGCCGGCCCACGCCCTGCCCTCAGTGGTCAGAGGATCCGACGGTGATGGCCGTCAGGACCAAGGGCTGACCCGCCTCCCGACCCGCGACGGCCGGGGCCACGGTCACCCGGTTGATGCCGGTGTGCAGGGTCAGGGTGGCCAGCACGGAGTCGCCCGTACGGGCTGAAGGCACCACCGTTCCGCTCGAATCGGTCACCACTACGGCCGGCTGGCTCGTGGTGGTCAGGTGGATCTGCAGCTGCACCTGGTGGCTCGCATCACTGGACAGGTAGAGGGTCCCGCCCCCGGTTGTCACGGGGTCGTGATGGCGGGTGACGAGATTCCATCCGCCGCCCGGGTAGACCCGGATGCCGTTAACCGAGCTGGAGAAGCCGGCTAGGGGGGTGGTGACCGAAGCGGCTTTTCGGGGGTCGATGGAGAGGGCCAGGTTCTGGTACTGCAGAGTGACGGTCCCGTTCTTCGGGGTGCGGTAGTGGGGACCCACCTGCCTGATGGTGGCGCAGGGACGCACGGAGGACTCGAGCTTGGTCGTCTGGTTGTGCACGTCGTCGTCGGTGAGGACCCCGGTCCAACCGTTGTGCTTCAACCCCACCCACAGCGGATACTCGAATTCGATCGAGTTGTCGATGGCGGCCTGTCGGCACGTCGACTGGGCCAGGGCTGCCGTCACCGACTCGTAGGCCGGCGCTACCTTCCCGGCGTTCTTTCTGCAACAGGCGGCAAAGTACGGTTCCAGATAGGAGGCGTCGTAGGCCGCCTCATAGCTCCGGCTGGGCACGAGGGGCCGGGTGGTGTTGTCCAGCAGTTGAGGCAGGCAGGCCACCACCAGCAGCACCAGAACCACCCGGCTCACCCACACCGAGAATCTCGACAGCGCCACCGCGATCACCGCGCTCCAGGCCACCAGGAGCGGGAGGGCATAGCGCGAGTCCCAGATGCCCCATTTGGCGATGAAGGTGAACAACAGATAGCCGCACGAGAGCCCCAGGCCCAGCAATAGCACGGTCCACAGCCGGCGGCCACCGCGCCGGACCCCTACGGCCAGCACCACCAACGACACCACTACCAGGATCACCTCCCACGGGTTGGCGCTGAGGGTCTCGGTCTTCTGGGTCGATGAGTAGTCCTTGACGGTGAAGGCCCGGTACGCGGGGGTCACGCTGTAGTTGGGGTTGTCCTGGGCCACATGGAACAGGTTGAACGCATCCGACAGCGCCTCCAGGGCCACCCGGCTCACGTAGTACTCCGGCCCCGAACGGCCGTTCCCGATGTGGAAGTTGTTGGCCATGCTCCGGGTCACGTTGGCCGCCCCGGCCTGGAAGGAGAACGGTGAGCTGGCCGCGGTCGACGACGCCGGACCGAACGGTGAACCGAATAGCTCGGCATTCTGCGCCGCGAAGGGGCCGACCACGACCAGTGCGGCCACACCACCGACGGCCAACAGGGCCAGGACCCGGCGGAACAGCACCTCTGGGTCCACGGTGTTCCGCAGCCGGTATAGGGCCACGCCCACCAGGACCACCGCGGCAGGCCCCAGCATCAGCGGGATGGTGGCCTTGGTCATATAGCCCAGTCCGACCGCCACCCCCAGAGCCACCGCCCGGGCCGGCCACCCGGCGCCGAGCGAGAACGACGCCGCCACCACCAAGAGCCCGATCCCAATGGCCGCGGCGAAGTAGTCGTTTTCGGTGCTGGTGGCCAACAGGACGCCTGACGGGATGGTGGCGCACAGCACGGCGGCCACGATCTGCACGGAGCGGGACGCCCCCAGTAACCGGGCCAACTCGGTAACGCCTACGACGCTGATCACCGCGGCGGTCAGAGCCACGCCGACATCGAAGCGGTCGGTGCCGGTGAGCAGGTGTACCAGGGCCAGGTTGTACTCATCCAGTGGGGCGAACCCCACCTGGGGCAGGTAGTGGGTGGCGAACGGGGAGATGGTCCGGTTCTGGATCCAGTGCTCCACCCGGGCCAGGTGGTAGACGAGCGAGTCGGCGTTGCTCGGTAGGTACCGCGAGCCCACGGCCACCAGGATTCCGAACAGCGCCACCAGAACGCCCAGCCAGACGCAGTCCTCGATGCTCAGGACACGGAGGGACGTACGGATGGGAAGGTGGCCGGGGCCATGGTGTCGGAGGCCCGACACGAAGGTCAGCAGAGGCCTCCGGTCCGCCACCAACAGGGCCACCGTCACGATGCCCCAGGCCACCGCGGTGACCCCGGCCGTGTAGTGGTGGCCGATGCTGGCGACCTCGGTGATGACCAGGACCAGAAGTTCGAAGACCAGAAACGCCAGGACCAGAGCCCCACGCACCGAAAGGGCGGCGAAGCCCAAGCGGTCCCGGTGGACCGCGACCAGCAGCCACAAGAGCGCCAGTGGGGCCAGGGTCAGCAGCAGCATGATGCCGGTGCTCTCGGTCGCACCCATGCTCCCGGTGGCCCCACTACCCGGACTCTCCCCGTCGTACTCACCCCGGACGACGACCCTACACCGAACCGGGCCCCGAGTCCGGAGTTGTGGGGCCCCGATCACGCTCTCCTTTACGTCAGGAAGGGCTCAGGTTGCGAAGGGTGCGGACGCCCCCCGCCGAGCTAAGGCGTCGACGGCAGCCCCAGGGTCTCGGTGAGGACCGCCGCCAGTCCGGATCCCTCCCGCTGCCCGAAGGCCACGTTGATGGCCAGCCGCTCGAGGATCTGGTCCACGGTTCGCCCGCCGGCGGCCAGAGGGTGGGTCTCGACGAAGTCGGTGACCTGCCCGGCCAACGCCGAGGGGGTGCACAGGCCCCGGATCCCGTCCAACATGCGGGGCAGGATGTTGGACGGGAAGGTGGCCACCAAGGTGTCCCACTCCTTGGTGACCCGGGTCCACGCCGCTGGTCCGGTGGTCCGGTTGGCCACCAGCAGCTGCAGCACGAACGGGGCATTCTGGGTCCGTACCTCGGACAGGGCCAGATCGAAGGTGCGCTGGGCCAGTTCTTCGCTCCGGAACGAGGTCAGGGCGTACAGGTAGCGGTTCTCCTCCTGCGGATTGGCCGGGGCCCGGTACCGGGCCAGGAAGGCCTGGTACTCGGTCTCCCCGCCCTGTGAGGCCACGATGTCCAAAATGGCCGACTCGGTGTCCGGGTGCAGGGTGGTGGTGGCGTCGGCGAAGCGCCGGGCCGCTTCGGCCTGGATGTCGGGGTCCTCGCCGATGGTTCCCAGTGTCCGCAGGACCGACGACCGCAGCGAAGGGGTGCGCTCGCCATCGTCGTCACGGGGATCCCAGCCCAGCTCCACGGCCAGGGGCCCGAGCAGGGTGCGAACGGCCAGTGACAGGACCGGTCGGTCCCCGTCGGGGATCACCCGGTCGAACAGGCCGAGGGCGCCGAGGACCACCGACCACACGCTGGGGTCGGTCTCGGCCGAGGCCACCAGGGCCTGGCTCAACCGCAACAGATCCGAGAGCGGGGCGTCACCCGAGAGGGAGGCGGCCCAGGTGTCGGAGACCAGGTTGTAGCGCTCCAGGGGGGCGAGGTCGGTGAGCCGGTCGGCCAGCTGGGTCACGACACCGGTGGGGTACGACACCCGAAAGTACCCGGACCCCCCGGCATTGACCAGTTGGGTGGCCGGGTGGGTGGGGATGGTCCCCGCCGGGCTCCCGGCCCCGGTCAACAAGGTGGGTTGCGAGTCGGCCTCCTTACTCAGGAGGGAGCGGGTCAGTACCGGCACCAGCCACTCCGTGCCGATGTTCCCGCCCGGCTCCCCACGGTAGGAGAAGGGGGCCTGGCTGAGGGATCCGTCCTCGCCCACCCGGATCAGCGGGTAGCCACCCTGATTGATCCAGGTGTCCATGATGGTGCGCACGGCACGGCCGCTGGCGCGTTCCAGGGCGTCCCACAGGTCCGAGGTCTCGGTGTTGCCGTGGCTGTGGGTGGTCAGATAGTCGGTGATGCCCTCACGGAAGACGTCAGGCCCCAAAAACTGCTCCAGCATGCGCAGCACGCTGCCGCCCTTCTGGTAGGTCAGGACGTCGAACATGCCCTGGGCCTCTTCGGGCCGGCCCACCGGAAACTCCACCGGCCTGGTGGCGTAGAGCCCGTCGACGGCCATGGCCGCTTCCCGCTCGACCCCGAAGCTGACCCACCGCTGCCACTCCGGGCGGAAGGCGTCCACCGCCAGCACCTCCATGAAGGTGGCGAAGGCCTCGTTCAGCCAGATCCCGTTCCACCACCGCATGGTGACCAGGTCCCCGAACCACATATGGGCGATCTCGTGGCAGATCACATCGGCCACCCGCTCCAACTCCACCCGGGCGGCCTGGGACGGGTCGACCAGCAGGGCTGACTCCCGGAAGGTGACGCACCCGAGGTTCTCCATGGCCCCGAAGGCGAAGTCGGGGATGGCCACCAGGTCCAGCTTGTCGGCCGGGTAGGGGAGTCCGAAGTACTCGGTGAAGAAGCGGAGGGCGTGGGCGCCCACGGTGAGGGCGAAGGGGGTGAGGCCGGCCTGGCCGGGCCGGTGCACGATGCGCAGCGGCACCCCGTTTACGTCCACCGGTTCGGTGACCTCCAGCGGCCCGACCACGAAGGCCACCAGGTAGGTGGACATGATCATGGTGGGGGCGAACTGCACCCGGCGCTTCCCACCGGGCTCGGGGCTCTCTTTCACCACCGAGCTGTTGGAGAATGCGGCCAGGGCGTCGTCCACCACCAGGGTGATCTCGAAGGTGGCCTTGAGTTCGGGCTCGTCCCAACAGGGGAAGGCCCGCCTGGCGTCGGTGGACTCCATCTGGCTGGTGGCGATGACGTGCTCCACCCCGTCGTTATCGGTGAAGGTGGAGCGGTAGAACCCGTGGAGCTTGTCGTTGAGGATGCCGGTGAAGCCCAGATGCAGGGTGGCCGGCCCCGGGGGGATCGGCTCGGCGAAGGTCAGGATGGCCCGCTCCTCGTCGGCGTCGAGGTCGATGCGGACAGGGGTCAAGGCGTAGCCACCGTCGGGATTCCCGTCGTTGAGTTCGGCGAAGGTGATCTCGAGCTCGGCGGCGTTGAGGGTGACGGTGGCGGTGGGCTCGACCACGGTGACATCGATCTCGACATCACCGGCGAAGGTGGCCGCCGGCAGGTCAGGCGTGAGCACCAGGCGGTAGGCCAGGGGTCGGACCGACGTGGGGAGAAGGTAGGAAGGGCTTTCATTTGTCAGAGTGCTCATGGTGGGCAGGCTACCGTCGGGCCGTGCAACCACGTGATTCATCAGGCCCCGAATTCGCTGACGACGGTCAACCGGCCGGGGACCGGACTCCCAGGCTCGACGTCGTAGCCGTGGGCAACGCCCTGGTCGATGTGCTGGCCTCGGCCGACCAGGCCACCCTGGACGCCCTGGACCTGGTCAAGGGGACCATGGCCCTGGTGGACCACGAGCGATCGGAGGCCATCTACGCCGCCATGGGCCCGACCACCGAGGCCTCCGGCGGTTCGGCGGCCAACACCATGGCCGGGGTGGCCGCTCTGGGAGGCCGGGCCGCCTTCCTCGGGCGGGTGGCCGACGATCAGCTGGGCCAGGCCTTCACCCACGACATCCGCACCATCGGGGTGGCCTTCGATCCCACCCCCGCTCCGGCCGGAGGCTCATCGGTGACCGGTCACTGCCTGGTGCTGGTGACCGAGGACGCCGAGCGCACCATGGCCACCTACCTGGGGGTGGCCTCCGAGTTCGGGGCGGCCGACCTCCATGACGGACACCTGTCCTCGGTCCAGGTGCTGTACCTCGAGGGCTATCTCTGGGAGCAGCCGTCGGCCAAGGCCGCCATGCGGGGGGCCATCGACCTGGCCCACGCCTCGGACGCCTCGGTGGCCCTGACGGTGTCGGACCCCTTCTGCGTACAGAACCACCGCGACGAGTTCCTGGAGCTGGTGCACAACGATCTGGAGATGCTCTTCGCCAACGAAGAGGAGATCATGTCCCTCTTCGGTGTGGTGACCTTCGACGATGCGGTCGAGGCCGTAACGGAAACGGGCGTGCTGGCCGTGCTGACCCGGGGGGCGGCCGGATCCGTGGTGGTCACGGCGTCCGGCCCGGTGGAGGTGCCGGCGGCACCGGTCGACCGGGTGGTGGACACCACCGGGGCGGGCGATCTCTTCGCCGCCGGCTTCCTCTACGGGATCACCAACGGGCTGTCACCGGAAGAGTCGGCCCGCCTGGGCAGCGTGTGTGCCGCCGAGGTCATCTCCCACGTGGGGGCCCGTCCCCAGGCCGACCTGCGGAGTCTGGCTGTGGCCGCCGGCCTGTTCGCCTGATCTGCTCCGGGGAGCGGTGCTCAGCGCTCTCGGTCGCGCTCAGCCCGGTGAGCTGTCCACCGGCCGGAAGGAGAAGGGTAGGTCTCCGATCCGGACCAGCACCGAGGCCACCGAGCGTCCCAGGGGGGCCAGGGCGTCATCCAGGCTCTCGGGCCGTTCGAGGATGGTCTCGTCGAGCTGGCAGGAGCCCTCGTAGGACACCTCGATGGCGCACTCGGGACCATCGACCCCGGTGCCGATGACCTGCTCGACGGTGGTCGGGCCCCGGACCAGCGGCTCGTCGCCCAACACCTCGAGCTGGACCGGGAGCACGCCGAGGAGGGCCCCGATCTCGTTCTGCCCGGGCAGCTCGACCAGCCCCTGGACCCGGAAGGCGATCTCCACCAGCACCTCGGGGAGCTCGTCGGGCTCCTCGCCGATGGCCCAGCTGCGGTAGGCGGTCTGGCTCCAGGTCGGCCAGTCCAGACTGGTGTCGACCCGGATACGGGCCGGGCGGTCCTCCCCGGGCAGGCTGTAGGAGGTCTCGAAGCTGATGTCGCCCAGGAACACGTCCACCTGGAAGCGCTCCTCCACCGCCTGGCGCTGCAGGAGCGCCGACTCGAAGGCATGGCGGTGCGAGGTGACGAGTTGGGTGAAGACGTGGTCCAGCATGCCGGGGCAGAGGCTACCGTTCTTCCATGGCCGGCTCTCCCGATTCGCGCCAACACTCGTCGTGGCTCCGGCGCCGGGTCATCAACTATGCGCACCAAGGGGGAGCCTGGGAGGCTCCGTCGTCAACCCTCTTTGCCATCGAGAGCGCCCTTGAGGCCGGTGCCACCGCCATCGAGCTGGACGTCCACGCCACCGCCGACGGTCGGTTGGTGGTGGGCCACGACCCCACGGTGGATCGAACCACCAACGCCACCGGCCAGATCGCCGAGCTCCCGTGGGAGGTGGTGCGCACCCTGGACAACGCCTACTGGTGGGCTCCCGGGGCCGACGTGACGCCGGGGCTCGAGCCCGATCAGTATCCGTTCCGGGGGCTGGCGCCGGCCGACCGGCGCTTCCGGATCGCTCTCCTCGAAGAGGTGCTGGAGGCCTTCCCCGGGGTGGTGCTCAACCTGGACATCAAGCAGACCGCCCCGGTGGTGGCCCCCTACGAGGAAGCGCTGGCGGCCATGCTCCGACGGTTCGGCCGGATCGACGACGTCATCGTGGCCTCGTTCCTCGACACGGCCACCGACGCCTTCTCCACCTTTGCCCCCGAAGTGCCCACGTCGGCAGGCACGTCGGCCGTGGCCGCCTTCTTCCAGGCGGTGCAGGCCGGCGAGGTGCCCGCACCCCTTCGCCACGTGGCGCTACAGGTGCCGGCCAGCTTTGGCGAGCTGACCCTGGTGGACCAGCGGTTCGTGGACGCGGCCCACCACCAGGGCCTGGTGGTCCACGTGTGGACCATCGAGGAGGAGGCGGAGATGGAACGGCTCTGCGGCCTGGGGGTCGACGGGATCATCACCGACCGCCCCTCGGCCCTCGCCGGGGTGCTCGATCGTCTCGGTAGTGCATGGCATCCGGGGGATTGATCGGGCCGGCCCGATCAACAAGGGCTCGAGGCCCGGTGGGGTCAGCCCCGACCGCAGTTGGGCTTCTTGCCGTGGTTGGCCTTCTTCTTGGCCCGGAGTTTGCGCTTGTTGGTTCGTTTCGACACAGTTTGACGATCCTACTCGCAGTGGTGGACCCGTCTGAACCGCCCCGTGGCCTTCCGGCCGTCCGAGGGCCCTGGTGACCTGGCTGCTCCGCGACGGGGACGTGCTGGCGTCGGCCGAACTGGCCGACAGCTTCGGCCACCGGGCCAAGGGGTTGCTCGGGAAGTCCGGCTACGAGGGGGCCATGGTGTTACCCCGCACCCGGTCGATACACACCATCGGGATGCGGTTCGCCATCGACGTGGCCTTCTGTGATGGCGACATGGTGGTGGTGGACGTGGCCACCTTGGCGCCGTGGAGGATGAGCCTTCCCCGCCGGCGGTGCCGCCTGATCATCGAGGCCCAGGCCGGTGCCTTCGACCGGTGGGGCCTACGGGTCGGCGACCGGCTGGAGGTCCGGTGAGCCCGGAGGCTGATCCGGAGGTCGATCCGGATGTGCTCGAGGAGCTGGAGTTCTGGTCCGGCCCCGAAGGTGTCGACGACCCCGATCCGGACCTCTCGCCGGACTCGGGAGCGGTGGTGCTGGTGGGGACCCCGATCGGGAACCTGGGCGACCTCTCGCCGCGGGCCGTGGAGGCTCTCCGGACCGCCGACGTGGTCTACTGCGAGGACACCCGGCACACCCGCAAGCTGCTGACCCACGCCGGCCTCACCGGCGCGTCCCTCCGGTCGTTGCACGAGCACAACGAGGGAGACCGGATCGGAGAGGTGCTCCGCATGGTGGAACGGGGTGGCACCGCCGCCGTGGTCAGCGACGCCGGTATGCCCGGCATCTCGGACCCCGGACGGCGGTTGGTGGCGGCGGCCGCCGAGGCCGGGCTCCGGGTCACCGTGGTCCCCGGTCCGTCGGCGGTCCTGGGCGCCCTGGTGGTCAGCGGCCTGGCCACCGACCGCTTCTGCTTCGAGGGGTTCCTGCCCCGGTCGGGCCGGGACCGCAGGGAGCGGATCGGGAAGCTGGCCGCGGAGACCAGGACCACGGTGCTCTTCGAGGCTCCGGGGAGGGTGGCCGCCACGGTGCGGGAGCTGGCCCAGGCGGGCGGCCCGGATCGCCAGGTGTCGATCGTGCGGGAGCTGACCAAGGTGCACGAGGAGGTCTGGAGGGGATCGCTGCTCGAGGCGGAGGCGTGGGTGGCGGCCCATCCGGTGCGGGGGGAGGTGGTGCTGGTGCTGGCCGGCGCCCCCGAGGTCGAGGAGTCCCCGGTGAGCGACGAGGTGCTCTCGGCCGCTCTGGCGGAACGGTTGGATCGGGGGGAGCGGACCAGAGGGGTGGTCGACGACCTGGCCGAGGTGTACGGGGTGCCCCGGCGACGGGTCTACGACCTGGCCCTGGCCCGGTCGGCGGGGGACTCCGCCGATCCGGATGGGTCGGCCGGCTCCGGGGCACCGGTCCGGTAGCCCGGACCTGGGCGGACCTGTCTCCGGGCGCGCCAGCACGAGGGGCAAGGGCTGGCGCAATCAGACCTGGATTCCGGGAGGCGGGATTCCCTGTACGTCAGGTCCGGCTGGAAGTAGGGGTACCCGGCCCCTCACGGCTCAAACACGGGATTTCAGAAAAGGTCCTGAACTGGTTTGGCCACCGGGTCCCGAGCGTCGCCGGGGCCCCTCCGGTCCGCCCCTCCGGACCCGGCTCGGTGGATCAGCCCAGCCGGCTGGATCAGCGCAGCTCGGTGAGCGCCCGGGCCACGTAGGGAGCCAGGGGGAGGTCCGACACCTGATCGAGGCGGTGCCACCGGGCGGCGTCGGAGGACCCGTGGGTCTCGTCGCGCAGCTGCCCCGACCACGAGTCGATGCGGTAGATGATCCGCACCGTGTGGAGCAGGGTCCCGTTGGGCAGGGTGATCTCGTCCGAGAGCACCCCTCGGAGCTCGCCCACCTGGACCAGGAGCCCGGTCTCCTCGTGGAACTCCCGCTGCAGGGCGGCCACCGGGTGCTCCCCGTGGTTGATCCCCCCTCCGGGGAGGAACCAGTGGCCGGCCACGGTGAGGTACCGGGCCGCCCGCACCAGCAGCACCTGGCCGGCGCCGTCCTCGCACAGGCCGTATACGGCCACGCGTTGCTCGCGCCTGGGTGGGCCCTTGACCTTCGGAGTAGGAGGTTCCATCGATTCGGTCGGGAGCAGCCCCGGCGCGTGTCGGCGGGGTTCGCCCAGGTCGGTACGCTACCGGGAAGTGCCCCGCTTCTACGTGACCACACCCATCTACTACGTGAAGGACGCCCCCCACGTGGGCCATGCCTACACCACGGTCAACGCCGATGCCCTGGCCCGCTGGCACCGTCTGATCGGGGACCAGGTCTTCTTCCTCACCGGCACCGACGAGCACGGCCAGAAAGTGGCCCGGGCCGCCGAGGAGCAGGGACTGACCGCCGCCGAGTGGACCGACCAGTTGGCTCCCCGGTTCGCCTCGGCCTGGGCCGACCTCGATATCTCGAACGACGACTTCATCCGCACCACCGAGCCCCGGCACCACCGGGCCGTCCAGCAGTTCCTGAGCCGCATCAACGAGAACGGGGCCATCTACAAGGACCTCTACCGGGGTCTCTACTGTGTCCCGTGTGAGCAGTACTACGCCGAGGACGACCTCCTCGACGGGCTGCTCTGCCCCATCCACCGCATGCCGGTGGAACACCTGGAGGAGGAGAACTACTTCTTCCGGTTGAGCCAGTACCAACAGGCCCTCATCGACTGGTACGAAGCCAATCCGACCGCGGTGGTTCCCGAGTCCAAGCGCAACGAGGCCCTCAGCTTCATCAAGGGGGGGCTCCGGGACATCTCCATCACCCGCACCTCCATCGATTGGGGTGTGACCGTTCCCTGGGACGAGGAGCACGTCTTCTATGTCTGGTACGACGCCCTGATCAACTATCTGACCGCCATCGGCTACGGCGAGGATCAGGAGCGGTTCGACACCTGGTGGCCCGCCGTCCACCACCTGATCGGCAAGGAGATCATCCGGTTCCACTGCGTGTGGTGGCCGGCCATGTGCATGGCCGCCGGCATCGACGCCACCGGCCCACGTGCAGGTGCACGGCTGGCTGTTGCTGGGCGGCGAGAAGATGTCCAACTCCAGCGTGAACCAGATCGCCCCGGGCGACCTCATCGCCGACTACGGGGTGGACCCGGTCCGCTACCACCTGCTGCGGGACATCCCCTTCGGATCGGACGGCGACTTCTCGGCCGAGGGCATGACCAGCCGCTACAACGCCGATCTGGCCAACAAC
Organism: uncultured Acidimicrobiaceae bacterium; assembly: GCA_963718405.1. Taxonomy (GTDB): domain Bacteria; phylum Actinomycetota; class Acidimicrobiia; order Acidimicrobiales; family RAAP-2; genus Bog-756. The sequence goes on from CAVQYZ010000001.1 coordinate 440,254, forward strand.
CTGGGCAACCTGTTGTCCCGGGTGGCCACGGTGGTGGGCTCCAAGTGCGGGGGGATCGGGCCCGGCCCCCGCCGCCGACAGCCGGCTGGCCACGGTGGCCGCCACGGTGCTGGAGGAGGCCACCGAGGCATGGGGCAACGGCCTGCCCCACCTGGGGCTGGAGGCCACCTGGCGGCTCATCCGCGAGACCAACGCCGAACTGGAGGTGGCCGAGCCGTGGAAGGCCGAGCCCGGTCCGGCCGTGGACGCCATCTTGGGCAGTGCCCTCGAGGTGCTCCGCATCGTGTCCATCCTCGTCGTGCCGGCCATGCCCACCACGGCCGAGGAGATCTGGAGGCGGATCGGCCTTGACGGCAGCCCGGCCGACCAGCGGCTGCCGGCGGCGGGCCGCTGGGGCGGCTACCCGGGGGTCGGCCCGTGGAGAAGGCCGCCCCGCTGTTCCCGCGGCGCAAGAACTGACCGGGACGGCCGCCGTGGGTGACGCCGTCATCGAGTGGTTCGACTCGCACTGCCATCTCCAAGAGGAGTTCGCCGGCACCGACTCGGAGGCTGACCTCGGCCATCCCCACGCCACCCGGCTGGCCGCCACCATCGCCCGGGCCGCCGAGGCCGGGGTGTCCCGGATGGTGTGCGTCGGGACCGGTGCCGACTCGTCAGCCGAAGCGGTCTCCCTGGCCAGGGCCATGCGCCAGCCCGGCTCGGTGGCCCGGGCCGAGGGGGTCGAACTGTGGGCCACCGTGGGCCTCCATCCCCATGACGCCGTCGACGGGGTGGACTCGCTCGACGCGCTGTTGGCGGCCGAGCTCGGATCGGGGACCCCGGGAGAGGCCCCGGTCCTCGTAGGCATCGGCGAGTGCGGTCTCGACTACCACTACGACCACTCACCCCGACCGGTCCAGCGGGAGGCCTTCGGGCTGCAGGTCGAGTTGGCCAACCGGCACCACTTGACCCTGGTGGTCCACACCCGGGAGGCCTGGGACGACACCTTGGACATCCTGGGTGCCGTGGGGGTGCCGGAGCGGACCATCATCCACTGCTTCACCGGGGGGCCCGAGGAGGCCCGCCGGTGCCTCGACATGGGGGCATCCCTGTCCTTCAGCGGCGTGGTCACCTTCAAGAACGCCGCCGATGTCCGCCAGGCTGCCGCCCTCTGTCCCCCCGACCGGTTGTTAGTGGAGACCGACACCCCCTTCCTGACCCCGGTGCCCCATCGTGGAACCCTCAATGAACCATCGAGGGTTCCGTTGGTCGGTGCGGCAATTGCCCAGGTCAAAGGGGTTGAGACTTCATGGTTGGCGGGTGAGTCCACCCGGAACGCCCGCACCATGTTCGCCATCTGAGAGCGGCGTGCACCCGAGCCGGCGGACCCCGGTTCGGCCACCTTCGGCTGGGCCACGGACCGGACCGGGTTTGATCTGTGGTGGACACCCCGCCTAGCCTCGTGCCTGCGGCCGCTGTATAGCGGTCGTTTTACTTTCTCTCACTGCAGTACTCGCTGCACCTCATCGCTTTTAGTTCGGAGTGCGACTGTCGGGCGCGTTCCCAGGACCGGTTCGGAGGATTCGGTCCGATCCATCCCGGGAGGGATGGAGATGCCCCAGAGGATGCGTCCTCACGGGGTAGCCCTGTCAGTCTCACAAGGAGTGGAGCCCTGAGGACCAGATTCGAGAAGAGCGGCCGGCCCGGCGCCGCCCTGTTGTTGTGCGGCGCCGTGCTCATCGTCCCCTTGCTTTTGATCCAGAACGGGCAACAGGCCGAGGCATCGCCTCCGGCCCGGAGCGCGGTAGCCACCGGTCGGGTTATCGACGGCTCGGTCCGTCCGTCGCCTGTGGCTGCTCCGGCCCTCACCGTCGGTACGAGCCAGGAGACCACCACGGCCTGGCTGATCCGGAGTACCGAGGCCGCGGCGGCCTCGGCCCCGCCCCCGGGCTCCGGTGACCGGGCCCGGGCATCGGCCTCGGGTCGGACCGGCGCCACCACTCCCGGGTCGGACGGCCAGGTGCAGGTGACGGCCCCGGCCGAGGTGGTGGTGGACCGCCAGCGGGTGGCCTCGCCCCCCACGACCGCGCCACCGCCCCCCACCACCACAACCACGGCTCCGCCGGCGCCGACCCCACCGTCGGGTCCGGTCTACTGGGGTCAGGTCACCTACTACGGCGCGGCCCCCGGCACCTGCGCCAGCCCCTGGCTGGCTTTCGGCACCGTGGTCACCGTGACCAATCCGGCCAACGACGAGTCGGTCACCTGTGTGGTCAACGACCGGGAAGCAGACACGGCCCGGGCCATCGACCTGGCCACCGCCACCTTCGCCGAGATCGCCCCCCTGTCGCAGGGCGTGATCGACGCCGAGGTCAGCTGGTGACGACGGTCCCCGGTCCGGTGTTGGCGGGGTAGCGGGGCCCGGCCAGGGTGTCGAGGGCGGGCACGGCGTCGTCGGCAACCTCGATCCGCATGGTGATCCCGTCGACTCCGACCTCGAAGGTGAAGCCGAAGAACGGGCAGCAGGCCTTCTCCCGGCGGGCCAGTTGTACCGCCGCCTCGAATTGGTCGAGTCGGCGGAGACGGTCTGGCCCACCGTCCCATCGGATGGCCAGGACCGTGGGCGAGGTTCGGCCCACTTCGAGCGAGGGAGAAGCCAGCAGGCGGTGCCACTCCTCCACCTGGGCCCCCGCATCGGCTCCGGTCAGGCTGCAGGCGATGTCATCGGGCACCCACCCAGGTTAGACAGCCCGCGGGTCGCGGGTCGCGGGTCGCGGGTCGCGGCCCAGGTCCGGGGGCGCCGACGGGGAGCGGAGCCGACCGGGCCACTTCGGGGAGGTGAGACACTGACCGGGTGACCCATGGCCGAGCGGACATCCACGAGCTGCTCGAGGCCAACGACCTCCGCCCCAGTCGGGCCCTGGGCCAGAACTTCGTGGCCGACGGCAACACCGTCCGCCGGATCGTCCGCCTCTCCGGGGTGGGCCCCGGCCAACGGGTGGTGGAGATCGGGGCCGGCCTGGGCTCACTGACCCTGGCCCTGGTGGAGGCCGGGGCGTCGGTCACCGCCGTGGAGATCGACCGGTACGTCGTGGCCGTGCTCCGCTCCCTGGTGGAGCCGCTGGGGGTGCGGGTGGTCGGGGCCGACGCCCTCACGCTCGACTGGTCCGAGCTGCTCGGGGACGGTCCGGACCCCTGGTCGCTGGTGGCCAACCTGCCCTACAACGTGGCGGTTCCCCTGGTGGTCCGGGTGCTGGAGGAGGCTCCCCAGGTCAACTCGCTTCTGGTCATGGTGCAGCGCGAGGTGGGGGAGCGGATAGTGGCCGGTGCCAGGGACGAGGCCTACGGGGCGGTGTCGGTGAAGGTGGCCTACTGGGCCACCGCGGCGCTGGTGGGTCGGGTGCCGGCCTCAGTGTTCATCCCGCGGCCCCGGGTGGAGTCGGTGCTGGTGCGCCTCGATCGCCACCCCACCAAGGGGCCGGCAGGCGGGGCCGAGGTGGACGGCCCGGGCTCCGAACGGTATGAACGGCTGTTCTCCGTGGTGCGGGCGGGCTTCGCCCACCGGCGCAAGATGCTCCGCCGGTCACTGGACGGAACGGTGCCCCCCGAGGCCTTCGAAGCCGTTGGCATCAGGCCGACCGCCCGGGCCGAAGAGCTCTCGCTTCCCGAGTGGGAGCGGCTGGCGGCCTGGCCGGCCGAATGGCCGACGGTGGAGCCGGAGCCGGAGCCGTGAGCGGGACGGCGACGGTGGCGGCCCCGGCCAAGTTGACCCTCTCCTTGCGGGTCACCGGCGTGCGGCCAGACGGCTACCACCTGCTGGAGTCCGAGATGGTCACCCTCGACCTGGCGGACACCCTGGTCATCGAGGAGTCCACCGACGGGTCGGACGGCACTGACCCGGGGGGCGGGGGCGTCCTGAGCATCGAACCCCACCCGGACGGCCCCTGGTCCGATCGGGGTCCCGAACCCATCCCGCTCGGGCCGGAGAACCTGGTGAACCGGGCGCTGGTGGCAGTGGATCGGTCGGCCTCGGTGCGAATCGTCAAACGGGTCCCACCCGGAGCCGGCCTGGGCGGGGGATCGGCCGATGCCGCCGCCATTCTGCGCTGGGCCGGGTGTTCCGACCTGGAGTTGGCCGCGGGGCTGGGAGCCGACGTGCCCTTCTGCGTGACCGGCGGGAGGGCCATGGTCGGGGGCGTCGGGGAGTTGGTCAGCCCGCTGCCCTACGAGGAACGGCGGTTCACCCTCCTTCTGGTGCCGTTCGGAGTGGACACCGGTGCGGTCTACCGGGCGTGGGACCGGCTGGCCGCCCAGGGTGGGCCGACGACGGCTGAGGCGTCGACCAACGATCTGGAAGCTGCCGCCCTCACGGTGGAGCCCCGTCTGGGCCGGTGGAAGGAGCACCTCGAAGGGCTCACCGGTCGGCAGGCCCATCTGGCCGGCAGCGGCTCGACCTGGTTCGTCGAGGGGTCGGCGGAGGAACTGGGCCTAGGTGACGGCCAGGGGCCGGCGGCCCAAGCCGGCGAGGAGAGTGCGGTGCTGGTGTCGGTTCGGACCATGCCGCCGCTGGTGTGACGCCCCTATCGGCCTGCCCCTACTGGCCTGCCCCTACTGGCCTGCCCCTACTCACCAACCACTACTTGCCTGCGGCCCGCCGCTGCCATCTGGTGGCTTTGAGCATCTTCTTGTGCTTTTTCTTGCGCATGCGCTTGCGGCGCTTCTTGATCAGGGATCCCATGTCGACCGGCACCCTAGTCGACCAGGGAGTTTTTCGCCATGTGGCCGGTCGTCACTCCTCGTCGGGGCTGACCATGGGGGCCGGCACCTCGGGGAGGCTGAACCGGAAGACCGCCCCTCCACCGTCGGCCTGGTAGACGTTCACGCTGCCGCCCTCGTCCTGGGCCACCTGGGCCACGATGGCCAGCCCCAGGCCGGAACCGGGTTTGGAGCGGGCGCTCGGGGCCCGGTAGAAGCGGTCGAAGATGAAGGCGTAGTCGGAATCGGCCACCCCGGGCCCGTGGTCGCGCACGATGACCGTGCCGCCTGGAGCAGGCCACCTCCACCACCCCACCGTCCGGGCTCCACTTGAGGGCGTTGTCGAGCAGATTGTCCACCGCCCGCCCGATGCGGGCCGTGGACCCCGATACCCAGGTCGGTGCGACCTTGGCGTCGAATACCACCCCGCGGCTCCGTCCGTGCGTGGTGGCCACTTCGACGGCCTCCAGCACGATGGCGTCGAGCCGGACCGGTCCCGCCGTCAGTTGGGGCTGCTCGCCCCGGGCCAGCTCGGCCAGGTCGCCCACCAGGGTGGTGAGCTCGTCCATCTGGGTCAGGACGTCGCTGATCAGGACCTGGCGCTCCTCGGGGGCCAGCTCTTCGAGGCGCCGGGCCACTTCCATGTTGGTACGGAGGCTGGTCAACGGGGTGCGCAGCTCGTGGGAGGCATCCAGCACCAACTGCCGCTGGCTCTCCCGGGAGGTGTCCAGAGCAACCAGCAGCCGATTGAAGGCCCGGCGCAGTCGTCCCAGCTCGTCGGGGCCACCGGGGTCGAGCCGACGGGAGACGTCGGTGGTCTCGGCCAGTTCCTCCACCGTGCCGGTGAGGCTGTTGAGCGGGCTGAGGACCGTCCGGCCCACGGCCAGGCCCAAGAGGACGGCCAGGGCCACCCCTATGAACACGATGAGCCAGAGGGCCAGGGCCAGATGGCGCAGTTCGAGGTTGACCCCGGTCAGCGAGGTCGACAGCTGCATGGCACCACCGGCAGGTGGGAGCCGCACATAGGTTGCGCCGTCGTTGTAGGTGAAGCCCGATGGGAGAGAGGCGATGATCTGACGGACGGCGATCCCGTTGACCGTGGTCGAGTTGAAGATGTTGGGCGCCTGCCCGCCGCTGGCCGCAGAAGCCTTGACGGCGGCATTGACCGGCAGCACCAGGTCCGCCCCGGCGGGATCGGTGCCCCCGTCGCCCACGACCACCTGGGTGCAGGTGCCCACGGGAGACCCGCAGGAGTTGGGAATGGTGGGCGGGTCTCCGTGGCCGAGAGCAGTTCGTGGGCCTCGGTGGAGAGGGTGGCGTCGGCCGATCCGATCAGGGAGTTGTAGGCCACGATGTAGGTGACGAACGAGCCGAGGACCACCACCACCAGCACGGCTCCGGTGGCGGCCAACACCAGGCGGCCCCGGAAGGTCACGACCGTTCCTCAGCCGCCGGCATCGGTCAGGGCTCGCGCAGCACGTAGCCGACGCCCCGCGCCGTATGGATCAGCCGGGGCTCGCCGCCGGCCTCGGTCTTGCGTCGCAGGTACCCGACGTAGACGGCCAGGGAGTTGGTGCCCGAGTCGAAGGTGTAACCCCATACCCGGTCGAGGATGAGCTCACGGGTCAGCACCTGGCGGGGGTGGCGCAACAGCAGTTCCAACAGGTCGAACTCGATCCGGGTCAGGGTGAACTGGCGCTCGCCCCGCCGGCACTCGCGGGTCACCGGGTCGAGGCTGAGGTCGGCGAACCGGAGGACCTCGTCGGAGTCCTCGGGCCGGCGCCGGAGGAGGGCCCGTAGCCGGGCCAGCAGCTCGGCCAGGGCAAAGGGCTTGACCAGATAATCGTCGGCCCCGGCGTCGAGACCCTGGACGCGGTCGTTTATGGCGTCTCGGGCGGTCAGCATCAGTACCGGCGTGTCGTTGTCGGCGGCCCGGAGCCGGCGGCACACGTCGAGGCCGTCGAGCGTGGGCAGGCCGATGTCGAGGATGACGGCGTCAGGGGGGCGGACGGCGATCTCCTCGAGCGCCTCGGGCCCGTCGAGGGCCACCGACACCTCGTATCCCTCCAGCCGGAGGGCGCGATTGAGCGCTCCGCTGACCGCAGCATCATCATCGACGACGAGGACTCTCATCGGGCCGGGAGCCTACCGGGGCGGTGCGGTCTTGCCGTGGCACGCCATGAGGGCGGCCGGGGCCTGACGGTCGGGAGTGGGCGGCGGTTGCCGGTGTCGGCCCCCGGCGGGGCACCGGACCGGGGCCGCCCCCGGATGCCGAGCCGGTGGCCCTGAGCCTGATCGGGCCTCATGATCCGACTCCAGGGGTAGCCTGTGGGCGCCGTGGGCCGGGTTCTGGCATACGACCAATTCCGAGGTAGTTCAATTGGCAGAACGCTGGCCTTTGGAGCCAGATGTTGGAGGTTCGAGCCCTCCCCTCGGAGCGTTCGCCGCTCGGTTTACCGCCCCTCTCCACCGAGGGTCACTCCGCCATCAGTCTGAGGTGCCGGGGCAAGAGCGGTTCGTGCCGGAGCCCGGATGTCGCGCTTCCCGCGGAAAAACCCCACCCTGGGCCGGATCCGGGGATCCGGCCCAGGGGTGGGGTTTCCGTTCGTGCTCAGGACCTGGGTGCGGTCAGGAGTTGATCGACAACGCCGCATCGGCGATGGGCAAGCCCAGGATGTCCTCGTCGGGAAGCCATCCGTAGGCGGGCCCTCCAACCGAGGACGTCGCATGCGTCGTGGGCTGGACGACCGCGGTGATGGCATTTTGGCCGATCGAGTTGACGATCGAGTAGGTGGCCGCCACATCGCCGGTGACCGGGTGGAAGTTGATCTTGAACGTGAACCAGCCCTGGTGGGTGATCTCGCTCGGACCGGTGGTGCAGCCCCCGGCATTGCTGCTGGTGCTCACGTAGAAGCCACCCCCGCCGGCCGACGTCGTGCACAGGTTGAAGATGAAGTCCTGGAGGTACGCAGCCGAGCTGTTGTTGAGCGCAGTGTCCCAGTCAATGACCTGGCCGGGGTTGGCTGCCGCCCACGAAGGGCTCAAGAAGATCTTGAGCGTCGTGGTGAACCCGTGCGTCGGGAAGGCTGTGGCGTTCTCATCGTTGCCGAAGGTGGTGTACGGCCCGCTGCAGTTCTCGCTACCGGGTGAGGAAACACCCGACACGTAGCAACCCGTGAGGGTGTCACCCGCACCCGAAACGCGGGCATAGCTGGCGGTGTGGTCGACCGGCCCATTGACCGACGCGGCGTACCCGCCGTAGTTGGAGAACGTATGGGGCACAACGTCAATGGTGCCGTAGGTGCTGTTTGACTGGACCCCGTTGCAACCAGAGGCGAAGGTACACCAGCCGGAGGTGTTGCTGGCCAGGCTGTTGGAGTAGGCGGCCACGGTGGTGTCCGCGGAGTGCGCCACGGTACGAGCCGGCGTGGCGGAGCTCACGGCTGCACCCAGTCCGAGGGTGGTAGCCAAGGCGGCAATTCCGATGGCGGAGCCGCGCAGGCCCCACCGCTTCAGTTTGATGTTCATGATGATTTCTCCTCCTGGAGTGTGTGTACTTCGGCTGAAAGTCAGCTGTTGTTCAGCGCGCAATCTCGCCGGCCGCCAAGCCCCCCTGTTGATACCGCCAACGGGCACCAAGCCCGCCATCCCCCAGTACCACAGTGAGCAGACCGCCGACGCTCTTGCCCCCTTCCGGAATTTTCCGTGGGCCTCAACCTAAAGCACCGCGCCAGGATGCACCATCGTCAATTACTGGTGAGGTCCCGGTTGTCGCAGGTGTTGAGGGCCGATCGGGGGCGCAGTTCTCGGGCTTCCGGGACCGTGCCGGAGGTTCTGTGAACTTTCTTAGAAAATGGAGGTCAATGGAACATCGCACCTAGGCGCCATCACTCGTGATCCTGGCGTGATCAAACCGGCGCGGGGAGGTCAAGGCGTCAACGAGTTGCAATCACTGATCACGCGGATGATGTCGTGCTATTCAAGCGGCCCCAAGTAGGAGTTCCGTATCAAACGGCGGCAGGCGCCGACCGCCCGTGGGAGATCAACCGGCGGACTGCACTCAGCCGGCAGCCTGCACTCAGCCGGCGGCCTGCACTCAGCCGGCGGCCTTGCGGGCCCGGCTCCGGCTGCCGGCCCCGGGTGGCCTGGTCGAGCACGACCTTGCGCAGCCGGACCGACTTGGGTGTCACTTCGACGCACTCGTCGTCGGAGATGAACTCCAGGGCCTGCTCGAGCGAGAGGAGCAACGGTGGCGTCAGGCGGATGGCCTCGTCGGCCGAGGCAGAGCGGACGTTGGTCTGCTTCTTCTCCTTGGTCGGGTTGACGTCCATCTCGTCGTCGCGGGCGTTCTCCCGACCACCATGCCCTCATAGACCTCGGTGCCCGGGCCGACCAGCAGCACGCCACGCTCCTGCAGGCTCATCAGGGTGTAGCCGGTGGTCATGCCGCGACGGTCCGCCACCATCGACCCGTTGCGCTTGGTCTTGAGCTCCCCGTGCCAGGGCTCCCAGCCGTCGAAGACGTGATGGAGCATGCCGGTGCCCCGGGTCTCGGTCATGAACTCGGTGCGGAACGCCGACCAGGCCGCGGGCCGGGACCCGGTAGTCCATGCGCACCCAGCCGGTGCCGTGGTTGACCATCTCGACCAGGGTGCCCTTGCGCAGGGCCATCAACTGGGTGACCACGCCCAGGTAGTCGTCGGGGACGTCGATGGCCACCCGCTCCATGGGCTCGTGGAGCTTGCCGTCGATCTCGCGGGTGACCACCTGGGGCTTACCCACGGTCAGCTCGAACCCCTCGCGCCGCATGGTCTCGACCAGCACCGCCAGTTGGAGCTCGCCCCGGCCCTGGACCTCCCAGGTGTCGGGACGCTCGGTGGTGTTGACCCGCAGCGAAACGTTGCCGACCAACTCGGCGTCGAGCCGGTTGAGGATCTGGCGGGCGGTGAGCTTGTTCCCGTCGTTGCCGGCCAGCGGGGAGGTGTTGATGCCGATGGTCATCGAAAGGCTGGGCTCGTCGACGGTGATGACGGGAAGGGGCCGCGGATCGTCGGGGTCGGCCAAGGTCTCACCGATGGTGATCTCGGCCATGCCGGCGACCGCGGCGATCTCGCCCGGGGCCGGCTTCTGCGGCTTCGACCCGGTCAAGGGCGTCGGTGACATAGAGCTCGGTGATCTTGGTGTGTTCGATGGTGCCGTCGAGCTTGCACCAGGCCACGGTGGCTCCCTTCTTGAGGGTGCCGTTGTGGACTCGGCACAGGGCCAGCCGGCCGAGATAGGGGGAGGCATCGAGGTTGGACACGATGGCCTGGAGCGGTGCCTCTGGGTCGAAGTGGGGGGCGGGGATGCGGTCCACGATGGCCTGGAAGAGCGGCTCGAGGTCGGTCCCCTCGACGCCCTGCTCGGTGCTGGCCCAACCGGCCCGGGCGTTGGCGAAGAGGATCGGGAAGTCGATCTGGTGCTCGTCGGCGTCGAGGTCGAGGAAGAGCTCCTCCACCTCGTGGACCACCTCATCGATACGGGCGTCGGCCCGGTCAACCTTGTTGACGATCAGGACGACCGGCAGCCGGGCCTCGAGGGCCTTGCGGAGGACGAACCGGGTCTGGGGCAGCGGGCCCTCCGAGGCGTCGACCAGCAGGAGCACCCCATCCACCATGGTCAGGCCCCGCTCGACCTCCCCACCGAAGTCGGCGTGGCCCGGGGTGTCGATGATGTTGAGCTTGACCCCGTTGTGGACCACGGCGGTGTTCTTGGCCAGGATGGTGATGCCCTTCTCCCGCTCGAGGTCGCCCGAGTCCATGACCCGCTCGTTGACCGACTCGTTGGCCCGGAAGGCTCCGGACTGCCAGAGCATGGCGTCGACCAGGGTGGTCTTGCCGTGGTCGACGTGGGCCACGATGGCCACGTTGCGGATGTCGTCGCGGGTCTGTAGGGGCATGGCGTCACCGGGGGCTCGGAGGATGGGGAGGGCACGAAGGGTGGGGAGTCACACCAGCCGTGGGACCACCAGGATACCCGCCATGCCCCGTCCTCCGGTTTCGGCGTCACGCCGGAGGACGAGGATGACGCACAATGTCAGCCGGGCTGGACCCGGAGCCCAGACCTGATCCCGGGCCGCGTGCTCCGATCCGGTCAGATACTGGCCGAGTTCGAGGCTCCCGACTGGGTGCCGGTCCCCTCGGCATTGATGGCGGCCACCTTGAAGGTGTAGGTGTTGCCATGGGTCAGACCGGTGACCGTCTCGGTGGTGGCCGTCGGTTGAAGGTCTGGGCCGTCTGGGCCGTGCTCCCGATGTAGGGGGTCACGACATAGCCGGTGACAGCCGAGCCGCCGTTGGTGGCCGGCGCCGTCCAGGTGACCGTGGCTGATGTGTTGCTGGCCTTGCTGGCGGTGCCGATGGTGGGCGCCCCCGGGGCGTGAGCGGGGTGACCGAGTCGACGCCGCGGACTGGGTACCGGTGCCGACCCCGTTGATGGCCGCCACCTTGAAGGTGTAGGCGGTCATTGGTCAGACCGGTGACCATCTCGCTGGTGGCCGTCGATGTGAAGGTCTGGGCGGTCTGGGCGGTGCCACCGATGTAGGGGGTCACCACATAGCCGGTGATGGCCGAGCCGCCGTTGGAGGACGGAGCAGTCCAGGTGACCGTGGCCTGAGAGTTGCCGGCCGTGGCGGTGCCGATGGTCGGGGCCCCCGGAGTGGTAGGCGTGGGTGACCGAGTTGGACTGCGCCGATGCGGTACCGGTGCCCACGCTGTTGATGGCGGCCACCTTGAAGGTGTAGGCGGTGCTGTTGGCCAGGCCGGTGACGGTCTCCGTCGTGGCCGTGGAGTTGAAGGTCTGGGCGGTCTGGGCCGTGGCGCCGATGTAGGGGGTCACCACGTAGCCGGTGATGGCCGACCCACCGTTGGAGGCCGGGGCGGTCCAGGTGACCGTGGCCGAGGCACGCCAACCGTCGCTGTCCCGATGGTCGGGGACCCGGGGTCGTGGCCGGGGTGACCGAGTTGGATGGCCTGAGGCCGTACCGGTACCGACCCATTGATGGCGGCCACGTTGAAGGTATAGGCGGTCCCGTTGGTCAGCCCGGTGGCGGCCTCAGTGGTGGCGGTGGAGGTGAAGGTCTGGGCCGTCTGGGCCGTGGCGCCGATATACGGGGTCACCACATAGCCGGTGATGGTGTTACCGCCGTTCGAGGAAGGTGCGGTCCACGTCACCGTGGCCGAGGCGTTTCCGGACGTGGCGGTCCCGATGGTCGGGGCCCCCGGGGTGGTGGCCGGGGTAACCGAGTTGGAGGCCCCCGAGGCAGTACCGGTACCGACGGCGTTGACGGCGGCCACGGTGAAGGTATAGGCGGTCCCGTTGGTCAGCCCGGTGGCGACTTCGCTGGTGGCCGTGGAGTTGAAGGTCTGGGCTGTCTGGGCCGTGCCGCCGATGTACGGGGTCACCACGTAGCCGGTGATGGTCGACCCTCCGGTAGAAGCCGGTGCGGTCCAGGTGACGGTGGCCGAGGCATTGCCGGCGGTGGCGGTGCCGATGGTCGGGATGCCCGGAGTGGTGGCCGGGGTGACCGAGTTGGAATGGGCCGAGGCGGTTCCGGTGCCCTCGCTGTTGATGGCGGCCACGGTGAAGGTGTAGGCGGTCCCGTTGGTCAGGCCGGTGGCGATTTTCGGTGGTGGCGGTGGAGTTGAAGGTCTGGGCCGTCTGGGCCGTGCCGCCGATGTAGGGGGTCACCACGTAGCCGGTGATGGCTGCGCCTCCGGTGGAGGCCGGAGCCGTCCAGCTCACGGTGGCCGAGGCGTTGCCCCCGGTGGCCGTGCCGATGGTCGGGGCTCCCGGGGTGGTGGCCGGGGTCACCGAGTTGGACTGGGCCGAAGCGGTACCGGTCCCGACGCTGTTGATAGCCGCCACGGTGAAGGTGTATGTAGTCCCGTTGGTCAGCCCGGTCACGGTCTCGCTGGTGGCCGTGGAGTTGAAGGTCTGGGCCGTCTGGGCCGTGCCGCCGATGTACGGGGTCACCACGTAGCCGGTGATGGCCGCGCCTCCGTGGAGGCCGGCGCGGTCCAGGTGACCGTGGCCGAAGCATTGCCGCCGGTGGCGGTGCCGATGGTCGGGGCCCCCGCGGTGGTGGCCGGGGTCACCGGGTTGGATTTGGCCGAGGCCGTGCCGGTCCCCACGCTATTGATGGCGGCCACCGTGAAGCTGTAGGCCGAGCCGTTGGTCAGGCCGCTCACCGTCTCGCTGGTGGCCGAGGAGTTGAAGGTGGTGGCGGTCTGGGCGGTGGTGCCGTTGATGTAGGGCGTCACCACATAGCCGGTGATGGCGGCGCCGCCGTTGGAGGCCGGTGCGGTCCAGGTGACGGTGGCCGAGCATTGCCCCCGGTGGCGGTGCCGATGGTAGGCGTCCCAGGCAGGGTGGCCGGAGTCACCGAGTTGGACTGGGCCGAGGCCGTTCCGGTTCCCACACCGTTGATGGCGGCCACGGTGAAGGTGTACGCCGTCCCGTTGGTCAGCCCGGTCACGGTCTGGGTGGTAGCCGTGGAGTTGAACGTCGTAGCCGCCTGGGCGGTGCCCCCGACGTAGGGGGTCACCACATAGCCGGTGATGGCCGACCCACCGTTGGAAGACGGTGCGGTCCAGGTGACGGTGGCCGTCGCGTTGCCCGCGGTGGCCGAGCCGATGGTCGGGGCCCCGGGGGCGGTGGTCGGGGTCACCGAGTTGGACTGCGCCGAAGCGGATCCCGTCCCGGCGCTGTTGATGGCAGCCACGGTGAAGGTATAGGTGGAGTTGGACAGACCGGTCACCGTCTCGGTGGTGGCCGTGGAGTTGAAGGTCGTAGCGGTCTGGGCCGTGCCACCGAGGTAAGGCGTCACCACGTAGCCGGTGATGGCGGCCCCGCCGTTGGAGGTCGGAGCGGTCCAGGTGACGGTGGCCGAGGCATTGCCGGCCGTGGCCGTCCCGATGGTCGGGGCCCCCGGAGTGGTGGCCGGGGTGACCGAACTCGACGAACCGGACTGGGTGCCGGTCCCGACACTGTTGATGGCCGCCACGGTGAAGGTGTAGGCGGTCCCGTTGGTCAGCCCGGTCACGGTTTGGGTGGTGGCCGTGGAGTTGAACTGCTGGGCAATCTGGGCCGCGCCACCGACATAGGGGGTCACCACGTAGGCAGTGATGGCCGCGCCTCCGGTGGAGGCCGGAGCGGTCCAGCTCACGGTGGCCGAGGCGTTGCCTCCGGTGACGGCGCCGATGGTCGGTGCCCCCGGGGTGGTGGCCGGGGTCACCGAGTTGGACTGCGCCGAAGCACCGCCGGTCCCGACGATATTGATGGCGGCCACGGTGAAGGTGTAGGCGGAGCCATTGGTCAGGCCGCTGACCGTTTCGCTCGTCGCCGTGGAGTTGAAGGTCTGGGCCGCCTGGGCGGTGGTGCCGTTGAGGTAGGGCGTCACCACGTAGCCGGTGATACTCGACCCTCCGTTGGAGGACGGAGCGGTCCAGGTGACGGTGGCCGAGGCGTTGCCCCTGGTGGCCGTGCCGATGGTGGGTGCGCCGGGGGTGGTCGCCGGGATGACCGGGCTGGACGCCGCCGATTGCGCGCCCACGCCGTCCGCATTGATGGCGGCCACGGTGAAGGTGTAGATGGTCCCGTTGGTCAGGCCGGTCACCGTGTCGGAGGTAGCGGTGGTGTTGAACTGCTGGGCAATCTGGGCCGCACCTCCGATGTAGGGCGTCACGACATAGCCGGTGATGCTGGCCCCGCCGTTGGAGGACGGAGCGGTCCAGGTGACGGTGGCCGTGGTGTTGCCACCGGTGACCGTGCCGATGGTCGGCGCACTGGGGGTGGTCGATGGGGTCACCGAGTTGGACTTGGCCGAGGCCGTGCCGGTGCCAACGGCGGTGACGGCGGCCACGGTGAAACTGTAGGCGGATCCGTTGGTCAGACCGGTCACGGTCTCGCTGGTGTTCGTGGAGGAGAACGACTGGGCCGTCTGGGCCGTGGTGCCGTTGAGGTACGGCGTGACCACGTAGGCGGTGATGGGGTCTCCACCAGTGGAGGCTGGAGCGGTCCAGGTGACGGTGGCCGATGGCGTTGCCTCCGGTGGCGGTGCCAATGGTGGGTGTGCCGGGCAGCGTTGCCGGCGTGACGGAGTTCGAGGCTGCCGACGGGCTACCGGTGCCGATCGTGTTGATGGCCGCCACGGTGAACGTGTACGCACTCCCGTTGGTCAGTCCGGTCACGGTTTGCGTGGTGTTCGTGGAGGTGAACGTCCGGGCCGTCTGGGCCGTGGTGCCGTTGAGGTACGGCGTGACCACATAGGCGGTGATGGCTGACCCGCCGTTCGAGGTCGGGGCGGTCCAGGAGACGGTGGCCGTCGTGTTGCCCGGGGTGGCCGTACCGATGGTCGGGGCTCCGGGCACGGTAGGCACGGTGACCGAGTTCGATGGTGGCGACGAGGCGCTGGTGCCGACAGCGTTGGTTGCCGTCACCGTGAAGGTGTAACTGCTGCCCCCGGTCAGGCCGGTGATGGTTGTCGATGTCGCCGTAGGTCCGAAGACCGACGTGCCCGAACAGCTCGAGCAGGAGGGGCTGGGGCTCACGGTGTAGCCGGTAATGGGCGAGCCGCCGTTCGATGGATCGGCCCAGCTCACCGAGACCGATCCATTGCTGTTGGCCACGGCGGCGGCCAGGGTCGGGGCGTTGGGAACGTTGGGCACCTGGATCCAGTTGGAGGCGGTCGATGGACTGCTGGCCCCACTGGAGTTGGTGGCAGTGACGGTGAAGGTATAGGTCTGGCCGTCAGTCAAACCGGAGATCGTCGTCGACGTTCCGCTGACCGAGGTGCCACCACAGGTCGAGCAGGCCGGGTTGGGCGTCACGGTGTAGCCCGTGATGGACGACCCGTTACTGGACACCGGGGGGTACCAGGACAAGCTGACGGTACCGTCGCTGTTGGCGGTGGCCCCCAGGTTCGGCTGGTTGGGCGAGGTCCAGGTAGGCGGCGTCGGGACGGTGGACGACGGGTAGTTGGGCAGCCCGTTGGTCGACTGCGAGCAGTACGCCGTGATCCACTGGGTGTAACCGTAGGGTGGCTCGAGCGGGGGACAGACGCTGTCGCTGGTGGCCTCGGTACCGGCATTGTTACTCACCGCAGCCAACGTCCATGCCGCGGTGGAAGGAGCGAGATAACTGGGTGGGGAGAGATAGTCGAGGAGGGGATCCCAGGTGTAGGACTTCTGGTAACCGCTGACAATCGAGTTGCCGCTGAAGGTGCCGACCGGCCCCCGGGCGTACTGCTGAATCGAGCCGTAGATGTTCAGTGGCCCCTGGGGGGTGCCGTTGTCGTAGTTGTTGACCACGAACGACTCGGTCAAGGCCAGGACGGCCGCGTCGATGGTCAGGCCACTGGTGCCGGGGGTGGGATTGCAGGTTGCTGCCGGCGTGGTGCAGTTTGGCGCCAGGGTGGAGTTGGTGCTGGTCGACGTGGAGGCCACGATCGGTTGGTTGACCTCGATGTAGTTGTCGGCGATGAGGCCGAGCGTGTCGTTGGTACCGGCGGCGTTGTAGGGGCAGTAGCTGTCGGCCTGGCCGCTCTGCCCGGTCGTCCAGTTGCAGTCCGCATAGGTGATGTTGCCATCGACGATCACATCGTTGGCTGTCCCGATGGTCAGCTCACCGGAGAGTGATCCGTTGACGAAAGCGTCGCCTTCAGCATCGGGCGAGCTGGTCTCGCCGTAGTAGCAGCTGGTGCAGCCGCCGGCGGTGGTCTGCGCGTAGGGCCCATAGGAGTACGAGGGCGTGAGGGTGTACGTCTGGCCCAGGCTGGCCGAGGAGGTGGTGGCGTAGGACCCACCGCTGTACGTAGCGGAGAAGGCCCCGGTGTTCTGTGACGAGTAGGTGAGGGTGCAGGTGGCTGTGGCGGTGTAGGGCGCCACCGTCGTCGGCGTCGAGAGGGTCTGTGAGGAGCAGCCGTTGATGGTCGATGAGGATGGGCCGCCATACCCACCGCTCTTGGTCTGGCTGAACGAGACCGTGGCTCCGCTGTTGAGCTGGTTGCTGTCGGATGTGACGGTGGCGGTGAGAGTCACCGAGTGGCCCGACGACAGGGTTCCGCTCTCGGTCAGGTTGGTGACCGAGTTGGCGATGGGGTCGTCGAACGGGTTAGCCCACGCCTGGGCGCTGCTGGCATTCTCGACGTACACCACACCATTGGCTGGAAGGCTGGCCGTTCCGTTGATCGGGCAGTTGTTGGCGTTGGAGGCGACGTTGTTGGTGTCGGTGGTCGTGCCGTTCGAAGTGGTGACGGGGGTGTCCGGGCTGACCACGGTCATCTGACTGACCCGACAGGGTGATCTGGGTCGGTCCCGAGTACAGGCAGCCGTTCAAGCTGGCCACCAGGCCGAGCTGCGAGTCGTCTGTCGGCGGCACCTCCACGGGGTTGCCCGAGGAGCTGTTCGTGGTGTCGTAGAGGGCCACTTCGTTGTTGGCATTGGCGCAGTTGGTGTCGCTTCCGCTCATCCCGTACGTGTCGTCCACGAACAGGCAGTGCGGATCCGCCGTGGTCACGGCCGAGGGAGAGGATGGAGTGCCGAAGGCCGGGGAGTTCGCCGTCTGTCCGTTACCGCTCACGAAGACCGAGTCATTGGTGTAGACCGGTCCGAAGAGGTAGTCCTGGGGCCCGAAGTAGACGGGAGCGCAGTCGAGGTTCTTGTTGTCTATGTTGTAGCTCAGGTTCCAGTTGTAGTTGCACGTGGTGTAACTACCGGTCGGGCTGTAGGACTCATAATTGGTCCACCACACGTTTTGCAGGAATCCGTTGTTGGGAGTGACGGTGATGGTGTTCTGGTCGAACACGTATCCGTTGGGCGCCGATGCGTCCCTGGCGGCGCCGACTATCTGGACGGACAGGCTGACCAGGGTATGGCTGGTGGGGTCAAAGGTCGGCACCGGATTGCCGAAGGCGTAGTACTCGGCATCCCCGCCGTTGTCAGTCGAGTTATCGACGTAGTCCCACTGGCCGTAGGTGAGCCCGGCGCAGACCCCATCACCATTGGTGTTGGTACTGCACTGAGCCAAGCTGGAGTTGGCGTTGATCGCCACCATGTAAGCGTTCTGTCCCGCTTCGAGGGCTCGGTTGGCGTAGAGCTGGACCGCCTTGGTCTGCTGAAGGGGAAGGGATGTGACCACCGTCTGGACGAGGGCGACGGCGACGATGGAGACGACAAGGGACAGGGTCAGAACCGCCACCAGGGCGGTCTGTCCCAGGTCCGAGGCCCCGGTCATCCGGCCCCGGAAGGCGTCGGCCCACCGGCTGAGACGGCTGGGCGTGTGCACTGTGGAATCGGACATGGCGGTCACCCCGTGGTGCTGGAGTACTGGTAGGGATAGTTGTACGCAGTGTTGGTCTCGCCGGCGCTGAGGGAGTACCGGTAGACGATCGTCTGGTTGTTCACGACTTCCGCTCCGGCGGCCTTGGCGGCTATTTGGAGGTACACGCCAACGCTCTGGATGGCGTCAGCCGGGCACGAGAGGGCAATGGTGGGATAGCTGGCGGACGGCACGGCGCAGGTGGTCAGGTTCAGGGTCGTGCTGCCGCCGATAGTCACTGGTGGGGTGAGGGCTGCCAGGCCAGTGACCTCCCAGGACGGAACGGTGAAGGATTGATTGGTCGGGGCAGTGGCGGTGGAGGGAATCGATATGGACTGCCCGGTCACCGGGTCGAGGATGCTGTAGGTGAAGACGGGAGTTGCCGAGTTGACCACATCGGCGGCATTGGTAATCAGGGTGTAATTGGTCCCGTACTGGCAGGGCTGCCCGGCTTCGCTGGCCGGCTGCCCGGCCACCGGACAGGTCGGGGTACCGGCGGTCGCAGTTGGGTCGGCTGCGGTGGGGTTCAGCAAGGGCAGGAACTCCTGGACCTGAAAGGTGCAGGGACTCGTTACGCTGCAACCGCCTGGCGCGGTGACCAAGCTGCCGGTGGATCCCACCACTTCGGCCACGATTTTTGCCGGCCCGGCCGTCGTGCCGGCTGAGGTGACGTTGTTGTAAGCCGTCCCGATATTCGAATAGAAGGTGAGGGAGTAGTTCCCTATCGAGGCAAAGGCGGGGGTGGGGGGTCCGGCTGGAACGCTCACCGACGAGGAGTAGAGCGGCTGCCCGTAGGCGTACGCCGTCTGGGGGAAGGCGTAAGGAGCCGGCTCGATCTCCGCACGGAGCAAGGTCTGGATCGGCCCCAGGGCCGGGAGAGCCTGGTCGTACTCCTGGTATTGACTGGAGACGCTGTTGCTGACGGACCCGATCATGCTCATGGTGATCCCGACAATGGTGAGGAGCACGACCAACAGCGTGGAGGCGATCAACAGCTCCGTGAGGGTGAAGCCTTCCTCGTCGAATCTCCGTTCGGAGCGGTTGCGAGCAGCTTGAGCAGCTGTCCGGACCCGGCCCCACCAGGCGTTGAAGGTACGTGTCATCACAGAGCCTGAGCCGTGTTGGGCAGATAGGTGGTGACGGCCACGGGCGTGGTCACTCCGCTGACGGTGGTGCTGGTCGTGACGGTCACCGAGCTGGCGGCGACCAGGATCGTGATGGCGACCGTGCTCCCGGTGGGGTTGGTGGGGATGGTGGTGGCTCCAGCCGATCCGGTCAGGGAGTACGTGCCGTAGGGGACCGACGTGCGGGTGATGCCGGCGGCATCAGTGAGCGGAAGGGTGTAGGTGTCTGCCGGGCAGCCGGTGGTAGTGGCCTTGAGCGTGAGGGTGGCCCCGCTGATGGGCGCTCCACTGGCGTTGACGACCTGTAGCGGAAGCAGACCGAGTGGGATGGTGGAGTAGGCCGTTCCGCCTGGTAGGGCGGACAGAGCTGCTTGGGCCCCACTGTTGGTCGCCTCGTTGAGGCAGTCGCCGGCAGCGATCGAGTAACCATTGGCGTAGGGATAGAGGTAGCCCGGCAAGGAGGTGGCGTTCGTGCTTCCCCCGGCGGCGACGGCGGTTGTCCAGTTCGACTGGGCGGACGGAGTCGTCTGGAGGGGAATGCCGGATACGTATTTCCCGGACAGCGACGACGGGGTGTTGGAGGTCCAGGTCCCGCTGGGCCCCGAAGAGGAGGTGATGATGACCGGGCCGCTCGGCGTGGCCCCGGCCGCGGCGCAGGTCGAGTTGCTGGAGCTGGGCGGGGTCTCACACGCCACTCCGGTGTAGTACTCGAGGCTGGATCCCGAAGGGTTGGGCAGAGCGTTCCACACCCAACCGCCGTTTTGGACCAGGGTGCCGGAGACGAGCTCTCCTGAGGTGGGACTGGTGACGGCGGCAATGTCGCAACTGGCGGCGTCGGTGGAGCCGGGCTGCCCACAGGCCACAGAGGTGAGCCCTTTCACCGACGGGATGTTGGTGGACTGCTGCCACTGGTCGGATGAACCGGAGCCGGAAAGGCTACCCGTCCAGACCGCCGCCGTCGGGGTTGTTCCGGGCATGGTTCCGATGGCGACGCAGTCGACCGAAGTGCAGGAGATCCCGGTGAGAGAGCCCGTGCTCGTGGGGAAGGTCTCGTCGATCCAGGTGCTGGCCTGGCCGGCCACCGTCGACAGGGGGTCGGTGGTGAAAATGGTGGGGTCCGAGGAGCTGTGCGAATCGCCCGAGCCGAGGGCCAGGCACTGAGCCGAATCGGGGCACACGATCTCCCCTGCCGACGTGAGCGTGCTCGGTAGGGTGTCGGCTGTGATCGTCGGAGCCCACGTCGAGTTGGTGGACAGGGTGCCCGGGTCACCGTCCAGACGGATGATCACGGGCGCGGCGCTCGCCGTCCCCAGGATGGCGACCCCAGTGACTTCGCAGGTGGTCGAGGTCGGGCAGGCGATGGACGAGAGACTGGTGAAGGTGGTGGTCAGAACCACCCAGGTATCTGTCCCCGGCGACCCGGCCAGCAGTTCGGGTTTGCCGGTGGTACTAGTGCGCGAAGGCGTAGCAGCCGGTGGCCGAGGGGCAGGCCACTTGGGTGATGTCGGCGACGCCCGATGGCACCACGTCGGTTGACGTGGTCAGGAAGTTCGATGTGGTGGTGACGATGGCGCCGGCGTCGGTGTTACCCGTCGTCGTGTACCCGACCCCAACACACGTGGGGGTGCTGGCTGAGGTGCACGCCACCTGATTCAGGTGGGTGGCGTTGGACAAGGTGGCCGACGACCATGCCGACGAGGCGCCGCCCCAGGTGGTCGAGGCACCCGACGTCCCGTCGCCGGTGGCCAGGCAGGTGAGAGAGGTCGTCCCCGGGCACTCGACGCCGGCGTCGACGGCCGAGCCCCCGCCGTAACTCAGTGAACCGCCGGAACCCGTTTGGGTGGTGATGCCGGCGTCAAAGGCGTTGGCGGTGCCGCTGAGCTGAACGGTCTGCTCCGAGGCGATGGTGAGGGTGGTGGTGGCCGTATCGGTTTGGCTCCCCGCTTCGGTGACGAAGGGCGGAGTGCCGGGATAGACGAAGCCGCTCGGCTCGCCATTTGACGAGGTCGCCGTCGTCGGCTGACCCAGGCTGACGGTATATGGCCCGGTGGGAAGCTGAGCGAAAAGGCAGCCGGTGGTGTCGGGATAGAGCTTGTAGCTCGTACTGGTGGCGGTGTCGGTGATGGTGACCGGGATGGCTGACAGACGAATAGATGGCGAGCTGTACGACGAGTTGAAGGGCGGCGAGGCGCCGGTCTGGCCGCTGTTGGTGAGCAGCACGCTGAGGTAGCCGTCGGTCTGGAGGCCGGGCTGCGGGTAGGCAATGTTCGTGGTGTTGGTCAGGGCGCCACCGGGCCACGTCACTCGCACCTGTAGCTGAATGACCCCCGGATGAGCGGGAGTCGGTGGCACGCCATTGGTGCACAGGTTGCTCGATCCACCCGTCCCGTCGTTGACTGATTGCAGCGTGTACTGCTCTTGCACCGTGAACGTGGTCCCTTGCAGTGTCGACGTCGGCGTTTGCGCGCCCTGCGGCACGGTCGGGGTGATCCATCCCGGGGTTATCGAGCCCGTGGCTACTGCGGCGGGAGGTGAGGCATTGGAGAGGACTTCCATCCAGGAGTCGGCCAACTGCAGGGCAGCCTCCCTCTGGCGGGCCTGGTTGGCCGCCGCCACGGTCGAGTCGAGCAGAAAGCCGATCGGGACCATGGTGATCATCAGGATGACGAAGGCGATGAGGACCTCGATGAGGCTGAGTCCCTCATCCGACTCCCGGCCCCGGGCCCGTTCAGCTGCACGGGCGCGGGCCGCCGACGGATTGAGTGACCATCGGCGTGACTTCTTGGAACTCGTTGCGTTGTTCATTGCCCTGTATCGCAGAGTACGTAGCCGGAGCGTTCGCTTGGTAGGCGTAATTCCACCTGCACCAGGCATGATCGACCGATTCCAGCCAGAGCTTGAGCTTGCGGTCACAGGCGTGGTTCGAGCCTGGTGGGCGAGGCCAGGGCGTGCCTGGGCGCGAGCCACCATCCGTCGGGTTTGATGAGGCCGCTATCGGGCGGCCGCCGAGGCGGTGGAGGGCGCTCCTACCGGGAGGTAGCCGGGCTGACCGAGGGTTCTCCTAGCGGGTGCGCCGCAACGCGGCCGAGGAAGAGATCAGTACGACTTGGGCAAACCCAACGAGTGTTGGGCCACGAAGTTGAGGATCATCTCGCGACTGACCGGGGCGATCCGGAGCAGCCGGGTCATGCCCCACAGATCGGCCAGGCCGTACTCGCTGGACATGCCGTTGCCCCCGTGGGTCTGGATGGACTGGTCCAGGGCAGCCAGGGCGGCGTCGGCGGCCGCGAACTTGGCCATGTTGGCGGCCTCGCCCGCCTCGGGGGTGTCCTCGGCGAAGTCGCACAGCCA
Organism: uncultured Acidimicrobiaceae bacterium; assembly: GCA_963718405.1. Lineage (GTDB taxonomy): Bacteria > Actinomycetota > Acidimicrobiia > Acidimicrobiales > RAAP-2 > Bog-756. The sequence goes on from CAVQYZ010000001.1 coordinate 462,817, forward strand.
GGCCGCCTTGTCGGTCATCAGCCGGGCCAGTTCGACATCGATCTTGGCTTTGGCCAGCGGATGGGAGATCCCCTGGTGACGCCCGATCGGGGTACCCCACACCTGGCGTTCCTTGGCGTACTCGGCCGCCTTGTCCAGGGCGTAGCGCCCGATGCCGTTGGCCGTGGCCGCCGACAAGATCCGTTCGGGGTTGAGCCCCACGAACACCTGGCGCAGTCCCTCGCCCTCGGCCCCGATCAACCGGTCGGCATCCACTTCGACGTTGTCGAAGAACAAGGTGTACTGCTTCTCCGGGGCGGTGATCTCCACCGGCAGGACCTGCTTGTCCAGTCCCTTGGTGTCGGTGTCCACCACGAACAGCGAAAGCCTTCCCCGTCCGGTGTCGGGGTCGACACCGGAGCGGGTGACCACCAGGACGGCTTCGCACTCGTCCACCCCGGAGATGTAGTACTTCGACCCGTTGAGCCGGTAGATGTCCCCGTCCTTGGTGGCGGTGAGTGAGAGGTTGTGGGAGTTGGAGCCGGCGTCGGGCTCGGTGATGGCGAACGCCATCTTGAGCTCACCGGTGGCGAAGCGGGGGAGCCACCGCAGCTTCTGGGCCTCGGTCCCGAACCGGGTGATGATGGTGGCGCAGATGGCGGGCGACACCACGATGACCAACAGGGGGCAACCTGCCGCGGCCAGCTCCTCTTGGACCGCGGCCAGCTCGGTGATCCCGCCGCCGCCACCCCCGTACTCCTCGGGGACGTTGACCCCGAGGAACCCGGCGTCGGCGACCGCGCTCCACAGCTCGTCGGTCCGCTCGTCGGCGTGGGCCTTCTTGACGTAGTACTCGTGGCCGAACTTGGAGGCGATGGACCCCACGGCTTCCCTCAACATCTGCATCTCTTCGGTTTCGGTGAAGTCCATGGGGGTTACCTCTCGGATCGGGCGGTGGCGGCAGTGATGTCAACGGGTGGCGGGGAGCGCGGTGTTCAAGAGCTCGACCGGTATCTCCACCAGCCTGCTCCGAAGGTACTCGCCCAGGCCTTTGGCCTGGGGATCGGGACGGGTGGAGGACGCCACGCCTTCACCGAGCAGGCCCACCACCACGAAGTTGAGGGCCGCCAGGTTGGCGAACTCGAACCGTCGGATCTCCAGGCCGTCGGCTTCGGGGAGCAGGGCCCGGAACTCATCGAGGGTCAGATAACCCCGGAGCCATGCCCAGGCCTCATCGGTCCGGGCCCACAGTCCGACATTGGCATTGCCTCCCTTGTCGCCGGATCGCGCTCCGATGATGGTGCCCAGCGGCACCCGGCGGGTCGGGCGCGGTGTGGCGGCGGTCGCCGCTCGGCCGGACGGTGCCTGGGCCGATCCGGCTGGATCCCCCATGACCGGGGCCGTGGTGTCTGTGCCCGGCTGGTGGGCAGCCAGGTAGGCGGTATGAGGGACCGGTACCCGATGGCCATCGGCGTGGACCACTTCGGGGACCACCAGGTCGGCCGGAACCAGGGCCGGCCAGTACACGCCGTATACCGCGCCCGCGCCTGGTGGGGCGGTGAGGTGGAGCCCCGGGAAGCCGGCCAGGGCCAACTCGGTGGCGGCGCTGGAGAAGCGCCGGCCGACCAGCTCGGGATCGGCGTCCTTGACCGTGACCCGGAGCTGGGCCGTGGCCTCTACGTTCACGGGAGCGTCGGGCTTGTCCGAGCGGACCAGTACGGACGTCGAAGTCGGCGAACCGGTCGCTCCCGCCCAGGGACTCCTCCAGGGAGCGGAGAGTCAGGGCGGCCTTTTGTTCGATGTCGAGCCCGGTGAGGACGAAGGTCATCGAGTTACGCCACCCGCCGAGCAGGTTGAGGCAGACCTTCACCTCACTGGGCGCCGGCAGGCCCCGGGCGCCGGCGATCCTCACCCGGTCCGGACCCTCCTGTTCGACGGTGAAGGTGTCGAAGCGGGCCACCACGTCGGTGTTGGGATACGGGTGCCCGGCGATCTCGTAGAGCAGCTGGGCGGTGACCGTCCCCACCGACACCTGGCCGCCGGTGCCGGGGTGCTTGGTGATCACCGACGAGCCGTCGGCCGCCACCTCGGCGATGGGGAAGCCGGGATGGTCCAACCCCGCCACCTCGGTGAAGAAGGCGTAGTTGCCGCCGGTGGTCTGGGGACCGCACTCGATGACGTGGCCGGCCACCACGGCACCGGCCAACCGGTCCCAGTCGGTCGGGGACCAGCCGTGGTGCCAGGCCGCCGGACCCACCACCAACGAGGCATCGGTGATCCGCGGGCAGATCACCACGTCCGCTCCTCCCGCGAGCGCTTCGACGATGGGCCACCCGCCCAGATAGGCGTTGGCCGAGATGACCTCGCCGCGGGCCTCGTCGAGGGGCCGACCGGTGTCGAGGTGGGCCAGGTTGTGCCCGTCCTTCTGCAACTCGGGGATGCGGGGGAGGAGATCGTCCCCTTCGACGTGGGCCACGGACACGGCCAACCCCAGCCGATCGGCCAGCGTGCGGATCTGATCGGCGAGGCCCGAGGGGTTGAGGCCCCCGGCGTTGGTCACCACCTTGATGTTGCGGTCGATGCAGGTCCCGAGCACCTCTTCCATCTGGGTGAGGAAGGTGTGGGCCCAGCCCTTGGTCCGGTCCTTGTGGTACCCCTTCCACAGGATGAGCATGGTGAGCTCGGCCAGCCAGTCACCGGTGAGGACGTCGATGGGCCCGCCCTCCACCATCTCCCGGGCCGCCGAGAGCCGGTCGCCGTAGAAGCCCGAGCAGTTGGCGATGCGGAGGGGTTCGGTCACGAGTGCCCTCGGCATCGCCGGAGCCGACGCCCGGTCCGTCGTCAGGGTGCGAGCTCGTCCCCGGGCTGCCGTTCGAGATGGTGTCGCTACTGTCCACCACCACCAGAATACGCCCGGTCTCCACCTGGTCCCCCTCGACCACGTCCACCTCGGTGACGGTGCCCGATGAGGTGGCGTGGACCGTGTGCTCCATCTTCATGGCTTCGAGCACCACCAACAGCTGGCCGGACTCGACGGTGTCCCCCACGGCCACGGCTACCCGGACCACGCCCCCGGGCATCGGGGCCAGCGCCGATCCTTCGGCCACCTGGTCGCTTCGCAGCGGGAACCGCTCCTCTTCCACCAGCGTCGAACTCCCGTCCGGCCCGTCCACGTAGTCCACCGCGCCCACCCGGTCGACCAGGTAACGACGGGCCACCCCGGCGGTGGTGAGGCTGACCTGGTCGGGAGCCGCCACCACCCGTCCAGGTCGAACGGGTCGCCATCCACCGTGACCTCGACCACGGTGTGGCCCGATCGCCCGAAGCGATAGCCGATGCCAATGGTCTGGTCGCCCACCACGTACGAGGTCTGTTGCAGGGCGGACGGGTTGTTGCGGAACCCGGAGGGCACGGCCGGTTGCACCGTCGGCCGGTCCCGTCGCCAGGCCTGGTCGGCGAGGGCGGCCGCTACGGCGTGGCGCCGGACGGCGTCGTGGTCGGCCAGTGGTGCCGCCAGTCGGGCCACGTCGTGTCGCTCGAGGAAACCGGTGTCGGTCTCCCCGGCCACGAACCCCGGGTGCCGGAGCGTGCGCACCAGAGAGGTCGCGATTGGTCACGACCCCGTGGATACGGGCCGAGGCCAAGGCACCGGAGAGGGCTGCGGCCGCTTCGGTCCGGCTGGGCGCGTGGACGATCACCTTGGCCAACATGGGGTCGTAGTGCGGGCTGACCTCGACTACCGGACTCGACCCCGGTGTCGACGCGAACCACTGCACCGGCACCGAAGCCCGTACCGGCACCGCCACCGGGTCCGACCGCATCGCCACCGGCGCCCGGGGGAGGGCCGACCTCGAAGCGCTCGAGCTTCCCGGTCGACGGCATCCACCGCTGAGCCGGGTCCTCGGCGTAGAGCCGGGCCTCGATGGCGTGCCCCTGAGGACCGGCGGCCACGGCGTCGTGCACCTCGTCGGGGAGGGCGGCCCCCCCGGCGATCAGCAGCTGTAGGCGGACCAGGTCCAGCCCGGTCACGGCCTCGGTCACCGGGTGCTCCACCTGCAGCCGGGTGTTCATCTCCAAAAAGAACGGCTCACCGTGCTGGTCCACCACGAACTCCACCGTCCCGGCGTTGACGTACTCGACGGCACGGGCGGCAGCGATGGCCGCCTCGACCAGCCGGGCCCGGAGCAGCGGGGTGACGACGGGGGAGGGGGCCTCTTCGATGATCTTCTGGTGGCGGCGCTGGATGCTGCACTCCCGCTCGAACAGGGCCACCGTGTCGCCGTAGGCATCGGCCAGCACCTGCACCTCGATGTGGCGGGGATCACGCAGGTAGCGCTCGAGGAACACCGTGCCGTCACCGAAGGCCGCCTCGGCCTCCCGGCGGGCGTCCGCCACCGCCTGGCGCAGGCTGACCGGTCCTCCCACCACCCGCATCCCCGCGCCCTCCACCCCCGGCCGAGGCCTTGACCAGCAACGGCCACCCCAGGGAGTCCAGCTCGGCGTCGTCAGGCAGGGAACCGTCCTCGATGGTGACCGACGGGAGGGTGGGCACGCCGGCGGAGCGCATCAGGTCCTTGGCCCCGATCTTCGAGCCCATGGCATCGATGGCCGCGGGACCCGGGCCCACCCAGGTGAAGCCGGCCCCGGTCACCACCCGGGCGAAGTCACCCGACTCGGAGAGGAAGCCGTATCCGGGGTGGATGGCATCGGCCCCCGAGCGGGAGGCGGCATCGAGGATCATGGCCGACCGCAGATAGGTGTCAGACGGCGACACCCCGGGCAACTGCACGGCCAGGTCGGCTTCCCGCACATGGGGGCTGCCGGCGTCGGCATCCGAGTACACGGCGACGGTGGCGATGCCCATGGTCCGGGCCGATCGCATGATCCGCCGGGCGATCTCCCCCCGGTTGGCCACCAACAGCGTGCGGATGGGGGTGAGGACGCCGGGGTCTCCGGGCGGCGTCGGGCTGATGGCGGTCATCGCAGCGACCTCATTGAACAGTTGCCACCTACATCCGGAACACGCCGTAGCCGCGTGTTCCGGTGATGGGTTGATTGTCGATGACCGAGAGGCAGATGCCCAGCACCGTACGGGTGTCCCGAGGGTCGATGATGCCGTCGTCATAGAGCCGTCCGGAGAGGAAGAGCGGTAGCGACTCCGCCTCGATCTGGGCCTCGACCAGCTCGCGCATGGTGGCATCGGCCTCTTCGTCGAACGGCACCCCCTTGGCCGCCGCCGACTGCCGGCTGACGATGGACAGCACCCCGGCCAACTGGGCCGCCCCCATCACCGCCGAGCGGGCATTGGGCCAGGCGAACAGGAACCGGGGGTCGTAGGCCCGACCGCACATGCCGTAGTTGCCGGCCCCGTAGGAGGCGCCGATGTTGACGGTCAGGTGGGGGACCGAGGAGTTGGACACGGCGTTGATCATCTGGGCCCCGTGCTTGATGATCCCACCCTGCTCGTACTCCTTGCCCACCATGTAACCGGTGGTGTTCTGGAGGAAGACCAGGGGTACGTCGATCTGGTTGGCCAGCTGGATGAACTGGGTGGCCTTGTGGGCCTCCTCCGAGAAGAGCACGCCCCGGTGGTTGGCCAGCACCCCGATGGGATAGCCGTGGATGGAGGCCCAGCCGGTGACCAGGCTGGAGCCGTAGAGCGGCTTGAACTCGTCGAAGCGGGACCCGTCCACCACCCGGGCCAGCACCTCGCGTGGGTCGAAGGGCACCTTGGGATCGGACGAGGCGATCCCCAGTAGCTCATCGGGGTCGTAGCGAGGCTCGTCGGCCGGCTGGCTCGGACCGGGCCCGTGCTTGCGCCAGTTGAGCCGGCTCACGATCTGGCGACCGAGGCGGATGGCGTCCACCTCGTCGGTGGCCAGGTAGTCGGCCAGGCCGGACACCCGGGCGTGCATGGACGCCCCGCCCAGCTCCTCGTCGGTGGACTCCTCGCCGGTGGCCATCTTGACCAGGGGCGGTCCACCGAGGAAGACCTTGGAGCGTCCCTCGATCATCACGATGTAGTCACTCATGCCCGGTACATAGGCCCCGCCGGCGGTGGAGTTGCCGAACACCAGGGCCACCGTGGGCAGGGCCGCCGCCGAGTTGCGGGTGAGGTCCCGGAAGGCCCGCCCGCCGGGGATGAACAGTTCGGCCTGGGCCGGAAGGTCGGCGCCCCCCGACTCCACCAGGTTGATGATGGGCAGCCGGTTCTGGAGGGCGATGTCGGCGGCCCGGGCCCCTTTGCGGAAGGAGTACGGGTTCATAGCCCCACCCCGCACCGTGGGGTCGTGGGCCGAAATCAGGCACTCGACTCCTTCGACCACGCCGATCCCGACGATGGAGGAGGCCCCCACGGCGTACTCGGTGCCCCATGCGGCAAAGGGGGCCAGCTCCAAAAATGCCGTGTCCCGGTCGACCAGCAGCTCGATCCGCTCACGGGCCTGCAGCTTGCCCCGGTCCTTGTGCCGCTGCACGTAGCGCTCCCCGCCCCCGGCCCGGGCCACGGCCAACTGCTCGTCGATCTGGTGGACGGCCTCGGCCAGGGCGCGGCGGTTGGCCCGGAAGGTGGTCGACTGGGGGTCGATGGTGGTGGAGAGGGTGGGCACAGGGAGGACTCGATGAACGGTGCGGTGGGACGGTTGTGGGACGGTGACGGATGGTGACAGAACTCGGGCGGTCGATGGAGCGCAGGTCAGGTGGTCGGTTGGCCGCCGGGTCGCATTGCTCCGGCTGACGTGGGAAGAATAGGCGCCATGAGCTTTGTGCCGCGCCACGACGGGGACCGGTTCCGGGGCGACGTCGTGACCGGGGGTGACTCATGGTGATCCGGACCTACCCCCAGGTCCCGCTGGACGAGGACGACGGTCCGCCCGGAGCAGGTCCGGGCCGGGGGCCGGCTCCCTATTCCGGCGGCGACCCAGGTCAGGAGGCGGGCTCCCGGAGGCAGTTGTCTGCGGTGGTGCTGGCGGCCGGTGAGGGGACCCGGATGCGGTCGGCCCGTCCCAAGCCTCTGCACCGGCTGTGCGGCCGGCCCATGGTGCTTCACGTGCTCGATGCCCTGGCCCAGCTGTCGGTGGCCCGGGTGGTGGTGGTGGTCGGGCACCGCGCCGAGTGGGTGACCAAGACCCTCATCGAGCACGCCCCGCCCGGCATGGCCATCGAGTTCGTGGAGCAGGTCGAGCAGCGGGGGACCGGAGACGCCATGGCGGTGGCCCTGACCGGGCTGCCCGATGACGACGGCGACGAGGATGGGGACGTCGTGGTCCTTCCGGGCGACACCCCCCTGCTCCGCCCGCCCACCCTGGCCGCACTGGTCCAGACCCACCGGGTCAGCGACAACGCCGCCACCCTGCTCACGGCGGAGTTGGACGACCCCACCGGCTACGGGCGGGTGGTCCGGGGTCGTGACGACGCCGTGGCCCGGGTGGTCGAGCACGGCGACGCCACCGACGAGGAGCTCGAGGTCCGGGAGATCAACACCTCCATCTACTGCTTCCGCCGGAGCGTGCTGGCCCCGTCGCTCCGCCGGTTGAACCCGGCCAACGCCCAGGGCGAGCACTACCTGACCGACGTGGTGGGCGTGCTCTACGAGGCCGGTCACAAGGTGGGCTCGGTGCTGGTGGCCGACACCATGGAGGTGGCCGGGGTCAACGACCGGGCCCAGCTGGCGGTGGCCGAAGCCGAGCTGCGGGACCGCATCAACGAGCGGTGGATGCGCCGGGGGGTCACCATGTGGGATCCCGAGAGGACGTACATCGACGTCGACGTCGTGATCGACCCGGATGTGGTGATGCTGCCCGGGGTCATCCTCCAGGGGGCGTGCGTGATCGGCGCCCAAGCGGAGCTCGGGCCCGACGTCCATCTGGTGGACACCGTGGTGGGGGAGGGAGCGGTGGTGGCCTCCAGTGTCGGGCGCCGGTCGGTCATCGGGGCCAACGCCCGGGTCGGCCCGTTCGCCGTGCTCGAAGAGGGGACCGAGGTCCCCCCCGGAGCGGTGGTCGGACGGTTCGATCGGAGACGACGACGCCGGAAATCCCTCCGGCCGGAGGCGGTAGCGTCTTGGCCATGGAATTCACTCCCCGACGGCGTTTGGAACTGGTCTCGGGAAGGTCCCATCCCGAACTGGCCCAGGATGTGGCCCGGCAGCTGGGTGTGGAGCTGGGTGAGGCCAACCTCCGGGAGTTCGCCAACGGTGAGATCCACTGCCGCTTCGACAAGTCCATCCGGGGCAGTGACGTGTTCATCATCCAGACCCACTGCGGCCCGGTGAACGACTCGCTGATGGAGCACCTCATCATGATCGATGCGGCCAAGCGGGCATCGGCCAAGCGGATCACTGCGGTGTGCCCGTACTACGGGTACTCCCGTCAGGACCGCAAGGCCACCGGCCGGGAGCCGATCACGGCCAAGTTGGTGGCCGACATGCTGTCGGTGGCCGGGGCCGACCGGGTGGTCAGCGTCGATCTCCACTCCGGGCAGATCCAGGGCTTCTTCGATGTCCCCTTCGACCACCTGACCGCGGCTCCGGTGCTGGTGGACTACCTGCGGACCCAACGGAGCGACGACCTGGTGGTGGTGGCGCCTGACGCCGGGCGGGTGAAGGTGGCGGAACGGTTCAGCCAGCACCTCACCGCCGATCTGGCCGTGGTGCACAAGCGCCGGCTGCGGGACACGTCCAACCAGGTGGAGGCGTTGCACGTGGTCGGTGACGTCGACGGTCGCCAGTGCGTGCTCATCGACGACATGATCGACACCGCAGGCACCATCGTGGCCGCCGCCGACCTGCTGGCCGACCGCGGGGCCTCCGAGGTCTGGTGCATGGCCACCCACGCCGTGCTCTCGGACCCGGCGGTGGACCGGCTCAAGAACTCGGCGCTCACCAAGGTGGTGGTGACCAACACCCTGCCGATTCCTCAGGATCGCCACTTCGACAAGCTCGAGGTGCTCTCGGTGGCCAAGATCATCTCCGACGCTATTGACGCTGTGTTCGAGGACTCCTCGGTATCCGAGATCTTCGGTGGGGAGAACCTGGCCTGAGCTGGGTGACTCGTGGCCTCCCACCGCTCTCTCCCAGCCATCGTCACTCCCGATTACCCGATAACCCGATAACCCGATTTTCTGAAACGGCCAAATTATCGGCTGGAGGCGATAGCTTGACTGAGCAAGTACCGTCTATAACCGATAAATTGACCAATTCGGCCGCGGCAAAACAGACAGGTCCTGGATTCCACCGGCCGGGAGTGTCCGGCCTGATGGGGTCCAAAGTGTCTGGTTTGTCGGGTCGAGGCCTAACGGTCCCAGAGGTCAGTGGGGTCGGCCTGGGAGGTGCGTATCGGCACAGGTGGTGGACCCCGGGAGGGCCCTTCCGTCTTCATGTAGGTCCCTGACCTGCATGTTTGGCACCCGGAAAAAAGTTGGGATTTCTGCTCAAGTCGGGCTCATGACGCGCCGATACCAAAGAGGCAAGCTCCGTTTGTGGCGGGTGTTGCCAGCCGCCCCTTTTGCTCCGGTGTCATGGCCATCAGGCGTGGGAAATTGGCCGCCCCGGAACGTTTCGAAACTTTTGGCAAGTTTTCCTAAAGTTCCGGTCCGAACATGCCGATGGGACGTCAACGGGTCTGTAGAGCAGGGGATCCGCCAACCGTCCAACTCCTATCGCCCCCTGCTCCAGACCCGCCTCTCTCTGGCCCCGGATCCCATTTTCCGGCCCATCAACCGATTCTCCCGCCCATCGATCGCCCGGCGCCCGGTATGTGGCCCCTGGCCTGGCCCCTGGCCCCTTGGCCTGTGGCCCCTGGGGCGCCGGCTCGTCTATCATGATGGGCCGTCAGCAGCAGCCCTCCGAGATCGCCACCCTCAGGCGTGATCGACCGGAGCGGCTCTGCCCCCGTGTCAGCATCTCCCGAGGAGTTTCCGCATGCCCGAAGTCACGCTTGCAGCCGAAGCCGGTCGCGAAATCGGAACGAGTTCGACGCGCCGCCTGCGGACCCAGGGGAAGATCCCCGGTGTGGTCTACGGCCACGGTGCCGAGCCCATCCCGGTTTCGGTCGGGGCCCGGGAGTTCCAGATCGCCATGTCCGGCGAGGCCGGCCTCAACACCCTGCTCTCCCTGGAGGTGGGCAAGGACAACTTCTTGACCCTGGCCCGGGACATCCAGCACCACCCGTTCAAGAACGTGGTCACCCACATCGACTTCCTCATCGTCCGGCGTGACGAGGTCATCTCCGCCGAGGTCACCATCAACCTGGTCGGCGAGGCCATCGAGGTGCAGCACGGTGACGGCGTCGTCGACCAGCAGCTGTTCACCCTCCACATCAAGGCCAAGCCGGCCGACATTCCCCCTTCGGTGGACATCGACATCTCCGGTCTGACCATCGGGGCCGCCCTGCACGTGTCGGACATCGACATCCCCCACGGCGTGGAGCTCGAGACCGATGTTGAAGCCACGGTGGTGGCGGGCCAGCCTCCCCGGGTGCAGACGACAGCCGAGGAAGAGGCCGAGGCCGCCGCCGGTGCAGCCGCCGAGTCCGGCGAGGCCGCCGGAGAGCCGTCAGGCGACGCCGAGTCCAGCGAGGGCTAGGCCCTGCTCCGCAACCGGCGTGCGCCGGTGGGCCCGCGGACAGGGACACCGGTCGATTTTCTCGTCGTGGGACTGGGCAATCCCGGGACCGAGTTCGAGGGCACCCGACACAACGCCGGGGCCGAGGTGGCCGCGCTGCTCGTCGAGCGCCACGGTGGTCGCCTCAAATCCGAGAAGGGCCTCCGCTCGCTGGCCAGTGAGATCCGCATCGGCGGAAAGCGGGTGCTCACCGCGGTCCCGCTGACCTTCATGAACGACTCCGGGCTGGCAGTGGCGCCCCTGGTACGGCGGTCCGGCATCGACGAGATCACGACCGACCCCGACCCCGACCCCGACTACGACGGGGACCGGGACGACGGGGACGGGCCGGCCGGCGGGGTCGAACACGGGAACGAGGACGGTCAGGTGGCCAAGCCGGCCAAGAGGCACACCCCACCGGGCACGGCCTCGCGCCTCATCGTGGTCCACGATGAGTTGGACCTGCCGTCCGGCCGGCTCAAGGTCAAGTCGGGGGGCGGCACGGCCGGTAACAACGGGCTCAAGTCGATCAACAGCCACCTCCACACCAACGAGTACCTCCGGGTCCGGGTGGGCATCGGCAAACCGCCGGGCCGGCAGCCCGGGGCCGATTACGTGCTCCGACGGCCCGGTGCCGCCGAGCGGGCCACCCTGGCCCAGGCCTTCGAAGAGGCCGCCGATGCCGTCGAGACCATCGTCACGCAAGGGGTGGATGCGGCCATGAGTCGGTTCAACGGCGCCGGTGGCTGAGCCGGCGGGGCGGCGGGGCCGGCGGGCGGTCCGGCGGGAGCGGGTCCGGCGGGAGCGGAGCGGGCGGGAGCGGAGCGGGCGGGAGCGGAGCGGGCGGGCGAGGTGGCCATCTCGGTCCAGGGCCTGACCAAGTCCTACGGGAGCTTCGAGGCGGTCCGGGGCATCGACTTCGAGGTCCGCCGGGGCGAGGTGCTGGCTCTGTTGGGTCCCAACGGGGCCGGCAAGACCACCTGCGTCGAGATCCTCGAGGGCTATCGAAAGCGTGATCGGGGCCAGGTGTCCGTCCTCGGTGTGGACCCCGAGCGCCGTGACCGCGGCCTGCGGGCCAAGGTGGGCATCGTCCTCCAAGAGTGTGCTGTCGACCCCTACCTCACCGTCACCGAGGCCGTGACCCAGCGCGCCGGCCTGTACCCGTCGCCCCGCCCGGTGGGGGAGGTCATCGAGCTGGTGGGCCTGCAGGAAAAGGCCAAGGCCCGGGTCAAGGTGCTCTCCGGCGGGCAGCAGCGCCGGCTCGACCTGGGTCTGGCCCTGGTCGGCGACCCCGAACTGATCTTCCTCGATGAGCCCACCACCGGCTTCGACCCCAGCGCCCGGCGCGAGGCCTGGGACGTGGTCCGGGGCCTGTGCGCCGAGGGACGCACGGTGGTGCTCACCACCCACTACATGGACGAGGCCCAGGAGCTGGCCGACACCGTGACGGTGATCGCCGCCGGCCGGGTGGTGGCCTCGGGCTCGCCCGACACCCTCGGGGGCCGTGACCAAGGTCAGACCCAGGTGCGTTTCGTCCTGCCCGACGGGCTCTCACTCGGCGACCTGCCCCTGCCCGGCGGAGTGGATCCCCGGGTGCGGGCCGGGTTCGTCGAGTTCTCCATCGCCGAGCCCACCGAGGCTCTGCACGTCCTGACGGCCTGGGCCATGGGTCGGGGCGAGGTGCTCTCGGGGCTGGCGGTCAATCGGCCGTCGCTCGAGGACGTATACCTCGAGCTCACCGGGAGCACCACCCGACCCGACCGGGGAGCGGCCCCGGGTTCCGACCGAGGGGCCCCGGCGTCGTGAACGACCTCATCGTCGCCAAAGATCAGGTCAAGTACGAGCAGCTGGCCTACTGGCGGAACCCCATGGCGGCCGTGTTCACCTTCTTGTTCCCCATCGTGTTCCTGGTGGTGGTGGGCAGCTCCGCCGGCTCGTCCCGGGTGGCGGGGACCACCCTCGGCTACGACCAGTACGTGGTGGTGGCCATGATCACCTTCGGCCTGATCGCGGCGTGTTACACCAACCTCGGCATGACCCTGAGCCTCCGCCGCGACTCCGGTGTGCTCAAGCGCATGCGGGGCACCCCCATCTCCATCGGCTCGTACATGGGGGGCATCATCGGCAACGTCCTCATCAACGTGGCGCTGCTCACCGTGCTGGTGGTGGCCATCGGCATGGCCTTCTACCACCTCCACTTCCCGTACCACGTAGTGGCGGTGGTGGTCACGCTGCTGGTCGGCATCGTGACCTTCTGCGCCCTGGGCATGGCCGTGACCATCCTGATCACCAACGCCGACGCCGCCCCCGCCGTCATCAACGGGATCTACTTCCCCATCGTCTTCATCTCCGGCGTCTTCTATCCGCTGGGAAGCACCTCGGTGCTGTCGAAGATCGCCAACTACTTCCCCATCCGGCACCTCATCCTGGCCCTGGTCAGTGCGTTCGAGGGCGGGCCCGGATCGGGTTTCCGGATCCACGATCTGGTGGTGATGCTGATCTGGGCTGCGGCGGCCCTGTTGTTCACGGCCCGTAAGTTCCGGTGGGAACCCCGGCATCGCTAAGGCCCCGACCCCACCGAGCCCCCGGTACCCTGAACCGGTGAGCCTCCGCTCGCTTCCTCCGCTGCTGCGCAACGAGCCCGCCATGGCGCGGGTCGTCGGCGCGTCCAATGCCACCTTGGCCGTGGCCACCCCGGCCCAGGCCTTCGTGCTGGCCGGTTTGATCCGGCTGGGCAGCCGCCGGCCCGTCCTGGTCATCACCCCCACCGGGGCCGCCGCCGACCAGCTGGCTCACGATCTTGAGGCCTTCACCGGAGCCGACGAGGCCACCAGGGTCGAGGTGTTCCCGGCCTGGGAGACGCTGCCCTTCGAGCGGGTCAGTCCCGACGTGGCCACCATGGGCCGGCGTCTCCGACTGCTGTGGCAGTTGGCCGGCGGCCCCGGCCCCGGCCCCAGCCCCGGCCCCAGCTCCGGTTCCGGGTCTGGTTCCGGGCCGCACCGGATTCGAGCCCCGACCACACTCCGGGCATCGTGGTGGCCCCGATCAAAGCGGTGCTCCAGCGGCTGGGCCCGTGGCGCACCGCGGCTCGGCCGTCGTGGTGGCCCAGGGTGATCAGGTGATCGTCGAGGAGTTGGTCGGCCAACTGGTGTCCATGGGCTACCGGCGTGAGTCCATCGTCGAGCACCGGGGCGAGCTGGCTGTGCGGGGCGGCATCGTGGACGTGTTCCCGTCGACCGCCGACGAGCCTGTGCGGATCGACCTGTGGGGCGACGAGGTGGACCGGTTGACCCGGTTCGACGTCTCCGATCAACGGTCCATCGACGACCTGGCCCGGGTCGAGCTGTTCGGCTGTCGCGAGCTGGTGGTGGACGAGACCATGATGAAGCGGGCGGCCGACCTGGTCGGTTCGGCACCGTGGGGACGCCACCAGTGGAACCGGCTGGCCGACGGCGAGCAGTTCGACGGCATGGAGTCGTGGCTGCCCTGGCTGGCCGACTCCGAGGAGCTCATCACCGACCTGTTAGGTGACGGGGCCCTGGTGGTGCTGGTCGAGCCGCGCCGGGTCCGCGACCGGGCCGGCGAGCTCCTCGACGAGGAGTCGGCCCTGGCCGATGCCCTGGCTTCCACCTGGGGACTCGACGAGGGCGCCGGGGCTCCTCGCCTGCACGTGGCCTTCGACCGGCTGCTCACCGACACCTCTGCCGGAGTGGTCTCTCTGGTGCCCACCGCCGAGGGGCCCGACGTGCCCTTGGTGGAGAGCAGGGGGTGGGAGCCGATCCTGGGTGACGGATCCAAGCTGTCCAGTCAGGTCTCGACGTTGGCCGCCGACGGGTACTCGGTGGTGTTGTGCTCCTCCTCCCTCGGCGCGGCGGAGCGCCTGTCCGGCATCCTGGCCGAAGAGGGCGTGACCGTGCCGGTGGTGCGCACCTCTCCGGCCTCTCCCGGGGCACAGCAAGCGGTCGATCTCACCACCCCGGGCGCCCGCATCGTGGTGGCTCCGGTGGACCGGGGCTTCGTGCTGCCCGGGGCCCGGGTGGCGGTGCTGGCCGAGTCCGATGTGACCGGGCGGCGCCGTCCCCATCGCCAGGCCCGGACCCGGGCCCGCCCGGTCGACGGTTTCTTCGACGACCTGGCTCCGGGAAGTTACGTGGTGCACCGCCAGCACGGGGTGGCCAAGTACGGCGGCATGGTCACCCGCACCATGGGGGGAGCCACCCGCGACTACCTGCTCCTGGAGTACCGCGGCGACGACAAGCTGTACCTGCCCACCGACCAGATCGAGCTGCTCACCCCGTACGCCGGTGGGGACTCGCCTTCCGTCAGTCGGCTGGGTGGCTCCGAATGGCAGCGGGCCCGGTCCAAAGCCCGGGCTGCGGTGCACGAGATCGCCGAGGAGTTGGTGGCCCTGTACCGCCGGCGGTTGCAGGTGACCGGGCACGCCTTCGGCCCGGACACCCCGTGGCAGGCCGAGCTGGAGTCTTCGTTTCCCTTCGTCGAGACATCGGACCAGCTCCGGGCCATCGACGAGGTGAAGGCGGACATGGAACGGCCCCAGCCCATGGACCGGCTGGTCTGTGGTGACGTGGGCTTCGGCAAGACCGAGGTGGCCATCCGGGCGGTGTTCAAAGCGGTGCAGGACGGTTATCAGGCCGCCGTCCTGGTGCCCACCACACTGCTGGCCAGCCAGCACGCCCAGACCTTTGCCGACCGCTATGCGCCGTTCCCGTTGAAGGTGGAGATGCTCAGCCGCTTCCTCACCAACGCTCAGGCCAAGGCGGTACTGGCCGGGTTGGCCGACGGTTCTGTGGATGTGGTCATCGGAACCCACCGCCTACTCGGCGAGGATGTGACCTTCAAGAAGCTGGGCCTCTTGGTGGTCGACGAAGAGCAGCGATTCGGGGTCAGTCACAAGGAGTCGATCAAGGCGCTGGCCGACGGGGTGGACGTGTTGACCCTGACCGCCAGTCCCATCCCCCGCACCCTCGAGATGGCCCTCACCGGTATCCGCGACCTCTCGATGGTCAACACCCCGCCGGCGGCCCGGCGACCGATCCTCACCCACGTGGGGGAGTTCGAAGAAGGGGCGGCCTCCGAGGCCATCCGACGCGAGCTGCTACGCGAAGGCCAGGTCTTCTACGTCCACAACCGGGTCCAGGACATCGAGGCGGTGGCGGCCCAGGTGCAGCGGATGGCGCCCGAGGCCCGGGTGGCGGTGGCTCACGGCCAGATGGACGAGGGATCGCTCGAGAAGGTGGTGCTCGACTTCTGGGAGGGTGGCTATGACGTGCTGGTGTGCACCACCATCATCGAGTCGGGCATCGACATGCCTCTGGTCAACACCCTGGTGGTGGACCGGGCCGACCTCTTGGGGCTGGGCCAGCTCCACCAGCTGCGGGGTCGGGTGGGCCGGGCCGGTCAGCGGGCCTACGCCTACCTGTTCCACCCGGTCGACCGGGTGCTCTCGGAGCAGGCTTATGAGCGCCTGCGCACCATCGGTGACCACACCGAGCTGGGTTCCGGGTTCAAGATCGCTTTGCGCGACCTGCAGATCCGGGGGGCCGGCAATCTCCTGGGGCGCGACCAGTCCGGCCACATCGCCGCCATCGGCTACGACCTCTACGTCCAGCTGGTGGCCGAGGCGGTGTCCGAATTGAAAGGTGAGCCCCGACCCCAACCGGTGGAGCTCTCCTTGGACCTGCCCGACGCCGCTCATCTGCCGGCCGAGTACGTGGAAGCCGAGGACGTGCGCCTCGAGGCCTACCGCCGGTTGACGGCGGTGCGGACCGTGGAGCAGATCGACGACGTGCGCACCGAGTGGGAGGACCGCTTCGGCCCGTTGCCCGCAGCCGGCCAAGGCTCTCCTCGACGTGGCCCGGTTGCGGGTGGAGTGCCTGCGGCTGGGGATCACCGATGTGGCGGTGACCGTTCCCCGGCGGGGGATGAGCGCGTCGGGTGCCGGTGGCCGTAGCGGCGACCGGGCCACGGCCAAGCTGTCCCCGCTGACGTTGCCGGCGTCGGCGGAGGTGAGGTTGCGGAGGTTGGCGCCCGGGGCCACCTATCAGCCCGATCTCCATCGCCTGTTGACGCCCCTGGCGGCGCCCGATCGAGGTTCGGAGTACGCCCCGGTCCTGGTCGATCTGCTCAGCGAGTTGGTGCCGCCCGCTGGCTTGACGGGCCGGACGTGGACGTCGAGCCGCTGCGCCTGGCCGTTGCGATCCGTCAGAGCTGTCGGAGTTCACGAGCCTTGGCACGTCAGCACTCCCACCAGGTTGCCGTCGGCGAAGCCTTTGGGCCCGAGGGTACCGACGCGCTTGACTGGACCGCTGCCCGTCGACGTTCGAGCAGCAGAAGCCGAGTCTGTCGAATCCAGATTGCCAAGTCCTCATTGAGGCGCGAAGGAGTGGGCCGGCTGGATCTGGCTACTGGGAGATCGGGCCAGGCGGGCCCGGCAAGGTCAAAGCGGATCCATGAGGACCCGCTGGGACAGGGACCCTGTAAGACGAAGACAGGGACCCTGTGAGACAAAAGGTGCCAGGACCGGAGCGCAGGTGGCGGAACCTTTGCTCGACGGCCCCAGCGCCACCAAGGTTACCGGAGGTGCTTGCGTTTGCAATCACTTGACCTACCTGGGCTCGACGTGACTCGGTCGCCTTCGAGGGTGCTAGTGGTTCAGATCAATAATTAGGCTCTGTAGCCGGTAAAAAGGCCATTTCAGCAAAACGAATGCGCCGAGGTGGCTGGCTCCTCGCCCCACGCACGTCCCTCCTTGACCTGAATTCTACTTACTGGCAAGTAATATGTATCTCTGCCGGGCCGGTTGAGCCGGGTTCCGCCGCCTGGCTCCCGGCCTGGCCCTTTCGTCCTGATCCTGGGTCCAACCAAGCGATCGTTCGGATGAATACTCTTTGGGCGGCCGGGCCCGTCGAGCGGGGATCCGCCTCTCCGCTCCGGGCCTGGCTCTGGTTTTCCTCATCCTCGAGGCGTACAATTAACCTGCCAAACCTGTCGAGCGGGGTTGCGAACACGCCTCGGCTCCGGGCCTGACGTCCCCGGCACCTGCCCCTTGGTCGGGGACGCCCACCCTGGCGGCCCAGGGCCACGATCCGCCGATGACCTCACCGTCGACACCGATGACAGCGGCCGAGCCGGGTCGACCGAAGTCGGTGCGGATCCAGCGCAGCCGCCCCTGGTGTTCCAGCCGGTAGCATCGCCGCCGTGAAGCGCCATCTTCCCGGGCCCCTGGTGGCTCTCCTTGTCATAGCCGTCGGCGTCCTGGCGTCCGCTTGCGACGTCACGCCTCCGGCCGCCTCGGCCAACGGCACGACCATCTCGGTCGCCACGCTCAACTCGCAGCTCAACGCCTACGCCAACACTGAAGCCGGGGAATGCCTGCTCCAGCTGGAGGAACCCCAGCTGTCGTCGACCTCCAATCTGGGAGATGGCGGGCCCGGTACCTACTCGATGCCCTACGCCAACGCTGTCCTCAAGATCCAGATCGAGGATCTGCTGGCCGTGCAGTACGCCCAGTCCAAGGGACTGAACGTAACCACCTCGGATCTGTCCGCCGCCAAGAGCGACCTCACTTCGGCCCTCGACGGGGAGATCAGCTCCGCAGTGGAGAACGCCACCTCGGAGGGCACCACGTCGCCCTGCGAGACGGCAACGGGGTCGTCCGCTCGGTGCCGGTGCGCTTCTGTCGCAACTGCCAGCGTCGATCGGCTCCTCCGAACTCGCCGACGACGCCTACTACGAGAAGCTGCTGTCCGATGGGGCGAACCTGTCGGCCGCGGCGATCTTCAACTACTACGCCGCCAACAAAGCCCAGTTCACCTTGGACTGCCTGAGCGGCATCGTGACGGCCAGCGAGGCCAAGGCCAACGAGGTCAAGGCGCAACTGGAGGCCGGCGCGTCGTTCCCGACGCTGGCCCGGTCGGAGTCGATTGATACCGAGTCCGCAGAGACCGGCGGATCGTTGGGCTGCTCCTTCACCCAGGCGTACCTGGTGCAGGATCTGCAGCAGCAGGCCATCTCGGTGGGCAAGCCACTGGCTCCCGTCGAGACCTCGAGCACCGGTGAGTGGGCGGTCTACGAAGTGACCAGCCAGACCGTGGAGCCGCTGACGGCGGCCAGGGCGCTGGTAGAGAAGGAGCTTCTTCAGGCCACGGCGAACGTTGACCGGGTGAACAACGAGATCGTGGCCTTCGCCCACCGGTCCAGCGTGACGATCGATCCCCAGTACGGGACCTGGAACAGCCTCAGCATCGTGCCGCCGACGGCCCCTCCGGCCGACCTCCTCCCGACCGCGTCGGGATCGACGCCCGCCACCGTGCTCCAGGGCGGGAGCACGGGCGCCACGGGCTCACGGGCACCACGGGTTCGACGGGTACGGGCTCGCGGGCACCACGGGTTCGACGGGCTGGCCGGGAGCACCGGTTCCTCCAGTACGTCCAACGGCTGACCCCCATGGCCGAGGCGTGACGGCCACCGAGGCGCTAGCCGACTCCGGTGCGCCCCGGATCGACGTCGTGGGTCTGGGCCCGGCCGGCCCGGAGCTGATCACCGCCGGGACCTTGAGCCTGATCGACCGGGCCGACGTGGTCTTCTTGCGCACGGGGCGCCACCCGTCGGCCGCGGCGTTCTCCAATGCCCGCACCTTCGACCACCACTACGAGGAGGCCGACACCTTCGACGAGGTGTACGAATCGGTGGCCGCCGACGTCGTGGCTGCGGCCACCGCCGCCCACGGTCCCGCCGGCCACGGGTCCGGGGGCCGCGGGGCGCGGGTGGTCTACGCGGTACCCGGCTCACCTTTGGTGGCTGAGCGCACCGTGATTCTGCTCCGCCAGGACCCGGCCGTCGCCAGCGGGGAGGTCACTCTGGTGGTGCATCCGGCGGTGTCCTTCCTCGATCTGGCCTTCGCCCGCCTCGGGGTGGACCCGGTGGCGGCGGCCCTCACCGTGGTGGATGGTGAGTCGTTCGCCGTCGACGCTGCCGGCTTGTCGGGGCCGTTGCTGGTGGCCCAGTGCTGGAGCAATGCCGTGCTGTCGTCGATCAAGCTCTCGGTGGAATCGGCACCGTTGGACCCGGTGACGGTCCTCCATCACCTGGGCCTGGATGACGAGCGGGTGTGGGAGGTGCCGTGGGACGAGCTCGACCGCTCCTTCTCCCCCGACCACCTGACCTCGCTGTGGATCCCCCAACTGGGAGCTCCGGTGGCCGCCGAGCTGGTACATCTCGACGAGCTGGTCCATACCTTGCGGGAGCGTTGCCCGTGGGACCGCGAGCAGACGCACGGCTCGTTGGCCCGTCATCTCCTCGAAGAGTCCTACGAGGTCCTCGAAGCCATCGACGAGATCACCGCCATCGACGAGATCGAGGCAACCGGGGAGATCGAGGCGATCGATGACTCTGCCGAGGAGCAGGCGGTAGCCCACCTGGAGGAGGAGCTGGGAGACCTGCTCTTCCAGGTGTACTTCCACGCCACGCTGGCGGCGGAGGCCGGCCGGTTCACCTTGGCCGATGTGGCCCGCGGCATCCACGACAAACTGGTGTCCCGCCACCCTCATGTCTTCGGGGACGTCACCGCAGAGACGCCCGGTGATGTGGCCACCAACTGGGAAGCCATCAAGAAGGTGGAGAAAAACCGAACCAGCGTGACCGAGGGCATCCCGGCCGCCCTGCCGTCCTTGTCGCTCACGGCCAAGCTGCAGCGCAAGGCGCTGGCCGTGGGCATGGTGCTCCCGGGGGTGGCCGAGGACGCAGCACGCGTGGCCGACGGTGTGGCCCGGTTGAAACCGGCCGATGGCACCTCCGACGGACAAGGCGGGAGGACCCGGTCAGGCGGCCGAGGTGGGCGAGCTGCTCTTCGCACTGGTCAATCTGGCTCGGCTGCTCGGCGTCGACCCCGAGACGGCCCTGCGGACCCGAGCGGCCGCCTTTCGCTCATCGGTCGAGCAGTGGGGCTGAGGGGATCACAGCAGGCCGCACCGTTGGATGGCTGGCAGCGCAGGTGCCGCGAAGGCGGGAAGGGCGGATGAATTCCCTGGTCCGGCGAGTCGCGGGTGGTAACTTTGCCCAGTCCGGCAACAGGAGCGACGACATACAGTGAGCATGATCGAGCAGGTCATCGGCCGAGAGGTTCTGGACTCCCGGGGCAATCCAACCGTAGAGGTCGAGGTGGTGCTCGACTCGGGCTCCGTCGGTCGGGCCATCGTGCCCTCGGGTGCCTCCACCGGTTCGTTCGAGGCGGTCGAGCTCCGTGACGGTGGCAGCCGTTACGGGGGCAAAGGCGTGGAGCAGGCGGTAGCCAACGTCAATGGCGAGATCGCCGACATCCTCGAAGGGTTCGATGCCCTCGACCAACGGGCCGTCGATCTGGCCCTCATCGATGCTGACGGGACGCCTAACAAGTCGCGGCTGGGGGCCAACGCCATCCTCGGGGTGTCGCTGGCCACGGCCAAGGCCGCCGCCGACGAGCTCGCGCTACCCCTGTTCCGTTATGTCGGGGGATCGGACGCCCACGTGTTGCCGGTGCCCATGATGAATGTGATCAACGGGGGTGCCCACGCCGACAACTCCATCGATTTCCAAGAGTTCATGATCATGCCGATCGGGGCGGCGTCGTACTCGGAGGCCCTGCAGTGGGGGGCCGAGACCTACCACTCGCTGGCCGGCGTGCTCAAGGGCCGCGGCCTGTCCACCACGGTGGGAGACGAGGGTGGGTTCGCCCCGAACCTCCCGTCCAACGAAGTGGCCATCCAGATCCTGGTCGAGGCCATCGGAGAGGCGGGTCGGACCGCCGGCGAGGACATCGCCATCGCCATGGACCCGGCCAGCAGTGAGTTCTACAAGGACGGGAGCTACGAGCTCGTCGGCGAAGGGCGGTCGTTGTCTCCGTCGCAGATGGTTGAGTACTGGGTGGAGCTGGCGGCCAAGTATCCGATCGTGTCGATCGAAGACGGCATGGCGGAGGACGACTGGGACGGATGGGCCGAGCTGACCGGAGCCTTGGGTGGGTCGGTCCAACTGGTGGGAGACGATCTCTTCGTGACCAACGAGACGCGGCTGGAACGGGGCATCGCGGCCGGTACGGCCAACGCCGTACTGATCAAGGTCAATCAGATCGGCACACTGACGGAGACCTTGGGCACCATGCGCCTGGCCACCAGGTCGTCCTATGCCAGCGTGATGTCGCATCGCTCCGGTGAGACCGAGGACACCACCATCGCCGATCTCGCTGTGGCCACCAACTGCGGACAGATCAAAGCCGGCGCACCGGCCCGGTCCGACCGGGTGGCCAAGTACAACCAGTTGCTGCGGATCGAGGAGATGCTGGGCGAGACGGCGACCTTCCGCGGCGGGGAGGCCCTGGCCGCCTGGAGCACCAACCAGTGAGCTCCCACCCCCACGCCCGTTCGAAGGGATCCAGGGGCCGGGCCCGAAGCCCCGGGGTTCGTCGGTCTTCCGAGCCTCGCCGGAAGAGGCCCGGGGAGTGAGTGCGGCGCGAGGAGGCAAGGGGGGAGTGAAGGGCGGCGCCCGTGCTGCGAAGGAGAGGCAGTCCTCTAAGAGTTCGAAAGCCGCCTCGGGCTCGTCGGGTCGGGGCACCCCCAAGGAACTTCAGGGGTTGGAGAAGCTCAAGCAATCGATGGACACGGCCAGATCGTCCGGATCAGGGCGTTCGAAGCTCCTCCGTCGCTCCAAGGACCCGTCCAGCTCGAGTGAATCGACGAGCTCGAGAGGATCGAGGAGCTCGAAGGGATCCACGGGTCCGAAAGGCTCGACGGGACCCCAGGGCTCCAAGGGACCGGAACGGAGTCGTCACCGCCTGACCCGTTGGATACCGATCGGACGTGGAAGCAAACGGGCCCAGGATCGCGCCGAAAGGGCCCGACGTTCCGGCGTGAGGTCGGGGGACGAGTCGGGCAAGGAGCCGATCTCCGCTCTGACCCGGCGGAGCCGTATACCGGTGGCGCTGGCCGCGGTATTCGCCGTGGTCGTGTTGGCCACCAACTTTCCACTGACGACGTTGCTGTCGCAGCACAACGAACTATCGGCGGCGTCCTCCCAGCTTCAACAGACCCAGAACGCCAACCGGCTCCTGGCCGATCAGGACCGTCAGCTGAATTCGACGGCTGCCATCGACCGCTTGGCCCGGCAGGACTACCAGATGGTGGGACAGGGGCAGACGCTCTATGACGTGCTGCCGGCGTCGGGTACGGCCACAGCCACGACCCTGGGAGAGCCCATCTCGGGGGATCCGGGCAGCCAACCGTTGGTTGAACCCTCGAAGGCGCCTGACATGTCGCCCGACCCCGGTCTGGCCCAGGCCTCCCTGTCCGCCCCGCCCAGCTCGGTCTCGTCCGGTTCGTCGGCGAGCACCGATACGGACGGCGCCACGGCGTCGAACCATTCGGGTTCAGACGGCTCATCGGCGGGCGGTTCGGCCGCAACATCGGGCCACTCGAGTTACTGGTCCCGAGTGGCGAACACCCTCGAATTCTGGAAGTGAACCCGGGGCCCGGGTCTCCCGGTGAGGCCGCGGACGAAACCGGATCCCGGACCCAGGCCGGCGAAGGCCCAGACCCAACAGGCGTCGGACCTGGCCGCGGTGGCCGAGCTGATCGGTCGTCAACCGGGCGGAGCGTTCGAGGTGGTGGTGAGGAGCGAGGACGGAATCCCGGCGGTCATAGCCAACGCCCCGTTCCTGTTCGACGGCACACCCATGCCCACCCGCTACTGGCTGGTCGACCCCGACCTGCGCGATGCGGTGAGTCGGCTGGAGTCCACCGGTGGTGTCCGCCAGGCCGAGGCCGCCGTGGGCATGGATCGGATCACCGACGCCCACGCCCGCTATGCCGCCGAGCGGGACGCGTTGATCGAGCCGGACCGGGCCGGCCCCCGACCGTCGGGAGGGGTGGGCGGCACCCGCCAGGGCGTCAAGTGCCTCCACGCCCATCTGGCCTGGTGGCTTACCGGGGCCGATGATCCGGTCGGGGAGTGGACGGCCCGGAGCATCGGCCTGCATCCCTCCTGAACCGCGTTCTGCGTACGCCCAGCGCACGTTCTGCGCACGATCAGTTCACCCCGAGTGGCCCGCAAGTGAGTTGATGACGGCCAGAGGTCCGGCGGCGAACTTGCCAGGGGGTGGTGGTGATCGGAGCGCGCGCCGTGGTAGCAAGGACATATGCAAGCAGGCGGACCGGTGGCGGCGATCGATTGCGGGACCAATTCCACGAGGTTGTTCGTGGTTGATTCCAAGGGCAAGTCGCTCGAGCGCCAGATGAGGATAACCAGGCTGGGCGAAGGGGTCGACGCTACCGGCAAGCTCTCCCCGGAGGCGGTCGACCGGTGCCTGTCGGTGCTGACGGAGTTCCGCGAGGTGATGGACCGCCTGGGCGTGGGGCGAGCACGCCTGGTGGCCACCTCGGCGGCTCGGGACGCGTCGAACGGTGAAGATTTCCTGAGAGCTGCCGGGGAGATCACCGGGGTGCAACCGGAGCTGTTGACGGGAATCGATGAGGCCAGACTGTCCATGGCCGGCGCCGTCTCCGATCTCGATCCGGACGCCGGTCCCTTCCTGGTCGTGGACATCGGAGGGGGCTCGACGGAACTGGTGGAGGGAAGGTCGGCGGACGACCCGGACCTGGCCGCAGTGTCCATGCAGATCGGCTGCGTCCGGGTCACCGAGCGGTTTTTGGCTTCGGACCCGCCCACCGCGGCCGAGTTGAGCAGTGCAGAGTCAGCGGTCCTCGAACTATTGGACGCAGCAATCGTTGAACAGCCCGACCTGGTCAAGGCCCGCCGTCTGGTGGGGTTGGCGGGAACAGTGACCACGCTGTCATCGCTTCAGATGGGTCTGGACGAGTACGATCGCGACCGGATCCACCACTCGGCGTTGACCCTGGTCAACGTCTACGACTGGTACCGGACCCTGGCCGCCGAGGTTCGCCAGGCCCGCTTGGACCGGGCCGGCATGGTCCCCGGCCGCGAGGACGTGATCGTCGGCGGGGCCATGATTCTGGCGAAGGTCATGACCCGCTTCGGATTCGACGAGTGCCTGGTGTCGGAGGCCGACATCCTGGACGGGATGGTGGCCGGGCTGCTGGCCGGCTGACCCCGCCGACCGGTCCCACCGACGTCCCACCGACCGGTCCCGCCGACCGGCCCCACCGACCCACTCGACCGCCTGCCTCACGGGCACGTCCTGGCGCCGTTCGGGCCTGGCGGGCCTGCCGGCCCCCGGTCCCCCGTCGAGCCCGGTCGAGCCCCGTTGGCCCCTGCAAGGGCCGGGCCGCGCCCCCCGATCCGCCCGGAGGAGGCACAATTGGTGGAAGATAAACTCTTCCGGATGACCGTCGATGAGAGCCGTGGTCCTGGCTCAGGAGTGCCCATGCTTGATGTCGATGGCCAGGTGATCTCCGCCGATGTGCTGGTGAAGCGGATCGAGAGCCTGCTGGAGGCGGTCCAGGCCGGCGATCAGCCCGGCGGCCCCCCGGCCCACAGGCCGGCCCCGCAGGGGGGCGCCAACCGGGTGACGCCGGACCCCCTGGACGCGCCGATTCACTCCATGCGGGTCATCCACAGCGACCTCCACCCCCCGACTCTGGAAGGGGTCGGCGGAGTACGTGGTCGGATCTCCACCACCGGCAAGCGGATCGTCCGCAAGTTGACCCGCTGGTACGTCGAGCCCCGATGGATCTCCCAGGAGCAGCTCGACGGCCAGATCATCGAGTTCGCGGCCCGGGCCTACAACAACGTCTACCGCCTCGACCGCGAGCTCGATGATCTCCGCCAGCAGAACACCCGCCTGCGGATGCAGCTGGTGGCGGCCAACGAGCGCACCAGCCAGGTCCGACGGACGATGGGCACGCTGGCGGCCATGGTGGAGGGCCAGGGCGACGCCGTGGAGCTGGCGACGTCCCAGGTGGTGTCGCGGGCCGACGTGGACACCCTGACCAAGGAGATCACCTCGGTGCTCGATCGCCTGGGAGCCATCGGGACTACCGGGGCGGACATCGACTACGTGGAGTTCGAGGACCGGTTCCGGGGATCCAAGGATGAGCTCCGGGCCGCCCAGGAGCGCTACCTCACCCTCTTCCCGTGGGGCCCGGGTCTGGTTCTCGACATCGGCTGTGGTCGGGGCGAGATGCTCTCGCTGCTGGAGGAGGCCGGTCACGACGTCATCGGTGTCGATACCGATGAAGGCATGGTGGCCGCTTGCCAGGCGAAGGGTCTTCCGGCCCTGCTCGAGGACGGGATCCACTACCTCTCCCGGGCCAGCGACGGGACCCTGAAGGGCATCTTCTGCGCCCAGGTGGTCGAGCACCTGATCACCCCGGAGTTGGAGCGGCTCATCTCCCTCTCGCAACAGAAGCTCAAGCGGGGTGGGGTGCTGGTCGTCGAGACCATCAACCCGCGGAGCTCGTTTGCTCTCGGCAACCACTTCTACGCCGACACCTCGCATGTTCGACCGGTGCACCCCGAAACGCTCCGCTACATCTGCGAGCAGGTGGGCTTCACCAGGGTGCAACTGGAGGAGCGCTCTCCCCACCCGATGCTGGAGACCACCGGCGAACTTCCTGACGGAGCCGTGGGCGAGGCGGTCGGGGCGCTGCTCCAGAGCGTGTTCGGGTACCAGGACTACGTGATCGTCGCCACCAAGTGAGCCTGCGCGTGTTCGAGAAGGGGTGGATGGCCGGAGAAGCGGTGCTGGGATCGGCAGGCAGGGGATCGGACGGGGAGCGGCGCCCGCCGGTGATCGAGTACCGCGCCGTCCACCAGTTCCACTCGGGCACCGCCGAGGGGGATGCCATCACCAACAACATGCTCCAAGTGCAGGGCCTGCTGCACGAGTTGGGCATGGAGTCGGAGATCTACGCCGAGCACATCGCCCCGGGCCTCCGGGACCGCGTCCGCTCCATCCACGGGTATGCCGGTTCGGAGTCCGAGCTGCTCCTGCTCCACCACTCCATGGGGTACTCGGCCTTCGACGACGTCGTGGCCCTGCCCAACGACGTGGTGGTGGTGTACCACAACGTCACGCCGGAGCAGTACTTCGAGGACGAGAGCACCCGCCGGCACATCCGGCTCGGCCGGGACCAGCTCAAGGTGCTGGCCCACCGGGCCCTGTTCGGGGTGGCCGTGTCCAACTTCAACCGGCGCGAGATGCTGGCCGAGGGGTTCCGCCGGGTCGAGGTCATGCCGGTCCGGGTGGACTTCAGCGAGTTCCACGATCTCAGCCCCACCCCCCGTGACACCGACACCGCTCCCTCCACCGACTGGCTGTACGTGGGCCGGATCATCGGCAACAAGTGCCAACGCGACCTGGTCACCGCCTTCGCCCACTACCACGCCACCTTCGACGGGGAGGCGCGCCTGGTGCTGGTGGGGGACACCGGGGCCACCGACTACGTGGACGCGGTGCGGGCCGAGGCCAAACGCCTCGGGGTCGAGGACCACGTGATCATGGTGGGCAAGGTCTCCGACGCCCTGCTGCGCTCGGCGTTCGCCGGGGCCGGGGTCTTCGTGTCGATGAGCGAGCACGAGGGATTCGGGGTGCCCATCCTCGAGGCCATGGCCGCCGGAGTTCCGGTGGTGGCCTTCGGGGCCGCCGCCGTCCCCGAGACCATGAGCGGCGCCGGCGTGCTCCTGCATACCAAGGACCCCGCGGTGGTGGCCGCCACGGTGCAGGCGGTCCAGTCCGACCCCGGTCTGCGCCAACGACTCATCGAGCGCCAGTACGCCCGCATCCAACAGGTGGAGTCCTTCGACACCCGGGCCCTGCTCAAGCGGATCATCGCCCGGGCCTCGGGCAAGGCCGTGCCACTCGAGGTCCAGGTCCAGGGACCCTTCGAGACCAGCTACAGCCTGGCCGTGGTCAACCGGAACGTGGCCCTGGGCCTGGACCGGCGGCCGGGCCTGGCCGTCTCGGTCTACGCCACCGAGGGACCCGGGGACTACGTGCCGGCCCGCTCCGACCTCGAGCGGTACCCCGAGGCCGCCGCCCTGTTCGCCCGGTCGAGGGCCGTCCCCTTCCCCGACGTGGTCATCCGCCAGATGTACCCACCCCGGGTCATCGACAGCCCCGGGGGGATCACCGTCGAGTACTTCGGGTGGGAGGAGAGCCGGGTCCCCGAATCGGTGGTCTCCGACTTCAACCGGTACCTGGACGGGGTCGGGGTCATGTCGACGTTCGTCCGGGACGTGCTGCGCGACTGTGGGGTGGACATCCCCATCCAGGTGGTGGGGATCGGCGTGGAGCGCTCCCGATCCCGCCGCCACCGTCCATGCACCCCGAGCTGGAGGAGCTGAAAGGGTTCACCTTCCTCCACATCAGCTCGGCCTTCCCCCGCAAGGGGGTGGACGTCCTGTTGGAGGCGTACTTCGCGGCCTTCGACAGCCGCAGCGACGTCTCGCTCATCCTGAAGACCTTCCCCAACCCCCACAACGAGGTGGCGGGGACTCTGGAGCGGCTGCGGGCCGGCCACCCCAACCCGCCCGACGTGCGGTGGATCGACCGGGACCTGGAGGACCGGGAGGTCGAAGCGCTCTACGGGTTGGCCGACTGCTACGTCCACCCGGCCCGGGGGGAGGGGTTCGGGCTCCCGGTGGCCGAGGCCATGGCCGCCGGCGTGCCGGTGATCACGGTGGCCTACTCGGGGTTGGCCGACTTCGTCTCGGACGAGACCGCGGTGACCATCCCCTTCACCCTGGAGACGGCCCGGACCCACCTGGGACTGGACGACTCCATCTGGGCCGAGCCCGATGGCGAGCAACTGGCCGTCGAGCTGAGCAAGATGGCCGACGATCCCAAGAGCGCTCGAGGTTCGCCGGCGCGTCGAGGCCGCCCGTGACCTCATCGCCACCCGTTTCTCCTGGGAGGCGGTGGTGGACCGGTGGGAGGAGTTCATCAACGACCTGGAGGAGTCGGCCGGCCGGCAGAAGGTGGCCATGGTCACCACCTGGAACTCGCGGTGCGGCATCGCCGAGAACACCCGCTACATCGTCGAACACTCCCACCACGTCTTCGAGTTCGACCTGTTCGCCGACGTCGACGCCGAGGTCATCGACCCGCTGGTCGACCTGGGGGTCAGCCGCACCTGGAAGGACCGCTGGACCCCCGACCTGGCCGGGCTGGAGGACGCCCTCAGGCTGACCGACGCCGAGGTGCTCCACGTACAGTTCAACTTCGGCTTCTTCGAGTTCCAGCGCCTGGCCGACCTGCTGGAGCGACAGATGGAGACCCGCGGGGTGGTGGTGACGCTGCACCGCACTCTGAACTACAACGACCAGGGCAAGTTGTTGAGCCTGGACCAGATCGCCCCGACGCTGTCCCGGGTGGACCGGTTGATCGTCCACCAGGAGTCCGACGCCCGGTACCTGGAGGACCTGGGGTTGTCCGGCAACGTGTCGGTGGTCCCGATCGGGGCCACCGCACCGCCGGCACTGTCGCCCGAGACCGTCCGGGCCGGGCTGGGGTTGGGAGATCGGACCGTGGTCGGCACCTTCGGGTTCCTGCTGCCCCACAAGGGAACCCTGGAGCTGGTCAAGGCCATGGACCCCCTGCGGGCGGACTTCCCGGACCTGTTGCTCATCGCCGCCTGTGCCCGCTACCCGCACGTCGAGTCCAACGAGTACGAGGAGGAGATCCGGGCCGAGATCGCCGCCCGGGGCATGGAGGACTCGGTCCTGCTGATCACCGAGTACCTCCCCGACGAGATGGCCCGGACCCTGCTGCGGGCCACCGACGTCATCGTGCTGCCCTACCAGGAGACCGGTGAGTCCTCCAGCGCCGCCCTGCGGTTCATCCTGCCGCTGGGCCGGCCGGTGGTGGTGACCGACTCGCCGATCTTCAACGACTCCCGGGACGCTCTCCTGGTGGTGCGCGGGGATGCCGCCGGCCTCGAAGCCGGGGTGCGCCGGGTCCTGTTGGACCCCGATCTCCAGCGGGACCTGGCCCGTCGCTCGGCAGACGCCGCCCGTCGGTTCCGGTGGCCCCGGGTGGTCGCCGACCACCAGGAGATCTACACCATGGCCCGGCGGGCCGGCCGGGCCCGGCGGATGGAGTCGGAGCGGTTGCCGGCGTCGCTCACGTCGTAAGGGTGGGCTTGGTCCGGGGCTCTGCAGATGGCCCCAACCTCACCTGCTAAGAGCCTGGGCCACCCCGTTTTCCCAGACCCCCTGGCCTAATGTGGCTTGCCACATGCTCGGTATCCCCCAGACCGCACAGACCGCCCGGCCTGCCCAGACCGGACAGCCTGAGCAGCCGGATCCGGACCTCGAAACGGGTCAAACCGATCGGATTGACGGGAATACTCTGCCGGAGGGGCCCGGATCCGACCGGGTCGAACGTCCGGTGGACCCGGACCGGGGTCCGTCCCTACGCCATCCCCGTACGGACCCGCCGGCACGTCCCCGCCACGCCCGGCGGCCGGGCCGTCGTCCCTCGGGCGTATGGGCCGCCCTCATCGCCGTGGCCGGGCTGGCCCTGTCGTCCCTCCTGGCCCTCATCCTCATCCGGCACCAGGGGGTGATGATCAACGGGGACGAGCCCCACTACCTGGTGGAGGCGGAGTCCATCGGCCGGTTCTTCACCCTCAACATGAGCCCGGGCTACAGCTTCATCATCAACCACCACATCATCTACCCGTTCGTGGCCAAGCCCGGGCCCAAGGTGGCGGCAGCCCTCGGGAACTCCTACCTGAGCCACGGGCTGTACCTTCCGATCCGCTCGATCGGCGTATCAGTGCTGCTGGCCGTGCCGGTGCTGGGCGGGCTGAAGGTGGCCGAGGCGGCCTGGGCGCTGATGCTGGCGGCCCTGGCCGTCGGGGTCATCCACCTGGTGAGCCTGGTGGCCGGGGCCCGGTCCCCACGGCGCTTCCTGGCTGCCGGCGTGTTCTTGTGCCCGGTCTTCGTGCTGGCCACCACCCAGATCTACCCGGACCTCATGACCGGGATGATCGTGGCAGTGGCGGTTCTGCTGTTGGCCCTGCTCGAGGTCGGGCGTCGGTGCACCCGGGCCCAGCTGGTGACCGGTGGGGTGCTCCTGGCCGTCATGCCCTGGCTCGCCGAGAAGAACATCCCGCTGACCATCCTGATACTGGTCTTCTTGGTGGTGGCCCAGCGCCGGGCCATCATGGGTCTCCGGCAACTCGTGGTCCTGGCCGGTCCTGCCGCGGTGAGCGTGGTGGCGGCCGTGGGCTTCAACATGTGGGCCTACGGCCAGCCGCTGGGCATCAAGAACCCCGTGGCGCTCGTCGGTCCGGAGACCTTCACCCGGGCGATGGCCCTGATGTTCGACCGGCGCAGCGGGATCCTCATCCAGCTGCCCATCGTCCTGCTGGGGGTGGCCGCTCTGTGGACCTGGCGCCGCCGGATGCCACTGACCGTGGTGGCCGCGGTGATCGTGGCGGCGGCAGCCATCTACGGCAACGCCACCGAAGCGTTCTCCCAGACCGGGGGGAGCTTCTCGGGGCGGTACCAGTGGCCGGTGGTCCCGTTGGGGCTGGCCCTGGCGGCCCTCTATCTGTTCGAGCTGTGGAAGGTCAGACGCCAGGCCGTGCCGGTGGTGGTCGGCATCGGGGTGGTGCTGTCGGTGATCCAGTCGGTCCCGGTACTGCTCAGCGAGCACCTGTACTACTCCCAGGTGCCCTGGGACCCCATGGCTTACGGAGGATGGTGGGGAGGGCTCGATCCATCGCCGATCCTGGGCTATCTCCCCAGCGCCGAGCTGTACAACGTCACCCAGCTGAACCCTGCGATCGGGACCGGGATCCCCACCTTCCTGCCCGGGAACATCCCCTGGCACAACGCCCGCAATCTGTGGGGCCTGGCTTGCCTGCTGGTGGCTGCGGCCACCCTGGTGTACTGCCTGGTGGGGCTGGCCCGGCGCCCGAGCGGGATCCGGCTCCGGCTGGTCCGGACCGGGGTGGTGATCACGGCGATCTGCCTGGTGCTGACCCTGACCTCCTCGGTCCAGCTTCCGGCGCGGGTGCGCTTCGCGGCCAGGCACTTCCCCATCCCCTACGGAAAGGTGGTGGGCGGTTCGGTGGTGGCCCGTGGCCCCGTCACCGACGCCACGGTGGTGGTCGGGCCCTACTGGCAGTTGCTGCCGGGGAAGTACCAGACGACCATCCATTACGTGCTCTCGGGCCCCAATGACCCGGGCGGGGCCCTGGGGCAGGTCATCGGGTACCCGCATCCCCCCCATGGGCCGGGGGTCCTGCTTCACAGCACCGAGCTCTCCCCTGACCAGGAGAGCAGTACCCTGACCTTCGTGCTTCGCTCCACCCGGGAGGTGTCCGTCGGCGTGCAGTACACCAACAGTGGGACCGGAAGCATCACGGTCAAGCAGATCACGTTGGCCAAGCTGGCAGCGGGCTGACGCCCAGGTTCGATCTGGTGACGCTCCGTGCTGGGTTCCCCCGGTCGGGGCGGGCGGGTGTTGGTCGGCCATGGCAGGCCTGGACCCAGCGGGAAGGGCCGGTCCGTCACGACAGACGTGGATTAGCGCCGACAATCGACCATCGGGCACGATGCCCAGGTGGAATGCACACGGAGTGATCTCGTGACGGTTTCGCTTGCGGCCCGGTCCCGGCGGCGATAGGCATGGCGGGATCATGATTCGTCACACGCCTGCACCGCCCGTCCGCTCGCTCGAGCTCTGCGGACTACGAGTTCGCCTGGTCACCTTGGTCGAGAGTGACTACGAGGCGTGGTACGAGGTCCGGAACCGCTGCCGCGACTGGCTGGTCCCTTGGGAGCCCCGGTCCAAGGGCGCACCGCTGGCCCCCGAGGATGCGGCCAGCTTCGCCGCACGATGCGGGATGCGGGAACGCGAGCGGCAGCTGGGGAGCGGCTTCGGTTTCGGGATCTTCGTCGGCGATCGCTTCGTCGGTGAGGTCACGCTGTCGTCCATTCAGCGGGGACCCTTCCAGAACGGCTCCATCGGATACTGGATCGATCAGGATGTGGCCGGCCAGGGTCTGACCCCCGAAGCGGTGGTGGTCGTCCTCAAGTTCGCTTTCGAGACGCTCAGGCTGCACCGGATCGAGGTGGCCATCATTCCTCGTAACCGGGCCAGCCGCCGGGTGGTCGACAAGCTGGCCATGCGGACCGAGGGGGTGGCTCTGGGGTTCCTGGAGATCAACGGCGAGTGGGAGGATCACGTCCGCTACGCCATGACCGCCGAGGAATGGTCCCTCCAGCGGTACAACCTGGGGCCCCGCTGGCTCGGAGCCGACTGATCGGGCTCCGAACCGAGTGATCGGACCCCGAGCCGACTGATCGGACCTGGCAACTACCAATCCAACCCGAGTAGGTAGAGCCTGCCCAGGCCCCCTAAGCGGGCTCAGGTCGGGGCCCGAGCCCCCAAGGCCGGTTCAGAGCCCACAGCCGGGCTATTTGGGCCTATTCAGCCGTTTCATCCCGACCTCGGTCTTTCCATGGGCCCAAACAGGGAATACGCTGTGTAGCAAGTGGTTCGATGATCCTTGGGGGGTTGGTCTTGTCAACTACAACTGCAGTGAAGCGGATTGGGGTCCTGGTTGTGGCCTACAACGCCGCCACCACTCTGGCCAAGGTGCTCGATCGCATCCCGCCCGAGATCCGCTCGGACATAGAAGAGGTCATCGTCAGCGACGACCACAGCCAGGACTCGACCTACCTGGTCGGCTTGGGCTACCAGCAGGTCTCCGACCTGCCCATCACCCTCATCCGGCAGCCCACCAACCTGGGGTACGGCGGCAACCAGAAGGCCGGCTACCACCTGGCCATCGAGCACGGGCTGGACATCGTGGTCATGCTGCACGGCGACGGGCAGTACGCCCCGGAGTCGCTCCCCGACATCGTGGCACCCCTGCTGGCCGGCGAGGCCGACGCGGTCTTCGGATCACGCATCATGATCAAGGGTGCAGCCCGCAAAGGCGGCATGCCCCTGTACAAGTACGTGGGGAACCGCATCCTTTCCCGCTTCGAGAACGCCGCCCTGGGCACCGACCTGACCGAGTTCCACTCGGGGTACCGGGCCTATTCGGTGAGTGCTCTCAAGCAGCTCCCGTTCGACCAGAACTCCGACGGGTTCAACTTCGACACCCAGATCATCATCCAGATGCATGACGCCGGCATGCGGATCGCCGAAGTGCCGATCCCCACCTACTACGGCGACGAGATCTGCTACGTCGACGGCTTGGGTTACGCCGCCGATGTGACCAAGGACGTGTTGGCCTATCGGCTCCAGAAGGCTGGGTTCGGGGATGGCAGCCGCATCGCCCTCAACGAGGAGTACCAGCTGAAGCCCAGCGAGGACAGCTCGCACGGTCGCATCTCAACCCTGCTCAAGTCCCGCGCCCCCGGCCGGGTGTTGGACCTGGGCTGCTCGAGCGGGTTGTTGTCGGAGCGACTACAGCGCCATGGGTCACCACGTGACCGGTGTCGATCTCAACGAGATCGCCGGGGTGCGGGAACGGACCGACGAGTTCTTCAAAGCGGACCTCAACGACGGCATCCCCGTCGAGGTGGGCAAGGGCTACGACGTGGTGCTGGCCGCCGACGTCATCGAGCACCTGATGAATCCGGGCGCCCTGATCAGGCAGGCCCGGTCGGTGCTGGCTCCCGAAGGCATGGCCATCTTCTGTGTCCCCAATATCGCCCACTGGTATCCGAGGTTCCGGTCGACCCTGGGCATGTTCGACTACGACCAGCGCGGCATCCTCGACTCCACCCACGTGAGGTTCTTCACCCGTCGGAGCATCCGCAAGCTCATCGAGCGCCACGGATTCACCGTTCGCCGCCTGGAGCCGGTGGGCCTGCCCCTTGACGCCCTGGGCGTGGAGGGAGGCCGGGCGCGGTTGCTGCGCCTGGTGGACAACATGTTCTCGACGCTGTGGCCGACGATGTTCGGCTACCAGTTCATCGTCGAGGCCACTCCCAACCCGGAGTAGCCCAACCCGGAGTAGCCCAACCCGGAGTAGCGCCGCCTAGGCGTCGATGCCCCGTACCACCGCCGGGGAGTGCCGGAAGAACTGCTCCACGTCCTGTTCGTAGCGGTAGGCCGGCTCGCCGGAGCCGGTGGCCCGGCGCAGGTTGTTGGCCCGGGCGAAGCTCTCCACAGCACCGGCGCTGGTGTAGCGGTACTCGAAGCCCGCCTTGATCAGCCGGGAGGTGTCGACGCCCCGGCCGTATCGGACCAGCCCTTCCATCTCGGGGGGGAACTGGACCGCCCCGATCCGGCGCAGCGGGGCCACGAAGGCCCGGGGCTTGAAGGGAGGCAGCGGGAAGAGGTGCCCGCTGGAGATGGAGCACACCTCGCTCCAGGGCAGCTTGCCGGCGCCGGCCACGTTGTACACCCCGGGGATCTGGTGGCTGGTGACGTACTCGAGGGCCCGGACCACGTCGTCCTCCTCGATGAACTGGACCAGCGGGTCGTACCCGGCGATGCAGGGCAGCAGTTTGTGGCGCAGGTTGTAGCTGACCGGGGTGACGATGTCGGTGCCCAGGACGTTGGCGAAGCGGAGCACCGATACCACCAGGTGGGGGTTGTCCTCGGTGAAGTCCCGGACCAGTGACTCGACCTCGATGAGCGAGCGCTCCACCCGGGTGCGCACCGGGCTGGTGCGCTGGTCTTCCTCTCGGAACCAGGCCGGGTCGGTCTCGGCCGAGCCGTAGATGTGGGTCGAGGACTTGACCACCACCTGGCGCACCGAGGATCCCGCCGAGCCCGCCGCCGCCAGCAGGTTGAGGGTGCCGATGACGTTGATCTCATGGAGGGCCCGGGTCGGTACATTGACCGAGTTGGTCTCCAAGAAGGTATGCACGATGGTGTCCACTTGGGTGGCCCTCACGATCCGGCTGAGGATCGAGTACTTCTGGTCGGAGCGGACGAACTCGGTGCGCTCCAGGGGGACCTTGGGCTCGTCGGCGCCGAGGCCCAGGATCATCTCGACTTCGGGTTCGGACTCCAGCGCCTGGGCCATCCGACCACCCCAGAAGGTGTCCAGCCCGGTGATCAGCACCCTGCGGCCCATGGGTCAGCCGAACCAGACGCTGCGACGCTCCCGCAGCATGTCGTGGATGGAGTCCTGGAGCGTGGCCCGGATGGTTTCGGCCTCGTCCATGACCCGACTCCTGGAGTAGCGCTCCTGGCCCGGCTCCACGTCGAAGTAGATGGGGTCGAGCACCCGGAACTTCATTTTGACCGGGAAGTACGTCACGTAGCCGATGGGGCCCATGAGCAAGGAGTTCACCGTGATGGGGAAGTACGGGAGCTTGAGGGCCCGGGCCAGGCTGTTGACCCGGAAGAGGATGGGCATGGACTCCTCGGCGCCGACGCAGGCGATGGGGACGATGGGGACCCCGGCCCGCATGGCGATCTCCACGAAGCCGCCCCGCCCGAAGCGACGGAGCCGGTAGCGGTCGGAGTAGGTCTTGGACGTCGCCTTGGTGCCCTCGGGGAACACCAGGGCCAGCTGCTGCTGGTCGTGCAGGAGCCGGTAGGCGTTGTCGGGGTGGGCCGGCACCCCGCCGGTCCGGGACCACATGGTCCCCACCACCGGGATGGTCCGGAAGAAGTAGTCGGCCATCCCGTAGACCGGGCGGCCCAACTCCTCCTCGATGCCGTGCATGATGGCCGGGGCGTCCGAGGGGATGGCGCCGGCATGGTTGCAGATGAGCAGGGCCCCGCCGTGGAGCGGGATCTTCTCCAGCCCGTCCCACTCCACCCGGAACCAGTACTTGTAGACCGGGTCGTAGAGGCGGCGGACGATCGAGCGCATGTGCTCGGAACGGCCCCACTCGTCCACGTCCGATCGCCGGGCGGTGTCAGGTCCGCGGTCGTCGGGCCGGATGCGGGCCACCGGGAGGATGGACATGGATGCGGCTCTGGCGCCGGCTCCGGGGGGATCGTCCTCCGCCGCCGGGCCGGTGTCCTCCATCCGCTCCAACCGCTCGGTGCGTTCGGCCCGGGGTTCCGCCGTCTCGACCCAATGCTCCGGCCGCTCGCTCTGGGGCTCCGGGTGCTCGGCCCGTTCAGCTTGGGACCCCTCCTTTTGGGCCCGGGGCCCCGAACGGGGTGCAGTCCGGGTGCCGTCCGAGGGGTCCGCGTTCATCTGATCGAGTGTACCGCCGCCACAGTCACCGATTTCAGGGGTGGAGGACCGTTCGGCCGGGGATGAATTCCCAGGGCCGGTCGGACGGCCTAAGTTCCGCAGGATGGAGAGGGTGGATATCCAGGCCTCGGGGTCCGATCGGGACCTGATCCCTGGGTCCGATCAGGATCAGAACGTAGGGCCCAACCCGAACGGGACCATGGACTCGGACCAGAACCGGACCGTCGGGACGGACTCCGACGAGACGGTGTGGTCCGATCGGTTGACAGCCACGGCCCTGTTCGTCGGGGTGTTCTGCGTCTACATCGCAGTGTTCCATGGCCGCATCGAGGTCTACGACACCCAATCGATGATGGGGGTCACCGAGCACCTGGTCAATCACGGTTCGCTGGTCTCGAACGGCGGTACCTGGATCGTCGACACCAAATACGCCCCCTACGGGATCGCCGACAGCCTCCTGGCCGTGCCGGCCTATGCCTTGTCCAAAGTCATCGGGGGATTCACCATCATGGCCAACGTGATCGACCCGATCCTCACCGCCTTCAGCGTGGTCCTGGTCTTCCGGATCGCCCGGGCCCTCGGTTGGCGGGCCTTCCACGGGTTCATCGCCGCCGTGGGCTTCGGCCTGGCTTCCATGGCCCTGTGGTACTCGACGGAGTTGTTGAGCGAGCCGGGAGTGACCCTGTGCGTCCTGGCCATCATGCTGGGCATCATCCGTTGGGGCCAGGGCCGTGCCTGGGCCCCGTTGTGGATCGGGCTGGCCGCGGCCTCAGCGCATCCAGTTCCGCAGCGACTCGGTCTTCACCGTGTGGGTGGCGTTTCTCGCCATCCCGTTGTTCGTGTCGTGGGCGGCCATCTGGTCGCGGCGGTCGCTGCTACTGATCGTGGTGCCGATGGTGGTGAGCCTGGCTCTGCTCGGTTGGTACGACGAACTGCGGTTCAACAAGATCTTCGTCGGCACCTACGGGCCGAACGGGGGCTTCGTCACCCCGTTGTGGCACGGCCTGGACGGGCTCCTGTTGAGCCCGGGCAAGAGCCTGTTCGTGTTCGATCCGCTGACGGCCATGGGGGTGATCGGGCTGGTGGTGCTGTTTGTCGGTCGCGCCGGAGTGCGCAACCGCCCCTTCGGGGTGCTGTGCCTTCTGTTGGTGGTGCCCCGGCTCCTGTTCTTCGCCAAGTGGGGCATCTGGGACGCCGGGGTGGTGTGGGGTCCCCGCTTCCTGCTTCCGGTGGTGCCGGTGCTGACCCTGGCCCTCATCCCGGTCCTGCGGGCCACCAACCCCCGGAGGATCATCGGGGTGGTGGTGCGGGTGGTGACGGTGGTGTTGGCCCTGGCCGGTGTGCTGGTCAACGCCCTCTCGGTCCGGGTCCCCTACGGCGAATGGTGGGGAGCGGTAGCCAATCCCTACTGGCGTCGGGTGTTCCACATTCACGGAGGGATGACCCAGGCCGAGCGGTCGGCGCAGATCGACTTCCATCTGGTGTGGTCGCCCATCTGGGGCGATTTCCTCCTCCTGCGGCGCCACATGGCCCTGGTCAACGGGGAGTGGTGGAAGACCGGGCACGGCGCCGTCGGAGTGGTGCTCTTGGTCGCCGGGGCCGTGTACCTCATTGCTGCGGCCGTCGGCTCGAGCCGGCCGCCCCGTCGTTGGGCCCGTCGCCACCGACGGGTCGAGGCGGCGACAGTTGACCCGGGTCCCGTAGGCAGCCCGGCGGTCACCGTCAGCGATTCGGCGCCGGTCGCTCCGGCTGCGTCAACGCTTCCCGCTGTCTGACGCTCGCCGACTGACGGCCCCCCGCCTTCCAACCTGGGCCGCCGGGCGCCAAGCCGGGAGCAACGAGAGAGTGGGAGATCTCAGATCGGGAAGTGATGAGCCCCGAGCCGACCTGACAGCGGGCCCAGACGACCGAGAGCGGCCGCCGTCATGGCCATATGGGTGACATGGGGGACACCGAACTCGGCGCGGAGGGCCGAGACGATTATGGCGGCGTCGGCCGGCTCGACCAGTGGGAGCAGGGTGATGACCGAGTGGCCGTCGACCGTCACCGGCAGGGGGATGCCCTCGGTGGAGTCGGTGACCACCGAACGCACCTGATCTGCCAGGGTCGTGAGGCCGTGGCCTCCCGAAGGGTTGAGCACCGTCACCGTGGGTACCGCCGGTACCGGCAGGAGCCCCAGCCTCGAGGAGTACACGTCGGCCAGCATGGCCACGGAGTCGTGGAGAGGGTGGACCGTGCTCCCGGGAACGTGGGTCCACTGGACCGGTACCTCGGTGATCCGGAGGCCCAGGCGCTGCGCCCGGACCAGCACCTCCACGTCGAAGGCGAACCGGTCCATCCGGACCAGGTGGAACAGGAGCCGGGCCGCCGGGGTCTGGAAGGCCTTGAATCCGCACTGGGTGTCGTGGAGGTCCAGTCCGGTGCCGGTGGTGACCAGCTGGTTGAAGAGCCGGCCCATGACCGAGCGCAGGACGTAGGTGCCGTCCACCATGGAGTCGGGCAGGGTGCGTGACCCGATGGCCAGGTCGTTGGCCCCGAGGCCTTCGAGCAGCAGCGGGATGGCCAGGGGGTCGATGGCCATGTCGGCGTCCATGTAGGCCGTGTAGGCCCCTCGGGCCTGCGCCACCCCGGTTCGCACCGCCGCACCCTTCCCCCGGTTCTCGGGGTGAATGATCACCCGGTGGTGGGGTAGGTGGGTCAGCAGGTCGCGGGCGGTCTGCGCCGTCCCGTCGGTACTGCCATCGTCGATGACCAGGACCTCGGTGCTCCGGATGTCCACGGCTCCGGCGTCAGCGGCGGCGTTGAAGCGCTTGATGCCGTCGGCCAGGCGATGGGCCTCGTTGAAGGCGGGGACGATGATGGTGAGTTCAAGAGTCATGGTTCTGAGGCACCGACCCTAGGTCGCACAGCCGCTGATGGGGTGTCGTCTCCGTCGGGACCCGGACCGCCCCCCGCCCCGGCCCTACGGCTGGGCGGCTCCGACGAATCCCTCGGACCAGACCGGATCGAAGGTGACCACGGTGCCGGTGTGGGCCGCCTGGATGATGGTGCCGCTCCCAAACGGGGTGGCCTGCCCGTCCAGCACCGGGCCCACGTACATGATCACGTGGTCGATGCCGTCGCCGCCGAAGTCGTAGAACAAGAGGTCGCCGGGCTCCAGCGACCCCGGGCTCACGTGGGGGAACATGGCGTACTGGTCGGCGGCCGAGTGCGGCATGTAGACGCCGGCGTTGGCCCAGGCCAGCTTGGTCAGGCCGGAGCAGTCCACGCCGGCGAAGCTGAGGCCACCCCACTCATAGGGGACGCCCAGGTACTGCATGGCGGCGTGCACCGCGGCCAGACCGGCGGCCGTGGGGCTTCCGCCGTAGGCGAAGTCGGGGTCCCCGGCGCTGGAACCGGCCTGGTCGGCGGAGGTGGTGGCAGAGGCGGCGGCCCCGCTGCCCCCGCTGACGGTGGTGGCCACCTGGGCGGCCTCCGAGGCCTGGTTGGCCGCAGCCTGGGCGGCGGCCCGGGAGGAGGCGTCGGCTGCGGCTTTGGCCGCCGCCGCGGCCTGGATGGCGGCCTGCCGGGCGATCTGTTGGGCCAGCGATCCCTTGACCTCGGCCAGCGTGGCCTCCGAGAGAGCGTTGGCGGCGCTGGCCCGTTGCCGGGTCTGGTTCTCCTGGCCCAGCTGGTTGGTCTCCGTCCGCTGCTCGGCGAGGAGCTTGGTGCGGGTGACGGAGAGCTTGCTCTGGGCCGCCTGGATCTGGTCCAAGGTGGCCGTCACGTCCCCGGCTCCCACGCCCTCGTAGAGGTCGCGGATCTGGGAACCGGTGGTGGGGGCGGAGAAGAGCTGGGCCATGGCCGAGCCGGTCGAGTTGTCGATGTAGTTCTCGATGGCGTCGTGGCGTAGGTGGGCGCGCTCGCTCATCAGCTTGTCCTGGAGAGTGGTGAGCGAGATTTGGGTGGCCTCCAGGGCGGATCGGGTGCCGTCCAGGTTGACCACCGACTGGTTGTAGAGCTCGTCGGCTTCGTCCAGGGTGCTCTGCTCCTTGGAGATCTGGGTCTCGAGCTTGGCCACCCGGGTCTCGGCCGCACTGATCCGTGACTGGGCGGTTGAGGTCGCAGCCCTCGAACCCGCTGATCCAGTGCCGGCGCCTCCGGCCCCGGCCGCGCCGGCCACTTCCGGGCCCAGAGGCCCGAGGGTCAGCCCCACGCCGGTCAGGGAGCAGACCACACTGATGACGGCACACACCCCCACCCCGGCTCGGACCCGGATGCCACCCCCATGGCTCCACCGGCGGCGGACGCCACGCAAGCCGCGGACGAGCGGCCGCGGTCTGCCGTTCGGAGTTCACCTTGTTGATGATCTGGCCGGACCTCTGACGATCTGATGATCGCCCGGCCCCGACAACAGCCACTCGTGACACGCTTTTTTATCTCCCTGCCCACAGGTCGAAACGGGTGAAAGTGCTGTTCACCTCGGTTATTGCTGCGAGTAGTGCACGGACAAGGCCTGAGCCTATGTTCCCGGTAGGGCCGGGTGGGAACGGGGCTAACGCATGCCGTACGGCTGACTCGCTAAGTTGCCACTGTCATCGACACCCGGGCCGGCTAACTGAAGCCGGACGCCGTAGGACGGGAGGGCACGCTCATGGACGGGGTGGTCGAGGTACGCAGCGGCCGGGTTCGTGGCGTCCAGCGCCAGGGCTACTGGTCGTTTTCGGGGATCCCTTATGCCGGGTCCCCGGCGGGGTCCCGACGGTGGCGGCCTCCGAGCCCTCCGGAGCCGTGGACCGGGGTGCGGGAGTGCGACCGGTTCGGCCCCATCGCCCCCCAGTCGCCGGGGGTGATCGAGATGTCCCTCGGGGGTGAGCCCGATGAGCACGCCGAGGACTGCCTGAGCCTCAACGTGTGGACGCCCGCGCCCGACAACAGTCGGCGGCCGGTCATGGTGTGGGTGCACGGCGGTTCGTTCGTCTCCGGTTCGGGTGCTGGGAGTCTCTACCGGGGAGGCCTCCTGGCCCGTGAAGGCGATGTCGTCGTGGTCACGCTCAACTACCGGCTGGGCATCCTGGGGTTCCTGGGTCATCCGGTGCTCGACGATCCGGGCCAGATGTGGCTCGACGGTGAGGAGTGGTCCGGGTTCGCCAACTGGGGCCTGGCCGATCAGGTGACCGCTCTGCGGTGGGTGCGGGACCACATCGCCGACTTCGGCGGGGACCCGGGCAATGTGACGCTGTTCGGCGAGTCGGCCGGCGGGATGTCCGTCTCGGCGCTGTTGGGAGTGCCCGCCGCCCGGGGCCTGTTCCATCGGGCCATCGTGGAGAGCGGACCGCCGTACACGTACACCGCGGACCGGGGGTCGGCCCGGGCCGAACAGATCGCCGCCCACCTGGGTGTGCCGCTGAGTCGCGGCGCGCTGGAGCAGGTGCCGGCCGACGCTCTGGTGTTAGCGGCCGCCGAGCTCGGGATGGAGGTGGCTCGCAACGACGACCCCGCCCTGTTGATGCTCCCGGTGATCGACGGAGGTCTGCTCCCGGTCGCCCCGCAGGACGCCGTGGCCAACGGGTCGGCGGCCGACGTGGCGCTGTTGCTCGGCACCAACCGGGACGAGTCGGCCTTCTTCGCTGTGGGAAATGCCGCTCTGAGCTCGCTCGACGACGAGGGGTTGCGGAGGTGGGTGCGGCGGCTGGTGCCGGAGGGATCGCCCGGTGGGTCCGTCGGGGCCAACTCGTCCAACGGGTCCAATGCCTCCAACTCGTCCACTGCCTCCGACGGGTCCGGCGACACGCTGGCCGGCGCCCCGGGCGGGCCGGCCGACGAACTGTCCGATGAGTTGATCGCCCGGGTGAAGGAGGCACGGGCAGGTCGGGGCGAACCGGTCGAGCCGCGCGACCTGTGGGTGGCCATCGCCACCGAGTACGTGTTCCGCTGGCCCAGCATCGCCCTGGCCGACGCTCACGCCGCCGCGGCGGCCCCCGGCATCGGGACGTACAACTACCTCTTCACCTGGGAGTCACCCGCCTTCGGTGGGGTGCTCGGGTCGTGCCATGCCCTGGAGATCCCGTTCGTCTTCGGAACGGTCCACAACCCGGCGATCCAGACATTCGCCGGCGGGGGAGTGGACGCCCTGGCCTTGTCGGCCCTGATGCGCCGGTCCTGGACCGAGTTCGCCCGGACCGGCTCGCCCGGAGCCTGGCCCGGGTGGGACCGGGATCTCCGCCCTACCAAGGTCTTCGGCCCATGGCCTGGTGACGAGGGACTCGAACATCTCGCCGATCGGCCGAGGGATGAGGAGCTCGAGGCCATGGCGGCCTTGGTCGCCGCTCGGGTCGCTCTCTGAGCCCCTCGTCGGGTGGCCTGATCCCTTCGACCGGCGGCACGAAGGATGCCGTTCCGGTCGGTTCGACCCTCGACGACCCTCAATGATCGTCCTGATCAGTTCGACGGAGCGGCGGCGAAGTCGGTCACCACCTAAGGTTTGCCCTGGTACCTGGCATCTGGACAACCACGGGGACGTAGCCCAATCGGCAGAGGCAGGGCGCTTAAACCGCCTCCAGTGAGGGTTCGAGTCCCTCCGTCCCCACCGATGGTGTAGCGAAGGCCACGCCCCTTAGGGAGCATCTTCCCTGGACGGTTGTGGGAAACCAGGCAGGTCCCTGAGCCAGTCGGGCATCGCCGGTTGATGTTGGTGCCGTCATGGCGCTGAGAGATAGTGCTGCAGGGCGTCGAGCCGGTCGTCCCAGGCGTGGGCGAGCGCGGCGAGAAACTGCTGGGCGAGCTGCACGGGTGCGGACTGCAGCCGGTAGCGCACCCGCCGGCGCTCGCCGGGCTCGGGCGTGACCAGGCCCGCGTCGGCCATGAGGGCGAGGTGTTTTGCGATCGCCTGGCGGCTGATCGGCAGCCGAGCGGCTAGATCGGTGGCCGTGGACGGGCCATCGATTGCGAGGGCGGCGAGGATTGTGCGGCGGGTCGGGTCAGCGAGGGCAACGAATACCTGCTCGGCAACGGCCTCGATGTCAGGCGCCATCGACGTGATCCGCAAGCTCTCCCAACTCACGCCACCAGCCCTCACTGTGAGAGTCGTAGGTCTGGCGTCGCCGGTCGACGGGAAGCTGGGCGAAACCGCTCTCGATGACGCGCAGCAGGGTTC
Source organism: uncultured Acidimicrobiaceae bacterium (assembly GCA_963718405.1). GTDB lineage: Bacteria > Actinomycetota > Acidimicrobiia > Acidimicrobiales > RAAP-2 > Bog-756. Next base: position 506,636 of record CAVQYZ010000001.1, read on the forward strand.
CGTCGTTGTCGGGCTCCAGGGTGAACTCGACGTAGGTGCGTCGGGGGTCGTCCTCGGGCAGGTCGGGCAGCCGCCAGGTGTAAGCGAACACCGTGGGCTCCTCGACACGCTCCACGCGCATCTCGACCGTCATGCCGCCAGCGAAGGTCATCGTGGCCGAGCCGCCGGGTCGAAGGTCGATGCTCGCCCTCTCGCCGAACCACGAACTCAGACCATCGGCCGTGGTGAGCGCCTGCCACACCTCCAGCGGCGGGCGGGCCAGGACGACCGTGCGTTCGATGCGGTCGGGGAACGCCATGACGTTCCTCCTCTGGGCAACGACAATGGATGATGCCGGACGATGGTCGCCGACCCGGGGACTGCCGGCTACGCCGTGCAGTCCCCGGGGAAACCGGGGATCAGTCGCTCTCCTCGGCGGCGCGGCGGGCGAGATCCCGCGGGCTGCGGTTGGGAGCGCCGGGGCCGCCCTCGACCAGCTCGCGCAGGCTGGTGCCGACGAAGTGATCCCAGCTGCGGCTGCACATGTCCTTGCATTCGAGATTGTCGTTCAGGCCGCGGTGCTCGAAGGTGAGTTCGCAGGAGCCATCATCGATCGGCGTGATGGTGAACGTCGGCTGGGTGCCGACCCAGTCCTCCATGAAGGTGCACTCGATGACGGTCCAGCGGACGGTCGTCGGGCGGGTCGCCTCGTCAACGCGGACGAGGAGCGGCGGCTGTTCCGCCACCATCGGGAACCGCAGCTCGCCATCGGTCAGGCCCGAGCCCGTTACCGGGCTCCACCAGGCGGTCAACCCTTCGATCGTGGTGACGGCGTCGAACGCAGCGTCGGCGGGAGCGTTGACACGGATGGTCGTGCGGTAGTCGGTGGTGGTCGTCATTGGGCCTCCTTGAGCGAAGTGGGATAGCAACTAACTGATTGCTACAGTATGGCAACTGATCGGTTGCGTCAATAGGGCCAGGTTCTTGGTGGCCGTTGATCCAGGACGGAGGAGTGGTCTGTGCCAATTCGGAAGGATTGCGACTCTCCTGTCCCTTCACGACCTTCCCGATCGTCGTATTCATGGAATCATCAATCGGGAGGAGACCCCATGAAGTACGTACTGATGCTGACCCGTGGCGCCTGGCAGGAGGAAGGGACCGAAGCCGAGCAGGCGGAGATATTCGGCGGGATCATGAAGTGGTTCGAGAGCCACTGGGCTGACGGCACCATCATCGAGGCCAACCAGCTGCAACCTCCGGACACCGCCACGACGGTGGTCCTCGACCGCGGATCGTCCACCATCGTCGACCGTCCGCTCCTGGAGGCGAAGGAGGCCATTGGCGGCTACGCCGTTGTGGACGTCGCGGACCTCGACGCCGCACTCGCCCTGGCTCGGTCTTTCCCGATGCCGGACGGGAAGGTGGAGGTGCGTCCTGTCGTCGAACGCTGACGACCGACCGGATCCCCGCTCATCGATCGAGCGGGTGTTTCGGGAGGAGGCGGGCCGGCTCACTGCGAGCCTGGTCCGTTTCCTCGGAGACTTCGACCTGGCTGAGGAGATGGTGGCCGAGGCGGTGGTCGAGGCGCTGGTCCGATGGCCGGTGGATGGTGTGCCGGATCAACCCGGTGCCTGGCTGATGACGACCGCTCGGAACCGGGCTATCGACCGAAGTCGCAGAGATTCCCGCTACAAGGACAAGCTCGCGATGTTGGCGTCGCTTCCCGATACGGCGTCCAGGGAGCCCGACGATCGGCTGCGGCTCATCTTCACGTGCTGCCACCCGGCATTGGGTACGGACGCCCAGGTTGCCCTCACACTCCGCGCTGTAGCGGGACTGACCACCGCCGAGATAGCCCGGGCGTTTGTCGTCCCCGAATCCACCTTGTCCAAGCGGCTCACCCGGGCGAAGCAGAAGATCGTAGCGGCTGGCATCCCGTACCGAACGCCCGAGCCCGAGGAGTGGCCGAGCCGGCTCAACCAGGTGCTCCAGGTGATCTACCTCGTGTTCAACGAGGCCTATTTGACGACATCAGGCGATGCGGTGGCTCGCCGGGAGCTGGCGCACGATGCTGCATGGCTTACGACGATTCTCGTGACATGGCTGCCTGACGAACCCGAAGCCCTCGGACTCCAGGCATTACTCCAGCTCCACCTCGCCCGCTGGTCTGCACGCCTGGACTCGAATGGTCACATCGTCCTCCTCCAGGATCAAGACCGCTCGATGTGGGATGAAGGCAAGATCGAGGTAGCTAATGCCCTCATTGAGCGGGCAGGCAGGCTTCGACGTCCGGGGCCCTATCAAATCGAGGCGGCGATCCAGGCGGTGCACTGCGCAGCATCGAAATGGGACGCCACGGACTGGGCCCAACTCCTTCAGCTTTACTCGTTGCTGGCGGCACACGACGGATCACCGGTGGTTTTACTGAATCGGGCGATCGTCGTTGGACAGATTGATGGACCCGAAGCCGCGCTCATCGAGGTGGACGCACTCGAGGGCTCGCTCGGCAGGTACTACCTCTTCCACGCCACCAGGGCATCGTTCCTGGACCAGATGGGCCAAATTGCCGAGGCGCGTCAGGCTAATCGGGAGGCCCTCAGGTACACGACCAATGTGGCCGAGCGTGCCATGTTGACCAGCCGTCTCGCCGACTCAGCAAGCTAGGGGAAGTCCCTGCATGGCCGGACCTATGGAACTGACCTGTTCAGGCGCGCTCGGAAAAAGGTGAAGGGCTTGGCCCGTCAGAGGGCGGTCAGGACGATGGGGCCGTCCTCGGTTATGGCGATGGTGTGCTCGCTGTGGGCTGCCCTGGTGCCGCTGGCAGTACGAAGGGTCCAACCGTCGGGGTCGGTTACATACTCATCGGTGCCGCCGGAGATCAGCATGGGTTCGATGGCGATGACCAGGCCTGGCCGGAGCCGGTAGCCGCGACCGGTTCGGCCTTCGTTCGGTACGAATGGATCCTCGTGCATGGCCCGCCCGACCCCATGACCACCGTGGTTTTCGAGAAGGCCGTAGCCGGACTTGCGGGCCGGGGTTCCGATGGCATGACCCAGGTCGCCGAGTTGGCTCCCCGGCAGGGCCGCGGCGATACCTCGCTCCAGGGCCGCGTCGGTGGCGGCGATCAGTTCGGCGTCGCCCGGGCGGGGCGTGCCCACGATGAAACTGATGGCGGCGTCACCGCACCAGCCTTGGACGAACGCCCCGCAATCGATGCTCACCAGGTCGCCATCGGCCAGGCGGGTCCGATCCGGCACCCCGTGGACCACCGCATCGTTGACGCTGGCACAGATGACGCCGGGGTAGGGGGTCGGTGCCCACGACGGGTGGTAGCCCAAGAAGGCCGGCGTCGCTCCAGCCCCTTTGATGACCTGTGCGGCCACCTGATCCAGCTCGGACAACGTGACTCCGACTGCAGCCCGCTGGCGAACGGCCGCCAGGGCCTCGGCCACCACCCGGCCGGCCTGGCGCAGCACTCCGATCTCTCTTGACGTCTTGAGCTCGATCACGTTTCTGGTCGCTCCTCGTATCCGGCTTGCTCGAATGATCATACCGGTATTACTATTCGAGTGTGGTACGAGATCCGTTGAAACCGTGGGAGATCGAACGCGGTCGGCAACTCGGCTCCATCCTGCGCCAAGCGCGCGGACCGGCAAGCCTGGGCCACGTGGCGCTGGCCGCCGGCATCTCTGTCGAGACCCTCCGCAAGATCGAGACGGGAAGAATCCCGACCCCGGCGTTCTTCACCGTGGTGGCCCTGGCCCGGGTCCTCGACCTCTCCCTCGACGACCTCTCGGTCGACGTCATCCCCGAACGAGCGAGCACGGGAACCAGGGCTTCCTAAGAGGTTCCGATACGCAAACCCCCTCTGCCGATGTACGTCTCCCAGGTCCGCATGGGCTGAAAGCACCCAAGCCCACGACGCAGTCATGCGGCCGTACCACGCGCACGCCAAAGCGATCGGTGCCCAGATGGTCAAAGCGCTCGAAGACACCCAATAAGCAAAGAGTGGCAACCCGGGTCAGTTCTTCGGTGGGAGGCACAGAGGCTGAACATGTGGTGGCCCGTGCAGTGCCCTACGCCAGCTCCCGCCGGCGCCGGGCCAGGTAGGCGGTTTCGGCGGTGTTGCCGGCCAGTTCGATGGCCTTGTCGTAGGCCTCCCGAGACTCCTCACTCCGACTCAACCGGCGCAGCAGATCGGCCCGGGTCGCATGGAAGGGGTGGTAGTCGGCGAGCTCGTTCTCCAGAGGGCCGACGATGGCCAGTGCCACCTCGGGGCCGTCGAGCTCGGCCACCGCAATGGCCCGGTTGAGGGCCACGATCGGTGAGGGGTCGATGCGCGCCAGTTGGTCATAGAGCGCCACGACCTGTGACCAGTCGGTCTCGCCTGCGCGTGAGGCCGAGGTATGCACGGCATTGATCGCCGCCAGAATCTGGTAGCGACCCGGAGCCACCCCGGTAGCCAGGCGCTGACGAACCAGCTGATGGCCTTCAGCGATCAGTGCTGCGTCCCACGCCCCTCGGTCCTGCTGGTCGAGCGTGACCAGTTCGCCGCCCGCGGAGACCCGGGCCGTGCGGCGGGACTCCGTGAGCAGCATCAAGGCCAGCAGCCCGGCCGCCTCACCGTCCTCAGGCATGAGGGCATGGATCAATCGGGTGAGCCGGATGGCTTCGGTGGTGAGATCCTGACGTACCGGATCGGTGTGGGGGCCGGTGGCCAGGTAACCCTCGTTGAAGACGAGGTAGAGAACGGCCAGTACTCCCGAGACCCGTCCTGGGAGATCCTCTGCAGCCGGTACCCGATAGGGGATGCGGGCCGTTTTGATCTTGGTCTTGGCACGGGTGATCCGTTGGCCCATGGTGGTCTCCTGCACCAGGAAGGCCCGGGCGATCTCCGGCACGGTCAGACCCCCCACCATCCGCAGCGTCAGTGCCACCCGGCTCTCGATCGACAGCGCAGGGTGACAGCAGGTGAAGATCAGCCGGAGCCGCTCGTCGGCGATGGCTCCTTGGTCCCGCGATTCAGGTGGGCTTTCGTCCTCGGCCAACATGTGAGCTTCCAAGTGCTTTCCGGATCGTTTGTTCTCGCGTCGGATCCGATCGATGGCTTTCCGGTTGGCAGTTGTTGTCAGCCAGGCGCCGGGGTTGGGCGGGACGCCGTCTTCCGGCCAGTGCGCCACGGCCGTGGCGAAGGCCTCGGCCGCCGACTCTTCGGCGATGTCGAGGTCACCGAACCGTCTGGCCAGGGCGGCGACCACCCTGGCCCACTCGTTGTCGAGGGCCTCGGTGATCGCCGCTTGGGCGTCGTCCGTGGTCACTCAGCTAGCAGCGGCCGGACCTCGACCTTGCGGTTACAGCTCCTCGATCCCTCGGTGGCGAGCTCGATCGCCACGTCGAGGTCGGGAGCCTCGATGATCCAGAAGCCCGCCATGTACTCCTTTGACTCCAGGAACGGCCCATCGGTGAGCACCGGCGCTTCACCTCTGTTATCGATGAGGGTGGCTGTGTCGTGGCCCCCGAGGCCGGCGGCGAACACCCAATGGCCATCGGCGATGAGCCGGTCGTTGAAGACGTCGATGGCGGCCATTTCGCTGGGGGTGGCCAGTTCGGGCGAGTCGTGAATGACGGAAAACAGGTACTGCATCTCGGATCGTCTCCTGGGTTGGTCAGCGCCTCTCGTAGGCGGCCGTTCACACCTGCTACGAACAGCTCAGCCCGATTCGACACCATCCGCACGTCGTATCCTTCCAAAGATTGGCCGTCGGACCCGGGCGGTGGTCTTCGTGGGCCGCAGATTCGGTTGCCTGACCTCCATCCTGAATTGCGTGACCCTCAACTATGGCCGGTGGAAGGCCAGTTCTTCCGTTCGTCCATCAGGTGGTGGCACCCGTCGTGGACACGATTGTCCCAAGAGGGTGTGACGATGCCGAAAACGTCGGCGACCGGTGACGGGCTGGGATCACGGAGGTCACCAGGATCGCCGGGATCACCGGGATCACCGGGATCACCGGGATCACCGGGATCACCGGGATCACCGGGACACCGAGAAGATCGAGATAACCGAGTCGTGGACCGATAGCCTCAACAACCACAACCTCATATCGCCGGGCACCCAACAGACGCCCCGTGCCCGGACGACGCACCCCACACAGGAGGCCCATCCATGGTTGACTCACTCGAAGACCCGCGCCGGGTGGACCCGCCCTTCATTGCGGACGAGCGCCAGATGCTCGAAGCGTGGCTGGAGTTCCACCGCATCACGTTGCTGATGAAGTGCGAGGGGCTGGACGACGCCGGGCGCAAGGCCCGGCCCATCGCCACCTCGAAGTTGTCGTTGCACGGCCTGCTCCGCCACATGGCGGAGGTGGAGCGGAACTGGTTCCAGCGGGTGCTGTTGGAGTCGAAGGACGCCGGGCCCATCTGGTTCGATCCCGCCATCGACGACAGCGAGCTCGAGCCGCTCGATCAGGCGGACTGGGAGGCCGACCTGGGCGTCTGGCGGGCGGAGTGCGAGGCTGGACGCCAGGCCTCAGCGGGCAAGGACCTGGCCTACACCGGTGTCCGCCGGGGGAAGCCGTGCTCGCTACGCTGGATCTACAACCACATGATCGAGGAGTACGCCCGACACAACGGCCACGCCGACCTCATCCGCGAGCTGGTGGACGGCCAAGTCGGGGACTGACCTGAACGTCCCTTCGGGTTCTCCGGGCCGGACCGGGTCGGACCCGGCCCCGGGTGGAACCCGGCACCCGGCCGGATCCGGAGGGCAAACGTCAGGAACAACAACAGGCAGAAATTCGCCACATGAGAGATTTGACGAGGCGCGGACCCGGGCCGGACTCGCATGATGAATCTTCATCAGATGCAAAGGAGAACCCGCATGATTCTCATTGCTGTACCCGACAGCGCTGTTGCTCAGGGTGCTGCTGATCTGGCACTCAAGATCGAAGCACCGTTTCTCGTGAGGCACAGCGAACGGACCTTTCAACTCGGCGCCCAGCTACTCGCCTCTGCCAACCGTGAGTTCGACGCCGAACTGCTCTATGTGGCGAGCATGTTGCACGACATTGCCTTGGGTTCCGAGTTTGGCGACGATGTGACACCCTTCCAGTTCACTGGTGGTGGCGTTGCCGCAAGCCTCCTCATCAACGCCGACAGGTCGGTTGCCAGCGCTTCGCTCGTCTTCGACGCCATTGCGTTGCACATGGAGTTGAGTAGTGCGGAAGACACGCGACCCGAAGTGGCCGGTGTCCACCTCGGTGCTGCCGCCGACGTGGTCGGACTACGATTGGACCAAATCTCGCCGGCGTTGGTCGAGGCCGTCGTCACCGAATCGCCGCGGCTCGGCATGAAGAGGGCGTTCGCCGAGGTGATCGGAGCGGAGGCTGAAAAGAAACCGTATTCGAGCGCAGCGAATCTCGTTCGGAGTTTTCACTTCCTCGATCTCATCGATGCGGCGCCGTTCGATGAATAGGCAGAGTGTGCCCGACAAGGGCCGGTTGGATGCTGATTCGCCATCGAGGTCGTCGGCCATCGAGGTCGTCGTCAACGCTCACCGGAGGCCCGCAGGACGCTGTGGCGATTCGTCCAATCCCAAGACCGGTCTGGTGATAAGGACATCACCGACGAACTTCTGGCCTAGCCCATCTGCTATCTGCTCGGAGCTAGGTTGCGTGCAGCCTCCACATAGGACCTAGAAGAACCATGCAATGCTTACATGTATGGATCTTGTGCTGCTCGAATCCCTAGTGGTCGTAGCCGACGAAGGCTCACTCACCGCTGCGGCCGACCGACTGCACGTCAGCCAGTCGGCTCTCACACGTCGACTGCAACAGCTTGAACGCGAACTCGGTGCCGACTTGCTCGTCAGGGGTAGGCATGGCGCCGAACTCACAGGACTCGGGAAGTCGACCATTGCTCACGCTCGCAGCCTTCTCTCTCAGTACGACGAAATGCTGAGGGATCTTTCCGAAAGACAGGGGCTGACGGTAGGCACAGTCAGAATCGGCGGTGGCGCCACCGTTACCTCGTTTATCCTCCCTCCAGCGATCGCTAGGTTTCAGAGCGAGCATCCTGGAATCCGCTTTTACGTCAAGGAGGCCGGGAGTCTTGAGATCGCTGCCGACGTAGGCAGCGGCGCCATCGAAGTGGGAGTGGTGACCCTCCCGGTCCCGGATCGCTCACTGAACGTGTGCCACTTGATGCGAGACGACATTGTTCTGGTGGGTCGCCGGGATCATCACCTCGCCGGTCGAAAGGTTCGGGCAACTGATCTAAAGGGACTTCCCATGATCGCCTTCGAATCAGGAAGCGCCATCCGCCAGATTATCGACGCTCATCTTGCCCAAGCGGGGGTCGAGGTCGACGTGTGCATGGAATTGCGGTCGATCCCATCGATCCTGCGAATGGTTGTGGCCACCCACAGTTTTGCGTTTGTCAGCCGGGCCGGCCTTTCGAGTGAACCGGATCTGTGCTGCATTGACGTCCGGGGTCTGAAGGTCCAGAGGAAGCTGGCTCTCGTAACACGAGCTGGATTCCCGCTATCTCCGGCCGCGCAATCATTCGCGACGTACCTCAACTTGTTGACCGTGCATTCGGCCATCCAATCGCCAATGACCACCTGAACACGCCCAAGGCGGCGCTGCATCGTGGTAGTCCTCCGCCTTGCCGCCCCGATGGAATTCCTCCGTCCCGCCGCGTGATCCCTGTTGCCACGACTGCATCCATGCCGGTCCGTTCATATATGAGGGCTATGCATGTAAACCCGGCTAAAGATGCACTTTACTAATGGGACGGGATTCCTTACGTTGTGACCGTGACGGATCAAACGAACCAGGGCGCGGGAGCGGGCGAGTCCACAGACAGGGCAGTCAGATCGACCAGTTTCGGGAAGGTCGCCGCTCAATTCGATGAGTTTCGATTGGGTCCACCGGAGGAAGTCATCTCGTGGCTCTTTCCTGCGCCAGTCGACACCGTGGTCGATGTCGGGGCAGGGACGGGGGCCCTGACCCGGCTGTTGCCTCTCGTAGCCCACCACGTCGTGGCGGTCGAGCCCGACTCCGAAATGCGGGCAGTTCTGGCATCTTCGGTTGAGGGGATCGAAATCGTCGATGGGAAGGGGGAGCAGTTGCCCCTACCGTCGAACTCGGCAGACGCCATCGTGGCATCCGGGTCGTGGCATTGGATCGAACCGGCCGCCGGATTTGCTGAGGCGGCCCGTGTCCTCCGTCCTGGTGGACTGCTCGCTGTCATGTGGGTGGGACCTGACCCAGACGGCGCCTTCATGACGCAGTCCCGTGCTGTCGTCGCCCAGGCGGCCTCCGATGGTGCCGCCTTGGGACCTACGGTCTCGGGGGACTTCACTGCCGACTTCTTCACGTTCGACACTCCCGAGCGAAGTGGTTTCAGCCCGCCGGACCACCGCTATTTCCGTTGGCAGCTCCCCCTGACCGCCGAAGAGATCATTGGGCTTTTGGGTACGCTGAGTTGGGTCATTGTGATGGACGATGCCGACCGAAGCGAGCTCTTCGCAACGGCTCGCAGACTCCTCCGGGACTTCTTGGGGGTTGAGGGAGAGGTCACTGTCGACGTCGACTTTGTATGTCAGGTCTATGCATCCCGCGTTGCATCGGCTGCACCGTGATCATTGTGGCGACCACGTTGGCGATGAGCCTCGCCGGTTGAAGCTCTGGGATATCCACGTCAGCCGCACAACCGGGCACGGTTTCCGATGAGCTCGACGCTGAGACGGGGCCATGGGTGCGCAGATCGCACGGTCCGCCGGTTGCCCTTTGCTGAAGTAGTAACCGTTCAGGGCCTCGACATTCTGGGCTGGTCGGATGGGGAGTACGGCCCTTGCGACGGGCATGGGTTACGGAATGCTCTGGAAGGCGGTTGTGGCCTGATGGTTGCGGACCTCGTGGAATCCGTCCCGGGCCCTCGGCGTGGTCAACATGGCCGTGCTCGTCCGGCTGTCCGATCTCTGCTCCGTGGGCGTGACCCGGCCGACCCGGCCCCTCTCACCGACCGCTCCCCTCGACCGCCCCCTGAGACCCACCCTTGATGGCATGCTCAGAAGGACCCGACCCAAGAGAACCCGACCGAGTCCGACCCCGAAACCCAACCAACGAAGGAGCTACGGCATGGCCCATGACCCGGTGGTCGCTGAAGCGATCCGCACCTCCGATAGCCGAGAGCCGCGTTTCACGCTCCCAGAACAGGAGCAACGGGCCAACGTGGCCCTGAACAAGTACCGGGGGGCCGACGGCAAGCGCCCCAACATCTTGATGATCCTCTTCGACGACGTGGGCTGGGGGGACTTCGGTTGCTACGGCGGAGGCGTGGCCGTGGGCGCGCCGACCCCCAACATCGACAGACTGGCCAGGAAAGGCACCCTCCTCACTTCGTGCTACTCGGAGCCGTCGTGCACGCCGTCACGGGCCTCGTTCATGACCGGGAGACTGCCCATGCGCCACGGCCTCCTCCGACCTCCCATGTATGGACAGCCTGGCGGTCTCGACGGGGAGGTCACAGTGGCCCAACTCCTCTCCGACTCGGGCTACGTGACCCAGGCGGTGGGGAAGTGGCACATGGGCGAGAACCGGGAGTCGCAGCCCCAACACGTGGGCTTCGACGACTTCTACGGCTTTCTCTCGGTGTCCGACATGTACACGGAGTGGCGGGATCCCAACTTCTTTCCCGAGATCGTCTACAGCGAGGAGCGCACCAGGTGGGTGGAGAACCTGCCCTTCAACAAGTGCTTCGTGCACGCCAGCCGGGGCGGTGAGGTCGAGAACGTGGAGGAGGTGACGGTCCCGGTCCTCTCATTGCTCGACGACAAGTGGGCCGAGTACTCCCTCGACTTCATCCGGAAGATGGGTGGCACCGCCAGCCCCAACGTCAGCGCCTCCGATCGACGCCCGTGGTTCCTCTACCACTGCACACGGGGGGCCCACTTCGACAACTACCCCCACGAGCGGTTCCTCGGCACCTCCCCGGCCAAGCACCCCTACAAGGACACCATCATCGAACTGGACGACATCGTGGGACGGCTGGTGGCCGAGTTGGAGGCCACCGGGCAGCTGGAGGACACCCTCGTCTTCCTGTCCTCGGACAACGGGCCGGAGATGGAGACCTGGCCCGACGCCGCCTACTCGCCCTTCCGGAGCGCCAAGGGATCGACCTGGGAGGGGGGCCAGCGGGTGCCGGGCATCGTCTCGTGGCCCGGGATGGTGGCCGCCGACCGGGCCACCGACGGCCTCTTCTCCCAGATGGACCTGTTCAACACGTTCCTGACCCTGGCCGACGCCGACGACGCCATTCCCGACGACCGGTACATCGACGGAGTGGACCAGACGTCATTTCTTCTCGACCCGACCGGGGAGTCCAACCGCAAGTACCTCTACTACTGGCTGACCAACGTGTTCTCGGCCCTCCGGGTGGGGGAGTGGAAGTTCATGGTGGCCTCCACCTCTGACGACGACCGGGACTGCCTCAACCTGGGTGGCTTCACCGGGGTGACCCAGAAGTACTCCCACGGCCGGCTGTACAACCTGTACCTCGACCCCAAGGAGAGCCGGAGCTACATGATCCGCAAGCTGGCCTACATCGACAGCTTCACCAGCGGGATCGCCAAGCACTTCTCGACCTTCGGCCGGTACCCGCCCAAACAGCCCATTGCCGCCATGAGCTGATCGCCGGACCGGCCGGCCCCCCTGGGACGCCGGCCCCGCCCCGACCAGCGGACCCCTTCCGGACCCGGCGCCCCGGGCCCGGACGAACGGTCCTGCCCGTCACACCCGACCGCTACCGTGAGGGAATCGCCATAAGCACCCGACGGGACTGTCCACGATGATCACCTCTGCCGACCGGGTCCTGCTGGCCCGGCTGGTGGGGGAGAGCACCTTCAAACGCGGTGTGGGCTATGCCCGAACCGGTGCGGTGCGAAAGGCCACCTGGAGCCCCGGCGGCACCCGGGTGGTCGGGGAGATCCAGGGCGGCGAGGAGCGGCCGTACTACGCCTCGGTCCAGCTGACCCGGTCGTCGGGCGACCGGCTGTCGTCGTTCGACGGCACCTGTACCTGTCCCGTCGGATGGAACTGTAAGCACGCCGTGGCTCTGGTCCTCGCCGGCGAGTATCAGGACGCCTCCGGACAGGCCCGGTCGCTGACCCTGGTCGACGGAGGGACCGATCAGGCAAGGGAGGCCACAAGGGGCAAACGGGCCCCGGTCAAACGGGCCGGCGGCTCCTCCCTCCGCCAGCGTAAGACAGCCGGTTGGGAGCTCCCGCTGCTCGATCTACTGGCCGCCGGCAACGAGACCGAGCCCGAGTACCGGGGGGTCGACCCCGACGTCTGGGACGGTTCGGGAAGCCGCAGCGCCAAGCCCTTTCAGATCGGGCTGCAGTTCGAGGTGGTCACCAGCCCGCGGCGCACCAACGACGTGGCCCCCCGCTCGGGCCGGGCCGGGCCGGGCATCCGGGTCCGGCCGGTGCTCCCGGGCCAGAAGGGCAACTGGATCAGGACCGGGGTCTCGTGGTCCAACCTCGAGTACCTCCACTACGGCCGGGCCCGCACCCCCGGGGCCGTCGAACAGGTGGCGGTGGCCCGCGAGCTCCTGGCCCTCAGCCGGCTCTCCCGTCGGGGAAGCGCCTACCGCTACGGCGACGACGTGGTGTGGTTGGAGTCCATCACCAGTAGGCGCCTGTGGGACCTACTGGGCGAAGCCCGCGACCTGGGGATGGCCCTGGTCGGCGCCACCCGCCCGCCGACGCCGGTCATCGTCCACTCCTCGTCGGCTGCGCCCGTGATGGAGGTGAGTCGCCCCGATCCGTCGGGCCTCTCCCTGACCGCGGCGTTGGTGCTGGACGGTCAGCCCATCCCGTTGGCCTCATCGGTCCTGCTGGGCTGGCCGGCCCACGGCATCGCCTGGTGGGACGACCGGTCGGCGGGCTTAGGGCCGGCCAGTCTCGAACTGGCCGCCCTGACCACCCCGTTGGATGACGCCATGTGCGAGCTGTTGGAGACCCGGGTCCTCGACGTTCCCGCCGACGACGAGGACCGGTTCTTCCGTTCGTTCCTGCCCACGCTGCGGCGCAGGTTGCCGGTCCGCTCCTCGGATCCGGAGGTGGAGCTGCCCGAGGAGGCCACCCCGGTACTGGTGCTGTCGGTCGGGTACGGCGAGGCCCACCGGATCGTCCTCACCTGGTTTCGGGGGACGGTCGGCTCCGAGTTCCGGGAGGCCCTGTGGGACGACCGGACCACCGGCAGCTACGGCGGTTTCGGTTACGGCTCCTTCGGCTCCGACGCCATCGGCTCGGGGGCGGCCGGAAACCGCGCCTTCGGGGTGGGTGCCGTCGACAATGCCGCCATGGGGAACGGTGTCCCCGGCGATGTCATCGCCGGGGCCATGGTCGAGGTGGAGCGGGTGGCTGCCTCGGTCACCGAGCTGTTCGAGTACACCTCGCGAGGTAGACGACTGGCGGCGTCGGCCGAGCTGGAGGGCATGGCGGCGGTGAATTTCGCCACCGAGGTGTTGCCGCTTCTGGCCGACCTGGCCGGGGTGGAGGTCGTAGAGGACGGCCCGATTCCCGAGTACCACGAAGAGATGGCCGCTCCGGTGGTCAGCCTGTCCGGGTCGGAATCGAAGGACAACGACTGGTTCGATCTCACCGTGACGGTGACCGTAGGCGGCCAGGCCGTCCCCTTCGCCGATCTCTTCGTGGCGCTGGCCGAGGAGCGCTCGCACCTGATCCTGCCGTCGGGGACCTACTTCTCGCTGGACCGGGACGAGCTGCGCGAGTTGGCCCAACTCATCGCCGAGGCCCGGGCTCTGCTCGACGCCACCGACGACACCATCCGGCTCAGCCGGTTTCAGGCCAGCCTGTTCGAGGACCTCCAACGGATCGGGGTGATCACGGCCCAGGCCGGCGAGTGGGAGCAGTCGGTGCGGGCCCTGGCCGACGCTGACGACCTCACTGTGTACCCGGTTCCCGAGAGCCTGCACGCCACCCTCCGGCCCTACCAGGTGACCGGGTTCAACTGGCTGGCCTATCTCTACGAGCACCGCCTGGGCGGGATCCTGGCCGACGACATGGGCCTGGGCAAGACCCTCGAGGCCCTGGCTCTCGATCTGCCACACCCGGGACCAGGGCCTGACCGATGCCCCCTACCTGGTGGTGGCGCCGACCAGCGTGGTGGGGAACTGGGCCAGCGAGTGCCAGCGGTTCGCCCCCGGGCTCCGGGTGGCCACGGTCAGCGAGACCACCGCCCGCCGGGGGATGCTCCTGGCCGAGGTGGCCGGCGGCGCCGACGTGGTGATCACCTCCTACAGCCTGTTCCGGATCGAGTACGAGGAGTACGCCGCGGTGACCTGGGCCGGGCTGTTCCTCGACGAGGCCCAGTTCGCCAAAAACCGCCGCTCCCAGACCTACCAGCGGGCCAAGCTGCTACCGGTGCCGTTCAAGGTGGCCATGACCGGCACCCCGATCGAGAACAACCTGATGGAGCTGTGGTCGCTGCTCTCGATCACCGCCGCCGGGCTGTTCGTCAACCCGGACCGCTTCGGCGAGTACTACCGGCTTGCCCATCGAGCGGGCCGGGGACACCGAGCGCCTGGCCCAGCTGCGCCGGCGCATCCGACCGGTGATGCTGCGCCGGACCAAGGAGCAGGTGGCCTCGGACCTGCCCGACAAGCAGGAGCAGGTGCTCGAGCTGGAGCTGTCCCCCAAGCACCGGCGGGTGTACCAGACCCACCTGCAACGCGAGCGGCAGAAGGTGCTCGGTCTGCTCGGCGACATGAGCAAGAACCGCATGGCCATCTTCCGGTCCCTGACCCTGCTGCGCCAGGCCAGCCTGGACGTGTCCCTGATCGACGACCGGTACAGCGCCGTCCCGTCGACCAAGCTCGACGCCCTCATGGAGATGTTGGAGGACATCGTGGAGGACGGGCACCGGGTGCTGGTGTTCAGTCAGTTCACCCGGTTCCTCACCCTGGCCCGCAAGCGGATCGAGGCCGCCGGCATCGGGCTCTGCTACCTCGACGGCCGGACCCGCAAGCGCGACGAAGGTCATCGACGAGTTCCGCTCGGGGGATGCCCCGGTGTTCCTGATCAGCCTCAAGGCCGGAGGGTTCGGGCTCAACCTGACCGAGGCCGACTACTGCATCCTGCTCGACCCGTGGTGGAACCCGGCCACCGAGGCCCAGGCCGTGGACCGGGTGCACCGGATCGGCCAGACCCGCAAGGTCATGGTCTACCGGCTGGTGGCCAAGGACACCATCGAGGAGAAGGTGATGGCCCTCAAGGCCCGCAAGTCCGCCCTGTTCGCCGACGTCATGGACGCCGGGGGACTGGAGTCGGGGGCGCTGACCGCCCGGGACATCCAAGACCTGCTGGAGTGAGCCGACCCGGCCACCTGGCGTGAAGGTGCGTTCACCATCGGGTCGGGGGTACGGTGAGCAGGCGCTTCTCCGTCGTTTCCACGGGGGAAACGGGGGCGCTGGATGTCCGTAGCGGGCAGGTGAACCGATGCTCTACCAGGCCTACCAGACGCAACGGGACCTGACCGCCCCGGCCCGGGCTTTCGCCGGCCTGGCCTCGTGGACGCTGGGTGAGTTCCCCGACAGTTGGACCCAGAACCGGCTGACCCGCCGGCTGGCCGCCGGACTGGAGATGGTGGGCCGGGCCCGCCTGACCCACGACCGGCCTCCCTTCGGGATCGACCAGGTGATGGTGGGCAACGAGCTCACCGAGGTGCGGGAGGAGGTGGTGCTGTCCACGCCGTTCTCCAACCTCTTGCACTTCGCCAAGGACACCGCCGAGCCCCAGCCCAAAGTGCTGTTGGTGTCGGCCCTGGCCGGGCACTTCTCCACCCTGCTCCGATCGACGGTCCAGTCCTTGTCGGCCGATCACGACGTGTACGTGACCGACTGGCTCAACGCCCGCGACGTGGGGGTCGAGCACGGGCCGTTCGGGCTGGACGACTACATCGCCCAGATCATCGGGTTTCTCGAGTTCATGGGGCCCGGGTCCCACCTGATGTCGGTGTGCCAACCGTGCCCCGCCTCGCTGGCGGCGGCGTCGGTGATGGCCGCCGACGGGAACCCGGCCCAACCGCGCAGCCTGGTGCTGATGGCCGGCCCGGTGGACACCCGGGTGAACCCGACCAAGGTCAACGACCTGGCCCACTCCAAGCCGCTCAGCTGGTTCGAGCAGAACGTCATCACCACCGTGCCCCTCCGCTACCCCGGGGCCATGCGGCGGGTCTACCCCGGGTTCCTCCAGCTGTCGGGGTTCGTGGCCATGAACCTCGAGCGCCACCTCAAACAGCACATCGAGCTCTACAACGACCTGGTGCGCGGGGACTACGAGGAGGCCCGGGTCATCGCCGACTTCTACGACGAGTACTTCGCGGTGCTGGACATCGCCGCCGAGTTCTACCTCGAGACCATCGACCGGGTGTTCCAACGCGAGTTGCTGGCCCAGGGCCAACTGACCTGGCAGGGCCGGCCGGTCGAGCCCGCCGCCCTGAAGCGGACCGGGCTCCTCACGGTGGAGGGCGAGAAGGACGACGTGTGCGGGGTCGGCCAGACCATGGCGGCCCAGGCTCTGTGCACCGGGATCCGGCCGGCCAGGAAGCGCCACCACCTCCAGCCCGGAGTGGGGCACTACGGGGTGTTCAGTGGGAGCCGGTGGGAGAACCAGGTCTACCCCATCGTGCGGAACTTCATCGCCGCCAACGACTGATCCCTGGCTGGGCTGACCGCCGACGACTTCGATGGCTGGCTCACAACGTGCGATCTCGATCGCGCGGGGGTTGGCGCATCAAAGGCGTCGATGAGGTTGTCCAAGCAGCGAAGAAGGCTTCGAGCGGAAGACCTTCTTGGCGCTGCTTCGTACCGCCTCTGAAAGCGTTCTTTCGAAGGTTATGCCACTCCTTGTGATTTTCCGACCACCCTGTGGCTGCTTGGTGCACCTTTTATTTCCTTACATCACCTGTACCTTGGCACTGTCCGTCTTTGATCTGGTCGCGCCGCCGACCTCAGTGGCAGGAGAAGGCAACCGTCGCTACTGTGTCGGCGACGGTGCGGGGCAATCCCGACCGCTACGGCGAAGGGCGAGATACAGGTGGGCAAAGAACAGTCAGTTCGCGGGATCTGCAGCCGTCCGGCTGCTCATGGCTCTTGCAGCCCTATTTGCCATGGTGTTGATCATCATCCAAACAGGGGGCATTGCCGCGGCGCAGGATCCGACGGCCCCGACGCTGAACAGCGCGAACTACAGCGACAACGGGACGGCGTTGAGCTTTAGTGCCCCGACCGAGTTGATCGGAACCACGATCACGTCCTATGACTACGAGATCTCCACCACCGGCGGTACGTCTACCACCGGTGGTTCCTACGGCGACGGGAACGGCGGCGATTACTACACCACCAGTGAGTTCGTCGGTGACGCGGGGGACACCAGCGCCACGTCGAGCCCCTTTGTCGACCCCGAGGGCGTGACCTACTGCCAAGAGGGGACGACCTGCTCCTACCGGATCCGGGCGGAGTTCGATAACGGAGGGTCGATAACGCCGTGGTCGGGTTGGGTGACCGAGACACCCTTCGGAGCGGCGCCGGCACTGAACAGCGTCCACTACAGCGACAACGGGACCGCGCTGCTCTTCAGCGCCCCCACCCTCTCCTCGGGTCTCACCGTCACGGCCTACGACTACGAGATCTCCACCAACGGCGGTACGTCTACCACCGGTGGTTCCTACGGCGACGGGAACGGCGGCGATTACTACACCACCAGCGAGTTCGTCGGTGACGCGGGGACACCAGCGCCACGTCGAGCCCTTTGTCGACCCAGAGGGCGTGACCTACTGCCAAGACGGGACGACCTGCTCCTACCGAATCCGGGCCGAGGTCGGTGACGACAGCTTCCAAACGCCGTGGTCGGGTTGGGTGACCGAGACACCCTTCGGAGCGGCGCCGGCACTAACAGCGTCCACTACAGCGACAACGGGACCGCGCTGTTCTTTAGCGCCCCCACCCTCTCCTCGGGTCACACCGTCACGGCCTACGACTACGAGATCTCCACCGACGGCGGACGCTACCACCGGTGGTTCCAACGGCGACGGGAACGGCGGCGATTATGCACCATCAGCAGTTGTCGGCGACGCGGCGGACACCAGCGCCACGTCGAGCCCCTATGTCGACCCCGACGGGCGTGACCTACTGCCAAGACGGGGACGACCTGCTCCTACCGAATCCGGGCCGAGGTCGGCGACGACAGCCTTCCAGATCGCCGTGGTCGGATTGGGTGACCGAGACACCCTTCGGAGCCACCGCCCGCACTGAACCAGCGTGCAGCTACAGCGACAATGGCACCGCGCTTGGTCTTTACCGCCCCTACCCTCTCCTCGGGTCAGACCGTCACCGCCTACGACTACGAGATCTCCACCGACGGCGGCGTCTACCACCGGTGGTTCCAACGGCGATGGGAACGGCGGCGATTAGCTACACCATCAGTGACTTTGTCGGCGACTACGGGGAACACCAGCGCCACGACGAGCCCGTATGTCGACCCAGACGGGATTGACCTACTGTCCATGAGGAGACGATCTGCTCGTACCGAATCCGGGCCGAGATCGGCGACGACAGCCTTCCAGATCGCCGTGGTCGGACTGGGTGTCGGAGGGACTGCCCGCTTCGGCTCTCGGCCACGACCACCGGCGGTGCCGCTCCGCTCTCCACCACCTTCACCCTGACCGCCGAGCGACCCGTCGGGCGAACCACTTACCTACAGCATGGCCTTCGGCGATGGTCAGTCCTCCACGGGGACCATCACGTCGCCCTACACCCCGATAACCGTCGCGCACACCTACGAGACACCCGGGACCACCTACAACGTCGGAGCGTCCATTACCGACACGTCCGGCGAGACCGGATCCGCCTTGACCCAGGTGACGACCATCGGATCCATTCCTCTCCAGGCCAGTGCCGGGGACTCCCAAGTAGGCAACGGCCGGGGTTCCGGTGACCCTCGACGGCTCTGGCTCGCAACCGGGCTCGTCGATCACCAGCTACCAATGGTCCTTCGGCGATGGCTCCACCGGATCGGGAGAGTCGGTTCAGCACACCTACTCCACGCCGGGCAACTACACCGCCACGCTGACTGTCACCAACGCCAGCGATCATACGTCGGTCTCCCAGACCCAGGTAACCGTCGTTGCCGCCCCCACGGGCGGCCAGGGCCTCTCGATCACCGTCACCGACGGGACCGATCCCTTATCGGGAGCGTCGATTGCCGTGGAGACCCAGGCCGGTACCCGTTATTCGGCTACGTCCAACGATGACGGCATCGGCGTCCTGGCCGGGCTGCCCAACGGCTCGTACACGATCTACGTCTACGAACCCGGCTATCTACCCGGCACGGTGTCGGCCACCCAAACCGGCGGGACCGGATCGGCCAGCGTTGCCCTCGAACAGGGCTCGATCTCCCAGACCTCGGCCACGTCTACCCCGCTAACCTACGACCAGATTCTGGCCGACGGCCTCAATCCGAACGATCCGGCCAATCAGAACGTCTTCAAGTTCTCCATCAACCTGGCCTTCTTCGCCGGGCCCTCCTCCGAGAACGTGCAGGTGGCCGGAGACCTCGCCGGCGATGGCATCTGGGAGCCCCGGAGTCACCGGATCCGGCGGGGACGGGGGTGCCATCGGCGGCGGTGGTGGCGGCGGAGAAGGCGGGTGGGGAGGTGGATGCAGCGGTTGCGTCTCGTTCTCGGTCGAGGGCTACCAGGTGGTCGGTGAGCCCATCGAGACGTCCGGCTCCAATCCCCAACCCGCTCTCATGTGGATCGTTATCCCCGGCCAGGCGCAGTGGTTGAAGGAGTTCTTCGACGTGAAGATGATCGTCTCCAACCTGGCCCCGAGCCCATTCACCTTCGACAACGGGTCGATCACCCTGGGGGCCCTACCGGCCGGACTCAGCCTGGCTCCGGTCAACCCGGCACCCTGATGACCACGCACGACGTGGGCGACATCCCGGCCGGGGGCAGCGTCTCCAGCGACTGGGTCCTGCGAGGAGACGACGAGGGCTTCTACGGGGTCTCCGCCACGTACAACGGGATACTCGACCCAGACGACCTGGCGGCGTTGACCTTTCCCATCTCGACGGCCCCGGCGGCCATCCACGTATGGGGCGGCTCGGCCCTGCACATGTTCGTCCAGGCCGACAGCACGGCCACCAAGGGCCAGCCCTACCGGGTGCGGATCGGCCTGGAGAACGTCTCGACCATCCCCATCTATGACGCCGGGGTCCAGCTCTTCACCAAGGGCAGTTCGGGCTACATCTACCAACCCGGCCAGCAGCTCAGCTACGGGACCGCGGTCATCGAACCCGGGACCACGTTCTGGACTCCTTACTATCTACTGATTCCCGACAGCCAACGGGGCCGGCACCGCTCAACGTGGCCAGCTCGTTCGTGGCACAGACCGGTGGGAACGCCGACGTGGCCAGCACCATCGAGAGCCAACCGGCGACACCACCCAGCCAAGTCCCGACCCTCACCGCCACATCAACCGCCAGCGGCGTGGAGCTCAAATGGTCGAAGCCATCGGTATCCGGCATCACCGGCTACAAGGTCTATTACACGCCGACCCGAACGACTCCCTTCGGATCAACGGCGCTCAAGACGTATTCGTCCACGACCACCTCTGCCCTCATATCCCACGGGCCTTCCGGGGTCTACGCCGTCAGCACGGAGACGGCCAGCGGCCAGACCCTCTACAACGCCGTGGCCTCGGCGAACGCACTCCATCCGTCGGCCAAGATCACCGTCGCACCAGCCACCATCAGCGGGACCGGCACGGTGAAGGTGACCGGATCCAAGTTCGGCGCCGGAAAGGTCACCTTCTATGTCGACACCACCGGCAAGTCGATCGGCACGGCTACGGCGAGCTCGTCGGGTGCCTTCACGGCATCGCTGGCCATCTCCGGCCTGACGGGGGTCCCCACACCTTGATGGCGGTCGGGGTTGATGGAAGTACAGCTACGGCGACACTGACCGTCTCGGGCAAGGTCACGCTCAGTTCGACTTCTGGAGCACCGGGCAAGAGCATCACCGCCACGGTTTCCGGGTTCAAATCCGGGGAGGTGGTCACCTTCCGCTGGGCGACGGCAACTGGCACGATCCTCGGCAACGTGACCACGTCGGCCACCGGCACCGGATCGGCATCGCTGAAGGTCCCAGCCGTGGGCAACAAGGCCTACTCAGTCTATGCCGTGGGGAACGCCGGAACCACCGCGTGAGACGTTCACGGTGAATTGACGTCCCGCCCCGCAGTTAGGCCCTGAGCGCCACTAGCCTCGATAGTCGATGTTCGAGCGTATGACGGACAGGTCCCGATCGGTCCTCGCCCTGGCGCAGGAAGAGGCGCGCCAGCTGGACCACCACGCCATCGGTACGGAACACCTGCTCCTGGGCATGCTTCGTGAAGCAGAGGGCATTGCCGCCCAGGTCCTCCGATCGCTCGGAGCCGAACTCGAAACCGTTCGCCGGCGCATCGTCGACACCGTTCTCCCGGTGGTGGTCGGGTCACCGGGTGACGGTAGACACCAGAACCCGCCCTTCACGCCCCGGGCCAAAAAGGTGTTGGAACTCTCCCTGCGCGAAGCCCTACAGCTGGGTCACACCTTCCATCGGCACGGAGCACCTGCTCCTGGGGATGGTCCGGGAAGGTGAAGGTGTGGGGATGCAGGTGCTGGCCGGCTTCGGCATCGAGGGGGCACGGATTCGTCAGGGCGTCATTCACGTTACTTTCCGGCCGCCAAAGCGCGGAGCCACCAGGGGCTTCCGGGAGCCCGTCCGACGCGATCAGAGCCGACGTGTCAAGGATGCGGTGCCGACCTGGCATCGGCGGCCCGGTATCGGGAGATGGAGATTCCACCCGCCAGCTCGATGACCGCTACAACCAGCGGAACCGCCATCGATAGTGGTGAACGCGGTGTTCTGCGGCCGGTGCGGGCGGTTGCTGGAGATGATGCCGAAACCGTAATCGCAGACGTGGTCGATCTCCGGCCGGAGTTCGGACCGGCGGGCGTGAGGGTCAACGCCATCTCCCCGGGGTCATCCGTGAACCCGGCGGAGACGGGTCCGACAGAAGTGCCGACCCGGCCGAGGTCATAATGCGTGGCACACCAGTCGGCGCGAGTGGTACTCCCGACGCCATCGCCCATGCCGGGTGTACCTGGCCAGCGACGAGGCCATGTTCGTCCACGGGAGCGTGATCGATGTCGACGGTGGACAGACCGGGGTGGCGGTGGTGGCCGCCTGAGGTATCGGATTGGCGCAGGGGTTCTCGCCACCCGATCAGGTCGTCCGAGCACGCCGGACCCGAGTCAGATGGGCCGATGAAGGACTAGGACCGAGCGGTCAGGCCTGCAGCCCGTCCCACGACCACCGCGGCACGTCCAGACCGGAAGGCACCGTTGACCCCGGGGGGTTGTACACATGGACGTCGGCCACCGCCCACTCCATGTAGGCACGCAGGCCCTGCCGGAACTCGGGGTCGTCGGGCAGCCCGACATCGTCGGCCGCCTTCACGAAGCAGTCGACGAAGCGATCCCCGAAGTCGTCCTGCGCGCCCATCCCCGGCGTGAAGTCTCTGCATGAAGGTCTGACCCTCCGAGACCTCGGAGTAGTGGGGTGGTCCACCGAAGACCTCGCCCCAGTACCAGGCCAGACGCTGGACATGGTCCGGATGGCCCGGATGGGAGAACGGATGGTTGAGCTCCGGATCGGCCAGGCACCGTTCGTGGTGGGCCGTGGCCAGCCGCAGGAAGGCCGGTTCTCCGCCGGCGAATTCGTACATGGACGGACGAGCCATGTCGGATTCTCCCATCTCCGGTCGGCCGCGGGCGACCCAGAAGGAGGTCGGAGGAGGGACCGCCAGGGCCTCCGAGCAGGTGCTCCAGAGGTCGTCACAAGGCACCCCGGGGCCAGCCGCCGCGACCCGACCCACCAACAAACCACCCCTGACCTGCACATTCACCTTTTCTGTTGACTTATGGAGTATTGCGATATATCGTGACCGTACAAGAGCAGTCAAGATAGATGCTCCAGAGTCAACGAGGACCGGCCAGAGATCGGTCCCGACACACGAAAACAAGGAGAACTACCTATGCGTGGACACCACCACCATCACCATCATGAAGAAGCACGAGAAGACGGACCTCCCTTCGGACCGGGGTTTTCCCGGGGCGGCGGGCGAGGCCAACGCGGCGACCGTCGTGACCGCTTCGGCGAGTCCGATCGGGGCCGGGGCGACGGCCGGGGTCGAGGACGGGGCCGAGGACGAGCTGACTGGTTCGGACCGGGCTTCGGTCGCGGTGACTTCGGCCCCGGATTCGGCGGCCCGATGTTCGGCCGGGGGCCCAAGGTCGGACGGGGTGACGTGAGGGCAGCCATCATCGCCCTCCTGGCTGAGGAGCCGATGCACGGCTACCAGATCATCACCGAGCTCACCGAGCGCAGCGGGGGAGTGTGGCATCCGAGCCCCGGCTCGGTGTACCCGACCCTCCAAGCCCTCGAGGACCAGGGCCTGGTAACGGCCAACCGGACCGAGGGACGTCGGGTGTTCAGCCTGACCGACGAGGGCAGGGCTGCCGCCGAAGCAGCGGGGGACGGACCGGCTCCGTGGGAGGACGCCGCACGCGGCGCCAACCGCTCGCTGGTCGACCTGCGGGGCCTCATGTTCGAGGTCGGGGCGGCCATCCTCCAGGTGGGGCGGACCGGCAGCGATCGTCAGGTCAAGGCCGTCGGGGAGATCCTCACCGACACCAGGCGCCGGATCTACCTGGTGCTGGCGGACGGAAGTGCCGGCCCGGTGGAAGAGGAAGGCACCGAGGGCGACCCGGAGGCCGACACCTCAACCGGCCAGACCGAGCCGCAAGCCTCGGCATGAGCCGGGCCGACGGACCACTGGAGAAGAAGCGGCGTGCCGCCGCTCACCCGGATCGCCCGGGTGAGCGGTGCTCCGCTCCGCCCGGTACCTATCTGCCGGTTGTCGACCATGCCCGGTGCGAGGGCAAGCGGGACTGCATCGACGTCTGCCCCAACGACGTCTTCGAAGTGCGACGTATCGACGACACCGATTATCAGGCGTTGGGCCGGATGTCACGGCTCAAGGTTCGGGCCCACAGCATGCTCACCGCCTACACCCCCAACGCCGATGACTGCCGGGCCTGTGGCCTCTGCGTGGTGGCTTGCCCCGAGGACGCTATCGTCCTGACCCGGCTGGCCTGATCTCCCCGTAGCCTGATCACCAGGCCGGGCCTACCAGGGCCGACACGTAAGGAACTGATCCCGATGCTCTTGAACCAACAGGCTCGAATAAGCCAGAAAGTAGCGGTCGGCGTGGTCTACGTCGCCGCCATGTTCATGAGCATCATGGACATCACCATCGTCAACACCGCCCTCCCGACCATCGGTCGGTCCTTCGGGGTCAGCCCGACCTCGGTGGACACCATCTCCATCGCCTACCTGGTCAGCCTGGCCATCTTCATTCCCGCCTCGGGTTGGCTCGGTGATCGTTTCGGTGGCAAACGGGTCCTGTTGACGGCCATCGTGGTGTTCACGGCGGCATCGGCCCTGTGTGGCGTGGCATCGAGCCTCTCCGAGCTGGTGGCGTTCCGGATCCTCCAGGGCGTCGGCGGCGGGATGCTGGCGCCGGTGGGCATGGCCATGTTGTTTAGGGCCTTCCCTCCCGAGGAGCGGGTGAGGGCCGCTTCCATCCTGACTATTCCCACGGTGATTGCCCCGGCCCTCGGTCCGGTGCTGGGAGGGCTGCTGGTCACCGAGCTCTCGTGGCGCTGGGTGTTCTTTGTCAACGTCCCCATCGGCATCGCCGCCATTGTCTTCGGGCTGTTGTTCCTGCAACACAGCGCCGAGAGCAAGCCCGGTCGCTTCGACCTGGCCGGGTTCCTCTTGGCCGGGTTGGGACTGGGGTCGTTGATGTTCGGGATCTCCGAGGGGCCCATCGTCGGCTGGGGATCGGCGGAAGTGCTGGCCACCATTGTGGTGGGGGTGGGCCTGTTGGTGACCATGGTGTTCGTGGAGCTCCGCAAGACCGCACCGATCATCGCCCTCCGTTTGCTGGGCAACCGGCTGTTCCGATCGGCCAACGGCGTCATCGTCATGAGTGGTATCGGATTTCTCGGGACCCAGTTCGTCGTCATCCTGTACTTTCAGGACGGGCGCGGAATGAGCCCGCTGGCTTCGGGGCTGAGTTCGTTCGCCGCCGCTATCGGGGTGATGGCCGGCGCCCAACTGGCCAGCCGGCTGTTGTTCCGGCTCCTCGGGCCCCGGCGGGACATCACCTTCGGCCTGGTCTGGATGGCCGGTGCCCTGGCCTTGATGTCCCTGATGGACGGGACGACCAGTCTGTGGTGGTCGCGACTGTTTCTCTTCCTCATGGGCTTCGGGGTGGGCCAGGTGTTCGTAGGGGCCCAGGCCATCTCCTTCGCCACCATCTCCCCGGCGGATACCGGCCGTGCCTCGACCCTCTTCAACACCTTGCGCCAACTCGGCGGCGCCATCGGCATCGCCTTGTTGACGACCGTGCTGGTCCTGGTTGGTCCCACCGAGGAGGTCGCCGGCCACACCGTGACCAACTTCAGCGCCTACCACATCACCTTTCTGGTGGCTGCGGCGATGTGCCTCGGGGGTGTCCCGTGGTCGCTGTCGGTTCGTGACGCCGACGCCGCCCACACCATTCCGGGCCGCCGGCCCACCGCGTCACCGGAAGCGGAACCCGAACCGGATCCCGTGGCCCCCACCGGTGAGCTGGCCATCTGAAGGCTGGAGGAACTGGCTGGCGGGACTGGCAGACCGCTCCGGGCGGAACCAGCTCCGATCAACCTGGTTGAAAACGGCTGGCCGACTCTGAGGGTGCCGGTCGAAGCCTCAACTGATTTCGGTCAGAACTCCATCTCGAGCTCTTCGACGTCGTCGGCCTCGTTGGCGGCCTCGGCCGTCCACTCCACCAGCTCGGGGAGGGCCAGGACCGTGTCGCGATACGACGAGGCCACGGCGCCCAGCTTGACGTCGTAGGTCCGGAACCTGGTGCACACCGGGGCGAACATGGCGTCGGCCACGTTGGGGGTGGCGCCGAACAGGAAGGGACCATCGGTGGCGGCCAGGCATTCGTTCCAGATGGCCTCGATCCGGTCGATGTCAGCCTGGGCCCCGGCCCACACCGGAAACTCCGGGTGCCGCCCCTTGATGTTCATGGGGAGCGACGACCGCAGGTTGGCGAAGCCGGAGTGGATCTCACCCGACACCGACCGGCACAGGGCCCGGGTGGCCTGGTCCTCGGGGAACAGTCCACGCTCGGGAACGAGCTCATGGAGGTACTCGGCGATGGCCAGGGTGTCCCAGACCCGCACGTCGCCGTGGCTGAGCCGGGGTACCAGAAAGGACGGGGAGAGCAGCAACAGCTCGGCCCGGGCGCCGGGGTCCTGGCTGTCGACGGTCTCGACGGTGAAGTCGAGTCCGGCGAACCGGCACAAGAGCCAGCCCCGGAGCGACCACGCCCCGTAATTGCGGCTGTTGATGGTCAGGACTGCCTGGGCCACGGCTGACTCCTCCGCGCGGGTGTCTGGGCTTGCCCCGGCGTCCTGGGGGGGGTGGACGTCGGGAACCGCGCTGCGTGGTCATCAAATTAGGGCACCGGGGTCCGGCGCACCAGTGCCAACCCGGAGTTCACCGTGGAGGTCTGCCTGAGGGGCAGCCCGAGGGCGGCCCGAGCCATCAGGCCTTCTTGGTCACCACTGTGGCGGCGGGAACAGGGGTCGAGATGTCCACCAGTCCGGAGACGAAGGCATGCTGAGCGGCCAGCAGCCGGTCGGCGAAGGAGAAGGTGGTCTCCACCGTCTCGCTGGGGGTGGGCAGCTTGTCCACGAAGGGGATACGGGCCAGGTCCGGGCGGACGGTGTCGAAGGCGGAGGAGGTCGAGCGCAGGGCACCCAGCGTCCAGTTCTGGCTGGTCTCGACGACTTTGAGCACGCCGTCCTGCACCTTGCCGGTCATCTCGAGTGCATTCATGGTGGGTCCTCTCATGGGATTGTTGGGGGTGTGCTTACTTTATCAAGCACCAGGGAAATGGCAAGTGTCCGCTAATTCTCTCCTATACATCGGGTGATGTATAGTGATGTCGTGCAGCGAACGCAGATCTATCTGGAGGATCGGGAGGTGGCCGCGCTCGACGCGGCCGCTGCTCGAACCGGCGCCAGCCGATCGGAGCTGATCAGACGGGCTATCCGGGCCCAGTACGGAGAGCAACCCCTTGTGTCGCGGCTTGAGGCACTCCGGTCGTCTTCAGGAACCTGGACGGGTCGTGAGTACACGGGCTCGCAGTACGTCGATTCCATTCGAAGTGATGTCAACGACCGACTGGCCCGGCTCCGCTCAACGTGAAGCTGCTCGACACGACTGTCGCCATCGACCATCTGCGCGGCCACGACGGGGCTACCCAACTCCTCGAGCGACTGGTCAATGAGGGCGAGGCCCTACTGGCCAGCGAACTCACCCGAT
Source organism: uncultured Acidimicrobiaceae bacterium (assembly GCA_963718405.1). GTDB lineage: Bacteria > Actinomycetota > Acidimicrobiia > Acidimicrobiales > RAAP-2 > Bog-756. The sequence continues at coordinate 534,196 of CAVQYZ010000001.1, forward strand.
TCGAACTTCTTGCCGGCATGCGGCCGGATGAGACCGACCCCACCGAGTCGTTTATGAATGCTCTGACCTGGGTGCCGGTCAACGAAGAGATCGCCAGGTTGGCCGGCTCGATGGCCGCCGAGTATCGAAGGGCGTACGGCGGTATTGACGGCATCGACTACCTGATCGCCTCAACCGTCACCGTCGTTGGTGCTGACCTGCTTACGACGAACGTGCGCCACTTCCCGATGATCGTCGGACTTCGGGCGCCCTACGCAACTTGAATAACTAAGAACACGTCACCACTGTTATCGACCTGGCCCGCTCTCCGGGAGCTCATTCGGGGAGGCGGACCCGCAGGATCTGTTGTGGGCCGGACCTACTCGTTCCGATAATCTGGTCATTCCGTCGCCGGTCGATCGCCCCTACGCGCCGGGGAGTCAGGGATTGGGCCGGCGCTTCATCATCCCGGCCAGTGTGGTGTCGCAGACACGCTCGGCCACACCGGACGGTGACAAGGAGGGATGGGTCATGGCCAGTTGTAAGCCTTGATCCGTCAGCAAGGTGGCGGTATCGCTGACTGCTCGCTCGGAATCGGCGTTGCCGGATCGAAATTGGCCCTTGTGCTGTTGAATCGCCGGCTCGATCAGTGGAGAGAGCGGTACCAGAGTGCGAGGGTCGGCCGGGTCATCGGGGATGGGGGCCCCGTGCGTCATGGCGTAGGCGAACACTCCTTCGGTGAAAGCAGCGCTCAGCGCCCTATCCCGTCTGGCCACGGTGGCAAGTCGTTCAAGGTGGGCATGGACGGCATGACTGACCGGTAATGGGGCCTCTTGTTCGGCGGCCGTTCGAAGCTCCGGTAGGTTCCGGGCCCAGACGGCCGCGGCCAGCCCCCGTCGGTCCTTGAAATTCGCCACCACCGTCGGCCGTGAGACGCCAGCGCGTTCGGCCACCGCCACCATGGTGAGGCCTTGCCAGCCGGCCTCTTCGTATACGTGAGCTGCGGCTTGGGCGATGGCCACCCGCTTGGCGCCATCGAGGTGGGGGATCCGGGAGGGAACAAGAAGTGAGTCACGATAGTCAGGAGCCTCGGGAACGTACTCGGAGACCGAGCAGGCGTCGAAGAGGCGCACAGCCATGCCGGCGTACTCCTCGGCGGTGCATCGTGCTCTGTCGAAGCGTCGAATCAGCAGGAATCCATAGATCAGCGCTTCTTGAGCCCGAGCGGCTGATTCTGTGGTGACCCCGTCTCTCCAGCGCCGGCTCCGGTGGGTGAGCATGAGATCGGCGATCGCCTCCCTGACCACCCGATTCGAATCGATGCCACCGTGCAGGGCCTGTGCCGCTCGCCGGTCGCGGGGCGCCACGGCTGCGGCAAGGTAGAAGGCTGTTTCTCTAGCCTCCACGCCAGGGTCAGCAAAGCCGTTACTCGGTGAGTTGGCCTCAAGGTTCTGGGCCATCACCAAGAGGATGTCGTCAATGGCCGTCTCTTCGGACCGTCCCAACCCAGACCCGGCCGTGTCCATGTCGTCAGCCAACGAGCTCCAGCTGTCCGTCTCTCCTTGTTCGTACGCATAAGCCAGGGCAGCCTCGACCAGATCGCCGCTACTTCCCGGAAAGTGGTAAGTCACCGTACCGAGCGACACCCCCGCTCTGCGCGCGATCGCTCGGGGTCCGAGGAACCCGGTTACATCCTCCAACATCACCTCGGAGAACGAATCCGAGGCGGCGCCGATCAAATGGGAGCGGCCGAGGCGTGTTTGCCTCTCCTCATTTTTGGTCATCTCACCATCCATATAATCGTACGCATGTGCGAAGAATACCGCACGTGCGTACGATTAAAGGTGGCTCGTCACGCAACGTTCGCTTGATTGATTCCTGCACTACGAGTAAACGTTGTCAGCAGGTGATCATTGGGCGTGGGTGGCGGAATGACTGCTGTCTCCGGTAAGGCTTCGGCTTTGCAGAGACCGCATCTGTGACCCACACGAGGGGCTGAACAGCTTCGGAGCTGAGAGCCGATGGAATGGCGGTGCAGGGCTGGATGGTTCGTTTCGGATCTGGTTGTGTTCCACGAGTCAGCTACGGGGGAATGATGTTTAGGCGCCACAAAACCACGTACGGTCGTCGAGTCCCTCGTCCTGTGCGAGGCCTCGCCTGGCGACGGTACCTTGTCGTCGCCTCCGCCGCAGCGGCGATTTCATTCGGTCTCTGCGTGTCGCCAGCTGGCGCTGCGGGCGGGACGTCAGTCTCGGGTGTGACGGTGTCGCTCAACGGGCCGACGGCAGCGACGGGGGCGTACTCCGGCTTCTCGGTGAGCTTCACCACCTCGTCGACGGGAGGCATGTCGCAGGCAGACGGCAGTTCGTGGTCCGTGACCTTCCCGACCGGGACGGGGCTGCAGGGCAACTACGGCGTGTACGGCACGGTCACCGACACCACTACCGACCAGGTGGTCGGTAATGTCTCCCAGTGCGGCGGCACCACGGCCTGCGGCACCTTCAATGGCGGCGTGGTCATCAATCCGGACGACACCCTGCAGATCTCGATGTACAGGATGGCCCTTCCTGCCGCGGGCAGCGGGTACACCGTGTCGGTCTCGACGACTTCCGACACCACCCCAGTGACGTCGACCGACAGCTTCACGGTGCTGGCTGCGCACGCAGTCTCGGGTGTGACGGTGTCGCTCAACGGGCCGACGGCAGCGACGGGGGCGTACTCCGGCTTCTCGGTGAGCTTCACCACCTCGTCGACGGGAGGCATGTCGCAGGCAGACGGCAGTTCGTGGTCCGTGACCTTCCCGACCGGGACGGGGCTGCAGGGCAACTACGGCGTGTACGGCACGGTCACCGACACCACTACCGACCAGGTGGTCGGTAATGTCTCCCAGTGCGGCGGCACCACGGCCTGCGGCACCTTCAATGGCGGCGTGGTCATCAATCCGGACGACACCCTGCAGATCTCGATGTACAGGATGGCCCTTCCTGCCGCGGGCAGCGGGTACACCGTGTCGGTCTCGACGACTTCCGACACCACCCCAGTGACGTCGACCGACAGCTTCACGGTGCTGGCTGCGCACGCAGTCTCGGGTGTGACGGTGTCGCTCAACGGGCCGACGGCAGCGACGGGGGCGTACTCCGGCTTCTCGGTGAGCTTCACCACCTCGTCGACGGGAGGCATGTCGCAGGCAGACGGCAGTTCGTGGTCCGTGACCTTCCCGACCGGGACGGGGCTGCAGGGCAACTACGGCGTGTACGGCACGGTCACCGACACCACTACCGACCAGGTGGTCGGTAATGTCTCCCAGTGCGGCGGCACCACGGCCTGCGGCACCTTCAATGGCGGCGTGGTCATCAATCCGGACGACACCCTGCAGATCTCGATGTACAGGATGGCCCTTCCTGCCGCGGGCAGCGGGTACACCGTGTCGGTCTCGACGACTTCCGACACCACCCCAGTGACGTCGACCGACAGCTTCACGGTGCTGGCTGCGCACGCAGTCTCGGGTGTGACGGTGTCGCTCAACGGGCCGACGGCAGCGACGGGGGCGTACTCCGGCTTCTCGGTGAGCTTCACCACCTCGTCGACGGGAGGCATGTCGCAGGCAGACGGCAGTTCGTGGTCCGTGACCTTCCCGACCGGGACGGGGCTGCAGGGCAACTACGGCGTGTACGGCACGGTCACCGACACCACTACCGACCAGGTGGTCGGTAATGTCTCCCAGTGCGGCGGCACCACGGCCTGCGGCACCTTCAATGGCGGCGTGGTCATCAATCCGGACGACACCCTGCAGATCTCGATGTACAGGATGGCCCTTCCTGCCGCGGGCAGCGGGTACACCGTGTCGGTCTCGACGACTTCCGACACCACCCCAGTGACGTCGACCGACAGCTTCACGGTGCTGGCTGCGCACGCAGTTCCCAACGTCACGACCCCTGCTGTGAACCCGTCGGCGGCTGGAGCGACCGGTAGCTATTCGCTCGGGATCACAACTTCTTCAACGGGAGGCTTGTCGGGCCAGGCCGGAAGCACTGTCACCGTCACCCTCCCCACCGGCACGACGAACGCCGAGAATGCCTACGTCTATGACGGAGCCACCTTGGTGAGCGGCGGCTGCGGCGGTGGCGGTACCACCACATTGACCTGTCCCATCGACAGCACGGTGAGCCCGGGCGACACCCTCACCTTCGAATTCACCGCCACCAATCCACCCGAAGGTACCTACACGCTGGGTGTGTCGACTAGCTCGGACACCATCGAGGTCACCTCGCCCAGCTACACCATGACCAGTGCCATACCTCTGTCCATCGAGCTCACCCCGAGCCCGACCACCGGGGCAGCGCCGCTGGCGACAACGTTCACCCTGGCTCCTACCGATCCGGACGGGCAACCGGTCAGCTACGACCTGGCCTTCGGCGATGGAGCGGCGACGTCGGGCACCATCGACTCTCCCTACACCCCGATCACCATCGCCCACACGTACACCACTCCGGGTACGTTCAACGCCGGAGTGTCAGCGACCGACCCGCTGGGCGGAGTGGCCAGTGCCGATGCCACAGTGACTGCAACCGGCACCGTCCCGCTGCAGCCCAACGCCGGAGGATCTCTGGAGGCCGTGGTCGGCCAACCGGTGACACTCGATGGTTCAGGCTCCCAACCGGCCAGCGGCATCACCAGCTATGCGTGGAGCTTCGGGGACGGCAACTCGGGCACCGGGGAGACCGTTCAGCACACCTACGCCAGCCCGGGGACCTACACCGCCACACTGACCATTGCCGGAAACGGCCAGACCGCCACGGCCCAGGCCATGGTGACGGTCATCTCCAAGCCGGCGGCGGGCCAGGGGCTGACGGTATCGGTCACCAGCGGCTCGTCACCACTTTCTGGCGTCTCACTGGCCGTGATCACCGCCAACGGCACCCGCTACGCGGCGATCACAAACAGCCAGGGCGACGGCGACATCGAAGGCCTCCCCGATGGTTCGTACACGGTCTACGCCTATGCCACCGGGTATCTGCCCGGAACAGTGACCGCTACCCAGAACGGTGGCGTGGGTTCGGCGACACTGGCCCTCCAGGCAGGATCGATCTCTCAGACGTCGGCCACATCGACCGTCCTCACCGAGCAGCAGATCGTGGCCGCCGGGATCAATCCCGACAGCCCCGACAACCAGAACGTCTACCAGTTCTCGGTCAACTTGGCCTTTGTGGCCGATGCCACGACCAACAACGTGCAGGTGAGCGGTGACCTGACCGGCTGTGGCTTCTACCAGCCGACCGTGAGCGGGGCCCTCCAGACCTCGCCCGGCGGGGATTGCGGAAGCCTGTCCTTCTCGGTCGGTGGCTACCAGGTGGTCGGTCAGGTGATCGACCCACAGACGTCTTCGCCTTCGACCGGTGCCCAACCCGCCGTCGTGTGGATGATCATCCCCGGTCGGGCCCAGTGGTTGAAGGAGTTCTTCGATGTGAAGATGCTGGTGTCGAACCTGGCCCCTTCGGGGTACTCGTTCCAGGGAGGAAGCATCAGCCTCGGGGCCCTGCCGACCGGCCTCAGCCTGGCCCCCACGGCCAACCCTCAGACAACGACCCAATCGGTTCCGACCATCCCCTCGGGAGGTAGTGCCTCGGTGAGTTGGGTCCTGCGGGGTGACGCCGAGGGCTTCTATGCCGTTTCCGCCACGTACCAGGGCACGCTCGACCCCGGTGGCTTCCCGCTGTCCTTCCCCATCTCCACGGCGGCCGGAGCCATCCACGTATGGGGCGGCTCCGCCATCCAGCTGACCATCGATGCTGACGATCACGCCACCATCGGTGATCCATACCTGGTGAGGGTGGGCCTCACCGATGTGGCCAACATCCCCATCTACAACGCCGACATCCAGCTGCTCACCCAGGGCCGTCTCAACTTCATCTACCAGCCCGATCAGCAGCTGACCCAGGGGACGGCGGTCATCGAGCCGGGCGCCACCTATTGGACCAACTACTACCGCCTGGTCCCCGAGATCACCGGCAGCCTGCTGCTCAGCCGATCGTTCGTCGAGCAGACGGCGGGAAACGTCACCGTCCCGTCGTCGATCATCACCCACCCGGCCACACCACCCGACCAGGTGCCCGGAGTGACGGCCACGCCGGAAAGCAACGGGATCCACCTGAAGTGGACCGCTCCCTCGGTGTCAGGTATTACCGGCTACGAGATCTTCTGGACCCCGACCCGCAACACCCTGTTCGGTCCGACTCCCATCGCCACCGTGTCGAAGACGACGACCTCGGACGTCATTGCCAACGGCCCGACCGGCTTCTATGCCGTGAGCACCAAGACGGCCAGCGGTCTCACTCTCTACAACTCGCTGGGCGGCACCCCGGGCTCCGGAGCCAGTATCAAGCTCACGCCGGCCACGCTCAGCGGAGGTGGGAAGCTCACCGTGAGCGGCTCTGGCTTCGGGTCAGGAACCACCAAGGCCAAGCTGTACCTCGACACCACCGGGACCCTGCTCGGGACGGCCTCGGTGAGTAGCGCCGGCAAGTTCTCGACGACGCTCAGCATCACGGGAGTCCCAGCCGGCACCCACGCCATCATCGTGGTGGGCCCGACCGGAAAGTCCGCCGTGGCCACGTTCACCGTGACGGCAACCGTCGTGCTCAGTCCGACCTCGGCCTCGCCCGGAGCGAAGGTCACCGCCACGCTCACAGCGTTCCAGCCCGATGAGAGTGTCACCTTCCGCTGGAAGACGGCATCGGGTGTGGTCGTCGGAAACACCATTGCCACCTCGAAGGGCACTGGCACAGCGACCATCGCCGTTCCCGACGTCGCCGCCGGTTCATACAAGGTCTACGGGGTGGGCCTGTACGGCACCAATGTATCCACGGCGTTCACGGTGAAGTAGTCGATTCGATGCCGGGCGACCCGACCCCCAACCTCAACCCGCAACCCCGAGGTCGGGGGCTCATTCGGGGAAGCGGGCCCGCAGGACCTTCTTGTCGAACTTGCCGACACTGGTCTTGGGCACGCTGTCGATGACTTCCACCCGCTCCGGGAGTTGCCACCGGGCGAATCCATGGGCCGCCAGGTGGTCACGCACGTGCTCGGCGCCGACGACCACACCGGGCTTGACCACCACGCAGACCAAGGGTCGTTCCTGCCACTTGGGATCGGGGATGGCGATCACCGCGGCCTCGGCCACCCCGTCCATCTGCATCACGCTGGCCTCCATGTCCACCGAGGAGATCCACTCCCCGCCGGACTTGATGAGGTCCTTGGTCCGGTCGGCGATCACGAAGTAGCCGTCGGGCGAAGAGATGGCCACGTCGCCGGTCCGGAACCAGCCGTCGGGAGTGAAGGCCTCCTCGCCCAGTCCATGGAGGTACCCGTCGACCACCCACGGTCCCCGGACACAGAGATCGCCCATGGACTCGTCGTCCCTCGGCACCTCGACCCCGTGGTCGTCACGCACGCTGACCTCGATGCCGGGCAGCGGCAGGCCGGCTTTGGTGCGGGCGGCCTCGGTCACCCGGTCCTCGGGCCAGTCCCGCATGTGCTCCTGGGGCCAGGCCATGGAGGCCAGCGGCGAGGTCTCGGTCATGCCCCAGGCCTGGATGATCCGCAGCCCGAACTCTGCCTGGTACCGCTCGATGAGCGACCGCGGGGGCTGGGCCCCGCCGCACACGATGTGGCGCAGGTGGGGGAGCCCGCCGCCCCGCTTGGCCAGCTCGTCGGCCACGCCCAGCCACACCGAGGGCACCCCGGCCGCCACGGTGATCCGCTCGTCGGCCAGCAGGTCGATGAAGGCCGGTGGGTCCAGAGCCCCGGCGAAGAACACCTGCTTGGCGCCGACCGCGGTGGCGGCGTAGGGCATGCCCCAGGCGTTGGCGTGGAACATGGGCACCTGGGGGAGGACGGCGTCACCCGGCCCGATGGACATGGCCGCGTGCGAGGTGCAGGCCAGGGCATGGAGGAAGGTCGAACGGTGGGTGTAGAGGGCTCCTTTGGGCCGGCCCGTGGTGCCCGAGGTGTAGCAGAGCCCCATGGGCCGGCGCTCGTCGATGTCCAAGCGGGCGTACTCGGTGGGCTCATCGGCCAGCAGGTCCTCGTAGGCGATGACCCCCTGGATCGATGTCTCGGGGACTTCGGGGCCCAGCACGATGACATGGTCGAGGGGAGGCAGGTGCTCCAGCGCCTCCTCCAACAGCGGGAGCAGGTCCGGGTCGACCAGCACCGCCCGGTCACCGGCGTCGCCGATGATGAAGCCCAGGTCCTCGGCCGACAGACGCAGATTGAGGGTGTGCAGCACCCGACCGGTGCAGGGCACGGCGAAGTACGCCTCGAGGTGGCGGGCGCTGTTCCAGGCCAGGGTGCCCACGGTGGCGTCACCGTCCAGCCCGAGGTGGTCGAGGGCGTGCATGAGCTGGTGGGTCCGGGCCCCGAACTCGGTGTAGGTGTGCCGCTCGACCTCGCCGTCCGATGAGCGACTGACCAGTTCGCCGTGGGGAGCGTGCACGGGGGCGTTCTCGAACAGCAGCCAGGCGTTGAGCGGGGTCTCCATCATCGCCCCATCATCCCCCGCCCCCGCCCGGGACTCACGGAGCCAGCACGTACTCGCCGGGGGCTGCATAGAGCACCGGGTGGCAAGGATGGCCGAGTCGAGCAGGGGCCGGCCGCAGGTCGCCCGAGCGGGCCGACTCCCACCGGGCCCAGGGCTCCCACCACGAGCCGGGCAGCGTCTCCGCTCCGGTCAGCCAGCGCTCCGGATCGGACTCCAGCGCGGGGCCCAGGGACACGCTCATCTTGGGGTTCCCCGGGGGATTGACCAGACTCTGGATGTGTCCCGAGGTGGACAGGGCGAACTGGCTGTCACCGCCGAGGAGCCCGGTGGTGGCATAGCAGGCCTTCCAGGCGGTGAGATGGTCGTTGCGGGCGCCGACCACGAAGGTGTCGCAGCTCACTTTGCCCAGGTCCACCTGGGTGCCGAGGACGGTGCGCTCCCCCTTGGCCAGGGTGTTGTGCTCGAAGATGTCCAGAAAGTCGAGGTGGAGACCGGCCGGTAGCCGAGTGGGGTCGGCGTTCCAGGACAAAACATCGAAGGCCGGCGGCTGCTCGCCCAACAGGTTGGACCGGACCCAGTAGTTCCAGATCAGGTCGTTGGGCCGGAGCAGGCAGAAGATGGCTTCGGACTCGTGGGCCGGGAGCACCCCCCGACGCTGGGCCGCGGCCCGGGCGTTGCCGACGATGGTGGGGCTCCCGAACATGCCGATCATGGTGGGCACCGAAAAGTCCAGCAGGGTGACGGCGAAGGTGGCGCAGTTGATGAGGGGATCGCCGAGGGTGGCCAACCGGCCCAGGAGGGCCGCGGTGGTGATGCCCCCGGCGCACAGCGAGATGGTGTTGACCTGTTCGGTGCCGGCGATCAGGGCCGCGGCCCGCATGGCCTCCTCCACCCCGGCCACGTAGGTGTCGAGGTCCCAGTGGCGGTGCTGGGCGGTGGGATTGCGCCAGCTGATCACGAACATCTGAAGCCCCTGGGAGAGCGAGTACTCGACCAGGCTCCGCCCCGGCGCCATGTCCATGAAGTAGTACTTGTTGATCTGCGGCGGGACCAGGACCACCGGGGTGGTCCGCACCACGTCGGTGGACGGCTGGTACTGCAGGAGCTCACAGACTTCGTTGCGGAAGACCACCGATCCCGGTGTGACCCCGACGTCCCGCCCGACCTGGTGGGCATCGGGGTCGGCGGTGCGGGGCAGCCCCTTGTGGGTGCGGATGTCGTGGCCGATGTTGGTGGCGCCGGCCAGCACCGAGCGCCCACCGGTGTCAAAGGCCCGGGACAGGGCGTCGGGGTTGAGCAACAGGGCGTTGGTGGGAGCAAGCGCCGAGGTCAGCAGGTTGGCGGCCAGGCGGGCCCGCTCCTTGGTGCGCCAGTCGACGCTCGAGGCCTCCACCAGGTTGAGGGGGACCTGGGACCAGGCCAGGTAGGACTGGCCCAGGCGACGGAAGGCGAAGTTGTCACGCCAGGCCCGGTGGGCGAAGCGCCAGTCCTTGGGCTCGGGAGCGATGGTCGACTTGCCGATGGTGATCTTGGCCAGGTCGGTGCCCAGGGTGGCGGCGGTGCGGGGCAGCTCACGGACCGGGATGCGGACGCCAACCCGCACGGCCGCGTCCATCAGGCCCAGGGGGTCCACCTTCCGGAGCACCCGGCCCACCAACGCCGTCCCGGGGCTCACCTTCGTACTGGCGATCCTGCTCACAACCCTCCGCGCCCCGACATCTTGGCCGCTACTGGACGATCCGACGACGGTCTGCGATTCAGTGAACCACAGCTGGCGGGGCGGGCGAAGGGGATTTACGTCAATGCTGTGTGAACTCATGTGAGGGTGGAACTCCTCTAGTGGGGATCGAGCCAGTTCCGGGAGGCACCCGACTCGGGCGGCCGGAACAGCACTGGGTACAGTGCGATATGCCCGGTAACGAGCCTTGGGACACATTTGGCGGCTATCTCCGCAACCAGCGCCAACTGGCCCAGCTGAGTCTGCGCCAGTTGGCCGAGCTGACCAAGGTGTCCAACCCGTACCTGAGCCAGATCGAGCGGGGCCTGCACCAGCCGTCCATCAGCGTGATCAAGTCGTTGGCCGAGGCCCTCAACCTCTCGGTGGGGGACCTGTTGGCCCACGCCGCCGACATCGTGACCGGCGAGGAGGCCCCGTCGACCACCGAGGCCTCCATCCGTCGCGACCCCCGGCTCGACCAGGGCCAGAAGCGGGCCCTGCTGGCTGTCTACCGGTCCATGGCTTCGGAGCCGGCCGATCAATCCGCCGAGACCGACGAGGCGGCGAGGGTGAGTAAAGAGGGTAGATAAGGGGGGAAATCGACCGGTCCGACCGATCCGAGGGCTCCTCGGGGTCAGGAGATCGGATTCGACGTCCGGAGGTGCCTGTGCCCTGCGAGCAGCATCCTCCATCCGAGCATGGTGGTACCGAGGAATCCCAGGGCCACGAAGACGAAGGCCACCGCGATCCCCTGGTCGGCGACCCACCGCAGGGTCATGCCGACGGCAACGGTGCATATCGCAACGATGGCTCCCGCCACCAGGGTTGTCGGGGAGCGGTGCCGAACGCCCAGGGCCAGCCAGCCGAGGGCCAAACCGGTCACGAAGGGCCAGGCGGTGGAGGCCATGCCGGCGAGGGTCACGCCCCGGGTATGGACGGACCGACCGATGCCGACGAAGAGCAGGACTGCGGCCAGATCCAAGACCCACAGGGCACGACGCATGAGGGGCCCAACGGTAGTGCTTCGCCCCCTCAGGTGGCCCGGAAGTGGCTGTGTGGCGTAGTAGCTCAGTGATCCTGCGCCGCCGGGCGGAAATCCGGAATCCATCGTCGCATGAAGGCGTCGAACATGGGCACGGTGAACTCGATCTCACCCCACCTTGGTGAGTAGCACAGGGCCTTCTTCAACAATCCGTCGCGTACCGGTCCGAGGGCGGTGGCCCGTTTACCCAACAGTTGGGCTACCGCCACCGACCGCACCGGTCCGGGTCCGAGCTCGGCCATGGCCCGCAGGTAGGCGCGCTCGGGATCGCTGGTGCGGCCGGTCCGCACCCGGAAGAATCCGTCGTCGAGCTCGGCGGTGGCCACCGGAATGCACCGCTCGACGTCGTCGGGGGTGATCCGGTCCGGACCGTCGGCCACGTCCCAGGCCTGCTTGCCGAACTCCTGCAGGAAGTAGGGATAGCCCCGGGTGACTTCGATGACCCGTTCGAGGGCGGCGGGAGCCCAGGAGACGCCCTCGTCGGCGGCCGGTACCTCCAGGGCCTCGGCGGCCTGCTCCCCGGTCAGCGAGCCGATGACCGGAAAGGTGAATACCCGCTCGGCGTAGGACTTGGCCTCGCCGGTGAGGGAGGCCAGCGAGGGGAGACCGGCCCCGGCGACGGTGATGGGCAGGGCCAACTGGGTGGCCCGGTGGACGCCCATGACCAAGGCCTCGAGCACGTCGAGCTTGACGTAGTGCAGCTCGTCGATGGTGATCAGCACCCCCGTGCCGTGGTCGCGGGCGACTTCTCCCAGCTCGATGAAGAGCCCGGCCAGGTCGGTGGCCAGGTCGCCGGAGTCGGCCGGCCCGTAGATGGCCTCGACGTCGATACTGAGTTCGGGGCCATCGGGGAGGCGGATGCTGAAGGCCTTCAGGATGCCGAGGGCCCGCCTCACCCGTTCGCCGATGCGGCGCCGGGCGTCCATCGACAGCAACACCCGGCGGAACGCCGCCGCCAGCCGACCCGGGAGGTCCCCGTCCTCGGACACCTCGATGTGCTCGTGGAAGTAGCCCCGGGCGTCGGCCAGGTGCTCGAACTCGTTGAGGAGCACGGTCTTGCCCACCCCCCGGAGGCCGGTGAGCATCTCGCTGCGCCCGTCGCGGCCCAGCAGCAGGCGCTGGAGGGAGATGTCCATGGCCTCGATCTCGCGCTCCCGCCCGACCAGGGCCGGTGGACGGGTGCCGGCCCCCGGGCTGTACGGGTTCCTGACCGGGTCCATCCGGGAAGCATAGCGGTTACGGACAATTATAGGGATTTATCTATAAATTGGTGGATCCATGAGATTCAGGCGCCGTGAGCTTTCAGAGGTCACGCCGGCGGGCCCGATCAGAAACAGGGTGGATGCCGCCCCTGCTCCCGCAGGCCGTACCATTCCGTCCCAGAAGTTGGAGCCGGTGACGGGCACCGGCGCCGAGCGGGGGACCGATCTGAACATGTCCGAGCCGAACGTGCACCGACCCAGGCGGTACCGGTCGATGATCGCCGTGGCCCTGGGGGGACTGGTCCTGGCACTGGCCGGCTGTGGAGGGTCCGGGTCTGCCACCTCCACCACCGGTTCGTCCGGCCCGACCACCACCGTGGCGGCGAAGGCCAAGTCGCCCAGCGCCGGATGTGGTCTTCCCATCTCGCCCGGGACCGTCACCCTCACGCCCACCATCAGTGGGAGGCCGCGGGTGGCCATCGTCCATGTGCCCGCCGGCTACCGACCGACCACCGCGTTGCCCCTGGTCCTCAATATGCACGGCAGTCAGTCGACCGCTCTGGCGCAGGAGGCGTTGACCGGCATGGACGCCACCGCCGACGCCGACCAGTTCATCGTGGTCTACCCCCAGGGGGACATCCCCGCCGGCACCGGGTTCGAGTGGAACGTTCCCAACGAACCGCTGTTGGGCGGGGCTGCCGTGCCCGCCGACGCGCCGAACGACGTCTCCTTCCTCGAGCAACTGGTCACCCTGCTCGAGAACCACTACTGCATCAACCCGGAACGGGTCTACGCCACCGGCTTTTCGGGTGGCGCCCGGATGTCCAGCCAGCTGGGCTGCGACGCCTCCGGGGTGTTCGCCGCGGTGGCTCCGGTCAGCGGGTTGCGGCTCCCGACCCCCTGTCCTTCCAGCCGTCCGGTGCCGGTCATCTCGTTTCACGGTCTCGCCGACCCGGTTGACCCCTACAACGGCAACGGCCAGAGGTACTGGACCTACAGCGTTCCGGTGGCCGCTCAACGATGGGCGGCCCACAATGACTGCTCGTCCAAGGCGGTCGTGTCCCAACCGGACCCTGGGGTGACCCTCACCGCCTACCCGGGCTGCGCCGGCGACTCTGCGGTGGAGCTGTACTCCATCGCCGGGGAGGGCCATGAGTGGCCGGGAGGCCCGCACCTGCCCAGGGCCATCACCAAGCTCCTCGGGCCCCAGACCACCGCCATCAGTGCCAACAACACCATGTGGGCCTTCTTTCTGACCCATCCGCTCAGGACTGCGGTGATAACGCCCTGATCAGGTCCCACCAGGATGGGAAGGCAGCCGTTGCCGAAAGTCAGAATTGGCCCGTAGGCTGGTGGGCAGCGGGATAAAAGGCGGAGGGGGCAGCATGACTGGGGGCAGGCATGAGTGACACGTCGCAGGGACCGGGCTGGTGGCTGGCCTCGGACCTCAAGTGGTATCCACCCGAACTCCACCCCGATCGCCTCCGCCAACAGGGTGGGGACCAGCACGGCGCCCGCCAACAGGATGGAGGGGCAGTGGACGGGGCCGGGGGAGTGGCCGCCGGCGTCAGCGGTCATCGTGGGCACGCCGAGGGCCTGGCCGGTTGGGCCCCTACGGCCAACCCCATCCCGCCGTGGGAGATCGGTATCACGGGTGGGCAGGGGATGCCGACCCTGGCCGGCTACCCCAGCTCTGCCGGGGGAGCGACGTCAACGCTTTCGGGGTGGGGGACCCAGACCATGGTCCGGCCCGCGCCGTCTGCGGGCGGGAGATTCCGTCGGGGCCTGCGCCTGGTGGGCATCGGCTTCGCCATGGTCCGCGACGAGCCGGGCCTCATGGCCGTCCCGGTCGTCGCCTTCCTGATCCAGCTGGCCGTCATCGGGATCGGGACTCTGGTGCTCCTTCCGGTCATCCGCTCCGCCAGCAGGGCCACCGACGCCGCCGGAGGTTCGACGGCGAATGCCATACATCTGAGCCCGGCCCAGTGGCTGGTGGTGGTGGCGGTGGGAGTGGCGGTCACCTTCGTGTCCGTGGTGTCCCACGCCACCATCATCGCCAGGGTCATGGCCCGCTTCCACGGGGAGCGGATCTCCAACGTGCGGGCCGCCGCGGCCGCGCTGACCAAGAGCCCGCACCTCCTGGCTTGGGCCTTCATCAACTACGTGGTCATCCGGGTGCTGCGCAGCGTCGGCCGCCGAGGGATCCTCGGGCTTCTGCTGGGCTCGCTGCTGAGGGCCGGCTGGATGCTGGCCAGCTTCTTCGTGGTGCCGGTCATTCTGTTCGAGGACCGCGGCGCGGCCTCGTCCATCAAGCGCTCGGTGCAGTTGTGCCGGGCCCGGTGGGGCGAGAACGTGATCGGGAACTCCACCATCGGGATCATCGGGTTTGCGGCCGTGGTGGTCGACGTGGTGGTGGCGGTGGTTCTGGGCTCGGTATTCGCTCCCCTCGGGGTGGCGGTCGGAGCCATCGGACTGGTGGCCATCGTGTTGGTGGTGACGGTGGCCTCGGCGGCCTTCAACGCCGCTCTCTACTGGTTCGCCGTCACCGACCAGACCCCGGGCCGGTACTCGGTGGACGATCTGAACTCGGCCTACCGCCGCCGGACCCGCCGGGCCAGCTCCTTCGGGCTCTGAACCGGCTGGCTCTCCGGCCAGCGAATCCCGAGGTCATACCAGGTTCGACCCGCTTCGGCATTAGAGTTGTGGTGTGGAGCACCCCAGTACGGCCAATCTGATCATCGGGGTTGTGTTGGAGCTGCTCTGCGCCCTTATCGGCTACCGGCTCTCCGAGGGCTACCGCAAGGTGCTGGGCAGGACGCCCTGGGGGATCCCGTCGGCGTTGTGGGGCCTGCTGTGGTTTGTCTTTCCGCTGGGCACGGTCCTCTACGTCATCGCTTATTTCACCAGTGGGCGCCAGGCTCAGAAGAATCCACCAATGGCCCGCACCCCCAACGGGATTCCTGCTCCCTCGGCCATGGAGCGGCCGCGGGGACCGGCCACGGCATCCGAGCTGTTCCCGGCCTATCCGCGTCCGGCCAACTCCCAACCTCGCAGTGACCCCGAACCCGACGAGGTGGAAGCTCCGGCCACGCCGCAGTCGGTGGAGGTGCCACCGACCCAGAATCCTCCGGCTTGGCACCCCGATCCCAGCGGGAGGTTCCATTACCGCTGGTGGGACGGGACCCAGTGGACCTCCCAGGTTTCGACCGATGGGCACCACCTGATCGATACCAACCCCGATCAGCGCATCGGCCCTTACTGACCCCTGGTCGGCTTATCGAAGGCCACCGTGGCGATGAGGTCCCGATGGTCGCTGCCCGGCCCCACGTCGGTTCGGATCTGGGTGACCGCCACACCGGGCCCGGTCAGGATGTGGTCGATCCGGACGATCGGTGGGATCACCGGCTTGATCTGTGACCAGGTCATATCGAAGGGCTGCCCTCGGGCGGCGGCGGCGTCGGTCATCCCGTCACCCAGGATCTGCCGGAAGCCCTTGTTGCCCCAGGTGGCGTTGAAGTCGCCCACCACCAGCAGCCCGTCGGGGCCCCGCGCCTCGACCCGTCGGGCGATGGTCGACAGCATCCCCTGCCAGTCGGTGAACGAGGACGGGAGCGGGGCGATCGTGTGGACCACCCACAGGTTCTGTGGGCCCGTCGGCAGTTCGAGGGTGGTCTCGACGATGAGCGGCCGGCCGTAGTACGAGACCACCGAGGTGTGGCCCAGTGGGTACCGGCTGGCGATGAAGAACGCCGCCGGGTCGTAGCGCTTGACCTCGAACCGGTAAGGGAGGTCATTGAGGACGCCGGCCCGTTCGAGTTGGACCACGTCCACCGGATTGGCCTCCTCCATGGTCACGAGCTGGGGACGAGTCTCTGAGATCTCCTTGGCGTACCCAGCCATCGACGAATTTCCGGAATAGACGTTGGCGTCGAGAAGAGCGATGTGCAGGGAGCGGGAGGCCCAAGTGGGAACGGGCTCGGCCGCGGTCAACTCGGGAAGCAGGAAGATCACCTGAGCCACCCCGATGAGGAGCGCCGCCCCGGCAAGCACAAAGCGCCTCCCGACGGCGGCCACGATTAGCACGATCCAGGTCGGGAGGAAGACGAAGGCGGTCACGGTGTTCAGGACGGCGAACGGCTCGTAGTCGTCCCAGGCGACCAAGCGCATGACGGCGACGACGGCGAGTAACCCTGTGGCCACCCACAGGGGGATGGTCAAGAGGATCGGCAGAGGCCCCCGCCTCGATCGGCTCGAATGGGCCCCATGCCGGAAGATGGGATCGCGGCCCGGCATCCGGGCAGCGTAGGACACTGTCGGTTGCGTTCAGTGTCGGCCTATTGCAGGAAGGCCGAGTCGGCTTCCCTCTCGGACCCCGAGGTGGTCAGAGCCCATTTCGGGGGCCTCAGGCTACGCGGCGGTGCCGGCCTGGCTTCAGCGGGCTCTGTCCAATGGCCCGAAGGGGTTCAGTCGAGGTCCGGATATGAAGCAATTCGTCTGTGCATTCATGGCAAAGGCGACCGAACTCCCTGCCGCTCCGGAGGACCTTCCGATCGCGCCGACGAACCTTGGCTACAGGTCCGCTCCATCCACACCGATGACATAGACCATGCCGGGCCTTTCGGAACATGCCTGTCGTCTCGCCCGTTTCCATCGAATTCACGTCCCTAGGAGCCTTGCGCTCCACTTCCAGTCGTATCGGTTGAGCTGCCCCAAAACTGTACCCCTGGGCCCTCAATATTTAATGGACACCCCTGGGGCTGGTGGTGGGGACGGATTTCAACTCGGCGTTGGCCACGCAGGGGGCTTCCCTCTGGAACATCGAGGTCAACGGCCCCGAACCGAACCATCACCGGGAACTCGGTCCAGGGTGAGCCACCATTTGCCAATGGGTCTGCGAGAGTGAATCGGTGTTCGTGACCAACCATGTGCTCGCTGGCGTTCTCATCGGCCAGGCCCTGAAGCGACGGCCGGTGGCTGCTTTCTTCGCCGGTGTGGGATCACATCTCGTACTTGATGCCGTGCCCCATTGGGGCTGCGACTTCGACACCCCGGATGGTCCCGAGCACTTCCTCAAGATCGCCAGACGGGACGGGTTGTTGGGCCTGGGCGCCATGGCGGCCGTGACCCTGGCCACCGACCGGAAGGCTCGTCTGGCCACCGTGGCGGCGATGGCGGGAGCAGCCCTGCTCGACTTGGACAAGCCAATGGAGCATTTCTTCGGGGTCCGCGCCTTCCCCGAGTTCATCATGAAGGTACACAAGGGTGTCCAGAACGAGTCACCCGACGGCATGAACAACGAGATCGTCTACGGTGCCGTCTTCGCTCTGGCCGATGCTGCGGTCATCGCCGTGTCCGACAGGAGCTGACGAGCCACCTACCCCCGGGGCCCTGTTCCGTCCCTTTCGGATGCTCTTGTCGGTCGCGGTCCCTCGCCGTCGCTCGCACGCGCCCCAATGACCTGGCGAAT
The DNA here is from genome assembly GCA_963718405.1 of uncultured Acidimicrobiaceae bacterium. Lineage (GTDB taxonomy): Bacteria > Actinomycetota > Acidimicrobiia > Acidimicrobiales > RAAP-2 > Bog-756. The sequence continues at coordinate 552,142 of CAVQYZ010000001.1, forward strand.
TGTCACTGAGCGCGACGGAACCGCCACGCAAACACAACTTGATATCGGGGGTCGGAAATCGTAGCGTTGGGCCGGTCATCGTAGGAGACCGTGTAGGCGTCGCTTGCCCTCCGGGGTCATGTCGGAAGATCGCAGGAGAGTCACAAGCGTGTTATTTGGCGGACTGGTTACAAACATAACTGGGTGGCAACCGAGAGACTTTTCTCATTGCTAGGACCATAGAAGCGAAGGGCAGGTTGGGATGACGCTTGGCGAAGCGGAGCGGCGTAACCACCAGCGGCACAGGGCTGCCCTGTCAGAGCCAACGGTCAGCATCGTGATTCCGGCAAAGAACGAGGCACTGAACCTGCCCCACGTCCTTTCCGGGCTACCGGCCGGTCGTTACGAGATCATCATGGTCGACGGAGAGTCGACGGATGACACCGTCGAAGTGGTCCAGAGGCTTCGTCCCGACGTGAAGATCATCGGGCAGACCCGGAAAGGGAAGGGCAACACGCTGGCCTGCGGCTTTGAGGTGGCCAGCGGGGACTTCATCGTCATGCTGGATGCCGACGGTTCGAACGATCCGGCGGAGATCCCACGGTTCGTGAGTGCACTCAAGGAGGGAGCAGACTTCGCCAAGGGCTCCCGATTCATGCCGGGTGCCGGGAGCAGCGACATCAGCCGCGTCAGGCAGGCGGGGAACTATTGGCTCAACAAGGTCGTGAACTTGCTGTACGGCACCAGGTACACCGACCTCTGTTACGGCTACAACGCCTTCCGTCGTGAGTGCCTGTCGGTCCTCAATCTGGAGCCTGGGGAAATTCAGGGTGCTGACGGAGGGTCGATGCTGTGGGGCGACGGATTCGAGGTGGAGACCTTGATCAATGTCCGGGTTGCGAAGGCCGGCCTCCGGGTTGCGGAGGTACCCAGCTTTGAGCGGACCCGCTACCACGGGTCGAGCAACCTGAACGCCGTTCTCGGACGGCATCCGGGTTCTTCGGACCATCCACGCAGAGCGCAAGCGCGGGACCCGCCGGGCAGCCATTCTGTCCGCCAAATCCCCCCGAGAGGACGGCGCTACCTGGTCGGTGTTGTCGACATTGACCGAGGAAGCCAGTTAAGACGATCAGGCGATGGCAATTGAGCGCAATCGGCCCGGTGGGGGACAGGTGTTCAACGGCGTCCCTCCCCTCGTGGAAGAAGGTGGAGAGGGCTAAGGGCGCGCTGCCTCTGGAGCCCCAAGGTCCTCATCGAGGGCTCCCGTCGGTGACGGTTGTGATCTGCGCCTATACGGAAAATCGGTGGGCAGATCTGACGAGTGCCGTCGAATCAGTCGGTCGACAATCGCTCCCGCCGGAGCATTGTGTGCTGGTCATTGATCACAACCCGGCGCTTCTGGCCAGGGCCTCAACCTCCTTTCCTGACGTAGAGGTTGTCGCCAATCGCTATCAACAGGGTCTGGCCGGGGCCCGCAATACCGGTGTCGAGTGCTCGCAAGGCGAGGTCGTGGCGTTCCTCGACGACGACGCCGTGGCCGAGCGGACCTGGCTCGAAGCGTTGGTGACGCCCTACCTCGAACCGACAGTGAATGGCACGGGTGGAGTGGCTCGGGCGAGCTGGGTCGGGGACCGACCCCGCTGGTTCCCCGTGGAACTGGACTGGGTGGTCGGCTGCAGTTACCGGGGTCTACCCGAATCGACCGCTCCGGTACGCAACCCGATCGGTGCCTCGATGTCCTTTCGACGCACCGTCTTCTCGGACGTTGGCGGATTCGACACCGGGATGGGACGGGTGGCGACTGTCCCGCTGGGCTGTGAGGAGACCCTCGTAGGCATCCGGGTCCTCCAGCACTACGGACCGGGGACGATCCTCCACATTCCGAACGCCACCGTCGACCATCGTGTTGGCAAGGAGCGGGCCTCGGTCGGCTACCTGGTGAAGCGGTGCTTTTCCGAAGGAATCTCCAAGGCGGCAGTTGCCCGACTGGTCGGTGCATCCGACGGCTCATCGGCGGAACGGGCTTACGTCACGACCGTGCTTCCTCGTGGCGTGGCCTCGGGATTGGCGCAGTTGGTGAGCGGGGACGCCTGGGGAGGCGCACGAGCGGTGGTGATCGTCATCGGCCTGTCCGCCACTGTCCTCGGCTACGGCCTGGGCCGAGCGGGCCTGAGCGGAGTGGTGACCCGGGCGCTCATCCGCAAATCGAACCTACGGCCTTCACGGACCGTGGTGTCGTCGGTCAACAGCATGGTCGGCAGGGAACATGGAACCTCTTCGCCCCGCTGATCGGGACCGACCGATGTCGCCCGGCACGGTCACGGTCCGACCCAGGAGGACCAGGCCGTCGCGCGCCCATGCCCGCAGCACGCTTGAGCGGACCCATGGCCGCCCTCCGGCTCCGGACGTCCCCGCCGGCGCAGCGCCCCGGGCCGCCAGTTGGAGATCGCCCCGGGGTTTGATCAGCCGCGTTCGGACGGACTCGCTTCTTCGAAACGGCCTCTTCATCATGTTGACCACCGTCGTGCAGTCCGCGTTCGGCTTTGCGTTCTGGCTGCTGGCAGCCCGGCTGTTCCCTGCACATGTCGTCGGGTTGATCGCCGCCATCGTCTCGGCGAGCACCATCGTGGTGTTGCTCGCCAGCCTCGGGGTCGGGGGCATGCTGATCCAATCGCTCCCGGCCAAACGGGTACTGGCCGGATGGTCGGTGACCTTCTGGGCCGGGATGGTGACGGCCACTGTCATCTGCATCACCATCGGGTGTGGATTGCTGGCGCTGCTGCCGATAGTCACACGGCAGCTGGCCGTTCTGCACAACTCGACCTATGCCATGCTCTTTGTCGTCGGAACTCTGACCATGGCTGGCGGCGCAGTCCTCGACTATGTGTTCATAGCCGAACGGGCCGCCGGCAACATGCTGATCCGCAATACGATCGTTGCTGCCGGAAAGGTCGTTCTGGTCGCCGTTCTGCTGGTTGCCGCCGGCGACAGTGCCCTGAATCTGCTCGGCGCATGGGCCGCTGCCTCGGTGGTCGGACTCGGAGTGGGCATCGGGCTCCTCGTGCGGCTACGGAAGCCCGCAAGGCCCGCTCGGATCGAGGTCCTCGTTCAAGAGGCACGCCAGCTCTTCTCCCGGATGGCGGGCAATCAGCTGATTGGCATGGGTGGGGCACTCCTGCCCTTCGTGATCCCGGTTCTGGTGACGGCGAGACTCTCATCGACGGACAACGCCTACTTCTACACGACGTGGATGATGGGTGGGATCTTCCTGATCATCTCGCCGGCGGTGTCCCAATCCCTCTTTGCCGAGGGGGCCCACAACCCCAGTGAGGTGTATGCCAAGGCGCGCTCCGCCCTTGGAGCTATCAGTATCATGCTGGCGCCGTGCATTGCCGGCGTGTTCGTGATCGGAGGGACCCTGTTGTCGGCATTCGGAACGGCTTACGAGCACCATGCCATCGGGCTGTTCCGCGTCGTACTGATCGCTGCGGTCCCTGATGCAGTCACGAACGTCTACGTCGCCGTGCTCCGAGTGCAGGGAAGGCTTGCCACTGCCGCGGGGCTCAACGTGGCAATGGGACTGGGCGTCGTGGTCCTGTCCTGGGTATTCCTCCCCAGGCTTGGAATCACTGCCGTCGGGTGGGCGTTCCTCGAGATGCAGCTGTGTGGGTGTGTCTTTGTCATCTTCGACCTATTGAGGTTGTCAGCTCCGAGTCGGTCACTCGGGAGCCGCAGGCAGATGGTGGCCTCCTGATGGATCTCGACCTGAGCGGTGCGGAATCTCTATCGAACGTGAAGAGGAACCGCCTGCCCACGATGGTCCTGAAGGAGAGTGGAGCCTGCTCGGTCAGCGGTGACTGTCGTTGACAAGCCCTCTGCGTACTCGGGCGTCGTCGCCCCGCCGCTAAGTGTCTTGTCCCAACCGAAGACGCCAGCCGACCGGGGCCTCCATCGGCATCATCGATTCGATGTGCCATGGATGTCCTTCGTCCTACTCTGCACCGTGCTCGGACTTGCCTCCGTCGAATTCGCCAGATGTGGCTAGCCGTCGCGGATACGGGAATATCAATGCTTCAGTCCTGTTCTGGTTCGGTCTCGTCCTCGATTTTTGCCCCGATCACCGGTCGTGCGCTCATGCGGGACACCCAGCGGCGGGAGCGGCTGACGTTGGTTCTCTTGCTCGGTGCCGCACTTTATGGTGTAAAGGTTCTCGGCTCGCCCAGTGCCTTCACGTACATTGACGAGTACATACATGTCCGAAGCACCCAGGACATTCTCCGAACACACCATCTCTTCGCATCCAACCCACTCCTGCCGACTGCTTCCTACTACCCGGGCCTGGGCACGTTGACGGCGAGCCTGGCGGATCTGAGCGGGCTCAGCGTCTTCACATCAGGGTTGATCATCATCGGGGTGGCACGGGTTCTCATCTCCGCCTGTGTCTTTCTGGTCGCCGAGAGGGTCACGGGCTCCAGTCGGTCTGCCGCGGGGGCCAGTGTCATCTATGCGGCCAACCCCATGTTCTTGTTCTGGAGCGCATCGTTCTCCTACGAGAATCTTGCCCTTCCCTTGGCGGCCTTCACCATCTGGTGGGTCGGGCGGACTCGCCAGGCCACCCTTCGCCCGGCGCTGATCGGAGCGGTCATCGCCATTGCGGCGGTCTCGGTCACCCATCATGTCGTCAGCTTTGCCCTGGCCGCGCTGCTGACCGCGTGGTGGCTGGCCGAGCGTCTCGCCCGGAATCCTCACCCTGCGCGCCGAAGCGTCGGGCTCCTGGCCCTGGTTGCCGTGGCGGCCTCGCTGTCCTGGTTCTTCCTCGTGGCCAACGCCGGCCCGCTCCTATCTGATCGGCGATGTCTCGGTAGCCCTGCGCCAGACAGGTTCGCTCATCCTGGGCCATACGGCCCCTCGGCAGCTGTATGCCAATGGTGGATCCTCCGCTCCGACGTGGCAGACGTGGGCCGGCTTCGCCGCGGTCGGGATCATCCTGCTTGCCCTGCCGCCCGCCTTGTACCGGGCGTGGAAGCGGAGGGACCATGTGTCGATCGCCATTGCCATCATCGTGGCGGTCTGCTTCCCCTTGACGCTGGTGCCGCGCCTGGCCCCGGATGCGGTGGCCATATCGGCAAGATCGTGGGAGTACGTCTTCATCGGACTCGGATGCGTGCTCGGGTTGTTGGCAAAGGACGCATCGTGGCCACGCCATCGTCGGGAGAAGCATTGGACGAAGTTGCGAGCGCTCGTCGGCTGGCGGAGAACCGCAGTGGCCACGGCGCTGGTGACCCTGGTATTCGTCGGCGATGTGACTATCGGCACTGCGTCCAATCAACTGCTTCCTGAGTCTTCCCACCCACAGGGCTATCCGTGGTCGGTGCAGCCGGACGTCATCGACGCCTCGACGTGGGCCCGGGACCACCTGGGCATCAACCAACGGTTCGCGGCCAATGCCATCGATTCGCTGGCTCTGGCCACGTACGGCGAGCAGGACACCGTCTCCGAAAAGAGCATCTGGCCGATCTTCTTCTCCCAGACCATGGGCTCGACCGTGGTCGACACCATCAGGAGCCAACAGGTCAGGTACCTCTTGGTGGATTCGCGGATGACCAAGGGATTCCCGCCAACCGGCGGGTACTACTTCAGCTCTCTGGAACCCGGCGCCGGACAGTTCAAGAATGTGTTTCCAGCGACCGACTCTGGAGAAATTCAATTCGGCCCCTGCACCCGAGTCATCTACTCGTCAGGTCCTGTACAGATCCTCGATGTCTCCCGCATCGCCGACGGGTCCTGTACTCCGGGCAGTGTTCCCCGCTCCGACGGCGGGAGGGCTAGCGCATGAGGCAGCCCCGGCTGATGATGCTCCTTGGTGCGTGCCTTGTCGGCGTTCTGACGATGACGACTGCTCATGTCAGCCTTCCGCCGGGGCTGCGGCTGGTGCTCGGGATCTTGATCGTGTTTCTCGTGCCCGGATTTGCTCTCGTCACCGCCGTCCTTCCTGACCGTCAACTGTCCCGCAGCGAAAGACTGCTGGCCAGTATCGGGCTGAGCGTCGTTACCACGGTGTGCGCCGCGGTGGCCTTGGCGGCCGCGCCGATCGGCTTGTCCCGCCAGTCAATCGGCGTCGCTCTCGGATTGGTCACTCTGCTTTCTCTGCCATTGCCGCCTACCGGATCTACCGGGGCGGGGATCAACGGCCGGCCCGCAGCGGGGAGAGGGAATGGACCGAAAGCTGAATCCACTCCGATCCCGGACCGTCGCCGAAGCAGTGGGCCGGAGGCGGTCCCCGGTTGGCGCGGCTACAGTCCCCTGAGGTTGGCTCGCCCGTCGGGCGTCGAATGTTCCCCCGATTGGAGCGTCATTTCAGTGAAGCATCAGGGTGCAGCGACGCCTTGGCCGTGGGGTCGCACCGGGCACCTCGGGGCGACGACCAAGCGTACGGGTGACCCGTCGTGAAACCGCTTCGTGTGGCGATGGTGACACCCAAGTACCTGCCTCACCTCGGCGGTATTGAGTCGCACGTGCACGAGGTTGCGCAGCGGATGAGCGCGGCGGGCCATGAAATAACAGTTCTCACCATCGCCATCGATGCGGCGCTTCCGGCCACGGAACGCCAGGGGGATGTCTTGGTCAGGCGGTTTCCGGCCATGCCGAGCTGGACGGACCTCTATCTCTCACCTGCGCTGGCACGCCAAGTCACCAAGGGAGGCTATGACCTGGTCCACATGCAGGGTGTCCACACACTCCTCGCTCCCATGACTCTGGCGACGGCCCAGCGGGCTGGGATCCCAACCGTGCTCACCTTCCACTCCGGAGGCAACTCCAGCCGGTTGCGCACGGCTATACGGGAGATGCAATGGCAGGCTCAACGTCCCGTCCTTCGCCGTTCGACTGCTCTCGTGGCGGTGTGCCAGTACGAGGTCGACCAGTTCGGACGAAGGCTCGGTGTAGCTCCGGATACGATTCGACTCATCCGCAACGGGGCTGGACCTCTCGTGGTCGACGAGGACTCGGTGCCCAAGGTGCATGGTGCCCGCTCATCTGTTCTGTAGGTCGACTTGAGCGCTACAAGGGGCACCAGCGGGTGATCGCGGCCATGCCGGCTCTGTTGAAGCGCTCTCCCGGGGCGCATTTGGCCGTGGTCGGCCGCGGCCCCTATGAGAGACATCTGCGCCAGATGGTGTCCCAACTGGGTCTGGAACGTGCTGTGACCTTGACATCGTTTGACGGCGCCCAACGAGGGGAACTGGGTGCACTCGTGCGCGCTTGTGACGTCGTCGTCCTCCTGAGCGAGTACGAGGCGAATCCAGTCGCCGTGATGGAGGCGCTGGCGCTGGGCCGGAAGGTTGTCGTGGCCGGCACATCCGGTCTCACCGAGTTGGCAGCCAACGGGTACGCCACCGCCGTTCCCATCTCGGTGTCGCCGGACGAACTGGCCCGGGTGCTGATGTCGGTGGTTGCCGGTCCGGATGGATCTGCCCCGGACCTTCCGACGTGGGATCGGTGCGTGGAAGAGCTTCTCGGCCTCTATGCCGACGTCATGTCGGCTGGTTCCTGATGGTGAGTCCGCCCGGGACTGCGGTTAGGGTGGGCGCATCATCTGATGCGAGTGCTGATGCGACCAGACCGGGAGGACCTTCGTGTCGGAGTCACCGCTCATCACCAGGGGCGTGAGATCACAGGTGAATGAGACCGTGCGGTCGTGGATCCCGCCGCGTCAGAAGCGTCAGTTGATGTTCCTGCGGAATCACGGCAGATGGGGAAACTTCAAGAACCCACGGACCTTCAGCGAGAAGGTGAACTGGCGCATTCTGAACGACCGCCGGGCCGAGTTGGCCTGGACGGGCGACAAGCTCGAGATGAAGGAGCGGGCCGCAGCGGTTGGAGTCCGGAGCCCCGAGACCTATTGGCAGGGGGAACGTGTGAGCACGCTGGCCGGCGTGGCTCTGCCTGACCACTGGGTCCTCAAACCCAACCACCGGTCGTCGTTGATCCATTTCGGAGAGGGTGACCCTGACATCGAGCAGCTTGACCGGCTCACCATCGGGTGGACCGATGAGACCCAGTCGAAGGTGTTGGGGGAGTGGGCGTACTCACAGGCCCGTCCGCTGCTGCTGGTGGAGGAGCAGCTCGAGCCTGGCGGTACGCCGCTCGACTACAAGGTCTTTGTGATGGGCGGAAGGGCCGAGATCATCCAGGTCGATGTGGATCGGTTCGGTGATCACCGCCGTAACGTCTATACGACCACGTGGGAGCCGGTGGAAACTCAATATCTCCATCCACGAGGTGACCCCGTACCGGCTCCACCCGAAATTGGCCGAAATGGTGTCGGCTGCCGAGCGCATAGCCGGGGACCTCGACTTCTTGCGGGTTGATCTCTACAACATGGCCGGCGAGATCTATCTTGGCGAAGTGGCGGCCTACCCTGGCAGTGGCCTCGAGCGGCACCGGCCCTACGCCTATGACGTCCTGCTCGGCAGCCGATGGCGGTTGCCGTCTCCTGATCGTCTACGCGCCGACTGAACTACGCATTCGACCCCTTTGGGGTGGTGACATCGGCGATGGCCTGCTCGATCTGATCGGTGACGACCGAGACAGTGAACGGACGTACGTGCTCTGCCGCGCGCCTGCCCATGTCGGCCCTCATGTCAGGAGAGGCCATCAAGAGGTCGATTGCGGTTCGCAGTGCATCAGGATCGCTGGGCGGAACCAGTAGTCCGGTGTAGCCATCGATCACGACATCCTTCAACCCACCTACCCGACTGGCAACGACCGGCTTTCCCATGGTGCCGGCCTCAGCGGCCACCTGGCCCCAGGGTTCCTCCCACACCGAAGGAACCACTCCCATCGTGCAGTGCGCCCAGGCAGCCCATGACCTGATCGTGGTCGACGTCCAAGGCAACCGTGATGCCCTGGTCAAAGCGCAGATCTCTTCCGGGGGCCGTACCGATTACCACCAGTGGAACCGCACTGTGGAGGTTCCGGTAGGCGTCGAGAAGGACGTCGATGCCCTTGTGCGGTTGTAGTGATCCGACGTACAGAAGGTAGTCGCCAGCAGGGCAGAAGTCGGGCCGAGGCTGGCTCAGTCCCACATCCCGAAGGCCATCGGCCAGAAAGGTCGGTATGACCCGAATCGGCCGGTCGAACGCCATTTGTGATACCTCGGACACTGAATTGGAGATGGCCACGACGAGGTCGATCTTTGGATTCAGGAGGCGGCGGGTCAGCTGGAGGGTCGTGGCGATCACCGCCGACTTGGCCAGGCCGTATTGCCCCCGGCCACAGGGGATGCACCGGTCGAGTCGTGCTCCAGGGCACGGCCCGGCCTGTTCGGAGGCGTGAGGCGTGTAGAGGACGTTTCGCTTGTGGCAAACGGCAAGGTAGTCGTGAAGAACCCAGATTACCGGCGGATCGTCCGCCGTCTTCGTTGCCAGGTAGCTGTAGACGATCCAATTGTGGGCCAGGACGACGTCGGGCCGCTGGTTCTTTATCAGGTCGCGGATTAGGCGCACGTCCTTCGGCTCCGGTGAAGGGGCCGACAGGTGCTGACGGGGGTTCTGGTAGAGGCCGGGCAAGCGGGAGAGCCACTGGGACTCCGTCCGAAGCACGGTGATCCCGTCAGCCGTGTTCTCACAGGCCGGTGAGTCTCCGACAGCGTGGGTCACCACCGTGACGTCGTGTCCTCGCCGCGCCAACTCCTCGGCCTGACGCGCCACATGGCGTTGGGTCCCCCCGATGTCCGGAGGGTAGAGCTCGGTCAGTTCGAGCACCCTCATTCGCTTGTGGCCGGGCTCATCGCCGTCAGGGTACCTCGGATCGATCCTGAGCTCCGGCGGTTGGCTACCATGACCGCTGCGATGAGTGTCGCAGTCAAGAGGCGATCGGCATTTGGTGCACGGGAAAGCGCTGGCGGGGATCCAGTCAACGCCGGAGTGAGAGGGTCAATGGGGAGACCGGGCATGAGCGACCACAGGGTGGAGGGTGAGCAAAAGAGCTCCCAGTCACTGCAGAGGGCGCGAGGTCACCGGGTGAACGGGACCGTGCGGTCGTGGATCCCGCCGCGCCAGAGGCGTCAGCTGCTGTTCCTCCGGAACCATGGTCGTTGGGGAAACTTCAAGGAGCCCCGTACATTCAGCGAGAAGGTGAATTGGCGCATCCTAAACGACCGGAGGCCCGAGTTGGCCTGGACGGGCGACAAGCTCGAGATGAAAGCGCGAGCCGCGGCAGTTGGCGTCAGGAGCCCCGAGACCTATTGGTATGGGGAGAGTCTGAGCACTTTGGCTGAGGTCACCCTGCCTGCCCACTGGGTGCTCAAACCCAACCACCGGTCCTCGTTGGTCTACTTCGGGCAGGGTGACCCTGATATCGAGCAGCTGCACCGACGCACCGTCGGCTGGACCGAAGAGACCCAGTCGAAGGTGCTGGGCGAGTGGGCTTACTCCCAGGCCCGTCCCCTGCTTCTGGTAGAGGAGCAGCTCGAGCCAGATCGGACGCTCTTCGAGTACAAGTTCTTCGTCATGGACGGTAGGGCCGAGATCATCCAGGTCGACGTGGATCGGTTCGGTGACCACCGCCGCAATGTCTATACACCCCAGTGGGAGGCATTTGACACGCGGTTCCAGTGGCCGGTGGGCGACCACGTGGCGCCGCCTGCCAAGTTGCCCGAAATGGTGTCGGCCGCTGAACGCATCGCCGGAGATCTCGACTTCCTCCGGGTGGATCTCTACTTCGTCGACAATGTCGTCTACTTCGGCGAGGTGGCGGCGTACCCAGGTAGTGGTCTCGTTCGGCACCGGCCATACTCGTCCAACGTGCAGCTGGGCTCTCGCTGGCGCCTACCGAACCTCCATGGCTCCGATCTACCGGAGGTCTTTACCGGCGGCCCGGGCAACGGGAATGGTCAGGTGGGGCCGAGCAGGCGGAGCGACGGATCGCCCGGAAAGATGCCATAGTCGGTCCCGGAGTCGGGAATGGCGAAGGCAGGCTTGTTGATCCACTCCCACAACAGTTCCCCGATCACACCGGCGTGGAACTGGGCGGAGAACTTCGCCTTGAATTCCGAGGCTCGTTGGGCCAATTGCGCCGAGCTGTCGGCGTAGATCCCTGTCTCTCCAACCATGATCGGCTTGTCGTCGGCATGACACATCTGGATCGCTTTGGCCAGGTCGAGCTGGGAGGTCGTGCCCATCGGTTGCGTGGGATAGCCGTAGTCGTGGTAGTCGCACACGTCGTTGCCGGAGCGACGCCATGAGTGTCTGGTAGTCGCCGTCGGCCGCGCCGCACCATTGCAGTCCTCCTCCAGATCCGGCCCAGCCCTGCAGAACACCGAGGCTCACCAGATGATTGTGATCGATGCCGTGGATGAGGCCACCGACATCGTTGGAGAAGGCGAGAAGTGCGCTATGGGCGGCCGGCTCGTTGCACGTGTCATTGTCGTTGACGGCTTCGCCTTCGTTGACCAGCTCCCACATGGCAATGGCAGGATTGTTGGCGTAGCGCGTCACCATATCTGCGACATACTGCCGGTACGTGACCAGGTCTCCCGGCTCGACGGTGGTGTCATACCCGCTCTGATACCAGGCAAGATCCTTTGCCGGCCCGTCGCAGTAATCCCATTGGTTGGCCAGGACCGGGATGACCCGGTCGCCGTGCGCGGCGGCGATGGCGAGGACCTGGTCCATGTGCGACCAGTTGAACTGTCCCTTGGACACAAAGAACGGTTGGAACGCCCAAAACCGGATGACGACGCCTCGGGGCATATCGGACAAAGGCACCCCGACATTGGGATAGAGCTCTCCGCCGCAGCTCGATGGTGTCCCCCCGCTCGCAGCCATGTAGATGTTGATTCCCGTGAAGCGGTAGGGCGCCCCGTTTGAAGTCAGTGTCGTCCCGCTCCGCTTGACGAAGCCGGACACTGGCCCTGGTGGAGTCTTGGTCGCTCCGGGCGAACCGGTCGACTTGGTCGACTTCGACGGTCGGCCCACCGAGCCACCACCGAACTGATAGTTCGTGCCGTCCTGGCTGATCAGGGCGTAGCCGACGGCTCCCGCACTCGGTACCACGCCGATGATGCGGGAGCCGATCGCCTGGCCCCCTGTCGATCCGTAATAGCCAGCATCGCCTCCGTTGAATATGCCCCCGTCCGATGCGACCATCCAATAGCCGCGTCCGTCAGGGGTGGAGGCCAAACCGACGATGGGTTCGTTCAGGTGGATTCCCCCCAGGGACCCGTAGAAGCCGGCGTCCCCGAGGTTGAAGATGCCGCCGTCCGATGCGACCATCCAGTAGCCGTGCCCGTTGGGCGTCGGAGTGATGCCGACGATGGGCTGATTGAGGTGGATGCTGCCCATCGATCCGTAGAACTGGGCGTCCCCGAAGGAGAACACGCCACCATCCGCCGCCACCAACCAGTAGCCCCGGCCGTCGTGGCTCGGCGCCATTCCCACAATGGGCTGATTGAGGTGGATGCCACCCGTCGATCCGTAGAACTGGGCGTCCCCGAAGGAGAACACGCCGCCGTCCGCCGCCACAAGCCAGTAGCCGCGACGATCGGGCGTTGCGGCCATCCCGACGATAGGCATGTTCGGCTGAAAGGTCAGCGAACCGTACGTCCGGGCGCCACCGACCCCGGTCACCGCTCCTTGCAGCGCTTGCTTCCCAGCCTGCGCCATCAGCACTCAGAGAGAACGCCGCGGAGTCGAGGTCCGACGGTGACTGGATCTGCGAAGCCAGGGCGACCGGACGGGGGTTTGACCGGGCCACGGGAATGGTCAGCGACTCGACGAGGGCAACGATGATGGCAATCGTGGCCAAAAGGACGGCGACCCTGCCGAAGTGTGCCCGTTGCCGGAATTGCGTCCAACGGGGACGCGACAAAGCGATGCCTCGTAGTAAGGGTCGCGTCTTCCAAGACTGATTCTGCTTCTGCCCCACGGGTGAAACATCGGCATGATCGCCCGCGACCTTGAATCGGGGCGGGACCGTTGGCCGCACCATAACCCCTACCTGCAGATTTGATAGTAGATCTGCCCTGCAGATTCGATAGTAGGTCCGGCCTACGAACACCGCAACGGGCGACGCTTATGCCCTGCCTCAGGATGTCCCAAGGCTCAGCCATGCCCGGATCAGTTGGGCACCCACTAGCATTCGCCCGATGATCACCGTGAGAAAGGGTCACCGTTGCTGAGGTACGTCGGCGTGTCGTACGCAGCCAAGGCCTTCTCCATTTCCCCGGGCACGCGGCGCGCCTACCGGAAGTATGGAAACGAATTCGAGTCATGGCGTCGCGGGCGCCAAGGGCTCTCCGTGAGATATGTGGATCGAGCGCGGTTGATCACCTCGTTCGTCGAACGGTACGTCGACCTGCCGCCGGGTAGCGAGGTCCTCGAGATCGGAACCGGCTATGTCCACTGGTCGGCTCTGATCCTGAAGCTGATGGCTGACGTCAACGCCACCTTGTTCGATGTTGTGGACAACCGGTTTTTGGATGTCTTCAAGATGTACGCGGCTGAGCTGGCGCCGCAGCTGGAGACGCTGGGACTGCCGTCAAATCGGCTTGAGGAAGCCCGTTCCATCCTTGCTTCACTAAGTGATGCTTCGTCGTTCGATGAGGTATACGCCGATCTCTCGTGGAAGTACATCATCGACGAGGCGGGCACGATGGCCGGCCTGCCCGCCGATGGCTTCGACTTCGTAGTCAGTTCTGACGTTCTCGAGCACATCGATCGGGACATTGTCGGATCGTTCGTGGACCAGATGTTCCGACTGGTCAAGCCTGGTGGGCTCGTGCTCCACGCCATAGACCTATGTGATCATCTGTCGTACTTCGACCCCAAGGCCCCCGCAAAGGCCTATTGCCGTTTCGACGGCCCGACCTGGGACCGTTGGTTCAACAGCAAGACCCAGTACATCAATCGGATCCAACGGCCGCAGTGGCTCTCCCTGTTCGAGCGGGCCGGATTCGAGTGCGTGGCGGAGGAGCCGGTGAGCGATCTCGAGTGGCGCCGTCGGCCGATCAAGGATCCTCTCGGCATCACCAGGGTGCACCGGAGCTATGCGGACCTGACCCAGTTGGACCTGCAGACGACCACTCTCGTCGTTGTGCTCCGCAAGCCGAAGGTACTAAAGACCTGAGCGGGCACAGACCCCCCTTGTTCTGTGGCGCCTCTCCAGAAAAAGCGACATTCGCTGGTCTGAAAAGACTCCCACGGTGAATAGATGACCACTCTCCGTGGTGAGGATGGGAATTTTACTTCGATCGATTCGACATAGCTCCTGAACAGGGTGAATGCTGTGCGCAAGTTGCTAGGGCAGGGTTTCCCGATTAGTCGGAGTTGGGGGTAATTGTGCGGAACAGGAAAGCCCGAACAATCGGGATCCTGGGCGGTGTGGTCCTGGCGGTCCTGGCGGTCCTGGCGGCGACGGGGATCGTGAGTGGCGCGGCGCCTTCAAGGGCGTCGGCCGTCTCTTCGCCGGCCGACGGGGCCACGCGGGGCGGGGATGACTATCGGACCGGTTGGTATCCGGACCAGGCAAACCTGACGCCGGGCCTTGTAACCGGGGGTACGTTCGGCCAACTGTTCAAGACCGCGGTGAACGGCTCCGTGTACGGCCAACCGCTCCTCGACGACGGACAGATACTGGTCAACACCGAGAACAACTATTCGTACGGCCTCAACCCGGTCACCGGGGCCATTCTCTGGAGCAGGCACTACGGGACACCGGCGCTGGCCAGCCAACTTGGTTGTGCCGATCTCGCCCCGAACATGGGGATCACGTCGACCCCAGTCGTAGACCAGGCTACGGACGTTGAGTATCTGGTCGACAACGAATACGTCTCAGGTTCTTCGGGCCCTCAGGCCTACTACATGCATGCTCTGAACCTCGATGCCCACGGGGCCGAGGAGCCTGGGTTTCCCGTGGAGATCAAGGGAACCGCGACCAACGACCCCCAGGAGACCTTCAACGCCACCTACGAGATTCAGAGGCCGGGCCTGCTTCTGTTGGGTGGCGTCGTCTATGCCGGGTTTGCCGGGCACTGCGACTTCCCTCCCTATCAGGGCTACATAGCGGGTGTCTCTGAAGCCGGCAAGCTCACGACTCTCTGGTCGGACGAGACCCAGTCCGTGGTCAGTGGAACCACACCGCAAGGCGGTGGGATTTGGCAGTCGGGGGGAGGCCTGGTCTCCGACGGACCGGGCACGATCCTGATCACCACCGGCAACGGCGGCTGCTATGGCTGCACGCCAAACGGCACAATCCCCGGAGACACACCGCCAGTGGACTTGGGGGAGTCGGTGGTCCGGCTCGATGTCCAGCCCGACGGAAGTCTCAAACCCGTCGATTTCTTTGCCCCTTACGACGCACCGGCCCTCGACACCAACGACCTTGATTTCGGCTCGGGGAGCCCGGTTGCGCTCCCAGACCAGTATTTCGGAACAGCCTCGACACCTCACTTGTTGATCGCCGTGGGTAAGGAGGGGTACGTCTATCTGCTCAACCGGGACAACCTGGGAGGGGAGGGCGAGGGGCCGAGCGGCACCGACAACATCGTCGGGCGATTCGGGCCCAACGGAGGGGTGTGGTCAAGTCCTGCGGTGTGGCCGGGCAATGGCGGGTGGATCTACATCCCCACTGCGGCCGGCGGCGCAGCTCAACACGGCTCTGCCGGCGTGATGGACGCCTACC
This sequence comes from uncultured Acidimicrobiaceae bacterium, assembly GCA_963718405.1. Lineage (GTDB taxonomy): Bacteria > Actinomycetota > Acidimicrobiia > Acidimicrobiales > RAAP-2 > Bog-756. The sequence continues at coordinate 567,802 of CAVQYZ010000001.1, forward strand.
AGTACGGCCTCACCGCTTCTGGTACGCCAACGCTCAATCTGGCCGGTCAATCGTCGGATGCCTTCGGGTTCGGCTCGAGCGCACCGGTGGTGACCTCCAACGGCACAACATCCGGGTCGGCGTTGATGTGGACCGTGTGGTCCCCTGATGGAACCGGGGTAGGTGCCCAGCTCCGGGCTTACGACCCGGTTCCAGTGGATGGCACGCTCAAGATGGTCTTCAGTGCCCCGGTGGGGACCTCGTCCAAGTTCAACCCGCCTGGTGTGGGGGGGAACAGGATCTATGTCGGGACCCGAGACGGCTACGTGATCGGATTCGGCGCGCCGGTCTCTGCCCCGGTAACCGCAGCCTCGCCGACCTTCCCTGCCACCGTGGTTGGCCAATCATCCACGGAGACGTTGACGGTCACTGCCAATAGCAACATCACCATCACCGGCTTGTCCGTGTCGAGCGGAAGGTTCAGCCTGGGCACGCCGAGCCCGAGCCTGCCGGCGGACCTCGGCTCCGGTTCCTCGCTGACCGTGCCGGTCACGTTCACGCCGACGGTAGGTGGTCTGGCTGGCGGGAGTGTCACGATCACCACCCAGGACAGTGGTACGTCCCAAGTGCCACTCTCTGCCACCGGCGAAGTCAATGGCCCCAGCTTGGACGTCACTACCAATGGCATCAGCTTCGGTGGGATACCTCCGGGACAGCAGGCCAGCCAGGGTGTGGGCTTCTTCAATGATGGTTCGTCAGCGCTGACGGTCTCCAATGTCCATGAGCCGGGAGCTCCATTCGCCACGTCGGGAGCGCCCGTTGGAGGGGACACCATCGCCCCAGGCGCCGAAGTTTTTGTCAACGTGACGTTCTCGCCGTCGAAGGTCGGGCTCTACACAGACACGCTGGAAGTCGACAGTGATGGCGGCGATCAGATCGTCACACTGACCGGCAAGTCGACCGCTCCATCGGTACTGAAGATCACTCCGATGACGGTCAACTTCGGAAAGGTCACGGTCGGCCATTCGGTAACCGAGAAGTTCAGGTTGACGGACGTCGGGGGGAGCAGTCTGACATTCTCCAAATCGAAACCTCCCGACAAAGGAGAATTCACCGCTCTCACTACGCTGCCCGAGGGCACGACCATGGCGGCCGGATCAAGCCTTGTCGAATCCGTCCGGTTCACTCCGAAGGCCGTTGGACATGCAACGGGGGGTTGGATTCTCAACGCCAACGACAATCGCGGTGTGAGGACAGTTGCGTTCACCGGATACGGGGTTGCGCCCCCGCCCCCGCCCCCGCCCCCGACGTGCAAGAGCACCAACCCCTCGAACACGTCAGGTATCTCGCCGACGGTCGGCATCGCGTCTTCGCCAGATGGTGGCGGTTATCTGACGGCCCAGGCAAATGGCAATATCGACACATTTGGGAATGCCCTGTTCTGCGGCTCGATGGCCGGCGTTCCGTTGAACGAGCCAATTGACCACATCGTGGCCACGCCAGACGGCAAGGGATACTGGCTGGTGGCCTCGGACGGCGGTACGTTCGCCTTCGGCGATGCGCCGTTCTACGGCTCGATGGGAGGGCAGCAACTCAATGCCCCGATCGTCGACATCGCGCCAACTCCGGACGGCCACGGTTACTGGTTGGTGGCCTCGGACGGCGGCATCTTCGCCTTCGGTGACGCAGGCTTCTACGGATCCACGGGGGCAATCCATCTGAACCAACCGGTGGTTGGCATGGCCTCGACCCCCAGCGGCAAGGGCTACTGGTTGGTGGCATCGGACGGCGGCATCTTCGCCTTCGGTGACGCAGGATTCTACGGGTCCCTGGGGGCAATCCACCTCAATGAACCGATTGTCGGGATGGCCGCTACCCCTGACGGCCATGGCTACTGGATGGTTGCGTCGGATGGAGGCATCTTCAACGGGGGAGATGCGGGGCTTCTACGGATCGTTGGGCGACATCCACCTCAATGCACCCATCGTGGGCATCGCAAGCACTCACGACGGCCGTGGGTACTGGCTGGTCGCAGCGGACGGAGGGATATTCAATTGTGGTGATGCCGGGTATTTCGGTTCGGCGGCCTATTCGTGGCTGATCTTTTCGAATCCCATCACCAACTCCCGATAGCTGCCCACAAGGATGACCCACGACCAAACATCACAGACCGTCCTGAGTGCCAATGGCCGATGAACGTGAACCGAGGCGTGGGGCCAGCAGCTGAGGCGTGAGGCTCTCTATGGCCGCAGCGATCGGTCATGGACTGTGCGGCATCCAGTGCCGGGCCCTCGGGCCGGAGGGCGATGAGAAGCGCCAACGTCTCATCTGATTCCGAAAGGTGTTTGTGCCAAGGGTTTCAGTTTGTGGCCCTTGGGCCGTGTGCAATGCAACGTGACCGCTGATGATGGCGGGTACTGGCTTGTCTCCGCTGAAGCAGGTGTCGTTGCCTTCGGCGATGCCGGCTCCTACAGCCTCGGCCGGTGACATCACCTTGAACGATCCCAAGGGGCAGCGGAACACAGCGGACTCAGAATCGACTGTCGCGTTGTCGCTCGGGGAGCGACGGAGAACCGGTCCGAGTGTTGGCCACGGATCGGACACGAGCCCGGAACCTCTCGAGCCGTTCCGCCAGCACGACCAGCTGCGCTTGGGAGGTGGGGACATACGCCGTCCGTTGCCGGCCGTGCTCTTCCCACGAAACCGCGTCTATCGGTCCGGAACGCTCAGTCGCATCCTCAGTGAGTACCAAAGCCCCCTCATCGGTGTTCTCTCCGACTTGCTCATCGGCACAGCGCTGAACTTCTAGTTCGGTGAGGCGTTCGGCCTGGTCCTGGAATGCTTCTCTGAGCCTCTCTAATTCCTCTATCGTGGCCTGGACCCGCTCGGCTAGATCGTGATGGCTCCACGCCGTCATATCCTCAGGCTCGCCTCGGAGCGCCACAGCCACTCCGGTCAGGATGACGGACTGGCGCCGACACAGCCGGTCAAGGCTTTCGATCTTGCGGTCTCGTTCGCAGAGCTCACACTTCTGATAGAGCCGACCGTGCGGGCATTTTCGAGAGGGGGGCTTGGGGATCGGATTGGTATCAGCGCTACCGGTGTCCCGGATCCGGTTGAGACGGTCCCTCGTCTCCGCCACCGACTCCATGATCAAGTCCATGGGATCCGTGTTCGAATTGTCCTCCCACGAGTTCTCCGCCCCCGTGGCTTCAGCCCGACAATCTGAGCCTCTCTGACGATCCGGTCAGACCTGATAGTACCCACCGCAACTGCTCCTGTCACACGTACTGTGACAGGAGCACCACTCAGGGCACACCGAGTGGGGGTGTGGGCTCGGATTTCTGGAGACCCACCGGTATTGTCGCAGGTCAGCGGCGGTGCAGGTCAGCAGGTTCCGCCCGAGGGGGTGTCAAGCGGCAGCGCGCCCGGCCGGATCGCAACCGACCGGTCGTTCAGGTGATGGTCAGGTGGATGGTGGCACGGACCGTGGTCACGGTCTTGACCTTCGTCGTTCCCTTGAGGGTGATCACCGTCTCGGTCGCCGCCACCGTCACAGAGGTCGACGTGGCGGCGTGGGGCGTCCCGGTGAGCACTCCGGCATCCGACAGCGTCAAGCCCGGGGGAAGAGCGACCTTGGCCCAGCTGACGGTGGTGGTGAATCCGTGGGCACTGATTCCCGTGCCGGCGCACCGGAGTACCACCGGGCCATAGGAGTGCCAGATCACACCGGTCGGCAACGACGCCGTGGTGATGGTGAAGCCGTGGACCGCGAAGCTCTGCGGTGTGCCGGTCGACGCCAGGTAGTCGACCCCGGCGGTGACCTGTGCCGTAAGCACGCAGGCCCCGGCTCCCGTGAAGGTGACGACCCCGGAGGTGACCGTGCATACCGAACCGGTTGACGATGCCACCGATGTCACCCCGTCACCGGTGGTCTTGACCTGTGGCTTGAAGCCGCCACCCAGATAGCCGGATGACGGCAGGTTGGCGATTGTCGGCCTGGACGGCAGGTCCTTGTTCACCGTGATGGCTGTGCCGGTCGTCGTCGACGAAGGGTCGAAGGTGGTGGTCCCCTGATAGGAGGCGTTGAGGGTGAAGGTCCCGCTCGTCGGCTCGGTGATGGTGCAGGTGGCCTCGCCGGATCCGTTCAGCCCGCACGGGGAGCTGGTCCGGGTCCCGTCGGAGACCGTGACCTGTCCGGTGGGCTCCCCGCCCACCGGCGTGGCTGCGGCAACAGTGACGGTCACGGCGATGACCTGGCCGATCGAGGGGAGCCGGGTGGTGGACGTGATGGTGGTGGTGGTGTCGATCGGTGGCACCACCGTCTGTGTCCCCAGGGGCAGGACGGTCAGGCTCTCGGCAATCGGTCCCCCGGGGAGGCTTCCGATCGCCGTCACCGCGTAGACGTCACTCCCGTCCGGCGAGAAGCCGACCTTTTGGGGTATGACCTCGCTGAAGACACCCGCGCCGGCGAAGGCCTGGCTGGCCACGACATCGCCGGGGTCGCCCAGCCGGAACACCGAGAGCGTCCCGCCGGTGCTCGGGCCGGCCGTGCCGGTAGCCAGCAGCCCCTGGTCGGCCGCGGTCATGGCGATTGCCGTGGGGTAGGGAGGAGCGGGATAGTCGACGCCGGTCGGAGTCAGCGAGGCCCCGTCCAGCACGTCGAACTGATAGGGGGAGCCCCCCGCCGGCACCACCGAGCTCCCGTCGGGGGATACCGCTACGTCCTCCACGTTGCCGATCGAGACCCTGTTGGGAGAGGACTCGGTGTTGACCACCGCCGTCACCGCCGGAGTGCCGGTGACGTCGATGCGGTCGATGGTCACCGACGAGATCCCCGGGTCCCACAGGTAGAGCACACTGGTGTTCCCCGGGTCGCCGGTGAGACCCGTGCAGTAGCTGCTGCAGTCGGGGTTGGGGACGAACCAGGGCGTCACCGCTCCGTCGGTGGGATTGATCTCGAGCAGGTTCTGGTCGCTGGTCGTCCACACCGAGCCGTTGGCCCACACGACGGAGGTCACCGCACCGAGGCCGGTGGCCAAGGTGGTCACGGCCAGGGTGGAGATCGTGATGGCATCGATGGAGCCACCGCTGTTCAGCCCGACGTAGGCGATCCCGTCGTGGATGGCGATACCCGAGGGTCCGCCCAGGCCGGTCAGGGTCTGGAGGATCTGGCCCGAGCCGCTGAGGACGGTCAGGCTGTCCGACTTCGTGCACGACACGAACAGGTCTCCGGTACCGGGGTCGACCGCCAGCTGCCCGTCATCGACACCGGCACCGCTGAAGGTGCAGGGGAGGGCGACTGTCGAGCCGGCAATGCCGGCACCCGCCGAATCCGGAAACGCCGCCAGTGTCAGCCCGGTCGAGAGCATGACCACGGCCACCAGAACCGCCACGGCACTTCTGCGCATCCGGAGCCCCCGTGTCCACCCGCCTGGGTTGGTCGTCAACCCCGCTGGAGTGCACCACGCTACTACGCCGGCGGCGACGGCCGACGGGACCTCAGACCGCTGTCATCTGAAGCGCTCCATCCCTGGGGGGTCTGTAGGCGTCAGCCGGCCGGCGACACCACGCTCGCTCGTTGAGCACGGCTGCGGACCATGTGGCGGGCCCCTGCAGGCCCGGCCGGCGCGCCTGCGCAACCACTCGGGTCGTTCAACGACAACGACACCGCAGAACTCGCGTTTGCACGTTGCGTGGTCGCCAGCGCACCACGGGTGTGGATGGGCCCGCCCCGGGGTGGGGTTCAGCTGCCGGCGGTGCCGCGGGTGGCGACGTCGTGTAACGGAGTAGGGGTGTGATTCGTCTTAGAGGTCGACCACGGGCACCGCACCGGAGATCGCCACAACGGGTGGGGAGCCACTCGTTCCGTTTGTCACGCATGGCGTCGGTGGAACGACGCTGTGTGAGGCAACAGAAATTTCCCTCCGTGAGTTCGCGTGACCCCGTCAGGACCGGTCCGAGCGCGTTCTGCGCGCTCTGGCTCACAGGAATTCAACAGCTCCACGTGGTGGTGACCAAGCGCCCGTTTCCCGCGCCAATGGCGGACGAACTCGCGACCGAACCTCGGGCGGTCTTGATGTTCCGGACCCGATCTGGCGGTCGACGCCGGGAGAACGGCTTACGGTTGCACTGCTCGAGCTCACGCAAATTGCCACTGGCCACTGGGGCCGCCCACTGACGGCCGATAGTTGATAATCCGGCACCGCCGCGGCGACGATCTACGGTCCACCGGCGGTGACGCCGGCCCACGAGCCTCGCTGAACTGGGGATTGGGTCGCCCCCTCTGATGAGCAACACGGAAGAAACGCGCCGATGGGTTCAAATGGGACAGGAAATAAACGAAACATCCATCTCAATTGGTTCTTCTATTGGGCACTCAGGAATATCTGTATTGGCTCTGGCAGAACACCAGTATGACCGTAGATGCAGTCGACGGATAAATATGCCGAAGTACAATCACTGATGGCACCGGTCCCCTGTATAAGGCTGTCGGCACCTTGATATTAAATCCGAGGCCCCGCCGGGGGCCGGACGGGGTAGGCGAACCCGTGGCCCAGATAGCCCCTGGTTAACCCGGTTTACAGAACGTTAACGGGCCGGACACAGATCGGGCTTGCATGAGTCATCACCATGTTCCATGCTCATGGCAACATCATCAAAGAGCGGACTCTTAGAAGGTGTTGCGACGGGAAGTATTCACACCTGCCTTCACTTGGATAACGAAATAATGACGCTTTCGGTGACCGGATCACCCCGTTGGGTGGTGTGGTCGCCAAAGGTGTCGGCTGACCTTGGTTTACGGCGAATCAGGTAGGAATCCGTCTGGCATTTGAGCATCCGGGGACCGAACCAAGGAGAAAAAGATCACTATGAGTAGGCGAATCGCTGTGATCGGTAGTGGGTACGTCGGGTCGGTGGTGGCGGCGTGCCTGGCCCACGTGGGGCACGACGTGATCGGGGTGGAGTCGGACCCGGCCAAGCTCGAGCGAGCTGACATCGGGCGCCGCCCCCTTCCACGAGCCGGGCCTCGACCCCCTGATCGTGGCGGGCCTGGCCTCGGGCAAACTCTGCGCTTCACCGGACGACTTCAACGACGCCATGGACGACTCGGACGTCGTCTTCGTCTGCGTGGGGACCCCACCCGGGCCCGACGGCGAGGCCGACACCACCGCCATCCGCGGCGTGGCCCGCTCCATCGCCCACAATCTCCGTCACTACCACGTCATCGTCACCAAGAGCACCGTCCCCATCGGGACCGGGTACTGGCTGGGTTCACTCATTGAGGACATCGTCGGCCCCGAGGGCCGCGAGCTGTTCGGCGTGGTCTCCAACCCCGAGTTCCTCCGCGAGGGCAATGCGGTGCAGGACTTCCTCCACCCGGACCGGGTGGTGCTCGGCAGCGACGACCCCAAGGCCCGCGAGATCGCCGCCGACGTGTACCGGCCCATCCTCGAGCAGAAGATCCCCGGCGATGTCGGCAAACGGGAGGTCGTCCCGCTGCTCCAGACCAGGCTGACGACCGCCGAGATGATCAAGTACGCCTCGAACGCCTTCTCTGGCCACCAAGATCAGCTTCGCCAACGAGATCGCCCGCCTCTGCGACTTCGTCGGCGCCGACATCACCGAGGTGACGGCGGGCATGGGCCTCGACACCCGGATCGGCGGCCGCTTCCTCGATGCCGGCCTGGGCTGGGGCGGCTCGTGCTTCGGCAAGGATCTCTCCGCCCTCGATCAGACGGCCGATGAGTACGGGTACCAGCCGAAGATCCTCGAGGGGGCCATCGCCGTCAACCGAGTCCCAACGCAAGTACGTGGTCGACGAGCTGCTGCGCCAGCTCAAGACGTTGCGGGGCACCAGGATCTGCATCCTGGGCTTGGCCTTCAAGCCCGACACCGACGACCTGCGGGACTCGCCCGCCCTCGATGTGGCCTGCCGGCTCATCGACAAGGGGGCGTTCGTCTCCGCCTATGACCCGATGGTCACCGAGGTACCCGTCGAGGGCATCCGCCTGATGCCCGACGCCATCCAGGCCGCAGCGGACGCCGACGCCGTCGTGCTGGCCACCGAGTGGCCCCAGTTCCTCAGCGTCGATCTCACCGAACTGCGCGGGGCCATGCGAGGCGACATCTTCTTCGACGGCCGCAACAACTTCGATCCCGAGCTGGTGGCCGCAGGCGGGCTTCCGGTACCTCGGGATCGGGCGGGGCTCCACTGCGGTGGCGTCACGGTTCGCCGCCCGAACCCCGGTCGCACCGGGCCCGGTCGAGGGTGCGACGGCTCTGTGACCATTTTCCCCTTACCCGTAGCGCGGTTCCTCCGCCATCCATCGGCGCACCGGTCTGCCCCCGGACGAGTTGAAAGCAGGCCCACATGGCACTGAAACAGTCCGAACCCGATATTCACGACCTCGGCGCCGAGCTCGACCTCAGTGTGGTCATCCCGCTCTACAACGAGGAGGAGAGCATCGACCCCGCGGTCGAAGAGGTGCTGGGCGTGCTCAGCCAGCTCCCCCTGGCCTGCGAGCTGATCCTGGTCAACGACGGGAGCACCGACGCCACCGGCGAGAAGGCGTTCGCCTGGCACAATGCCGATCCCCGGGTGAAGGTCATCGAGTTCCGCCGGAACTTCGGCCAGACCGCCGGGATCAGCGCCGGGTTCGAGCGTGCCGCCGGTCGGGTGGTCGTGGTCATGGACGGTGACCAGCAGAACGACCCGGCCGACATCCCGAACCTGTTGGCCTGCCTCGAGGAGGGGTACGACGTGGCGTCGGGCTGGCGGGCCGACCGCAAGGACAAACTGCTTCATGCGGCGCCTGCCCTCCAAGGTGGCCAACGCCCTCATCTCCCGGGTGACCGGACTGCATCTGCACGACTACGGCTGCACCCTCAAGGCCTACGACCGGGAGGTCATCGACCGCCTCGAGCTCTTCGGGGAGCTGCACCGGTTCATTCCGGCGCTCGCCCTCATCTCGGGCGCCAAGGTCGTGGAGATCCCGGTGAACCACCGGGCCCGCGAGCACGGATCGTCGAAGTACGGCATTTCCCGAATGCCGCGGGTGGTGCTCGACCTCCTGACCGTCAAGTTCCTCATCGGCTACCGGCAGAAGCCCGATGCAGTTCTTCGGTCGGCTGGCCATTGCCTGCCTCGGTGCCGCCGCGCTGTCGGGATCGTGGTCGGCTCTCCGCCGGGTGCGCGGAGGGGCCGGTGCGCCCCACGGCCCGACCACGCCGCTGGTGGTGGCATCTCTGCAGTTCGCCTCGTTCGGGCTGCTCGGCGAGATGTTGGCCCGCCTGTACTTCAAGGGTTCGAGCGACCGTCCCTACGTGGTCCGCCGTTCCACCGGCGCCGATGCACCACGCTGCGGGCCATCCCCGACCTGGAAGAGCCGGCCGAGATGGCCCCGGTGGAGGCTGAGTGACCGGAAAGCCCAACCTGTCCGAACAGATGGAGGAGGCAAGGGAGGGTCCAGTGTCCGCCGATCCGGTGGAGGCTGACGTACCTACCCCCACGCGCCGCGTCGCGCCGATGACCATCGTCCGCATTGTGGTGACCGTGGGCGCCTTCGGCCTCATCGCCCGCAAGATCGGGTTCTCGGCGGTGTTCCACGCTCTCGGCGCGGCCAATCCGGCGTTGCTGGCGGCGGGCTACGGAGTGGCGGTGATCACCATCTTGATCACCGTTCGCCAGTGGCACGGCCTGGCCAACGCCAACGGGGTGCCCTGCACCTACCGGCGGTGCCTCCATCTCGAGCTGGGCGGCGACGTCTTCGATGCCGCGCTGCCCAGCTCCATCGGTGGCGACGTCATCCGGGCGGCGTCCCTGCCGGACTCGCCGGACCAGACGGGTGCCGGCGGCGGCGTCGGTGGTGCTGCGCCGCCTGTGCAACTTCCCCGGCATGATCGTGCTGACCGCGGTGGGGCTGGCTGGCCACCGTCGACCTCGGGTACGCCGGCCGCATCCGTCCGTACTCGCTGGCGGTCATCGCCGGGGGAGTGGGTCTGGTGGCGTGCACCTTGAGCCCGGCCATGGGGCCATGAGCCGGTGGGGTCTGCTGAAGCGGGGACCGGGGGTGGCGGTGGCCAAGCTGTTGGCCACCCTGCACGAGTTCCGGGGCCAGCGCCGCTACCTGCTCCAGGCCACCCTCCGGGGCCTGGTCTTCTGGATCTTCGTCGTGGCCAGCCAGTCCCTGTTCATCCTGGCGGTGGGGATCCACGTGACCCTGGCCTACAGCGCCCTGGTCATCACCACGGCCACCGCGGTCACCATGCTCCCCATCTCCCTGGGCGGCTACGGCCTGCGAGAGGGGGCGTTCGCCGCCTTCCTGGCCGCGGGAGGCCACGCCACCGGGGCCCAGGGTGCCGCGGTCGGGGTGTGTATCACCGTCCAGATGCTGGCCCTCGGGGTCTTCGGCATCCCGTTCTACCTGACCGTCCGGGCCCACCGTCGACGACCGACGGTCCTACCGGCGCAGACCGAGACGGCCATGGAGGCTGCGTGATGCGCATCCTCATGGTCTCACCCCACCCGGTGTACTCCCCGCGGGGCACGCCCATCAGCGTGTTCAACCGCTGCGTGGCTCTCGGCGCCCTCGGCCACCAGGTCGACCTGGTGACGTACCCGGTGGGCGAGGACCGCCCGGTCGACCGGCCTCCGCTACCTGCGTGCGTCGGTGCCCGGGGTCCGCTCGGTGCGCCGTCGGGCCTTCGTTCGCCAAGGTCGTGCTCAACGGGCTGTGACGGTGTCCGCTCCCTGCGGCAGGCCTGGGGCCGTCGCCGGCTACGACGTGGTCCACACCCACGAGGAGGCCGGCCTGCTCGGGCCGGCGCTGGCCCGGATGGCCGACGCTCCGCACGTGTACGACATGGGCAACGACTGGGCCGACGTTCTCTGCAACTACGGGCTGGGCCCGGACCACCCGGCCAGCCGATTGGCCGGCGCGCTGGAGAACGCCGTGATCGGTCGCTCCGACGTCGTGATCGCCCACTTCCCGCTCATCGCCGACCGGGTCCGGTCGGTCGGCTCCACCCCGGTGGAGACGGTGTTCAACATCTCCCTCGAGGCCGAACCGGACCCCGAGCCGTCACTGCGGCCATCCGGCGTCGCTGGGCGCCGCAGGGGACCAGGGTGATCCTCTACACGGGAACCCTCGAGCCATACCAGGGAGTCCCGCTGCTGCTGGAGTCGATGGTCGGCGGTGGTCCGGGACCACCCCGGGGCGCTGTTGGTGGTGGCCGGTGGCCGGAGCGATCAGATCGAGGAGCTGCAGCGCACAGGCCGCCGAACTCGGCATGTCCGGCCACATCCGGCTCGTCGGCGCCGTGCCCTCGACCCTGGTGCCGGCCTGCCTGGGGGCGGCCGACGTCCTGGTGTCCCCCCGCGAGAAGGGGCGCAACACGCCGCTCAAGATCTTCTCCTACCTGCGCTCGGGCCGGCCGATGGTAGCGACCGACATCACCAGCCACACCCAGGTGCTCGACGACCGGGCCTGTGTCCTGGTGGAGCCCACCGCGGCGGGGTCTGGCCGGCGGCATCGGCTCATTGCTGGACGACGGTCCCATCCGCACCCGGGCGGTCGAACGGGCCTCGGCCCAGCGGACCCAGTACGGCATCGAGCAGTTACGTGGCCGGGGTGGCCCGGGCCTACCACCACGTCGGGGGGAGCCCGGCCGATCCGGCGCTGATCCGGCGGCGGCTGAACGGATCCGAAAGGCGAACGCCGCCGCGGCGCCCGACGTCGACGGGCTCGGCTTCCTCGACACGTTCCCCGACGTGACTACCAGGGTGCCGGCATGACCACGACCGACAGCAGCGATACGACGCAGGACAGATCACCGACCCGAATGGAGCAGCCATCATGAAGATCGTCGTCACCGGAGCCGCGGGGTTCATCGGCAGCCACCTGAGCGAGGAGCTGTGCCGGATCGGGCCACAAGGTCGCTCGGGGTCGACTGCCTCACCGACTACTACGACCCGAGCGAGAAGCGCCGCAACCTGTTGCCTGCTGTCGCAGCTGCCCGAGTTTCAGCTTCGAGGAGGTCGACCTGCGCACTGCGGATCTGCGTCCCCTGCTCGACGGGGCCGACGGTGGTGTTCCACCAGGCCGGACAGCCCGGGGTGCGCAAGTCGTGGTCGACCGGGTTCAACGACTACTGCGAGCACAACGTCAAGGCCACCCAGCGCCTGCTGGAGGCGGCCAGGGCGGCGACAACTCCCCGGTTCGTCTACGCCTCGAGCTCGTCGGTGTACGGCAACGCACCCGCCTACCCGACGGTCGAGACCGATCTGCCCCGACCGTTCAGCCCCTACGGGGTGACCAAGCTGGCCGCCGAGCACCTCTGTGCCCTCTACGCCGCCAACTGGGGCGTGCCCACCGTCTCCCTGCGCTATTTCACCGTGTACGGGCCGCGCCAGCGGCCGGACATGGCCATCCGCCGGCTGGCCGACGCCGCGGTGACCGGAGCAACGTTCAGCCTGTTCGGCGACGGCCGCCAGGTCCGCGACTTCACCTACGTGTCCGACGTGGTGGCCGCCAACGTCGCGGCCGGCTTCGAGGACGTGGCCCCGGGGACGGTGGTCAACATCGCCGGCGGGTCGCATGCGGTGATGATGGATCTGATCGACATGGTCGGGGAGCTGGCCGGATCTCCGGTGTCGCTCGATCGGGGCCCGAAAGAGGCCGGGGACGTTCAGCGCACCGGGGGCACCATCGACCGGGCCCACGAGCTGCTCGGGTGGGAGCCGGTGGTCCGGTTGCGCAACGGGTTGGCGGTCCAGGTCGAGTGGTCGAGGGCGATGATGCGATCGCAGGAGGCGCAAGTGGCATGACCACGCTGCCCGTCACCAGATCGGAACCGGAGATCGGCGCCCCGTCCCTGCCCGCTCTCATCCCGTCGTTTACTCCCGACGATGTGACCCCGGCCGGTTCCGCCGGCACGGCCACCGCGGTCGCCGAGCATCCCCAAGCGGCCGCAAGCGCAGAGCAGGTGGCGTTCGGGGAAAAGGAGCCGTGGGCCCCGTGGCGAGTCCGGCTGACCTACGTGGTGGCGTTCTGCCTGGTGGGGGTCCCGATCTTTGCCCTCATGTCGTGGCTGTGGGACTCCTCGGACCCGTCGCACGGTCTCTCCGACCACGTCGTGGACGCCATCAGCTTCATCTGGATCCTGTTGGCCCTCCCGGTCGTCCTCAACGTCATCGGCGCGCTGACCTTCCGCAAGGGGAGCGCGCCGCGACCCGACTCGGAGACCATCGCCAACACGGTGTGCTTCCGGCTGGTCACCCGCGGGACCAACGTCGAGGCGGTGATCAAGTCGGTCGCCGCGGTGCGAGCCGCCATGGCGCGAAGCGCCCGCTGTTCCCCTACACGGTGGAGCTGGTGACGGACCAGGTGCTGCCAGTGCCGGAATCCGACGCCGTGACCACCATCTTGGTCCCCCCGATTACCAGACGCCGGCCGGGGCCCGGTTCAAGGCCCGGGCCTTGAACTACGCCCTCGAGGCTTCGACCGTCTCGGACACCACCTGGCTGTTCCACCTCGACGAGGAGACCCACATCACCCCGTCGGTCGTGCGCGGCATACGCAGCGCCATCATCGACGAGGAAGCGTCCGGTGAGCTCCGCATCGGCCAAGGGGTGGTCCTCTACCACCGCGACATCGGCCAGCACCCCTTTCTCACCCTGGCCGACTCGGTTCGCACCGGCGACGATCTGGGACGGTTCCGGCTCCAGCACCAGTTCGGCCAGACCGCCTTCGGGATGCACGGCTCGTTCATCCTGGTTCGCAGCGATGTCGAAAAGGATGTGGGGTTCGACCTCGGCCCGTCCGGCTCGGTGACCGAGGACGCCTGGTGGTCGCTGGTCGAGATGGCCAGAGGCCACCGCTCACGGTGGGTGGACGGCTACTGCGTGGAGCAGTCCACCCGCTCGCTCGGGGATTTCATCAAGCAGCGTCGTCGATGGTTCATCGGGTTGTGCCTGGTGTGCCTGCGGGCACCGACCCGGTTCTGGCACCGTATCGCCCTGGTGTCGTCGGTGGCTCTGTGGGGGATCGGCTGGTTGGGCTGGTGGAGCATCAGCATCGCCGTCGTGGCCTTCGACGTGCGCATCCCTCTGGTGGTGTTCCTGGTCGGTTCGATCTCACTGACGGCGTACTCGGCGTTGTACGTGTTGGGGCTGGAACTCAACCTCGACCAACGCGGAGTGCGGTGGTACCGGCGCATCCCGTGGCACATCCTCCAGGTACTACTATTGCCGGTGTTCTCCCTGCTCGAGGGTTCGGCTGTGGTGTATGGGGTAATCCGACCCGACTTCGACTTCCATGTCGTAAAGAAGTAGCTCAGGAGAACACGATGACCTATGTGGAAGATGCCCGAAGGCGGCGGCTGTTCGGCGGTCGCACCGGCAAGGTCGAAGAGGCGGTCGGCGCCGACAACGATAACGACAAGGGCAACGGCGCCTCGAGCAACGACACCACCGTGGCGGACCGACAGAGTGTCGAAGCCGACCGGCACACACCGGTGACGGGTCCCGCCGCCGACGTGGGCGATGGGCACGTGCAAGGGGTCGACACCCTCTCTCACGACAGCGAAGAAACCGAAGACACCGAAGACATCGAGGAGACCGCGGAGACCGGGGCACCGGTAGCCGCGGCATCGACCCACCCAGCGTCCCCTCCGACTACCGAGGGGCTGGTTCGGCGGGGATTCCAGGAGATCGGCACCGGCCTGGCCGACGTGTCGGGGGGCACGGTGGAGCAGATACGGCGGTTCCTGCCCCGGCGGCTGCGCACGATGCGCCGTGGCCGGCTGGGCCTGGTGCTGCTCCTGGTGGTCGTGGTCGTGGTGGCGGTAGTGGCGGCGGCGGCGGTTGCGGTGGCCTCCGGTCTAGCCGGCCCGACCGGCGTGGTGGTGGCCACTTCGAAGCCGGCGATCATCAACAACAAGTCCGGTGGCGTCGGTGCCCTGTCCGCCTCGCCCCAGCATGTCTCGGTGGTCAGCCTCAACGTAACCGGTGTGACGTCGCCCATCGAGGTGACGAGTGTGGACGTCGTGGCGGGCCAGCAGGTCTCGGTAGGAACGCCCCTGTTGCAGCTGAACCCGACGCCGTTCGAGCAGAACAAGCTCCAGATCGCCGCCAGCCTCCAGCAGGCCGAAC
Organism: uncultured Acidimicrobiaceae bacterium; assembly: GCA_963718405.1. Taxonomy (GTDB): domain Bacteria; phylum Actinomycetota; class Acidimicrobiia; order Acidimicrobiales; family RAAP-2; genus Bog-756. Next base: position 582,935 of record CAVQYZ010000001.1, read on the forward strand.
AGACTCTGGCCTCGGCCGTGGCCGCCAACGGGACCGGCGCTACCGCAGGGTCCGGCGGGGCCTACCTTGCCGTGCAGATCCCCACCTTCCAGGGGGAGGTGGCCATCGACCAGCAGCTGCTTCAAATCGCCGACGGGAACGGGACCTCTCTGACCGCCCCCATCGCCGGCAACATCTCCTACGTCCGGGTGGCGGCCGGCCAGATCGTGAGCCCGGGCACCAGCCTGGTGCAGATCATCGACCCCTCCACCGTGGACGTGAGCACCGGAATGCAGTTGACCGACCTCCGGTCGATCTCCCCCGGTGACAGCGGTGACAGTGACCCCGACCGAGCTGCCCGGGGTCCACCTCTTCGGCAAGGTCCTCGCGGTCAGCGCCTCCGCGGCCAACGGCGGGCTCGAGGGCACCGTGGTGGTGGCGGTTTCCAACACCACCAATCCGGTCCCTATCGGTACCCAGGCGTTCGTGACCATCACGGCCCCGGTCCACGCCACCGTCTCGGTCCCCACGTCGGCCGTCCAGAACATCGAGCTCAACCCGGCGGTGGCCGTCATCCGCGATAACAAGGTGTACTTCCAACCGGTCCAGGTCGGGGCATCGGACACCAACAACACCCAGATCGTGTCCGGGCTGAAACCGGGCCAGAAGGTCGCCATCACCAATCTGCAGCTTCTGCGTGACGGTGACCAGGTCAAGGAATCATCGGGAAGCCCGTGAGTTTCTCCACCGTCGATCTGTCCACCCGCTCGGTGCAGTGGGCGGACAGAGGGGCTGATCGACCGGTTGCGATTCTGGCGGGGACCAAACAGGCCGTCTCCGTCCGCTTCGCCCTTGGCATCCTCGCTGCCGTCGGCGGACTGGTGCTGCCCTGGGTGGGCCTGAGCCTGACCCCGAGCCTCTCGGCCTGGGACCTGCATGTTTCGCTCGGCGCCGTACCCCTGGTGGGTCATCTGAGCTACGGGTTGGTGATGGCGGTACTCACGGTGTGCGCCCTGGTCTCGTTCGTCCGCGCCGGGGGCACCCCCACGTTGGTCACCCGGGCTGTCGGCTGGGGCTACCTGGGCCTGTCGGTCACCTTCGTGGTCACCACCCGGCTGGTGGGCATCGGGACCATGTTCAAGCTGCAGAGCGACGTCAGCCAGTCAGCCATCATCAACAGCCAGTTCCTCACCAATAACGGCACGCCGGCGCCGACCCAGTTCCTCGGCATCAACTTCGACCCCAAGACCGAGGTCCTGCTGTACGGACTGCGCCTCGGCTGGTACCTCGTGCTGGTGGCCGGATCTGTTCCTGGTGGGCAGGGTGGGGCGTCCGACCAACCGTCCCCAGCGGGTGGGCTACGCCCTGTCGGGGCTGGCGGTGGTGGTGGTGCTGGTCGGGCTGCTCCTCGGCAGCCTGTCCCAGAGCGACATGGACAAGGGCATCCAGGCCGTGGCCACCGGCCAGTACGCCGCCGGCCAGAGCCTCCTCTCGTCGGCCCAGCGGCTGAATCCGCAGGTGGCCTACGACACCGGCTTCGAGCAGGCCCTCGGGCAGGCCCAGGCGGACCAGGGCGAGCTGTCCGGGCTGGCGGACTTCGCTCAGGCCGAGCGGCCGGTTGGCAAGGACCTGACTTTGTTGGAACAGGCCCAGCTGTTCGGCGAGGCCATCTCGTCGCTGCCGCCCGGCTCGGCGGCCGCGGCCGTGGTCCAGGCCAATGTGGTCAGCTTTCTGGCCAACGCCACCATCTCGGTGAAGAACCCGAACCTGTTGACGCTGGTGAAGAGCCAGCTGTCGTCGCCGGCGGTCAGCTTCAGCGTCGGGCGCTACGACTATGAGGCCGGCGCCAGCTCCCTGGCTATCACCATGCTCGAGCGGGCCGACGCCGACACGGACAACTCCGAGGTGAAGTCCCTGGCCCTCACCTACATCGCCCTGGCCTGGCAGCGACTCGGCAACGAGGCGGCCTTCAGGACCAACATCGTCGCCGCGGTCGAGGCGGACACCCTCAACGAGAACGTCTACGCCCGCGAGATCTCCACCGGCCTCTACGTCCCGGGTACGCCGTGACCGTCGTCGACCGACCGCTCGGCCGGACCGGGTCCCTGCCCGTCCCCGAGCGCCTGTACCCCGAGCCCGGTCGTGACGCGCCCCCCGGGCGGGACGAGGCGGAACCGGCAGAAGGTGGGGGCGGCGGTGGCCCTGATCCTGGTGGGGGCCTGGATGATCTCGTCGTTCTGGGTGTCGGTGCAGGTGCGGTCGCCCCGACAGCCTTTCGCAGCCCCGACCGCCGGCCAGTCGTGGGTCAGTTCACCCGAGGCCGGTTCGCCCGGGCCTACTTCCGCCTGCGCCTGCCCATCTCCGGCACGCTGCCTCAGACCGCGACCTTGTGGGTCGAGGGCTTCCAGCAGGTGACCGGCTACGTGAACGGGTTCGACGTGGCCCCGACCCTGGTGGCGCCGGACAAACTCATCGACACTGCGGTGGACATGCCCAAGATGGTCGAGACCATCGACATCCGTCCCTCGCTCTCCATCGGGCTCAACGTGGTGGGCCTCGAAGTGGTCAGCCTCGACGGTCGGTCTCCGGCGTTCCAGGCCCGGGTTGAGGTGCGCACCGGAGGACTGGTCCAGACCTACGGGGTGTCCCCGTCGAGCTGGCAGTCGACCACCAATGCCGCACTCACCGGCCAGGAGCTGCCCGAGTCAGGGGCGTTCTCCAAGCCCCGACTCGACGACGGCAGTTGGGCCCCGGCCGTGGGCTCCGCTTCCGAGCCGGGCGACACGACTGTCTCCGTCCCCCCCGACGCCTTCACCACCCCGGCCACCGCACCGGCGTTGATCGGAGCGTACGGAGCCAGGAGTGTGGTCGCCTCCACCGTGGTGACCTTCCCTCACGGGTGCAGCGAGGGCTGGCTGCGGGTCGCAGCCACCGGGTCGTACACCGTCTCTCTCGACGGCCGGGCCATCGGCTTCGGCGGAGCCGGGACCAACTCGACCTCCCTGCCCCTCACCGTCTTCGACCTCTGTCCCGTGGCCACCGCCGGCCGCCACGTCCTGGCCATCTCGGTCAGCGCCTCACGGGAGCCGGTGGCCTACCTCGACGGCTACGTCCGGTCGGGGTCGGACACGGTCTCGTTCGCCACCGGGCCCGGGTGGACCAAGGGGACCAGCGGTTCCGGCAGCGCGACCGGCGACGTCGTGGGCACGCTCAATTCGCCCCAGACCGAACTCGGTGTGATCTTCGCCACGTCGATGGGCACGGTCACCATCCCCTCGGGCCCGCTGCTGGCCGAGCACCTCAGGCTGGCTGTCGAACTGCTGGCGGCGGCGCTGGTGGCCGTTCTCATCGCCTGCGCCTGCGGGGTGGCCCTGGCCGGTGCGGTCACCGCCGTCCTGTGCGGGGTCTTACCTGCGGTCGGTCTGTGCCTGCTGCTCACCGAGACCCGTCACCTCGTGTACGTCCGGGCCCCCTTCCCGAGCACACCGGCCATGCTGGCCCTGGTGCTCGGGTTGGCCGCGGCGGGGGTAGTCGGTGGCCACGGTGTGCGCGGTCCGGACCCGGACGCCGACAAGCCGCGGCCGCCACCCGACGCCCGGCGCGGTGTCAACGGGGTGGCCGCGACCACGCAGCCCGGGTGGATCCACCGCCACTGGTACCAGCTCTGCGTGTGGGTCACCGGTGGTGGGGTGGGCCCTGGTTCAGAGCTACCACATCATGTTCAACCCGCTGTGGCAGGACGAGCTCTCCAGCCTGGCCGCGGCCCAGGGCATGCGGGCCCACCTGCTCCCCGAGTGGCCGTCGGGTTTCCTCTACTGGAAGTCGGAGCTCTACTCGGCGCTGATCGCCGTGGTCGGCGGCATCGCCCACGACAACCCCAGCGTGCTGCAGCGACGTCAGTGTCTTCTGGTTCGGCGCCACCGATCTTCGTGTTCGGGCTGGTGCTGATGCCGCTGGTCCTGCGAGGCAGGCAGGTCTACCAGCTGGCGGCCACGGTGGTCTTCGCCACCGCCCCGTTCGAACTGGGCCACGCCCAGGACATCCGGATGTACCAGATGGTGCAGTGCATGGTGGTGCTGGTGGCCATCCTCCTCCTGCGGGCCATCAACGATCCGACCACCCAACGGGTGGCGTGGCTGATGGTGGCGGTGGTGGCCATGTACCTCACCCACGAGGAGTCCTTCGGCGTCCTGTTCATCATTCCGCTGGCCCTGTGTTGCTTCGACGGGCTGCGCTGGATCCGGAACTGGCGGTGGTGGGTGTTCGGCGGCGCGGCGCTGGGAGCCATTGTCGATACAGCTGGTGCTGGCCACGTTCACCCACCCGCCCATCTTCGGCGTCGATCCGAGCGGTGGACCGCTGGTGCGTTGGTCCCCGCAGCCCTTCTACTACCTGGCCAACTACTTCTTCGCCAATCCCACCTACGGGGCGTCCATCACCGTGGTGAGCTCGCTGGCGGTGATCGGCATCGTCGGTGGGCGTGATCCGGCGTGATGCCATGCGTCTCTATCTGGCGGCGTTCTGGATCGTGCCCACCGCCGTGGTGTCCCTGGTCCTGTTGACCAAGGACACCCGGTACGTCTTCATCTGCCTGCCCTTCGTCTTCGCCCTGGCCGCCTGCGGCACCGTCGACATCATCGACGCGGTGCGGCGGGTGGTGCTGCGGGGGGTGACCCGGGGGAACCGGCTCGTGCGCAGGTGTTCGTCGAAGTGATGGCGGCGGCTGGCTTCGGTCGCCATCATGCTGAGCCTCATCGGTGGGCTCAACGACTACGGGACCTGGACCGGTGCGGTGTTCAACGCCAACATCGCCCACCGCTGGCTCGACTATCCCGACCGCCGTCGCCTACGTGAAGGCCCAGCTGGAGCCGGGGGACGCCGTCATCGCCGCGGCCAGCGCCGAATCTGGTCGGCTACAGCCTCGGGCGCGCCCCCGACGTACTGGATCCCGCCGCACCGGACCGAGACACTGCTCTACGTATTCGAGAAGACACGACCAGGCCGTCGACACCCAGTACGGGATCCCCACCATCCTCAACGCCAACGACTTGGAGGCCGCCTTGTCCGCGCACCGCCGGGTCTGGCTGATCGGCCCCGACTCGGTGATCCGCAGCCTCATCCCGGCCATGCGGACGATCGTGGAGAAGCAGTTCACCCTGCAAGAGGACGGCGAGTTCGTGTCGGTGTTCCTCGCCACCACCCGGTGAGGCGGTAGCAGCCGACGTCAGGGCCAGCCGGGCTGCCGTTTCGCTCATCGGGCTCCGGCGCACGTGACACAGGTCCGGGTGGAGGCCAGAGCGGCCAGGCGCTCGGCCGGGATCGGTCTCCCACACACCTCGCAGGTGGTGTAGGTGCCGTCGGCCAACCGCACCAGCGCCCGGTCGATCTCGGCTACCCGCGACCGGGCCTCGGCCACCAGGGCAGTGGCCTGGGCCCGTTCGAAAGCCACGGTCGACCCTTCTGGGTCATGCTCGTCGTCGGCGTTGGTGTCCACGGCGTCAGCGATGATTCCGTCGAGCTCCACGCCCAGGGTCCGGACCCTCAGCAGGGCGGTCTCCCGATCCGCCTCGAGGGCGGCACGGGCCGAGGCCTCGTCAGGCCCAGCCTCACCATCCCCGTCGAGTTCCGGTACCACACCGGTGTCCGCCCCCTCGTCCCCGCCCCGGGCCGCCCTCACCTGGTGGGCGTCAGGAGAGGTAGGCGGTGATGGCATCGGCCATGGCCGCCGCCGCTGACTGCTGGAATGCAGTGGTCTCCAAGATGGCCGCATCAGTCGGGTTCTGCATGTTGCCGCACTCGATGAGGATTTTGGGGACGGTCGTCAGATTGAGACCGGCGAGATTGTTGCGGGGCTGCAGTCCGTCGATCCCGTCGTAGGAGCTCACGGGCATGCCGGTGGCCAGGAACGCGTTCCGCAGCACCGCGGCGAAGTCCGCCGATGCCGCGATCACTCCGTCGTTGGGTCCGTCAGCCACCGGCTCGAGGACGGCGAAGCCCCGTCCGCTCACCGGCCCGCCATCGGCATGGATGTCCACGGCCACGTTGGCGTTGGCGTCGTTGATGATCTGGGCGCGGGTGGTCACGCAGGGTCCGACCCCGTCGTTGTTGGGCCGGGTCATCACCACCTGGGCCCCTTCGGCTTCGAGGTCGGCCTGCAGGTAGCTGGCCACGTTGAAGTTGTACTGGGCCTCGGTGTAGCCGCTGGCGGTCTCGGTCCCGGTGGTATCGCAGGTCTCGTAGCCGGTCCCGTTCCACACCAATTGGTTGATGATCTGGGGGGCCGACCAGTTGAGGCCGTTGTGACCAGGGTCGATGCCCACGATCTTGCCGGCCAGCGGCAGCGACGAACCGAGCACCATCCAGTACCCGCCACCTCCGGGCGACGCCGCCATGCCCACCACCGGGGCGGGCAGTGGAGTTCCCCTTCCGACCCGTAGAACGGGGCATCGCCGAAGGAGAAGATGCCGCCGTCGGAGGCCACCAGCCAGTAGCCCTGGCCATGGGGAGCGGCCGCCATACCCACTACCGGCTTGTTGAGGAGTAGGGAACCGGTGGAGCCGTAGAACCGGGCGTTACCGAAGCTGAAGATGCCCCCATCGGAGGCCACCAACCAGTACCCGCCACCACCGGGCGCAGCCGTCATGCCCACTACCGGCTTGTTGAGGACCATGGCACCGGTGGAGCCGTAGAACCGGGCGTCACCGAAGCTGAAGACACCACCGTCGGAGGCCACCAGCCAGTACCCCTTGCCGTCGGGCGTGGCCGCCATGCCCACCACCGGATGGTTGAGGACCATGCCACCGGTGGAGCCGTAGAACCGGGCGTCACCGAAGCTGAAGACACCACCGTCGGAGGCCACCAGCCAGTACCCCTTGCCGTCGGGCGTGGCCGCCATGCCCACCACCGGCTTGTTGAGGACGATGCCGCCAGTGGAGCCGTAGAACCGGGCGTCACCGAAGCTGAAGATGCCCCCGTCAGATGCCACCATCCAGTACCCCTGGCCGTTGGCGGTGGGTGCCATGCCCACGATAGGGGCCTTCAGATTCGACAGAGCGTTCACTCCCAGCGCGGCCTTGCCGAAGGGGACCACCGAGTTGGGTGGTGGAGCCGAGCCGGCGTGCGCCGCGGCAACGTGCGGCTTGGGACCGGCAACCGCGGCATTGGGCACCCATAGGACCGCGGCCACTGTCACCGCCAGCACGACGGCCAGTACCGGCAGGCCGGCAAGTCTCTGCACCTTCGCTCGCCACACTGAGTCCATGTCAACCACCTTCCGCGGGCGAACCTAGCAGTTCACCTCAGCGGACCGGGGACAAGCTGCTGTGCCGACAGCAGGGGCTTTGGTCGGTTGAATGCATCTGGGCACGTCCGGGCGAGGAGTGCAGCGCAGGGCCCACTCCGGCCCCATAGACAGATTCGCCACCCTGGCCGATCGGGTCAACCAGCTCATCTGAACGACGGTGGCAGCACTGCTGCTGGCGGCAGATCGCCGAGCCATCGCCAAGGCCAACATCCCGCCTTGGAGGAGAGCCGTCTGTCGGACCTGGCGCGGTCGATGCCGTTCGGTCGGTGAACAGTCGTGGTTGATCCAGGCGGAGCAACGACCGTGATGCTCTCAGCTTGGACATCCGACATCCACCTTGCAGAGGGTGCCCACGTTGCTCCGGTCAGGAGTAGCGGGCCGCCCGGGTACCGGGGGGATGGAACACCCCGGGCACGGCATCGGGGTTCTCCACGCAGACCTCGCACTCGAGCCCGTCGGGGTCACGGAAGAACAAGCTCAGCATGTTGCCGAAATCGGTGACGAAGTCGTCGGCTGCCCCCCGCTCCATCAGGCGGCCTCTGATGGTCTCGAAAGCCTCCAGTGACGCGGCCTGGACGGCCAGGTGGTCCAGGCGGCCCCGCCCGAACATGGGAGTCTGCCGGTCGGCCTCCGTGTTGCCCTCGATCTGGAAGACATTGAGCTCGGACCACTCGCCGATCTTGATGATGGAGAGCCGGGGTCCCTCTCCCTCGGGGAGCTCGGCGCCGTCCCGCACTAGCTCTGCGTCGAATACTTCCTGGTAGAAGGTGTTGAGCCGCGAGGCGTCGTTGGTGATAACGGCAACGTGATTCAGGCCCTTGAGCAGCACGGTCAATCCTCTCGTGGAGTTGGCGTTGCCTCCAGAGTAGGTGGACCTGTGAGTGGCTGGAAGGACGCGTGACCACAGAAAGTGTCAAGGTGGCTCTGTAAAGTGATGGTTTTGAGTCCGTGGTGGCTAACTGGCCGGCAGCAGCTGTCCGCAGATCCCCCCGCCATCAGGAGATGCGCCGGCCTGAACCCGGCGTCCGTCGCAGTGACGTCCACGACCCGGCCAACGGTGTTAGAACGGGAGTGGAGTGACCGACGGGCCGGGATGGCGGATCCCGCTCCTCTCAGCTCCAGTTCCTGAGGTTCAGAGTTCTCCCTGCCACCCGGTGGCGATGAGCGGTTTTGCTCACGATCCGCTTCCAACTGCGGTGGGGACAGTCGAAGAATGGGAGTGTGGTGACCGGTTCTTCCCGTCGGTGGGCTGTCGACAGAGGTTCGAAGCAGCTGTCTTTCCGGTTGGTCCTGGCGACGTGCATGGTGGCGACGGCCTTGACGGGGGCAGGGGTTGCCGTTTCGTCGCAGGGCTTGGCCGCGGCCGCCACGAGCGCTTCGGGGACGTCGACAATCTCGCTGTACCCCCAGCCCGCCCAGGCAGGACCCTGGGAGTGGTATCGGTCGTGTCTGTTCCTCCCGTCGGTGAAGATCCCGCCATCCGGGGGTTGTCAGGGCGCCGACCCGGTATTCGGCCCCATGGTGTTGAACGGCGACCTGTGGAATCTGAGCAAGACTGCCGACGGTGGCGTCGCCATGCACAACACGGCCAGTGGTGCGCTGGGCGTGTACGCAAACTTCCAGAAGGCGGGAACGGCATCGCCGTCGACCTGGGTGATCGGTTATCCGAACATCTCCTATGGCATCGCTCCCCAATCGGCGGCCGATTCGCCCAAACCTTCCGCCAGCCTTCCGCTGCCCATGAAGCTCAGCACCGTGCCGAATCTGCTGGGGACGACGAACTACCAGGTATCCGGCACCTCGGACACGAGGTTCGACTTTTCCTACGACATGTGGCTGGAACCACAGAAAGCCGTCGACAGACCGACCACGGGGACCCTCGAGGTCATGGTGTGGATGGACTCTGCCAACGATGCCCTCCCGCCCGACTACCGGGAGACCGTACCGATGGAGTACGCCGTCAACGGGGTCGCCAAGAGCGGTAAGTGGGCGGTGTATCTCCCGGTCGGCAAGACGTCGGGGACGACGACCGTCGTGTTGGCACTGACCAAGCGGATGGACCGAGCCAGCTTCGCCGTGGAGCTGACCACTGCGATCCAGCAAGCCGAGGCGGCGCTCAAGAAGTACGACCCGACTGAGTGGCCGAGCCTTTCGAACTACTACCTGGACAGCATCTCCTTGGGCTCCGAGTTCGGACAGAAACCGGGCAGCTCGAGTGCCGGTCCGTTCTCGTGGGGCCTGTTCCTCTACCGGCTTGGTGTCGGCATGAAGCTGCCGTAGCCGCCTCACCCAGCCGGCGCCTGACATCTCATGACCGGTGGGGCCGGTACGGTGAACGGCCATGGGACCAACTGCTGACCAGGGAGTCACCTTTCCCGAGGGATTCATATGGGGGGCGGCCGGCTCCGCCCACCAGATCGAGGGCGGGAACACCAATAGCGACTGGTGGGAGTTCGAGCACGCTCCGGACTCCCTCTGCGTCGAGTCCAGCGGGGATGCCTGTGACTCGTACCACCGGTGGCCCGAGGACCTGGACCTGGTGGCGGGCATGGGCCTCGGGGCGTACCGCTTCTCTCTGGAGTGGAGCCGCATCGAACCGGCGGAGGGGGAGTTCTCAGTAGCGGAGCTGGACCACTACCGCCGGATCTGTGCCGGCTGCCACGAGCGGGGGATCGTCCCGGTGGTGACGTTCCACCACTTCACCACGCCGTCGTGGCTGGCGGCACGGGGCAGCTTCGAGGCCCTGGACGCCCCCGACCGGTTCGGCCGGTTCGTCGAACGGGCCGGAGCCCACCTGGGCGACCTGATCGGCTGGGCCTGCACCATCAACGAGCCCAACGTGATCGGGGCCATGGGCTACACCGTCGGGGAGTACCCGCCGGGGGTGAAGGACGATCTGACCCGTCATCTGGCGGTGAACGAGTCGATGGTGCGCGCCCACCGGTTGGCGGTCGAAGCCCTGCGGTCAGGCCCGGGAACCTACCCGGTCGGGCTGACCCTCTCCATGGCCGAGATCGTGGCCGACGAGGGCGGCGAGGTCACCCGGGACATGGCCGAAGAGGTCCTCGAGAACGTCTTCCTGCGCGCTGCCGAGGGTGACGACTATGTCGGGGTTCAGGCTTACACCCGCATGCACTTCGGGCCCGAGGGTCTGGCGCCCGATGATCCGTCGGTCCCGCAGACCCAGATGGGAACGGAGAACTGGCCCGGGGCGGTGGCCCACTGCGTGCGGCGTACCGCGGCGCTCACCGGACTGCCGATCCTGATCACCGAGAGCGGGATCGCCACCGACGACGACCGCGAACGGATGGTCTACCTGGACTCCGTCCTGCGGGACGTCGGTGCCTGTCTCGACGACGGCATCGATGTGCGCGGCTTCTTCGTGTGGAGCCTGCTGGACAACTTCGAGTGGAACATGGGGTTCCGGCCCAAGCTCGGACTGCACGCGGTGGACCGGGTGACCTTTGCCCGCACGGCCAAGCCCAGTGCCGCATGGTACGGCGACGTGGCCCGCACCAACCGGTTGGTCCCATCAGGGGATTGACCCCGCCGGCCAGCTGATGCCGGCCTCGCCACCTCCCGCGCTCCGATGTCAGACCGGCTCCTCGTACAGGAGGCGGTGGACTACGGCTCAGTGTTGCTGATCAGCACGCTGCAGTGGCACTGGTGGGCCACCTTGTTGGGGATGCTGCCCAGCACGAAGCGTGAGAGCCCTCTCATGCCCCGGTTCCCCACCACCACCAGGTCGGCGTCGACGGCCGCAGCCGTGCTGAGCAGAGCGTCGGCCACATCGCCGGCCCCGGGCGTGTGGAACTCCATGGCCACCCCGTGGCGCTGGGCCTCGGTGGCCAGTCTGGTGCGGACACTGTCGACCTCGCCGCGTGCCCGGTCGATCACCTGCTGGAACGCCTGCGAATCGACCTGACCGGCCTCCACGGCGGGGTGTACCACGTGGACCACATGGAGGGTCGCCCCGATCGGCCCGGCCAGGGCCAGAGCCTCACTGACCGCACCCTCGCTGCGTGGGGACCCGTCGGTGCCGACCACGATGACCTGATAGGGCACTAGACCAACTCCCGCCGGTTGGGACTCACCGCCGCGAGGCTACTGGCGGTGTCGACCTGCTGCAACGGTCGGGTCACGTGTCGGGCTCAAGCTCGTGGAGGTCGGACATGACGGTGACACCAGTCCGGTGTAGACCACGTAGGTGAAGCTCAAGCTGGATCTCCACGACATCTACAACCGGGGTGGCGACATCGACCGTGCGCTGCGGGAGATCATCGACGAGGCAGTCGAGAAGAAGGTCCGTCTGGTGGAGATCATCCCCGGTAAGGGGAGTGGACAGTTGAAGAAGCGCGTGCTCCGCTTCCTGGACCAGAAGGAGATCAAGGTCCTCTACGACCGGGTGGAGAAGGACTCGAACAACTTCGGAAGGGTGTTCGTCCACTTCCGGCCCAAGTGACTGGGATCATTGCGGGGCACCGTTCAAATCCGTAACGGCGGATGGTGTGACGTGTTCATCCGGTCGCTCCGACCCAGCGGTCTAGCTCGAGGCCGAAGGTTTGGCCGGCGTCAGATAGGCCTCGATGGCGTTGGCGATCCCCCGCGCAATCACCGACTGGTCGGCCGGGGTGTCGGCAATGGTTCCTTCGAAGGGGTCGGTGAGGTAGAGGGGTTCGATGACCGCACCGGGCATCTGGCTCGGATTGTTGAAGTAGCCGGCCTGGGCCGGACCGATGAGCATCAGGTGGTTGTACGCGGCTGCTTCCGCCGCCAAGCCGCCCTCCGTCGGGTCGCCCACCGAGGAGCCGAACCCGCTGTCCGGGACCGATCCGTCGTTGGGGATCTGCCAGCCCTGGGCGTTCATGGCCGAGAGCACATCGCTCTGGAGCAGCCCGGCCAGCCGTTGGTTGGTTGACGAAAAAGGACGGTCGGTGTCATAGACGGTCACACTGCCGGCGTTGTCGGGCGAACCACCGGCATCCATGTAGATCCCGACCAGCACGTCGGCCTGAGCCAGGTTGGCGCAGATGTCCCGGGCCACCACGTCGTCATGGGCTCCCTGGACCGAGAGCAGATTGCCGTCGACGTCGGCGGCGCTCAGTTTGACCACCGAGGTGTTCCCGGTGCGTGACACCACCACCCGGTAGCCCTTGGCCCGGAGAAGGGCCGTGGTGTCGAGCTCGATAGCCAAGTTCACGTTGGACTCGTAGACCGTCTGGCCGGCCTGGTTGGTCCCGACGCCACCCGGGTCCCTCCCGCCGTGACCGGCATCGAGGAAGACCGTCTTCCCGTTGTTTCCGGCCGTGGGGGCGAACGCCATACAGGCTCCGGTGGAGAACTCCGACGGGTCCAGCTGGACCTCGTCGGCGGTGGAGTGGAGGTGGACGACATCGGTGGCCAGTCTCTTCACCTCCTGCCCGAAGGAGTGAACGACCAGCGCCACTACCACGGCGCCGCACACGATGGCGGTGACGACCACCGCCCAGCCCAACCGATGATGGTGCCGAGCACCACTGTCGGCGGATGGTTGGCTCATCGCCCGCGCCCTCCGGATCGAGGCCCACGGGCAGCTCGGGTCATCGACCCGGATACTACCGACGGTCACCGGTGAGCAGGTGTCGCCCCGGGGGGGGTGTCGACCCTCCGTTCAGGACCCGGTGAGGCCCCGGGGCGGCGTCACGACGCCTGGAGGTATCCGACTCAGGTGGTGGGGCAGCTGAGGCCGAATCCGCTCAGGACGGCGGTCGGCACGGTCTGGTTGTCGGCGTTGTTGGGCGGGCACCCGACCTCGGACGACCCGAACCCGGTCACGGTCCACGTCCCTCCCGAGAGGTGGACGAACCCGTAGCCGCCCTGCACGGTGTTCTCGTGGCCCGGCGCCGGCCCCACCTTGAACAGCACGTAGCTCGGGTCGACGCCGGAGCGCTGGGTAGCAGTGATCTCCCAGGCCCCCGGGCCTGGTCCGTGAGCCGTCTCGTAGGCGGTGATGGCCGTGAGGGCCGCGGTGGGAACCCCGTTGGCCGAGGCCGTGGTGGTGGTGACGGAGGAGGCCGCCGTGGTTGTGGTGGTCGAGGCCACGCACACGTTCTTGCCGGCGTCGACCGCGGTGATCAGCTTCAATCTGGTCTGGCTCCCGTAAACACCGTCGACCGAGATGCCCGAGGCCCTCTGGAAGGACTTGACCGCGGCGATGGTGAGAGGACCGTTCACCCCGTCGACCTGACCGGAGTAACAGCCCACCTTCACCAGGTCGGTCTGGAGGACACGGATGGCGGCGGTGGTCATCGGCGCCTTGGCTGCCGAGGTGGTGGAGGTAGTGGTGGTCGGCGAGGTGGAACTGCTCGAGCAACCGGCCAGCACGGCGGCTGGAACGGCGACGGCCGCAGCCACCACCAGCCACGCCCGTAGCGTGCGTGCTCGGTGACCTCCTGCTTCGGGGTGTAGATCCTCTGTGAGCCCGCGCCTGTCCATGTCCGGTTTCCTCTCTCCACCTGGTGCGACGATCTGTCGGTCAGAAAGTTACCCCTGTCACCGGTTCCGACGATGCCTTTGTCCCTGGAGCGGTGCCAAGATGGCAGCATGGCCAGTGGAGCTCGACCGGGCTTGCCGCGGATCCGGAGCATCTGTCTTTCCCTTCCAGAGGCCACCGAACGCCCGAGCCACGGCACCCCCACCTTCTTCGTCCAAGGGAAGAAGGCTTTCGTCTATGCGTGGATGGAGGGGCACCACGACAACAGGTTCCCTCATCTCTGGTGCGCCGCCGCTCCTGGCGTCGCCGAAGTGATGATCAGGAGCGATCCCCAGGTCTTCTTCCGACCCCCCTACGTCGGTCACCGGGGGTGGATCGGGGTCCGGCTCGACGCCGGTGCTTCCGTGGCAGAGATCGAAGACCGCTGCGAGGACGCCTATCGCATCATCGCCCCTTCACGGCTGGTGGCCCTGCTGGGCGGGGGGTGAGGGCGCTGGCGCCGGCCCGTCGGAATGAGTTGGGCTCAGTCAGGGAGAGCGTGGCGGAACTCGTCGGCCAGCGCCGCGGCGGTCTCCCGCAGGCGGCCAACCTCGGGCCCATCGGCCAACAGGGAGCGCGAGGCGCTCGGCACCACCAGGTTCTGACAGCTGGCGAAGACCCGGGCCACATCCTCGCTGGTGGCACCCTGGGCCCCGACGCCCGGGGCCAGAACGATGCCGTGGGCCGCCACCAGGTCCAGCTTCGGGTCCATGTGGGTCGGACCGACCACCGCACCGATGGGGCCAATCCCGCCTGGTGCCAGCCGGGCGTTCAGAGCGCCGATCTCATCCAGCATCCCCTGTTCGACCGAGCGGCCTGACGGGCTGAGGGCGGACTGGACCACCCGGCCCTCGGGATTGGACGAGCGGGTGACCACCAGCAAGCAGCTGCCGGACCCGTGGGCCCGGGTGACGAAGGCCTCCATGGCACCCAGGCCCAGGTAGGGATGGACGGTCAGAGCGTCACAGGCCATGGGGGCGTCTTTCCCGAGGAAGGCCTCGGCGTAGGCGTCGTTGGTGCTCCCCACGTCGCCGCGCTTGGCATCCACGATGACCAGAAGTCCGGCACTCCGCCCCTCGGCCACCAGCCGCTGCAGCGTGCGGATCCCGCGCCATCCGTGGCGTTCGTAGAAGGCCGACTGCGGCTTGACCAGACCCACCGTCCCCACGGCGGCCTGGAGGGCGATGTCCACGAAGCGGTCCAGGCCATCGGGTGTGTCACCCAGCCCCCATTGCTCGAGGATGGCGCCTGAAGGGTCCAATCCCCAGGCCAGCGGGCCGTACGTGGACCGCGCTACGGCAAACCGGGAGGCGAACGAGTCGGTCACGCCATCATTCTTGCCGGTCGTGGCACCGCGACGCACGTACCGGCGCCATGGGGTCGGCACCGGCTCGGCCGGCGGGGCCAGGGGTACCGTCGCATCCATGACCGCCGTCGTGCTCCGAGGTCCCGCCAACACCGCCCCGGAGGCGATTTTCGGTCCTTTCGCCTCGATGGCCGAGGCGACGGAGTGGGCGGCTTCGCACCCACGTCCGGACGGATACGCCGTGGCCGAGGCGCTGGTCGACCCGGATCTCTTGGCCGACGAAGGGTCGGGCTGAGCGGCCCCGCCGTAGCCGGCACGGGCGGTCGGGCCCGTTCTCGTCCTCCGGGGAGATGAGGGTCCGGCGTGCAATAATCGCCGCGATGCTCGAGGTGACCCTGGCGGATCTGTGGTACCGCTGGCGGCAGTTCCTGATCGCGGTCCTCGGAGCCGGCGTGGTCATGGCGCTGGCGTTGCTGCTAGCCGGGTTGGTGGGTGGGATCACCGCCGAGGCTCAAAACACCCTGGGCGGAGTGGGTGCTGACCACTGGGTCCTAACCACCGACTCGGGCGGACGGATCGGGTTAGGGGTGCTTCCCGAAAGCGACGTCGCCGTCATCGCCCACACCCCGGGGGTCATCCGCGCCGATCCGGTGGCCCTGCTGCTCGGGGACATCATGCAGTCCGGCGACCGGAGCATCAACATGAACGTCATGGGTGTCGTCCCGGGCGGCCTGGGCGACCCCACCGTACGGTCGGGTCAACGGCTGGCCGGCCCGGGCCAGGCGGTGGTGGACTCGAGCGCCGGCCTGCCCGTGGGGAGCCACGTCAGGATCGGGTCAGTGGCTTTCCGGGTGGTCGGCCTGGTCAGGGGCCGTACGCTGCTCGCCGGTGAACCCCTGGTGTACACCACGCTGAGTGACGCCCAGGTGGTGGGATTGGGCGGGCATCCCTACATCTCCGGCATCGCCCTCACCGGCACGCCGGCCACCGTACCGACCGGCCTGCGGGTGTTCACCACCGCGGTGGTCGAACAGCGCACGGTTTCAGGCCTGTCCGGTGCGGTGGCGTCGATCAACAACACCAAGGTCCTCATGTACCTGGTGGCCGCCATCATCATCGCCGCCCTGATGTACGTGTCGGCCCTGCAGCGGGTTCGGGACTTCGCCGTGCTCAAGGCGCTCGGCTCCTCCACGCTGACCCTGTTCGGAAGCCTGGCTCTCCAGTCGGTCATGGTGTCCCTGCTGGCCGCGGCCTTCGCCGCGGTGGCCTGCAACTTCATGGACGGACTCTTCCAACAGCAGGTGTCCATCCCCCCGGACACCTTCGTGGCGCTGCCGGTGGTGGCCGTGGTGGTCGGGCTGCTCTCCAGCCTGGTAGCCCTGCGCCAGGTCACCGGGGCCGACCCCGCCGCGGCCTTCGGCTGAGGGCTCCGCCCGGCCGGTTGCGTCGCCCGACCCGGTCGATCAGCCCCCCGACGCCCGGGCCGCCGCCGCCTTGAGATAGGCGGCGTTGGCCGGTTGGTCGATATCGCTCCGGTAGAGCAAGAGGTAGCTGCCGTGCAACGTGTCCAGCCCGTTGGAGATGTCGCCGCACAGGCAGTCGTGGGAGACCCTGGTGGGGTTCAGCTGTTCGAGGGCCAGCGGCCTCCCGGCCCAGGCGGAGCTGAGGGTCTGGGTGGACGACAGGCCGTCATCCTGGAGGCCCCAGCGGGGCAGGGACCGGAACCAGGCCATCACCCGGTTGAAGTACACCCCGCTACCGTCGAAAAAGGTCCGATCGACCATTGAATACACCGGGGTCCTGGTGAAGGCGGCCTCGAAGTACGAGGTGAGCGTCCTGATCGTGGCCAGCCAGACCTGGTCGCTGTACCCCTCGGCCTCCCAGGCGGCGATGCCGGTCCGGGAGGCGTTGGTCTCGGGCAGGGTCTCGCCGCCCATCCCGATTCCGGCCTCCACCAATGCCACATGGCCGTTGCCGTTGAAGTGGGCGCCGAGGCCGGTGACGAAGGCGCGGTAGTCGACCAAGTAGGGGCGGTCCCAGTACACCGGGAGGATCTCGCCGTTGTCGTGGATGATCTTGGTCCCGTCGGCGACCACCCAATCCGGGGTGCCCTGGCCCGAGTAGGGAGGGTCCCATCCGGCTTCACCAGAGGTGGAGATCCGCAGGATGACCTTCTTGCCCGCGGCAATCCACGGAGCCATGTCCCGGTCGATGAGGCCCCAGTCGAACTGGCCCTTGACCGGCTCGATCTGGCTCCAGTAGTAGACGAGGTCCACGCCGGCCAGGTCGGGGTCGGTGGCGTCGGCGGACGAATTGTCGCCGGCGAATTCGAAGAGGCCGTCGAAGGGCCTGGCCGACGACGTGGTCCCGGTAGTGGCCGTGGCGGGGCCACCTGTAGCGCCCGGGCCCGTGGGCGTAGAGGTCGGGTCGGTCCGGAGTACACCCCGGGGTGCCTGCACCGGGGAGGTCACGTTGGCCGACGGGGTCTGCTGGGCCGCGTCCGCCCCTCCGCATCCGGCACCCACCACGGCCGCTACCACGGCGGCAGCCAGAGCGCGCCGGCGCCCGGTCACCCGATGATGTCCACCGTGCCGACGGTGTCGGCGGCGATGTCGTTGCTGTTGGTACACGACCCGATGTTGACGGTGAAGCTTCGGTCGGGCTGGTCGGCCACGCCGGTCGGTATGGTCACCGGCACCAGCACACTGCTCTGGCCTGGCGCCAGGGTGAAGGTCCCGTTCACGATGGGCACATAGTCTCCGTTGGCCACGGTGGCCGTCCCGTTGGCGGTGTTGATGGTGCAGGTGATGGTATCGGTGTGGGTGGGCGTGGTGATGGGCAGTTCGGCGGTCTGCGGGTCGGTCTGGGTCTGGACCACCGCGGTGGTGCCGGCATAGATCCACTCGTGGGCCACGTTGCCGGCCTGGAGCAGGTTGGCCCGCCCGTAGTCGTCCACCACCGCTACGCCGGTGTTGGGCCCGACGATCTGGAGGCCGAAGTAGGCGTGGGTGCCGGTCGGGCTCCCGTTGACCGTCACCGGCACCGTGGCCGTGGTCTGGCCGGGGGCGAAGGACACCACCTGGCTGGTGATGGGGACGTAGTTGCCGGCCGCCGCGGTGGCCGACCCGTCCAGGGTGCGCACGGTGACCGATGCCGCCGTCGGGCTGGGCGAGGACAGGCTGAGCGTGAATGCGGCCGTGGTGGTTCCCGATGAGGGCCAGGTCACGTTGATCCAGTTGACCGACACGGTGGGCGTGAGAGGAGCGGCTCCGGTCCCGGTCAGGGAGAGGCTATGGGCACCCAGCCCGTCGTTGGCGGTGATGGCCCAGGTGTCGGTCAGCGTCCCTTGGGTGGTGGGGGTGAAGCCCACCGTCTCGGTGAGGGATGCGCCCGCGGCGATGGTGGTCCCGGCGGCGATGCTGGAGGTGGCGGTGAACCCGGCACCGGCCGACGGCGGCGCCGACGAGGTGATGGTCAAGGTGGACGAACCGGTGTTGGTCACGGTGAAGGTATGCGTCTCGGTCACGCCGTCGGGCACCGATCCGAACGACAGGGAGGACGGGGTCAGGGCCAACGACAGCCCGGCGGTGACCGTCAGGGTGGCCGGGGTGGTCGTGGACGAACCGAGGGTGTTGGTGAACACCGCCTCGATCTTGGTGCCACTCTGGGCGAAGGCGGGCGTCAGCGTGTAGGACAGCCCGGTGGCCCCCGACACCGCGGTGTAGCTGGTGGCCCCGGGAGCCTCGCTCATCCACTGCACGGTGGGGGTGGGGCTGCCGGCCGCGGCCGCGGTGAAGGTGACCGGCACCCCGGACTTGACCGACTGGCTGGTGGGGTTGGTGGTCACCACCGGGGCCTCGGGGGGCTGGACGCCGTTGATGGTCACCGTGCCCGGTGGGGTCCTCGGCGATGTCGTTGCTGTTGGTGCAGGCGCCGATGGTCACGGTGAACTGCCGGTTGGGCTGGATGTTGGTACCGGGTGGGATGGTGATGGGAATGGTGGTGCTGGTCTGGCCCGGAGCCAGGGTGACGGTGCCGTTGACGATGGCTGTGTAGTCGCCACTGGCGGCGACGGCCGTCCCGTCCGTGGTCTTGACGGTGCACGAGATGGTGTCGGTGTGGGCGCTCGAGGTGACCGGCAGCTCGGCGGTCTGGGCCACGGTGGTGGTCTGGATGACCGAGGCCGTGCCGGCGTAGACGAACTCGTGGGGGAGGTCGGTGGCCCCGAGCAGATTGACCCGGCCGTAGTCGTCGACGATTGCCGCTCCGGTGGCCGCGGTCACCTGGAGTCCGAAGTAGGTGTGGGTGGCCGCCTTCCCGATGACCGTCACCGGCACCGTGGCCGTGGTCTGGCCCGGGGCGAAGGTCACCACCTGCTTGGCGATGGCGTCATAGTCGCCGTTGGCCACGGTGGCCGTCCCGTCCAGGGTGCGCACGGTGACCGTCACCGGGGTCGGGCTGGGCCACGACAGGGACAGGGTGAAGGTGGCGGTGGCCGTGCCCGAGGTCGGGCGCACCAGGTTGAGCCAGTTGACCGACACCGTCGGGGTGAGCGGAGACAGACCGGTACCGAGGAGGGTCACCGTCCGCGAGCCGAGACCGTCGTTGGCGTTGATGGTCCAGCTGTCGGTGAGCGATCCCTGCGGAGGAGGGATCGAAGGCCACCGTCTCGGTCACCGACGCCCCGGGGGCGATAGTGGCCCCGGCGGCCAGGCCGGACAGTGCGGTGAACCCCTGGCCCGCCGACGGGCGGCGCCGTCGAGGTGATGGTGGCCGGCGAGCCCCCGGAGTTGGTCAGGGTGAACGATCCGGGTCTCGGTGACCCCGTCGGCCACCGAGCCGAAGTCGAGGGTCCCGGCGACTCCTCCACCGCCGGGCGCCTCGCCGGCGGCGCCGATGATGGTCACCGTGGCCACCGGGCCTGCGGCCACCGCCCCGGGGTTGCAGTCGCTGAGGCTGACGGTGAAGGTCTCGTTGCCGGTCGGGGTGGTGGCCGCCGGGATGGTCACCGGAATGGTGTTGGTGGCCTGGCCGGCCTTAAAGATGACCACTCCGTCGGAGATGGGCACGTAGGCGTCGTTGGCGGCCTTGGCCGTCCCGTCGGCGGTGTTGACGATGCAGTTGGCGGCGTAGTTGTCCCCGGCCAGGGTGACCGGGACCTCGGCGGTCTGGGCCGAGACCGTCGACTGGGCCACCGTGGTCGACGTGGCGGTCATGAACTCGTTGACGGCGTTACCGCCGAAGACGATGTTGCCCTGGCCGGTGGCGGTCCCGAGGAACGCCCCCACCGGATTGGACAGGTTGAGGCTGAAGGCCACCGGTCCGTTGTGTTTGCCCCCGTTCACGTTGATGGTGACTGGCACGGTGGCCGAGGTGGATCCGGCCGGGATGGTGACCGTCTGGTTGGTGACCGGCGTCGTAGTCACCGCCGGCCACGGTGGCCGTCCCGTCGGCGGTGTTGGCGGTGACGGTGACCGCGGTGGAGGACGGCCACGACAGGGACACCTTGAAGTTGACGGTGCTCGGTCCAGCTCAGCGGCCAGTAGGTGTTGAGGGAGCCGACGCTGACTGCCGGGGCCGTGGGTGGGGACACACCGGTACCCACGAAGGTCACCACCCGTTTGCCGAGGCCGTCGGTGGAGTCGAGGATCCACTGGTCGGTGGCCGCCCCGGTGGACGGCGGGGTGAACGAGACCGTCTCGGTGACCGAGGCACCTGCGGCGATGGTGGTGTCCTCGGGTAGCGACGACACGGCCAGAAAACCGGCCGAGGTGATCGGGGGCTTGGACAGGGTGATGGCCGCGGCCGTGGACCCGGTGTTGGTGATGGTGAAGGTCCGGTCCTCGGTGGTGCCGACCGGCACCGATCCGAAGTCGAGGGTCGGGGGTCCGACCTCCAGGCTGGGCGGATAGCCGGCCCCCCCGGTGAGGTTGAGGGTGACATCGCCGTCGTTGGTGTCGACGGTGAGGGCGCTCAGGGTGTTCCCGACCACGTCGGGGGTGAAGGTGATGGGGATGGCGATGCTGGCTCCCGGAGGCGACGGTGGTGCCGTTGGCGGGCACGCTGGTCAGCGAGTAGGGGGCCTGGAGGGAGCTGGACCCCGGTGATGGTGAGCGACTTGGCCCCGTTGTTCGACAGCACGGCGCTCTCCGACTGGGCCGACGAATTGAGCGCCACGCTCCCGAAGTCGATGGTCTGGGGTGTGATCACCGGGTTCCCGTTCGGATATTCGCCGTCCCCGGCCAGACCTATGGCCTGTTCGGGCAGGGCTCCGCCCGACATGGTCACGGTGAGTGTGGCCGCGTCGGGGAGCGCCTGCGACGGTGTGAAGGTCACCGGCACGGTGATCGAGCCACCGGCAGCGACCGAAGCCGGCAGGGTGGCCGAGGGGGTGCCCACGGAAAAGTCGGGGTTGTCCGAGCTGATCCCGGTGATGGACTCCGCCGGCGTTGGATGAAATGGTCAGGGTCTGGGTGGTCGAGGACCCGACCGGGGTGGTGGGGAAGCGAGGTGGGCGTGACGGTCAGTGGATCGTTGACCGGTTCACCGAACCCGTAGATCATGCCGTTGATGTTGCCGACGTAGACCCGGCCGTTGCTGAAGTCCGGGGTGAGGAACTTGGAGGCCACTCCGATGGGGGCCGACCAGATCTCCTGCATGACGCCGTTGACCGGTACCGGGTTGTACGCCCGCAGCTGGGACTCGCTGCCACCGGACTGGCCCTCGGGGGCGTCACTGGCCGACCACACCGTCCACAGGGTGGCCGATCCCGACTGGGTGCCGTCGGAGGTGACGGCGGGCGCACTCGATCCGTAGCCGAAGGCGTCTGAGGACGTGCCCACCTCGCTCAGGGTGGGATCGCCGCTGGAGTCCACGCTCCAGGCCAGGGCCTGGAGGACCCCTGGGCCACCTCCCTGGGACGCGGTGACGACATAGGCGTACCCACCGTTGCCGGGCCAGGCCGCGGTTTTGCCCCATACGCCGCCGATGGGACCGACGCGGGCGATGTCGGCGTTGCCCCCGTTAGGTCCCTGCCCGTAACCACCGAGGTTGTCGGCGTTCAGGAGGTACATGTACCCCTCCTTGCCGATGGCTGCGATGATCTCGGGGTACTTGGACGTCGAGAAGGTGCTCGGGGGTAGTTCGACAGCTCCGCCCGAGCCGAAGTCGGCATCGATGGCACTGAGCTGGGAGGCGTTGGTGGGGGTGAAGAAATCCGACCGGTTTGAGCTGCCCGTTGGACTGCACGTTGAGCCGGACCACGCTCTGGCCCAGGGCGTCCGGCGGATCGGCGCCCGCCACCGGGGTCGGCGGCGTGTTCCCGTTGGAGGTCACCACCACCATGGTCCCGGCGCCGTCCGACATGATCCCCGAGCCCGACTGCCAGATCCCTCCTTGGGCCGTCTGACCCTGGCCGGCCTCGTCGGACCAGCGGGTGGTGATGGCCCCTGAGGTGTTGACCCCGATGACCCATCCCTCGTAGGTGCCGTAGTCACAGGTCGACCCGAAGGCCGCGTAGATGACCCCGCCCAACAGGAGCAGCCCCGGTCGCTGATCCTGGTAGTAGGCGTTGAAGCTCTGGGTGGGATCGTTGTCGGCGGGCCCCTGGTAGAGGACCGGGAAGTTGGGCTCCTCGGCGCCGGTGGCCGGGTTGACGGCGTGCAGCCAGTACTGGGGGTTGCCGGTGTCACCGCTGATGTACTGCTTGTCGGTGAAGTAGACGATGCCGGTGCTCGGGTCGACCACCGGGGTGGCGGTGATCCCCGAGTACAAGAGGTCGGCACACCCCTCCTGGCCTCCCTCGTTGAAGGCGGTACCGATGTTCCGGGACCACAGGATGGTCCCACTCACCGGGTCGAGGCCGTAGATCCAGTCCTCCTCGGTGGTGACGATCAGGACGCCGTTGTCGACCAGGGGCTGGCCGTAGACGGCCCCTTGGAGCTGGGTGCCGAACAGCTGGCCGAAGTCGCCGCTGGTGATGCTGGTGGGGGACAGGTTCGGTTCGTTGTCGTACCACCCGTCCCGGGCGTTGTCGCCGTTGTTGGTGTCGATGTCGGCGCCGGCCTTGCCTGGGCTCAGCCCGCTCGACACGACGGCGATGACCGCACCCATGCTCATGCTCATCACCAGAACGACCATCGTCGCCGATACCGCACGCCGGATACGCCGGAGAAATCCTGCTCTCACGCCCATGTGACCCTGCTCCCTCGCGCCGCTCCGGAATCGCCCCGGCCATGTGACGGCATGTGTTGACCCCGGCAGTTTCTCGAAGTGACCGCTACCCGGCAAATGAAACCGCGGTGGGTGGTCGGTTCGTACGCGGGTGGAACGGTCGAAATCTCGGTGCAAGTAGGGTGCGAGGGTCCTTCACCGGCGAAATTCGCGCACAGCGTCACCGGACGGCCGCACCAGCGGTACTTCCGGGCCCTAGTTGTTAACAGAAGTGAAACTCGTGATGAATTCGCTCAAGGTTGGGTATGGCGTGCCGATGTCCTCACTGGTAGTGACGCGCTGAACCGGTCCCCGGTTCCCGATCAGGACGTCAGAGGCCGACCAGTGGAGAACAGGCACAACGGCGCATCGGCGGTATCCGGCCGTGGCCGGATCGTCGGCGTCGTAGTCGCCGCGATGGCGGTGTTGGGCCTGTCGGCCTGTCAGCCCCTGTCAGGAGCCGCCCACAGTGACAGCGCCCCGGCCCCGGTGCGGGGAGACCTGGCGTCGGAGACCACCGGTGCCCAGGACCGCGACTTCCACGGTGTGTTCGAGTACGCCGGCAACAATTCGACGACCGATGCCGCCGATCCCGATCTGGCCGGCGTGGTCCTCGACTACTACTGGTCGCAGATCGAGCCGAAGAAGGGCGACTACGACTGGGGCGTGATCGCCGACGCCATGGCACCGTGGGTGGCCCACGGCAAGAAGATCATCCTGCGCATCGCCACCTCCGGCCAGTCCGGCTGGGACCGGCCGTACTCTGGCTCGGGTACTCCGGGCTGGGTCTACACCGACGGGGCCAAGTCGGTCTCCGACAACGGGGAGACGGTGCCGGTGTACTGGAACGGGACCTACCAGCGCGACCTGTCCACCTTCCTGGCCGCCTACGCCGCCAAGTTCAACGGCAACACCCACGTCGCCTTCGTCGAGGCCGGTGTGGGCATGGGCGGTGAGACCATGCCCGATACCAACCACATGACATCGGCGGCCATGACGGCGTGGGAACACGCCGGGTACACCCCGGCGCTCTGGCTGTCCACCGTGGAGAGGATCTCCACCCTGTACCGCCATGACTTCACCCGCACCCCGGTGTACGCCCTCCTCACCAGCAGCTTCCTGGTCGAGGGCAACGGCCCCAACACCAACGTGAACTGGACCGACTATCAGCGCCTGGCCGGGTGGTACACCAGCGCCAAACCGGCGTGGGGCCTCCAGAACGACGCTCTGAGCTCGACCCTGTCCCTGCCCGACCCGTCGGCCTGGGACAGGGCCTCCGGAGTGGCCCTGGAGCAGGCCCAACCGAGCGGCGGGGGCTCCCTCATGGCTCAGGCCGCTGATGCCTTCTCCCTCCACGCCGACGCCATGCTGGTATACCGGACGGAGATCGAAGACTCCTCCAACGCCAACTCACTGGCCTCACTGGCCGGTGACGCCGAGCCGTGGCCGTCCTCCGGATCAACCGGCTCAACCGGCTCGGGCTCGTTGGCGCAGCTGAAACCCCCCAGCGACGGGTCCAGCCAGTACTGGTTGACCGGCGGTGACGGAGGCGTGTTTGCCTTTGGCGGTGCACCGTTCTACGGCTCGACCGGTGGCCTGGCCCTGGCCCAGCCCATCGTCGGCATGACCGCCGCCCCGGACGGGCACGGATACTGGTTCGTGGCCCGTGACGGAGGCGTGTTCAATTTCGGCTCGGCACCCTTCGCCGGAGCCGTCCCCAATGTGGCCTCGGTCGACGACGTGGTGGGCCTGGCCGCGTCCAGGCGGGGCGGCTACTGGGTGGCGACGGCAGACGGTGACACCTACGCCTTCGGTGGGGCCCCGGCACTGCCCTCTCTGGCATCGCTCGGTGTGCACGTCGACAACGTGGTGGGGATCGCCGCCACCCCGGACGGGGGTGGCTACTACCTGGTGGCCTCCGACGGCGCCATGTACGCCCTCGGTGACGCCATGTTCAAGGGCTCCATGGGCGGCCGGCCGCTCAACCGACCCATCGTCGGCATGGCCGTCGACCCGGCCACCGGCGGCTATTGGGAGGTGGCTTCCGACGGGGGCATCTTCGCCATCGATGCCCCCTTCTTCGGCTCGACCGGTGCCATCCGGCTCAACCGGCCCATTGTGGGCATGGCCGCCACGTCAGACGGGCGGGGGTACTGGTTCGTGGCCTCCGACGGCGGCATCTTCGCCGAGGGAGACGCACGGTTCGGCGGCTCCCTGCCCTCGATCGGGGTCACCCCGGTATCGTCGGTGGTGGGCATGGCTGCCGGCTGAGCCCCTCCTCCCGTGCCGCAGCATCCGCTGCGGTGTGCCTAGCATGGGCGGCCGGGCCTCGCAGGGGCACAGGACCGGAGGGAGCCACCATGACCACTTCATCTGCAGTGGCGGGCCAGGACGACCTGACTGCCCCCTTGCTGGACCCGGAGTTCTACGCCGGTGATCCCTTCCCCCTCTACGCCCGGCTGCGGGCCGAGGCCCCGGTGGCCCGCAATGGGACTCTGGGCTTTTGGGTGGCCAGCCGTCACGCCGACGTCATCGCCGTCTCCCGCGACCCCGAGACCTTCTGCTCGGGGCAGGGGATCATGGTGTTCGAGATCGGGTCCCACTACGACTCGCCACCGACCATGATGCACACCGACCCGCCCGACCACACCCGCTACCGCACCCTGGTGCAGCCCGGCTTCCGGCCCAGCTTCATGCGGGCCCTGGAGGACAGCGTGCGGGCCCGTACCCGGACCCTGGTGGACCGGGTGCAACCAGGTGTCGAGGTCGATGTGGTGTCCGAGGTGGCGGTGCCCCTGCCCCTCCAGGTCATCGCCGACCTGATGGGCATGCCCGAGGAGCAGTGGCCGCAGTTCTTCAAGTGGTCCGAGGCGGTGATACCGGGGGCCACCGACTGGCCCGAGGAGGAACGACAGGCGCTCAGCGCCGAGATGGTGACCTACCTCTTGGCGGCCGCGGCCGAGCGGCGGGCCCACCCCGGTGAGGGCATCATCTCCGAGCTCGGCGCCGCCGAGCTCGACGGGGACCGCCTGACCGATGCCGAACTGGGCATGTTTCTGGTGCAGCTGCTGGTGGCCGGCAACGAGACCACCCGCAACATGATGTCGGGCGGACTGGTCGGCTTCGCCGGCCAACCGGATCAGTGGTCGGCGTTGCGGTCGCGCTACTCGGACCGGGCTCCGAGGGCCCTGGCTGTGGCGGTGGAGGAGATGCTCCGGTGGACCACCCCGGTGGTGTCGTTCATGCGCACCACCACCCGCCCCACCGAGCTGGGTGGCCAGCAACTCGGAGCGGGGGAGCCGGTGCTCATGCTCTACGCCTCGGCCAACCGGGACGAGTCGGTGTTCGGCCCCACCGCCGATCGCTTCGACGCCGCCCGTGACCCCAATCCCCATGTGGCCTTCGGGTTCGGGCCCCACTTCTGTATCGGGGCGGTGTTGGCCCGATTGGAGGGGCGCATCCTCCTGGAGGAATTGCTGGCCCGGTTCGACTCGATCGAGTTGACGGGCCCGGTGGTACGAACGGCCTCGCCGGTCATCGCCGGCGTGCGTTCGGCCCCGATGGTGTTCCGCTAGGGACCGCCATCAGTTGGGGCCTGGGGCCAGTCATAGGGTGCCGTCGAGGCACATTCCCAGGGCAGGGGAAACCGACGGTCAGCGATCTGCTCGTCGTGCGCTGGAGCATGTATAGCCCACCGGTTTCGCTCTCTGCCTTGACCCTCACTCGCAGTGACCGATTCGACCACGGTCGCGAGCCGAAGGCTCGGAGCGGGGTTCCCTACGACTGGCGGGGCTCTCCGAACGGCGGCCGGTCCAACTGCTCTCTGATCGGAGTGAAGGGGGGCTGCACCGTGTGACGACGTTGCCAGTTGGCTCCGTCCACCACCAGCGAGTGGCCGCTGATGTAGGTGGCGTAGGGGGAGCAGAGGTAGGTGGCGGCCCAGGCCAGTTCGCGGGGGAACCCCACCCTGCCGGCGGGTACCCGCGAGTCCTGACCTTCGTACTTACCCGGTACGGCGGCGATGTCCGCTGTCTCGTCCTCGTGGGGCATCAGCCCGGGCACCAGTCCGTTGACCCGGATGCCGTAGGGTGCCCACTCGACGGCCAGGGTCTCGGTGAGGTTCTTGACCCCGGCCTTGGCCGCCGCCGAGTGGGCGAAGCCGGGCCCCCCGGTCCAGGCGTAGGACGCCCCCACATTGACGATCGATCCGTCCCGGCCCTCGGGGATGAGGCGCCGGGCCAGATCCCGACAGCAGTAGAAGGTTCCGTTGAGGACGATGTCGACCACCGTGCGCCAGGCGTTGGGGCTCATGTCTTCGGCCGGCACCGGAAAGTTGCCGGCGGCGTTGTTGACCAGCGCGTCGATCGGGCCCAACTCCTTGCCGACCTGGTCGAAGGCCGCGGCGATCGACTCGGGGTCTCGGATGTCGCACCGGGCGGCCGTGGCCCGCCCCCCGGCGGCCTCTACCGCCGCCACCCCGGCGGCCCGGTGTCCCTCGTCGCGGCTGAGGATCCCCACCGACGCCCCCAGTCGGGCGAACTCGGTGGCGATGGCCTTGCCCAGGCCGGTGCCGCCACCGGTGACGATGACCACCTGGCCGTCGTAGGTGCCCGGGGCGAGTGCCGATGCGCCTGCCGGTGGAGGTGGTCGGAGTCCCGGGGGAGTCATGGGGCCGAAGCCTAGGCCCGGTGTCGAGCGTGGGCTACGTGCGAGGTGGTGCGATCACCACAGACACTGTCTTTTTGGCGGAGTCGGCCGGTTTGAAGGAGTCGATCGCCTCGACGGTGATGGTGTACGTCCCCGAGACCGTCGACGTACCGGTGATCGAACCTCCGCTCCCCAATGTCAACCCCGTGGGCAGGCTGCCATGGGAAATGGTCCAGGTATACGGGGGCGCACCCCCTGCGGCCTTCAGGGTGCACGAGTACGGCTTGTCCTCGGTGCCTTTGGGCAGGCCGGCGGTCTTGATGGTCACCGGGGTCGGGGTGACCACCAGGGTCACCGTTCCTTCCCCGGTGCGGGCGGTCGGGGTCGTGGAGTCGGTGGCCTCGATCTTGAAGGAGAACTTGCCGAACTTTTTGGTTGTCCCCGATATCACGCCGGTCTCGTCGTCCAACCGGAGGCCGGAGGGCAGCGAGGAGCCGGACAGCAGCCCGAACCTGTACTCCGGTCTGCCTCCGATGGCCATCACCGTCCCGGAGTACGCCGTGCCGGCGCTGGCGTTCGGGAGGGCCGTGGTCAGGATGCTCACCGGATACGTGGTCGGTGTGACTTCGGCGGTGCAGGTCACACCATTGGTCCCCTCGGCCCACGAGTCACAACGCGGACCGGTCTCGTCCACCCGGTCGGGGGCGATGGAGTGCATGATCTCCATCTGTTTCACCAGGTCGGCGTAGGGCTGGTTCTCGACGTCCACCACCCCGAAATTGTTGTTCTCCCCGTCGAACCGGCCCCCCTGGGGCTCATCGACATACTCGAACCACTCGTCCCCGACCACCCAGGGCGAGTCCTCGTAGAGTGGGGCGATGTAGTCGGAGTAGGCCGTGGCCCGCTCCTGCTGGTTGGCGAAGACGTCGTAGACCCCCGGCACGGTGTCCGGGGTCTGGGACGTGTGGGCGATAAAGGAGTACTCGCCGACCATGATGGGTCGCTTCACGTACTTCTCGAAGTTGGAGAACGTGGCCGTCACCGGAAGATACTGGGGCCAGATCCTGTCCACGGCCTGAGCGAAGCCGGGCATGAGGTCGTAGTCGTCGATGCTGAAGACATTGACGTAGGGCTGGGCGGCCTCGAGCAGCTGGGGTTGGATCTCCTGGGCCTCCGCTTTGACCCCGAGGATCAGGTGGTGGGTGTCGTACTTGCGGATGGCCGCCGTGGTCACGGAAAAGTACCGGTGGGCCAGGGCGTAGACGAACCCGTTGGGATTGCCCGCATACGTTTGGGCCACCGCCAAGCCGGGCGAACCGGCCGGTAGGGCCAGGTACTGGGCCAGCATGGTCTGGCTGTCCGATCCGTTCGGGCCCCAGTCCAGCTCGCTGTCCGTGTAGTAGCCGATCAGGTTGGGGTCGTCGGCCAGCGGGGCCACCTGGGTGGCTGCCACCTCGTCGGCGTTGGTGACGAACGACGAGGCGAACCAGTCATCGCCGCTGGCCATGCCCAGCTGCACGCTGTACGGCATCTTGGAGGCGAAGATGGAGGTGTCGGTGAACGGCCCGAGGCTATTGAACCCATAGGACCGGAGCTGCTTGACGGTGGCATTGGCCCAGTCCGCCGTGGTCGGGTACTCGGCGGCGATGGCCTCGCAGTAGGGGCATTGCCCGGTGGTCTCGTCCGTGTCGGGGTCCGGGGAGACATGGTCGATCCCCGAGGAGTAGAACGGCTGGCCGGTGGGGGTCACGAACCACGATCGTCCGTCCGCCGTGCCGATGTGGAAGTAGCCGGTAGCCGCGAAGGTCGGTGGCGGGTTGGTGGCGGCCCTGCTGCCCGGGCCCGCTTGGGCTTGGGCCTGGGCCTGGGTCAGGGGGACCAGCACCGCGGCCGACACCACCACCAGTCCGATGAGGGTGCGTACACCCAGTCGGCCCGATCTGATCCTCTGGGCCTCCGTCGGTGGTGCTGCTTCTCAACCCCATGCTGTGGACCCCCCTGGGCTTCCTGGCACTTCCGCTATTCAACCCACCGTGCCGATCCTAATCAGGTCGGAGCAGGTGACTCGGCCCGTCAGCCGGTCCCATGATCGACCAACATCTGGAAGCAGCAAGGACCGGAGTTCAGCTCCCGAGGAATGGCCCAGGCATCGGCGCGGTAAGAGTAAATGCCTGCGGCCCGGTGGTCACTTCCGTCAATTCGGTGAAACGACCGAACGACGGATTGGTGAAGGTGATCGTGGCCGGATAGCGGGTCACGGTTCCGGCCGCGCAATCGGGGTTGCAGTCGTCGTATCCCCACCATCCGTACCCGACGGCACTCTCGTCCGTCCACGAGGACCAGGTCATGTTGCCCACAATGTTCCCCGCGTCGCCGGAGATTTGGACCACATTGGGTTCGATCCCGGCCCAGGACGAGTTCGACAAGGTCACGATCGGCGATGTGGGCTCCGGGAGCAGCCAGTAGCCGCCACCGTGGGGTTGGGCGGCGATGGAGCCGACCGGATACGGCACTGGCGGGGATGAGTTCACCAACGAACCGTGGAAGACGGCGTGGCCAAAGGCGAAGACACCACCGTCGGCACCCGCCAGCCAGTATCCGTCACCCGCTGGAGCGGCGGCCATGCCCACGATCGGGGCGTTGAGGGGCTGGCCCCCCAGAGACCCTGCGAACGGGGCCCGGCCAAAGGCAAAGACCCCTCCGTCAGCCGCCACCATCCAGTATCCGGACGACGCAGCCGCCATACCGACGATCGGTGCATCGAGCGGCTTGCCACCCATGGAGCCGTGGAATGTGGCACTCCCGAAGGAGAAGACGCCACCGTCGGATGCCACCAACCAGTAGCCCTTCCCGTCCGGGGCTGCGGCGATGCCGATAATTGGCTTGTTCAGGGGTGTTCCCCCCATCGAGCCGTAGAAAGCTGCGTCACCGAAGGCGAACACGCCACCATCGGACG
This sequence comes from uncultured Acidimicrobiaceae bacterium, assembly GCA_963718405.1. GTDB lineage: Bacteria > Actinomycetota > Acidimicrobiia > Acidimicrobiales > RAAP-2 > Bog-756. The sequence continues at coordinate 613,848 of CAVQYZ010000001.1, forward strand.
CCACCAGCCAGTAACCCCTCCCATCGGGTGTCGCCGCCATGCCGACGACAGGTTGGGCGAGGGGGACCGAGCCGGCCGAGCCGTAGAAGACAGCATCGCCGAAGGCGAACACCCCGCCATCCGAGGAGACCAGCCAGAGGCCCGTTCCGTCGGGAGTACCGGCCATCCCGACCACCGGAAAGTCGTAGGTGACGGTGCGGGTCCCGAGGCCTGGTGCGGACCCGAAGGCGACGGGCTGGTACAACGACGGAGCGTTGACGTACCCGGCGGCCGCGGCGTTGTGGACGGGAGCCAGGACGGTGAGTGCGGCAAGCAGAATCGCCGCTCCGACCCATGACCGCGCTTTGACCCTCCGAACCACCGGTGTATTCCTCATGGCCGCTCCTTAACTCATATGCCCCTCTTGTCAGCACCGCCTCGGATGTCCGGCGAATGGTGCCAGGGTGGAGCGTTCTAGCGGAGCGTCGATCATCACCTGCGGGATCATGGGGCGCCTGGCCCCTGGTTGTTGGCGCAGGTTCCTCCATCGGAGTCAGAGTTGGTGCCGTCCGGGCACGTGGTGTCGGACCACACCACGTCGGTCAAATTGGGCTCGTGTTGATGGTTGTTGACGTACAACTCCGAACCCGTCATGTCGGTGTGCGTGAGATTGGCACCGGTCAAGTCGGTATCCAGCAGTAACGCCTCGACCCTGGCTCCGGTCAGGTCGGCATCAGTGAGGTTCGCACCGCCCAGGTTGCTGACCACATTGGCATCCCGTAGATCCGCATGGGTGAGCTGGGCATAGCCCAGTTGCGCCGAGAGGAGGTCGGCTCCTTGGAGGTCGGCTCCCTTGAGGTCGGCATAACCCATCTCGGAATCGCTGAGATTCAGCCCGGCCAGATCACGTCCCGCCAGGTTGCAGTGCTCCAGGTTGGCGTAGGGGCCCAGGTATCGGCAGTCTGTTTCGTTGGATGACAAGGCCTTGGCCGTGGCGCTCTTCCCCTTACCGACGGCGTTGATGGCCCAGACACGGAAGGCCACCGGGACTTGCGTCTTCTTGGTGATTCCGAGGACGCAACTGGTCGGGCCGGTAACGATCGAGCAGGTGCCGGCATAGCCGGTGATCGGTGATCCGCCGTTCCAGACCGGTGGCGACCAAGTGGCCACGATGGCGTCGCCTTCGGCTACGAGCCGGAGCGAGGTGGGTGGGCCCGGCTTCCGAAGTATCGTGGCGCCGCTTGCCGGGCCCGTGGCTGCCGCATTCAGGCCGATGCACAGAAGAAGCACGGCAAGGATGGCGCTGAGCGCAACCCGAGTGAGCGGCAGGATGAGTTTCGGGCCTGAGTCCATTACGGCACCCCCTTCGGGTGGCTCCACCGCCCCCATTCTCCCACACGCCCTCTCGGGCCGCTCGAGACCACCGAGGCCTACATGGCCGCCGGGGAGGAGGCGGTGAACCACTGTCATTCGGCCCGACCCACCAGGGACGTCGGGTAGCCTCGGCCTCCGTGGACTTCGACTTATCCCCCGAGCTCTCCGATCTCCAACAGAGCGTCCGACGCCTGGCCCAGGACAAGATCAAGCCACGGGCCCGGGAGATTGACTCCACCGGCGAGTACCCGGTGGACATCTTCGAGGCTTTCCGGAGTGCCGACCTGCTCGGGCTGTGCCTGCCCACCGATCTGGGCGGGCTCCGGGGCGGGAATCCTGGGGCTCACCGTGGCCATCGAGGAGGTGGCCAAGTACTCCAACACCGCCGCTCTCATGCTCCTGCTCACCCGCCTTCCGGTGGGCCCGGTCCTGATCGCCGGCAACGACGACCAGAAGCACCGGTACCTCCCCGGGATCGCCACCGGTGAGGTGCGGGCGGCCTTCGGGCTCTCGGAGGCCCAGGCCGGTAGCGACGTGGCCGGCATGAGGACCAGAGCCGAGCCCGACACCGGGTCGGACCGTCCGGGCGGTTGGGTCCTGACCGGCACCAAGTGTTGGATGTCGGGCGTCCGCGAGGCTAACTGGTACACGGTGTTCGCCAAAACCGGCGATCCCTCGTCCCGGGCTCACGACTCCATCACCGCCTTCATCGTGGAACGGAGCTGGGACGGCGTGTCGGTCGGTCGCACCGATCACAAGATGGGGGTGCGGGGCGTCGACACCGGCGAGCTGGTCCTCGACGGGGTCCATGTTCCGGCCGAAAACGTGATCGGTGAGGTCGGTGGGTTCCGTCTGGCCATGCTGGGCCTCAACGCCATGCGTCCCATCGTGGCCGCCCGGGGGATCGGCCTGGCCGAAGGGGCCCTCATGTACGCCACCGAGTACGTCAAGCAGCGGGAGGCGTTCGGGGGGACCATCGCCGACTTCCAGGGCATCCAGTGGGAGATCGCCAAGACGGCCGTCGACATCGAGGCGGCCCGGCTCCTCACCTACCGTTCGGCCTGGCTGGCCGATCAGGGCAAGTTCACCAAGGAGTACGTGCCGTTCCTGTCCATGGCCAAGTACTTCGCCACCGAGCTGGCCGTTCGGGCGTCGGGCCTGGCGGTGCAGTTACTGGGTGCGGCCGGCTACATGGAGGACCATCCGACCGAGCAGTGGTACCGCGACGCCCGCCAGCTCACCATCGTGGAGGGCACCTCCCAGGTGCAGCTGGGACTGATTGCCCGTGGCGTCCTGGGACACGACCTGTGGTGGGACTGAAGCCGTGACCCCGACGACCAACGATCCCGGGCCTTGGGACATCACCTTCGACTCGCTGGGAGGTTGGCCCGGGGTCCTGACCGAGCTCCTGGCCGGCCGGTCCCTGACGGCCGACAGCGCCGAAGTGGTGCTGGGCCAGGTGCTCTCGGGCGAGGCCGCCCCGTCGCAGATCGCCGCCCTGGCCGTGGCTCTGCGGGCCAAGGGGGAGTCGGTGGCGGAGATGACCGGCTTCGTCAGATCCATGGTCGCCCACGCCGTACCGCTGATCCTCCCGGCCGGGGTCGAGGTGGTCGACACCTGTGGCACAGGAGGCGACCGGCTACGCAGCATCAACGTGTCGACCATCGCTGCTCTGGTGGTGGCGGCCTCGGGGGCCAAGGTGTGCAAGCACGGGGGCCGGGCCTCCTCGTCGGCTGTCGGCGCCGCCGACGTGCTGGAGGCTCTCGGCGTGGTGGTCGATCTCGGACCGGCCGGGGTGGCCCGGTGCATCGACCAGGTGGGCATGGGCTTCTGTTACGCCCCCCGCTTCCATCCGGCCATGCGGTTCGCCGGTCCGGTCCGCAAGGAGCTCGGGGTCCCCACGGTGTTCAACTATCTCGGTCCCTTGGCCAACCCCGGTGGCGCCCGCTACCAGGTGATCGGGGTGAGCAATCCGGGGATGGCGGAAAAGATGCTCGGCGTGCTGGCCGCCAACGGAACCCGTCGGGCCATGATCGTCTACGGCGACGATGGCCTGGACGAGCTGAGCACCACCGGACCCTCGACGGTGCACGAGCTGGTGGTCTCGGACGACGGGAGCTACGAGATGTCGAAGTACCGGGTGGACCCGGCCCAGTTGGGATTGGCCCCTGCCACCATTGAGGATCTCCGGGGAGGGGATGCCGCCTACAACGCCGAGGCCATCCGCCAGGTGATCGGCGGTGAGCCGTCCCCGCACCGTGACATCGCCGTCCTCAATGCCGCCGCCTCCCTCGTGGTGATCGGCCTGGTGCCCGACCTGGCCACCGGGGTGTCCGCAGCTTGTGACGTCATCGACGACGGTGGGGCCCAGACCGTGCTCGATGAGCTGGCCCGGGTGTCGCAGCTGGCCTCTGCCGACGAACCTGGGAACTGACCGCTCGACGTAAGCCGGCGGACTCGGCGATCAGGCCGCCGAGCCGGCGCTCGCCGGCCGCTCCGACCGAACCACGTCGCGGCACAACTCGGGCAGTGTCGGTACTCGTCCCGCCGGCATGGAGAGTCCTACCTCGGCGCCGACCTCGATGATCCTGACCAACTCGGCATGGGCCCGGAGCCACTGGGCCACGATGCGTCGTTCGTCGTCCTGGCCGACGTCGCCCCGGTCTCTGTCTGCGCACTGCCGGGCCGTCCGCCGCCGCCGAGTTGCCCACCAGCAGCCCGGCCTCGAGCACTACCTTCCCCTCGCCGACGATCTCCAGCATCATGCGCCCGGCCCGGCGCAACGAGTCGATGCCTCGCTGTCGTTCCACCAGATGGTGCAGCCGCTCAGCCTCGTCGCGAACCGATGCCGCTTCTTCGTACCGCTGTTCCCGGGCCAGTTGAGCCACCTGTTGGGCCATGGGCAACAGCAGATCGCGGGGACTCCCACTCAACTGCTCCGCGGTCCAGGCCGGTCGCCGGCCCCGCCTCCGGGGCCCGGTGGGTCGAGGGGCGGCCCGCTTGCGCACCTTGCCCTGCTGGTTGAACGGCGGTGACCAGGCCCGGATGAGTCGGCCCTCGAGCACCGCGGCCGACAACGGCCCCGGGCACACCCGATGATGGATGGTGTGGAGCTGACGGAGCAGTCGACCGATCTTGTGCCGGCCGTCCCCCGTAAAGTACGACCGGACCCGCGCCTGGAGGTCGGTGGCCTTCCCCACGTACAACACCGCGCCGGTGGCATCGGCGAACCAGTAGACCCCGGTGCGGTGGGGGAGTCGGGTGGTGAGCCGGAGCTTGGCTGCCTGGGGGTGACCGACCAGTTTCGGGAGTTCCAGCAGCTCCTCGAGCCCGAGGATCCCGAACGACCCCGCCCGCTCGAGCAGGGCGTGCAGCAGGTCTCCGGTGGCCAGGACATCGGTCAGGGCCCGGTGGGACGGCTGGTGGGGGAGTGAGAGGATCTGCGCCAGCGTGCCCAGTTTGCAGTTGGGCACCATGTCCCGGACCAGCCGGCGCGACAGAGCCAGGGTGTCCACGGTGGCATTGGTCAGGCGCTCCCGTCCCGTGGCGACCAGGGCGTGGTCGAGGAACGAGAGGTCGAAGCGGAGGTTGTGGCCGACCAGCACGGCCCCGCCCACGAACTCCAGGAAGGACGGGAGCATCTCGCCGACCCGAGGGGCGTCGGACACCATGGCGTTGCTGATGCCGGTGAGAGCGGTGACGAACGGCGGGATGCGCTCGTCCGGACGCACCAGGGTCTGGAAGGTCCCGATCATCTCTCCGCCCCGGTAGCGAGCCGCCGCCACCTCGGTCAGGGAGCAACTGGCAGGGGAGCCGCCCGTCGTTTCGACGTCAACCACCACGAAGGTCACCTGGTGGAGCGGTGTCCCCAGGTCGTCGAAGGATCGCTGCCGCACGAACTCCATGCGGGGAACGATAGCGAACAGATGTTCGATACCGGTCGATGTGCCCCTTTCACCAGGGCTGAGTACCGTAGGGGCGGTGACCACCGAATCACCGTCCACCTCAGCCCCGTCCTCGACCGCCACCGCCTCTCCGGTGTCCGAGGTCGGGACCAGCGCCGATCCGGCCGGTGTGACCCGGTACCGCTGCACGGCCTGCGGCAATCTCACCCGGTTCAACGTGGTGACCAGCCGAAGGACGAAGGCGTTCCACCACTTCTCGGTGGGGGGTGACCTCAACGTCGAGGACGTGGAGGTCCTCGAGGAGTCGGTGGAGGAGGTGACCTGTCGGTGGTGTGGCAACGGCAACGCGATCGAGATCATCGACGACGAGGCCCCCGAGGCCGGGTAGGGACCCCGACGCCGCCGCCAGCGGCCGCGGAGTTGGACGCCACCGGACCCGCCGGCACTGATCCCGCCGGCACTGATCCAGATGGCCAGGGCGTTCCCAGCGGTGCGCCCCTCCCCAGGAGCCCAATGTCCGATCCGGCCTTCGTGGCCGGTCTGCGCCCCATTCCCTCTGGATCGCTCGGGGCCGGCACCCCTCTGCCGGCCAGCGAGATCTCCGGGGTCGATCCCTCCGGCCAACCGGCCAACTTGAGGGTCGCCGACTTGACCCGACCGGTGCTGCTGGCCTTCCTTCACACCCACTGCGACGGATGCCAGGAGTTCTGGCGGGGATTACGCGACGACTCGGACCCCGTCCTTCCACCAGCGCTGTCGGCGGTGGTGCTGACCAAGGGGCCCGGCTCGGTGTCGACCGACGAGGTCCGCCAGGCTGCCAGCGGCGTCACCCGGGTTCCGGTCATCATGGGTGACGAGGCCTGGGCGGAGTATCGGGTGACCAGCTACCCGTTCTTCGTCCTGGTGGACCCCGCCACCGGCACCGTCGCCGGCGAGACCGTCGGCTTCGGGTGGTCCGACGTGATCTCCATGGTCCGCTCCTCCGGATTCTGAGCGCCCCTCCGCCTCCATCCCATCCGGGTAGGACCCCTTGGTCGCCGTAGTTGTTTTTGCGAATCGAGCCTTTTATCGGTTCTAGCCGGTTCGTTGATTCAACAAGTATCGGCTCCGGGCGGTAAATTCGCCGGATGAGCAAATCGAGTGCCCGAGTCCGTAGCTACTTCGAGGCCCGGCTGGAACGCCTCCGGCTCGTTGGTGAGGAGCCAACTCCGCCGAGCGGGTGGATCAGGGCCGTCAGGAACAGTCTTGGAATGTCGGGCACCGAGTTGGCCACTCGGATGGGGGTCGGGCAGTCGACGGTGTCCGGACTGGAGCGCAGCGAGGTCCAGGGCACGATCAGGCTCGACACGCTCCGGCGGGCCGCCGATGCGCTCGGCTGCGACCTGGTGTACTACCTGTCGCCCCGCAAGACGCTGGAAGCGACCGTACGTGATCAGGCCCGGCGCAAGGCCCTGGGGGAGCTGGCGGAGTCGGGGCTGATCGGGAACGACGAGGATCCCGGGGAGGACCACGGAGCCCTGCTCGAGCGAGTGACCGCGGCCCACATGGACCGCCCGGGACTCTGGTCCTGACCGAGCTTTGGGAACGCACCGTTCGATTCCCATCATCCATGGGTCTGAGCCACAGGTAGAGCACAGGCCCCGGGCTCATGCTGCTTCTTGTCAGCAAGTCTCGAATGGAGACATCGACGAGCAGCAAGGAGCAGGAGATGAGCGAGTGTGAAGCAGTAGATCGGATGGTCGGCAACGTCGCCGATCCCTTCCCGGCCATCAGCCGACGGCGCCGGGGCGGAGTACAGGTCTCCAGTGCCGCATCCATGGCGTTGGGTCTCGTGGTGACCGGGGAGTCGGTCGGAGCGGCCCCAAGACAGCTGGCTCGCACCGCGTCTTCCCGGGCCGATAACCGGGTTCGCCGAAGCGGGCCGACACCGCCCGGTCGAGGGCTTCGCCGCCCCACGGCCGCCGGCACCGTCAAATCGGTGGGCGACAGCTCCTTTGCGGTGACGACGCGGGACGGCACCACGGTGACGGTCCTCGTCGATACCACCACCGACTACTTCGGAGCTGGGGTCCCGTCTCCCACCATGGCCAACGTCAAGGTGGGCGAGCACATCGCGGTGTTCGGGATCGACCGGTCCGAGTTGGTGACCGCCGACCGAGTGGCCATCGGCAGGCCCCCCTTCACCGACCGGGGCGGAACCGGTCGACCCCATCCGACCAGGTCAGGATCCACCCCCTCCTGATCGTCAACCCGTCCCGGCGCCTACTTCTCCCAGGGCGCCGGGACGGGGTCGGTTGTGCCCGGTCACGCCGGGAGTCCATGGTGTGGACCATGATGCACGTCTGCGCCCTGGCCATGGAGTTCCACATCCCCGAGAGCGGCTCTCTCAAAGCCAAGCGGGCGGTCGTGAAACACGTGGTGGAGACGTCCAAATCGAGATTCGGTGTCGCCGCTGCCGAGGTGAGCCATCAGGACCGGTGGCAGCACTCCGAAGTGGCCTTTGCCGCGGTGGGGGGATCACCCGGGCACGTGCAGGACGTCCTCGATTCGGTCGAGCGTTTCGTTTGGTCTCAGCCGAACCTGACCGTGGTGGCTGGCCAGCGGACCTGGTTGGAGAACGAGTAACGGCTGGCCGACGTCCTCACCGCGGTGGACTCCGTCGGAGCCAGGGGATCTGACTCGTTCCCACCACCTTGGCGGTGGCCTCACACCCGGTTCACCCTGCCAGATTCCTGGGTCGGCATGACCTGAACAGCGGGAAGCGGATACGGCGGCTGATCGTCTGCGACCTCGTAGACATCCTCACTGGTGCACCCGATCTCCATCACTTGACGCATGGTGTCCTGGGAGGTCGAGGGCAGGGGCGGCGAGGTTGGATCTGCGTGTCCGAGGCGCAAGGTGCTGGTGAGGTTCCCCACCGTCTTCCGACGCCAAGCCGAGATGTTCGAGTCCCGTATGCCGAAGCGCTCTTCCAGAAATCGGACCTGGGACGTGTGATCGAAGACCTCGGACGACACGTATCCACCCCGGCTGAAGGGCGACACCACCAGCATCGGCACGCGGAACCCGAGTCCCAGCGGACCGGCAACTCCGTTGGCATCGGTCGGGAGGGGGTCAACAGTGACGTACTCCCCCGGGGTGCCCACCGGCGCCACGGGTGGGGGCACGTGGTCGAAGAATCCGTCATTCTCGTCGTACATGATGAACAGCACGGTCTTCGACCATACGTCGGCGTTGGAGATCAGTGTCTGGAGGACCTGATCGATGAACCAAGCGCCAAGGCTTGGGGGAGACGGTGGATGTTCGTCATATCCGAGCGGAGGGATGATCCAGGACACGCTGGGTAGTGTCCCCGACCGCACGTCCTGGGCGAAGTCGTTGGGAAACGTAGGGACGAAGGCTTTCTGGTACAGAGCGGAGGACGGACTGGAGTACTGCGAAAAGTACGGGAGGATGGCGTCTGAAACGAGCATCACCTCCGGATTGTCAACGCGGTATGCGAGACCGGGCGGCGTGTACGTCTTCCACGAAACGCCGGCATCCTCCAAGAGCTCAGGAACGGTGGTCCAGTTGACGCTGAACCGAGCCTCTGCCAACGGGTTGGTGATGAGGACCGGACCTCCGTGGTTCCCTTCCGGATCGATGGTGCCGGACATGGCCATCAAACGGTTTGGATGGGTGGGCCCCATGATCGAGCAGTGGTAGGCGTCACAGAGCGTGAATTCATCTGCCAACGCATAGTGGAACGGAAGGTCGGACCGGTTGTGGTAGCCCATGGTCAGAAGTCCGTAGCCGGGACCTTCGAACTGGGTGGACGTGTGGGTGCGGACGAAGGCATCCATCGTCCCCTCGGCGCGACTGAGGTGCTGGGGTAGCCAACTGTGGGTGAGATCGTGCGTGCATTCACCGAGCCCGGTGCGCGGTATCCAGATGAAAGGGCAATTGCCGACCGATCGGTGATCGGCTGGTGTTGTCGGCGTACGGCTGGGAGAAGGAGCCGAGGCTTCCCTTCGGATGATCGTCAAATCCCCGGACTCCCTTGTAGGAGCCGAAGTAGTGATCGAACGAACGGTTCTCCTGCATGAGGAAGACGACGTGCTCAACTGCTCCGAGGTCGGATCCCGCCGGAAGCGTGGTCGCCGCCTTGCTCACCGTGGCGGGTGACGATCCACATCCGGCGACAATGGCACCGGCGCCGGCTGCCAGCGCCCCGCTGAGGAAGAGTCGACGGTTGAATGCAGGGCCGCCTGCCCGGTCGGTCGAAGGGTGTTCCATCGCATCTGCTCCCTGCTCTGTCGCCCGTTTGAGGGTTAACGGAAGGTGAACGTAGTGCAACAAGAGTGAACAAAGTGCAACAACTAGCCTTGAGCTGTGACCGACCTGGCTCAGCTCCTGGCCGACCTCGATGCCGAGTTCGCCGACATCCGGGCCCTGGTCGGTTCGCTGGGTCCCCACGACAGCGCCTGGGACCGGGCCACGCCGGCGGAAGGGTGGGCGGTGCGCGATCACGTCAGCCACCTGGCCTTTTTCGACGATGCGGGACGCCGGGCCATGGCCGAACCGGCGGCATTCACCGAAGAGGCGCGCCAGGCTCTGGAGCGTCCAGGCGATCCGATGGAGGAGCATCTGGCCAAGGGCCGGTCGATGGACGGTGACGAGCTGCTGGCCTGGTGGGATGGGGCCCACACCGGGATGGTCCAAGCGTTCGCCCATGCCGATCCGAAGGGGCGTGTTCCCTGGTACGGACCGCCCATGGGCGTTCCGTCCTTCATCTCCGCCCGCCTGATGGAGACCTGGGCCCACGGCCACGACATCGCCGACGCCCTGGCATCGCCCAGGGAGCCCACCGACCGACTCCACCACGTGGCCCATCTGGGAGTGCGGGCCCGACCCTTCTCCTACCTGGTCCGCGGTCGAGAGGTACCGGAAGGTCGTATCGATGTCGACCTGGTGGCCCCGTCCGGCGAGCACTGGCAGTGGGTGGTCGGGGACGACGCGGACGACGGGGGCGGCGGGGGCGGCGGGCTTGGGTCACCGCTATCCACCGTGACCGGGCCGGCCCTCGACTTCTGCCTGGTGGTCACCCAACGGGGGCACGTGGATGACACCACCCTGACGATCACCGGCGAACCGGCCATCGAGTGGATGTCGCTGGCCCAGGCGTTCGCCGGTCCACCGGGGCCCGGGCGTCCGCCCCGCCACGAAGCGGACTGATCAAGAGGCGACTGCCGAGCCCGTTAGACCGGGGGCCGGGACCCCATGGCCTCGGCCACCGCCCGGACCAGACCGTCCACGTCTTCAGGCGTGGTGTCGAAGGAGGCCATCCACCGAACCACCCCCGTGGTCTCGTCCCACACGTAGAAGGGGTACTGGCGCTGGACTGCTGCGGTGACGTCGGGGGGCAGGGCCACGAACACGCCGTTGGCCTGTACCGGATAGGCCAGTTTCACCCCGTCGATCTGCGTCACCGCTTCGGCCAGGAGGGTGGCCATGCGATTGGAGTGGAGAGCGTTGGCCCGCCAGAGGTCGTTGGACAGCAGAGCCACGAACTGAGCGGCGATGAAGCGCATCTTGGAGGCCAGCTGCATCGACTGCTTGCGGATGAAGCGCAGCGATTCCGATGATCGGAACGAGACCACCGCTTCGGCGCCCATGGCCCCGTTCTTGGTTCCTCCGTAGGAGAGCACGTCGACCCCGCAGCGGGATCCGAACTCGCCGAGCCCTACGCCCAGCGAGGCCGCGGCGTTGGACAGCCGGGCCCCGTCGAGGTGGAGCCACATCCCGCGGGCGTGGGCCCACTCGGCCAGAGCGGCCACCTCGTCCGCCTGGTAGCACGTCCCCACCTCGGTGGACTGGGTGATCGACACCACCCGGGGCTGGACATGGTGCTCGTCGCCGGTCCCTTGGGCCGCGGCCTGGACGAGCTCGGGTGTGAGCTTCCCGTCGGGGGTGGCCACTGGGACCAGCTTGCTGCCCAGGAAGCGCTCGGGCGCCCCGCACTCGTCCACGTTGATGTGGGCGCTGTCGGCGCAGATCACCGCCTCGAACGGCCGGAGGAGCGACTGCAGTCCCACCACGTTGGCCCCGGTGCCGTTGAAGGCCAGAAATACCTCGGCGTTGCCGCCGAAGTGCTCCTTGAACAGCGACAAGGCCCGATCGGTCACCGGATCGGCGCCGTACGCCTCCACGTGGTCACCGTTGGCGGCCACCACTGCGGCCAGGACGTCGGGATGGACGCCGGACCAGTTGTCGCTGGCGAAGGTGCGATTGGCTGCGGTCATCGGACCCCCTCCATCAAACCTCCGGCGGGGCGGGCCACGACGTCCAGGTTGGACACCGAAGCGGAGTGGGGCACGGTAGGGGAGCAAGGCACGGCTCGATCAACTCCGCGCCAAGCGGCTTGTACCGGATCCGGTGGGGTTGGTCGGCGTCGACGCCCAGCCGTTTCTTGCGGTCCGCCTCGTAGTCGCTGAAGTTCCCCTCGAACCAGCGGACATCGGAGTCCCCTTCGAAGGCCAGCACGTGGGTGGCGATGCGGTCGAGGAACCAGCGGTCGTGGCTGATGACCACGGCACACCCCGGAAAGCTGAGCAAGCCCTCTTCGAGCGCCCTCAGGGTGTCGACATCGAGGTCGTTGGTGGGCTCGTCGAGAAGCAGGACGTTGCCGCCGCTCTTGAGCACCTTGGCCAACTGCACCCGGTTCCGTTCGCCCCCGGAGAGCTGGCCGACCTTCTTCTGCTGGTCGCTGCCGGTGAAGCCGAAGCTGGCCACGTAGGCCCGCCCGTGCAGCTCGCGGTGGCCGACCACGATGCGGTCCTGACCGCCGGTGATCTCGTCGAACACGGTGGCGTCGCCGACCAACTCGTCCCGGGACTGGTCCACGTAGGCCAGCTGCACCGTCGAGCCGACCTCGATCTCGCCGGCGTCGGGGCGCTCCTCGCCGACGATCATCCTGAACAGGGTGGTCTTGCCGGCGCCGTTGGGTCCGATGACCCCCACGATCCCGCCCGGAGGCAGCAGGAACGACAGCCCGTCGATGAGCAGACGGTCCCCGTACCCCTTGCTCAGGTCTTCGGCATCGACCACCCGGTCGCCCAGGCGGGGCCCCGGCGGGATGGTGATCTCCAGGTTGTCCGCCCGGCGTTCGGCATCCTCGGCTTCGGCCACCAGGTCGTTGTAGGCGGTGATGCGGGCCTTGCCCTTGCTCTGGCGGGCCCGGGGGGAGAGCCGGATCCACTCCAACTCCCGTTGCAGGGCCCGCTGGCGGGCCTGGTCCGACTTCTGCTCCCGGGCCAGCCGGTCCTGCTTCTGCTCGAGCCACGAGGAGTAGTTGCCCTCCCAGGGGATGCCGGCCCCCCGGTCCAGCTCGAGGATCCAACCGGCCACATTGTCGAGGAAGTAGCGGTCGTGGGTGACCGCCACCACGGTGCCGGGATACTCCTGGAGGGTTCGTTCCAGCCAGGCCACCGACTCGGCATCGAGGTGGTTGGTGGGCTCGTCCAGGAGCAACAGGTCCGGCCGGGACAGAAGGAGGCGGCACAGGGCCACACGACGCCGCTCACCACCGGAGAGCTTGGTGACGTCGGCATCCCCCGGCGGCAGTCGGAGGGCGTCCATGGCGATCTCGAAGGTGCGCTCGAGGTCCCAGGCGCCGGCGGCATCGATCTTGTCCTGGAGCTCGGCCTGCTCGGCCAACAGCTTGTCGAAGTCGGCGTCCGGTTGGCCCATGGCGGCACAGACCTCGTTGAACCGGTCGACCAGGGCCTTGGTCTCGGCCACCCCGTCGGACACGTTGCCCAGCACGTCCTTGGCCGGGTCGAGCTGGGGCTCCTGGGCCAGGTACCCGACGGTGAATCCGGCCGTGAGCCGGGCCTCGCCGGTGAAGCCGTCATCCTCGCCGGCCATGATCTGGAGGAGGGAGGACTTCCCCGAGCCGTTGGAGCCGATGACCCCGATTTTGGCGCCGGGATAGAAGGAGAGGTTGATCCCCTTCAAGACTTCCCGGTCCGGTGGGTAGAAGCGTCGCAGGTCACGCATGGTGTAGATGTACTGAGCAGCCATAGACCACCAGTGTGGCGCAGGCTGGGCGGGGTCCGGGACGCGGAGGGGTGTGGTCGGCGGGGGGCAGTAGCGTTGGCGGGGTGACTTCTGGGGCGGACTCGTACCTCGACCAGCTCCACCGGAGCCCTGCCGTGGCCCTGCCCGCGGGACCTTGGACCGGTGACGACCGGAGCCGAACCGGCGGCCGAGGCGGTGACGGAGCCGGTGGCGGGGCCGTCGGCGGGAAGCGGGGAGGGGGGAGCCGGGCCGGGGTCGGGGCCGGGGGCGGGAATCGGGTCGGTGGCAGCTGACGAGCCCCAGCGCCTGTCGCGGCGAGCCACCGTGGTCCAGATGATCGAGCGCCTGATCGTGGCCATCCGCAACGGGGACGATGCCATGGTCGAGAACGCCGTGCTGTCCCTCAGCCAGCGCAGCCGGTGGCTGGCGCCCCTGGCCCTGGTGGTGGGGGCGTTCGCCATGCTCTTCCAGGGGTTGAAGCTGCTGGTCACCAACTGGCGCCTCACCCTGGTGCAGGTGCTGCCGGCCATGTGGATCTGGGCGGCCATGCTCGACCTGAAGGTTCACGTGTTCCACGGGAAGGAGTTGCACATCGTCAAGGGTCCGGTGCTGATCCCGATACTGCTCGGCATTGTCGCCGTCACCATCGCCAGCTTCTACCTCAACGCCGTCTTTGCCTTCGCCATCTCCAAGCCCGGTACTCCCGACATCCGGCTTGGCTTCTCCCTGGCCCGTGAGCATCTCCGCGCCATTCTCTACTGGGGATGTGTGACAGGACTGGGCCTCGGGTTCGCAGCCTGCATCTCCCAGCGACTGGGGAAGGGTTGGTTCGTGATCTCGCTCAGCATCGTGGTCGGAGTCCTGATGCTGGCCTATGTGGCCGTCCCGGCCCGGCTGGTGGGGGTCAAATCGAACCGGTCGCCGAAGGACAAGCTCACGGCCGCCGCGGTGGGTGGGGCCATCGGGGCCATGGTGTGCTCGCCTCCGTACGCACTGGGCCGGCTGGCCATCATCATGCTCGGATCGCATACCTTCCGGGTGCTGGCCGTCTTCTTGTTGGTGGTCGCCATCATCCTGCAGACCGGGGCCACCTCGGCCACCAAGGCCATCAAGTTCAGCGCCAAGTTGGTGACCGGGCAGGGACCGGATGCCGGGGATCCCGTGGACACGGCCGATCCTGCGGGTCCAGCGGATTCTGTGAGTACGGCCCAGTTGGCAGCGGTGGAGGCGACGAGGGCCCAGGGGATCGAGCGGCTGTCTGGAGCCCACGATGTAGGTCCGGTCGGTGAGAACGGGTGAGGGGTGGTTGGTGGAGCAGAGCATCGGCTGGGTACGGATAGACGGGTACAACTGAAGCGGGTCGGATGCGAGCGTCCCGACCCTACGAGCGAGGAAGTGAGCCTCTGTGAGCTCAGGAGTCGAATCAACCGATGAAGCCGATGTTGGCGATCTGAGCGGCGTGGCAGCGCCTCGAGGCATGCAGCCCGACGACATTGGCGAACTGAGACAGGCAGGTGACCCACAGGTCTCACCTGATGGTTCGACGGTTGCCTTCGTGGTCGCCGGTGTCGACGCCGACGAGAACAAGTCGCGGAGCAATATCTGGCTGGTGGATGCCGACGGCTCCGGGCGAGCCCGCCCTTTCACCTCAGGACCCGCTGATTCCACGCCCCGCTGGTCGCCTGATGGCCGCTACTTGGCCTTCTCGTCCAACCCCCAGGACGGGCTACCCCAGATCTGCGTGCTTCCGGTCGATCGTGGCGGAGAACGGGTGGTGGTCACCACTTGGCCGTCCCCGGCCTCGGAGATCGAGTGGTCGCCTGACGGAGCGCAGATCGCCTTCGTCGCCCGGGACCCTGATCAGGACACCTATGGCAAACCCGGAGAGACCCGCAAGGCCAGGGACATCCCGCCGCGCCGGGTCACACGGTTCTTCTCGCGACTCGATTCGGAGGGGTGGATATTCGACCGGCCGAGTCGGGTCCTGGTGGTGGCATCCGATGGGACCACATCGCCACGGGCGCTCACCCCGGGCCCGTACCAGGCCGACGGGATCACCTGGTCTCCCGACAGCACGAAGATTGCCTTCTCCTCGGCCCGACACGACAGCTGGGACCTCGATTGGATCATCGACCTCTTCACGGTGCCGGCCGACGGCTCTGAACTCCCGGTACGTGTCAGCGACCACGGGGCGCAGTACGCCCTTCCTTCGTGGTCACCGGACGGAAGGCACCTGGCCTTCCTGCGCATGGCCACCCCGTTGGACGAACCCAGGCACTACCGCGTGGGGGTCGTCGAGCTCGACAGCGGTGTGACGACGGAGTTGACATCGGGCCTCGACCGGAACTGCGCACCCTATGGCGCCGCCAGGGCCCCGGCATGGGCGGGCGACCACGTCCTCTTCAGCGTCGAGACCGAAGGAAATTCCCACGTGTACTCGGTGGGTGTCGATGGCCACGACGAGCCGAAACCGTTGATTGAAGGGCAACGTTGGGTGCAGGGATGGGATTGGGCGTCGGGAACGCTGGCTATGTCCGTGACCACCCCCACGACCTTTCCGGAGATCGTCACCCTGGGCGTGGAACTCCCGGGGGGATCGGGCGCATCGCGGGGATCGCGGGGATCGGGAGGATCGTCGGCCGACGAGCGGAAACACACCGATCTGAGCGCTGCCTTCGTCTCCCACGTGAAGCTGGTGGATCCCGTTCCGTACGGGGCCAGATCCGCGGACGGGACCGAAGTGCCCTGTTGGGCCATGCCACCGGTCGACGCTGAGCCGGGGCGTCGCTATCCGACGTTGCTGAACGTGCACGGTGGTCCATTCACCTCGTACGGCAACAGGTTCTTCGACGAGTTCCAGGTGGAGGTGGGGGCAGGATTCGGCGTGATCTACTGCAATCCCCGTGGAGGCTCCGGCTACTCCGAAGCGTGGGGGCGGTCCGTGCGGTGGCCAGGGGCGGAGCCTGACCCCGGCTCCGGGTGGGGTGGTGTCGATTTCGAAGACATCATGGCCTGCGTCGATGAGGCCGCGGAGAGGTTCCCGTGGGTCGACCCCGACCGGGTCGGAATACTGGGCGGTTCCTACGGCGGGTTCATGGCCTCGTGGGCCATCGGTCACACCGACCGGTTCAAAGCCGCCATCTCCGAGCGAGCGTGCAACAACCTGCTGACCCTGGAGATCAACTCGGACATCGCCACGCTGTTCCGGGGTTACGTCGGTCACACCCATCTCGAGGACCCCCAGGCCTACCTGGATTGCTCGCCCATCACCTTCGTGAACGACATGAAGACGCCGGTGCTCATCCTCCATTCGGAAGAGGACTACCGCTGCCCGATCAATCAGGCCGAGGAACTCTTCGTGGCCCTTCGGCTGTTGGGCCGGGAGCCGGAGATGGTCCGTTTCCCCGGGGAGAGCCACGAACTGTCCCGGGCGGGGGCGCCGAGCCATCGTGTTCAGCGATTCGAGATCATCCTGGAGTGGTTCAAGAGGCAACTGGGCACCTGACCGGGTGACGCCAGACCCATCAGGCGGTGGAATCCCCGGCTTCGGGGCGTATCCTCGGCGGGGAACGTGATCACGTAGAGCGACTTCGTCGACACCGAGCGCTAGCGGCCTTGGTCAGGGTTTACGTCACGAGCCGAACCACCGAGCTGTTGTTCTGGCCGGGGAGGTGGTGACCGGAAACCCGGCGGGCGGGGTTCGCGTCCATCGACATTTGTGGTCGAACGGCCTCACCAGCGGTCTAAGCGACCTGTCGCAGAAACTGGAGCCCGCGGCCTTGGAAAGCGGTCGCCAGGGGAACGGACCGGCGATGTCACGCACCGGTCAAGCACTCGTGCAAGGTTGTCGCCAAGCGTTCGGGCAAGGAGTCGGTACGACTCTCGATGGGTGCCCCAACTCAGAAGTGACCGGGCCGGATCCAGACGAGCAACTGCCAGTTGCTCATCTGGATCGGGTCGAACAATCTGCATCCCTCCTGCAATCTTCGTTGCGCCGCCTAGGGGCAACTTTTATGGTCCACGTGCGATGGACAATCCAGCCCTCCGCACCCTCCTTCGAAGGAAGTCGACAGCGCGGTGGCTGACGTTTGTCGTGGCCATGTGCCCCATCCTTTTGAGTGCCTGCAGCTCGATGGACCACCCGGTGGCGCAGGGAAGTGTTCGGCTTGGTGCGGTCCATAGCGCAGCGCTCCCGGTGACTGCATCCGCTGCTCACGGACCACGGGTATCGGCGGCAGATCAACAGGTGCTGTCGGCGTGGCTCGCCGCCGAACTGGCGTTCCAGGATGCGGCGGTGACCGCAGATGCCAACGAGCCGGCACTGGCTGCCACCACTCTCGAACCGCAATTGGGGGTGAGACGGTCCTTCTTCGAGCAGATGCGAGCCTCCGGCGAAGTCGGCCGAGGACCGACCTACTACGGAACTCCCACTGTGACTGCGCTGGAAAGGGACCGAGCGACCGTCCGAGCGTGCGCCGACGTGCGACAGATAGTGGTCTCCGCGGCCACCGGTCTGCCCGTTGCGGGCGAGCTGGGTCAAGTGGGTTATGTGGCATACACGTCGTCGATGGAGTTGACCAATAGCGGGTGGAAGCTACTGACCCAGAGGACACCAGCGGTAGACAGGTGTGAGGGTACGTGAGATTTCGAACCCGGTGTCTTTCGGCAGTGGCGGTATTCCTCGTGGGGCTGGCGGCCGTCAATGTCGTCCCTACGGCCTCCCAAGCGAATACGGTCCGAGGGGGCGACGGCCGCGGCCACACCATCACTGTCGGTGCTTCGAGAGTCGGTTCTGGAGGCGGAGGCCCAGGAGGAGCCACCGGCGGCGGAGGAGCGGGACGGGCCCAGAACCCGTGGCTCTGCGTCGACACCAAGCTCGTCTTGAATGATGAGGGAGGTTTCGCCGCCGGAGGTCCCACCCCGGGTAGCTGGTACTCGGTGACCTGTATCAACCAGGTGACAGGGGCCAGCATCACGGCCACTGAATGGATTCCCGATCAGGCGGCGGCGACCACGCCCGCGGTCAACCCGTATGTCCTCGCTCTCCAGGCTGAGAACTCGCTCCACCTACCCTCACCGACTACCCACTTCGATCCGGCAAACTTCTCAGTGGTCAATCTGGCCACCTGGTTGTGGATCGGTGGGGATATCTGGCACCCCTACGCGGTAACGGCAACGGTCGGCACGGTTAGTGCTACGGCGGTGGCCACTCCGGAGTCGGTCACATGGGTGATGGGAGATGGTGGCGTAGAGACCTGTGGCGGCCCGGGTACGCCGTTCGATTCGGCCGGGCCACCAAACCAGTCGACGAACTGCCTTCATACCTACTCCACCTCCTCAATGGGCCAGCCCTCGCGAGACGGGAACCCCAATGACGGCGCTTACCCGGTGGTCGCCACAGTCCAATGGTCTGTGACCTGGTCGGCGGTGGGGGCCCAGGGCGGGGGAGCACTTCCTCCACTGTCCACATCCTCGTCGACTTCCATCAGGGTCGAGCAGGTCCAGAGCGTCAACTCAACGGTTGGCCGCTGAGGTGACGTCACTCCTCGATCGCAGTTCAACGAAGGCAACGACTCCACCGGTATCCGGCTTGCGGGGGAGTTCGCGTCTCCCGACGTCCCTTCGGAGGCGGAGGCCGCTGGTGGCCCTGGTCTCGCTGGTGGTGGTGTGCGCCAGCATCGCCATCTTTGCCGATCTGTATGCGTCGGCCGACCATCAAGCGTCCGTGATCATCGTGACCGAGACCATCGAGCAGGGTCAGCTAATCGCCGGAAATCAACTCGGCGAGGCCAACGCGTCCATCTCGAGTGGGGTGACGGCGATCCCCGTGGCCGATGCCTCGGAGCTGTCGGGCCAGCGTGCCGCGGTCACCATAGAGGCCGGTTCACTGCTCACCCCTCAAGATGTGACCACCGCCGCACCGATCGCTTCGGGGGATGCCGTAGTGGGGCTGGCTCTGAAGGCAGGTCAACTGCCTGCGGCGGGTGTCGAGCCTGGCGATCAGGTCGAGATCGTGCAGACAGCCAGCCCGGGTACCCCGCTCTCCTCATTGTCCAATTCCAGTTCGTCATCCACATCGGGGAGTCAGTCCTCCGGAGGTGGATCCGGAACGGGGGTTCTGGTACCCCAGGCCACGGTGTTCGATGTCGAGGTACCTTCGTCCAACTCATCCTCCGGTGCTTCGCTGTTGGTGTCGGTCGAGGTGTCATCGACCCTGGCAGCATCGGTGTCCACGGCCGCGGCCGCGGACCAGATCAGCCTGGTCCTGCTGCCCGCCTCCTCCCCCTCATCCTCATCCTCGCCGGCCAGATCGACCGGTCAGGGCGATGGCGCCCGCAGGGAAGACAGTCCACGATCGACAGCCGGCTCCAGCACATGACGGTGACCAGCTTCGTGTCGATCAAAGGCGCACCTGGCGTTACCACCCTCGCCTGCTTGGTGGGCGCGAGCTGGCCCGAGGGGCGAAAGGTGATGGTGGCCGAGTGCGATCCGAGCGGTGGTGACCTGGCCGCCCGCTTCGAACTGTCCTCGAGGGAGGGTTGGCCAGCGCTTCTGGCCGCCGCCCGCCGTTCGGGTACGGAGGCCGACATCGCATCCCATCTGCAGCAATTGCCGGGTGGACTCGACGTGTTGGTGGCCACTCGCGGACTGGATGTCCTCGATGCCTCACGTTCGATGAATGCGCTCCTGTCGAACTCCCACGCTGCATCGGAACATGGCTGGGATGTTCTGATCGACCTGGGCAGACTCGCTCCGGACGACCGGGCCTCGGCGGCCTGGCTCGAGCATTCTGACGTGGTCGTGGTGTGTTCCCGTTCCGATGCGGCTTCGGTGGTGCATATTCGTGAGCGGGCACCGGTGCTCCTGGAGCGATATCAGGACCGGGTATGCCTGGCCATCGTGGGAAGCGGGGATCATGCGAGCTCTGAGATCCAGCAGTTCACCGGGATCCCGGTCTTGGCGGTCGTACCGTTTGATACAGCGTCCGCGGCCGTGGCCACCGGGCGGCGGCAGAGTCGACGCCGGCTGCGCCGTTCGTTGTTGGCAACCACCGCGGCGCGGATGGCCACCACGCTGGCCGGTCGGATCAGCTGGTGGAGGCGACGGGGAGTTTGCAGACGGGGAGGCCGAAGCGGCCGAGCCACCGTCAGGTGAACCCCACCGCGAAGAGGCCTTGCGGTGACGACCACCTTGGCGCGGGCCCTCCGTGAGCTGGTGGCCGAGGACCTTGCCGGTCCGGGGGCTGCCGGACTGGTGGCTGACGACCGGCGGGAGTTCGCCCGTCAGCAGGTCTTCACCCATCTCGATGACCTGACCTCTAACGCCGAGGACCAGTGGCCGCCGTGCGAGAGCGCCGAGGAAGAACATCGCCTGGCCCAGACGGTCCTGGATGCCCTGTTCGGCATGGGGCGTCTCCAGTCGCTCATCGACGACTCGGAGATCGAGAACATCGACATCAACGGATGCGACCGGGTCTGGGCCAGCTACGCCGATGGTTCCAAACGGCTGATGGCCCCGATCGCGGACTCCGACCAGGAGGTCGTCGACATCGTGCGCTCTGCGGCCAGCCGGTTCGGTCTGTCCGAACGTCGGTTCGATATGGCGCGCCCGGAGCTCGACCTGCGCCTCCCGGACGGTAGCCGGCTGTCTGCGGTGATGGCCGTGACCTCAAGGCCGGCGGTGTCGATCCGCCGGCACCGATTGTCTGATCTGTCGCTCTCCGACCTGGTTGGTCTGGGGACACTTGACGTGGTCCTGGCCGCTTTTCTGCGGGCTGCGGTGAGGGCTCGGAAGAACATCGTGGTGTCAGGCGCCATGAACTCGGGCAAGACCACACTCTTGCGGGCGCTGGCCGCGGAGATATCTCCTCGAGAGCGGATCGTTACCATCGAGCAGGCGTTCGAGCTCGGCTTGGACCGGACGATCGACCGTCACCCCGACATCGTGGCCCTCGAAGCGCGTCCGGCGAACCTCGAGGGAGAAGGTCTGATTTCGGTGGCTGACCTGGTCCGGCGAGCCCTGCGCATGAACGCCGACCGGGTGATCGTGGGAGAGGTGTTGGGAGACGAGGTACTCCCCATGCTCAACGCCATGAGCCAGGGGCGATCCGGCTCCATGTGCACCATCCACGCCGATTCTTCAGCCGGGGTGTTCCGGAGGATCTCCTCGTATGCCGTCCAGGCACGGGAGCGCATCCCGCTTGAGGCCAGCAATCTACTGATCGCCGGGGCCATCCATTTCGTGGTCCATCTCGACAGCGAGATCCACGACGGATATGGGTCGGGCGACGGGCCGCACGATGCGTCGGGTTGGACCGACTCGTCGGGTTGCCATGATCCGAGCGACCCTCCGAATCCCCAGGAAACGTCGGGCCGGCCCCATCAGGGTCGAACGGACGAAGGGCGCCGGTTCGAAGGCCCGTCCTACTTTCCGGCCGCGGGCTCACGGCAGCGGTTCGTGTCCTCGATCCGGGAGGTGGTGGACGCCGAAGGAGTGCAGGTGATCTCCAACGAGGTGTTCCGGCCCGGTGCCGACCGACGGGCTGTGGAGTCGGCACCGCTCCGACCGGAGACCTCGAGAGAGTTGGAGCAGTTCGGGTACCGGCCCCAACCGTCCGAGTTCGCTGGTTCGTTGCGGTGAGGCTGGCGGTGGTACTGGTGAGCGGCGTGGGTTTTGGCCTTGGCATCGCCGGTATCGTGTGGGCGTGGCACGTTGGGAACCCTGACGTGGCCATTGCGCCTCGGACTGTCTCGTACGTGGCCCGGTGGCGAGGTCAGGTGTGGTTGCTGGCCCTGGCCACCGCGGCCGGGGTGCTGGCCGCCCTCGCTACCGGGTGGCCGGTGGCCGTTCCTATTGTGGGGGTGGCCGTCTTCGGGTTGCCGAAACTGTTCGGTCAGACGGCGGGATCGATTTCCATCGTGAAGATCGAGTCCATCGCCACTTGGACGGAGATGCTGCAGGGGACTTTGGCGGCTTCTGCCGGGCTCACTCAGGCCATCGTGGCCACGGCTCCCTTGAGCCCCCTCCCCATCAGGGAAGCGACGATGCGCTTGTCGGGCAGGTTGAGCGCAGGGATGCACCCCGGTGAGGCCCTGCTGTCGTTCGCTGACGACGTCGGGGATCCTTGCGCCGACCGGGTGGTGTGTGCTCTGCAGCTGGCGGTGTCGTCCCGGGCTCAGCGGATGGGGGACCTGCTGTCCGCGCTGGCTGACTCCACCAGGGACGAAGTGGCCCTGCGCCTGAGGATCGAGACCAGCCGGGCCTCCATCCGCAGCGGTGTGCGGACAGTGCTGGTGGTTTCGGTGGCGTTCGCGGTGGCGCTGGCCGTGCTTTCCCACCCCTATCTCGAACCATTCGACTCGGCCAAGGGACAGGTGGTCCTTCTCGTAGTTGGGGCGATGTACGGCCTCGGGATGACCCTGATGGTTTCCATGGCACGTCCACCCGCTCCGGTGCGCCTGCTCGGCGGGCAGGTGACGACTCAATGAGCTCATCCTTGATCCTCGGTGCCATGGTCGGGCTCGGCCTACTCGGTTTGGTCTACGGGCTGCGGGTGGCACCTGCCTCGCTCGAATCGATCCTCGGGGCGATGAACCGACCGGCACCTTCCTCCATCGAGCCTGAGGGGTCGGTCTCAGATCTCCGTGCGATCGGGGCGGAGGCTGGTTTCGTGGGCGGACACCACCGGATTGACGTCGAACCCGAGGTGGCTGGCCTTATTGCCCTCGTTGGCCATCACCGGCGAGTCGCCCGAGGGGTTGGCGGCGAAGGTCCTGGTGGCGGGAGGAGTCGGACTGCTCGGCCCGCTGCTCTTGTGGTTGGCGGCGGACGTGGCAGGTGTCACCCTGGCCCCGATGGTCCCGGTCGTGTTGGTGGTGGTGGCGGTGCCGTCGGGGATATGCCTTCCGTTCGCCGCCGTGATCAGTCAGGCCCGTGACCGTCGGAGGCACTTCCGCGTGGTGATCGGCTCGTTCGTCGATCTGGTGGTCCTGAGCCTGGCCGGTGGCGTAGGGGTCGAAGGATCCTTGTTGGCAGCATCTCAGGTGAGTGACGACTGGGCTGCCCGGCGCATGGCCAGGGCGCTTGCCACGGCCCGGGACGGCGGACTGTCCCCTTGGGCCGCTCTGGGCCGGCTGGGCACCGAGGTCGACGTTCCCGAGCTGGTGGAACTGTCGACCACATTGGAACTGGCAGGCACCGAAGGGGCGCGGATACGTCAGTCGCTGACGGCCCGGGCTGTCTCGTTGCGGCGGCATGAACAGGCCGATGCGGAGTCTGCCGCCAACAGCGTGACCGAACGGCTGTTTCTCCCCGGGGCGCTGCTCTTGTTGGGGTTTCTGGTGTTCATCGGCTACCCCGCCTTCAGTCGGATCATCGGTGGCTTCTGATGGCCGCGATGAGTGCAATGCGGGTCACCTGGCGTGTCGGCGAACGAGCAGATCAGAGCAATGAAACGGATCGATCGGGAAATGTCAACGAGAGGATCAACCATGCCAAACCAGATCGTGGTCTTATGGACGTACCTACGGGCCCGGGCCGGACGCTTCGGGGAGTGGGACGAGAGAGGGTCCGTTGTGGAGACGGTCATAATCACCGCGCTCTTCGCGGCGTTGGCTATCGCCATCTGCGCCATCATCGTGACCAAAGTCACCGCCAAGACCAACTCGATCAACCTCAACAATTGACCCCACCGTTCTCCCAGATCGCCTATCAGCGGACCGACAAGTACAGGCGGCACGGTCCGCACGGGTGGTCTCGACCGTTCGACGACAACGGATCAACGACGGTCGAGGCTGTACTGGTGATCCCGTTGCTCATGGGGCTCTTGGTGCTGTTGCTTCAGATGGCCCTGTGGGCCCACGCCGCTCAGGTGACCCAGCTGGCCGCGTCCGAAGGTGACCGGTCGGCCCGTTCCTTCGGGGGTGGACCAGTGGCGGGGGTGAGCCAAGCTGACTCGATCCTGCAGGGTTCGGGCTCCGACCTGGCATCGTCGAATGCCGTCGTGACCATTCTGCCCGGGGACCTGGCCGGCGTCACGGTGAGCGCTACCGCAATGACCATCTTCCCGGGTTTCACCCACACGCTCACCGCGGTGGTGGTGGGTCCGATCCAGGAGTTCCGAGGCTCGGAATGAGTCCAGGGACTCCAGGCGGTCTCTCGGTAATGGTCGGCCGCCGATCCGGCCCGGAGCACGGCAGACCACTCCGAGACGAGGACGGAAGCCTGATCGTCGAAATGGTGATCATCATGCCGGTGCTGTTCGTGCTGGTGCTGATCTTGGTGGTGTTCGGGCGGGTCTCCGAGGCCCACCAGCAGGTAGTGGAAGCGGCTAGAGCCGGTGCCGAGGCCGCAGCAGTACTCCCTACCAGCGAGAGCGCCCAGTCAGGAGGCCCGGAGGCCGCGGCGATCGGTGTCTTCGGGCAGACCCATACGTGTGTCCACGCGCAGATCACCACCGATCTCGGCCAATTTCCGTCCCGGGGGTTCCGTCAGCGTGACCGTGGTATGCCAGGTGGACCTGTCCGACCTGTCCATACCCGGCGTCCCGGGCAGCACCACGGTGCAGGCCACAGCGGTGGCCCCGATCGATCCCTACCGGTCGGTGTTGAGTTGAGATCGCTTTCGAGCCCACCTTCGACCGACCAGGACGCATCGATCAGCGCCTTTGTCGATCCTCTTCATGCTGGCGGTCTTTGCCTTGATGGGCCTGGTCGTCGATGGTGGCTCCGCGCTCAGTGCCCAGCAAGCGGCCTCTGACGAGGCGGAGCAGGCGGCCCGGGCCGGTGCCGGCCAGCTTTCGATCGACGCCCTTCGATCCGGAGTGGTGCAGCTCAATCGGTCCAAAGCCATCAGTGCGGCGGAGCAGTTCACGGTAGAGGCCGGGCACCCTGGCATCGCCACCGTGTCATCGGGGACGGTTACCGTCCAGATCGAGTACCAAATGCCCACCGCCATCCTGGGGATGATCCATATCCCCTTCATCACGGTTTCGGCCAGGGCGTCAGCGGTGGACGTGCAAGGGGTGACGGTGGGCTGGTCGACCAGGGGGATCATTCCGCAGGACTTCCGCCGCCACAGCGCCACCTGGGCCGTGCTTTCCATGGTGGCCTTGACCGCCATTGTGGTGGCTGTGCCGATCGGGCTGTACGCCCTGGGCGGGCTTCCTTCCTTTCACGTCCCGTTGGGGGCGGCGGCTCGGGAGATCTCCTCTCATCGATCCGTCGACCCGCGGATGGTGTCCCATTGGGTCGGTCGAGTGGCCTTGTTCGTGGCCTGGATCACGTGGGCCTGGATGACGGTGTGCGTACTTCTTGAGATCCGTTCACGGTTGACCGGACGCTCGTCGGCCCGGCTTCCGGCCAGTCGGTCCCTGCAAGCGCTGGCCGCCGTGCCTGGTCGGGACCACCATGGCCCTCTCCTCCATGGGCCGAGTGGCGCCTGCAGGCACGCCTTCGAGGACTAGGGCAGCATCCGCTTCAGCAAGTCCGGCGCCCGTCACCTCGGCCGTCCGGGGTCCCGGGGCCCTTCGGATCATCGAGGATCCAGTTCCATCCGGCCGAGCTGCCACGTCAGCGAGCGAAGCTACCGTCGACCCGAAGCTCCTCAGGCCGCCGGTACCGGTCAGATCCGACGATGAACCACCTCGCCGAGGGGCCGCCAGTTCAGGCACTATCTTCGGGCCTCGGAGCCCTCGGAGCCCTCGGAGCCGTCGCCCGTGCCCACCGGCCGAGTGCTCGCATCCGTCGACGCCACGACGACATCAAACGGGCATGACCCTGAACGAAGCGGTCTGAAAGTGGTGCGCCTGCCGTTGAAGGAGCACCGGGTTGAACTACGGGACACCCTTTGGTCCATCGCCTCGCAGCAGCTCGGTTCTCCCCTGCGTTGGAGGGAGATCGCCGAGCTCAATTACGACCTTCGCCAGCCCGATGGCGGTGCGCTGACCACTGAGCACTGGATACGACCCGGATGGACGCTCCTACTACCTGAGCCCATCGGGAGCGAGGGACCGGTGACGGCTGATCGTCCCTACTGGCCCGCGCGCGGGTATGGAGGCATTCAAGTCGGTGGATCTGACCGAAGTATCACCCGGTCATTCCGGCCCTCCGACCGAGCCAATCGCACCGAAGCCGCCGATTGTCCCGCTCATGCCCGTCGGTGCCGGTGTAGTTGGTGCCGGCGTGGTTGACCTGCTTGAGCGCATGCGTCAGGTCCAGCAGCGTCATCGCTCCGACGGCAACTACATCAGACTTCCTGGTCGATCCGACAGCCGGTTTGAACAGAGGCTGCGACTGGGCGGGGGAGCGGAGATAGCCCGTGCGGTGGACTCCGGTGTTCACCTCTTCCTCCGAGGAGGCAGCGGACCGGCGTGGGGCAGACCGACGGTGACGGGTGTGACCGTCGGCGCCGACACTCTCCAACTGACAACCGACGGGACTGTTAGCGCCGAGGATCTCGCCAGCCCTTTCGGGCCGGGGCCCGATGGATCCTCCATTGTGGTGGACCGGGCTCTCCTGCCCTCTTCGGCTACCGGGAGGCACACCACCCTGGGCCCCCCTCCGGCGCCGCTCCTGGTGACAGCGGGACAAGGATCCGAAGGACTCATCATGGTCAATCTGGAGTCGTTGGGGACTCTCATCGTCGACGGCGATCCGAGCGCCAGCGAGGGGGTAATCCGAGCCCTGGCCCTGGAGCTGGCCACCTCGTTCTGGAGCGGATGGTTCGATCTTGTAGTGGTCGGATTCGGGGCCGAGCTGGAACGGTTCGACAGAGTAATGGCCGTGCCCGACCTGCCACCGTTGCTCGAAAGTCTGTACCGCCGGCGGCTACATGGCATTGAGTTGTTACGGACCACCGGATTTGACTCGTTCGCCCAGGCCCGATGCGTCGATGACTCGGACCGTTGGGATCCCATCGCCGTGGTCTGCGGACCGACGGTATCCGGTGAGTACCTGGCGGAACTGCTCGAGTTGGGATCGGATCCGCACCTCGGCTTGGCGGTGATCGCGGTGGGTGAAACCGGTGAGTCGCTTCACGGCCTGAGACTGTCTGGACCTCCTCGGCCGGCCTCGCTGGACCTCCTCGGATCCGTCATGCAGCCGCAGCAGCTCGCGGCAGATGAACTCGATGGCGTCACGACCCTGATCGACACGGCGGGAAGTCGCCAGTCGGTCCTGTTGTCGGAGGAGCCCTATGTGAGCATCTCCGTTCCGATGCCGATCCGGTCGGCTCCCACGTCCTTGGATCGAAGGGACCCACCCACGTCGCCCTCGCCTCCACCCCCCACAGAGCCAGACACCTGGCCCACGATGAGTCGTTCCGCCGGACGCAGCACCGGTTCCGGGTGTCATCCGCGGACGACGCTCGGCATCCATCGATGTGGAAACCGCGGCAGGACGTTTAGCAGGGCGTATGCCAGCACCGGCCGGCGCAACCGACTCCGGAGCCGAGGTTGAAGTATTGGTTCTGGGCCAGATTGGCATTGTTGGCGCCGCTCGCGAGTTCACCAGGGCATGGGCGAAAGAGCTGGTCGTTTTCCTGGCCATGCACCCGCACGGGGCCTCCACCGAGGCCTGGGCTACCGCTCTGTGGCCCGATCGACTCATGGCGCCGTCGAGCCTCCACTCGACGGCGTCGGTGGCTCGTAGGGCATTGGGCCAAGCGAGGAACGGTGTCGACCACCTGCCCCGGTCACACGGGCGGTTGGCTCTGTCCGACACGGTCACCACAGACTGGAACCGGTTCGTCATCCTGGCCAACTCGGAGGATCCCGCCGATTGGCGGCGTGCCCTCGACCTCGTCCGCGGTCGGCCGTTCGAAGGCATCCGGTCATCGGACTGGCCCATCCTCGAGGGGATCGGACCGGCTATCGAGGCCGCCGTGGTTGATCTGAGCGGGCGGTTGGCGGGGGACTGCCTCGGGGCGGGTGATCCCCAGGGGGCCGAGTGGGCGGCGCGCCGAGGACTGCTGGTCAGTCCCTATGACGAGCGGCTGTACCGCACCTTGATGCGGGCCGCGGACCTGGGCGGAAATCCAGCCGGAGTGGAATCGGCCATGTCGGAACTGGTCCGCTTGGTGGCCGACGACATCGAACCTTTGGATTCGGTACATCCCAGCACGATGGACCTCTACCGCTCGCTCACCCGGGGCCGACACGTGTCCTCCCGATTGCGCTGACCCGTCGCCGGCAGGGAGGTCGAGGGCGACCTAGGGTTTCGGCATGAGCGACGTTCAAGACCGGTACCGGGTGGTGTCCAACGGCTTCGATGCCGCGGTCAAGGCCGTGCCTTCTGACCAATGGGGAGCCCAATCGCCCTGCGAACAGTGGACAGCCCGTGACCTGGTGGCGCACGTGGTCCAAAATCATCGTGGGGTTATCGCAAACGTGCGGGGTGGGGAGTCAGAGCCCCTGGGAGCTGACGAGGACCCGAAGCAGGCCTGGGAGAGTGCCCGTCGGGCCATGAGCGATATCACCGGAGACCCGGAGGCGGTTGTTAAGGAGATTGACGGTCCGACCGGCACGATGCCCGCAGGCCAGATCATCGGCCAGTTCACAGCCATGGACGTGCTCGTCCACACCTGGGACCTGGCGCGAACAGTCGGTGCCGATGAGCGACTGGACGAAGAGTCCGTCCGTCAGGCCTACGAGGCACTCAAGCCCATGGACGCCATGATCCGCCAACCGTTCGTATTCGGGCCGAAACTGGAAGCGCCCGCGGGTGCGGACATGCAGACCGAGTTCCTCTACTTCTTGGGTAGGCGGGCGTAGCCGGGACGATCGCTGGGCCCCAGCTGGATCCGGGCGGTCCGATTCCCGAGGAGTAGTTCGAGCGGTCAGCAGACCCGATGCCCTTGCCTCGGTGACGCGGAGGGCGATTCCGACATTTGCCGGCAACAGCCCGGGGCGGGTTGGCAACCCGTCGGACCTGGGTCGACATTGTTGTCGTACCTGGCCGGTGCGTATGATTGGGCAATTGGGGGGGCAGAGCGGGGCCCCATAGCTGGAGGGTCCGAAATCGATGGGCGCATGGTTCAGGGATGCTGAACGATTGGGGTGGGGAAGCTCGCCGGTCGCAGAGGGCAGGGGCAGAGCGGCAGGCGGACGAGGGCGGTTGACGGCGGGCCCTTCCGGCCGACCACGTCTCAGGCGCACTGCTACCCGGTTCGTGCTGGTGTGCTGCCTGGTCATGGGTGGAGTCGTGACCACCGTGGCTGCCACCTCGGACGTGGCGGGCGCAGGCGGGAGCGCCTCGGTCACCCTCTACGTGTCCACATCAGGGAGCGGCAGTGTCTGTAGCGAAACCAGCCCGTGTGGCACCATTCAGGCCGCCATCGATACCGCCACCGCCGGCACCTACGTGGGGGAGTACGTGACCATTGACGTGGCCACTGGCACCTACAGCGAAACAGACACCGTCGACTCGTCTTCACTGGCCGGGTTGACCATTACCGGAGCGGGGGCCGGGTCCACGGAGATCGACGGCGACGACGCGGGATCGGTTCTCACGGTCAGCAACGGCACGGTCAACATCAGCGACCTGACCATCACCGGTGGCAACGCCTCCGATCACGGTGGCGGGATCGCCAATGCCGGCACCGTCAACCTTTTCGATACCACACTGACGGAGAACAACGGTTCGAACTACGGCGGCGCCATCTGGAACTCGGGCTTTCTCACCGTCATCGACAGCGACCTGAACAACAACACCGCCTCCTACGGCGGCGCTATCTACAACAGTGCCTTTGTCACCATCAGCACCAGCACTCTTTCTGACAACTCGGCGGGCCAGGGTGGTGGAGGGCTCTACTCCATCTCCGATGCCACGGTCTCGGACAGCACGGTGTCGGGCAACACCACGTCTGCGAACGGGGGCGGCCTGTTCGAGGCCAACAACAGCCTGAGTGTCACGGGCAGCACTCTGTCCGGAAACACCGCCACCGACTACGGCGGTGGGATCGAGAGCGACGAAGCCACCATCACCGTCGACAACTCGACGGTGTCCGGCAACACGGTTTCCACCGACGACGGTGGAGGCATCGACATCGAGGACCTAGAGAACAGCGGTTCGTCGACAATTGAGAACAGCACCGTGGTTCGCAACAGCGCCCCCTCGTACTACGGCGGTGGGATCCAGGACGAGCAGAGCCCCCTGACCATCGGGGCCACCATCGTGGCCGGAAGCACTTCTGGCCACGACTGCTTCATACAGGCCGCCATGGTCACCGACCTCGGCTACAACCTCGATGATGACGGAACCTGCCACTTCACCGGGACCGGCGACCTCTCCGACAACTCGTCGGCACACCTCGACCCCTCCGGGCTGGCGGACAACAACGGCCCGACCGAGACCGTCGCCCTAGAGGCCGCCAGCTCGGCCATCGGAGCCGTGACCGATCCTTCGCTCTGCCCGGCCACCGACCAGCGGGGCGCGCCGAGGACCACCCCGTGCGCCATCGGTGCCTACGACACCAACGTCTCGGGTCCCTTCTCCGCTGTGGTGGCCTTGGGCTCCCAGACTTTTGGCGGCAGCGCCACCGTCACCAGCGTCGCAGTATCCCGATGCCGGCGACAGCCTCGGCGGAGCGCTGAGCTGCTCCACCGTCGACGGCGGGGCGTCCATCTCGCCCACACTGACGGTGGGATCCCACACGGTCGACGGCTCGAGCTGCTCGGGGGTGACCTCGTCACTGGGTCACCCGATCTACTACCAAGGAGTCCCAAGCGGCTTCGTGGTCTCCCAGGACACCACCTCCACCAGAGTCTCCACCAACGCCGCCAGCCAGTCCTACGCCAGCGAATCGGCCACTACCTTCACGGTCACCGTGACCACGGCAAACGGTGAGGAGCTACCCTCGTCGGAAACGGTTACCGTCGACGTCGGCACTGCCGACTGCGTGGCCACGATCATCCCCGATACCGGAGGGGCCAGCGGAGGTTGTTCCATCGAAAACGGTGCTCTTCCGGTTGGCAGCTATACCGCGGTGGCCGACTACGGCGGTGACAACGACCTCACGGCCTCAACCAGTGCCCCCACCCCCTTCAACGTGACCACGACCGCCACCATCGACGGCGTGACCTTCGGAGGCACTCCCTCCAACCCCACGATGACGGTGTCGGGGTCCGGGTTCGGCACCGAGTCCGACCTGGGGACCGCCTATCCGGCCGCTTGCTCGGCCACCGGCTCTGACTACGGCAGCAACATCACGTTCTCTGACAACACGTCCGAGTGGGAGGCCGGCTTGGGCACCGGAGGAGGCGGGGACTGCATCGGCCTCATCATCTCCGTCGTACTCCAACACCCAGATCACCTACAACTTCGGAAACGGGTACGTCGAATACGCCGGCCCGATCAACGACGGGGACAGCTTCACCATGTCGGTGCTCGGCGCCACCTTCAACGGCACCGCCTCGCTCGGAACCGGCTACTCGTGCACCATCACCGGAGACTCGGGGACCACCAGCTTCCCGGTGGTGATGTCGGAGTCCCCGGCCCCGCCTGCCACCATCGACGCCGGGGGGACCTTCTCCACGGCCCTGGCCGCCCAGGTCACCATCCCGGCCTCGGTCATCAACCACTTCATCGGGACGGGGGCCACCTCGCTCACGGTGGCCTCCCAGACCTCGGCCGAGGACGGGCTGAGCTCAGTGGGCGGTTCGGCCAGTGGAGCCGTCTCCCCGAACACCGAGTCGGCCACGGCCGACAACCTGCCCCAGAGCGACACCACCCTGGTGGCCGGCACCCCCTACACCTACGACACCGCCTACAACCCGGTGACCTGGCAGACCGGGCCAGGGACGGGAGCGGTCTACTTCGTGCCCGGGGCCATCGACGCCGAGGTGACCTTCGTGGTCCACAACACCCCGACCGGTGAGTCCCTCACCTGTAACCCGCCCTCGGGGGTGGCGGCCCTCGGCACGACCACGGTCAAGGCTCCGCCCCCCACCCCGACCTTCCAGGTGCCCTCGTCCACCCCGGCCCTCCAGAACCAGGTCAGCGCCGGCACCGACGGCGGGTGGGCGGCCACGGTCACCAACACCTCGACCGCCACCGTCGACGGGCTCACGGCCACGGTCTCGGTGTCCGCCGGTGGGCATCCCCTCACCTACGACCTGGCCGGCATGAGCGCCTCGGGCACCTCGTGTTCGACCGACGGATCGGGCAAGGTCACCTGTTCCATCGGGACCCTGGCCGAGGGGGCCGCAGACACCCTCAACCTGTTGGTGAACACCACGGGACTGGCCAACGGCACCACCATCACCGGCTCGGCCTCGGTGGCCTCGTCCAACGCCGGCACCCACGTCACCACCCTGGGAGGGGTGGGCGTGGTGGTGGTCGAGTCCGGCAACGGCACCGAGGCGGTGGCGGCCCCCGGGATCGCCCTGGCCAGCACCAAGCGGACCCTCAAGCAGGCCAAGGCCAAGGTGACCCTGACCCTGCCCAAGGCCAAGATCAAGGTGGCCAAGAAGTCCCCCAACGACCACCCCATCACCCCGTGGCTGGCCCCCTTGGCCTCGGCCACCGTGACCGAGAACCCCCCACCGGTGGCGGTGACCCTCAAGTCGCTGGCCCCCTCGGCCGAGCCGGCCCTGTGCCCCCCGACGGGGTCCACCAGGTGCGAGGGCAACATCATCGAGGCCTACGGCAACTTCGGGGTCTACACCTCCAATCTGGCTCCCATCCAGGCGGTCATCCAGTTCTTCTACGGGTCCACCATCCCCTCGGGCACCGTCTACTTCCTCAAGCCCAACGGCAAGACCGTGGACAAGCTGGCGGCCTGCAAGAGGACCTCCGCCGGCTACGACACCCCCTGTCTGGCCACCAACGAGAAGGACCTCGGCACCACCGGCAACAAGTACGTCCAGGACACCGTGTACTTCACCGGCAACGACCCGATCATGGGGCGGCGCTGAGTAGGCGGGCGCCCGGTAGGCCTCGGCGAGCAGGGTACTCGGCCACCAGCGCGGTAGCCGGGCAGTGGGGGAGTGGCCGATCGTCGCAGGATCGGTTACCCCTATTGCGGCGTTCAGCTGCCAGCCAGGAGGTCGTGGCGTCCTATCTGGCGAAGGAGGCTGGCGAGATCCAAGTACACGCGTTCGTTGGTCAACAGCTCGCCTTCAAAGGTGAAAATGGCCACGGTCGGGACTCGAAAGGACTTGCCCGTAGGCTCGGCATCAAGCAGGGGCCCGAGGTTGGTACCCAAGAGATCGAACTCCGCGATGATGGTGTTGTCGTCCGCCACATGCATGGTCACGTTCTCATGTCGTTGGTCGGGGAACGCCTGCGCGCTGAGCGCGGTGATAGTCGAGGACGGCTTTCTCTCCCAGGTAGACCTGCCCTGTCGGCACGATCTCGTAGCGAGGTAGGCCCGCAAACGTGGCGATGGTGCGGTCGAACTCTTGGTCCACCTCCGAAGCAAAGTGCTCAGCCAGCAGCTCCAGTCGACGTTGGCGCAGGTCCGGGGTCATCGCCAGAGTGTTCCACACACCCAAGCTCCGGCTGTCGAGAACTATCAGAGCTGGGGATTGGCTGGTCCGTGACCAGGGGCAAGGTGGCAAGCACCAGGGCTCGTTGAGACGATGGATCGCGAACCGCCGATTGTCCGTCAGCCCGGTGTGGGATGGGTTGTCCAGGTACTCTTTTTCAGGTGCGACCTCTCCGGTACTCCATCAACATCACCGTGGACGGATGCTGCGATCATCGAGCGTTCCTCCCGGACCAAGATCTACATCGCCACGCCATGGAGAACCTCAATCTGGCCGACGCTCTTCTCTTTGGCCGGGTGACCTACGAAATGATGGAATCAGCGTGGCGGCTACCAGTGCCGGCGGGAGCGAGACCCGACTGGATGGAACCTTTCGGTCAGTCGATCGACGCCGCAAAGAAGTACGTCGTTTCGAGCACTCTGGACCAGGTCGACTGGAACGCGGAGCTCGTGCGTGGGGATCTGGGCACGGCTGTTGAGAATCTCAAGCGGGAGCCGGGTGAGGGACTGCTCGTGGGAGGCGTGAAGCTCCCGCTGGCACTGGCTGAGCTGGGTTTGATCGACGAGTACGAATTCGTGGTGCAACCCCGGCTTGCCGGTCACGGACCGAAGATTGTTCGATGGGCTTTCCAAGTATGTCGACTTGAAGCTCGTGGGCCAGACGGAGTTCGACTCGGGGGCAGTGGCCATGCGGTACGTGCCGAGTGGGTAGCCATCGGGCCGGTCGGCCCAAACCGCAGCCCCAGCCGCCTCGAGGTCTCCAAGCCCGGACGCCACCGTGGAGGCGCCTGGGCGACCCGCCGAGGAGCCCCATGGTTGAGTGGCAATGGCTGCCCCACCACAGCTGCGAACCTCTATCTGTTTTGCAGAACTGCTCGAATTATCGGCCACGGCCGATGCTTGCTGTGTCAAGGTATCGGCTCCAGCCGATGATTAGGCCCTTTTGGCGAATCGGGTTGCCGGGAGTGGTGCTGGCTGGGCCAGAGCGGTGGGAGGCCAAGGGCATGAAGTCGGGCATCAACAAGCGAAGCCGGGCATCAACAAGCAGGGAACGTCCACACCGTCAGCGACAAGGAGCACCAAATGACCGTGACGCTCATCACCGGCGCCAACAAGGGACTCGGCTATGAGACCGCCCGGCGACTCATCGAACTGGGGCATACCGTCTATATCGGAGCGCGCCATAGGGAACGTGGAGAAGCGGCGGCCTCCGAACTCGGTGCCCGGTTCGTTCAACTCGACGTGACCGACGACGACTCGGTGCAGTCGGCCCTGCGGCAGATCGGCGAACAGGAGGGCCATCTGGACGTGCTGGTGAACAACGCCGGCATCAGTGCCACGGGTGACGTCGACGGCCCCATTGCGCTCGAGGTGTTCGACACCAATGCCGTCGGTCTGATCCGTGTCACCCAGGCCGCACTGCCGTTGTTGGAGAACTCCGACAACCCGGTGGTGGTGAATGTATCCAGCGCCCTCGGGTCCTTCTGGGCCGTCACCAATCCCGACCGGCGCCAGTTCCACTTCCCCTCCATCATCTACGGGGCCAGCAAGGCCGCCGTTTCGATGCTCACCGTCCAGTACGCCAAGTCGCTACCGGACATCAAGTTCAATGCCGTCGAGCCCGGCTTCACCGCTACCGACCTCACGCCCTTCAGCGGTGCGGGGCAACCGGTTGAACAGGGCGCAGAGGTCATCGTGCGCATGGCCACCATCGGCCCGGACGGCCCCACGGGTACTTTTCAGGAGGGCGAGGACGAACTCGCCTGGTGACCGGTCGCCAGGCAGAGCGTTCACCGGCACCCCGGTGCGACACCCCG
The DNA here is from genome assembly GCA_963718405.1 of uncultured Acidimicrobiaceae bacterium. Lineage (GTDB taxonomy): Bacteria > Actinomycetota > Acidimicrobiia > Acidimicrobiales > RAAP-2 > Bog-756. Next base: position 649,465 of record CAVQYZ010000001.1, read on the forward strand.
CCACCCGGACTTACAGCATCAACTCGGCCATGGTCTGCAGGGTCTCCGCGCTGCCCGACACCAACAGGGTGGTGGCGATGGACTCCTTCCAGCCCTCGAGGTCGTCCCGGATCTTCTCCTTCGGCCCGATGAGGGCGGTGTCCTCGATGAGCGCCGTGGGTACGGCGGCGGCGGCCTCTTCCTTGCGTCCCTCGAGGTAGAGGTCCTGGATCTTTTTGGCCTCGGCCTCATAGCCCATCCGGGCGAACACATCGAAGTGGAAGTTCATCGACTTGGCCCCCATGCCCCCGATGTAGAGGGCGATGAACGGTCGGTAGTTGTCGGCGGCCCGCTCGATGTCATCGTCGATGAGGGTCGGTGCGAAGGCGATGACCTCGAAGTCGTCGGCACTGTGGCGGGCCCCCGGCCGGGCGAACCCTTCGGCCAGCGCCGGCTCGAAGGCCTTGACGGCGTTGGGCGAGAAGAAGATGGGGAACCAGCCATCCGCTATCTCTGCCGCCAGGGCCACGTTCTTCGGGCCTTCTGCTCCCAGGATGATCGGGATCTCCCGCCGGAGGGGATGCACGATGGGCTTGAGGGGCTTGCCCAGCCCGGTGCCGCCGGGGTAGGGGAGCGGGTAGTGGGGGCCGTCGCTGGTGACCGGGGCCTCGCGGGCGATGACCTGGCGCACGATATCCACGTACTCGGTCGTCCGGGCCAGGGGCTTCTCGAACGACTGTCCGTACCAACCCTCCACGACCTGGGGCCCGGACACCCCCAGTCCGAGCACGAACCGTCCCCCGGACAGATGATCGAGGGTGATGGCGGCCATGCCCATGGCCGTTGGCGTGCGGGCCGACAGTTGGCACAGGGCCGTGCCCAGGCGGACCCGCTTGGTCTGGGAGCCCCACCAGCTGAGAGGGGTCAGGGCGTCGGAGCCGTAGGCCTCGGCGGTCCAGATCGAGTCGAAGCCCAACCGCTCGGCTTCAGCCACCTGCTCGGTGGCGTTGGCCGGTGGACCGGAGCCCCAGTAACCGAGTTGCAGTCCGAGTTTCATGTCCTTCATGGGTTCCTCCCCGGTGGATGCGGCCTCTCGACCTTAGTGGCGAGCGTCAAAACCGACCGGCGCCCGGCCCGACCGGCGCTCAGCCCCACGACGCTCACGCAAAGGCCCCGATGATGTGCTCGGCGAACTGCTCGCACATGGCCGACCGTTTGGCGTGGAGTGACTCCGGCGTGTCGCCGTCCTCGGCCCGCACCGCCATCCACGGAGCGGCCAGGATGTCGGTGACCCCCATGTCCTCGAGCCGCCGGTACAGGTCGACATCGGGGTACGACTTGACGGCCAGGTACACCGAATACGGGTCGTTCTCACGACCCACCCGCTTGAGGGCGTCCCGGATCCGCTCGGCCTGGACGAACGCCTCGTCCGGGAGCGCCGCCCCGGTGTTGATCCACCCGTCGCACAAGGTGGAGGCCCGTACCATGGCCGCCTCGGAGTCCCCACCGCACAGGATGGGCACCGGCAAGGTGGGTGTCGGGTTCATCTGGCAGGGTGGGACGTCGTAGTGGGTCCCGTGGTACTCCACCCAGCCGCCCTGCCACAGGGCCCGCAAGGCGGGGATCATGTCGTTCAGCCGCTTGCCCCGGCTGTGGAAGTCCTGGCCGGTCTGGATGTACTCCTCCTCACACCAGCCCACCCCGACCCCCAGCCGGACCCGGTTGTGGGATAGCACCGCCGCCGTGCCCACCGACTTGGCCACGGTGATCAGGTCCCGCACCGGGGCGATGTAGATGCCGGTGGTGAAGGTGAGGTTGGTGGTGACCGCCGACAGCGCCGAAATCAGGCACATGGGGTCGGGCCACTCGGTCTCCTTCTCCCAGAACGGGGCCCCGTCGGGTGCCTCCGAGTAGGTGTACCGCGACTTGAGGTCCCGAGGGTTGAACAAGTGGTCGGAGAAGTACACCCCCGAGTAGCCCATCTGGTCGCACGCCGTGGACAGGGCCACGATCTCGTCGACGGGGAGGAAGGTGACCGCTAGATGGAAGCGCATGACAGCGTCCGCTTTCTGAAGGGGACCGGATCGCTCGGGAGAACCGGGTGGTGACGGGCCTGGATACCGGCCGTCCGGCTCAGCCGCCGACCGGAGCCGAGGGAGTGAAGGCCACGGGGATGTGCTTGACCCCGTTGATGAAGTTGGAGCGCAGCCGCTGCACCTCGCCGTCCAGCCGGATGTCGGGCAAGCGGTCCAGCAGCCGGTCGAACATCACCCGGATCTCCATGCGGGCCAGGTTGGCCCCCAGGCAGAAGTGGGGACCCCCGCCGCCGAAGGCCATGTGGTTGTTGGGGCTCCGGGCGATGTCGAACACGTTGGGATTGGCGAAGACCGTCTCGTCCCGGTTGGCCGACACGTGCCAGAAGACCACCTTGTCCCCTTCGGCCACCTTCTGGTCGCCGATGAGCACGTCGGCGGTGGCCTGGCGGCGGAAGTGCATCACCGGGGACACGTAGCGCAGCATCTCCTCGACCGCCGAGGGCAGCAGGGTGCGATCGGCCTTGAGCCGCTCCCACTGGTCCGGATTGTCGAAGAAGGCCACCATGGCCCCCGAGATGAGATTGCGGGTGGTCTCGTTGCCGGCCACCGCCAGGAGTAGGAAGAACAGGTCCAACTCCAACTGGGAGAGCTGGTCTCCGTCGATGTCGGCGTGGGTGAGCACGCTGAACAGGTCCTGGTGGGGATCGAGGCGCTTCTTGGCGCACAGCTCGTCGGCGTAGGCGTACAGCTCCATAGAAGCCTGGGCCGGCGTGTCCGCGCTGGCCTGGTACTCCGGGTCGTCGGAGCCGATCATCTTGTTGGACCAGTCGAACACCAGGTGCCGGTCTTCCTGCGGCACGCCCATCAGATCGGCGATGACCTGGAGGGGGAGCTCGGCGGAGATCTGCTCCACGAAGTCGGCGGAGCCCGACTCGCACACGGTGTCGATGATGGAGTCGGCCGACGCCACCACCTTGTCCTCCAGCTCCCGCATCATCCGGGGGGTGAACCCCTTGTTGACCAGGCGCCGGTAGCGGGTGTGCATGGGGGGGTCCATGTTCAGCATCATCATGCGCTGCTGGGCCAGGCCCTCCTCGTCCATGTCGTGGAAGAGCACCGCCGACCGGTAGGAGGAGAAGTGCTCGTAGTCGCGATTGACCCCCACACAGTCGTCGTAGCGGGTGACCGACCAGAAGCCCTCGGCGAAGCCCGTGGGGTCCGGATGCCACTGGACGGGGGACTCACGCCGCAGGTAGGCGAACCACTCGAAGGGGACTCCCCCGACGAAATTGTCCGGATCGCCCAAGTCGATGTCGGTTACTTCCATGCGTGCTCCCCCGGATGTGATGGTGACCGTCGTCTCCCGACGCCCGGTCGTGGCGACCCTCGGCTGATGACGTTTCTAGAACGTGTATCAGTTATCATAGGCCAGCGGCACCGGTTCGACGACAGTTGGGTCGGCCGGAGCCGTCCATCAGGGTGTTCATGAAGGTGCTGCTGTGCAGGGGGTCTGGGGTCGATACGGGCAAGCGTTGCCCGGGGGCATCCATCAGCCCTACGTTGCCGACCAGCAGGTTGCCGACCACGGGGTCGCTGACCAGAGGGTCGACGACCAGCGGGTTGCCGTCCGGCCCGCCACCTCGGGGGCACCGGGTTCTACGAGTGGAGGGATCTCAACGTCATGCATCTCGAAGAGACTGCCGAGCAACTGGCACTGAGGACCGAGCTGCGGGCGTACTTCGCCGACCTCCTGACTGACGAGGTCCGCGCCGCACTCGACGGCGAGAGCGAGGGGGGAGAGGTATTCCGCTCCCTCGTGCGCCGTATGGGCAAGGACGGCTGGCTGGGCATCGGCTGGCCCCAGGAGTTCGGTGGGCAGGGCCGCCCCACCTCGGACCAGTTCATCTTCTTCACCGAGGTCCAGCGGGCCCGGGCCCCCTTCCCCTTCGTGACCCTCAACACCGTGGGGCCCATGCTCATGCGTCACGGCACCGAGGAGCAAAAGAGTTTCTTCCTGTCCGGGATCCTGGCCGGCGAGATCAACTTCGCCATCGGCTACACCGAGCCCGGCGCCGGTACCGACCTGGCCTCGCTGCGCACCCGGGCCGTGCTCGACGGGGACGAGTGGACCATCAACGGCAACAAGATCTTCACCAGTGGCGCCGATCAGGCCGACTACATCTGGCTGGCCACCCGCACCGATCCCGACGCCCCCAAGCACAAGGGGATCTCCATCTTTTTGGTGCCCACCTCGGCCGAAGGGTTCTCCTGCACCCCCCTGGTCACCGTGGGCGGCGTGGCCACCACCGCCTCGTACTACGACAACGTGCGGGTGCCCACCACCGCCCTGGTCGGCAAGGTGAACGAGGGATGGCGGCTGATCACCGGCCAGCTCAACCACGAGCGGGTGGGCCTGGCCGCGGTCAGCGCCCTGGCCCAGCGCCTATGGGCCGAGACCGCCCAGTGGGCCATCGACAACGGGGTGGCTGACGTGCCGTGGGTCCAGGCCGACCTGGCCCGCACCTACGCCCTCCTCGAGGCCCAGAAACTCCTCAACTGGCGGATGACCGCCAAGGTGGGCGACGACACCCTGGGCCCGGCCGACTCCTCGGCGGTCAAGGTGTTCGGCACCGAGTCGGCCGTGGAGATCTACCGCCGCCTTCTCGGCGTGGTCGGGGCCGGGGGTTACATCAGCCCCGGCTCACCCGGCGCCGTGCTCCACGGCGAGCTGGAGCGGGCCGGTCGCCAGGCGCAGATCAACACCTTCGGCGGCGGGGTCAACGAGGTGCAGCGCGAGATTCTGGCCACGGCGGGACTGGGCATGAAGCGGGCGTCACGATGAGCCGCCCGGCCACCGCACCTGACGCCTCCGACCAGAGCCTCGACGAGAAGCTGCAGGCCTTCGTGGGTCTCTCCTCGGGAGCGGTCACCCGGGGCCAGGACGCCGTCAACCTGCCCATGATCCGGCACTGGGTCGAAGCCATGGGCGACCACAACCCGGTCTACGTGGACGAGGCGGCGGCACGCCAGGCCGGGTTCCCGGGGATCATCGCCCCGCCCACCATGCTGCAGGTGTGGATCATGCGGGGGCTCCGGGCCTCCGAGGAGGCCGATCGGGCCCGGGCCGCCGGCGAAGCGGGTGGTGACGGCCCCAGCGATCAGCTGATGACCCTGCTCGACAAGGCCGGCTTCACCTCGGTGGTGGCCACCAACTGCGACCAGCACTATGTCCGCCCCCTGGTGCCCGGCGACCATCTCCAGGTCTCCTCGGTCATCGACTCGGTGTCGTCGGAGAAGGCCACCGGCCTCGGGGTCGGTCACTTCATCACCACACGGCTGGAGTTCACCAATCAGGACGACGAACCGGTCGGATCCATGCTGTTCCGGATCCTCAAGTTCAAGCCCCGCCCCAAGGCCGCCGACACCGACGCCACCGAAGCCTCCGACAGTGCGGCACCGGACGCCACGGCCGCCCCGCGCCCCAAGAGGCCCCGTCCCGCCCTCACCCAGGACAACCGGTTCTTCTTCGACGGAGCCAAGCAGCACCAGCTCCTCATCCAGCGGTGCACCAACTGCGGCACCCTCCGCCACCCGCCTAGGCCGTCGTGCGGTAACTGCCGGTCGTTCGAGTGGGACACCCAGGTGGCCTCGGGCCGGGGGACCATCTACAGCTTCGTGGTCAATCACTACCCGCAGATCCCGGCCTTCGACTACCCGCTGGTGGTGGCGTTGGTCGAGCTGGAGGAGGGCACCAGATTGGTGGCCAACGTCAGCGGGATCACCCCCGACACCATCTTCATCGGCCAGCCGGTGGTGGCGGAGTTCGAGGCCTTCGACGACGACCTGACCCTGCCGGTGTTCCGCCCCGACCCGACGCCCCGCACCGCCACAGCGCCACCGCCACAACCGCCGCCACCACATCGGCGGCACCCACCGAGACGAGGAAGAGCTGATGGAGTTCACGTTCAACGAGGAGCAGCTGGCCGTACAGGAGGCCGCCGCCGGCCTGTTCGCCGGCCTGGTCACCCCGGATCGGGTCCAGGAAGTCGAAGGCAGCGACGACCGCTTCGACCGCCCGCTGTGGGCCGAGCTGGCCCAGGCCGACCTGCTCGGGCTGCCGGTGCCCGAGGCCTACGGTGGAGGCGGTTTCGGCATGGTCGAGCTGTGCCTCGCTGCTCGAGGCCCAGGGCCGCTCGGTGGCCCTGGTGCCGCTGTGGGCCACCCTGGCCCTCGGGGTCCTGCCCATCGCCGAGTTCGGATCGGAGCCGCTGCGCACCGCCGTCCTCCCCGGAGTGGTTTCCGGCAGCACCGTGCTCACCGCGGCCCTGGTCGACGTGGCCAGCGACCTGGCCCTGGGTGGCAGCGGCCGGCCCAAGGTCCACGCCACCGCCACCACCGGTGGCGTGACGCTGTCGGGGACGGCCTTCGCCGTGCCCTACGCCCACGTGGCCGATCGCATCCTGGTGCCTGCCGCCCTCGATGGCGGCGTGGTGGTGGCGGTGGTGGAGGCCGGGGCCGCCGGCCTGAGCGTGGAGCGCGCCGCCACCACCAATCGCGAGATCCATCCGCACCTCCACCTCGACGGGGTCGAGGTGGGCACCGAGTCCCTGCTGGCCGGGGGCGATCCGGCCCAGGGGACTGAGGTCATCAGCTTCCTGCTGGCCCGGGCCCGGACCGGGCTGTGCGCCCTCCAGGTCGGGGTGACCGAGGCCGCCGTGGCCCAGACCGCCGAGTACCTCAACACCCGGGAGCAGTTCGGCCGGCCCCTGTCGACCTTTCAGGGGACCATGCTGCGGGCCGCCGACGCCGCCATCGACACCGAGGCCATCCGGGTCACCATGTGGCAGGCCGCCTGGCGGCTGGACCACGGGCTGGACGCCGAACTGGCCGTGAGTGTGGCCTCCTGGTTCGCAGCCGAGGCCGGACAACGGGCCGTCCACGCCACCCAGCACCTCCACGGGGGCATGGGTGCGGACATCTCGTACCCCATCCACCGGTACTTCCTGTGGGGCAAACAGATCGAGCTGCTGCTGGGGTCACCCAGCGGGCAGCTGGCCCAGCTGGGCAGCCAGCTGGTGGCCGGGTTGCAGGCCGGAAGAGTGGTGGCGGTATGAGCGCCGCCAGTGAAGTGGCCGGCGCCGCCTACACCCGGACCCTGGACTTCGACCAGGTGTCGGTCGGCGACGACCTGCCCGAGCTGATCATTCCCCTGACCCGCACCCTGATCGTGTCCACCGCCCTGGCCTCACGCGACTTCCAGGACGTCCACCACGACCCGGTGCTGGCCGTCGAGCGCGGCTCCAAGGACATCTTCATGAACATCCTGTCGACCAACGGCCTGGTCGGTCGGTACGTGACCGACTGGTCGGGGCCGGCCGCGGTGCTGACCGATGTCAAGATCCGGTTGGGCGCCCCCAATCACCCCGACGACACCATGACCATGTCCGGGTCGGTCACCGGCAAGGACGACCAGGTCGGTCCCGACGGCCGGGGTGGTGTCGAGGTGACCATCCGGGGAGCCAACAGCGTGGGTGACCATGTGACCGGCACCGTCCGGCTGACGCTGCCCTCCAGCTCGTCCGGCTCATCCAGCGGGTCGGCCCGATGAGCGGCGAACACCACACCTTCACCGGCAACACCGCCATCGTGGGCATCGGGGCCACCGAGTTCTCCAAGGAGTCCGGCCGCAGCGAGCTGCGCCTGGCCGTGGAGGCGGTCGACCTGGCCCTGCGTGACGCCGGCATCGAGCCCGCCGAGGTCGACGGGCTGGTGACCTTCAGCTCGGACACCAACCCGGAGATCGAGATCGCCCGCAGCCTGGGCATGGGGGAGCTGTCCTTCTTCAGCCGCATCCACTACGGCGGCGGTGCCGGGTGCGCCACCATCCAGCAGGCCGCCATGGCCGTGCAGTCGGGCGTGGCCGACGTGGTGGTCTGCTATCGGGCCTTCAACGAGCGGTCGGGCAACCGGTTCGGCACCGGGGTGCAGGATCGCGCTCCGGTCCCCAACGCCGAGACGGCCAACTTCGCCTGGTACGCCCCCTTCGGCCTGTTGACGCCGGCCCAGTGGGTGGCCATGGCCGCCCAGCGGTACCTGCACATCTCCGGGGCCACCTCCGAGGACCTGGGCCGGGTGGCTGTGGCCGACCGCAAGCACGCCGCCACCAACCCCAAGGCCTGGTTCTACGAGAAGCCCATCACCCTCGAGGACCATCAGGCGTCGCGATGGATCGTCGAGCCGCTCCACCTGCTCGACTGCTGCCAGGAGACCGACGGTGGCCAGGCCATGGTGGTCACCTCGCTGGAGCGGGCCCGCGACCTGCCGGGAGGGACGGCGGTGATCGAGGCCGCGGCCCAGGGGGCCGGACCCGGTCAGGAGATGATGACCTCCTACTACTACGACGACCTCTGCGGCCTGGGAGAGATGGCCTCGGTGGCCCGGCAGCTGTGGCGGACCTCGGGACTGTCGCCGGCCGACATCCAGACCGCCGTGCTCTACGACCACTTCACTCCTTACGTGCTCTATCAGCTCGAGGAGTTGGGCTTCTGTGGCAAGGGCGAGGCCAAGGACTTCGTGGCCGACGGGAACATCGAGCTCGGTGGGGGACTGCCCATCAACACCCACGGCGGGCAGTTGGGCGAGGCCTACCTGCACGGGATGAACGGCATCGCCGAAGGGGTCCGCCAGGTCCGGGGCAGTTCGGTCAACCAGGTGCCCGATGTGAACCACGTGCTGGTCACGGCGGGAACCGGGGTGCCCACCAGCGGGCTCATCCTGGGGGTGGACCGCTAAAGTCCGGCTCGGAGGGCGGAGCCGGCCAGCGAGGGCAAGCTGTTGGCGGCAGGGTGGTCAGCGCCGCCCGAACGGTGCCCGGTCGGGGGTGGTCCAGCGGTACACCTCTTCGTAGAAGCCCGGAGAGGTCACGGCCATCCCTGAGTCGGGCGCCACGGACCACAGGGCCCATCCGTCGGTCTGACCGACCCGGGTGCGGAAGAACGGCGGCCATTGGTCCAAGTCGGTGCCGAGGTAGCGCTCGTAGATGTGGCGCACCTTGTCGGCATCGTGCTCCTCGAGTCGGCCCGGTCCGCGCACCCGGACCTGTCGGATCGAATCGGGTGGATGGAAGTCGTCGATGATCACTGCCACCGGAGCACCACGCTCGGCGGCCTTGGAGAGGGCTGACGACCTTGCGCTGTTGAACCAGAATCGTCCTTCCTGGAACGAGTACCACAGGCTGCCGAGCAACGGTGCGGCCGACGGCGACACCGAGGCCACCTGGGCCATGCGCCCGGGTTCCTCGAGGAATCCGTCGACATCGAAGGCCGAACCTTTCACCTATCTCACGCTATCGGTGCAGCGGGTTCCGCCGGGCCGAACGTCACCGACCCCGAGGACAGGTCAGCGGAGCCACGTGGAGCGACGGCACGGTCAGGCGCCGGCAGGGGTCCTCTCGTCACAGGCCCACGGTGAGCCGTGGCTGTTGAGCAGGTCGAGGAAGGGATCGGCCGGCAGGGCCTCGGGCCCGAGAACCCCTTGACCGGACCAGGCGCCCGACTCGAGGAGCTCGAGGGCTATGACCGGGTTCACCGCCGTCTGCCACACGACAGCTTGGGAGCCGAACTCCGACATGCTCCAGGCGTTGTCCACCACGTGGTGGAGATAGACCTCCCGGGGGTCGCCGTCGAGGCCGGTCCCCGTGACCCACGTGCCGGCACAGGTCAGACCGGACATCCGGTCCCCGAGCTCGGCAGGATTGGGAAGGCAGCCGGCAACCACGTCCCGAGGGGAGACCTCGACGTTCCCGACCCGGATGGGAGTGGTGGAGTCGAGGCCCAGTTTGTGGAGGGCGGAGAGGATGGCGATGAACTCATCGCCGAGGCCGTACTTGAACGTGACCCGGTTGGCATCGACCCATCGGGGGATGAGCAGGACCTCCTCGTGCTCGACGTTGACGCACTCGACCGGTCCGATACCGGCTGGGAAGACAAAGGTCTCGGGCTCACTGAAGCAGTCAGTGGTGAACCACTCCTTGCCCTTCTCCCAGACGACCGGAGGGTTCAGGCACTCCTCGATGGTGGTCCAGATCGAGAACGAGGGGGCGAACTCGTACCCCTCGATCACCAGGTTGGCCCCGTCCCGGACGCCGATCTCATCGATGGACGAGAACAGGCTGTCCGCGGCGTAGCGGGCGAAGACGTCGGAGAGTCCGGGCTCCACCCCGATCCCACACAGGGCCAGCAGGCCCCGTTCCTCCCACTGGTCCGCCATGGCGAACTGCTCATCGCCGAGCTTCACCCCGGGCAAGCGGTAGGGGTCGGTGGGGTGGGGGTGGGAGAGGGACATGGCCATATCGAGATAGGTCACGCCGGCGGTGAATGCGGCGCGGAACACGGGCATGACGAACCGTGGGTCCAGGGCGTTCAAGACGGCATCAACCCGCTGGCTCCGGATCAAACTCACGACGGCGTCCTCGTCGCCGGCATCCAGCTGGAAGGCCGAGAATCGCCCGCCTGCTCCTGCCACGGCCCGCTCCGCCCGCCCGGCCTCAAAGTCAGCCACAGCCACGTGGTCGAACAGCTCCCAGCGGGCTGCAGTCTTGACTGCAGCCGTCCCCACCCCTCCCGCTCCGATGACCAGTACTCGCATTGCTTGCCTCCATGGCTCAGGATCGCTCCGCGTCTTCGGAGTCTCGTCATTCTCGCCCATCGGAGCGCGGTGGCAGGCCTGCCCGGCCCGGGGCCCGCACTGTACGGGGCTTCCTCGGCGAGACGTAGGCCCCTGGGACCGAACCCGGCACGTGGATTGGCGGGGCGGTAAGTTGTGCCGGTGGGGAAACGTAGGGCGGCGATGGTACTGGTGGCAGTGGTGCTGGTGGCCACGGCCATCTTCGCGGTGCGGGCGGCCACCGCAGCTCCGGCGGGGACGAATTCGTCAAGCCAGGTCTCCACCATCCTTCTGAAGATGCCCCACCCCTATAAGCCCAAAGCCGCTCCTGGTACGACCGATGACTACCACTGCACCCTCTTCAATCCGCACGTCACCAAGAAGTCGTACATCATCTCCAGCCAGTTCTTCCCGGGTAGCCCCGAGGTCCACCACGCCGCCCTGTACCTGGTAGCACCGTCGCTGGCCGCGGTGGCCGAACGGGACAACGAAGTAGGAAAGGGATGGACGTGCTTCGGGGAGGGTGCTCTGCCCGGTACGTCGCTCGGCGACCTCTCCCAAACCCCGCTGCTCAGCTTTTGGGCGCCGGGCCACGGGGCGGACAAGCTTCCCCAGGGGACCGGGGTGGTCCTCCCGGCCGGGAGCCTGGTCATCATGCAGGTCCACTTCAACCTGTTGGTCGGAGACCAGCCGGTCGACAACTCCCTGGTCCTGCATACAGTGCCCATCTCGACGCCACTCCTGCCCCTGAACCTGGACCTGATGTTGGCCCCGCCGGACATCCCCTGCCCCACCGGGGTGAACGGGCCGTTGTGCAACCGCGCCGCCTCGCTGGCCAATCAGGGCCAACGCTTCGGTCAGACCGCCGTCGAGGAAGTGGACGGAATAGAGGCCCTGTGCGGACGAAACCCGTCCGACCCGCCTCAGGGCGACTCGACCTCCTGTATGTCGGGGATGGACAAGAGCGGCTACATCGTCAGGGTGCAGGCCCACATGCACCTCTTGGGTCGGACATTCACCATGGTGCTCAACCCGGGCACGCCCAAGGCCCAGACCGTCCTCAACGTGCCCGACTATGACTTCCACGACCAACGTTCCTACAACTTGGCCACCCCGATCCGGGTCACGGCGGGAGAGCCGGTGAAGATCACCTGCACCTACGATCCGACGCTGGCCCAACAGCTCCCGACGTTGAGGAAGGCCCCGCCCCACTTCGTGACCTGGGGTGACGGTTCGACCGATGAGATGTGCATCGGTATTGCCTGGACGTCGGACACCCTGCCCAACGTGCACGCCGCCCTCTAGCGACCGCCAAGCCCCCGTCGATTCCCGAGCCCCGCCCCTGAGTACCGAGCACCAGAAGGTCACCTCCTCGGCTTCGGCTCGAACTGGCGGTGGCGCCCGATGCAAGACTGGTGGGCCGATCGACCCATGGGAGGTGCAGTGGAGCCCGACATCCTGGCGTACTACAACCAGGGTCGCGAACAGGCCCGACTGGAGTCGCTGGGCCGACTGGAGTTTCTCCGGACCCAGGAGCTCCTCCGTCGATACCTACCCCCACCGCCGGCGGCGGTGGTGGATGTCGGTGGGGGAGCGGGTGTCCACGCTTTACCCCTTCTGGCGCAGGGATATGCCGTCACCCTCATCGACCCTGTCGAGCTCCACATCGAGCAGGCCCGGGCCGCCGGGGTGCCCGAAGCCGTGGTGGGTGACGCCCGTGATCTGCAACTCGCCGATGCGGTGGCCGATGCGGTGATCCTGCTGGGGCCGCTCTACCACCTCACCGAGGAGGAGGACCGGGCAGTGGCCCTGGCCGAGGCCCGGAGGGTCACCCGACGAGGCGGCACGTTGGTGGCCGCCTGCATCTCGAGGTTTGCCTCCACCTATGACGGAGTGACGCTGCGCTATCTCGACGATCCGGCATTCGAACGGATCGCCGAGGAGGATGTGGGCTCTGGCCAGCACCGCAACCCCGACCGGCGCCCCGGTTGGTTCACCACGGCGTACCTCCACCGCCCTGATGACGTGGTGCGAGAGGTCACCGACGCCGGCTGGTCCGACGTGTCCCTCCTGGCGGTGGAGGGGCCCGGCGCCTTCGGGGATCCGGATTTCTGGCTGGATGGTTCCGACCGCCAGGCGACATTGTTGCGCGCCATCCGTAGGGTGGAGCGTGAGCCGTCGATCCTCGGAGCGTCGCCCCACCTGTTGGCGGTGGCCTCCAACCGCTAGGCGGAGCCGATCCCGGTCGCATCCCGCCGTCGTGTGGCCAGGCCCCGGGTTAGCCGCCGCCGTCCTCCGACCGCCAGCGCCGGAAGAGCTCGGTGAACTCGTCGCGGACCGCAGGAGTCAGGTCGTCCGGGTGGAGGGTCCCCAAGGCCCGGATGGTGGCCCGCATCTGTTCGAGGTAGTTGGTGCAGTTGGGGCAGGAGCGCAGGTGGGCCTCGAACCGGCGCCGGTCGGACCGCGACAGTCCGCCCTCGAGATAGTCGTTCACCAGCTCCACCACCTGCTGGCACACCAGGTCGCTTCGGCGTCGTAGCAACATCGTCAGCGCCCCCTCGCGGCCAGCTCGGACTCGAGCATCGTACGCAGCCGGCTCCGGCCGCGGTGGAGGAGGACCCGCTGGTTCCCTTCGGAGATGCCGAGGACGTCGCAGACGTCGTCACTCGGGAGCCCCTCCATGTCCCGGAGGATCACGATCTGGCGTTGCCGGGGCGGCAGCTCGCCAAGCGCTTCACGTAGGCAAGCGGACCAGGTGGCGGCCACCAGCCGGTCGTCAGCGTCGGCCCACGACTCCAAGGGCTGGGCCCAGGCGCCGCCGGAGTCGAAGCGGCTGGGATCGACCGCCGGCTCGCCGTCCGACAACGAGAGATCGCGGTGCTCCCGGGCGCCGGCGGTACGGGCCCGGTTGACCAGGATGCGGAACAGCCAGGTCTTGAAGGACGAGCGGCCTTCGAACCTGTCCACTCCCCGGACCACGCCCATCCAGGTCTCCTGGACGGCCTCCTCGGCCACGGCGTCGTTCGGAACGTAGGTCCGGGCCAGCCGATGCATGGAGGCGTTGTAGCGGCCGACCAGCATCAGGAATGCGCCTTCGTCCCCGGCTCGGATCCGGGCCACGAGCTCTCCATCGCCTTCCTGGGTGCCCTCCACGGTAGGGAGCGTAGGCCGCGACGGGCGGGAACGGATGGCACGTCGCGGCGACCGGTCAGTCGACACAGCTCAAAGCCTGGCTCCGGTCGGAGAAGAGAGGACACAGGGGTGCAGTCAGCCAAGGCGCCGAATCCGTTACACGGCCACCGTTGTAACGCCTCGGCGGCCCGGCGGACTGAAGGTTGTCCTTTCACCGAACCAAGGAGTGCCACACCCATGAAGATCTTCAAACGTTTAGGCCTGGCCGCCACCGTCATCACCCTCGGGGCCGTCGGTTTCGCCAATACGGCCGGGGCGGCCGGACGGGCCTGCCCGCCGGGCCACGGCTACGGTCCGGCCGCAGTCTTCGTCCAGACCGATAACACCGCCGGCAACCAGGTGGTGGCTTACAGCCGGGCGGCCGACGGGGCGCTCACCCCAGCCGGCACGTACGACACCGGCGGCCTGGGCGGGGTCTTGGCCGGTTCGGTGGTGGACCATCTGGCTTCAGAGGGTTCCTTGACCTACGACCAGCAGAACAACCTGCTCTATGCGGTCAATGCCGGTAGCAACACCGTGTCGGTCTTCGCCGTGCGCGGCGACCAGCTGGCCCTCCGACAGGTGGTGAGCTCGGGAGGGAGCTTTCCGGTCAGCGTGGCCGTCCACGGCAACCTGGTCTACGTGCTGAACGCCGAGGGTGGTGGATCGGTCCAGGGCTACTTCGTGGCCTTCGGTCGGCTGAACCCGCTGCCCGGCTCGAACAGGGCCCTGGGGCTCAACCCCACCGCCACACCCCAGTTCGTCAACACTCCCGGGCAGGTGGCGTTCTCGCCTGACGGCTCCCAGCTCATCGTCACCACCAAGGCCAACGGCAGCGACATCGATGTGTTCGGGGTCGGGTTCTTCGGCTACCTCTCCACCTCCCCGGTGGTCAACGCCGAGCCGGGTGCGGTTCCGTTCGGGGTCACGTTCGATCCTGCCGGACACTTGGTCGTGGCCGAAGCCAATACCAACGCCGTGGCCACGTTCACCCTCAACTGGAACGGGACGGTGACCCCGATCGACACCGTGTTGACCGGCCAGGCCGCCACCTGTTGGATCGTCCCGGCCCGTGGCTTCTACTACGCATCGAACGCCGGCAGCGCTTCGTTGAGCGGCTACACCTCGAACTGGCACGGTCAACTGGGCTTCGTGGGCCAGACCACCACGGATGCCGGAACGGTGGACGCGGCGGCCTCGGCCGGCGGTCAGTACCTGTACGTGCAGACGGGAGGGAACGGGATCGTTGACGAGTTCGCCGTGAATGCCAACGGCTCCCTCAGCGCAATCGGTTCGGTCACCGTGCCGGGTGCCGTGGGCGGGGAAGGCATCGTGGCCCTCTGATGAAAGGGGCCGACCGAGCATTTTGCTGAATCGGTCGGCTTCCCCACGTCTGTCGGCATCCAGCTATGTCGTGCTTCGGCGGTGGTTCCGGGTTCCCCGGTTCCACCGCCGAAGGGCGCGAGTTCAGCGGGCCGCCACGGCCTCGTCCAGGGTGTCGGCATCCTCGGCTGTCAGTAACCGATAGGGGGCGTCCTTCTCCGGCCGCCACCACACCGGTTCCGCGCACCGCCAGCCCTCGGCACGCAGGACCCGCTTCAGCACCTTGGTGGTGGCGGTGACCGGTAGCTGGTCGTTGATCCGGACGTAACGGGGCGCCCACTTGGTCCCCAGGTCCGACTGGCCGGCCAGAAACTGTTCGAACCCCTCGGGGTCGAACTCCCGTCCTTCGTGGAGGAGCAGGGTGGCCATCACCTGATCACCGACGACGGTGTCGGGCACGGCGTAGACCGAGGCCAGCACCACATCGGGGTGCCGCTGGAGCAGCTCTTCGACCGGGGCGGCGGCGAAGTTCTCCCCGTCGACCCGCAACCAGTCGAAGTCGCGGCCGCCGAAGTAGAAGAAGTCGTTCTCGTCCCGGTAGGCCAGGTCCCCGGTCCAGTACCAACCGTTGCGCACCCGGGCCGCGTCGGCCTCGGCGTTGTGCCAGTAGCCCTCGAACCCGGCCCCTCCGGTGGGATTGACCATCTCGCCGATGGCCTCCTCGGCGTTGAGCAGGCGGCCGTGCTCGTCGAATACCGCCCGCGGGCACTCCTCGCCGGTATCCGGGTCGACCACCATGGTCCCCGGCAGGGCGCGGCCCAACGCCCCCCGAGGGGTGTCCGGCGTGCGTTGCACCGAGGCGCCACCTTCGGTGGAGCCGTAGGCGTCCTGTACCGAACAGCCGAACCGTTCGGCGAATCGGGCCACATCGGCCTCGGCGGCCTCGTTGCCGAACACCCGGCGCAACGGGTTGTCAGCGTCGTCAGCCTTCTCGGGGGTGTCCAGGATGTAGGAAAGGGGCTTGCCCACGTAGTTGAAGTAGGTGGCACCGAAGGTCCGGATATCGGAGAGGAACTGGGAGGCGCTGAAGCGTTCGCGCAAGGCCAGCGTGGCTCCCGCCACCAGGGCCGGGGCCCAAGCAGTCATCAGGGCGTTGGAGTGGAAGAGCGGCATGGACACGTAACAGACATCGTCACTGGTCAGCTGGAACATCTGGGCCACGGCCCCTCCGATCCGGGCCATGCGCCCCTGGCTGCACAGGCAGGCCTTGGGTGCCCCGGAGGTGCCCGAGGTGAACAGCAGGTACCCGAGCGTCTCGCCCGTGACCGCGGTCAGATCCGGGTCGGGGAGGGGAGCACCGGCCTGGGCCGACACCAGGGTGCCGTACGGGGTAGCCGGCTCGGCCAGGTCGCCCGAGGGGTCGTCGATGATCAGGATGCGCTCCGGGGGCAGGGCCCCGCCGAGGTCGTAGCCCTCGACCAGAGCGTGGTACCCGGCATTGGTGACCAGCAGCTGGCACTCGGTATGGGACAGGTCACGAGCCAGCTCGTCTCCCCGGTGGGTGGGGTTGGCCCCGACGATCACCGCCCCGGCCAGAGCCGCTCCTCCCATCCAGAACACGAATTCGGGCACGTTGTCGAGCATCAGCGCCACGTGGAACGGCCCGGGGCGGCGCAGGGAAGCCAGTACTGCGGCCCGCTGGGCCTGTTCCGCCACCACCTGGTCGTGGGTCCAGGTGCGATCGGCGAAAGCCAGGCCCACGGCGTGGTCACCGGCCCGATCTCGGATCAGCTCATCGATGGTCTGCATCATGTCCCCCTGGCCGTTGTGGCCCGTTCTGGGCCCTCTCGGCCGTCATGGTGTCCTGTTGGTGCCGCCCCTGTCAGTCCCCCGGTCCTGGTCTGCGGAGCCAAATCTGAGTCCGGCGATGTCCGGCTCAGGGCCTGACAGTAGAGGCGGAGGGCCGGTCCGGGGAAGGGCCAGGCACAAACTGGAACACGTTGCAATTTATCAAATCTCCGTGTTACCGTGACAGCGCGCCAGTGCAGAATTGAGAGGAGCACCACCGCAATGGAGTTCGGAGTCTTTCTCAACGGCTATCTGCCCGGCCAGGCGGCCCACGATCCCGAGTGTGAGCACGAGATGTTCAAGCGGGAGATCGCGTATGTCATCGAGGCAGACAAGTACAACTGGAAGTACGCCTGGGTGGGCGAGCATCACGCCCTGACCGAGTACAGCCACATGTCGTCCCCCGAGGTGGTCATGGGATATCTGGCCCACGCCACCGAGCGGATCCACGTCGGCACGGGGATCATGAACCTCTCGCCCCGGGTCAACCATCCGGTGCGGTGCGCCGAGCGGGTCACCATGCTCGATCATCTCTTCGAGGGTCGGTTCGAGTGGGGGACCGGACGGGGGGCCGGCAGCCACGAGATCGCCACCTTCAACAATCTGGACAAGAACTCCACCAAGGCGGAGTGGAACGAAGTCATCCGCCAGATCCCCCGTATGTGGGAGGAGAAGGACTACATGTACGAGGGCGAGAGCTTCACCGTCCCGTACCCGCACAACATCCTGCCCAAGCCCTACCAGGGCCAGGGTCATCCCCCCATCTGGGTCGGATGCGGCAACCCCGGCACCTTCACCCAGGCCGGTGAGCTCGGGATCGGCGCCATCGCCTTCAACTTCGAGCCCATCTACAACCTCAAGGGCCGCATCGACGCCTACAAGGAGGGCATCGCCAACTGCACCGAGCCGCTGGGGCAGTTCAAGAACGACAACGTGATGATGACCAACGCCGTCATCTGCCTCAACGACCGCAAGAAGGCCCGCCAGGTGGCCCTGCGCCGTGGCCGGGGCTACCTCTACTCCCTGGTGTGCAACTACCACGACACCATCCCGCACCAGGAGGGTGTGCCCGTTTGGCCGGAAAGGCCCCACACCATCACGGACGAGGGGATGCTCGACTACCTGATCGAAGGGGGCTGGATGCTGTGCGGCGAGCCCGACGAGGTCGCCGAACAGGTGACCAAGTACCAGACGGTCGGTTGCGACCAGCTGGTCTTCGGACTCCCGTCCGACTCGTTGATGGAGGACGAGGTGCACGAGATGCTGGAGGTGTTCGGAACCAAGGTCATTCCTCAGTTCGACCCGGATCCCGTCCACTCGACCACTCGGTACCGTCAATCGGCCAAGCGGAAGTACCAGGACTTCAACTTCCCGGTCCCCGACATCACCGTGCAGGAACTGCCCACCAACGCCATGATCCAGTTGGACGGCACCCGGGTTCTGTAGCCGGCCGCCGGGCTGGGGTCAGAGGTCTGAACAGGTCACGACCACTCGGTACTCCAGGCAGCCACCAGTTCATCCACGGTGGTCAACGTCGAGATGAGCGGGAAGGTGTTGTCCAGCACGGCATCGGCGTACTCCTGGGGGAGCCCGGCCACGGCATCGCGCACCACCACCACCTGGTAGCCAAGGTTGACCGCCTCGATGGCCAGGCCCAGCACCCCGAGGTTCACCGACACCCCGGTAGCCACCACCGTGCGGACCCCGAGGTTGCGCAGCCAGGTGTCGAGCGAGGTACCGGTAAACGGAGAGACGCCGTGAAGCCGGGTCGACACCAGATCCGAGGGTTCAGGACCGAGCTCGGCCATGATTTCGGTAGCCGGCGTCCCCGCCAGCAGGTGGGCCGGATTGCGCAGTACCGCCGCCACCAGTTGGCAGTTGACCGTGGTACCGGCTCGGTCGGCCCGGAACTCGGCGGTGCAGTGCACTACCGGCACGTCGTGTGAGCGGGCCGCACCCAAGAGTCGGGCGGTGTTGGGTACCACCCCGGCCTGTTGGGCCGCTTCGGCCAGCTGCGGAAACGAACTGAGGTCTCCGACCACGCCGCGCTGGATCTCCATGGTCAGCACGGCGCACGAGGCCGCTGGGGCCAACTCCTGGAGGGTGATGGGCACGGTCCCGACTCCTACCGGCTAGACGTGAGCCGGTTCAGTTTCCTGAGGACGTGCGCTGGCCCCCGCTGTCGCTCTCTTCGGGCACCTCGGCGACGATACCCGCCGCCCACCGGTAGTCCGGCTTGCCGCTGGGGGAGCGCACGATCGTTTCCACCACGTGGAGCTGGCGGGGCACCTTGTACCCGGCGATGGCGTCGCGGCAGTGGTCCTGGATGTCCTCGAGGCTCGGGTGCTTGTCGGCTCGGGGCTGGATGATCGCCGCCACCCGCTGACCCCACCGGTCGTCTGGCGCCCCCACCACGATGGCATCGAACACCTCGGGATGGGACCGCACGGCCGACTCGACCTCCTCGGGGAAGATCTTCTCACCGCCCGAGTTGATGGATACCGAGCCCCGACCGAGCAGGGTGATTGAGCCGTCCTCCTCTACGGTGGCGAAGTCGCCCGGCATCACGTAGCGGACCCCGTCCACGTGGATGAAGACCTCGTCGGTCTTGACCGGGTCGTTGTAGTAGCCCACCGGGATATCCCCGAACCGGGCGATCTTGCCGGTCACCCCGGAACCGGGCTCCACCACCTTCAGGTTCTCGTCGAAGACCACCGTGTTGCCCAGTACCGACACCGTGGGTCCGCTCTTCATGGCGGTGTTGTCCTTGCCCATGGTGACCATGCCGTTGTTGCCGGACTCCGACGAACCGATGGCATCGATGATCATGATGTTGGGCAGGGCCTTGAAGAACTCGTCCTTCACCGGCGCCGAAAACAGCGCCGCCGATGAGGTGATGGCGTAGAGGGAGGAGAGGTCGTACTCGACACCGGGTTCGCCGAGGGCCTCGACCAGAGGCTTACCCATGGCATCGCCGGTGATCATGATGGAGTTGGCCTTTTCCGTCTCCACCAGCTTCCAGACTTCATGGGGGTCGAATTTCGGGACCAGGATGGTCCGGTTGCCCTGGAAGCTCTGGCCCATGACCGACCACTGGGTGGCGCCGTGCATGAGCGGGGCGATGGGGAGGAGGGTTACCTGCCCGCCTTGGCCTTTGGCCACCATCTCCTCGGGATGTTGCACCCGGGTGTTGGTGTGGGGGTCGACCCCGCCACCCAAGGCATAGAACACGTCCTCGTGGCGCCACACCACCCCTTTCGGCATACCGGTGGTGCCGCCGGTGTAGAGGATGTAATGGTCGTCGTTTGAGCGGGGGGGAAGTCCCGCTCGGGACCGCCCGCGGCCATGGCGTCTTCGTAGGCCACGCTTCCGTCGGCTACCGGCTCGCCGGAGCCGTCGTTGATGGTGATGACCAACCGGAGGTCGGGCAGCTCGGGCAGGAGGCCGGCCACCTGAGGACCGAAGCCGGCCTGGTGGACCAAGGCGACCAGATCGGCGTTGGAGAACAGGTACCGCAATTCGTCCTTCACGTAGCGGTAGTTGATGTTGATCCACACGGCCCGGAGCTTGAACACGGCCCAGGCCGTCTCCACCCATTCCACGCTGTTCAGCGAGTAGATGCCCACATGGTCGCCGGGGCCGATTCCGTGATCGGCCAGGTAGTGGGCCAGGCGGTTGGCCCGGTCTTCCATTTCGGCGAAGGTGCGCCGCTCACCTGCGGCCACCAGGTACTCCCGGTCACCGAAAGCGTCCACGGCCGCCTCGAACAGGTCGGCGAGGTTGAAGGTCATCGGGCAGTTAGTAGAACACGTTTCTATTCGGGCGGCAAACACCTTCGAGCCAACCTGGGCATAACCCTGGATTCTCTGCTCGCAGGCCCTCCGATCCCACAGTACTGAGTGGGTCACTTCGGAAGAGATCGGAGTGAGAAATTCCTGGTGTAAAGGGTGTCCCCGGTGGGAAGGACATCCCGGCCGGGCACAGGCGTATTCCAAAGGGCGTCGGCCCGTTGTAGCGCGGCTGCAGTTCTGGCGGTCCAAGGGAAGGACCAGGCTGGTGGCTTCAGGAGCAGGTGGCCTGAGTGCTCGCCATCAGGTCAACTCCGGGCACGCGGATCGACCTCCGAGGCTCGGCCAGGCCCGTCGTCCCGGACAGTCAGGAAATACTGGTCACGAGGATGGTGGCGTCATCGTTGGTCAGGGGCATGACCAAATTCCCCCCGAGCTCGTTGTGGGCGGTCAGGGCTTGTCCCGCCCTGCTGCTCCAGGAGGCGTTGTCGTAGGCCGTGAGGATGTTGTCGACCTTTTTCCCACTCTGAGTGCAGGGAAGGGAGACCGATGACTCATGCCCTCCGCTGACAGTCACCGATCCGGTGATCAGACCACCCGCCGCCTCCGCGGTCACAAAGAGGGTCTTCGTCGCTGCAGTCCACGTGGCCGGCTTGGCCTCGACAAGGCTCTCGTCGATACGGTATGCACCCTTGGGTTTCGACAACGTGGTCTCGTTGGCAATGGTCACCAGGTCGTACGCTTTGCCGGAGAACGTACCGGAGATTCCCTCGGCCAACAGGCTCGGATTGGCGAGAGGGCTCGGGTCCTCATCGAACCCCGTGCTCGAGGGCAGGCAACTATCCGGTGCCGCACAGTTGTTGTACACGGTGACGGTCGGATCAGACGATTTGGCCGTAAAGCTCGTAGCGTCGACGGTCCCTCCTCCCGTCAGCCCGGTGGACAGCTTCAAGGAGCCGGTGAGCGTGCCGGTGTACTCGGTCTCAGATCCCGACGTACACGCTCCGGCCACCACCTTCGTTGCTTTGGAATGGAACGTGACATCGACCGTGGCATACGGGCTGGTTTGGGTCCCGGAGTCAATGGTGCCGGTGCCGGTCGCTGCAGAGAATTTGAGACCACCGGCGGAGGTGACGGGGAGGGTCCAGCCGTGGAGCTCGTCAGCGACTGGTGAGGTCGACGCCACTCGAGCGAGCTCCACGGTCACCTGGGAGGATGAGCCTGAAACGGTCAGAATCCAGCTGTCACCATTGGTGGTCTTGACGTCGGCGGCGTCCCCCTCGAAGCTGGTGGAACAGAGGTCAGCCTCCGGGCACGTCGCTGCGGGTGCCGCGGGAGGTGTCACGGTTGGAAGCGCGCTTGGCACGGACGGTGCGCTTGCAGGCAAGCTCGGAGTTGCCGGTGACAGAGCACCCGGGGTCGCCGCTCCTGCGGCGCCTGATGATGCCACCTGGATGGCTGCCGGCATGCCGACGACGAACAGGACGGCACCCAGCGAACCGGCGACCCCTCTTTTGCTCCATCTCGCACTCTTGTTTGTGTTCATGTTCCGCCTCCTCGTTGCGATACCCCTGGCTACGGCATCAAGAAAGCCAGCCTTCTCGCGCCACTAGGTAAATCTTCCCACCTGCCTCACAGCTTGTCGAACGCATGCCGGTGAGGCTTGACTCTCGAATCGGTTGCGTTCTGGTCCTTCGACTCCGTCCAGGCTGTATCCCGCCTCGAACTCAGGCGGCCCGACTGCTCTGTGCGGAAACTGGTGAGGGAGTGCGAACCGTATCGGCCTGATTACACCTGACCACCGGGTGAATGAGGCAGCTACAAAGCAATCGGGACAAGACATCTCCAGGCGTGCATGGTCTAATGGGCCATGTTTTACATCTTGATCTTCAGTCTCCTCGCCGTTGTCCTTGTCGTCGGGGGTGTGACAACCATGAGTCGTCGCCGCCACACTCTGGCAACGGACGAAGGCCAGGCCAACCACGTCCACGAGAGACACTCGACCGATAGTCAGGTAGGGCACACCACCCACAGCGATGTCAGCCGTCGCAATCGGAAAGCAAAGCGAGTGCAATCGAGGAATGCCCGGCGCAAGCGCCATTGATGGCGTAGGCATGGACGAGTCGTGGGGGACGGTCAGGACGGGATGGGGGCCAGCTAGCCGGCATCGGCCCCGGGGGCGATTACCCATTGGTCGCTGCGACCGCTACAGTGCCCGGTCAGAACCAGGGGCTATCCGTCGGCGTGCCCCCACGAGGAACGAATCACGTTCCGGCGTGGCGACTGGCACCGGCCGACCGGGCAGGAGAACACGACGTAACCATCACTTCGTACCGGACGTTTACACCCGCTAGCACACCCGGCTTTTTGTAGCCAGGCCGAACCGCCCTTCCCGGCGCTCGGCTGGGGCGTTGAATGCACAGATGTGGGGTCCACCCAACCAACAGAGAGTCCGGCCCGCTTTGCGATGACGCGAGCGAGTCATGACCGACCAAGGAAAGGTCACCCCGAGTGCCTGCATTGCATCTCACCCCGTTACGTCCGCGCGTGGCGCGGAAGCCCGCCTCCAACAGGACGGTCGCTGAACATCGAAAGAGAGGGTCGGGCGGTCGGTTGGCCGTCCTACTCCTCGCTGTAACCGTCCCGGCCCTGGTCGTCTTGGCGGGTCATACCGGGGCGGCGTCAGCGGCCCTCCCCACCGGAACCGGCATCGTCCTCAACGCTCCCATCGTGGACATCGCCTCCACGCCCAGCGGACACGGCTACTGGGAGGTCGCCGCCGACGGGGGTGTCTTCACGTTCGGCCAGGCCGGATACTACGGATCCACCGGATCGCTGACCCTCAACAAGCCCATCGTGGGCATGGCCCCGACGCCGGATGGACGGGGTTACTGGCTGGCGGCCTCGGACGGGGGCATCTTCGCCTTCGGGGACGCGGGCTTCTACGGCTCCACCGGATCGCTCACCCTCAACGAGCCGGTGGTGGGCATGGCCTCGAATCCGGACGGTGGCGGTTACTGGCTGGTGGCCTCGGACGGGGGCATCTTCTCGTTCGGGGATGCCCGCTTCTACGGGTCGGCCAGCGGCATGTCGCCCGACAGCCCCATCGTCGGCATGGCCTCGACGCCCGACGGGAACGGCTACTGGGAAGCGGCCGCCGACGGATCCGTCTACGCCTTCGGCGACGCTCAGTTCGCCGGAGATGCGCCTCCCGGCCAGCCGTTGGTGGCCATCAGTTCGGGAGGCGCCGGCTACCGCCTGGCCGGCCAGAACGGTGGCGTCTTCACCTACGGCGGCGCGAGGTTCTTCGGTTCGCTCACCGGTCCTCTCAACAGGCCGATCATCGCCATGTCCTCAGGTCCTCACGGCTATCTCACGGCCGCCTCGGATGGAGGCGCCTTCACCTTCGGCAGGTCCGCCTACTTCGGCTCCCTCGCCGGCAGCACGGTTCGCAGCGCCCCGGTTGGCCCCGGTGTTACCGTCGACGGCGTCACCACCTTTCAGCGTGCCGCGTGGGACCGGGTCAACATGTGCGAAGAGGGCGGGGACTGGAATGTGGACGGGCTCGTCTACAGCGGAGGACTCGGATTCAGCCATACCAACTGGGACGAGTTCAACACCTTCGGGTATCCCGCCGACGCCGCCGACGCCACCCCTGATCAACAGATCCGGGTCGCCGTGGCCTTTGCCACCCGCTACTGGGGCAATCCGAACGCCGCCCCGGATCAGAACGGCTGTTCGGGCGGCTACTGAGCGGAGCCGCTCGGCACCGGCCTTCCCTCGACGGCGTCCGGCGGGTTTTGTCCGTTGGGGCATGGCCGCCATCTGCCGGTACATGAGGTTGACCGCCTGCAGCGGTCGGATCGTCACCCTGAACTCGATGATCCGGCCTTGGTCATCGCAGCGGATGGTGTTGTCGTCGTGGACGTTAGGTGTCCGCGACTCCCCGGCGCCTAGCTGCGGGGGCTCGAATCTAGTTCCATCAACCAGCCCTATACGACCAACGAGCCCTCCCCAGTAGACGCAGGTGGTTCGCCTCCAATCGCCAGGCGAGCCAACGCTAGTTGCCGCAGCCTGTCCGGTTGAGCGCCCGCAGTATTGGAGGGCCAGGTCAAGGGTTCGTCACCGGAGGCGCCCGACTGGAACACTCGCCTACAGACCGCGGTGTCCTGTGTTTCTGTGGACACCGTGGATACGCCCTAGCCCGCGTGAAGCTCGGCACGGCTAGATTCGAGTTATGGAGGCGGCGAACCGACCGCAAGATACTGAGTCGCCCTGTTCCAGGGGTCAGGCCATCGAGAGAGGGGAGCCACACGATGATCACGAAACGGTGATCACGAGAGCGGCGGCCGGAGCGGTACTTATTGCAACTGGCGTCATCGTTCCCGTGGTCGGCAGCCACTTCGGGCGCCGCGGCGACTACCGACGCGCTACCAGCTTGCACGGTCAGGTTGCATTCGGGCTCGACGAACAACGCGCCGCTCCGGCTCGCCAACGACGAAGTGCTGTGCGCATCGGGGACCTTCACCAACAAGAGCACGATCACCGTTGCCGCTGGAGGCTCAGCCGTGATCGAGGCCCCGGACCTTGTCAACGACGGATCAGTGAAGGTGGGCGCAGGCACGACGCTGCAGCTCACAAACTCGCCCGCCAACCTGAGCGGATCGACGTTGACCGGTGGTACATGGATCGCTGGAGGTACTCTCAGCTTCCCTGGCAAGATTGCCACTCTCGCGGCGAGGCTCACGCTTTCCGGTTCGGGCGAGATCGAAAACTCGGTTGACGACTCCAACGCCGTAGATTCGATGTCGACCATCAAAAGCACGGGCGCCTTGGCGCTGAATGACAGTGCGTACCTTGGGACCGGGCACGTCACGTCGGCGGGCACTGTCGTGCTCGGCACGGCTGGAGACCCTAGCGACGCTGTCAACTGGCAGGATTCAGGGACCTTCACCATGACCGGAGGTTCGTTCACCTTCCTCGATCCGAACTCCTGCATCAACGTCGGCAGCCGCGCCTTCAGGATTACCGGCGGCACCATGTCCGGGTTCGGCATGCTTACCGGCGCCGTGGCGGTCTCCGGCAGTGCGGTCTTCGCTCCGACGCTGCACGGCACGCAAGCGTCCTTCTGGCTCGACGGAAGTTACTCACAGACGGGTGGGACCTTTGAGGACACTGTCAGCGGCCCATCAGGCACTCCTAGCGCGGGTTCACTGTGGGCATCGGGAGCGGTGACGGTAGGGGGGGACTTGGAGGTGCTCTCCTCCGGGAGTCGACCCGAATCGGGAGCCTCGTTCCAAGTCATCGACGGTTCCTCAGTCTCTGGTTCCTTCGCTTCCGTCGAGAACGTCGGTGTCGCCGGTTTCTCGCAAAGCATCGCCAGTCCGAACGCTTCGATCGTGACGTTGGCAAATTCACCACCATCGGCCCCGAGAGCCACGTCCGCGGTTGCCAAGGGATCTGGCGCGGCCACGGTGTCGTGGAGGGCACCAAGTTCCAACGGCGGCACGCCGGTCACGAGCTACGTGATCGCGGCCAGTCCAGCTTGCGCCTGCACTGGCCTGTCGGCTGGTGCAGGCGCCACCAGCACCGTCGTCTCGGGACTGCGAACTGGAATGAGATACACCTTCGTCGTCAAGGCGCGCAATTCGATCGGTACCGGAGTACCGTCTGTCGCAACGAACTCAGTCAGCTAGTTCCCCGTCGCGGGGTTTCACCTGGTGGAGCGCGGCCCGTCCGCGTGGGACTTCCTGATGATTTCGTCCGCTGCTTTGGTCCAGATCAAGGGCTTCGGGTCGTCGTTCCGGCGCTTGGGCCAAAAACACAGTGCCACCGTTAGCCCGCTGACGCTGCCGAGGCGCCGCGATGCGGCCGGCGATCGGCGAGGAGGGCGAACCAGCGCTCGACGAGGTCGAGCTAGCTCGAGCTTTTCGACGTTCCACCCTAACGGCGTACGGCCAAGCCCGAGGAAGAGACACCGCCCGAGGAAGGTGTCCCATACCACCGAATAGAGGCTGCGCCGGAGACAAACGAACCCTCAGGGTAACGGGTTTGGATCGGAGCATCTGTGACGTGGTAGCACGGCCTCTAGTTCACCCGGAAACCGCAGGACTCCCGAGTTATTCACCGCTGGAGTGCTTGCCTCGATTTTGACACAGTCGCCTTTTTTTGCGATTCGCCGTCAAGACACATCAAGTTGGGTGCACTTTGCAGCTCCGGGTAGATGGCAGAGACACACGTTCCAGTAGTATTCGAAACCGCTCCGACCACGTCTCCAGTGAACCGTCCTGAGTTGGGCTCGCTGCAGCCCAGGGATAGAACTGCAGTCAGCCCAACCACGATTACTACCGCCGCCCTTGGAGCACTCACCATCCTTCAGTGTGCACTATTTGCCCAAGGGTGTCTCCTGTCGCCGGGAGAGTGGCGCACTTGGTAGTCGGCCCACGGTCCTAGGGGGACGCAGCGAAAAACTCCAACGCGATGTTGTCCAGACCCTGTCGGAGGACCGAGAAGACTGTCGCCTCCACCATGGGTGAACGAGAACGTTCCGATGGAGTACTGCCGGACCAGGACGGCATTGAATGCTCGGGATTTCTCGTCAGTCGTCGGAGGGTTCATCGGACTCATTCTCGTCTACTCGGTAGCTTGCCCCTGATCAATGACAATGGGTAGAGCGCTTTTCGACCCTGGCTCAACGGCACTTCGAGGCAACCCTGACCTCCCCGGGCGTCGAGCATTGGGAGCACTTCCAGAGCCCCAAGTGTCGGTCCGCAGGTCAATCCATCGCCGGCCGTCTCAGAGTCGGCCGTCGACCGGTTGTCCTACCCCTTCGTAGCTCGGTAAAGGCTACGATTGGGGTGGGTCGTTACTGGCGTCTGGGTGGAGCACCACCGGGGACCGATCCGTCGGCAGTATGCCGGAAAATGCCGTGCGCCTGGGCGAACAGTCGAAGTCGTCCCCAAGGAGTGCATGATGCCCGACTCGCCCGTGTCCATCGCCTATCGATCGGCGATGGACGTCATCGCCGCGGCCGAACCAGATGTGGCCGGGGCCATCGTCGGTGAGCTGGAGTCCCAACGGCGCCAATTGAAGCTCATCGCTTCAGAGAACTACGCCTCTCCAGCCGTGCTGCTCGCCATGGGCAACTGGCTGTCGGACAAGTACGCCGAAGGCACTCCAGGCCATCGCTTCTATGCCGGATGCGAGATGGTTGACCGCATCGAAACGTTGGCTAGCGACCACGCTAAGGCGCTCTTTGGTGCCGAGCACGCCTACGTCCAACCCCATTCGGGTATCGACGCAAACCTGGTCGCCTACTGGGCCATCCTTGCCCACCGAATCGAACGGCCTGTTCTCGCTGATGCTGATGTGGTTCATGTAAACGACCTCGAAGCCGTGAGCTGGGACAAGCTGCGCAATGACCTGCACTCCCAGCGCATGATGGGCATGGCTCTCGACGCCGGTGGCCATCTCACCCATGGATTCCGACCCAACATCTCCGGGAAGCTCTTCGACCAGACGAGCTACGGCGTCGATCCCACCTCCGGGCTCCTCGACTACGACGCCATCGCTGCTCAGGCCAGGGAGTTCCGTCCCTTGGTGCTGGTAGCGGGCTACTCCGCTTACCCCCGGAACCCTAATTTCGCCACCTTGGCCGAGATCGCCCACGATGTCGGGGCCACGTTCATGGTCGACATGGCCCACTTCGCTGGTCTGGTGGCCGGAAAGGTACTCACAGGCGAGCTCGATCCGGTTCCTTATGCCGATGTGGTGACCTCCACTACCCACAAGTCACTGCGCGGGCCTCGAGGTGGGCTGGTGCTCTGCACCGAGGAGTATGCACCATACGTAGACAGGGGGTGTCCAATGGTCCTAGGCGGACCGTTACCCCACGTGATGGCGGCCAAGGCCATCGCTTTGTCCGAAGCCCGCCAGCCTTCATTCGCCACGTATGCGGCCCAGATCGTGGCAAATGCCCAGGCGCTTGCTGATGGGTTGGTACGTAGAGGAGCAGAACTGGTCACCGGTGGCACCGACAACCATCTTGTCCTCATCGACGTTGCCACAAGCTTCGGCCTCACTGGTCGTCAGGCAGAGGCCGCTCTACTTGATGCGGGCGTCGTCACAAATCGAAACTCAGTACCAGGTGACGGCAACGGGGCCTGGTACACCTCTGGGATCCGACTCGGCACACCGGCATTGACCACACTCGGATTCGGGGTAGACGAGCTCGATGAGGTCGCTGGCATCCTCGTGAATGCACTACGAGCCACGAGCCCCGCTACGTCCACCGCCAAGGCGAAGTACGAGATCGATCCTGTCGTTGCCCAGGCCTGCCGGGCCCGGTGCGCCGATCTGCTCGCCCACCACCAGCTCTATCCGGAGATCAAACTGTGAAGCCGCATGAGTAGAAGCAAAGACAATCCCGTGGCGGTGCAGTTCAAACGTTCGCCTCGGCGGGAATGTCCCGTAGGACCGGCTGGAAGATACGTGGATAAGCCTGGGATGCGGGACGTCCTAAGTTCGGGGCGGAATTCGCTCTCGTGGCACTCCTGACGCGTGGCGCATTTGAAGCGGTCGCTCTCATCTACGGGTCACATTGCACGAGCATCGAGGACGACTGGGAACGGTGCCTCCTCACGAACGACCGTTGAGTTGACAAGCCGTGGCCGGGCGGCTTTCGATGCGTACACAGCAGCTCTCCGCAAGCTGCTCACTGACCTGTAGCGTTCCGGCGGGGCGATCGCCGCTGGTCAAGGGCAAAAGAAGGGTTGGACGGAGGAGATGGGCGCCCGAGAACGCCGGTGGTAGACGAATCTGCGGTCCGACTCAACGAAACCGCCTATCGTCAGCAGAGTGACCCAACACTTCGGCTACGCCATCGACAAACGCTATCTGCCGGTGTTGTTGCCTTTTCTCCTGCGGCCCGGAAGTGACGGCGTCACACTTACTGATGAGGGTCGACTAATAGCGACCTTTGGTTTTTTCAAGGTGTCCACGCCCCTTTCGAACATTACGGGTGCACACATCACGCGGAGCTACCGCTGGTGGACGGCCTTTGGGGTTCGCATGTCGCGGGCCGACGACGGACTGACCTTTGGAACGAATCACGATGCAGGCGTCTGCATCCATTTCGCAGATAAGGTGCCCTCGCCACTACGAAGAAGCGGCCATTCGGCGCTCACAGTCACCGTAGCCGATCTAGAGGCGATGACAACGGCGTTGGGCGGAGACGAGAAAGAATCACTTGCACCTCAGCCTGAGTGAATCATCTGGTCGCCCGGGTTCTTCTCAACTGAACATGTGCCCTGAACATTGGGCAGGCTCAACCGGTCGATCAGTATCGTGATCGGCCGCCGTACCCACGGTCACCGGGCATGGGTTGTACTTTGACTCCGGCGGCTGTGAGGAACTGGCGGACCTGAGCGGCGTGCTCAATGATGTGCAGGGGCGCGCTTCCGACAATCACTCCGTACAGCATGTCGTGGTAACGATGGGCGGCAGGGAGGGGTCTAGCTGCTGACTCCTCGGTGAGAGCGTCAAGCGTTCGAGTCACCTTCTCACGGCAGTGGTCGGTATAACCGAGCAGTTCGGTCTTGGTGAACACTCGGTTAGGGAAGCCGTAGGTATTTTCGTCAAAGGGGTGGGGTGGTTCCCAGGGCTCGAACTCCGCACTGAGGTCGTAGTCGAGGGTCAATAGCGCGTGATAGGCCAGAAACCAAGGGGCCGAGCCGTGTAACCCCCCGTGCTGCGTCGGAGCCGTGGGTGCTTCGTCCGGCCAGAGGTCCGACTCCCACAGAATGTCGGGACAATCCTGGAGCGCGGCTTCCATCAGTCGGAGTGCTTCCTCGAAGTTGCTGACCATGCTCTGGACAAGCGGGTTCGCCACGCATACGTAATAGCGCATATTCAACTGGGGCTGATCCTTTTGCCGGTCGGTGGGGTCCTTATTGTGATCGCCCTGATCGGCGGGGCCGCAGGTGCGGCTCGCTGATCGGGGTCCCCTCAACGAGGGTGGAGCACCGCCTATTACGTCGTTGTCGGTGCTATAGGTCCGCTCACGGTGTCACTCATTCTGTTCGATTCCCGGAGGGCCGGAATGACGATGCGAAGCAGGCTTGCCCTATCAGGCCATGTCGCTTCGGTGCTCGGAGCCATGGCCGCACTGCTGATGTTTCCCTACTAGCAAGGCTATCCCCAAATACCGGGTCGGTGGGATGTCGCAGAGGAGTGGGAAACCAAACTGTGGCTCAGCACCCTGACAGGGCGTAACCGGGCGTCTTCCGCTCCGAGCATCCACACCGAATCCGAAGGCCCAGACGAAGGCCTTCCAGTGCGGAGATACTGGAATACGACCGCCTTGGCTGAAATCGTTCCCGTCAGTGATCTCGTCCATTCGGCAATCGGGGCGTACTGCCACGCAGCGTCGTCGACAGGGTGCTTAACCGTCCACCCCTGTGACCCCAGAACAGTCCCTACTGTTCTGACAACCCTCTGGGTAGAGTCGGTCGACTTGAACATCGTGAGGACTTCAACACCACTCCACCCGGCCCGCCCGCCCAGATTGTCAGGGCATCCCGGCGACCAGACCGCATCGTTCTTGCGCGAGTCGACGATCTTCGATCCCAAGGGAACAGCACTCGCCACAGGTGACAGCTCCCGCAGGACCATCCCGCCAGGATCGCCCCCTGGGTGGCCGGATCTCAGGAGAGCGAAGGCCGTGAGTCCACCGGCGAGCGGGAGGATCACTACCGCGATCACCACGGGACGACTCCAGCGTGTGCCTAATCGATCACCGTCCACCGACACAGCCTCGGTCAACGGAGAATGGTTCACGGTGTCCCTCATCGCCGGCTATGCCACGCTCCGTGCCCTGAACCGAGATTCACACCGAAGAGCACGCCTCGATTCTAGATCCGGATGAGGACGTGACCCGTCGAGGCATGTCTCAGCACCAATGGGGCAGTGGCATCTCTCCACAGGACCCTCGACCGTCTCCGTTATAGGCCAGAGGCGCTACTCGGTCGGAGATACTCGGCGGGCCTGGAGGTCTCCACAGACGAAGGCGAATGCCAACACGGCAGCAGCCCAGGCATCCCTTGCTCCGATTGACCGAAAGCTGGCAAGGCTGACGACAGTGTCGAGTGAATCACTTGCTAGTGCCGCGGAGTTCCATCGGGCTACATCACCGGTATCGGCCGACTTTGCTGCGACAACGGTGCCCAACCCTAAGACGATGTCTCTGATGCCTATTGTTCTCATGAGCAAGACAGAAGCACCGGTTGGCTCCTCACTGCCCGACAAGCGCATCGGCGCTTCGGGGGCCACGACCAGTGCTACGCCGACCAAGGCCCGTAGCCACCCCATCGCTTCATTGTTAGTGATCGACACAGCTGCAGCGTACCCAAGGGGCCCAGCCAGGATCCATTGGATCTTCTGTCCCTGGTTGACCCTGAACAATGGGCGTCACACTCCGGCACCCGGAGCACACCAAGAGCGGTCGGGACAACGGACAGAATCGGCATCAGGGTACGTTGGGCAGTTGGGACGGTCAATGCTGGCAATCGCAACGGCGATCATTTGCCTTCTGCTGGCTGCATGTGGCTCAACTGGAATGAGCTCATCGAGCACGGCCTCCGTTGTCCATAGCTCGTCTTACACCGCTCCGGCGCAGTCTGTGATCACCTACGACCGATCCTGCGACAAGACTGCAGTGAGCCAGATCGCCATGGACGACTGCGTCACCAGACGGCTTCACCAGGTAGAATGCCAACTGACTCAAGCGCTCAGTCAAGAGAAGAAATCGGTAGCCTCAGGTCTCGTGATTTCCGCAGAGTCCTTATTCGAGACGTTCGAGGTCGGCGAATGCAAGGCTGAGGCTGGACCAAATTTCGGGGGAACCAACTACCCCGTGGCATTTGGCAGCTGTGAGCTACAGCTAACCGTGCAGCGGATTCAGGTAATTGGGCGCATCGATTCAGCTCGACACTGAGCCCCTCCCCGGACCATCTACCTGACTAGGGGTGCCCCGCAACCCCGGTTACCCACCGGGGTTGCGGCCAGGCAACAGAGATGCTCGAACCTTTCGGTGGCCACGAACGTCTACCAATAGGGCGGATCGATCTCTGCAGTAGCCAGGAGGATCGTACCGCTCGCGTTGCTGACTCGGAGGGAGTCAAAGATGTCGATCCGTCTGCTTGTGACAGTGCTTCTTCCTGCTTGTCACGGTGTTTCTTCCACCCATAGCCGTAGTCTCCGGATCCGCCACGATGACGAGCAGTGGGCTCGGCGACGATTATTGACCGGGGTCTACGGGCGCGGATGGGGGGTAGGTATACCGCAAGCTGGCTCTGGCATTTTCGCCTTGGCGGCCCCGCCCTGGCCATGGCAGGAGCGACATCGCCGACTGGGCTGTAGTGCCGCCTGATGGAGGTCGTGCACAGGTGGCCAAGGGTGGCGACGATCTCTCTGATTGGAATGGTTCTTGTCCTGACGGGCTGCGGCACGAGCCCACCATCGGTCTCCCATTCGAGTGTGACGCCCCGGCACCTGGCATCGAGGTCTCCAAAGCTAAGTCTGAATGTGAGCGGGGACTGCCCAACTTCACTGGGTCACAACGAGGAGGTTGTGAACGAATTTCCCGGCCCGCCTCTGGTTCCCCAGGCCGCCCCGGTCAGTGGACTTGTGTGTTGGTACAACCGCAGGAATGTCCCCGTTTCGGGGTCCCTGGGACGACAGGTGCGGCTCAACTCCCAAGAGGCCGGCGTGCTGGCCACTGCCGTGAGGAAGTTGAGTCTCCGGCCACCAACCGGTACTTCCAGCTGCCCCGCCAATGTTGGCACGGTCGCGTTGATCGGATTTTCATACGCTTCGCGGCCCGACGTCGCGCTCTGGTATTCGGCCAGCGGCTGCCAGGCGCTCGACAACGGGCGGCTGGGCTCGTTCCAGGGAGCCAATCCGAGCTTCAGCGGGTTTGAAGAAACAATAGACAAGCTCGCACCGGCGTTCCCCGAATCTGCTGGGTCGCTCTGATCACCGGTTTCTTCGTGGGATTGCCATCGAGCGACGCAACTGGCGGCGCCCTCAAGGCCGGATTGGGCAGTCGCGAACCGGCACCGGAGCACTCCAAGCCTTTCGAGGTGTCGTCGTCAGTGAACCCGGCGGGCGCTCAACACCATCAATCGCGGGATCGCACCCGCATCGTCGAAACCGCCCGTCTCGATGAGCACTTCCGCTGGAGGTGAGGGCTCAATCATGTCGTCTATGAACAGCCCGACTTCGCCCATCTCGTGGACGTATCTGCTGAGCGGCCGGTGGCTGAATGGCAGATAGACCCCCGGCTCGACCTCGTCGACCGCAGAGTGGTCATGCAGATAAGAGCCGACCCTCCAGTACTGATCGTCCGATCCCTGGTCGTCAACCCATCCGCTCCCTGGTGCTTGGAGAAGTGGGTGAACCAACAACAACAGGAATTGCCCTCCAGGGGCAATGACTCGGGCGATTTCGCGAATCGCCGGCTCGAATGGATCTATGTGCTCAAGGGCGAGACACAGGACCACCGCATCAAATGTGGCGCTCCCGAATGGAACCTGCTCTGCAAGTGCTTGCACGAATCGCGGTGGACCGCCGCGAATATTCGCTTGTCGGATCTGCGAGGGTGTGGGGTCAAGGCCCACGACATCGGCTCCGCCACGGGCAATATGGCGAGCGACTTGTCCCTCGCCGCATCCCACATCGAGCACACGCCGTGCCCTTCGTAGGTGCCTCTCGACGAGAGGAAGGATCTGTTCCTCGTATTCGGGATCGGCTCCTTCGGTGAACCTCCGCTGCCACCATCCCGAATGTTGCTCCCAAAGGGAATCACGGATCACCGTTACGATGCTAGCTACGTCCTCATCCATGAACCCAGCATTTCGGTCCTCTGGGTCTCCAAGTCATTCTTCGCTTCGCGAAATACGAGCCATAAGCGTGTTACCGACCAATCGGATTAGCCCCTCCCAGGGCCGTGCCGAATCCATATGTTCAACGTGCTCGGCTCCTTGCCAGATCTGAAACCGCATCAACACCGGGAAGGCCCGGTCCCGGTAACCGTCGAGGGACAGTGTTGATTCCGCTTCAAGAAACGCATACGAAGCTGACCTGTGGAACACAGGTCCGAGTCCTGGTGCTGAGGATTGTCACTGTACCGGGACTCGGGACCGACACATTCGGCGTCGACCCAAAGTGGGAGAAGGTCTCGGTAACGATGAGGTGCCCCCCATTGCCATTTGGTGCCGTCAATCTCATCGAGGTCACCCGCCCACTGACGACGACAAGCCGCATGAAGGCGGGCTGGTTGGGGTACGCGACTGAGTACAAGTCCCCATTCCGGCTGACGGCGGTCCCGCCGGTGGGATTCGGGAGCAGCGCAAAGGCGTAGGCACGAATGTCCGAGTCTCCGTCCCCATAGTTGTGGGGGACTTTGAAGAATCTGCCCTTGAGTATGGCGTCGGCGCGCCGAGTCTTGGTCCGTGATGTCATCGGCGGGAAGGTGCCGTAGTACAAGGCGGATTGATAGAGGGTCCCTCCAACGACAACCTGAAGCAATCCGTTGAAGGACAATCCAGGTTCGGAGAAGTCCAACGCCCAGGAACTGGCCTCCTGCCCGTCGAATATCATCTGGCTTCGTCCGTGGCCCGGGCCTTGTCCTGTCACTGATCGAGTCACGATTTGGCTGGAGGTGTTCTCTGTTGCCACCACGGCGTGGCGCAGTGCATTGGCCGCCGCCGTTTGATTCTCGATGAGAACGGGTGCCTCGTGTATGCCAACTACGATGGCGCCAGCGGTCACGACGAGCAGGAAACTTGTCAGGCATACCGGCCATAGCGTGCTCGGCCCAATGCGGAAGGAGAGTCCTGGGTCGGCGTTACCATGTGCTGGATCTTCGACTCGCACCCTCTGGCATCGGCAAATGTTCGGATGATCATGAGCCCTTCTGGGGCCACCGGCACGGACCGAGCAGTCCGCTGGTGACTGTGCGGGACTCCCTTGACATGGGAAGGGATCATTGGGCGATTCTGAGCGTAGAGAGCCCCGCCGTCAGAATAGTGTGGAATATGGCACATCAGATGGTCGGCGACGAGCTCGACAAATTCCTCAGCACGGGCACTCGCACCGGCAAACTGGCCACGGTACGGGCTGACGGCAGTCCACATATTGCTCCCGTCTGGTTCATCCTCGATGGCGGAGACCTGGTCTTTATGACCGGAGCGAACACGGTAAAAGGTAGAGCCATGCTGCGCGACCCGCGTGTAGCCCTCTCCGTGGATGATGAGAATCCACCCTTTGCTTTTGCGATCATTGAGGGAATCGTTTCGATATCCCGTGACCTGGATGAGATGCTCCCGCTGTCAATCGCTATCGCCCGCCGATACGTGGGTGACGCACGCGCCGAACAGTACGGCAGACGCAATGCCGTTGACGGGGAGCTACTCCTGCGTCTGAAAAGACTCAAGGTGTCGGCCGAGGCAGGCGTCAGCGACTGACACGCGTCCCGGACCAGAAACTGAGCGCACGTCCGGTGTCCCTGTTCC
This sequence comes from uncultured Acidimicrobiaceae bacterium, assembly GCA_963718405.1. GTDB lineage: Bacteria > Actinomycetota > Acidimicrobiia > Acidimicrobiales > RAAP-2 > Bog-756. The sequence continues at coordinate 685,846 of CAVQYZ010000001.1, forward strand.
TGTCCACCAGGAGATTCTCGCCGAGCTATGACAAGCCGAGGCGCGCCGAAACCGAAGAGATGTAGTCGATGTGGGCATCGACTGAATCCAGGCCGAGACCCATGGTGACTACCGACAAGTGCGTCCCTCCGGCATTGCGCCACCCCTCGACTTCTCGAGCGAGTTCATCCATATTGCTCCCGCTAAGCGCAACGTAGTCTCCGCCGAATTCATCAACTGACCTGCCAGAACGGGCAACGCCTTCACGGAGCCTTGTCCAGTCTTCCGAGGTCTTCTCGACGCCACCCCCAAAGAAGATGAACCCGTCGGCGAGCCGCGCAGCTCGATCGAATGCTTTCTGGCCTGATCCGCCAAGCCAAATCGGAATTGATCCTGTGGGCTTGGGTACGAGGGCTGCCCGGTCAACCCGGTCAAACCGACCAGAAAAGTCGACGATGGGCTCCGTGAACAGGCGGCGGAGCAACTCGATCTGCTCCTCCTGGCGAGCACCTCGGGTGTGGAAGTCCTCGTCAAGAGCCTCGTATTCAACCTGGTTCCAGCCGACTCCGACCCCGAGTCGCAGCCGCCCCCCGGAAAAGAGATCAACATCGGCAGCCTGGCGTGCGACGAGGGCAGTCTGACGCTGTGGAAGGACCAGAATCCCCGTGGTGAATCGGATGCGGTGGGTGATGCCCGCCAAGTGGGCGAACATCACAAACGGGTCATGGAATGGGTCCTGCTCCGAGTAGGGGCCAATCAGCGGAGGCGACCGGTCGGCATGGACGGCACCGAGTACATGCTCGTATGCGAGAAGGTGATCGAAGCCCAAGTCTTCGGCAGCACTTCCAAAACGCCGAACGGCGTCGGGATCGCCACGAAGCTCGATCTGTGGGTATGCAACGCCAATGTCCATGGCCCATAGCCTTTCACGGGTGAAGACCACGTGCTTCTAGTCAGTGGCAAACCCAACCGCAACAAAGAAGGCCGCTGCATAGTGCTCATCATCCGAATCCGTGAGAGGTTGTCGGTAGAACAGGGTACGGAGCAGGGGAGTTGTGGTCCAGCCGCCCGCTCCCTTCAAAACCGTCAGGGTGTTGCTTGACGAAGTAAACGTCTACCGGCGACACGCTTCTGTATGAGGGTGTCCTGTGCGTCGAGCTCAACTGAGGGCAGACTGGCAACATGACTAGTCGGATTTCAGCCGTCTCTATCGAAGCCGTCGATCCCCGCCGAGTTGCCGAGTTCTGGTGTGCAGTACTGGGTTGGGAGATTCACCATCTCGACCCAACGGGAGCCGAGATAGCCCCGCCTGACGGTTCGTGGCCAATAATTGATATTGGACGCGTGCCGGAGGGGAAGAGAGTGAAGAACCGGCTTCATTTGGACATTCGTGCAGATGGAACCACCCAAAACAACGAGCTTCGCCGCCTCTTGGATCTTGGGGCCGAGCGGGTGGACGTGGGCCAGGCATCTGACTCGACATGGATTGTGCTCGCCGATCCCGAAGGAAATGAGTTCTGTCTACTTTCACGTTCCGTCCAAGACGTTCTGGAGGGTCCGGGAACGGAGCACTGATCCGAGGGCCTGGCCCTGATTGCCGGGACCGAGGCGATGTTCCCGACCGGAACAAGGAGGATGCTTTAACCACCTCCGATGCCTGCGTCACGCCTTTCTGCAGGCGTAAGAGACGACAAGCTCAATCAGCGGTTGGATGTATGACCGAGGTCACGACGTAACCGTCGGAGGGCAATTTCGGTCGAAGCAGCCATGGCCAAGGTGGCCAACACGTGTAAGTCCTTCGCCGTCCACTCGTGCGGACTGGAGTCCATTAGGCAGAACGTCCCGAGGACTTCCCCATCACCATCTTCCAGCGGGTAACCAGCCCACGACACCGCGGCGAACGCCTCGATGGCGGGGTCACCGGTGGTTCGAGGGTCTTTGTTGGCGTCCTCCACGACGAACGGCCGCCCCGAACCGACAACAAAACGGCAAAAGGACCAATCAATAGGAGCAAACAGCGGTAGCCCCTCAGGGAATCCGACGGAGCTCATGGCCGTAGTGCGTTCAGCGTCTACCAGGGCGATGACACCTCTCGGCACGCCGATCAGCTCTACCGCCAGCTCGATCAGCCTATCGAATGGGTCTTCCGGGGCAATCCCCACGAGGCCCGATCGCTCGACAGCCGTGAGCCGTGACGGAGAACGTACTTCTGTTTCCCAGTTCGATGTCATCTGGACTTCCGGTTCACGGAATTCCTTTGTGGCGTTGACGTCACGACGTCATCGACGGCGTGGAGGCGCGAAAGGCCATCGTCCCTGCCAAGACGACGCAAACCTGAACGAATTCGGCTCTTTACCGTTCCCTCCGGCAGATTCAGCCGGCGGGCGACTTCCGCATAGGCCAGTCCGGAGTAAAAGGCGAGGTAAATCGGCTCGCTCTCGTTCCGGGGCAGTAATGCCAGGGCTTCTCTCACGGCAAGGGCTGACTCGGCCCCTATCATCACCGCGCTGACATCTTTGTTGTATTCGTAAGTCGCCTGACGATCGTTGTCTTCGCGGTGCGTTCGCGCCGTCTCCGAACGCACTATGTCGATACTACGGCCCCTGGCCTTCAACCTCAGAAACGCCAATAGGGAGCCACGGGACGGATCGAACTTCTTCGGGAAGAACCAGAGTCCGACGAAGACCTCAGCAACGACATCCTGACATCGCTCGTCGTTGACCAAGATCATCCGAGCCGCAGCCCTCACCGACGCCGCATGACGTCGGTACAACTCAGCGTAGGCATCTCCACTCTCTTCTGCCAGGCAAGCGACGAGGTCGAGATCAGACCATTCGCAATAGGGGATCCCCCCACTTCCCACGCTCGACCGGGAGGCAGCCGCATCATCCGAAGGATGGCCGCTCCCTACTGCTCTGTCATGACCCAGATCATTCTTTTTTGACGACACTACGAAATCGCACCGACCTCACGCCGGGAGAGCCGTAAAAGTTGACTCTCGGCACCCCTCGCGGTCGAAGGTCAGAGCAAATTCTACACCCGTGAAGAACCAACTGCCTGAGTTGCTGCGCTGACCCGAGCCGCCGGCCACATCGACCGAGGCACTCCGCACCGCCGGTATAGGCCACTCGCCCAGAACTGTCCTGTACCGCCGGATAGACAGGACAGCCGCAGCCGAGGCTCCTGGAAAGCCGACGGGGGATCATCCGTTCGATCGTCCCGCAGCAGGCACCCGACGCTGGACTGTAGCGTCGGGTGGGGGAGCCCTCGGCTTCGGAAGTGCTCCTTTCTGGGCTCTGGAGTCGGCGGACCCCCGACCGACCGATTATCGGCTTGGCGGCCAGCCCCGAGCCACCCGGCCCGTGTGAGCGATTGGATCTGCGACGGCCCAATCCCCGGTCGGCCGGGCTGTCCCTGATGGCACCGGGCTGCGCCCTGCCATCGCCATGAATTGGCCGGCAAACCAGGATCAGGAATGAGTTGCGACAAGCGCTCCATCGACAAACGCTTGAACCGGCTGCGATCTCAGCCAGGCGACGATCAGCGGCCTTGTCCTAACGATGGCCACGTCGTGACACTCGTGCCTGCCGGTGCGGAGGCCGTATTGCTTGATCAGCGGGAACCCCAGGAGCTCGAACCGCTGAACTGCTGGATCACCATCCACCGTAATGCGCATTCTTCCCGACCAGTTGCTCCGCCAATATCGGATTTCGTGCCGTTCATGTTGGCCGACCGTAAATGCGAAGTCGACGCTGCCCTTTCTTGCAGCCAAGGAAAGCACTGCGAGTAGAACTGCCAACAGAACAAGGAGATACGCCCAACTATCAGCAAATGAGGCATGAGCTACTCCGGGCGCCATGTACCCACGCTAGCAACGAGCAGGGGATCGAGCCTTGTTCCAGTCCACAAGCGTCTCTTACCACCGGGTCCGAAAGGTGGTCACAGACCGTGGCCCACCTGCACGTCGATGGCCGGCTGCCGACGGAGTGACATGCTCTTCCTGTGGATCGCCGGAGCAGCCGAATCAAGGTCAGGGTGCTGGTCGCCCTCGCGCTCGCAGTGACACTCATTGTCGTGGGGATCGCACTACGGACGAGTGGGGCTGCCTACCCGGCTGCCGATCCGGGTGGCCGGATCCTAGCGAGCCTGACCCGAGTCGTAACCGTCGTTCCTGGATTTGAGAGCGAGGACGATATTTCGTGGATTGGCTACCCTCAACCCGAGGGTGTTACTCAGACCACCTACGCCATGAAGATTGAGGCACAAATGGATAGCTGCGATGGCATGGCCGGGACCTTCGGTTGGGACCCCGTGATCGTCCAGGCGGGCTTTCGTTGGACAGGTGGCAAGGAGGCTCTGGCCCGTCTCATCAACAAGCGCCTCGACAGCAGGGGTTGGATGAGAGGGTTTGCTCCGGGGTGGGCGAACGATGACCCCCGCCTTGTCTGGATCTATCCCAAGGGGCAAACCGCCACGGAGGAACTGTCACTCGACTCCGATGCACTCAACGGCAAGGGAAATCGGTGGATGGTCACCATCGAAGGCAAGCCGAAGGGACCGCTGGTCAACTGCAGCCGATGAAGGCGCAAGGGGTGCCCCACGACATCGGACGGTTGCGCTATTCCTGTGGTTGGGCCACGTATGGCTCATCGCCGCGGCGTCGGCGTTGCCTCAACAGGACTGGGAACGCTGCCGCCCCAAGGAAGCCAGCGATACCAGGCAGCCAAACTTCCTCCCATGGTTTCCCCGGCGTGGAGCAGGAGTGCGCCGGCGGGCTGTAGCTGCAGCTGCTGCTACTGAGGACAGCGTGGGGAAAAAAGCGGACGGCGATGAATAGGGTGACGACCGACCCGACCAGGACAGCCGTCCCTGCCATCGCCGTCACCAGGGCCGCACGCCCGGTTCGTAGAGCCACCGTTCGCACAGGGCGCTGTATCCGGCACCGGGCCTGCATCCCGCCGACGAGGAGATTGAGCGCCAGCGGGAACGGAAGCCGAGTAGCTCCTACGGGTAGCAGGTCGAGCGTGGTCCCAACGATCTCATCACCTCGTTGGGAGCGGTCTCGAAGCGGCCAGGCCCACAATGAGATGCGTATTTGGCGCTCAATATTCATGCCAAAGCCCCTCGGACGCCTGACCCGAGCCGTGCGTTTGCGGCCTGCAGGGTGGCTGCACGCCCGTCGGCTTCATCCCGAACGGCGGAGAGGCCACTGCCGGTAATGCCGTAGTAGCGGCGTAGCCGCCCATCGACCACCTCCGTGCCCTTCGGTTGGATCAAGCCCTGTTCAGTGAGGCGGTCGAGGGTGCCGTACAGAGTGCCTGGTCCCAAGTTGACCCGACCGCCGGAAAGCTCCTTCACCTCGGCGATGATGCCGTACCCGTGGAGACTCTGGTCAGCCAGGGCTGCCAGGGTAAGAAACGTCGCTTCTCGCATGGGCTTACTCACAAGGGAACTATATGTCGCCTACCGATATATATCAATCGACGAGTCCGGGGGTCCTGGGGAGGAGCAGTGAAGCTGAACGGACTCGCAAACCATCACCACAGCGCCCCTGATCGCTCCGATCTAGTGCGGCACACCGGCACAGCCACGGTCAGCGTGAGGTCACTAGCCCCTACGAGGTACCTCGCCATCGGGATCGTTGATGGTGTCCATGCCCGACCGAGCCAGGTTCTCGGGCAACGTAGCTACTGCATCGAGGACCGTTGTGGCGAGGATCTCGGTGGTGCAGTCATGGCTTGCCGCCAGGTAGCTCCACGAAAAGTCAGTATCAGTGCACAAGCACCAGGCCCGATCGTCGGGCCACCAATAGCTCGGATCATCTGGGAATTCTGTATACGAGCCGAGTGGCCCCCTCAACAGGTAGAAATCGCGCATCGCATGGTGCACTTTCGGTATACGGGAGTTGAACACCTTCTCGTGCAGATTTCCAAAGCCGTCCCACAACAGATACCAGCCCTCCGTCGAAGTCGTGTGACGGGCGAGGATCGGAAGCAGCGACTGAAACTGCTCGGGGCTGAGTCGGTCGGAACATTGATCGGTGGTGCCCCACTCTTCAGACGGTGAAGCGATGGTCTCCTGCTCCATCAAGGCATGGACCTCCTTTCCATTGTCCTGAGCCTTTTCCCTCCAGCGGATACTCCGCTCAAACCATTCGCCATTGGAGTCGATGCCCGAACAGATGAAGGGAAAGAAGATTCGGGCATAGGCCTCGTAGCCCTGAGGAGCACTCATCGACACGTTGAATGAGCGGGGAGCGAGGAGCGGCTCCAGCCAGTCCGCAGGAGCGAGGTCACTTTCCAAGCAGAGGCCGTCGTGGTGAGACGGGTTCCAGGCATGTTCCTCGTACCAGTCCGCGTATTCCTGGTCCGACATCGTTGTCCCCACTGGAAGTAGTGGTGCAATGCCTTTGAAAGGTCTTCGCATGCCGTCACCTTAGGCAACGACTCACACGGCTGGCCCAACCCAGAACTCCAATGCCGGGCATTGTTGGCCCCGGCCAACCAGGCACAACCGAGCTGGCCCTAGACACCTGCGATGCCTTGGCCCACCAGCACTACGCCGAACACAACGAAGAGGACCGACATGACCGTGGCATTGTTCTGTCTGAGCCAGGCATTCCAACTTTCCAGCACCTCCTGCGAGCGGTCGCCGAGGCACAGCACCACGACTATGGGTGCCACGACTCCCAGGACCGCGACCACAAGGTAGACGGCACCCGCAACCAGTTGTTGAGTGGTGGCCAGCGCTCCCTCCGAGATGGCGGTGGCACTGGCTAAAGCGACGACGAGATTCTTCGGATTCAGCGCCCCCAAGGCCGCCCCGGCCCCAAGCGCCTTCGTTGAGGAGTACCCGGCGATTCCATCCATCCACTTCGGCAGCGAACCCTCCTGGCCGGCCTTTGGGCGCCCACGAAACTTCTTGACCGCCGCGAACAAGAGGTACACGCCAAGGGCCAGCTTCAGTATCCCGGCCCAGGTCGCATGGCCAGAATCTGGCGATAGGTTGACCGCTCCCCCGAGGGAAACGAACAGCCCGAGGACCACGGCGACCCCGCCCACGAAGCCCGCCAGAAAGCTCAGGGCATTCGGCAACGGCTTGCTGGTAAAGAGGAGGAGAATCGCCGGGATGATGTTCAGCGGCGAAATCGTGACGACCAGGGCGAGGGGAACAATCTCTCCAATGACAACCTTCAGCACTGGCCCCTCTTCGCCATCCTGATCATTTGATCTACCAAGCTAGTCGTCGACAGTGATGGCGCGATGATTGGTCTGTGCAGGTGGAACCAAGCCAGTACGCCACGGAGGACAACCTGGCCGCCCGGCAACGGCTTTGGTCGGTCAGTCCTCGTCGGCCGCCGTTCTCGCTCATCCCCTGGTTGCTGGAGCTTGCTCGACTACGTGGACAAGAGCGAATCCTCGAAGTGGGATGTGGAAACGGGTTCTATCTCGAATATCTCGACGCCGTCGGACTCGACTTGTCGATGGGCATGCTCGCATCCGCCCGGGAGCGTGCGCGGGGCCCCTTGGTGGCCGGAGATGCTACGGCCCTCCCATTTGCCAACGGCTCGTTCGACTTCGTATTGGCCGCACACATGCTCTATCACGTCGCCGAGCGCAACAAGGCGGTCTCAGAACTGCGAAGGGTTCTACGGGCGTCGGGATGTTGCATTGCGGTGACCAATGGCGAGCGGAATATGGAGGAACTCGTCCGGATGGTAGAGGGTGTCGTCGGCCATGGCTGGAGGTGGCGTCGCTCCTCCGGTGTGGCTTTTAGTCTGGAGAATGGTGCCGATCAGCTGAAGGTGGCGTTCGACGAGGTCGTGAGGGTTGACTGTCCCGACAGTGTCGTCCAGATCACTGACGCCCACGCTCTGGGCGACTATCTCAGGAGTGTGGCCGATACCTACGAGGGCCAAGTAAATTCGTGGACCACATGGGATCGGGTGGTCGAAGGTTGCCAGCAGCAGGCGGCAGCCGTGGTGGCGTCAGAAGGTGCCTTTCGGCTCTCGAGTTCCATGGGTGCCTTTGTCTGTCGGTGACCCCGAACGCTGGATGGGCAAAGTGCCCTTGACCCTGCGTCCGGGTGGTAGATAAGTATCCACCGGATACACCTCGGCCCTCCCTGCGATAAGCCTGCAAACGGGACAATGTCGGCACGTTGGTCATGCCACAACGACGGCGGGGTGGTGATCTAGTGAATACTCAGAGGCCCACCTTGACCACTCTCCGCCGTCGATATGGCTCATCCCTCTCAGCCACAACCCACACGCCCCTAGCTCCGGAGCGTCGCTGGCAGGTTGACCATCGGAGAGGTGCAGTACGCTGGTAGTACGGCGGCACGGGGGTGCGGCGGATAGGAAGTCAGGCGATGACGGGAGCGGTCAAACACAACCACGCCAAGCACCGGCATGTAGTGGCGAGAATCATGTTGGCGGGGGCCTTACTGTTCGGTGGGGCTGTTACGGCCACGGTGATCGGGGGCTCGACCCCAGTTTGGGCGCAGTCTGCCGTCACCCTGTACGTCGCCTCGGGGGGAAGCGGCGACTGCACGAGCCATGTCGACGCCTGCGGCTCACTGGCGACCGCCCTCACCACGGCTACAGGCGCCTCGTACTCCGATGACGACGTGACCATCGACGTGGGCGCCGGCACCTTCGACGAAAATGACATCGTCGACGCCGCCGGGCTCAACTCGCTGACCATCGATGGCGCCGGACGGTCCTCCACCATCCTGGACGGGACTGAGTCCGGCAATGTCCTGGTCATTTCCGGCGGCACGGTGACCATCAGTGGGCTCGCCGTCGAGAATGGCGCCGGCGGCGATGACGGAGCGGGCATCGACAGCTGCGACGGGCTGGCGGGCTGCGTGCTCACCGTCTCCGGCGTAGCCTTCACCGACGACGTTGCCCCTGCTTGGGGCGGTGCCATCGACAACGGCGACAACGGGGGTGACGGCACGCTGAATGTGACTGACTCGACCTTCATCGATGACACCTCTAGCGGCAATGGCGGCGGCGCCATCAACAACGGTGCCAACGGCGGCAGTGGCATCGTCACCGTGTCCGGATCGACCTTCACTGGCGACGCCGCGGTGGCCAGCGGGCGGGGCGGCGCCATCGACAACGCGGACAACAGCGGCGCCGGCACCGTCACCGTCTCCGGATCGACGTTCACGGACGATACGGCCGACTGGGGTGGAGGGGCGATCGACAACGGAAGCGACCAAGGCGACGGCTCGGTATCGGTCGCCAACTCGACCTTCTCGAGTAACGGGGTGGACCTGAGCAATTCTGCGAGTAGCGGCGGAGCCATCGACAACGGCGACGGTTCGGCGACAGTCTCCGATTCGACCTTTTCGAACAACGAAGCGAACTACGGCGGTGCCATCAACGGCAGCGACAATGCCTACGAGGGCGGCAGCGGCTCCCTCACTGTCTCTGGATCGACCTTCTCGGCCAACTCGGCCATCGACGGCGGGGCCATAGACGGCGCCGACAGCGAGGGTCGAGGAGCGGGCAGCGCCGGCGACCTTACCGTCTCCGATTCGACCTTTTCAGGCAACACCGCGGCGAGTGACGGTGGGGCCATCGACAATGCCGACAACACCGGCGCCGGCGACACCACCGTCACCAGTTCGACATTCTCTGGCAATGGCGCCAGCATCACTGGTGGGACCGTCGACAATGCCGGGAACGGTGGCACCGGTAACGCCTCCTTCGGAGCCAGCATCCTGGCCGGGTCGACAGCTGGTGGGGAGTGCGCGGGAACGATCACCGACCTCGGCTACAACATCGACGACGGCAACACGTGTGGATTGGCAGCCCCTTCCCTCTCCGACACCTCAGCCGATCTCGACCCTACCGGCCTCCAGGCCAACGGGGGGCCGACCCAGACGATCGCCCTCGAGCCGGGGAGCCCCGCTATCAGCCTGGTGGCCAACGCGCCCCAGTGTCCGGCCACCGACCAGCGCGGTGCGGCAAGGCCCACGTCCGGCGCATGCGACGCCGGTGCCTACGACACCAACGGGACCTCCTTCGACCCCTCGGTCTCATCTGTCGCTGTCGGGGGAACCTTGGCCTCGCCGACGCTGACCGTCACGGGATCAGGGTTCGGCAACGAGGCCGACCTCGGAGCGCCGGTGCCTGCCACCGGCTGTTCGAATACGAATACCGGCTCGGACTATGACAACTTCACCTTCACCGACGTGAATGTGGGGTGGAATGCCGGCGGGGGTGGCAATTGCATTGGCGTGACCGTCTCGACGTATTCGGACAACCAGATCACCCTGGCCTTCGGAAACGGCTACGGGAACGGGTCTAACCAGTACGGCCTGTTGTCCTATGGCGACAGCTTCCAGATGAGCGTGCTCGGGGTCGCCTACAACGGCACCGTCCCCTACCCGACGACTCCCGTCATCGACGGGGTGACCTTCGGTGGCGATCCCACCAACCCGACGGTCACCGTGTCGGGGTCCGGATTCGGCACCCTGTTCGACCTCGGAACAGCGAACGCGGCCGGTTGCAGTGGGACAGGGTTCGACTACGGCAATAACCTCTATTTCGCCGACGTCTCGGCGGCCACCCCCTGGCAGGCTGGACAGACGATCGACTGCCTCGGTATCGCCAACCTGACGTACACCAGCACCCAGATCACCTTCAACTTCGGCGATCTCTACAGCGTGTTCGGCCCCGTCAACGACGGCGACAGGTTCTCCTTGACCCTGTTCGGGACCACCTTCAACGGCACCGCCTCGCTCGGAACCGGCTACTCGTGCACCATCACCGGAGACTCGGGGACCACCAGCTTCCCGGTGGTGATGTCGGAGTCCCCGGCCCCGCCTGCCACCATCGACGCCGGGGGGACCTTCTCCACCGCCCTGGCCGCCCAGGTCACCATCCCGGCCTCGGTCATCAACCACTTCATCGGGACGGGGGCCACCTCGCTCACGGTGGCCTCCCAGACCTCGGCCGAGGACGGGCTGAGCTCAGTGGGCGGTTCAGCCAGTGGCGCCGTCTCCCCGAACACCGAGTCGGCCACGGCCGACAACCTGCCCCAGAGCGACACCACCCTGGTGGCCGGCACCCCCTACACCTACGACACCGCCTACAACCCGGTGACCTGGCAGACCGGGCCAGGGACGGGAGCGGTCTACTTCGTGCCCGGAGCCATCGACGCCGAGGTGACCTTCGTGGTCCACAACACCCCGACCGGTGAGTCCCTCACCTGTAACCCGCCCTCGGGGGTGGCGGCCCTCGGCACGACCACGGTCAAGGCTCCGCCCCCCACCCCGACCTTCCAGGTGCCCTCGTCCACCCCGGCCCTCCAGAACCAGGTCAGCGCCGGCACCGACGGCGGGTGGGCGGCCACGGTCACCAACACCTCGACCGCCACCGTCGACGGGCTCACGGCCACGGTCTCGGTGTCCGCCGGTGGGCATCCCCTCACCTACGACCTGGCCGGCATGAGCGCCTCGGGCACCTCGTGTTCGACCGACGGATCGGGCAAGGTCACCTGTTCCATCGGGACCCTGGCCGAGGGGGCTGCAGACACCCTCAACCTGTTGGTGAACACCACGGGACTGGCCAACGGCACCACCATCACCGGCTCGGCCTCGGTGACCTCGTCCAAGGCCGGCACCCACGTCACCACCCTGGGAGGAGTGGGCGTGGTGGTGGTCGAGTCCGGCAACGGCACCGAGGCGGTGGCGGCCCCCGGGATCGCCCTGGCCAGCACCAAGCGGACCCTCAAGCAGGCCAAGGCCAAGGTGACCCTGACCCTGCCCAAGGCCAAGATCAAGGTGGCCAAGAAGTCCGCCAACGACCACCCCATCACCCCGTGGCTGGCCCCCTTGGCCTCGGCCACCGTGACCGAGAACCCCCCACCGGTGGCGGTGACCCTCAAGTCGCTGGCCCCCTCGGCCGAGCCGGCCCTGTGCCCCCCGACGGGGTCCACCAGGTGCGAGGGCAACATCATCGAGGCCTACGGCAACTTCGGGGTCTACACCTCCAACCTGGCTCCCATCCAGGCGGTCATCCAGTTCTTCTACGGGTCCACCATCCCCTCGGGCACCGTCTACTTCCTCAAGCCCAACGGCAAGACCGTGGACAAGCTGGCGGCCTGCAAGAGGACCTCCGCCGGTTACGACACCCCCTGTCTGGCCACCAACGAGAAGGACCTCGGCACCACCGGCAACAAGTACGTCCAGGACACCGTGTACTTCACCGGCAACGACCCGATCATGGGGCGCCGGTGATGGAGCCACACGGCGGCTGACCTGGCCCCGGTTCAGTGCGCACGCGGGATTGAGCTGGCGACCCCAGGATCGTCCGGGGGGCGCGGGTCCCTCATCCCATTCAGCAGTCGTGGCCGGATGACCTCGAATGGGTAGAAGGACAGCTCCTATGTGACACCGCCTGTCTCTGGTGACCACGGTCGAGGCGAGATGATCGGGGACGTCGCGCCACGGTTGGGTGCGGACTGCTCATTGGGCTCAGCCGACAGGACGGTTTTGTGCAGGTCCGCTCCGGCCCGAGGTCAGTCGAGGGCGTCGTTGGAGATCACCGTCGCCGGGAGGGCGGCTGAAGAACCTGCCCCGGCTCCGGAGCCAGCCCCGTTGAATCCCGTCCTGGCAAGTGCTTCGAGGGCCTCTCGGGTCGAACTGGCGATGCCGGGCCCGTCCAGCCCGAGTCTCGCCAGGATCCTGTCCGGCTTGCCCTGGGCGATGAACGACCGGGGGATGCCCAAGGAGACGATAGGAGGCGGTGGTCCGTCCAGGCTCGCCGCACTGCCTTCCGTCTCTCGGCGATGGAGGGCATCGGCCAGGTACATGCCGGCCCCTCCCATCCGGACTCCGTCCTCCACCGTGATCACCAGTCGGTGGCGGGCGGCGTCGGCCAGCATGGCCGGATCGGGGTCAGAGACCACCCGTACGTCCCAGACGGTGGCCTCGATGCCCTCGGCCTCCAACTCCAGTGCAGCCGACTGGGCAGCGGTGAGCATCTTGCCCACCGCCAGGATGCACACCGACCCGTCGCCCGTGCGGGTGCGACGGGCCTGGAGCCCCGAACCGACGGAGTCCCGATCCACCCAGGGTGCTGGTGTCTTGGGGAAGCGGATGACCGAGGGTCCGTCGAGGGTGAGCGCCTCAGCGAGCATGACCTCGACTTCAGGTGCCGAAGAGGGAGCGAAGACGGTCATACCGGGGATGGACAGGGCCAGGGCCATGTCCAACACCCCGTGGTGGCTGGGGCCGTCGTCTCCGGTGATGCCGGCCCGGTCAAGGACCATGACCACTGGCAGCCGGTGGAGCCCGACATCCAAGTTGGCCTGGTCGAAGGCTCGGCTGAAGAAGGTCGAGTAAACCGCTACCACCGGTCGCATGCCGGCCATGGCCAGCCCGGCCGCTGCCGTCACGGCATGCTGCTCGGCGATGCCCACGTCGATGAACCGCTCGGGGAACCGGGCCTCGAAGGGGAGCAGCCCGGTGGGTCCGGCCATGGCTGCAGTAAGGGCCACGATGCGGGAGTCGGATTCGGCCTGCCGAATGAGTGAGCGGGTGAAGGCGTCGGTGAAGGTAGTTACCGGCAGGGCGGCACCAGCCCCGACTCCGCTGCCGGCCTCACTGGGATTCCCCTCGGAAGTCAACGGCGCGGCACTGACTTTGAAGTCGTGAAGTCGCTGGATGTCGTCCTCTTCGGCCGGCGCGTATCCCTGCCCTTTTTTGGTGAGCACGTGGACCACGATCGGACCCGGCCATTGGCCGGCGTTGGCCAGGGCCTGCTCCACGCCGGCGATGTCGTGACCGTCGATGGGCCCGGCATACCGGATGCCCAGGGCCTCGAAGAAGGTGTGGGGGGTGACCACTTCCCGCAGCGCGCTGGTGAAGCCGTGCACCCCGGACAGGGCCAGGTCGCCGACGCCGGGCAGCTCGCGGATCAGGTGCTTGATCCGCTGGCGGGCGTGGACGTAGGACGGGTGGAGCCTCAGGTGGGTCAGGCTCAGGGACAGCCGTGACACGGTGGGGGAGTAGGAACGACCGTTGTCGTTGAGCACGATGATCACCGGAGTGCCGGAGTGGCCCAGGTTGTTGAGGGCCTCGTAGGCCATCCCACCGGTCAGGGCCCCGTCGCCCACCACGGCCACCACCCGGCGGTCCTGGTCTTGGAGCTCGAAGGCGCTGGCCAGACCGTGGGCGTAGCTCAGGATGGTGGATGCGTGGCTGTTCTCCACCCAGTCGTGCTCGGACTCGGTGCGGTTCGGGTAGCCCGAGAGCCCACCCTCCTGTCGGAGTTGGGTGAACTCGGCCCGCCGCCCGGTGACCAACTTGTGCACATACGCCTGGTGTCCGGTGTCCCACAGGATGGCGTCCTTGGGCGAATCGAACGTTCGGTGCAGGGCCAGGGTCAGTTCCACCACGCCGAGGTTGGATCCGAGATGCCCCCCGGTGGCTGTCACCGCTTCGACGATGAAGCCCCGGATCTCCGCCGACAGGACGGTCAGCTCGTCAGGGCTGAGGTTCCGCAGGTCGGCGGGACTGTCGATGTGTTCGAGGATCATGAGCGCAGATGTACCTGTGGCCCAGGCTACCAGCGCATAGCCCTGGTGAGTCTTCTTACCCCTCGTGACCGACCGAGGGGAAGTCGGCCCCCAGAGTCCCGTTTCCGGCCACCGGATAGGGCAAGATAGGGCTGGTCAGGAGCTTGACCTCCAGGCTCCCCGGCCCGAAGGAGATCCGATGCAAGCCGAAGTCAAAGGCACCACCATGCCCCTCCTGGAGATGGTCCTGGAGTCCGGCGAGTCCATCATCTCCACCCACGGCGAGCTGTCGTGGATGACGGCCAATATCCAGATGTCCCAGTCGACCTCCACCGGGGGCCAGAAGGGTCTGGTGAGCGGCCTCAAGCGTGCCATTGGCGGGGGCGGCGTGTTCCTGACCAAGTACGAGGCCCAGGGGGGCCAGGGGATGGTGGCCTTCGGGGCCAAGCTGCCGGGGCGCATCTTCCCGGTGAACATCACCCAGGGGCAGGGCTACCTGGTCCACCGGCACGGGTGGGTGTGCGGGACCGACGGCATCGTCCCGACCGTAGGGATGCAGCAGAGCTTCCGGAGTGGGATCTACGGCGGCGACGGCTTCATCCTGCAGCGCCTGGAGGGCGAAGGCCAGGCCTGGATCGAGCTCTCCGGTGAGATCACCAACTACGAGTTGGCCGCGGGGCAGTCGATGCTGGCTCACCCGGGCCATGTCGGGCTGTTCGAGGACCGGGTCAGCTTCTCGATTACCCGGATCCCGGGCATCAAGAACATGGTCTTCGGAGACGACGGGTTCCATCTGGTGGCCCTGACCGGCCCAGGCAACATCTGGCTGCAGTCCATGCCGGTCCCGGTTCTGGCCAGCGCCCTCGAGCCCTACCTTCGGAAGGACGACGGGGGCGGACACTCGAGCGCCGCTGACGCCGGGATCGGTGGCGTGATCGGCGGGGTGATCGGCAAGAACCTCTGAAGCGGGCCACACCGCCCGACGGATTGGTGGGCGGGGGGATCCTCGTCGCTGCTGGCGGTGGGCTCAGCGGACGTTGGAGAGGAATGCCTCCCGGTCCACGATGACCCGGATGAGCTTGCCCGCGGCCACCAACCCGGCGCTCTCCGACACCGACAGGGTGAAGACCAGGCGGCGGCCCTCGATGCGGTCCAACGTGGCCTCAGCCCACACCACGCCGCCCACACCTACGGGGACCAGATGGTCGAACTGCAGTCGTTTGGCCACCGAGGTGCAGTTGTCGGTCAGGTGGCCCTCGATGGCCAGGCAGGCGGCCTCTTCGCACAGGGCGATGAGGCGGGGTGTGGCCAGTACCGGGACGGTTCCGGTGCGGAAGGACTCAGCGGTATCGGCTTCGGTGACCTTCAGCTCGATTCGGGCAGACAGACCGGTGTGTGGTGCCACCCCGGTACGATACGTGACAACGCAGACGTCGGCCACCTAGCGCCTGACGGTGCATTGAGGAGGCTGTTGTGATCGAATCCCCAGTTCTCGAACGGGTGCTGTCGGCGGCCCTCCGCCACGGCGGGGAGTTCGCCGAAGTGTTCGCCGAGGATAAGTCCACCTCGTCGGCCATGCTGGACGATGGTCGGGTGGAGGAGCTGTCTTCAGGGCGGGAGCGCGGGGCCGGCATCCGGGTGGTGTCCGGCGATACCACGGGGTTCGCCCACACCGCCGATCTGACCGAGGCGGGCCTGCTCCGAGCGGCTGAGGCGGCCTCGGCCGTGGCCCGTTCGGGTGAGGGTGGGGCCACCGCGGTGGCGGTGGGGCCGCTGGGGTCGGGCCCGGACAACGGAG
Organism: uncultured Acidimicrobiaceae bacterium; assembly: GCA_963718405.1. GTDB lineage: Bacteria > Actinomycetota > Acidimicrobiia > Acidimicrobiales > RAAP-2 > Bog-756. Next base: position 702,160 of record CAVQYZ010000001.1, read on the forward strand.
GGGGCGACCGGTCGGCCGCCACCCGGGGATCGAAGGGTGAGACCCTGGAGCTCCTGCGGCAGGCCGACGAGGCGGCCCGTTCGGCCGGGGCCGCCATCTCCCAGGTCCAGGCGGCATGCGGGATGTCGAGTCGCCGGGTCCTGATCGCCAACTCCGATGGCCTGCTGGCCGGTGACCATCAGTCCAGGTCCCGGTTCTCCGTCTCCTGTGTGGCCACGGCCGATACCGGGCTTCAGACTGGCTACGAGTCGGCCGCCCGCACCATGGGGTTCGAGATGTTCGATGAGGTGTCGGTGGCAGAACTGGCCGAGCTGGCCGCCAAGCGGGCCCTGTCCAAGCTCACGGCCCGGCCCGCTCCGTCCGGTGAGCTGCCGGTGGTCCTGGCCGGTGGCAGTGGCGGCATCCTCTTCCACGAGGCCTGCGGCCATGGGCTCGAGGCGGACCACATCGTCAAGGACGCCTCGGTGTACACCGGCCGGGTCGGCCAGCTGGTGGCCAGCCCCTTGGTGACCCTGGTCGATGACGGAACGGTGGGGACCGAGTGGGGGACCTTCGCCGTCGATGACGAGGGCCGGCCGGCCCAGCGCAACGTGCTCATCGACCACGGTGTGCTCACCGACTACCTGTGGGACTACCTCCGGGCCCGAAAGGAGGGTCGGGTGTCCTCGGGCAACGGGAGGCGCCAGACCTACCAGCACCTGCCCATGGTGAGAATGACCAATACCTTTCTCCTCCCCGGCGACGAGGATGCCGACGAGATCGTGGCCCAGACCCCCCGGGGCGTCTATGTGGCCAAGCTCGGCGGAGGCCAGGTCAATACCACCACCGGCGACTTCGTGTTCGGGACCACCGAGGCCTATCTCATCGAAGGTGGTCGGATCACGGAGCCCTTGCGGGACGCCAACCTGATCGGCAACGGTCCCGAGATCCTCAAGCGGATAGACGCTGTGGCCGGTGACTTCGGCATGACCCCCGGCACCTGTGGCAAGGACGGTCAGAGCGTGCCGGTCGGGTGTGGCCAGGCCACCCTGCGACTGACCGGCGTGACCATCGGAGGGACGGCGGAGTGAGCACCGTGGTCGACGAGACGAGCCAAAGGACCGACACGGGCCACCCCGACGAGCTGATGGCGGTGGCGGAGCGGGTGGCCGGATGGGCCCGCACCGGCGAGGAGGTCGAGGTCTATGTGGCCCGCGGCGATGAGACCGAAGTGCGGGCCTTTGCCGGCGAGGTCGAGTCCCTGACCTCGGCCACGTCGGCCGGCATCGGGATCCGGGTGGTGGTGGACCATCGGCTGGGATTCGCCTGGGCCGGGTCGCTGGAGGAGTCGGTGTTCGAGGAGACCCTGGCCGAAGCCAGGGACAACGCCAGCTTCGCCACCCCCGATGAGCACATGCGACTGGCGGTACCCGATGGCGTGGCGCCGACCGTTGTCGATCTGTGGGATGAAGCCCTGGCTACAGTGCCGACCACGGCCAAAGTGGAGATGGCCCTGGCTCTGGAGGCCCAGGCCCGCGGGTCCGACCCCCGGATCCGCCAGGTGGACGCGGCGGACTACGGGGACGGCTCGGTGGAGGTGGCTCTGGTGTCAACCACCGGGATGCGGGCCTCGAGCCGCAAGACCTCCGCCCACATTTCGGTGCGGGTGATCGCCGGTGACGGCGACGACAGTCAGACCGGCGGGGGATTCAGTGTGGGACGGGGTTTCGCCGACCTCGACCCTTCACGGGCCAACGATGACGCCGTCAACCGGGCTGTGCGACTCCTCGGGGCCACCAAGGGGAGCTCGGGTCGGGCCACCGTGGTGTTCGACCGACGGGCCGCCTCCACGCTGTTGTCGATCGTGTCCTCGGCTCTGTCGGGAGAGGCGGTGGCCAAAGGTCGCTCGTTCTTTGCCGGCCGGATCGGTGAGTTGGTGGGGGACACCGCCCTGACCCTGGTGGACGATCCGACCGACCCCCGGGCCTACGGTGCCGCCACCTACGACGCCGAGGGTCTGGCCTGTCGGAGGAACGTCCTTATCGAGGCCGGGGTTCTCCAGGGGTTTCTCTACGACACGGTCTCCGGCTCGCGGGCCGGGGTACCGTCCACCGGTTCGGCGGTTCGAGGCGGGTTCGCCGGCACTCCGGGCCCGGGCTGTCGGGCCCTCACCCTGGCTCCCGGTCGCGAGGGCTACGACGAGGATGGTCTGCTGGCCGCGGTGGGCGAGGGCCTCTTCGTCCAGTCGATGACCGGTGTCCACTCCGGGGTGAACCCGATCAGCGGTGACTTCTCGGTCGGGGCCGAGGGACTGATGATCCGGGACGGGAAGCTGGCAGAGCCGGTACGCGAGATCACCGTGGCCTCGACGCTCCAACGCATGCTGCTGTCACTGGTGGCGGTGGGGGCCGATGTGGAGTGGCTCCCCGGCATCGCCGCCGGCCAGACCCTGGCCGTCGGCGACATGCAGATCAGTGGGATCTGATCAGCATCGGGTGATTGTCGCCGGTCGGCTGATCACTGGGTTGGACCCAGAAGCCGGTCTAACTGATTGAGGCAGCGGCCTTGGTGCAGGCGGCCAGGGCGTTGGGAGTCGAGGTGTAGTAGATCGACCCGGTGATGGCCAGACTGTACGGACCTGCCGTGGGCGAGGTCGCCGTTCCACCGACCCACAGTGCGGGTGCGGCGGGTGATGCGGCGCCCGACGACGAGCTTGCCGACGAGGTGCTGGTCCCTCCGGCTGATGAGGCCGAGGCGCCGGCGTAACTCAAGTCAAAGGTCTGGATCACGAACAGTCGTGGGAAACTGTCCAGCCCGTTGATGAAGGCGGTCATCTTGGCGTAGTCGCCGGTCACCGTGAGAGTGGTCGGCACCGCCACAACTCCGGACTTCGCAGCCGTACCCGTGGTGGGTGTGACCGAAGCCGATGTGGTGGTGGCCGGGGCAAACCCACTGAACTGGGTCAGCGTCACGCCCGATGTGTCAGCCAGGCCATTGAACTGACTCTCGAATGATGACTCTTCGGCATCGACATCGGTCGGGCTATTCACACTCGGGATCTGCGTGGCAATTTTCTCCAGATCGGTGCAGCTCTTGGTGAGGTTCTGCTTTTCTGACTTCAGTGCGGCCAGTCGGGCATCGAGGCTCACCTGTTGTGTCTGGAGCTGGGTCTCCTGGTTGTGGAGGCTCGACAACTTCGAGGTCTGGGGCGACACAACGATGGCGTAGAGCAACAGGGCGACCACCAGGGCTCCTGCTGCGATCAACAAAGGCGAGCGGTACTCGCGGACGGTGTTCATTTCAGGCTCGCATTCTTGTCGAGGCTGGCATTGGGAGTGATGGAAACTTCGAAGGGAAACGAAATCGTGGAGTCCGGGTTGACCACGGTGGCTCCCTGCAAGGGATTGGCGAACAGCTGCGAGCCGGAGACGGCGTTGATCCACGCTTCGGAGATCGAGAGGCTTGGCCCCGGCCCGGTCACCGACGTCTGAATGGTCCCGATAGCGGCGGATGTCGTCGCAGTGCTACCTGCGGTGGTAGCAGCCGTCGTGGCCCCCGCCGTCGTTCCCGATCCAGAACCCGTCGTGGTGGCGAGCGCTGACCCGTTGAATGATTGGACCTTGGCATTCGGCGGCGTGATCTGGATGAGATTGTTGAGGGCAACGGGCCAGTCGACCGCGGAACTGAGGACCGAGTCCCGTCGGGCTACGCCGGCCGAGTACGCGCTGTTGGCTGCAACCACCAGGTCGTACTTCGGAACTTGGGCGTTCAGGGCAGCGATGTTGGCCTGAATGGCGTTGACGTTGTTCTGGGCATTGTGCACCTGGTAGAACTTCCACCCACCGAACAGGGCCAGTGCGATGATGACGACCACACCTGCCAGGAGGGTGCGTTCTTGAAGCCTCTTCATCCTCATCCGCTTGGCCACCTCGGGTGGCAAGAGGTTGAATTTCTTGACGGTCTTGTCCGGCTCCGGAAGTGCCAGACCGATCGGCGTGGCAAGTACGGGACCGACTTCTCGAGCCTGCTCCTCGCTCAGGTCCAGCTTGGAGGTGTCCAGCCGTGCCAGTGGAGAGACTGTGAGCACCGGCAGACGCACCTGCTCTTCGAGCATCTTATGCAGTCCGGCCAGATCTGAACCGCCACCGGTCACCAGAACCCGCGAGACCGGTAGACGGCCGGGCAGCGATGCAAAGTACTGGATCGAGTTGCGGATCTCTCCGACCAGCTCGGTCATGCTGGCTTGGGCGGCGCGTTCCGCTGCTTGCATCTGCGCCATCGGTTCACCTATCCGGCGCTTTACCCCTTCGGCGTCGCTAATGGGTAGGTCCAGTGCCGCCGAGACGGCAGCGGTAGTGGCGTTGCCGCCAGAGCCGATAGTGCGCACGAACTGGGGGCGACCCTGTTGATGCACGACCACTACGGTGAGCCCTGCTCCGACCGACACGATGGCTTCGGGCTGTTCCGAGGCCTCCTGGCCGCCGATGGCCCGGACCAGTGCCGACGAGATGAGGTCGACTCCGTCGACGGTCAGGCCCGCCTTCTCCACGGCCTGGATAACCCCGTTGACCAGATCGACGTGGGCTGCAGCTACGAGGACCCGCCGCATCTTGTCGCCCTCGGGCGAGGTGTAGTCGGCCAGGATCTGCGAGGACAGGATGGTCTGGTCCGGCGGAAAGGGAATGACCTCCTCGGACTGGAACCGCACGGCACTGTCGACCTCACTGTCGGGCACGAACGGGAGGTCGATCTCGCGGGTGATCGCCCGAAGTCCGGCAATTCCGACGATTACCGACGATGAGGAGAACTGGCCGTTCTTCCACAGTTTGGTGATGGCCTCGGTTACGGCGGAGCTGTCGCGGATCTCACCGTCGACGAGTGACCCGGGTGGCAGCCCGACCTGACCATAGGTGTGGAGAACCGGGGGGTTATGGCTTACATCGAGTTCGGCGGCCCGTACCGCGCTCGTGCCGATGTCGAGACCGACGATGAGCTGTGCCATGTGTCTATCTCCGCTCCGTATGTTCGATAGGTTTAGATCGACCAATTTCTGGACAATGCACCAGACTGTACGAAGGTCTATCGGACGGAATCGGCGGCACCTTGAGGTTCTGTCTACCTCGTAGGGTGCGGTTGTCGAGAGGAAATTTCCTCAGAATCGACGAGCTTGGACCACCGGTGTAAAGACGCAGAAAAGTCCAGGTTGCAAGCCCTGGCGGCGGGAGTGTCTCAGGTCAGGACAGATTGGCGGCAGCGAACTGCCCCGTCTGCAGGATGCCCTTCCGCTCCAGCATCACTTTCAGATCATGGGAGTTGGTTGCGGTAGCCATGGCCTCAGCCAGATCGATGGTGCCATCCGCGATCAGCCCCACCAATGACTGGTCGAAGGTCAGCATCCCGTAGTACTCGCCCTCGGCCACGATGCCCTCAATATCGGCCGTAAGCATCGGATCGACGATCGCCTGCTGGATCCTCCCGTTGACCACCAGAAGCTCGAGCACCGGCACCCGGCTCTTCCCGTCGGCAGTGGGAATCAGCCGCTGACAGATGATGCCCTTGAGCGATCCGGCCAGGCTGACCCGTACCTGAGTCTGCTGGTGGGGAGGGAAGAAGTCCACGATTCGGTTGATCGTCTCGGTGGCATTGATGGTGTGGAGTGTCGAGAACACCAAGTGACCGGTCTCCGCCGCGGTGAGAGCGGCCGACACCGTCTCCATGTCCCGCATCTCACCCACGAGGATCACATCTGGGTCCTGCCTCAGCACCACTCGCATGGCCGACGGGAAGGACTCGGTGTCGAACCCCACCTCGCGCTGATCGATGGCGGCCAAGTCGTCGGTGTGCAGGTACTCCACCGGATCTTCGATGGTGACGATGTGACACGAACGAACGTGGTTGATGTGGTCGATCATGGCCGCCAGCGTGGTGGTCTTGCCCGAACCTGTGGGGCCGGTCACGAGGACGAGACCGCGCATTTCCTCGGCGAGACGAGTGACCACTTCAGGCAGACCCAGCTCGCTGACCGAGGTCGCTCCGGACCGAACGCGACGCATGGCCAGAGCGGCTGAACCTCGCTGGTAGTACGCATTCACCCGGAATCGCCCGGTTCCGTGCAGGCTGTAAGCGAAGTCGACCTCATGCTTGTCGTGGAAGGTCTGGAGGATGGCCGGTTCCATGATGGACTCGGCCAAGGCCAGTGTCTCCTCGGCCGTGAAGGACGGCTCGTCGTCGAGGCTCCGAAGCGCTCCGGCGATGCGCATCCGCGGGGGAGCGCCTGCCTTGATGTGCAGATCCGAACCATCGAGTTCGGCTAGCAGCATGAGAAATCGATCGAGGTCGCCTTTGTCCACGGAGTATTCTACGGGCAGGTGTGGCGCGTTAGCGAGCATTTCGTGCAGACACCCGAATATAGGGCTGGCCGGAGCGCAAGCTCACTTTGTCGGCCGGACCCTTATTGCGCCGAGTTCCTCCCAGCTGACTACGGCGAGGGCGCCTTGGCCACTTTAGGCTGGGTACCGCCCCCCGATGACCCATCAGAAGTGGCCGCAGGTGTGGCCGGCTTCGGCGATGCGGCTTTGGAGTCGTCGGATTTCGACGGCTCCTTCTTCTCCGTGCCGGTGCCTTCGCTGGTACTCGACCCCTCGGACCCTGACGGAGCTGATGACTCCTTCTCCTTTTTGGCGGGGCCGCCGTTTCGACTGTCCGTTTTGTAGAAGCCACTCCCCTTGAAGACGATCCCCACGTTGCCGAAGACCTTGGTTACCGGTGACCCGCAGGTGGGACAGGAGGTCAGGGCATCGTCCTGGAAGGACTGCACGACATCAAAGTTCTTGTCGCAGTGTGCGCATCTGTACTCATAGGTGGGCAAGCCGGCCATCCTCTCGGTCCGTAGAGTGGTCTCATTGGCAGTCTACTTGAGAGAGTGCCAGGTCCGTCCTGGGTTCCCCGGTCCCGTACACTGAAGGCCGTGATGAATGGGACTCTCTCATGACCGACCGGAGCCTGAGCCACCTGGACCCGTTCAGCGGCACGCGGATGGTGGATGTGTCGCCCAAGGAGGCCACCCACCGCCGGGCCCTGGCCCGATGCAAGGTGGCCATGAAGCCCGAGACCACCGCCCAAGTGGCCAATAACGCCATCACCAAGGGGGATGTGCTGGCCGCGGCCCGAGTGGCCGGCATCCAGGCAGCCAAGCGGACGGCGGATCTGGTGCCCATGTGCCATCCGCTCCTGGTCGGAGCGGTCCACGTTGACTTCACCATTGGGGACGATTACGTGGAGGTCGAGGCCAAGGTGGAGGCCGTCGATCGCACCGGGGTGGAGATGGAGGCCATGACGGCATGTGCTGTGGCTGCGCTGACGGTCTACGACATGTGTAAGACCACCGACAGGACCATGAGCATCGGCGAGCTGATGCTCTGGGAGAAGACCGGTGGGAGCTCGGGCATGTGGAAGCGGGATCCCCTCCTGTAGTCGATGCACTGAGACTCCGCCGCTCGGTGAGCTGGGACCGGACGGCTACTTTGAGCGGCGAAAGCGCTTCCTCGGCTTGGATGAGGTGAAATCGGGGGCCATCGGGGCCTCTCGAGCGGGAGGCAGTGATTGGTCCGATGGCTCTGGTCCGTCCGCTTGTGCCTGCTCGTCCTCGACCTCCCCTTGGACGACAGTGCGGCCGGCAGCCCCGAGTACATCCTTCACCATCGCCGCCGATGCGGCGTAGTCATTGCGGGAGGCCTCCAGTCGGGCTATTGCCTCGGGCGTCGGAGGTGGAGGAGGTACGGCGTCGTCCTGGTCGCTGCCAGCGAATCGATCGGGCTCTCGTGAGCCCCTGCGCTCCCGCCACTGATTCGCATCCATGGGGCCGGTGTACCTCTCGAGGAATGGGGACAAGGGACTCTGCGACCACAAGGCCATACCGAGTCCAGCCTACAGGCAGTGCCCGGCTGATCGGTCCTGATCTCACCACTAAGGCCCGAGGGTTGAAGGCCTTCCTGATTCCAGTCGAGATTCAGCCGCGGACGGCGGAACGCAAGTCTCGGAGCGACAATTCTGAAGTCGCCTCGCCACCACACTGAGAACAGTGCTCGACGTGTCGCCAGCTGCGGAGTAGGCGGGTGCCCTCAGGGTTGAGCAGAACCACGAACGACTCTGACAAGGGATCGATCTCGACGCCGTAGCAGGCCTGCCACTCCGTTGAGGCAGGGCTGGTGCGATGTTCGGAGCCCTTTACGACGCGACGGAAGCGGGAGTTCTCCATGTCGATGATCCATGTGCTGTGGCACGACTCAATGATGATCTGTTCCACGAACTCAGTATCCCATGAATTGATGAGACGGAAACCTCGAAATCATTTCGGTTGAGTGACAGTTGGTGCCCCGGCCGTTGACTCCGGATCCCGCTTGGTGGCGTAGAATCCGTGGTAAGAGTCCCTTTGAACAGCGGAAAACGTCAGAGGGATTCAATTATCAGCGAGATTCGTTGTCGGCACCCAGACATCCACCGTGGTCCCCCCGCCCTTCGAAGAGTGGATCCGGAGCTTTGACTGAATCAACCGGGCTCGTTCGCTCATCCCGGGCAATCCCAGAGATTCGCCGGCACCTCCCGAGTCTGCTGGGGTCTCAAATCCCACCCCGTCGTCCCTCACCAGGAGCCGGACGCCCTGCTGGTCGAAGTTGAGTCCAACCGCCACTCGCTGGGCCTCAGCGTGACGCTCAATGTTGGAGATGGCTTCCTGGGCGATGCGAAATAGGGCCAGTTCGACTGAAGGACGCAGTCGTCGTTCGTCGCCGGTGACGCCGAACGACGTTTTGAACTGCTGACGTTCTCCGGCCTCGGTCAGTATCTGGTTGATCGAAGCCACCAGTCCCAGATCGTCGAGGATTGAGGGCCGGAGGCCCTTGGCGATGGAGCGCAACTCGGCCACGGTGTCTTCGGCAATGGCTCGCAATTCGGAGGGGCGGAGCCCTCCGTGAGTGTGATCGGACACAGCGTCCATGGAGTCGATCTGTCGGCACAGATGGATGAGGCTTTGTACCGGACCGTCGTGGATCTCCTGGGCGATGTGCCGCCGCTCCTCTTCCTGGCCCGACACGACCCGGGCCGCGAAGGCCTCCATCAGGTCGTGGCGGCGTGTTTCTGCCGTGACGTCCTCGAACACGATCTGCATCCGGGTCCCGTCACCCGAACCCCCGAGCATGGTTGCGCTCGGCCGGTATAAGGCGGGATGGCCCTGGACCTCGAAGGCCACCGGCTCCACCAGGTCGGCGTCGCCGGGTTGATCATCTTGGCCAGCGGAAAGCGGGAGCCGGGCGGAAATGAGCCGGGTGAGGATGTGGCTGGACGCCACGGGACCGATCACGTCCACCAGACGAATCGGTAGCCCAGAGGCGCGGCCTCGGTTGGTCGATGGAGTAAACGTCCGCTGAGCGGAGAGGTTGGTCTCCACCACGTATCCATTTCCGTCGACGATCAGGATTGGCGCCTGGTTGGAGTAGAAGAGGTCTCGGTAGAGAGTTTCCGCTCGTTGGTGCGCTTCTTGGGCCGATTCGGCGATGCGTCGGGCATCCCGTTCAGACGAGACCCGTTGACCCACGAGGGCCGCCAGGGCGTCGAGTAGGACCACCTGGGCTAACTCCGCCCACGCCGCGACATAGTTGTGATTGACCAGCGCGGTGAGGAAGCGGGGAACGGCCAGCATCGTCACCCAGCCGGCGGTCACGAGTGCTCCGTCCAGCCCGTAGTTGAGGGTGCCATAGATCACCGGCACGACGAAAAGTTCCACGGTTGAGAACTCGACCGCGGGTGACGTTGCATCGAGATGGAACGTCACGGTGGCCGCCAGGCGAATCAGATACAGCGCCAGAATGATGAACTGCAGGATCCAGAATCGCGAATTCGTCCACGGTTTCTGATTGGCCGTCTTCCGGGCCGAAGGCTGGTTCCTGGCCCGGGGACGCGGCGGATCAATCTGTGGAGCCGGTTCGTCGGTCTGCCGGGGAACGCCAGGGCCCTGTGGCAGGTTCTCGGCCCCGAAGACGGCCGTTTTGCTCACGGGAGGGGATCCGTGCTGGTTGATCCCGACCGAAGAGACTGCTGGCCAGGGCAAAGTGCACCAACTCCGTCCGGGAGGCAATGCCGAGTTTGTCGAATATGTGATTGAGATGGCCCTCGACGGTCCTCGGGCTGATCGCAAGTTGCCGGGCGATAGCCTTGTTGGACATGCCCCGGGAGACCAGCCGTACCACCTCTTGCTCGCGCACGGTGAGGTGAGATTGGTCTGTGCCCGGGCTGTCGCCCTTCTCGCCCCGGCCGGACGGCTGGATGTGTATCGGGTTCGAGCCGTCGCAGGCTGCTTCGATCGACCGGATCAGGTCGTCGGCCGGCATGGTCTTGAGGAGGTAACCGGTGACGCCGGCCGCGAGCGCTGCTCTCACATAGTTCTCATCGTCATAGGCGGTAAGAATCAAAACCTTGATTTTCGGAAAATCTGTGCCGATCCGGCGGGCCAGATCGATGCCGTTGATGGTCGGCAGCCTGATGTCGACCAGTACCAGTTCGGGGTCCGTCTCCTCGATGACCTGGAGGGCGGCCTCCCCGTCTCCGGCTTCACCGACGACGGAAAAGCCCGGGGCGTCCTCGAGGATGCGACGGGTCCCCGTCCGGAGTAACTCGTGATCGTCCACCACCACCACGCGGTGGGCGGTGCCGGGATCGGAAGCTCCCTCAGTCGGTGGCGGTGCCGGGCGGACCGCTGGTCCGAGGATCGACCCTGCGCATTTGGCCATCGTAGATTCGTCACCACCCTGCGATGAGGGAGGCTGCCAAGGCCATGCCAAGGGCTGACACCAGCGGGGTGCCGAAGAGTGGCGGCGGTGGGCTACTCCCCTGGACAATTGCCCCACGGTCAGAGACCGGGCTCTGTCGCGAGAGAATCCAGACCCCGACCATGCACACCAGGTACGTGCCGACCCAGAAACACGCGCCCACGACGGCCGGGCCCAGGCCGAGCCCGCCGACCCAGCATCCAGCAACCAGTAGTTCGGACCGGCCGTGTCCACGGGGATCGATGCACTCGGGGTCACGTCGTCGCAGCACCGCGTAGATGACGGCGGCGATCGCGCTCCCGATCAGTGAACCGACGACGATGCGCCAATGGTGATGCCACCCGGCTCCGATGCCCACAATTACCAGGGCCAGGCCGGTGCCGGAGGCTGCGACGACCAGCGGCGAGCGCTGTCCGCCGTACTCGATGAGGGATACGGCCAGGGCAGCCGAGGCCAGAACGCAGTATGCCGCGGCCACTGCCGATCCGTTCCAGGCCCAGGTGACCAGGGCGAAGATGACGCCGGTAGACAGCTCGACCAGCGGGTAACGGATGGATATCGGGACGCGACACGTGTGGCATCGGCCACGGAGACCGACCCATGACGCCACGGGGATGTTCTCCCACCAGCTCAATTGCCGCCGACAGGTCGGGCAGAAGGATCGAGGGGAGGAGATGGAAAGGCCGATGGGCGCCCGGTAGACGACAACGTTGAGAAAGGATCCAACGAATACCCCGATGATGCCGGCGAACAAGATCGTTAGAACCAGTAGTGAAACGCCGTCAGAGCTCATACCGTGTATTCAACAGCCTTGAAACGGCAGACCGGTGCATCGCAGGTCACCGCTGCAAGGGGCATCGCACCGTTTCACGGAGTGGCATCACCTGGAGCGGTGGCGTCGGCGTGTCCGGCGTAGGAGCCAGAAGTTGGCGTAGGCACCCTGAGGGCAGAAGGAGGGGCAGCGGCGGCCAGTGAGCAGGCGGGTTCTTCGTGCCTGGACCGAACATTTCGATTCGGATTCAATCTCAGGCTCCAGTCTGCCGATGAAGCGGATATGAGCGACGTGGACTCCATCCGCTGGATGGCCAGCGAACACGACCTCGAATTCGTCGACCTCGCAACCTACGGGGTCGATCCCGCCGCGGGAGAAATTATCCCAGAGTCCCTGGCCAGAGAGCACCATGTGGTGGCTATAAAGCGGAAAATTCGGAACTCCGGTGATCGCTACGTCCGATCCGGACGACATTTCCGCCCAGGAGACGGTTCGGGCCACGATCGGTCGCGATTTCATCTCCGTGGTGGCCACTGATCTTCAGATTGACGAGTACTTGGACCGCCTCTTCGGGAACGGGCAGGCGGCAGTCACGGCCGACGATGCTCTGGTCACGGTCGAGGAATCCTCACCCCCGACCAGCCGTCAGAGTCCAAAGGACCGATCGTCTTCTCCTGCTGACCGAGCCTCGGATGAGCCCGCCGGCACCGGCCTGGAAGGGCTCACCACCTCGGAGCCAGTGGCCGATGAGCCAGGGCCGACTCCGGCCAACGGAAAGACGCGGCGGGCACAAGATCAGTCCAAGGCCAAGGCTCGAAAGCCCAGGGCCAACACGGGCCCGAAGGCGTCGAACTCCATTGAAGGGCAGGAGCCTGCACCGAAACCGGCGTCTCCGGTCGACGAGAGCCAGGCAGGTGGCCTCAGTGCTCAGGACCCCGACACCGCAGATGTGGAGGAATCGACACTCCACCAATACACCTCGACGTCGCTTGACGATCCCGGATCCTCTGCGCTCCCCTCCGTCGAGGAGCTGGAATCGTCAACCGCCGCTGAAGGAAACGGCACGCTTCAGGCGGCAACGAACCTCTTGCCGGAGTTTGCCGCCGCCGAGGAGCCCCGGATGTCTTGCCGCAGGCTCCGCCCCCGCCTCCGGTGGTCGACGAATTGGCCGAGTTGGCCCGATCGGTGCAGGAGGAACCAACCGAAGTCGGTTCTGACTCGACCACGATGGCCGCCGATCTGGTGGCCGAAGCGGTGGCGACGTTCCAAGAGCAGCAGGGTGAAGAGGAACGCCACGAAGACAGTGGCCTCGACGCCTCGCCGGGGACTTCGCTCTTCCCGCCTCTGGCAAAGAGCCTGGTTGACGGCGGAAGGGTCTCTCTCGAGGATATGGAGAAGGTCCTGGAGGAGCACTACCGCTCGGGAGCCAGCATCGCCCGAATCCTAACCGCACAGAAGTTGGTGACCGAAGCCGATCTCATGTGGGGAATGGCCGAGGAAATGGGTCTCGACTTCGTCGATCTCGACATTGCCGGTGTCGATTTCACCGAGGCCGGAAGCATCCCCGAGGCCACCGCCCGTCATCACAACGTGCTGGTGATCGGTACCAACGACGGGACGCCAGTAGTGGCAGCATCGAACCCCACCGATGTGTTCGCCATGGACGACCTCCGCACCATCATGGGTCGCAATTTCATGGTCGTGGTGGCGACGCGGACCCAGATCACCGCCTACATCGGCAAAGTGTTCAACAGTGGCGGTGACGCCGCTGATATGGCCATGGAGGCTTCGCTCGGGTTCGACGGATCGAACTCCGACAAGGTCGATGACATCCAAGTCCGTTACCGAAGAGGCTCCGATCGTCCGTTATGTCAACCTGTTGGTTCTCCAGGCGCTCAACGAGCGCGCCTCGGACATCCATGTCGAGCCCACGGCGACCGACCTCCGCATTCGCTACCGGATAGACGGGGTGCTCCACGATGTTTCGACGGCCCCTCGGGCCATCTCGGCCGCAGTGACCACCCGCTTGAAGGTGATGGCCGATCTGAACGTGGCTGAGCACCGGATCCCCCAGGACGGTCGGATCTCGCTCAACGTGGGCAGCAAGGGGATCGATCTCCGGATGGCTACCCTTCCGACGATCCACGGCGAGAAAGTCGTGATGCGGGTGCTCGACAAATCGAGCGTGGTGCTTGGGTTCGCCGACTTGGGCTTCGACGAGGACCTCCTCCGGACCTACGAAGGTCTCTACACGAAGCCGTACGGGACGATTCTGGTTACAGGGCCCACCGGCTCGGGGAAGTCCACCACTCTCTACACGACTTTGACGGCGCTCAACACGCCGGAAAAGAACATCATCACCGTCGAGGACCCGGTCGAGCTGCAACTCAAGGGTGTCAATCAAGTCCAGCTCAATGTCAAGGCGGGGCTGACATTTGCCTCGGCACTGAAATCGATCCTCCGGTCAGACCCCGACATCGTCCTCGTCGGTGAGATTCGAGACAAGGAGACAGCCGTCATCGCCATCGAGGCCGCTCTGACCGGCCACATGGTGCTGTCGACCCTGCACACCAACAGCGCTGCGTCCACCCCAATGCGACTGATCGAGATGGGCATCGAGCCCTTTTTGGTCACTTCGTCGCTGTCAGGCGTGCTCGCTCAACGCCTCACCAGAAGACTGTGCATGCACTGCAAAGAATCCTATGAACCGACGAAATCGGACATCGCTGCCGCAGGATGGACCGTTGATGAAGTCGACGAAGTTGGAGGCATGTCCCAGGTATTTCGGGCGGTTGGCTGTTCGGCCTGCGCCAATACGGGTTACCGAGGGCGGAAAGCTCTGTCTGAGTTGATGCCCATGACCGAGGAGATCGAACGAATGATCATTGAAGGAGGATCGGTGGAAGAAATCCATAAGCTCGCCGTGTCACAGGGGATGCTCACGCTGCGACAGAGCGGGATACGCAAAGCAATTGAGGGCGAGACGACCCTCGAAGAAGTTCTCCGGGTGGTGGCATGAGCCCGGTAACGGCAGAGACGCGAGTGGAATGGTCGATTCGCCTGGCCCATGCGTTGGTGCAAGGTGGCTATGAGACTGACAGCAATCTGGCCCCTCTGGTGGCGGAGGCCAAGGCCACGGGGCAGAGCCTGGCCCTGCTCTTGATCAGCAGAAACTTGGCCCTGCCGGGTGTAGTGGTCGGTGCCATGGCTCATCTCGCTCAGATGCCCGCCGTTGACCTGGCGGCCATGGTTCCGAGTGCCGATGCCAGTGCGGCTGTCCCCGAGGAACTCGGGCGGGAGTTCGGCGCTGTTGCGCTCCAGTTTGACGGCAATGTGCTGGCTGTGGCCTTCGCTGACCCTCCGTCGGCCGAGGATGTCGATGCGCTGGCCTCACGGATCGGCCATCGGGTGAATCCGGTTCTGGCAGATCCGACCGTCATCGCCCACGTGCTCGATCTTTCTGTCGAAGGACAGCCTGCGCCAGACTCTGGTCTGATCCCCGGGCCGGCATCAAGCTCTCCGCTGGTCGATACGGCGTCCGTTCCGGGCCAGGTGGAGGCAGCCCCAGATGTGACCGCCTTGCTCCAACGCGGAATCCCGATGAATCCGACCGACGGAGATGTGCCTATGCACATCGACGACCTGCTCCGCTACGCGGTAACCGTCGGTGCGTCGGACCTCCACATGACCGCTCAGATGCCGGCGGCCATTCGTCTACACGGTGCCGTTCGGCAAATCGAAGGTTGTCCTGTTCTCGACAATGAGACCATTCGCGACATGGTGTTCGGGATCCTTCCGGCTTCGCAGCGTGAACGATTCGAGGCTGAGAACGAGCTTGACACGTCGCACTCCATTGCTGGAGTCGGTCGATTCCGTGTCAACGTCTCAATGCAGCGGGGCACGGTGGCCGCTGCTCTTAGGCCGATCCCCCACGAGATGCCTGAGTTCGACACATTGGGCTTGCCCAGTGAGATCAAGTCGTTTACCGACCTCCGCCGTGGGTTGGTACTGGTGACGGGACCAACAGGTTCCGGCAAGTCCACGACGCTCGCCTCTCTGGTGGACATCATCAATCGGACAAAGCCTCTGCACATCGTTACGGTGGAAGACCCTATCGAGTTCTTGCATGACCATAAGCGCTCGATCATCACTCAACGCGAGGTTGGTGAGGACACCAAGTCCTTCTCCGAGGCTTTGCGACGGGTACTTCGCCAGGATCCCGATGTGATCCTGGTCGGTGAGCTGAGGGACCTCGAGACCATATCGATGGCGCTGACTGCGGCGGAGACCGGCCACTTGGTGTTCGGAACACTCCATACGCAGGATTGCCCTCAGACGATCGACCGGGTGATCGACGTGTTCCCGACGAATCAGCAGGAGCAGATCCGAGTCATGCTCGCTGCCACGCTGGAGGGAGTCGTCACTCAACAGCTGATCGTGAACGCCGATGGGACCGGACGAATTCCGTGCTCGGAAGTACTGGTGTGCACCTCGGCCATCCGCAACCTGATCCGTCAATCCAAGACCCACCAGATCTACTCCCTGATGCAGGTGGGTGGGTCATTCGGGATGCAGACAATGGATCAGGGCCTGGCCAAGCTGGTCAGGGACGGCCTGATCTCCGAAAGCATCGCCTATGACCGCAGCTCGAACGAAGAGGACCTTCGGAACCACCTCAGTATGTGATCAAACCGATACAGCCCATTAGACAATAGAGCGGGGAATCGTGGCACTGACATTTGAATACAAGGTCCGAGACCGGGCTGGAAGCCTGGTGGAGGGGCAGCTGGACGGCGACAGCATGGCGCTCGTCGTCAAGCGTCTGCGCGAGATGGGCTACATGCCGATCTCGGTGACTCCCAAGTCGCAGGTCAATTTCAAGACCGAGATCAAGATCCCGGGATTCAGCGACCGGGTGAAACTGAGGGAGGTCGCCGTCGTCACCCGGCAGTTGTCCACGATGGTTGACTCGGGCCTCTCGGTGGTCAGGTCGCTCGGCATTTTGGCGGGCCAGGCGGAGAACCCCACCCTGGCCAAAGTGCTGAACGAAGTCCGTCTGGATTTGGAGCACGGATCTCTCTATCAGTGGCCTGTTCGAAGCACCCGAAGATCTTCTCGCACCTCTTCTGCACGTTGGTACAGGCCGGCGAAGTCGGCGGAAACCTTGACGAAGTTCTAGGCAGCCTGGCTGACACCATCGAAAAGCAGGCTCAACTGAATCGCACGATCCGGTCGGCAATGACGTACCCCGCGGTGGTCTTCAGTGTGATGCTGATCATCTTCACAGCCATGATTGTTTTCATCGTGCCGGTATTCGGGAAGCTCTTCTCCACCCTTGGAGGAAAGCTCCCTCTACCGACAAGAATCGTCGTGGGGATATCGAAGGTCATCACCAGCCCGTGGATTTTGCTGATCATCGGGCTGATCATCGTCGGCATCATCGGCCTTCGCCGCTGGATAGCCACCGAGGAAGGCCGACGCAAATGGGATCGATTGATCCTGAAGCCACCTGTATTCGGACCGCTGTTCCACAAGGTCGCTCTGGCCAGGATGACCGGAACACTGGCATCCTTGATCGGTTCCGGGGTTCCGATACTCGAATCCCTCGACATCGCTTCGGATACGTCAGGCAACCGCACGGTGGGCGATGTCCTCATAGAGGCAAAGAATGGTGTCCGGGAAGGCCGGCCACTGGCCGATCCTCTGCGCGAACACGAGAACATTATTCCGCCTCTTGTGGTCCAGATGATCGAGGTCGGTGAGCAGACAGGTGCGCTCGACGGAATGCTCAAAAAGGTGGGAGAGTTTTACGACCAGGAGGTCGAAGTGACAGTGAACAACCTGACCGCCCTGCTGGAGCCCATGCTGACAGTCTGCATGGGGGTAATGGTCGGCGCCATGGTCATCTCCCTGTATTTGCCTATGTTCGACTACATCAAGCTGGTTCCCGCCGGCGGTTCCTGACCTGATCCGATTGCCCCAGGGGAATGGGTCCCAGCGGCAATCACTACACCGTTCAGTTGCCGGTAGCTGCGATGAGCTGATCAAGGACGGCGAGCGGATCGACTCGGCCTCACTGTCCATGAACTGATCCACCAGAACCAGGAATTCGTCGAGATCCCGGAAGTCGAACCCTCGGATCCTCTGTGTTTGTCGCGGGATTCGGGAGGCCTCGGCTGCCAATGTCAGACGGTGGTGTGTCCGGGGCGAAAGCAGACAAACGATCGTTTTGGTTTAAAAGGCAGATGACGCGGTAAAGTCCGGAACTTTTTCCTAAAGATGGTCTTATGAACCGTCGATAAAAGTGACGGACACTACTTCGGTGTCCACTTATTGATGCATCAATAACTTACGAGGAGGCAACACCTATGTATTCATCCGTAATCGAGCGCTTGAGCGCCAGGCGAGATGCAGCGGTCGACGCTGGCGAAGATGCCGGCTTCACCCTCATCGAGCTCATGGTCGTGCTCTTGATCATGGCCATTCTGCTGGCGATCGCCATTCCGACCTTCCTTGGAGTGTCGGGCTCAGCGAATGACCGGGCGGCGCAGTCCAATCTGAACACTGCCCTCACCAACGTGAAGAGCTACTACCAGAACAATTCGCAGTCGTTCGGTAGCACTGCGGCCACCACGGTCGTTTCAGCCATGACCACCCAGGAGCCGAGCCTTCAGTGGACCACCGGCACCTCGAGCGGTTCGGGTCAGATCTCTGTCTACGTTGCTGCTGACGGAAATGGGATCGTCCTGGCATCCGAAGCGAAGACCGGCTATTGCTGGTACCTCATCGACAACGAGGCCGCCGAGACGGACACGACCATCAAGGGCTTCAACAGCGCCACCACCGGTGGAGTGAATGTTGCGGGCGCAGGTACCTGGTATGGCGTTGCTCAGCCGGCCAAGACCGCTTGCACCGCATCCACGGCTATCGCGCAGAGTGCGACGGCTGGGACCGCTCCTTCGGCCACGGTGTCTGTGTTCCAAGGTAACGGGGCTGGCTTCCCGGCTTCGTGATCGCAGTAGTCCGATAGGGGATTCCTTTCGGGCGACTGTAGGACCGTCAGCGTGCCCCCCTTCTCCGGAAGGGGGGCACGCTGCACGACTAGGCCTGTTGCAGCCCTGTTCGGACTCTAGAGATCTCTCGTAACTGTTCAAAAAGGGGGGGCGGAGGTGTGAAGCCCGCGATGGAACCTGTTGAAGTTGACCGGTCCGGAATTGATGGTCAGTCGGAGGATGCCGAAGCTGCGGTCGCGGTTGGGAAACGTGGCCTGAGCGTACGGTTGGCTGACCGGAAGTGGCCGCTCATGATGGTTCCGGTCTTCGTCGGTATGGGACTGGCGTACATGCTCGGATGGGATGCCCTGGTGCACCACAGCCACTCCTGGGCGGTCGGTGGCGACCTTTGGGGCATCTTCCGCGGTGCCCACTATGTCGGCTGGGGATACCTCGGTGGCATTTACACCAACGGGAACGGCATCGTGACGTTTCCAGGGATCTGCGTAATCCTCGCCCCTGTCGCCATGTTGACCGAAAAGTTGAATCTCAGCGAATCGTTCTCTCCTTTCTTCCTGGCCAGGCCAACGGCGGCCTTGGTGCTCGTGCCGGTCGAGCTCCTCCTGGCTTCCTCGGTGATGTTCGCCGCTGACGCGCTGGCCGAGCGCCTACACGTACTAAAGAGCCGTCGGGCCCTGCTTTGCGTTGTGGTGGCAATCATCGCTTGGCCTGTCGTCGCGCTTTGGGGCCATGCAGAAGACGTGTTGGCCATGACCTTCGCCGTCTACGCCATGATCGCCATGCTTAACCGCAGGTGGGCCGCGTTCGGTTGGCTATTGGGCTTCGGAATCGTGATGCAGCCGCTGGTGGCACTCATGCTCCCGTTGTTCATAGCCGCGACGCCAAGAGGTCAGCGTGTGCTCGTGACCATCCGATCGATGGCCCTCTCGGCGGTGCTCGTCGGGGTGGCATTTGCTGGTGACCCGGCAGATACTTACCAGGCGTTGGTCAAGCAGCCCACACCGCCGTCCCTCAATCACCCGACCCCGTGGGTGGCCTTTGCGCCGAAGATATTCTCGCGCGCTGCCAAGACATACCGTGGGGTGAACGTGCTCCACGGATCGGGGCACGCCTCGCTTCGGGCGACGACGGTTCACTCGCCTGCGTATGCACTGGTTTCCGGAGGACCAGGTCGCATGATCGATGTGGTTCTGGCCGTCCTGGTGGGGCTGTATGTGTGGCGGCGCCCCCAGCCGCCTGATCGACTGCTCTGGTTGGCGGCGCTGGTTTTGGCTTCAAGATGTTTTTTTGAGCCGGTAATGACGCCGTACTACCTGGCGCCGCCACTCATACTGGCCATGGTGATGACAGCGCGGCAGGGTGGGAGGCGGTTCTGGGCCAGTATCGTGCTGGCGCTCGAGATCACGGTCTACGCCTACTACGACCTCAACGAATGGATCTGGTGGCTGCCTATCGTGGGCGGGTTGGCCGTTGTGGTAGCTCTGGGCTATCCCATCGGGTCCGGACGTGCATTGGACCCGCCCGAAATGTCGATCGACAAGTTGGAGCGACCGGAGTGGGACGATGGCGCCATCATCGGTGCCGTGGCGGAACGGACCTTGGAGCCTGCCTGATCGCTGACGGTGGGCGCCACAGCCAGCAAGAGGAGCCCTACAGCGGACCCACCGTGTGCTTCCGCCCCGGCAGGTACTCCCGTGAGGTCTCCAACGCCCGGAGAGCGTCGGCCACCACCCGTCGGGTGTCCTCGGGGTCGATCACCGCGTCCACGAATCCCCGCTCGGCCGCCTGCCACGGGGTGAGGAACCGCTCGGCGTACTCCTCCCGCAAGGTCTCCTGCTCCTCCGGCCCGGACCGCCGGTGCAGGATCTGCACCGCCCCTTCGGCCCCCATCACCGCGATCTCCGCCCCGGGCCAGGCGAAGCACAGGTCATTGCCCAGCCCCTTGGAGTCCATGACGATGTAGGCACCACCGAAGGCCTTGCGCAGGATCACGCACACCCGGGGCACGGTGGCTTCGGCATAGGCGAAGGCCAGTTCGGCCCCGTGGCGGATCATCCCCCGCCACTCGAGGTCCTTGCCCGGTAGGAAGCCCGGTGTGTCCACCAAGGTCACCAGAGGGAGGTTGAAGGAGTCGCAGAACCGGACGAATCGGGCGCCCTTCTGCGACGCCGCGATATCCAGGGTGCCGGCCAGGGCCTGGGGTTGGTTGGCCACGAACCCCACGGCCCGACCACCGATCCGTCCCAGGGCCGTCACCAGTTGGGGCGACCACCGGGTCCACAACTCGGTCACCTCGCCATCGTCGGCCAGTGCCGCCGCCACCCGGCGGACGTCGTAGGAGCTGGTGGCTCGGGTGGGGATGAGGTCCCGGAGCGCCTCCACCTCCGGACCGGAGGTGGAGGCCACGTCGACCGGGCCCAGCGGGGCCAGATCGTCGGCGTTGGCCGGCAGCAGGCCCAGCAGGTAGTCCACGTGGGCCATGGCGTCCTCCTCGGAGGCCGCTTCGATGGCGCACAGACCGCTCGATCGGGCGTGCATCGACGTGCCCCCCAGTTGGTGGATCCCGATCCGCACCCCGGTGAACTCCTCCACCATGGCCGGACCGGAGACGAAGGCGAAGGCCTCGGTGGTCATGACCACCAGGTCGGCCAGTCCGAGCATCAGGGCCGGACCGGACAGGGCCGGGCCGGTCACCACCACCACCAACGGCACGATGCCCGAGCACGCCGTCAAGGCCCGGGCCGCCTGTCCCCATCCGTGCAACGAGGCCACCCCGTCGGACACGTCGGCCCCGCTGGAGGCCAGCACCACGACCAGAGGGATCCGGAGTTCGAGGGCGGACGCCGCCGCCACCCGCATGGTCTTGCCGTCCTCGATGGACAGGGCTCCGCGTCGCATGGTGGATACCGAACGCACCACCATGGCCGGGCGGCCCCCCAACTCCTCCACGCCGGCCTGGATCGTTCCGGTGACCAGGTGCCGGAGGATCGGAGCGGCGGGGGCTTCGAGGGTCACCCGGCCCATGCTACGGAACGCGCCACCGGCCCGCGTCGACCTGGCTCCGGCTACGACTTGCTCTGGTTCCGCCTCGTTGCCGGCTCCGCCCCAGCTCCGGTCGTCGTCAGTGCTCGGGTGGTTCGCTGTCCGGCGGTTCGGGCTTCCCCGGTTCCGAGAGTTTGTGCTCCGGAACGGAGTCTTCGGGCGGAGCGGGGGCCGGCCCCGTGCCCACCTCCGGCTCTACCGCCACCTCCCGGGTGCCCTGTCGGTCGACCCGTTCGAACTGTCGTTCGACGTCGGCCCACACCAGTTCGTCGGAGCCGAACTCCTCTTCGGACCTCGGCGCTCGAGACAACACCACCGCACCCACGATGAGCAGCACGAACAGCATGGTGAGCTTGGAGACGAACCCGGCGATCTGCTGGTCGTTGAGCGGTCGTAGGCCCACGGCGGCGTGGGAGTGGGCGAACTCCGGGTACAGCGGACGGCGGGAGAAGATGTAGACGAAGGACAAGAAGGCCGGGATCACGGCCTGGGCCACCAAATAGCCGAAGCGCACCACCGGCTTGGCCCGTGGAAGGCCCGGAATGCGTCCGAGGACCGGGATCCACAGCACCAGGCCCGCGGCCACGATGGCCAGGTCTATGGCCCCCCGGGCGATGAACGACGAGGCCTGGGCCCGGACCATCAGCGGCGTCATCGAGCCGATGACGATCACGGTGACCGTGGCGATCGCTACCGGGGGCCGCTGCAACCGGACCAGAATCGTGTCCACGGCGGCCGGACGGGTCACCCACTGGATCACGTCGTAGGGCAGCCCGAGCAGCAGCATGGGGGCCACGGCCATCAACAGGATCAACCGCTGGGTGACCAGGGCGATGAGTGACCAGTGGGCCGCAAGATCGGCCACCGGCCAGGTGAGGGCCACCACCGCCGCCCCGCAGGCCACGGCGAACAAGGCCATCTGCCGCCTGGTCCAGGGGATGGGGGGATCGGCCCTGCGCTCCAGGCGTCGGTGACCGGCAATCACCACTCCGACCCCCACCACCAAGGCCACCCATGCCGGCAGGTGGAAGTCCCACGCGTAGGGTCCCGGTACCGGCACGATCAGATCTCCGCCGGTCGCGCCCTAGATTGACCGCGGTGCAACGCCTCGATCGGCTCGAACGGGTCACCGACCTGCTGCTGGTGCTTCTGGATGCCCCGCGCCCGCTCAGCCTGCGAGAGATCGCCGACCGGGTACCGGGCTACCCCGACACCCACGGGGCCCGCCGCCAGGCCTTCGAGCGGGACAAGCGCCTGCTGCGTGATGAGGGCATCCCGGTTCTGGTGCTGCCCATCGATGGTGAGGACCAGGTCGGGTACCGGGTTGACCCCGACTCCTACTACCTTCCCGACCTCGGGCTGGAGGTAGAGGAGCAGGCTGCGTTGAACCTGGCCGTCGCCGGCGTTCACCTGGGCGAGCCTATCGGCCGCCACGCCCTGGCGAAGCTGGGAGCGGGAGCTGAGTCGCCCCTCCGTCCGACCTCCATCCCTCAGGTCGATCTGCGCTGGTCGGACGGGTTGTCGGCCCTGCCGCTGGTGTTCGACGCCGTTCGACAGGGGGCGGTGGTGTGCTTCGAGTACCGGGGAGAGACCCGTCAGGTGGACGTGGCCGGGCTCCGGTTCCGCAACGGGCACTGGTACGTGATCGGATTCGACCGCCATCGGGGGGAGGGCCGGACCTTCCGGGTGGACCGGATCGACGGACCGCCCGAGCTCGGCGAGCCGGGGTCGGCGCAGGTTCCCGAGGGGTTCGACGTCGACGGGGCCTTCGCCCGCGATCCCTGGCAGTACGGGGCCGGCGAGGCTACCGAGGTGGACGTCGTGGTGGACGGAACCGAGGCCGGCCGGGTGGTGGCCGAGCTGGGGGAGGCCGCGGTCATCGAGCGCCGGGAGCTCGGAGCGGTGGTGGTGCGGCTGTCGGTGACCGATCCGGACGCCCTGGTGCTGTGGGTGCTCGATCTGTTGGACCATGCCGAGGTGCTGGGGCCGGAAAGCGTCCGTACGTTGATCACGGAGCGCCTCGAGGCCATGGTCGTTGCGGTCACCGACCGAAAGGGGGGCCGGTGACCACCACCATCGATACGGCCGGTCGGCTCCGCAGGTTGCTGGCCATCCTGGCCTGGTTGGCCCAGGTGGGTGAGGCTCCGATCGACCTGGTGGCCGAGCAGTTCGATCTCTCGCCCGAGGCCCTGGTCACGGAGCTCGAGATGGCCGCCTGCTGTGGCGTCCCTCCCTACTCGCCCGACCAGCTGGTGGAGATCGTGGTCAACGACACCACCGTGTCGACCAAGGTGGGGACGGCCCTGGCCCGGCCCCGGCGGCTCAGTCCCTCCGAGGGATTCGCCTTGGCGGCGTCGGCCCGGGCCCTGCTGGCCGTGCCCGGGAGCGACGAGGACGGAGCCCTGTCGCGGGCGCTGGGCAAACTCGATCGGGCCTTAGGGGGGAGGAAGTGGCAGTGGAGCTCGACGCCCCACCTTTTCTTCCTCTGGTATCCGAGGCCCTGGACACGGCGAGCGGCCTGGCCATCTCCTACTACTCGGCCTCCACCGACAAGGAGACCGACCGGGTGATCCGCCCTCTGCGGCTGTTCGGCTCCGAGGGCCACTGGTACGTGGATGCCCACTGCTCCTCGGCCGGTGACGTGAGGCGGTTCCGGGTCGACCGGATCAGCTCCGCGGTGTTGGTGGAGGCCACCGCTGATTCTGGCGACCGCGACCCCGCAGGCGGGGTCTCGCCGGATGATCAGCGCTTCGAGGCCTTCGTGCCCGGCCCCGACAGCCAGAGTGTCCGGCTGTCCCTCGAGCCCAGCCGCGGCTTGGTTGGTCGAGTCGGTCCCTTCGGCCGGCCCTCCCGAGCTGGTGGACGGCCGGATCGAGATCGACCTCTTCGTGGGAGGCGACGCCTGGCTCGAGCGGCTCCTCCTCCGGCTGGGACCGGACGCCCGGGTGGTCGGGCCGTCCGAATACCTGCACCTCGGGGCCGACGCCGCCGGCCGGATTCTTCGCCGGTACCGCGGCGCTGACTGGCCGGTCGCTTCGGCTAAAACCCCAGCTGAAAAGCCAAAAAAATAAATTCCTCAAGTTTTGGCTGCGGATCGCCGAAGGAATAGCAGCCGGGTCTGTTGAGCGGGAAAACCTGCAGCCCCCCAACAGCACGTTGTCATCCTGCTCCGGACCCGGCCCTTTCGAGCTTGCCCCCTGGTGGGGCAGGCGCATCCCGGCGGAGGGGTGGCACACCCGGTCGCCCCGCCCCGACACCGACAGAGGATCTGGCTCGGGCCGGCAAGGTCCCCGGCAAACCGAGCCGTGCACGGTGGCCTGGTTGGTCCGCTCACAACCGGGTGGACGTGCACTCGAATCGGAACCGCCGCCCTCTGCCCCGTGGAGCCGCCCCCCGTGGTGCGCGCCGCCCCCGGGATCGGAGGTCTCCGGTGGTGCTCAAGATCCATGTGGTCCGCCCGGGCGGCCACCTCTACTACGTGAACGATCTCATCCCGGGCCGGGCCGAGGGAAGCCTGGTGGCCGGGGAGTCCCCCGGAGTGTGGTCGGGCGATGGCGCGGCCGGCCTCGGCATGACCGGGATCGTGGACGCGACGGGCTTCGGAGAAGTGCTCGACGGTCGTGATCCCTCGTCCGGTCGGACCATCCGTGCCTCACGGGGCCATCACAGCGTGTCAGGGTACGACCTGTCTTTTTGCGCCCCGAAGTCGGTCAGTCTGTTGCACCTTCTCGCACCCCGGGAGATCGCCGGCCACGTTGGCGCCGGCCACCGCGCTGCCGTGGCCGAGGCCGTGGACTATCTGCAGCGGACGGGTTTGGGCGTCCGCCGGAGTCAACGCGGCGTTACCTCCTTCCTGCCCACCACCGGTGCGGTGGCCGGTGAGTTCGTGCACCGGACCAGTCGCGCTCTCGATCCCCATCTCCACTCCCACCTGGTGGTGGCCAACGTGGCCCAGGGGGTGGACGGTAGGTGGTCGGCGGTCGACAGTAGGAGGATCTTCTCTCACGCCCAGGCCACCCAGGGCATCTACCACGCCCGCCTCCGGATGGAGCTGACCGAACGGCTCGGTGCGGCCTGGGAGGTACGCCCCAGCGGGCTGGGCGACGTGGTCGGCGTCGATGCCAAGCTGCGCCGGCTGTTCTCCCGACGCACCGCCGCCATCGCTGAGTACATGACCACCCGGGCCGGGGGTGGGGGCGCTCCCACCCGCAGGGGTGCCTTTCATGCCACCCGGCCCGAGAAGGACCGGTCACCGACCGTCGAGTCGCTGACGGGGGAGTGGAGGCAGCGGGCCGACGAGTTCGGTATCGACCTGGGTGATCTGACCCGGGTGGTCGGGCTCGGACGGCCCGTCCGGTCGACGGAGGTGGTCGATGTCGATCGGGTAGCTCACCGACTCGGTCAGTTGGAACGCACTCAATCGACCGTCGCTCGTCGCGATCTGGTCGCTGCGGTGGCCGATGCCTCCACCGGCGGCACCACGGTGCAGGTCATCGAATCGGTGGCCGCCCAGGTGGTGGAGGTGGCCGGCGCCCCGCTGGACCGTGAGGGCATGGCCCCTCGCCACCCGAGGGATGGTCGGGGGCCGGGCCGCGGGTTTCGAGAGCCCCGCTGGTCGGCGGGCGACGTGGCCCGGGCCGTGGAGCGGGAGCCCGGCACCCTCTCTGCTTCCGGTCGATCCTCTCCGTTGCCCGATGAAGTTGCTTTTCGGTCACCCGATCTGGTGCGCCTTCACCATGTTGCCCGGGGGGGCGAGGTGACACGGACTGCCCCGACCGACCCGGTGCTGGTGCGGGGCGACGTCTGGGAACGTTGAGGGTCACGTGGGCCAGGTCATCGTCCCAGATCCGGAGCCGCCGGGCGGTGGCGTCCCCTGGTACCGGACTCCCGCGCCTCGACTCCGGGGCCGGCTTCAAGCTTGAGCGTACGGTCCGGACCACTCAACGAAGACCATGGTTCGCAGGTGTGGGCCGGTGTCAGTGGGATCCACGCCGGTTGGTTGCGTTCGTCGAACGCCAAGGCGTGACCCGCGGACCCCCGGGAGATGATGTCAGCGGGGAGGCGACGGCGCCACTGGGTCGACACACTCTCCCCTCGTTGCGGACGCCCCCCGGTCACCAGATCGGCCATCAGCTGGTTGGTCGGAGTGCGCCCGGCCGAGACCGTGCGGGTCAGGATCTCCTCGTCACCGGCCAGCATCGAGAGCGCCTCCAGGGTCCGCACGTCCCCGATACCCGGGAGCACCACCGTGGTTCCGAACAACGAGGGGAACCCGTCGGCATGGTCCGGCCACCGACTTCGGGCCTGGGACAGGTCCTGCAGGCAGGCCAACGTCACCAGGCCCTGCCCTCCCCCCTCACTGATCATCGACGCCAGGTCGGGGATGGGCGCGATGTTGGCCACCTCATCCAGGGCCAGCATCACCGGAGGTCGGGCCCGATGCCCGTCACCTCCCTCGGCACTCCGGGCGTAGGTGGCGTGGCGAATGTCGTCGATGAGCCCGACCACCATCGGGGCCACCATGCCCTGGAGGTGGGAGGGGGAGGCGATATAGATGGTGTCCGCCGATCGCACGAACCGGGCCGGGTCGAACTCCGGATCGGCGGTGGCCTCCAGCGACTGGTCGGATCGGAACCCGCTCAGCGAGCCCGATGCCGTGGACCAGATGCCGCTCAGCTCCCGCTCATCGGTGCTGACGATGCCGTCCAGGAGGTTGCGAGCCAGTTGGGTGGGCTGCCCGGGCCGGCCCGCCAGGATCTGCTGGGCCGGCAGGGCCTGGCGCCTATCCACCCAGGTCAGGAGGGTGCGCATGTCTGTTTCACCCAGAGCGGCGGCGTGCATCAACGGTGCCAGTAGGGCCTGGGCCCGCTCGGTCCAGTGGGAGTCCCCCCGTGCTCCCACCCGACCACTCGGTGCCGATCCCACCTCGACCATGGACCGGGCCATGGTCAGCGATCCGAGCCAGGTGGTGCACGACTGGAGCGGTGACCACCGCAGCCGCTGCAGACCCTCGGTGCGGTTCACCGAACCGGTGGGGTCGAAGAGGTAGCAGGTGCCACGTCGCGACCGCACATCCACCGTGGCATCGAGCACATCGGGTTTGGTCGACGTGGACACCACGGGACCGTTGCTCGCCATGACGTTGGGAATGATCAGAGACGACGTTTTTCCCGAGCGAGGTGGACCGAGGATCATCACCGACTGTTGGGGTCTGGCGAAGCACCATCCCTCTTGCCGGTGGCCCAGATAGACACCGTGCCCGGCGTCCGCCAACGCGTCGAGAACGTCCGATATGTTGGCAGATGGGCGTTGCAGGGGCGTTGGCGAAAAAAAATCTTTCATCGGAAGTACATCTCGCAATCGGCTCTTATGGTGGTGACGAGAGACGGCGGATGATTGCTTCCGCGAACGCGGCGACGCGGCCACTACGGCAATTAATCCTTGCAAACAAACGGTTTTCTGTCCATGGGTGGATTCGACGGCCATCGACAGCAACGCCATTTGTCGTTTCCAACGCAACGAGGAGCACACGTCGCCGTGACGCCGCGCCGGTCCGCCAAGCGTGATGGTGCTTGACCTGGAGCTAAAAAGCCATTTTGCTAGTAGGGGTTAACGTATCGCTGAGGAGGTGATCGTGAACAAGTCACAACTCGTCAAAGTGGTCTCGGAGTCAACATCATCGACTCGTCGGGCCGTCGAAGATGTGGTTGATGTCCTGTTCGAAACGATCGTCACCGAGGTTCGGTCTGGACGCAAGGTCACGGTGATCGGTTTCGGGGCATTCAGTCCCACCGCTCGTGGTCCTCGTATAGGTCGAAATCCGAGGACTGGTGCAGTGGTACCGATCCCGGCGTCGAAGGGTGTCCGGTTCGCCACCGGTTCGACGTTCAAATCGGCGTTGAACCCTAAGGAGGGAGTATCAATGGCAGTAAAGAAGGCAGCCGCCAAGAGGACGGTCCGTAAGGCTCCGGCCAAAAAGACAGCAGCTCGTAAAGCGACAGCCAAAAAGGCGGTGAAGAAGGCTCCGGCCCGTAAGACCGCAGCGAAGAAGAGTGCCGCCAAGCGCACGGTCAAGAGGGCTCCCGCCCGTAAGACCGCCGCGAAGAAGAGTGCAGCCAAGCGTACGGTCAAGAAGGCTCCGGCCCGTAAGACCGCCGCGAAGAAGAGTGCAGCCAAGCGTACGGTCAAGAAGGCTCCGGCCCGCAAGACCGCCGCTAAGAAGACTGCAGCCAAGCGCACGGCTAAGAAGGCTCCGGCTCGCAAGACCACTGCGAGGAAGACCGCGGCCCGCAAGACCACTGCCAAGCGCACGGCCAAGAAGGCTCCGGCTCGCAAGACCGCGGCCCGCAAGACCACTGCGAAGCGCACGGCCAAGAAGGCTCCCGCTCGCAAGGTGGCCAAGCGCACGGTGCGCAAGGCCCGCAAGTAACAGAAGCACTGATGACGACACCGATGGTGTCGTCACCGAGTCGCCTGACAGGGGCCCGAGGGCCCCTGTCAGCGCGATCGGATCGTCGTCGGGCTCATACCTCGGTGATGAGATGGAAGGCCTCACCGGCGGTGATAGCGGCCAGTGCGCCGTGGTCGGCCAACTGGCGGTGGATTTTCCGGCCGAACTCCTGGCGTTGGACCGTTTGGTCGGGTCGCCCCTCGTCGTCCTGATGCCGTCCGGGTTCGGTGCCCGGACCCGTTTCGATGCCCATGGTGGTCTGGCCCTGGCTGGCGTGACAGAGCAGGGCATCGATCTTCACCTGGGCGAATCCGTGGATGTCCTCCACATGATTGGGCTGGTCGGCTTCGAAGAGCAGTAGGGCCTGCGGGCGGTGGGGTGCCAGCTCCAACTCCGGGAAGAAGTGCGGATCGCGCCCCGCCACCACGGCGTCGAGGGTACAGAAGCCCGCCGCCCGGTGGTCGGGATGGAGGCGGTACCGACGCCACGGGTCATGCCCCACCACCACCGACGGCCGGAGCATGCGGATGATCCTGGCCACGTCCCGTCGCTCGTCGACTCCATTGACCAGCTCGCCGTCCACCCGTCCGAGGAACAGGACGCGGTGGTGGCGGCGGTCCGATCCTTGGCGTCGGCCGTCGATGACATCAGCCGCGGCCTCCGACTCCTGTTGACGGGCCTTGACCAGGGCATCCAGATCAGCGGCGGGATCCCAGCTGCCCTTGGATCCGTCGGTCAGGACCAGATGGTGGAGGCGGCATCCCGCTGCGGCCCACTTGGCCAGGGTTGCTCCGCACCCGAATTCGATGTCATCGGGGTGGGCCCCGATAGCCAGGGCGCTCGAAGGCACCGGAAGGTCGACCGTGACCCGCCCCGACCAGGGAAGGTCGCCAACGGGAAGTCCGCTACCACCGCCGTCCGGCGTCATGCTCACCCGATCACCCGGCTGGGAAGCCGGACACCGCCACCGGCACCACGTCGCCGGGCTCGTCGATGTCCCAGGCCAGATCGGGTCGGTCGAGAACGCGGTAGGGAAGTCCGAGCCGCTCGGCCTCGGCCCGGTGACGGGCGAACGAGCCGGGTCCGTAGGAGAACTGGAAGCCACAGCGGCCAGGCAGGGCGATGACGTTGGTCCCGTTTCCATTGCGATCGGGGACCAGGGTGATCCCCGGCTCTTCGCCCACCAGGGCCAGGTCGGTGGCTCGGGGCAGGTCGGCGTGGGCCACCGTGACCTGGGTCACGCCCTGGGCCACCAGATGGTCGATGCCGGCCTCGACCGCCCCGTTGAGCCCCCGTCCCGGCTCCCACACCACCAGAGCCCCGCGAGATCGGGCCCATTCGGCCACATCGTTGTCGTCGCACACCACGGCCACCGGCAGCGGGTGGGCCGCACCCACCACCCGGTCGGCCATGGCCCGGGCCAGATCGGAGCGCTGCGGTCCGCTCAGGGCCAGATGGAGACGACGCTTGGCCTGATCGAAGGCCTTGACCGGTATCAACACAGCCCGTGGCCCGATCGGTAGCGGATCTCCCGGTCGGAGGGACCGGTGGGTGGCGTCTGTCACCCGCGTCAGTGTAGGGGGGTGGTCACAGACCCCGCCGCTCGCTCGGCCGGCCCGAACCGAATCGAAGTGGCGCTGTCGCCGTGGGCGGTGTCTAGGGTGTGGTCGTGCCGGACGACGAGCCCATCGACGGTGAGCTTCACGACCAGGCCCTGGCCCGGGTGCACGCCCTGTTGTTGGACCTCGGGTGCACCAACGAGGAGATCGACCGGGCCGTGGCCGACGATGTGGTCGATCTCTTGGTGGTGGACCGGATGGTGGTGCCGTCCAGGGTCCGCCTCACTCCCGAGCAGGTGACCGAGACCACCGACATCCCCCTGGACCTGGCCCGCCGGTTCTGGAGGGCCCTGGGCTTCACCGATGTGGACGACGACGAGGCTGTCTTCACCGACCTGGATATCGAGGCGGTCCGACTGTTCCAGACCATGGTGGACATGGACATGGTCGACGTGGACAGCGCCGTCAAGATGGCCCGGGTCATCGGGACGTCGATGGCCCGGATCGCCGAGGCGGAGACGGCACCGGGCTCCACGCCCATCCTGACCTCGTCGGGGGACAGTGTGATCGACGCCGACCAGTTCGCCCGACGCGCCGGCACCTCGCTCCCGGCCATGGGTCGGCTGTTGGAGTATGTGTGGCGACGCCACTTGGGGGCCGCCACCCGGAGGGCCATGCTCACCCGGACCCGACGCCGCGACGAGGGGATCAGCCCCGTCATGGCCGTGGGCTTCGCCGACATGGTCGGCTTCACGCTGCTGAGCCAACACCTCGACGACGCCGAGTTGGGGGAAGTGGTGTTGCGGTTCGAGACTCTGGCCCACGACACGGTGGTGGCCCGCGGCGGTCGGGTGGTCAAGATGATCGGCGACGAGGCCATGTTCGTGGTCCAGACGGCCGCCGGCGCCGCCGAGATCGGGCTGAGCCTGGCCGAGGCCTACGCCGGGGACCAACTGCTCTCCGATGTCCGGGTGGCGCTGGCCTACGGGCCGGTGCTGGTCCAGGACGGGGACTTCTACGGAACGGTGGTCAACCTGGCCAGCCGGCTGGTGGCGGTGGCCAATCCGGGCACCGTGCTCATCTCCGACGAGCTGCGGTCCGCCCTCGAGGCCGAGGGCGCCACCGAGTTCACCGCCCGGGCCATCCGCAACCGCACCCTCAAGGACATCGGCCGGGTCCAGGCGTGGAAGCTGTCCCGGGTCGGCGTGGAGCCCGGTGCCGACCGCCGGCGCACCACGAGGTGGGAGCGGCTCAGCGAGGTTGTACGCGACCTCGAGGAGCTGCGCGACGCCGGTGAGCGGGTGGTGCATGGATCCCGGCGGTCTGGACGACGGTGTGTCCTCAACCGAGCAGCAGTCGTCGGGTTCAGCCGCCGTCGAACCGGGCGGTGGCGATCCCGTGGCCGGTGAGCTCGAACCTTCCCTCGAAGGGAGCGACCGGTCGGCCCGCCAAGTCGACCAGCCAACCTGACCGGCCCGGGAGCTCGACCGAGGTGGGCTCCGCTCGCGGGTTGAATACCCGCACTTCGAGGCGTCCGGCCTGGCGTCGGACCGCGGAGACCTCGGCGCCCCGCACCGTCAGCTCTGAACCCCGGTCGGCCCGCACGCCCCCGCCGAACGAGGCCGTGGCCACCAGGGGATCGAGCACCTGGTCGGCCAGCCGGTACGGGTCGGTCTCGCTGACGGCGATGGCGTAGCTCACATCCACCGGCCCGATCATCTGTGCCCTCTCCAGAGCGGTCATGGGCCCGGCGGTCATGGGCCGGGTGGTCATGCCCATCCGTGACAGCATGCCCGTGGAGCGCAGCACGGTCAGGGCCAGCGTGGAGGCCCGGGCGATGGTCCCGTCGTCGGGCCCACCCTCGATGTCGATCAACTCGTACTCGAGGAGGCCCTCGTGGACCACGGTGAGGCCGCCACTGGACACGAAGCGACGGGACGGGAAGGTGGGCGTGGGAAACTCCTCGAGCCGTCCCTCGGCCACCAGGCCCCGCTCCACGATGGTGAAGGCACATTCGGCCCGTGAGATCGAATCGGGGCGGGGCAGAGGCAGATGGACCCGCACCCGATGGTCTCTCGACGGGTTCACGAAGTGGGTCCGGACCCGGACCACCTCTTCGTCGGCCCGCACCTCGAGGGTGGTTTTCACTGTCACCTGATGGCTGCCGGTCCTCGACTTGGTGGCCTCGTCCACCCGGTCGGGCCACTCGTAGACCGAGGTGATGGTCACATCGGCCCGCACCGGTCCCTGGTCACCGATCTCCACCGTCACCGAGTCCGGGGTGTCGACCACGGTGTCGACGGTCGGCGGCGAGTAGTTGTAGGTGTCCCCGAAGTCACCGCTGTCGACCAGTCGGCCGAACCCGGGCACCCCGTTGAGGGCGAAGGTGCCGTTGTCAGTGTCGATGGTTGCCGTGACCAGGCCGTTGCCTACCGTGACCGAGTCCGGACCCTCGGCTGTCACGACCGGGTGAACCAGCGGTGCGGGATCGAACCGGGCCCATCCGAAACCGGGGACTTCCACCTGGCGGGCCAGCAGCCGCCGGAAGGGTGGTTGCTGCAGTGACAGGCGGACCTCCGTCTCCGGTCGGGCGCTCAGCCGCGAGTACAGCTCCCGCTTTATCTCCTCGACCGGCACCCCGTCCCGGGGTTCGGTGCCGATGACCAGGGTGATGTCCAGGCCCGTGGGGTCCTCGGCCAGGGAGACGTCGGTGATGTAGGTGTCGACGTCGAGGCGGGCCCCCTGGATGAGCCCGAGCATGCTGCGCACGGTGGCCCCGTCGAGGGTGATCGAACCGGGCAGACCGGCCCGTTCGGACAGGACCTGGACGTGGGGGCCGGGCTCGCCGACGGCCGGCACCACCACCTCGACCAGGCCCCCGCGGTCCTGGGCCGACGGGTTGACCACCACCGGCCCGGCCTCAGCCATGGATCGCCCCACGGCGGCCAGGGCTTCGTCGGACAGGGCCTGGCCGATGTGGCGGGCTTCGGCGTAGCGGTGGAGCACCGTGTCGACCACGTCGTCGACCGAGCAGGCGCACACCGAGTCGTGTGCCGAGTTGCGGATCATGTGGGTCCAGGCCACGTCCAAAAAGGGAGCCGGCCAGGCTCCGGCTGACAGGAACAGGGCCGACAGCGGCTCGGCCATGCGCTCGATCCACCGTTCGGCCCGCGCCGCCGCCTGCTTCACGTCGACCCGGTTGGAGGCCACCCCCATGAGCAGGTTCGACCGCGCCCCCGAGCGCAGCTCACCGTGCCACTCCGGCAGGCCGGCCCGGGGGGCGCCTGCCAGGTAGGCCGGCAGCGACGAGATGGACAGTTCGAACTCGTCCTGGATCTCGTTGAACTCGGCCACCACCCTCCCCAACCACGGTTGGGGTGGTTGGTGGTCGGTACCGTTCATCACCAGGAGCGGATCGTCCGGGGCGAGGAAGGAGGCGAACTCCTCGGTGAGGGTGCGCACCCTACGGCCCAGCGCCTTGGCGTCCGCCGGCAGGGCCGCCCCGTTGCCGTACCCGGCCACCAGGTACTCGGCCCGCACCCGGGAGCCGTCCGGGGCGTGCCAGACGAACGCCGTGCCGTCGACCGTCGAGGGCACCCCTCTCCACACCACGGCGTGCTCGAATCCCGCCTGAGCCAAAATCTGGGGCATCTGGGCGATGTGTCCGAACATGTCCGGCAGGTACCCCACATCCATCACGCCACCGAGGGTGTTGCCCCGGCCGATGCCCTTTTGCAGGTTGCGCACGATGGTCTCGCCCGACACCAGGAACTCGTCCATCAGGATGTACCACGGGCCCACGGTGATCCGTCCCGCTGCGGTCAGGGCCTCCAGGCGACTGCGGTTCTCCGGCCGGATCTCCAGGTAGTCGTCGACCACCGCCAACTGCCCGTCCAGCAGGAAGTGGGTGAACGAGCTGTCCTGTTCCATCAGGTCCAGCAGTCCGTCGATGAGGCGGACCAACCGGATCCGGAAGGTCTGGAACGGGTCGTACCACTCGCGGTCCCAATGGGTGTGGGGCACCACCACCACCCGCCGGGAAGCCACCGGCCTCTCCACATCCGTTTCGTCGGGAGCGGTGCTCACGAGGACAGCGGCCCGTACTCCGCTTCGTAGGCCTGGAGCTCACCGAGCAGCCGCTCGGCCTCCTGGGTGGTCTGGGCGTTGCCGCGGCCCTGGTGGTCGGTGAAGAAGGCCAACCCCAGCTCCCGGAGCAGGCCATCGGCCCGGTGCTTGGCCTGGGCCGCGTCCAGCTTGGCCTGCCCGGCCTTGCCTGCTTCGCCGGCTTTGGCCAGACCGACCTCGGCCGACGCCTTGACCTTGTCCATCAGTCCCATCGAGTGCTCCCCTCATCGCGCACTCCACCGGTGTAGCAGATCTGCTTCCTGAATTGCATGGAACGGGTCACCACTCTGCGGCCTCGGGCACCTTCGGGGCCCGAGGTGACTGGGGCAGACTGGGGCGGTCGCTCCCGAGACCGGGAGGTCGCGCAAAGGAGCCAGGTGGTGTCGATCCGGGTGGTGGCGATACGGCGGACGCCACGGGGCGCGGCACCAGGAGGGCGCCGTGCGGCCCTGGCGTGACCACCTGCCGGCGGGCTCCCACTTCGCCCTCTCGGACCTGGCCTCGTCCGGCACCCTGTTGCGGGCGTGGTCGGCCCAGTGGGAGGCCCGGCCCGGGGCACCGCTGTGGCTGGACACCCGTGGCGACCATCGACCGGCGCTACCCGGGTCATCTACCCCGGGCGGTCCGTGGTGGACGGCGGGGGAGTTCGACGCCGCCACGCGACAGGTGGCCGGGCGTCTCCAAGGGGCCGGGCTGCCACCGGGCGGGCGGGTGGTGTGGTCGACCTCGTCGTCGGTGCCCGCCCTGGTGGCCCACGTGGCCGCCCTCCGGGCCGGGCTGGTGGTGGTGCCGGCCAACCCGGCCTACTCGCGGCGGGAGCTGGAGCACATCGTGTCCGACGTGCGTCCGGTGGCCGCCGTGGTCGAGCGGGTCGACCAGGCCCAGTGGGTGCGGTCCGCGGCCCCCGGACCGGTGGTCGTGGTGGGGCCTGAGGTCGATCTCCCTGACGCCGAACCGGGACCGCTCGATGCCACAGGGCCCGATCAGCCGGCCCTCATCTGCTTCACCTCCGGCACCACCGCCGCACCCAAGGGCGCCGTGCTCACCCACGCCAACCTGTTGGCGGCCACGGAGGCGGTGAGGGTGGCGTGGCGGTGGACGGCCGACGACCGGCTGGTCCACTGCCTGCCGGTCTTCCACGCTCACGGACTGTGTGTGGGGGTCTACGGGACCCTGCTGGCCGGGGCTTCGGCCGTCCTGCTCCCCGGTTTCGACCCCGGTGCCGTGGTGGAGGCCGCCCGGTCCAGTGAGGCCTCGCTGTTCTTCGGGGTGCCCACCATGTACCACCGGCTGGTGGCCTCGGGCCGGGCCGGGGACCTGGCCGGCCTCCGGCTCTGCGTGTCCGGCTCGGCACCGCTGTCGGCGGAACTGCACGCCTCGGCCAGCGTCGCCATCGGTTCGGCGGTGCTCGAACGGTTCGGTATGACCGAGACCCTCATGAACGTGTCCAATCCCTACGAGGGGCCGCGGCGGGCCGGCACGGTCGGATTCCCGCTGCCCGGGGTGGAGGTCCGCCTGCGCGACGACGGGGAGATCCTGGTCCGTGGGCCCAACGTGTTCGGTGGGTACTGGGAGCGCCCGGCGGCCGACGCCGACGCCTTCCTGCCGGCCGACGACGGCGGGTCTGCATGGTTCCGCACCGGTGACATCGGGGCCGACGTCGATGGGTACCTGGTCATCCGGGGGCGGTCGAAGGAGCTGATCATCACCGGGGGCATGAACGTCTTCCCCGGCGAGGTCGAGGACGTGCTGACCGGCCATCCCCTGGTGGCCGAGGTGGCGGTGGCCGGCACGCCGTCCGAGGAGTGGGGCGAGGTGGTCACGGCGTACGTGGTGGCCGACGGACGGTCGCCTTCGCTGGCCGAGCTGGTGGCGTTCAGCTCTGCCACCCTGGCGCCCTACAAGCGGCCCCGGGCGCTGCACGTGGTGCGAGGAGCTACCCCGCAATGCGCTGGGAAAAGTGGTGCGAAGCCAGCTGGCGCCCTGACCACGAGGTAGGTTCGCGCCGGTGGGAGAACGGATCGACACCTGTGGGATCGCATCACCGCGGTGACCGCTGTCAAGCCTGCACCACGGGCCCGTCGCCGCAAGTGGCCCAACGACCGGGTCGAGCGGGCCCTGGCCGACGAGGGGTTCGAGTCCGTGGCGGGGTTGGACGAAGTCGGGCGGGGTGCATGGGCCGGACCGGTATCGGTGGGCGTGGTGGTGATCCCGATCGGGGTGAGAGCGCCCAAGGGGCTGTGCGACTCGAAGCTGCTCGACGAGGAGCGCCGGGAGGCGCTCTTTCCCAAGGTGACCAAGTGGTGCACGGCCTGGTCGGTGGGTCACGCCGAGCCCGTGGAGTGCGACCGGTTGGGCATGACCGCGGCGCTGCGGTTGGCGGCCCAGCGGGCCCTGACCGGGCTCGAGGCCCCTCCTCAGGTGGTGGCCATGGATGGTCCGTTCGACTACGTGAGCGAGCCGGCCGTACCTGACGGGGAAGGCTCTGAGCCTGCGCCTTACGAGGACTCCCGGCCGGCCCTGGCCATCGCGACGCCCGAGATCCGCAACGTGGTCAAAGGCGACCTCACCTGCGTCTCCATCGCCGCCGCCTCCATCGTGGCCAAGGTCACCCGGGACCGGCTCATGCGTTCGATGTCGGCCAGCTTCCCGGCCTTCGACTTCCATCGCAACAAGGGATACCCCTCACCGGTGCACCGCACGGCTCTGGCCGGATTCGGCCTCACCTCGTTGCACCGGCGTTCGTGGTCGTACGTCGACGAACTGGCCTTCCGTTAGATCCTCGACGTCACCACCCGGTGGTCGGCCCCCCCGGCGAGGTCAAGAGGTCTTGGCCGGCTCCTTGGGGGAGGGGTCCTTGGGTAGGCCGAGCACCCGTTCGCCGATGATGTTGCGCAGGATCTCATCGGTGCCGCCGGCGATCCGCATCCCGGGCACCCCGAGGAGGAACTCCGACCAGGCGTAGGTGCCCCACGCCCCGGTGTCGGCCACCAGGGCCGGCCCGAGGAGGGTGGACACCACTTCGTAGGTGCGGACCATGTTGGCGGTCAGTGACAACTTGGCCAGTGACATCTCCGGCCCTGGCAGCTGGCCGACGGCGATCTTGGCCATGGCCCGCAGGTTGTTGTACCGGGCCACGTGCTCGTTGACGATAGATGGTGGCGATCTGCTGGCGGACCAGTGGGTCCCCGGCGCGGCCCACCTCCCGGGCCATCTCGATCAACCGGGTGGTGGGCGGCACACCCACACCACCACCACCGCCTCCGATGGCGGCCCGCTCGTTCATCAAGGTGGTCAGAGCGACGGTCCACCCGCCGTTGACGTCGCCCAACCGATGGGAGTCGGGCACCCGGACGTCGGTGAAGAAGACCTCGTTGAAGGTGGAGCCTCCGGTCATCTGGCGCAGCGGCCGCACCTCGACCCCCGGGGCATGCATGTCCACCACGAAGCCGGTCAGGCCGCGATGCTTCTCCAGCCCGGGATCGGTGCGGCAGATGATCTCGCCGATGTCGGACACCTGGGCCCCCGACGTCCAGACCTTCTGGCCGTTGATGATCCACTCGTCGCCGTCGCGGACCGCACGGGTCTGCAGTGAGGCCAGGTCCGAACCCGAGGACGGCTCGCTGAACAGTTGGCAGCCGACGATGTCCCCCCGGTACATCTTGCGCAGGTAGGCCTCTTTCACCTCGTCGGTGGCGTGAGCCAGGATGGTCGGCGCCACCATGCCCAGCCCGATCCCGTACACGGCCATGGACGGGGTCCGTAGTCGGCCGCCACGGTGGCGTAGATGCGCTGGTACTCACGGCCCAGTCCGCGACCGCCATACTCCGGTGGTCCGGTGATCCATCCGAACCCGGCATCGAACACCGTCTGGGCCCAGGCCCGGGCGGCCTCGACGTCAGCGGCCTCCTCTTCCGGCGTGCGCTCGGGAAACAGGCCGACGCTGTCGGAGCCCTGACCCCACACGAAGGTCTCCGTCGGTCGCTTGGAGGCGTGGGCATCGAGGAAGGCCCGGGCCTCGGCCTCGAACTGCTCGGTGGTGATGGTGTCACCACCCCCGGCGGCTCCCGGGCCCTGGCCGGCCACGACGGTGTCGGTCATCTTCGCTGCTCCCTTGCTCTGGCGTCTGGTCCTGTGGTCTGAGTCCTGATGCTGGCCCGAGGCGCACGTCGACCGCCCGGTGGCGGGGCGGCGCGCGAGGGCGATTTGAGGTCAGCGTAACCCTGGGTCCGGCCCTCGGTTCAACCCTCGGCCGCCAGCACCGACCGCAAGGCTTCCTCCAGCTCGGTGTGGGCGAAGGCGTATCCCCGCGATGCCAGCACCGTCGGGAGCACCCGCTGGCCTCCGAGGATGAGCTCGTCGGCCATCTCCGCCCCCAAGGCCAACCTCAGCGCCACTGATGGCACCGCCAGCACCGTCGGACGGTGCAGGACGGAGCCCAGGGCCCGGGCCAGTTGGGCGTCAGTGGCCGGGTTGGGCGCGGTGGCATTGACCGGTCCCACCACCGCCTGGTCCTGGAGGCAGTGGAGGATGGCGCCGACCTCGTCGTCCAGGGTGATCCAGCTGCGGTACTGGGCTCCCGAGCCCATCCGGCCCCCCAGCCCGGCCCGGAACAGCGGGAGTTGCTTTCCCAACGCCCCTCCGTGCCCACTGAGGACGATTCCGGTGCGCAAGGTCACCGTGCGGATGCCCCGGCTGATCTCCGAGGTGGCGGCGGCCTCCCAGGCGCGGCACAACGAGGCCAGAAATCCCGAGCCCGACGAGGACGTCTCGGTCAGCTCCTCGTCACCACGGAGGCCGTAGAAGCCGACCGCCGAGGCGCTGACCAGCACCGGTGGCGGCGTCGGTAGCCGGAGCAGTGCACCCACCAGCAACGAGGTGGATGCCACCCTGCTGTCGAGGACCAGCCGCTTGCGGGTCGGCGACCACCGCCGGTCGCCGACGCCCGCTCCGGCCAGGTTGACCACGCCGTCGTACGGGCCGGCCCGTTCCAGTCCCTCCCGGTCCAGGGCCCCGGCGGCCGGGTCCCACGACACATCGGTGATCCCCTCCGGCGTGGGTGCACTCGACGGACTCGTACGGACCAGCCGGGTGACCGTGTCATCGGAGGCCCGTAGCCGGTCGACCAGGGCCCGGCCGATGAGCCCCGAGGACCCGGTTATCAGAATGTTCATACCGCGGTGGTCGGAGCCGTGGTGGCGGACTCGGGCCACGGCACCAGGGCTACCGCCCGCCGCACCATGGCGGCAAAGGCGTCGGGGTGGGTGAGATGGGCTCCGTGCGCCGCCCCGGCGAACTCGACCAACTCGGCACCGGGCATGTGCTCGACCAACCAGGCCACCGACTCCCGGTGACGGGGCGCGGAGTTCTCGCCGCGGGCGCACAGGCTGGGTATGGCCATCGTCGGTGACGTCGAAGGGGGCCTCGGTGATCCGGATGGCATCGAGCTCCGCGGCCAGGGCCGGCCCATCGGCTCGGCGGGCCGCCTTCTCCGCTTCCGGAAGCCGGTCCCAGGCCGTGCTGCCGACCATCCGGCGGAAGAACCGCTCGGCGGCCAGACCGTAGTCGTCGGCAGGCCCATCCCCACCGTGGTCGATGCCGGTCGTCTGGGCCAGATGTCGAGCCAGGGCATGGGCGGTTCGTAGACGGCGATGCTGCGGATCGACGAACCCGCCGCCGGACGGAGAGCCGCGCCGAGGGCCACCGCCCCGCCGTAGCTGTGTCCGATCACCACAGCCGGCCGGCCGTCGATCACTTCGTACAGGTCATCGATGTGCCCATCGAGTGTGTCGTTGAGGGGCAGGGCCTCACGCGACCGATGGTACCCACGGCGGTCGTAGACCACCGTGTGCAGGTCGCTGAGACGCCGCAGGACACGGCCGAAGCTCGAGGAGCGGTCGAGGGACCCATGGACCAGGACCACCACCGGCCCGTGGCCCGACCGGGCCTCCTGGGAGGTGCTCGGTGATGGCAAGCGGAGTTGTCGACGGCATTTGTGATCCAGCCTGTCAGGCTCCAACCAGAACGCGCCATACGGCCCCTGACGAGGATGAACGTCCCCCGATCGGCACGGGGCCCGCCGGGGTGGGAGCGGCGAATCGCCCGGAATTCGGGGGGTTTTGGCCCTAGATGCACCCGCGCGCCCGCTAAATCGTGCATTGTTGTGGCTTCCAAAGACGAAGGAGAGACAGTGCCCCTTACCAAAACCGATCTCATAGCGACCGTCGCCGGCCATACCGGATCGAGCTCGAAGGACGTGGCCACCGTGCTGGCCGGCCTCGAAGATGTGATCGTCGCCACCGTGGCCAAGGGCGAGAAGGTCGTCATCACCGGCTTCTTGACCTTTGACCGCTCCGCCCGTGCCGCGCGCAAGGGCCGCAACCCGCAAACGGGCGAGACGATCAACATCAAGGCCTCGAAGAGCCCGAAGGTCTCCGCTGGAGCATCGTTCAAGAACGTTGTGAACGGGAAGGCCCCGGCGCCGAAGATCACCAAAGCCAAGTAGTTACACGGCAGCTCGGTTTCGAGCCGTGCCCGGTGATGTCCTGCCGGTCACGGCTCGAGCCGCGTCTCAGAGCTGACCGATTCCCTTGTGGGTCTGGGGCACGACCCGGACCCGGGGGTACACCCGAAGGGCCCGCTCCTGAAGTTCAAGGACCTGTTCCGGCGAGGGTGCGGCCTCGACCGAACCGAACGGCGTGACCGGTTGCAGGAAGACCTCAGGGCCGCGGTCGGCACCACCGCTCCCCGCCGATGCCGCCACCATGGCGATGGCCGTGTCGAACTCACCGGGGTCGGTGGTGGCCCCGATCACGATCTTGACCCAGGTGCTGAGTTGTGCGGAAAGAGCGGTGTCGAGGAAGCGCCTCTGCACCTCGGGTGAGACCTTCTCGCCATCGACGCTGGGCAACTTCACGTCCATGCTGACGTAGGTGAGGAACGGCACCAGGCGTTCCAACGCGCGGCACCAGCGACCCGTTGGTCTCGAGCATCACCGCCCGCCCGCCGGCTGCCAGCTGCGCCGCCAGCTCGGCCGCCCGGCGTGACTGCAACAAGGGCTCGCCGCCGGTCAGCGAGATCGAGTGGTGGGGGAGTAGCCGACACAGACGGTCCACCGCCGCGATGAGCGAGCCGATGGGAAGAGGGCTGTCCTCGATGCGCCAGTCGCGGCGACCCGGGGTCTGCTCGATCCGGCACGGTCCGGGCCGACGATCGAGAGCCTCGGGTTGATCGCAGTAGGCGCAACGGATGTTGCAACCGGTCAACCGCACGAAGACCTGTCGGTGCCCGACCAGGGCCGCCTCCCCCTGGATGGCCGAGAACACCTCGGTCACCAGGATGTCGTCCGGCGGACCGGGAGCGCTCACGTCGGAACCGCTACGCCAGAGCGGGATCGTCGGCCCCGGCGGCGGCGAAGCCCGCCGCCCGCAGCACGCAGGCGTCGCACACTCCGCACGGGACGTCGCCACCCTGGTAGCACGACCACGTCAAGAACAGCGGGGCTTCGAGGTCCAGGCCCATCCGGACGATCTGGGCCTTGGTGGACTCGATCAGCGGCGTGCGGATGGCGATGGGATTCCCCTCGACGCCGCGCTTCTGACCGGTGGCGGCCACGCCCCGGAAGGCCTCGATGAACTCGGGACGGCAGTCGGGGTAGCCCGAGTAGTCGATGGCGTTGACGCCGATCCAGACGGCATCGAGGTTCCGGGCCTCGGCCACCCCGAGGGCCACGGCCAGAAAGATGCTGTTGCGGGCCGGGACATAGGTCACCGGGATCCCCGGGCCGCCACTGCCCCCGTCGGCGCCATCGGCGGGGGCGGGTGTGGCTTCGGGGACGTCGATGGACGGATCGGTGAGAGCCGATCCACCCCAGGCGGTGGTGTCCAGGTGGACCACCAGATGCTCGGAGCGGTAGTGGCCGGCCACTCCGGCCGAGCGGTCCAACTCGGTCCGGTGCCGTTGGCCGTAGTCGAAGGTAAGGGCCAACGGCGGCTGCCCCGACTCCTGTCGGGCCAGGGCCATGCACACCGTGGAGTCGAGTCCTCCGGACAGCACGACCAGATCTCCTCCCATGGTCAGGCGCCGCCTCCCGCCGTCAGCTCCACCGACGAGCGGTCGGTCTCCCACAGCCGCAGGCCGGACAGGGTCAGGCCGGCTTCGGTGAGCAGCTCCCACGCCCGGTGGGCCAGCAGCTCCGCTGTGGGGTTGTCCAGGACCTCGTTGAGGTCCCGGTGGTCCCAGCGGTCGATGACCTGGCGTTCGACGATCTCGGTCAGCTGGTCGAAGTCGATGACCACCCCGTTGTGGTCCAGTGGTCCGCTCACCGTCACGTCGAGACGGTACGAGTGGCCGTGCAGGTTCCGGCACTTCCCGGGGTGCCACTCGAGGCGGTGTGCGGCCTCGAAGGTGAAGGTGCATGTCACGCTGGTTCGAACATCGGCCACGTTCAGGACGCTAATCCAGAGGCGCACGGGGCCGGTCCGGTGACCCTTTTATTCGGGTCGGACCGGTAGGCTCGTAGGGGATGGTGACCAGCGCGCACGGAGATGGAGAAGGGGAGGGGTCACCCCTCGGCGATGGTCGGGCGACCTCGCCCGGCGTGGCGGCGACCGCCGCCGCCGCCGCCGGTACCGGCGCCTTCGGCCCCAACGCCTGGCTGGTCGAAGACATGTACGACCGCTACCGGGCCGACCCCACCTCGGTGTCCGAGTCGTGGCGGGAGTTCTTCGCCGACTACCGACCGCCCGGGGCCTCGGCGGCTCCACCGTTCCAAGCCGCCACGGCCCCGTCTCCGGTTCCCTCGGTCGAGGCGGGCACCGGACCGGTGCCGGCCGATCGGTCCATCCAGACCGAGGCCGCCCAGCCGGTTGACGAGACGTCGGGCAATGGCCGTGGACCGGCCCCCGGCCCGGCGGCTGGCGCTCCGGCCCGGCGGGCCACGCCGGCTCCCGTCCCGGCCAGTGGGCCTGATGCCACCCCCACCCTGTTGCGGGGGGCGGCCGGCCGCATCGTGGCCAACATGGAGGCGTCCCTCGGTGTCCCCACCGCCACCAGCGTGCGAGCGGTGCCGGCCAAGCTGCTCGAGGTCAACCGGACCATCGTCAACAACCAACTGTTCCGGACCACCGGTGGCAAGGTCAGCTTCACCCACCTGATCGGGTACGCCGTGGTCAAGGGACTCATCGCCGTGCCGGTCATGAACGCAGCCTTCGTCGACGATGCCGACGGCAAAGGCACCCCCGGGGTCATCCGCCACCCCCACGTAGGCCTGGGCCTGGCTGTCGACGTGGAGAAGTCCGGTGGCAACCGGACGCTCCTGGTGCCCTGCATCGCCGGCGCCGACACCATGGACTTCCGCGGCTTCGTCAGCGCCTACGAAGAGCTGGTGCGGAAGATCCACACCAACAAGATCGGGCCGGACGACTTCGCCGGCACCACGGTGACCCTGACCAACCCGGGCACCTTGGGCACCATCCAGTCGGTCCCGCGTCTCATGCCCGGCCAGGGTCTCATCGTCGGCGTGGGGGCCCTGGGCTTCCCGCCCGGGTTCGAGGCCGCCGACCCGCGGACCCTGGCCGACCTGGGCATCGGCAAGACCGTGACCATCACCTCCACCTACGACCATCGGATCATCCAGGGGGCGGAGTCCGGCCTGTTCCTGGCCTATGTGTCGGAGTGCCTGATGGGGGGGCACGGTTTCTACGACGAGGTGTTCGACTCGCTCGACATCCCCTACGAGCCGGTCCGCTGGGAGAAGGACAGCAACGCCGGCGACGACGGCGTCGATGGTGCCCACCTCCGACTGATCAAGCAGGTGCACGTCCAGACCCTGATCAA
The DNA here is from genome assembly GCA_963718405.1 of uncultured Acidimicrobiaceae bacterium. Classification (GTDB taxonomy): domain Bacteria; phylum Actinomycetota; class Acidimicrobiia; order Acidimicrobiales; family RAAP-2; genus Bog-756. The sequence goes on from CAVQYZ010000001.1 coordinate 746,760, forward strand.
CATGTACCGGGTCCGCGGCCATCTGATCGCCCACCTCGATCCGCTCGACGCCGAGCCACCCGAGCTCCATCCCGAGCTCGACCCGCTCCACTACGGGCTGACCATCTGGGACCTGCCGCGCCAGTTCGTGGCCGACGGGCTGGCCGGCAAGGACCTGGCCACCCTGGACGAGATCCTCCACACCCTGCGCGACGCCTACTGCCGCACCCTCGGCGTCGAGTACATGCACATTCAGGATCCCGAGGAGAAGCGGTGGATCCAGCAGCATGTCGAAGGGGTGTCCACCGCCCTGACCCCCGACGAGCAGCGCCACATCCTGGGACGGCTCAACGCCGCCGAGGTCTTCGAGCGGTTCCTCCACTCGCGGTACGTGGGCCAGAAGCGGTTCGGTCTCGAAGGTGCGGAGTCGGCCATCGTCCTGCTCGACGCCATCCTGGACCGGGCCGTGCAGGAGGGCATGCACGAGGCGGTCATGGGGATGTCCCACCGGGGGCGGCTCAACGTGCTGGCCAACATCGTCGGCAAGTCCTACGGGGAGATCTTCGAGGAGTTCGAGGGCAACCTCGACCCTGAGTCGGTGCAGGGCTCGGGCGACGTGAAGTACCACAAGGGCGCGGTGGGATCGTTCGTGGCCCGCGACGGCCGGTCCATCCCGGTGACGCTGTCCTCCAACCCCTCCCATCTGGAGGCGGTGGACCCGGTGGTGGTGGGTATGGCCCGCGCCAAGCAGGATGCCCTCGGCGGCGAGCAGGGCACCGGCCCCCATCTGGAAGACGGGATCGGCGACCCCTTTCCCGTGCTTCCCATCCTCCTCCACGGGGACGCCGCCTTCGCCGGACAGGGCGTGGTGGCCGAGACCCTCAACCTGTCGGGCTTGGCCGGGTACCGAACCGGTGGCACCGTCCACATCGTGATCAACAACCAGCTGGGCTTCACCACCGCCCCCGAGGCCGCCCGCACGTCGGTGTACCCCACCGACGTGGCGAAGATGGTCCAGGCTCCGATCTTCCACGTGAACGGGGACGACCCCGAGGCTTGCGCCCGGGCCGCCCGACTGGCCTTCGGGTTCCGCCAGGCCTTCCACAAGGATGTGGTCATCGACATGGTGTGCTACCGGCGCCACGGTCACAACGAGGGCGACGACCCGAGCTACACCCAGCCCCTGATGTACGCCCTGATCGATGCCAAGCGCTCGGTGCGCAAGCTCTATACCGAGTCCCTGGTCCGGCGTGGGGACATCTCGCTGGAGGACGCCGAGAAGGCCCTCGACGACTTTTCGGCCCGGCTCCAGGCCGCTCTGGACGAGACCAGGGCCGAGCACGAGTCGCTGGCCGAGGCCACGCCGGTCCTGCCGGCCTACGTGGTGCCGGACCTGTGGATCCCACCGGTGGAGACCGGCGTGCCGTCCGCCGTCCTGACCCGGTTGGCCACGGTGGTGAGCTCGGTCCCCGAGGGCTTCGTCATCCATCCCAAGCTGGCCCGTCAGTTCGAGCAGCGGGACAAGGTGGTGGCCGACGGCGAGATCGACTGGGCGCTGGGCGAGGCCCTGGCCGTCGGCTCGCTGCTCCTCGAGGGGACCAACGTCCGCCTGACCGGACAGGACACCCGACGGGGGACCTTCTCCCAGCGGCACGCGGTGCTGGTGGACCACACCACCGGTGCGGAGTATGTGCCCCTGGCCGGCCTCGAGGGGGGCCGGTTCACCATCCGTGACTCGCTGCTCTCCGAGTACGCCTGCGTGGGCTTCGAGTACGGCTACTCGGTCGAGGCCACCGAGGATCTGGTGGCCTGGGAGGCCCAGTTCGGTGATTTCTGGAACGGGGCGGAGATCATCGTGGACAACTTCTTGGTGGCGGCCGAGGACAAGTGGGCCCAGCGCTCCGGACTGGTCCTCCTGCTGCCCCACGGCTACGAGGGCCAGGGACCCGAGCACTCGTCGGCCCGCATCGAGCGCTTCTTGACTCTGTCGGCCCGCGGCAACATGCGGGTCACCCAGCCCACCTCGGCGGTGCAGTACTTCCATCTCCTCCGGTCCCAGGTCAAGACCGAGGACCGCCGGCCGCTGATCGTGTTCACCCCCAAGTCCCTCCTGCGGGCCCGGCAGGCCCGGTCACCCATCGAGGCCTTCACCTCAGGCTCGTTCGCCGAGGTGTTGGACGACCCCATCACCGCCCAGGAGGACTTTGACCCCACCGGCGTGAGCCGGGTGGTCCTGTGTTCGGGGAAGGTGGCCTACGACGCCATGGCCCGGCGCGACGACCTGGGCCCCGCCGGCCAGGGCGTGGTGGTGGTCCGGGTGGAGCAGCTGTACCCGTGGCCCAAGGCCAACATCACCGCCGTCCTCGACCGCTACTCCAACGCCGGCGAAGTGGTGTGGTTGCAGGAGGAGCCCGAGAACATGGGGGCCTGGACCTTCGTGCACGGTCGGCTCCACCGGCTCCTCCGGGACAGCCACACCCTCCGCCACGTGAGCCGGGCGGAGTCAGCCAGCCCGGCCAGCGGGAGTGCCGCTCTGCACCGTCTGGAACAGGACGACCTCCTGTGCCGGGCGGTGGGCTGAGCTACCGGTTTCGCCCGGGGCCGAACCGAGCCGGGCGGGCTCAGACCAGAAAGTCGTGAGCCAGGGCGATCCACATCTCGGTGGACAGGTGCAGCGACTCGACGTCGACCCGTTCGTCGATGCCGTGGAACATGGCTCCGTACTGCTCGAAGCCGATGGCCGTGCTGTGCAGCCCGAATCCGTAGGCCACGCTGCCCAGCTCGCGGTGGTACCGGGCGTCGGTGGCGCCGGCCGTGAGGAAGGGGACGGTCCGCGCCCCGGGGTAGAACAGCCGGCTGGCCCGTTCCAGGGCGTCCCACAACGGGGTGTCGATGGGAGAGGTGGTGGCCACCTCTTCGGAGACGAAGTGGATGTCGACGTCGTCGGCCAGGTCGCCCACCACCTCTTCGAGCATGGCCCGCACGTCGGCGGTGTCCCACCCGGGCAGGGACCGAATGTCGATCTCGAGCTCGACCCGGTCGGGGATCACGTTGATCTTCGACCCGGTGCGCAGGATGGTCGGGGCCATGGTGGTGTGGGTGCAGGCGTGGGCCTGGCGGGCCAGGCCCACCAGGGGGAGCTCCTCCAAAAAGGCGTCTATCTGTTCCGGGTCCAGCAGGGGCTCGGCCAGCTCCGGCGGAAAGCCGATCCCTTCGATGAAGCGCACCCAGGCCTCGTGGAGCAGGGCCTGGGGTCGGTAGGCATCGACCCGGCGCACCAGCTCGGCCGCCTTGACCAGGGCGTTATCGGTCCGCAGGGGTTGGCTTCCATGGCCCGGCGTGCCTCGGACCGTCAGGATGCACCAGAACACCCCCTTCTCGCCCACGATCACCGGCAGCCGGGTGATGCCGTCGGCTCCGCCCATGGGGAACCCGCCCGACTCGGTGATCACGTAGTCCGAGTTGACGTCGTCGGCGGCGTGCTGGCACAGCCACTTGGCTCCGTGGGTTCCGAGGGCCTCCTCGTCGGCCACGGCCACGTAGGTCAGGTCACCGGCCGGGCGGAACCCGCTCTGGCCCAGGTGCCGAAAGGCGGTGGCCATGGTGGCGGTCAGGTTGAGCATGTCGATGGCGCCCCGCCCCCACACCGTGCCGTCGATGAGCTCGCCCCCGAACGGGTCGTGGGTCCAGTCGTCGCCGTTGGCCGGGACCACGTCGGTGTGGGCCAGCAGGGTCAGGGACGGAGCCGAGGGGTCGGAGCCCTGGATCTTGGCCACCAGCGAGGTCCGCTCCGGTTCCGGCTCGAAGGTCTCCATGTCGACGCCCGAGCCCTCCAGGTAGCCCCGGAGGAGGTCGGTGCTGCGGCGTTCGTGGCCCGAGGCGACCGTGCCGTCGTTCACGCACCGGTTGCGGATGAGGTGCTGCAGCAGGTCGGTGGCCTCGGCGCTTCGACTGGTTTCGGAGGCCATCAGGCCATCCTAAGGCTTTCGCCTCGGGACATCGGGGCCGGGCTCCGGGCCGTTCTCCGGGCCCCCGAGGGGGGATGGTCGGGACGTGCCTGGTCAGATGGTTGACTGGAGCGACATGGAAGAAGATCTCCCCGAACGCCGGCGGATCGTCGTGGACGGGTCGAATATTGCCACCGAGGGTCGCAGCCTCCCCAGCCTGGCCCAGCTCGACGAGGCCATCCGGGCCTTTTTGGACGAGTATCCCGGCTTCACCTCCTCGGATGTCACCGTGGTGGTCGACGCCTCCTTCGGCCACCGGATCGACCCGTCCGAGGTCCGCGCCTTCGACCAGGCCGTGGAGCACGGCGAGATGATCACCCCGCCGGCCGGTGCCATCGGCCGGGGTGACGGATTCATCCTGCGCATCGCCGAGAAGTCGGGCGCCCTGGTGCTCTCCAACGACTCCTTTCAGGAGTTCCACGCCGAACGACCCTGGCTGTTCGAGCCCGGCCGGCTCATCGGTGGCAAGCCGGTACCCGGCGTGGGATGGATCTTCACCCCCCGCACCCCGGTGCGCGGGGCCCGGAGCAGGTCGGTGACCTCGAGGTCCAAACGTGAGGGTCGGGCCGCCGACGTCGAGCGCGATTCGGTGAGTGAGAACGGGATCGACCCGTCCGAGGTCGTTGAAGCCCCGCGGGGCGGGCGCCGGGCCAAGGGCACTGCCGCCTCCTCGGCCCAGAAGGTGGGGGTCACCCCGGACCTTGACTCTGACTCCGACGGCCCATCGATCAAACCGGCCAAGGCCGCCAAGGCCGCCAAGGCCAAAAAGGCCGCCAAGTCGGAACCGCCGGCCAAGGCCGCCAAAGCCACCAAGAAGGCCACCAAGGCCGAGAAGGCCGCCAAGGCGACCAAGGCCGACAAGGTCGATGGCCCGGCCAAAGCGGCCAAGTCCACCAAGAAGGCCACCAAGGCCGCAGAAGGCCACCAGGACCACCAAAGCGTCCAAAGCCGCCAAGGGGGCCGGACCGACCGACGGCTCGGAGCCGATCAAGGTCACCAAGGCCTCGGCCAAAAAGGCCTCCAAGGCTGCCGCCGGCGAGACCGCTCCGGAAGAGCAGGGAGAAACGGGTGGGGGAGACTCCCGTTCGGCCAGCCCCACGGAGGCCCTCAACGATCCGATGACCTTTCTCACCTTCGTGGCCGACCACCCGGTGGGCAGTGTCTTCGACGGAACCGTGGTCTCGTTCACGTCCCACGGTGCCCATGTCGACGTGGGCGGGATGCTCACCCACGTTCCCCTGCGGGGCCTGGGCCGACCGGCCCCGCACAAAGCGCGCCAGGTGCTGGCCAAGGGGGAGACCCGACTGTTCCGTCTGGTGTCCCTGGACGCCGCCCGCCGCCGGGCGGAGCTGGCCCTGCCCGACATCGACGGGTAGCCGCTACAGGACCTCACCGGTGGCCCGGCTCGATCCGGTCGGCCCGATAACCTCGGCGGTCGTGCGAGCCGATGAGTACCTGCCCCACCGTCCCCCGTTCCTCTTCGTCACCGATCTCCACACTGTCGAACCGGGCCAGTCGGCCACGGGAAGTTGGCAGCTGACCGGTGAGGAGGCCTTCTTCGCCGGTCACTTTCCCGGAAGGCCGACGCTGCCCGGGGTGCTGATGGTCGAGGCCCTGGCCCAGCTGGGTGGCGTGGCGGTTCTGGCCGACCCGAAGTTCGCCGGAAAGCTCCCGCTGTTCGGCGGGATCGAGCGGGCCCGCTTCCGCCGCCAGGTGCTACCGGGCGACCGGCTCGACCTCGAAGTGACCCTGGGCCGGATGTCGGCCCGGGCCGGCAAGGGGTCCGGACGGGCCACCGTCGACGGGGAGTTGGCCTGCGAGGCCGACCTCTTGTTCGTGCTGGTGGATGCCGCTCCGCCCGAGCCGGCCTGAGGGGAGCGGTTCGGATGCGCATCGCCACCTGGAACGTCAACTCACTCACCGCCCGGCTACCCCGGGTCGAGGAGTGGATCGCCTACGCCCAGCCCGACGTGCTGTGCCTGCAGGAGACCAAGCAGGCCGACTCGTCCTTCCCCCAGGAGAGCTTCGCCTCGTGGGGCTACGAGACAGCCCACCACGGTGACGGCCGGTGGAACGGGGTGGCCATCGCCAGCCGGGTGGGCCTGTCGGAGGTGGCGACCGGAATGGACTCGCCCGACGACGCCCAGGGCACCAGGTTGATCGCCGCCGACTGTGGCGGGGTGCGGGTGCACTCGGTGTACGTGCCCAACGGGCGCAGCCTCGACAGCGAGCACTTCCCGGCCAAGCTGGAGTGGTTGTCCGGGCTCCGATCGCTGTTGGAGCGGACCACCGCTCCGGACCGCCCGGTGGCGGTCTGCGGCGACTTCAACGTCGCTCCCGACGACCGCGACGTGTGGGACCCGTCCCAGTTCGTGGGCATGACCCACGTGAGCCAACCCGAGCGGGACGCCCTGGCCCATCTGCAGGCGTGGGGCCTGGTGGACGTGTTCCGTCGCCTCTACGACGAGGACCGTCTCTTCACCTGGTGGGACTACCGAGCCGGGTCGTTCCACAAGCACCAGGGGATGCGCATCGACCTCATCCTGGTCACCGAGGTGCTGGCCGAGCGCACGGGTTACGCCCTGATCGACAGGAATGCCCGCAAGGGGCAGAAGCCCTCCGACCACACCCCGGTGTTCATCGACGTCGGCGTGTGACCGCCATCAGCTGCCCAGGGTGGCGCGGATCTCGGCGATCCGCCGGCCGGCGTCCCGGGGCGTGAGCCGGACCGGACCGGTCCTCGACACCCGGGCCACTGCGGCCAACCAGGGCGAGGGCTGGCGCTCCACCCGACGGCCCTGGCCCATGGAGCGGGCCCGCGACCACGAGCAGAACAACCCGGTGGACGCCCGGGTCAGGGCCACGTAGAGCAGCCGGCGCTCCTCGTCGCGTGCCGGCCCCGACCCGGCGTAGACGATAGGGACGAATCCGTCCTCGAGGCCCACCACCATGACCGAGCTCCACTCGAGGCCCTTGGCCCGGTGGAAGGTGGCCAGCTCCACCGAGTCCTCGGCCGCCGGCCGACGGCCGCCGCTGCTGGGTCCGGGGCCGGCGCCGCCGGCCGTCGGGGCCGACGCCTCGGGTCCCGGGGCGGTCCGGTGGGGAATGCCGGCCCGGGTCAGGGCCCGGCGCACTACGGCCAACTGGTCATGGGTCCGGGCCAGCACGGCCTGGTCCGACCAGCGCAGCCCGTCGGCCGCCTGGCCGGCCAACAGGGCGGCCACCCCTTCGGCCTCGGCGGTGTCGTCGTCGTAGGCCGTCACCACCGGCATGGGCCCGTCGGCCCCCACTGAACGGGGGGGCACGGCGGCCGACGGCCCCAGGGCCGCGGTGGCCGCTGCCACCACCTGGGGGGTGGAGCGGTGGTTGTCGTCCAACCGGACCACCTCCATCCCGGGGACCAGCTCGGGAAGGCGGTGGAGCAGGCGGGGATCGGCCCCGTTCCATCCGTAGATGGCCTGGTTGGGGTCGCCGACGGCGCACAGGTCCCGTCGCTCCCCGAGGAGCGCCATGATCAACCGGAACTGGGCCGGGTTGACGTCTTGGAACTCGTCCACCGAGAAGTGTCGGTACCTCCAGCGGGCGCGCTCGGCGAACCCGGCGTCGTCGAGGACCAGGTCGGCCGCCCGGAGCAGCACGTCGTCGAGATCGACCACCCGCTTGCGCTCCAGCAGCGCCTGGTACTGGCCGAAGGCCTCGACCACCCGTTCGATGGCGAGCATCACCGGTCGACCCGCCCGCCCGGCGGCCGGTCCGTAGGACTCGGGGGTCAGGCAGTTGGCCTTGGCCCAGCCGATCTCGGCGTCGAGCCCGGAGGCCGTGGCCGGATCGCCGAAGAGGCCGGTGAGCGTCCGGTACCGGTGCTCGGCCACCACCGGCGGGGGACTTCGCCGGTCGAGAGCCTCTCTACGGAGGAGGGTGAGGGCCAACTGGTGGAGGGTTCCAGCCCGGACGCCGGGGCCGGGCGCCCCGCCGGGCGGGGCCGGGGTGGAGACGGTCACGCCATACCGCCCCAGGCGGTGGCGCAGTTCGTGGGCTGCCTTGCGGGTGAAGGTGCAGATGACCGTGTGGTCGGCGTCGGCTGTTGCCTCCCGGATGCGCTGGGCCGCCCGCAGGGTGAGCACCCTGGTCTTGCCCGAGCCGGCCCCGGCGATGATGCACAGGGCCGGCGCGGCGGAGTCCACCGCCCGGCGTTGGGAGTCGGTGAGGGTGCCCATGGCCCGCTCGAAGGAGTCGCCCCCTGACGCCGGCGCGACGGCCGGCACGGGGCCGGGGCCAGGGGCCGACGGGCCCTCTGACCGGTCCAATGGTTCCACAGGAGCTGAGGCTATCGGTAGGGTGTGCCGGTGCTGAAGTCGTTCGCCGGCGGTCGCCTGTTCGGCGGGACGTGGGGATCCGGGGTCCCGACGGTGCTGGCCCTGCACGGCTGGCAGAGGACCCACGCCGACTTCGCCCCGGCGTTCGAAGGATCCGGACCATCGGGTACCACCGGCTCCGACGCCGGCAGCATCGACGCCGTGGCGCTGGACCTGTTCGGATTCGGGGCCACCCCACCCCCGCCCGAACCCTGGGGCAGCGCCGAGTACGCCCGCCACCTCCTACCCCTGTTCGAGGAGCCCGGCGTCCTCGCTGATCGCATCGTGTTGGTCGGGCACTCCTTCGGGGGCCGGATCGCCCCGTATCTGGCCGGCTTGGTGCCCGACCGGATCGAGCGGATGGTGCTCTGCGGTGCGCCGCTGCTCCATCGGCAGGGGCGCCGCTCCAAGCCGGCTCCCGCCTTTCGGGTGGCCCGCCGGCTCCACGCCCTGGGCTTGGTGGGGGACGAGCGGATGGAGGTGATGCGGAACCGGTACGGGTCACCCGACTACCGGGCCTCCGCCGGGGTCATGCGGGCCGTCTTCGTCCGGCTGCTGGCCGAGGAGTATGGAGAGGCCATGGCCGCGGTCCGTTGTCCGGTTGAGCTGTTGTGGGGCGAGGACGACACCGAAGTGCCGGTGGAGGTGGCGCGGCGGGCCCGACCGCTCTTCCCCTCGGCCGACCTGGTCACCCTGCCGGGCATCGGCCACCTCCTCCCCACCGAAGCTCCCGACCGGCTCCGCCTGGCCGTGCTGGGCCGCCACGGCCCAGACCCCACGATCGCCCGGACGCCTCCTGCGACCGCGGAGAACGATCCCGCGGCCGGACCACGTTGATCCCGGCCGGTACCGCCCCGACCACCGTGGCCGTGGCCCTGACCCGCTTCCACCACGGCCTGGCCTGGCTCACCCTGGCCACCTGCGTGGCGGCGTGCGCCCCCGCCGGGTTGAGGTGGCTCCGGGTGGCGCAGCGCGAGCACTACCTGGCGGGCTCGGTGACCCGGTTCGCCGGTCGCTGGTGGCGGGTGACGCCGGTCAATACCGCTCTGGCGGCACTGGCTGTGGCCGCCGCGGTGGCCTCGTGGTGGTGGCCGGTCACCGGGGTGGTGGTGGCGGCCGTGGTGGCTGCCGGTCCGGTGGGCCTCTCGTGGCGTGGCCGGACCTCCCCCTTGGCCTGGACCCGGCGTCTGCGCACCCTGGCCATGATGTGGGCTCTGCTCGAGGTGGTGGTGGTGCTGGTCGGCGTGCTCACCGGGCTGGCCGCGCCGCTGGCGGTGGTGGCGGCGTTGGCCGTCCCCCTGTTGGTCGACACCGGCTGTGCGCTCACGGCACCGTTGGAGCAGCGGCTGGCCATCCACTTCGTAGAAGAGGCGGCCGCCCGACTGGGCCGGGTGGGGCCGACCGTGGTGGGCATCACCGGCTCCTACGGCAAGACCTCCACCAAGGGCCACATCGCCTTCCTGGTCCAGCCCACCCGCACGGTGGTGGCCACCCCGGCCAGCTTCAACAACCGGGCCGGCCTGGCCCGGGCGGTCAACGAGCATCTGGCTGACGGGACCGAGGTCTTCATCGCCGAGATGGGTACCTACGGCCCCGGCGAGATCGCCGAACTGTGCCGCTGGTTCCCGCCGGACATCGCCGTGATCACCGCCATCGGGCCGGTCCACCTCGAACGGTTCGGGTCCGAGGACCGCATCGTGGAGGCCAAGTCCGAGATCATGGCCGGGGCCGCCGTGGCGGTGCTCCAGGTGGACGATCCGCGGCTGGCGGCGTTGGCCGACCGGGCCGAGGCCCAGGGTCGGCGGGTGCTCCGGTGCTCGACGGTCGACCGATCGGCCGACGTGTGCGTGCTGCGGGTGGGCGAAGAGAACCGGATGTCGGTCCTGGTCCGGGGGTCGGTGTTGGTCGAGGAGGTGGAGATCCCGGTCGGGGTGCAGCCGGCCAACCTGGCCGTGGCCATAGCGGTGGCCCTGGCCCTCGAGGTCGAGCCCCCGGTGATCGCCTCCCGTCTGGGTGACCTCCCACCGGTCGACCACCGGCTGCAGGCGGTGCGGGCGGCCACCGGCGCCACCATCCTGGATGACACCTACAACTCCAACCCGGCGGGCGCCTCGGCGGCCCTGGAGGCCCTGGCCTCGGCCGGGCGGGACCCGTCGCCGTCCGGGGTCCCGGCCCGGTCGGTGGTGGTCACGCCGGGCATGGTCGAGCTCGGCCGCCGGCAGTTCGACGAGAACCGCCGGTTCGGGGCGGCGGTGGCCGGGGTGGCCACCGACTTGTTGATCGTGGGCCGCACCAACCGGCGGGCGCTGCTGGCCGGGGTGGGCTCGGTGGGCGGCTCGGCTGTCCGGACCACCCTGGTGGCCGACCGCCGAGAGGCTGTGGCCTGGGTCAAGGATCATCTCGGTCCCGGCGACGCCGTGCTGTACGAGAATGACCTACCGGACCACTACCCTTGACCAACTGAGCCGCCGGTCGGTACGCCCGTCAACGGCTCGAAGTCCCCACGTGCCCGATCGGAGGAGTCAACCCACCGTGCCCGACGCAGCCGTCATCTTCGGAGGTCCGTCACCCGAGCACGACGTGAGTGTGCTGACCGGTTTGCAGGCGGCCCGGGGCCTGGCCGAGGCCCCCGACCGCCCGGTTGGGGCCATCCGGGCGCTGTTCTGGTCCAAGACCGGTGAGTGGTACGAGGTCGACCCGGGCCTGGAGGCCGAGTCGTTCCTCGAGGGGGTGCCCCGGGGTGCCAAGCAGTTGGTGTTCACGGCGGCGCCGGGTGGGGGGTTCTCCGAGTCCGGCGGGAGGCTGGGCCGACCGCGGCCGGTGGAGATCGACGCCGCCCTGGTGTGCTGTCACGGAGGGCCGGGCGAGGACGGGACCCTCCAGGCCGCTCTGGACCTGGCCGGTATCCGGTACGCCGGGCCCACGGTGTCGGGAGCGGCCCTCGGGATGGACAAGTTGGCCTTCGGCGCCGTGGTGGCCGCGGCCGGCCTCCCGACCCTGCCCCGGGTGCTCCTGGCCGACGGGGCCGGACCACCGCCCTTCGAGGGTCCCTACATCGTGAAGCCCCGGTTCGGGGGCTCGTCCATCGGCATCGACGTGGTCCAGGACTTCGCCACCGCCGAGGCCCGACTTTCCGCCAATCCCCATCTCCGCTCGGGGGCGGTGCTCGAGCCCTACCGGCCGGACCTGACCGACCTGCAGGTCGGGGTGCGCACCTGGCCGGCTCTCGAGCTCTCGGCCATCGAGCGGCCCATCCGGAGCACCGGCACCGCCGACATCCTCGACTACCGGGACAAGTACGTGGCCGGCGAGGGCATGGCCGGGGCCAATCGGGAGCTCCCGGCCCAGATTCCCTCGGAGCTGGAGAAGGGGCTCCGCCACGCCGCCGAGACGGTGGCCGGGCTGGCCGGGGCCCGGGGGGTGGCCCGCATCGACTTCCTCTCCGACGGCAACGAGTTCGTGGTCAACGAGATCAACACCATCCCCGGCTCCCTGGCCCGCTACCTGTGGGTGTCTCCCTCGGTGGCCTTCCCCACCCTCCTCACCGACCTGCTGGCCGAGGCCCGCCAGCGGCCCACCCACGCCTACTCCGCCGCCGGTGCCGACGGCTCGGTCCTCCGTTCGGCCGGGTCGATCGCCGCCAAGCTGGGCTGAAGGCCTTTGGCCGTCTCCCGGCTCCAGCTCCTGCCGGGTGAGAACCTGCTGGTCGAGGTGCGGCCCCACTGGTCGTTCCTGACCGGACCGTTGGCCGTGTCGGCCGTGGTCATCGCCATCGGGGTGGCGCTCGATGTCGGCATTCCCCACACGTCGGTGGCCCTGCACTGGGTCGAGGGATTGGTGGTGGCGGTGCCCTGCCTGTGGTTGGCGGTGCGGGTGGTGCGGTGGCGGAACACCCGGGTGGTGCTGACGTCGATGCGGATCATCGAGCGCTGGGGGGTCCTGTCCCGCCAGGAGGCCGAGACCATGCTGGCCCACGTGGCCTCCGTCACCGTGGTCCAGACCTTGGTCGGTCGCATCATCGGTTCGGGCCGGATCGAACTGGAGGTCCGGGGAGACGGACAGGTCCGCTGGCTGGCTGACGTGCGCAAACCGGCCGTGGTCCGACGGGTCATTCACCGGCGCCTTCAGCCCTATCAGGAACCCGGCCCCACCTTCGGCTGACCGGGGCCCGACCCCGGTCCCCCCGGTCCCGCTATCCGGCCTCATCCGGCGCCGAGGCCAAGGTGCCGTCGCTGGCCTCGACCTTCCACGCACGGGTGTCGAGGCTGCCCGGATCGATGGCCCCCGGGCGGCTCAGGGCCACCACGCAACCCCCGAACCCGGCCCCGGTCATCCGCACCCCGAAGACCCCGGGCCGCCGTCCCAACATCGCCACCAGGTCGTCGAGGTCCGGGGTCGAGACCTCGAAGTCGGTGGCCAGGCTCCGGTGGCTCTCGTTCATGAGGGCACCGGCCGCCGGTAGGTCGTCGCTGAGGAAGGCCTCGGCCATCCGGCGCACCCGGCGGCACTCGGTGACCACGTGACGGGCCCTGCGCCGAAGGACCGGATGGCGTAGGCCGATGAGGTCGGCGTCGCCGGCCAGCCCCAGCGGGCCGACCACCGCTTCGGCGGCCTGGCACTCGGCTACCCGCATGGCGTAGGGCGAGCGGTCCAACGAGCGGGGGAGCCCGGAGTCCACCACCACGAACTCGGCGTCGACCGGGACCGGCACCTGCTCGGTGTCCAGGGTGGAGAAGTCGATGAGCAGGGCGTGGCCCCGCCGTCCCCCCGCACACACCAGGGGATCCATGGCCCCGATGGGGACGCCCAGCCGGTGCTCGGCCTCCTGGCACAGCCGGGCCACCACGGCCGGGGAACCCGACACCCCGAACACCTCGGCCAGGGCCACCGACAACGCCGCGCTGGACGAGAGTCCTGAGCCCACCGGCAACGTGGTGTGGATCCGGAGGCTCCCGCCCCACTCCGGTCGGGCCAGAGCCACCATGGCCGCTACCAGCCGGGACCACCTCGGCTCCAAGAGAGCCAGGGTCCCGGGGTCGCCGGACCCGTCGAGCGGCAGGGTCACACCGGACTCGAACGCCGTCGACGTGACCTCGATCTCCGGGCGGTCGGCGCGGTGGAACTCCACGGTCACTCCCAGCCCGATGGCCATGGGCAGGGCCAGCCCCTGGTTGTAGTCGGTATGGTCGCCGATCAGGTTGACCCGACCGGGTCCCGTGGCTGTGCGGACCTCTGACACCACTGCTCCTCGGCTTGATCCGTGTGGTCGGGCGGCAGGTTACTGCGGCCGGCCCGGGCCGTATTTGACCCCCGGGGGCCGCGGGAGCCAGCATCCCGCCTATGACCAACTCCACACTGCACCCCCCGGCCCGCCCGGTCCGGCCCCGACGCCCGTCCCGAAGCGCCGGTGTCCGGTGAGCGGCCCGCTCGACGGCATCCGGATCATCGAGTTGGCCGGACTCGGCCCCGCTCCGTTCGCCGGGATGATGCTGGCCGACGCCGGGGCCGACATCATCCGGATCGACCGGCCCGAACGGGCCACCTATCCGCCCCACACCGAGGCCCATGTCGACCTCATGAACCGGGGCCGGAGGTCGGTGGCCGTGGACCTCAAGCACCCCGACGGGATCGGTCTGGTCTTGCGGCTGGTGGAGTCGGCCGACGGGCTGATGGAGGGGTTCCGGCCCGGGGTGGCGGAACGGCTGGGGCTCGGCCCCGACGTGTGCCTGGCCCGCAACCCCAAGCTGGTGTTCGGCCGGATGACCGGCTGGGGCCAGGACGGCCCCATGGCCCAGGTGGCCGGCCACGACATCGACTACATCGCCCTGGCCGGGGCCCTCGAGCCGATGGGCCGAGCCGGGGAGCGGCCGTTGCCTCCGCTCAACCTGGTCGGTGACTTCGGAGGCGGCGGCATGTTGCTGGCCTTCGGCATGCTGGCCGCCCTCATCAGTGCCGGACGCACCGGCAAGGGCCAGGTGGTCGATGCGGCCATGGTCGACGGAGCGGCCTCGCTGATGACCATGACCTTCACCCTGATGGCCGCGGGCATCTGGACCGGGCCCCGGGGCACCAACCTGTTGGATACCGGCGCCCACTTCTACGAGGTCTACGAGACCTCGGACGGAGGATTCATCGGGGTGGGGGCCATCGAGCCCCAGTTCTACGCGGAGCTGATCCGCCTGCTCGGACTGGAGGGCGAAGCGTTGCCGCCCCAGATGGACCGGGAGGCCTGGCCGGCCATGAAGGAGCGGTTCACCCGGATCTTCGCCGGCAAGACCAGGGCCGAGTGGGAGATGATCTTCGACGGCACCGACGCCTGTGCTGCACCGGTGCTGTCGCCCGCCGAGGCCTCCGAGCATCCGCACAACCAGTTCCGCCAGACCTTCACCGAGGTGGCCGGTGTGGTCCAGCCGTCACCCTCACCGAGGTTCCTCGGTACGCCCGGGTCCATCCGGCGGCCTCCGCCCAACCCCGGTCAGCACGCCGACGAGGCCCTGGCGGACTGGGGATTCAGCGACGACGACGTGGCCGGGCTCCGCCAGTCGGGAGCCATCCGCTAGGGGGTCGCTACGGGGTCAGAGGTTGACCACGGGGCAGGTGACGGTCCGGGTGATCCCCTCGATCAGCTGGATGCGGCCCACCACCATGCGGCCGAGCTCGTCCACCGTGGCCGACTCGGCCCGGACGATCACGTCGTAGGGGCCGGTGACCCCTTCGGCGGACACCACACCCTCCAGTGAGGCCACGGTGCGGGCCACGGTGGCCGCCTTGCCCACTTCGGTCTGGATCAGCACGTAGGCGTTGACCGGCATGGGACACTCCTGGATCGGGAGATCAGGTTCGGCGGACTGTCGCATGCTACCGCCGGGCCTGGGACGCCTACCATGCGGTCGTGGGCGTTCGGGAGCGTGGTGACCAGTTCCGGCGCTTGGCCCGGTCGGCCGTCACCGACCTGTTCGACCAGCGCAGCCCGTTCGGGCGTCTGGCCCTGACCCATGTCCTGATGACGGCGGGCGACACCATGTTCGCGGTCTCCCTGGCCGGTTCCCTGTTCTTTTCGATCTCGCCCACCGCGGCCAAGGACAAGGTGCTGCTGTACCTCCTGTTGACGGTGGGGCCCTTCGCGGTGGCCGCTCCGGCCCTGGGCCCGGTCATCGACCGCAGCCGGGGGGCCCGCCGGGCCACGGTGGTGGCCTCGGCGCTGGGCCGGGCCCTGCTCTGTCCGTTCCTGGCCCGGGACATCCACTCGCTCCTGCTGTTCCCCGAGGCCTTCGCCATGCTGGTGCTGTCCAAGGTCTACGTGGTGACCAAGGGGGCCCTGGTCCCCGAGATGGCGGCCCTCGGCATGCTGGACAGCGCCACGGGGACCACCGGGAGAACCGGGTCTGCGCCGACCGCCGGCACCCCGTCCGACCCGGCCGATGCCGAGCCGGCGGTTCCTCCGGCGCCGACGGCGGCGGCCCCGTCGGCCCGGGGCCCCGATCCCACCCCTCCCTACGGCATGCCACTGGTCAGGGTGGACGACCCCGGCAGCGGCGTGGAGAAGATCGAGCCCGACCTGGCCACCCTCAACGCCCGTCTCGGGTTGCTGGCCTCGCTGTCCGGGTTCGCCTTCGCCCTGCCGGCCGTGGCCATACTCAAACTGGGCGGCTCCGGTGGCGCTTCGGCCGTGCTGTGGGTGCTGGTGGTGGTGTTCATCGCCGCCGCGGTGGCCGGGGCCCGGCTGCCGGTGCCGTTCCGCCGCAGCCAGCTGCGCAACGAGTCATCGGGCCGCTCGGCCCGCCAGGGCGGTTCGGCCGTGGAACCGGCGCCGGCTGCGGCTCCGGCCGTTCAGTTCGCCCCGGATGTGGACGACTCCTGGAGGGAGGACGCCGAGGACCTGGCGGCGTTGCGGCCGCTGGTCGATACCGAAGTCCTGCTGGCGCTGATGCCGGTGTCGATCCTGAAGGCCCTGGTGGGGTTCACCACCTTCTTGTTCGCCTTCGACCTGCGCCGCGAAGGGGCGGCCACCTGGTGGTTCGGCTTCGTGCTGGGGGCCTTCACCGCCGGCGCCCTCATCGGCGTGCTGTTGGTGGCCCGGATCCGCCGGGTGCTGACCGAGCAGCAGATGCTGACCGGTTCGCTGTGGCTGGTGGCAGGAGTGACCGGACTGGGCGCTCTGTATACGGCGCGCTGGTTCTGGGCCGTGGTGGCCCTGGTGGTCGGCTTGGCCATGGCGGTGGCCAAGCCCTCCTTCGACGCTCTGGTCCAACGACACGTGCGGGAGTCCGACCAGGGCCGGGCCTTCGCCCGGAACGAGACCCGGTTTCAGATCATGTGGGTGGCCGGATCGTTCGTGCCCGTGGTGCTCTCCCTGCCGGCGGCAGCCGGCAACCTGGTCATGGCCGTCGTGGCGGCTACCGGAGCCCTGTCCTACATGAGCTCCCGGCGGGGACGGAGAACCCGTATCGCTTCTGCGTGAGCTGCGGAGTGGCCGGTGGAGCGAGTTCCCGAACTCCAGGGTCCGGCGGGCCCGAGGGTCCGGCGGCCGGGGGGGCCTGGCGCATCCGGTGCCGGTGGACCATGATCCCCGGGTGGCGGAACCGGTGATCGACGAGGGTGCACCGGTCCGTCCCGGCGAGGCATCGGGCGAGCCTGGCCCTAACCGGTGGAATCGGAGGCGGTTCCTCAAGCTGGGCATCGGCGGGGCGGCCGTGGTCGTGGTGGCCGGCGCCGCGGGCTTCGAACTGGTCTCGCACGGGGTGCTTCCCGGTGAGCAGACCCTTGATCGGCTGGACGGCGGTTGCTCGGTCGCAGGTACTCCTCTGACCTTCTCGTCGCCCGGCATCTCGACCAGCGGCACCTTCTACTCCCAGGCCCGCAACCGGACCGTGGGCTACACCATCGGCTACCCCCCGGGCTACGGCGAAGTGAGCGATCTGCCCCTGGTGGTCATGCTGCACGGCTTCGGCGGCAACCACACCAACGCCCTGGCCGGCATGTCGCCGGCCCAGGCCGTGGCCCTGCGGGTGGACGGCCTGGGCCTGGCCCCGATGGCCATGGTGACCGTCGACGGCGGGGGCGGGTACTGGAACCCCCACCCCGGTGACGACCCCATGGGCATGGTGATCAACGAGCTCATCCCCCGGTGCCAGCGGCTGGGGCTCGGCCGGCCGCCCCACAAGATCGCCACCATGGGCATCTCCATGGGTGGTTACGGTGCCCTCATGTTGGCTGAGCGCCATCCCCGGCTGATCTCGGCCGTGGCCGCCATCAGCCCGGCCATCTGGACCAGCTACACCGAGGCCCGCACCGCCAACCCCGGGGCCTACGCCTCGGCCGAGGACTTCGACGCCGACGACGCCGTCACCCACGCCTCGATGTTGGCCGGGAAGCCGGTCAGGGTGGCATCAGGCGATGACGATCCGTTTCACCCCGGCGTCGAGGCTCTGGTTCGGGCCCTACCTCCGGGTGCGGTTGTCGACATCTCGAAGGGGTGCCATACCGGCCCGTACTTCTTGTCCCAGGAGCCGCCTTCGCTGGCCTTCCTCGCCCACCACCTGACGCCCTAGCCGACTCTGACGGTCGCCATGGCGGCAGCCCGGCTCAGCCCAGCTGTTCTTCGAGCTTGTCCACCTCGGCATGGAGTTTGGCGGGCAGCTTGTCGCCGAAGGAGGCGTAGTGCTCACGGATGCCCGGCACCTCGGCCCGCCACTCGTCGGCGTTGACGGACAGCAGCTTCTCCATGTCCGCGGCCGACACGTCGAGCCCGTCGGTGTCGATGGCGCCCGGCGCCGGGATGAAGCCGATGGGGGTCTCGGTGGCCTCGCCCTCTCCGTTGACCCGCTCGAACACCCACTCGAGCACCCGGGAGTTCTCTCCGTAGCCGGGCCACAGCCAGCGCCCGTCCTCGTCCTTGCGGAACCAGTTGACGTAGAAGATCTTGGGCAGCTTGTCCGGGTCGCCCTCGGCGCCGATGGTCAGCCAGTGGGCGAAGTAGTCGGCCATGTTGTAGCCGCAGAACGGGAGCATGGCGAAGGGGTCGCGCCGGAGGTTCCCCACCGCGCCGGCCGCGGCCGCCGTGGTCTCCGAGGCCATGATCGAACCGAGGAACACTCCGTGGTCCCAGTCCCTCGACTGGAAGACCAACGGCACCACCGAAGCCCGACGTCCTCCGAACAGGATGGCGTCGATGGGCACCCCGGCCGGGTCCTCCCACTCCGAGGCGATGGCCGGGTCCTGGGCGGCGGGGACGGTGAAGCGGGCATTGGGGTGGGCGGCCGGCGTGCCGCTGGCGGGCGTCCACTCCTCACCCTTCCACGAGGTCAGGTGGGCCGGCGGCTCATCGCTCATGCCCTCCCACCACACGTCGCCGTCGTCGGTGAGAGCGGTGTTGGTGAAGATGGCGTTGCCGTCCAGGGTGAGCATGGCGTTGGGGTTGGTGTGACTGTTGGTCCCCGGGGCCACGCCGAAGAACCCGGCCTCCGGGTTGATGGCGTAGAGCCGGCCGTCGGGGCCGAACTTCATCCAGCAGATGTCGTCGCCCACCGTCTCGACCTTCCAGTCGGGCAGGGTGGGGATCAGCATGGCCAGGTTGGTCTTGCCGCACGCCGAGGGGAAGGCCCCGGTGACGTAGCGGGTCTCGCCGGCCGGCGAGGTCAGCTTGAGGATGAGCATGTGCTCGGCCAGCCAGTTGTCGTCCCGGGCCATCACCGAGGCGATGCGTAAGGCGAAGCACTTCTTGCCCAGCAGGGCGTTGCCCCCGTAGCCGGAGCCGTACGACCAGATCTCACGGGTCTCGGGGAAGTGCACGATGTACTTGTTCTCGGCGTCACAGGGCCAGGGGCTGTCGGCCTCCCCTTCGGCCAGGGGAGCGCCCACCGAGTGGAGGCACGGGACGAAGTCGCCGTCCGCTCCCAGCACCTCGAGGGCCCCGCGTCCCATCCGGGTCATGATCCGCATGGAGACGGCCACGTAGGCCGAGTCGGTGATCTCCACGCCGATGTGGGCGATCGAAGAGCCGAGGGGGCCCATGGAGAACGGGACCACGTACATGGTCCGGCCCCGCATCGACCCCCGGAACAGGTCGGTCAGCTCACCGCGCATGGTGTCCGGATCCCGCCAGTTGTTGGTGGGCCCGGCGTCGGACTCGAGTTTCGAACAGATGAAGGTCCGGTCCTCGACCCGGGCCACGTCGCCGGGGTCGGAGTGGGCCCAGTAGCTGTTGGGCCGCTTGGCGTCGGAGAGCTTGGTGAAGGTCCCGTTGTCCACCAGAATCTGGCACAGCCGGTCGTACTCCTCGGCCGATCCGTCGCACCACTCGACGGCGTCGGGCTCACAGAGAGCAGCGATCTCGTCCACCCATGCGACCAGTTTCTTGTTTTCGGTGGGGGGCATGGGCGTCTTACTCCTCCTCGGTGTTCCGGTCCGGTCCGACCGGGGAACAGACACGTTGTGGCGCCCATCCACCGGTTATCCACTGATAGTAGTGGGGGGCCACGAGCCCCAATGCTAGGCAAGGCTATGTGATGTGTCCCAATTCTGACAGTCAGTCAGCCCCGGCGCCCGGGACCGTCGACGAGTTCGCCCTCATCGAACGGCTGAAGACCCGGTTCGAGGCCGCCGCCCGATCGGTGCTGCCGGACCGGGCCCTGCCGCCCTCCGGGGACACCTGGATCGGGGACGACGGAGCGGTGATCACCGTGGGGGGCGACGGGCCCACCCGGGTGGTGTGGGCCACCGACCTGGTGGTCGAGGGGGTCCACGTCGATCTGGCCCTCTCCGGGCTGGACGACGTCGGCTACAAGGCCCTCATGGTCACGGTCTCCGACCTGGCCGCCATGGGGGCCTGGCCCGGTCAGGCCCTGGTCTCGTTCGGTGCCCCCTCGGGGACCGATCTCGATCTGTTGGGGGCCGGGGTGGCTGCCGCCGCGGTGGAGGCCGGATGCGTGGTGGTGGGCGGGGACCTGTCCGGGGCGCCCTCCGTGGTGGTCTCGACGTCGGTGATGGGAGGGCTGCGGACCGAACCCGATCGGGGGCCGCTCCTCCGCTCGGGGGCCCGACCGGGTGACCGTCTCTTCGTGACCGGTCCGCTGGGTCGGTCGGCGGCGGGGCTGCGCCTGTTGCAGGCCCGGGACCAGCTCACCGATCCGCTGGCGGCGGGACTGGTCCGGGCCCATCGGCGGCCGGTGGCCCGGCTCCGCGAGGGGGAGGTGGCCCGGCTGGCCGGAGCCCGTGCGGCCATCGACGTCTCGGACGGCCTGGCGGCGGACGTCATCCACCTGGGCCTGTCGTCCGGCGTGGGCATCGAACTCGACGACTGTCCGGTGGCCCCGGGCGCCCTGAGGTCAGAAGCTCTGGGAGGAGGCGAGGAGTACGAGCTGGTGGTGGCCACCGCGGAGCCCGACGGCCTGGTGGAGGCGTACCGGGCGGCCGGTCTGCGGCCCCCGCTCCCGGTCGGCCGGTGCACCGACCGGCCGGGGGAGTACACCCTCGAGGGTGGGCCCCTGCCCGTGGGTGGTTGGCGCCACCGGTTCTGACCGGGGCGGGCCCGGAGCCGGGCATTCTCAGGAAACACACAGGTTGACCGGGCACAGTGGTGGGGATGAGTTCGTCTGCCGCCATGTCACCGACCACGCTGCCCAGCCCGGGGAAGGGCCCCGGCCCCCGGGGCGGGGCCATGTTCAACGCCGACCGCCGCATCTTGGTGGTCGACGACGAGAAGAGCATCACCGACCTGGTGACCATGGCGCTGCACCTCCACCGGGTGACCACCGAGGTGGCCCATACCGGTGCCGATGCCCTCCGGTTGTTGCAGTCGTTCCGCCCCCACCTGGTCATCCTGGACGTGATGCTGCCCGACCTCGACGGCTTCGAGGTGCTCGTCCGCATGGGAGAAGAACAGCCGCCCCTCGACGTCCCGGTGCTGTTCCTCTCGGCCCGGGACGGTCTGGACGACCGGATCCGGGGCCTCTCGCTGGGGGGCGACGACTACATGACCAAGCCCTTCAGCGTGGAGGAGATGCTGCTGCGCATCAACTCCATCCTGCGCCGGACCGAGGTGACCGATGAGCACACCGGCCGGCTCACCGTGGACGACCTGGAGCTCGACGAGGAGAGCCATCAGGTGTGGCGGGCCAAGGCCCCGATCGACCTGACCCCCACGGAGTTCCGCTTGTTGCACTACCTGATGGTCAACGCCGATCAGGTGGTCTCCAAGGCCCAGATCCGCGACCGGGTGTGGGACTACAGTTTCGACGGCAAGGTCAACATGGTCGAGGTCTACATCAGCTATCTGCGCAAAAAGCTTGACGTCCACGGTCCCCCGTTGATCCGCACGGTGCGCGGTCTCGGGTACTCCATCCGGACCACGTCTGACTTATCCGGTCGGTGAGGCTGCCGCGGGCCCGGCGGATGACCCTCCGGCTCCGCCTCATGGTGCTGGTGATGGCCGTGGTGGCCGCCGGCCTGATCATCTCGGATGTGGTGACCTACCACTCGCTCCGCTCCTTCCTGGTGAGCCGGGTCGACCAACAACTCGACGCCGCGGCCTTCCCGGTCGGTCGGGACCTGCTGTCGACCTCGGGGTTGGCCCCCCACGTGCCCACACCGCGTTCGGTGGCGCAGAACCAGAGCGCCTACCTCAACGGCGGGCAGCTCTACGGACGGTCTCACCACGCCGAGGTGGCCGTGCTGGTGCCGGCCGGGACCTATGGACAGCTCAGGAACGCCGGTGGAGTGATCGAGGCCCATCTCTTCTACGACTCCAGTGGGACCACTCCGGCGGCGCCACACATCCCGTCCGCTCTTCCGGGATCGGGAGCGAGCACCGGGCCGGACCTCTACTTCACGACCTCCAGCTCCGGCCCCGGCGCCGAGTCCTATCGGGCCGTGGCCAAGCCCCTGGCCCACGGAGCCGGCGTGGTGGTCATCGCCATACCCCTGACCGTGCAGGAGAGCACCCTGCGCCAACTGCTGCTCATCGAGCTGATCGTGTCGGCCGTTCTGCTGGTGGGGTTGGGGGCCTTGTCGTGGTTCATGGTCCGCCGCGATCTGCAGCCCCTGGTCGGGATCACCGAAACGGCCGGCACCATCGCCCAGGGCGATCTCACCCAACGGGTGACCGTGGTGGCCCAGGGAACCGAGGTGGGCCAGCTGGGGCGGGCCTTCAACACCATGATCGACGAGATCGAGGTGGCCTTCGCCGAACGCACTGCCTCCGAGGAACGGCTCCGCCGCTTCCTGGCCGACGCCTCCCATGAGCTGCGCACCCCGCTCACCTCGATCGCGGCTACGCCGAGCTGTTCGACCTCGGGATCCGGGACCGGCCCGACGAGCTGGCCCGGTCCATCCGGCACATCAAGGACGAGGCCTCGAGGATGTCGACCCTGGTCGACGATCTCTTCCTGCTGGCCCAGCTCGATCGGGAGCGGCCGTTGCGGATCGAGTCGGTGGACCTGGCCGAGCTGGTCACACGGTCGGTGGCCTCGGTCGAGGTCTCTGAGCCCCAGCGCCCGGTGGTGGTCGATGCTCCCGGACCGGTGGTGGTCGACGCCGATGGGCAACGGATGCGCCAGGTGGTCGACAACCTGTTGGTCAACGCCCTGATCCACACGCCGGTGGGAACCGCCGTCCGGATCACCGTGGCCGGCGGGGGCCGGTGGGCGGTGCTCACCGTGCAGGACGAAGGACCCGGTATCGATCCTGCTCTGGCCTCCCGGATCTTCGAGCCGTTCTTCCGCACCGATCCGTCACGGTCACGGACCTCGGGGGGCGCCGGTCTGGGGCTGGCCATCGTGGCGGCCATCGTCGAGGCCCATGGCGGGACGGTCGGGATGGAGTCGGCTCCGGGTCGGGGGGCCACGTTCGAGGTGCGTATCCCCGTGGTGCGGCCCGAGGGCCAGGACGGTGGGCCGGGCGACGACGGTGCGACGACGGGCCGGGGCGGCGAAGCTCTGACGACGGAGGGGTGAGGGCGCCGCTACTGCCGTGGGGCGGGGCCGGGCGGGGGCCGGGGTGCAGCCCGCAACCGGCGAGGTCAGGCTGCGGCGCGACTCAGGCCGGGATGTTGCGGACCGGCCGCTTGACGACCTTGCCCGAGCGGATGCACGACGTGCACACGTTGATCCGCTTGGGGGATCCGTCCACCAGGGCCCGGACTTTCTGGATGTTCGGGTCCCAACGCCGCTTGGTCCGACGGTGGGAGTGGCTGATGTTCATCCCGAACGAGGGCTTCTTTCCGCACAACTCACACACCGCTGCCATGACGTTCCGACTTCCTTGTAGATCCTCAGGTAAGTCGCAAAGGTTAGCATCCTGGTGATGGTGGTCCTCGACACGTTGGGCGCAGCAGAGCTGTGCCAGGTGATCACCACGTTCCGCGACGGGTTGCGCTCCCACCAGGAGGTGATCAACCGCCTCAACGTCTACCCGGTGCCTGACGGCGATACCGGGACCAACATGGCCCTGACCCTCCAGTCGGTCACCGAGGAGCTGGACGGCCTGGACGCCCCTGATCTGGCCGCCACCTGCGCCGCCATCGCCCACGGCTCGTTGATGGGGGCCCGGGGCAACTCGGGGGTCATCTTGTCGCAGCTCCTGCGGGGCATCTCCGAGGGTCTCAACTGCTCGTCGGCCTCGCCGGGGCCCCAGGAGCTGTCCGAGGCCCTGACCATCGCCGACCGACTGGCCCGGGAGGCGGTGATGCGCCCGGTGGAGGGCACCATCCTGACCGTGGCCCGGGGCGCGGCCGAGGAGGCCCGGGCAGCCGCCGAGGCCGGCAAATCGCTGGTGGACGTGGCCGAGGCCTCCAG
Organism: uncultured Acidimicrobiaceae bacterium; assembly: GCA_963718405.1. Lineage (GTDB taxonomy): Bacteria > Actinomycetota > Acidimicrobiia > Acidimicrobiales > RAAP-2 > Bog-756. The sequence goes on from CAVQYZ010000001.1 coordinate 770,892, forward strand.
GGCCGGAGCGGCCGAGGCCCTGGCCCGCACCCCGTCACTGTTGCCGGTGCTGGAGCAGGCCGGGGTGGTCGACGCCGGCGGTACCGGGTTCCTCCTCTTGTTCGATGCCCTGTTGTCGGTGCTCGACGGGCGGTCGATGCCGACCCCTCCGGAGGTCCCCGACGTCAACTTCGCCCCGGACAACCCGGCGGCCCCGGGCACGGCGTCACCGATCAGCGGGGACATGGAGGCCAACCTGGCCGGACTCCGCTACGAGGTGATGTACCTGCTCGAGGCCCCCGACGACACCATTCCGGTGTTCAAGGAGGTCTGGGCGGGCCTCGGCGACTCCATCGTGGTGGTGGGCGGGAACGGCCTGTGGAACTGCCACATCCACACCGACGACATCGGTGGGGCCATCGAGGCCTCGATCGACGCCGGCCGGCCCCGGAGCATCCGGGTCACCGACCTCTTGGAGCAGGTGGAAGAGGAGCGCTGGGTGCGCGAGGCCGCCGTCACCGCGGACAACGGTCCCGAGGTGCCCGCCGGCCCGGCCCCGGCCACCGGCGTGGTGGCGGTGGCCACCGGCGATGGCGTGGGACGGATCTTCCGGTCTCTCGGGGTCCAGGGTCTTCTGGCCGGCGGCCAGTCGATGAACCCGTCCACCGCCGAGCTGGTCCAGGCGGTACAGGCCCTCCGGTCCGACGAGGTGGTCATCCTCCCCAACAACGGCAATATCCGTCCGGTGGCGCAACGGGTGGGTGACCTGACTTCCAAGCGGGTGTGGGTGGTTCCCACCGACACCGTGGTCGAAGGCTTCGCCGCCCTGCTGGCCTACGACCCCGAGGCCCGGGGTGAGGTCAACGCCCGGGCCATGGAGGCCTCGGCTCTCAAAGTGGTGCCGGGGGAGGTCACCCGGGCGGTGCGCGACGCCGACAGCCGGGTGGGCCCGATCGTGGCCGGTGACTGGCTGGGCCTGTCCCGGCAGGGCATCGAGGTGGTCAACGACTCCTTGGCCGGGGCGGCGTGCTCGTTGCTGGACATCTTGATCACCCCGTCCCACGACCTGGTGACCATCATGGAGGGCGAGGGATCGGGGGCGGCCGACACCCGGCGGATCACCGAGTGGGTCAGGGATCAACGTCCCGAGGTGGAGATCGAGGTGCACCACGGTGGCCAGCCCCTCTATCCGTACCTGTTCTCCATCGAGTGAGGAGCCCGGCCCCGTGAGTGGCCCGCCCCCTGGGGAACGTGGGTCGGCCGGCGAGGGGCGCAAGCTCCGCCAGCTGTCCGAGCTGCCGGTGTCCGTGCTGAAGGGAGTGGGGGAGCGGGCCCGCCAGGAGTTGGGCGAACTCGGCATCGAGACGGTGCTGGACCTGGTCACCCACTACCCGCGGCGCTACATCGACGGCACCCGGTTGGTGCCCATCGCCGACCTGGTCGAGGGGGACAAGGCCTCGGTGTTGGCTCGGGTGACCCGGGTCAGTCGACCTCCCTCGGGCTACGGCCGGGGGCGTCGCCGGGCCCCGACCCGGGTGGTGGTGGGCATCGCCGACGACAGCGGGCAGCTCGACGTGGTCTTCTTCAATCAGGCCTGGCGGGCCAAACAGCTGGCGGTGGGGACGCTGGCCATGTTCTACGGGACGGTGGGCTCCTACCGGGGCGTCCTCCAGCTGAGCAGTCCCACCGCCGAGGTACTGCAGGGGGCGGGCGAGGATCCCGAGCCCGGGGAGAGCGAGCGCACCGGACGGGTGTTCCCGGTGTACCCCTTGACCGACAAGGCCCAGCTGACCTCGGCCCGGATCGGTCGGTACGTGGGCGAGGCCCTCGACCGGGCCGGTGGGTTCGCCGATCCGGTGCCCCCCGAGTGGCGTAGCCGGTTCGATCTGGTCGACCGCACCACCGCCTTCGGGCACATCCATCGGCCCACCCAGGTCGCCCAGGCCGAACCGGCCCGTCGGCGGCTGGCCTTCGATGAGCTGTTCCGGCTGCAGATGGCCCTGGTCCTCCGCCAGGACCGGCTCCAGCGCGACGCCCGCGGCATCCGCCACGTGACGACCCACCCCGACGGGACGCCGACGTTGGCGGAGCGCTTCTTGGGCGGCCTGCCCTTCGTGCCCACTGCGGCCCAGGCCCGGGCCATCGAGGCCATCCGCCACGACCTGGGCGCAGCGCTCCCCATGCACCGGCTGCTCCAGGGCGACGTGGGCTCGGGCAAGACGGTGGTGGCGGTGGCGGCCATGTTGGCCGCGGTGGAAGGGGGCCACCAGGGGGCGTTGATGGCCCCCACCGAAGTGCTGGCCGAGCAGCACGCCACGGAGGTCCGCAAGCTCACCGAGGGGCTGTGGGTGCCCGATACCACCACCCTGGCCGGGGAACGCCCGGTAAAGGTGGCCCTGTTGACCAACCGGACCGGGGCCGCCGACCGGGCCGCCCTCCATGCCGGGCTGGCCGACGGCACCGTCGACCTTCTGGTCGGCACCCATGCCCTCCTCACCGACCAGGTCAACTTCCACTCCCTCGGGGTGGTGGTCATCGACGAGCAGCACCGCTTCGGCGTGGAGCAGCGGGCCGCTCTGCGGGACAAGGGAAGGGGGGTGGACGGCGAGGGTCGGGACCCCGATCTGCTGGTGATGACGGCCACGCCCATCCCGCGCACCGCGGCCATGGTGGTCTTCGGTGACCTGGACATGACCATCATCGACGAGCTGCCCCCGGGCCGGCTGCCGGTGACCACCAGTTGGCTCCGCACTCCACTGGAGCAGGAGGAGGCCTGGGGGCGGGTGCGTTCCGAGGTGGAAGCCGGTCACCGGGCCTTCGTGGTCTGCCCGCTGGTCGAGGGGTCGGACCGGGTGCAGGCCACCTCGGTGGTAGCCGAGGCGGAGCGGTTGGCCGGCGGCGAGCTGTCCGGCCTGTCCATCGGGCTCCTCCACGGCCAACTGCCCCCGGCCGAGAAGGAGCGGGTCATGGCGGAGTTCCGCACCGGCCGCATCGACGTGCTGGTGGCCACCACGGTCATCGAGGTCGGGGTGGACGTCCCCGAGGCCACGGTGATGGTCATCGAGGATGCCGACCGGTTCGGCATCGCCCAACTCCACCAGCTCCGGGGACGGGTGGGGCGGGGGAGTGATCCCTCGTGGTGCTACCTGCTGTCGGAGAACGACACCCCCGAGGCCGAGGCGCGCCTCTCGGCCATGGAGGAGACCAACGACGGCTTCGCCCTGGCCGAGGTCGATCTGGAGCTGCGGGGCGAGGGCACCATCCTCGGGGCCCGCCAGAAGGGGCGGAGCGACCTCAAGGCCGCCAAACTCCTGAAGGACCGGGACCTGGTGGCCGAGGCCCGCACCATGGCGGTGGAGCTGGTGGCCGAGGACCCCGGTCTCAGCTCCCATGAGCTGCTGGTGGACGAGCTGCGCATGTTCATCGAGGACGACGAGGCCGAGTTCCTCTTCAAGAGCTGACGCCCGGGGCGCTGGAGCGGTCTACCGGGGCCGCTCCGGGCACTCCGGGCGGCCCCCGGCCACCCGGGGAAAACAACGGCTCCCGGTAGAGTGGGCCGGTGCGCGTGATTGGTGGCGAGTTCCGGGGTCGACGTCTGACCGGTGCCGTGGCACCCGGCATCCGGCCCACGTCGGACCGGGTGCGCGAGGCGGTGTTCGACATCCTGTTCAGCCTGGGCGGGGTGGACGGTCTGCTGGTGGCGGACCTGTTCGCCGGCACCGGGGCCATGGGGATCGAAGCCCTGTCCCGGGGAGCGGCCTCGGTGACCTTCGTGGACCAGAGCGCCGAGGCCCTGGCCGCGGTGCGGGCCAACCTGGCCTCGGTGGGGCTGGGCCACGCCGAACGGGACGGGGATGCCACCGTGGTCCGGGCCGACGTGGGCTCGTGGGTGGCCACCACCGCCTCGCGCTACGACCTGGTGCTGGTGGATCCGCCCTACGACTTCCAGGGGTGGGACTCCCTGGTGGCCCAGCTCCCGGCCGATCTGGCCGTGCTGGAATCCGGCACCGAGATCGCCGCCCCGTCGGGCTGGGGCATCATCAAAACCCGTCGGTATGGAGGTACGATCGTGTCTGTGGCCCGTCCCGAGCTGGTCACAGAGAAAGGTGTCTCGTGAGGATTGCGCTCATACCCGGATCGTTCGACCCGGTGCACAACGGGCACCTCGAGGTCATCGAGCGGGCCGCCCGGCTGTTCGACGAGGTGGTCGTGGCCACGGTGCGGAACCCACAGAAGAGCGAGGCCCTCTTCGACCTGGGCGAACGACAAGAGATGCTGGAGGAGTCGCTGGCCCACCTGGTCAACGTGCGGATCGTGTCGGTGTCCACCCTGGTGGTCAACGTGGCCCACGACGTCGGGGCCAGCGCCATCGTGAAGGGCCTGCGGGCCGTCTCGGACTTCGAGAACGAGTTGCAGATGGCCCAGATGAACAAGCAGCTGTCCGGGGTGGAGACCTTGTTCATCCCCACCAGCTCGGCCCATTCGTTCATCGCCTCCCGGCTGTTGCGGGAGGTGGCCCGGTTCGGCGGCGACGTGACGGCCTTCGTCCCCAAAGTGGTGGCGACCAGGCTGCAGGAGAAGTTTGCCGATGAGTGACCTCTTCGAGGATCTGGACCAGCAACGGGCCGCCGGCGAGGAGCACGACGCCGAAGCCCTGATCCGCACGGTCCTGGACATCGTGCAGACAGCCAAGGCCATGCCGTTGTCGGCCTCGGTGCTGGTGTCGCGCGAGGAGCTGGCCGAGTTGCTGCAGGCCGCCCTGGACCGCATGCCCGACGAGCTCCGCCAGGCCCGTTGGCTCCTCAAGGAACGGGACGAGTTCATCGCGGAGAAGAGCCGTGAAGCCGACAACCTGTTGGAGGAGGTGCGGGTCCAGGCCGAGCGGATGGTCCAGCGCACCGAGATCGTGCGCCAGGCCAACCATGTGGCCCAACGCATCCTCGATGATGCCAACGAAGAGGCCCGGCGCCTCCGCCACGAGGCGGAGGACTATGCCGACCAGAAGTTGGCCAGTTTCGAGATCGTCCTCGACCGGACCATGAAGACCGTCCAGGCCGGCCGCGAGAAGTTACAGGTCAGCCCGTTGCCGAAGGTGGAGATCGGCGAGGGCGGCGACACCTCCCTGGCCGCGGTGGGCCTTGACGGCGGCGTGACCGGCGTCGACGATCCTGACGGCTTCTTCGACCAGGACCTCGACTGAGTCGACCGATCCGGTGACGACCGAATCCGCCACCGACGAGGCCCGGGCCCCGCGCCGGTCCGCCCGCCCGTTCACCGTCCAGGTGGCCTCGCTGCGCAAGGAGTCCGGCACCACCCGCCACGAGGTCCGACGGGGTCCCATCGAGGACCTGCAGGCGGTGGGGGTGTCGGTGCCCGATTCGGCCACGGTGAGCTGTGACATGACCCTGTCGTCGTACCCGGGAGGGATCATGGTCACCGGCACGGTGAGTGCCCCCTGGGTCGGCGAGTGCCGCCGGTGCGGTGGCCCGGTGTCGGGGACGGTCGAGGCCGCGGTGCGGGAACGGTACGCCCCCGAGGGCGATCACCGGGCCGAGGAGGACGAAGAGGCGTACCCCCTGGTCGGTGAGGAGTTGGATCTCGAGCCGCTGGCCCACGATGCCGTCCTGCTCGACCTGCCGTTGGCCCCCTTGTGCTCACCGGAGTGCCGGGGCCTGTGCCCCCGGTGCGGCCAGAACTGGAACCTGGCCACCTGCGACTGTCCTCCCGACAGCGACCCCCGCTGGTCGGCCCTCGATGCCCTGCGTGGTCCGGAGGCCGGCGGTTTGGCCTAAGATGCCCTTTCTATGGCCGTCCCGAAGAAGAAGACCTCCAAGTCGAAGAGCCGCAGCCGTCGGGCGTCCAACTGGGTGCTCAAGATGCCGGCGCGCTCGACGTGCCCGCAGTGCTCCGTGGCCAAGACTCCCCATGTCGTGTGCCCGAACTGCGGCTGGTACAAAGGCCGACAGGCGATCGAAGTCGAGTAGTGGCGCGAGGCGGGGCGCGACCGACCGGTGAGGCCTTCGTAGCGCTCCCGGTGGCGGTGGACGCCATGGGCGGCGATCGGGCCCCCGGTGAGATCGTGGCCGGAGCCCGCGAAGTGGCGGAGCGGACCGGCATCAAGGTGGCCCTGGTGGGTCGGCCCGGGGAGATGGGCGACACCGGAGACCTGCCGATATTCCCGGCCAGCGAAGTCATCGGGATGGACGACGACCCCGGCAACGGCGTGCGTCGGAAGAAGGACTCGTCGTTGGTGCGGGCGGCCGAAGCGGTGCGGGACGGCAAGGCCATGGCCATGGTGTCGGCCGGGAACACCGGGGCCACCATGGCGTCGGCCCTGCTGCGGATGGGCCGGCTGCCCAGTGTGGTGCGACCGGCCATCGCCACCCCCATCCCGTATCCCGGCGGCCCCTGGCCCACGGTGCTGCTCGATTCGGGGGCCAACGCCGAGTGCAGCGCCCAGATGCTGGTGCAGTTCGCTCAGATGGGAGCGGCGTTCGCCAGCAAGCGCTACGGCATCAGCCGGCCCCGGGTGGCCCTCTTGTCCATCGGGGAGGAGAAGTCCAAGGGCACCCCGCTGGAGAAGGAGACCTACGCCCTCCTGGCCGAAGGTGAGGGTGGGGCGGCCTTCGACTTCGTGGGCAATGTCGAAGGGCGCGACTTCTTCGAAGGCAAGACCGACGTCATCGTCACCGACGGATTCACCGGCAACGTGGCCCTCAAGACCTTGGAAGGATCGATGCGCTTCCTCATCGGGGCCCTCACGGAGATCCTGGGTCAGCCCGACGTCAGCGCCACCGCCGACGCTCTCTACCCGCACCTCCTGCCGCTGGCCGCGGCGCTGGACCCGGAGAACACCGGCGGGGCCATGCTGTTGGGCGTCGACGGCGTCTGTGTCATCAGCCACGGCTCCTCATCGTCGGTGGCCGTGGTCAACGCCATCACCGTGGCCCACGACCTGGCCGTCGGGGGACTGGTCCAAGCGGTGGCGGAGTCGGTCACACCGGTCGACGCCCCTACGGGCTGAGGTCTGCGCCCAGCTGCTTCAGTTCCTGAAGTCGATCGCTCAGTTCCAGAACTTGGAGAGCAGGCCTACGTCCTCTTTGGCCTGTCGGGCCCCCATGGCCAGGGCCCCCGGAACGGCGGCCGGTGACATCAGCTCGAACAGGTCGACTTCGGCGGGTATCCGCAGCACCACCTCGGAGCCCGACTTCTCGAGGTCCTCGAGCTCTTGGCGACCGCTGCCGGGGTGCGACGTCATCATGCCCTCGGTCATGTCGCTGCCGTCGGTCAGGGCCAGGACCAGTACCCGTCCGGCTCCGGCCAGCAGGTCCAGATGGGTGCCGGTGCCGCTGACCCCACCGTCCATGCACCACCGGTCGCCGATGGCCTGGGGGGCGAAGATCCCCGGGACGGCACTGCTGGCCGCGGCAGCCCGGGCCAGCGTGGTCCCCGTGCGCCTGGTCACCACGCAGCGCTCGCCGGTGTAGGCGTCGACACAGGTGACGTGCAGGATGGGCGAGCTCAACCGACCCGGTCCGACCACCAGGGCGATGTTCCGTCTGGTCACCTCGGGTCGGGGAGTGACGGCGGCCAGGGCGGCGTGTCCGATCTCCTGCACCGTGTGCGGGTCGCCGTCGGTGGCCTTGAGGAAGAGGTCAAGGGCCCGCTCCTGACTGGGCTGGAGCTTGGATGCCGGGGCCAGGGCCGAGACAATGGCCGGCACCTTGGCCAGCACCGAGACCTCCGAGTGCAACCGCTTCAGCTTGCCCGAGGTCAGGGTGGAGGCCACCAGTGATCCGGCCGAGGTTCCGACCACCCGGTCGGCAGCGTCGAAGCGGACGCCGTTGACGGCCAGGGTCTGGAGGTAGCCCACCTGCCAGGCCACGAAGAACAGTCCTCCGCCCCCCAGGCTGATCCCCCGCTGCAGGCCGTCGCCGTAGCGGGCCTCGAAGCTGCGGGGAAGGACCGGATCCACCGGTGCCGGGCGGGCGGGAGTTCGTCGGGGGGCCACCCGCGAACTTTACCGGCATCCACTGGCCGATCGGGTTCTTGGTCCCCTGTGAGTCGTGGTGCGCCGGGTAGCGTGGCCTGGCGCAGTGGTGACGGTTAGGGCGGCGGGCGTCGATGGAGGGATCGGTGGGGGATCGATGAGCGTGCGGGGAACCGACAGCGATGGCCAGGAAGCTCCACCGGTGGCCCCACCGTCCCGGACCGGCATCTACCTGTTGGGCGTGGGCCTGGTCATCATGCTGGGAGGGCTGCTCTTCGGCTATGACCAGGGCGTCATCTCGGGAGCCCTGGGCGGCATCCAGAAGAGCTTCTCGGTGGGGACCCTGTTGTTGGAGGTCATCACCAGCTGGGTGACGCTCGGAGCCATGGTTGGGGCCCTGGTGGCCGGGGTGCTGGCCGACCTCATCGGCCGCCGGCTGACCATCGTCGCCGCCGCGCTGCTGTTCGTGGCCGGGGCCCTGGTGGAGTCCCTGGCCCCTGGGGCCTACGTCCTGGTGGCCGGACGGCTACTGGTCGGGTTCGGTGTGGGCGTGGCCTCGGTGGCCGCACCCCTGTACGCCGCCGAGATGGCCCCCGCCCGGCTCCGAGGCCGGATGGTCTCGCTCTACCAGCTGGCCATCACCATCGGGATATTCGTGGCCTACTTCGCCGACTACCTCCTGATCAACGGGGACCGGTGGCGGGTGATGCTCGGGGTGTCGGCCATACCCGGCGTCTTGTTGGTCCTGGCCATAGTGCCGTTGCCCGACTCACCACGCTGGTATGTGAAAGCCGGTCGGCACGAGGAGGCCAAGGCCACCCTGCACAAGGTGGAGCCGGGGGTGGACACCGACCGCGAGCTGGCCGAGATCGAGGAGCTCAACAGCCAAGAGGCCGCCGGTTCGTGGCGGGAGGTATTCGCGGTCGAAGTGGCGCCGCCCGTTGGTCATCGGGGTCACACTGGCGGTGCTTCAACAGCTCACCGGCATCAACGCCGTGATCTACTACGCCGACAAGATCTTCGCCGCCGCCGGGTTCTCGTCGCCGACCGGTCAGAGCCTGGCCACGCTATTGGCCATCGGTCTGGTCAACGTGGTGGCCACCTTCATCGCCGTGGCCTATGTGGACCGGTTCGGCCGCAAGCCCCTGTTGCTCATCGGATCGGTGGGCATGGGGTCGAGTCTGGTGGTGGTGGGGGCCATGTTCGAGGTGATGGAGAGGCATCCCACCCCGGCGGGCTCCGGGACCACCGCCACCGGGGTCGTGACGCTCATCGCCCTGGTGGTCTTCATCGCCTCGTTCGCCTTCTCCCTCGGCCCGGTGGTGTGGACCATCATCAACGAGATCTACCCGTCGCACATGCGCGGCCGGGGGGTGGCGGTGGCCACGGCGGCCAACTGGTTCGCGGCCTGGTTGGTCAGTCAGTTCTTCTTATCGCTGGTCGATCTGATCAGCGAGGCCGGAACGTTCTGGCTGTTCGCCGGGTGCTGCGCCATCACCTACGTCTTCGTCAGCCGGTTCACCCCCGAGACCAAAGGCCTGAGCCTCGAGGCGGTCGAGCAACTGTGGGGTGACCCCGAGGCCGTTCGACAGGCGGTATCCGGTAACCCGTCTCCTCATACTCCCGCCGATGGCACCCCCCGATGAGGGGAACCCCTCGCGCCGACGGCCCGCCATGCTCCTAGGACCCCCGGGAGCATGTTGGGGGTGACCCAGCCCCATCCCGTGCCGGAGGCGCAGACGTTTCGCTTGAAGGAGCCAAATAAACCGTTCTGGCTATCGATCATCGCTGTGAGCACCACCGCCTTCGTTCTCATCGGTGCCTCATCGATAAGGGAAGCCGCCACGACCACAGGCGCCGGACCCGTCGTCGGATTCGCCTTCGGCCTCCTCCTCATCGCCGCCGCGCCCTTTACCGGTCGTTTGTGTCTCCGGGCGCTCAGATCCCGGGTTGAGCTCTCCGCGGGCACACTCACGGCCTACAACCTCCAAGGGAAACCAAAGTCGGCCGCGGCACAGGACATCGCCTCAATCGATATGGGATCTCGAACGTTTGGTCGCAGCGTCCGCTATGTGCGCGTTCCGTACGTGAAGCTCAAGTCAGGGACCGGGTTCTATCTTGATGCCCTGGCCGGAGGGGCTGAGGACAAGCCGCCGATGCCAGAGCAGCTGCGGTTGATGAAGGAGATCCGTGGAATTCTTCAAGTCGGAGGAAGCGACCAGCACCGATCCTTCGGACCCTGATTGACCCCACTGTGGTCGCTGAACCGCTGGGTCGGGGGCCGTGGAGGTGTCTGGGCTTGAACGGATCAGATCGGGCTGACGAAGCCGGTGCAACGACCCTGCCGGCCTGGCCACGCACGGTGGTCACATTTTCCGCGGGTTATGGCGCCGGATTATTCTTCGCGGCGCGACGGTGCCGGTCCGAGCGCGACGGGCCGAGGAGTGGAGGGGTGCTGGGGTGGAGACGGCGTTCGAAGTCCACAGCCCGGCCGTGCTCCGGGCCGGACTGAGCCCCGACGACCTCGAGCAGGTGCTCTCGGTGGTGGAGGCCGTCGGTGCGGCCCGGGACCCCGACGAGTTCTCCCGGGTGGCCATCGAGCAGGTGTCCTTGGTGGTCCCCTGCGATGTAGTCACGCTCAACGAGGTCGAACCGGCCTCGGGCCGCATCGTGTACCTCGCCCACCCGGCGAGCTACACCATCCCTCCCGAAGTGGAGCGGGAGTGGTTGCCGTTGGCCGACCGGCATCCGCTGTTCGAGCACTACGTGACCACCGGTGACGGATCGGCCCGACGGATCAGCGACTTCCTGAGCCAGGAGGAGTTCCACGCCTCGGCCATCTACCGGAGGTTCTACGGGCCCTTGGGAGTTGAGTACCAGATGGCGATCACCCTGCCCGCCCCCCGCCCGGTGGTGGTGGCCATGGCGTTGAGCCGCAGTGCCCGTGACTTCTCCGAGCGCGACCGCCAGGTGCTCAATGTGCTCCGTCCCCATCTGGTCCAGGCCTGGTACAACGCCCGGGATCAGCGCCAGCTGCGGGCCCTGCTCAGCGCGGCCAGCGAGGCCACCGCCGACTGGGGCGGCCAGCTGATCATGCTGGCCGATCCGTTGGTCGAGGTCACACCGGGTGCGTTGGTCTCCCTCTACCGGCACTTCGGGCCCCCGTCGCCCTCTGCTCCGCTGCCCCGGTGCGTGGATCGCTGGGTCGAGGGGCAGCGGAAACTGCTGGGCCAGGACCCTCTGGAGCTGCAGGAGCCCCTGCGGGTGGGTGGCCGGAACGGGAGCGTGGTCCTCCACTACCTCCCGTCCCAGCGTGATCACCCGGGAGCCATCCTGCTGCGCTCCGAGGTGCCCGTCCCCAAACGGCGCAACCTCGAGACCCTGGGGCTCACCGACCGGGAGGCCGAGATCGTCGAGTGCCTCATCAGCGGCGAGACCAACGCCGCCATCGGCCACACACTGCATGTGTCGCCCGGGACGGTCAAGAAGCATCTCGACAACATCTACACCAAGCTCGGCGTCCGCGGGCGCGGTCGCCTGACCGCGTTCGTGCTCGATGTCCTCGAGCGGCAGGCGGACGTGGCCCGCTGAAGGCGGGGCTTGCCGGTCTGACGATGTGACCCGGCCCCGGTGGTCCCGTGGCCGCTCACCCACGGTCAGGGCCCGGTGACCGTGGGTGGGTGGACGTGGCGGAATACGCCGATCGGCATATTGCCCTGGCCGCCAGTGCCGTCGACGATGGCTGCACAGGTTCAGGGGCATACGTACATACCAGGCCGATCTCTGTTTTGGCGGGCGCCGCGGCGTCGCCGTCACTGTGGGTCGCAGACTTGAGCGAAGGGGCGTGACGGAATGTCGGAGGACGCTGGACGCAGCCGTGGCGGGAACGATCGGAGCGCTCGCACCACGCAGAGCGGTCGGCCTGGTGGGGTCCATCGGTCGCGGCGTCCGCGCTGGCACCGCCTGTTCGGCGTGGCCCTGGTTCCGTTGATCATGCTCCCCCTCCTGTTGGTTACGGGGGTGAAACAGGCCGGGGCCGACAGCTACCGGAGCGACTGGAACATGAGCGAGTACTTCCCGTCGTGTGCTCCCTACGGCGAGTACCCGATCAACTACGTGACCTGTCTGCCGGACAACACCGCGCCCAGCTCCACCACCAGCCTGGTCTACGGCCAGTTGGTCTTCGCCAACGGCGATCCCGTCGAGAATTACCAGTACGAGGGCGCCGCCGGCTACGCGGATCTCGGGATCAACGGCGTTAACCCCTACGGTGGCGACGACGTGACCGAGGAGACGCCGGTATGGGACGGCTACTTCGCCTTCATCCTGCCCAAGGACGACGACGATCCGATCGATTCGTACTCGGTCGGTGGTGCGGACGAGGGTTGGATCTTCCAGTCCAGCGACGACGGGCTGTCCACGCCCTTCGGTGGGGACGGTCATCCTACCGACCAGTCCGACTGGGATGCGCCGGTGAACGATGTGCCCGTCAACTACGGCAGCTCGACCAACCTGGGCACCATCGTCCTCCCCAGTCCCCCCGACGTCCAGGCCAGCTGCTCCCCGGATCTGGACAGCCCGGCGGGATCGGTGACCTGTCAGGCGCAGGACGACTCCGGAACCGGGCAGGATCCCCAGTACAACTGGGAGTTCGACCCGTCCGACTCCAGTGACGACCAGGCGGGCGACGATGTCTCCTACACCTTCCCCGAGGGTGACGGGGACTACTCCTTCCCCCTCGAGGCCGATGCGGGCAACGGGTGGACCGAGATCATCAACGTCAACGCCGACACGACTCCGTGCTTCGGCACCTGCTTGAACGTCAACACCAGCATCGACGCGCCCACCAATCCGGACGACGGCTATCAACACGTCAGCCAGGGCGACCCGGTCACCGTCACCTCGACGGTCATCAACGAAGGCGACGAGCCGGAGAACGACGTGACTCCCGGACCCCTGGAGGGGTCGCCCAACACCATCGTCGACGGGCCGGAGCCGGCCTCCATCGACCAGTTGGACCCGGGGGCCTCCGCCACCTTCACCTGGACGGCCACCTTCGACGACGCCGACTCGGACGGGAGCAACAGCAGCGTCTCCACCTCAGCCACCGGCACCATCGGACAGCGGGACGACGACAGCGCCACCTCGGGCTACGACAGCGAGGCCGACTTCGTCGTGGACCCGTCACCGCTGCTGGTCAACGTGACCGGACCATCTACCGCCCCGGCGGTCGGCGACCTGGTCCCCTTCAATGTCAGCGTCACCAACCAGAGCGGCCTGGACCTCACCGACGTCGGCCCCACCTCGGCCACCACCGTCCCCAATCAGGTGGACCAGCAGGGGAACCCGGAGAGTGCCACCTTCGACTTCAGCCAGTCCGACAGCAACCCCAACCCCATCCCGGTCACCTCGGACCTGGCGGCGGGAGCCACCGCCGACTACACGGTGTACGGCATCGCCGACACCTCCGGCACGGCCACCATCGACGTCCCGGTGTCGGGCACCGATCCGAGCTCCAACGTCGACTCGTCCTTCGGCGAGACCGACGTGACCGTGGGTGAGCAGCAGCCCCAGCCGCCGGCCGGGTTCACCTTGTCGACCGATCCGGCTGAGCCCGTGGTGGGTCAGCCCTTCAGCATCAACGCCACTATCACCAACAACAGCCCCGACCAGACCGGCACGGAGCAGCTCAACGTGGTCAACGTGGGCGGTGCCGACATCTCCCCGTCGACCGGACTGTCCGGTACCGGCGAGGGGTCGAGCGGGTTCAGCATCGCCCCGGGTTCGTCGATCCAGGTCGGGGTGTACTCGGGAACAGCCACCGCTGAAGGGATCCACAGCGTGGTGGCCTACCTGCAGTCCAGCTACGCTACCGACACCTCCACCACCTCCACCTCGGCCACCACGTCGTTCACCGTGGGCGACGGTCTGGAGCCCCAGTCGATCACCTTCGACGACCCCCTCAACACGGTGACCATCGGTGACCCGGCCCAGACGGTGGACCCGACGGCCTCATCGGGCCTCCCGGTCACCGTGGTGTCGGGGAGCCCGTCGGTGTGCACCGTGACCGGGTCCGGCCCCTTCACCATCACTCCCATCAGCGGGGGGACCTGCGTGTTGTCAGCCCAACAGGCCGGTGACGGCGTCAGCTGGGACCCGGCCCCGTCTGTGACCCGGTCCTTCACGGCCAACGAGGTGGCTCAGTCCATCACCTTCAACCAGACTCCCACCGAAACCATCACCGACACCGGGGACACGGCCACCGCCACCGCCACCTCGGGGCTTCCGGTGACCTTTTCCGGGGGGAACTCGGTCTGCGGCGTGGAGCCCGGCGGCGGCCTGGTGTTCTACTACTACGGCACCTGCACCATCGAGGCCAATCAGGCGGGCGACAACACCTACTCCGCCGCCCCCACCGCCACCGAGAGCTTCACCGTGTTGCCCTCACCCGACGCCCAGACCCAGGCCATCACCATGGCCACAGCCAAGGGCATGACCTACGGCCAGGAGCCGCAGGTGATCGCGGCCAGCGCGCCCGGTGGGTATCTCTCGGTGACCACCAGCGGGACCAGCGAGTGCACCGCCTATTACACCGGCTCCGACATCGACGTCACCACGGCCCGCCAGGCCGGCACCTGCACCATCACGGTCAACCAACCCGGTGACGGCAAGACCTATCTGGCGGCTCCGACAGTCAGCCAGACCATCAATTTCGATCCCGCCACCCTCACCCTGACCGGACCGACCTTCTTCGCCCATGCCGGCGACACCTTCGACAACTGGCCGGTCACGTACTCCGGATTCGTGTACAACGACGGCCCGGGCCACGTGGGGGGCTACGAGTCCTGCACCGGGCCGTGGACCACGTCGGGGTACACCCAGACCATCACCGGGTCGCCGGGCACCTACCCGACCGACTGCTCGGGCTTCACTGCCAGCGGCTACCAGTTGGCCTACGACCCCGGTACCGTCACCATCCTGGCGGCGGGGACGCCCGAGCCGCCCACCGCGGTAACCGCGGCGGCCGGAGCGGACCAGGCCTCGGTCAGCTGGACCGCCCCCAACGATGCCGTCGACACCTATACGGTCACCGCCTCGCCCGGAGGAGCCACGTGCACCACGGCCTCCGCGTCGGGCTGCACGGTCCCCGGGCTGACGTCGGGAACCGAGTACACCTTCGCCGTCACCAGCACCACCGCCGGTGTGACCGGTCCGGCGTCGCTGCCGTCGAACAAGGTGTTGGTCACCGGGTCGTCGCCCGGAAGCGGTGAGACCACCACCGGGGGCTACGGCTATCCGACCTATGAGGTCAGCGTGGGCACCGGCTCGGGCACGGTCTACGGGATCGTCAACGGGGTAGGGGGAACATACGACTCCGAGACCGGTGCCGCTGGCACCGGCACCTTGACCGTCGCCCCGTTCACCTCGGACCCGGTCGGAGGCCTCGGCACTGACGGGTCGTTCTTCGATGCCAGCCTCACGTCCGGTGCCCAGTACGACGACATCGAGCTCGATGTGTGCGACTCACTGGCCGGCCAGCGGCTGGAGTGGTGGAACCCGACCGCCCAGGCCTATCAGGCCGTGTCGCCCGGGCCGGGTTCGGGCACCTCGTACTGGGACTCGTCACCGTGTGATGTCTATACCCTGACGTCCACCTCCACGCCTTCGATCGACCAACTGGAAGGGACGGTCTTCGCCCTGGTGAGCTCGTCGGGCTCGGCCCCCACCTCGGTGGGCATGACCGGTCCGGCCACGGCCGTCGCCGGCTCGTCCTACTCGGCTACGGCGACAGCCGTCGGCGCCGTGCCCGCGGCCACCTACGTGCTGGCGTCAGGCGCACCGACCTGGCTGTCCGTGGACCCGACCACCGGGGCGGTGAGCGGGACGGTTCCTCCGGGCACCACCTCCTTCACCTACTCGGTCACCGCGTCGAACGGCGACGGTTCCGTCACCAGCCCGCCCCAGACGGTGGCGGTCCAGGCGCCGGTCCCGGTGGTCACCGGCCTGTCGGCCTCGTTGGGCCCGATCGCCGGTGGGAACACCATCACCATCTACGGGTCCGGATTCACCGGGGCCACCAAGGTGGGCTTCGGACCGGCCAACTCGACCCACTTCACCGTGGTCAACGACACCACCATCACAGCCCTCGTCCCGGCCCAGGCCGCCGCCACCCACAACGTCGTGGTGACCACGGCCGGGGGCACGAGTGCTGACGCGGCGGTGGACCTGTACACCTACCTCCCGCCGGCACCGGTCGTGACCGGCCTGTCGACGTCCTCGGGCCCGACCACCGGCACGAATACGGTGACCATCACCGGGACCGGGTTCACCGGTGCCACCGAGGTGGCATTCGGCCCGGTCAACTCGGCGGACTTCACCGTGGTCAACGCCACCACGATCACCGCGGTGGCACCGCCCGAACCGGCTGCCACCCACAACGTGGCGGTCACCGGCCCCGGTGGCACCAGTGCCGTGGTCGCCGCCGACCGCTACACCTACGTCGTCCCGGCCCCGGTGCCGGCCATCACCGGCCTGTCTACATCGACGGGCCTGACCACCGGGGGGAACACCGTCACCATCACCGGCTCCGCCTTCACCGGGGCCACCAAGGTGGCTTTTGGGCCGGTCAGCGCCACCGGCTTCACCGTGGTCGACGACACCACCATCACGGCACAGGTGCCCGCCCAGGCGGCCGGGACCAACAACGTAACAGTGACCGGTCCCGGGGGCACCAGTGCCGTGGTGGCCACCGACCGCTACACCTACGTCGTCCCGGCCCCGGTGCCGGCCATCACCGGCCTGTCGGCGACGATGGGCCTGACCACCGGGGGGAACACCATCACCATCTACGGGTCCGGGTTCACCGGGGCCACCAAGGTGGGCTTCGGCCCAGCCAACTCCACCGACGTCACGGTGGTCAACGATTCGACGATCACCGCTCTGGTCCCGGCCGAGCCGGCCGCCACCCACAACGTGGCGGTGACCGGGCCCGGGGGAACCAGCGCCGTGGTGGCCGCCGACCGGTACACCTTTGTGGTCTCGGCACCGGTGCCGGTCGTGACCGGCCTGTCGGCATCCTCGGGATCGACCACCGGTGGGAACACCATCACCATCACCGGCTCCGGCTTCACCGGGGCCACCGAGGTGGGCTTCGGGCCCGTCAACACCACCGACTTCACCGTGGTCAACGACTCGACCATCACCGTGGTGGTGCCGGCCGAGCCGGCCGCCTCCCACAACGTGGTGGTGACCGGTCCCGGCGGAACGAGCGGGGTGGTGGCTGGTGACCGCTATACCTACGAGGCCATCGCCGACTGACCGCGTCGAGCAGGTTGGAGTGACGGGAGCCAAATGGTTCCGGCTGACCACCGGGCCAGTCCGGCTGACTACCGGGCCAGCAGGTCCTTGGCGATGTGGGTGACCTGGATCTCGTCGGTGCCGGCGTAGATCTGGAACACCTTGGCGTCGCGGGCCAACTGCTCCACCCGGAACTCGGACATGTACCCATTGCCCCCGAAGAGCTGTACCGCCTCCATGGCCACCTCGGAGGCAGCCTGGGCCGAGTAGAGCTTCATGGCCGACGCCTCGGCCAGCGTCAGGCTCTTGCCCGCCGCCGAGAGTTCGATGTGGCGGAAGACCAGGTTCTGGACGTTGAGTCGGGCCACTTCCATCTTGGCCAGTTTGAGTTGGATCAGCTGGCGGTCGCCGATGGGCTGTCCCCACAGCATCCGGTCCTTGGAGTAGGCCACACACAGCTTCAGGCACTCCTCGATGACCCCGAGGGACATGGCCGCCAACCCGGCCCGCTCGGTGACGAAGTTGCCCTTGGCCGACTCCCGTCCGCCCCCGGCCCGCTCGTCCTCGGTCTCGCCCAGCAGGTTGAACTTGGGCACCCGCACATCCGAGAGGAAGAGCTCCCCGGTGGGCGAGGAGTGCAGGCCCATCTTGCGGAACGGCTTGGACTGCACCAGGCCGGGAGTGCCCGTGTCGAGCACGAAGGTGAGGACCTGGCGATCCCTGATCGGCGTGTCGGAGCCGTCGTCCAGTTTGGCGTAGAACACGATGGTGTCGGCGTAGGGGCCATTGGTGATGAAGGTCTTGCTGCCGTTGAGGATGTACTCGTCACCGTCCCGCCGGGCGGTCGACTTCATCCCCCCGAGGGCGTCGGAGCCCGAGTCGGGCTCGGTGATGGCCCAGGCCCCGACCTTCTCGCCGGTCATAAGGTCCAGCCCCCACCGCTCCATCTGGGCCGGAGTGCCCAGTTTCATGATGGTGCCGGACGCCAGCCCCACGCTCACGCCCATGGCGGTCACGATGCCCGGGCAGTAGTGACACAGCTCGATGATGGGGATGATGGTCATGGCCGCGGCGCCACCGTCACCCCGCCTCCCAGCTTGGTCAGGAGCGGTCTGCCGACTCGTCGGATTTGGCCTCGGTGGGCGCCGGGGCGGCTCCGGCGGCCTTGCGGTCGAGCTGGGCCTTGAACCGGTCGCGGGCCAGCTGGTCCATGCCGAACGTGGCGTACAGCTTGCGGATGATGTCATACGGCGGCAGGTCGCCGAACTCCAGCGCGTCGATGTTCGGCACCACCTCGGCCTCGACGAACCGACGCACGGCGTCACGCACCATCAACTGCTCTTCGGACCATTCGAACAAAGTGGACCCCCTTAGCGTCCCGTCGGCTCGTTGCGTCGGTTGACCCGAGGCTAATGCAGCGCGGCCTACAGTCGGTATGTGGTGCAACTGAGACGCGGGCCGCGAGCAGACGGCCTACGAGCGATGGGGCGGCGAGGAGTTCTTCACCGCCCTGGTCGACCGGTTCTACGAGGGGGTGAGCTACCGACCCCTTGCTCCGGCCCATGTACCCCGAGGACCTGACCGACTCGAGGAGGCATCTGGCCCTGTTCCTCATGCAGTACTGGGGTGGCCCCAGCCAGTACAACACCGAGCGGGGACACCCACGCCTGAGGATGCGCCATGCCCCCTTTGTCATCGGTCCCGAGGCCTCGGCCGCCTGGTTGCGGCACATGACGGATGCGGTACACCACTCCGGCCTGGCTCCCGCTGATCAGAAGGAACTCCTCGACTACCTGACCATGGCGGCCGGAAACCTGATCAACTCGCCCATCTGAGCGGGCTGACGGGTGGGGGACCGGCCCGGCTCAACCGGCTGCGCTCAGGTGGTCACGCTCACCAGGTCATTCCGAGCGTCGTTGCGCATGGCAGACTCGAAGGCCTCGTCATCGAGTTGGGCCCGGGCCGCCAGCACCGCCACCGCGTCGTTGCCGACCGGGACCCGCAGCGGCGTGGCCGGGTCCTCAATGGCCTGGCGGATGGCCACCGCCACCAGCTCGGGACCCGATCGCCCGGCCGGCCCGGTGAGCTTGGCGTCGGTTCCTTCCCACTGTTCCCACAGCGGTGCGTAGTCGTCGCTGCCGGCGACCCGTCCCGCCCCTTTCATCCCGGGGGCGATGTAGCCCGGTTGGATGATCGCCACCCGGATGCCGAAGTGGCCGAGCTCGTAGTGCATGGTCTCGGAGATGGCCTCGAGGGCGTGCTTGGTCCCCGAGTACGGACCCTCCAGGGGCGTGGCCACCCGGCCCTGCACCGAGCTCACGTTGACCACCACCCCGCTGCCCCGTACCCGCCATTGGGGCAGGACCTCCTGCAGCAGCCGGAGGGCGCCGATGGTGTTGGTCTCGAACATCTCCCGGAGGAGTTCGATCGGGAAGCTCTCCATGGGGCCCTTGGTGGAGATGGCGGCGTTGTTGACGACGGCGTCGAGCTCGCCGGCCTGGGCCAGGGCCTGGCGCACCGACTCCCCGTCGGTCACGTCCAAGGGCAGCCGCATGGCCACGTCGAGCCCGTCGAGGAGGGAGACGTCCCTGGCCGTGGCGACGACCTCGTGGCCGGCCCGGGTCAGCTCCTCGGCGGTGGCCGCGCCGATGGCCCGGGCGGAACCGGTGATCAGGATGCGCATGCGGGGAGCGTAGCCAGTGGGCCCCGTCCCGACCGGTGGCGGCTCAGGTGGTCTCGTGCACGGGGGTCCGGCTGACGTCGACCGAGACGTCCAACAGGTGGGAGTCCCCTCCGCCGAACACGATGCCCTTGAGCGGGGACACGTCGGCGTAGTCGCGGCCCCACGCCGTGGTCACGTAGGTCGAGCCTACGAACTTGTCGTTGGTCGGGTCCACGTCGAGCCATCCCCACCCGGGCACGAACATGGAGGGCCAGGCGTGGGAGGCGTCGGCCCCGATCAGACGCTCCCGACCGGCCGGGGGCGCGGTCTCGAGGTACCCGCTCACGTACCGGGCCGCCAGGCCCATGGACCGCAGGCACCCGATGGCCAGGTGGGCGAAGTCCTGGCAGACGCCGCGGCGGAAGGTCAGGACCTCCTCCAGCGGCGTGGTCACCGTGGTGAAGCCGGGGTCGTAGGCGAAGTCGGTGAAGATCCGCTCGGTCAGCTCGGCGATGGCGTCGACCAGGGGTCGTTCCGGCAGGAACGACTGCTCGGCGTAGGACCGCACGTTGCCCGACACGGGGACCAGGGGCGACTCGAAGCAGAACTCCCGGGCCGCCAGCATCTCGGCACTCAGGTCGGTGGCGAGGATGTCGCGCACCCGCTCCCAGGCCATGCCGCTGGGAGGCAGGCGCTCCCGGCCCGACACCGACACCGAGCTGGTCGAGACCACGGTCAGCTCCTCGAACGGCCCGTCCACCACGAAGGAGAACACCGGGTTGCCGAAGAAGTCGGTGCGCTCGGACCAGCTGGTCGGGGTGGGATCGACCTGGAAGTCACTGCTCACGCAGAGCTGGCGGTCGGTGTCCCGGGGCCGGAGGTGGGCCTCGTTGCGACAGCGCGACACCGGGGCGTTGTAGCGGTAGTGGGTGCGGTGGACGATCTGGTACATCATCGGAGATCCAGGGGGGAGTCCGGCTGGCCGCCGGCCAGCACCGACAGCCGCTCATGGGCGAAGAAGGTCTGGCGCAGGCTGTCCAACAGCTCGGCCAACAGGCCGTCCACCCGGCCCAGCACGGCGTCGAGCTCCGGACGGCGCTGGAGTTCCGGGTCCACCGTGGCCATCCGGCCGGCGTCGGTGAGCCGGAGCGTGGTGGCGGCCTCCAGTACCAGTCGCTGGTCGTCGCCGAGGCGCCGGCCCGGTGACCGGCTGGGCAGGTCCGACAGATGGTGGACCAGGCTGTCGAGTTGGTACAGGACGCTGCGGGGGTTGCCGGAGTCGTAGACCACCAGGTCCACTGCCGCGGCCACCTCCATGATCGAGCCGGAGCGCCGGCGGAAGGTGATCAGGCTGTCCGAGGTCTTGAGCAGCGACTCGACCAACAGGTCCTCGACCACGGCCACCCGTTGTTGCACCAGCACCGAACGGACCAGCCGGACCAGGGACTGGGCCCGCTCCAGGCGTCGGCCGGCGTCGAGGAACAGCCAGGCCGAGTCCCGCTCCATGTTCTCGGCGGCCAGCCCCGACAGGCCCAGCAGGGCCTGCAACAGTCGCTGCAGACTCGACTGCACCCCCACCAGATGAGTCGGCGGGCGGTTGCGCAGGCGGGCCACCTCTTCTTCCACGTCCCCGACCAGCTGCCAGCTGTCACTCGAGAGCTGCTCCCGCACCGAGTACGCCGCGTCGACCAGCAGGCCCAGGGACGAGACCAGGCTGCCGTCGATCCCGGCATCGAGCACCAGGGCCAGGGCCCGGCGGTCGGTCGGGAGGTCGGGCTCGGAGGGGACGCCGTCGGGGATCGGCCCCGGGACCGACGGCGGCAGAGCTTCTCCAGCCAGGGGTGTGGCGCCCGCCGGGGCGGCGGCACCATCGGGCTCGGACACCGGGTCGAACCCCGACACGGAACCGAGGGTCGACAACAGCACCTGGAGGGACTCGGCGCCACCGTCCACTCCCAGACCCAGCGGCTGGTCCAGGCGGGCCAGGATGGTCCGGACCAGCCGGATGACCAGTTCGGCGTGCTCGGAGGTACGGCCCAGCACGAACAGCTGGGCGGCCACCCGACCGGGGAGGGGAGTAGCCATGTCCGGCACCACCGGGGGCGACATGGGCCCCCCGGACGACGACCGCAGCCAGGCACTCTGCTGCAGGGCCGGTTGGGGCGAAGCCACCCAGGTGTCCTTGCTGGTGCCTTTGCGCCGGCTGGAGATGAGCAACGCCGTCGGGTCGGCCCCGACCCGGGTCAGGCCTCCGGGCATGACCCGGTACCCGTGGTGGGACCCGCGGTTGTTGTCATCGTCACCCACGGCGAAGGTGCGCAGGATGGTGGGTCGGGGCTCCAACGAGCCGGTGCCGGTCACCGTGGGGCTGGTGGAGGGCTCGACGATCTCCTGGCCCACCCACTCGGCCGGTCGGGCCCGGATGCGGCTGCGGAGCTCGTCCAGGGCCGCCGTCGACAAGGTCGAGGCCACCAGGGGCCGGACCGCGGTGGACGAGTTGACGGGCAGGACGATCAGGCGCTCGAGGTTGTTGAGGACATGATTGAGCCCGCTGGCGGTCCCGCACCACCAGGTCTCGGGGCCCCGAAGGGCCAGCTCCTCGCCCAACAGGATGGGGGCCAGGGTGCCGAGGAGTCCGGTCAGGGCCGGGTCCTCCACCACCCCGCTCCCCAACGGATTGACCACGGTGACCCGCCCCCGCCTGGTGGCCTCCAGGAGGCCGGGCACGCCCAGGAGTGAGTCGGCTCGCAGCTCGACCGGATCGCACCACCGGTCGTCCACCCGTCGGATGATCACGTCGACCGGGTCGTAGCCGGCCAGGGACCGCAGCCAGACCCGGTTGTTGTCCACGATCAGGTCGCGCCCCTCGACCAGGGTGTAGCCGAGGTAGGAGGCCAGGTAGGCGTGCTCGAAGTACGTCTCGCTCAGCGGGCCCGGGGTGAGGATGACCACCCGGGGATCGTCGGCGCCGTCGGGGGCCGCCCGGGCCAGGCCGGCCCGGATGGAGCGGAAGAACCCGGCCAGCCGCTCGACGCCCAACTCCCGTTGGAGGGCGGGGAGCACCCTCGACAAGATGGTGCGGTTGACCAGGGCGTACCCCAGCCCCGAGGGTGCTTGGACGTGGTCCCCGATGGCCCGGAAGTGCCCGTTGGCGTCCCGGGCCACGTCCACCGCGGTGATGAACAGCCGGTGGTCGGTGGGTGGGTCGATGCCGACGCAGGGCCGCAGGAAGCCCGGGTGCCCGAGGACCAGCGCCGCTGGGACCAGGCCCCGGGCCACCAGGCGGCGCTCCCCGTAGAGGTCGGCGAAGATGAGGTCGAGCAGGGCCACCCGCTGGGCCACCGCCGACTCCAGTCCCGCCCACTCGCTCTCGTCGATGACCAGCGGGCAGGGATCGAGGTGCCAGGGACGCCGCCTGCTCTGGGCGTCGATGGTGACGTTGTAGGTGGCACCCTCGTTGCGCATGAGGCGGCTGAGCTCGGTCCGCCGGGCCAACAGGCCGTGGGATCCCAGCCCGGCCATCTCCGTGGCCAGCTGCTGCCATCGGCTCCGGATCTGGCCGTCGGGTCCGAGGAACTCGTCGCTCCGCCCGGGGACCGGGTCATACTCGGCCCACGCCGTCCCACCGGCTTGGAGAGAGGGCCGTCCTCGAAGGGATCGGCGGTGGTCGCCGTGGTCACGTCGCCAGGGACACGGTCACCGCGGCACCGTCCAGATCACCGCGGCACCGACCAGGTCACGACGCCGCGGACCGGGGCTGCCAGCCCTCGAAGGTGGGTCGGAAGTAGGTCTCGTCGATCTGATGGTGGATCTCGTCCAGGGCCACCTGGACCTCATCGAGGAACTCACTCAGGCCCCCTAGCGTCAGGCGGGGCACCGCGGCTGACGCCACCAGCATGGAGGCGTCGGCGCAGGCGTCGAGGGCTTCCTCGGACCGGGCCAACCCCTTGAGCTGGCTTCGGGTCTCGGTGAGGCAGGCGCTCACAGCGCGGGGGAAGCGGTCGTCCTGGAGCAGGAACCGCAGGGTGGACCCGCCCTGGGGCCGGGCCGGCATGGCGCGGCGGAACGGCTGGTACGCGGCGAGGGAGCGGAGCACGGCCATCCAGTGGACCTCGACGTAGGGGTCGTCACCGTGGTGGGGATGGAGGTTGTCCGAGCGGACATCGAGTACCCGCGAGGTGAGGTCGGCGCGTTCCAGGTTCTGGCCGATGGTGAGGAACGACATGGCTTCGTCCCGGGTCATGGTGCCGAGCAAGATACCGTTAATCCGCTGGCAGCCGTCGATCACCCGACGCAACCACTGCACCCGACCCTTCCGCGATTGGGCCTCGTCGAGGTAGTCCGAGCAGTTGAGCCAGAGATTGTGGCTGGCCTCCCAGGCCTCGCGTGGCACCACCGGACGGGCGGTCCGTAGGTTCTCCCGGGCCGCAGCGACGGCCGCCAGGATCGATGACGGGTTGTCCTCGCCGTGGAGGAGGAACTCGATGACGTCGTCTTCGGCCGCCCGCGGGGTCTCGGATCCCGACACGCTCGGGTAGCGCTGCCCGAACTCCGTGTCGACGCCGGCGATGGCCAGCAACGGCTCCCATCCCACGTCCTCACCGATGGGCATGTCCACATGGGCGTCGGTGTGGACCTGGACGATCCTCGCCGTGCACTCGGCGCGCTCGAGATAGCGCCCCGACCAGTAGACGGCTTCAGCCATTCGTGCCAGCAGCATCTTGGGCGCCTCGGTTTCGTTTGCCGGATCATGATCCCCGTCGGGGTGGGTGCTCGTATCAGTTGTTGTTTCCGTCATCGTCCCTGTCATCGTTCTCGTACCCGTCGCGGTCAGCGCTTCGGCCCGGGCTCCTTCGACGCCGTGGGCTCCTTCGCCGTCGACTCGTTTGATGTCACGGACCTGTTCGGTGCCTTCGCTCCGGTCGTGTCGACCACCCAGGTGTCCTTGCTTCCGCCCCCTTGGGACGAGTTGACCACCAGGGAGCCGGCCCGGCGGGCGACCCGGGTCAGCCCGCCCCGGGTCACGTAGGCGCCTTCGGGGCCGAACAGGATGAACGGCCGCAGGTCGACATGCCGGGGAGCGATCTCGCCTTCACACAGTGTAGGAGCGGTCGACAGGGGGATCACCGGTTGGGCCACCCAGCGGCTCGGCTGGGACTCGATCTCCTTGGCCGCCTCGGCCAGCTCGGACTCGGTGGCCTGGGGACCGACCATGACCCCGTAGCCACCCGACTCGTTGGCCGGCTTGACCACCAGCTTGGCGAGGTTGTCGAGGACGAAGCGGCGGGACTCCTCGTCACCGCACCGCAGGGTGGACACCGTGGACAGGATGGGCTCCTCATCGAGGAAGAAGCGGATGAGGTCGGGGACGTAGGAGTACACCTTCTTGTCGTCGGCGATGCCGGCTCCCGGAGCATTGACCAGGGCCACCCGACCCGACCGCCACGAGCGCATCAGTCCGGGGACCCCGATCATGGAGTCGGGCCGGAAGGCCTCGGGATCCAGATACAGGTCGTCGATCCGGCGATAGATCACGTCCACCCGTTGGAGGCCGTCGATGGTCCTGGCGTAGACGCAGTCGTCGTCCAGCACCACCAGGTCGCTCCCTTCGACCAGCTCCACCCCCAACTGCTGGGCCAGGAAGGCGTGCTCGAAGTAGGCCGAGTTGTAGACGCCCGGGGTCAGCACCACGATGGTGGGGTCGCCGGTGGAGGGGGAGACCGAGGCCAACAGGCTGGCCAGCCTCCCGATGTAGGGGTCGACCGGCTCGATGCTGTAGTGCCGGAACAGCTCGGGGAAGACGTGCTTGGCCACGATGCGGTTCTCCAGCAGGTACGACACCCCCGAGGGGACCCGCAGGTTGTCCTCCAGTACGTAGACGGTCCCGTCGGCGTCCCGGATGAGGTCGCTCCCACAGATGTGGGCCCACACCCCTCCTGGGGGATCGACCCCCACACACTCCCGACGGAAGTTGGGGGACCCGGTGACCAGTTCGGACGGGACGATCCCCGAGGTCACCGAACGCTGGTCGTGATAGACGTCGTCGATGAAGAGGTTGAGGGCGCTCAGCCGCTGGACCAGCCCGGCCTCGATCACATGCCACTGCTCGGCGGGCATGACCCGGGGGATGATGTCGAAGGGCCAGGGCCGGTCCCGACCGGTGGAGCCCTCGTAGACGGTGAAGGTCACCCCGATGGCCCGCATCTCGCGGTCGGCGGCCTCTTGACGCTCGTTGAGGGCCCCCGGGCCCAGGTCGGCGAAGTGCTCCCACAGGGCCGCCGCGGCGGGCCGGGGCACGCCCCCCGGGCCCACCAGCTCATCGTAGAAACCGTCCGGGTCGTAGGAGGGCCAGGCCGGGGCCGCCGGCTCGGCTGCCGGCCCGGATCCGGGGCCGCTCACCGAGCCGCCCCCGGGCGCGTCGACTGGTGCGCGGTCATCCACAGCCCCTTTGATACGCCAAGGATGGGTCGGAACCGTTGCCACAGTGTTTCCACTCCGTGAATGTCACACTCCGATAACATCTCACCAGGTGAAAGGTCCCGGCCAGCGTGAACGGGCGTCCGAAAGGGCGTCCGGTCAGCCGGTCGTGCTCCCTGGGGTGGCCGTGGCCATCGGCTGTGTCTCCCCAGGCCGGGCACCCCATGGGCCGGGCCCGATCGCCGACGGACCCCGGTCCGACGCCAGTCCGTCCACTCGGTGACGAGCCGACCCGCAACCAGTGGCCGTCGGGCCTGAACACCAGCCCACGACCCACAGAACACGACACAGGAGTAACCGTGCCCGCAGAGACCCACATCGAAAAGGGTCCCCTCGACCGCCAACAGGTGCTCGATCTCATCCGCGACCTCCTCGCCGACATCCTGGAGATCGAGCCGTCGGCCATCACCGAGTCGGCCTCGTTCGCCGAGGACCTGGATGCGGACTCCCTGGCCCTGATCGAGCTGGTGGAGGGCCTGGAGGAGGAGCTCGGCGAGCGATCGGTGGGCTTCCGCATCGACGACGAGGACCTGGAAGAGCTCCGGACGGTCCGTGACTCCGTCGACTACGTGTACGCCAAGCTCGGAGGGGCCTGAGGCGCCCGATGGCGTCTGCCGCCGACCCGGTGCCGTCCGGGGGGGGAGTGGCCGGGGGGGAGCTGGCCGACCGGATCAGCTACCGGTTCAAGGATCCGGCCCTGCTGGAACAGGCCATGGCCCACCGCTCCTGGTGCGCTGAGCAGCCCGGACGTACACTCGAACGAGCGACTGGAGTTCCTGGGCGACGCGGTCTTGGGCCTGGTCGTGGCGGAGTACACCTACCGGTCCCACCCGGAGCTGTCCGATGGGCAGATGTCCAAGGTCCGAGCCTCGGTGGTGAACACCCGGGTCCTGGGCCAAGTGGGCCTGGACCTGGGGATAGACGAGAGTCTGTACCTGGGTCGGGGCGAGGATCTCTCGGGCGGGCGGCACAAGGAGTCGATCCTGGCCGACGCCACCGAGGCCGTCATCGGCGCCCTGTACCTCGACGGGGGGCTCGACGAGGCCCGCCGGCTCATCCTCTCCCTGCTGGAGGGCCGGATCGCCGTGGCTGTGGGCGAGCCCGGGGAGTCCGACCACAAGAGCCGCTTGCAAGAGTTAGCAGTTCGGCTCGGACGGGGCGTTCCCCACTACGAGATGGAGAGTTTCGGCCCTGATCACGCCCGTAGGTACCTGGCCACGGTGTACGTTGCTGGCCAGCGTCTCGGAACGGGGGAGGGACGCTCCAAAAAGGACGCCGAGCAAGTTGCCGCCCAGGCTGCGTGCGAATCGTTGGAAGTCGAGAGAGGCGGGGGGGATGCCTGAGCTTCCCGAAGTTGAGACGATTCGCCGCGACCTCCAGAGTGAGGTCGTGGGCCGGAAGATCAAGTCTGTCGAGGTGCGCAACGGTCGCACCGTCCGTCGTCATCCCAGCGCCAAGCACTTTCGCTCGCGCCTCGAGGGCCACACCATCAAGTCCATCGACCGGGCCGGCAAGTACCTGCTGCTCTCCCTGGACGACGGTGGGACCCTGGTGGTGCACCTGGGCATGAGCGGCCAGCTCCAGCGGGCCAAGAGCGCCAAGGAGGCCAAGGCCCCCCATACCCATGCCGTGATCACCTTCACCCAGGGTGGCCAGCTCCGCTTCGTGGACCCCCGCACCTTCGGTGAGATGTTCGTCTCCGCTCCTCCCGAAGACGGTGCCCCGCCCCTTCCCGAACTCGCCCACCTGGGCTTCGACCCCCTCGAGGACGTGATGAGCTGGGAGAAGTTCTGGGTGCTGCTCTCGTCGCACAAGAGCGGTCTCAAGGCTCTCCTCATGGACCAGGAGTTCGTGGCCGGCATCGGCAACATGTACGCCGACGAGATCCTCTTCGCCGCCGGGCTCCGCTACGACCGCCTGTCCAACTCGCTCTCCTCCCAGGAGGTGCGCCGTCTGTACCGGGCCATGGTCGAGACCCTGGCCGAGGCGGTCAAGCGACGGGGCTCCTCCCTGGCCGACGAGCAGTACCGGGACCTGTTCGGTGAGATCGGTGACTACCAGGACCAGCACCAGGCCTACGACCGGGAGGGTCAGGCCTGCCGACGGTGCCGGGCCACCATCGTGAAGGTCAAGTCCGGCGGACGCTCCACCTATTTCTGTGATCACTGCCAGGTGTGACCGGCATTACCCTTCCGACCAGGGATTCCGGCGTAACCCCCCCGACGGCCGATAGGGTGAGCGCGCGGTGTTCCTGAAGTCACTAACCCTCAAGGGATTCAAGTCCTTCGCCGACCCGGCAGTGCTCGAATTCGAGCCCGGGATCACCGTGGTGGTCGGTCCCAACGGCAGCGGAAAGTCCAACGTGGTGGACGCCGTGGCGTGGGTGCTCGGGGCCCAGGGTCCCCGGACCGTCCGCTCGGCGAAGATGGAGGACGTCATCTTCATGGGCACGGCCAAGCGGCCCGCCCTGGGCCGCGCCGAAGTGTCCCTGACCATCGACAACAGCTCCGGCCAGCTGGCCACGGAGCTGGCCGAGATCACCATCACCCGCACCCTGTTCCGTTCGGGCGACAGCGAGTACTCCATCAACGGGGCCCCCTGCCGGCTCCTCGATATTCAGGAGCTCCTGTCCGATACCGGGGTCGGTCGTCAGCAGCACGTGATCATCAGCCAGGGGCACCTGGACGCCATCTTGGAGGCCCGACCCGAGGACCGTCGCTCGGTCATCGAGGAGGCTGCCGGGGTGCTCAAGTACCGCCGTCGCCGCGAGCGCTCTGAACGTCGCCTGGCCTCCACCGAGGAGAACCTGGAACGCCTGTTCGACCTGGTCCGTGAAGTCAAACGCCAGATCCGGCCCTTGGAGCGCCAGGCCGCCGCAGCCCGGGCCTACACCGGCCTGGCTGACGCTCTGCGGGAGCTGCGGCTGTATGTGGCCGGCGCCGAGCTCAAGGCTCTCGACTCCCGCCACCAGGACGGAGAGCGCACCCGCTCCGAGCTGCGGGAGAGCGAGGAGAAGATCGGGGGGTCGCTGACCCTGCTCGATGCCGACACCGAGCGGACGGCCGACGAGATGTCGGCCCAACGCGAGTCCGACCTGGCGTCGGCTCTCGGCCGGGCCGAGGGCATGGTGGAGCGGGCCCGGGGTCTGACCGGGGTGCTGCGGGAGCGGCAGCGGTCGCTGGCCCAGGCCCTCGATGCCGCCGCCGACGCCGATGTGGTCTCCACCCTCGAGGCCGAGGGGGCCCGGCTGGGCGAGGAGTTGGCCGCCACCGAGGTCGAGGCCGAGGCCATGGTGCCCGAGCAGGTGATGGTGGCGGAAGTGGAGTCCGAGGCCGCCGCCTCGTTGGAGGCCCATCTGGAGGCCTGGGGGGACGGAGCCGAGCTGCGCCGGGCGGACGAGGCCGTCACGGTGGCCACGGGGCAGTTGGGGGCCCTGGATCATGCCCTGGAGCGGGACCGGCGCTCGTTGGACCAGCTCTCCAGTCGCCTGGCGGCCACCGAGCGTCGGGTGGCGGTGATCGAGGGCGAGGACCACGAGCTCGGGGAGCGCCTGGCCGAACAGGAGCAGGCCCGTCACCGGCTCCAGGCCGCCGTGGCCGAGACCGAGGCGGCCCACGGGCGGGCCACCCAACGCCTGGAGGGGGCCGAGGAGGCGCTGCGCCAGGCTGAGCAGGAGCACCACCGTTCGGTGGCCCGGGCCGACGCCCTGGAGCGCTCCCTCGACGAGGCCCGGGGTGCCGCCGGCGCCGAGCTGTTGTCCGGGGTCGACGGCGTGGTCGGCATCCTGTTGGACCTGGTGGAGCTGGACGAGGGCTGGGAGGATGCCTTCGAGGCCGCCGCCGGGGCCTCGGTGGCCGCCGTGGTGGTCTCGGGCAACGCCCCGGCCCGCTCGGCCCTGGCCCGCCTGCGTGAGGGCGGGGCCACCGGAGCGGTGCTGGCCCTCACCGATCCGGTGTCGGGGTCGGGGACGGCCTCAGCCCTGCATCTTCCGGCGCCGCCGGGGACCGAGTCCATCCGCCCCCATGTGCGCCCCCGCTCGGGGACCGGGCACCTCCCCGGCCTGGACGCCGCCCTCGACACCCTGCTGGCCGGGGCCCACTGCGCCGTAGGCGGATGGTCCGAGGCCATCGACCTGGCTCTGGCCCGCCCCGACCTGGTGGTGGTGACCAGGGATGGCGACCGTTTCTCGTCCACCGGGTGGCGGGTGCGGGCCGGGGGCGGCGTGGTCACCGCAGCCGTAGTCGACGAGGCCCGGGCCCGGGCCGAGGTGGCCGAGGTGGCTGCGGCCCAGGCCGCCGAGGAGCGCACCGCCGCCCGTGCTGCGGTGGAGTCGACCCGGGCCACCGCGGCCGAAGCCGTACGGGCCGACGACCGCAACGAGGTCGACCACACCACGGCCCGGACCGCCCGCCAGCGGGTGGCCGAGGACCGGCTGGCCCTGGTGTCCGAGCTCGAGGAGACCCGGCGGGCCTGCGCCGAGATCGAGGACCGCATAGCCCGGGATACCGCCCGGGCCGTGGAGCTCCGCCAGGAACTGCCCCGTCTGGAGGAGGCCCGGGCCGCGGCGGGGGCCCAGGTGGCGGTGGCCCGGGAGGAACGCCGGCGGATCGACGAGCGGATCGCCGAAGCGGCCGCTCTCCGGGCCGAGTGGGAGGCCCGTTCGGCCGGCCTCATCGAGCGTCGCCGGGTCCTGACCGAGCGGCTGGTCGAGGTGGAGCGTCGACTGACGGGGCATGCCGACGAACGCCGTGAGGCCGCCGAGCGCCGGACCCGCCTGGAGGCCGACGCCACCGCGGTGGAACGGCTGCTGGTGGTGGTGGGATCGGCCCAGACCCAACTGGACTCGGCCCTGGCCGAACTGCGCGAGCGCCACCGTCGCCAGTTGGAGGCCGTCCGGGCCGGGGGCGCCCGCTTGGAGGAGCTGCGTCGTCAACGCTCGGCCAGCGAGCACGAGCTGGCTGCGGTGCGGGTGCGGCTCCAGAAGGTGGAGCTGGATCTGGTCGAGGCCTCCATCCGACGGGAGTCGGTCATCGAGCTCCTGCGCCACGATCTTTCCTGCGGTCCCGATGAGGCCCTGGCCGCGCCGGCCCCGGAGCTGCCCGACGACACCGATCCCGTCACCCGGATCGAGCAGCTCGAAGCGGAGCTGGCCGCCCTGGGCCCGGTCAATCCCCTGGCCCTCGAAGAGCTCTCCGAGCTGGGGGAGCGCCATCAGTTCCTCGAGAGCCAGGTCGAAGACGTCCGGGCCGCCCGCCGCGAGCTCCACCACGTGATCCGGACCCTGGACGAGGAGATCATGCACGTGTTCGACTCGGCCTTCGCCGACGTCAACGAGCACTTCTCCACCCTGGTGACCTCGCTCTTCCCGGGGGGCACCGGCCGGCTCTCGCTCACCGAACCGGAGAACCTGTTGGATACCGGGGTCGAGATCGAGGTCCGGCCGGCCGGCCGCAACGTCCGGCGCCTGTCCCTGCTCTCGGGGGGCGAGCGCTCGCTGGTGGCCATGGCCTTCCTCTTCGCCGTGTTCCGCAGCCGGCCGTCACCCTTCTACCTGATGGACGAGGTGGAGGCGGCCCTCGACGACGTCAACCTCCAGCGCTTCCTGGGTCTGGTCCACGAGTTCCGCGAAGGCGCCCAGCTGATCATCGTGAGCCACCAGAAGCGCACCATGGAGGCCGCTGACGCCCTGTACGGGGTGACCATGGCCCCTGGTGGCTCGTCCAAGGTGGTCAGCCAGAAGGTGCCCCGGCAGCGGGAGGACGGGCTGGACTGGTCCGACCAGGGTTCCGGGTCGGGGGCGTCGGCAGTGTTGCCGCCGTCGCCGTCGCCGTCTGGGGCGGGCTCGCCATCGGCGGCTGTCGAAGACGATTCGTCGGCGTCGGATGGTTCGTTGTCGCTCACAGACGGCTCGTCGGCCCCGGCGCCCGAGGTTGCCTCGTCGGCCGCGACGCCTGCGGCCATTCCCGAGGTGCCGGTCGACCCGGTCGAGGACCCCTGGAACGACGACCCCTGGGGCGAGGATTCGTCGGCCGTGTTCGATGAGATCGAGGGTGAAGCTCCGAGCTCGTCGGATGAGTCGGATGAGTCGGATGCGTCGGATGAGTCGGACCGGGCGGACTCGCCGGATGGGGCGGACGCCTCCGCAGCCGACCGCGACTGGGCCGACTTCACCGACCCCGTCGAGGACGACGTGTTGGAAGGCATTGTCGACTACACCAGGGACGGGGCTGGGGAGGATCAAAGTGTCGACCCCACGCCAGTCGACCGCATCGAAGTCGACCGCATCGAAGTCGACCGCATCGAAGTCGACCGCATCGAAGTCGACGGCATCGAAGTCGACGGCATAGAGGTCGATGGCATAGAGGTCGATGGCAAAGAAGAGGCCGAGGATGGCTCGGTGGATGGCGGCATCGACCAAGCCCAGGATGTCGACCAAGGAGCGGATGACTCCGTCGAGGACGACGATGAGGACCCAGTCGACGGTCGGATCGGTGGAACGACTCGGGACCTCGGGGGCGGGCGACACCCCGGGATGTGGGTCGAGGACCGCGTTGAGGCCGAGCCGGTCGGGGGCGCCGACGCGTGATCGATCCCACGGGGCTCGATGCCGTCTCTGATGTGTTGGTCGGTGTCTTCGTGGCCATCCCGGTCCTGGTCGTGGCCGGTGGCGTGGCGGTCGGCCTCCGGGTGCGCGGCCGGGGCACCAAGGGTCGGGTGCCACCCGGCGAGGTGGCCAGTGATGCCGCCACCGACATCGAGCTGGAGCGGAGCACCCGAGCCGCCCGCCGGGCCCAGCCCACAGAGATCAGGCCGGACGCCGGCCCGGTCACTCCGGAGGCCGAGGCACCCGAAGCCCCTGCACCTGCTGACGTAGTAACGGTCGCCGAGCCGGTGGCGCCGGAGCCGGTTGCCGCCGAGCCGGTCGCCGAGCCGCCCACCTACCGGAGTCGGCTGGGCAAGGCCCGCGGCCTCCTGTCGGGCTACCTGGGCACGGTCCGTTCCAAGGGAAAGATCGACGCCGGCACCTGGGATGATCTCGAGGAGGCCCTGATCCGGGCTGATGTCGGGGTGGGAGCCACCGACGCCTTGTTGGACGGGTTGCGGACGAGGGTCAAAGGCGGTGAGATCGCCGGCCCCGATGCGTTGGTCGACGCCCTCAAGGCCGAGTTGGTGGCCATGCTGACGACCGGGGATGCGTCGTTGGCCCTGCCCGGCACCTCACCTGGTGCCGGAGAGGACGGTCCCTCCGCTGGCGGGAACGAGTCGGCCGAGGGCGAGGACAGTGAGGACAGCCGACCGGTGGACGTGTGGCTGTTCGTCGGGGTCAACGGCGTGGGCAAGACCACCACGGTGGGCAAGGTGGCCAACCGCTTGTCCCGGTCGGGGACCAAGGTGCTGCTGGCCGCCGGGGACACCTTCCGGGCCGCAGCCGGCGAGCAACTCACCATGTGGGCCTCCCGGGCCGACGCCGACATCGTTCGGGGCTCTGAGGGCGGTGATCCGAGCTCAGTGGTGTTCGACGCTGTGCAGCGGGCGGCCTCCCGGGGACATGCCGTGGTGTTGGCCGACACCGCCGGCCGCCTCCACAACAAGGTCAACCTCATCGAGGAGTTGAAGAAGATCCGACGGGTGGCCGACCGGCCGCCGGGCAAGGTGGTCGAAGTGCTGTTGGTGCTGGACGCCACCACCGGCCAGAACGGCCTGGCTCAGGCCAAGGTGTTCCTCGACGCCGTGGACGTGTCGGGCGTGGTGCTGACCAAGCTCGACGGCACGGCCAAGGGCGGGATCGTGGTGGCCATCCAGCGCGAGCTCGGGCTCCCTGTCAAGTTGGTGGGCCTGGGCGAGGGCGTCGAGGACCTCATCGACTTCGACGCCGCGGCCTTCGTCGATGCCCTGTTCTGACTGTCGCCTGCAGGCGGGAGGGCGTGGGCGCACGGAGCAGATCCCAAGGCGATGGAACGAACCACGACCATGACCACCGTCCTATAGCCTGAAGCACTCATGTTCGAGAGCCTGACCGACCGATTCGAGGGGATATTCACCAGGCTCCGTGGCCGCGGACGCCTGAGCGAGGCCGATGTCGACGAGGTCCTCCGCGAGATCCGGACGGCCCTGCTCGAGGCCGACGTCGAGATCGGGGTGGTGCGGGGATTCACCGACGCCGTCCGGGCCCGGACCGTAGGCCTGGAGCTGGTCCAGAACCTCAGCCCGGGCCAGCAGGTCATCAAGATCGTCAACGAGGAACTGGTGGGGATCCTCGGGGGCGAGACCCTCAGGATCACCTATGCCGGGCGGCCTCCGACCGTCATTCTGCTGGCCGGTCTGCAGGGCGCCGGTAAGACCACCGCCGCGGCCAAGCTGGCCCGCTGGTTCAAGCAGCAGGGGAGGAACCCGCTCCTGGTGGGAGCGGACCTCCAGCGGCCCGCCGCCGTCGAACAGCTTCGGGTCCTCGGCCAGCAGGCCGGCATCACCGTCTTCAGCGAGCCCACCGACCCGGTGGCGGTGGCCACGGCCGGGCTGGAGGAAGCCAGGCGGCTGGGACGGGACGTCCTCATCGTCGACACCGCCGGACGACTGGCCATCGATGAGTCGCTGATGGACGAGATCCGCCACATCGCCGGTGCGGTCGATCCGCACTACACGTTCCTCGTCATCGACGCCATGACCGGCCAGGACGCCGTGGCCACGGCGGCAGCCTTCCATGAGGCCCTGACCCTCGACGGGGTCATCCTCACCAAGTTGGACGGTGATGCCCGCGGTGGCGCCGCCCTCTCGGTGAAGGAGGTGGTGGGCAAGCCCATCGCCTTCGCCTCCACCGGAGAGAAGCTCGACGACTTCGACCAGTTCCACCCGGACCGGATGGCCGACCGCATCCTGGGCATGGGCGACGTCCTCAGCCTCATCGAGCAGGCCGAGCGCTCCATGGACAAGGACGTGGCCACCAAGGGTGCCGCGGCCATGCTCGAGGGCCGATTCACCCTGGAGGACTTCCTCGAGCAGCTCCAGCAGGTCAAAAAGATGGGCTCGGTCTCGGGCATGCTCTCCCTGCTGCCCGGGATGCCCAAAGACCTGCGTCAGGCGTCGTCAGCGATCGACGACCGCCAGATCGGCCAGATCGAGGCCATCATCCGATCGATGACCCCAACCGAGCGGACCGAGCCGGCCATCATCGACGGAGCCCGCCGGCTGCGCATCGCCAACGGCAGTGGCACCACCACCTCCGACGTCAACGCTCTCCTCAAGCAGTTCAAGGAGATGCAGAAGATGATGAAGGGATTGGGCAAGGGCGGCATGGCCGGGGCCATGGGTGGCCTGGGCGGCCTGCTGGGTCGTGGAGGCCCGAAGATCTCGCCCAAGGCCATGGCCCAGATGGCCGAGATGGGCTCCGATGCCGACCTGGCGGCCCTCTCTGCCATGGGCGGCGACCCCGGGGCCCTGGGGGCCGGAGGGGCGCCCGGATCGTGGCCCGGGCTCGGTAGCGGGGCACCGGGTGTGGGCGGGGTGGCCTCAGGCGGCGCGGGGGGTGCCTCCCGGGGCTCAACCAAGTCCAAGAAGGGCGGAAAGAAGGGCAAGGGCGGAGGGAGAGTCACCCCGAAGGCCCGCTGAGTCCACCAGGGCTGGATATCGACCGGAACCCGGAGCCGGATGGTGACGCCCGGTCAGGACCGGTGAGGGTGGGTGAGGACCGGTGACGACGGGGGCCTGGGTCTTGGTGAAATCGGGACGGATTCGGGACGGATTTAGGACGGACAGACCCTTCAATCGGGCCCTGTCCACGGCGGCTCCCCGTTGGTGGGAGACTGTAGGGCGCTATCAAGAGAATGCAGAGGAGTTCATCGTGGCCGTAAAGCTCCGCCTCGTGCGGATCGGGAAGAAGAAGCAGCCGACCTACCGGCTGGTGGCAGCGGACAGCCGCTCGCCCCGCAATGGTCGGTTCATCGAGATCGTGGGTACCTACGCTCCTCGCGGCAAGTCGCTGGCCGAGCCGGACGCCGTCATGGAGATCGACAACGCCAAGGCCGTCAAGTGGCTGTCCCAGGGCGCCACACCCACCGAGCGGGTCGAGAAGCTGTTGAAGAAGTCCGGAGCGCTCGACGAGTTCGCTACGGCCAAGGCGGCCAAGTGAGCGACGAGCTGGCCCTCGACTCGCCCGAGGACGTCAACACCATCGACGACGACGATCACGAAGACGACGACGCCGGTAACCGGGTCTCGGGCGGAACGCCGCTGGCCGTGGTGAGCTACCTGGTCAGCTCCATCACCTCGGAGCCGGACGCCGTGGTCATCAACACCGAGGAGCGCGGCGACTCCGTCCGCTTCCGCATCCACGTGGCGCCCGACGACATGGGACGGGTCATCGGGCGGCGGGGACGGGTGGCCCAGGCCATCCGCACCGTGGTGGCGGCTGCCGGGGCCCGTGACGGCGTCCAGACCAGCGTCGACATCGTCGACGACTGAGCAGCTGAGCGTCTGAGCATCAGCGCATCACCCGACGGTTTGGCTGACCGCGATACCAACGAGGCCGACTCCGGGCCTCCCTTCCTCCACGTGGGCGAGATCGTGAAGCCCCACGGGCTGCGTGGGGACGTGATCGTCTCCCTGGCCACGAATCGGACCGAGAGGGTGGCTCCCGGGTCGGTGCTGACCACCGACGATGGTCGGTCGCTGACGGTGCTCCGCTCCTCTACCCACCAGCATCGGTTCATCGTCACCTTCGAAGGGCTGTCGGGCATCGACGCCGCCGACGCTCTGCGGGGCACCCGCCTCTTCGCCCCGCCCCTCGACGACCCCGACGCCCTCTGGGTCCACGACCTCATCGGGGCCCGGGTCGAGGACACCGCGGGCCAGGAGCTGGGCACCGTGGTCAGCGTGGAGGCCAACCCCGCCAGCGACCTGCTGGTCCTCGACGGGGGCGCCTTGATCCCGCTCCGCTTCGTGGTGGGAAGCGAGCCGGGGGTCCGGGTCACCGTGGAGGTCCCCGACGGCCTCCTCGAGCTGTCCTGACCAGGCGTGTCGATGGCTGAGAGGTCGGCTACTGGCCCTGACGGCGGCTCCACTGGGCCTGCCGGGGGCTCCACCGGGCCTGACGGCGGCTCCACTGGGCCTGCCGGGGCGACGTCGATGCGCACGATCCGAATCGATGTGTTCACGTTGTTCCCCGACGTCATCGAGCACTACGCCGATGCCTCCATCCTGGGTCGGGCCCGGGTGCGCGGCCACCTGGACCTGCGCACCCACGACGTCCGGGACGCCGCCCCGGGCCCCCACCGCTCGGTGGACGACGCCCCCTTCGGTGGTGGGGCCGGAATGGTCATCGGCCCCGAACCGGTGTTCGGGGCGGTGGAGGAGGTGGCCGGATCCGCCGACGGCCTGCCCCGGCCCCTGGTCCTCCTGTCCCCGTCGGGGCGGCGGTTCGATCAACAGGTGGCCAAGGAGTACGCCGACCTCCCTACGGGGTTCTCCCTGCTCTGCGGGCGCTACGAGGGCGTCGACCAACGGGTCTCGGACCACCTGGTCGACGACGAGCTCTCGGTGGGGGACTTCGTCCTGGCCGGGGGGGAGCTGGCGGCCCTGGTGGTGGTGGAGTCGGTGGTGAGACTGGTTCCCGGGGTGCTGGGGAATGACGAGTCGGCCGGGGATGAGAGCTTCTCCACCGGCCTCCTCGAGTATCCCCACTACACCCGTCCGGCCCGGTTTCGGGAGTGGGAGGTGCCCGAGACCCTGTTGTCCGGGGATCATGCCCGGGTGGACCGCTGGCGCCGGGCCCAGGCCCTGGTGCGCACCCTCGAGCGCCGTCCCGACCTCATCGCCGGCCGGGGCGGCCTCACCGAAGAGGAGGTCAAGCTCCTGGCCGACCACGGTGAGGTGCGCCTACTCCGCGAACACGGCTACGATTGGTGAGCCTCGTGGAGACCAGTTCGACTGGTACTCGCAGCGGAGGCCCAGTTGGACCACGACTTCTCGCGAAATCTCTATGGGCTTTTGATCAGCCTCGATTCGCGGTGGGAACGGTTGACCGGGCATCCGACGGGGGAGAGTTCGAACGATCCGTAGAAAGACGCGCCCAATGAACCCCACTGACATCATCGACCGTGACAGCCTGCGGGACGACGTTCCCGACTTCCGGCCCGGGGACACCGTCAAAGTCCACGTACGGGTGGTCGAGGGCACCAGGGAGCGGGTCCAGGTGTTCCAGGGCGCGGTGGTCAAGCGCCAGGGGACCGGCGCCCGCGAGACCTTCACCGTCCGCAAGGTCAGCTTCGGCGTGGGGGTCGAGCGGACCTTCCCGGTCCACTCTCCGGTCATCGATCACACCGAAGTGGTGTCGTTGGGTGACGTGCGCCGGGCCAAGCTGTACTACCTCCGTGACCGGCACGGTAAGGCGGCCAAGATCAAGGAGCGGCGGACTGCCCGCCCTTGAAGCGGCTCGGGTGGGTCGACGCGTCGGTCACGTCGCGTTCTCTCTGCGGGGCCGTGCCACACCATGGGATCTGACCGGGCCGGTGCCGTGGTAGCCGATGTCTGGACGATCGGTGGAGCGGTAGTGGCGGTCCGATGAGCGAAGAGGACCTCGAGCGGTACGAGTCGGAGATCGAGCTGGCCCTGGTGCAGGAGTACCGGGCCGTCCTCCCGTTGTTCGCCTACGTGGTGGAGACCGAGCGGCGTTTCTACCTGGCCAACCAGGTCGATGTGACCGTCCGCTCCGACTCCACGCCGGCGTGCGTCGAGGTGGAGCTCACCGATGCCTGGGTGTGGGACATGTACCGGCCTGCCCGGTTCGTCCCCTCGGTCCGGATCCTGACCTTCCGGGACGTCAACATCGAGCGGCTCCCCGAAAAGGACCTGTGACCGGGGGTCCACCGGAGCGAGCCCCTGCCACTCCTTCGCCCGGTGAGCCCAGACCTCGTCAGGGTGGGCCTCGTGGCCGGGGCCGGAGGCGGGGCCGGGGTCGGGGCCCCCGGGGCAGCTGGGGTCAGTGGCGGCGCCGGAGCTGGCGCTGGCGCCGGTGGCACCTCCGGGTCCGATCACCGCCGGGCCCTGGGGGCCAAGGGCGAGTCCCTGGCTGCCCAGTGGTACGAGGACAACGGGTACGAGATCCTCGACCGGAACTGGCGCCGCCGAGAAGGCGAGGTCGATCTCATTGTCCGCCGCCAGAAGACTGTCGTGTTCTGCGAGGTCAAGACCAGGTCGAGTGACCGGTTCGGCTCGGGCGCCGAATCGGTGCTGGAAGCCAAACAGCGGAGAATCAGGCGACTGGCGGCCCGCTGGCTCTCCGAGCTGACCCCGGCCTCGGGCCGGGCCCGGGTGGAGGTCCGCTTCGATGTGGTGTCGGTGACCTCCGGCCGGGTCGAAGTCATCGAGGATGCCTTCTGACCCCCCGGATTGCCATCCCTCGAGTCGGATGACTCCTGGGGGCGGTGTGACACCCTCGACATAGTCTGCTGCCGGTGCTTCGAGTGGCGCATGCACCGTCTGGCCGAGCCGCTCCTCAATCAGCGTTCCCCGTTCTGCCGCCTGTCGGCGGTACGGGCGACTGTGTCGATCGGAGGCGCTGTGATCGCCGCCATTCCCTCTGCTGTGCTCATCGGTGTCGACGGACACCGGATATTCGTCGAGGTACATGTTTCGAACGGGCTACCGGGCTTCACGGTGGTGGGGCTGCCCGATGCCGCCGTGCGCGAGTCCCGCGACCGGGTCAGGGCCGCCCTGCTGTCCAGCGGTCTCTCGTGGCCATTGCGACGCGTGACGGTCAACTTGGCGCCATCCGGAATCCGAAAGAGCGGAGCCGGACTGGACCTCCCTATCGCCGTCGGCCTGTTGGTAGCTTCAGGAGAGTTGGATCCGGAGCAAGTCCGATCGATGGCCTTCGTGGGCGAGCTCGGGCTTGACGGCTCGCTCCGCGGGGTGCCCGGCATGGTGGTCCTCGCCGAAGCGCTCTGTCGCTACCAGCTGCTCGTGCCGACAGAGAGCGCCAGAGAGGCTGCGCTGGCTAGGGCCGAAATCGGGACCGCACCCGACGTTGAGTCCGGGGCTCACGGCGGGCCTCGGGCGGATGCCGGGCCTCGGGCGGATGCCGGGAGCGGGGCCGATGTTGGGAGCGGGTCGGATGTCGGGCCTGGGTCGGATGTCGGGCGCGGGCCAAGGGCGGCAGCGAATGTCGGGAAGGACAGCGGAAACGGGGTGCGCACAGCCCCCACTCTGGGCATCCTGGTCGACAGGCTCGCGGGCCGGAGGCCGTGGATCGATCCTGACGGAGATGCCAGTACTTCTGGAGACCGCGGCACCGACGGGCACGAAGGTCAGGCCTACCGGGCGTCCCCGATTAGGGGAGTGGATGGCACCGCAGTCGGCGGAGGTCTCGATCTGGCTGATATCCGGGGTCAGCGCTTCGCCCGCCGGGCCTTGGAAGTGGCTGCGGCCGGTGGCCACCACCTGTTGATGGTGGGGCCGCCTGGCTCAGGAAAGACCATGCTGGCTGCCCGCCTGCCAGACTTGCTTCCTCGGCTCGACCGGGACACGGCCCTGGAGGCCACCCGGATCCACTCGGTCGCCGGTCTATCGCTGCCCGCTAGTGGCCTGATCGAGCGCCCGCCGTTCCGTGCCCCTCATCACGGCACGTCAGCCGTGGCCATGATCGGCGGGGGAACGGCCTGGATGCGGCCGGGTGAGATCAGCCTGGCGCATACAAGCATTCGCCAATGTCACCTGGAAGTGAGTACCCTCCAACGGCAATTCCGGGCGCCCCAGTTCTGTGGTTACACGGGTGATCGGTACCGATGCGAAGTGGTGTTGTGCCTTGCACAAAATGTTTATGTCTGACACAATATGAGAGTGAAGCCGGTCCGGTTCACTCGGGGATCCCGCAAACACCGAGTCGGCAGAAAGTCCGCCTACCACGTGATCTCCACGACCGATGCCACCGTCACCACTGATCCGGATACAGGAGCAACCGTGCTCAGCTGGGTTGCTGACGATGAACGCGGTCGGGAACTCGAGATCGTGGCGATCGAGAAACCTGACTGCTATCTGGTCATCCACGTGATGCCCATGCACTACCGAAAGAAGGGTCGATGACACGTCGCAAGATCAAGCCCGGAGCGATTGGGACCGACGTCGATCTCGGCGCCGAGGAGGTCTACCTGGCCGATGGGAAGCGCCTGACCGAACAGGTCGCCGAGGAAATGGCGGAACGTGCTCTCGCCCGCCACCGAGGTCGGCCATCTGTGACGGGTGGGAACGCACGAACTCCCAGTCTCACGGTCCGTGTGCCACCGGAGACCAGAACGGCGCTGGAGGAACTGGCCAGGGCGCAGGGTAAGCGTTTGGCTGACGTGAGTCGTGAGGCCTTGGACGAATACGTCTCTCGCCACGCCAGTTGAAGTGGGCTGACGTCGGATGGCAGCGGATACGTGCGAAGACTGCGGTGAGGTTGATCCCCGGACGTCGTTGGGAGGGGTATTGCTCTGTGACCGCTGCACGGACAGGCGGATCGCCACCCTAACGGGACATCCTGAACTCCCTGACCCTCCTCCACCGCTCGAGCTCATGAGCAGCGATGGCCGGCGTCACGTCCTGACGTTCCGAATCTGGCGAGCACCGACCGGAATCGAAGTGGAACTCGAGGAAGCCGGGGTTCCGATCGGTGAGGGATATCACTTCGCCGTGTTGGGTTCCCACGACGCCAACATCGATGAACTCGTAGCTGGCGTCCAGACTCAGGCGAAGGCCGAAGTATCTCGCCAGTACCTCGAACCTAACCCGCACCGCTCGGGATGGATCGTCCGTGACGACGAGGTGGCCGGGCGGTTGATCTACAGCGAGGACAGTGGAACTGCCGGGCCCTATGACGTGGTCGTCGATGGTCGCACGTTGACCTGGAAGGAATTTGGAGAGGCCCTTGAGTCATACGAGGGCTGGCGCTTCCGAATGGTGATCGAGGATCGATGTGTCGACCTCCGTCCCGACGCAGATGTAGTTCACTTCCCCCACCCGGACATCGATTGAGTGCTACAGAGACACCTTCGCTCGAAGTGAGAACAAGGGTGCCCCCGACCGCCGGGTCGATGGCGCTTATCGCCTGCCCTCGACCGGTACTTTGATGGCACCCTTCTGGCACACCTCGGCCCGTGGCCGACTCGCCAGGCGGGAATGCGACTTCTACAAGGCCTGGGTGATACAACCATCCGATGGAAGATGTAGAGGTTCTCTGGCTCACCGAAGCCGATCAGATCGCACAGGCGGTAGGCGTGGCCGCTCGGTCGTTGCGGGACGGACCAGACTCGATGGCTGTCTCAGACGATCCGCTCATGCGCCTGGAGATGCTCTACAGCACGTTCACAGGCTCTCTGGATGGTGCCAGGGTTGCTGGGGTCCGACGGGGAGATTGCGTACTTGGTATTGCTTCCGCTGTCGAGCCCGGCCACTGCGTAGGAGCGAGACTGCCACCAGAGATCAGAACGCTGGACGCTCCATCGAAGGATTCCACCGACGCTGACCGCTTTTTGCACTTTGGATCGACCCTCGCTGCTCA
This sequence comes from uncultured Acidimicrobiaceae bacterium, assembly GCA_963718405.1. GTDB lineage: Bacteria > Actinomycetota > Acidimicrobiia > Acidimicrobiales > RAAP-2 > Bog-756. The sequence goes on from CAVQYZ010000001.1 coordinate 813,828, forward strand.
CGACCTGGATGAGCCGCACTGGCACGTCGGACCCGTCGGGGTAGAACCGGGTTTTCAGTCGATGGGAATGGGGCGTGCGGCGATGAGGCTGTTGTGCGAGGAGTTCGACGAGCACCGCAGAATCTCATGGCTCGAGACGGCCAAGCCGGAGAACGTGCGGTTCTACATCGGCCTCGGATTTGAGGTCGTTGAAGAATCGCCGATGCTGACGGCCCACCTGTGGTTCATGCGCCGAGAGCCTCAGTGATTGTCATGCGATTCGTTCGGGTCGAAAGCCGGGTGCCCCTGACCACCGGCTTGGCGGCGGTTATCGAGCCGGGCTGAGCGGCTCATCCGAGTCAGTCTGGGAAGGGTCCAGTGAGAATCTCGATGGCTGTCGCTCATTGACTATTGCTACCGTTTCGACGTGACCGACTGGGACCTCCGACGAGCCCTGATCGATTGGGAGTTCGGTGCTGACGGACTCTGGCTCGACAATCGGGCATATGCCCGTGATCAGGTGGTTCTTCCGGACGGATCGATCGCTGGTCCCCCGCAGGCGGAGATCAGTGCTGCCGCTCATGAATTTGATCGAGTCTCCGAATCGACTCGTCGTGCGTTGACGTCCTGGAATCGCCTGGGAGAACAGCTCTTAGGGCCACGACATCCGCATGATGCCGAGACACGACTTCCGAGGTTCTACGACGAAAAGAGGCGTTTGGCCCAAGTTGTAGCTAACGAACTTGGCCAGGAATGGACCGTGATCTGGAGAGACAGTGAAGGCGTCGAGCATGAGTGCGCCACCGAGATAGGTGACTAAGGCTCACTCTTTGCAGGGGTGTCTCAGACCACCGGCTGAATGTCACTAACTCGGCCGTGGTCGACGGAGCCCAGCAGCAGCCCGAGCCAGTTTGCCGTGCGCTCCTCGTCCCATTCGTTTCTCGTCGTCGGAGTGAGGACTGACAACGCATTCAAGCCCACCTACAGGATGTGGAATGCGATGCCATCGGCCTCGGCGGAGTCACGGAGGTTGGGCCCGACATCATGTCTTGACACGGCGATACCGGCTTGGAGCTGATGAGCAGCCGCCAGCGCCTCGACCATGGCGGCGGATAGGCCGCGTCCTTGGCCCCGGTGGCGTTGCTGCAGCTCGGCCATCGGCCAAGAAAGCTCGCGCATCGGTAGCACCTCAATGTCGTCGGGTAACGCTGTGATCTGCGCACGGAAACGGGCCTGAACGTCCGCCGCAAGGCCGGCCACAGGCTCAGAGAGCTTGCCGGCCACGCCCGGGTCGGCGAACGAGGAGCACAGCCGAAAGAGCCACAGCCCGGTGGTCGCCACGCCCACGGGAGCGATGCCCCCCAAGTCGGGCGCCCGTTCGCCGGTCAGGATGTCACGCAGCAAGTGGTCGTCGACAACGACGGAAGCCACTAGGTGGTGGCGAGGTCGGGATCGTCGAGACCCCTGACGAACCGACGGTGGTCCTCGGCCGTAAGAGCGTTGGCCAGGAGTCTCTGCCGTCCGCCGGCGGGTAGCAGGATGACGGCATCGCCCAGATCGACCACGGTCACCCGGCCGCCGTGGTCCAGCCCCCATCGGTGGCGCACGGCTGCTGGTACCGACATCTGCCCACTCGTTGAGACCAGAAACTCAGCCGGCGTCGCCATGGCCACTCCCTTCGACACTTGGTAAAGCCGGATTATACCAAGTGTCCCAGTCTCCGGGTTATACGGGTCATCGTCGACGACATGCTCGAGAAGCGGCAGTCAAGGGCGCCGATAGGCGGCGGAGCGAACCCTTGACGGCTGCGGGGTGACTCCCCGAGCGGTCCACCGTGGCCCCCGCCAGCCGCCAGAGCGGCTGGCCTGATAGCCCGCCTTCAAGTTGCTGTGATTTGACGACGGGAACAGCTAGATGCGAATCTGCAACTATGACAGATGCAGAAATGCAACTAGGAGACCAGGGGCCGGCAGATCTCCGGGCCGCACGGAGCGAGAGCTCGGAGGGCCGGAGCCTGGCCAAGACCCGGCGGGAGCGATTCCTCGGTCGCTACCAACCGTCCGACCCGGTGCGGGCCGGTACCGGAGCCACCTTTTCCGGGGTCGACCCCTCCCTCATCGACGAGGTGCGTGATGCCCACGCCGACGAACTGGTGGCCTCGACGGCGGATCTCGGGTTCTGGATTGCCTGGCACCAAGCCGGCGGCTTCGATGCCCTGGAGCGGCTCGGCTGGCATCGGGTCACGATTTTCCGGAAGCTCAAGCGCTTCCGGGCCCGGTTCGGTGTGCACCCCGACGAGTGGGACCCGGGCTGGATCACCCTCGACCTCGAGCGCCTCTGGAAGGCCGAAGTCGACTTCGCCATTGATCTCAAGGAGGGGAGAGCCGCACCCCGACGACTGGCCGGGCTTCAGCGGGCTGCGGTCGCCCGAAGCAGACGACCCGGGCCTCGACGGCCCGGAGTGAGGTCGCCGACATGGGGGAGGGGCCAGTCGAGGGTGGGGGTGCTGTTTCTTCACTTGTAGTAGCAACGAAACTCGGAGAGCTCGAAGAAGGGCGGTGGGTGGTCGGTCTCTACCCCGAGGCGGCAGAGGCCGGGGGAACAGAAAAAACCGCCCAAGAGCAAGGACTTCCGATCTGCGTCGAGGATTCCTCGGTGATCAGCGAAATCGCCATCCTGCTCACCAGTGGGCGAGCACCGTTCCCCTCACGCTCGCCAGATCGGCTGGACACGGTCGGGATCGAAGCGGTTCCGGCCCCGGACGGCCGAATTGACGACGATCCGGGGGAGGACGGCACTGATGATGGCCCGCTGCCGGGCCGGGTCGAGGTCCGCCCACTGCGCCCGGAGGGCCCCCGTGTCGCCGACGAACCCGTCGAGCGCCGCGGCGCCTGAGAGCGTCCCGAGCTGCCTGGCCGCCGCCGTGCGCCGGCTCTCGATCGGCTTCCGGGCGGCCATCCACTCCCGTACACTGATCCGTCCCTGGCCGTGCAGGCTGGCCAGCTGCTCGAGCTCGGCGTCGGCCTGCTCGAGCTCCTGTTGGACCACGTCAGCCTCGTCCTCGACCGAGAGGGCCCGGGACACGGCCCGCTGCAGCCTGGGTGAGTCCAGCCGGTGGAGGACGGCCTCGGCCACGAAGCGCTCCAGGGGCTCCGACAGGATGGCCATCCCGCCACAGCCGGTGAAGCCGGGCCCTTTGGCGCAGAAGTAGCGACGCTCGCCGTCGTCACGGGGACGGGCCACCATGCGGGCGCCGCACTTTCCGCAGTGGACCAGGCCGGTCAGGGGATACCGCCTGGGGGACCGGTTGGTGCGACGGGCCGGGTCCAGGAGGATGAGGCGCAGCCGGGCGGTTTGGGCTGGCGTCAGGATGGCCGGCCAGTCGCCGCTGGCCACGATCTCGCCCAGATGCTCTCGCTGCCCGGAGATCCGTCCCGAGGTGAGCATGTTCCGGAGCACCGTGGAGGACCACGGCTTGCCGGTCACGGTGGGAATGCCCCGATCATTGAGGTCCCGGGTGACCGAGCGGAGAGGCTCGCCGGCCAGGACCCGCCGGGCCGCTTCCTTGATCACGGCCGCCTCGCTGGGGATCAGCTTCCGGTGACCGGCCTGATAGCCGTAGCCCCGGGTGCCACCACCCGAGCGCTTGCCCTCCTGGGCCGCCTGCAGCTGTTGACGCTTGATCCGCCGACTCTTGTCCTCGGACTCCAGGCGGGCAAGTGCACAGGCGATACGGGCCATGGCCCGCCCGGTCGTGGTCGTGAGGTCGTAGTCGCCACTGGTGACCGTGGCCACGGCGATGCTGGTGGCCTCGACCAGGTCGATGAAGTCCTCCAGCTCTCGGGTGTTGCGGTGGAGGCGGTCGTTGTGCCAGACGATCACCCCGTCCCGGATGCCGGCCTTGACGTCCTCGCACATCCGTCGGTAGGCGGGTCGGGGCTTCCCCCGGTAGGCGCTGACGTCGTTGTCCTCGTAGACCTCGGCGACCGCCGCACCGTTCCTCTCGGCCCACGAGCGGCAGTCCTCGAGCTGGCGTCGCACTCCGGCCCTGGTCCCGCCCCTGTCAGACGAAATTCGGATGTAGATGGCGGCGGCCTTCACTCTAGGTACATTAACCGACCCTCGTCCACGGAGGGGTTCTCTTCCTGGATGAGCTGGGAGAGTTCTCCACCGTGGTCCTCGACGCCTTGCGTCAGCCACTCGAAGACGGACGGGTCCAGGTCAGCCGGGCCCGGGGATCAACCAGCTTCCCGGCTCGGTTCATCCTGGCGGCGGCCATGAACCCCTGCCCCTGTGGGGAAGGAGGGGCGCCTGGGGCCTGCCGTTGCAGCGACACGACCCGTGAGCGGTATGCCCGGCGCCTCTCAGCCCCGCTGCTGGACCGGTTCGACATCGCCATCTGGATGGATCGACCGGAGGCCGACGAACTGCTCAGCGGGGGACCGGGCGAGACCTCCGCATCGGTGGCCGACCGCGTGGCGACGGCACGTCAGCGAGCCGGCGAACGCGGCCTGGCGTGCAACGCCGGCATGGCCGGCTCCACTCTCGAAGCCGTGGCTCCGTTGAGTCGGGGCGCATCGACCATTATCGCCAAACATGTCAGAGCCGGCTCGCTCAGTGCCCGTGGGCTGCATCGTGTCCATCGGCTGGCGCGCACCCTGGCCGACCTTGACGGTGCGGGTGAGCTGATCGACGAATCCCATGTGCACGAAGCTCTACTCTTGCGCTGCCGGCGTGGCCTGCTGTTGGGGCGGGGCCAGTGAGTCCGATAGGCCCGGTAGGCCCGGTAGCCCGGCGGGCCCTGGACTTCCGACCAGCCAGGTAGCTGCGGTGCGCCCGGTGGGCCAACTGGGGGAGGAGCAGAGATTCGCGGCGGCACTGGCAGGCCTGCCGGGTATGACGCCGGTACGCCTGGCCAAGCTGCTCGATGGATTCCATTCGCCGGTGGCCTGGGGAGCGGTTCTTGCCGGCACCCATCCCGGCGATCCAAAGCGGAGGTTCGCCGGGCCAGCTCGGATCACTGATGTGAGAGAGGTGGGGGAGCGCTACGAGCAGGCTGGTGTTCTGGTGCTCCTGCCGGATATGGAGGGCTATCCCACCATGCTCATCGGGGACCCGGGTGCACCCGCCGTGCTGTTCGCCCTCGGGGATCCGGGGGTGCTCGAGGGCCGGCCCCGGGTGGCGATCGTGGGTACCCGGTCACCGACGCACTACGGGAGGCAGATGGCATCCGAACTGGCCTCGGACTTGGCCCGAGCGGGCGTCACCGTGGTATCCGGTTTGGCAAGGGGAATCGACGGTGCGGCGCACGCCGGTGTCTTGCGGCTGCCCCATGCCGACGCCGCTCCACCGGTGGCGGTGGTCGGCACCGGCCTCGACGTGGTGTACCCCTCTACGAACCGTGAGCTGTGGGAGCTGGTCGCGGCCACGGGGGCCGTGCTCTCGGAGTCTGCCCTTGGCACCAAGCCGCACCCCGGCGTGTTCCCCGCCCGCAATCGGATCATCGCTGCTCTCTCCGATGTGGTGGTCGTCGTGGAGAGCCACCTCAACGGGGGATCGTTGTACACGGCCGACGCCGCCGCTCGACGTTCGATACCGGTCTGCGCCGTCCCGGGCTCGGTCAAGAGTCGGGCCTCGGACGGAGCCAACGCGCTGTTGGTCGACGGATGCACCCCGGTGCGTGACGCGGCCGACGTGTTGGTGGCGGTATCTCTGGCCCGCACCGGGACGGACCATGCGATGAAGAGATCCGAGCTCGGCACGATCGAATCTGAGGATTGCGACGGGGTCGACGGTCTGAGCGACGACGGCACGACCTCCAGCGACTCGGCAGGAATGTCGCGGGGTGGCGTGGCCGCGGCGGGGAGCAGTGTGGCCTTGCCCGCCTCGTCGTTCGACGCTCACCGCCTGGAGGCCCGTCCCGAAGTCGCCGGGTCGAGTCCGGTCGTTCGAGTCGCATGCTCACGGCCCGGCAACGGGAGGTGTGGGAAGCAGTTGACGACACCCCGACTTCGTTCGAGACGATCCTGCTCCGTACGGACCTCTCCATCGCCGCGGCAGCCCAGGTATGCGAGCAGCTGGTCGAAGTGGGAGCGCTCCTGAGCGGACCCGGCTGGTGGTCACGGGTCTAAAGGTCAACGTCGGGCGATGCGGTCAGCGATTGGCGCTGTCTCGCTGCGCCCAGTTGCCTTGAGAGAATCCCCTCGGTCCGTCAGAGCGTGGGGTAGCTTCCCTCCTCCCAGCCGATGTTGGAGCTTGAGACAGGACCGGCCGTGGGTGGGGAAGCCAGCCCCGGAGCGGTGCAACTGGGCTGGTCGGTCTGGGCCCCGTACCAGGTGCCCGATCCGGACGACTTCCAGGCCAACCAGCAGGTACCTCCGGTCGATCGGACGGCGAGCGTGACGCTGCCCCCTCCGGAACTTCCGTCTCCTGCGACAACGGACATGCTGATCGTGGTGGCATTCGTCGAGGGACCGGACACGAAGTTGATGGAAGGGTTGGATGCCGACAGGGTGGATGGCTGAAGTGAGCCGTAGCCGCCGGCACTGGCCGCCGTGCTCACCACCGTCGTCAGGCCGGCGGAGAGCGCCTGCTGAGCCTGGATAGACGTGGCCTCGGCCACTCCCGGTGCATTCGAGACGCCCGAGCCGCCCGAGGCGCTGCCGGTCGACCCATTGGATCCCAAGGTGGTTCCCAGAAGGATTGCCGTGAGGACGGCTGTGGCCAGCAAGCCCAGGACGGTAGCGATCATGGAGAATCCGGCCTCGCCCCGGGCAGGCGGCGTCGGCGTGTTGGTGGGCCGACATGTCCTATGTGACCGGCACGACTGGCTATATGGGCTGGCCATAGTTGACCGCTCCTGGCGGCCACCCTCCCGTCGGCAATGAAAGCGGTATCTAGTTACACCTCACTTCTTTTCGACACGTGGGGCCACGCTCTTGAGCCTCTGTCTCAGCCCCCACCCCGGGCCCCCCAGCTGCAGCAGGGTGTTCGGTCAGATCCACCGGCTGGAGCTCACCTCCTGACCCCGCCGGCTCGCTCCTAGCAGGACCCGGAATGGCCCGGCTTCGTCACGAATCCTGCGCCTGCATCACCACGTTGTCGGTGTGAACGGTGTACTTGACCCGGACTTCTCCCGGCTGACGCATCGGATAGGTGTCGACGCCCAGGTACTTCTTCGCCAACGAGTCGATGTGTGCGTCTGCCCCGTCTTCGGTTCCCTCTACCGATCCCCGTACCACCACCACGTTGTAGGGATCGTCCGGATCGACGACCGACACCGCAACTGACGGGTTCTTCTCGAGGTTGGCGTACTTGGCGCGGCCCTTGGCTGTGTTGAACACCAGCTCGTCGCCTTCGAGGTCGATCCAGACTGGCGTGAGCTGGGGATGACCTTCGTGGTCGACGGTGGCCACGTTGGCGATGATCGGTCGCCCTACAAGTGCCTTGGCCTTATTGCTGAGGGTTGTCGCCATGGGTGTCTCCTCCGGGTCAAAGGGTTGGGTTGTTGGACTGAATCCAGCACTGGATCGGATCCTCGGATCCTGATGTCAACTTACCAATCGTCGGGTCTGCCGGGGTTTGAGGCTCTGTCACACCCTCCTGTCAGGATGCATCCATGGTCACCATGAGTCAGACAACGAGGAGGGCGACAGCTTCACACCCGTCGCCGACCCCGCTGTTCGACACGCCCCCGGATACCGGTGGCCCGTCCTCGCCGGTGCCTTGCGGCTGGTGGGTCCCCGGACACCGACGCCGGCCTGGGGGCCCGGGTGGAGTCGGTGGTGGCCCAGTTGGCCTCGGTGGTGGACGAACTCGATCCGGCCCGGCTGACCGGGGCCGACTCCACGGTGCTCTACACCTCGCTGGTGGCAGCCGAACGGCTGACCAATGCGGCCAAGACCTTGCTGGCCCCCCGGATCGAGGCCTCGGGGATCTGGCGGGACCAGGGCTACCGCAACGCCGCCGAGATGCTGGGCCAGGTCGAAGGGGTCCCGACCGGCAAGGCCCGAGACACCTTGTCCAACGGACGACGGCTCGTGAGCCTCCCGGGCACCGAGGAGGCCCTGCGCAAGGGGGATCTCTCGGCCCCCAAGGTCACCGAACTGACCGGGGCCGGGGTGCTCGACCCCGGGCGGGAGACCGAACTGCTGTCGGGAGCGGCCGAAGCGGCCCTGGGAGACGTCCGAGAGCGGTGCCGCCGGTCGAGGGCCACCTCGGCCGGGGCCGATCCCATCGCCACCCTCCGCCGCATCCGGGCCGGGCGGCACTTCTCGTCGTGGACCGATGCCGAAGGGGCCTTTTGCTACCAGGGCACCGACACCGCCGACCGGGGGGCGAAGATCCTCTCCCAGCTGGGGGTGGTGGCCACCCGTCTGCGCACCGCCCGACGGTCCGAGCCCGACTACCAGGGCGAGCCCGAAGGGGCGGTCCGGGCCGATGCCTTCTTCGCCCTCATCACCCAGCGCCATCCCGACACCGAACAGCCCCTGACCCCTCGTCCGAGCGCTCCGGCCGCTCCTCGGTCGGCCCGGGGCCGGGACCGGCGCCAGGGCGCAACTCCCGAAGGCCCCGACCGTCAGGGTCCTCTCCTGGTCGATCCGGACCACGACCCGGACCTCGACCCACCCGACGCCGGCGAACTAACTGACACCGACACCGACTCCGGCGACACCGGCGACGACCAACCTTCCATCGACTCCCTCACCCTCATCGACCGTCCCCCGACCTGCTCGGTGGTGATCCGGGTGGACGCCGACGCCCTGGAGCGTGGGTATACCGAACCAGGCGAGGTGTGCGAGATCGACAACCAGGGACCCATCCCCGTGGCCCTGGCCCGCCAGATGGCCATTGACTCCTTCCGCCGCTACGTCTTCCACCGGGCCGGGGACATCCGGGCCGTCTCCCACACCGGTCGGACCATCAACCAGGTCCTGCGCACCGCCCTGGTCTTCCGGGACACCACCTGTGTGGTGCCGGGTTGTCGGGTCTCCTACGGCCTGGAGATCGACCACATCATCCCGGTGGCCGAGGACGGCCCCACCGAACTCGACAATCTGGCCCTGTTATGCCACCACCATCACTTCTTGAAGACCTTCGAGGGGTGGGTCCTGACCCGGCTGGGTCTGGACGCCAACGGCCGGATCCAGTGGGACTTCTCACCACCGGCCCCCTTCGGACAGGAGCCGGGCCTCGGCATCGACACCCCCGAGGCCAACCAGCAGTGGCACCGACAACAACGGGAACACGACGACCGGGAGCGGGAGAGCCGGGGTGTGGATCCGCAGGAGAAGTTGGGCCTCGATCCGCAGGAGGAGTGAGGCAGCCTCAGACCTATGGGAACCACCGTGATGACTCGCCTTCCGCCGCACCGATATCGATGCCCCCTGGCGGATGATGCCGAAGATCATGCAGGTCCGGTGCCGAACTGAGGAGAGGAGCCGACGTAAGAGCTGGTAACGGCGCTATTCCTGATTGTGGACACGGGGGGAAATCAAAGCCGACATGGTCTGCCCCGGTGCTTTGACTCAGACTTCGAGCGAAGAGGGTCGACGCCATGAGGCGAGGTCCCGACCAACCAACTTCTCGACAATCGAGATATCGGGCTCGAGGTGGTCGAGCACCCGATCGCGAAGTCGAGGATCCCACTCCGGCACTTCGCGGGTAGGTGCGGCGTTGTGCCTCGTCGCGACGTTGGGGTGAAACGTGGGATCGACGCCGATGAAGCCATACAGGTCGGACATGACCTCCATCGGAGCTGACTCGAAATCCTCATAGAGGTGGATCCGGAGCTGATCGCGCCGGAACCGCTCCAGGTAGCGGTTGAGCGCCCGCCCGTAGAAGCCGAGGTGGAGATAGATGTGCCAATCCGAGCTATCTGAGCTACGGCCGTCGAACCGATCCAGTTCGCACTCGATGGCCTCGGAGAAGGTCAGGGTCTCCATGCCGAGGCGCCGATGCATCTGGTAGGCGGAAAAGGCCCGATCGAACGGGTTGCGCAGCATGGCCAACAGGCGGACGTCTGGCAGCTGGGCATGGATGCGATCCGGCACGGAAGGGTTGCAGAGGTAACCGGTCGACGCCTCGCCGATGGCCAGTGACGCTCGCCCCGGCTCGAACAGCTTCGTGTACTCCGCCCAGGTCTTTACGACGTCAGAACGGAACGCCTCATCCGGGCGACCTTCGGGGACAGGAGCGTGCGAGAAATACATCGGCTCCTTGTTCCGGCTCATGAACACGTCGGGATGCTGATCGAGGTACTGCCACAACGAGGTCGTCCCGCCCTTGTTCGCACCGATCACGATGAACGTTGGTAGCGCCCTCGCCGGGCGTCGGTGCAGCCGCCGAAAGCGGGGCCATTCCATCTCGTCGGTGATCCCCTCGTTGCGAGCCGAGCGCGAACGGCCCCACCATACCCGTCGCTCCATCGGCCGGCCTTCTCACGCAGACCCGGTGGGACGGAAGGTGCTGTCGCCATCCCCTGGGGCAGCTCAACGCTTCCGCCGGATGGCTTCGAAGACCGTGCTGGTACGGTGCTCGACATGCTGATAGGGGCCCACGTAAGAGCAGGTAAGGGCCTTGTTCCTGCTCTGGAGCACGGTGCGGAGATCGGAGCCGAGGTCGTCCAGATCTTCACCCAGAGCCCACGGATGTGGAAGCCGTCGCAGTACGGCCCCGAGGTTTTGGCCGGCTACCGCCAAGCCCAGCTCGAGCATCCGTCGGTCAGGCTCGACCTTCTGCCATGCCACCTACCTGATCAACCTGGCCTCTCCCGATCCGGTGCTGGCTGACAAGTCAAGGTCTGCCTGAATGCCAATCTGGCCACGGCCCAGGGGATGGGTGCGGACGGGCTGGTCCTCCATGTCGGCAGCCACCGGGGCACCAGCTTTGAGGACGTCGCTTCCCGGCGGTGGTCGATGCGCTGATCGAGGCGCTGGACTCGGCGTGACCCGAGGCGCCCGAGCGACCAGGACCCTTGCCCCATCCTGCTCGAGAACGCCGCCGGCGCCGGTGACACCGTCGGCCGGTCGTTCGAGGAGCTGGCGGCAGATCATCGAGGCCGCCGACGGCGACGAGCGGCTCGGGGTCTGCCTGGACACCCAGCATCTCTGGGCGTCGGGCATCGCCTTCGCCACCATCGAGGATGCCGACGACCTGATGAAGCTGGTGGACCCGGACGTGGGGATGGAACGACTGCGTTGCCTGCACCTGAACGATTCGAAGGTGCCGTTCGGGGCCAACCGGGACCGCCACGAGAACATCGGGAAGGGAACCATCGGGGCCAAGGGTCTGTCCGCTTTGATGGGCCATCCGGATCTGCAGGGCCTGCCGGCGATCCTCGAGGTCCCCGGCGATGGCGACGGGCCGAGGGCAGAAGGACGTGGGCAAGGCCCGGAGGATCTGGAAGCAGGGCCTGGCCCTCCGCTCCTGAACTCGCCGCGGCTGACCTGCCTGCTACTGACTGCGCACTGAACAGCCCGCCCTGATCTGCACCGCTCCTGACCGGTCCGCTCCTGATCTGCCCGGAGGGAACGTCCGGCAGGAAGGGCCGGATACCCCGAAGGCGGCCGCCAAGATGGGTCCAGCGCCCGCGACGGGTCCAGAGCAGTCGGCAGTAGAACGAGATCCAAACCGAAAGGAACCGAACATGACCACCGAGACCCGCATGGAATCCGACAGCATGGGGGAGATCGAGGTCCCCGCGGACGTGTACTGGGGTGCGCAGACGGCGCGGTCCCTGCATCACTTCCCGATCGGCGACGACCGGATGCCCGAGCCCCTGATCCGGGCCTTCGGCTGCTGAAGGAGGCATCGGCCCAGGTCAATGCCGATCTGGGCAAGATGCCGGCGGACAAGGCGGCGTTGATCATCACGGCGGCCCACGAGGTGGCCGAGGGGCGGCTCGACGACCAGTTCCCGTTGAGTGTGTGGCAGACCGGGAGTGGGACCCAGACCAACATGAACGCCAACGAGGTCATCTCCAACCGGGCCATCGAGCTGGCCGGTGGGGTGCTGGGGTCGAAGGTGCCGGTGCATCCCAACGACGACGTCAACATGTCCCAGTCTTCCAACGACACCTTCCCGACGGCCATGCACATCGCGGCGGTGGAGCAGATCACCCATCATTGCTCCCGGCCATCCGGCATCTGCGGGACGAGCTGGACAAGAAGTCGAAAGCCTTCTCCACCATCACCAAAATCGGGCGTACGCACCTGATGGATGCCGTGCCCCTCACCCTCGGCCAAGAGTTCTCCGGTTACGTCGCCCAACTCGACGCCGACCTCCGGCGCATCGAGTTCACGCTGGACGATCTGTACGAGCTGGCCGCCGGTGGGACCGCCGTCGGGACCGGGCTCAACACCCATCCGGAGTTCGGGACCAGGGTGGCGGCGGCCATCGCCGAGCTCACCGGGCTGCCCTTCGTCACCGCCCCCAACAAGTTCGCCGCTCTCGCCGCCCACGACGCCATGGTCATGACCAGTGGGGCGCTGCGGACGCTGGCGGCCTCGCTGATCAAGATCGCCGACGACCTCCGCTGGCTTGGGTCGGGCCCCCGGGCCGGGCTGGGCGAGCTCAACCTCCCCGAGAACGAGCCGGGGTCGTCGATCATGCCCGGCAAGGTCAACCCGACCCAGTGCGAGGCCATGATCATGGTGTGCATCCAGGTCTACGCCTACGACACCGCCGTGGCCATGGCCGGCGCCCGGGGCAATCTCGAGCTCAACGTGTGCAAGCCGGTCATCGTCCACAACCTGCTGCACGCCGTGCGGCTGTTGATCCGAGGCGTCGGCCACCTTCACCCGGTTCTGCGTCGAGGGTCTGGAGCCCAACGGACCCCGCATCCGCCAGCACCTCGAGAACTCCTTGATGTTGGTGACTGCCCTCACTCCGCTGATCGGATACGACAACGCCGCCGAAGTGGCCAAGAAGGCCCACAAGGAAGGGGGTACGCTCCGGGAGGCGGCCATGGAGCTGGGCTACCTGACCGGGGAGCAGTTTGATCAGGCGGTCCGACCCGAATCCATGACCCACCCTGATCCGCCGGGCCCGGCTCCGGGGAGGACCGGGGACGGCCCGGCGGGGAACGGGGACGCGGGAACGGGCCGGGAAGCCGGGGACGGCCGGGAGCGAAGAGACGGAACGACCGGTAGCGATGAGGGGGGATAACCCGGATGGACCTGGACGCCGTCGATCTCACCGACCTCGATCTCACCGACCTCGACCTGTTCGCCGACGGGTTTCCCGACGAGGTCGTTCACCACCTTGCGTCGAGGAAGCCCCGGTGTGGTGGCACGCCCCGACCGCCCACACGCCCGACGGGGTCGGGCTTCTGGGTGGTGAGCCGGCACGCCGACATCATCGAGGTGGCCGCCGACGCCGAGCTCTACTCGTCAGAGCGGGCGCCCGGCGCCGACGGGGGCGGGACCATCATCCAGGACCTCCCCTACGGCTTCGCCTCCGGAGTGCTGCTCAACATGATGGACGACCCCCGCCATCACCGGATCCGACGGCTGGTGACCCCGGCGGTGGCGCCGCGGGCGCTGGCCCTCATGGAGACCGAGCTGAAGGAGCGGGCCGGTCGGATCATCGACGCCGTGGCCGACCGGGGATCGTGCGACTTCCTGACCGACGTGGCCGTCGAGCTACCCCTCCAGGCGGTGGCCGCCCTCATGGGCGTGCCTGACGCCGACCGGCACGACCTGATGTCCTGGTCCAACACCACCCTGGATTTCGAAGGCCGGGAGCTGGGGGAGACCAACGACGACGTGGCCGAGGCCGCGGCGTCGATGGCGGCCTACGGGCCGAGCTCATCGCCGACAAGAAGGCCCATCCGGGCGACGACATCGTCTCGGCGGTGGCCCGGGCCCGGATCGAGGACGAGGCCGGCGACGCCCGACCGCTCATCGGACATGGAACTGCTCATGTTCTTCAACCTGTTGGTGGTGGCCGGCAGCGAGACCACCCGGAACTCGATCGCCCTGGGGATGGTGGCCCTCATCGAGCACCCCGACCAGCTCGAGGCCCTGCGCTCCGACCGGTCGTTGATGCCCACGGCGGTGGAGGAGATCCTGCGTTGGACCACCGCCACCCTCTACAACCGGCGCACGGCCACCCGCCCCGCCGAGCTGGGCGGTCAGCGGATCGGGGCCGGTGACAAGGTGACCCTGTGGTGGCCCTCGGCCAACCGGGACGGGTCGGTGTTCGACGACCCGTTCCGATTCGACATCCGCCGGAATCCCAACCCCCACGTGACCTTTGGGCACCGGACCCACTTCTGCATGGGGGCCAACCTGGCCCGCATGGAGATCCGGGTGATCCTCGACGAGGTCCTGGACCGGTTGGAGCAGGTGGAGCTGGTGGGGCCGGTGGTCCGGGTCCGGACCAACAAGCACGCCGGGGTGTGGCGGGTACCGGTGGAGTTCAGTGTCCGGAAGACGGCCCCGGCCCGGACCGCCCAGAACTCCCAGAACTCCCGGACCGCCCGAACCGCCCGGAACAACCGCACCACCCGGAACTGACCCACGCACCACCCGCTTTCGCCACCCCTTGGACCTGGCCGTATACTCCGGGCACGATCCGCATTCGACCACGAACGATCGGCCCGTCTGGCCCCGACCGGTCCGGATTTGGGCCGCATCCGGGGTCGGCGGAACCGGCACTGCGTCCCCGGGGGGCTCCATGACCATCGCACCCGACCACCTGGCCATCGGCCTGACCGACGGAACGTTCTACGGGGGCGACCCGTTCCCGGCGTTCGCCTGGATGCGCCAGCATGCGCCGGCGTACTTCGACGAGTCGTCAGGGGTGTGGGGCATCACCCGGTATGCCGACATCAAGGAGATCTCGAAGGATCCCGAGACGTTCTCGAACGCCGGTGGCATCCGCCCCGACAGCGGGGCCCTGCCGATGATGATCGACTTCGACGCCCCCGAGCACGTGCGCCGGCGGCGGCTGGTGAGCGAGGGGTTCACCCCCCGGCGCATCCGGGAGAGCGAAGAGGGCATCCGGGTCATCTGTGACGCCATCATCGACCGGGTGTGCGAAGCGGGGTCGGCCGACTTCGTCCGGGACATCGCCGCCCCGCTCCCGATGATCGTGATCGGCAACATGCTGGGGGTGGCGCCCGAGGACCGTGACGACCTGCTGCGGTGGTCGGACGACATGCTCAAGTCCCTGGGGTCCCCGGACCCGGGGGCCATGGAGCTGGCTGCCACGGCGGCCATGGAGTACGCCGAGTACGTGACCGCCGTCGCCGCCCAGCGCAAGCGCGACAACCAGTCCGACGATCTCATCGGCACCCTGGTCCACGCCGAGATCGACGGGGACCGGTTGGACGATTCGTCGGTGATCTATGAGTCGCTCCTGATCCTCATCGGCGGCGACGAGACCACCCGGCACGTGATCAGTGGCGGCATGTTCGAGCTGCTCCGTCACCCCGACCAGTTGGAGAACCTCACGGCCAACCGGTCGCTCATGCCCGGGGCGGTGGAGGAGATGCTGAGGTGGGTCTCGCCCATCAAGAACATGGCCCGCCAGATGACCCGGGACGTGGAGTTCGCCGGCGAGACCCTGGGCAAGGGCCAGAAGCTCCTGCTGCTCTATCCGTCGGGCAACCGCGACGAGACGGTCTTCGACCGACCCGAGATCTTCGACATCACCCGCACCCCCAACGACCACATGGCCTTCGGCTTCGGGTCGCACTTCTGCCTGGGCAACCGGTTGGCCCGCATGGAGTTGAGTGTCATGTTCGACCGGCTGCTCGACCGCCTGCCCGACATCGCCCTGGCCGAGGACGCCGAACCGCCCAAGCGCGCCGCCAACTTCGTGTCCGGCTATGAGACCATGCCGGTGGTGTTCACCCCGTCGGCTCCGGTGGGTGCCTCGGCCTAGCCGGAGCAACGCCCCGGACCGGCGACGAACTCGGCGAGCGGGTGGTCGAGTGGTGCAGTGGGTGGTCGAGTGGTGCAGCGGCTGGCCGGGCGGGTGGTCGTGCGGGTGGCCGAGCAGTGCAGCAACGAGCAGGCGAAAGGAGATGGCGCCATGAAACAACCGGTGCTCAGCCCAGAGGCGGTGGACGAGGCCCTGTCGTCGACCGACGGTCCTCGCTGGCAGTTGGTGGCCGGCAAGTTGGTCAAGGTGGTGGAGTGCGCCGGCTTCGTGGGCTCGCTGGCCTACGTGGGCGCAGTGGGGGAACTGGCTGAAGAGGCCAACCACCACCCGGACATCGATATCCGTTACAACCGGGTGACCCTGGCCCTGATCACCCACGACTCCGGGGGGATCACCCAGCTCGATCTGGATCTGGCCCGGGCCGTCGACGCCATCACCGTGGGAATCAAGGACCCGGACTGACCAGCCCTACTCAGCCCTACTCAGCCCTGACTCAGCCCTACTCAGCCCACTCAGCCCACTCAGCCGCTACTCAGCCCTACTCAGCCGACCGGTAGCTCCCACAGCGGGAACCATCGGTCCAGATCCGGCTCGACCGTCAGGTCGTCGGCCACCAGGCTCTTGAGTTTGAGCTCCTCTTCCATGTCCCGCTGCTCGTGGCCGGTGGGCACGAACGGGTAGAAGGTGCCCCGCTTGAACAGGTAGACCAGGTAGGCGGTGGAGGCCAGCACGTGACCGGGGCCGGCAGTGGGTTCCGGCATGGGAGCCGTCGGATCGGGGACCAGGTCCGGATCGGGCTCGGGGGTCGCCGAAGAGCCAGCCGAATCGACGGGAGCGATCCCGAAGACCGAGCACAGCAGCTGGGGGCCCCACCCGGAGTCGGACAGCGACGAGTTGACCAGGTGGACCCGGGTCACCAGCTCCTCGATGTCGGCGTCCTCGATGACCAGCCAGTGGTAGCCGTAGCTGTCCTCGGCCTTGTGGAACCCGCTGGCGTCATCCATGGCCAGCAGCTTGACCACTTCGGCCTGCATGTCCTCAAATCCCTGACCCGATGGTGGCTTGAAGCACACCCCGGCCCGACCGGAGCAGACCAGCCCGGCCGCACTCTGGAGGGTGATCGATGCCGACGGCAGGGCAAACAGGGCGTCGAGGTCCGACTGGACCGGCTTGGTCCTGCCGAGCAGGGTATTGAGCAGCCCCATCAGGTCAACACCATCAGGTCAACACCACAGGTCAACACCATCAGGTCAACACCATCAGGCCAGCCCCACCCGACCGGAGCACTGGAACCAGACCCGGACCCGGACCCGGAGCCAGATTCACGAAGGACGCCCGAGCTCGGCCTCGATGGAGGCCAGTTGAGCGAGGCGCTTTTCCAGCGTGGGATGGGTCGAGAACAGGGTGGACAGGCTGACCCCGCTCTTGGCGATGGCCGGGGTGAAGTAGAAGGCGTTGAAGCTCTCGGCCGACCGGAGGTCGCGGGTGGGGATCCTCGACATCTCGCCGGTCACCTTGACCAGGGCCGATGCCAGGGCCGAGGGCCTTCCGGTCAGCAGGGCCCCGGACCGGTCGGCGGCCAGCTCCCGGTAGCGGGACAGGGCCATGGTCAACAAGAAGCTGATGGCGTAGACCACCACCGAGACGGCCAGTACCAACAGTTCGACCAGAGCGGCGTTGTCGTTCCCGCCCTGGTTGTTGCCTCGACCACCACCCCGAACCCGCCCATGAGGCCGGACCACAACATGATCCGGGTGATCATGCCTGCCACCATCCCCAAGAAGCTGGCAATCGTCATCACCGCCACGTCGCGGTGAGCCACGTGGGAGAGCTCGTGCGACAGCACCGCCTCGAGCTCGGCCTCGTCCAGGCGGCGCATGAGACCAGAGGTGGCGCACACCACGGCGCTGTTGGGGCTCCGTCCGGTGGCGAAGGCATTGGGCACGTCGGTGTCGGCGATGGCCACCCGGGGCTTCTTCATGTCGGCCAGAGCGCACAGGCGATCGATGACCCCGTGCAGCTGGGGGGCCTGTTCCGGCGTGACGATCTTGCCGTGCATGCCGAACAGGGCGATCTTGTCGGAGAACCAGTACTGGACGAACAGGATGATGGCGGCGAAGACCAGCACCACGATGTAGTCGACGCCGAAGGCGATCAGCAGCCCGATGACCGCGCCGTAGAGGAGCACCAGCAGCAAGCCGGTGGTGAACATCCGCAGGGTCAACCCGTGGTCTGAAGGGATGTTGCGTGCAGTACTCATGGGTGGCTCAGCGGTCGTCAGCCCCCGAGGTGTCCGCAAGCAGGCTCTTGGTCTCGGCCAGGGTGGCGTCGGGGAACGGGACCACCAGGTCGGAAGGGGCGAAGGTGTCGTCGGCCACGGGCTCCCCGAGCCGGCGGACCTCAGCGACCAGGGCGGCCAGGGCCGGGCCGAAGGCCTTCTCGTCGCCATGGTCCACGGCGTCGGCCACCTTGGAGTCCCACGCCTCGAGCTCCCCCCGGTCCCCGTCGGGGATGAGGAACTGCCCTTCCCCCAGTATCCGCACGATCACGACGGTGTCCCCTCGCCGTCGGCCGATCCCAGGGCGGCCGGGGGCGGAGTACCGGTACCGACCTCGGCCTTGAGGGCGGCCAGTTCGGCGTCGACCGATGACTGGGTCGAGGCCTGGTCCAACTGGGTCTGGATGTCGTCCACCGGGTGGCTGAGATCGGTGAGGGCGCCCGAGGACAGGAGCTCGTCCATAGCCCCGGCCCGGGCCTGCATGCCGTCGATCTTGTCCTGGGCCCGCTGCATGGACATGCCGGCGTCGCTCATCGACTCCGAGATACCCGACACCGCCTCGCCGATCTTGGTCTGGGCCTCGGCCGCGGTGTAGGTGGCCTTCATGGTCTCCTTCTTCGTGCGGAAGGAGTCCACCTGGGTCTGGAGCTTCTGGGCCGTGGCGATCAGCTTCTGTTCCTGGCCCGAGACCTGGTCGTGCTGGGTCTTGAGGTCGGCCAGCTGGGGCTCGAGGGCGGCCCGCCGCGACAGGGCCTCCCGGGCCAGGTCCTCGTTGCCCTGGCTGAGGGCCGCCTTGGCCTGGGACTGGAGCTTGTCCGCACTGGTCTGCAGCTGCGAGGCCTGCAGTTCGATCCGCTTCTTGGCCGTGGTTACGTCGGCGACGCTCCGGCGGACCTTTTGGAGGCTCTCCAGCTGCTTCTGGTACGAGAGGTCCAGGGACTCCCTCGGATCCTCGGCCTTGTCCAGCAATTTGTTGGTTTTGGCCTGGACAATTCCCGACAGGCGCTTCATCACGCTCATTCTGGTGAATCCTTCCTCGAACTCGGCAATTGGAGCTTAGGGCCTCACCGCCCGGTAGCGTGTGCGCCGTGCCTGAGTCACGCTGCCTCCTGACTGTCCATGCCCATCCTGACGACGAATCGTCCAAGGGCGCGGGCACCGTGGCCCTGTACCACGCCCAGGGGGTCCAGACGGTCCTGGTGTGCTGCACCGGGGGCGAGGAGGGTGAGGTCCTCAACCCGGCCCTGGACACCCCCGAGACCCACGCCCGGATGGCCGACCTGCGCCGGGAGGAACTGGCCGAGGCCGCCGCCATCATCGGCTACGACGAGGTCGTCATGCTGGGCTACCGCGATTCGGGCATGGCCGGTTCCGAGGCCAACGCCAATCCCGAAAGCTTCGCCCAGGCTCCCTTCGACGAGGCGGTCGGGCGGCTGGTGACGGTGGTCCGGCGGACCCGGCCCCAGGTCATGGTGGTCTACGGCGATGACCAGTCCGGCTATCCCCATCCGGACCACATCCGGGCCCACGAGATCGGGGTGGCAGCCTTTTCGGCCGCCGGCGATGCCGGGCAGTTCCCCGAGGCCGGCCAGGTATGGCAGCCGAGCAAGCTCTACTACACGTCGTTCTCGGTGGCCCGCTTCCAGGAGGTCCACGCCAAGTTCGAGGAGTTGGGACTGGAGTCGCCCTTCGATGACGAATGGCGTAAGCGGTGGAAGGACCGGCCGGCCGACATCATCACCACGTCCATCGACATCTCCGGGTTCGCCGATGTCCGGCGGGAGGCCCTCCTGGCGCACGCCACCCAGGTCGATCCCAAGTCCCCGTTCTGGTTCGGCCTGCCTCCCGAGGTCATGGCCACCATCCACCCCTACGACGACTACCGGTTGGCCCGGACCGTGCCCCCGGGCCTGGGCGGTGGGGAGCCGAGGGCTGACGGGTCGCCGGGCTCCGGCCTCGGGACCGAGACGGATCTCTTCGCCGGCATCCCCGGACTGGCCGAGCGCCGGATAGGTTCACGGCAATCAGCGCCGGATAGGTTCACGGCGGCCAGCGCCGGATAGGTTCACGGCGCCCAGCGCCGGATAGGGAGGTGGGAAGGCATGGCCAAGTGGTTGACCCAACCGTGGTTCGACGAGACCCGGGCCATGCTCGCTGACCAACCCCTGGCACCCGGACTGACCGCGGTACTTCAGTTCGATGTGACCGGAGGGCCCGAAGGCGAGGTCACCTACCACTGGGCGCTCGAAGATGGCCGCCTGGCATCGGGCGCCGAGGGCACCGCCGATGCCCCGGACGTCACCCTGACCATGGGGTGGGACGACGCCACCGCGGTCCAGCGGGGCGACCTCGACCCCAATGTGGCCTTCATGCAGGGACGAATGAAGGTGGCCGGTTCGATGGCCGTCATGTTGGACCTGCTGGCGAAGGTCAACTCCCCCGAGCATCAGGATCTACGACGGCGGATCGCCGCCGCTACCTCATTCTGAGCAGATCGGTCCTTCCGGAGCCGGCCCCGATGGCGCCGGATCCGTAGCCACCCAGGTAAGGCAGGTGGATGGTGCCGGCGCTCTGCAACAGGATCACGGTCACCGCGGCGCAGAGGAAGACGATCAGGGCCACCACCAGGAACGGCTGTACCTCGGCCCAGGTGATGCGCCGCTGTTGGGGCCGTGGCTCCCTGCGCCGCTCGGCGTCCTGACCCCACCGGACGACCCGGGTGACCGAGGAGGCCCCGTCCGGGCCCTGGTAGCGGAGGGCGAAGGCCGTGACCAGGCGGGAGATCTCCCGCACGTCGCCGCCGGGGATCAGGAACCGGTAGGTCTGGGTGGGGGTCTGGATGCCGATGAGGGCGCCGCTCTCCTGGCCGTCCGCCGGGCGATTGGTGGCGGCCGAATCGGTGACCGAGCTGGCCGGCACGGGGGACGGGCCCCGGCGGTTGAGCTCGGGGTCGACCCACCACTCGGGGATGACACCACCGCTCCACGGCTCGACCACGTGGGACAGCACCGATGACCAGGGGAGCACCCGGGGTCGCTCGCCCCGGGCGCTGACCACCCCGATCCCGCCCTCGGCGAACGTCACCGAGTCGATGGGAACGGCGTCGGTGTCATCGGCGTCCAGGAGGAGCAGATCCTCCAGACGGAACTGGTCGGGCGGCGTGCCTGACGGAGCGGTGCTCCCGTTGGAGCCGGGGCCCGGGCCGGGGGGCGTCCCGGCGGACCCGGCGGCCCGGCGCGACCCCGCTGACCCGGCATCGGTCCCGCTGACCTGTCCTCGACCGGTTGCGGATCCACCTATCACAGGTCTGTCAGGCTACCGGCGCCGCACCCGGACCTGGGGATCAAGCTAATTCCACACCGGCTCGACCCGACCGCACCCCGGTCCGGCGGCCCGACCACATCGGCCCAGGAGGCAGGAGGTCAGCGCTCCCGCATGGCGTCGCGGAGCGGTCGGTAACCGATCAGGGTGACACCGGCGTCGGCCACCACCTGGCCGAGACCACGAAACGCCACCAGCAGCTCGTGGTCGCTGACCCGGTCCCGCCAGTCGGTGCAGATGGCCCGCAACTCGGGGGTATCGACGGCCGGGCGGAGGGCCAGCTCGGTGACGCCGGGTTGCAGGCCGTGGATGAGTTCGAGGAAGGCCTGGCGGATGTCCGGTGGTTCCGCGCCGGCGCCCAGGGTGGCGAAACGGTCGGCGTAGAGGACGCCTTCGTCGGCGGCCAGTTGGCGGACCGGAAAGCCCACGTTGGGCTCGTCCTCGGCACTGAGGAGCCGGAGGGGCAGCCCGAAGTCGACGGCCAGCTCGAGGTAGATGTCGAAGAACTCCGGGCGGAGCAGGAGGGCATCGAGGTGGGCGTCCAGGTGGCTGATGTCGAAGCCCCACAGGACAGCCCGCTCGATCTGGGCCCGGCACTCCCGGCGGACCTCGTCGAGGTCGGCGTGATCCCAGACGTCGGTGACGGTCCGGGGAAAGCCCCCGTCGCCGTCGAGGAGCGATGGGGCCTGGGTGATCGGCCCCCACCGGTAGAGGTCGTGCTCGGCGTTGAGGGTGAGCCGCACGCCCACGTCGTCGCCCCGGAACCGAGACGCCGACTCCCGCGCCCAAGGGGCGGGGACGATCAGTGAGGCACTGGTGCCGATGCCGTTGCGGAGCGCCTCATAGACGCCCACGGTGGCGGCGTGGCACAGACCGAGATCGGCACAGTTGAGGATGAGCAGCTTGGCGTCGGAGGGGTAGTTGAGGCGCTCGGCGACCGTCGGCATCCACTTGACCGTAGTGCCGTCGGCTCTCAGGCGGCGCGACCGGCCCGCCCGCGGCCCCGCTCCTGCCGGTCGTCCCGAGGATCATCCCCACCGCCGTCCAACCGCTCGTCCAACGCTCGCCCAGCCGGTCACCCAACCGGCCCAGCCGGTCACCCAACCGCTCGCCCAGCCGGTCACCCAACCGCTCGCCCAGCCGGTCACCCAACCGCTCGCCCAGCCGGTCACCCAACCGCTCGCCCAGCCGGTCACCCAACCGCTCGCCCGGCCGGTGGTCCCTGCGATCCTCCCGCTCGCCCCTGGGAGCCTCCCCGAGCAGGGCCCGGGCCGCCGCCACCCCCTGACGGCCGATCCGCCGGGTGTCGTCGTCCAGCTGCCAGTCGGCCGGAGGACGGGGGGCCTCCTCTTCGGGCGGGCAGCTGAGCGGTAGCTGGGGCTGGATCATCGGAGATCGACGACGGCGGTCGGATGTCATGGGTGCAGCATGACTGGAGGGTGTATTACGGGTGCCATGGCTGAGGAGAAGACAGGTGTGAAGTCCGGGGCCCGGTACGGGATCACGGTGCCGTTCGACGGGGTGACTTTGGAGGATCACCGCAGGTGGTACGCGCAATTGGTCGATCTCGGCTACACCGATGTGTGGTCGGCGGAGACCGATGGGGTGGACGGGTTCACCCCACTGGCCCTGGCCTCGGCGTGGTCGCCCTCCCTCCAGCTGGGCGTGGCCATCATCCCGGCCTACACCCGGGGCCCAGCCCTGCTGGCCCAGAGCGTGGCCGGCCTGGCCGAGGCGGCTCCGGGGAGGTTCACTCTGGGCCTCGGAACATCCTCCGACGTCATCGTGAGCCGGTGGAACGGCATGGAGTTCGCCGAGCCCTACAAGCGGGTCCGGGATACCATCCGCTTCCTACGGTCGGCGTTGGCCGGGGAGAAGGTGGATCACCAGTACGAGACGTTCTCCGTGCGGGGCTTCCGGCTGGCCCGACCGGTCGAGCACCCGCCACCGATCTTCCTGGCCGCCCTCCGCCCCGGCATGCTGAGGCTGGCCGGCCGCGAGGCGGACGGGGTCATCCTCAACTGGCTGTCGGCTGAGGACGTGGCCACCGTAAAGCCCGAGGTCGGCAGCGGCGTCCCGGTGGCTGCCCGGATCTTCGTCTGTCCCACCGAGGACGCCGACATGGCCCGAGCCGTGGGCCGGAGGATGATCGCCGCCTATCTCAATGTGGGGGTCTACGCCGCCTTCCACCGGTGGCTGGGTCGGGGGGCCGAGCTCGAGCCCATGTGGGCGGCCTGGCAGGCCGGGGACCGCAAGGGCGCCCTGGCGGCCATCCCGGACGAGGTGGTGGACGCCCTGGTCGTCCACGGGTCCTACGACCAGTGCCGGGCCCACGTCGGCCGGTACGTCGCCCGTGGGGTCGACATTCCGGTGATGGCGGTGATCCCCCTGGGTGAGCCCCTCGATGCCGTCATCAAGGGGCTGGCTCCCCCCTGGGCCGGGGCTGAACCTGACGGCGGGCTGAACCTGACGGCGGGCTGAACCTGGCTGGGGCTGCGGTCCTGAGCGGGCCGTACCGGCGAATGGGGTGCCGGGCCCACGGATCCGGCCGGCCTACCGATCGGTTCCGGGTGGAGCGGCCGGCTCCGCCCTCAGCGACCGGCGTTACCCTCAGCGACCGGCGTCGCCGGAGTGTCAGCTCTGGCTGTAGCGGGCCACGATCTCGGCGTCCTGGTCCCGGACCTGGTCGGCGAGGTCCTGGCCGAAGCGTTCCAGCTCGGTGGCGATCCGGGGGTCGGACAGGGCCAGGATCCTGACGGCCAGCAGAGCGGCGTTGCGGGCCCCGTTGACGGCCACGGTGGCCACCGGGATGCCCTCGGGCATCTGCACCATGGCCAGGAGCGAGTCCAGTCCGCCCAGGTTGGCCAGGGCCACCGGCACCCCGATCACCGGCAGGGGAGTGGCGGCGGCCGCCACCCCGGCCAGGTTGGCGGCGCCCCCGGCGGCGGCGATGATCACCTCGATGCCGGCGGCCGACGCGCCGCGGGCGAAGGCGATGGTGTCGTCCGGCGTGCGATGGGCCGAGAGGACCCGCACCTCGACGGGGATGGAGAACGATCGGAGGGTCTGGACGGCATCGTCCATGATCGATGCGTCGGACGCTGCTTCCCATGATGATGGCGACTGACATAGGGGCATTCTGCCCGAACTGATGGCGTCGGTCACTTCCGCTGTACCGGGGCCGTTCCGGCAGAAATTCGAATCGGCCGGTACGGTGGGTCGGTCCCGTCGACAGGCCTGACGGTCAAGGTTGTGGAAGCGGCCGGAAACGGCCAGAGAAGGAGTACATCGTGCGCATCGGCGTAATGTTCGACACCGAGAAGCCCTTTGACAATGTCGTAGAGCAGGTCCAGGGCCTCCACCGGGCCGGGATCGAGACGGCGTGGGCCTCCCAGATCTTCGCCTACGACGCGCTGACCGCACTGGCCGCGGTGGGACGGGAGGTACCCGATATCGGGCTCGGCACCGCAGTGGTGCCCACCTACCCGCGCCATCCGGTGATGTTGGCCGCCCAGGCCTTGACCGTGCAGGCCGCCACCGGCGGCCGTCTGACCTTGGGCATCGGGCTCTCGCACCAGATGGTGATCGAGAACGTCTTCGGTATGTCGTTTGAGAAGCCGGCCCGCCACATGAAGGAGTACCTGGCGATCCTGGTGCCGCTGCTCGAAGGCGAGCAGGTGTCCTTCGCCGGCGAGACCGTCAGGGCGTCGACCTTCGGACCGCTACAGATCTCCACGCCGGCCCCACCGGTGCTGGTGGCGGCCTTGGGCACGGTGATGCTGCAGATCGCCGGACGGATGGCGGCCGGCACCATCACCTGGATGACGGGGCCTACGACCATCGAGTCCCATGTGATCCCCACCATCCGGGAGGCGGCGGCCGAAGCGGGTCGGCCGGTCCCTCGGGTCGGTGTCGGTCTGCCGGTGTGCGTCACCTCCGACATCGATGCGGCCCGGGAGAAAGCCGCAGAGGTGTTCTCGATCTACGGCCACCTGCCTTCGTACCGGGCCATGCTCGACCGTGAAGGTGCGGCCGGCCCAGCCGATGTGGCCATCGTCGGTTCGGAGTCGTCCGTCACCGAGCAGATCGGCCACCTGGCCGATATCGGGGTCACCGATTTCTGTGGTGCTCCGTTCGGGAACGCCGGCCAGATCGAGACCACCATCGGCGTGCTGGCCACCCTGGTCTCCTGAGGAGACCCGTCATCCGGTCCCTCGTTGCTGGAGCGGATCACGTTGTCGGCGGAACGGTCAGCCCGCCTTGCGCTCTTCGACGATCGGGTACAGCCTGAACAGCGGGAAGGCGGCCTCGGAGTCGTGCGGCACGAAGTGCGACCCGGTCTTGACATCGAACTTCATTCGGTCATTCCGTGAACAGATGCTGCAGGTCACGGGGTCGTGGTCCATGGTGTCTCCCTGATGCGATCAACGCCCCTCTCACCATTCATCGGCACAATTGCCCGAACCCTTGACTACGACGGGGGTCGTTCAGGACACACCTGGGAGCCAGCGTGCGGGAATCGGCGGCTACGGCATGCGAGCGGCAACGAGCGTCTTGTGTTCGTTGACCGCGTCGACGGGCAGTCGGGAGGCACGGGGCACGAGCGTGCGTGCCGCCTCTCGCATGCCCAGAACCACGTCAACGTCCCAGCCCGAGCTCTGGACGAGTTCGACGGCTTGCCCACGATCGACAGTCAGCCTGAACGACTCGCTGCTTCCGGTCCGAGCGAGCCGCTGAAGGCGAAGTTGCCGATGATTCTTTGAAGTGCCGACCGCGCTGGGCGGATAGAAGTCCACCGCCAGACGGCTCTCACCGGTGCTGATCGTTGCCAGTTGATGGAGCAGGCGTTGCACGTCTTCGTGGCGGAGGTACATGGTGACCCCTTCAACGACGAAGAGTGTGGGTCGTGACGGGTCGAAACCGTGAGTGAGGAGCGAACTCGCGGTATCCCCGGTCGTCAGATCGGATTCGACAAACACCGGACCTGATGGCGGTGCCCGGCCCATTTTGTCCCGCTGGGTGGCGGCGTGGTCCAACTCGAAGTACCGCGTGCCGTCGCCGCGGATACGCCAGGCGCGGCTGTCGTAGCCGGCTCCGATCACGACGACCTGTTTGATGCCGCTGGTCAGAGCGCCGCTTACCTGGGCGTCAAACCAGAGCACCCGGGCGGCAAGTCCGGCCAACGTCACCGACCGCATCCGGATGCGGCGAGGTCCGTGGTCCGCGAGCCAGACAGTCGTTCGCATGGAGGGTGAGAGCATGGTGCGGGCGAGGGGATCGGCCAGAACCCCCATGCCGGTCAACACGGGCGCGTTCCGCGGCCACCCCTTGCCGCGGTCCTCGACCTCTTCGCACTGGCCATCAGCAGAGAGCATCGCGCAGGCCCGCTCTGAAGGTTTGACCCAACTCGACCCGCCGCTCCGGGTGGTAGTGCTGCGGCTTACTTGGTCAGGCGGGTGTGCTTGAACTCGTTGAGTTCGGGATGGTCGTTCATGAGCTCGAGGATCCCGTCGACCGTCTGGCGGGCCAGGGTCCCGTCACCGAGCGGACGATTCATGAGCCTCACGAACACCGCGCTGTCGTCGACGATGAATGTAGGCACACCGAACACGTCGAGCTGACTCACCACTCGCTCGTGCTCGTCCCGCACCACCTTCGCCGGCCAACCCGACTCGACCTCGGCCAATACCAGGTCTGCATCGGCCCCGGCGCGGGTGAGGGCCTCCCGCACGACGGCGACATCGCGGAGATCGCCGCCATCGTCATGACGGGCGGCGAACAGCGAGCGGTGCACGGCGGGGAAGATCGCCTCGAACCGGTCCCGAACCACCACCCCGGCGGCCAGGGCCACCATGTCGGCCTGCTGGGCCGGGTCGTCCCATGCCGGCGTCCCGCCCTCAGGCACGTGTGACTGATTGAGGAAGAACGGCACGAAGGTCACGTCCCACGGCGCTCCCGCCTCCAGCCCGTCGAGCACGTGCTCATGTCCATTACGGGCGAACGGACATCGGTAGTCCCAGGTCACAGCAAAAGTCGGCCTCGAAGTCATGCCTGTGCAACCCCCTGGTCCAGCGATCCATTCCGGTTCCGCAACTCCGGCTGAGGTGAGCCCAGTCGTGGGACGTCCACCCTGGTCAGAGGAGCCGTCGCCCGATCAACCCGAGGGCAGTCCCGATGGCGGCGCCGCCCAGCACGTCAGAGGCGTGGTGGGCCCGGAGGTGGAGCCGGCTGACCCCGACCAAGGTGGCGCTGGTGAACAACAGGGCGTTGCCGCCACGGTCGTGTCGTTGGCTCATGACCGTGGCGGCGCAGAAGGCGGCCAGGGTGTGCCCGCTGGGGAAGCTGGTGGTTTTCGGTTCCCGGACGGGGACCCCGCCCTCGGTGATGCCGACCTCGCTTCGATCAGGTCGGGAGCGGCCGACTACGGCCTTGAGCCCGGCATTCACCAGGCTCGACTCGATACCGGCGATGGCCAGCGCCCGCACCGCCCGGGCCCGTTCGGGTCCGGTGTGCCGGGCCCGCCACACGGTGGTCGCCGCCCACATCAGCCCGTGGTCGCCCAGGCCGGTGACCACCTTGGCCACGCTGTCGGCGGTGGGATTGCCTCGCAGCGGTTCGAACCAGGCGTCCACCTGCTCGTCGAACGAGTGGACCAGGTCCATGGCGCCGCTCATGCGGCCCCACCGACACGCGTTTCGAGAAGCGCGACCTTGCTTCGGTCCCCGCCGCCGACTTCGGATCGGCCGCCGGCGTCAGACCCGACCCCGCCGCCGACCCCGACCCCGCCGCCGACCCCGACCCCGCCCCCCGGCCCGGCCTCGGATCCCAGCACCCTGGACGCCTCGTCCGGGTCACCGCCGTACGCCGGGCAGAACGCCTGGAACCGGCAGAAATTCGCACAACGGAGAGGTCCGGGGTCGGAAGTCCTCGTGCTCGCAGGCCCTCTCGATGGCCGACCACACGGCCACGGCCTTCTGCCGTTGGCCCCGCAGCGCCTGTTCTGAGGGCTCGGCGATGATGGTGGTGGGCTCTTTGAGATGGAGCAGTTTGACCTGGACCGGTCGCCGCCCGAGGACCTCCTGGCACAACAGGGCGTAGATGTGGACGCCGACCAGCTTGGCCTGTTCGTAGGCCTGTCCCGGAGCCCGGCCCGTCTTGTAGTCGATGACCACCAGTTCGCCCTGGGGAGTCAGGTCGAGACGGTCGATGATGCCGCGCAGGCGCATGGAGCCCACCCGGGCCTCCAAGGTCAGCTCGATGCCGATGGGGTTGATCTCGTTCGGATCCTCGAGCAAGAAGTAGTTCTGGACCAGATGCTCGGCGTCTGCCCGGAAGGCGTCGGCATCGCCGGGGGTGAGAGCCAGGCTCAGGTACTCGGGGTCCGTCTGGAGCTCCACCCAGGCCGCGTCCAGCTCGGTCGTTGCGGCCGCCAGCGTGCGCTGCCCTGGCCTGTGGGACCAGAACAGCCCCTCGAGGACTCGGTGCACCAGCGTTCCCTTGACCGTCCAGATGGTCGGCAGATCGGGCAGACGCTCGATGGAGTTGAACCGGAAGGCCAAGGCGCAGTCGCGAAAGGACGTGACTTTCGACGGGGACAGGGAGCGCGGGGGTTCGAAGGGCACGGGATCAGACTACGGCCGGGGTGTGTCATCGCTGGCGGACCGGCGACCGGAGCCCCCACCCGACCGCACCCGGTCAAAGGAACCACGGATCGATGCGGCCACCGGCAACGGCTGCTCCAGCGGACCGAAGTGACCCATGCCGGGCAGGACCTCCAACGTGGAACGGGCCAACTGGGTGGCGTCCGCCTCCAAGAAGGACACCCCGAACGCATCCGTGTCCGCCCCGCAGGACAGCGCTACCGAACAGGTGATCTCGGACAGGTGCCTGAAGGCTCCATGAGACGCCCCGTGGGTGTAGATCTCCGCTTCGTCGTCCCGCCGGCAGGCCAGCCGGACGGCGCGGCCGTCGCCCCCGTCCTCAGCCGGGATGACCTGGAAGCCGGCATCGACATAGCAGCCCAGGACCTCCGGATCGAGGTTGGAGAACGGGGGCTTGGAGGAGAAGTTGAGGTAGGCGTCGTCCCTGGACGGGAAGGCCTCCCGGCGGCGGCGGGCCCCGACCGACAGCGGGTTGTTCTCCGCCGCCAGCCACTCCATGGGTTCGCGCACCACCACCGGTTCGAAGCAGTAGAGCGATCGGAAGGCCCCGGGCCGGGCCTCCTCGGCCAGGAGTATGGAGGCGCCCCCACAGGAGTGGCCGAAGGCCCAGGGGCGCACCAGGCCCAGATGGTCCAAAGCGGCCAGGACGTCAACGCTGAACCCCGACCAGGCGAAGTTGCCGTCGACCGGCCGATCCGACCGACCGTGGGCCCGGAGGTCGAGCCCCCAGCAGTGATAGTCCTCACCAAGGGCCCGGGCCAGCGGTACGAAGACCTCGGCGCAGAACCCGGTGGCATGGACCAGCAACAGGTCGTCCCCGCTGCCGCCGAAGTCGTACACGGCCAGGCCCACACCGTCGGGGGTCACGCACCGGTCCTGACGGGGCCGCTGGTGGTCCGGGGCCGGGTCCATCGACGTGACGGTAGTGCAGCCGGGGTCGGGGCCGGTCATCGGCGATGCCCCACGGTGCAGCGGGGACCGAGTAGACATGGAGCGCTTATGGAGAACTTTCTGGAAACCTGGGGGTACCTGGCGGTCTTCGTGCTGAGCTTCATCTCGGCCATGGGGCTCCCGGTGGGGGCGGAAGTGGCCATCATCTACGGGGGTGTGCTGGCCAGCGGGCAGATCACCAACCATCACCACGATCATCTGCAGCTGGTGTTGGTGATTGTGGTGGCCACCGCGGCCGAGGTGCTGGGCTCCCTGGCCGGGTATCTGATCGGCTACTTCGGAGGGCGGCCTCTGGTGGACAAGGTGGGCAAGTACGTCCTGCTCACCCACCACGACCTGGACCGGGCCGAGGCCTGGTTCAACCGGCGGGGCGAGCCCTTCGTGCTGTTCGGGCGGTTCATCCCCCTCCTGCGGTCCTTCGTGTCGTTCGCCGCCGGGCTGGGTGAGATGGCCATCGCCAAGTTCCTGCTGTTCACCCTCATCGGCTGCGCCATCTGGTGCACCGCCCTGACCAGCCTGGGCTACTCCCTGGGGAGCAGCTACAACCACGTGCTGAAGGCCTTCAGCTACGCCGGCTACGTGGCCGCGGTGATCGCCGTCGTGGCCGTGGCCTTTGTGATCTGGCACCGGCTCCGCCTGGTCCGCCAGGAGCGGGGCTGATCTTGTTCCGGGTGGGACCCCATCCCGCCGAGGCCGGGCCGGGGTGAGCGGGGCCCCGCGGGCCAAGGCCCGACGAGCCGCTGCCGACGCCTCCGATCACCTGGAGCGCTCGGGTACGTGGAACGGACTCAAATCTGGCGACGCCGTGATCGTCTCGGGCCTGCACCTCCGGGGGGCCACCTGGGAGTTCCGGGCCCGCGTGGTCAACCACCACAACGGGAGCGAGTCGATCGAGGTGGTCGGGGGCCGACCTGGCGACCGGAAGATCCGGTCGTTCGAACCGGAGCGGATCTTCGCCGTGACCAAGCGAAAGAAGAGTGCGGGCGACGGTGACCGCTCCACCTCGGGCCGGTTGTCCCTGGCCGACGCCCCCCAGCTACCACTGGCCTGACGGCCTGGCCTGAGCGCCTGGACTGACCGCCCCACCACCCGGCGCAGGTAGGGTGCCGTTCGTGTCCACCGTCGTGTTCTTCCATGCCCATCCGGACGATGAGGCCATCGCCACCGCCGGCACCATGGCCGCCCTGTCTGACGCCGGCCACCGGGTGGTGCTGGTCACTGCCACCCGGGGTGAGCTCGGCGAAGTGCCCGGCGATCTGGCCGAGGGTGAGTCCCTGGCCCACCGTCGCATAGAGGAGTTGGCTGCGGCGTCGGCCATCCTCGGCGTGAGCCGTCAGACCTTCCTCGACTATCTCGACTCCGGCATGGCCGGCGAGCCCACCAACACGGCCCCGGGTTCGTTCGCCGCCGCCGATGTCGACGAAGCGGGGGCCGCCCTGGCTCGACTGCTCGAAGAGGAGTCGGCCGACGTCCTGGTGACCTACGACGAGCACGGCGGCTACGGCCACCCCGATCACGTGCAGGTGCACCGGGTCGGCATGCGCGCCGCCGACCTGGCCGGCACCGGGGTCGTGTACATGGCCACCATGAACCGCGACTTCGTGCGGAGCCTGAGTGAGCGGCTCGACCCGTCGGAGATCGAGGTTCCCGACCGGAGCCCCGAGGAGATGGAGAACATGGGCGAACCGGCCGAGCGCCTGACCACCGACATCGACGTGACCGCCTGGATCGATCGCAAGCACCGGGCCATGGAGGTCCATGCCAGCCAGATCAGTGAGACCAGCTTCTTTCTGTCCATGTCCGACGACGTGTTCTCCATCGTCTGGGGTCACGAGTGGTACATCCGGGTGCGGCCTCCATGGACCGGTCCGACCGAAGGAAACCGGGAGTCCGGTTTCCTGTTGGAGGCACCCGTCGCCGATGGCGGGGGGGCTCCGGCCCCGCAAGCCCGATGACCGCCGTCCACCGGGTGCTGAGGGTCCAGGGCGGCCGGCTGGTGGTGGCCGAGCGACGGCTGGAGCTGGAGGCCGAGCTCGATCAGGCCACTGCGGAAGGATTTGCCATCATCAACTCGTTCGCCGTGGACGACAACGTCTATCTCATCTTGCAGCGAAACGAGTGAGGGCCGGGCGGTCCGGGACGTCTGGACTCGATGGTCTGGGACTCGGGTGTCCAGAGCCCGGTGTCCAGAGCCCCGGGTTCCTAGAACTCGGTGAAGGCCTGGATGGACACCACCCGGTTCCGGCCCGTTTCCTTGGCCCGGTAGAGGGCCTGATCGGCCCGCTCGATGAACGAGGCGGTGTCCTCGATCCCGTCCCAACTGGTCAGACCGGCAGAGAGCGTCACGCCGAACTCGGAGGTGGCCTCGCGCCCGCCACTCCGGAGCTTGTCCAGGAGGTGGTGGGCCCCGACCAGGTCCGTCTCCGGCATGACCAGGCAGAACTCCTCGCCTCCGTAGCGGGAGACCAGATCCTGGCCCCGGATGTTCGAGACCATGAGGGCGGCCAGTGAGCGCAGCAGGATGTCGCCGGCCACGTGTCCGTAGCGCTCGTTGTACTCCTTGAAGTGGTCGAGGTCGATCATGGCCACGCTCAAGGGCGTCTCGGAGCGCAGGGCGTGGGCCATCTCGATCTCGATCCGCTCGTAGAGGCATCGCCGGTTGGCCAGTCCGGTCAGGGGATCGGTGCGGCTCTCGGCCTGGAGCCCACTCACGAAGTTGGCCCGGCTGGTCATGCGCAGAAAGGCCACCGCCATCTGCTCGGCCACGTCGCGGGCCCGGGCGTCGACCCCACGGTCCAGCTCGGATCGCCGGATCATCATGACCAGCTCCCCGTCGAAGCAGTACCCGACCGGGATGGCGCAGGTGGCCTCGTCGAGCACCACGGCGTCGGCGTGGAGGGCTTCGCCCAACTGCGGGAGCAGCCCCAGGTCCAAGAGGTCCTCGTCCTCCCCGGGCCAGGTCACCAGGGCGGTGAAGTGACCGATCTTGGCGTTGTGCAGGAACACGGCGATCTGGTCCGCCGGCATCACCTCGGCCACGAGGGGCAGCCCGCGCTGGAAGATGGTCTGGATGACATCGGTGCTGGAGTCGGTCAGGCCCTTGGGGATGTTCTCGAGGGTTTCGTAGAGCCCGTCGACGACGTGCCGGACGCCGGGGGGCTGGTCGGTCCGGCCGGTCTGGGAGCCCAGGGCCCGGGCGATGATCCAGGTGATGATCACGATGGTCGAGGCGTAGACCACCGCTCCGGCCACCAGGTCGGAGCCCCGGAGGCCTTCGGCCCAACTGACCAGCACCACCAGGGCGATGGCCACGATGTCGATGCCCACCCGCATGCGCCGGTCGCCGATGACGCTGATGAGGGTCACCCCCACCAGCACGGCCGGGATGAAGGTGCCGATGCGGTTGGACGAACCCAACTCCATCAGCGCCAGCGCCGCCAGGGCCAGGCACACCACCACAAACCCCGCTTTGGCCAGGTTCCGGACGTTGGAGCGCCCCTTGGTCACCACCACGAACAGGGCCATGTAGACCACCGAGACCACGATGCAGGCGAAGGCCCCGAGGATGTACCCCCACCTCACCTGACTCCCGTGGACCAGGAGCACCGCCAACAGGATGGGGATGGCGATCGATTCGGCGATGGCTCCAGAGATCAGGCCGTCCCGGACCTGGCGCTGGGTGGGGTGGGCGAGGTCGAACTTCACTGTTCGTATATCGGCCCCGCTCCGGTGGTCCTTTACCGGCTGTGGCCGGCAGGGCTGGAGTGGGGGAGAAGCAGCAGGTCAGACGGGGTGTCGGGAGCTGCCGAGGATCGGAAACGTCCTGGGGTCAGGCCACGGCGGGCGGGTCATGGCCGATGTCAGGGCGTTGCTCACCGGGTCCGCACGTCATCTCCGGGTCCGGCCCCCCGGGAGGGCGCAGGTTCAACCTTCGGCGGACTTGGCGCTCGGGTGCAGGCTCCGGAACAGCCGTGGGCTGTAGCCCATCAAGTGGGCATCGGTGGCGGCGCGGGCCGACGCCGACCGGGGCAGGTTGAACAGGGGACCGAGCTCACCGAAGTACCTGCCGCCTGCACCATGGTGAGGTGCTCCTCGGTCCCGTCGGCCCGGAGGCGGAAGATCTCCACCTCCCCGGACTCCACCACGTAGACCAGATCGCTGTCGTCCCCTTGGTCGAAGAGCAGTTGGCCGGCCGGCAACGACATGGGTTGGGGCTCCCGGGCCGAGTCGGGCAGGTGGGGTACCAGCTCCACGACCTTGTCGGCCAGCTGGGTTATCCGTTCGTCATGGGTGGCCACGATCACCAGGCGGCCGGGTGCGGCCAGGCCCCGCAGCAGACGTAGCACCCCGTCGACCTGGATGTAGTCGAGATGAGCGGTGGGCTCGTCGGCCAGCACCAGGGGAGGGTCCTGGACCAGGGCCCGGGCGATGGCCACCCGCTGTTGTTGGCCGCCGGACATCTGGTCGGGCCGGTGGTGGCCACGCTCCTCCAGGCCCACCTGCTCCAAGAGGACGTCGGCCCGTTGGCGGGCGTCCTTGCTGCTGACACCGGCCAGTCGCAGCGGGATCATCACGTTCCAGCGGGCACTCAGGCTGGGTATGAGGTTGAAGGCCTGGAACACCACGCCGACGGTATGGCGCCGGTACTCCGACAGGGCCGAGCCGGTGAGGCCGGAGACCTTCTCGCCATCCAGGGTGATCGACCCGGACGTGGGGGTGAGCAGCCCGGCCAGGCACGACAAGAGAGTGGTCTTCCCGCAGCCGGACGGTCCCAGCAGCACCACCAACTGACCGTCGTCAGCACCGAAGGAGAATTCGTGCAGGGGTCGGACCAGATAGCCGCCGGAGGAGAACTCCATGGTGAGGTCTTCCGCTACCAGAGTGGCCATGGTTCAGCCGAACGCCGCGGCCGGGTCGGCGCCGGTGGCCTGCCGCAGGGCCACCAGGCTGGAGATGAGGCCCACCACGATGGCCACGATGGGCAGGGTGACGAAGGCACTGGTGGGAATGGCCACCGGCTGGCTGAAGATTCCGCCCATGAAGTTGGAGATGATGGCGGCGAAGACCGCTGCGGCCAGGGCCACCAGCACCGCCTGCAACGCCAGGCTGGTCAGCAGAGCCATGGTCGAGGATCCGAGCGCCTTGAGCACGGCGAAGTCGCGCACCCGCTGCAACGCCGAGACGTACAGCAACGCGGCGATGATGATGCCGGCGATGACCCACATCAGGATCTTGGAGTTGTTGATGGATGACATCGCCGTGGCCAGGGCGTCGAGGGTGCGCTGCTCGACGACCTGGTTGGTGAGTACCTGAAGTCCGGCCGGCACCACCGCCGGAGCCCCCTTGGTGACCACGGCGGTGATCAGTGGTCGCCCGCCGAGCCCCAGGGCCTGGGCATCGCCGAGCGACATGTAGATAATCGGGGTACCTCCCAACAGCGTTCGATCGGTGACCTGACCCACCACCCGGAAGTGGGTGGCCCCGATTTCGATCTCGTTGCCCACGGCCGCCCCGGCGCTGGTGTCGGCCACCACCTGGCCCGGGCCGCTGATCCGGCTCCCGGACGTGACGGCCGGATCGCCGAGTCCTCCGGTGGTGGCCCCGATGACCATGATGGTCTTCATCGACGTTCCGATGTGGGCCACCTCTTGGGGCAGCAGGACCAGAGGGTCGGCTTGGGTCACCCCGGGGGCATGGGCTATGGCGGTGGCATCGGACTCAGGGAACACGCCTACCGCGGCGATGCGTCCCGCCGAGCTGTCGGAGAGGACCCAGTGGTCGGCGCCCACCCCGGTGACAGTTTGCGTCGTTTCGGCCGAGAAGCCACCGACCAGTCCGGCCAGGAGGAGAGCCATGGCCATGACCACACCGGCCCCGATCACGGCAATCAGGAATTGCCGATACCGGTACGCCAAATCCGCCATGGTCACCACCACCATCAACGGGATTATTGCACGGTGGTCTCGGTCCTGCTCGGGTGGGGGTCCCGGGGTCGGAGGGTCTGTCCTTCGATGCGGGATGGACCCCTCTAACGACCGGCTTCGAGGTCGAGGAGCCAGGTCTTGCGATCGAGGCCGCCCCCGTAACCGCCGAGCCCGCCGTTCGAGGCAATGACCCGGTGGCAGGGCACGATGACGGCGATCGGATTACGCCCGTTGGCCAACCCCACCGCCCGTGAGGCCTTGGGGTTGTCGACCCGGCGGGCCAGTTCGCCGTAGCTGATGGTTTCGCCGTAGGGGATGGCACAGAGTTGCGTCCACACCCGTTGTTGGAAGTCGGTGCCGTCCAGCTTCATCGGAATCTGGAACTCGGTCCGTTGGCCGTCGAAGTACGCCCTGAGTTGTCCGATGATGTCGGCGAACCAGGCGTCATCCCGAACGGCACCGCTGACGTGGGTGGGAGCGTGGCGTTGGTCATGCATGTGCAGGCCGGTGAGGTACCCGTCCTCGGCCGTCAGGGTGAGCGGCCCGATCGGACTCTCGATGGTGGTGACGATGCGGGTCGTGCCGGTGATGGGCATGGTGGTGGATGCGGTCACGGTTCTCCTTGCGTTGTGTGGGGGACGGGGATGTTCACGGGGCCGGGAGGCCACTGGTTGATGGGGTGGTCGGTGGCCGACCACAGGTACTGGACGGCATAGGCCCGCCAGGGCCGCCACGTCTCGGCATGCCGGGTCACCGCGTCGGGTAGCGAGCCGATGCCGAGCGCCTCTGCTCCCCGACGCACCCCGAGGTCCGAAGCCGGAAAGGCATCGGGATCGCCCAGGGCCCGCATGGCGATGACATTGACGGTCCACGGCCCGACCCCGGGGAGATCGCCCAGGACCGCCAGGGCCTCGGCACGGTCACAACCGGGCCCCAGGTCCAGACGGCCCCGGCTCACCGCGTCGACCAGAGCCGACAGTGTCGACTGGCGGGCCCGGGGCATGGCGGGCTTGCTGTCGAGGAGGGCTTCGGGGGTGGGGAACAAGTGGGTCAACCCGCCCTCGGGATCGGTCACCGGCTCACCGTGGTCGCGGGCCAACCGCCAGGCCATGGTTCGTGCCGCCGCCGTCGACACCTGCTGTCCGAGTACCGCTCGTACCGCCATCTCGACACCGTCGGTACACCGCGGCACCCGGCGCCCGGGGCTCTTGTCGATCACGTGGCGCAGGGCCGGATCCGAGCGGAGGTGCCGGTCGATGGCCACCGGATCGGCGTCGAGGTCGAGCAGCCATCGGCACCGGGCGATGGCGGTGGTCAGGTCCCGCATGTCGGCCAGGACCACGCGGCACACCATGTGCTCGGGGTGTGGGGTGAGCTCGACGATGGCTGGGCCGTGGGCCAGGCCGAGGGTGCGTCGGTAGGTCGTTCCCCGGATCTCCTCCACGCCCGGTATGGCCGTGGCGGCCAGGTGCCCGAAGAGATTGTCGGGACACAGCGGCTGCCGGAACGGGAGCCGGAGCACCAGGGCGGTTGAGGCATCACCCGTCCTTCCGGCCGTCCCGACCCGCGAGCGCAGGTGGGTGGGCGAGCTGGCAAACACCGCGCTGACGGTGTCATTGAACTGGCGGACGCTGGAGAACCCGGCGGCAAAGGCCACATCGGCCATGGGTAGGGAGGTGGTTTCGATGAGCACCCGGGCGGTCTGGGCCCGTTGGGCCCGGGCGATGGCGATGGGTCCGGCCCCGACCTCGGCGGCCAGCAGGCGTTCGAGTTGGCGGACGCTGTATCCCAGCCGGGCGGCCAGGGCCGGAACCCCTTCCCGGTCCACCAGCCCGTCGGCGATGAGCCGCATGGCCCTGGCCGCCACATCAGCCCGGGAGTCCCACTCCGGTGAGCCCGGGGTGGCATTGGGACGACAGCGCTTGCAGGCCCGGAATCCGGCCAGCTGGGCCGCGGCGGCGGAGGGATAGAAGCGCACGTTGGCCCGCATCGGCGTGCGGGCCGGGCAGCTGGGGCGGCAGTAGATCCCGGTCGAGGTGACCCCGGTGTAGAACCATCCGTCGAATCGCGGGTCACGCGATTGGACGGCGGTGTAACACTGCTCGAAATCCTCGATCACCCGTCCAGCATGCCTGACGCCGGGCCCCGTGTCTGGCGGAAATGCGACATGGGCGTGCCGGGCCCGTCGGAGCACCCCGACATCCGGTGCCCCGGACGCAGGTCCCGAGACCGACGCCGTGTCCCGAGACCGACCCGGTGCCCCGGGATCAAGGTCCGGTGGGAACCGGTCGATGATCAAGACGTGAACTGGCGGGGAGACCAGCTCAGCGAGGACGTCCGGCTGGCCTGCTTCGATCAGGTCAATCGCTCGACACGTCGCGGGGCCTTGTTCGGGCCGGTGGCTGCGGTCATGTTGGTGGTCATCTTCGGGCACGCCGTTCCGGTGGCCGGCATGGCGGAGTGGGCCGCCACCGTGACGGTGGTCACCGGGGTGACGGTGTGGAGCTCGGAGCTGTATCTGAGGCGACGCCGTCTCGGGCAGCCCGTGGGCCGATGGCCCGCCGGCCCGATCACCGCCGGGCTGTGCGGTCTGGCCTGGGCCTCACTGCCCCTGTTCGTGTTCCCGACGACCAACCACTACGACCTGCGGGCCATCTACCTGATCGTGCTCTGTGCCATCTCCGCGGTCAACGCGGTGGGAACCGCGGCGTGCCGGTCCTACTTCTTCCCCTTCCAGTTGGCCCTGCTGGTGCCCATCGTCGTGGTGTGCCTGATGGCCGACGATCGCGCCACCCAGCTGTTGGGCGTGGTGACTCCGGTGTTCCTGCTGGTGATGATCGTGGTGCACCAAGAGGTGCATACCCTGGTCCTGAGCGAGCTGAATCTTCGGGAGCGCAACCTCGAGGCCAACCAGGAGCTCCGAACCCTGAACACCCAACTGGGCGAGATCGCCCTCCGTGACGACCTGACCCAGTCGGCCAACCGGGTGGCCTTCGTCGATGCCTTGGCCAACGCCCTGACCGATGCTCGCCGGAGCCCGGGGTTGGTCGGTGTGGTGTTTCTCGATCTCGATCGCTTCAAAGTGGTGAACGACTCGCTGGGACACCAGGCCGGAGACGAGCTGTTGGTCCAGGTGGCGGGGCGGATCCGTGGGGTTCTACGCCAGAGCGACGTCCTGGCCCGGATGGGGGGAGACGAGTTCACCGTCCTCCTCCGCGGCCTGCACCGGCCCGAAGAGGGGCTGGAGGCGGCCCGGCGGATCCACAGGACCTTCGAGGAGCCCTTCGCCATCTCCGGGCGGAGCGTGGTGGTCACGGCCAGCTTGGGGGTCACGACCGGGGACCGAGCCGAGGATGGACCTCAGGACCTTCTCTACCAGGCTGATCGGGCCCAGTACCAGGCCAAGGAGAACGGGCGGAACCGGGTGGAGGGTTTCGCCCGGGCACTACACCCGATGTCCCGCCGCCGCATCGACCAGGAGACGGCCCTCCGCCAGGCCCTGGCCGACGGTCAGATCGTGGCCTACTTCCAGCCGCAGGTCGACCTGGAGACCGGTCAGATCGTGGGGGCGGAGGCCCTGGCCCGTTGGGCCCATCCCGAGCGGGGCGTGCTGACCGCAGCCGAGTTCGTGCCTCTGGCCGAGGAGTCTGAACTCATCCTGGACGTCGACGCCGCGGTCCGGCGCAGTGCCATAGCGGCCAGATCGAGGCTCGCCGAGGCCGGCTGCCGGGACGACTTCCGGGTCTGGTGCAACATCTCCGCCCACCAGCTGACGGTGACCAATCCGGTCGACGATCTCGTCGGCGACCTGGAGCTGGCCCACTGTGACCCGAGGGGGATCGGAATCGAACTGACCGAGACGGCGGTCATGGCCCATCCGGCTGCGGCGGCCGTCCACATCGACAAGATCCGACGATTGGCCATCAGGGTGGCCCTGGACGACTTCGGCACCGGACACTCGTCACTGGCCCTGCTGCGTTCGATGACGGTCGATGAGCTCAAGGTCGACCAGAGTTTCGTGTTCGACATGTGTTCTGATCCGCGCGACATGGCCATTGTCCGAGCCCTGACCTCGTTGGGTCAGGATCTGGGGCTCCTCGTGGTGGCCGAGGGCGTCGAGACCCTGGCCCAGGCCACCCTCCTCAGTTCGCTCCGGTGCGACCGGGCCCAGGGGTTCCTGTGGTCCTCGGCCGTCCCGGTCGAGGACCTGCTTCCTCTGGTCCGGGGGACCTTCCCGGTCCGGATCGATCGGCTCTCGGTGACCCCTTTGGGGGACAGTGACCGGCGCACCGTCTCGACCGTCCGCTGAGCCCGGCTCGATCCGCTCCCTGTCAGCGGCATACCTGACCATCGCCCGTCATGGTGCGGGTCAGCGGTGGTGGCGACGGCGGAGCCGGGGGTTGGTCAGGGAGGATGGCTTCCACCCGGCGTCCTCGGCGTTGATGTTGGTGCCGGGGGCGACAATCTCGTCGATGCGATCGAGGACGGCCACCTCGAGCCGCACATCGGGGGCCGACAGCTGAGACTCGAGTTGCTCCATGGTGCGGGGGCCGATGATGGCGGCGCTGACAGCAGGGTGCTCGAGCACGAAGGCCAGGGCCAGGTCGATCAGGCTGAGACCGGCCTCGGCAGCCACGCCGGCCAGCTCGGTGACGATCTCGAGCTTGCGCTGGTTGGCTGCGATGCCGAGGTCGTATCGACCGGGGACCCGCGCCGCTCGGCGGCTGGTGTTCTCCTGTCCGGTGCCGAACCGCCCCGACAGCCATCCGCCGGCCAGCGGGCTCCAGGGGATGACGCCCATCCCATAGGCCTGGGCCACCGGGAGGACGTCCCGCTCGATGCCGCGTACCAGGATGGAGTAGGGCGGTTGCTCGGTCATGAATCGTTCGCGGCCGCGTCTCTCAGCCACCCACTGGGCCTCGACGATCTGTTCGGCGGGAAAGGTGGAGCTGCCGAAGGCCCGGATCTTTCCGGCGTGGACCAGGTCGCTCAGGGCACCCAGGGTTTGATCCACATCCACCGACTCGTCGGGGCGGTGGACCTGATAAAGGTCGAGGTAGTCGGTACCCAGGCGGCGAAGGCTGTTCTCGCACTCGGCGATGATCCAGCGCCGTGAGTTGCCCTGCGCATTGGGGTCATCGCCCATGGGCGCATGGACCTTGGTGGCCAGTACGACCCGGGAGCGGTCCATGGTGGCCAGAGCCTTGCCCACGATCGTTTCGGATTCACCTGCGGAGTAGACGTCGGCCGTGTCGATGAAGTTGACCCCGGCGTCGAGGGCCCTGTGGATGATCCGGACGGAATCTTCGTGGTCCGGATTGCCCCACTCCCCGAACATCATCGCTCCCAGACAGAGAGGACTGACCTTGATGCCGGTTCGGCCGAGGGTGCGGTTCTTCATGCCGCCAACTCTATGGTCATCAGGGTCGATCCGTGCCCCGCTGCCGCACCTCCGGTCAATCGGTGCCTCGATCGTCAGGGTGGTGGAGCTGGCCTGGGGGATGCCCTTCGCCGAAGGGACCACCGACAATTTTGCCGGGGCAAAAAGCAAAAGCAGGTGATCGGCACGGAGGTATTAG
Organism: uncultured Acidimicrobiaceae bacterium; assembly: GCA_963718405.1. Taxonomy (GTDB): domain Bacteria; phylum Actinomycetota; class Acidimicrobiia; order Acidimicrobiales; family RAAP-2; genus Bog-756. The sequence continues at coordinate 855,412 of CAVQYZ010000001.1, forward strand.
GGGAGTGGGCGACAAAATTCATTAAAGTTTCCTTAGCGAACGCCATCGGTGCCGAAAAAGACGTTTGGTTGTCGTCACCTGCGGAAGTAAGAGGCCGGAGGGATTTGCAAGTTGCCGTCGATGGACCAAGGGTGGTCTCGGGTGGCTGACCTGCCACTCATAGCGGCGGAGTGGCCGGTCGATTGAATAAACCGCCCGATCTACCTGTATATTTGAGCCGTGCGACATATGTGGATTGTCGTTTTGGCCGTGGCGGCGTGTATTGCTGCAGGCTGCGGCGGGTCGCCTTCAGCGAAGAACAGCACCCGTGCTTCTGAGTATCTTCATGCTCTCGAGCATCATAGAGCAGCACCACTACGACCACCACCCGCGGTGGAAGTACGACAAGTACCACTGTGGCATCCGGGTCCAACGACAAGGTGGCCTGCACCACCCTGGCGTCGATCGGCACCGTCGCCCACTCGAGCCATCAGGCGATCTCCTCCTACTTTCGCCGTCTGTTCATGCAACTTCACAAGGCGGAGAACCCGTATCTCCGAGGACATGGCCACAGCGCCGCCGTGGCGCTGATTTTGGGCCACGCCAAGAAGTTCAAGAAGGCTTTCTACAACGTCTACCTGGAATGCAACCGGATGGGGATCACCGGAGCGGGTTCTGGGTGAGTTCGAACTTGTGACTCATCCCATGCCGCTCGACAGGCCCTTCAACCGTTCATGAGTGGTCAGCCCTGGGCGTGATGTTTCCCCTCACTCCTGTCCCACATGGCCGGCGCGTGCGGTCATGCCTCCGTCGATGACCAACATCTGCCCGGTGATGTAACGGGACTCATCCGAGGCCAGGAAGACCACCAGGTCGGCGACGTCACTCGGTTGTCCCAGATAGGGCGTGAGCGTAGAGTTCCCGAGCGAGCCCAACAGGTCCTCGCTGAGGTGAGCACGGACGGCGTCGGTGATGATGAGTCCGGGGACGATGGTGTTCACCCGAATCCCTTGCTTTCCGTAGGCGGTGGCCGCGTACATGGTCAGTGCGTTGACACCGGCCTTGGACACGCCGTAGGCGGTACGGGTCCGATCGCCGCTCAGGGAAGCCCCTGAGGACATGTTGATGATGGAGCCGCCACCGGTCTTGACCATCTCGGGGATGGCATGTTTGGAGGTGAGCATCTGGCTGGTCAGGTTGACCGATATGGTCCGCTCCCAGATCTCGAGCGTCATGTCGGTCACCGACGTGTCGCCCGACAGGAAATCAGAGTCGGTCAGAGCAGCGTTGTTGTGGAGGATGTCGATCCGACCGAAGGTCTCCAACGTCCTGGCCACCACCGAGGACACCTGGGCCTCGTCGGAGACGTCGGCCGATACCCCGATGGCCGCCCCTCCGGACTCCACGATCGACGTCGCCGCGGCCCCGGCCCGCTCGCCGTCGATGTCGACGACCACCACCGACGCCCCTTCCCGGGCCAGCGCTTGCGCTGTGGCCTGGCCGATGCCCCCTCCGCCACCGGTGACCATCGCCACCTTGCCCCCGATCCGACCGGTTGCCGGCTCAGCCATTGTCACTGGCCTCCCGGGACGGTTCTACGAGTTCTGACGGCCCCACAGGATTAGGCATGGCCGCATGATAGGGGAGAGCGCCGAATCCGGATGGCTCCAAAGGCTCTACGGCGACCTCGGATACCTGGCCAGCGATTCGGTCCGCCTCGGATTCGAGAGCCATCTCGAGGCCACCGATCTCTCCATAAGGCGCCCTCCGGACTGAGTCGCCGGTCATTAGCATCAGTTCAGCGACATGGAGGTCCAATGATCCAAATTCCCGATTCCCACCGCGATCTGCTGGATGCCAACGTGGCGACGCTCGCCACGATCGGGCCCGACGGTCGCCCGCAACTGTCCGAGGTCTGGTTCCTGTCCGATGGCAAGTCGGTCAGGCTCTCGCTGAACACCAGCCGGCAGAAGACGAAGAACTTGACGGCGCGTCCCGAGTGCTGCCTGTTCATCCTCGATCTCCAGGTTCCCCAGCGGTACCTGGAGCTACGGGGCGATGCCGAGGTCGCACCTGATGCTGAGTACGCCTTCGCCGATCAGGTCGGGGAAAAGTACGGTTCTGACCTTCGAGTGCACGACGGTCCCGGTGAGAGCCGGGTGGTGGTAACCATCGCCCCACACCGAATCAATGCCGTCGACATGAGGCAGTAGGCCCACCACCGGCACCCGGCGCCACACGAGCGACCGCCACCTGGCAGGCATGAAACCCCCCGGTCCGGTGACCTCGTAGAGGAGGAACATGGCAGAAGAGCACTACTTGCTGGACAATCAACAGAGTGAAGCGGGTCAACGCTTCGATGCCCTCTCCGAGCTGTTCAATCCCTCAACCTTCCGGCACATGCTGGCGGTCGGGCTGTCGCCGGGGTGGCGGGTCTGGGAGGTCGGGGCCGGCGGTGCGACCGTGCCCGCATGGGTTGCCGATCAGACCCAGAGCTACGTTCTGGCCACCGACATCGACACCTCGTGGCTGCATGGAGCACAAAGCGGGTTGGAGGTCAAGAAGCACGACATCGGGACCGAGCCGGCACCGGCCGAGCGCTTCGATCTCGTACATGCCCGATTGGTGCTCGTTCACGTCCCTGAGCGAGCCGTCGCCCTCGCCACCATGATCGACGCTCTCAAGCCGGGCGGATGGATCCTCCTGGAAGAGGCCGATCCCGGGCTGCAGCCGCTCGTATGTCCTGATGAGTATGGGCCCGACCAGGAGTTGGCCAACAGATTGAAGTCGGGATTCCGCTCCCTGATGGCGGACCGGGGTGTGGACCTCTCGTTCGGGCGCAAGCTCCCGAGGTTGCTCCGAACGGCGGGTCTCCTCGACGTGGGGTCCGACTCGTTCTTTCCGATGGGCGGACCGGCGTGCAACGAGCTCGAGCGGGCGACCGTCGAACAGATCAGGGAGCGCCTGCTGGCGGCAGGTCTGGCCACGGAGGACGAGATCGACCGGCATCTGGCCAACGTGGCAGCCGGAACACTCGACCTGGCTACCTCGCCGATGGTGTCAGCCTGGGCCCGAAAGCCTGAAGAGGCGCAAGGTTGACCTTCGACGGCGTTCGCCTGATTGCTCTCGGAGGTGACGGCGTTGCTGCGTCCCTAAATAACAGGCTTGGCGGCGCTTATCGACTCTGCCGACGGCTCATGCGGGGTCGAGGTCAAACATATGATGGGTAGGCGGGCCAAGCGGAGGCTGTACCCAGATGCGGGAGATGGATGCAGTGGTTGAACAGGATCGCTCTAGTGAGGCAGACGGAGGCCACGAGGACCGGCCGATTCCGATATTTCCTCTCAGTAACCGAAGCCTCTGGCTTCTCAAGACTGCGGACGGTGGCCTTGGTCACAGCCCCCTGCTGTCGGAGCCGAAGGGGACAACTCCCCTGGACACCCATGAAACCGAGGACTCGATCCCGTCGGTCATTCTGTGGGCGATGAAGTATCTGAGGCACGGGTGGTTCAACACGTCTTCTGACTCCGACCCGGTCCGCTGGCAATCCGGAGAAGAGGACAAACATTCGGCGGTGTATGTCATGGACGACGGGCGCGACCATTGCATGGTGGCTCGATTCGTAGGGTCCTCACCGGACGGGTGCACCTACTGCCTAGTGACACGCACCAAACGATTGGATTTTGAGGACGTTCGCTATGGCCGAGCGGAGGCATCTGCACTCTTCTCGCTCGGCCATGCCTTTAGCCTGTGCAGCGTAGTTGAGGGGTCGATTTCGAATGTGGTCCGAGTGGCAGGGTACCGCCGGTATAGAGACGTTCCAGCCGACTATCTGCCCCCATCGAAGTTCATCGAGTTCGTCGAGTCACTGTGAGCGAGCAAGTGGCTGCGGCATCCCTGACCAATGACAATGGCCTTCAGGATCCACACAGCATGGGGTACGCCTCAGGCGGCCGATCGTCGTCAACGAAGAGCGGACCTTTACGACACTGGGCGGACGCAGGGTGCCCCTGATCAGTTCCTTTGACACCTCAGGTTTCGTCCCAATCATTTGATACCGGCGCGATCTGGGTGGAGCATCACGTCCCTAGCGCCCGACTCGCCTCTTGCTCGGTCAGCAACGAGCGGGCCGAACGCGGGGCCGAACTCCGTACCGGAGTGGCGGAACTGGGAGTGCCGCATGCCGCTAGTACCGACCCTGGACGCTGGTGTCCCTGACCGCCCGGGACGGGTCGGTGATCAGCCATTAGTTTCGACCTGCATCATCCAGCGGAAAGGGGATTGCAAATGCCTTTGTTCCGATGCGGGACTCTCAGGTACCGTTGACTCTGACGGTCGAAGTTGTCGACCCAGGCCGGCGGAAGGGGAACGATGCCAGACATCATTGGCGCAGTCGTTGGGGTTGGATTTCTCGCACTGTGGATTTACTGCATGTACGACGTCATCACCACCGACGACGCCATCATTCAGCACTTGCCGAAGGCCCTGTGGATCATCATCGTGGTCCTCCTGTCCGATCTTGGGTCACTGCTGTGGCTGGGATTAGGGCGACCACGCGTATGGGCACGACGAGCCAACGACCCGAGTTACCGGGCCTCCCGCCAAGAGGGCCTCTATGCGGGCACATCCACTGGGGAGCTCCGTGGGGCAAACCCAATCGTTCAATATCGTGAAGAGCAAGCCCGGTTGCGGTTGAGAGAAGAGCAGCTCAACCGACGCGAAGCGGAACTGCTGCGCCGAGAGCTAGAGGAGGGCTAACTCGGACCAAGGAAGCGAAGGCTCAATGCGACCTGACGCCGCGACTCTCGCTCTGAGCCGTCGATGGATGAGGCGTCAGATGATGCATTGGCCACGGTGTAGGTAGCGGGTTCGAGGAATACCTGGCGAGACGGCACTCCACAAGCGAGCGGTTGCAAGAGAGCGGCTGAAGGGGATCGAACCCTCGTCATCAGTTTGGAAAACTGAGGCTCTACCATTGAGCTACAGCCGCGTGATTGAACCGGGTGAGCATAACATCTGCCCTCCAGCTGGCCTTTTGCACATTCGCTCCGCCCCAGGGGCGGACCGGGCGACAGGCCGGTCAGGGGCGGTCGCTGGCCCGCACGCTTCCGGTGTCAGGCTGCCTGATCGGTGGTCCGCCAGGCAACTACATCAGGCTGGGCGATGCCGCCCGCTGATCAGAGGATCTCGCCTCTCGGGGCAGATTCGAGTAGGCGGGCTCAGATGTCCAGCGGTGAACGCCCGGCAAGACCAGGGGACGATTCCCCTTCAGTCGACCCGACCAACCGAACTCAGAGGGAGGCGTCGACGACCACTTCTTCGACGGTGTTATCCGTCGGAAAGATGAACTTGTGGTACACGACGAACTTGACCAACCAGAACGCCACGTTGACGAAGAAGAAGGCCACGCCGACCAGAGCCAGATGGAAGTGGTTCGTGATGTGGTGGGCGATGGCCCCGGTGGCCAGACTGGTAAGGAGGATGCTGGCCGCAGAGGTGGCCCAGTACAGGATGACCTGTCGACCGACCTGGGTGCGTTTGGCGTCTTTCCAGATCCAGTACCGGCTCATCAGGTAGGACGGGACGGTGGCGACCACATTGGCGATCAGCGCGGCCGTGGTGGCCCCGACCAAGTGGTTGCCGTACAGAATCAGAAGCGTGATCTCGCTGATGGCGAAGGCCAGCACCGAAGTGGCGGTGTAGCGGACGAGCCGGGCCACCTGAGCCCGACTCCTGACCAGGAACGCCCCGAACTTCGTAGTGCTTTCTTCGATCGGGTCATCCCAGGCCTCGCCATCTGGTCTCAGCTCGGCATTGACCGGATGGGTGCGGGTTTCGGCTTCGACAGGCTGGTGGAGGGCGCTCGACACTACGTCCGCTTCCGCCCGCTTCCGCGTCCTCGCCCACGTCCACGCGGCTAACAGAGATTGCGTCCCCCTCGCTCATTTGCGGCGCAGCCCCACTTTCTCATCGGCCCAGTGGTGAACGGCTCAAGCGTTCGAACCGTTCATGGTGTCCCTGAGAAGCAAAAGGGTACCAGCTTCCTCCCCCGGTCTCAAAGAGTTTTTGGTTGCCGAGCGCACCGTCAAAACACTCGACAACGAGTGCGGCGCGGGCTATGGCGCCGCGGTGATCTCTTTACCCGAAGGGGAGAGCACATACCACAGGCCACCGTTGTTATTGATGCCCTGACCGGTGGCCTGGCCGGGTTCGGAGTCGCCGACCCACAGATATAGCGGCCACTTGTTGTAAGTGATCTCCGTGGTCCCGTCACTACGGTGCGTGGTGCCGAGCAGCGCCGTGCTCACGCCGGGTCCCGCCAACGGAACGGTCTTTCCCGCCGGTAGCAGCAGTGGCGGCCAAGCCTGGGCACAGGCGTTGTAGCAGGTCGACGTACCCTTTTCCGCGTCGGGAACGAAGAGGTAGAGCGTGAGGCCCTGCCCGTCGACCAGTACCGTTCCGAGTCCCTTGACCTGGCCGGTGCGCACCTCGTAGCTCGGAGTCGGCCCGGTGGTCGTGGTCGTGGTGGAGGCCGCCGGTTTGGACGTGGTAGAGGTGGTCGAGGGGGCCTGGGTGGTCGTCGGCGAGCTGGAGCTCGACGATCCGCACCCGGCGATGAGCACGGAAGAGACCACCATCACCAACATCACCGGGAGCCCCCATCCCCGGTTTGCACGGATAGGGCCGTTGGTCGATGTCCCTAATCTCACAGCTTTCATATCTTTCATATCGAGCTTGTGCCTTTGCCTATCGACGGTGAGCCCCACCCGTTCAAAGGCGTGGGCATGAGCTGACGGAACCCGGCCGCCGGGCGGAGTCCTTAGACCGGATAGTGGGAGTTGGGGAGGGTGGCCGACGTCTCGGTGAGTCCGAGGCACATCTCGTCGGAGGAGCCGTCTCCCCAAGTGACGAAGTGGGGAGCCACTTTGCGCAGGGTGGGCAGCTGCTGGGCCAGGGTCGGGTCGTAGCTGCAGGTCACCTGGACCTTGTCACCGGGCACCACCTTGATCGGTGTCGCCAGGTTGTAGGCCTTCTGGTAGTGGAAGTTGTAGTTGGGGACCCAGAGGATGGTCTTCGCCCCCGGCGTGCCCGGGTTGAGCACCATCTTGAAGGTCGCTCCCAGGAGATGCATGTGGGCCGACACCCTCACGATGTAGCCACTCTTGTAGATGGGCCAGCTGCACGAGGTGGAGTCGCCGGCCGGGGGATCGGCCGGGTTGCGGCCGCACACCGCTTCGATGGCGTTGTCAAAGGTCACCGCACTCTGGCCGAAGCGATGAGCCAGGTTGGCCAGCGATGCGGCGCGGTTGCACAACGGCCCCGTGACGCCTGAGGGGCAGGGGATGTCCGGAGGGGCGGGAAGCAGGTCGAGCTTGAGCGGAAGGAGCGGAGTGGAGGCCGGGACGGTGTGCAGCACCAGTGAGTTGCTCACCGGATTGTCCCCGACCAGAAGGTTGTAGTGGACCTGCATGACCACCAGGCTCCCTGCCGGGAGCGAGACCCCGGTTCCCTTGGGCAGGTTGTCCTCCCCGTGGCCGGGAGCCCAGGCACTGAGCCACGGCGTGTTGGAGATCTGGTCCAGTCCGGTGTTGGGAATGGGGGTCTCGCCGAAGCAGGTCCATCCCTTTCCGCCCACGTTGTCGGCCTCGGCCGTAGCGGCAAGATCGGGCGGCACGAGGAACAAGATGGCGTGGTGGTCCTCGACGCTACCGGGGAAGAACTGGCTCGAGATGATGTACGAGTTCTGCTTGACGTGCGGGTTCATCACCGTGCAGTGGTAGTCGTCCGTGGCACCGGAGGGGGCCTTGGGCTTGTAGAAGTTCGACTTCATGAAAATGGAGGTGATGGGATGGGCGGACGCCTGGGCGCCGCTGCTGCCTCCGGAAAACGCCGCGATGAGGCCCGCCGCCAGCAGGACCAGGACGACGAGCGGGATCAGAATTCGGGACTTGCGCACACCGACAGGGTACTCCGTCGTCGCTCCGGGGGTCGGATCGTTTGCGCTGGTCACCGCAGGGTCGGCCGGCTCGATCGGTCCTACCGCCATGGTCAGGGACTTTGGGGCCCGGGAGGAAAGAGCTCAAAAGCGCCGTCGGCCCGGAGCTGATCGCTGTCGCTACCGCTCAGGCCACAGCGGCTGGTCGATCACGAAGCCCACCGGAGAGCCCCACCGGTTCCGGTAGGAGACCTCGTGGACCGGGCGGCGCGGCGCTACTCCCCACCGGCCGGTGGGGTAGCCGAAACTCACGCAGCACGACATGACCCAGTGCTCGTCGCGGGGGACACCCAGGATGTCGAAGACCTCGTCCGGATGGAAGAACCCCAGCACTACGGTGAGCGAGCTGCCGACCCCATGGGCCCGCGCCGCCAGCTGGGCGCTCCACACCGCCGGGAAGATGGAGCCGCCGGTCGGGTCGGCCAGGACGAAGCCGAACAGGTACAGCGGCACTTCTTCGAAGTGGTCGGCCAACCACTGGGCGGACCGCTGCACCTTCATCATCTCGATGCTCTCGGCCGCCTCCGGATCGGCCTGGGCCGCAGCCAACCGGTCGGCATAGATGGTCTGCCACAACTGCTCGATCGAGTGGCGGTAGAGGGGGCCGATCTGGCCGATCACCCCCGGGTCGTCGACCAGCAGGAACTTCCAGTTCTGGGCGTTCCCTCCGGTCGGTGCCCGGATGGCGGCGTCGAGGATCTTCTCCTGTACGTCGAGGGGGACCGGGTCGGGGCGTACTCTGCGCATGGCCCTGGTGGTGTAGAGCGCTTCCTCGATGTCCACGGTGGCTTCCTCTCTCCGGTGGTGCACGGGCCTACAGCCGGTGCACCCACCTCACCGTATCCCCGACCCCGCCGGCGGGAGTGCTATGACCAGGACATGGCCATGGAGCTGGTGACCGGAGCCCCGGCGGCCGGCGGTGGTTGCGTGGCCCGGGCCGATGACGGTCGGGTGGTGTTCGTGCGCCACTCGCTGCCGGGGGAGCGGGTGCTCGCCGAGGTGACCGCCGAGACCAAGTCGTTCCTCCGGGCCGATGCGGTCGAGATCCTCGAGCCATCGCCGGACCGGGTGGAGCCGCCGTGTCCCCATGCCGGTCCGGGCCGGTGCGGGGGGTGCGACTTCCAGCACGCCTCGCTACCTGCCCAGCGCCGGCTCAAATCGTCGCTGGTGGCCGAGCAGCTGCACCGGTTGGCCGGTATCGACCTCCCGGTGGAGATCGAGGAAGTGGATGCGCCCGACGGGGTGGGGGTGACCGACGGTCTGGGCTGGCGGACCCGGGTCAGGTTCGCGGTGGACGAGGCCGGGCGGACCGGGTTTCACCACAACCGGTCGCACGACGTCGAACTCGTCGAGACCTGCCCGATCGCCTCGCCCGGGGTGGCGTCGGTGGGGGCCGGGGCGTTGCGCTGGCCGGGGGCCCACCACGTCGAGGTGACCGCTCCGCCCATGGGAGGCCCGGCCGTGGTGTCCGTCGAGACCGGACGGTCGGGGCTGGCCTCTACTCCGACCGTCGATGCCGGCCTGGTCGTGGACGGCCGGGTGGTCCACGGGTCGGGGCGGGCCCGGTTCGAAGTGGGCGGTCACCGCTTCGAGATCAGCCCCGGCGTGTTCTGGCAGGTCCATCCCGGTGCCGCCACGCTGCTCACGGCGTGCGTCCTCGACGGGTTGGAGCCCGAGCCCGGTGACCGGGCGGCCGACCTCTACTCCGGCGCCGGACTGTTCACGGTGCCGTTGGCCCGGGCGGTCGGCCGGCAGGGATCGGTGGTGGCGCTGGAACGGAGCCGCCGGGCCTGCGCCGACGCCACCCGCAACACCCGGGGCCTCGACGGCGTGGAGATCGTGCGCTCGGAGGTCACCCCGGCCACCGTGGCCCGCCGGTTGCGGGCGCCCGACATCATCGTGCTCGACCCATCCCGTGAGGGCGCGGGACAAGCAGTGATGCGAGCCCTGGCCGCCATCGATCCGCCCCCACGGCGCCTGGCCTACGTCTCGTGTGATCCGGCCTCCTTCTCGCGGGACCTGCGGGTCATGCTCGACGCCGGGTGGACCGTGCGCTCGCTGCGGGGCTTCGACCTCTTCCCCATGACCGAGCACATCGAGCTGGTCTGCATTCTGCAGCCACCCGGGGCTCAACAGGTAGGTCCGGGATCGAGGAGGGACACCCACCGTCGGTAGGCCTCCCGACCGGAAGGTCCGAGGGGAGGGCTGGTACTCTCGGCCCCGTGCGCCGTCGGGTAGTGGTGGTCGTGGCGGTACTGGCTTGCGTGATGGCCGGGTGCTCGGCCGGGATCGGCTTCCCCCACCTCCACCTCGGAGGTACCCCTCCCGGCCGGCCCCCACCCGTCCCAGATCGCCCAACTGGTGTGCCGAGCGCGAGGCGCATGTGGACATCGACTCGGCGTTGGGGGAGAACGCCACCGTCTCCTCGCCCACCTGGGTCGATCACCTGTATACCTGTCGTTACCAGTACCCCAAGGGTTCGATGACCCTGTCGATCAAAGAGCTGTCCAGCTGGGCGCAGACCACCGCCTACTTCAACGGTCTGGCCACCCAGATGGGCAAGGTCCGTCAGCTGCAGGGGCTCGGTCAGGGGGCCTTCCAGACCACCAACGGCTCCGTGGTCGTGCGCAAGGACTGGAAGGTGCTCCTGGTGGACATCGCCGGTCTCCCTCCCCACTTCGGAGTCCCTGCCACGCCCTCCAGCGATGTGGCGGTCACCGTGGGCGACATCATCTTGGGCTGCTGGGCCGGAGACTGACCGGCAGGGGCGTTACGCCCGGCCCACCTCCGGCCCGGGCATCAGGGAAGTGTGCGGTCCACCGTGAACGACATCGGGGACCCCGCGAACCGGCCGGTCACGTGGAACGCCCAGTGGCCCGGGGTGAGAACCACGAAGTCGGTGAAGTGTCCCGTGCTCACCTCGAGTTGCCGCAAGAGCTGGGCCGGACCACCACCGACGCTGGCCGTCACCCGGGGCCGGACCGCGGCCAGGTCGCCCGGGGTGCCCGAGAAGATCAGGTGGAGGCGGTTGACCCCGATGCCACCCGGGTCCAGATAGACCTCGGCCGATCCGCCGTGGGGAACGGCGATGGTGGTGATCGACGGGAGTGACGGCAGGAGGGACTGACCCCGGGCCGGCGACACGATCTCACTGATCACGGTGATTCCGGCGAACAGGATGACCGGCAACGCCACCGACAGGGCCAGGCCGCGCCGGGCCCGCAGGGAGTGCGCTCTGCCGACCTCGGCCAGTCCCGAACGCCCCAGGCGGGACAGTCGAAGGCTGTTGAGGACCACGATCACGCTGGACAGGCCCATGGCGATGGCGGCCACCAGTGGATCGAGCAGTCCGAAGGCGGCCAGCGGCAGGGCCGACACGTTGTAGCCCATGGCCCAACCGAAGTTCTGCACGATGACCGAGTAGGTGGATCCGGCCACCCCGATGGCCGCCGGCACCCCTTGGAGGTCGTTCCCCAACAGGGCGATGTCGCTGTTGGCCAGAGCCGCTTCCGATCCGCTCCCGATGGCACAGCCGACGTCGGCGGCCGCCAGTGCCGGGGCGTCGTTCACCCCATCGCCGACCATCAGCACCCGGCGCGAGTGGCGGGCCATGGCTGCCAGCGCCTCGACCTTGCCCGCCGGGCTCAGGTGGCTGCGCTCGTCGGTGATGCCGAGCTCGGTGGCCACCGTGCGTACCGCCGGCTCGCTGTCGCCGCTCAGGATGGCGGACGGGAGCCCCATGGCGGCGAGATGGTCAACGGCCGGCCGGGCCTCGGGCCGGAGCGGGGTGGTCACGGCGATGGCACCGACCGGTTGGCCGTCCCGCTCCACCACCACCACCGTCTCGCCCCTCTGGTACCGCTCCGACACCGCCCGGTCGATGGAAGCGGGCAGACCCGTGGGGACCAACCGGCTGACCTCCACCCGGTGGCCGTCCACCGTGCCGGCCACCCCCACGCCCGGCAGGGACTGGATGTCCGAGGCCCGGAGCTCGGAGTGGGTGGTGGCGGTGATGGCAACCGCTATGGGGTGCTCGCTCTCCGACTCCACCGCGGCGGCCATGGACAGCACCTCGTCCTCGGTCACCCCCACGACGGCGGTCACGAAGGTCACCTCGGCGTGGCGCTCGGTCAGCGTCCCGGTCTTGTCGAACACCACCTGGTCCACCTGGGCCAGGCGCTCCAGCACGTCACCGTTGCGGATGAAGATCCCCATGGCCGCGGCCCGACCGCAGCCGACCATCATGGCCACCGGTGCGGCCAGCCCCATGGCGCAGGGACAGGCCACCAACAGGACGGCCAGCCCGCTCAGCACGGCCGTTCCCAGGTTGCCGATCACCAGCCACCAGATCAGGAAGGTCACGGTGGCCCCGACGAGCACGGCGGGGACGAAGACGCTGCTGATGCGGTCGGCGATCCGTTGCAGTGGGGCCTTGTCCCGTTGGGCGTCGTCCACCAACCGCTGCAGGCGGGCCAGCACCGACTCGGCGGCCACCGCTCCCACCCGGACCACCAACACCCCACTCCCGTTGCGGGTGCCACCGGTGACGGGGTCGCCGGGGCCCCGGTCCACCGGCAACGGCTCGCCGGTCAGCATGGACTCGTCCACCGGGGACCAACCCGACACCACCGTGCCGTCCAGAGGGAGGGCCTCACCTGGTCGTACCCGGACCAGGGCTCCCACCGGAACACTCTCCGGCGCCACCAGCTCCCCTTCGTCGTCGTCGGGCCCGGCCACCACCCGGGCCGTGGGCGGCCGCAGCGACAGCAGCGAGTGCATGGCCCGCGCCGCCCGGGCCCGGGCTTTGGCCTCGATGGCGCGACCGGTCACCAGGATGGACACGATGAGTGGGGCCATCACCCCGTGCAGCCGGGCGGCGAACTCGCCACTGCCACCGAGGTGGAGATGTCGTCCGCCCAGAGCGATGGCTTCCACCGCGCTGACCGCCAACGCCGCCAGGGTGCCCAGGGCGATGAGGGTGTCCATGCTGGTGGCGCCGTGGCGGAGGAGGCGGGCGCTGTCGCGGAGGAACGGCCAACCGCCGGCGATCTCCACCGCCACGGCCAGGATCAACACCGTCCAACCGGCGGTGGCGGTCTCCGGTCCGGCCAGCGCCACCACCAGGGCGGCGATGGCCAAGGGCCACGAGATGGCCGCCCGCAGGCCCCAGTGGTCGGAGCTCTGGTGGGTGGCGCCGGCCTCGGGGTCGACCGGTGAGGCGGTGTAGCCGGTCTCGGTGACGGCCTGGCATAGCTCGTCCGTGCTCAGCCGCTCCGGGTCGTAGGAGACGAAGGCCCGGGTGGTGGCCAGATTGACCGAGGCGCTGGCCACGGCGGGGAGCTTTCCCAGGGAGCGCTGGATCCGGGCGGCACAGGCACTGCAGTGCATCCCGCCCAGCTCCAGCTCGGCGGTGGCCAGGGTCAGCTCGTCCGGCTCGGTGGGAGGGGATGCCTCCGGGGGCGCGGTGAGCATCAGGGGTGTGCCGTGCCTAGCCGACCGGCGTAGCGGAGTACCCGGCCTCTTCGATGGTAGAGCGCAGGTCGTCGAGGCCGAGCCGCGACGGGTCGTAGGCCACCGTGGCCAGGGCGGACTCGAGGTCGACCGACGACGAGCTCACCCCGGGTCGCTCGGCCAGGACCTCTTCGATGAGGAGCACGCACGACTCGCAGTGCATGCCTTCCACGGCCAGCTGGGCGGTGGCCAGGTCGGCCAGGTCCCCGGCCGGCCGATCGTCCCCGCCGGCCGGCTGGCCCGACGAGCCCTGGCCGTGGGGAGAAGGGGTGGGTGAGGTCATCGTCCCAGCGTAATTGGTCCTCCGGGATCCCGCAGCGCGTCAGGCCCACTCCCGGGCGGCCGGCCGTTCAGCTCGCCCGTCGACCCCGCCGTCGACCCCGCCGTCGACTCACCCGTCGACCAGCCGCTGGAACTCCTCGTCGTGCACCCCGGCGGCCTGCTTGTCGGCCAGGTCCTCGAGCCACTGTTGAGCCGGCTGGCTGTCGAGGGCATCGACCATCTGCTTGGGTATGGCCCGCATCACGTACTCGGGGGGCATGACCGGGTCGTCCCGCACCCGTCGGGCCAGGGCCTGGGCCACCAGGGGCTCCATTCTGGCCGCCTTGACCCGTACGGCCTCCTCGTCCCGCTCGACGAACTCGGGCAGGACCTCGGTGCCGAACAGCTCGATGGACTCCATGATGTGCTCGTGCCGGTTGTGGCCGGCCTGCATGACGAAGATGAGCTGGTCCACGCCGGCCTGTTCGTACCGCCGTAGGAATTCCCGGAGCTGAGCCGGCGTCCCGATGGCCCCCCGCAGCCCACTCTGGTCGCCCGAGGCCGCCTTGGCTCCCAGGATCTCCTGACGCGCCGCCAGCGTGGCTTCCGGGGAGAACCCCATCTTCCCCCGGCGTTCGAGGAACTCGTCCCACACGTTGGTGCTGGCCGGGACGTGCTCACCGAACACGTAGTAATGGGCCAGCGAGTACCCGAAGAAGTTGGCTCCCTCCAACCCCCGGGCCAGGGCCTCGTCCTCGGTGCGGGCGCACATCATGGGCGTGACGCAGGCCACCTGGGGATTGACGGTGAGTCCCACGGGTACGCAGCGGTCCGCCAGCACCGCCTCGTAATCCTGCACCCACTGCGCGGCGTCCTCGGGCTCGACGAAGGCAAAACTCAAGGCGCCGATGCCTTTTTCTGCGGCCAACAGGATGGTGTCCCGCCGGCTGCAGGCCACCCACAGCGGGGGATGGGGCTTCTGTACCGGCTTGGGGACCACGTTCCGCGGGGGCATGGTGACGAAGCGACCGTTCACGCCGCCGAAGGGCGTCTCCGTCATGCAGCGGATGGCTACCTCCAGGCCCTCCAACCAGGCGTCGCGCTTGGTCTCCCGGTCCACCCCGAACCCTCCCAGCTCGGCCTCGGAGGAAGACTCACCACTGCCGAACTCCACCCGCCCGTTGGAGACCAGGTCCAGCATGGCGAGGCGCTCGGCGATCCGGGCCGGATGGTTGTAGCCCGGCGCCGTCTGGACCACCCCGTGCCCGATGCGCATGCGCCGGGTGCGCTGGCTGGCCGCAGCCAGAAAGACCTCCGGCGCGCTCGAATGGGAGTACTCCTCCAGAAAATGGTGCTCGACCTCCCAGAGGTACTGCACCCCCAGGCGGTCGGCCAGCTCGATCTGGTCGAGGGCATCCGACACCAACTGCTGTTCGCTCGACCCACTCCAGGGCCGGGGCAGTTGGTGCTCGTAGAAGATCCCGAATTTCATGACCGGCCCGCAGGGGTCCGCCGGCCCCGCCGATCAGCCGGACTCACGCCGGCAGCAGGCCCGGGTTCGGGTCGGCCACTGTTCCATCCTCGAGCCGCACCACCGACCCCATGGAGAGCATCTCTTCGACGACGTCGTGGCGGTCGGCCCGCCCCTCCAGAGTGTGCTCGAGCTCGGCCATGAAGAAGTTGAGGTTCTGTCGGCGCCGGAGCACGATCGAGTCGCTCAGGGCCTGCCCCCAGATCCGTTCGATCATCTCGTGACCGGCATGGGTCTGGCCGCCCTCACCGACCCAGGTGCGATCGCGCATCTCCGACAGTGCCGTCCGGAGCCAGGCCACATGGGGGGTTTCGTCGTTGCGGATGTGGGAGATCAGCCGGGCCGGCTCTCCGTCCCCGGCCACCAACTCGGTGTCCCCCAGCACGGCTTCAGCCCAGGCGAAGCCGTGGAAGGCGGAGATCTCGATCAACAACAGCCCGATCATCCGGTTCACCACGACCTCCAGGTTGAAGTCCAGGTCGTCGGGCAGGACCCGTTCCTTGACGGCGTTCTTGTGGATCTCCTCGAGTTGCGCCGCGGTCTTGGGAGTGGGGTCGAGGCCCATCCGACCGAGCATGCGGGCGGTCAGGTCCTCGGTTTGGGGATGTTCGAAGGCGATGTCGCGAGCCACGAACCACATGCGATTGTGCCCGGCCAGGTCCCCGAAACCCGCTTCGTCGCGGGCGTGGGCCTCGAACAGGCCGCGATCGATGTGGGCGATGGCCGTGCCGGTGATGTCCTCATCGAAGCAACGCTCCCACTCGGGAGTGGGGAGGTACCTCAACATGGCCCCGAATCCCTCCACCGTCCCGATGCGGGTGAGAGCGGTGACGATGGGCTCGGGCGCACCGTTGCGGATCAGGAACTTCGACTGGTCGACGTTGGGGAAGTTCTCGGGCCAGGAGTCGAGAGGCACATCGAGGATCGGGGTCGAGAACTGCTCGAGCCGCTGCTCCTCCCAGGCCCCGATGGCCGGCAGCCGGTTCTTCGTGCGGGGCGAGACGTACTCCCCGTCCTCGTCGAATCCGCCGTGGCAACGGATCCCGTCGACGACCAGGGGCTCGATGATGTCGTGGTCCGCCAGCAGCTCTTCTTCGGTGAACTCGGTCTGCAATGTCGTCATCAAGGTTCTCCTGGGCGCGGGCCGATTCCGGCCCGCGTCAGTGTAGATGGGGCGTTAGGTGGCGGCCACGCCGACGAATTCGGCGATGAGGGACTCGGCGGCGTCACCGTCGAGGGGTCGGGCCATGAGAAAGCCCTGGCCCTGGGAACAACCGAGCTCCACAAGGCGGTGGAGCTGGCTCTCGTGCTCGATGCCCTCGGCGATGACCTCGAGCCCCAGGCTCTGGGCCAGGCCGATAATGGCGGTGACCAGGGCCGAGCTCCCGGTGTCCGGGTGGATCAGCGGGTCGATGAACGACTTGTCGATCTTGAGGATGTCCACCGGAAAGCGCTGGAGGTGGCTGAGGGAGGAGTAGCCGGTGCCGAAGTCGTCCACGGCGATACGTATACCCATCTCCCGCAGCTCCGCCAACGCCGACGCCGCCCGCTCCGGATCCTCCATCAGCACACTCTCGGTGATCTCCAGGATCAGGCGGTGGGGGTCGATCCCGCTCAGCGCCAGCGCCGTGCGCACTTCGTCGGCCAGATGGGGCGAGATGAGCTGTCGTCGGGAGAGGTTGACCGACAAGGTGAGGTCGTGGGGCGACTCGCCGTTCCATGCCGCCAGTTGCTCACAGGCCTCGACCAGCACCCACCGACCCAGGGGAACGATGAACCCGGTCTCCTCGGCAATGGGGATGAACCGGAGTGGAGCCACCTCGCCCAGGCCGGGATGGGCCCACCGGACCAGTGCTTCGAATCCCATCAACCGGTTGTCGGAGAGGGACACGATGGGCTGGTACTGCAGGAAGAATTCCGAGCGACCCAGGGCCCAGCGGAAGCCGTTGGTCAGGTCGAGTCGCTCCAGCATGCGGGCCCGCATGGAGGTGCGGAATACCTCCACGCAGTTCTTCCCGCGCTCCTTGGCCTCGTACATGGCCGAGTCCGCTTCGCTGAGCAGCTGCTCGGTGGTCTTGTCCGCGTCGCCGTAGGCCACACCGACACTGATCGAGAGACCGACCTGGTTGCCTTCGAAGTCGGGGGCATTCTTCAGCACCGAGACGATGCGATGGGCAAAGTCCACGGCTGCCTGGGGGTCCTCGACGTCGACCATCAACACGGCGAACTCGTCGCCGCCCAGCCGGGCCACCGTGTCGCCCGGTCGCACGATCGACGACAGCAACCGGCTGGCCCGCACCAGGACACTGTCTCCGACGTTGTGGCCCAGGGTGTCGTTGACGGTCTTGAATCCGTCGAGGTCGCCGAAGCACAGGGCCACCGACTTGCCCGTCCGTGGTGCGGAGGCCAGGGCGTGTTCCACCCGGTCGTGCAGCAGGGCCCGGTTGGCCAGGCCGGTGAGCTCGTCATGGAAGGCCAGGTGGCGGAGGTCGGCTTCGAGGGCGTCCCGTTGACGGTGGGAGGCCTCCAGGGCGTGGGCGTGCACCTCGATCTCGCTGGTCTGCCCGGTGATGCGCCCGATGAGCCACATCATCCGCAAGTAGATGAGGGCGAACACCGAGAGGCAGAGGGCCGACATGACCGGGACGTTGACCGAGAGGTCGCGGCTGGCGGCCACCAAGAGGATGCTGGGCGGGATGAAGCCGGCGAAGGCCACCACCGGGATCCGGCCCCGACCGTTGGTCTCTTGCCGGTAGATACTGGGCTTCTGCTTCTCGGTGATCAGGTCCGCTTCGGCTGCGGACGGGTGGAGTGCGGCGGCTCCCAGGATCACATAGGCCAGGAGGAAGCCGGCGTTGACGGCGGTGCCCCCGGCGTGGTCGGCATGCCGGACCAGGATCTGGTGGGCGAAGTCGGTACCCACCACCACCAGCAGGGCCGTGGCCACGAGCCGGTGGTAGGGACGGTTGGCCGAACCGAACAGCAGAGACCGGAACGTTACGAAGATCAGGGCGATGTCCATGGCCGGGTAGGCCAGGATGACCAGCTTCTGATAGGGGGACAGTGAGGTGTCATAGACGTAGGCGTTCATGAGGAGATCCCACGAGATGGCCAGTGCTCCGAGCGAGATGATGGCGGCGTCTGCGAAGTCCTCGCGCCGGCCCGAGCGGTTGGGATTGTGGCAGAGCGACACCGCGGCCACCAGGAGCAGGAGGTAGCCGGCCAGGTAGAAGGCGTTGGCGGTGGTCGGATGGGGGCTGCTGGCGTGGAGTTTGAGCCCGTAGTGGTCCTCGAAGAAGTCTCCCGCCGAGAAAGCCGCCACGCCGGTGGCCATCAGGTACCACCCCGTGCGGTGCTGGGGTTGGTGGATCCGCACGCCGACCAGGATGCAGACCACCGCACCGAAGCCGATGAACTGACAGAGGGCCTCGCGACCCATGGCCCCGGGCACCAGCAGGTAGGCCGCCAGCGCCGACAAGCCGACGGCGAGCGCCAGCTTCCAACCTACGGTCTTGAACGCCATGGCCAGCCTCGCCGTCTCACCTGGTCCCTATCGGCCGTTTTGCCGGCTTGGTTGAGTGTCGGGGCCCTGAAATTGCCCCTCTGCCAGCCTCAATCGGGATTCTGATGGTGGATTGGGGCGTACTCCGGGCCGACAGCCGGCCCGCCCGCTACGGTGAGCCCACTGTGCCTACCTACGTCGACAGAACCCACGTGGTGGAGCTGCTGCGCCACCAGTTCGCCGCCCTGGGCGAGGTGGGGGCCTCACTGGCCCCCGACCAGTGGGACGAGCCCACCTGCCTGCCGGGGTGGACGGTACGGGACGTACTCAGCCACGTGATCGGCACGGAGTCCATGCTCATCGGGGACCCCACGCCCACGGCCGACGTCTCGCACCTCCACCACATGCGCAATCCCATCGCCGAGGCCAACGAGGTCTGGGTCGAGTCGATGCGATCGCTTCCGGGGGACCAGGTGCTGGCCCGGTTCGAGGCGTTAGCCGGGCGTCGCCTCGAGGCCCTCGATGCCATGACCCAGGCGGATTTCGACGCCCCGTCGTGGACGCCCGCCGGTCCCGACGAGACCTACGGACGATTCATGAGGATCCGGCACTTCGACATGTACCTGCACGAGCAGGACATCCGCAGTGCCGTGGGGATGGCTCTGCGCTCCGACCCGGCCGACGTGGGCTCCGCCCTGGACGAGGTGGCGACGGGACTCGGTTACATCGTGGGGCGGCGGGCCTCCATGCCTGAGGGGTCCCGGGTCCGCATCGACCTGTCCGGTCCGGCCGGACGCACCTACCTGGTACTGGTGGAGGGTCGGGCCGCGGTGGTCGACTCGTTCGACGGCCCGCCCACCGTGGGGATCGAAGTGCCGTCGCCACTGTTCTTGAGGCTCACCGGCGGCCGACGCGACCCCGGACCGCCGCCGACGGACCAGATCGCCTTCTCCGGTGACCGGGAGTTGGGTGAGCAGCTGGTGGCCAACCTGGCGTTCACCATCTGAACCCAGGTAACCTGCCTGAACCCAGGTACCCTGCGCAGTAGGGAGAGCAGGGGACCGGGGAGCGAGGCGGCAGACCGTATGAAGTGGCGCAGAGCATGAAATCGAAGCGCGGAACGTTCAGAACTCTCTTCCTCGTGGGACTTCTGGGCCTCACGGTGGCCTCGGCTCTGCTGGCAGCGGGTCAAACGGACCCGGTGGCTGCGGCCTCGGCCACCTGGCAGCCCCACGCTCTGCCTTCATCACCCGTCTATCCCAAAACAAGCTTCACCGCCACCACAGGAATCTCGTGTCCGTCGGCCGAGGTGTGCTTCGTGACCGGTGAGTACGGCCAGGGCGACGACAACGGCGGGCCGGCGAGCATGTACGCCACGACCGATGGTGGGGCCAAGTGGGCCATCCAAACGTTGCCGGCTTCGGCCAACTGGCTCAGCTCCATCAGCTGTCCCTCCACGTCGGAGTGCGTGACGGTTACCGGTGAAGGGTCGTCGGTCTTGCGCACGGTGAACGGTGGCACCACCTGGACGACCCCATCGTTGCCCGCCGAGGCCAAGGCCGCCTACGGCTTGGAGGGTGTCACCTGCCCCACGGTGACGACGTGCTTCGCCGTTGCGGCAAGTGCCACAGGCGGCGTCATCATCCGATCGACAGATGGCGGGGCCAAGTGGCAGGTTCAAACGGCACCCCATGGCACCAACTACTACCAATCGATCTCGTGTAGCTCTTCGTCGACGTGCACGATCGTCGGCGGCAACCTCTCGGAGACCACCCCGCCACCGGTGCTGACCACGACCGATGGAGGGGCGATGTGGCGAGCTCATTCATCGGCTGCGATCGTGACCGGAGAGAGCCTGGGATCGGTGTCGTGTCCCACCAAGGACGAGTGCTTTGTTGCCGGTGGGGTGAACAGTGGCGGTGCGCGGATGTTTCGGACCACCAACGGCGGCACATCGTGGGCGCCAGTGACCCTCCCCTCGGGCCTGTTTGGCGTTGGGGTCTCCTGCATCTCCGCCACCACTTGTTTCGCTCTGGGCTCCGACGGAACCGGGGCGCCTTCCGGACCGGAGAAGGTTCTTACCACCACCAATGCCGGAACAACATGGCAGACCCAAACGTTCGCCCAATCGGGCACCAGCGTTGCCGACGTGCCCATCATCAATATCTCCTGCACAACGAAGTGGTGTTTTGGCGCAGGTGAACACGACGGACCGGCCTTCTACACGTATCTCAAGTAGAGATCTCTCTCAAGTACAGATCTCTCCGACGGTCAAGCAGGGGCCTCGCCGATGGCCGAACCCAGTGCCGTCAGGGCCGCACCCGAGAGCCGGTAGCCGGTCCACTCGTCCATCGGCACCGCCCCGACTGACCGGTAGAAGCGGATGGCGGACGAGTTCCAGTCCAGCACGCTCCAGTCCAGCCGGGCGTAGCCTTCCCGTCGGGCGATGGTGGCCAGCGTCGGCCAGTAGGGCGCGGCCGACTCCGTGGCCCCGGGCCTCGGGTCGGACGTAGAGATCCTCCAGATAGATGCCGTTCCGACCGGTCCAGGTAGAGAAGTTCTTGAACCAGATGGCCACGCCGACGACCCGGCCATCCTCGTCGGCCACGTGGGCGAAGACGTTGGGAGCATGGCCGAAGAGGGCCGCCCGCAACTGGGACGGATCGATCTCCACCGAGTCTGGTGAACGTTCGAACTCGGCCAGATCGTGGATCAACCCCACCATGGCATCCACGTCGTCGGGGCGGGCTGTTCGGATCATGGCCTCAGGCTACCGAGGACGCCGGTGCCACCTCTGCAGTTCGGAGGGTAGGAGCCCATTCAGGAGTTCAGATCGGGTCAGGGGATGAGCAGCACTCGGCCGAAGGCCTGACGACTCTCGATATAGGCGTGGGCCTCACCGGCGTCGGCCAGGGCGAAGCGCCGGTCAATGACCACCTTGAGCTCGCCGGCGGCGATGTCGGCCAGCAGCCGGGCCACCATGGCGTAGGCCCGTTGGCCCATGAACAGCTCGGCACCCAGGAAGAACCCGACCAGCGTCTGGTTGTTGGCCCGCATAGTGGAGATGTCCAACTTGGAGGGGTGCTCCCGTCCGGCATCGCCGAAGGTGATGCACCGGCCGCGATAGGCCAGGCACAGCAGGCTCTTCTGCAACGTCGAGCCCCCGATGGAGTCCACGATGACGTCGGCACCACGGCCATCGGTCAGGCGCCGCACCTCGCCCACAAAGTCATTGGTCGAGTAGTTGATCCCGTGGTCCAACCCCAGGTCACCCAATCGGGCCAGCCGGTCGTCGCTCGAGGCCGTAGCCAGCACGGTGGCCCCGGCCCGCTTGGCCAACTGGATGGCGGCGATCCCCACCCCGCTGGCCCCGGCATGGATGAGGGCGGTCTCCCCGGCCTGGAGCCGCCCGAACTCGAACAGGCAGTCGTCGGCCGTGCCGAAGGGCACCGGCACAGCCGCGGCCGACTCGGTGTCCACACCGTCGGGGATGGGCCAACAGAACGCCGTCCCCACCACCCGGAGCTCGGCGTGGGACCCGTCGAGGCCCACCGTGACCACCCGGTCACCCGGGGCGTACTGCTCCACGCCGTCGCCCACGGCCACCACGGTGCCGGCGCACTGGTAGCCGACGATGTGAGGCACCCGGGCCAAGTCGCCCTGGAGACGGTTGAGGGTGTCGCCCCCTTCGATACTGACCGCCTCCACCCGGACCAGGACCTCGCCCGGTCCGACTTCTGGATCCGGCACGTCCTCGTAACGGAAGACGTCAGGTTGGCCTGTCTCGTAGTACACCGCTGCCTTCACTGTGCTCTCCTCACATCGCTTCGATAGCTCACTCGGATCGACTTCGACGACTCACTTCGACCGACGTCGGTCGAACACATCAACCGCATCTGTCAACCTTAGGCAGATCCCTCCGATTCCGATCAGGGCCGGCCAGCCCACCCCGGCGACCCCGGCAACCGACCCCGAAGCGACCACCCCTCAACGTCCCCGGTTGAGCCGCTTGAACATCTTCCGCTGGGCCCGGTACAGGTCGGTGAACGCTTTGAAGTGCCGCCGGTAGAGCTCACGGGTGTCCGGGTGGGGGTGGTAGACGGCCGACACCGGCACCAGCGATCGCACTTCCTCGGGCGACACACGGCCCAGGGCCATCCCGGCCAGCAGGGCGCTCCCACGCAGGTTGGCGTGCACCGGATCCTCGACCTGTTCAACCGAGCGGTCCAGCACATCGGCGTAGATCGCGCACCACAGGTCGGACCGGGCACCGCCCCCGATGACCCGGATGGACTCGAAGCGCCGTCCCACGAACCTCTCGAGGGACTCGGACAGCCACCGCGAGTTGAGGGCCACCCCCTCCATCACCGCCCGGACCAGATCAGCCTGCGTGGTGCGCAGGGACAGGTTGTGGAACCCACCCCGGGCGGAAGGGTCGGCCACCGGTGAGCGCTCACCGGCCAGCCACGGGGTGAACACCACCCCGCCACTCCCGGGAAGGGCCTCGGCGGCCAGCCCGGTCAGCTGTTCGTACGACCACGTTCGGTCCCCGGGGCCGAGCGACCGACGCATCCACTCCAGGGCCGCACCCCCCGACTCCTGATTGTTGGCCACCAGGTTGAGCCCGGGCACGATGCCCGGCACCGTGGCCATCTGGCGGAAGGGGTCGGTCTTCTTGCGGGCCAGCGGGCAGCTGACCCAACTGGTGGTGGAGATGGCCAGATGGGCCTGATGGGCCAGGACCGCCCCGGACCCCGCCGCCGCCGAGTGCAGGTCGGGGGTGCCGGCCACCACCACCACATCCGGCCCCAGTCCGAGGTCCGCGGCCACCTCGGGCAGGACCGCACCGATCACGCTGGCCGTGGGCACCAGCGGGGCCAGCTTGTCGGCCGGCACCCCGGCTGCCCCGATCAGCACCGGGTCGTACTGCTGGTGGTCAGGGTCCCGGTTGTCGGTCAGCCATGCTCCACACATGGAGGCCGGCGAGGCCGTGGCTACCCCGGTGAACCGCATGGACAGGTAGTCGACCGGCTCGAGGTACCAGTGCGCCGCCGCCGCCACTGACGGCTCGGAGTGCTCGAGGAACGAGATGTGGCCCACCGGGTCGGCCCCCGCCAGCGAGGGCACACCCCCGCTGCGCCGGATCCACCGGGCCAGGGCGGTGGGGGAGTACCCGCCCACCGGACCGCCGATGGCGGCCCGTACAAAGCGCGATCCCCGGGAGTCCGACCACAACAGGCACGGGCCCACCGGGTGGCCGGCCTGGTCCACCGGCACGGTGCTGGACCACTGGCCGGTGCAGGAGACCGCCACGATGGACCGCGCCGGGACCCGCCCCGAGCCAATGGCCCGTCGGGCCGCGGCCGTAATCAACTGCCACCACTGCTCGGCGTCCTGGGTGGCCCCGCCGCCCGGGCTGTAGTGGGTGGTCACCGGCTGGTGCTCGGTCCAGACCATGGCCCCCCGGAGCGAAACCAGGCCCACCTTGGGCCCACCGGTCCCGAGGTCCACCACCAGGGCGTAGCGGTCGTCGGCCCGGCCGGCCAGGTCGGGTGGGCTCACCGCCGGTGACATGGAGCGGGGATGGGTTGCTCCAACGGTCAGGTGTCGACCGGGGGCCTCGAGGGTCGGGCCTCGACCGGTCAGGCCTCGACCGGTATGGCCTGTTGCGCGTCCATCATGTCGCCCATCACCATCCTGATGAACTCATCGGCCTCGGCGTTCATGCCCCCCACCACTCCTCCGTAGATGGCCCCCGACGCCGGGGCGTCGTTGACGTGCTCGTGGGCGTAGGCCACCGCCTCGGCCAGGTCGGTGGCGAAGGTGTCGGTCAGCCCCGGCTGGGTCTGCGGCCGGGTCACCGCCATGTGGAGGGCGTTGGGGTACTGCTGGCCGTTGAACCGCCAACCCCGGCCCCGCATGAAGTCGTTGACGTGGTAGATGTCGAACTCGTCGGAGGTGAAGCTGAACAAGAAGGTCGGGTTGCCCAGGATGCGCAACTCCGGATGGGACCGCACCGTGGCCTGCATGGTCATGGCGGTCTCGAAGATCTCCTGGGCGTAGTGCCGGTAGCCGGTCCGGCCGAACTGCACCATGGCCGCCCAGGTGGCCGCCAACAGCCCACCCGACCTCGACCCCTCCATGCCCGGTGAGCAGTACTTGCCCCCGCTCCAGTCGGTGAGGAAGAAGTACTGGGCGTCGCGCAGGGCCTTGTCCCGGAAGGTGAGGACCGACGTCCCCTTGAAGGCGTACCCGTACTTGTGGGTGTCCGCCGACATCGAGGTCACCCCGGGGAGCCGGTAGTCGAACACCGGGATGTCGTAGCCCAGCTCCTGGCCGAAGGGCAGGATGAAGCCACCCAGACAGCTGTCGACGTGCAGCCCCACCCCGTGGCGGAGCGCCACGTCGGAGAGCTCACTGATGGGGTCGATGGTGCCGTAGCCGTAGTTGCACGCCGACCCGATGACGGCCACGGTGTCGGCGTCGATGTTCTGCTCCACCCACTCCGGGTCCACCTGGGTGCTGACCGGATCGACCGGGGCCACTTTGAGGTCGATCCCGAACAGGTGGCAGGCCTTGTCGAAGGCCGGATGGGCGGTCTCCGGCTTGATCACGTTGGGCCGGGTGATGTCTCGGTGCTTGGCCCCGTGGTCGCGGTAGGCCAGCATGGCGTGGCAGATGCTCCCGGTGCCACCGGTGGCCACCAGTCCGGCCGGCTCGCCGTCGGTGACGGCCTCGGCGTGCAACAGGTCGAGGGTCATCGAGATGATCTCCGCCTCGAACTTGGTGGCGCTGGGGCACATGTCCCGCTGCAGCACGTTCACATGGCCGAACATGCCGAAGGCCTCGGTCATGAAGCGGTAGTGATCGTGGTCGCCGCAGTACATGGTGCCCGAGCACTTGCCCGACTCCCAGGCCGCATCTTCCTCGGTGGCCATGGTCTTGAGCTCTTCGAGGATCTCGGCCCGGGGGGTGCGCTCCTCGGGGAGCCGGCGGTGCACGGCGAACCGGCCTTCGTACGGGAAGGTGCTCATGGTGGTGACTCCTTGGGTGGGTTCACGTCCCCGGGTGGTTCACGTACCCCGGGGGCGCAGGTTGGCTGCACGGTACACGGCATCGATGATCGACATGTTGGCCACGGCGTCGTGGGCCGAGGTGAGGACCGGCGCGCCCCGCAGGGCGGCATCGCAGAACGCCTCCAGCTGGTAGTCGTAGGTGGGACGGCGGGCCGGGATCTCCGTGCGGTGGGTGCCGCCGGACCGGACGGTGAGCCAGCTGCCGTGTTGGGGGGCCACCGGGTTCACCACCCGCAGCTGCCCTTCGTCGCCGGTGACCCGGGCCGCCACGTGGAGGAAGGACGACGACCACATGGAGCAGTGCACGGTGGCGGTGTGGCCACTCGGGTAGCGCAGGTCGGCGGTCATGGCCCGGTCGACGTCGGGGCTCTGGAGCTTGGCCGTGGCCGACACCACCGAGGGCTCCTCCCCACCGAGCATCCGGGCCATGTGCACCACGTACGAGCCCATGTCCATCATGGCCCCACCGGCCAGGCCGTACTGGTAGCGGATGTCGGACTTGTTGGCGATAGGGGCACACAGCCAGGTCTCGATATGGCGCACCCGGCCCAGCTCCCCCGAGGCCACGATCTCGACCATGCGGCGGGCCAAGGGGTGATAGCGGTAGTGGAACGCTTCCATCACCACCACCCCCGACGCCTCGGCCTGCTCGGCCGCCCGGGCCACCGTGGCCGCCTCCTCGGCATTGGAGGTGAAGGGCTTCTCGCACAGCACGTGCTTGCCGGCGGCCAGAGCCGCCAGGGTCCACTCGGCATGCAGGCTGTTGGGGAGGGGGATGTAGACGGCATCAATGGCCGGATCGGACACCACCGCCTCGTACCGGTCGGCCACCCGGGGGATCCGGTGCTTGCCGGCGTAGGCCCGGCCCCGCTCGGGGTCCCGGGCCGCCACCAGCTCCACGGTGACCTCCGGATTGGACCGGGCCGGTCGGACGAGGGCGGCCGGAGCGATCCGGGCCGCTCCCAGGATCCCCATGCGCAGGGCGGTGGCCGTCATGGAATCAACCTCATGGGGCCAACCTATCGGCCCCGGTTTCAGTGGAGGACCGGTCGTGCCGATGGGAGAGGATGCCGTTGCGTCCGGGTCCGGTGGGGAGCTGGCGCGGCTGGACGTCACGGAACGGTGACCGGTCGCCCTCGGTCACCAGCGCCCGCCTGACCCCCGAGGCCCGACTGGGCAACCGCCTCTTCCCCAAGACCAGGTCGTGGTTCGCCCTGGAGGCCCCCATCGAGCTGTTGAGCCCCTTGTCGGTGCTCCGGGTGCTGTTCGCCCTGGCCGTGGTGTCGTGGTCGGTCATGGCCCTGACTTCCTTCGGGTCCGGTTCCGACCAGGTGCGCCTGGCCGTGGCGGCCGGCGTGACCGGGGCGCTGTGGGTGGTGACCCTGGTGCAGAAGGAGATCGACGTGGCGGGCAGCAGGATCCTGGCCGGGTACTGGATCGCCGTGGTGGCCCTCCTGGTGTGGTCCGGTCACGGGTCGGCCCAGTCGGTGGTGATGGCCCTGTTCTTCGTCCCCGGGACCGTGTTCACCGCGCTGTTCCTCGGTCGCCGTGACCTGGGGGCCCAGCTGGGCGTGGTGGGCCTGTCCCTGTGGGCGGCCCTGGCTCCCTCCGAAGGCGTGGCCCGGGCCTTCTCGCTGGCCCTGTGGGCCGGCCTGGCCCTGTCGGCCGCGCCCCTGGCCGTGTTGATCCTGGCCCGGGCGGCCCGTCGGCACGACACCGTGGACCCCGACACCGGGCTGCCCAACGGCTTCGGCCTGGCCCAGCGGCTGGCCGAGCGTGACCACACCACCTACGTGGTGGCCGTGGTGATCCTGGAGGGGATCGGCCAGGCCCGGGAGGCCCTGGGCTACCAGGTGGGGACGGAGCTGTTGCGCCGGGCCGTCGAGGACCTGGGTCAGGTACTGCCGGGGGACGCCGTCATCGGACGGGTGGAGGGGGACGAACTGGTGGTGACCTGGGGTCTCGACGGGCCCGGGCGCCACCACCCCATCCGACGCCACCGTCCCGGTGATCCCACCGATCCCGGGGACGGCGACCGCCTGCCGGCCCCGGTGGTCGGAGCCGGGGAGTCGCTGGCTGCGACCCTGGTCGGGGGGGTAGGGGCCGGTCGCTACCTGGTCGACCACATCGAGGTGTCCCTGCGGGCCCACGTGGGGCTGTCGGCGGCACCCTGGGACGGGACCGGCATGGACGAGCTGGTCCGGACGGCCTCGCTCAGCGCCCGCCGGGCCGCGGCCACCGGGCAGCCCTTCACCTGGTGGCACGCCGACCACGGGGCCATGACCGTCGACGACCTGGCCCTCCTGGCCGATCTGCGCACGGCCCCGGAACGGGGCCAACTGACCTTGGCCTACCAGCCCCAGGTGGCACCGGGCTCGGCCGGGGTGGCAGCGGTGGAGGCCCTGCTCCGATGGGACAGCCTGGAGCACGGACGGGTCCCTCCCGGGAGGTTCATCCCCCTGGCCGAGCGGACCGGCCTGATCGACCGCCTCACCCGGTGGGTGGTGGCCGAGGCCCTCGACGCCCAGCTCCGGTGGCGGGAGCAGGGGCTGGAGGTGGTGGTGTCGGTGAACCTCTCGGCCAAGAGCCTGTCGGTGCCGGACCTGGCCGACTGGATCCTCGACCAGCTGGACCGGCGCCGGCTGCCGGCCGCCTGTCTGACCGTGGAGGTGACCGAGACCGCCGTGGCCGAGACCGTCGCCGCCGTGGCTACCCTCACCCCCCTCCACCAGGCCGGCATCCGCATCTCCATCGACGACTTCGGGACCGGCTTCACCTCGCTGGCCGCCCTCCCCACCCTGCCCCTGGACGAGCTCAAGGTCGACCAGTGCTTCGTGCTGCGGGCCGCCACCTCACCGGCCGATGCCGCCATCGTGCGCACCGTGGCCGAGTTGGGCCACCGCATGGGGTTGGTGGTGGTGGCCGAGGGGGTGGAGACGGCCGCCTCGGCCGAGTGGTTGGCCGACCTCGGCATCGATCTGCTGCAGGGCTTCCACTTCGCCCGGCCCATGGCCGAGGTGGACCTCATCGAGTACCTCCGCCGACCGGCAGCCCGGATCGGGGTCCGCTCGGCCGACCAGGGCCTGACTACCGGGACCCGGTCCCCCTCGCCGGCCTGAGCTCGACCGCCCCGGGTCAGGGGCGCCGGCCGTTGGGCATGAGCTGGTCGGTACCCCACTGGTCGAGCGTGTTGAGCTGCACGTGGTTGCCGGTCGCCTCCACAATCCGGTTCCCGCCCACGTAGATGGCGGTGTGGTAGACGCTGGTCCAGTCGTTGGCGTCGGTGCCCCAGAACACCAGGTCTCCGGCCTGGAGGCTGCTCATGGCCACCGGCACCCCGGCCGTCTCGTACTGGTCGTCGGCCACCCGGGCGAACCCGATGCCGGCCCCGTGTTCCCACGAGGCCAGGGCCAGCCCGGAGCAGTCGTAGCCCACCGGGCCGTTCCCACCCCAGATATAGGGCTTGCCCAGCTGCTGGAAGGCGAACAGCACGGCCTTGTCACCGGGGGTGACGGGGGCGAGCATCAGGGCCATCGCCGGCATCTGTCGGGACACGGCGTCACCGAAGGCGGTGGACGATCCGTTCTGCTGCACGATCCAGTAGCCGTGGCCCGACTGGGTGGTCACCAGGCGCTCGACCGGTTCGCCGGTGGAGCCGCCGGTCGATCCGTAGAAGCCGGCGTCTCCGAAGGCGAAGACCCCGCCGTCGGCGGCCACCAGCCAGTAGCCCTTGCCGTCGGGGGTGGGATCCATCCCCACGATGGGCTGATCCAGATGCAGGGCCCCGGTCGACCCGTAGAAGCTGGCATCCCCGAAGGAGAAGACCCCACCGTCCGACGCCACCAGCCAGTAGCCCTTGCCGTCCGGTGTCGTGGCCATGCCCACCACCGGCTTGTTGAGGACGATGGCGCCGGTCGACCCGAAGAAGTGGGCATCCCCGAAGGAGAAGATCCCGCCGTCCGACGCCACCAGCCAGTAACCGGCCTGATCCCGGGTGGGGTGCATGCCGACGATGGGACGGTTGAGCACCAGGGACCCGGTCGAGCCGTAGAAGTGGGAGTCGCCGTAGGAGAAGATCCCGCCGTCCGAGGCCACCAGCCAGTACCCGTGGCGGTCCTGGCTGGGGACCATGGTCACGATGGGTTGGTTGAGGGGCGCATTACCGGGGCTGCCGTAGTTGATGACCCCGAACGAGTACACGTGACCGGTGGCGGTGGCCAGCCAGAAGTTGTTGGTCACCTGGGTTCCGGCCGAGCTGTGGGGGGAGACCCCGGCACCCTCGGCCGGTCCCTGGAGGACCAGGACGGTGGCCACCACCATCGCCGCGACCGCGCCAAATGCTGCCCATCGTGCCACTCGCTGCCCCATGCCCCATCACCTTTCGGCCCTGATCGTCGTGCGCGGAGCAGGCCCGTTGCCTGCCCCGCGCAGTATCGGCACGTTGGGGGCCGAAGTTGAGCCGGCCGGGGGTCCGGCCCCCGGCCCGCCGACCATCTACCGTTGAGGGCATGGAGACCGGCATCGAGATCATCAAGGCCTTCTTGGCCGAGTCGGGCCTTTCGGCCGCCACCATCCCCGAGCAACGGGAGGCCATGGCCCAGATGGCCTCGTCGGCCGCACCACCCGAGGGCGTGACCGTCGAGCCGGTGACGTTGGGCGGCCGTCCGGCCGAGTGGCTCACGCCCGAGGGCGGGTCGGAAGGTGCGATCCTGTACCTCCACGGTGGTGGGTACTGCATCGGCTCGCTCGACACCCACCGCCACCTCGGGGCCCGGATCGCCCTGGCCGCGGGGAGCTCGGTGGTGGTGGTGGACTACCGGCTGGCCCCCGAGCATCAGTTTCCGGCGGCGGTGGACGATGCCGTGGCGGCCTACGTCGACCTGTTGGCCCTCGGGGCCGACCCGGCCCGCCTGGCCATCGCCGGCGACTCGGCGGGCGGCGGTCTGACCGTGGCCACGCTGCTGGCCCTGCGGGCCCTCGAGGTCCCACTCCCGGCCGCCGCGGTGTGCCTGTCGCCGTGGGTCGACCTGACCCAGTCGGCGCCGGCGTTCCAACGGCTGGGCGAGCTCGATCCCATGGTGTCCAAGGACGGTCTCGATCTGATGGCCGGGTCGTACCTGGGTGCTACCGACCCCCGCACCGAACTGGCCTCACCGCTGTTCGCCGAGAGCTTGAGCGGCTTGCCCCCGGTGCTCATCGAGGTGGGCCAGCACGAGGTGTTGATCGACGACTCCACCCGTCTGGCCGAGCGCCTCGGGGCCGACGGGGTGAACGTCACGCTGACGGTGTGGCCGGACATGATCCACGTCTTCCAGGCCTTCCCCGGGGACTTGATCCCCGAGGCCGACGCCAGCATCCAGGCGGTGGGGGCGTTTCTGGCCGGCCACCTCGGCGAGCAGTCCTGAACCATCACCCCGAGCACTCACGACCGAGAGGATCGAGCCAATGCAGGAATTCACGGGTAAGGCCGCGGTGGTCACCGGAGCGGCCAGCGGAATCGGTCGGGCCCTGAGCCGGGGCTTCGCCGGCGAGGGCATGCGGGTGGCCATGGTCGACATCGACGCCGACTCACTGGCCGGATCCGCCGACAAGGTCCGCACCGACTTCCCGTCGGTCGAGGTGACCACGCACCACTGCGATGTGGGCGACGCCGGCGCCGTCGACTCCCTGGCCGACTCGGTGTTCGAACAGTGGGGCCAGGTGGACGTGGTCTGCAACAACGCCGGGGTGTTCGTGGGCGGCCTCATCTGGGAACGGCCCGTGGCCGACCTGGAGTTCATCCTCGGGGTCAACCTGTGGGGGATCCTCAATGGCATCCGGTCCTTCGTCCCCCGGATGATCGCCCAGGGCACCGAGGGCCATGTGGTCAACACCGCCTCGGTGGCGGGTCTGTTCGGGGCCCCGTTCGAAGCCCCGTACGCCATTTCGAAGTTCGCGGCCTTCGCCGCCACCGAGTCGCTGGCCCACGATCTCCAGGCGGTCGGGTCCAACATCAGGGCTTCGGTGCTCTGTCCGGGGATGATCAACACCGATATCACCACCAACTCCGAACGGCACCGGCCGGACCACCTCGTCACCGAGCTCACCGAGGACCAGAAGTTCGTCAACGAGTACCTGGCCGGCATCATCGCCGAGGGCATGGACCCGGCCGAGGTGGCCCGGATCGTCATCGCCGCCCTCCGCGCCGACGACTTCCTCATCCTCACCCACGAGGCCTATCCTCCGCAGTTGGTCGACCGGGTCCAGGAGCTGCTGGCCCGTCGGCTCCCCGGCTTGCCGGACTTCGCCTGAGCATGGGCCACCGCTCTGCTTCATCTGAGCCATCCGCAGGAATCGACGAACGGCCGCCGCGGCCGCACCAGGAGGTCGGGCCATGAAGGGATTCGTACTGTCGGTGGAGCGGGAGATCGCCGCTCCACCCGAGGCCATCTTCGATGTCCTCTCCGACGCCTCCAAGCATGCGCTCATCGACGGCTCGGGCATGCTCCAAGGGGTGGCCGCCACCAGCGCCGTCACCGACCGCCTGGCCCTGGGCTCGACCTTCGGCATGGGGATGAAGATGGTGGCCCTCCGGTACTCGACGGTCAACACCGTGGTCGAGTTCGAGCCGGACCGTCGCATCGCCTGGCAGACCGGGCCCAAGGGCGGATGGGGCCGGGTGATCGCCGGACGGATCTGGCGCTACGTCCTCGAGCCGGTCGACGGCGGGACCCGGGTGGTGGAGTCGTGGGATATCACCCCGGACCACCAACGGGTGCTGCTCAAGTTGGGCGACATCTACTCGGGGAAGACCCGACGGGACATGGAGCGGACCCTCGGTCGCCTGGACGCTCTGGTCACCGCCTGATCCTCGGGGCCGGTCCGGCCCGGCCCGCCTTACGCCGTGGTGGCGATGCCCCCGTCGACCGGGATGATGGCGCCGGTGAGGTAGGCGCCGGCCCGGGAGGCCAGGAAGATGGTCACCCCGGCCATGTCGTCGGGCCGGCCGATCCGCTTGAGCGGCGCCGCCGCGGCGATCTGGTCGCCGAAGGCATCGAGGGTGGCGGCCATCATCTTGGACTCGAAGGGCCCCGGGGCTACCGCGTTGACGGTGACGGTCGGGGCCAGCCGCTTGGCCAGGTGTCGGGTCAGCTGGTGCACGGCCGCCTTGGAGGCCGAGTAGGAGTACGACTCCAGCACCGGCACGTGGATGCCGTCGATGGACCCGATGTTGATGACCCGGGACGGATCATCGATGGTGGCCCGGGCCTCCAGTAGGGGGAGGAGGAATCGGGTGGTGTGGAAGATGCCCTGGACGTTGAGGTTGAGCACCCGGTTCCACGAGGCGGTGTCGTGCTCGTCCAACGGGGCGCCCCAGGTGGCCCCGGCGTTGTTGACCAGTACGTCGACGTGTTGGTGGTCGCCGCTGATCCGCTCCGCCAGCAGGCTGGCCCCGTTCTCGTCGGACAGGTCGGAGACCAGGCCGGTGCAGTCGCCCAGGCGGGACAGGTCGGCCACGGTGGCCTCCACCGCCTCGGCCTTGCGGCTGGTCACCACCACGGTGGCGCCCGCTACGACAAATCCCGACGCGATCATCCGACCGATGCCCCGGGTGCCACCGGTCACCACCACGGTCTTACCGGCCACCGAGAACAGGTCGGCCGGGCCGGTGGGATCAGCGGTGTCGCCGGTCGGAGCCATGTCACTCATCGCCACCGACGGTAGTGCACAATGTGGCACCGAGGATGGGTCGCCCGGGGTATCCGCCCGGGCCGGGGGGAACGAATGCATCTGGCACTGACAAGCGAACAGGCGGAGCTCCAGGCGGAGTTGCGCCAGTACTTCGTCCGCCTGGTGGACGAGGTGGAGGGATCGGGGACCGACGAGTCCACCTACACCCGGTACATCCGCCGGATGGGCGAGGACCGGTGGCTGGGCATCGGATGGCCCGAGGAGTACGGGGGCCAGGCCCGCGGTCCCATCGACCAGATGATCTTCGTGGAGGAGTCCCACTGGGCCGGCGTCCCCCTCCCGCTGCTCACCCTCAACAGCGTCGGGCCCACCCTCATGGCTCTGGGCACCCCCGAGCAGAAGCAGAGGATCCTGCCGGGGATCCTGCGGGGTGAGGTCCACTTCGCCATCGGCTACACCGAGCCGTCCGCCGGAACCGACCTGGCCTCGCTGCAGACCCGTGCCGTCCGCGACGGCGACGAGTACGTGATCAACGGCGAGAAGCTCTACACCAGTGCCATCCAGTACGCCGACTACGTGTGGCTGGCCGCCCGCACCGACCCTGATGTGGCCAAGCACAAGGGGCTCTCGGTGTTCATCGTCCCCACCGATGCCCCCGGGTTCCACTGGACCCCCTTGCGCACCACGGCCGGCGAGTTCACCAGCTCCACCTTCTACGACCAGGTCCGGGTGCCGGCTGGACAACCTGGTCGGTGCAGAGAACCAGGGGTGGCAGCTGATCACCAACCAGCTCAACCACGAGCGGGTGGCCATCTGTCCGGTGTCGGGGATCCTGCGCAGCATCACCGAGGTCCGGGGCTGGGCCCAGGACCAGCGGGCGGCCGACGGGCGCCGGGTCATCGACCAGCAGTGGGTGCAGATCCATCTGGCCCGGGTGCAGGCCCGGGCCGAGTATCTCAAGCTGCTCAACTGGAAGGTGGCCTGGGCCGCCGACAAGGGCCTCAACCCGGCCGACGCCTCGGCCACCAAGGTGTTCGGGTCCGAGTTCGCCCTGGAGGCCTACCGGTTGCTCCTCGAGATCGTGGGGCAGGGTGGCTATCTGCCGGAGGGCTCCCCCGGGGCCGTCCTCCGCGGCCGGCTGGAGCACAACTCCCGCAGCCAGACCATCTTCACCTTCGGTGGTGGGACCAACGAGATCCAGCGCGACATCATCGCCATGATCGGCTTGGGGATGCCCCGGGCGCCCCGCTGAACCGGTCGGGTGCGGTCGTACCCGCCCCCGGGGACAGGGCGGGCGCATAGGGTGTCCGGACGGAATGCGCCAACTCGTCAAAGGAGTCGCTCGTGGACGACCAGGAGATCATCAACCGGATCGGGAACCTCGCCGACGAGGAGAAGCGGCTCGAGGAGTTGCACGTGGGCGAGGGCATCCCGGCTGAGGACGAGGAGCGGCTCCGGTCCATCGAGGTCACCCTCGACCAACTCTGGGACCTGCTCCGTCAGCGGCGGGCCCTTCGTGACGCCGGCCGTAGCCCCGACGACGCCGCTGTGCGGCCCGAGGGCACGGTTGAGGGTTACCGCCAGTAGTGGCGTGCCCCGATCACGCTGACGGGCCGGGCTACCGATGAGTCGGGGCTACTGGTGAGTGCAGCCCCGGTCGAGTTCGCCACCGTCGGCGGCGGGCGGATCGCCTACGACGACACCGGTGGCGCGGGGATACCGGTCGTCCTGGCCCACGGGTTCATGATGGATCGGTCCATGTTCGAATCTCAGGTGGCGGCGCTTGGCCGACCGGTATCGGCTCATCACCTGGGACGGACGGGGCTTCGGTGACACGGTCTACGACCACCGGCCCTTCACCTTCTGGGACCTGGCCTCCGACTGCATCGGTCTCCTCGACCATCTGGGTATCGACCGGGCGGTGGTGGGCGGCATGTCCCAGGGCGGCTTCATCGCCCTCCGGGTGGCCCTGATCGCCCCCGAACGGGTCCGGGCCCTGGTGCTACTGGATACCCAGGCCGGCACCGAGGACCCCGAGGTGGTCCCGCTCTACCAGGGGATGGTGGACGATTGGGTGGCCAACGGACCATCCGACGAGATCGCCTCGGTCGACAGCTGACCTCATCGTGGGCGAGCCCACCTTGAGCAAGGCCTGGATCGAGCGGTGGAAGGCCCGGCCCCACGAGGAGCTGGCCCTGCCGGCCCAGGCTCTCCTCACCAGGGACGACGTCACCGACCGGCTGGGCGAGATCGCCGTTCCGGCCCTGGTGGTGCACGGGACCGCCGACGCCTCCATCTCCATGGACAAGGCCGAGGCTCTGGCCGCCGGGCTCTCCGGCTCCACGGGGGTAGTGACCGTCGAGGGCGGGACCCATGCGGCCAACCTCACCCATCCCCACGAGGTGAACCGGGCCATCGCCGAGTTTCTGGCCGGCCTGCCCGGGTAGCCAGCCGACGGGCGGGCCTCGCCCGGGGGTCCCTCAGGGGTGCCGATCCGGCGGTACCGGTCAGTTCACTCGTTCAGTGGACCGGGGTGATGTCCGCCGCCACCGGCAGCGCCACGTGGATGTGGGTGAAGTCGATGGTCCCGCCCAGCTGGGGCGGGGCGTAGGCCACGGTGGTGGCCACCAACTGCAGCTCGATCACGGCGTGGGGCACACCGGTGTAGGCCACCATCTCCAGGGGGACCGAGACGGTGTGGGTGCCTCCGTCAAGGGTCACGTCGATCGGGGTGATCTGGTTGCCCAGGACCAGTCCCGTCTTTTCGTCGACCAACTGGGCGAACACCCGGGTCGGGCCGGGGGCCCGGCGGGGATGTGCCGTGGTAGGTCAAGGTGAGCTGCGGTGCACCCACCACCAAGCCGGACCGGCTGGCGAAGGGGATGTCCACGTCGACGGCGTTGGTGGCCCGGGCCGGGGTGATCGGCGCCACCAAGCCGGCCAGCTGCCCGTTGCTGCCCGAGGTGTCGGCCGGTCCCGCGCCGCCCGTGGCCACCAGAGGGAGGGTCCCCTGCCCGACCGCCGTCACCGGCTGGCCGTAGGGCACGGGCCAGCCGGGGGCCGAGTAGCTGGTCCCGTTCTGGTCGAGGAACTGGAAGCCCGGTCCGGTACTGACCGAGGTATCGCCCTTCAGGTAGCGGTTGAGCCAGGCGATGCTGGCGGTCACCGGCAGCTGCTGGTTGCCGGGCGGGGTCAGGCAGACCCCGTGCCCGCCGCAGAACCACACCATGGATGCGGTTACGTGGTTGTGGCGCAGGATCTCGTAGTTGTCCACCCCCTCCTGCAAGGTGAACAGAGTGTCCACGGTGCCCTGGATGATCAGGGTGGGGATGTGGATGTGCGAGACCAGGGCGCCCGGGCCGCGCTCGATGAACCACTGGCGTTGAGCCGGGGTGATCTGGCCGGTGGTGTCCTCGGCCTTCAGGGCCTGATCCACCATGGGGTCCACGTGGTCGGAGGAACTCAGATTGCCCAGGATGTTGGCCCATCCGGTCTTGGGCGTGTCGGCCTTGTCCAGGCTGGTGCCCAGGGAGTTCCAGGCGATCTCCGGCACGATGGCGTCGATCCGGCAGTCGGTGGCCGCCGTCACCAGCTGGATGCCACCGCCGTAGGACCCACCGACCATCCCGATGCGGGGATTGCCCTGGGCGTCGAGCTCCACCCCGGGTCGGGTGGCCACCCAGTCGATGAGTGAGCTCACGTCGCGAGCCTCGTACTTCGGACTGTCCACCTCGGCCAGGCCGCCTGATTTGCCGAACCCGCGGGGATCCCACGTGAGCACGTTGTAGCCGTTCGCCCACAGGTCCTTGATGGGGATCTGGCCGAGGATGCCCGCTCCCGAGGTGTCGGTGTCCCCCGACAAGCTCCATCCCGGGCCCATCAGGACGGTCGGGTACCGCTGGGAGCTACCGGGATGGACCGGGAACCAGTGGGCCCGGATGATCGTCCCGTCGAAGGAGATGACGTTCCAGTCGCTCGGGACCCCGGGGACCGCGGTGCCCACGGCCGGCCGAGCGGGAGGGGGCGGGTGGCACATGGCGGCCGCCGTGGTGGCGTCGGTGGTCGAGGTGGGACCCGATCCCTGGCCGGAGGACGAGCAACCGGCCAGGCCCAGAGCGGTCAGCACCACGACCGCCGCGGCGACCGAGCCCGATCGCCGCACCACTAATCTGACCTGGTCCGCCCCCCGCTTCACCCCTGGAGTGTTGCACCCCTTGCCGCGTGAATCAATGATGCCGTCCCCCGCGACCCCATGACCACCCGGACCTCGCCCGAGGCGTCGACGAGGAGCAACCGCCTGCGCTGGTGGGCGCTGGTCGTGGTGTGCCTGGCCATGTTCATGAACGCCCTCGACTCGTCGATTGTCAACGTGGCCCTGCCGGCGATCCAGCGGGACCTGCACTTCAACCAGTCCGGCCTGACCTGGGTGGTGGACGCCTTCTTGATCACCTTCGGGAGCTTCCTGCTGCTGGCCGGCCGGCTCGGCGACCTGGTGGGCCGGAAGAAGGTCTTCCTCGCCGGAGTCTCCCTCTTCACCTTGTCCTCCATCGTCTGCGGGGTGTCCACCAGCCAGGCCATGCTCATCGTGGGACGGTTCGCCCAGGGCATCGGGGGAGCGTTCTCGTCGTCGGTGATCATCGCCATCATCGTCACGGAGTTTCCCGAACCGGGGGAGCGGGCCAAAGCCATGAGCGCCTACATCTTCGTGACCGTGGGCGGGGGATCGATCGGCCTGCTGGTAGGCGGGCTGCTCACCCAGGCCCTCAACTGGCACTGGATCTTCTTCATCAACGTGCCCATCGGTGTGGCCACCCTGGTGTTGGGCCGGGCCCTCATCAAAGAGAACGTGGGCATCGGAGTTCGCGACGGCGTGGACGTGGTCGGCTGCGTGCTGGTCACCCTGGCGCTGATGCTGGGCATCTATGCCATCACCCAGGCCAGCCAGTACGGGTGGGGCTCACCCCACACCCTGGGGCTCGGTTGCGTGGCGCTCCTGCTGCTGGCGGTGTTCGGCATCGTGGAGGCCCGGCTGCGCAATCCCATCATGCCCCTGCGCATCTTCCGGATCCGGACGCTCACCAATTCGAGCTTCGTGCGCGGGTTCGTGGCCACCGGTCTCTACACCACCTTCTTCCTCGGTGCCCTCTATCTGGAGGATGTGCTGCACTACAACCCGATCCACACCGGACTGGCCTTCCTCCCGATCTCCCTGATGATGGGTCTGCTCTCGGCCGGTGTCACCGCCCGCCTGGTGGTCCGGTTCGGGAACAAGCGGGTGCTGGTCCCCGGCATGATCTCCACCACCGCCGGCCTGCTCTGCTGACGCGGATCAGCCCGCACGACGACTTCGTCACCGTCGTGCTGCCCGGCCTTCGTCCTGATCGGGCTGGGGGCGGGGACGTCGTTCGTACCGCTGCTGTCCATCGCCATGTCCAAGGTGCCCAACGCCGATGCCGGCCTGGCCTCGGGGATCGTCAACGTGTCGATGCAGATGTCGGCGGCCATCGGACTGGCCGTGATGAGCACCATCGCCACCGACCACACCGCATCCCTGGTGGCCGCGGGCCGGTCGCTACCGGGCGCTCTGGTCGACGGGTACCGATTGGCCTTCCTGCTGGCGGCCATCATCGCCGGAGTGGGTGCCGTGATGGCCTCGGTCCTGTTGCGGGACACCGACGGTGGGCCTGACGCCGATTCCGTCCGGGAGACCGAAGTGCTCAACGCCGGCGAGCCGCTGGCCACCTGACCGACAAGGCCCGGGCAGTGGCAGTGGGCTGTGGTCCGCGTAGGGTGGAGTTGTTCGACCCACACCATCTCTGCCGGAGGGAAAACGATGCCCAACCCGAGTAAGCCGGTGGCCGTGCTCTTCGACGTGGACGAGACCCTGGTCCACACCGGGGGCGCCGGGGCCAGGAGTTGGAAGGCCGCCTTCCAGAAGCTCTACGGGATACCGGCCGACATCGGGGACCACAGCTCGGCGGGGGAGACCGACCCCCAGGTGGCCCGGGAGACCTTCTCTTCGGTGATCGGCCACGACCCCAGTGACGATGAACTCGACCGGCTCTACGCCCAGTACCTGCTGCACCTGGCCGACGACATTCTGGTCTCGGCGGAGTACCGGGTGCTGCCGGGGGTGGATGAGACCCTGATCGCCCTGGGGGAAGCGGGCGTGCTCCTCGGCCTGGTCTCGGGGGCCATGGAGGGCGCGGCCAGGACCAAGCTCATTCCGGCCAACCTCAATCGGTACTTCATCTTCGGGACCTACGGCTCGGACTCTCCGGACCGGGCCGAGCTGACCGGCCTGGGCATCGAGAAGGCCGGTCGCCTGCACGCCAAGCTGAACCCGGACCAGGTATTCGTGGTGGGCGACACCCCCCGGGACCATGACGCCGCCAAGGCCGCCGGAGCCGTCTCGGTGGGTGTGGCCACCGGTAACTACTCGAAGGACGAACTGACCGCGGCCGGGTTCGACTTCGTGCTCGGCTCGTTGAGTGAGCCGTTCCCCGGCCTGTGACGCCGGTTCCACTCCAGTCCTGAGCATCGGGCCGGCAACGGAGTTCCTCGCCGGCCCGGGCGGAGCTGTTGTGCCTGGTCGGGACCTTTGGCGGCGGATGAGTCCCCTGGTCACCTACACTGGCTCAAGGTTGTTGAATCAACCGGAAAGCAAGGCGCCCTCCTTGACCTTTGCCTTGGCTCCTACAGCGGGGTTGGCACGGCCAGATCTAGGAGTTCTCGGCATCACGTTCATCATGAACAGCGAGTTCGCAGTATTCGCGTTACCTGTCGACGGCGGCGGGAGGGACTGCCGGGTGGTGGTCCGGGGTGAGGTGGATATGACCACGGCACCCCAGTTGGCTGACTGCGTGGCATCAGCGGTCGTCGAGCCACCCGGAGATCTGATCTTCGACTTGACCGACACCACCTTCCTCGACAGTGCGGGACTGATGGTCATCACCTCGGCCCAACGGCGGCTGCCGGCGTCGTGCCGGGTGATCCTCCGGGACCCGAACCCGTTCATCCGCAAGATTCTGGCCATCGCCCGGATGGATGCCCTCTGCCGCATCGAAGGGTAGGTTCGGCGCTCGTCGTTCACCGACCGGTTGACGAAAGGGCCCATGGGGTTGAGGTCCGGGGGTTAACAGTCGGGGCGCGGCGGGTAATAATGAATTCCATGTTCGGGTCACGGAAGCGGGGACCTGGCCGTCGCCAAGGTGCGAAGGCCCGGAGCGGCTCGGGGCCTGCGACCGCTTGGGATCTGCTCGAATCCGACCGGCGCGATCGGGTGGACAAGGTCCTCAGTCTGTCCGAGCTGGCCGAAGCGGTCCGGACCGACCGGGCCCGCCGGACCCGTGGTCGCTCCGATCCCAGGTCGGGGGAGCGGGGCCCTGCGAGTGCCTCAACGCTCTTGAGTCCCCGGCGCCGCTGACCGGAAGCAAGCGGGACGAGACGGTGGACAGTTGGTTCCTCCCATCGGGAACATCGCTGCTGGCAGTGACGGCCGATGAGCGGCCTGACCTCTGGGAAGTGGCCAGGCCCCTGTTTCAGGACGTGTGGCCCGAGTACAACAACCATGGGAATGAGACCGGCCAGGTCTTCAGCTCCCTGGTCCCGCGCCACGCCCGCCATCAGGTGCTTCTCTACGACCGTGAGCTCGAGCTCGTGGTGGCCCGGGGCAGGACAATCCCGTTCCGCTGGGATGGCTCGCTCGACGACCTCCCCGCCGGCTTTGACGCCCTGGGACGGCGCGCCCTCGGGGACGAGGCCGAGCCGACGGCCCTGTCGGCCCTGGCTGCCGAGGTCGACCGCGACCATCAGGGACGGGGACTCAGCCGACTGGTCATCCAGGCCATGGGGGAGTGCGCCCGCTCCGGAGGCCTGGCACCGTTGGTGGCCCCGGTCCGCCCGAACTGGAAGGACCGTTATCCGCTGACCCCCATCGATCGGTATGCCCAGTGGAAGCGGGAGGACGACCTGCCATTCGATCCGTGGATGAGGGTGCACGCCCGGCTGGGTGCAACCGTCCTGCGTCCCGAGGCCGAGTCCCTTCGCATCGAGGCGCCGGTGTCGGAGTGGCAGGCGTGGACGGGGATGGAGTTCCCCGAAGACGGTACCTACGTCTTCCCCTTGGGGCTGGCCCCTGTCTCGGTTCGGGAGGGCATCGGTTCCTACTGGGAGCCGAACGTCTGGATGCTCCACGAACTATGACCGCCAAGCATTTACTCCGGCTCGCTGTCGGCGGACCGGGTCGGTTCGCCGGAGGTGCCCCGTTCCAAGGCCACGAACTGTGCACGGGACAGCGAGCACGGTATGAAGCACTGCTTGTGGCACATGGGGCACCGGAACTGCATGCGGAGGGCGTGGGCCCTGGCCGGATTGATCGACCCCGGTTCCGGCGTCAGGCTCATGGTTAGGGTATCGGCAGGTGAGCCGGTCACTTGACCGTGCGGACCACGACGTAGACCACAAAGGGACCAGTGCAGGGCGACTGACCCGAGGTCGGGCGGATGCAGGCACTCTGGGGCACGGTGATCTCGGCCGTTCCCTCCCTCCAGGCCCGGAATTCGGCCACCAGCGGTTGCGGGCTGGCCGTCAGCGGACCGAGGACGGCCGGGTCGGTCGATACGGCGGGGCTGGTGAAGGACCCCCCAAGGGTCCCCGGCACAGGCTGAACGGTCAGTACCTGGCCCACTGTGAGCTCGAAGGTGTGACCGCGGTCGGACGCGTCCACGGAGACCAGGGGGAGCGAGGTGGTTGTGGTCGTGCGGGAGGTCTCCGGTGGTGTTGATGTCGGCAGGCTCAAGAGGTTGGTCAAGCCAACCGGGTCGTGACCGATCACGGCGGGAAGGTCAGCGGTGACCATCGCGGCGTGCAGTGGGATCAGGACCGTCTCGGTCCGTCCGCACGGTGGTCCATAGGGTCTGGTGACTTCCACGTCCACGTCGGGGCCGGCTCGGTCGACGAGGACGAGGTTCGGGGCCCGCTCGCACGGGAGGATGGTGGCGGAAATCGTGCCCGAGTAGCCGTCGGGATTGCGTGAAACGAGGGTCCAGGGCACCGAAGCCGACTCCTTGGCCACGGTGACGTTGGGTGGGACCCGAGCCCCGGGGGTACATCCACCCGGGCCACCCTCCCGGTAGACGAGGGCGTCGCTCCCGGTGCGGGCATCGATCAAGAAGACGGAGTAATCGTGGTCGCTGGCCCGTGGCGCCACGGCGCCGACCGGGGCCCGCTCCAGAGGGCAGAAGGATCCGATGGGAAAGGTGTGGAAGACCACCAGCCAGGCCAGCCGGTTGTGGAAGGACTTCACCGTCGGATTCTGACTGGCCACATACCCGGGGTAGGGAAGGCTGGTGATGGCGGGAAAGAACTTCGTGGCCACACTCACCCGTCCAAAGCCCACGGCCACCCCTTGAGCGGTCGAACCACTCAGCCCGGCGGTCGACGCCATGGCGCCGCAGATGGCCTGGTTCGCCGTGACAATCGGCCGATCGCCACGTGGCGGAGGCTGAACCACCAGATCGCCCCCATCCAGCGTGAATCCATGGCGCGCCGCGCCCCCGGTTGAGCGCGGTGACGGCGGGACCCGAGAGCAGGGAGGCCGACGTGGACGCCACGGGAACGCCGTGAGGAAGCGGAGGAACCGCGCAGTTCAAGTCGGACAGATCGGGGGTTGGGGCCGGGTCAGGGACCGCCGATAAGGGAGTGGGGGGCAATGAATGGCCGATGACCGTTGGAGGAGTGGATACCGGCAATGAGGTCGGCCCGGCACAGGCAGTCAGCCC
Source organism: uncultured Acidimicrobiaceae bacterium (assembly GCA_963718405.1). Classification (GTDB taxonomy): domain Bacteria; phylum Actinomycetota; class Acidimicrobiia; order Acidimicrobiales; family RAAP-2; genus Bog-756. The sequence continues at coordinate 898,721 of CAVQYZ010000001.1, forward strand.
GATGGCTATGGCTGCGGCGGCAACGATCGGTGCCTGGCGCCGTCGCCTCGTACCCACGTTCGTGGGCCAGATGCGGTCGAGAGAGTCGCACCATCCAGTAGACGCTCATCGCGGCAAAAAGGTTCGAATCGCTGTCTACTCGGGAAGAAGGATCGGGAAGCCCTTCGAGGGTGGCCCGCCGCCGGGTGAAGGGGAAAGCGGAACCTGCCGCGTTGCGGTCAGGAATGGCCCTCGTAGGTCTGTTCCCGGTTGGCGTCGTTGTACATCTCGGACACGATCAGCCACGAGCCGTCGTCCTGGCGCTGGAGGACCCGCAAGGAGTGGTTGTCCCTCACCTCGATCTCCCCGCCTCCCACCAGCTTCTGCCCCTCGACCTGCAGATGTGCCGATACCAGAACCACCTCGGGAGTGAGTACCCGGAGGGTGGTCTCCGGAGGAGCCTTCAACGTCCCGGCGTTGAAGTTGCCGTCGGAGAAGAGTCCACGGAGGTACTCCACGATGTCGTCGCGCGCCTCGTTTGACCGTTCCAAAGGCGTTGACCCAATCGGCATCAGAGGTGTAGATGCCCACGAGCTGTTCGGCGTCCCGCTGGCGGAAGCCGGTCACGAGGGAGGTCAACGTCGCAGCGATGGCGTCCTGGTCTGCCTGGGGAAGGGATGAAATGTCGTTGGAGTCGCCAGCAGGGGTCACGTCAGCTCCTTGTCGATTGGGATGGCCCGATAGCCAATGATTGGGCGAACACCGCCGAATGGTAGCGGCCGCGAAATGTCCGCCGGAAACCGCACCGTCTGGTACGCCTGAATGCTTCGGCAGCCGTCACGGGATCGGTTAGCTTCGAGACCGACCGGCGCGTCCTCGCCGCCCTGGTTGGGATGCGGCTCTCCCGGTGTGCCGCGTTCGGCTACTTGGCAGCTCCGTAGGCCGCTTCGGCATTGCGCACATCATTGACGAGGCTCCCAAGTGACAGGTTGATATCGACGAAGTGGTACCCCCAGGTCGCCCCACCGACCTCGGTCACCAGCGGCCGGGTGTCTCCCTTGGCGGCGATGCCCGTCACCTGGAGCCAGGTGGCGCCACCAGCGCTCTCGCACGTGGACGTATACAACTGCGGATAGGTGACCCACGGCGTCGTGACAGCGGGAGCCGGCGGAACCTCGGAGGGCATGGGGATGACCCGGGCGATCGGGAAGTAGGGCGACATCGTCAGTGGTCCCACCACCAATGTCGGCCGGGTTCACGCATGCCACCTGGACACCGGTGGTGGCGGTCTGTCCCCAGTTGAGACTGATCCCCTGGCCGGGCCGGCCGAACATGGAGTCGGACGGCGGCTCCGACGGGAAGGACGAGTAGGCGATGACACAGCCGCTCTCGTGGCTGGACGTGCAGAGGGGAAGGTGCTGGAAGGTCACTCCTACGGTCTTGCCGGTGGGCACGGTCACATTGCCTCCGGCGATGATCGCCGCCACGACGAGTTTCCGGACTGCTGCACTCGGGTCGACCTCGGCCCGAAGCAGTTTGATCATCATCACGGAACCCTGGGAGTGACCGATGAAGATGATGGGGTGGCCGTCGTCGTAGTGGGCGATGAAGTCCTTCCAGTCCGAAAGCACGCTGTCGTAGGCGATGGTCCCGGGGTCCGTGCCCCCGCCACTAGCTGAATGGAGCCCGGCCACGGTGATCTGGCGGTACATGGGTGCCCACACATTGCAGACCTGGGAGAACCGGGCAGCTTGAGCCATGGCGATCAGTTCCTCGGCCGGTTGGACGACCAGGTTGGAGTTGACAGTGGTCTCGGTGCTGGCGGTGGGGTAGAGGTAGAAGCAGTCGTATTTCTTGCTTCCGGAGGCCGACGCCGTTTGCACGGTGCGCTTGTTGGTGCCGGTGATCGAGGTGGCATCGAGATTTCCGGTACAGGGATTGTCCTTGATGCCCGGACGGCAGAGCCATACCGTTCCGGCGGAATCCGTCCTGGGAGGCGTCTTTGACGCACTGACGGTCGTGGCAGGAGCGGCCGAGCTGGTCGACGATAAGCAGCCCGTTCCTACAGCGAGACAAATAATCACCACTATGCCCATGGCAAACGACGTAGGCGGCTTCGACACTGGATTCATGGTCACCCATTAACCGTACCGGGCAGATATGTTGAAAGTGTTACTGACGCAGGGCCCGATGGCTCGCCAAAGCGGAGCTGATCCGACGGTCATGGACAGTGGGACGGATGCCGTTCGGTAAAATCGCCGGGCATGAGAGTTGGAAGACTTCGACGGCCTGATTAGTCCTCTCGCCCCGTTGTTGCGGGGCACAGCGGGTGGCCTTGGACTGCGGCCGGGATGCGACGAAGCGGCTCATGCTGGTATGCGGCACCCATCTCAGCAGGCCGACGTGGGCAGCGACATCAGGTTCCGATCGCTCAGGTCATCGCCCAGACGAAGTGGGATGCCCCGAGGAGAGGAGTTCTGATGGGGTGTCACCCAAAGGGGGATTCTGCGGCATCTTATGGGTGTGGACGTTGCGGACAGTGAGCTGTACAGGAAACACGCTGACGATCTGACCCGCTTCGCCACGGGACTCGTCGGACCCGATCATGCCGCCGACGTCGTCTCCGAAGCGGTCATTGGCTGCCTCGCTTCGTCCGGGTGGGCGAACGTGGTGGCGAAGCGCTCCTACCTATTTCGGTCCGTCTATAACGAGGCGGCCAGATTCCACCGGTCGTCGGGGCGTCGCCTCACACGCGAACGTCGAGCAGCATCACCCGAGTCCGTCGAACTGCCCGAGATTCGGCCCGAAGTTCTCGCCGCGGTCGCCCGACTGAGCACTCGACAGCGGGCCGTGATCGTACTGACGTACTGGGACGACCTTGATTCGAGATCTATCGCAGAACTCTTGGACATAAGCGAAGGCTCGGTAAAACGTCACCTTGCTCGCGGAAGATCTCACTTGAAGGAGGCCCTTGATGCGAACTAACGACACCCTGGACATCAAGATTCGCACCTTGGTCAGGGAGTTGATGGAAGCTGCTCCACAGGCGCCCGCTCTTCCCCAACTGGAATGGACCGATGCCGGTCAGTTTCGAGAGCCTGGCCGCTCGCCAGCGTGGAGCACCAGGCGAACCGTCCGACTCACGTTGATCGGTGGGGTCGGCGCGGTTTCGATCCTTGCTCTGCTCCTCTTGGCACTCCTTCCAGTCGTTGGACAGCACCAGCAACCTGCCGCAGCAGCTGAGCTTCATCAGATTGCCATCAACGTCACCAATCGGCCGGTTCCCCAGCTGAAGCGGGACCAGTGGCTCAAGACCAAGCGGCTCGTAGCCTTCTCGATGGATGTTAAATGGATCGGGTCGACGTCGATCTCCGGAGCTGAAGCGACGGTGATCGCGACACAGACCGAATGGTCCAACAACTTTGGCGAAACGTGTGCGCTGTCGGACCTCGGGCGGGCCACATTCGCGTCCTCTGCGGCAGAAACAACTTGGACCTCTGTTGGGTTGCTAGTAGATCCGATCCGGCCTCCGGTCTCACCTTGCAGCGCCGGCGGTGGAGCAAACGCCGGAAACGGGGAGGCCTCTCCTTCGGGTCGGGTGCCACCAATGTCTCCTCGCTCGCCACAAACGCGTCCTCCTTGGCCCATGAGCTGAGCACGGGCACGACGGGTATCTCCGGATTGGATCAACTGGGATCAGGCACCCCCAACCCGGGATTCCAACGCGCTGTTGCCCTCCTTGTCGGCCCATTGACCGGCACATCTCCAGCATTCGATTCGGCCCTCTATGACGCCTTGGCCCTATTGCCGGGCATCCGAGCGCTGGGTGCCACCTCGACCCATACCGACTCGACCGGTCTTGGTTTCGAATCTGCCGGCGCCAAACACCTCCAACCGACCATCATCGTGGTCGATCCAAAAACAGGAGCACTACTCGAGGCACGCAATCTCGGACCCGGTCTCTTCGATCCGCTCGCCTCCTTCGTCCCCTTCAGATTGGCCACACACGGTGTGGGTGGCAATGGAGGCAACAAGATTGAGTGGATCGACCCCATCGGTTCCAGCGCCGTCGTCGATAAGGGATCGATCCCGACTTCCCTTAGTCCCAGCCCACCACCAACCGCTGTAATTGTCGCCATCGGCAAGCGGGGCGTTTCTGCCATTCCGTTGAACGCTCTCCAGGGCGAGCTCTATGCTCGACTCGGCGCACCCGGCGAAGGGTCGGGCTATGGATCCGCATCAAGTGGAGGAGTCATGACCTTCACATTCGACGGCCCTCGATCACAAGTCCAGGAGTACGTAGAGGCGCTCCGCCACTCGCATCTGATTGCATCGGTTAGCGTCAACTACGGAGACAGGTAGGGGTCAGCGCTTCTCCATCTGGTTGGGGTACGTATCGCATTCGCTTCGCATATCCCGAATGTGCAGGCCGGGGGGCAGGCATAACCGGTGGTAGAGAAGGCCAGGTAACTCCGAGGGGCCCGCCGGGCATGTCCGGCCGGAGCCGGTCCCCCTTGGCTGATGACGCTTCTTCACTGTGGTGCAGTTTGCTTGAGCTGGCCTGGTTGGCTTGCAGAATCGAGTCCCGGTCGCCACCATGCCCACATGCAGGTCATTGTGACCGTGGCAAGGAGCGCAATAGCAAACATGACGACGTACGCCTCGTGGTAGAAAGCGCGGAATGGGATCACTGCATCCCAGGCAATGTGACAGAGGATGAAAGGAAGAAGGCGGCGTACACGGAGGTAGATCAGAACCGACACCAGCGCCCAGATGGCAATCGGCACCACGTTCCATCCGTAGTACAGGTGATACGAGACTCGGACGGCCATATCGATGGCAACGACGGCAACAACACTGAATCCCGCGCTGTTCGAGCCGGCGAACGAGATAGCCGAGGACGATGATTTCCTCGACGATGCCGGCCTGAATGCTGAGAGCCACCTGAGCAGTGGTCAGGGCACCCAATGGCAGCTGAACGGGCGACGGATACAAGAAGAATCCGTTCAGATGAACCCAGTGGAGCAGGTCGTGGCCGAATGACTGGGGAATCCACATGACGATCACGAAGACCGGAAGCAGGAGAGCCATGTCCATTCGTAATCGGGTCCGCCCCAGGTTGATGGCTCTTATACCTTCGCCGGACCGGCAGAGGAGATAGCAAACAAGGCCGGCCACGGCAGTGAATCCGATTTGCTCAACAACGGTCAAGGCCACGATGAGCCACGGTCCATTGACCGCCGGAAGGTCGTGGGAGATAACCGTCTGATGAGTCTGAATTCGTTGGATGAGATCGACGACGGCCTGACAGGCCGACCCCAGGGGGAAGACCGCTAGAACGAGGAGAAGTTCCAAACCCTGAAGTCGACGAAGCACCGGATTGGCGATCACCGCTGCTCCCGGCCACCCATTCCGAAATTCGCCCCAGCGCCGAATCGTCCGCGCCGGGCGGGTCGTCAGCAATCTCAGTGACAGAGGGCCAAGCGGAATCACACTCGTACAGCTGAGTGTCTCCACCGACTCTCTCGCCCTCCCCCAAACGGGCAGAACCACCTACGTAGGCATTGTCAGCCACTTGGGCATCGCCAAACAGCCGGGCATTGCCTTCGACTACAGAGTCGCCACTTACCCTTGCATTGTCGCCAACCTCAGCTCGGCCGCATACCCAAGCGGAGTCCAGAACGGAAGCGCAGTCGAGAACTTTGGCTGAATCGAATACGCCTGCTTCTGGGCCGACGAACGCCGATCCGGCGACGGCCGCGGTATCAGCGACCCAACCTCCGCCATTGCGGTGTCGGTGCGCGGGAACGGGGCCACTATCGTCCTCAAAGTCGTGGGTCTCGCTGGGCTCCAGCAACAAACCTTGTGGGGCACCGGAGACCAATCCGTCAGGTGCGGCTTGTTCACATTTGTCCGACACTATCGACAACCTCTGGTCCGATGGCGACGCCTGCGCCGCTTCAATGACAAGTCGTTGGCCGGTACGGCATACCCCTTGGTGTGGTTTAGGCATGCGGTATCCAGGAGAGTTGGATCCTCCACCCCCAATCCATCGGCAGCCCGAGGTCGAATCATGAGGGCTAGTTGACAGACGATTCCGGGCTTAGTTCCACCGAGGACGAATTGGTGGATCTGCCGCCAAGGTTTGATCCGGGCGCGTGCCACCGTTCGGACGACTCGCCGAAATCGAACCATCGGCCTGGGCATACCCTCGGCGCCACCAGGGGGCCTGATGACCAGCCCACGGCCATTTGTCAGGGTCACCCCGTCCTGCGGTGGCCGCCAATGCTGCCCGGTGTCGCGTGATTACTACGACAGGCGCTGGGCGTGGAGAACAATATCGTGAGAGTGGCCAGAGCCGGCGCCGGAGACCACAAAGCGCGGCCTCCGATCATCGAATGCGACCTGCCAACTGTCGTCCAGCAGTAATGCCACATCGGCGACCGAGACGTAGTCGGCCGGGTCGAATCCGTGTTCCTTCGCTTTTTCGATGTCCACATCGGCATGGTGCACGACAAGAAGATGTCCAAGCGGGGCAACAGCTCCGATCAGCCGACGTTCGGCATCCTGCTCTGGAGTGTGCAGTAGTGCGGGGTACTGGGCGGAGACAAGGTCGAACTCAGAGCTCGGGAGAGGCGCATCGAGAAGGCCGACGTGCATCCATTCCACATTGACGTAAGACCGGTCAGCGGCCGAGGCTGCACGCTGCAGCGCGATATCAGACACGTCGATGGCCGTGACCCGCCAGCCCCGGCCCGCCAGCCAGATGGCGTCGGCTCCCTCGCCGCATCCCACGTCGAGAGCGGCACCTGGGTCGAGGTCGCTCGCTTCAGCGACAAGGGCACCATTCGGTTCACCGCTCCATACCTGTTCGGCGCTCTGGTACCGCTTGTCCCAATCGGCGTCACCTGGTTCGGCCCGTTCGGGGCCCGGGTGATGGGCGCGTCCAAGATGGTCACGGTCAGGCTCAGGAGGATTGGTTGGTTCGGTCATCGTCTCCAGAGTCTGCCGCGGGAACCATGGGGTCAACGACCGGGTGGGGTAGGGCACCAAGAACGTAATCGCCAAAAAAGAAGTCGAGACCACCATTCCCCTGGCTGTCACCTGACCAGCCAGTGGCCAACAGTCCAAGGGACGTCCCACTCGTGCCGGTCGATGGCGGACAATGGTCACACGCTCCCGACGGATGAGGGAGTTTCCGATGCTGGCGTGGGCCGGCAAGAGAGAACGTCGATCGATAGCGCCCCGCGGGGCGTCCTGGGCGGTGGTCGACTGCGGGTGCTAGAAACTGACGTGGACGCGGGCGATGGCGCCGCGGGAGAGGTTGGCATGCGGAACATGTCTCGATCGCGCAGCACCCTGGGCCGGTTCGCGCTCAGTGGCCTCGCAGGGTTAACTGTGGTGGCATTCGTCGCCACCGCCGCGAACGCCTTCGCATCCACGAGCCGGGCCGAGCCCACTGGCGCGGCGGCGAAGATTGTTCGCCTCGGGAATGCGGCGCGCCTTCCCATTGGTGCTACTGAGACCGGCGCGGTCTCTTCCAGCCAGCATGTCTCGGCCGTAATGGTGCTGAAACCAAACGACTCGGTAGGGTTGGCGGCATACGCCAGTGCCGTCACAACGCCAGGCTCTGCCCTCTATCGCCGCTACCTCAGCCCCACCGCGTTCGCTACCTCTTTCGCTCCCACGCAGTCCAGTGTGTCGGAGGCCGAGGCATCGCTGCGGTCTTCGGGGCTCATGACCGAACCGGAGCAGGATCACGGTCTGATCATCCCGTTCGCGGGATCGGCTTCGGAAGTAGAGAAGGCCTTTCACACCAGTCTGGTGGGGGTTCGCCTGCCTGGCGGACGGAGCGGACGCTTCGCCGCCTCGGCCCCAGCGGTGCCGGTGACAATCGCCGGAACAGTAGCGGCGGTCGAAGGTCTTGACGACATCTCCAACGCGCCGGGTTACGGGTCCTTCGCCATCCGGCTACCCGGCACTGCCTCGGCGGCGGCGGCTGCTGCCCGCCTCTCGGGAACGGCGCTCGCCGTCGGCTGGCGGCCCTCACGCGTGTGCGGCGGCGTCGAAATTCTCGCAACTCGTCAACGGGTACACCGAGGATCAGGTCGCCCATGCCTACGGCACCGACAACCTCTACAAGTCAGGCAACCTGGGCTCGGGCCAGACAGTCGACATCTTCGAACTCGAGCCGTTCGCAACGTCGGACATCGCCGCCTTCGACAAATGCTACTTCGGCGTCAGTCACACCAACTTGATCCGGCGCGTGTCAGTCGATGGGGGGGCAGGTTCTGGGCCCGGTTCGGGTGAGGCAGCCCTCGACGTCGAGGAGGTATCGGCGCTCGCTCCCGCAGCCAAACTCGACGTCTATGAAGCGCCTCAGAACTTCGCCAGCTGGCTGGACGAGGAGGCGGCGATTGTCGGAGACGATAATGCCTCAGTCGTAAGCACTAGCTGGGGTGTATGCGAAGACGAGTTCGATCAGTTGTCACCTGGCTTTCAACAGGTCGAGAACGTTCTCTTCCAGCAGGCCGCTATCGAGGGCCAGGGTTGGTTTGCCGCCTCCGGAGACAGCGGATCTGAGGGATGCTCGCGCAACAACCCTGCTGACACAGATCTGACCGTCTCCGACCCGGCCACACAGCCGTATGTGACCGGTGTGGGGGGAACGTCGCTGCTCGCTACGAGCGACCCTCCGACCGAGGTTGTCTGGAACGATGGCGGCGTCCCCGGTGGCTCCACCGGTGGTGGTGGAGGCGGAGGGATCTCCAAGCTCTGGCAAATGCCGTCGTGGCAGTCAGGCTTGGCCGTATCCGGCGTCAGGAACCACTACTCCTCCGGCACTCCGTGCGGCGCAGCCAGCGGTGTCTACTGTCGCGAAGTGCCCGACGTGTCCGCGTCAGCTGATGAGGACCACGGCGATACGGTGTTTTTCGACGGGACTTGGACTGCGTTCGGGGGTACGTCCGTGGCTGCCCCGAAATGGGCCGCCATCACGGCGCTGAGCGATGCCCTCTGCTCGTCAGAGGACCTCGGGCCGATCGGCTTCGCCAACCCGGACCTCTACCGCATTGCGTCTAGTGCGGGCACGTACTCCCAGGCTTTCAACGACGTGACCCAAGGTAACAACGATGTCCTCGGCGCTCACGGCGGCGCTTACCCGGCCACTGCGGGCTACGACCTGGCGACAGGCCTTGGGACGCCCAAGGTCACCGGGGCAGACGGCAAACCGGGTCTGGCGTCGTTGCTCTGCTCAGACGGCTCCTCGCTGTCACCAAGACCGGCTCTCTCCGGTGTCAGCCCAGACTTCGGGCCCTACACGGGGGGCACGAAGGTGACGATCGACGGCAGCGACCTCTCCAGCGTGACCTCTGTGAGCTTTGGTTCAACGTCAGTGAAGGTCTCCTCGGGGCAGATCAATCGGGCCGGGACGGTGATCTCGGGTGTGACTACGCCCCCCTCACCGGTTGATCCGAACCCCCCCGTAGGACCAGTGGGCGGTGTGGTGGTAACGGCAGCGGGTCCGGCCGGCGCCAGTCTTCCGACACCACGCGCCGAGTTCCATTTTGTCAAAGAGACACGGTCCGGGACGGTTCCCCAGGTGAGTTACGTCGGACCGAGCGCCGGCGAGACTGCCGGAGGCGAGCGCGTGCTCATCGTCGGCAGCGGATTTGATGAAGGGCCGAACAACGGCACCGTCCCTACCGTCGCCTTCGGTGGGGTATCGGGCACCCATGTCACGATCGTCTCGGATGCGGAGCTGTCGGTGACTGTCCCACCGGAATCGGCTTGTACGGCGTGCGCCACTGCCTCGGCGACGCCTCCAGTGTCTCGAGCCACGATCTGCCAGGTAGAGGTGACTGTCACCAACGCTTACGGCACCAGTCCGACGGCGCCCATCCTGCCCGCCCCGACGGGATCACTATTGGCTGCCGCGCCACCGCACACCGAGCTTGTGGCGGCAGCAACCGAGTTCGACTATGCACCACCACCGACAACCACCGCTGTCGAGCCGACCTCGCTTCCCGAGAGTGTCGACGAGTTCGGTTTTCCCCCGACGGTGACGATCAGCGGAACCGGTTTCAACTTCCTCACCTTTCAACAAGTGACGTTTGGGCCAGCCGGCGCGCCGTACGCCACGGCAGACGCCTCGGTGACCAGTGTCGAACCGGATGAGTTGCAGCTGTACTACCTCGGGCTGGAGAGCACGGCGTCCATCACCAAGATGCCCGTCACGGTCCAAAGCGTCGGGGGTGAGAGCAACCCACAGTCGGTTGCCATTGCTCGGCCCCCGAAACTGTCGGCCATCTCGAAACACTCGGGTCCCACGATGGGTGGGACGACGGTCACCGCCACGGGTTCGGGGTTCGCGGCGGGTGACAGTGTGGAATTCGTTGTGGCGGCGGACCCAATCCCGGAATCGAGCACCAATGACGTGAAGGTGGAGTCATCGACCGAACTGGCATTCACAGCTCCGGCGGCAACCGCTGGAAGCGGCTCGTTCGAGGTCTGCGACAGCGGCGAGTGCTCCTCGGCCACGGGTCCGAGCGTCGCATTCACCTACTTCGAACCAGTGAAGCCATACATCTCCAGCTTCTCGCCCACCAGCGGCCCTGCCGCAGGAGGCGGAGAGATGATGATTGTCGGGACGGGCCTGGGGAGCGTGCAAAGTGTTTACTTTGGTTCCGTTCGGTCACCTCATGTCGTGAATCCACCCACATTCGTGGGACCGAGCGATACGGAGATCCAGGCCAAAATACCACCGGGCATCGCTGACACAAGAGTCAAGATTCGGGTGATCACACTGGCCGGATCCGCCGTATCCTCCAAGACCTTCTCCTACCCGTATCCGTAATTGCTGTCGGCCGGTGGTCCCCACCTCTGTACCAGACTCATCGGTGCAACAGATCACCAAATGTGGGTCAGGTTCCCGTTACCTTTTCGGCTACCGCGGTGTCTCGGTCTACGACACCAAGGGTGATCTGCTGCGTTACATGACCCAGGGGAGAGGGGAGCTGATGCTCACCCTTCCCCGCCCCGGCAGGTGAATCTCCCAGTCGGAGTTCTAGTCCTGTGGCCGCTATGCGACACCGGCAAGCCTTTGAGGACCGCTGACACCGCCATTGCTGCGGCCCTTTCGGAACTGGTTCAACCAGCCGCAGTGAGGTCCATCTCCGTTTGACCGCGGGATATTCGGCTATTCACCGGGATGGGGTTCGGGATCGCAAACGCCGAAAGGGCCTACTCGCCCCTGACCTGCACCTTCGCTGCGGTGGCGTTCCCTGTTCGGTCGTAGACGAGGGTCGTATGGAACGTGTACCAGCCCAGTCCGAGCCAGGACGACACATGGACCGGTATATCCCGGCTCAGCCCGGGAGGCAGCAGCTGTGAGTCCACCTCCACATAGGCGGGCTTAGGTGCCGCCGGCCACCCGCTGGTGTCGACGGTCGTGGTGAAGGCAACGGTCGATTTTCCCACGCTTGTGGCCCGGAGCATCCCGGAAACCGAACTCGACAGTGAAAGGCTCAACGATGACGGCCCGACGAACTGTGCCGTCAATGCTGGATCGCGGGGTCCGGGCACATCGAGGACGACGAGCCCACCGACATCGTTCTGGACAGCCACCGAGTCAGAATTGATAACAGGACTGACGAGGAAGCCTAAGAAGTAGTCGTCCGGGGGAAGGCCAGTGGGCATGGCGATGCTGATGTGGACCACAGCCTCGTGACGCGGGGCCAAAGTGGCAGCGTTCGGGGTGATGGTGATCCCCCGGCAAAGCGAGGATCTGGACCGTTACCGAACCGGGTCTTTCCGTTGTCCAAGAGCGTGACCGATCTGGTGGCGATGGTTACGGCTAGTGGGCTGTTGCCAAGGTTCCCCACCGTCAGCGTGGTGCTCGCCGTGGTCCCCGGGGAGACAGGAATGGGGCTCGGCGGCGAGGTCACGAACAAGTCACTCGGTGGGGCTCCAGCACTTGCCGTCGTCGGTGTGACCACCAGCACCGAGCCGCACAGGGCAATGGCGGCTACGACGGGGAAGGCCCATTTCGGTTTGAGACGGACGCCATGACGGCGCTTCGTCCCCTCATCAAATCCCATGGCCGCGTTACCCTAGAAGCTCGGCGTGGCTACGTAGGTGATGGTGTCGCTGTAGGTGCCGTCGGGGACGCTGTAGTCCACCGCCACCTGGTTGGTGAGCGTGAGCGTGTCGGCGGTGGTTCCGGTCGGTCCGGTGGCGGTGAGGAAGTTGGCTGCGGTGGTCGGGTATCCCACGAACTTCCCGCCCGTCAGGCCGGCGGCGAGTGCCGCTCCATCGGTCCCCCCGGTGGTGAGTGTGGCGCTCGCCCCCCACCCGCTCGAGGGGAAGGTGGCAACACCGGTGGCCGGTCCCGAGGTCACATCTGGGATGCTATAAGCGGGTGCAGACCTCGACAGGCCGGTGTCGGAGGCCGCCAACGTGTACCCACTAGCCGCATTGGTCTGGACGGTCAGCACCACAGCCTGACTCTGGACGTTGTTCAGCGATGTCGGGTCCACGACCAGGGAGAACGAAGGGGTGTTGTTGGTGAAGGTCAACGTCTGGCCCACGGTCACCGTCACCCCGGTCGACGAGGAACCGAAGGTCACAGCCGCCGTCGTGGCCGTGTCCTCGGTGGTCGCTCCGGCCTTGGTAGTGATGAGCGAGGTATATGAGCCGGCGGTCGACGTGTTGGTCAGTCCGGTGAACGAGATGTACACGGGTAGGCCCGCAGCCACGGTGGCCGGGGTGGTGACCGTATAGGTGAGGGTCGTACCCGAAAGGGAGACGGTTCCTGCCCAATTCCGTAGACGGTGCCTGCGGCAACGGTTCCCGCCGTCCCTGTCGGCACCGTCATGGTGATCGTCGAAAGGGCAGCAGATGTGGCTGTCGTGAAGGAGTAGGCGTAGGTGACTCCCGTCTTGGCAGTTTGGGAGTTGTTGACCGACCAACTCGTCTTGCTCAGCGTTCCCGCAAAAGCTGATGCCGGCGTTAAACCGATGAGCCCCGCGATGGCAGCCAGGGTCGCTACGAGGACTGCGATACTGCGTCGAATGGATACTGACTTGCGGATAGGCATTTCGGAACCTCCTGAAGGACTCTGGACGAACAGGAACATCGGCTGTCACGCAGAAGCACTTGACGTCATGCCGTACGGGTTTTCCATCCGTATCTACTGACAATTCCTAGGTAATCCGCGTCCCGTGGGCGCTTCCGCAAGTGGCAGAATGAGAAGTAGCCATGATGGTTTCAAAGGTTGAAAAAATGGACACGACCGAGCTTTTGAACGAGCTCCCGGACTGTGTGCTCGTTCTCAGCGGGTCAGGCCACGTCCAGTGGGGAAACACAGCGGCCGAACGACTGTTTGGCCGGTCGTTATCCGACTCAATCGGGTTTTCAGCCCTCGAGCTCGTTCATCCGGACGACCTGGAATTCGTCCTCCGTTCGCTAGAGAGTGTCCAGCGCAAAAATGTCGGGACTCTCATCGAGGTACGAGCAAGGACTCCTTCAGGTTGGCGTCTGCTCGAGGTCATCGGAACTCCCATCGACTGGTCGAGCGAACCGCATGCTGTGTTGTTCTCCATGCGGGACCTGACCGAGAGACGGCGTTTTGAGGTCGCATCTAACAAGGATGCGACGTTCAGGACCTTGGTTCAGAACTCTCCTTACATGACGATCCTGCTTTCCCAGTCAGGAATCGTGGACTCCGTATCTGGTGCGTTGAGCCGGATCCTCGGACACGACCCGGAACAGATCGAAGGTCGGCCGCTTGTTGCCTTCGTGGTCGAAGAGGATCAACCCGCGTTCTTCGCTTCCCTCCACGCCGCCTCGCAGGGTGCCACGTCCTCAGACCCTCTGAGGGCTCGGGTTAGATTCAAGCGCCATGAGACCGGAGAGCCGATACCCTTCGAGTTCGCATTTGTCAATCTTGTAGACGATCCAACCGTCGGTGGCTTCGTGGTTTCGGCTCACGACATAACGGCGCAGGCGGCCGCCGAGAGAGAGTTGCACCAAAGCGAGCAACGTTTCCGCCGAGCCTTCAATCAGGGTCCTCTCGGCATTGCTCTCACGGACTTCGGAAACAGGATCATCGACGTCAACGACGCCTTCTGCCGCCTCATCGGCCTGCCGTCAGACAAAATCATCGGTTCGGCGCTTACTTCGTTCGTACACCCAGATGACGGCCCGCGAGTCGGGGCCGTCAGCCTAAAACTTGTCGAGCAGCCAGTAACAACCCACAAGACGGAGACTCGGCTCGAATCCAGTAACCAGGACGTCGTCGTTGCCAGCGTTACCGCGTCGGTGATCCAGGATGAGAGCGGCGTGCCGATGCACTATCTCTGGGTTTTCGAAGACATAACTAATAGCAAAATGCTCGAGCGCGAGCTCGTCGCCCACGCCAAAACGGCTAATAAGCTTCTCGCGAGCTTGACGAGTCGAGAAGTGGAGATTCTTGAGCTGTTGGAAGCGACGGAAACCGCCTCCGAGATAGCCCACCACCTGACTCTCTCCGTGAGGACCGTGGAGTCACACCTGGCGAATGCCTATCGCAAGTTGGGTGTGCACAACAGGTCGGCTGCCATAGCGGAATTTGCGCGATTGACCCGAGCCATTGCCGGAGACCGGCGCGACCGGACTTGAGCCCCTGCGTCTGTCGAATTCGGCCAACGCCTGACGTACGCCGTTCGGTCCGTGACTTCCGGTTCAGTTCCCACCGACACCTATCAAAGCCCGACGAATATGTCCTAGGGAACGTTCAATTAGCGATGTGAGCGAGCCAACCTGGCTGTCCGTTGTCGGGCGCAGCTACCAGGTCGTGTAGCGCCTGAGGCGAGCGGCCCCGGCCGACCAACGACTGCACGGCACTCAGACGTGTTAAGCGGCCCTATCACCTATCCCCCTGCACCTTCTCAGAGAGCGGGCGACGGGAATCGAACCCGCGTTCCGAGCTTGGGAAGCTCGTGTTCTGCCTCTGAACTACGCCCGCGTGAGCGGCAATGGTATCCGAAGGCGGGTCAGCTCCGCTCACGCCGGCTCCAAAGGGCACCAGGCCACAAGGTCCAGGCGCCGTCGGCCGGCCTCAGTGGAGCTGGTCGACGTGGCGCACGCGACCTCCGTCTCGGGCAAACAGGACATCGTTGTAGCCCTGGCCCGGACCTACCAGGTCAAAGGTGATCGGTGGCACAAAAGTCACATAGAGGGCTCGACGCCCAGGTCCTGTCGTTCTGGTGGGTGGCGGCGCAGCATGGAGTGTGTGCCCGAAGTGGACGGTGACGTCACCGGGTTCCGTCGACAGGGGGACTACCGGGAGACGGGCCGCTTCCTTCGGACTGGGCAGTCGTGAGGTGCCCCGGTGTGATCCGGGGACCATGAGAAGTTGACCGGTGGTCTCGGTGGCAGCGTCAAGCTGGATCCCCACGTTGAGCATGGGGCATTTGACCGGGTGTCCTCCCATGCCGCAGTCGCGGTGCCAGGGGAGGTCGGCCAGCCCGTCGGCGGCCCCGGGGACCTTGATGACCACGCTGTTCCCATCCAGTCGGTCCCGAGCGTCTCGGAGATCGGCCCGGCTGAGAGCGGCAATCCGGGCGAAGCGATGGTCTCCACCGAGGTCGGCGATCCGCTCCGACCGGTCGTTGAGGTAGTTGACCCGGTTGCACACGGCACGGTCGCCCACGGTGGTCCACCATGACCGTCGGTCGTCCGGTCGGGCCGCCGCCACCGCCTGGTCCACGTCGGCCCGGAGAGCCTCGACCTCGTCCTCGTCCATGACCTGGCGGAGATGGACGAACCCGGTGCCATCCAGGAAGTCGGCAATCTCGTCTTGTGGATCGTCGAGGGTGAAGGTTCGGGTGGGGTCGAACGGATTCCCCTCCCGGTCCTGCACCGGTGGCGGAACATCGATGTCGTATATCCCTTGTCCGTCGAAGGCCACCCGTAGCGGGGGCTCCCACCGCACCAGTTGACCGAAAGAGCCTCGGACCACGGACATCTGATCGGCATAGAGCATGGCGAAACAGGAGCGGAGCTCCCACACATAGGCGCACCATTCGTCGGGGGACAGTTCCACGACGGTATCGGCCCCGTCGCTCCCGGGCTCGATGGTGAACGACCCCGCCGAAGGGGCGTAGGTATAGGCCCGACCATCGGTTAGTTGAAAGGCCAGAGGCCGCACCACCCGGAGATCGGATTCGGTGAAGACCGGACCGCGGGTGCGAAGTCGGGCCGGCAGCTCCTCCCGGTGGAAGAGGTCGAAATCGATGGGACCGAATCGCTCAGCGTCCACGCCTTCAACGTAGCCGGAGGCTGTGGGGTGGTGCCCGATCTTCCGACTTAGCCCCCCGTGAAGATCTGTTCGAAGATCCCGTCGATCCCGGAGCCGTGGAGGGTCATCCCACCATCGGCCACGATGTTCTGACCGGTGATGAACCGGGCCATGTCCGAACAGAGGAAGACCACCACGTCGGCGATGTCCTCGGGCTCGCCGATACGGCCCACCGGGGTGGTCCGTATGTACCGCTCCCGTTCGTCGGGAAGGAACTGCAGCAGGGGAGCGGTGAGCGGGGTCAGGATCATCCCCGGCGAGACCGCGTTGACCCGGATGGTAGGTCCGTACTCGAGCGCCGCTGACGCCGTGATGGCGGCCACCCCGGCCTTGGCCGCCGAGTAGGGAGCCTCTCCCGCCGCGGGCCGGGTCCCGCTGATCGATGCTGTCGACACGATGCTGCCCCCGCCGGAGGCCCGCATGTGGGGGATGGCGGCTCGGAAACCCAGGTACACCCCGGTGAGGTTGACCGCCAGCAGCCGGTTCCACTCCTCGAGCGACCACTGGTGGAGCGGGGCCTGGTTGCCGATGCCGGCGTTGTTGAACAAGATGGTGAGGCCGCCCATGGCCTCCACCGCGGCATCGACGGCGGTGCTCAGGGCTTCGGGATCGGTGACATCAGCCACGTGGGCGGTCCCACCCAACTCCTTGGCCACTTCCTGAGCGGCATCCCCGTTGATATCGATGACCGCCACCTTGGCTCCCTCTTCGGCCATCCGTCGGGCGCTGGCCCGACCGATGCCCGAGCCTCCCCCGTCACCACGGCCAGCCGGCCGTCAAGTAGTCCCATCGTCGTCTCCTTGTCGTAGAGTCACGACGCTAGGCCAAAGTGCGGTCCACTCAGGGGTCCGTCGCCCAACAGGCCGAAGAGATCAACGCCAAGCAGTCCAGCACACTGACCAAAGGGGGATACGGGTGGACATCAGCGGAAGCGCCCTGGTGACCGGAGCGAGCCGGGGGATCGGAAGGGCGGTGGCCATCGAACTGGCCAATCGGGGCTTCAAGACCGTGGCGACCATGCGAAACCCTGATGACGGCGCCGAACTGGCCGGCCTCACCGAGGGGAGGATCACCCCGGCCCGGCTAGACGTCACCGACCCCGGGTCGTGGAACCTACCAAGTGACCTGCGGGTGTTGGTCAACAACGCCGGCCTCGACTCGGAGTACTTACCCGTTGAACACTCCCAGCTGGAGGACTGGCGTTCCCTGTTCGAGACCAACGTGGTGGGACTGGTGGGGATCATCGCCTCGGCCATCCCGACCTTGCGGAACAATCGGCCCGCGGTGATCTGCAATGTCACCTCGTCCTCCATCCTGGCTTCGGTGCCGTTCTACTCCGCCTACCGGGCCACCAAGGCCGCGGTTTCGGCCTTGGGGGACACCCTCCGCGTGGAGCTGGCCCCCTCGGGCATCCGGGTGGTGGAGATCCTCCCCGGGCCCATCGACACCGACATGTTCCGACTCAGTACGGGCGAGCAGGCCGCCACCCGGTTCGACCGCTACCGGCCCATGGCCGACCAGGCCGCCAAGCTCCGCCAGGAAGCTGCCGATCCGCTGGTCTCGTCGCCCTCCGATGCCGCCGCCCTGATCGTTGACGCCATCCTCGACGATGACGGGCCCATGCGTTACGGCTGCGACCCGCTGTCGGCCGGACTGCTGGATCTCTGGCGGCAGTCCGACGATGAAACGATGTTCGAGCTCACCGGGCGGTCGCTGCTCGATCTGGTCGAGTCTCCCGATCCGTGAGCTGCCGCCGGCGCCGAAGTGGGGTCGGGCCCGCTATCCAGCCGGGTCGACGACCAGGGTGACGATTTCGAACGGCGAGATGTCAAAGGTGACGGCACGGTCCTCGAACAGGAGCTCTCCCAGCTGGCCCTCGAGCAGATCGGCCCGGGCCACCCGGACAGGCTTCCAGGGAAGCTGGACGGTGACCGGGCCGCGCCGACCCCACGCCTCGTAGAGCCGAATGACCAAGGCTCCGTTCGCACGATCGGACTGTTTGACCGCCTCCACCACGACGTGATCGGCATCGACCGAGAGGAACGAGCCACTGGCCGCCAGCGTGCCGGCGTGGGGTGTGGTGTCGACCATCCGGACCGGCACGTTGAGGTCGTACCCGGCGTCGATCACCCCGGCTTCACGTAGGTCCCCGGCGTGAGGGAGTAGGCGGTAGCGGAACTGGTGATGGCCGCGATCGGCCTCCGGGTCGGGCCAGGTGCTGGCCCGCAGGAGGGAAAGGCGGATCACATTGCCCGAGATGTCATGGCCGTACTTGCAATCGTTGAGTAGGGCCACTCCGTAGCCGGGCTCGGAGAGGTCGACCCACTTGTGGGCGCAGACCTCGAAGCGGGCCACGTCCCAACTGGTGTTGTCGTGGGTCGGCCGTTCCACGTGTCCGTACTGGATCTCATAGGTGGCCCGGAGGCTCCTCACGTCTACCGGGAAGGCCACCTTGAGAAGCCGGTTGGTCTCGTGCCACTCCACGTCGGTATCGAAATCGATCGAACGTGAGCCGGCGTCCAGCCGGATGATCTGCGAGATGGAGGAGTGGCCGAACCGGCGGATGACCCGGATGCCGGCCCGCAGTGGACCTACCTCCACGGCCTGGATCGACTCCACCTCGTCGAGATCGACGGACTTGTCGAAGGTGAACCGGTCGATGTCCCAGGCATCGTAGAAGTTGGGATAGTCCGGAAAGAGCTGGAAGAGGTTGCCGCGCCCTCCCGGGGCCAGAACTTCCCGACCGGCAACCTTGTCGAACACCGAGCTCAACGAGCCGGTGTCATCGAGTTCGACCCTCAGACTCTCGTTCTCGAGCGTCCGGTCGGTGGCGGTGGCCCGGGGGGCGGGAGGCGGTTCCTCGGTAACCAGGTCGTAGACCTCATAGCCGCATGCCGGTACCGACACCATCATGATGGCCCGGCCGTCGTCATGGTGTTGGATCGGGCGCAACTGGCCCGAAGGGTCGAGTACCCCCCGGGTTCCGGCGGGAGCATCGACCAGCACCAGCTCCTTGCGGTCGTGGGACAGGGAGTTGAAGGCAACCACCGGGTGGGTCCGGCCCGAGGTGTCGATGGCATCAACCACCGAGTCCAGGGCCCCTTGGGTCAGGAGGCTGGTCTCCGCCAGGATGTGGGCGTGGTCCCGGGCGGTGTCTTGGTAGACCCAGTGGATGCCGGAACCCGGGATGATGTCGTGGAACTGGTGCAACAGCAGGAGCTTCCACAGCTCCTCCAGCTCGGCGGCCGGATAGTGGCCGGCCGGGGCCAGCGAAGCCCAGAGCTCACTGTCCCGTAAGCCGAACTCGGCGCGCCGGTTACCCAATTTGGTGGCGGCCTGCGTGGTGTAGGTACCGCGGTGGTACTCCAGGTACAGCTCACCGGCCCAGACGGCTGGATCCTTGATCTCCGCTTCGGCTTCGGTGAAGAACGTCCGGGCGCTCTCGATGGTGAGCCGGGGGATGCCGTCGACATCGGCCAGGCGGCGGGCTGACTCGAGCATCTCGGCCGTCGGCCCTCCGCCACCATCGCCGTGGCCGAAGAGGTACAGGGATCGGGTGGACCGGTCGTGGTCCTTGAAGTTCTCGACCACGAACCGGAGTTCGCGAGCCGTGACGTTGCCGTTGTAGGTGTCAGCCGGGGGGAAGTGGGTGAACACCCGCGAGCCGTCGATGCCCTCCCACCAGAAGCTGTGGTGGGGGAGCACGTTGTACTGGTTCCAGGACAGCTTCTGGGTCAGGAACCATCTGATGCCGCTGCGCCGCATGATCTGGGGCAGGGCCGCCGAATAGCCGAATACGTCGGGGAGCCAGACATCATTGGTTTCGATCCCCAACTCCTGGCGGTAGAACTTCTTGCCGTAGAAGATCTGACGGACCAGCGACTCTCCGGACGGGATGTTGCAGTCGGACTCGACCCACATGCTCCCGGTCGGCTCAAGGCGCCCCTCGGCAATTCGCTCCTTCATCCGGGACCATAGGTCGGGGTAGTGCTGTTGCATCCAGGCCAGGTGCTGGGCCTGGGACACCACGAAGCGGTACTCGGGATACCGGTCCATCAGCTCGAGCACCGTGGAAAAGGTGCGGGCGCACTTGCGGATGGTCTCTCGGAGGGGCCACAGCCAGGCCGTGTCCAGATGGGCGTGGCCCACCATGCTCACCCGGTGCACATCGGGTGCCGCCCGCTCCGACAACAGCTCGACGAGGATCTCCTGGGCGGGGCGCCAACTGTCTCCGATGTCCGGCAGGTCCAACAGGTTGCAGGCCCGGTCCAGCCCGGCGCAGATCCGGGCGAAGTGCGGGCTGTCGTCGGGGAGCTCGGACATCAGGTCGACCAGCACCCGGAAGTCGTGCCAGAACTGGTCGAACTCGGGGTCCCGTAGATGGAGGTCGACCCGTTGGAGGGTGAACAGGGGAGCGCCGTCGGGCTCGGGCAGCAGCAGAGGCCACGGGTTGGTGCCGAAAGGGGATCGCGGATTGGCGGCTGCTTCGATGTACAGGTCGACGTCCTCGCCACCGTCGGCCTCCCGGGTCACCACATACTCACGGTGGTTGGGGGACAGCCCCTGGGCCGGCTGGCCGTTCCGCCAGATCAGGGCCTCGGCCCCGAATCCGGTGTCGCCGGCGTTGCCGATGGTGAAGCCCAGCGCTACCTGCCGGCCGGCCCACTCGTCGGGGACGGTGCCGCGGATGTGGAACCAGGTGGTGTCCCATGGCGGACCCCACGCCCCGCCCACCGGGAAAGGCTGGTAGTCGGCGGCAAAGGCCTCGGCGGCAGGCACCGGTTCGCCGTGCACATGGAAGGCGGACACCTCGACCGGTACCGCCAGGCCCTGCCGCCGGGGGCGGACGAACTCGCTCATGACCCGAACGATCCGACCGAGGCGGATCGAATCCTCTGGGCGCACCTCGGGAGCATATCCGGCTTCTGGCGCCGTTGTCCTTGGCCGCCATGGTCGTCGGTCGGAGTCGAAATAGGTCTTGACTCCGGACCCGGGTACGGACCGTACGCTCCTTGAAGACGACCCAAAGGAGCAAGACATGACGACCACCATGGCCGAGTTGACCGAGTACACCTTCGACGAAACGATCCGAAGCTCAGACCTTCCGGTGGTGGTGGAGTTCTGGGCCGAGTGGTGTCCGCCCTGCAAGGTCATGGCCCCTACGTTGGAGGCCATCGCCGTAGACCAGGTCCCCGATGTTCAGGTCTTCAAGGTCAACGTGGATGAACAGCCGAAGCTGGCCGCCCGCTACGAGGTCCTCTCCATTCCGACCCTTCTCGTCTTCTGTGAGGGCGCTCTGACCGGACGCATGGTCGGGGCCAGAGGTCGGTCGCGACTGATGCAGGAGATCGAGGAGTCGATCAGGTAGAGAGGCGAAGACCTACGCAGTCGTCATTGGTGGGGTCTTCGCAGACCGTCACCAGTTGACGGAGGCGGGACCGGGTCTCGGACAGCTCCCGTTGGCGTTCCTCCAGTAGCTCGATCTTGGATTGGGCAATCTTGAGGACCCCCTCGGCGGAGGCGCTGTCCCCGGTCCCGAGACTGGCGATGTCGGCGAGGCTGAACCCCATCCGCTTGGCCCGGGCGATGAACTGGAGACGCCAGAGGTGGTCTTGCGAGTACTGCCGGTAGCCGGCGTGGGTGCGAGGCGGTTGGCGAATCAGGCCACGTCGTTCGTAGTACCGAATGGTCTCGACGTTCACCCCGGCCACGTGGGCCAGTTGGCCGATGGTCAAGCCCTCCATGAAGCCAGGGTACCGGCCGTACCTGGGTACGGGGTCAAGTCCCTCTCGAGCGTGGCCTCTGGTCAGGCCAAAATCTTGGCCCAGCCTTCGTCGATCGGGGACATGAACACGGTGGTGAGGGCCATTGACCGGTGGAGCCAGAGTCCGTCTTGGCGCACATAGTGATCGTCTTCGTATCCGCACATCCAGTACGAGGTGCCGTCGAGGCGACGGCAGGGAGACAGGAGGTCCCACCGGGCCCACGCCTCATCCCCCTCGACCCGGATCCTGGGCTTCACGAACAGGTGCCGGGAGAACGCCAGCGTCGGTGTGCGCAACCGTTCGGCAATAGCGGCTCGGCCGGTGATCCGTCCCAGCCCCGGTCCTCCGTCCCAGACCCCGTCCACGGTGAACAGCGTGGCTACCTCCTCGGCGAGCTGTGTCAGGGTCTCGTCGTCGACGACTCCACCAGGTCCGAATCGCTGGTCCACTAGTTCGCCGTAGCGGGCCTTCAGCGACTGGACCTCGAGCACCCCTTCGCTGGCCTCGACCCGACGGCGCAAGGCCGCTACTTCGTCGGCCAACTCCTCGACAGTGGTCATCGGGTCTCCTCTCGGCTGGTCGGCTGGTCGGCTGGTCAGGCGTCGACGGCGGACGGTGCCCGTCGTAGGCCAGGGACCTCGGGCATCGACACCATGCCCAGCTGGTCCACCAGATCGGCGATGCGCCCCTCCAGCTCCTGGGCGCGGTTCCGATCGCCTTGCAGCTCGGCCAGGCTGTGCAGGGCGTCAAGGGTCAGGGCCAGCTCGTAGTCGGCCTTCAGCTCCAGGGCGCTGTCCCTGCTGGCCTCGAAGGCCACCCGGGCGGCGTCGAAATGGCCCTGTTGGACCAGGGCGTACCCTCGGACCCGCTCCACCAGGGCCACGCCCCGCGGAGAACCCTGCTCGACCATGGTGGCCACCAGCGGCGAGGCCAACTCCAGCGCCTCCTGGCTCCGTCCTTCCAGGGCCAGGCACTCCGCCACCATCGACTCCACCTCGGCCGCGTCGAACTGCAGACCGCTGGCGGTGAACCCTTCATGGGCCTCGTCGAAGTGCTGGTGGGCCTCCTCGAACGACCCGGTCCTCGACTCCAGACGGCCCAGGAGCATGGCGGAGTAGGCGATGGAGTAACGGTAGCTGGCCGCCCGCAGGACGTGGAGGGCCCCCAGGATCTGTTCCCGGGCCTCCTCGTAGCGCCCCTGGTCAGCCAGGATCTCGCCGATGTTGATGGTTCCGCTGGCGGCGTCGACCTCATTGCCGGTGGCCAACCGGGCATCGCGGCCCCGGGCGTAGAGGGCCACCGCCCGGTCCCAGCCGCCCCGGAAGTACTCGAACGCCCCGAGGTTGTTGAGCACCACGGCCTGACCGGCCAGATCCCCCAGCTCACCGTAGATGGCCAGTGCCTCCTGCGAGTGGGTGGCCACGTCGTTCTGACCGAGCCAGACCAACGCCTGATCCAGGGTGAACAGCGCATGGGCTTCGGCGTCACGGTCGCCGTGGGCCCGGGCCTCGTCGATGGCCAGCCCGCACCACGAGACCGCCTCGCGGCTCCGGCCCTGGGCCTGGCGTACCGCCGCGTACCACGTCATCAACTGGGCCCGGAGCCGGCCGGCTTCGGTGCCGACCACCCCATCGATCATCCGGAGTCCCCGTCGGATCCAGCGCACCGCTTCCGAGTAGCGCCCGACCCGCTCGGGCATCCAAGCCTCTTTGAGACACAGCTCGGCCTGGGCCACCATGTCCGTCCCGAGGAGCTTGCGAGCCCGCCGGTACGCCAGCGAGGCTCCCCGGTAGTCGCCGGCCCGATCACGGACGTCGCCGAGCGACTCCCAAGCCGAGGCCACCTCGGTCTCGTCGACCTCCGGCAGGCGTACCACGGCTGCCAGAGCCCGCTGGTAGAGGTTCGCCGCCTCGACATTGGCATACTTCGCTCCGGCCCGATCCCCGGCCAGCCGGCCGTACTGCCAGGCCCGTTCGAACTCCTGAGCGTGGAAGTAGTGGAGTGAGAGCAGTTCGGCCTCGCTGTCACCGCCGCTCCGGGCGGCCAGAGCGGCAGCGGCCCGACCGTGGAGCTCTCGGCGCCGACGGAAGGGAAGGCCCTCGTAGGCACAGTCCCGCACCACCGATGACCGGAACCGGATGAGGCCGGACCGCTCGGTGCTCAAGAACTCCTGCAGTGCCGGAGGCACCCCATCGGGTCGAGGGGCGTGATCGGAACCGTTCCGGTCGGCCTCGGGCCCGAGGAGCTCCAAGAGCTCGTCCTCGGTGAAGGTGGTCCCGAGCACGGCGGCATAGCGCAGGGCTTGGCGGTCACGGGGGGAGAGGTGGTCGATCTGGGCGGTGACGGCCGAGTCGACCGAGTCCGGAAGGGCATCGACCGGGGCCCCGGACCGATGGGCCCGCCACAGCTCTTCGAGGAACATGGGGTTGCCCATCGAGCGCTCGGCCAGCATGCGGATCTCATGGGGCAGCATGGGGGCCTCGTCGGTGGCGGCGATCAGCGCCCGCTCCGCCTGGTTCGGTGGTCAGGGGGTTGAGGTGGAGGGCACGGACATGGGCCCCCTCTTCCGGGCTGAACCCGGTGTCGGCCGGTCGCCGGGTGATGCATAGCATCCCCGTTCGTCCGGTCAACTCCCGAACCAGATCTTCCATGATCCCCTGGGATGCCTCATCCATGTAGTGGGCGTCCTCCACCACCAGGAGGAAGGGCCGTTCGAGGGTGGCGGCCAGAAATGCGGCCGTCGAACGGGCCACGGCACGGCGGCGGAACTCGGGCTTCAGGGCCGCCGTTTCGGGGGTGTCGGGCAGGTCCAGGTCGAGGGCCGTCCCGATCAGGGGCAGCTGAGGCAGGAGCTCGGGCGCCGCCACCTCGATTTGCGATCGGAGCCGGTCGGCCACGGCGTCGCGGTCGGCATCCATGGCCAGGCCCAACAGAGCCCGTCCGAGGTACCAGATGGAGGCGTACGGGGTGGTGGACTCATAGCTCTCGCACAGGATGGTCCGGGTGCGAATGTTGCCGGCCCGACCAGTGAGCTCCTCCACCAACCTCGACTTTCCGGTGCCTTGGTCGCCGACGATCTCGACCACCCGACCCGCCCCTTCGGTGACCGCGGCAAGATCGACGTCGAGGGCGTCCAGTTCGGCATCGACCCCGGTCAGGGGTAGCCGGTCGACCCGGTGGCCCCGAGCCCGGTCGGCGGCGCCGATGGCGAAGGCCGTGACCGGCCGTCGCTTCCCCTTGACCATGAACGGCTCCAACGGGGTCGTCTGGAATCGAACCGACGAGCGGTCGAGCACCTCAGCCGTGGCCAGCACCTGCCCGGGAGCAGCCTTGGCCATCAGTCGTGCGGCCAGGTTCACCGTGTCTCCCATCACGGTGAAGGTCCTCCGGAAGGGCGTCCCCACATCACCGGCGAACACCGGGCCGGTGTTGACCCCGATCCGCAGCGCCAGGGGTAGGTCCTCGGCGGTGATCTGGCGCAGGGCCAGGAGCATCCGTTGCTCGTCTTCACCGGCTCGCCGGGGAACACCGGAGACCAGGATGATCTTGC
The DNA here is from genome assembly GCA_963718405.1 of uncultured Acidimicrobiaceae bacterium. Taxonomy (GTDB): domain Bacteria; phylum Actinomycetota; class Acidimicrobiia; order Acidimicrobiales; family RAAP-2; genus Bog-756. The sequence continues at coordinate 924,354 of CAVQYZ010000001.1, forward strand.
CGCCGTCGTGATCGATGTCGGTTCCGAGGAACGACACGTCGTTCTCTTCTGCGGCCTGTTGGACCCGGCGGACGACGACGTGGAGCCGTTCGGCCAGGTCGGCGGGGCCGTTCTCGCTCACGATGGAGTCGGTGCCGTCGAAATGGAGGAAGGCCACGGTCGCCGTGCGGTGCTCAGGTTCCTGCCCCCCGGCCAGCAGGTGTCTCCTGATGGCCGTGGGCACGTGGCGGGACAGGTCGACGCCGTCAAGTTCCGGAGGGGTGATGGGAAGAGCCGGAGTCGACCCTCCGGGTGATCGCAGCAGATAGGACTGACCTCGGGCCGGCCCCCGGATCCGTTCGGTGAAGGCCGCCGCAGTTGCCGCGCTCATGACGATCTCGCCGGCGGTTGCGGTGCCTTCGGCGCCCACGGTGTCCGTGGCGGCCGGTCCGGCCACGATGAGCTCACGGTGTGACCCGCCTACCAGGAAGAGGTGGAAGGTGCCACGGTGGACTCCGATGGAGATCCGGAGGACCACGCGGCCGGCCGAGGTATCGAGGCGTCCGGCGTGGCGGAGCCTCGCCCGCATGCCCACGGCGGCGTGGGCCGCCCGGGTGGCGTGGTCATCTCCCGTGAACAACAGCAGCAGGGCGTCCCCGCCGAACTTGAGCAGGTTGCCGCCGCACTGGTACGCCACCGCCAGTAACTGCTCGAAGCAGGTATTGATGGCGTCGGCTACTTCTTCGGCACCGACTTTTCCATGCCGGGCCAGCCGTTCGGACATCTTGGTGAATCCGGATACGTCGCCGAAGACCATGGTGCCTTCGACGGCTTGCCACAGTGCGGCCTCATCGCTGGCGTCGGGCCTCCGGGCCCACTCGATGGCCGGTCGGGTGATGTAGGGCAGCAGGACCGAGTCCGGCCCATGGGGGCCGGGCTCCGGTGATCCACCGGGAAGTTCACTCGTGGCTGATACCAAGCGGACTCACCTGCTCAGCGCCGCCCCATGATCGGGTCGTTGCCTGTGAAGTAGACGGTGTCCTCGGCATAGAGATCGTCAGCGGCCGTCGTTCCGCCGATCTGCTCCTTCCCCTGCAAACACGGGGTGTCGTAGCCGGAGGACGACCTGGTGCAGGCCGACAACTTGTCCACCTTCTTGCCGTTGGGTTTGAGGAAGTACACCGATCCTTTCGGGACCGTCCGGCCGTAGAAGAACTTGACCACGGCCACGATGGGGTCATCGTTGTTGGTGTAGACACCGAAATTGCCGAAGGCCTCGATGACGTTGCCTTCGCACTTCAGCGAGCCGGTGGGCGGGCACAGCGCCGGCACGGCGCTGGGGGCCAGGGACTTGAAGGTCACAGCCACCGGCGGAGGGTTCTCGACCACGGTGCCCGATGCCAGCGGGGACATGGTGGCATGCTCGTCCGGTGCCTTTTTGGTCACCGTGATCTTCTTTTTGGGAAGGGTCAGGGTGACCGACGCCTTGGCCTTGGACAGCGGGGCCTTGGTGCTGCTCAGGGCGATCCCCGGAGCGGCCACGGCGGTGGACCCATGGCCGTTCTGGACCACCACCACCTCGATCTCCGAGAGGGTGGTGGAGTGGGTGGTGGCGTCGGTGCTGGTCACGGTGGCGGAGCCGGTGATGGCGGTCCCCTGGGCCAGGGTTCCCGTATCCACCAGGATATCGAGAGTACTCGAAGCACCCTCTGCCAGGTTCCCCACTGAGCAGCTGACCTTGCCCGAACCGGCCGACGAGCAGTTGGTCCCCGAGGCAGCCATGCCGGCCAGGTCGTAGGTGAGGGCTGTTCCGCCGTCGGTGACGCTCACGTCGGCTTCGATGCCCTTGACGGCGGACGTCGAGGTGTTGGAGATGGTGGCGCCCCAGCCGCCGTCGGTACCCGGGCTCACCTGGTTCTGGAGCGGGGGGGTGGAGGCGGGTACCTGGAAGGTGGGGCTGGACGGGGCGGGATCGACCGTGGTGGTGTCCAGGGCGGCCACCCCGGTGGGGGCGGTGCATGTGAGCTGCAGGGTGGTCGATGTCCCGTGCATCACGTAGGTGGAGGTGACATCGATGGTGCCGGGCACGAAGTCCACCACCCCGCTGCCCGGACCCGTCTGCCAGGTGATCGGATCGTAGGTGGTGTCGTAGGTGTAGGGGGTGTTGCTCACGAAGTCCCCGTCGGTCTGAGGCAGGTTGCTGGCGGCCGCCGTCTCGCTGTTGGGAGTGACCGCCCCACTGGCTGCTCCGCCCGACGTCCGGCCGTCCACGGTCACCGACTGGGCGCTGATGGTGAACTGGGTGGTACCGGTGGCAAGGGCCTCGTTGATGACGGAGGCCGGCACCGTGACCTGGGCGGCCAGGGTGGTCGAGAAGGTCCCGCCGGCATCGATGCTGGCCGGCGCGGCGGGTAGCTCAGACAGCACCACCGGAAAGTGCGTGGCCCCCAGGGGGGCGGGCAGCTGACAGGTGTAGTTGGCCTGGACGGCCTTGGTGTAGGTGAACCGGTCAGCCGACGTCTGGGGTGAGGTGTACCAGGTGTTCACGGTGACCGCCACCGTGCCTACGGTGTGGGCCGGGTCGATGGCCGTTACCGAGGTGTTGGAGTTGACGGTGAAGCTGGGCGCCGGGGTGGTCCCGAAGTACACCCCGGTGGTCCCAGTGAAGTCGGTCCCGGTGATGGTCACTGCCGTGCCCCCGGTTTGTGGTCCCGAAGTCGGGTTGACACTGGTGACCGATGGCACCAACGGGGCCCGGGCCGAGAGGTAGCTGCCGTCGACACCGAGGACGTAGGAGTCACCGGGTTGCAGCTCGGTCCCGTCCTCGTCCTCGGTCCCGGTGTACCACGAGCCGAAGGTGAAGACGATCTGGGTGCTGGTCCAACTGGATACGTCGATCCCGATGCAGTCGCCGGCCCAGCCGGCCTGCCATCCCTGGGTGTTGTCGGCCATGACCAGGTCGTCGTAAGGGAGGTTGGTGCCCGAGGCCGAGCAGCCTGGGCCGTAGCCGTCGGCCGGCTCCGATCCGAAGCCGCTGCCGTTGACGGTGACGGTCGGGTTGGTGCCCGCCCCGGAGAAGGTGACCCCGGTGACGTCGGCCACCGGTGTGGTGGCGGTGACCACGGCGTCGTCGCCGGTGTCGGTCATCACCAGGTTGCCCGACGGGTTGAAGGTGACGCCGGACACCGTCACGTTGAGCTCCAGCGGGGTCACCACGTTCCGGGTCACCGGCGTACCGACCAAGGTCCCGGTGGAGTGGGAAAGCACCGACGCCCCGGAAGCGTTCGAGACATAGACATTGCCCGACGGATCGATGGCCAGGTCCTGCCCATCACCGCTGGGGAGGTTGAGACCCGACTCGAGCATGTCGATGTCGTTGGCCGGAACCGGCTGGCCGAACAGAGAGCCCGAGGCCACGGCCACGACAAAGAGGTCCTGGTTCATGGAGTCGGCAACATAGAGATTGCCCGACGGATCGATGCCGAGGCCGTCGGGTTGCCACGTGCCGGGGAACGTTTCGATCTCCGACGCATCGTCGGCGGTCACTGACTGGCCGAAGATCGTTCCCGAGGTGTTGGGCAGCACCCACACGCCCGGGCTTCCACCCAGGTTCCCGTCGTCGGTCCAGTACATGTTGCCGGACGTGTCGAAGGTCAGGGCGTCCATGTCGTGCGAGGTGCCGTAGACCTGGGTGTAGGTGTCGGCGCTGACCGGTGTGCCGAAGACCGTGGTGTTCGTGTTCGAGAACACGTTCACCGATGTGAAGCCCTCGGCGAACGAGGTGAAGAACACCATCCCGTCGTAGCAGGCGATGGCTCCCAGGCCGGCGTCGGCCGTCACCAGCGGGGTCAGGGTCCCCGCCGTGGCCGCCTGGCCGTAGAAGGTCCCCGAGGTGGCCGGGTCGACGTACAGGTCGCCGTCGTCGTCGGTGACGAACAGGTCGCCCGATGAGTCGTAGCACTCGTTCTGTGGGGTGTTCATGCCAGGGGTTCCGTTTACCGGGGTCAGCGCCTCGGCCCCGGCCGGGGTACTGGCCACCACCGGCACCACCACACACGCGGTCATAGCCACCATCACGCCGATGAGGGCCCTCCACCGCCTCCGTGGCGCGAAACCACCTCTGGACTCCCGCATCTTCCTCGTGGCCACGCCGGGCACCCCCTCGTCAAATCATCGCCGTCGCCTGCGCCGGGCCGCCCGGTCCGGAACCCAGACTGCCGCCAGGATAATCAATCTCCCTGGCCACTGCCATTGTCCCCCCGGACTGGCCGCCTGTTCCGCCATCGGAGGGTGGTGGGGGAGCCGCGGTCCGTGGCGGTCAGACGGTCTCCTGGGTGGGCATGTGCTGAACGGTGGGCACCGGGTAAGGGGGCTGGTCGGTGGCCACTTCCAGCAGATCGGTCTCGGTGCACCCCTTGGTGGCGAGGTAGGCGGGGTCGTTGCGGGTGGCGGGCAGGGCCGGGACGACGGTGTCGATCTGACCCAGGTGCAAGGTGGAGGTGAGATCGCCGACGGCCGACCGGCGCCAGGTCGAGAGATTGGGGACCTTCACCCCGAACCGCTCCTCGATGAAGCGGAGCTGCGAGGTGTGGTCGAAGGTCTGTGAGGCGATGTGCCCCCCGCGGCTGAACGGGGACAGCACCAGCATCGGGACCCGGAAACCCAGTCCGATCGGACCGTCGATCCCCTTGGCCTCGGCCGGGAGGGGATCGACGGTCAGGTACTCGCCCGGTGTCCCGGTCGGGGCCACCGGTGGATTGACGTGGTCGAAGAACCCGTCGTTCTCGTCGTACATGTGGAACAAGACGGTCTTCGACCAGACCTCAGGGTTCGAGACCAGGGTCTTGAGGACCTGGTCGGTGAACCACTCGCCCAGGAAGGAAGGAGCCGGCGGGTGCTCGTCATATCCGACCGGGGTGCTGATCCAGCTCACGGCGGGCAGCGTTCCCGCCTTCACGTCGGCGGCGAAGTCCCCGGGGAAGTTGGGTAGGAAGGCTTTTTGGTACAGCGCCGACGAAGGGTTCTCGTACTGCGAGAAGTAGGGCAGGACGCTATCGGTGGTCAGTCCGATCTTGCGCATGGTCTCGATGCTGTAGAGGTCTCCGGGTGGGTTGTAGTACTTCCAACTCACCCCGGCGTCCTCCAGCACCTCGGGCATGGTCTCCCAGTGCACACTGAACAGTGCTGACGGCGATCCGTTGGTAACCACCACCGGCCCACCGGCCCGGCCGGCCGGATCGATGGTGCCGGACATCTGCATCAGCCGGTTGGGATGGGTCGGGCCCATCACCGAGCAGTGGTACCCGTCGCACAAGGTGAAGGCGTCAGCCAAGGCGTAGTAGTAGGGCAGGTCGGCTCGGGTGTAGTAGCCCATGGTCAAGGTCCCCTGGGCCGGCCCCTCGTTGGAGGGCCGGGTGTGGACCTGAGCGAACGAGTCCATCTTGCCTTCGTTGCGGCACTGGTGCTGTGGCTCCCAGTTGTGCGTCAGGTCGAAGGTGCAGTTGGCCAGGTCGGTACCTACAGTGTCCAGCCGGAAGGGCAGCAACCGCCCGGCCGGCGAGGAGTGGGTGTTGGACGGGCACACCTGCGAGAAGGCGCCGAGCTGCCCGGCGGGGTGGTCGTCGAACCCCCGCACCCCGGGGTAGGTCCCGTAGTAGTGATCGAAGGAGCGGTTCTCCATCATGAGGAACACCACGTGCTCGACGGCACCCAGGTCCGAGCCCGCCGGGGCCACCCCTGCCGAGCGGGCCACGGTGGTGGAAGATGGCGAGGCCGATCCCTGGCCGCAAGCAGCGGCCAGCACTCCCACGCCCGATGCCGCCCCGGCGGCCAGGAGCTGGCGACGGGTGAGGCCCCTCGGACGGTCGGTGTTGTCGGACTGGTCCTCGCGCATGGGTTTGCTCCGGGGTCGGTGGGTCGGCCCAAAGGTACTCAACCCGGGCCGCCCGGTGCAGGACGTTTGGCCCCTTCTCCATGAACGCTTTGACCACCTGGTCTGATTCCCGTGGCCCGGCCCACGATGTCGGGCATGGGACGGAGCGATCAACTACGGTCGCCCGCGGACTCCGATGACAGAACAACGGGATGGAGCAGCATGATCTCGCGACGAGCGTTCATAAAGGGTGGTGGTGCCACCGTCATCGGCGGCTTGGCCGGTGCCGCGCTCAGCTCGTGCACCGGCCAAGGAGCTGCGGTCGAGCTGTCCGAGATCGACCCGGTGGTCGCGGCCACCGACAACGTCCAGTTCCGTCCGGGCGGAGCCGGACCCCTGTACTGGAGCACCTACGGCTACGAATACCTCAACAACGTCCTGATACCGGAGGACGTGTGGAAGGCCGACGTCGACTGGGTGGCCGACACGTTCCGCGACTACGGCTACACCATGGTGTGCACCGACGGTTGGATCGACGACACCCAACACATCACCCCGCACGGTTACATCGTCAGCCAGGCTGACAACTGGGAGCACGACTGGGCCTGGTGGGTCAACTACCTGAAGGGAAAAGGCCTCCAGCTCGGTGTCTATTACAACCCCCTGTGGGCCACCAAGTCGGCGGTCACCAATCCCGACGTGACCGTTGTCGGCCGACCCGACATCAAGGTGGGCGACATCGTCAACCCCGGCGACAACTTCGACGGGGGCGGCCGCCTGCAGTGGGTAGATGCCACCCGTGACGGGGCCGAGGAGTACGTGAAGGGGTATGTCTCGTACTTCCGGGAGCTGGGCGTGGTCTTTCTCCGCATGGACTTTCTGGCCTGGTACGAGGTGGGGTTCGACCAGAGCGAGGGCACGGTGGGGACGGCCCACGGCCGGGACTCCTATCTGCAGGCGTTGGCCTGGATGCGAGAAGCGGCGGGGGACATGCAGCTGAGTCTGGTGATGCCCAATCTGTTCGACCACGGGGCCGGGGAACGACGCTTCGGTGACCTCGTGCGCATCGACAACGACGCCAGCTTCGGTACCTGGATCAACCTGAGCGAGGGGCCCCAGGGGTGGCAGCCCATCTGGTCCCAGTGGAACAACCCCTTCTTGGGGTTCACCGGATTTTCGGACGTGTCGGGACGGGGACAGTTGATCCTCGACGGTGACCCCCTGCTCATCAGTTCGTTCGCCAACGACGACGAACGACAGTCGGCCGTCAATCTGTTCATCATGGCCGGAGCCCCGATCGCCATCTGCGACCGACAGGACACCATCGGGGACAGTGCGGCCATCTTCCAGAACCGTGAGGTCCTGGCTCTTCGCCAGGCCGGTCTGGTGGGGAAGCCCGTGTACCACAACACCCACGACTTCTTCTACGACACCTCCAGTCGCGATCCGGAACGGTGGATCGGTCAACTGCCCGACGGCAGCTGGGTGGTAGGTCTGTTCAACCGCGGCAACGGACCAGGTCCGTCGACCAGGTCGATCGAGTTCGCATCGGAACTGGGGCTGGCGGGTCCGGCTGCGGTACGTGACCTGTGGGCCCACCGTGATCTCGGGTCCATGACGGCCTGGACGGTGGACCTCCAACCCCACCAGTCGTCGCTGGTCAAGATCACCCCGTCCGGGCCCGCCCGTTATGCCGCCGAGGTCGGCGCCTGGTCGGGGAGTGCCCGGTTCGAGAACACCTTTGCCGGCCACCAGGGCCTGGGCTACGTCACTGGCCTGGATACGCCAGAGAGCAGTGTGTCGGTAGCGGTGTCGGTAGCCCAGGCCGGCCGGTACACGCTGTCCTGCCGGGTGGCCAACGCCACCGGGGGCTCGTCCAGCCTGAATGTGTACGCCACCGACCCCGGAAACGGAAAGCAGTTCGGTTCGGCTCGGCTGATCGTGTCCAGCACCCCGGCATGGACCACGTGGCAGACCGTCCCGCTGCCGATGGACCTCGGAGCCGGCGTCAACCTGATCACCATGGCCACCGGAGAGGGAAGCGTCAACGTCGATTATCTGGAGCTGCCCAACAACTGAGATTCAGCGCCGGGCCGTTCCCTCCGGACCGATAATGCTCTGTCACCGGGCTCGTCCCCAGGGGTGCCCCCGGTCACGGGTCGAAGGTACCTAGAGTGTGGAGGCCATCGCTGGGGGACGTCGGATCGTTGCGGCCGGCACAGCGGTGGGGGGAGGGAGGATCAACGCCTATGAGCGGGAGGCACTGCGGTATCCCCGAGGGTCGCCCGGCGCGTTCGCCGGGCCGTGTCGTCCGGCACCGCCGAGCGTGGGTCCGGAACCTGGTCGTGGTGGCGGTGGTGATGGGTGCGGCTGCCTGCGGAGGGGCGTCAAGTGCCGGCTCCACCTCCACCACCTCGGGGAGCCAGCCGGCAGCTGGGTCACAGCCGTCGCCGGTCGACACGGCCAGCACCTCGAGCCGGGGTGTAACCAAGAGCACCATCAACGTGGTGTTCCCTGTGGTGGCACTCAACTCGCTGGCCGGCCAGGAGGGGTTCGCCGCCGACGCCGAGTTCGGCGAACAGACCAAGGCCATCGAGCTCTTCGTCAAACAGATCAACCAGACCGGCGGGATCAACGGACGGACCATCAACCCCATCATCACCTCCTTCGACCCGACCAACGAGACCGAGATGCGGGCGTTGTGCAAGACCTGGACCGAGGGTTCGCCGGCGGTGTTCGCTGTGTTGGACGGCCTGGGTGACTGGACCGGCGACGACCAGCTCTGTATCACCCAGGAGGGCCATACCCCCTTCATCGGTGCATGGTCCACGGTCACCAACTGGACCAACGAAGGTTCGCCCTACCTGTGGTGGACCGGTCCGGACCAGGCCACCATCCTCCAGGCCGTGGTCAACTGGGGACTCAGTGCCCACCTGCTAGGGGGGACGGTCAAGGTGGGGGTCATCGCCGGCGACCGCGCTTCGGATGAGCTGGCCCTCAACCAGTACCTCCTGCCTGACCTGCGCAACGCCGGCATCACCCCGGTGGTCAAGACCATCGACTCGGACCCCGACGACACCGCCACCACCGACGCCCAGGCCCCCCTGGTGGTCCAGCAACTCCGCAGCGCCGGGGTCACCTCGGTCATTCCGCTCGTTCCCTTCAACGCCTTCTATCCGGTGCTCCAGGCCGAGACCCAGCAGCAGTGGTATCCCAAACTGCTCCTCAGCGACTACGAGGGGAGCATCGAGTCGTCACTCGGTCTGCTCCCGGTGCCCTACGCCAAGGCCCTCAACGGTCAGGAGGGGGTGACCACGGAGACGCTCGGTGGGATCGACAGCCCCCGTCCACAGAGCCAGGGTGGCTACGACCCCGGGCTGCGCACGTGCTGGAATCTCTGGCACCGGGTCTATCCCCAGGTGCCTCCGGGGAACATGAACGACGTACTCGAGGAGCAGGGTCCCATCGCCGGTTGGTGCCAGACCATCGCCCTCTTCGCCACCGCTGCGAAGAACGCCGGGCCTGATCTCAACCGGAGGACCTTCGTCACAGCCATGTCCAAGATCACCGATTTCCCCGGCACCTGGTCCACGGTGCTGTCCTACGGTCCCGACAAGCGGTACGGCCCCACCGAGTACCAGGTGGTGAAGTTACGGGTCAACTCACCGGCCTCGCCGCTGTGCAAGACCACGGTGGGAAAGCCCCCGCCTGGCACCTGCTGGGTCAGCGTCCGACCCTTCGTCCCCCTGCCCACCGGCTGAGCGGTTCCGGGCGGGAGGGGTTGGGAAAGCCGATCAGCCGTCGTAGAACCCGAGGGGATGGAGCCCGGCCAGGGTCTGCTCCCTCGGCGTGCGGGCCCGCCTTCGGGCATCCTCGGAGAGGTGGTTGGCCAGGGCGGTGGGGCGGATCCGTTGGGCCAGGTCCCGACGCCCGTAGTGGCACTGGATGAACATCCGTCCCGGATCCCCGGGCCCGGGTGGCATCCTCCGGTGCCAGAGGTCCGAGACGAACAGGGCCACGTCGCCGGCCCGGGCCAGGACGGGCACGACACCGTGCCCGTTCCAGGTGAGGTGGTCGTCGTCGGCGTGGCGGAAGGGTGGTGGCTGACCCGAGGTGTGGCTGGCGGGGATGACCCCGGTCGGGCCGGCCTCGATGGGGCAGTCCCACAGGTAGAGATGGCTGGCCACGGCGAACACGGGATACGGGATGCGGGTGTCCCACGGAATCTCGGGATCACGGGGGATGTGTGGACCACCGTCGATGTGCCAGAACCTTCCGAGGTGGTCGTTGTTGCCCGGTGGCTGCCACCAGGCGGTATTGGCGATGATGTGGCAGTCCTCACCGAGGAGTGGTTCGACGGCCTCGAGGATGCGTGGGTGGCCGATGGCCCTCTGGACCGGGCCACTCCGGTTGAGCATCTCGTAGCGGAACGGCGCCGCCTCCTCGGGCGTGTCTCCGCGTTGGTCGGGCGGGAACTCGCCGAAGACCCGCTCGACGTCGTGACAGAGCTCGGCTACCTCCTCGGGGGTGAAGACGCCCTGGAGTACGGCATAACCGTCTGATTGGAGGGCGGCGGCCGAGTCGCGGCCCGGGCCGGAACGGATGGTCAGATAGCCAGCGGCGGACCGGGTGAGCACTCTGCGATTCTGCCGTCTCCCCACCGCCACGACAACGCCAGCGGCCGCGGCCGGTCGTGGTGCCGCCGATCGGGGGCCGGTTTGCGAAGAACATCGCCTGACCTGCGGGAAAACAGGCCAGGCGACACGGTCATGGTAGCGCCCGGGCCCAGGGGCCTTGACAAGCTGTCTCGATAGGTACATATTCACCTAGGTCCCTAGTTAAAGTGAGGATGCATGATCGAGTTCCATCTCGACTCCCGTTCCGGCGTCTCGCCGTACCTGCAGATCGTCCATCAGGTCCGGCACGCCCTCCGCCTCGGACTGCTCGGCGAGGGGGACCAGCTCCCCACGGTCAAAGACGTCGTGGCCAGCTTGGCCATCAACCCCAATACCGTGCTCAAGGCGTACAAGGAACTGGAGCACGCCGGAATCGTGGCGGCACGACCGGGGGTGGGCACCTTCGTGACCGCCACCCTGAGCGACGCCTCGCTCGCTTCGCACGGACCGCTCCGTCAGGAGCTGCGGCGTTGGTTCGCCAAAGCCCGGCGTGCCGGGCTGGACGACGAGAGTATCGAAGCGCTCTACAAGGAGTGCCTTCGGGCCTCCTCCGCGGAGGCCATAGCATGAGCGCGGTCCTCGAGGCTCGAGGCCTGGGCAAGCAGTACGGGCGGAAGTGGGCCCTCTCCGACTGCACCATCGTCATCCCCGAAGGGCACGTCGTCGGACTGGTCGGCCCCAACGGCGCCGGGAAGTCCACGTTGTTGAACCTGGCGGTCGGACTACTGGCCCCTACCGCGGGCACCATCTCGGTCCTCGGCCAACAGCCGGGCAGTACTCCCGAGCACCTGGGCCGGGTGGGCTTCGTGGCCCAGGACACCCCGACCTATGGCGGACTCTCGATCGCTGACCACCTCCACTTCGGGGCGTGGATGAACCCCACGCTGGGATGCCGACCTGGCCGAGCGCCGTATCGGACAGCTGGGTCTGGATCCGAGACAGAAGGCGGGCAAGCTCTCCGGCGGCCAGCGGGCCCAGCTGGCTCTGACCCTGGCGCTGGCCAAGCGACCGAACCTCCTGATCCTCGATGAGCCGGTGGCCAGTCTGGATCCGCTGGCCCGTCGCGAGTTCCTCCAGCAGCTGATGGCGGCGGTGGTCGAGCACGAGCTGAGTGTCGTGCTCTCCTCGCACCTGGTGGCCGATCTCGAACGGGTCTGCGACTACTTGGTCGTGTTGGTCTCGTCGCGGGTGCTGGTGGCCGATGGGGTCGATGACCTACTGGCCGGCCACCGCCGGCTCATCGGGCCACGTCGAGATCCGGACAGCCTCCCGGGCAACCAAGAGGTGATCGAGGAGAGTCACACCGACAAGCAGAGCACGCTGCTGGTCCGCACCGACGAGCCGGTCCTCGATCCGGCCTGGATGGTCGAAAAGGTGGGGCTCGAGGATCTGGTGCTGGCGTACATGGGACGGGCCGACGGCGACCGCGCCGATCGTCGTTCGGGGATCAGGGTGGTCCAATGATCCGCTTCACACTGCGGCAGTTCCGGACCCAGGGGGTAGTGGCCGTCGGTGCCCTCACCATCGTGGCCATCGTGGCGCTGATCACCGGTCTCCACCTCGTTCACCTGTACGACACCACCGTCGGCGACTGCGCCAGGTACGACGACTGCTCTACTGCCAGCAGCACCTTCCTCCTCAACGACCTGCCCCTTCTCGGGATGTTGGCCAACGACCTGCGTTCTGGTGGTGCCCGGTCTGATCGGGATCTTCTGGGGCGCCCCACTGGTGGCCCGCGAGCTCGAAGTGGGGACCTTCCGGCTGGCCTGGACCCAGAGCGTGACCCGGACCCGTTGGCTGGCCGTAAGCTCGGCGTGGTCGGTCTGGCCAGCATGGCCACTGCCGGGCTGCTGAGCTTGATGGTCACCTGGTGGTCGAGCCCGATCGACCGGGTGAACCTGAACGTGTTCTCCAACTTCGACCAGCGCGACATCGCCCCCATCGGCTATGCCGCCTTCGCCTTCGCCCTGGGCACTACGGCCGGGGTGCTGATCCGTCGCACCGTTCCGGCCATGGCCGCCACCCTGGTGGGCTTCGTGACCACCCAGCTACTGGTGTACCACTTTGCGTCTGCCGTGGATCATCTCCCCATGGCAACGGACCTACCCGCTGGCGTTGGGCTCTACGGTGTCCGGCTACGGCCAAATCAACCAGGGTCAACCCAACCTGTTCGCCGGTTCGCCGGACATCTCGAACGCCTGGATCTTCTCGACCAGTATCGTCGACAAGGCCGGGCAGGCTCTCACCGGTGGCTATCTCCAGCGTGTCTGTCCACTGCTCGGTTCGAACCTCGGTGGTTCCGCTCCTCCTGCAGCCAACTCCAACGGTGGTGGCGCCGTCGTAGTGGGCCCTGCGCCCGCGGAGCCATGGCGGTGCTGAAGAACTGCGTGGTCAAGGTGGGGGCCACCTACCACGAAGTGGTCACGTACCAACCCCCTGGGCACTATTGGCCCCTGCAGTGGATCGTGCTCGGGATCTACCTGGCTGCAGCCCTGGCCCTGGCTGGCCTTTCGTACGGGTGGGTCCGACGCCGGAGGGCGTGAGACACAGGGCTGGCTCCCTAAGGCCCCAGGCCGTCGAGGGCCTGACGGAGATCGGCGACCAGGTCGTCCGCGCTCTCCAGACCGACGCTCAACCGCACCAGGTCTGCCGGCACCGCGCTGGTGGAGCTGGACAAGCTGGCGTGGGTCATGCGACTCGGGTTTTCGATCAGGCTCTCGACGGCGCCGAGGCTCTCGGCCAAGGTGAAGATCCGGGTCTGTTGGCAGACGTTCAGAGCAGCCGACTCCCCTCCGCGAAGGGTGAAGCTCACCATGCCTCCGTACGCCCTCATCTGCCGGCGCGCCGTCTCGTGGCCGTCATGGCCGGGGAGCGACGGATGCAGCACCGTGGCCACGGCCGGGTGCGCAACCAACATCGCCACCACGGCCAGAGCATTGCTGCAGTGGCGCTCCATGCGAATCGACAGCGTTTTGATTCCCCGTTGCACGAGGAAGCAGTCGAAGGGGCCCGGAACAGCCCCGGCGGCGTTCTGGAGAAACCCGATGCGATCGGCGAGCTCAGAGTCGTTGGTGGCCACAAATCCTCCGACCACATCAGAGTGCCCACCGAGGTACTTGGTGGTCGAATGGACCACGATGTCGGCACCGAGGCTGAGGGGTTGCTGAAGCCACGGGGTGGCAAAGGTATTGTCCACGACCACCAGGGCCCCCTGGCGGTGCGCCACTTCGGCCACGGCCCGGATGTCGACGATGCGCAGTCGCGGGTTGGTCGGTGTCTCGACCCACACCATGCGGGTGTTGGGCCTCATCACATCGCCCAGATAGTCAAGATCCGCTGTCTCGACCTCCAAGCCTGCCGGAGCCAAAACCTGGGTGGCCAGGCGAAAGGTTCCGCCGTACATGTCGGAGGGCAGTACGAGGTGGTCACCCGGATGCAGGAGGCGCATGACGGCGTCCTCGGCCGCCATGCCGCTGGCAAAGGCAAATCCGAACGTGGCGCCTTCGAGCACGGCGAGGTTGGCTTCGAGGCTGGCCCGGGTGGGATTGCCGGTTCGGGCGTAGTCGAAGGCGCGGTACTCGCCGACGGCGTCCTGTCGGAAGGTCGAGGACACATTGATCGGGGTGTTGACGGCGCCGGAGTCACCATCGGGCCCGGTGCCTCCGTGGATGGCACGCGTCTCGAAGCCCAGGTCGGTCAGGTCGAGGGGTTCGTCCATATCGATCTCAGTGGGAGGTGCCGGCCAGAGCGGCCAGCACATCCACCCGGGTCACCACGGCCACCGGATGGCCACGGTCCAGGATCAGGACGGCTGAGGCACCCTCCAAGCGGCTGACCGCCACCTCCAGTGGTTCGCCCGATCCGACGGTGGGCAAGGGATCTTCCATGACCTCACCTACCGTCTGGTCGAGAACATCGGCATCAGCAAAGGCCCGGTCCATGAGGTCGCGTTCGGTAACGGAGCCCATCACCTCGGCCAGGACCACCGGTGGCTCGTGATTGATGACCGGCATCTGGCTGACTCCGTACTCTCGAAGGATGGCAATGGCCTGTCGGACTGTCTCGTGGGGATGGGTGTGGACCAGCATGGGCAGCGAAGGGTCACGGGTGGCCAGCAGATCGCCAATGGTGGCCCCGGCGGCGTGCAGAAATCCGTAATCGGCCATCCATCCGTCGTTGTACAGCTTGGACAGATAACCCCGCCCCGAATCCGGCAGATGCACGACGACGACGGCCTCAGGAGGCAGGTCCCGCCCGATCTGCAGGGCCGCGGCGATGGCCGTCCCTCCCGATCCACCGATCAGGACACCCTCCTGGCGGGTGAGGCGACGGGCCGTGGCGAAGCTCTCGGCGTCAGAGATGGCCACCACCTGGTCGACGATCGAGGGGTCATAGGTGGAGGGCCAGAAGTCTTCACCGATGCCCTCGACCAGGTAGGGGCGGCCCGAGCCTCCCGAGTAGACCGAGCCCTCGGGGTCGGCGCCGACGATGGTTACGGAGGGGTTCTGTTCTTTGAGGTAGCGGCCGATTCCGGTGATGGTGCCGCCGGTACCGACGCCGGCGACGAAGTGGGTCACCCGCCCGCTGGTCTGCTCCCATATCTCCTTCCCCGTGGTCTCGTACTGGGAGCGGGGATTGTTGGGGTTGTGATACTGGTCCGGCTTCCAGGCCAGCGGTACCTCTCGGGCCAGGCGATCGGAGACCGAGTAGTAGGACTCGGGGTGTTCGGGCGGTACCGAGGTCGGGCAGACGATGACTTCGGCTCCGTAGGCGCGCAGGAGGGCGATCTTGTCGGCGGCCACCTTGTCAGGGCATACGAAGATGCACCGGTAGCCACGGCGGGCGGCCACGATGGCCAGGCCCACGCCGGTGTTGCCGCTGGTCGGCTCGACGATGGTCCCACCGGGCGGCAACCGTCCTTCCCGCTCGGCGGCGTCAATCATGGCCAGGGCGATCCGATCCTTGGACGAGCCACCGGGGTTGAACATCTCGAGTTTGGCCACGAGGGTGCAGTCCAGGTCGCGGGCGGTGCGATCCAGCCGGATCATCGGGGTATTGCCGATGAGGTCGAGCAGGGAGTCGGATACCGCCATCGGCGGACCCGAATCGGACAGGGCCCGTACCTCCACTCCAGCCAGCGATCCGGTCGACTCTGCGGGGACCACCTCATCGGTGAACAACACGGTGGGCAGTCCGGCCTGGTGGAGCGCCGCGGCCACCGCCGTCGACTCCTCGATCGGGCCGACCACGCCGACCCTGCGGGGGATTCGTCCCCTCAGATCGGCGACCAGGGTGATCAGGGACTCACCCTCCTCGTGACGACGAATCGAGCGAGCTTTGTCGGACAAGGTCCGTCGGTGGGTCGACCTTGCCCACCACCACCAGGATGTCCATGAGCAAGTTCTACCCCGCCGCACCCGGTGAAGTCACCATTTCAGGCATTCAGCTGGTAACCCAGACCGGGAAGCGACTGGTCTCAGCTCCGACTCTCGCCCGATGAGGCCGACGGTGGAGGGCCCAGGCCGGCCGACGGGTCGAGTCCGACCGCGGCTGGCTCGACCGGCCCGGCCCTCCAAAGCCGGGACACGCCGAGCAAGGCGGCCGCCCCGAACAGCACGAAGGGCAGCTCGAGGAAAGCTGCGGCGGCCAACCCGCCGACCACTCCCGAGAGCGCCTCCGCCCCCACTTGGAGGGACTGGTTGTTTCCCATGACTTGTCCCTGTTGGGCGTCGTCGACCGATAAGGAGAGCAGCGTGGCGCACGAGGGCAGACAGATGGCCAGAGCCAGGGCCGTCAGACCGAGGGTCAGCCACATCAAATTGAGGACGCCGGGGAACGGGAGGACGAGGAGCATGACGCCGGTCACAAGCCCCGAGGCCAATGTCAGGACCGTCGCCGACCATCGTCGTGACAGCCGACCGACCAGCCAGAGGTTGGCGACGACGATGGGAACGGCGACCCACGCCACGAAGACCGACTCTCTGGCCACCCCCAGATGGAAGTCCCGCACCAGGTACATGGGATAGACCCGGAAGAAGCCGAAGATGGCCAGATACAGCAGAAAATTAACCAGGTACAGCGGGCGGAGGCGGCGATCGGTGACCACCGTCGCCAGGTTGACGAAGCTCTTCAGATAACCCCCGGCCGCTCCGGCGGAGGGCCGGTGTGATTCCGTGAAGAACAGGGTCACTCCGAGCAGCGTCAGTGCCAGCAGGATCTCGACGGCAAAGAACGGGGTCGGGTACCCGAACCACGAGGCCAGGCGATGGTCGGCCAGCTGCCCGCCGCCCAACGGGCCGACGACGTAGGCCAGGCTGGAGCTCAGGTAGACGTAGCCGAAGAGGCGGTTGCGGTCGGTAGTGGAAGTTGAGTCCGCAATGGAGCTCTGGGCGATGGAGATGTTGGCCTCACCCAGGCCGCCGAGGAAGGAAGCCACCATGAGTAGCGGGAGGCTCCGGACGACGAGGGCGGCCCCGATCACGCCGTACCAGATGGTCGAAGCGGCCAGGGAGCCGAGGAGAACCGGCCGCCGGCCGATGCGGTCGGAGAGGGCCCCGAGGACCGGCGCCCCGAGAAACTGGCCCAGGGGGTAGAGGCAGAGCAACAGACCGAGCACGATGTTGCGGGTGGCAGCGCTCGAGGAGGTCGGGAGCATGCCGTTGTCGTTGAGAAGGATCATCGGCGTGAAGACCGTGATCATCAGGCTGTACCCGAGGAAGCCCACGAACACCACGACGTACAGCGGGGCGAGCGCCCACATCCCCGATGCCCCCAGGTGGGAGTGGAGTCCGGCCGCCGGCCTCGTTGACACGGGCCCACGCTAGACCGGAGCCTTGTTGGCGACCGACCTCAAACGGGCCAGTTGACGACGGCCCGGTCTCGGCGTACTTTCCGCTGTGGCGCAGGGGGGTCTGGCGGTAGCGGCCAGCGTTTCCACCGGACTGTCAATTAACGACGGAAAGTAGGCAGAACGATGCGCAAGGCTCTTCTCTTTACGGCCGTACTCATGATGGTTCTGGGGGGGCTATTCGTAGCCACCCAGGAAACTGCGGTGGCCGTGCCACTGGCAACAGGGACCGCCGTATGTCCCGTCACCAGTGGATCAGGCACGCTCAACCCCGGTGTTTCGGCGACCGGCCACGTTGGTGGGCTCAAGATCACCTTCCAAGGCGCCCTGGGCCATCCGGGCTCCACTCTGACGTGCGGCGGGACGGTGGTGACCCCACCAGGTGTCCATGTCATTGGTGGCAAGTTCACCGGCTCCGGCTACTACAACGCACCCACCGCTACTGCCCACGGAAGTTCCTGCGTTAATTTCGATGGCCCGGACAAGGTCGGCAGTATCAAGGTCACCATCGTCTGGATTACCAGCGGTGGGCCAATTGCCAACACCGTCATCACCTACACGAACAATGTGGCATCGACGACCGGTCCAGTGAACGGCTACGACACGCTCACGCTGAAGGCTCCGACCGCCACCAAAGCCGGGTCATTTGCCGCCGGAACTCCCCGCACCACCAAGCTCGTCACCACGATTCCGGCACCTGGACTGCACTGCGTCGGAACCACCTCGGCCTTCAAGATCACAGGTGGTGGGGTGTCCGTCTAACGCATCGGCGGCTCCGTCTTTGCCGCCGTGTGCCTTTTCGTGCCCTGGGTTGGTGGCATTGATTCGGCCGGATGTCGGCCAAGCCGAATCAATGCCCCGACCTGCGGGAAAACAGGTCAGGGCATCGTGGAGGTGGCGGGAATCGAACCCGCGTCCTCCGGCTTCTCAGTAGGTCTTCTCCGAGCGCAGCCGATGGTGGATTGTCGGGATCGATGCCGTAATCGGCATCAGCATCGTTCCGTATCCGACTGAATTGTCCCTGACGGCCCGTCGGCGCAGCTGTTCAGGTGAGTCCCACTAGATGGCGCCCGGTTCCGGCCCGTAGGACTGAGACCGGTCGGACGTCGCAGTTTCTAGGCTGCGAGCGCGAGCTGAGGCTCGGCGTTTATTTTTTGTTCCGGCTCTTTAACGTGGCTCCGGAGACCACGGCTCGCTTCTCCTACATCGACGACCAGAGTCGAAGCCTGTCACCCCCGTGGGTTGTTCTACGGCCGGACCGGGTAGTCCGACCAGGTCAGACAGCCTACCCGGTGGTCGGCCGTGGCGATCCACGGCCCCCGAGCGGCGGCCCTCAGCGTGCCGAGGCCCCCCGAGAAGCGGCCCGGGCCTCCCGGGCGGCCTCGCGGCTGGCATCCCTGGTAGCGATGGCGTGGCGCTTGTCGTACTGCCTGCGCCCTCGGGCCAGCGCTACCTCCACCTTGGCCCGCCCGTCCTTGAAGTAGATCGACAGGGGCACCATGGTCAACGACTGCTGCTGGGACCGGCCCATCCACTCGTCGATCTGCCGGCGGTGGAGGAGCAGCTTGCGCCGCCGGTCGGGATCGTGGGCGCCAAATCCGTTGGCTTGGGCATAGGGCGGTACGTGCACCCCGAACAGCCACATTTCGCCGTCGATGATCCGGGCGTAGGAGTCCTGCAGGGCGATCCGGCCGGCTCGCAGCGATTTGACCTCCGAACCCTGAAGCACGATCCCGGTCTCGACGGTCTCGATGATGTCGTAGTCGTGGCGGGCACGGCGATTGGAGGCCACCACCCGGTTGGCCTCCAACGGTGCGCCCTTGGCCCCGGCCTTCCCGGGGCCGGACCCGCCACCGCCACTCTTCTTCTTTGCCGCTGCCATCACCATCGGACGGTAGTCGCCAGATCGGCCCGTGGCTCCCACCAACTGGGTAGCGTGGCGGGACCATGCTCGCGCTGCCCAAGATGGTCCACGATCAGATGGTGGCCCACTGCCTGACCGGACTACCCGACGAGGCCTGCGGGCTACTGGGTGGGAATCCCGAAACCGGCGAGGCGGTGACGTGCTACCCCACCCGCAATCTGGCGGCCTCGGCCAAGCTCTACACCGTTGATCCCAAAGAGCACCTACGGGCCGACCGGGACGCCGAAGGGGCCGGAAATTCGATCATCGGGGTGTTCCACTCCCACACCCACACCGAGGCCTACCCGTCGGCCACCGATGTGGCCCAGGCTCCCGACCCCACCTGGCACTACGTCCTGGTATCCCTGCGGGACATCCAGCCGGTGGTGCGGAGCTACCGGATCGTCGACGGGGTGATCACCGAGGAACCGGTCCGTCTACAACCCCGGTAGAATCCCCACCGAACTCGTCAACTTTCGTCGACATCGATCAACCCGGAACCCACCCGGACCCAGACCCAGAGGAGCGCCCGTGCCCGTCCAAGTAAACCTGCCGACGATCCTGAGGACGCACGCCGGAGGCGTCAAGACGGTGTCGGTGGAGGGATCGACGGTCGGTGAAGTCCTGACCACTCTGTCCGAGGAGTACCCCGGGCTGTCGGGCCAGGTGATCGACGACAAGGGCTCCCTCCACAAGTTCGTCAACGTGTATCTCAACGACGATGATGTCCGCTACCTCTCGGCTCTCGACACCCCGGTCAAGGAATCCGACGAGATTTCCATCCTTCCCGCGGTAGCCGGCGGAGCCGTCGCCACCGGGGCGGCCCCCGCCCGATGACGGCGTTCGGCTCCGTACTGGAGCTGATCGGCAACACCCCGCTGGTGGACATCTCCACCCTGAGCCCGAACCCCGACGTCCGTATCCTCATCAAGCTCGAGGGCCAGAACCCCGGCGGGTCGGTCAAGGACCGCATCGCCCTGTCGATGGTGGAAGAGGCCGAAAAAGAGGGCATTCTGACCCCGGGTCAGACCCTGATCGAACCTTCGTCCGGCAACACCGGCATCGGCATGGCCATGGTCTGCAAGCTCAAGGGCTACCACCTCACCGTGGTCCTGGCCGACAACGTTTCCATCGAGCGCCGCCAACTACTGGAGCTGTGGGGGGCCGAGATCATCTCGTCGCCCGGTTCCGAGGGCTCCAACGGCGCCGTCCGGCGGGCTCGGGCGCTGGCTGCGGAGCACCCCGAGTGGGCCTTCCTCTACCAGTACGCCAATCCGGCCAACCCCAAGGCCCACTACGAGGGGACCGGGCCCGAGATCTGGCGGGACTGCCCCGAGGTGACCCACTTCGTCGCCGGATTGGGGACCTCGGGCACCCTGCTCGGCGTGGGTCGCTACCTGAAGGAGCAGAACCCCGACATCAAGATCTGGGCCATCGAGCCTCCCGCCGGTGAGCTCGTGGACGGCCTCCGCAACCTCGACGACGGCTATATCCCACCCATCTTCATCGACAACGGGGGAGCCGAGCTCCTCGACGGGAAGCGGATCGTCCGTCCCCGTGAGTCGATCGAGTGGACCCGGCGGCTGACTGACGTGGGCATCTTCGCCGGCCTGTCCTCCGGGGCGGCGCTGGCCGGTGCGGTAAAGACGGCCGGCGCCATCGACCGACGGGACCATCGTGGTGGTCTCGGCCGACGGGGGATGGAAGTACCTGTCCACCGGGGCCTGGACCGGCGACCTCGACGAGGTGGCAGAACGGGCCAGCCGGATCACCTATTTCTGAGCGTTGGCCCGATGAGTGAGGACCACGAGGGCCTGTCCTTCACCGTGCTCGGATGTGACGGGAGCTGGACCGGGGCCGGCGGGGCGGGAAGCGGCTATCTGGTCACGTCCGGGGCCACCACCCTGATGCTCGACGCCGGGCCGGGCACCTTCGCCAACCTGCAGTACTCGGTCGATCCCGCCGCCATCGACGCGGTGATCCTCTCCCACCACCATGCCGATCACTGGTCCGACCTCTCGGTACTGGCCGCTCACGCCCAGTTCGCCCTGGGCCGCCGGGGCATCCCGATCTACGCTCCCTCGGGCCTGGCCCAGCGGTCCCATCTGGCCGACTCGTCGGCTCTCGAGTGGCACGAGGTGACCGACGGTGACTCCGTGGGTATCGGGGGAGTGGCCTGCACCTTCCACCGCACCGACCACGCCTTCGAGACGCTGGCCGTCCGGCTGGACGGCGGTGGCCGGACCCTGGGCTACTCTGCCGACACGGGCCCCGGTTTCTCGCTGGGCGAGCTCGGGGTCGGTCTCGATCTGATGCTGTCCGAGGCCACCTATACCGTCGAGCACGAAGGGACTGCTGGTCACATGAGCGGACGCCAGGCCGGCGAACAGGCTCGACGGGCGGGCGCCCACCGCCTGGTGGTCACCCACCGGTGGCCGACCATCGACCCGGCGGTGCTGATGGCAGAAGCCGCCGCAGCGTTCGGGGAGCCCGTCGAACAGGCGGCTATCGGAAAGGAATTCGTACTGTGAGTGAAGGAACGATTGCCCGACGGACGACCGGACGCGCTGACGGCCGGGCCACTGACGAGTTGCGGCCGGCCTCCTTCGAGCGGGACTTCACCGTCTTCGCTCCAGGGTCGGTACTGGTCTCGATGGGCCGCACCCGCGTGCTGTGCACGGCATCGGTGGAGGAGCGGGTCCCGCCGTGGATGCGGGGCAGCGGCAAGGGCTGGGTCACCGCCGAGTACTCGTTGTTGCCCGGGTCGACGGGGGAGCGGGTCACCCGTGAGGCGGCCAAAGGCAAGCAGTCGGGTCGGACCCAGGAGATCCAACGGCTGATCGGGCGGTCCCTGCGATCGGTCTGCGACATGGTGGCACTCGGTGAGATCCAGGTGGTGGTGGACTGCGATGTCCTCCAAGCCGACGGTGGCACCCGCACCGCATCGATCTGCGGCGCCTATGTGGCGCTCCACGATGCCCTGACCCGACTGGTACAGAAAGGGACACTCCGGGCCAATCCGCTCACCGAGGCGGTGGCGGCGATTTCGGTGGGAGTGGTCGACGGGGTGTGCATGCTCGACCTCCCCTACGAAGAGGACAGTCGGGCCGAAGTGGATATGAATGTGGTGATGACCTCCTCGGGCCGGTTCATCGAGGTTCAGGGCACGGCCGAGGGCATGCCCTTCACCAAGGGAGAGCTCGACGAGATGCTGAGCCTGGCCGAGCATGGGATTGCCCACCTGCTCGATGTGCAGGCCGAAACGCTGGCCGAACCCCCGACACCACGGTGAGCCCCGGGAGCATCAGCCTGGTCCTGGCTACCGCCAACCCCGACAAGGCGGCGGAGATCACGGCCATTCTGGCCACGGTGCCCAACCTGGTGCTGCTGCCACGGCCATCGTCGGTGCCAGACGTTGACGAAACCGGGGACACCCTGGTTGACAATGCCCGGCTCAAGGCCCAGGCCCTGTGCGAGGCCACCGGGTTGCCCGCGGTCTCTGACGACACGGGTCTCGAGGTTGATGCCCTGGGTGGTGCGCCGGGGGTGTACTCGGCCCGCTTCGCCGGCGAGCACGCCAGTTACGCCGACAATGTGGCCAAGCTGCTCGCCGAGTTGGCCCGGGTCGGAGCGGACGACCCCGAACGACGCCAGGCGGTGTTCCGGTGCGTGGCCATGGTCTCCTACCCGGATGGACGCGAGGTGTGGGAGTCGGGGAAGGTGCACGGCACCATCACCCCCGAGGCCATGGGCGGCGCCGGGTTCGGTTACGACCCGATCTTCGCCCCGGACGGCTTCGACGGCCGCACCTTCGCCCAGATGAGCGCAGAGGAGAAACATTCGATCTCCCATCGCGGGAGGGCCTTCCGGGCCCTGGCCGAACGGCTTGGAGCGCCGACAGGGTCGTCCTGAGTGGCTCAAAGGGCCGGTAGCGTCACCGGTTCGGTGCAGGAGGAGAAGCGCGGGTGAGTGACGCTTGGCGTCGGACCGGGTGGTGCCCGGCCTCGGGCTCAAGCCACCCCGTTGTCCTCTGCGGCAGTCGACGTGAAGTCCGAGGCCCACGGGTCTCCGGCGATGGGAGGGGGCATCATCGTCACCTCGGCCAGTGTGGACGGATCCTCCTCCACCGGGCCCACAGCCTCGGACACCGGAGACGGGGGAGGCGGAAGTACCCCGAGGAGGTTCTCGTGGGATTGGTCGCCGACCGGCGGCACCGACACGTCGGCAGGAGTGACTTCGGTGCTGTTGACCGGAGCAGTACCGTCTGCCGGCCCATCCCCGGATCGATCGAGGGGAACCCCGTCCAAGCCGATGAGTCCGGCGGCGTGCAGATCCCGCAGGGCCCGGAGCCCGACGATCTGGTCCCCTCCGATCATCTCGAGGACCGATCCCACGGTCGAACCGCCGTTGCCAATGGTGGTCAGGACCCGCCACTGATCGCTGCGGATCTGGACGTCCTGGCCCGGTGGATCGGGACGGAGTGCTACCGGTGCATCGAGCGGCACCACAGCCAGGATCTCCTGCCACTCCTCCACCTGGGGGCGGACCTGGTCGAGGACCGACGCCACCGAGACCGGCGACTGCCCCTGGGGCCGAGACCGGGCCCGCGGTGAAGTAGAACGAGCCCTCGTTGATCCGGGCCAGATCGAAGATGGCCTGGCCGATGGTGGAGGTCGTACCGACCTCGGCGCTCAGAAGCTGGCCCTGGTCCAGCGAGACCCGTCCGTCAACCGAGTCGCTGACCACCTGAAGCTCCCCGCTCTGCAGGGTGGACGCCAGCATGGACAACACATCGGAGATGGGGAAGACGGAGAGGGACCCGACGAGCGACGCGGTGGTGGCCTCATCCGGGCTATCGAACGAGCCTGGCCCACGCTCCCAGCCGGTCGACACCCCCGCCCACGGAGGGGAGCCGGACCGGGAATGGCTCCCGTGCACCCCGGTGTCGAGTCCTTCGCCGGGAGCTTGCGCTAGTTGATCCATCCCGTCCACCACCCCTCGCTGGCTGTCCATTGCCGACCCTGCTGAGAACCCGCGTCTCCTGGCCATCCCCCACGCCTTTCGGTTCGAGATTCCGTGGTATCACAATAACCGCTATGAGTGTTCATCTCCACACCTAATGTGGTAATTGCCGACGTAATCCTCCTCCCACTGGGCGAGGTCCGGACCCCGGCTGGGACGGTCTCCCGTCCGTAGGGCACCGATCGGCCACGGCTAACCTCGCTCGGCATGGTGCGAGCCCGATGGAAGCCGGCCGTCGAGGGGGCGCGACGGGCCCTGGTCGGTGTGGCCAGCCACAACCCGACCAGTCGCCGGGTCATGGCCGGGCTCGGGCGTGAGCTGACCGGGGCCTCGGAGCGGGCCCAGGCCCTGGTGGCGGCTCGCCAGGCCGGTATCGCCGATACCTACGGGGGGAGCTACTTCGGCGAGGGGCGCGATGCCTCGGGCGACCGGGCCGGGCTGTCGGGATACGCCCGTTACGACCGCATCGCCTCCAACGCCGACATCGCCGGATGGTTGTTGTGGCGGAACTTCCGGGTGGTCAACTCGCTCGATGTCGGCTGCGCCACGGGATACCTGGTGGAGGTGCTGCGCGAGCGGGGGATCGACGCCCAGGGATGCGACGTGAGTCAGTTCGCCATCGACCACGCCGCCCCGGGCGCGGTCGGCCATGTGCGGGTGGCCAACCTCTTCGCCGGCCTGCCGTGGGAGGACGGGTCTTTCGAACTGGTGACCGCCCTGGAGATCCTGGAACATCTGCCTCCCGACCGGGTGCCCCAGGCTCTGGGGGAGCTCCGCCGGGTGTGCGGCGGCTACCTGTACGCCACCATCCCCTCGTTCGGAGTCAATGTGTCCGGACCGGACGGACACTTCGAGGGCAAGGTCCGACCGAACCGTGAGGACTACTACCGCCAGCTCGGGTCGGAGTACCTCGGTCCCGTCCCCGAAGACGACCTGGCGGTCGACGCCGAGGGTCAGCTGGTGGAGGGCCACCTCACCATCGCCTCGTTCGAGTGGTGGACCGGCCAGTTCGAGGCGGTCGGCTTCAGTCGCTGCCCCGACATCGAACGGCGGCTGTACGCCGACATCGAGCCGGCCGACCTGGCCCCGTACTGGAACATCTATGTCTTTGCCACCGACGGCGCAGCAGCCGTCACCACCGAACCGCTCCGTCCGGAGCGGTCCTCTGGCCGAGCTGGGGCTCCACCATCCTTTGCTCGAACGGGATCAGCCATGAGCGGATCCGACGGCTGGTCGTCGTTGGAGGATTTCGAGCATCTCCGGTTCGACCGGCCCGAACCCGGGGTGCTGCTCATCACCATCGACCGACCGGAAGTGCTCAACGCCGCCAACGAGCGGCTCCACCGGGAGCTGTCGGCGATCTGGCCGGTGGTCGATGCCGACCCGACGGTGGCTGTCTCGGTGATCACCGGGTCGGGGAGGGCCTTTTCGGCCGGTGGCGATCTGTCCATGGTGGAGGCCATGACCACGGACCAGATGGCCGTGGTGGAGCAGTGGCACGATGCCAACGCCGTGGTCGAACAGATGCTGGTCTCGGTCAAGCCGATCGTGTCGGCCATCAACGGGGTGGCGGTGGGGGCAGGTCTGGCCGTGGCCCTGCTGGCCGACGTCAGCATCATCGCCGAGTCGGCCCGGCTGTCGGATGGCCACGCCCGGCTCGGAGTGGCGGCCGGCGACCACGCCGCTTTGATCTGGCCCCTGCTGTGCGGCATGGCCAAGGCCAAGTACTACCTCATGACCGCGGACTTCATCGAGGGGCCCGAGGCCGAGCGCATCGGGCTGGTGACCAGATGTGTGCCCGACACCGAGGTCGTCACCGAGGCGCTGGCCGTCGCCCACCGACTGGCCCAGGGCAGTAGGACCGCGGTTCAGTGGACCAAGCGATCCCTCAATCAGTGGCTGCGGGCCGCGTCGCCGGCCTTCGGTGAGTCGTTGGCTCTGGAGATGCTGGGCTTCCTCGGACCAGACGCCGCCGAGGGTGTTGCCGCACTCCGTGAACGTCGGCCCCCACGTTTCCCGTCGGCTGAACAGCCAATCTGACCGGCCGACCCCCGACCCCGGCCTAGGACACGGTGACCAGGGTGCCGATGGGGGTGTAGGGGAACACCACCTCGGCATGGTCCGGGGGCATCTCCACACAGCCGTCACTCTGGGGGAAGCCGTAGCTGGACCGCACGAACCCGTGGAGGGCGTCGCCCCCGTTGAAGTAGCTGACCCAGGGGATCCCGGGGTCCGAGTAGTGCGAGCCGTCGGGATTGGTCCCGGTCATGGTGGTGGAGAGGAATCGCTCATAGACCGGGAAGGTGCCGTCCGCCGTGGCGGCCCCGGCCACCCCGGTGTTGGCCAGGGTCGAGTACACCTCGACCCCGTTGTCGTAGACGGTGGCCGTCTCGGGCAGGTCCTTGGTCACGTAGACGTAGTTGTAGTCAGCCGGGTCCATGGCCCCGGCCTGGGCTGCCGCCAGCAGTTGGCTCCACACCATGGGCCCGGCCAGGCCGTCGGTCTTGAGGTTGTGGCGGGACTCGAAGTTCATGACCGCCCCGGTGGTGATGACGTTGGGGGTCCCCACGGTCCACAGGCTGGTGAGGGAGGCCGGCTCGGCGAAGCGCCAGGCGAAGGTGCCCTGTTGGGGCTGGGCCACCTCTTGGGGGGCCACCACTGCTCCGGCCGGGGTGAAGCTGACCGGGAGGTAGCCCAACTGGGCCAGGAGCTGTTGGAGGCGGAGCGTGCTGCCCGGGCCCACGGTGAACTCGGTGGTGACCGGGCGGCTCAGGGCCTTACCGGTGGCACTGGTAACCCCGGCCGGCACGGTCACCGTCTCGGTGCTGGAGGGGACCAGGGGGCCGCTGGCCACGAACTGGTAGGTGTCGGGGGTGACCACCTCCCAGGTCCCCGCCACCGCCGGGGTGAGCGTGGGGGTCACGGAGTGGGCCGAGAGGGGCAGGGAGAACTGCACCGAGATGGTGGCATCGCTCGGCACTTGCGCCGCCCCGTTGGCCGGGGTGACCGAGGCCACCGAGAACGGGGCGGCCCGGGTGGCCACGCCCACCTCGCGGGCGGCGGCCACCGAGGTCGGTGAGGCCGCGGCCCGGCTCTTGTTCTCGTGAATGACCACCGCCGTCGCCGCCACCGCCACCACGGCTACGCCAGCCAGGGTGATGGCCACCAGCCAGCTCTTCTGCCTGCCGGAGGCCTTGTCGGGGCGCGTGGTCGCCGTCTTTGAATGGGCTCCAGGCATCTCTACTCCTCAGCAGGAAATCTACCAGTCGTCGCCGCAACCCGGTCGCCACCCCTCCCGGCGTCGGGGGCCGACGGGTGGAGGTTCTCCTAGTCGGCGGCGTGTTCGGCGACCCGGCGTTCGATGGTGGTCACCACCACCTCGAGGGCTTGGGAGTCGGTCAGCTTCTGACCGTCGGGGTCTCGGACGTAGAAGGCGTCCACCACCGCGGAGCCGAAGGTGGAGACCTTGGCAGATGTCACATCGAGGCGGCAGTCGACCAGGGCCCGGGTGATCCGGTGGAGCTGCCCGACCACGTCTTCAGCCCGTACCTCGACCACCGTGGCCGTGGCCGAGGCGTTGTTGTCCACCGTTACCTGGGTCGACACCAACTGTGGCGTGGTGAGCCGGCGTTCGTGGCGGTAGGTGCGGGCCCGCTCGGCCAGCTGCTTTTCGATGGAGAGGGTGCCGGCCATGATCTTGGCCAGATCGTCGGCCAGCCGGGCCGACGACGGCCAACGCCCCCTCGACGACTCGACCGTGAAGATCTCCACGGCCACCCCGTCCTCGCCGGCCACCACCGCGGAACGAACATTGAGGCCGTGGAGGGCCAGCACCCCGGTCACCTCGGCCAGCAGTCCGAAGTGGTCGACGGCCACCACCATGACGGTGGGGTCGTCGACCGACAGCGCCGGGACCCCGTGGGTACGCACGGTGTCCATGATCATCCGCAACTCGTCAGTGATCCACGGGGTCGGGGGAGGCGCGGGCTCTCCGGCCAGCAGTCGCCCGGTGCGCTCGACCAGGTCGGCCATCAGGCCTGCCTTCCACGGACCCCAGGCGGACGGCCCAGTGGCCAGGCTGTCCGCCTCCACCAGGGCGGCCAGGAGGTCCAGCGTGGACCGGTCTCCCACCTCGTCCGCCACCCGTTGGGCGGTGGCCGGATCGTCGAGGTCGCGCCGGGTGGCACTGTCGGGCAACAAGAAGGTGCAGCCTCACCAGGGTGACCAGGGTGTCGACATCTTCGGGTGGGAAAGCCCATCCGGCCGGCGATGTCGCGCACCACGGTCATGCCGACCTCGGTGTGGTCACCGGGGAACCCTTTGCCGATGTCGTGCAACAGGGTGCCGATCAGGAGGAGATCCACCCGGTTGACCCGGTGGGCCAGGGTGGCAGCGTTGGCGGTGGCCTCGAGCAGATGGCGGTCGACGGTGAACCGGTGATACGGGTTCCGCTGGGGCTTGTTCCTCACGGCCGCCCATTCAGGGAGGTATCGCTCGAGCAGGCGGCGTTGGTCCAGAGCCTCCAGGGCGTCAATGGCCGGCGGTCCGGTGGCCAACAGGCGGACCAGGGTGGCTCGCAGTTCGTCGGACCAGGGTTCGGAAACCACCGGGGCCTTGCGGCCCAGCAGGTTGAGCGCTTCCCGGGCGATGGGAAGGTTCTTCTCGGCGCTGACGGCGGCCATCCGAAGTGAGAGCGAGGGGTCGCCACTGGGATCCGCCGCCGGAGTCAGCACCACCTCGCCTCCACTCACGGCGATATCGGGCTCGCCGACGACCGGCACTATGCCGTCGCCACCCCGTTCGGAGCGACCCCGCCGCCACGACCGCCCGGAGCCACTCTGTTGGTGGGACCATGCCGTCCGCCGCCGCCAGGCATCGTCACCCTCCCAGGCCACGGTGCGCCCGGCCGTGGCCACCTTCAGCATCAGTGAGTCGGTGTCCGGCTCGCCGAGCGCCTTGGCCACTTCGTCCTGCTCCTGGAGCAGCAGCTTGTTCTGCTCCCGCCCGGCGCGCCGGTGCAGCTCCACCCGTATGGCGGTCAGGGCGGAGCGGGCATTGTCGATGGCGACGGTGTCCACGTAGTCCGACAGCGCCGGAATGGCCTGCATCATGGCCAACAGCGCGGCTACGTCCCGTAGGCCACCGTGAGCTTCTTTGAGGTCCGGCTCGAGCAGGAACCCGACGTCGCCGTAGCTGCGGTCCCGCTCCGTGACCAGACCGGCGAGCACGTCGAGCCAGGGAGGTTTCTGCTTGACCCACCGCTCACGGGCGGTCTCGATCATCGGCTCGGCCACCTTGGGGTCGCCGCAGACCACCCGACCGTCCAGCAGGCCGAGGGCCACCCGGAGGTCCTTGCCCGCCATCTCCAGGGCCTCGTGCGGACTCCGGACGCTGTGGTCGAGCGGGACCCCCTCGTCCCATACCGGGTACCAGATCTGGTCGGCGATGGCCGAGACGTCCTGCTTGCCCCGATAGATGAGGACCACGTCGAGGTCGGAGAACGGACACAGCTCGCCTCGTCCGTAGCCGCCCACGGCCACCAGGGCCATCCCCCGGTCCTCCCCGTCGGTGACGTTGTCGAACAGGTCGGTCAGCCAGCCATCGGCCGCCTGGGCATAGGCGTGGCAGAACGCATCCCCCTGGAGGTCCCGGCGTTCGATGAGCGTCTGGCGCAGTGCACGCAGGGACACCGCCGGACCGTACCACCGGCCACCTCGGAAGGGTGGTTCTGGACCACGCCCTGCCGCGGCCGCTGACAGGTCGGTATGGGTTACCCTGGACCTATGGCCAGAGGACAGAGCATCGAACCCCGGGGCGAAGAGCACCACGGGTTGAGCGTCTTCGACGGCGTGCTGATCGTCGGCGGCGGGCTCATCGCGCTGTTCGTGGCCTTCGAGGTCCTCGGGTTCATTGCCGGAGTGTTGTGGTTCTTGGTCAAGCTGGTCGTGGTGGTGGCTCTGATCGCCCTGGTGGTCAAGCTGGTCTTTCGCCGGCGATCCTGACCGGCACCGGCTACGAGCCGGCGACCATCGACTCGAACAGCTCGATGTGCTCGGTGACCATGCGAGAAGTCGAGAAGTAACCCTCCACCGCCATCCGGCAGTCGCTGCGGTTCAGTTTGCCCAGCCGCCCGATGGCCTCGACCATGGACTCCTCGTCGTCGCACAGGAATCCGGTGCGACCGTCGTCGACCACCTCGGGGGCCGCTCCCTCGGGGAAAGCCAGCACCGGGGTGCCACAGGCCAGTGCCTCGATCATCACCATCCCGAAGGGCTCGTTCCAGCGGATGGGGAACAAGAGGGCCGAGGCGCCGGCCAGGAGCTCCAGCTTGCGCTCGTGGGACACCTCGCCCAGGTAGTGGGCGTCGTCGCCCAGGAGGGGCTCCACGTGTTCGGAGAAGTACCGCATCTCCCACGGTTCACGCATCTTGGCTGCCAGGTAGATACGGATGCCGGCCCGGCGGGCAATGTTGATGGCCCGATGGGGTCCCTTGTCCTCCGACATCCTCCCCAGGAAGAGGACGTAGGGACCCTGGTCGTCACCTGCTCCGTCTCCCACCGGAAAGTGCGAGGCGTCAACGCCGTGGTGGATGACCCGGGAGATGGGGATCTGTGGAGCGGCCCGACGCTGGGCGTGGGAGATGGCCACGATCGGAACCCGGTCCGCATTGGCCCGGTAGAGGTCGGTCAACTCCTCGTTGAAGGGGCCGTGGATGGTGGTGGCCACCGGCAGCTTGGGGAACCGTTCCGAGTAAAAGGGTCCCATCATGGTGTGGTCGTGGACCACGTCGCAGTGGCGCACCGCCTCGTAGGCGTGGATGACGTGGCGGATCTCGGGGACCACCATGCCGATCCGGGTGCCTTCGGCGGCCGGCAGGACCCACTGGCGGGGGACCGGACAGGTCGAGTCACCGGTGGCGAAGAGCAGGACTTCGTGTCCGGCGTCCTGCAACCCTCGGGCCAGCTGGTCGACCACCAGCTCGATTCCACCGTAGAGAAGTGGCGGAATCGGGGTCCAAGGCGGGGCAATCATTCCGATCTGCATGGCACGATTCAAGCATCCTGGTGGGGAGGATAGGATCGCCGGGCGCCAAGGGCGGCGTGGCCGAGTGGTTTAGGCAGGGGCCTGCAAAGCCCCGTACGGCGGTTCGATTCCGCCCGCCGCCTCCAATTGAAGGACGAGGAACCCCTGCTTGGGCTGTCAGTCAGCCGGGTAGGGTGAACGGGTGGCCGCTGAATCGACGGTGCGGTCCGAGCCGGAGGAACCTCCCCGGAGGCGATCATGGGCCCAGCGGGACCGGATCATCCCCAAGACTCGGCAGCTGACGTTCAGCAGCCGACTCCTGTTCAGGATCGACCACTACACCTCACTGCCGTGGGCGGCACTGGTGGTGGCGGTGGTCCTCCTCGCTGACATAGTCGCCGGGCTGTTTCTGGGCTTTCGCACCGGATGGCTGACCTCATTCGAGGTTGCCACTTCCGTGGTGACCCTGATGATGTTGTTCGTCATCCAACACACCCAGGGTCGGGAGCAGGCTGCCACTCAGCGAAAGCTCGATGAGTTGTTACGCGCCCTTCCGGAGGCGCAGAGCGGCCTCATGATGCTGGAGGAGGCTTCCGACGATGAGATGCGGGATGTCGAAGAAGACCAGCGTGAGTCCAAAGAGAGCGCCGTGAGTACTTCGGAGTCCCCGACCTAGGTGCTCACAGCGATCTGGTCGTGGGCCGCCGGGCCTTCACCCAGTTGGCGGGGCGGCGTAGTCCCATACCAGGTGGGGGTCCTGGCTGGCATCGAGCAGGAGATTGGCGGGCACCGCTTTGTCGATATGGCCGATGAGTCCGCGGTAGATGCCGTAGCCGACCAGCTCCTGTAGCCGGGGCGGAAAGGACCGGACCGTGCCGCGGGACAGGCCGAGTTGTTGGTTCTCCTGCTGACGGATATATCCGGCGCAGTAGTTCATGGCGATGCCTACCCGCCGGGACGACGTGCGGTTCGACCCGCCACCGTGCCACAGGCTGCCGTGCCACACCAGCACACTTCCCTTGCCCATTTCGGCGGGAATGGAGTCGTACTCACTGAAGAGATCCGGTGACTCGGCCGCCAGATGGGAGCCCGGAATGATCCTGGTGGCCCCGTTGTCCTCGGTGAAGTCCGTCAGGGCCCACATGGTGTTGCACACCGTCGGAGGGTGGGGCTTCGGTAGCGGGATGACCTGGTCATCGGCATGGATCGGTTGAGGCGTTTCGTCCGGTCCGATGGCGATGGAGGAGAGGGAGGACACCAGCAGCCCGGGGTCAAGAACCCGTTCGCAGATGGGGAGGATGGCCGGGTGGACCGGGATCCTCTCGAATGGGGATCCGTGGGCCAGGAGATTGTAGATACGGGTGGTGTGGGTCCCCTCGAACGAGTTGTCGGCCGGCACGATCCCCAGCTGTCGTTCGAGTCGGACGAGCCCTTCGTTCAGGTCGTCGATCAGGTCGATGTCGATGGCGTCCTCCACGATGAAGTAGCCGACCTCTTCGATGGTGGCCGCGGCGGTATCGAAATCGGCGCTCATGGGATCTCCTTTGGCTTCGTGGTCTCAGCCTATTGTGCGGGTGTGCACGGTACGAAGCGACCGGAGAATCGTTATGAGCTCCTGACCTGCGCCTTCAAGGGGCACGCAGTGGTGGGCACGGACGCGGCCGTTGTCACGGCGGAGGACTCCGCCCTGGTTCGACAGCATGGAATGACCCGTTGGCACCGTTGTCTGCGGTGCGACGCATGGGTGGCTGGAACCATCCCCGAAGAGCCGGCCCGCCAACGGGTGCCGTCGAGGGAGGAGATCGACCTTCCGGCCCGAGGGTTGATCCTGCGGGACCGGTACGTCCTCCGGCTCATCGCCATCGACCGCGCCATTCACGTAATTGTGCTCACCCTTCTGGCCGTCGTGCTCTTCACCTTCGCCAGTCATGACACGTCGCTCCGTCACGACTACACCAACATCATGAACGATCTGTCCGGCGGCGACCCCGGCGGGGCCCAGCTCCGCGGCATCCTCGGCTATCTGCGTAGGGCGTTTGAATACTCGCCTCGGCACCTGGTCCATCTGGGACTGGTGGTCACTGCCTATGCCGCTCTGGAGGCCACCGAGATGGTCGGTCTGTGGTTGACCAAGCGGTGGGCCGAATATCTGACGTTGGTGGCCACCACGATCCTGGTTCCGTTCGAGATCTACGAACTGGTCCTCGGGGTCAGTGCCTTCAAAGTGATCACCTTGGTGATCAATCTGGCCATCGTGGTGTACCTACTGTTGGCCAAGCGGCTCTTCGGGCTCCGGGGAGGGCACCGGGTTGACGTTGAACGACGACGCCAGTCCAGCGGATGGCCCGCCATCGATCGACTGACTCCGCCCTTGCCGTCCTCCACGCCCTGAACCGTGCGATGACGCCATGTGGTGCTTGGGGTCTCCAGGTGTAGGCCGAGTGGTATCGTCCCCCGGTACGGGCCGTTGGCGCAGTTGGTAGCGCACTTGCATGACACGCAAGGGGTCGTGGGTTCAAGTCCCGCACGGCCCACCAGAAACACCCAGGTCAGGTTCACCGCTAGTCCGGGTTTAGCCGAAAGTGAAGTTCAAGAGCGCACAAGTGTTTGAAGGGCCTTCTAGAGGGCGAGCTGACGGGAAGTTCGATGGACAACGCTCGGCCCTCCACCGAGAGCCTTCGAGCGCCGCAGCTTGGGAGTGCACTCCGCGGGTGACGACCAGGAGGGCAGTCCGCCGTGACGGCAAGCGTGCCGTTCTCAAGGAACACCGGATGGACTTCGATGCCTGACGTGAACCGGACGATCGGTTACCTACGGCGGATGGGGGCATGACAGTCAAGCAGCCCTGGTCCCAAGGTCTCGCTTCCCGGATTCGGACGGTCCCCTCCTGGTGGGACAAGGCTCTGTGGTTGGTGGGCCTGGTGTCCGCGGCCCTGGCCGCTGACGGAACCATTCGACTGGCCGTAAACCGCCTCCAACTGGACATGGCCGTGTATCTGTTGGGCGGCCGAAACCTGGTCGACGGGCGTCTCTATCTGGTCGGGCTCCCTCGACCACCGCACCTGCCCTTCACCTACCCGCCGTTCGCGGCGCTGGTGTTCGCTCCGCTCTCTGCTCTTGCCCAGAGCTGGGCCCAGGTGATCTGGGCTGTGATCAACGTGGCAGCCCTCTTCGCCCTCCTGGCGCTGTCCCTGCGGGCCGCTCTTCCGGCCCTCGGACGACACCGGCTGATGCAGTGGTCGTTGGTCCTCATGGCCCCGGCGTACCATCTGGAGCCGGTTCAACTGACCTTCAGCTACGGCCAGGTCAACGTGGTGTTGGCGGCCATGGTGTTGGCGGACCTCACGCTCCACGTCCACGTCGGCAAGCGGACCCTGCCTCGTGGGGTACTGGTCGGTATCGCCGCCGCCATCAAGTTGGTGCCCCTGGTGTTCGTGCCCTATCTCTTCGTGACCCGCCAGACCCGGGCCGCCTGGGTGAGCCTCGGGACCTTCGTGGCGTGCTCGCTCCTGACCGCTTGCACCGACCCACGGGTGTCATGGTCCTACTGGACCAAGTACGCCTTCGATGCCCAACGGGTGGGCGGCGTCTTCTACATCAGTAACCAGAGCCTCAGGGGCGCCGCCGATCGCCTGGACCACCGGGTGATATCGACCGGTCTGATCACGGTGGCCGCCGCACTGGTGGTTGTCGTCGGTGTGGCCCTGGCGGCCTGGGCCTTCCGGTCGTCCTCGCCCCTGCTGGGGGTGCTCGTTTGTGCCACCACCGGACTGCTGGCTTCTCCGATCACGTGGGCCCATCACCTGGTCTGGGTGGTCCCGATCCTGATCTGGTTGGCATGTGCCCCCGATCGTCCCCACGGAGGTCGCTACTGGGCCGTAGCCGGGGCCGCGCTCTTTGTCTGGGCCCCGATCTGGAAGGTGCCCGACGCCACCAACAAGGAGTTGTCCGAACACGGGTGGCAGCTGCTCGAGGGGAACGCGTTCTTTTTTGCCACCGTGGTCTTCATGGTGGGCGTGGCGGTGATGTTGTGGATGCGGCGTCGGGCGCCGTTCGCCGGTTCTGCCGGTCCTGAAAGCAGGCTCGCCGACACCCAGCCGCCGGTGCAGGTGGCTGAGGGTTAGACAGGGCGCGGGCCGAAGAAAGGCTCGGACGCCGTGTCGATCAGGATCACGGGAACACTGCCGTCGAAGCCAGTTCAATGGTGGTCATGGCGGCAAGCAGGACTGCACTGGCCACCACCGCTCCGACGTAGGCCCGACCCCGGAGACGAGTTCCGTAAGCCACGACCAAGGGAAAGGCCAACATGATGAAGCGCGGTCGCAGCCCGACCGGCGACGCTACCGCGGCCAGACCGGCTGCTGTCAGCCCGTAGATCAACACGGCAGATGGTTGGCGCTCACGGATGGCCAACACCGCCCCGACCACCGTCACCACCACGCCCACAAACAGGATCTGCCCCGTCTCGGTCGGAGCCACTGGGTCTCTGACGAATGTGACTACCACGCGGAAGGGGTACGTGAGTGAGGGGTAGCTGTTCCAGCCCCACCTTTCGGTCCACCGCCACGCCGACAGTGTGCCGGTGTGGGCCCACAGCCAACCCATGTAGGCAATGAAGCCCAGCGGAGCCAGCACCGGGGCCACCAGGGCCTGCCAGGTCCTATGACGGAGAGTTTCGCGACCGGCGCACCAGGCACAGCTCAACACAAAGGCCAGGGCGATGGGCGAAGCGGCGGTGGCCAACAGCCCCAGGACCCCGGCCAGCCACCACTTCTTGCGGAGCAGAGCCAACAGTCCGAAGGCCACACAGGTGATGGCGATGCCCTCGGCGTAGGCCAGGCTGAAGACGAAGGTGCCCGGGAACACCGCGAACAGCAGGGTGGCGCGAGTGGCCTGTCGGCTTCCCGCGTACTGCCGGACCAGCGTGCCGATGGCCACCACCGCGGTCAACCCGGTAACCCCGCTGATCGCCAGGCCAATGACGAGGGGTGACAATGAGGTGGCGTAGCTGAGCCAGCGGATCGTAAGTGGGAACAACGGGAAAAAGGCGATGGTGCTGCGGGCCGGAGGGCCATGCACCATGGGCAGATGGTTGGGCCATCCGTGCTGGGCGGCGCGGATGAACCACTGTCCGTCCCAGACGCCGAGATCGGCACGGAGCGACTTGTGGGTGAAACAGTCGATGGCCGCGGCGCCCGCCACGGTCAGCCCCCGGGCCAGGAGGTAGATCGACACCGGCCAGAAGAGGTACCACTGACGGACTCCCACTCGGGCTTCCGAGGTGAGGTTGGGCGTTTCCGAACCCCGCTGGGGCGGCAGTGTGGATGCGGATGGACCCGCTTGGGCTGTGGCCTCGGAGGTGGAGGGATCGACGACAGCCAAGGGAGACTTCCGGGGCGGCTCGGCGTTGGTGTCGTCGGTCGGCTCACGTGACATGGTCGATCACCACCGAACGCCGATGAATCCGCTGGGCACGGACGGAGCAATCACGGATTGGGCCTGGCCTCTGAACGACGGTGACCGGGGGCACCGATGCGGAGCACTCCCTCGGTTGCTGCCCACATGACCAGAACCACGGCGCCGCCGATGACCAGAGCGTTGCTCCCCAGGTAGGAGAGGGGAACAACATGGAGCCACAGATAGGGTGCCGCCACGCCCAACCCCACCAGCACCAGGAGGGCCGTGGCCACGGCCCGGTGGGTCCTCCACAGCTCCACGATGACGATCGGGGCCAGAGCCAGCCACGACCAGTGATGGGACCACGAGACCGGACTGATCAACAGCTCGGTGAGGGCCAGCACCATGACGGCGTCGGCGGTCCGGGACTGCTCCAGCAGGCGCCGTGTCAGCAGGGTGCCCAGGGCCAGGGTCAACAGAGACAACACTGCCCACACCGCGGTCCCGGTGTGGCCCCCGTGGAAGGGGGCCCGGTGCACCATGCCGTTCCACGACTGGTTGCTCACCACGCCGAGTACACCGGTTCGGCTGGCGTCGGCGACCTGGTGGAACCAGTAACGGGTGGAGTCTGCCGGCAATACGATCCAGCTGATCGCCGTGACGCCGATGAAGGCCCCGATCCCACGCAAAAAGGAGCGCCACTGGCGATCCGCCGGGAAGTAGATCAGAAAGACCAGGGGGGTGAGTTTGATGGCGGCCGCCAGGCCCACCAGGACACCCCTTCTCGAGGATCGCACCCAGGTGAGGTCAGCCACGATCATCGCCATCAACATCAGATTTATCTGGCCGTAGTCAAAGTTGCTGCGCACCGGCTCCAGGGCCAAGGAAGCCGCGCCGCCCAGTAGGCCGGCCAGCGCCCAGGCCCGGCCGGAGGGCAGGGTGAAGGTGGTCCGGAGGAGCAGGAAGGCTGCGACCACCATCGACGCGGCGCTGAGGAGCCACCAACCGGTCTCTACCAGGCCCAGCGAGCCGAAGGTCAAGGGACTCAGTACCAAGAGCGCAAAGGGGGTGTAGGTGAAGGGCAGATGGTTGGCGGTGAAGTACGAGGTGAACGGCGACCCGCCGTCGTAGAGCGCGTGACCGGCGGCCCGATAGACCCGGAGGTCGAGGTGCCACGAGGCGCCGAAGTGGAACATGTATGCACCCGAGAGCAGCCAGACAGCGATGCCGGCAACGGCGATGCACCAGGTTGGAAGCCGACGCACTGCTTCTACTCTCATCGCCTCGTGCCGTTCTCCGAAGGCCCACGGTCTCTGGTCGTTGCCCGTCTCGTGGTGAGAGAAACGATGTGGACGCCGGTGGCATCCGCCACGTCGGTCAGAAGGCGCCGTACGTCTTTTGGCGTCCAGGTCACGTCGCCGTCACTGTACCAATGAATCCGGCCGATACGGGACCAGGGGTCATCGCTCGATCGGGCGCCATGTGGACCCGTTCATCGATACAACGTGGCCCGGTCAGCGCCCGATAATGGTGGCCTCTTCGGCCCCGACCTGTGCGGTGTCAGCCGTCTGACCCAGGTGGCAAACTCGGTGACGGTGCCGTCCGAGGAGATGACTCCACCTCCCAGGTCGGACGTCCAGGCAAGGCTCCCGTCCGACGAGATGACCGTGGGGTCGCGGCCCACCGGGATGGTCCGGACCAAGGATCCGGCCGGGTAGTCGTGACACGAAAGGGCGGGCATCTCAACCGCCACAGGGGACCACAGGGCGGAGCGTCCGGCGATTCAGTAGAGTGGGGGTCTAGGAGGGGTTGGTATTTCATGTGCGGATTTCGGGCGGGGAGCATCTGGGTGACCACGGGTCCGATGGGACCGGGTACGCCGCGGAAGAGGACCTCTGGGTGGCGATCCCTCCGACTGGTCAAGATCAATAGGGCCGTGTTCGCCGGGTTGGGGGTGCTGTCGCTGGCTCTGTCGCTGGTCATCTTCTCGCCCCCGACGTTCGCCGCCACGGCCTCGAAAACGTACGAGTGGGGGAGTTCGGTCGGAGGCGGTGACACCAAGACGTCGCCTGAGCTCGTGGCCATGAGTGGTGAGGCCAGCATCCACGCCGGAAACCAGTCCGACCTCGCCATCCTGCCGAACGGCACGGTCGAAGGTTGGGGCTTGACCGAGGTGGCGAAAGCTTCAATGAGGCCGATACGCATACCGAAGCTGAACCACGTGGTGCAGGTGGCCGCCGGCGACCACAGTTTTGTCGCCGTGGAAGCTCCATCCGGCATACCGTCCGGCACGTGCCCGGCGCATACCAGCGTCTGGGTCTGGGGCTCGAACATCGACAATGACCTTGGTCTCGGCTCGAGCTCCGGTACCGTCAAAGTGCCGGTCGAGCTCACCGCGCTTGATGATCTCGGTGTGGTCCAGGTGGCCGCGGCCTCGTGGCACATGTTCGCCCTGACCTGTACCGGCCAGGTTTACGTGTGGGGCTCGAACGCCTCCGACGACCTCGGCATGGGGTCGGTAGGCGATCAGGCGGTGCCGGTCAAGAATCCATATCTGACCT
The DNA here is from genome assembly GCA_963718405.1 of uncultured Acidimicrobiaceae bacterium. GTDB lineage: Bacteria > Actinomycetota > Acidimicrobiia > Acidimicrobiales > RAAP-2 > Bog-756. The sequence continues at coordinate 963,634 of CAVQYZ010000001.1, forward strand.
CTTTGACCGGTGGCACTTCGAAAGGAGTGATGTTGGACTCCGGTAGCTTCGCCGCGGACATTCTGGTCAAGGGTCGGGCGTACGGCTGGGGTAACAACGGACAGCTCCAGTGCGGCTGCGGTTCCACGGACCGTACGGTGAGCTACCCGAAGGCGGTCACCCAGAGGGTGTCCTTTACCTCCGTCTCGTCAGGTGGTGACTTTGACTACAACGGTCACTCGCTGGCCCTCGATTCGTCGGGACGGGTGTGGTGCTGGGGCGATAACACCTCGGGCCAGTGCGGGCTCGGTTCCACCGGCACTGTCGGGACTCCGACTCTGGTACCCGGGCTTCCGAGGATCACCGAAATCGGGGCGGGAGGGCAGCAGTCCATGTACCTCGACTCCTCGGGCAACGTGTGGACCTCCGGCAACAACCAATTCGGACAGGGTGGTGACGGCACGGAGACCAACGAGCTGCACGTGGTCAAGGTGTTGAGCGGGATCGCCATGATCTCGGCCGGCGCCGCCCACTCGCTGGCTGCCACCTGAGCCGCCGCCACGGGCGTGGCTCGCTCCTGGCGGCATTTCCTGTCCTCGAACGTTCGAGGAGTGCCGCCGACCGGCAACGTGGGGCATCCGGGGACTTGTTGTGACCAGCTCCGCGCCGTGGGCTCCCGCGCACCGCCGCGGAAGGGGATGCCTTGTGAAACATCGGCACGCACTAGCCACTGCTGTGCTGGCTGTTCCGCTGATTGCCGCGGTGTTCGTGCTCCCGGCGGCCGCAAGTGGTGCCACGGCGGGCGCTACGGGTCAAGCCCCCCTGACGGCCGCGCAGGCCAAGGCGCTCTCGACCGACGTGACCGACAAGGTGATCGTCGTCTTCAAAAACCAGGTGCCGACGATCCCGGAGGCCACGCAGAACGTTGGTCGGCGGGCTGCCGCCGTGGGTCGACTGCAAAATGGTGTAGTCCATGCCCCGGAATCCGTGTCCCGCCCCGTGATCACCGGCCTGCCATGGATCAGTGTGCTCTCGACTGTCGGGCGCGATCAATGGAGCTGGTTCGGGACTCGGAGACCAACCACTGCTGTGACCGGTCGAGCTGTCGCTCGTGGGGAGCGTGGTGCAGGCCACCCGGAGCCTCGGTCTGGGTGCCACACCGCCGGCAGACTGCCATCCGGCCGTTGGTCTCCGGAGTGTGATGAGCATCGAGCTGGATGCCCACGTCTACTGCCAGGCTTGACGCCATGATCCTCCGATCATCCGGCGAACCTGAATCGAAGGGCTACCGGAACCGAGAGGCGGAGGCTGGCCCGAGGTGGGCGAGTTCGCTCTGCGCTCCACTCTAGGCCCAGTGCAACCATCGTCGAGACCATCGTGGGAACCGAAGCCCAGCCACGGAGTGTGGGCGATCGGCTGCGATAAGCGGTTTAACAAGGCCGCCCAGTTGGCGGTCGAGTCCGTCACCACAACCGTCGCCCTCATGCCGATCGATCTCGTCAACGTTCAATGACACCGTATTGATGAGGATCCTGAAGGTTCGTTCCTGAGAATTCTGAGAACTGTCAGGCCGCCCATTTTAGCGGCCTCTGGTCGGATCTCCTCAACCACGGATGGGCGGAGTCCGGACGTCATCTGTGTGCGCCCTCGGTTCTTGCCGAGTCGACCGCCACTAGGTCCGGCGGAGTGAACGTTGGTCGCCGAACCGGTGACGTGGGAGGCGCCACTCCGAGGAAGAGGGTCTAGATTCACCGGCGTGACGGACACCCGGCCCGAGGACGTCCCAGTGGCCGATCCGTCGGAACCGCCGACGTCGCCATCAGACGAGCGCATTCCCTGGTGGAAGGATGCCCTCGGCGTCGGATGGGTGGTAGTCGTCGTCCTTTTGGTCATGGTGCCGGCGTTGCGCCACGGAACATCGCTGGGCCCCTATGGCCTTTTGTCGCAGTACGGGCTCCTGGCCCAGCATCGCGTCAGCGTCCGCAACCCCTTCGCCGGCGATCAGGTCACCCAGATGATTCCCTGGACCCAGTTGGCCTGGACCCAGATTCACAACGGCCAGCTTCCTCTGTGGAATCCGTACAACGCACTCGGCGTCCCGTTGGCCTTCAACTGGCAGTCCGCCACCTTCAGCCTTCCGGCCCTGCTCAGTTACATGGCGCCACTCCGTGCCGCCTACACCGTCCAGGTACTGGTGACCCTGGTGGTGGCCGGCACCGGCGTCTATGTGTTGGCTCGGGTCCTCCGGCTGAACGTGGTGGCGTGCGCACTGGCTGGAACCGTGTTCGGGCTGAGCGGTTCGTTCATCGGGTGGCTGGGCTGGCCGGTGGCTTCGGTGATGTCCTGGACCGGTTGGCTGCTCGCCGCCACTGTATTGATCCTACGAGGGGGCAGGAGAGCGACATCGGTGGCGCTGTTCAGCGTAGCTCTGGCCTTTGCCGTCTACGCCGGTGAGCCGGACACCCTGGTGCTGGTAGCCGGCACCCTGGTCGTGTTGGTGATCGTGTTGGTGGCGATGGGCGTACCCGATCGCCACGGCCCCAGAGGGTTACGTCCGCTCGGCGATCTCCTGCTGGCCACCGCGGCCGGTCTGGCTCTGAGCGCCCCGCTCCTTTTGCCGGGACTTCAGCTCCTGGCCGGGTCGAGCCGCAATGTGGCTGGGGGGGTGTTCTCCGGTCAGAAGGCGCTCTCGATCCATCGACTGTTGACGGTCATGGTTCCCGGACTCGATGGTCTGCCCATCGGGTGGCACCGCAGCTACATCGGGATCATCGCCGTCACCCTGGCGGCGGCCGGCTGGGTTCACTATCGACGCAGACCCGAAGTAACCGCCATCGGAGCGGTTGGCGTGGTGGCGGCGCTGGTCTGCTTCACCCAGCCGGTCGAATCTGTCCTCAACGCCTTACCCGGGCTGGGAGCGGTTCGATGGGCCCGGTCCGAGAGTGTGCTGGAGCTGGCCGTCGCCGTACTCGCCGGCGTGGGTTTGGACGTCCTGATCCGCCACTACCGGGAGCGAGCCGTGCTGCGGCTCTTCGAGGCACTCTTCGCCGCGGCCGGTCTGGCGGTCTTTGCCATCTGGGCCTCCCACCCCCGCCAGGGCCCGGTACGGGCCCACAACCTGGTGTGGGCGGGCGGCGGAGTGGTGCTGGCCCTGGTGGTCTTCGCTGCTCTCGAATTTGCCCGTGCGAGGGCGGTTGGACAAGGGGGCCGAAGGAGGGGCATCTCGAGGCCGGAGCGGACGGGCCTCCGGTCGCCGGGACTCTGGGCTGCGGTCCTGCTGGTGGCCTGTCAATCGGCCTTTTTGGTGGTCATGGGCAGTTCGCAGTGGTCGTCGAACTCCTCCTCGTTCACGGCCACACCAGCAGTGGTGGAACTTCAACGGGCAGTGGGATCGTCGTTGGTGGCCTTCGGGGCGCCAGCGTGCAGAACTGATGCCACACCGGGTATCCCCCCCAATATCAACATCGTCTACGGGGTCAGCGAACTGGCTGCCTATGACCCCATGCTTCCGCACCGCTACTACCAGGCATGGTCCGCCGCAACTGGCACGGCCGGCGGGTATCCGAGCGAGTCCCGTTACTGCCCGGGGGTGACGTCGGTAGCGTTGGCCCGCCGGTACGGCGTGTCCTTCGTGTTGGAGTCGCGTGGCACTAGCGGCCCCAAGGGCACCATCTTTGACGCCGCCATAGGGAACGAGGACCTGTACCGCGTCCCCGGCGCCGCGCTGGCGACGCTCGTTCGGTCTCCCACCGGACACCTTCCCGCGGTCGATGCCCGGGGAACGGCAGTGTCTGTGACCCACCCCGAGGCACGGTCGTGGAGAGTGGTGACGGATGACGCCCAATCCGGGGTGCTCCGGCTGCGGCTCACCGATGTGCCGGGTTGGCATGCCACCATCGACGGCCATGCCCTGCCTCTGGAGCAGTATGCCGGCGTCATGCTCCAGGCCCACATCCCGTCCGGCCATCACGTGATACTGCTCTCGTACTGGCCCACCGACTTCACCGTCGGGATCGGGTTGGCGGTCATCAGTGCCCTGGCTCTTGCCGTGGGGCTCGTCCTCGGACTGCTGTCCCGGCGACGAATGTCGCCAAACCTGTGATCTCCGGCCGGCACCCGCCCGTCAGGCGCTCGGATTGGGACATCCATGGTCTGGACATGCTGGTGGGGCGCCGTCTATGGTCCACGGTCGGGGTGCCATGGCAAGCGATGTCGTGACGGAGACACCAGCGGAAGAAACGACGTCGGAACGGCCCGTTCCCCCCGTCGATCGGCCTGCTCGGCGGCAGCGCTGGCTTCCCGATTTCCTCGGGCTGGTTTGGGTGGTGGGGGCCGGTGTGGCGGTGCTGGTGCCGACGCTAGCCCGCGGCTGGTCGCTCGGTCCCTTCGATCAGCTCGATCGGCTGGGACTGACCCGGACGAACTTCTCGGTACCTGTGAAGTCCCTGAAGGTCCAGAACGCACAGGTCGTCGACCTCATACGCGAACTCATCCCCTGGACCAATCTGGCCTGGACCCAGGTGCACAACGGGATGCTGCCGTTGTGGAACCCCTACAGCTCCCTGGGGGCCCCGCTGGCCTTCAACTGGCAATCGGCCACCTTCAGCCTGCCCAACCTGATCGGCTATCTGTTCCCTGTCCGGTTCGACTTCACCGTGCAGGTGCTGATCACCTTGGTCATCGCCGGAACGGGCGCCTACGTGTTGGCGCGGGTCATGCGCCTCGGCGTGTTGGGTGCGGCCATGGCCGCCACCGCCTTCGAGCTCAGTGGTTCCTTCACCGCGGTGTTGGGGTGGCCGATCGGCTCGGTCATGTCGTGGGCCGGATGGATGTTCGCCTTGGTGATCATGATTGTCCGGGGTGGGCACCGCCGTCGTGATTCCATCCTCTTCGCCATCGTGGTGGCGTGGGCGGTCTACGCAGGCGAGCCCGACGCCTTGGTCGTCCTCGCCGTGGCCATGGTGGTGTTCGTGGTGGTGGTCTTGGGGATCAGGGCCCGAAGAATGGGTTCAGCGGGACTGGTGCACCCCATCATGGGTCTGGTCGTGGGTTCGATCGCCGGCCTCGGTCTGGCGGCCCCGCTCATCTTGCCGGCCGGGCAGCTCACGGCGGGCTCGGTGCGCGGGACCGGCCGGATCGCGGCCTTCCCGGCCTACCAAATACTCCATCTGGCCTTCCAGACCTTCGACGGATCATCCACCTATCCGCTGGTCACTTTCAACAATCACGGCCCGACCTATGTGGCGCCGGCCGGCTATATCGGAATCATCGCCATTGTGTTGGCCGTGGTCGGCCTGATCAGGCGACGTAACCGCCCCGGGGTGGTGGCCTTCGGTGCGGTGGTGTTGGTGTCGGGGTGCCTGGTCTACCTCTCGCCGCTGGTCTCGTTTCTCAACGCCCTCCCCGGGCTCGGGGAGGTCCGCTGGGTGCGGGCACTGCAGGTACTGGTCTTCGCCCTGGCCATGCTGGCCGGCGTCGGAGTTGATGTCGTGGTCCGGTCGGGTAGTGCCCGTGGCGTTCGCAATTGGCTGGGGGCCGGATTCGGGGCGGCTGCCGTGTTCCTGCTCCTGCTCTGGGCGTTCGGCCGCGGTCATCTGCCCGCGATCGAGACATCGATCAGGGCCAAGAGCTTCCGGTGGCCAGCACTCGAGGTGGTGATCGGCCTGGCCGTGTTCGGGTTCCTGCTGGTGATGGAGCGTCGACGGGGACGAGCGGGTGCGGGGAATGGTCCGATACTCGGGAACCCCGGTCGGACGGCCGGAGCTGTCCTGTTGGTCGCTTCGACCGTCCTGCTGGTGGTACTCGGGGAGCCCTGGTGGTCTTCGAACACCACCTATCTGGCCCCCACCCGGGCCGAGGTGGCCCTGCAGAAGGCCGTCGGGACCTCGACGGTGGGATTCGGGAAGCTGTCGTGCTGGGGCCCCCCCACGCTGGGCATCGTGCCAGAGGTCAACATCGTCTACGGCGTGCACGAACTGGACTCCTACGACCCGCTGACGCCGCAGAAGCTCTACAACGCCTGGGCCGAGTCCACAGGGTTCAGTGCGAGACCTACGGGTGGCTACACCGCCGGGTTGCCGGTCTCCTTATTCTGTCCGATCGTCGATAGCGTGGCCGACGCCCGCATGTTCGGAGTGGGGTTCGTGCTCGAGCCCGGGAACCGTCCGGGCCCACCGGGAAGCGTTTTCGACCAGAAGGTGGGCAACGAGAGGCTCTACCGCATACCGGGTTCTTCGGTGGCGACACTGACACCGGTCGGCCGTAGTGGGTCGTTGCCGGCCCAAGATGCGACGGGCAAGCCTCTGCACGTGTCCTACCCCAGCCCGACGTCGTGGAAGGTGGAGACGAATGCCGCCACTCCTCAGGTCCTCCGGCTGCGACTCACTGATGTTCCGGGCTGGCACGCCACGATCGATGGGAAGCCGCTGGTGCTGATCCGCTTCAACCAGGTGATGCTCCAGGCCAGAATCCCACCCGGCCAACACACCATCGAGCTGCACTACTGGCCGGACACCTTCACCGCCGGCATCGCCGTAGCGGTGCTCACTGTGATCGGGCTGGTGCTGGTCGCCGTGGTGGGACGCCGGCGGGGGTGGGGGAGAGACCCGTTCCATCCCCTGGGCACCTCGGTCACGGACACTTCCCCCGTCTGAGCCATGCAGCTGATTTGACCCCACTCGGTCACACCGACGTAGCTCGGCGTTGTTGTTTCCCCGACTCTTCGGCCCCGGTCCAGCCTCGTTCCACCAGTAGGGCTCAGCCGGAGGAAGGGGAAGCCGTAGGCTTCTGACGGTGACGCCTTCGCCGCCTACCGGCCATCGGTACTGACGCCAGAAGGATGACCGTCACCGCGGCGATGACCAAGCCCGCGGTGAAGGCCTCGGGCCAGTAATGCAGCTCCACCGTGTGTTTCCCGGCTGGAATGGTGGCCTGCAGCATCGAGGAGTTGAACCGCCGCAACGCCAGGGGTCGGCCGTCTATGGACGCCCGCCAGCCGGGCACGTCTGTGAGTCGCAGCCGGAGGGCCTGAGGAGTGGCGGCATTCGTCTCCACCTTCCAAGAGGTGGAGTTGGGGTAGGACACCTTCAGAGGCTTGCCCACCGCCTTCGTGGCCGGCAGCGACCCGCCACGGCCGATCGGTGTCAGTGTCGCCACCGACGACCCGGGTATGCGGTAGAGCCTCTCGTTGCCCACTTTGCGATCAAAGACACTGCCCGAGGGGCCTTTGGCCCTCTCCGGCTCAAGCACGAAGCCCACTCCGAAAAGCCGGGCTTCGGCAACCGTCTTCACCGCTGGACAGAACAAGGACATGGGAACGGCGTAGGACGGTCCGAGTGGCGTGGGGTAGTGACCAGCCGACTTCGCCCAGGAGGTAAACAGACGCTTGGGAATGAGCGGGTCGTACGAGTCAAACTCGTGCACCCCGTAGACGACATTGACGTCCGGTTGGATGCCCAACGTAGGTCGGTCCAGGCATGCTGAGGTGCCGAATCCCACTACGGCCGAACCGACCGCCTTCTGGAGGGTCAGCTCGGCCGGAGTCGGCCGGAGATAGGTGGTTGAGGACGACCACCATGGCGCTCCCAGGGCCACCAGTAGCCCCGTTGAGACCACCAACAAGATGACTGCGGCCGTACGGCCCGGGTCACCGGTCAAGCGGCCCCCCTCCGTTGGTCGCACTGCGCCGCGCCGGTCCATGACCACCAGGAAACCGAACACGGCCAGGCCGATGGCCACCTCTGCCGCCGGCCAGATGAAGCTTTTGGAGCGGATCGAAGCCTCGGCCGGGGTCAGATGACCGCGGTCGAATGTCCAGAGGACGAGCAGCAACAGGGCGGCCGCCCCGAATCCGGTCCCCAGCCAGTTGCGAACGGCGCGGGCACTACCCGACCGGACCAGAACGTCCAGTCCCACGCCGGCCAGGATGGCCAGGGCGAAGACCAGGACCTGCAGGGCGCGCACCCAGCGGATGGCACCCAGCCCGGGTAGATCGCCGAGGACGGAGACCAACGGTGTGAGATAGACCAGGCAGCCGGCGACCACCACGACAACGCCGAACCCGAGCACAGCAGGCTGCCTGCGCCGTCTGATCGCTCCCACCAGAGCCAGGACCACCCCGATGACACCGATGTACGCCGCGGTCGCTACATAGCCGAGCCCGGGCGCGTCGAATCGGGTACCTGCAGCGGCCCCGGACAGTGCCAGCCCGTTGAAGGTCTGGAACACCAGGTGGACGAGTTCGGAAGGAGGAAAGCCCGGATGACGGCTGGTGCCCCGGATCGACCCGACCGTCAGTTGGGCGGCCGGAAGGAGTAGTGGCGCCGCCAAGCCCAGGCCGGCGGCCGAGCCCAAAGCCAGTGCGACCATCGGCCGAGCCGCCCTCCGGACTCCCAGCCTGTGGGCCCGGACGGCCAGTGCCACGATGACGAAGACGGCCAAGGCTACGAGCACCACGCTCAATGTGTCGGGTTCGCCCGCATAGATGGCCAAGGCCAGCGCCACGGCCAACAAGATGGTGTCTCGGCCGCGGTGGCGGCCCCGAATGATCAATATGACAAAGAGGAAGATCCAACCGGACCAGGACATGACGGCGGCAATCGGCCATCCCAACGAGGTGATGAACGAACCGCTGAGTTCAAAGGCCGTGCCGGCCATGGCAGCCCCGAGGACACCAACCCGCATCACCCGCGCCAGCGTGTACGCCCCGGTTCCGGCGACGAGCAGCGTGATCAGTACCTGTACGGTGAAGTCGAAGCGGACCGGAACGAGGTAGCCGACCAGGGCAGGCAGGCTGAAGGCGGCGGACTGCCAGTTGAAAGCCAGCGGGCCACCGAGAGCGCTGTAGGGGTTCCACAGCGGCAGGACACCACTGTGCACCTGGGTCCAGGCCAACGTGGTCCAGGGGATCATCTCTCGGATCAGATCGGAGGTCTGGGAGTTGTGAGGTGGCGGCAGATGGGCAAGGGCGGAGCCGGAGAGCTCCGACAGACCGAGGCCGTTGAGCTGATCGAACGGACCCAGTGACCAACCGTGAACGAGCGCCGGTGCCATCACCACCGCGGCGGCCACGATCACCCAGGCCAGGCCCAAGAGGTCCGGGAGCCAGCGCCGTGCCCCGGCCGGGCCCGTCGTCGATTCCACCGACGGCTCAGCCACCTCGTCGACCGGTTCCGGGGTGATGACTTGCTCAGTCACTGTGGGCTGCCGCCATCACCTTGGACATGCGCACCGGCCCCGGCGGCGGCCTTCAACCTTTTTCGCCGCCACCTCACCACGGCCGGCCCCGCCGCCAGGCCGATCACGGCCATGACCGCCACCACGATCCCGGCGTTGAAGCTGTCCGGCCAGTAGTGGAGTTCGATGGTGTGGTGGCCTGCAGGAATCCGGGCCTGGAGCATCACCCGGTTGAAACGGGTCAGCGTAAGGGGGCGGCCGTCGATGGTGGCGTGCCAACCCGGGACGTCGGTGAGCCGCAGCCGGAGCACCTGCGGCGACGAGGCCCGGGTCTCGAGCTTCCATGACGTGGGTGTCGGATAGCTGACGGTCACCGGCTGGCCGGTGGCGTCCACCGGCGGCAGCGATCCGTGCTCTCCGAGCGACGTGATGGTGGCCACCGAGGCCCCCGGGATGCGGTAGAGCCCCTCGTTGCCCACGTCTTTGTCGAAGACGCTGCCCGGTGGCCCCTTGGTGCCGTGCGGCTCGAGCACGAACCCGATGCCGAACAGGCGAGCCGCGGCTGTGGTGTCGACCACCGGGCAGAACATGGTGATCTCGGCCAGCGGGATCCCGTCGGCTCCGATCGGCAACGGGTAGCGCCCGGTGGCGTGCTTCCACGCCAGATAGAGCTGCTGGGGGGTCAACGGATCGTACGAGTCGATCTCGTGGATCCCGTACACCACGTTGACATCCGCCTGGACCCCGAGGGTAGGCGGCTCGAGGCACGAGGACGTCCCGAACCCCACGATCGACGTGCCGACGGCCCGCTGGAGGGTGGTCACGGCCGGGTTGGGTGCCAGATAGGTGGTGTTCGAGGACCACCACGACGCGCCCAGAGCCACCAGGAGCACCGTCGTGGACACCAAGAGGATGGCGCCGCCGAGGCGGCCGGGCTGGCCCAGCACGCCACTCGGTTCCGGGGTCCGCCGGTTGCGGCGGTTCACCACCACCAGCAGGACGAAGACAGCCAGACCGATGAGGACCTCGATGGCCGGCCAGATGAAGCTCCGGGCGCGGATGGCCGCCTCGACCCGGTGGAGGTGGCCACGCCCGAACAGCCACAGGACCGTCAGCAACACCGCCGCCGAGCCGAAGCCCGCCCCGAGCCACGTCCGCACGTTCCGGTCGCCGCGGGACCGTACCAGCACATCGATCCCCACCCCGGCCAGCACCGCCAGGCCGAAGTCGAGGACCACGATGGCGCGCACCCAGCGCACCTCGGCCAGGCTCGGCTCCTGGTTGAGCAGGGAGACCAGGGGTGAGAGGTACACCAGGCAGCCCATCAACACGGTGAGGGCGGCCACGCCGACCACCGCCGGCTGACGCCGCCGCACGCCGACCGCCATCACCGCCAGCACCAGCGGGATGACCCCGACGTAGGCCGCGGTGGACACATAGCCCAGGCCGTGGGCGTCGAAGGAGGCGCTTCCGGCCAGGGACGTCCCGTTGAAGGTCTGGAAGATGATGTGCAACATGTCGTAGGGAGGGAAGGCGTTGTGGCGTCCCTCGGCCCGGATGGACCCTTGCGACAGCTGCGAGGCCGGAAAGATGAGCGGTGCGGCCAGTCCCAGCCCTCCTGCCGATCCGATGGCCACGTCCAGCAGGGGCCGCCGTAGGGACTGGCTTCCCTGGCGCCGGGCCCGGAAGGCCAGGAGCACCACGAGGAACACCGCGCCGGCGCCGATCAGGATGATCAGGGTGTCCGGCTGCCCGGCATAGATCGAAAGAGCCACGACCACCGCCAGCAAGGTGATGTCGCGCCTGCGGTGGCCACCCCGCACAATGAGGATCACGCACGCCAGCAGCCAACCGGCCCACGACACCACTGCGGCGATGGGCCATCCCAACACCGCCGTGAACGAGCCGCTGAGCTCGAACACGGTGGCGGCCATGGTCGCCCCCAGCACACCCAGCCGCATGACCCGGCCGAGGACGTAGGTACCGGTCCCGCCGATGACCAGGGTCATGAGCACCTGCACCGTGAAGTCCAGCCTGACCGGCACCAGATAGCCCACCAGTGCCGGCAGGCTGAACGTCGCTGACTGCCAGTTGAAGGCCAGGGGAGCGCCCAGGGTGCTGTACGGATTCCACAGGGGGAGAAAGCCCTGATGGACCTGGGTCCACGAGAGCGTCGTCCACGGGATGATCTCCCGAATGAGATCGAATACCTGGGAGTTGTGGGGGGTGGCCTGGGCCTGCTGGGTCAGGCCGAGCTGGGAGAGCTGGTCGAACGGGCCGAGCGACCACCCGTGGAACAGTGCCGGAGCCATCATCACCCCGGCCGCTATGACGACCCAGGCCACCCCGAGCAGGTCGGGGAGCCAGCGGCGGGATCGCCGGGTAGCGCCGGTCAAGGCCGGTGGACCGTCACGCCGGTCCACACCAGTGCGTCAGCCTGGTGGATCGGGTGGTGCCCGGTGGCGGCGGTGATGAGCGCGGCTGCGGCCGGTACCGAGCTGACCCGGTCGTACTGGGGAAGGGACGGCTGATCGGGGAGGACCACCATGGTCACCCTCCAGTAGTGAAGCGCCTGGCGCACCGCGCTGATGTCGTTCGGGGTGATGGCGGGACCGTCTCCGGAGGGGGACGACACATCGGCCAGGGCGGCGGCAGCCGTCCGTTGGTAGGTGTTGGCGTAACCGGCCCGTACCTGGATCCCACCCGGACCGCCTTCTCCGACCATGGTGAAGGACATGTCGTCTACGGCCTGCCAGGTCATGGAGTTGTCGTAGGAGGTGAACGGGGCCGGGAGGACCAGGAGCACCTGGTGACCGTGGAGCGTCGGCGCCACCGTGGTGAACCAGGTGGGCAGGTCGACCGGATTGGTGGTCATCGGGACGATCTTGGAGAGATAGGCCACCGGCTGAGCCAGCGCCGCCACCGCCACGACCGCCGCGGCCGCGGCGCCGGCCCACTGCCGCCTTGCGGTCGGCGCCCCGGACACCGCAGCCGACGCGGCCCTGCCGCCGGCTCCCGCCACCCGGCGGTTCACGTCCTGGTACACGTGTTCGAGGATCAGGCCCAACATCACCGCGGCGACCAGGTAGGTGATGAGTACGAATCGGTACGGGGTGATGTTGGTCAGAAGGGGTTGATTGTCGACGAGCTTCCAGGGACCCCAGGCCTCCCTGGTGCCGAGGGAGAACAGCACCGAGACGATGCCGACCGAACCGAACAGCCAGAGTCGGCGGTCGTGCCTCCAGATCGCCACGCCGAGGGCCAACACGACGAGGATGCCGATGCCGAAGTACTGGTAGGACAGGGTCGTCCCCTGGTAGCCGCCGTACACGTGGTTGTCCGCCGTGGTGATCAGGTCGGTGATCCGCGAGGAGCCGAAGGCGTAGTAGTTGAGGGTGGTGTCCTGCTTCCTGGTGATGTTGCCGATGAGGCCCGGCCAGATCGATCCGCTGAAGTGGCCCGGGCCCTCCAGCGCGTACCAGGCCGGCGCCACCAGCAGCACCGCGGCCGTACCCGCCGCCGCGGCCAGCCCCACCAGTGCATGACGGGCCCGCTGGCGGAAGGCCTGGGTATGGCGCCAGGCGGCCCAGCCGGCGACCAGTGCCATCCCGACCACCCCCATCGTCACCATGATCAAGAGCACCTCGGTGCCGATGAAGAACTGCAGGAACACCAGAAGACCGAGCCCGATGCCCACCGGGACCGGGCGCCGGGCCTGACGCATCAGCATCTCGTCGAGGCAGGCCACAACCAGGGGGGGGACGACCGCCAGGCCCAGCATGAGGTGGGCGTCGGTGAGGCTCACCAGCACGAACGGGGAGAAGCCGTAGAACAGACCACCGATGAAGGCGGCCGGCGACCACGAGACCCACCGGCGGAGCAGGACGAACATGGCCAGGGCCGATAGGGCCGGCGCCAGGGTCAGGGCCACATTGAGCGTGGCGACCGGTCCGAAGAGCCAGGTCACCGGGGCCAGAACGACGCCCACCGCCAGCACGCTGGTGTTGGCCAGCAGGTTCACCCCGTAGGGAACGTGTATGGCCGTCGAGTACAGAGGGTTGAGTCCGTGGGCCGCGGCGTAGGCCGGCCAGTCGAGGAACCAGGTGAACAACGAGGTGTCCCCGCACCCGCAGGTGGTGGTGGAGGTCGGATGGCTGGTCCAGACGTTCCACCACACCACCATGGAGACCAGGAGGTAGCCCACGGCTGCCACCACCACGCCCCGCCAGGTGTGGGTGGGGGGTGAGCCGGCATCGGATGGGCCCGGGTCCTCCACCGCCCCGGCGCCGACGGTGGCCGTCGATGGGGCGGCACCGACTCCGGTGATCGCCTCGTCAGTCGTCGTCATGCCCCCCCTTTTGACACACTGCTACCGGTCCGAGCCCCTCGTCCGACCTCGCAACCCCCGTAGCGGCCACCACCCCGGGTCTTTCTGCCGGAGCAGCGACCTGCCGAGGAGCCGTCACAAACGGGCAATCGTACAATACTGGCTGGTCCATGGCCCGTCCCCGTCACGGGGGCCGCCGGGGACCTCAGCAGGCTTAGGTCCCGCCTGGGAGTGTTTCCACGGTGGAGCCGACCGGGGGGGAGAAGGTCGAGGCGGGAGGGTTGGCGGTGAACGAGGTCAGGGTGACCGTGCTCCCGTTGGCGCTGGAGTAGGTGAGGATCCCGCTGGTGTCGGCCACGCAGTAGGTCACCGAGGTGGCCTGGGTGGCGTTCTTCAGCGTGGCACAGGTCGACGCCAGCCCCCCGTAGGTGGCCGAGCTGGTGGTCACGCTGACGCCGGCGGCGTGGGCCAGCGCTTCGGACTCCAGGCCCTTGATGGTGGAGGACAGGACCCGCGGTGCATACAGGTCGGCGATCCCGCTGAGCGAGGCGCCCAGGCTGGTCGACAGCGATTCGCACTTGGCTGCGGGCCCGGACCCCGTGCACTCGGTCACCGTCTGCCCGTCGATGTAGAAGGAGCCGTTCGACGTGATCACCGCGGATTTGGGCGGTGCCTGGGCGAAGGTCACGGTCTGGGTCTGCCCGGTCTTGGTGTCCGAGGTGGTGTACGTGCCGCTGAACGTGGAGCCGGCCCCTTTGCCGATGCTGCTCACGACGTGGTTGAGAGCGGCCGCTCCGGACGCCGGTGAGGAGGTCCGGCCCGTCGTGGTCGGGGCGGCGGCCGCGGTGGTGGTCGGGCTCGAGGAGCTCGAACCGCACGCCGCAGCCAGAAGGCCTCCGCCGAGGAGCGCCGCCGTCACCCAGCCGGCACCACGAGGGCGTCGTCCTGCTCACCGCGCTGTGTGCATCAGCGTTCACCCGACACCTCCACGTCCACCCGGGCCACTACCGGGTTCACCCTACTCATCGGACCACGGGTCACCGCGGCACGTCGTGGCCTGCGCCCGGCGGCCACCCGAGCCGGTGGTGACCCGTCGCATGCGCGCCGGGAATATCGGTACGGTACCGATGGTGCCGAAGAGGGAGGGGCCGTCATGCCGTCGAAGAGAACCACGCCACCCGAGGTAGCCGCGCCGCCCGGGATGATCAGTGCCTGACGACCCGGGCCACCGGGTCGAGCCCGGCGACGAGTACCGCCATCCGGTGGGTCCGGAGCCCTTGTGGGGGGAGTCGTACTACCTCGACTTCGTGTCCGAGGGCACGGGGGACGACGCAGTGGCCGGCTACGCCCGCATCGGTCTGTACCCCAACCTCGGGGTGACCTGGTGGACGACCATGATCGTGTCCGAGGGCCGGCCGCTGGTGGCCTCGGTGGCCTACGACCTCCCGGTGACCCCCGGGGATGTGGCGTCCGTCGCCGCCCCCGGTTTCGATGTGCGGGCCGAGGTGGCCGAACCGCTGGCCGCCATGACCGTGCGGGGAACGGCCCCGGCCGCGCTGCACGACGATCCGGCCGATGTCTACCGGGGGGAGTCCGGCCGGCCCACCACCATCGACCTCGACCTGACCTGGACCACCGACGGCGTTCCCTACCACTACGAGGTAACCACCCGCTACGAGGTGCCCTGCCTGGTCCACGGGGAGATCACCGTGGGCGACCGGCGCATCGCCGTGCACGGGCAGGGCCAGCGGGACCACTCGTGGGGCGTACGCGACTGGTGGGCCTTCGGCTGGTGCTGGGCCGCTCTCCGCTTGGACGACGGGACCAGGGTCCACACCGCCGACATCCGGATGCCCGGCATGCGGGTCCCCTCGGCTACCTGCAGCCGCCCGACGGGCAGGTGCACCCGGTGGAGTCGCTGACCGTCACCGAGGAGTTGGGTCCCGAGGGGTTCCCCCGGCATGCCCGGGCGGTGGTCGAGCCGGGCGGGCTGGATCTCGAGATCGAACCGGTGGCCTTCGGCCCGGTCCTGCTCACGGCGCCCGACGGGCGCATCAGCCGCTTTCCCCGGGCTTGGGCCCGGTTCTCGGCCCGTGACGGTCGTTCGGGCACCGGCTGGATCGAGTGGAACCAACCCGACGGGTCGGCTACCGAGCAGTAACTTACGCGGGGTGCGCCTCGCTCTCACCCCGTCGACCGATCCCGCTCACTACCGGTTCGTCCACCGCATCCGGCCCCGTTTCGCCGAGACCGACGCCATGGGGGTCATCCACCATGGCGCCTACGTCCCGTACCTCGAAGAGGCCCGCGCCGCCATGTTGAAGCACGCCGGCCATCACTACAACCAGGTCCGGCAGGACGGCATCGACTTCGCCGTGCTCGAGCTGTTCGTCTCCTACCGCAAGCCGCTCTACTTCGACGAGGAAGTGGACATCTACGTGGATCCTGGCGCCGTGACCCGGACCACCTTCCAGGCCGGTTACCTGATTCAGGTGGCCGGCGAGACCCGGTCGACGGCGGTGACCGTCCACGGGGCGGTCGACTCCGGGGGCGAGGGGTCCGGCTGCCGTCGTGGCTGGCCGAGGCCATGGAGGCCTTCCCGGTGGCCCCCTCCACCTGACGGCGCGCCACCGACGGGGTAGCCGAGGCGGTGGCCCCCTAAGCTGCCCCATGCCAAGCCCCGGAGCACCCGACCGTCTCCTGCGCTGGGGCCTGAACCTCGAGGACGAGACGATGATGACCATTGCCGTCGGCGACAAGGTTCCCGACATCAAGGTGATGACGTTCGGTCCCGACGGCCCGACGCCCGTCCAGACCGGTGAGGTCCTCGGATCGGGCAAGGTGGTGCTGTTCGCCGTGCCCGGCGCCTTCACCCCGACCTGCTCCGACTTCCACCTGCCCAGTTACGTCGTCCGCCACGACGAGCTGAAGGCCAAAGGGGTGGACAAGGTGGCGTGCATCTCGGTCAACGACCCCTTCGTGATGGACGCCTGGGCCAAGGACCAGAACGTGGGCGACCTGGTGGTGATGCTGGCCGACGGGAACGGGGACTTCACCCGGGCCGTGGGCCTGGAGATGGACGGGAGCGGCTTCGGATTGGGCCGCGCTCGCAGCGTTACGCCATGGTCATCGACGACGGTGTGGTGACCACCCTCAACGTGGAGCCGGGCCGGGCCTGAAGCGTGAGCGCCGCCGACGCCATCCTGGCCGAACTCTGAGCCGCCCCGCCCCACCCCGCTGAGACCGGGGGCCGGTGCGACGCCCGACCGGTGGCGCCACTACCGTCGGGGAGGTGGAACTGACCGATGCCCTGCGAACCACCGGTGCCGTGCGGGAGTTCGAACCGACCGACATTCCCGACCACACCGTCTACCGACTGCTCGACACCGCCCGGTTCGCCCCCAACGGTGGCAACCGCCAGGCCTGGCGGGTCATCATGGTCAAGGACCCCGAGGTCCGCCGGGCTCTACGCGACGCCTACCTCCCCGGCTGGTACCAGTACCTGGCCCAGGTGGGTGCGGGCCTGACCCCGTGGGCCGCGGTCACCGATGTGGAGTTGGAGCGAGAGGCGGTGGCGGGCGCCCCCGACATCGAGCGGTCGGCGGCCGAGGGGCCCGGTGGGTTCGCCGAGCACTTCGACCAGGTTCCGGTGATGCTGGTGGTGGTGGCCGATCTCACCAGGCTGGCCACCGTGGACCGCGACAACGGCCACTACACCATGGTCGGTGGAGCCTCCATCTACCCGTTCGCCTGGAGCATCCTGCTGGCGGCCCGCGCCGAGGGGCTGGCCGGGGTGCTCACCACCATGGTGGTGCGGGAGGAGGCCACCGTGAAGCAGGTGCTGGGCATCCCCGACACGGCGTCCGTAGCCGGCGTGCTGGCCCTGGGCCGTCCGGTGCACCAACCCACCAAGCTGCGCCGGCAGCCGGTGGAGAGCTTTGCCACCGTCGACCGGTTCGACGGCGCCCCCTTGGAGGCCGGGTGAAAGTCCGCATAGGCGTGGGAGTGGGCCCGGCTCCGGCCGGAGATGCCGCCGGCTTCGCCGAGCTCATCGACGACATCGACGGGCTCGGCTTCGACTCGATCTGGCTGCCGGAGATCTTGACCGCCCCGGCCCTCGACCCCCTGGTCGGCCTGTCCTTCGCTGCCGCTCACAACTCCCATCTCAAGCTGGGCACCACCATGCTGGGTCCGGGCCGGAACCCGGTGCGGCTGGCCAAGCAGCTGGCCGGTCTGGACCGGCTGTCCGGCGGTCGACTGCTGGTCACCCTGGTCCCCGGGCTGGCCCGCCAGCCCGAGTCGGGCGCCGTCGGTGCCGGACTCGACAAGGGCCGCGTGATGGACCTCATGCTCCCGCTGCTCCGTCGCCTGTGGGCGGGGGAGTCTGTCTCCTACCGGGGCGAGACGGTTTCGTTCGAGAACGTGACCCTCGAGCCGCTACCCGTCCAACAACCCCTCGAGGTGTGGACCGGCGGCATGGTGCCGGCAGCCCTCCGGCGTTGTGGCCGGTTGGCCGACGGTTGGCTGCCGTCGTCGTGCACCCCGTCGGAGGTGGCCGAGGCCCGCGTGGTCATCGACCGGGCCGCCGCCGAAGTCGGCCGGGTCATCAGCGACGAGCACTTCGGGGTGTCCATCGGGTATGCCAGTGCCCCCCTCACCACCCGTCAGATCGAGGTGTTGGCCGCTACCCGCAAAGGGGTCGATCCCGAGCAGGTGGTCCCGGTGGGCATCGACGGCTTGCGGGCGGCCATCGAGGGCTTCTTGGCCGTGGGGTTCTCCAAGTTCGTGGTGCGACCGATCACCCCTCCGGCGTCCTGGCGGGCCGAGCTCGAGGCCCTGGCCGACGGCGTGCTCGGGCTCCAGACGTGACCCGGAGCCGGCCCGTCGAGCTCGAGTTCGTGGCCCACGACGACCCCGAGCTCCTGGCCCACATGGATCAGATCGTGACGGCCGGCGTCGGTTGGATCAACGTGGACCCGGTGATCGAAGAGGAGAACGAGCCACCCCCTCCGGGCCCGTTCGCCTTCTTGGGCGGATCGACCCATCACGTGCCCACCATCACCTGGCTCCCGGGCAAGCGCTCCCCGAACGGCACGGTCAAGCCCACCACCGTCGGGCTACAGCATGCCACCGGCCCGCGGGCGGCCCGTCGCCTGAGCGAGCTCGGCTGTCCGCTACCCGAAGGTTGGCGGGTCAGCCAGGACCACCCCCGTCGGGGGCTGGTGGCCCTGGTCCCGGCGGACGCCGACAACCGGGAGGTCATGGGGTGGCTGCTCCGGGCGGCCACGTTGTTGTGCGCCGTCCCCGCCACCGGGCGCTGGACGGCCGCGGTGCACGCCGGCGTGCCTTCCGCCCGCTAGGACATTCCGCCCGCCGGTACTCCGCCCCCGGTAAGGTCCACAACCGGAGCGACAGCGGAAAGGATGCCACCGTGATGAAGGGGTTCAAGGAGTTCATCTTCCGGGGCAACCTGATCGAACTGGCTGTGGCCTTCGTCCTCGGGGTGGCCTTCACCGCCGTGGTGACCTCATTCGTCAAGGACCTGATCACCCCGTTGGTGGCGGCCATCGTCGGCAAGCCGGACTTCGGTGCCCTCCACTTCACCGTGCACGGATCGGTCTTCTTCTACGGCGACTTCTTCAACGCCCTGCTCTCGTTCGTGCTCATCGCCGCGGTGATCTACTTCGTCGTGGTCAAGCCGGTCAACCGGCTGTCCGACCGGCTGGGCCTGACTCCCAAAGAGGAACCGATCCGCGAGTGCCCCGAGTGCCTGACCAAGGTGCCGGCCGCGGCCTCTCGGTGCGCCTACTGCACCTCGACCTTGACCCCGGCCGTCTCGACGGACAGCTGAGCGGCCGGCCCGATCGGGGCCAGAGGCACCGGCTCAGGTTCCGGCGTCGACTCGGAGTCGCCGGTGGGGTGACGGACCCGCCCCGGCACCGGGAGCCAGATGAACGTCACCACCACCAGGGCCACGCCCACGATGGCGGCCACCGTGACGAACGGGAGCCACGCCGTGACGGCGAAGGCGGCCCCGGCACACGCTGCCGCCACTGCGGTGCAGGCCGTCTGGCTGGTCCCGAACATCCCCTGGATGCGCCCGACCTCGGAGGGTGAGGACCCCTGGGTCAGCAGGGACTGGACGGCGGGCATGGCCGCGGCGAAGCCCAGGGCCTCGGAGGCTCCCAGCAGGATGAGCAAAGGGACGTCGTGGATGAAGGGGTAGCTGGCGCACAGGGCCGCCGACACGCCCAGCCCGGCCAGTACCAGCACCCGCCGGTCGAGATGGTCGGCCAGCCATCCGCTGGGCTTGGCCACCAACACGAAGGGCACGGCGAACAGGGTCCACGAGATGCCGATCTCCAGCCCGGACGCCCCCCGGGCCAGGAGCAGCAGGGTCCAGCAGATGTCGTAGACCCCGTTGGCCAGGCCCAGAGCCCCGGCACAGACCAACGCCCCCACCATGGACCGGCCGATCCGGACCCGGGCCAGTCCCAACGATGGGCCGGCGTCCGATCCCTCCCCTTGGCCGGCCGGACTCGGCTCCGGGGCCACCGGCCGGAGGACCGGTCCTCCGGCCTCCTTGATGCGCAGGGCGGGAAGGCAGGCAGCCAGCGCCAGAAGGCCCGAGGCCAGAAACATGGCCCCCATGTACCGGATGCCCACGATGCTCCCGATCAGCGGGCCCACCGCCATCCCGGCCAGCTCACCGCCGTAGATCGAGGCGAAGGCCCGTCCCCGTCGTTCCAGCGACACCGAGCCGGCGATCATGGCGAGCGCCGCCACCGTGGCTGCTCCGGCGCCCACTCCTTGGAGGGCCCGGAGCAGGACGGCCACATCGGCGGTGATGGGCAGCAGGAAGGACATGCTGGCCACGGCATAGGTCACCAGGCCGGCGATCAGCACCGGTCGACGTCCCACCCGGTCGGCCAGCCGCCCGATGGGGTACTGGGAGATGACCCCGGCGGCAAAGAACGCGGCCATCACCACCCCGGCCAGCGCGTCCGAGCCCCCCAGGTGCCGGATGTAGGGCGGCAGCATGGGCACGATGGAGGTGGACCCCATCCACTGGAGGAACACCGTGATGGTGAGGGTGCGGATCAGCCGCACGGAGCTGACGGACGGGACCGAGCTGACGGACGGGACGGAGCTTTCGGATGGGACGGAGCTGTCGGACGGGACGGAGCTCATGACCCTCCCGCCCATCGACCCAGCTGGGCCCCACCGCGGTTCGCCGGGCGGCCGAGGGTGGGGCCAGTCCGAACAGGTCGCACAGCCACAGCCCGTCGCAGGCCAGCCGGAGCACCGTGGCCAACGCCGGGTCCAGCCCGTCGTCCTCCAGCCGGGCCTGCCACCGGTCCGCCGCCACCTGGAGCGGGGCCAACAGCTCCGGTTCTGCGGCCGCCGCAGCGATGAGGGCGGCGCCGAGCCGGTCCTCGCGGTCGGGCCGGGTGGTGCCGGGCTCCATGGTGGCCCGGATGTAGGCCCGGATGTACTGACCGGGCCCGTCACCGTCGGTCATGTTGCGCTCGATGTCCCGGTCGAACTCCTCGATGATGTTCTCCACCATGGCGGCCACCAGGGCGTGGCGGGTGGGGAAGTGGTAGAGGACGCCGCCCTTGCTGAGTCCCGCTTCGGCCGCCGCGGCCTCCAAGGTGAGGCGGGCGACCCCGTCACGCAGCACCACCTCCTCGGCGGCGTCGATGATCCGACCCTTGGTGTCACCGCCCTTTGAGGTCCGCGCCGCCGCGCTCACGCCCACCTCGGATCCCCGTTCCATGCCCACAGCCTATCTCGAAACTGTACCGTCTGGACGGTACAGTTCGGTGCGTCCAGTCCCCTACGGAGCCAGGCCCGTCACTCCCGACGGTTGCCCAGGTGCCAACCCCCGCACATTCGGCACAGGTAGGGATCGAGATCGGCCCCTTCTTCCAACCGGAGGTGGAGCGACCACCGGTTGGCGTCTTGCTGGGTGGCGAACCGGGTCTTCGGTGCACCGTCCGCCCGCCAGTGCTCGCGGCTGCCACCCGATCCGTCGCCCGTGGCCGGCGACCGCGATCGTCCTCGTCGGCGGGCCTTGGCCATGGTCTCTGTCTACTCGGAGCGGGTGGGGCGCTCGGTGTCAGTGCTCGGCGTCAGAGCTGTCAGTGCTCGGCTCGGCTATTCGGTGTAGACCGGCGGTCGCTTCTCGCGGAAGGCAGCCGAGGCTTCGTTGAGGTTTCCGGTGTGACCGGCCAGCAGCTGGGTCCGGTTCTCCAGATCCACGGCAGCCCGGAGGCTGCCCACCTCCAACGCGGCCCAGATGGTGTCCTTGGTCAGGGCCAGGCCGAAGGGGCTGAAGTCGCACATCCTCACCGCCATCTCGACGGCGTGGTCCACCAGCTCCTCGTCCTCGACCACCTGGGACACCAGGCCGATCCGCAGGGCCTCGTCGGCATCGACCTTCTTGCCGGTGAGGAGGATCTCGGCCGAGTGGGAGGTGCCCACCGCCCGCGGCAGGAGCCAGCTCACCCCGAGCTCGGTCCCGCTCAGCCCGTTGCTGATGCCTGCGCCGCAGAACACCGCCGACCGGCCGGCCAGCCGGATGTCGGCTCCGAGGGTCAGGCACATCCCGCCCCCGTAGGCCGGTCCCTTGATGGCGGCCACGATGGGTTGGGGTATGGCCCGCATGGCCGGGACCACCCCACCCATGAACTCCATGGCCCGCAGGCCCATGGCCTGGCGGCCGAGATGTTCGGTGCCCGGTGGATTGCCGGCATGCTCGAGCTCCAGCCCGGAGCAGAACGCCCGACCGGCGCCGGTCAGGACCACCACCCGGCATCGGTTGTCGGCGGCGACATCCTCGAGAGCGGTGTAGAGGTCCTTGACCAGAGCGAAAGACATCGAATTGAGCCGGGACGGGTTGTCCAGGGTGATCAGGCGGACGTGGTCGTGGACCGAGTCGACGGAGACGAGGGGCATGGCCCCAGCCTCACCGGTGCAGCGGTTTGGCGCCACTCGGAGCAGCGGTTGAGCCATCATCGGGAGGTGCCGGTCGACCCGTTCAGTGCCTTCGAGCCCTTCGGTGGCGCCCCACCCCCCAAGTTCCTGGCCGGCTACCTGCTGGTGGCCACCCCTCGGTTGGCCGACCCCAACTTCTCCCGCCGAGTGGTGTTGGTGCTTGACCATGGGGAGCTCGGGGCCCTGGGCATCGTCCTCGACCGGCCGGGCGGGGTCGGGGTGGGGGAGCTGATGCCCCAGTGGGAAGCGTGGGCCACCGCACCGTCGGAGCTCTTCACCGGTGGCCCGGTAGGACGTAATGCCCTGATCGGTCTGGTGCGACTCCACTCCCGCCAGGCGGCCGAGGATGGTGGGCCGCTCTGCCCCGAGGGATGGAAGCTGCTGGTGGACGGGGAACGACCGGTGGGCACGGTCGACCTGGGGGCGGACCCGAGTCCGGCAGCCGCCGGGTTCGTAGGAGTCCGGCTGTTCTCGGGCTACGCCGGCTGGGACGCCGGACAGCTCGAGGCGGAGATCGAGGAGGGGTCGTGGTACATCGTCCCGGCCGAGGAGCGCGATCCCATCTCGGCCGACCCCGAGGGCCTTTGGCGTCGGGTACTTCGCCGCCAGGGTGGGGCCCTGGCCGTGGTGTCGGGGTTCCCCGAGGACCCGGCCATGAACTGACGGGGCACGACTACCATCGGCGCCGTGGAGAACGGACCGGCACGACCGACGGTGCGACAGGCGGTCGCCGCCGACGTGCCGACCTTGGCCGAGATGTTGGTGCGGTCGTTCGATGACGATCCGGTCGCGGAGTTCATGTTCGCCGGGCCCCGAAGGCGACGGGGGGGCCTCCACTCGTTCTTCACGTCCCAGTTGAAGCACCAGTACCTACCCCACGGTCACGTCTACACCACGGAGCAAAAGGACAGCGCCGCCATCTGGGGGGCACCCGACGTACCCCGCAACGGGTGGGCGGAGTTGGTCCAGCTCCTGCCGACCGCCCCGTTCCTGGCCAGCACCCGGGCCCACCGGGCGCTGCGGTGTTGTTCCAGGTGGACGGTTTGCGCCCGAGGGAGCCGCACTGGTACCTGGCCACGTTGGGGACCGACCCCGACCGTCAAGGGAAGGGACTGGGCTCGACGCTCATGGAGTCGATGGCCCGCCGGATCGACGAGTCGGGGTTGCCCGCCTACCTCGAGTCGTCGAAGGAGCGCAACGTGTCCTTCTACGCCCGGTTCGGGTTCGAGGTGGTCGACGAGCTGCGACAAGGGATCGGATCCGACTATTTGGCGCATGTGGCGGGAGCCCCGGGGGCCCGACCTCTGAGCGGCCGGCTGCTCAGCGGCGCCGACGTGTACGCCGTCGGGTCGGTCCCCGTCCACGGTCACCACGGCGTCCAGCAGTTCGTTGAGGGCCCGGGTGGGAGCCGACGGTAGGCCCCGGCTCCTCTGGGCCACACCGACACGACGGCGGGGCAGCCCCTCAATGGTGACGGGTTGGAACTGGCTCCGCAGATACGGGGGATGGCCGTGGCCGGCAGGATGGCCGGTCCGTACCCTTCGAAGGCCAACGAGGCGATGAGGCGCAATCCGTCCACTTCGGCGATGGGCAACAAGGTGATGCCCATGGGCCGGGTCACCGCGTCCAGCTCGTCGCGGAAGGCCGTCCCCGGCAGCGGCAGAATGAGCTCCATGTCGGCCAGGTCCTCGAGCCCGAGGGGACGCTTCGTCGGCCAGAGCATGGCCTTGGGGTACCACCAGCATCAGGTCCTCCTCGAAGAGCAGGCGGGCCACCAGGTCCCGTCCGGCCAGCGGCAGGTGCAGGATGGCCAGATCGAGTTGACCGCTGGCCAGCTGGGGCTCGAGCCCGGTGGTGTTGCCCTCCACGATCACCAGGCGGAGTTTGGGATGGCGCTTACGGGCCAGGTCCATGAGCCGAGGCACCAGCCAGCGGGCCGTGGTGCCGATCATGCCCACCCGGACCGTGCCGGTGACCTCGTCCTTGCAGGCCGCCACGTCGGAGATCAGGGCGTCGAGCTCGGACAGGATCCGCCGGGCCCGGGCCACCACCACGGTGCCCTCCTGGGTAAGTCGGCCGTCGGCCCGGTCGAAGAGGGGTGCGCCCAGCTCACGCTCCAACCGGGCGACGTGGGCCGAGATGTTCGACTGCACGGTGTTGAGGTGCTCGGCCGCGGCCGAGAACGTGCCGTGGTCGCTGACCGCCGTCAGGGCCTGAAGGTGGCGAAGCTCCATCGCCTAAGATGATAGCAGTTATCGATATTAACTGCTTGACTGATTGCTCGCGGTAGTTATACACTGTCACCACGACCACAGGATGTTAAGGAATCCCCCTCCTATCCTTGTTGAGTCAGTGCAAAGGGATCGCCTCCCCCCCTGGCGGTCCCTTTGCCGCGTCCGGGGGCAGATTTTAGTGGCCTCGGGTCGAGCGGAATCGCCGGCCCGGCCCCGGTTCGGCCAGACCGTCGCCTTCTTTACCTCCTTCGCCCCTGCCCCCTGCCCCGGCCCCCGGCCCCGCCCTGCCCCCTGCCCCCTGGCGGGACTGGCGGAGGGGCCGTGGCCAGGGGGATTCGGGGATCTTCTATTGCCCCATTGGCCTGTCCGTGGCTTAGCGCGTTGGCGAAGATGGCCTGAATATCGGGTGGAACCGATTGCTATGTACTCCTAGCTATGGCCTGCAGACGATTAATTGAGCAATTCCGCAGAAAGCATGTGTCCATGCTGCGGCGACGCATAGGGCGACCCGCCTCCGCCAGAGATAGGAACCCCGCGAACAGACCGCCGAAGGCCATCACCGGTGTGGATCGGTGGCGGTAGCGTGAGGCCATGTCCTCCGGTGCTGTCTTTGTCGATCTGGACCGCACGCTGATTCGGTCGGCCAGCGGCCCGGTATTCCATCAGGCCATGGAGGCCGAGGGTGTGCTGGCCCCCGGCCGCCACCTGCCTGGCGACGGCCTCATGTACAGCTTCTACAACCGGTTCGGCGAGTCGGTCCCTTTCATCGGCTTGGCCCGGGCCACGGCCGTGGTCATGCGCGGCCGATCGGCCGAGGCCACCCGCAGGGCCGGCAAGCGGGCCGTGGAGGCCCTGGCCGAACTGGTCCAGCCGTGGGCTCTCGAGGTTCTGGCCTCTCACAAGGAGCAGGGCCGGCCGCTGGTGCTCGCCACCACCTCGCCCTTCGACCTGGTCAGTCCGTTGGCCGACGCTCTGGGTTTCGACGCCGTGATCGCCACCCGGTACGTCGAGCGGGACGGCCGCTACACCGGCCACCTCGAGGGCGGGTTCGTCTGGGGTCGGGGAAGCGGGCAGCGGTGGGTCAGTGGGCCAGCGACAACGATGTCGACCTGGCGCACTCCCACGCCTATTCGGACAGTGTGTTCGATCTCCCGCTGTTCCACTCGGTGGGCTATCCCCATCCGGTCAACGCCGACCCGCGGTTGGCGGCAGTGGCCGTGGCCCGGAGGTGGCCCCTCGAGTATTGGGACCGGGCGCCGGGGATCCCCTCGGTGGTCGGACTGGAGCCCTACCACCTGGCCCGGCCGTTCTTCCGGCCCGAAGCCTTCCCCTACGCCCGGTTCGACCTCGAAGGGATGGAGCACATCCCGGCCACCGGTCCGGTGCTCCTGGCCTCCAACCACCGCAGCTACTTCGACGTGGCCGCTATCGGGTTGGTGGCGGCCCGCCTGAATCGACCGGTGAGGTTCCTGGCCAAGCAGGAAGTGTTCGACGCCCCAGTGGTGGGTAGCCTGGCTCGGGCCCTGGGCGGCATCCAGGTCGACAGGGGCAGCGGCTCCTCCGATCCCATGCGTCGGGCCGCAGCGGCGCTGCGCGCCGGCGAGGTGGTCATCGTCCTGCCCCAGGGGACGATCCCTCGGGGTGAGGCCTTCTTCGATCCCGTCCTGATCGGTCGCACCGGAACCGCCCGACTGGCCGCAGAGACCGGCGCCCCGGTGGTTCCCATCGGCCTGTGGGGGACCGAGCGGGTCTGGCCCCGGTCCTCGAGGGTTCCCAATGTCACTGCCCTCAGGCATCCACCGCGAGTGACCATCAACGTGGGCCCGCCGGTGGATCTGGGCTTGGTGGATGCCGTAGTAGACACCGCCACGCTGATGGAGTCGATCGTCGACCTCCTTCCCGAGGAGGCCCGGGTGGGCCAAGCGCCCACCGACGAGGAGCTGGCCCGCACCCGACCGCCTACGTGACCATCTCGACCCGACCGCCCCGGCATACCCGGGTCGCGCCACCTTGGCCGTCGAGGCCCTCAAGGCCTGCAACCGGCTGTCCCGGGCTCTCGGGCGCGGCAGCGGCACCGTCGCTGGGGGCCGCGTCGGACTGCTCCTCGACCCGGTCCTGTTGGCCACCCTGGCCGAAGGCCGTAGGGTTGCCCTGGTCAGTGGGACCAACGGGAAGACCACCACGACCCGGATGCTGTCAGCGGCCCTGGTCGATGGGTCCGACCGCGTGGTTGCCACCAACGACACCGGGGCCAACATGCCCGCCGGCCACGTCTCGGCTCTGGCCGGTAGCCCTCCCGGGTCGGACGCCGTGCTCGAGGTGGATGAGGGTTACCTCGGTCGGCTCCTCGACGAGACCGCCCCCCGGGTAGTGGTGCTCCTCAATCTGTCGAGGGACCAGTTGGATCGGATCGCCGAGGTGCGGATCCTGGCCGACCGGTGGCGGGCCGCCCTGTCCGTTGGCGATGGCTCGGCAGTCGACGGCCATGCAGCGGACCGGCGGGACGTCGTGGTCGTAGCCAACGCCGACGACCCCATGGTGGTGTGGGCCGCCACTCCGGCGGCCAACGTGCGGTGGGTGGCCGCCGGTCAGGTGTGGCACGACGACTCGGTGGGCTGTCCCGCTTGTGGGGGCGGAATCGTCTTCGAGCCGGGCGGCGGGTGGGCCTGCGACCGGTGCGAGTTCGCCCGGCCTACCTGTGATGCCTGGATTGACGGTGGTGACCTGGTGCTCTCCGATGGCAGCCGCGGGGCCTTGGAGATCGGGTTGCCCGGGTGGTTCAACCGGGCCAACGCGGCCATGGCGGCCGTAGCGGCCCCATTCATGACCGACGGTGACGGGCTGACCCCGCTCTCGGCTCTGGCCCGGATGGCCGGCGTCGGCGAGGTGGCCGGGCGGTTCGGGACCAAGATGCACCACGGTGGCCGGGTCCGGACCCTGCTGGCCAAGAACCCGGCCGGGTGGACCGCCATCTTCGATCTGCTGGAGGAGAGCGGCGCACCCCGGACCCCGGTGGTGCTGTCCATCAATGCCCGGATCGCTGACGGCCTCGACACCAGTTGGTTGTGGGACGTTCCCTTCGAACGTCTGGCCGGGCGGCCGGTCGTGGCCACCGGCGACCGCCGTCTGGACCTGGCCGTGCGACTCCGGTACGCCGAAGTAGCGGCCACGGTGGTGTCAGATCCCCTGGCGGCAGTTGATGAGGCGCTGCGGATGACTCGGGAAGACGACGCCCCCGACAACTCGGGGCCGGCCGGGGCGCCGACGGCCACCGTGGAGTTCCTGGGCAACTACACCGCCTTCGCCGACCTGGTCGGTCGGTTGTGATGCAGCCCTTACCGACTCAACTGGTTGCGCATCGGTGACCGGATCCTTGCGCACCTCGTTGGCCATCGCCGTGGTCTATCCCGATCTGTTGGGCACCTACGGGGACGGAGGGAACGGTCTGATCCTGGCGCGTCGGGCCTCATGGCGGGGCATCTCCGCCGACCTCATCCAGGCTCGCTCCGGACACCCACTTCCCACCGCCGACATCTACTGCATTGGAGGCGGGGAGGACGGGCCCGGGGTGAGATCGGCTGAGGCGTTGCGTAAGGACGGTGCGCTCCATCGTGCGGTAGACCGTGGAGCGGTGGTGTTCGGCGTGTGCGCCGGGTACCAGATCCTCGGCCAGGCGTTCCCCGATGCCGCTGATCGTCCTCACGAAGGGCTGGGACTGCTCGACGTCACCACCGCCAAGGGCTCCGGCCAGCGCGCCGTAGGAGAGTTGGTGGCCACGCCGACTGCCGATGCTCCGCGTACGGCCACCGGGGACCCACTGCCCGACCTCACCGGGTTCGAGAATCACAGTGCCCTGACCACCGTGGGCCCTCAGGCCCGGGCAGTGGCCACGGTGGTCCGGGGCGTCGGCAACGGCGGGGGCGACCACACCGAGGGGGCCTGGAACGGACGGGTCTTCGGCACCTACCTGCACGGGCCGGCGCTGGCCCGCAACACCGCCCTGGCCGACCTGCTCCTTAGTTGGGCCGTGTCGACCACCGGTGACACCCCCCAGCTTGATCCCCTGGACGACCACGACGAACTGGCCCTCCGCTCCGAGCGACTCGGGGCCGTCGAGGACTCGACCGCCAACCGCTTCTTCCGGCGGTTGAACGGGACTCGAACCTGACCGGACGGCGGCTCCGGCCTCAGTGAGAGGTCAGTGCTCGGTCCGGGGCCAGTGGACCCCATCGTCGGGCTCGCTCCGGTCCGGTGCCGGAGTCAGCATCCACGATCGCCGCCAGGCCGCCACATCCGGGCCCTGCAGTGGGGGAGTGGCACCCCGGGCCGCCTCCTTACGGGCCGTCCACCAGTCGGTGCCGGCCTCGTTGGCCATGGTCGCCACCGCCGTTTCGATGCGGGTGGCGAAGCGGCGTGTGGACTCATCCTCACCGGGCCTCATCGGGGTGCCGAAGGTGATGGTGGTCCGGGTCCGACGGAATCCGGACGCCCCCTTAGGGAGGATGTGGCGGGTCCCGTCGAGATGGACCGGCACCACCGTGGCCCCGGTACGCGAAGCCAAGTAGGCCGCCCCACCGGTGAAGTTCTGCCCCCAGCCATCGGGAGACCGTCCGCCCTCGGGGAAGATGATCAGGTTCCACCCGTCGACCAGCAGGTCGCCGGCCAGTTCGGCCGAACGTCGGTTGACCTTGGTCCGCTCGAGCGGGATGGCGGCGAGGAGGAACGACCAGGTATCCGCCTTCCACTGGCGGTCGAAGAAGTAGTCGGCCGCCGCCGCCACCACCGTGTGGTGCCGGAACCTGACCGGCAAGCAGCTCAACAGCAGGGGAGTGTCGACGTGGCTGTGGTGGTTGGAGGCGAAGATGACCGGACCCTCGAGGCCGGTGAGGCCTTCGTCGCCGCGGATGGACGGCGAGGCCACCAACTTGGCCAGGGGTCGGGCCACGTTGTCGAGCACCACGGCGCGGGCCAGGCGTACCGGGTAGCGGCGCGACCAAGCGGTGTCATAGTGCACGCCCAGTTCGGGCTCAGGAGGAGGCCGCGGCACCGACTCCGGCCAGCTCGGCGGGGCCAGCGGGAAGCGGGTGCGACCCAGTCGTGAGGCCAGCGACGATGGCGACCATCGGCCCAGCGCCTCGCGGTTCCACGTTCCGCCCAGGGTGGAGTCGACGGTCACTGCCCGCCGCGAGCGGAGGGTGTTGGAGGACCGCTTGGCCGGTAAGGAGTGTGGCTCGGTCACTGGACGTCAGCCATGAGGACCGGCGGGGTGTGGAGATGGGTGAGGGACGGGGACCGGCCCACCACGTCCTGGGCCATCTCGAGGGCATCAGCCAGAGTGGAGGCGGACCGGAACCCCAGGCGGTGCACGGCCGGCCCGTCACCGCCGACGATGATGACCGCTCCCAGGTGCTGGAGAGCGTGGGCGCACCAGTACCACATGTAGAACGGATGAACGCCGTGATACGCGTGGCCAGTGCGGTACAGGTGGATGTACCACGGGTCGGTGGCGAACGACTCTTCGAATCCTTCGGCCACTTCGACGGGATCGGTGGTCTCGGTCAGCACCTGCTCGAAGAAGTCGATGTAGCTGGGGTGGTGCACCGGGTTGAACTCCCACGGTGTGGGGTGGGACATGATCAGGACTCCGCCCTCGCGGACCAGGGGCTTGCCCCGGTAGAGGTTGAAGAAGTAGCCGAGCCCCAGGCAGGCCACCAGGATCGGGTTGAGGATGGAGTTGACGTTGTAGGGGCTGATGTAGGGGAGCCCCATGGTGAGGATGTCGGTCTGCCCCTCGACGGACACCCCCTGCTGTTGCCAGACGTGTTCGGTGGTCAGGGCGTGGACCGCCTCGACCTCACCGGCCTGCACCGAGGTCATCCGGTGGGGCGCCTTGATCGATTGGAAGATCTGGCGGGCCATGCGGGGCGGAGTCCGGTCGAGTGCCTTGGACGTCGCCACGTAGCCCAAACGGTCCCGTGCCCCCCACTCCCACTCCCGCTTTTGGAGGAAGCCGAAGGTCGACGGGAAGGTGTCGTTGTTGAGAGTGGTCTCGATCTGAAAGACGGTGACCCCACTTTCGGCGATGAGCCGGCCCATGCGCCAGTTGGAGGAGTGCAGCTCTGACCGGTGCTGGTCCATGAACGACCGACTTTGCTGCATGGTCTTGGGGTTGTGGTGGTGGCGGAGGCTCTTGTAGCTGGCCAGTCCGGTGGCCACGCTCTTGTGACCGCCGTCCATGGCCACCAGGTTGATGTTGACGTACACCAACAGATCGCTCTCGGCGGCCCGGCGATTGATTTCGACGTCCTCACCCTGGTCGGTCAATCCCAGGTGCACCAGGGCTTCGGGGTCCTCGGCGTCGTGCTGGGTCAGGAGGCCGTTGGGGGCGAAGGCGTCATAGATGCGATCCCCGAGGGCGTGGCGCAACTCGGCCTCGGTCATGCGCCGGTGCAGGGCCAGGGCCACGATGAGGGCCACGTCATCCACCCCGGCCTCGGCCGCCATGTCGAGGACCTGTTCGATGACCATCTGCCGGATGTCGGGTCGTTCCATCGGCGGTAGGGGTAAGGAGATGTCGTCGAAGGCGATGGTCAACTTCATCCCGGGTCGCAACAAGGCTGGTAGTGGATCACGGTCACCGACCGGATGGGTGAGGGCGGAGCGAATGGCGGCACTGGGGTCGGCCAGAGGATCGAGGGGCTCGGGGGCGTAGATGACCCGGCTGCCCTCGGGCAGGCGCTCCAGGCTGAAGCGCTCCCCGTGCCAGAACAGGGTGGGCGGCGTCGAGCGGTCGACGTCGAGCACGAAACCGGGCCTGGGGCTCATCGGGTGGTTCCTTTCGGTGTACGTAGATCGAAGACCACCTTGGTGGCGCCGCGACGGCCGGCGGCACCGGCGTGGCCGATGGCCTCCTCGTACCGTTCGAGCGGATAGGCCGCACTGACCAACGATCCCATTCCCGCCGCAGCCACCAGGTCGATGGCCAACTCAAAACTGCGTCGAGGTTCGGCGCCGGGCGGGATGGATTCGGAACCGTAGGCGTACGCCCCCACCACGGTGAGCTCGCGATGCCACAACGGGGCCAGGTCGATCGAGACCTTGCCGGGCATGCCCACCATGACCACCTTGCCGCGGGCCTTGACCATGGCCAGCGACTGAGCCAGCGAGTCCGACGAGCCGACGCAGTCGAAGACCACGTCGGCTCCGTCCACCAGGCGGCCGGCCAGCACCAATGAGCCGGAGTGACGACGGACGGCTCGGGCCAACTGGTCCGGGGCCACCACCGTGTCGGCACCGAGGGACCCGGCCAGGCTGCGCTGGTGCGGGTGCTTGGCCCCCACCATGACGGTGCACGGCGTCACCGGTCGGACCAGGTGATCGAGGGCGGCCACCACGGCCAGTCCCAGGGTGCCGGCCCCCACCACTGCCACGGTGTCCCCGTCGGCAATGCCCGCGGACAGGATGGCATGGACACCGCAGGCCGTGGGTTCGATCATCACGGCGTCCTCGTCAGAGAGGGACTCGGGCACCGCGTGGAGTTGGGAGGCGTGGGCCACCAACCCGGCCTCCGACCATCCGCCGCCGGTGTCGGCGCAGAACCCGGTCTGCAGGCCCGGTTCGAGATCGCCGAAGGCCACATTGCCGCACAGACCGGTATGGCCTCCAGCACAGCGCGGGCACGGGGGCCGGATGCTGCGGGGAACGCAGCCGAGCACGGGTTCGATGACGGCACGGGTACCGGGTTCCATCCTCCGGCCGGCGTGATCGGTCCCGCCTTCCTCGAGCACGCCCACCACCTCGTGGCCGGGGACGAACGGAAAGCTCACCATGTCCTCGAAGTAGCGGGAGCTGCGCCCGTCCAAGGTGGCGAGGTCCGATCCGCAGATTCCCGAGAGCAGCGGGCGGAGCGGGAACCAGTCGTCGGATGGGAGGTCGGGGTGCACGGCGTCGAGCAGTTGGAGCGGTCCGATGCCCGCCCCCCGCCCTGACCCCAGGAGGGAGGAGACTCGCGAGGCCGCAAACCGCGCCACGTTCCGTTCCACCACCAGAGCCTTCACTGTTGGTCTCCGGTCTTGCTGGCCATTCTCCGGATGGCTCCGGCCTGGGCGGCCGGGCTGTTTCGGCCACGCCGACCGGAGCCTCGGCGATCGATCGGGCCGAGCGGCAACCTGGGCGCCGATCCGCCGTCAGCCTTGTGCCAGTGCTCGACGTGCCAACCGCGCCGCCTGGCGATGGCCGCCAGTTTGGCTTCGGGGTTGACAGCCACCGGAAAGCCCACCGCTTCCAGCATGGGCAGATCACTGGCCGAGTCGGCGTAGGCCATGGACTCCTCGAGGCGGAGGCCTTCGGCCTCGGCATACTCCGCCAACACCAGGGCCCGGGCCTCGCCGATGGGTGGCAGTTCGTCCAGTCGGCCGGTGAACTTGCCGTCAGCCTCTCCCATGTGGGCACAGACGATGTCGTCGAACAGGGGGCGCAGGGGCTCGACCACCAGGTCCAGAGCGCCGGTGATCAGGAGGGTGCGGTGACCGAGGGCCCGGTGACGGCGCACCCGGGCCATGCCGGCCGGAAAGGATTTGGCCAGAAGCAGGTGGGAGAAGAGCTCCCATCCGTCGTCACGCAGCCGGTCCACCGGGGCGCCCTCGTAGCGACGGTAGAAGGTGCGCAGGAAGTCCCCGCGGTCCCGTCGGTCCAACAGGAGAAGCGACGGTGCTTCGCGCAGCAGGTCCGCCACGAAGGCGGCCCGCTCGGCGGGCGGGAGGTGACGGGAGGCCAGCCAGGCGTACGAATCGACCACGTTGGAGGCGATGAGGGTGTTCTCCAGGTCGAAGGCGGCCAGATGGCGGTCGGGGGACAGGATGGCCTTGCGGGCCCGGTCGGCCCGGCTGGGTTGACTGGAACGGCCGGGCGAGGTGCGCACCCGGGCGTGCTCGATGATGGAGGGGAGGTGGATGTCACGGACGTAGTAGTCCCAGTCGACGGCGCCAGGATCGAGGCAGAACAACCGGCGGTCGTCGGCATCCATCCGGTCCCACAGGCCCATCAGGCGATCGACCCGGTAGCGGGCCTCGGTCTCGGTGTACGCGCCGTAGAGCTCGACGTAGCCCAGGGCCCGTTCAGCCAGCAGATGTTGCTCCTCTAGGGCCGCCATCCACGCTGCCTGCCGCCCGCGGATGGGTAGTGAGCCCACGACCTTTTCGGCCAGGTCCATGGCTTTGTTGGCCCGCGTCAGTTGGCGCTGGACCCGGCCGCGACCGGGGAACGACCAGGCCGGCACCACGATGGGCTGACCGTCGGCGTCGTACAGGGGGTGCTCGGTGAACCACCCTTGGACTAGCTGAACCAGGCGTCCGTAGCGGAACGGGTTCCGCACTCCGGAGGCCACGTGGTAGACGCTCGGCCCCTGGTACTCCGCTTCGGGTCGGGCCACCGCCTCGGCGGCCACGACGATGATGGCCGCCACCACCAGGTCTACCGGGATGACGTCGGTGACTCCCTCGGGCACGCCGGGGAACTCCCGCAGCAGCCCTCGGGCATAGGAGACGATGATCGGCTCCGCCATCCGGAAGCCGCGGATCCAGCCCGGTCGGGGCTCGGCCAGGGCCGACTCGATGATGGAGGGACGGATGATGGTCATGGGCACGGTGTCGCCGTACTGGGAGACCAGGGCCCGTTCTCCCAGCGCCTTGGTATAGGGGTAGGCATCCGGCCATCCGAGGGACTGGGCCCGGGCCTGGCCCGAAGCCACCATCTGCTTTTTGACCCAATCTTCCCGCAGTCGTTCAGCCCGTTCGGCCAGGAGGTGCAACCCGGCGCCCCCGAGGTCGCCCCGGGCCTCCTTGGCAAACCCGGCCAATCGCTCGGATCCGCGGGACTCGGCATCGAAGTCGCTGCGCTGGCGCCGGGCGGCATCGACCTCGGCGCGCCAGTCCACCTCGATGCTGAAGCGGTTGGCGTCGAGGAGCTCCTCTTTGGCTTCGCCCTGATGGGTGCCGGCCACGTAGGCCGTGGACACCGGGAGGAAATGGACCGGTCCCCGGCGTCCCTGCGCCACGGCGAGATCCCGGGCCGCGGCCACCGCACCGGCTACCCGGGAAGGACCGAGCAGGTTGACTTCAACGGCGGAGTCGAGCGGCGAGTCGAAGCTCACCGCGGCGGCCGAGTGAATGACCACGTCGCACTCGGACAGCAGTTGTAGGCCGTCCTGGTCGAGGCCGAGAGCGTCTGTGGCCACGTCGCCGGCCACGGCGATCACCCGGGACGCCACCTCGGCATCGAAGCGGTCACCGGTGTCCTGGCGGAGCCGGTCGAAGCAGTCGTTCTTGAGGATCTCGCGGGTGGCCCGCTGTTCCGCGGTAGAACGCCGGCCGGGGCGGATGAGGAGCACCACCCGGGAGTCCGGGATGCTGCGGAGTATCCGTTCCACCAGGGCTGTGCCCAAAAAACCCGTAGCGCCGGTGATGAAGAACTGCTTACCGGCCAAGGAGTCGCGGACACGGGTCACCGGATCTGTCTACCATATGGTAAGTGACGGAGTCGAGCATTGGTGCGGTGACACCCGAGGGGCGCGATCGGAGCCGACCCCGTGCCGTCCCGGTGTCCGCTCGGGGCCAGCAGGGCAGGACTACGTCGGAGCGGATCCTTGATGCCGCCCTGGTCTCCTTCGCCACCCGGGGGTACGACGCCTCGTCGCTCGATGCCCTGGCCGCCGGGCTCGAGATCCGCAAGCAGACCATTCTCTACTGGTTCCCTTCCAAAGAGGTGCTGCTCGAGGCGGTGATCGACCGGAGCGCCGTCGAGCTGTCGAACGCCTTGGAGGCCTCGCTGGCACGGGCGGGATCGGGGTGGTCCCGCGTGGAGGCCGTGGTGCGCTCGGTCTTCCGTCTGGCCGCCCGCCGTCCCGAGCTTCTCGGTCTGGTGCGAGAGCTGGGCCGAATGGGAACGCCGGCTGCCACCCGCCTGGTGGCTGCCATGGACCCGTTGCTAAGCCGGGCTTCGGAGTTCCTGGAGGCCGAGATGGACGCCGGGCACATGAGGCGCCACGAGCCCCGGCTGCTCCTACTGGCCATCTACTCCACAGTCATCGGCATGGTCACCGAAGTAGAGGTGCTCCGGGCGTTCGGGGAAGAGCCCACTGCCCGATCGTTGGTTCGTCGCCGGAACGAAATTCTGGATCTGCTGCGCTCAGCCCTGGTTACCGACGTCGCGTGACCGCGGCGTAGTTGGGCCACCGCTCGTCGGGTCGGTCAGTCGGACGCTTTGGTGGCTTTGCGGTCCCGGCGAGAGGGTTTCGGTGCAGGCGGAGGCGGACGTTTGGGCGTGTACCTCTTGTTGGCCTCGGGTCGAGCTGGGCCCTTGCCGGCACGGGAGGTCCGGTCGGCCTTGGTGGGTGGTGCCTTGGCCCGGGACGACCGGTCAGACGTGGGGGTCTCCGAAGACCTGTTGGCCTTGCGCAAGGCGTTGGCCTCTTTCTGCACCTTGTAGGAGTGATAGAGCAGCCAGACACCGAGTAGCAGGAAGGGCACGCCGACGAAGTAGCGGGTACCGAAGAACAAGAAGGCGAACAGGGAGATGAACCCCACCGGTGCCCGGCGACCGAGCCAGGTGGCACCGAAAAGCAGTGCTCCCGAGATCAGGCCGACCGCCAACGTGGTCTGCGGGGTGAGTTGACCCTTGGCCAGGCGGAAGTGCTTGTTGTCGGTCTCCACGAAGTAGATCAGGAGCCCCAGGACAACGGCGAGGCCGGAGGCTATGAACGAGTACAGGCGCTCGCGGTCATCGAGCTGCTCCACCGCCCGTTTGGTGTTGCCCTTCACTGTGCGCCCTTCGAGGCTCTTGAGGAATCTGGTTGCCAGGCTGGGCTTTACCTCGGCCTCGTCCGCGTCATCATCGACGTCGTATCCGTCGTCGGGATCTTCCTCGTCGCCGAGGTCAGCCTGGCGATGATTGGATGAAGGGGCCACGGCATTCAGGCTACCGGCCCTGGCGCGACCCCTGGGGCCGGCGGGTCCCGAGGCAGCACTCAAGGTGAACGGCCGGTCTGGCGGCGGTTCCGGTCACGGTGCCAGCACCACCAGCCGCAATCCGGCGTTCTCTTGAGGCGGGATGACCCAGGCAGTGGACCGGGCCGTCTGGTCCGGACCGGGAGGGGCGCCCTCCAACGGAATAGCCCCCACCAGGCTCTCGGGTTCTTCGGCGGACAGCTCGAGATGATGGATGCGCCCGCTACGCGGGCCCAGCCACTGAGACAGTTCGGACGCGGGACCGGCGGTCGGGGCGACCAGGCGGAGACCGACCGGGCCGCCCCATGACAACTCCAACCATCGGTGGTCTGACCGGTTCCCCTCACCCGTGACCCGGCCTCCGAGCAGGTCCACGAAGAGGGGAGTGGCGGAGTCCAGTTCGGCCACCGCATGGGTGACCCAGAGCAAGGACGCCGGTGCGGTCAGGCCACTTCCGTCCAGGCGTCGCCGGCGATCGGCCGGGTAGTCGTCGGGCGCCGGGCTGCTCCAGGGAGCCGGGGCCTCAGCCAGCTGGACCACCACGCCCGTGGCCTGGCGAGGGTGAATGAACGCTTCCATCCACTCCGGGTCCGAGAAATTGACGCCAATGGGGTCGTAGGCCGTGGCTTCCATTCGGGCCAGCGCCGCGGCCAGATTGGGGACTTTGAAGGTCAGGTGATGAGGACCAGGGCCGTTGTTGGTGATGAACCGATCGAGGAAGTCGTTGGTGGCCACGTCGTTGGGCATGAGGAGTTCGATCCGGCCCCCGTTGCCGAACTCGATCTGACCAGGAGCGAAGCCGGTGGCCAGGCCGCCGGAGCTCCACGCCGCGCCGAGTTCGGCGGCATAACGGTGCCAGGCATCCTGCCACCGGGGCACGGCGTGGGCTACGTGGTCGAGCACCACGCCGTCGATGGGCCGGGATTGATTGACAGGTGCGGCGCACATGGCGGACACCTTGGTTCGTGGCCGCCCCGGCTGTCGAGACGGGATTGCCGGGATCCGATCGCCATGGACCGGTCACAGAGGGGACCGGGCAGCCTGTACCGTCGAGCCCATGGATTTCCGAGCTTTGTCGGTGACCGGATTGGCGCAGGAGGTGCGGGCGGGAGAGCGTTCCGCCGCTTCGCTGGTGGAACACGCGCTGGACGAGATCGCCCAACACAACCCGCAGCTCAACGCCTTCGTGTCCGTGGACGAGGAGCAGGCCCGAGGCCACGCCGAGGACATCGACCGCAAGGTCGCCGCCGGCGTCGATCCAGGCCCGTTGGCTGGCATTCCCTTGGGAGTGAAGGACCTGGAGGACGCGGTGGGCTACGTCACCACCCATGGGTCGCCGGCATTCGCCGACGGCCCGGCCTCGGTATCGAATTCTCCGCTGGTGGCACGCCTGGTAGCCGCAGGCTGCGTGGTGGTGGGCAAGACCAACACTCCTGAGCTGGGCTGGACGTCGGATACCGATAACCGGGTCTTCGGCCCGACGCTCAACCCATGGAACCTGGATCACTCACCCGGTGGGTCGTCGGGCGGAAGCGCCGCGGCCATCGCCTCGGGCATGGTGCCCCTGGCCACCGGGTCCGACGGAGGCGGATCGATCCGCATCCCGTCGTCGTGTTGTGGTCTGTCGGGGATGAAGCCCTCGCTCGGGCGGGTGCCCAGTGGGGGAGCGGAAGCACCCGATTGGCATCATCTGTCGACCCGGGGACCGATGGCCCGCCGGTTGGCCGATGTGGTGGCCGCCCTCGACGTCGTGGTGGGCCCCGATCCGAGCGATCTGCGTTCGCTTCCTCGACCTGAGGCGTCGTGGACCGCCGCGCTGGACGATCCCAAGCCACCCCGCAAGGTGGCCTGGTCGCCCACACTGGGCTATGCCGAGGTGGACGCTGAGGTGCTGGCCATCTGCCAACGGGCCATAGGAGTGATGGCCTCGTTGGGGACCGAGGTGGTGGAAGTCGAGACGGTGTTCGACACCGACCCGGTCGGCCAGTGGTTGACCTTGGCCGGCGTCTACAACCTGCGCACCCATGAGGGAATCCGCGGGACCGAGACCTGGGACGAGATCGACCCGGTCCTGGCTTCGGTAATCGACTCCGCCACGGCTGTCAGTGCGGTCGATCTGGTTCGGGCCGAGGACTCCTGTCATACCCTGAACCTGCGCCTGGTGGAGCTGTTCCACGATGTCCGCCTATTGATCACCCCGACCGTGGCGGCCGAACCGCCCCTGCGGTCGCAGGGTGGGACCGGGATGATCAATGGCGTTCCCGAGTACAACTGGGTCAAGTTCACTTATCCCTTCAACATGACCCGTTCGCCGGCGGCGACGGTCTGTGTCGGCCTGACCGCCTCGGGCCTCCCCGTAGGCCTGCAACTGGTGGGTCCACAACACGCCGACCTGGTCGTGCTGCGGTCGGCCGCGGCCCTGGAAGCCGCTATCGGATTCGACGATGTGGCCCCGTTCCCGTCCACACCGGGAGCCTGAGTCCGGAGGGACGTGAGCTTGTCAGGTGACGAGCGGGCTACCATGGCCCACCGGTATTCCGGGGTGCAGAGCAATGGTGGACACCCGGGCGTTTAGCTCAGTTGGTTAGAGCGCAGCCTTCACACGGCTGAGGTCGGAGGTTCGAGTCCTCTAGCGCCCACCAGGTCAGGACCGGTTTCCGGGTCCGGGCCGGAGGCGAGTGTCCTACAAATGTCCTAATCCGGCGGTAACATCGCCGAGATGGCCACTAGGACAACGACCAAGCGTCAGCCGGGGACGAAGCGGGAGCGTTCCCCGGGTCACTGGCAGCTCCGGGTCTTCAACGGGTACGACCCAGTCACCGGTAATCCCCGGCAGGCCACCCGGACGTTCGCCGGCACGGAACGCGAGGCATCCAAGGCACTCGCCGCTCTGGTCACCGAGGTCGCATCCGGGAAGTTCGACCGGACGAGGGCCACCGTCGGGCAGCTCCTCGACAAATGGTTGGAGCTGGGGGAGCGGACCCAGCGGCCCCGGACGCTGTACGAGAACAGAAGGAAGATCGACGGCCGGATCCGTCCGGCGCTCGGCGACGTCCGGCTGGACAAGCTGGAAGCCGATCGGCTCGATGCCACCTACCGGATGTGGCTCGACCAGGGCCTGTCAGCATCCACGGTCCACAAGTACCACTGCATCCTCTCGGCCGCCCTGCGTCAGGCCGTGAAGTGGGGGTGGATCGACGCGGCGCCCACGGCCCGGGCCACACCGCCGAGGGTGGAGCGGACCGAGATGAAGGTCCCGACACCCGACCAGCTCTCGACGCTGGTGAAGGCTGCCGAGGCCGATGACCCGGTGCTGGCCACGGCGGTGGCACTGGCGGCGCTCACGGGCGCCCGCCGGGGCGAGCTGGCGGCGCTCCGGTGGTCGGACATCGACATGGCCAAGGGCCGGGTCCGGATCGCCCGGTCGCTGACGGTCAGCCGGGGAGAGCAGCACATCGGGCCGACCAAGACCCACCAGGTCCGGGACCTCGCCCTCGACCCCGTCTGCATCGAGGTGCTCCGCCGACGGTGGGCCTACATGACCGATCTGTCGGACCGGGCCGGCTCCCCACTGGTGCCCGACCCATTCGTGCTCACCTACAACGCCAACGGTGAGATCCCGGCCAACCCGGACACACTCACGCACGGGTTCGCCAGGCTGTGCGAGGCCCTGGAGAAGCCGGCCCTGAGCGAACTGAAGAAGACCAAGCCCAAGGTGAGCGGACCGACCTGGCGCCGGGGGAGCGGTGGCCGTTCCGATTCCACGACCTCCGACACTTCTCGGTGACGATACTGATTGCCGCCGGTGTCGACGTGAGACGGTCGCCGACCGCCACGGCCATGCCCGCGCCACCATGACCTTCGACCGCTATGCCCACGCCCTGCCCGAACGGGACCGGGAGGCCGCCGGGCTGCTCGGTCAGGTGCTGGAGCAGGCGACACTCGGGCTCACCGAAGATCACTCTCCGGCGGCATCGCCGCGGAGGTAGCGCTCGAGCCTAGGCACGAAGACCGCCACCGGGCACCGATCTGAATGGCCGGGTCGAACTGGCCCGTCCGGCAGAGCCGGTACAGCGTATCGGTGTGGAGCCCGATCAGCCGTGCGGCCTCGGGCACGGTGATGAGGTCGGCTGAGCCTGGCCGTCCGGCCGTCATCCGGCTGGCTCCCTTGGTTCGGAAAGTCGATCAGCAAGGGATCCCCTCGATTCGCATTGTGGACATCGCACCAATCGGCGATGGCTCCGGCCCCTTCATTCTCCGGACCGACGTCACCCTCAACGTCACCCTGGGCCGGCCGTTGGGAGATTCCAGTGTCACCCTGGCGTGCCTCAGATCCATCCCAACGTCACCCTGGCCTGGGGTTCGGACGGAGCAACGTCACCTTTCGTGCCTGAGGGCCGAAATCCCGGGTGAAGTTTCGGTACGGCGACATCTGACCCGGGGCGGCCCCGGCCTCCAGGGTTCGCTGCGGGGCGCCGCTACGTTTCCGGCCGGCTTCGCCGCCCCTCGACCGGTTCGGCTCCATCAACGAGCTCCGCTCCTCACTCGGCCACCGCCTGCCCTTGACCCGGACCCACCCTGAGCAGGCTGGCAATCCGCCGCCAAGTGGAGCGTGCTGATGGTTCCGC
Source organism: uncultured Acidimicrobiaceae bacterium (assembly GCA_963718405.1). Classification (GTDB taxonomy): domain Bacteria; phylum Actinomycetota; class Acidimicrobiia; order Acidimicrobiales; family RAAP-2; genus Bog-756. Next base: position 1,004,978 of record CAVQYZ010000001.1, read on the forward strand.
GCTCCATCCCGTGAGAGAACCACGATGCGGCAGGTCCCCCCGGTGGGTCACATCGAG
>CAVQYZ010000002.1:0-1521926 GCA_963718405.1 uncultured Acidimicrobiaceae bacterium
TATGTTTATGTAATCATTTAATCTCGTATTGTTTCAGGGACTGTCTTTTGCGCTACGGCTCGTTAATTTCGCATCTCGACGGTTTTGTGAAGGCCACGGGGTCACGGTTCGCATCGGAAATGACGCCCGCCTCTGGTGCGGAAATTCGAACGTCTTCACGGTGGCATCACGATTGGCCGGTCACGTTTGGCTCGATGATTCATTGCGTGCTGATGGCGGTTGAACGCTGGCTTTACGAGAAGATCGACCGCGGCGAAGATATCGATCCGTGGATCGACCGGATCCTGAGGGAGAGCGAGTCGCTTGCCTTCGCCGGCCTTCTCTTCGATGTCGGGAAATACCGACCGGCGCTGTTCGCTGGCGTCCTGAGGCCGCTTCTTCAGAACTGGTTGTTTCTCGATTGGGACCGCCAAATCTCCACGATGCGGAGATCCGGCGGTTCCGATGCGATGGGCCTCTGGGATACCAGCCCCGTGCCATGATCGAGCTTGGCCGCGCGTGGTATCAAATGCCCCATCGCAAAAACATGTTGCTTTACATTGGCGGCGGCATCGTCGAAACGCTCGTCGCTGACGAAGCAGAACGGCCCTTTCTCGCGCAATTGCGGTCGGGATGGGTTTCCGACCTCAACGGCGAGGAACCGCCGGAAGCCCTTCGTCTGCTGAGCGAGCGCCTGAATCCCGACAACTACACTTTCGAGACGCGCGACGGAAAACGCGTGGCCGTTAGCTTCGACTGGTCGGAAGAGGTCAAGCAGAAGAACAGGAAGACCTTCAGCGCATCGCAACGGACCAGACAGTCACCAGCTTTCCCTTCCAAATGCGGCAAGTGCTCGATTCAGATGAGCGTTTTTCGAGGACCAGCTTCCTCAGTTTTGGGAGTTCGTCCAGGGCCTTGAAGACCTTTCGTCGAGGCTTGCCAACGACGGCGATCCGCTGCATCAGATCGAGGATTTGCTCTGCGGCGCTATTGCCGTGCTCGATCGTCAAACATCACGACTGGCTAGCGGCCGATCCGGAACGCATGGCTTGGTGTCGCGGCAAACTGGAATCCGTGGTCCGCCAACCGCCTGAGCCGCTCCGGTTCGATTCCGCAACCGCCGACGGCGACCGGAAATGGGATTCCTTCGCAGGCGAGGCCGGCGTCGCGCTTCTTGCACATGACCGGAACGACCCCTTGGCCCGCCGCCTCGTGGCGGTCAGTGTCCTCTCTTTCCATTACAGCACGACAAGGCGGACGCTGATCCGCGCTTCTCAACGCCGGGAACAACTCGGCGAAGACTTCGATCGCACGTTGTGCATGGCCGTGCGGTGGGCTGGCCAGCGTCCTGCGCTTGGCATCGCGCAGAGGTTAAAGAGCGATACCGATGCGAAGGACGATCACGCCGGCAAAGAAGCGCTGATCGAAGAATTTATCGAAGGGCGGTTGCCAACCAAGCTGCCCGATATTCTCGAATTGAGCGCGCAGGTCGAGCGGGAGATCGAGGCCGTTCGTGCGCGCCAGCTCCCCAAATTGGAGCGCATGCGTCGTCGCGAGAGCAGCACGCGCCGCCCCGGCAGTGAAGTTGAAACCCTTCATCGCGGGCGGCTCAGTGTCGACACGCGCGTTCTTTCGGCAGCATTCGCTTGGCTGGACCTTACGTCGGCGCGGCCGGATGAGAGAGCCAAGTGGCTTGGGCTCGTTCGCACCTTTCTCGACATTACGCTGGGGCTGATCCCCAGGATCAACAATCCACGGCGGCAGCGGACCGAAGATCATCCGGACGAGTTTGATGCCTGGGTCTATGGCGTTGTGGCCGGAACAATCCCCAGCCTGACTGCCACCGAAGACCATCGCACGCTATGGCAGCCGATCCTCGATCGTGGCCCGCCCAGCGCACCAATGGATCGAACGCTTTTTCTGGGAATGGTTCACCGTCGGCGTGCGAGCCGCGCAAACGCCTGAGCGCTTCACGGCGATCTGGAGCGCGATGATCGAGTACGCGCTGCAAAGGCCAGCATGGGATCCTGCGACAGCCCGATCCTATGATCTCGATGATGCCGTTTTCTGGCTCCTCGGTCTCGGCACGAGGATCAACAAGATCGGCGAAAGGCCGGACTTCGCGGCCGCCCTTTCCGGAATGGAAGGCCTTTTCGCGAGGGTCGCCGAGCGGTGGTTCAAGAAGTCGAAACTGGTGTCCGGTTTTCTCCATTGGGTCACGCAGCCCGCAGCCGTCGGTCTCCTTGCTCCCGCAATCGGGTGGCTCGCGCCGGTTGTCCCGACTTTCGATTCCTATGACTGGCGGGATGGCCTTGAAGGGAATCTGATCGCGTTCTTGCGCGCTTGCTGGGAGCACAAAGCGCGAACAAATATCGACCGATGCCGGTTTGGAACGGGATTTTCGCGTCCTGCTGACGACCGCCGTTTCCCGGGGAAGCCATGCCGCCATCGCGCTTCGGGATCATGTCGTCGGTTCGTCGGCAGCTTGAGAACCGCTATGCAGGCCTCTGATCCCGGACAAAAAATGCGCATGGATATCCTCCGTAGAGACGCCGAACTGAAAATCTTTGAAAAACTCCGCGCCCATAACTGGCCGGAGAAGATCAAGCGCGAATTTCCGGACGGGCTCATCATTTCCGCCGAACGTGGTGGCCATCCTCGGCAATTCCAGCCTCCTGTATCAATTAGCAGGCGTTAACTCGCGCATATTCAAAATCTCCCGCTCATTGCACGTCCGAAGAACTTCTTTGTCCTCTCATTTCCATACCTGCGCACGGCGCGCCGTAAGCCCGGGCCGTCCGCCGCCGCCGCCCGGTCTTCCACCCGCTTCAATACCTCATCCTGGCTTCCGCTAGCTGGTCCAGATTGTTGACCAGATCGACGAGCAGAAATTCCTTTGTCAACGACTTGGGAAAGCGGGGTTTCACACGAAAAGCAAACTTGCGACCGCCTAGCTGGAAGTCGCCATGCCGCTTGTGGTTATAGACCACGGTCTTGTCATAAAGCTGCGTCGTGCCGACGCCCAGGCGCCAGCGATGCCGTGATATTCTATTCCAGCCGGAGATAACTCCTGATTGGGTGCCTCGTTGAGGGATGAGCTATCTGACATGAGTTATCGTGGCTGCGGCATCACATGCAGCTCGATACCTGCCTGTTTTTGAAGGTAGCCGAGGACGCCGAACAGATTGCGTGCTTGCGGATTGCCGCTCGGGCTGAACATACGCATGAGGCTCTTCGCGGAAGTATCCGTGGCTTCGCCGAGCTTTGCAAAGCCGACAGTCGCATTGATGTAGTCGCGCAGGATCGACTTGCCGGTCTCCACGTCACCGGTCAGCATCGTATCGATGCCTTCGCGCAGAAGGTTCTCGGCGAACGCAGCGTCTTTTGCGACGCGCCGTTGCACCAATTCCTTGAAGCTCTTTGTGACTGCCATTTTCGTCTCCGTCATTTCTGCCGTGGTCGGCGTTTTTTGTAATCGGCCCAAAGCCCCTGAGCCTCTTCGATATCGCGCTGCTGCCGCTTCTTCGTGCCGCCCGTCAGCAAGATCACCAGTACGTCGCCATCGCGCCCGAAATAAACCCGATAGCCGGGTCCCCAATCGATCCGGTATTCGAGGACGCCCGCGCCGACGCCTTTGGCGTTTGATAGATTTCCTTGCTCCAATCGCACCAGAGCCGTGGCCACCTTTGCCGCTGCTTGCGCATCGAGTCTGGAGAACCATTCCTCGAATGGACTCTTGCCGTCGCCGGACAGGTAATAGCGCAGTTCAATCATTCTAGAAGGTAACACATATGTTACCGTTTTTCAAGGCCCGCGTTACGGCTCCTAACCGGTTGATCTGCCGGGATATCGGCTTTGTCAGCGGCCTTCCGAGAAGGGGCGCCAAAGCTAGCAACCTCTCGATGATGCCCAGTTCTAGCGGCGCGGCGCACGCCGAGACCGGCACAACGCGAATTGCATTATTGCACTAGCGCGATGAAGATACGTTCCAACTCCGGTTCGTAAGCCATGTCGAGCTGATCTTCATAGTAATAGATATTTGATTGAACTTGGCCGCGCCGTTGTTAATCCTCAAATTCACCAAGCGGGCCACCGATCGGAAACGGCGGCATATGATCAGGCTCGACAGCGGCTATGGCCAAAAACTCATCGGCGAGTGGCGTACGGCACATAACCTGGGTTGCCCCTGAGGAGCGAATCAAATCCGGTCTGGCACGGACGCCCGCCTTGCTGAGCGGAACCATCCAGCGTTCAGGTTACCTCGCCGACGTTCTGCGTTACTATTTGCGCTCCCCGAATCTCGACGACGCTGATCTTCTTTGATTAGGCTCGCGATGTACTCAGTCACGCCAAAAGCATGATCGCGAACCACGAGTTCCCTTATTGTCGCATGCAGCTCTTTCGGCAGTTCGATAACATCCGGTACGACAACTCCAAGTCGCTCGAAGAACGGACCGAGGGTGGACTGCAATTGCCCCAACGAGGGGATTTGTAGGGGCTTCCCTTCAGGGTCCAAAGCCAAGAGTTCGGCTCGCAGGCCGCTGCTCGGGAAGTGCGTGCGGAAATATTGCCGCCGTTATAGCGCAAAAATCTCGGTAGTCGGTATCATCGGATGAAAGCACGAAAAGTATGCGTGTCTTTTCCACCTGATGCATTGCATAATTCAATTCCCAAAGCAGGCCCTTTGTCGGGCCGACCTCAATTACGACAATCGCCGCGGTCTTTAGCCACTTCGCGACAACATTTTGCCACTCGTTGTCTTCGACATAAATTTTTGCCGCTCCAATATCGATCCCGCCATATTCGGTTCCCTCGCTCGGGCGGCCGACCGCAATATACGGCCCTATCAATGTCATTATAGTCGCGAATGCGGCTTGTTCATCTAGCTGTCCTCGCCCTGACATTGCGGCCAATGCCGCGCGTTGTAGCGAGCGAGGAGGTGCTTGTATTCCGAGAGAGCCTTGCGCTAGGCGACGGGGGTTTCGAACAAGTTGCGGTATATCCCGTAATAGTCTCCTCTCGGGGGTGGAACGTGAAAGCTCCGCGTCGAAAGCTCGTAGGTAGACGACCGGCGCCCGGGGATCGTCTTTGAGAACCTTGTCGGCCGCGGGCAACAACTGGCTACCATTATCGGATTCAGAATTCTGTTGATTGGCTCGGCAAGAGACAACAGTGCAACCCAACAGATGGCTTCATCCCAAGTCCAGGGTCGCTGGTGAATGCCTATAACTTTGCTCCAAAGTGGAAAGAGCGATCCCAGAAGAGCAACGAGACCGGCAGCAAAAGAAAGCTTGGCTGTCGCGATCAATAATTTTTGACGGAGGCTTGACGCGCGCCTGTAAGCGGCAATCGATGCTCCAGTCTTCTGCGTAATCGAAACCGTGCAAATCCGCATGCGAGGAGTACGGTAACCCAAAAGGAAGCCTCTAAGAGCCCCGGCGGCTTGGCTCGCGGCATCACAATTAGAGATAAATAAGTCGAGGCAGCTTGATAGAAAGCGATCCAAGCTACCACAGCGACGAGGAAAAGCAGTCCACCTCGAAAAAATAACATTTTGCACCCGCAAGGGACGGCAAGCGCAATTTTGCGATTCAACCAAGCCGTGTAGACATCTATCGCAATCCTAGTGCTTAGCGCAATAGTCACCTATCCGAACAGACGAACGCCCGCTCCTCGCCAAGGCTACGGCGGGCGACAAAATTCGAGTCCGAGACGCGAAACATTGGCTTGGAATAGAGCGAGCAACCTATGCTAGAATTGTTTGCGCTCCTTTGGGGATTGCGGGGAATTACGATGACAGTGCACATCGCTATGAATACGATTGACCGCTCCGGGCAATTAAAATCTATTCGATCAAGTGAAGCGAATTCTGCAAACGCCCGGCGGTCGTGTTCGGCCAGCAAAAAAAGCCGTCGCTCCCGGCGAAATCATCCCTTGGGCTGATCTCGAATGGGCGGCCGACCATCTGCCGCTCGAGGAATTCCTCAGTTTCAGGCTGACGCGCCTGGCGAGCGGCGTTCAGGCCGAGTTGTCGCGCCACTACGGCGAGAACTACGAACTCAGCGTGCCGGAGTGGCGCACCCTCGCGGCGCTGGCCCGCTACGGGCCGATCAATTTCGGTCAACTGCTCGCCCTGTCGACCTACGACAAATCCCTGATCAGTCGCGCCGTGACCGGCCTCAAGAACAAGCGCCTTGCAAGTTCGACGATCGATCCGGGGCACGGCAAGAGAGTGATCGTCAATATCACGGCGGCCGGCCGGGCGGTGTTCGGCAAAATTCTGCCGCAGGCCCGCGCACGTCAGGTCGCCTTGCTTTCGCGTTTCTCCGCCAGGGAGCGTGCGGAATTGTACAAGGCCTTGAAGAAACTCCAGACCCTGCTCGGCCAGGACCCGCCGCCGCGCCGATAGCCACTTGACAGAAAAGCCGGCGGATCGCTAGTTTGTTGATCGGTCAACAAATTGGCCAACCAGGTCAACAGGCCGGTCGATCAGCAGGCCAGCAAACGGAGGCGCGCTTGTATCAGCCCATCAGGGACGCGACGGCCTGGTCCAAAGCCTCATTTGCGAGCGCCGCTGCATTCACAGGGAATCTGAACGCATTGCAAATCGACGACCTTGCACAGTGCTGCATGGCCATCGAGCAGGCGGGGAAAAGCCTTCAGGCGACGAGCCTTGCGGATTTTCCGCTGACGACGTGGCAGGTTCTGCTCGAACAGACCCGCGGTGATCTCAAGGACGGAAGGGGTTTTGCCCTGATCCGCGGGCTGCCCGTGGCGGCATGGGGCAAGCTGCGGACGCGATTGGCGGTATGGGGGCTGGGGCTGCACCTGGGATCCCATGTCTCTCAGACCGTGGACGGCCAGTATATCTGCGACGTGATGGATACGACCAGGGGCGAGGCCTCGCCGCGGCAGTTCAGGACCAACCGGGAACTTTCGCTGCATACCGATCCGGTTTCCGACATGATCGGCCTGGCCTGCCTGTCGCCCGCCAAACAGGGCGGCATCAGCGTGCTCGCCAGTGCGGCGACCATCTACAACACCATGTGCGAACGTGCGCCGGATCTGTTGGACGAACTGTTCCGTGGCTTTCATGTGCATCGTTTCGGCGAGGGCAGGCCGGAGGATGGCGAGGCCACGCACTATCGGGTTCCCATGTTGTCGCTGATCGACGGCAAGCTGGACTGCCGCTACGTCCGCTCGACCATCGTGGCGGGACATAAGAGCCTGCAGCGGCCGCTGACGCAGCAGCAGGTCGCGGCGCTGGATCTGTTCGACGAGATCGCCAGCGATCCTGACAACCATGTCTCCTTTGCGCTGGGCGAGGGCGACATCGTGCTCGTCAACAACCTGTGTGTCCTGCACGCTAGGACCGGATTCGAGGAGCATGACGACCCTGCGCGCCACCGCCATCTGCTCCGGCTCTGGCTCAAGGGACGCCCCGGCTTCCGCCCGGTGCCACGCGAAATGAATTATTTCAACGATGGCGAATGCGGCATCCCGGTCCGCCCGGGCCAGGCCGCATCCTACGACATCACCCAGCTGTCGCGCGCGGACGGCCTGGGCAGGGCCTCGCTCGCGGCCGAGCGTTCCCAGGAGCTTCGATGAAGCTCGAACTGGCGCCCGATCTCGCTGCCGAAAGCACCGGTGCACGCGCGGGGTCGGTCTGGGCCTTGGTCCTTCTGACCCTGGTTTACGGCCTGAGCATCGTCGACAGGTCGATCTTCGGCCTGTTGCTGCAGCCGATCAAACTGGAGTTCCAGTTTTCCGATACCATGCTCGGGCTGATCGGCAGTGTCGGCTTCGCATTTACCTACGCCTTGGCCGGGCTGCCGCTGTCACGCCTGGCCGACCGTCTCAACCGCAAGAAAGTCGTCGCGCTGGGCCTGGCGACCTATAGTCTGATCACCGCCTTGACCGGAACGTGCGCGAGCGCGTTCCAGCTTGCGACGGCGCGGATCGGGCTCGCCGTCGGCGAAGCCGCCGTCTTGCCGGCGGCGACCGCGCTTATTTCCGACTACTATCCGAGAAACAGCCGCGCCCGCGCCATGGGCGTTCTCGGCGCCGGGCCGCCGCTTGCAACCGTGTTCGGCTTCAGCATCGCCGGTGCGGTCAGCCAGTCGTTCGGCTGGCGCGGCGCTTACGTCTGCGTCGGGATGCTGGGGCTTGTTCTCGCGGTGATCGTTCGATTCACCATGACCGAGCCGCAACGCGGCCAATCCGAGGAAATCCAGGCGGACCGCCGCCCAATGAGCCTGTCGAATACGCTCGGATTTCTGTCGTCGCAGCGCTCCTACGTCCTGCTGATCGCAGGCGCGGTGTTGATGGCCTGCACCATGGCGTCCCTGAGTGCCTGGGGACCGGCATTTCTCGGCCGGGTACACCATCTCGGCGGCCGCGAATTGGGATTCGATCTCGGGCTCATCTCCGGGGTCGGCGGCATCGTCGGCACGTTGTCGGGCGGTTTCTGCTCGGACCTGCTCGGACGAAACTCCTTCAAGTGGAAGCTGCTGGTACCGGCCTTTTCATGCCTGCTGGCAGCACCCTCCCTCCTGCTGTTTCTGTTCGCGCCGTCGCTGTCGCTGGCTTTCGCGGGCCTGACACTCTGCACCGGCCTGGTTGCGGCCCAGTATGGGGCCTTGTTCGCGACCCTGCAGTCGGTGGTGAAGGTCAGTGTGCGGGCCTTTTCGGTCTCCGTGTTCCTGGTCTTCACGACCGTGATCGGGGTTGGCCTTGGTCCCTTGGCGGTCGGGATCGCCACCGACAGGCTGACCGCAAAATTCGCTGGAGCCGCGATCCGATATTCGATGCTGATTCCGACCTGCAGCTGTTTCGTCGGCGGCCTGCTGATTCTTCTGGCCATCCGCTTCGTTGATGACGACCTGCGTCGCGTCGGCAGCAAGCCCTGAGAAAGGTTCAAGCCATGTCTGCATTGCCGGATTCCAAACTCCCGTTCGACGTGCTGCCGATGACCGGCAGCATTGGCGCCGAGATCGCCGGCATCGACCTGCGCGAGCCGCTGGCGCCGCCGGTGCGCGAAGCCCTGCTGGCGACCTTCTACCGGTACCAGGTCATCGTGCTGCGCGACCAGCCGCTTTCGCCGGACCAGCATATGGCGCTCAGCGCGGTTTTCGGACCCTGCATGGATCTGCCGCACATTCCGCGCGTTCCCGGCTACGATCTGTTGCATCAGGTGCGGCGCGAGCCCGACGTCACCAACCGCCGCGTGCCCGGCGAAAACTGGCATGCCGACAGCACCTTCCTGCCCAGCCCGCCGAAAGCCGTGGTGATGCGGGCGGTGGACGTGCCGGCGTTCGGCGGCGACACCGTCTTTACCAGCATGTATGCGGCGTTTGAGGCCCTCAGCGACAAGCTGAAAGAGCTGCTTTCGCAGATGAAGGCGGTGCACAGCGCCACCAAGGTGTTCGGCAAGCAATCGCTGAAGCAGGAACCGCTGCTGCAGCTTCGCGAAGGCCTGACGACCGATCAAGGTGACAAGGAGACGGTTCATCCGGTGATCTGTTCGCATCACGAAGCCCGGCGGAAGCACCTGTTCGTCAACCTGACCTACACGCAGCGGTTCGACGGCATGACAGTGGAGGAAAGCAGACCGCTGCTTGAATATCTCTGCAGTGTTGCCACCCGTCCGGAGTTCGGATGCCGCGTGCGCTGGCAAAACGACACGGTCGTGGTCTGGGACAACCGGTCTTCGATGCACCGCGCGGTGCCGGACTTCCTCGAGAGCTTTCGATATCTGCAGCGGACCACGATTGCAGGCGAAGCCCCTCACGCCTAGCAGCGCCATCCGAGCCAGCACTGACATCGCCGCCTTCCGCCTCCGGCCGGTTTGTCGATGGCGCGACCGGCATGTTCCTTGCTACTACCGTTCTGAACCGCTCCGGACCGCCAGTCCCGGTGGGCTGGCCTCGATGATCGGGGTTCAAACGGGGAGGCCGCGATGATCCCTTATCTTTTGGAATGGGGAAACCTGCTGCTGCGCTGGCTTCACGTCGTTGCGGCGATGGCCTGGATCGGCTCGTCGTTCTTCTTCATGCATCTGGACGCCAGCCTGAGAACGACAGCCGACATCCCCGCCGGCAAGGGCGGCGCGGGTTGGCAGGTCCATGGCGGCGGTTTCTACGAGATGCGCAAGTACCTGGTGGCCCCGGATTTGATGCCGACGGAGCTCACCTGGCACAAATGGGAATCCTACACCACCTGGCTGTCCGGTTTCTTTCTTCTGGTCTGGATCTACTACGCGCAGTCCAGTCTTTATCTGATCAACCCGGCTGTGATGGAGCTGAACGCCCCGCAGGCGGCCGCTCTCGGTATCGCCGCATTGGGCTTCGGCTGGCTGGCTTACGACCAGCTGTGCAAATCCCGCCTCGGCAGCAGCGAGAACCTGCTCGGGCTCGCCGGACTGGTGCTGATCGTCGCGGCCAGTTTCGGCTTCACCCAGGTTTTCAGTGGACGCGGCGCCCTGATCCATACCGGCGCGTTGATGGCGACCTGGATGGCCGGCAATGTGGCCATGGTCATCATTCCGAACCAGCGCAAGGTGGTCGCCGCACTGATGGCCGGGCAGCCTCCCGATCCGGCGCTCGGCGAGCAGGCCAAGCAGCGATCGACCCACAACAACTACCTGACTTTGCCGGTGGTGCTGCTGATGTTGGCCAACCACTATCCGGTCCTCTACGCCGATGCCGCGGTGATCCCTCCGATCGTTCTGCTCATCACCATCGCCGGCGCGCTGATCCGCCATTTCTACAACGTCCGCCACGCCGACCACGCCCGGTCACCCTGGTGGACCTGGGCCGCGGTGGCGGTCGCATTGTGGCTGACCTTCTGGATCGCGATGGCGGCGTCGCCAGCCGGTCGCGAGCAGCTGGGATTGGCGGCCGCGGTCGCCGGGCCGGCCGCGCACGCAACGCGCGAGGCGCCGCCATCAGGCATTGTCGAGATCGTCACCACGCGTTGCTCGATGTGCCATGCCGCGGCGCCGGTCTGGGATGGCATCCAGATCGCACCGAAGGGAGTGTTGCTCGATACGCCGGCCGAGATCGCCCGTCAGGCCGACGCGATCCGGCTGCAGGCCGTGATCAGCCGCGCCATGCCGCCGAACAATATCACGGCGATGACTGGCGAGGAGCGCCGTGCTTTGGCGCTTTGGGTGAGCGGTACGATGCGGTGAATCCGGCGGTCCCGTTTCGTTGGCGCAAGGCGAGGTTTTCGCCGGAGAGATCGTCCCCGCTGCGCTGACCGCAGGGCGGTTCAGGCCCGGATCGGTCTTCCCCGAGCGGGCCTCAATCCAGCACGACCTGATCGCCCCGCCGGATCATGCCTTCGGCCAGCACGGTCGCGTAGGCGCCAAGGCATGGGAATGTTCCCGGCCCGAGCATCGGAAACTCCACCTGGTTCAACTCATTCACCACGGCGACCGCCTCGCGACAAAACGGCAGGCTGCCATGGATCAGCATGGGCACCGCACAGCGCGGCGTCGGAGCGATCACCTCGAAGACGACGGATGGGCCGATGCGGATTTTCCGCCCGACCCAGTCGTTTTCGGCAAAAGCCGCCGAGGGCTGGGTGTCGATCAGGATGTTGGGCCGGTATCTCTCCGCGGTGATCGAGGCCTGCGGCGCGGCCGCCTGGGCGGCATGAAGCGAGGCAGAAGTCATCAGATGAAGCGGGGCAAAGTCGAAGAACCCGCCGGTCGGCGCTGCCGCCGCGATCGCCAGCAGATCCTGGGTCACGCTGGCGTCGACCCCGTGGGTCATGACTTCATCAGGGCGGGCGCGATTGAGTTCGATGCCCGCCGGTCTCACATCGACCAGCCTGACGTCCCGACCGAGCAATCCGGACATCTTCGCATCGAAGTCCTCATCCGAGTGGCAAAATGCGTTGCCGGCCTGGTCTGATATCATGATCGACGGCGGGCTGGCGGCCGAAGCCGTTTTCGCGCTGAACCTCAGGAGGTCGCGCCACAGATTGGGTTGCTTGGCGCTGGCGATCTTTCCGGTCGATGCGTCGATCAGGGCGTGGCTGCGGTCGCCGTGAAGGCCGGCGGGAGATATCGCACATTCGTCCAGATTTTCGCCGAGCAGCGATTTGACGGGATAGCGCATGATGGCGCCGATCGTTCCAATCATCGTCATTTGCGACCTCGAGCGTGGCTTGGGAGCTTGAGCGCGCTCAAGCAGATGCACCGGCGCCTCTCACCGAGGCGCCGGTATCGATCGCGGTTTTCAGATGCGGCTCATTTGGGAACGCTGCCGTCGATGCCCGCCACGTACCAGTTGAGCGAGTTGAAGGTGGCCTCCGGCATCGTCGCACCGGCGGCAACCATTTCCTTGCCGGTATTGTCCTTGATCGGTCCGGCGAAGGGGTTCAGCGTGCCGGCGATCAGCGCGGCCTTCTTGTCCTCGAAAACCTTGACGGCGGCTGGCGGGATCGCGGGATTGAGCGGCGCCATCACCACCATGCCTTCCTTGATGCCCCAGCGGGTATGCCGGTTGCCGGTCCAGCTGCCGTCCAGCACTTTCTTGGTTTCGGCGATGTAGTAGCCGCTCCAGTCTTCGGTGGTGCCCGAGAGCTGGGCCTTCTTGCCGAAGGAAGACATATCGGCGTCGATGCTGAAGGCGTAGGTGCCTTTTTCCTCCGCCGCCTGAATCGACGCCGGCGAATCGGTGTTCTGCGCGACATTGTCGGCGCCTTCCGCGATCAGCGTATCGGCCGCCTGGCGTTCCTTGCCGGGGTCGTACCAGGTGTTGACCCAGATCGCCTTGGTCTGCACCTTGGGATTTACGGCCTGGGCGCCGAGCGTCATGGAATCGATGTTGCGGATGACGCTGGGAATCGGGAACGAGCCGATGAAGCCCAGCGTGTTGGATTTGGTCATCTGGCCGGCGAGGGTGCCGATCAGATAGAAGCCTTCCTCGAAGCGCGGTTCGTAGACGACGATGTTGGCCGCGGTCTTGAAGCCGTTGACGTGCTCGAATTTGACGTCCGGGAACAGCTTGGCGACCTTCTGCAAGGGCTCCATATAGCCGAACGAGGTGGCGAAGATCAGCTTGTTGCCGTCGGCGGCGAGCTGACGGAACACGCGTTCGGAATCGGCGGTCTCCGGCACATTCTCCACGAAGGTGGTCTTGATCTTGTCGCCCATCGCCTTTTCCAGCCCCAGCCGTCCCATGTCGTGCTGCTGGGTCCAGCCGCCATCGCCGCGCGGTCCCAGATAGACAAAGGCGACCTTGAGCGGCTCGGCCACGGCCGGCCGCCGTTGCCATGAGCCGGTTGCCAGGCACAGGCTGAACGTTTTCCAGGTTTTACTTAGCTGCATGATGCTTACCTTTGGGTTGGTTGGACTGGTTGGGGGAGTAGCCGGCCGCGAGGCCCCTGTTCACGCGGCCGAATGGAAGCTGTGGCCGAGCGAGGCCGGCTGGTTCAGCAGAATCGTCTTCGGATCGCGGCAGATGATGACCAGAACGATGACCGTGGCCGCATAGGGCAACATCGACAGGAATTCGGTCGGGATCGGCAGGCCGAAGCCTTGCGCGAACAGCTGGAACTGGGTCACGCCGCCGAACAGATAGGCGCCGATCACGACGCGCGTCGGCTTCCAGGTGCCGAACACGACCAGCGCGAGCGCAATCCAGCCCTTGCCGGCCGACATGCCCTCGACCCACATCGGCGTCTGCACCAGCGACAGATAGGCACCGGCGATGCCGGCGGTGGCGCCGCCGAACATCACGGCCAGATAGCGGGTCCTCACGACCGGCTTGCCGATGGCGTGGGCGACGGCGGGTGATTCCCCGATCGCGCGCAGCGTCAGGCCGGCGCGCGACTTGGTCAGGAACCAGAGCACGCCCAGATACAATGCGACCGAAAGATAGACCATGATGTCGTAGTGGAACAGAAGGTCGCCGACGACGGGAATGGCGGTAAGGCCTGGAATCGTGATCGGCGCCAGCCGGGCCACCGGCAGCCCGGCCAGATTGTGGCCGACGAAGGCCGACAGGCCGATCCCGAACAACGTCAGCGCCAATCCGGTTGCCACCTGATTGGTCTGCAGGTTGATGCGTGAGAAAGCCGAATACCAGGGACAACGCGACGCCGGCGCCAGCGGCGGCAATGAAGCCGACGGTATCGCTGCCGGATGCTCGCGTGGCGGCAAAGCCGGCCACTGCGCCGATCAGCATCATGCCTTCGATGCCGAGATTGAGGACGCCGGACCTTTCGACCACGGTTTCGCCGAGCGCGGCGTAGATCAACGGCGTGGCTGCGACCACGGTGCTGGCAATCATCGGTACCAGGGGATTCATGCAGGCATTCTCCAGCGTGGTCGCAGGCTTCGGCGTCGAGGCAGCGGCCTCGGGCGCGGCGGTTCGTTTCAGCCGGAAGGTGATGAACAGGTCGGCGGCCAGCAGATAGAACAGCAGCAAGCCCTGGAACAATCCGGTGATCGCCGACGGCAGGCCCATCCCCATCTGCGCCGACTCGCCGCCGAGATAAAGCAGCGACATCAACAGCGCGCCGAACACGACGCCGATCGGATGCAGGCGTCCGATCCAGGCGACGATGATCGCGGCAAACCCGTAGCCGGGGGAAATCTGCTGCTGCAGCCGTCCGATCGGGCCGGCCACTTCGCAGATGCCGGCGAGACCGGCGGTGGCGCCGCACAGCATCAGTGCGATCCAGATATTGCGCTTTTCCGAAAAGCCGGCATAGGCGGCCGCGGCGGGCGCCAGCCCGGCCACCTGCATGCGAAATCCGGCAAAGGTCTTTTGCGAGAATACCCAGGCGACGACCGCCAGCCCCAGGGCGTAGACGATGCCCCAGGTTACCCGCGTGCCGTTGATCAGCACCGACATGGTTTCGGCGTCGCCGAAGCCCTGCGACTGCGGATAGTTCTGTCCCTGGGGGTCGCGCCAGGGCCCGTGCACCAGCCAGGACAGCGCCAGCTGGGCGATATAGACCAGCATCAAGGTCACCAGGATCTCGTTGGTGTTGAAGCGGGTGCGCAGGAAGGCGGGGATCGCGGCCCAGGCCATGCCGCCAAGCACGCCGGCCAGCAGCATCAGCGGCATAGCAAGACTGGAATCGCTGTCGCCGAACCATAGCGCGACTCCGCCGCCGGCGATCGCGCCCATGGTGAGCTGGCCCTCGGCGCCGATGTTCCAGACGTTGGCCCGAAAGCCCAGCGCCAGACCCAGTCCGCACAGCAGCAATGGCGTCGTCTTCAGCAGCAATTCGCCGATGCCATAGGTGGTGGACAGCGGCTTGATGAAGAACAGATAGAAGGCTTCCAGCGGATCCTTGCCCAGGGCGCTGAACAGCAGAAATCCGGTCACCAGCATGCCGGCCGCCGCCAGCAAGGGCGAAACGATACTCATGGTGGAAGAAGGGGTGGCGCGCCGCTCGAGCCTAAGCATGGGCTGCCTCCAGGCGCGGATCCGCGGCAGCGGGACTGGCCTGATCGCCGAAGTTGCCGCTCATCCAGGTCCCGATCTGTTCGATCGATGTCTCCGCCGGCTTGACCGAGGGCGAAAGGCGTCCCTCGGCCAGCACCGCGAGCCGGTCGCTGATCGTGAAAAGCTCGTCGAGCTCCTCGGAAATCACCAGAAGGGCGACGCCCTGATCGCGCAGATCGATCAGGGCTTGCCGGATCAGCTGCGCCGCGCCGACGTCGACCCCCCAGGTCGGTTGCGCCACGATCATCATTTTGGGCTGCAGCATCGTTTCCCGTCCAACGATGAATTTCTGCAGATTGCCGCCCGACAGGCTGGAGGCGACCGAGTGTTCGTCGCCGCATTTGACCTTGAAGCGGTCGATGACGTGTTTGGAAAAGGTCCGCATCACCGAGGGATGGATCAATCCGTTGTGCACCATGCCCTTGCGGGCGCCGGTCAGCAGCGCGTTGTAGGCGAGACTCATCGGCGGCACCGCGCCGCGTCCGAGCCGCTCTTCGGGCACGAAGGTCAGGCCGAGCGCGCGGCGCTTGGCCGGATTGAGATCGCCGACCGCTTGTCCGAACAGCTTGATCATGGATCCGCGCGCTCAGACGCTCGCCCGACAGCGCCGCCATCAGCTCCTTCTGGCCGTTGCCGGAAACGCCGGCGATTCCGAGAATCTCGCCGCTGCGCACCTGCAGGTTGATGTCCTTCAGCGACGTGCCGAAGGGATCCGGCGTCTCCAGCGTCAGATGCTCGACATCCAGCCGCACCTCCTTGGCTTCGCGCGGGGTGAGATGGCACTCCGCCAGTTCGCCGCCGATCATCAATCGGGCCAGACTGTCGTTGGTTTCGTTGCGGGGAATCGCGGTGCCGCTGACACGTCCGCCGCGCAAGCACCGTGGCGGTGTCGCAGAGCGCGCGGATTTCGTCGAGCTTGTGGCTGATGTAGAGGATGCTGCAGCCTTCCGACGCCAGCCGCCGCAGCGTCTTGAACAGGATCAGAACAGCCTGCGGCGTCAGTACCGAAGTCGGTTCGTCCATGATCAGAAGCTTGGGCTCCTGCAGCAGGCAACGCACGATCTCGACGCGCTGCCTTTCGCCCACCGACATGCTGTGAACCAGCCGGAAGGGGTCGATCGGAAGCCCGTATTTCTCCGACACCTCGGTAATCTGCGCCGCCAGCCGGGCTGTCGGGACCGGCTCATCGAGCGCCAGCGCGATATTTTCCCAGACCGTCAGGGTCTCGAACAGCGAGAAATGCTGGAACACCATGCCGATGCCCATGCGCCGCGCCTGGGACGGCGCGGCGATGGTCTCATACTGGCCGTTCCACATGATGGTACCGGCATCCGGCTTGGTGACGCCGTAGATGATCTTCATCAGGGTGCTCTTGCCGGCACCGTTCTCACCCAGCACGGCATGAATTTCACCCGGCCGCACGCTCAGGGAGACGCCATCATTGGCGACCACGCTGGGGTATCGCTTGGTAATCCCGGTCAGCACCAGCCGGGGCTTGGGATCGGCGGCAATTGTTGGTTGGTTCATGTTTTCGATCAGCCTTGGCCATCAAGAAGGCAGGGGCAACCGCTGCTTTCCTCAATGCCAAGCAATCCGTGCGCCAAGTCCCCAGGAGAGCCGGCTGCAGCGATTAATGCCGATGGATGGCCGGCTTGGAGCCCTTAATCCAGGAGCGGCCAGCGAGCAATCCACGAGCGGCCAGCGAGGAAGCCTGATTCTGCCTAATGTAAGGGCAGGCTGAAGCCGCAAGATTGCCGCTTCTAGCGCCGTACTCAGGGGCATTGTGCGCAAGCCTGCGCCGCTCGCCAATTTCCCTCGCAGCGGCATCAGGAATACCTGCTCGGCGACGGGGTATCCCGGCAATTTGGCCCCGGGCAGCCCGGGGGCGGTGAACCTCCCTGCAGCCAGCAGGCGAGAAATCGATGCGTCGGAAATAGCGCGGGGACCCGGCGTGTGGCTCGCGCCTTCGGTGAGCGGTCCGCTCGAGAGCCCATGCCGGCAGGGTTCGTCCCTTTCCCGAGGAGGCGGAACTTACGCCGAACCATTCATGCGCAGAGCAAATGCAGGCAACCCGTCATCGCCAGCGAAGCCAGCACCGCGACCACCGCACAGCCGACATTGGATTCGACGGCCTCAAAGACCGATTCGATCATTCTTCGCATACCAATCGCCTCGCATGGATCGAGCGACGCACGCCGGCTCCGGGACGGTGCCTTGGTCACTCTTCGCCACCAGAAAAATGTCGGGTCGTGCTGCGAGGTCCGGTGGCAAAGGAGTTGGCCGGCGAGCTTCAGTTTGAAGAAGTCTGGAGCATAAATGTTGCTCAATGGTTGATAAATCTTTCAAGGAGACGCATGTGAGCGCGACGCGATCTGCATCGCGGATTTGCGCTCGATCCCGGTCTTGATCCGGATTTCTTCCAGTCCGGGCGAGACAAGCCCATCGCCCGCAGGGGCCATCCTTGAGGCGCGCGACTCACGGCCGCTTCGGGCCGGCGCCCGGCGCGACGCCGGCGTCCGGTTCGAACTTGCGGTCCATCTTGTGTGCTCCCTCGCTGATATCGAGCAGGGTACGACGGCCCTCTTCCATGAAGGCGGCCGAGCGCTTGTTGAAGCTCTCGGCGAGCTCGCGAATCGACTTCACCTTCTGGAACAGCTCGCCGTCCTTGCCGTTGGCGAGGCCCGGCACGATATTGTCGACCTTTGCAATTGCGGCGTCGAAACCGGCGAAGGCGGTGTCCGCCTGGCGCAACACGCTGTCGATCGCGTCACCCTTGTCCGCCAGTGAGGCGGTATAGCTCTCGAAACTCGTGAGGGCATCTTTCATGACATCCTGATTGTCGACCAGCACCCGGTCGACATTGTGCAGGGTGTCGCGGATCGACGTGGTCTCGGTCAGGTCGGCCGTCAGGGTCGGAATGCCGTCCTCGTCCAGCGGCACCGGTGGCGCCGCTGCAGCCCCCCCTGTCAACGATATCGCCGCCACGCCGGTCAGCCCCTGGAATTCCAGGCCGACAATGGTGTCCTTGCGGATCGGGGCGCTGTTTTCCAGCGTGACAAAGGCGACGACCTTGCGCGGGCTTTCCAGCTTGAGCGACAGGATCTCGCCAACCTGAACGCCGTCGAAGTTCACGCTGCCGCCCTTGACGAGACCGCTCGCCGAACCTTCGAAAACGATCCGAAGCGGGCCGCGCTGCCGGGTGCTGTGGAGTTTCTGCAGGCCGAGAAAGCCGACCAGCGCCACGGCGATCGCCGCAAGCGCCGAGGATCCGATCATCAGGTGGCTGGCCCGCGCTTTCATTCCGGTATCCGGCGGCGAGGTGCAGGGTTTTGAGAGCACTGGGGCACGTCGTCCGCTGCCAGATTGTAGGGGCAAAGCCAGCCGGGCGAAAGGCCGACGCCCCCCGGGGGCAGGCGCCAGATGCGCGCGGCGCAGCGCGTGGCGTTGTTGACAGCGTCAGACCGCAGCGCCACCCTTGATCGAGGCCTTGCCTGCGCGGGATGCAAAAAAACAAGGATTGGAGGAAACGATGGCCAAATTGCTCAGCGAGGAGGAAGTCGCCTTATATCGCGACCGTGGCTATCATTTCCCGATCGATGCCCTGAGCGCGAGCGAAGTGACGGAATTTCGCCGCAGGCTGGAGGACTATGAAGCCGCGAGCGGCGGCCCGATCAAGGGCGAGATGCGCCATCGCAGCCACGTGCTGTTCACCTGGATCGACGAGATGGTCCGTCATCCCAGGATACTGGATGCCATCGAGGACCTGCTCGGGCCGGATATCCTGTGCTGGAATACCAGTTTCTTCATCAAGGAAGCGGGCGATCCCGGCTTCGTGTCCTGGCATCAGGACGCCACCTATTGGGGCCTGAGCTCGTCCGACGTGGCGACCGCGTGGATCGCGATCTCGCCGGCGAACCGGACTTCCGGCTGCATGAAGTTCGTCGCCGGCACGCACCGCAGTCAGGTTCCGCACGAGGACACCTTCGATCACAACAACCTGCTGACCCGGGGCCAGGAGATCGCGGTCGATGTCGACGAGGCAAGGGCCGTGCATGTCGAGTTGCAGCCGGGCCAGGCGTCGCTGCATCATGTGCTGCTGTTCCACGGCTCGGAGCCGAACCGTTCCGATGACCGGCGCATCGGGCTGGCCATCCGCTACATCCCGACCCACCTCAAACAGGCGGTCGGCGCGCGGGACTGGGCCACGCTGGTGCGCGGCAGGGACAGCTTCGGCCACTTTCAACCCGCGCATGTGCCGAAGCGCGACCTGGAACCCGAGGCGCTGGCATTTCACAAGATCGTATCGGAAGAGCAGGTGCGCGTGCTCTATCGGGGTACCGGCCAGTCCGCCTACCGCGCGTGAAAATCACCTGATCCGCTTACGTCAGCGTCCATTCCTCGGCGCTGGCGCCGGCCAGCGCCCGGACCCGGGCCTCGTCGGCGGCAAGTTCATGGGCCGTCCCGGAATAGACCACGATGCCGTCATCGAGCACATAGGCGTTGTCGGCAATTTCCAGGCTCATCCGCGCATTCTGCTCGACCAGCAGCACCGAAATGCCCTCGGCCTTCATCTGCTGGACGATGCGAAACACCTCGCGCACGATCAGCGGCGCCAGCCCCTGCGATGGCTCGTCGAGAATCAGAAGCCTCGGGTTCAGCAGCAGCGCGCGGCCGATCGACAGCATCTCCTGTTCGCCGCCGGAAAGCTGGCGGCCGCGGTTGAGCTTGCGCTCCTCCAGGCGGGGGAACAGCTGGTAGATCCGCTCGATGGTCCAGGGCCCGCCGCGTTCGAGCGGCACCTTGAGATTTTCCTCGACGCTGAGATTGGCGAAGATGCGCCGGCCTTCCGGCACATAGCCGACGCCCTGCGCGGCGATCCGGAAGGTCGGCCAACGCGTGGTGTCCTCGCCGAAGATGGTGATCTTGCCCTCGCGCGCCGGGGTCAGTCCCATCAGGCTTCGCAGCGTCGTGGTCTTGCCCGCGCCGTTGCGCCCCAGCAGCGCGGTGATCTTGCCTTCGGCGACCTCGAGGCTGACGCCATGCAGGATGTGGCTCTTGCCGTAATAGGTGTGAAGGCCTTCGGCGGTCAGGGCTGCGGTCATGCGGCATTGCCCAGATAGGCGGCCTGAACGGCCTCGTTGGCGGCGATCTCCTGCGGCGTGCCCTGCGCCAGCATCCTGCCCTGATCGAGCACGCAGATGCGGTCGGCGAGATGAAACACCACGCGCATGTCGTGCTCGATCAGCACGATGGTGTAGTTGCTGTCGCGGTGCAGCCGGCGGATCAGCTGGGTGATCTGGTAGGTTTCCTGGTCGCCCATGCCGGCGGTCGGCTCGTCGAGCAGCAGCAGATGCGGCTTCAAGGCCAGCGCCATGGCGATCTCGGCGGCGCGTTGATCGCCATGGGCGAGTTCGCCGACCAGCCGGTCGGTCTTGGCTTCCAGCGACACCAGCTTGAGCGTCGCTTCGACGTGCTGGTGGATTCTGCGGCTTCCGAGCGGTTGATCCAGGGCCGCAGCCGGTATCCGCCGGCCACTTCGGCGGCGATGCGGACGTTCTCGAACACGGTGAGTTCCGGAAAGATCTCGGTAATCTGGAAGGTCCTGGCCATGCCGCGCGTGACGCGCTGATGGGTGGACAGCCGGGTGATGTCGCGGCCGTCGAAGGTGATGGTGCCGGAGGTCGGCGGAAAAAATCCGCTGATCAGGTTGAAGAAGGTGGTCTTGCCGGCGCCGTTCGGCCCGATGATCGCGCACATTTCGCCCTTCGCCACGTTGAGCGAGACGTCGCTGCACCGCCACCAGATTGCCGAATCGCTTGGTGACGTTGCGGATTTCGAGAACGTTCATGCCTTGCTCCGTTGCAGGAAGCCAAGCAGTCCGCGCGGGAAGAACAGCACCACCAGGACGAACAGCAGTCCGACGAACGACATCCAGTTGACGGTGATGCTGGACAGGTAGTCCTGCAGCACCACGAACACCGCCGCGCCGAGCAGCGGGCCCCAGAAGCTGCGCATGCCGCCCATCACCGCCATCATGACGAAATCGCCGGACTGGCTGTAATGCAGGCCGCGCGGATCGGCGAAGTTGTTGACCAGCGCATAGAGCGCGCCGGCAAATCCCATGAAGAAGCAGGACAGGGTGAACGCGATCCAGATGTGCCGCTCGACGGGAATGCCGAGGAAGCGGGAGCGGCGCTCGTTCTCGCGGATCGCGATCATGGTGCGGCCGAACGGCGAGCGCAGAATGAATCCCATGGCGCCGACCGCCAGCGCGAAGCAGAACAGCACGAAGAAATAGAAATTGTTGGCGCTGGAGAGAATGTCGAGCCTGAACAGGCCGAAGTCGATCGGCTGGCGCGAGAAGCCGCGCAGCCCGTCGTCGCCGCCGGTCAGCGAACTCCACTGGAACGCGATGTAGTAGAACACCTGGCCGAACGCGATCGTCACCATGGCGAAATAGACGCCGCGCCGGCGCACGATCAGGGTGCCGAGGATGCGCGCCGCAAACGCCGCCCAGCAGCATTCCCGCGAGCAGCGCCAGCGGCGTGCTCAGCGCCAGGAACTTCAGCGTCAGCCCGGCGCCATAGGCGCCGAGGCCGAAATAGGCGGCATGACCGAACGACAGCACGCCGGTAAATCCCAGCAGGAAATTCAGCGACATCGCCGCCAGCCCGAGCACCAGAACGCGGGTGGCAAGCGCGGTATAGCCGCCGAGCGGCACCATCCAGTAGGGGGCGAGCAGCAGCACTGCCCAGATCGCCGCCAGGACGATCAGCTTGCGGGTTTGTTCGGCGCTCAACTCATCATTCCTTCTTCGCCGAACAATCCGCGCGGGCGTATCAGCAGCACCACCGCCATCATGACATAGATCACCGCCTCGCTGGCGGCCGGCAGGAACACCGCGGTCAATCCCGACGCCACCCCGATCAGCAAGCCGCCGATCAGCGTTCCCGGCAGGCTGCCGATGCCGCCGACGATGATGGCAATGAAGCTCGGCATCAACAGGCCGGTGCCCATGGTCGGTTCAAGCCCCAATTGTCCGGCGGCGAGCACGCCGCTGAGGCCGGCCAGAAAAATGCCGACCGCGAAATTGAGCGAGCGCAGCATCTGCACATTGATGCCGAGCGCGGCGACGGTCTCGAGGTCGAGCGTGCCGGCGCGGATGCGAATGCCAAGGCGGGTGTAGCGCAGCAGCAGGAACAGCAGGGTCACCGCGACCATCACCACGGCCACCATGAACAGGCGATAACCGGTGATGAAGAACAGCTCATTGCTCAGCGGCTGCGCCAGAAACGCCGGAATGGTGACCGGCTTGCCCTGCGGGCCCCAGATGAAGCGGGTGCCGTCCTCGATCATGAACGCCAGGCCGAAGGTCAGCAGCAGGCTGTAGAGCGGATCGCGTCCATAGAGCGGGCGGATCAGCACGCGTTCGACGGCGAGCCCGATCACCGCCGTCAAGGGCGGCGCCAGCAGCAGCGCGCCCCAGAAGCCGACATAGGGGGTGATGGTGTAGGCGATGTAGCCGCCGATCACGAGAAATCCGCCATGCGCGAAATTGATGACGTTGCTCAAATTGAGGATCAGCGAAAGACCGAGCGCCATCAGCACATAGAAGGCGCCGATGATGAGCCCGTTGGTGACGTTGAACAGGAGAAGTTGCGACATAAATCACCGGATGAGAAGAACATCGCATCCGACCCGGGAGGCGTGCGGCTCCCGGACCCCGGCAAATGGCGGACGCTATGCTATGCCGGCCACTGAATGGTGCAGCCGGTTTCGCTGACGGCGGGCGCCGTCTTGTCGCCGGGGACGACTTCGTCGACGCGGAACAGGTCTTCCGGATCGTCCTTGCCCTTCGACTGCGCCTCGCCGACAAAGGCCGAGGTCATCAATTGATGGTCGCCCTTGCGGTAGTAGCACTTGTTCGGCTGCAGCTTGACCTCGTCGGGCAACTCGAAATTCTCCAGCGCCGCCGCGAGCTTGACCGCGTCGATGGTTTTTTCCTGGTTGGCGATCAGGGCGAAGCTCATGGCCGAGACATAGCCGAACCAGTGCCGCGCGGTCGGGACATTGCCGGCATTGACCTTGCGAATATCGGCGACGAATTTTTCGACGCCGGGGACGCCCGGCTGCTTCCAGTACCATTCGAACATCCAGACGCCGATGCGCGCTTCCGGCGGCAGCGCGGCCAGCGATTCCAGCTCCTGCTGCGTTCCGGCGACGTGGATCTGCTTGTCGAGCCCGAACTGCACCACCTGCTTCAGGCAGTTGATCATGTCGGAGCCCTGCACCAGCAGGATCAGCACATCCGGATTGGCCGCCCGCGCCTTGATCAGATAGGCGGAGAAATCGGTGGTGCCGAGCGGCGTCAGCTCGTTGCCGGTAACGGTGCCGCCGAGCTTCTTGAGGTCGTCGGTGCAGGCATCATACAGCGTGTGGCCGAACGCGTAGTCGGGCGTGATGAAGTGCCACTTCTTGCCGTATTTCTTGAACAGTACGCCGCAAACCGAATTGGCTTCCATCCGCGTGGTGTTGCAGACGCGGAACACATTCCATTTGCAATCCTTGCCGGTGATCGAATCGGTGTGGCCGCCGGAGACGATATGCAGGATCTTCTTTTCGGCGGTGACCTGGGCGATCGCGGCGGCAATGCCGGAGTTGACGTCGCCGATCATGAAGCTGACCTGATCGCGCTCGATCAGCTTGCGCGCCTTTTGCACGCCGGTGCCGACGTCGTTGGCGGAATCCTCCACCAGCAATTCGACCTGACGCCCGAGGATGCCGCCCTTGGCGTTGATCTGCTCGACGGCGAACTTGGCGCCCATCACCTCATTGCCGGCCGGCGCGGCGTAGACGCCGGTGAGAGGATCGACCATGCCGATCCGGATCGGCGTCTCGCCGCGCGCCTGGATGATGAAGGGCGATGCCAGCTGGAGGCCGCCCAGCGCGGCGGCGCCCTTGATGAGCGTACGACGATCGAATTTCGAGCCGAAAGTCCGCGATATCATGATTTCTCCCTGGAAGGATTATTTGCGTTTCTTCTGCAGCTAGGGCCGCCTGGTGCGTCGAGGCGCCAGGCGGATATCGTCTTGTGTCGGATCGTGCTGCGTCAGGCCGGCCACTGGATCTTGCAGCCGGTGTTCTCGGCCGGTCCGGCGGCCTTTTCACCGGGGACGAGATTTTTTACCGAGAACATATTGTCCGGATCGCCCTGGGGCGGGTGGGCCTCGCCGACAAACACCGTGCTCATCAATTCGTGGTCGCCGGCGCGGAACGCGGGTGCACCCGGTTGCAGCGCGATCTCCGGCGGCAGCTTGAATCCGGCAAGCGCATGCGCGAGCCTTGGAGCCTCGAGGGTCTTTTCCTGGTTGGCAATCACCGCCAGGGTCTGCACCGAGGCATAGCCGAACCAGTTGCGCGCGGTGGCCGAAAGCCCGGTGATCTTCTTCATGGCGGCATTGAATTCCGCGACATGCGGCACGCCCGGCTGATCCCACCACCATTCCATGGTCCACCATCCGACGCGCGCGCCGTCGGGCACCGCGCGGATGCTTTCAAGCTCGAACAAGGTGCCGCCGACGGCCATCTGCTTGTCGAGGCCGAACTGGACAAACTGCTTGAGGCTCGATACCTGGTCGCCGCCGCCCATGACGTTGATCAGCACCTGCGGGCCATAGGCCTTGGCCTGGATCAGATAGGCCGAATAATCGGCCGTGCCCAACGGCACCAGTGCGGCCGAGGAAGTGCCGCCGGCGGCCTTCAGCAGCTTTTCAAAGCCGGCCTGCACCGAATGGCCATAGGCGTAGTCCGGCGTCAAGAAATACCACTTCTTGCCGAACTTCTCCATCAGGGTCGATGCGATGGCGTTGGCGTCCATCGAGGTGGAGTTGCAGATTCGGAACACGTTCCAGGAGCAGCTCGCGCCGGTGATCGGGTCGGTGTGTCCGCCGGAGACGATATGGAGCACCTTCTTCTCGCTGGTGACCTGCGCCATCGCGATCGCAATGCCGGAATTGACGTCGCCGATGATGAAGCTGACCTGATCGCGCTCGATCAGCTTGCGTGTCTTCTGCACGCCGGTGCCGACGTCGTTTGCCGAATCCTCAATCAGCAGTTCGACCGGCCGGCCGAGAATGCCGCCCTTCTTGTTGATCTCCTCGGCGGCGAATTTCGCGCCCACCACCTCGCCCTGCGCGATCGCGGCATAGACGCCGGTCAGCGGATCGACCATTCCGATCCGCACCGGCGTTTCACCGCGCGCCTTGATGATGAAGGGGGAAGAGAATTGCACCGCAGCAATGGCCGCGCTGCCCTTCAAAATAGTCCGCCGATCGAGCCGCCAGGATCGTTCCAAGCTACCCATGCTGTCCTCCCAGACAAGGTGACGTATCTTGTGGCGGGCATTCTTCGATGCCCTTGACGGCCCCGAACCTAGCGCTTCCGGTTTGGTTTTGCCAACCATAACCCGGCAAAATCCTGCAACCTTCGGCCTAGGCCTCGGGTTCGAAGTTAACCGTGGTCCTGTCTCCGCCATGGTCCGGGGGCGGATCCCGGTTAACCGCGCAAAGCGCCGGCCCAGTATCTGACCTGC
The DNA here is from genome assembly GCA_963718405.1 of uncultured Acidimicrobiaceae bacterium. Lineage (GTDB taxonomy): Bacteria > Actinomycetota > Acidimicrobiia > Acidimicrobiales > RAAP-2 > Bog-756. Next base: position 26,041 of record CAVQYZ010000002.1, read on the forward strand.
CTCCTGTCGATAAGCGTGCTATGCTGAACGCGGCAACTAATGGCTTCGGCCGCTTGGCAGCAAAATGTCGGCATCTGACGGTTCTAACAGCGTCATAGACTTGTCGGTCCGGGGGCGGAAAAGAAAAAGCTCGCCGTTCCTGATATTGGCCATCGTGCTGCTGGCTTTCGCCGCCCTGGCCGGCGCATCCTTTGTATTGCTGCGGCCGACCACGCTGCGAATTGCCGTGGGTCCGGCGGGAAGCGACGACCAGAAACTGGTTCAGGCGCTTGGCGCAGACATTTGCCCGCGAGGGCAGTTCGGTCCGGCTTTCCGTGATCACCACCGCCGGCCCGGTTGACAGCATCGCGCTGCTGCGCGCCGCGAAACCGATCTTGCGGTCGCCCGCGCCGACGAGGAAATGCCTGACGGCAGCGGATCCGTGGCGATCCTGCGCAAGAACGTGGTGGTGCTCTGGGCACCTTCCGGCGTTGCCCGCAAGGGATCCAAGACCGAACCCAAACCGAGGATCAAGGCGATCGAGGACCTCGCGGGCCATCGCATCGGCGTTGTCGGCCGAACCCAGATCAACGTCACGCTGCTTCGCATCATCCTGACGGAATCGGGCGTCAATCCTGAAAAAGTGGCGGTCAGCCAGTTCGGCACCGATCAAATCAACGAAATGGTGCGCGATCCCTCGATCGACGCCTTCATGACCGTCGGCCCGCTCGACAGCGACATCACCGCCAATGCCATCGTCACGACCGCCCGCGTCAGGGGCGAGCCGGTCTTTCTGCCGATCGACGTTTCGGAGGCGATCGCCAAGCGGCACCCGCTGTATGAATCCGAGGAAATTCCAGGCGGCTCCTTCAGTTCGGCGCCGTCCAGACCGGACGACAAGATCGAGACGATCGGCGTCGATCACCTGATCGTCGCGCCAAAATCGCTGTCCGAAAGCGACGTCGGGGCCTTCGTCCGGCAGCTGTTTGCGGTCCGGCCCTCGCTGGCCAGGGAAATGCCGAGCGCGGCCAGAATCGAAAAGCCGGACACCGACAAGGACGCCGCGCTGCCGGCGCACCCCGGCGCCGCCGCCTTCATCGACGGCACCGAACGCACCTTCATGGACAAATACAGCGACTACATCTGGGGCGTCGTGCTGATTTTCTCGGTGCTCGGATCCGCCAGCGCCTGGTTGCGCCATTATATCAAGCGCGATGAGCGAAGGCTGAATACGCTGCACCGCGAGAAGCTGCTGGCGGCGATTTCGCTGGTGCGCAAAATCGATTCGATCGAGGAATTGGACCGGTTGCAATGCGACGCGGACGACATCCTGCGCGAGACGCTCGAATGCTTCGATGACGGTGCGATCGAAGAAGCGGACCTGTCCGCCTATGGCCTCGTGCTTGAGCAGTTTCACCACGCGGTCGTCGACAGGCGGGCCGCCATCACGGGGGCCGCATCCGATCTGCCGCGGATGCGCGCCCGTTAAATCCAGGCGGCTCGATGACCCAACGGCGGCGCCGCCGCCGTCAATGCTGCGCAGCGGTTCTTGCGGCGGCGTTGTTGAGGACGATCAGGCCATCGACGGCGACGCCGGTCCTGGTGTTGATCAGGAACGGATTGACGTCGATCGAGGCGATCCGGGTGCCGGCGTCCGCCATCAGGTTGGACAGGCCGACCATGCGCCTTCACCGCGGAGGCCTCGTGCAGCGCCGGCTTGCCGCGATAACCCTTCAGCTTCACGCCGGCCTTGGTGCGGCGGATCAATTGCCTTGGCCTCCGCCGCATCGAGCGGAGCGCCGGCCAGCGCGACATCCTTCATCAGTTCGATATCGACGCCGCCGGTGCCGAACAGCACCACCGGCCCCATCTCGGCATCGAGCGACGGCGCCGATCACAAGTTCGAGCTCGGCCTTGACCTGCTGCGCGATCAGGATGCCCTCGAGCTTCGGCTTGTTCTTCAGCTTCCTCGACCCGCGCGGTGATGTCGTTGAAGGCCTGCCTCGACCTCGGCCGCGCTGTTGAGGTTCAGCACCACGCCGCCGATATCGGATTTGTGCAGGATGTCGCGCGCTGACCACCTTGGCGACGACGGGAAAGCCGATCTTTTTGGCGATCTTCACGGCGTCGGCCGCGGTCTGCGCGATCTCTTCCTTCGATACCGGAATGCCGTAGGCCCTGAGCAGCTTTTTCGACGCGACCTCGTCGAGCGCGGCACCCTTGGCATGCTTGAGCGTGCGTCTCCAGGGTCGCGCGCGCCGAAGCGCTGGAGCTCGAGACGATATCCGGCACTTCCTTGCGCAGCGAGGCATAGTCGATCAGCGCCTTGATCGCGCCCACCGCCCGGTCGAGACCCTGCATCACGGCGATATGCGGCAGCGATTTGCGCAAGGCCTTGGTGAATTCGGTAAAGCCGATCGACATCGTCGAGATGTAGACCACCGGCTTGCTGGCGGTGCCGGCCATGTCGTTGACGATCCGCAAATTCCGCTCGCGCAGTTCGTGCGGCGCCTTCGGCAATTCGGCGTCGATGATGACGATGTCGGTGTCGGGATCGTCGATCATGATCTGGATCGACTGCATGTAGACCGAGGGATCGACCACGGCGGCGAATCCGGCATCGAGCGGATTGCCGACGATGCTGCCGGGGCCGAGCATTTTTGCCAGCTTGCCGCTGGCGCTCTGCGCTGAGCTCGGCGAAGTTCAGTCCGGCGGAATGGAACGCATCGATCAGCAGTCCGCGCTTGCCGCCCGACAGCGTCACCGCGGCGAGGCGGTTGCCCTTCGGCGGCGTCGGCATGGACGAAGCATTCGGTGGTTTCGATCAGTTCGTCGAGCCCGCGGACCCGGATCACGCCCTCCCGGGTCGAGATGGCGTCGAATGTCTCGATCGAGCCGGCCAGCGCGCCGGTATGCGCCATCGCGGCGGCGCGTCCGCCCTCGGACGTTCCGAGCTTGAGCGCGATCACCGGCTTGCCGGCGGCGCGCGCGGCCTTGCAGGCGCTGCGGAACGCCTTGGTGTTGCGCACGCCTTCGAGATAGACCACGATCACGCGGACCGAGGGATCGGCGGCGAAATAGGCCATCAGGTCGGGGGTCTCGAGGCCGGCCTCGTTGCCGGTCGTGACCATGTAGCCGACGCCGACGCCGCGATCCTCCAGCGCCTGGCGGATCGCCATCACGATCGCGCCGGATTGACCGGCGATCGCGACCGGACCGGCCGTCCATCGTGACGATGCGGTCGTCGATGTTGGTGAACAGATTTTCGCCGGCGCTGAGGTTGCCGAGACAATTCGGGCCGGTGACGGCAAGGCCGGTCTGCGCGGATCGCCTGCTGCAGCTCGCCGGCGAGCTTCTGGCTTTCATCGTCCTGCAATTCGCTGAAGCCCGAGGTGACGATGGTCGCCGAGCGGGCGCCGGCCGCGGCGGCGTCGCGGATCACCTGGACCGCGAATCGCGCCGGCACCAGCACCAGCACGTGATCGGGCTTGTCCGGCAGGCTGGCGAAATCCTTGTAGCAAGGAACGCCCCAGATGGTTTCGCGCTTGGCGTTGACCGGATAGAGGCCGCCCCGAATTGGTATTTGACCAGATTGTTCCAGATCCGCTCGGCATAGTTGCCAGGTTTGTCGGTTGCGCCGACCAGCACGATGTTGCGCGGATGAAGCATGGCATGAATGCTTTTGACGATGTCGCTGGCGTCTGAGCGAAGGCGACCATTTGCCTGGCCGAAACTGACGCGTGCCTGGCTGAGCTTCCATCGGCGTGAACCTTACCCCTGGTTTCTTGGCGGAATGCAGCGACCGATCGCGAGATCGCCACTCGCGGTGCGTTTTCATTTCTTATTATTGATAGTCGGGGAGGGTGGCAACTCGCAGCGTCGAGCCCGGCCGCAGTCCTGCCAGCCCCCGGGGCCGACGAGGTCCGCCGGCTTACCAGGCCGGCCGCGGCCGCGACGGCGATGCGATGCCGGCGAGCAGCACCGCGAGAATGCCGGTGAGAAAGATGCCGTCGAACGTTCCGGCGCCGCCGATCGAGGCGACCGGCGCGCCGAGGCCGCTGATGTTGCCGAGGTTGAGGAGATCGGCGCCGACCAGCGTGCCCATCGAACCGCCGATATAGGCCAGCGGTGCCGCATATTCGCGGGACAGGATAAAGGCAAGGATCGCGGTGGTCACGACCGGCGCAAACACCGGCACCGCAATTCCAATTCCCGGCACCGGGGTGGCCATCGCGTGGATCACCAGCGCGATCGCCGCGGTGGCAATCGCCGCCTTGAGCCAGAGCTGGTATCGAATGACGAGATAGGTCGACATCAAGGCCGGAATCACCGCGCCGCCGACATTGACGGCCAGCACGGTGCCCGGCCATGACGAAACCAGCGGCACGACATATTGCATGCCAAAGAAGTCGACGATCTCTCCCGACCTGACCGGCGCCCCGGGCAGGACCGCGATCGGAATATTGAAGTAGCTGCCGATCAGCGAGCCGAACAGCAAAAGCAGCGCAGCACCTGGACCGATCCCCAGCCGCATATAGGCGTATCTGAGAATGCGGAGCTGAATCAGGATGATCAGCCCCGCGACCAGCACCACCAGGATCGAAAACAATCCCGGTGTCAGCGGCAAATAGTGAACCTGGGAACGCATCATCGGTGTCGGCTGGAACGGATCGGGTGGCGGCTTTTCAATATTTGGGAAACCTTTCCCGGGATGACAAGGATGGCGAACCCCGGCAACAGCGGGTTTCCGCTTCGCAGCGCAGGATTCTGCCCATATAACCGGCGGCGGCGGCAGGACGATTCCCATGCGCATCTTCATCACCGGCGCCAACGGCTTTATCGGCGGCGCGGTCGCCAGGGCCCTGATCGACGGCGGCCATCATGTTCGCGGCCTGGTTCGTGACAGTGCCAAGGCGGTCGCGGTGGCGGCCCACGGCATCGAGCCGGTGATCGGCACGCTCGACGATGCGGCGCTGCTGCGGGCCGAAGCACGGGCCGCCGAGGGTGTCGTCAACGCCGCCAACAGCGGTCACCGCGGCGCCGTCGAAGCCTTGATCGCGGGCGTTGCCGGCTCAGGCAAGCCTTTGATCCATAGCAGCGGCACCAGCATCGTTGCGGACAAGGCGTTTGGCGAGCCCTCCGACCGGATCTTCGATGAAACCACCCCGATCACGCCCGAGCCCGAACGCTTTGCCCGGGTGGCGATCGACCGCCTGGTGCGCGAGGCGGCCGGCATTCGCTCGGTGGTGCTGTGCAATTCGATGATCTACGGCCATGCGCTCGGGCCGCCGGCGCAGAGCGTGCAGATCCCGGCGCTGCTGCAGCAGGCGAGAAACTCCGGCGTCGTGCGTTATATCGGCCGCGGCCTCAACCGCTGGTCCAACGCGCATATCGCCGATGTCGCGGCGCTCTATGCGCTGGCCATCGACAGGGCGCCGGCCGGCAGCTTCATCTATGTCGAAAGCGGCGAGCAGGCGCTCGGCGAGGTGGCGCAGGCGATCGCGGCACGGCTCGATCTCGGCATGGCGCAATCCTGGCCGCGCGAGGCGGCGATCGAGGCCTGGGGCCGCGAGAAGGCGACGTTCTCGCTCGGCTCCAACAGCCGCGTGCGCGGCACGGCGGCCGCAGCACTGGGCTGGGTGCCCCGGCATCGTTCGATTACCGACTGGATCGCGCGGGAACTGGTGTGATGGTCCAACCGAAGGCGCAACTTCGGTCCGGCCCGCCGATTTTCCGCCTGCGTGTCGCCGCCGCGCTTGCTACCAAAAATGGTAGCGCTATATCGGGGGTTTCGAACCTTCCATCCCGCCCTACCGACGAGCCCTATCATGACCACTGATACCGATACCTCGCCGCACTCGCAGCCCTTCCAGGCGGAGGTCGCCGAACTGCTGAATCTGATGGTTCATTCGGTCTATTCGGAGACCGATATTTTTCTCCGCGAATTGATTTCCAATGCGTCGGACGCCTGCGACAAGCTGCGCTACGAGGCGATCGCCGCCCCCGAGCTGATCGCCGACGGAGCGCCGCCCAAGATCATCATCGCGCCCGACAAGAAGGCCGACACCCTCAGCGTGATCGACAGCGGCATCGGTATGGACCGGCAGGAGCTGATCGACAATCTGGGAACCATCGCGCGTTCCGGCACCAAGTCGTTTGTTTCCCGCCTGACCGAGGCCAAGGATGGGGCCGGCCTGATCGGACAGTTCGGCGTTGGATTTTACGCCGCCTTCATGGTGGCCGATCGCATCGTCGTCACCAGTCGCCGCGCCGGGTCGGATCAGGTCTGGACCTGGTCGTCGTCGGGCGGCAGCGGTTTCGAAATCGCGCCCGCCGAGCGAGGACGAAGCCAGCCAGCGGGTCGCGCGGGGCACCGAAATCGTCCTGCATCTGAAAAAGGACGCCGCCAAATATCTGGAAGCCTACGAGATCGAGCGCATCGTCAGGCGCCTATTCCGACAACATCCAGTTTCCGATCGAACTGAAGCCGGAGGAAGGCGAGCCGCGCCAGATCAATTCGGCGAGCGCGCTGTGGCAGCGGCCGAAATCGGACCTGAAGCCGGAGGATTACACCCAGGCCTACAAGGCGATCGCCGGCGCCTTCGACGAGCCGGCGATGACGCTGCATTATCGCGCCGAAGGGCGCCAGTCCTACGCCGTGCTGTTGTTCGCGCCATCGACCAAGCCGTTCGATCTGTTCGAGCCGTCGCGCAAGGGCAGGGTCAAGCTCTATGTCCGCCGCGTCTTCATTGCCGACGATGCCGATCTGCTGCCCGGCTATCTGCGGTTCATCCGCGGCGTGATCGACAGCGAGGATCTGCCGCTCAATATTTCCAGGGAGATGCTGCAGAACAATCCGCAACTGGCGCAGATCCGCAAGGCCGTGACGAGCCGCGTGATCGGCGAACTGGAAAGCCTGAGCGAAAAGGAGCCCGAGACCTTCGCCAAGATCTGGGACGCCTTCGGTCCCGTCATCAAGGAAGGGATCTGGGAGGATTTCGAGCGACGCGAAAAATTGCTGGCGCTGTCGCGCTTCGCCACCACCGCGGGCGAAAAGCGGTCGCTGAAGCAATATGCCGAAAACCTCAAGCCGAACCAGACCGATATCTATTACCTGATCGGCGACAGCATCGAACGGCTGAAATCCAATCCCAAGCTTGAATCGGCCAAAGCCCGTGGCATCGAGGTATTGCTGCTGACCGATCCGGTCGATGCGTTCTGGACCTCGGCGCCGCTGGATTTCGGCGGCAAGCCGCTGAAATCGCTGAGTCAGGGCGACGTCGATTTCGGGCTGGTTCCGCTGCTCGACGAGGCGGCCGACAACAAGGAGCAGTCCGGACCCGACGAGGCTGCGACCGTCGCGACGATCAAGGAGATCCTCGGTGACCGGGTGTCCGATGTGCGGGCATCGCAGCGGCTGACCAGCAGTGCTTCATGCCTGGTGGCGGGCGGCGCGGGGCGGGATCGACAGCTTGAGCGGTTGCTGGCGCAGCAGCATGGCAGCGCCGGTGCCAAGCCGATCCTCGAGATCAACATGCGCCATCCCCTGGTCGCGGCCATTGCCGATACCAAGGATGTCGCCGCGGATGTATCGTTCCTGCTGCTGGAGCAGGCGCAGATCCTCGACGGCGAATTGCCGGAGGATCCTGCCGCATTCGCCAACCGGCTCAACCGGCTGGTGCTGCGCGGGGTATCGAAGGAGGCTCACCAGACAACGGGGTAGCGGATCAGCCAGACGCCGTCCGCGGACGGAATTCGAACCCGAAGCCCAATACCAACCGTAGCTATATCCATCAGGCGATTCCCGAATTCCGGACCATGCCGCATCATGACCACGCCCGGCGCCTCCTTCTACGGCAGCATCCCGGTCTTTCGCGGTTTTGGCCGCCTGATGGACCCGAAATTGTATGCGCCGTTGCCGGCGGACTGGAGCATCGGCGTCGCCGATATCGTCGAATCGACCAAGGCGATTGCCGAAGCGCGCTACAAGGCGGTCAACATGGCGGGCGCTTCGGTCATCGCGGCGGTCGCCAATGCGCTGGACGGGCGCGAGTTTCCCTTCGTGTTCGGCGGTGATGGCGCCAGCTTTGCGGTATCGCCGGACGATCTTGCGCCGGCGCGCGATGCGCTGGCTGCCAGCGCCGTCTGGGTCGAGGAGAGTCTCGAATCTCGTGATGCGGATTGCGCTGGTGCCGGTCGCCGCGGTACGGGCGCAGGGCCTCGACGTCCGCGTCGCCCGGTTCGGGCCGTCACCGAACCTGTCCTATGCGATGTTTTCAGGCGGCGGGCTCGGCTGGGCCGAAGCAGCGATGAAGCGCGGCGAATTCGCGGTGCCGAAGGCGCCACCCGGCACCCAGCCCGATCTCACCGGGCTGTCCTGCCGGTTCGAGGAAATTCCCTCGGCGCGCGGCCTCATCCTGTCAGTGCTGGTGGTCCCCGCGCGCGGCGGCGATGCGGCGGCGTTTCGCGACGTGATCGAGGACGTCATCGCGCTGGTCGAGCGCAGCCCGGACGCCGGGCGGCCGGTGCCTTCCGGCGGCCCGCCACTGCGCTGGCCGCCTGCGGGGGCCGATCTCGAGGCGCGCGCCAGCCGCGGCGGATCGCTGCTCAAGCGCCGGGTCCTGGTATGGACCAACACGCTGTTTGCCTATCTGGTGATGCGCTTCGGCATCAGCGTCGGTGGCTTCGTTCCGAAAACCTATGTGCAGCAGGTGGTGGAGAATTCGGATTTCCGTAAATATGACGATGGCTTGCGCATGATCCTCGACTGCACCCCGGAACTGGAGCGCGGGCTGACCCAGCGGCTTGCCGCGGGGGCTTCCGCCGGGATCCTGCGCTATGGCCTGCACCGGCAGGACGCCGCGATGATGACCTGCTTTACGCCTTCGGCGCTGCGCAGCGACCACGTCCATTTCATCGACGGCGCCCGCGGCGGCTATGCCTCGGCGGCGACCGCGCTGAAGGCGGCGCAGGTCTGAATCGATCCGCCGGATCGGAATGTCAGCGCGCGGATCGGCTCCAGGTCTCACCACCGCATAGCGCGCCGATGCAGCCTTCGACTTTCAAACTGTCGGGACCGCTCACTGCGATGCTGCTGCTGTAGCTCTTGCCGTCATCGGCATTGTAGATCTGGCCGGTCCATTTGTTCGGACCGGACCGCGGCATGCCGCTGAACAGCACCAGTCCGATCATCGGGCGTTTGGCCAGGGCCGGGTTGGGGTTCTTGTCGTCGATTTGGGGTTTTCCGGTTGCGGGATCGATGGGATCCTTGAGCCAGACCACCACCCCGCAAATGCCTGCGCCGCATTTGCTGACGCGCACTTTTGCATCTCCGGCCTGCGTCAGCCAGATACCTGTCACCTCGCCGCGAGCCTGCGCCCTCGCGGGCGGTGCGCCGAGCAACGCCGCCAAAATCGCAACAATCAAGCCGAACCTGCAAGCCATGGCACTCCCCTGACAGAAATGCTTAGCAACAAATCAGCTTTGTGCAACGCCGTATTCGCAGGTCTGCTGCCCGCCCGCTTTGACCCGGCTGCAGGCGGTCACCAGGGCAGGCCGCAAAGGTCGATGATGCCCTGGCGCGGGCCGCGCCTCAGATCGTAGACATGGGGCGCGATGGCGTCGAACCGAACGCGTCCCCCGGGCTGCTCGGCGTAGATCTGGCCGTCGAACGGCTTCCAGCCGCGGGCGGCGTAAAACGGCGCATTGTGCGGTTCGCAAAACAGCAGGGCGAAATCCGTGGCGCCTTCGTCTTTCAAGGTTTGAACGGCGGCATTGAGCGCAATGCTGGCATATCCGCGGCGCCTGCAGTCCTCGCGGGTCAGGACGCCGCCGATGCCGCCGGCCCGGAACGGGCGCCCATTCCATTTGATCTCGCGGCGATAGATGCCGACATGGCAAACGACACCTTGCGGTTCGGACTGGACCAGCACCCGCAGGTCGGCATGGGCAAACATGATGCCGGCCCAGGGCAGCCTTTCGACGACGTGGGGTGGCCAGACCGCGTTGAACAGCGGTTCTGCCGTCGGCCAGGATGCGTCTCCGTTCAAAACGTCGATCTCGATGCTCATCTCGCTCAAGCCTCCCCGCGGTCCCCCCTCATACGCGTCGGATCGAGGGCAAGTCACCGCTTCAAGTGTCGTGGCGGACCGATTTGCAGGGAATCGGGCGTCATGGCGTCGCCAGCCGGGCCGCGGGTACGGTCCACTGCCGCTCGACCGGCGCCGGTCCGTCGGTGACGGGGATCACAGACCGCCGGCGCGGGCCTTGCCGTGATATTGGCAGATGATACGCTTTCAGGTTCGGACTAGGGAGCTTCGATGCGCTGGCTGGCCGCCTTCTCAGCTGCTGTGTTGGCAGTCTGTCTTGCCGATCGGTCCGCGTGGGCGGACAAGCGCGTCGCCCTCGTCATCGGCAATTCAAACTATCAGAATGTTGCCGCGCTGACCAATCCCGCCAACGATGCCGCCGCCATCACCGAAATGTTCAGGAAGGCCGCGTTCGACGTGGTCGAGTCCCGCCGCGACCTGAAAAACACCGAAATGCGGCGAGCGTTGCGCGACTTCACCGAGAAGGCGCGGGATGCCGATATCGCCGTGATCTATTACGCCGGCCATGGCCTCGAAGTGGACGGCACCAACTACCTGGTTCCGGTCGATGCCGTGCTCGAGCGCGACACCGACGCCTATGACGAAGCCATCGCGCTCGACCGGATACTTCAGGCGATCGAGCCGGCCAGGCAATTGCGGCTGGTGATTCTCGACGCCTGCCGCGACAATCCGTTCGCCAAGACCATGAAGCGGACGGTAGCGTCCCGCGCGCTCGGCCGCGGTCTTGCGGGCGTCGAGCCCTCGCGGCCAAATACCTTGATTGCGTTTGCGGCAAAGGGCGGGTCGACTGCGTCCGACGGCGACAGCAAGAACAGTCCGTTCACCATGGCTTTGCTGAAATATCTGGCCAGGCCCGGCCTCGAACTCGGCAAGGCGTTCCGCCTGGTGCGCGATGACGTGATGAACGCCACCGGCAATCGCCAAGAGCCCTTTGTCTATGGCTCGCTCGGAGGCAATGACGTGGCGCTGGTTCCGGCGCCCGCCGCCGCGCCTGCCGCGACCGGCAATGCCAATGCGGAGATTCGCAGGGATTACGAACTGGCCGAACGCGTCGGAACCAGGGAAGCCTGGGATTCCTTTGTGGCGGCCAATCCGACCGGGTTCTACGCCGACCTCGCCAGGGCGCAGCGCAACAAGCTCGCCGCCGAAACCGCCCGGATCGCCGCGACCGAAAAGGCCCGCGCCGCCGCCGAGCAGCAGGCCAGGCTGGTTGCCGAGGGCGCCAAGGCCAGCGAGCAAGCCAAGGCTGCCGCAGAGTCGAAAACCGCCGAAGAAGCGAGGGTGGCGGCCGAACAGAAAAAACAGCTCGAGGATGCCAGCCTTGCGGCGGCTGAACGGGCCAGGCTCGCCGCCCAGGCCAAGCTGGACGAAGACGGCCGCGCGGCTGCGGAGAAGTCCGGGCCGCTTGGGGAGTCCAAGGCCGTTTCAGCCGAACAGCCCAGGCCGGTCGAAGGAGCGGCCAATGCAGAAGCACCTTCCGGTACGGCGGTTGCGTTATTGACGCCGTCCGCTACGGCGGGTTCCGACGCGGCAAGATCCGACCTGTCTGCGCCACCGGACATCCCTCGGCTGCTGCAATCCGAACTGCGGCGGGTCGGATGCCAGACCGGCGAAATCGACGAGGGATGGAGCGCGGCGTCCCGCCGCGCGCTGGCGCTATTTAACGACCATGCCGGGACCAGATTCGACGTCAAGCTCGCCAGCCTCGATGCGCTCGATGCGGTGCGCGCCAGGACCGGCCGGGTTTGCCCGCTGGATTGCGATCGCGGATTCCGCGCCGAGGGCGATCATTGCGTCAAGATCAGCTGCGACGACGATCAGATTCCGGGATCGAACGGAAGCTGTCGCCCGCGGCCAAGAGTGGTCGCCCACCATGAGCGCAGGTCACCGCAGGCCGGACGATCGGGCGGCAAATGTTTTGCTTTTGGCGGCAAGCAGGTCTGCGAATAGTGCTTAGCTCCATGGCGGCTGCATTTTCCGGGGGTGAGGTGCGGGGGCGGCCACTGCAGCCGTTGTCGAAGGTGGACTGGCGCTGGGACTTCGCGGCTGCCGTGTGTGTCCGCGCGGCACCCGGGCGTCTTGCAAATTGCGGTGTTTAAGGCCGCTGGAACCTTCTATAAGGGTTCCCGTTAAGCCAATTCTCCCATCATTGCGGACATCACCCCATGACCTTCACGCTCCCCAACCTTCCCTATGCCTATGACGCGCTTGCGCCCCATATGTCCAAGGAAACGCTGGAATATCATCACGACAAGCATCACCAGGCCTACGTGACCAACGGCAACAATCTGCTGAAGGGCACCGAGTTCGAGGGCAAGTCTCTCGAGGAGATCGTCAAGGGCTCGTTCGGCAAGAATGCGCCGCTCTTCAACAATGCCGGCCAGCACTACAACCATCTGCATTTCTGGAACTGGATGAAGCCCAATGGCGGCGGCAGCAAATTGCCCGGCCGCCTGGAAAAGAAGATCACCGAGGACCTCGGCGGCCTGGAGAAATTCAAGACCGATTTCGCCGCCGCCGGCGCCGGCCAGTTCGGCTCGGGCTGGGCGTGGTTGTCGGTCAAGAACGGCAAGCTCGAAATCTCCAAGACCCCCAATGGCGAAAACCCGCTGGTGCACGGCGCGACGCCGATCCTCGGCGTCGACGTCTGGGAGCACTCCTATTACATCGATTACCGCAACCGCCGTCCGGATTACCTGAAGGCGTTTGTCGATCATCTGGTGAACTGGGAATACGTCGACGAGCTGTTCTCGAAGGCCTGACGGTTTCTGGGCAACCAGGTTGAGGCCACTGGCCAAAGGGGCGGCAGCATCGCGCTGCCGCCTTTTTGTCTGGCCGGCAGGCGGTTTGCCGATGCCGGTCAGGAGTGGTGAACCCCGCATGGCGGCGTTCGGAAGGCGGTGGGAGGCCCGGTGGACTCCCGTTATGTTATAATATAACATTTTTCGATGACCCTCTCCGACCTCCCCAGCCAGCGTCTCGACCATGGCCACGGCCATTTCCACCCTCACGGGCCGGCATCCCCGCATCCGGCGCAGGCGGCACCCTGGTCGATCCTGCGCATGACCGTGGTCGCCCGTCTCGGCGCGGCAGCCGCGGTCAGCGCCGCGCTGTGGGCCGTGGTCTGGCTTTCGATGAGGTGAACATGAACGCGCAACTTCAATTTCGCGACGTCACGCTGGGCTACGACCGGCATCCGGCGGTGCATCATCTCACCGGCGAGGTCGCCTCCGGCGCCCTGCTCGCGATCGTCGGTCCCAATGGCGCCGGCAAATCGACGCTGTTTCGCGGCATCGTCGGCATCCTCAGGCCGCTTTCGGGTTCGATCGACACCGGCGATCTCGATATCAGGGATATCGCCTATCTGCCGCAGACGGCGGATATCGACCGTAGCTTTCCGATCTCGGTGTTCGATCTCGTCGGCACCGGGCTTTGGCGCAGCACCGGATTTTTCGGCGGCATGGGTACAAGGGCGCGCGACAGCATCGCCCAGGCGCTCGCTGCGGTCGGCCTCAACGGTTTCGAGAACCGCAGCATCGGCACGCTGTCCGGCGGCCAGATGCAGCGCATGCTGTTTGCCCGGGTGCTGCTGCAGGATGCGCGCGTGATCGTGCTGGACGAACCCTTCAACGCCATCGATGCCAAGACCTCGGCCGATCTGCTGGAGCTGGTGCGGCGCTGGCATGCCGAAAAGCGCACCGTACTGGCGGCGCTGCACGACCTCGATCTGGTGCGCGCCAATTTCCCGGAAACCCTGCTGCTGGCGCGGGGCCCTGTGGCCTGGGGCGCCACCTCGGCGGTGCTGACCGCGGAGAACCTGCAGGAGGCGCGGCGGATGTGCGAGGCGTTCGACGAAGGCGCCGCCGCCTGCGCGGTCGACGACCTGCCCTCGCAGGCCGCCTGACCGTGATGATCTATGATGCGCTGATCGCGCCGTTCACCGAATTCGAATTCATGCGCCGGGCGCTGGCGGCGGTGATCGCGCTGGCGCTGGGCGGCGCGCCGATCGGCGTGTTCCTGATGCTGCGGCGCATGAGCCTTGTTGGCGACGCCATGGCGCACGCCATCCTGCCCGGTGCGGCGATCGGCTTTTTGCTGTCGGGGCTCAATCTTTTGGTGATGACCGCCGGCGGATTGATCGCGGGCTTTGCGGTTGCGATTCTCGCCGGCGTGGTGGCGCGCACCACCGAGCTGAAGGAAGACGCCTCGCTGGCGACCTTCTATCTGACCTCGCTGGCGCTGGGCGTCACCATCGTCTCGATCAGGGGCACCAATATTGATCTGCTGCACGTGCTGTTCGGCAATATCCTGGCGATGGACGACCCGACTCTGCTGGTGATCGCGTTCAATACTACGCTGACACTGTTCGTGCTGGCGCTGATCTACCGTCCGCTGGTGATCGAATGCGTCGACCCGGCGTTCCTGCGCACCGTGAGCCGCGCCGGGACGCCGGCGCATCTGGCATTTCTGGCGCTGGTCGTCGTCAACCTGGTCAACGGCTTCCAGGCGCTCGGCACCCTGCTGGCGGTCGGGCTGATGATCCTGCCCGCCGGCATCGCGCGGTTCTGGTCGCGCGACCTCACCGGCATGATCTGCATCGCGGTGGCGAGCGCGATGCTGTCGGGCTATGCCGGACTGGTGCTGTCGTTTCAGACCAGGGTGCCGTCGGGACCGGCGATGATTCTGGTGGCGGCGGCCTTGTACGTGGTCTCGGTGCTGTTCGGCAGCGTCAGCGGTCTGGTGAGGCAGCTGTTTCCCGGCCGCCACCTCGAAGCCTAGCGGTGGGCACCATGTGGCGTTTTCGGCTCGGGCTGGTCTGGCTGGCGCTGGCAGCTTCCGCTGCGCCGGCCTGCGCGCAGGACCGCCTCAACGTCGTCGCCAGCTTTTCCATCCTCGGCGATTTCGTCCGCAATGTCGGCGGTGAGCGCGTCAGCGTGACGACGTTGGTCGGTCCCGATGGCGACGTGCACGTCTATACGCCGGCGCCGGCGGACGCCAAGAAGATTGCGGATGCGAAGCTTGTGTTCATCAACGGCCTCGGCCTGGAGGGCTGGCTGCCGCGACTGGTGCAATCCTCCGGCGGCAAGGCCGAGATCGTGACCGCGACCGACGGCATCACGCCGCTGAAGATCGGCTCCGCCGCCGATCCGCATGCCTGGCAGTCGGTGGTCAACGCCAAGATCTATGTCGCCAATATCCGCGACGCGCTGGTTGCCGCCGACCCCGCGGGATGCCGGGGTTTTTCGCGCCAATGCGGCAGGCTATCTGGCGAGGCTCGACGGCGCTTGACCGCGAGGTGCGGGCGGCGGTGGCGCGGATCCCGCCGGCGCGGCGCAAGGTGATCTCGACCCATGACGCCTTCGGCTATTTCGCCGCCGCCTATGGCATCGAATTCATCGCCCCGCTGGGCGTTTCCACCGAATCCGAGCCCAGCGCGCGCGATATCGCGGCTATCATCACCCAGATCAAAACCCAGCAGATTCCGGCCGTTTTCCTGGAAAATATCAGCGATGACAGGCTGATCCGGCGGATCTCCGCCGAGACCGGCGCCCGGATCGGCGGAACGCTGTTTTCCGACAGCCTGAGCGGCGAAAAGGGCGATGCCCCCACTTACATTGAGTTGGTCAGGCACAATATAAAGGCACTGACGAGCGCGCTGGCGGATTAGGGCAGGGGCCTCCCTGCTGCCGGGGCGCCGCAAAGTCCCGCTCCGGAGCCGACATGCCAGAATTGACGTCCCAGAAAATTCCCGTGACCGTGCTGACCGGCTATCTCGGCGCCGGCAAGACCACGCTTCTCAACCGCATCCTGTCGGAAAACCACGGCAAGAAATACGCCGTCATCGTCAACGAATTCGGCGAGATCGGCATCGACAACGATCTGATCATCGGGGCCGACGAAGAAGTCTTCGAAATGAACAATGGCTGCGTGTGCTGCACCGTGCGCGGCGACCTCGTGCGCATCCTCGAAGGCCTGATGAAGCGCAAGGGCAAGTTCGACGCCATCATCGTCGAGACCACCGGCCTGGCCGATCCGGCGCCGGTGGCGCAGACCTTTTTCGTCGACGAGGACGTGCAGAAGAACGCCCGGCTCGACGCGGTCGTCACGGTGGCCGACGCGAAATGGCTGAGCGACCGGCTGAAGGACGCGCCCGAAGCCAAGAACCAGATCGCCTTCGCCGACGTCATCGTGCTCAACAAGATCGATCTGGTCTCCAGCGCCGAACTTGCCGAAGTCGAGGCGCGGATTCGCGCCATCAACCCCTATGCCAAGCTGCACCGCACCGAGCGCTGCGAGGTCGCGCTGGCGGATGTGCTGGAGCGCGGCGCCTTCGATCTCGATCGCATCCTGGAGATCGAACCGGAATTTCTCGACGCCGGCGATGATCACGATCACCACCACGGCCACGACCATCACCACGATCACGGCCACGGCGGTCATGGTCACGGCGGCCTTAAGCACTATCATGACGAGGACATGCAATCGCTGTCGCTGCGCAGCGACAAGCCGCTCGACGCCGCCAAATTCATGCCCTGGCTGCAGGACCTCGTCGCCAGCGAGGGCCAGAAGATTCTCGCGCTCGAAGGGCATTCTCGCCTTCAGCGACGATGACGACCGCTACGTCTTCCAGGGCGTGCACATGATGCTGGAGGGCGATCATCAGCGGGCCTGGAAGGACGGCGAAGCCCGCCAGAGCCGGCTCGTCTTCATCGGCCGCGAATTGCCCGAGCAGATGATCCGCGATGGCTTTGCACGCTGTATCATGCCGTGATGAAAGAGTTCGATCCCGCCGATAAGTCGGCGTCTATCGTTTCGGTCACCGATCGGGTGCGTCCGCTGGCGATCGGCATGCCGGTGATGGCGGTGCATTTCCTCGGCGGTCACGCCGCCTTTGTCGGCGCCGAGGAAAACGTCGCGCTGGTGAGCGGCGACGGCGAGATCAGCGCAGGTTCCCGTCCATGGCGGCGGCATCCTTTGCGTGGCCTCCGACGGCGCGCGCATCGTGATGGGTGGCGATGACGGCAGGCTGGTTGCGCTTGACGCCAACGGCGAGGTGGCGCTGCTCGCGACCGATCCGAAGCGGCGCTGGATCGACAATGTCGCGCTGCATCCGGACGGCGCGGTGGCCTGGTCGGCCGGCAAGACCGCCTTTGTCCGCAGCGGCAGGGCCGAGGAGAAATCCTTCGCCGTGCCGTCGACGGTCGGCGGCCTGGCGTTTGCGCCGAAGGGCCTGCGGCTCGCCATCGCGCATTATAACGGCGTTACGCTGTGGTTTCCCAACATGGCCGCCAATCCGGAATTTCTGGAGTGGGCGGGTTCGCATCTCGGCGTCATGTTCAGCCCGGACAACCGCTTTCTGGTCACCGCGATGCATGAGCCGGCGCTGCATGGCTGGCGGCTGGCCGACAACCGGCACATGCGCATGACCGGCTATCCCGGACGCGTCAGATCGATGTCATGGAGCGCGGGCGGCAAGGCGCTGGCGACGTCGGGCGCCGATACCGTGATCATGTGGCCGTTCGCCAGCAAGGATGGCCCGATGGGCAAGGAGCCGGCGATGCTGGCGCCGCTGCAGGCGCGGGTCTCCATGGTCGCCTGCCATCCGAAGCAGGACATCCTCGCCGCGGGCTACAGCGACGGCACCATCCTGATGGTGCGCCTGAACGACGGCGCCGAAATTCTGGTGCGCCGCAATGGCACCGCGCCGGTCACGGCGCTGGCGTGGAACGCCAAGGGGGCCATGCTCGCATTTGCCGCCGAGGACGGCGAGGCGGGCTTGCTGGAACTTTAGCAGCCCATTTCAGGCAGCCCGGCTGGCCGCGGAACAATGCCGCCGGGGCTCCGTTGCCTCGCTGAACAATCAGCGGTGTAGCCATGAAACCGATCAGGAAACGTGCCTTGAGCACCGATCTGCTGCTCGCCTCCGTCGTGGTTGCTTGCGGTCTCGCCGTGTCGGGGCTTTCGCTCGCGCGGCTGGCCGAGCCTGATCTGCATCTGGCGCAGGCTACACCGCCGTTGCACTCCACGCCCGGCGCGGAAACCAAGCCGTCCGCGCCCGCGGAGCCCGAGACAACGGGGTCCCGGCCGTCTGAAATCCCACCCCAACCGGCGCAAGCCGGCGCCGACGCCCAAAAGGCCGGTGCTTCTGCGCTGCCGCCGGCCCCGGCCGAAAAAACAGCCCCGCCGATCAGGGAAAAATAACGAAACGGTCAAGGTCATCCCGGAGCGCGCGTTTGCGCGACCCCGGAAATCCCGGGATGCTCGTCTCTGCATTCAGGTGCGACGGCGGCGTGGAATGAGGGCGCGAGCCTGTGCCCGCAGGCGGGATTTAACGCACCAGCACGTTGCGGAACTGCCAGGGGTCGGAGGCGTCGATATCCTCCGGGAACAGGCCGGGCCGGTCGCTCAGCGGCGTCCAGTCGGTGTAATAGCCCTTTACCGGTCCGAGATAGGGCCGCTGGATTTCCAGGCAGCGGCGGAAATCCATTTCATCGGCCTCGACAATGCCCTCGGTCGGGTTCTCCAGAGCCCACACCATGCCGGCCAGAACGGCCGATGACACCTGCATGCCGGTGGCGTTCTGGTAGGGCGCGACCTCGCGGGTCTCCTCGATCGAAAGCTGCGATCCGTACCAGTAGGCGTTCTTGGCATGCCCATAGACCAGCACGCCGAGTTCATCGATGCCGTCTTCGATTTCGTTCTCGTCGAGAATGTGCCATTTCGGCTGCATCCTGCCGGTGGCGCCGAACATTTCGTGCAGCGACAGCACGGCGTCGTTGGCCGGGTGATAGGCGTAGTGGCAGGTCGGGCGATACACCAGACGTTGGCCGTCGCGCACGGTGAAATAGTCCGCAATCGAAATCGATTCATTGTGGGTGACGAGAAAGCCGTATTGCGCGCCCGGCGTCGGGCACCAGGAACGTACCCTCGTGTTGGCGCCGGGCTGCAGCAGATAGATCGCCGCACCGCAGCCATGGGCGTGGGTGCGGCCATTGTCCGGCATCCATGTTTCGTGAGTGCCCCAGCCGAGCTCGGCCGGCTGCATGCCCTCGGAAACAAAACCCTCCACCGACCAGGTGTTGACGAAAACGTTCATCGGCTTCGGTTTTTTCGAGCGCTGGGTGTCGCGTTCGGCGATATGGATGCCCTTGACGCCGAGCTTGTGGGCGAGCTGGCCCCAGCCTTCGCGGCTTTTCGGATCGTTGAACGGCGTGTTGGTGTCGCGGGCGATGTCGAGCAGCGCCTGCTTGACGAACCAGGATACCATGCCGGGATTGGCGCCGCAGGTGGACACCGCGGTCGGGCCGCCCGGGCTCTTGTGCTTGGCCGCGAGCAGGGTTTCGCGCAGCGCGTAATTGGAGCGCGCTTCCGGCCCGAGCTTGGAATCGAAATAGAAGCCGAGCCAGGGCTCGATCACGGTGTCGATGTAAAGCGCGCCGATTTCGCGGCACATGGTCATGATATCGACCGACGAGGTGTCGACCGACAGGTTGACGCAAAAACCCTGGCCGCCGCCGGCCGTCAGCAGCGGCACCAGCACCTCCTGGTAATTGTCCCTGGTGACGGCCTGCTTGATGAAGCGCACGCCGTGCTGCCTTGCCAGCTCACCGTCTTCGTGCGGATCGATGATGACGAAGCGCGATTTGTCATAGGCAAAATGCCGTTCGATCAGCGGCAGCGTGCCCTTGCCGATCGAACCGAAGCCGATCATGACAATGGGGCCGGAAATCTTGGCGTGGATCTGCTGCTCGGGCGGGCTCATGAAACTGTCTCCGGAAAATGGGGGGCGCTGGGGCGGGGGTATCAGGCGCTGCGTCGCTTCGCGGTTACTTCAATCTCGATCTTCATCTCGGGCTTCAACAGCCCCGCGACCACGAGCAGCGTGGCGGCCGGCCGGATATCGCCGAGCCTTTCGCCGCAGACCGCGAACACGGCGTCCGCATCCCCGGCGTCGGTCACGTAATAGGTGGCGCGGACGATGTCGGCCATCGCCAAGCCGCCGTCCTGAAGCGCGGCTTCGATGGTCTTGAAGCAGTTTCGTGTCTGGCTCGTGACATCCGCCGGCATGGTCATGGTGGCGTAATCGTATCCGGTGGTACCGGAAACGAAGGCAAAATCGCCGTCGATGACGGCACGGCTGTAGCCGGCGGTCTTTTCGAACGGCGAGCCGGTGGAGATCAGGCGGCGGGGCATCGGAACCTCGAAGGAATGGCGTGATTTGCGGAAGTCTGGCGGTTTATGGGCTTTTGGCCGGGGCGCGCAACCCCTAGCTCACCCGGCGGGAGCGCTGGGCGACGTCGGCGGCCGGGGATGGGGCCGTGCCCCAGCGACGCACCAGGATATCCCTGACGATCATGACCGCGATCATGATCAGGAGGATCGTTGTGATGATCCGGGCGCGCGGGATTCGGGCCGTCGCGCGTGGTGGGCGGGCTGGCAGCCATGACATGAGCGATCAGGCCGCGCGCCGCACCAATCGCGGCGCCCGGGCGCCACGACGCGGTTCTTCCGCCGCCGGTGCACCGGTCGGCGCGATCATTCCGCTGGCGCCATCCAGCGCCCCGCCGCGCAGTTCGAGGCCGAGCAGGCGGTCGCGCTCGAACGGCCCGGGCAGCGACAACTCGCCGGTCTTGAGCGCCGAGAAACCGAAGCGGGCGTAATAGGCCGCATCGCCCAGCAGGATCACCGCGCCATGGCCGAGCCGCCTTGCAGCCAGCAGCGCACGCTCCGTCAGCGCGGCCCCGACGCCGAGCTTCTGGCATGACGGATCGACTGCCAGCGGCCCGAGCACCAGTGCCGGTACCCCGCCAAGGCTGACGTGCCACAACCGCACGGTTCCGACCAGCCGGTCCTCGCGCAAGGCCGAAAGCGCAAGGCCTTCGGCGGGCGCGCGTCCGTCACGCAGGCGCTGGCAGGTGCGTGCATGGCGACTTGCGCCAAAGCAGGCATCGAGCAGCGCTTCGCGCGCGACGACGTCCGAGCCGCGTTCCGCACGGATCACGAACGGAGCGGCTTCGGAGTTGAGGGCAACGGGGGTGTTCCGCAAAGCAGTCATGGCACGTCAGTCCCCGCTCCAGCGGCAGCATGCCATCGGAGCGTTGTCGGCAAATTCGCAAGGAAAGGGTTGGGAGCCGGCGGACCGGCTCCCGGTTAGTCGCGCCTCAAAGAGGCTTCAGATGTGGTAGGTCCGCAGCGGCGGAAATCCGTTGAAGGCCACCGACGAGTAGGTCGACGTATACGCGCCGGTGCCTTCGATCAGCAGCTTGTCGCCGATCTCGAGCGTCACCGGAAGCGGGTACGGCAGCTTCTCGTACATCACGTCGGCGGAATCGCAGGTCGGGCCTGCGAGCACGCACGGCGTCATTTCCGCGCCGTCATGCGGCGTGCGGATGGCGTAGCGGATCGACTCGTCCATGGTCTCGGCGAGACCGCCGAACTTGCCGATGTCGAGATACACCCAGCGCACGTCGTCCTCGTCGCTCTTGCGGGAGATCAGGACGACTTCGGTCTCGATGATGCCCGCATTGCCGACCATGCCGCGGCCCGGCTCGATGATGGTCTCCGGGATCTGGTTGCCGAAATGCTTGCGCAGGGCGCGGAAGATCGACCGGCCGTACTGCACGACCGGAGGAACGTCATTCAGGTATTTGGTCGGGAATCCGCCACCCATATTGACCATCGACAGGTTGATGCCGCGCTCCGCGCAGTCGCGGAACACCGTCGAGGCCATCGCCAATGCGCGATCCCACGCCTTCACCTTGCGCTGCTGCGAGCCGACATGGAACGAGATGCCGCAGGGCTCGAGTCCAAGCCGCTTGGCAAGGTCGAGCACCTCGACCGCCATCTCCGGATCGCAGCCGAACTTGCGCGACAGCGGCCATTCGGCACCGGCGCAATCGTAGAGGATGCGGCAGAACACCTTGGCGCCGGGCGCGGCGCGGGCGATCTTCTCGACCTCGGCGCTGCAATCCACCGAAAACAGCCGGATGCCGAGCGCGAAGGCGCGCTCGATGTCGCGCTCCTTCTTGATGGTGTTGCCATAGGAGACGCGTTCCGGGGTCGCGCCGGCGGCGAGCGCCATCTGGATCTCGGCCACCGACGCGCAGTCGAAGCACGAGCCCATCGTGGCCAGCAGCGACAGCACTTCCGGCGCCGGGTTGGCCTTCACCGCGTAGAACACGCGGCTGTCGGGCAGCGCCTTGGCGAAGCTCTGATAGTTGTCGCGGACGACTTCGAGGTCGACGACGAGACAGGGCTCGACATCCTGGCCCTCGTTGCGGCGATGGCGCAGGAATTCCTGAATACGTTCGGTCATAGTAGCACCCTCCCAAACGGCCCAGCGACGGGTCACGTTCAAAAATGATCTCGGATCAAAGCGTTTCAGCCACGTCACGCGATGGAGGCGCGAGGGGGCCAAAAAGCTCAGACCGAATTGTGCTGCCGTGGATTGGTTGGGAAGATCCCGCCCGCACACCTGGCAATGAAGGACAAGCCTCTTCGGTATTCGCGCCGGCTGGTGGAAAGCCGGCAGAGACCAAAAAAGCCCGATCCGTCGTTGCTTTAAGTCGCGTCCCCCGTTGAGAACGAGGTGCGCCGGTTCGCCTCCGGCTGCCAGTCACGGTTGCAAGGAGCAAAGAGACCTTCAACGGCATCCCTTGAGAGAGATGCTGGACTCTCAAGTCGAGAATGACTTGAACGACCCTCGGTTCTTCGTCCCTTGGCGGCTGTCCGGCCTCTTGTCCGGATACCTACCGACTGACACACGACCACAGGCACGTGCGAAATTGGGCAAGAGTGGAAATAGGGGTTTTGAGTCTGCTTCGCAAGATTTTTTTTAGCCTAAGGACATTTTTCCCTAACGCGTGCTTACGGCACCGTTCGCGGCGTGCGTCAGCGGCGTCGAAAGTGAACAGACGTTAAGCTTCCTTAACCAGACGTAAGCTTATGGCGCCGCCGAGGCCAGGCCGTGGCGGCATTTGTCGCGAGCTCGCATCGGGCGCTTCAGATCGGATGGCGGAAGGCCGGCGAAAGGGCGAGCGGCGAACCGCTGGGCCGCACAGTCGACTTAGCGGCGCGTAAACGGCTCGACCCGCTGCGCGGCGCGGATGAACGCCGCCATGATGAAGACGCCGATCGCGAACAGCACGGCCTGCAGGATATGCGCGCCGGTGTCGTCGAGCCCGAACAGGATCGCCAGCGCCCAGCCACCCGCAAACGCCGCGCCGAACACTTCGGCGCCGATCAGAATCGCGGCGCTGAGGACGGTGACGACGCTCGGCCATACGATCTGGCGGGCTGCGGTTGGCGAAGGCTGCGCGTTCATGGGCTTGGTCCTGTTGCGGGCCGCAATCTCTCTGAAAAGGTCCCCGCTATCAAGCGCAAAAGGGCCCAAAAAAGCCCCATCGCGTGATATAGCTTGCCCCGTCAATTGCGGCGCAAACGGGAAATCGTGATGCCAGAAACCTTGCAAACGTCGGCCACCTCGCAGGCTGCGGCGAACCCGCTGCTGCAGCCCTGGCAGACGCCGTTCGAGACCCCGCCGTTTGCGGAGATCGCGCCGGAACATTTCCTGCCCGCCTTCGAGCGGGCCTTTGCCGAACACGCCGCCGAGATCGCCGCGATCGCCGCCGATCCGGCCACGCCGGACTTCGCCAACACCGTCACCGCGCTGGAGCGCTCCGGCAAGCTGCTCTCCAGGGTGTCGGCGGTGTTCTACGATCTGGTGTCGGCGCATTCCAGTCCGGCGCTGCTGGAGATCGACAAGGAAGTGTCGCTGCGGATGGCGCGGCACTGGAACCCGATCATGATGAACGCGGTGCTGTTCGGCCGGATCGCGCATGCTGCGCGACAACCGCGCCACGCTCGGGCTCTCCTCCGAGCAGATGCGGCTGCTGGAGCGCACCTATACCCGCTTCCATCGCGCCGGCGCCGGACTCGACGAGGCGGCAAAGCTGCGAATGGCCGGGATCAACGAGCGGCTGGCGCATCTCGGCACCGCGTTCAGCCACCATCTGCTCGGCGACGAGCAGGACTGGTTCCTGGAACTCGGCGAGGCCGATCTGCGACGGCCTGCCGGACAGTTTTGTCGCCGCCGCCCGGTCCGCCGCCGACCGAGCGCGGCATGGCCGGCAAGGCGATCGTGACGCTGTCGCGGTCGTCGGTCGAGCCGTTCCTCAAGAGCTCCGGCCGGCGCGATCTGCGCGAGAAGGTGTTCCGGGCCTTCACCGCGCGCGGCGACAACGGCAACGCCAACGACAATAACGCGATGATCGTCGAGATCCTGAGCCTGCGCGAGGAGAGCGCGAAGCTGCTGGGCTTTCCAACCTTCGCCGCCTACCGGCTCGAGGATTCGATGGCCAAGACGCCCGAGGCGGTGCGAGGCCTGCTGGAGCGGGTGTGGAAGCCGGCCCGGACCCGGGCGCTGGCGGACCGCGATGCCCTGCAGGCGCTGGTGGCGGAAGAGGGCGGCAATTTCGCGCTGGCGCCCTGGGACTGGCGCTACTACGCCGAAAAGCTGCGGCAGGTCAGGGCCAATTTCGACGACGCCGCGATCAAGCCCTATCTGGCGCTCGACCACATGATCGAGGCCGCCTTCGACTGCGCCACGCGGCTGTTCGGCATCTCACTTTTCCGAGCGCAGGGATGTTCCGGTCTGGCATCCGGACGTCCGGGTCTGGGAAGTCCGGGATCGCGCCGGCCGGCACAAGGCGCTGTTCTATGGCGATTACTTCGCCCGGCCCTCGAAACGCTCGGGGGCCTGGATGACCTCGCTGCGCGACCAGCAGAAGCTCGACGGCGACGTCGCACCCTTGATCATCAATGTCTGCAATTTCTCCAAGGGCGCCGACGGCCAGCCTTCGCTGCTCTCGCCGGACGATGCGCGGACGCTGTTCCACGAATTCGGCCACGGCCTGCACGGCATGCTCTCGGACGTCACCTATCCTTCGCTGTCGGGCACCAGCGTGTTCACCGATTTCGTCGAGCTGCCGTCGCAGCTCTACGAGCACTGGCAGGAGCAGCCGCAGGTGCTGCGCCGGTTCGCCCGGCACTACCAGACCGGCGAGCCGCTGCCGGACGATCTGCTGAAGCGCTTCATCGCCGCGCGCAAATTCAACCAGGGCTTCGCCACCGTGGAATTCGTCTCCTCGGCGCTGATCGATCTCGAATTCCATACCCAGCCGGCGGCGGCGAGCCGGGATGTGCGGGCGTTCGAACGCCGTGAGCTGGAAAAGATCGGGATGCCCGCGGAAATCGCCCTGCGGCACCGGCCGCAGCAGTTCGGCCACATCTTCTCCGGCGATCATTATGCCTCCGGCTATTACAGCTACATGTGGTCCGAGGTGATGGACGCCGACGCGTTCGGCGCCTTCGAGGAGGCCGGCGACATTTTCGATCCCGCGGTCGCCAGGCGCCTGCACGACGACATCTATGCGTCGGGCGGCTCGCGCGATCCGGAGGACGCCTATGTCGCGTTTCGCGGCCGCGAGCCGGAGCCTGACGCGCTGCTGCGCCGCCGCGGCCTGCTGGAAACGCCCGAGGCCGCCTGACGTGAACCGCTGCATGCCCGCGCTGGCTCGGTTTGCTGCTGCAGCTTGGCTTGGCGCTTGCCTTCGGTGCCGGCACGGCGCAGGCGCATCCGCATGTCTGGATCACGGCCAGCAGCGAGTTGATCTACGCGCCCGACGGCTCGATCACCGGCGTGCGGCACGCCTGGACCTTCGACGACATGTTCTCGACCTACGCCTTGCAGGGTCTCGAAACCAGGACCAAGGGCGTCTACAGCCGCGAGGAACTGGCGCCGCTGGCGCAGACCAACGTCGAATCGCTGAAGGAATTCGGCTTCTTCACCTTCGCCAAGGCCGACGGCAAGAAGGCTGAAATTCCAGGAGCCGGTCGACTATTTCCTCGAATACAAGGATGCCGCGCTGACGCTGCATTTCACCCTGCCGCTGATCACCCCGGTCAAACCCAGGCAGCTTGCCCTGGAAGTGTTCGATCCGGAGTTCTTCATCGACTTCACCTATGCGGAGAAGGATCCGGTCCGGCTGGTCGGGGCTCCCGCGGCCTGTCAGATGACATTCCAGCGGCCCAGCGACGGCAGCAGCAACGCCCAGCAGATCGGCGAGCAGAACTTCCTCGGCGGCGGCAATTCGAACTTTGGTGCGATGTTCGCCAACAAGATTCTGGTGGATTGCCCCTGATGCCCAGATCCCGCCTCTGCATCGGTCTGGCGCTCTGCCTCGCCGCGGCGCTTCTCATTCTGGCATTCGACCGCGCCGTGATGGCGCAGACGCCGTTCGGCGGGCCGCGCCCGAGCGGCGCCGAACCGCAGCTGGGTGGCATTGTCGGATGGCTGCTCGCCAAACAATCGGAATTTTATCGCCAGATGTCCTCGACCATCCGCGCCGCCAAGTCCGACGGTTCGGCGGTCTGGACCTTGCTCGCGATCTCGTTTGCCTACGGCATCTTTCACGCCGCAGGGCCCGGGCACGGCAAGGCCGTGATATCCTCCTATCTGGTCGCCAACCAGGAGACCGCGCGGCGCGGCATCGTGCTGTCGTTGGCCTCCGCGCTGATGCAGTCGCTGGTCGCGGTGGTGATTGTGGGAATTTGCGCCTGGCTGCTCAATGCCACCGCAAAAACCATGTGCAGCGCCGAAACGGTAATCGAGATCGCAAGCTACGCCCTGATCGCGGCGTTCGGGGCCCGGCTGGTCTGGACCAAGGGCGGCAGCTTCATTGGCGCGCTGCAGGCGCGGCGGCCGACGCCTGCCTCGGCGCTGGCGACGCATCCCCGTCATGATCATCACGACCGGCTGCATTCACACGCTCAGCCCTTGCATCACCAGCCCGCGGATCGCCCCGGTCAGCACGGCCACGATAACGGCCGGGATTCCGGCCATGCCCATGACGAGCATTGCGGCCACTCCCATGGTCCGCTTCCGAGCGAACTCGCCGGTCCCGGTGGCTGGCGACGCGGGCTCGGTGCGATCTTCGCCGTCGGCGTGCGGCCCTGTTCGGGCGCGATCCTGGTTCTGGTGTTCGCGCTGGCGCAGGGATTGTTCTGGGCGGGCGTCGCGGCAACCTTCGTGATGGGGCTCGGCACCGCGATCACGGTTGCCGCCATCGCCGTCATCGCGGTGTCCGCCAAGGGCCTGGCACGGCGCCTGAGCGGGGCCAGCGCAGGCGGCGGCGCACTGATGATGCGCGGCGTCGAGTTCGGCGCGGCGGGCCTCGTGCTGCTGTTCGGCCTCGGCCTGTTGTCCGGCTATGTCGCCGCCGAACGGGTGACCTGCTTCTAGCTGCGTCGGGCTTTCATCAGGTGCGCGCCAGCGGGGTCAGGACAGCTAGATCGGCAAAAAGCCCCGGATCGCCGGCATGAAGAAAATCGCGAGATTGATCGCAAAGCCGATGCTCCACAGGATCGACCGCAGCGTCGGCCGATCACCGAGATAGGTCAGGACATAGGCAATCCGCACGATCAGGAACAGCACCGCCAATTCGTTGACAAGGCGCTGCGGACCGCCGCGAAATTCCGCCAGCAACACCGCCGTGGCGAAGAATGGAAACGCCTCGATGCCGTTCTGGTGCGCGCCGAGGGCGCGCGCCCTGATCGGGTCTTCATAGAACGCGGGATCGCGCGGCCTGGCATTGTCGAAGCGGCGAAACCCGATCCACTTGACCGGCGCGATCGTCAGCAAATAGAGCATCAGCGCTCCGAAAACACACCATTCGGCGGCCGTCATGGCTTCCCCCGGACACGGCGCCGGACGATGCTCCATCGAACGGCTGGGGCGCGACACTATCGAAACAGCCAATATCTTGACAAGGATGGTGCAACGCGCGAAGCCATGGACCTCATGACAGCAGCGGTCGCAGCAATCCAAAGCGCAGAGACGGTGACCGGCGTCAGGCCGGAACGCGTCGGTGTTCTGTTGGTCAATCTCGGCACCCCCGACAGCGCGGACGCCGCGGGCGTGCGGGCCTATCTCAGGGAATTCCTGTCCGATCCCCGGGTGATCGAGAATCAGGGGCTGCTGTGGAAGCTGGCGCTGAACGGCATCATCCTGCGCACCCGTCCCCGCCGCAAGGCGCGCGACTACCTGAAGATCTGGAACACCGAGAAAAACGAATCGCCGCTCAAGACCATCACGCGCGCGCAGTCCGACAAGCTCGCCGCGGCGATCGCGGATCATGCCCATGTCGTGGTCGACTGGGCGATGCGCTACGGCAATCCGTCGATCCGCTCGCGGGTCGACGCCCTGACGGCGCAAGGCTGCGACCGGCTGCTGGTGGTGCCGCTCTATCCGCAATATTCCGCCGCGACGTCGGCCACCGTGTGCGACGAAGTGTTCCGCGTGCTCGCCGAGATGCGGGCGCAGCCGACCCTGCGGGTGACGCCGCCCTACTATGACGATCCGGACTATATCGAGGCGCTGGCGGTCTCCATCAACGCGCACCTCAAGACCCTGCCGTTTGTGCCCGAACTGATCGTGGCCTCGTTCCACGGCATGCCGCAGAAATACATCGACAAGGGCGACCCCTATCAGCGGCAATGCATCGCCACGACGGATGCATTGCGCAAGCGCCTCGGGCTCGACGCCTCCAAGCTGTTGCTGACCTTTCAGTCGCGCTTCGGATTCGATGCGTGGCTGCAGCCCTATACCGACAAGACCATCGCACAGCTGGCCAAGGACGGCGTACGCCGGATCGCCGTCGTGACTCCCGGCTTCTCGGCCGATTGCCTGGAAACGCTTGAGGAAATCGCGCAGGAAAATGCCGAGATTTTCCAGCATGAGGGCGGCGAGCAGTTTGCCGCAATTCCCTGCCTCAACGACAGCGAACCGGGCATGGACGTCATCCGGCAGTTGGTGCTGCGCGAGCTGCAGGGCTGGATCTGACGGCGTAGCGACGACCCGGGCGCTCGCGTCGCGACCTCGCCGGCGCGGCCGGCGACCGCGAACGAGGCGATCGAACAATATTCGCCTTGCCGAAGCCAGGCATCTTGCTGGAGCTCGCTGGAGCCGACCGGCCCTCGACGCGTTCAGGCCGGGTACATCTGGAACGCGGCAAACTCGTACATAACTCTGGTTTGCGAAAACGACCGGTTGAACCGGCGCTGCCGCGGCGCCGACAAAACAGACGGCCTCCGCGAACGGCATTGGCGGGGGTTTCGTGCGGGCAGGTTTTGGCCCGCCTTGGAGGGATGATGACCGGGTTCGATATTTTCGCCATTGCGCTGGTGCTGCTGGTGGTTCTCACGCTGTTTGCCGGCGTCAAGACGGTGCCGCAGGGCTATGACTGGACCATCGAGCGGTTCGGCAAGTTCACCCGCACGCTGTCGCCGGGACTGAACATCATCATTCCCTATTTCGACCGTGTCGGTCGCAAGATGAACATGATGGAGCAGGTGATCAGCATTCCGGAGCAGGAGGTGATCACCAAGGACAATGCCACGGTGACGGTGGACGGCGTCGCTTTCTTCCAGGTGTTCGATGCCGCCAAGGCGAGCTACGAGGTGTCCGACCTCAACCAGGCGATCATCGTGCTGACGATGACCAACATCCGCTCGGTGATGGGCGCGATGGACCTCGACCAGGTGCTGTCGCATCGCGACGAAATCAACGAACGGCTGCTGCGCGTGGTCGACGCCGCGGTCTCGCCATGGGGGTTGAAGGTCAACCGCATCGAGATCAAGGACATCGTGCCGCCGGCCGACCTGGTCGAGGCGATGGGGCGCCAGATGAAGGCCGAGCGGGTCAAGCGCGCCGATATTCTGCAGGCCGAAGGCCAGCGGCAGTCGGAAATCCTGCGCGCCGAAGGCGCCAAGCAGGGCCAGATCCTGCAGGCCGAGGGCCGCCGCGAAGCCGCATTCCGCGACGCCGAGGCGCGCGAGCGTTCCGCCGAGGCGGAAGCCAAGGCGACCCAGATGGTTTCCGACGCCATCGCCAAGGGCGACGTCGCCGCGCTGAACTACTTCATCGCCGACAAGTACATTAAGGCGTTCGGGCAGCTGGCGGACTCGCCGAACCAGAAGATCATCATGCTGCCGGTCGAGGCGATGAGCATTCTCGGGTCGCTGGCCGGCATCGGCGAGATCGCCAAGGCCACCTTCGGCGAAAGCGCGGCCTCGGCGCAGGCAGCGGCGCGCCGGTCGTCGGTGCCGAGCGCCGGTTCGGCTGTGGTTCCGACCGTGCCGCCGCAGGTGTAGAATTTGCTGGAGACGCGTTAAGCAGGGCGTGCGAGCCTGGTCCACCTCTCCCATCGGGAGAGTTCGGCGCCAGGCGCCGGGCGACGGGTCAAGGCTGACGATAGACCGTAAACCCAGCCCCTCTGCCGATCGGGCACGCTGCCCGCGCGTCGTCGCCTTCGCCGTGAGATTGAGGCCGCCCGATGTCCGAGATGTTTTCCACCCTGGGAACCTGGAACTGGCTGATCTTCGGCCTGTTCCTGATGGCGCTGGAGCTTTTGGCGCCCGGCGTCTTCCTGTTCTGGCTCGGACTTGCCGCGCTGCTGGTCGGGCTCATGTCGTTCGCGATCCATCCGTCCTGGCAATCGCAGATCCTGCTGTTTGCGGTGTTTGCCGCCGCGGCGGTGCCGCTGTGGCGGCGGGTCGCACGCAACAACAGCGCCGTCAGCAGCAGCAATCCGTTTCTCAACAAGCGTGCCGATGCCCTGGTCGGACGGGTGTTCACGCTGGAGAAGCCGATCATCGACGGCTGCGGCACGGTCCGGATCGACGATACGGTCTGGCGCGTGGCCGGTCCCGACGTGCCCGCCGGCAGCCGGGTCAGGATCGTGCAGGCCGATGGCGCCAGCCTGACGGTGGCGGCGGCTTGATGAGCCGCTGTTGAGCTGCTCCAGCGCTCCGCAAAACGCCCTGAGCGAGGCCGAGTTCTCGGCGTTGGCCGGCCATTACGACGAGGCGAAGATCTTCGAGATCATCCTGCTGTGCGGCTTCTGTCGCACCGTATCCGTCTGGCGAACGCACTGGATCTGCCGCTGGAAGCGACCGCGGCGCGGTTAACCGGATGAGCCGTCGCTGCGCGGGGCGTAAGCGACGAAGCAAGCCATCCACCGTGATTTCCGGGATGGTCCGAAACACCAGGCCCGGTATCGCGATTCCGGTTCGTGTCTTCGACTTGCCCCGGAAGGACGACTGCCGGTCTATGCCACGCCGGCCCGCAACACGTCGTGGACGTGAACGATGCCGACCGGCTTCTTGCCTTCGGCGACAATCAGCACCGTCACCGCGGGCTTGGAGGAATTGAGGGTCTCCAGCATCTCGGTGGCGAGCATGCCGGGGGGAATGGTTCTGGGATTCTTCGTCATCACGTCATCGACCCGGGCCGTCATCAGGTCCGGCCGCATGTGACGGCGCAAATCGCCGTCGGTGATGATGCCGGCGATCTTGCCGTCTTCGTCCACGATGCAGACGCAGCCGAATCCCTTGGTCGACATCTCCACCAGCGCATCCGACATCTTGGCGCCGAGCGTCTTCATCGGGATCGCCTCGCCGGTATGCATGATGTCGCGGACGAATTTCAGCATCGCGCCGAGCTTGCCGCCGGGATGAAAATTGGCGAATTCCAGCGCGGTGAAACCGCGGCCTTCGAGCAGCGCGATGGCCAGCGCATCGCCGATGGCGGCCTGCATCAGCGACGATGTGGTCGGCGCCAGATTGTGCGGGCAGGCTTCGCGCGCCTTCGGCAGCTCCAGCACGATCCGCGCGGCTTCGCCGAGCGAGGAGGCCGCATTCGCGGTCACGGCGATCATCGGAATGGCGAAGCGGCTGGAATAATTGACGAGGTTCTTCATCTCGGGCTGCTCGCCCGACCATGACAGCGCGACGATGACATCGTCGGGCGTGATCATTCCGAGATCGCCATGGCTGGCTTCGGCGGCGTGCACGAAGAAGGCCGGCGTGCCGGTGGAGGCCAGCGTCGCGGCGATCTTGCGCGCCACATGGCCCGACTTGCCGAGGCCGGTGACGATCACGCGGCCCCTGGCGTTGCGGATCAGATCGACGGTGGCGGCGAAGGCCGGCCCGAGCGAACCCTGCAGGGCCGCCGAGATCGCATTGATGCCGCTGGCCTCGGCGTCGAGGGTGCGCAAGGCCGACTGGACGGCGGCGTTGGCGTGATCGGTCGCGGATGTTTTCGCCATCAGCGGTTTCGGCTTGGCCATGTCTGATTCCGAAATGTCTGGTTCCGAGCAAGCAAGGGCAAGCAGGGTTTGCCCGGATCTATCTAGCACGGCCGGGCCGGCGATGCGACGCGGCGCCCGGTTCTCAACGGCTCATTAACCATAATTGTTTTAACTCCATTAACGACGTTTTTCCGCAAGGCGCTTCGCGTCGCACGGAACCTCGCCGGTAAGCAGATGAATTCGTTGGAGTATTCTCATCGTGATGACGGGTCCAGCAAGGGGCCGCCACAGGCGCGCGATGATCGTTCGCGCGCTATGGCCGTGCCTTGCGCTGATCGCGTTCGATGACAGCCGGGCCCAGGCGCAAACCCTGACCTCCGACATGCTGCGACCGGTCCGCGACGGCTTCGTGCTGCCGCAGGATTCACCGCTGCGCAGGACCAGCGACGCCACCGGAGATCCGGCGGACCCGATGGGTACTGAACCGCTCCCCGACCAGGACCAGCCGGCGCCGTCGCGGATCGGCAAGATTCCGCAATATGGGCTTCCCGCCGCCAACGGCGCTTCCGACACCGGCTACGATTCGCTCAACCGCACCCGCAAGAAGCCGAAGTTTTATCCCGGCCAGCCAAGGCCCAAACCCTCGCCGGGGCCCGGCAGCCCGGCGCCCGCGGCCATCACCGGACAACTTCGGCTGTCGATTCCGCCGTCGGATTCCGCCAACAAGCCGCCGCTGCCGCCGGCGATGGCCGGCACCGTGGTCGGCCAGCCACCGCGCAAGCGGCTGAAAGTCGACGACGACCCGTTCGGCGCGGTCGGCGATTACGCCGGCGGCTTTCTGGTCAAATCCGCGGTCGAGCTCAGTGGCGGCTACAACAGCAATCCCGGCCGGACCTTCGTGCCGAAGGGCTTGCCGTTCTATGTGGTGGCACCGGAATTCCTCGCCGTCTCCGACTGGGAGCGCCACGCGCTGGTCGCCGATCTCAGGGGATCCTTTACCGGCTACGGCGGCACCCTGCCGCCGATCAGCGACGGCGCGATCTCCTCGGCGCCGACCAATGTCGACCAGCCGAATTTCAACGGTCACGTCGACGGCCGTCTCGATGTCACCGAGGACACCCACATCACCTCGGAAGCCCGCCTGCTGGTTTCCACCGACAATCCCGGCAGCCCGAACATCCAGGCCGGCCTTGCCAAATATCCGGTCTACGCCACGTTCGGCGGCACCTTCGGGCTGGACCAGAACTTCAACCGGCTGGAGATATCGGCCGGCGGCACCGTCGACCGCACCGTCTACCAGAATTCCACGCTGACCGACGGCTCCATCTCCAGCAATGACGACCGCGATTTCAACCAGTATGGCGGCGTCGGCCGGGTCAGCTACGAGCTGACGCCCGCGGTGAAGCCTTTCGTCGAGGTCGAGGGCGACAGCCGCGTCCATGATCTGCAGTTCGACCGCAACGGCTATGCGCGGGATTCCACCGGCGGCTACGCCAAGGCCGGCACCTCGTTCGAATTTAGTCGGCTGCTGACCGGCGAAATCTCGCTCGGCTATGCCGAGCGCGATTATGTCGACAACCGGCTCGACCGGCTGCAGGGCCTGCTCACCGCGGCCTCGCTGACCTGGACCGCGACGCCGCTGACCACGGCGAAATTCTATTCCACCACCTCGATCGACGAAACCGTGGTGCCCGGCGTCTCCGGCGTCCTGACCCACCTTTACACCGTCGAGGCCGATCATGATTTCCGCCGCTGGCTGACCGCGATCGGAAAATTCACCTACGGCACGCTCGACTATCAGGGCGACGGACGCTCCGACAAGACCTACTCGATCGAAGGCGACCTGGTTTACAAGATGACCCGCAATCTGTGGATCAAGGGCACGCTGCGCCGCGACATCCTCAATTCAAATTTCGCCGGCGACTCGACCGCCGCGACGGTAGTGATGCTCGGGGTGCGGCTGCAGAATTAGCGGGTTCGATTCCATGAAGCCAGTTGGTTCAATCTCTCGGACCTCATCCTGAGAGAGCGTGAAGCAATCTCCGACCTCATCCTGAGGAGCCCAGCAGAGCGCAGCGAAGCTGGGCGTCTCGAAGGATGGCGGCTGGCACGGCCCTTGTCGGCGGCCATCCTTCGAGACGCATCGCTTGCGCGATGCTCCTCAGGATGAGGCTGGGCCTCTACCTCGGCAAATTCGTCGTTCCCATCAGGAACTGGTCGATGGCGCGGGCGCAGAGCCGGCCCTCGCGGATCGCCCACACCACCAGCGACTGGCCGCGGCGCATGTCGCCGGCCGAAAACACGTTCGGCCGCGAGGTCTGGTAGTCGGCGGTATTGGCCCGCACATTGCCGCGCGGGTCGAGATCGACGCCGAGGGTCTTCAGCAGCCCCTCATGCACCGGGTGCACGAAACCCATCGCCAGCAGCACCAGTTGGGCCTCGAGCTCGAACTCGGTTGCCCGGGATGGGCTTGAACTTGTCGTCGACCTGCACGCAATGCAGCTTTGCCACCTTGCCGTCGCTGCCGGAAAAGCTCTGCGTCAGCACCGCGTATTCGCGCCGGGCGCCTTCGGCCTGGCTCGACGAGGTGCGCATCTTCAGCGGCCAGTTCGGCCAGGTCAGGCCCTTGTTCTCATGCTCGGGCGGCGCCGGCATGATCTCGAGCTGCGTCACCGACAGCGCGCCCTGCCGGAACGAGGTGCCGATGCAGTCCGAGCCGGTATCGCCGCCGCCGATCACCACCACGTGCTTGCCGCCGGCGAGAATCTCGGCGGCGCCGCCGAGCGGCTCGGCGGAAACGCGGCGGTTCTGCTGCGGCAGGAAATCCATCGCGAAGTGAATGCCGGCAAGTTCGCGGCCGGGGATCGGCAGGTCGCGCGCGGCCTCGGCGCCGCCGGTCAGCGCCAGCGCGTCGTACTGGTTCAGCATCTCCCGCGGATCGAGCGCGCCCGCCGCCGTGCCGCCGACATGGGCGCCGTAATGGAAGGTGACGCCCTCGGCCTCCATCTGCGCCACGCGGCGGTCGATGACATGCTTTTCCATCTTGAAGTCGGGAATGCCGTAGCGCAACAGGCCGCCGGCCTTGGCGAATTTCTCGAACAGATGCACGTCGTGGCCGGCGCGCGCCAGCTGCTGCGCGCAGGCGAGACCGGCCGGACCGGAACCGATCACCGCGACCTTCTTGCCGGTCTTGTGCGCCGGCGATTTCCGGCTTGACCCAGCCATTGTCCCAGGCGCGGTCGACGATGGCGCATTCGATGGTCTTGATGGTGACGGGATTGTCGTCGATGTTGAGCGTGCAGGAGGCCTCGCACGGCGCCGGGCAGATCCGCCCGGTGAATTCCGGGAAATTGTTGGTCGAGTGCAGGTTGCGCGAGGCTTCTTCCCAGTTGCCGGCATAGACCAGGTCGTTGAAGTCCGGGATCTGGTTGTTGACCGGGCAGCCCGGCGTGCCCGGCTGCCACCGAGCCGGTGCCGTGGCAATAGGGAATGCCGCAATTCATGCAGCGCGCGGCCTGGTCGCGGGTTTCCTTCTCGCTCAGGGGAACGACGAATTCGCGATAGCTTTTGATGCGCTCGGCGACCGGCGCATATTTGCGGTCGCGCCGGTCGATCTCCAGAAAGCCTGTAATCTTGCCCATTAATGCCTGACGTCCCTGAACCTTTATCCGTTCATTCCGGCATGTCCGAAGCACCGGACCCGGAATCTCGACGTCATCTCGCGAGATTCCGGGTTCGCGCTTCGCGCGTTCCGGAATGACGCCTGTCTCCGGTCCTCATCCCCGGGAGCGGCCCCCCTTGGCCGGGTCTCGCAGGGATGAGGGCATTAGGGCTCATGGTTCGAGAAGGCGCAAGGGCGCCTCCGCACCATGAGGAGCTTCTACGCCCCGATCGCGATCTTCGGTTCGGCGTCGGCATTCGCCTTCAGTTCCTTCAGCGCGCGGCGGTACTCCACCGGCATCACCTTGCGGAATTTCGGCAAATAGGTCTTCCAGTCGGCCAGGATGTCGGCGGCGCGCTTCGATCCGGTCAGCTTGGCGTGGCGGGTGATCAGGATGTGCAGCCGTTCGATGTCGGATTCCAGCAGATTGGCGAACACATCGACCCGGCCATGGGCTTCGAGATCGCCGGTCTGGTGATAGGCGTTCTCGTTGATCATCTCTTCCGACAGCACCGGCTCGAGCTCGACCATCGCCATGTTGCAGAGCTTCGGCGAAGTCGCCGGCCTCGTCCAGCACATAGGCGACGCCGCCCGACATGCCGGCGGCGAAGTTGCGCCCGGTCTTGCCGAGCACCACGACGATGCCGCCGGTCATGTATTCGCAGCAATGATCGCCGGCGCCCTCGACCACGGCGACCGCGCCGGAATTGCGCACCGCGAAACGCTCGCCGGCGATGCCGCGGAAATAGCATTCGCCCTCGATCGCGCCGTACATCACGGTATTGCCGACGATGATGGATTCCTCCGGCACGATGCCGGAATTGTGCGGCGGCTTGACGATGATGCGGCCGCCGGACAGGCCCTTGCCGACATAGTCGTTGCCTTCGCCTTCGAGATCGAAGGTGATGCCGCGCGCCAGCCAGGCGCCGAACGCCTGGCCCGCGGTGCCCTTGAAGGAGACCTGGATGGTGTCGTGCGGCAGGCCGGCATGGCCGTAGATCTTCGCCACCGTGCCGGACAGCATCGCGCCGGCGCTGCGGTCGGTGTTGTTGATCTCGATCTCGATCTTGACCGGCGCGCCGCGGTCGATCGCCGGCTTGCGCCTTTTCGATCAGGGTGCGGTCGAGCACGGCCTCCAGATGGTGGTTCTGGCTCTGGGCGTGGTAGATCTTCTGCCCCGGCAGTTCGTCCTGGCGGACGAACAGCTTGGAGAAGTCGAGGCCCTTGGCCTTCCAGTGCGCCACCAGCGTCGATCTGGTCGAGCATCTGGGTCTGGCCCACCATCTCGTTGAAGCTGCGGTAGCCGAGCGCGGCCATGATCTCGCGCACTTCCTCGGCGACGAAGAAGAAATAGTTGATGACGTGCTCGGGCTGGCCGGTGAAGCGCTTGCGCAGCACCGGATCCTGGGTCGCGACCCCGACCGGGCAGGTGTTGAGATGGCACTTGCGCATCATGATGCAGCCGGCCGCGATCAGGGGCGCGGTGGCGAAGCCGAATTCGTCGGCGCCCAGCAGCGCGCCGATCACAACGTCGCGCCCGGTGCGGAAGCCGCCGTCGACCTGCACCACGATGCGGCTGCGCAGCCGTTCGCGCACCAGCGTCTGGTGGGTTTCGGCAAGGCCGATTTCCCACGGGCTGCCGGCGTGCTTGATCGAGGTCAGCGGCGAGGCGCCGGTGCCGCCCTCGAAGCCGGCGATGGTGACATGGTCGGCGCGCGCCTTGGCGACGCCGGCGGCAACCGTGCCGACGCCGATTTCGGACACCAGCTTGACCGACACCAGGCCGTCCGGATTGACGTTCTTGAGGTCGTAGATCAGCTGCGCCAGATCCTCGATCGAATAGATGTCGTGATGCGGCGGCGGCGAGATCAGGCCGACGCCGGGCGTCGAATGCCGCACCCGCGCGATCGTGGCGTCGACCTTGTGGCCGGGCAGCTGTCCGCCTTCGCCGGGCTTGGCGCCCTGCGCCATCTTGATCTGCATCATGTCGGCGTTGACCAGATATTCGGTGGTGACGCCGAAGCGGCCCGAGGCGACCTGCTTGATCGCCGAGCGCATCGAATCGCCGTTCGGCATCGGCTTGAAGCGATCGCTCTCCTCGCCGCCTTCGCCGGTGTTGGACTTGCCGCCGATCCGGTTCATCGCGATCGCCAGCGTGGTATGGGCCTCGCGCGAGATCGAGCCGAACGACATCGCGCCGGTGGCGAAGCGCTTGACGATGTCCTTGGCCGGCTCGACCTGGTCGAGCGGGACCGGCTTGCGCTTCTCGTCCTCGGCGCTCTTGATCCGGAACAGGCCGCGCAGGGTCAGCAGCCGCTCGGACTGCTCGTTGAGGATCTTGGCGAACGCCTTGTAGCGCTCCAGCGAATTGCCGCGCACCGCATGCTGCAGCGTCGAGACCGATTCGGCGGTCCAGGCGTGGTCCTCGCCGCGGGTGCGGTAGGCATATTCGCCGCCGACGTCGAGCGCGGTCTTGTACACCAGCGCATCGCCGAACGCGTCGGCGTGGCGGCGCGCGGTTTCCTCGGCGATCTCGGTCAGCCCGACGCCTTCGATGCGGGTGTGGGTGCCGACGAAATATTTCGCGACGAAATCCGCCTTCAGCCCGACCGCGTCGAAGATCTGCGCGCCGCAATAGGACTGATAGGTCGAGATGCCCATCTTCGACATCACCTTCAACAGGCCCTTGCCGATCGACTTGATGTAGCGCTTGACGATCTCGTAATCGTCCAGCGCCGCCGGCAGCCGGTCCTTCATGGCGATGATGGTCTCGAACGCCAGATAGGGATTGATGGCCTCGGCGCCGTAGCCGGCGAGGCAGGCGAAGTGATGCACCTCGCGCGGCTCGCCGGATTCGACCACCAGCCCGACCGAGGTGCGCAGGCCGGTGCGGATCAGATGATGATGCACGGCGGCGCAGGCGAGCAGCGAGGGGATCGGAATCCGGTCCGAGCCCGCCATGCGGTCGGACAGGATGACGATGTTGATGCCCTCGCGCACCGCGGCTTCGGCGCGCGCGCACAATTCGTCGAGCACCTGCTCGAGCCCGGCGGCGCCGAACCCGGCATGGAAGGTGGTGTCGAGGGTGCGCGACTTGAAATGGGTGTCGGCGATCTCCGAGATCGACCGGATCTTTTCCAGGTCGGCGTCGGTCAGGATCGGCTGGCGCACTTCGAGACGCTTGGTGCCGGCGACGCCCTGCAGATCGAACAGGTTCGGCCGCGGCCCGATGATCGAGACCAGGCTCATCACCAGTTCCTCGCGGATCGGATCGATCGGCGGATTGGTGACCTGGGCGAAGTTCTGCTTGAAGTAGGTGAACAGCGGCTTCGGCTTGTCCGACAGCGCCGAGATCGGCGTGTCGTTGCCCATCGAGCCGTTGGCCTCTTCGCCGGTCGAGGCCATCGGCGTCATCAGGATGTTGATGTCTTCCTGGGTGTAGCCGAACGCCTGCTGGCGATCGAGCAGCGGCAGGTTCGAGCGCATGCCCTTGGTCGGGGCGTCCGGCAATTCCTCCAGCACGATCTGGGTGCGGTCGAGCCATTCCCGATAGGGATGGCTGCTGCGCCAGCGCCGCCTTGATCTCGTCGTCGGGAATGAGGCGGCCCTGTTCGAGATCGACCAGCAGCATCTTGCCGGGCTGCAGCCGCCACTTGGTGACGATCTGGTCCTCCGGGATCTTCAGCACGCCCATTTCGGACGCCATCACGATGCGGTCGTCGCTGGTGACGAGATAGCGCGCCGGGCGCAGCCCGTTGCGGTCGAGCGTGGCGCCGATCTGGCGGCCGTCGGTGAAGGCGATCGCGGCCGGGCCGTCCCACGGCTCCATGATCGCGGCGTGATATTCGTAGAAGGCGCGGCGCTGCTCATCCATCAGGGGATTGCCGGCCCAGGCTTCCGGAATCATCATCATCACGGCGTGCGGCAGCGAGTAGCCGCCCTGCACCAGGAATTCGAGGCCGTTGTCGAAGCAGGCGGTGTCGGACTGGCCTTCATAGGAGATCGGCCACAGCCGGCTGATGTCCTTGCCGTACAGTTCCGAATGCACCGAGGCCTGCCGCGCCGCCATCCAGTTGACGTTGCCGCGCAGCGTGTTGATCTCGCCGTTATGCGCGACCATGCGATAGGGATGCGCCAGCGACCAGGCCGGGAAGGTGTTGGTCGAGAACCGCTGATGCACCAGCGCCAGCGCGCTCTCGAAATCGGGCTCGCTGCAGGTCGGGATAGTAGCTGCCGAGCTGGTCGGCGAGGAACATGCCCTTGTAGACCACGGTGCGGCACGACATCGACACCGGGTAATAGCCGGCCAGGCCGCGGTCGCGGCGCTGGTAGATCGCCTGCGAAATCGACTTGCGCAGGATGTAGAGCCGGCGCTCGAACTCGTCGTCGTCCTTGATATGCGCGCCGCGGCCGATGAACACCTGCATGTGGGCGGGCTCGGTCGGCTTGACGGTCTCGCCGAGCGAGGAATTGTCGACCGGCACGTCGCGCCAGCCGAGCAGCGTCAGCTGCTCGGCCTTGATCTGGTCGGCGATGATGCTCTGCGATGACCTTGCGCCAGGCCTTCTCGCGCGGCATGAACAGCGCGCCGACGGCGTAGTCGCCGGGCTTGCGGCAGCGTGAAGCCGAGCTCGGCGGTCTTGCGCGCGAAGAAGGCGTGCGGAATCTGCACCAGGATGCCGGCGCCGTCGCCGGCGCGCGGATCGGCGCCGACCGCGCCGCGATGCTCGAGATTGCAGAGAATGCTGATCGCGTCGGAGACGATCTGATGCGACTTCTTGCCCTTGATATTGGCGATGAAGCCGACGCCGCAGGAATCCTTCTCCAGGCTGGGGTCGTAGAGACCCTCGGCGGGCGGCCGCCAGCTGTGCTCGCGCTCCGGCGCCTGCGGCAGCGCCTCGGCCGGTTTGGAATCCGGGACCGCCGACAGCGCATCGGTGACGATGTTTTCGCGCTCGAACTCCGACCCGCTCATCTCAGTCCTCTCAATAAGGCCAAGGGCCTCACCGTGGTGGTCGGCGCACCTTGGGCGTTGCGGCACCCACCGGGCCACCGCTCGTCCTCCGCGAGCCGCGATGTTTCGAATTCAGGCCTGGGCGTTCAGCGTCCCCGACGAACGGCCTTGCCTCTATACTTCCTGGCGCCGTGGGCACCCGATTTTCGCTGCAATCCCCGTGCCGGGTTTGCAGCGCAATTGAGACAGCTGATGCTGTCCTAACTCCGACCATGCCAAATTTTTTTCTATCACACAAGCGCGTGAAAGTCGCCCGCCCCATGCGTTGCCGATGCCGATGATGGCGGCCCACCGCCCCGGATTTGAAGCAAACGCGCCGCGATCCGGCCCAAGGACCGCCGGATTCAGCGCCGAGCTTGCGAGCCGGGCAAAAGAGCGAAAACGCTCTGGGCTGTCGGGCGATACAGGAGCGACGTGCGATGAAGCTGTTCACAGGATGGGTGATGTCGGCCGGGCTGGTGCTGACGTCTGTGGGGGCCGCGCAGGCCCAGCTTATGGCGCCCGAGGCTAGCGGGCATCCGGCCTATTTGCTGGCATCCGATATCGATGGACCCTATGCGGCGATGCCGCCGGAAGCCGTCGAGCCGCGCTACGGGCCGATGCTGCTGCCGCCGCAGGAGGTCTACACCGTGCTCCGTGACAACGGGTTCTCGCCGCTCGGAATTCCGCAGCCGCGGGGCCTGTTCTACACCATCGCCGTGATCGATCGCGGCGGCGACGACGGGCGGCTGGTGATCGACGCCCGCAATGGGCGGATCATCCGCTTCATGCCGGCGGGCCGGATCGGCGGCAATTTCGATGAGGGTGGTGGGGTCGGCTACGGTCCGGCAGCGCTGCCGCCGGTCGGCAATCTGCGGGGCGGCGTGCCGCGGCCGCCGGCCGCGGTGCCGCGGCTGGCAAGCCGAACGCCGTCGGTGCCGCTGCCAAAGGCCTCGCCACCGCATGCCGGCGAGCCGAAGCCGCAGGCCGCCGGGCCCGCTCCGGCGCCGGCGCAGCAATCGGCGGCAGTGCAGGCCGCGCCGGCAGCCCCACCGGCCGCAGCCTCCGCTCCGGTCCAGCCGGCGCCCGCCGCGCCGCAGATCCTGCCGACCCAGCCGATGCCGAAGGTGCAGGGGCTGGATTGAGCTTGGCCTGGCCCGCATCCCGAGGAGCCCGCCGCAGGCGGGCGTCTCGAAGCACGAGGGCGGGCCGGCACATCCAGCGAGACACCGCGCGCGGCTTCCTCAGCATGAGGTCATCGCTTGCTGCGCCCGGTTCGTTCAGACAAAAAACGCCCCGGGTTTTCCGGGGCGTTTTGCGATTTGGAGATTTGCGCGAAAAGGTCCGCCTCAGGCGGCGGCTTTCTCGGCCGAGCCGTCGATCACCTGCGGAGCGGCCGGCGTTGGCGGTCGTGATCGGGATGCTGCGGGGCTTCTTGGCCTCGGGGATCTCGCGGACCAGATCGACAT
Source organism: uncultured Acidimicrobiaceae bacterium (assembly GCA_963718405.1). Lineage (GTDB taxonomy): Bacteria > Actinomycetota > Acidimicrobiia > Acidimicrobiales > RAAP-2 > Bog-756. The sequence continues at coordinate 68,400 of CAVQYZ010000002.1, forward strand.
GGAGCAGGCCGTTCTCCAGCGAGGCGTTCTTCACCAGCACGAAATCGGCGAGCTGGAACGCCCGCTCGAAGGCGCGCGCCGCGATGCCGCGATACAGCACCTCGGGTTTGTCCTTGGCGTTTTCATTGGCGGATTTTTCGCCCTTGATCGTCAGGGTGTTTTCCTTGGCGACGATCGAAAGCTCGCCCTGCGAGAAGCCGGAAACCGCAACGCTGATGCGGTAGGTGTTGTCGCCGGTGCGCTCGATATTGTAGGGCGGATAGCCGGGGCTGCCGTCCGCGGCGGCCTGGTCGAGCAGGGAAAAGAAGCGGTCGAAGCCGACGGTGGAACGATAAAACGGGGTGAGATCGTAGGTACGCATGGGATAGTCCTCCATTGAGCGACTGTTGAAGTGAACCCGCCCGCCATCGGGCCGGGCTTTCGTCTTGCGTGCAGCCTGATGCTCCGGTTTCCCGAAACACTGGTAGCGGCCTGCACGAAGGTGATATGGGAGGGACCCGATGGCGTTCAAGAGGGCGGCAACGATGCCGGTTTTTGACGCTCCCGCCCTTGATTTCCAGCACTTTTCACCTAGCCGGTCCGCTGCCCATGACGCTCGTCTCGATTCCCGCCAATCCGGTTCCGGAGGACGTCGTCACCGGCATCATCAAGACCCCGGACGGCGCCGAACTGCGGTTCGCGCGCTGGGCGCCGCCGGCGGGCCGCAAGGGCACGGTCTGCGTCTTCACCGGCCGCGGCGAGCAGATCGAAAAATATTTCGAGACGGTGCGCGATCTGCGCGACCGCGGTTTCGCGGTGGCGATGATCGACTGGCGCGGCCAGGGCCATTCGTCGCGGCGGCTGCGCGATCCGCGCAAGGGCTATGTCCGCGATTTCTCCGATTACGAGGTCGACGTCGAAACTTTCGTGCAGCAGGTGGTGCTGCCGGATTGCCCGCCGCCGTATTTCGCGCTGGCGCATTCGATGGGCGGCGCGGTGATGCTGCGGGTCGCCCATGCCGGCAAGCGCTGGTTCGACCGCATGGTGCTGTCGGCGCCGATGATCGATCTTCCCGGCCACCGCACCGTCGTTGCCGGCGCGCGCGCTGCTGCGTCTGTTGCGGCTGGCCGGGCAGGGCGGCCGCTATATTCCCGGCGGCAGCGACGCGCTGACCGGCAGCCGATTCCTTCGTCAACAATCCCTTGACCAGCGATCCCGTGCGCTACGCCCGCAATGCCGCGATCCTTGACGAAGACCCGACGCTCGGCATCGGCTCGCCGACGGTGGCCTGGGCCGATACCGCCTTCAAGGCGATGCACGGCTTCCGCGCCGCCGACTATCCCTCGCGTATCCGCCAGCCGATCCTGATGCTGGCCGCCAGCAACGACAGCATCGTCTCGACGCCGGCGATCGAGGAGTTCGCCTATCACTTGCGTGCCGGCTCGCATCTGGTGATCGCCGGCGCCAAGCACGAAATCCTGCAGGAGCAGGACCGCTATCGCGCGCAGTTCTGGGCGGCGTTCGATGCCTTCGTGCCGGGCACGCCGCTGTTCGGCTGACGCCGCGCCAGCATGCCGGTCAGCGCAAGACGTCGTACAGCGCGGTGCCCGAAAGATAGATCCCGAGCAGGATCATCGCGATCAGGAACCAGCGGCGGAAGGCTTCCGGCTGCATCCGCGCGCGCACCGACTGGCCGATGAACATGCCGGCGAAGGCGCCGACCATCGCGATCGCGCCCGGCAGCGCGGTCGCGGCGGTCAGCAGTCCGGCGCTGGTGAGATTGAAGGCCAGCGCCAGCGTCGCGACCGTGAAGAACACCCCGAGCGCCTGCACCAGTTCGTCCTTCTCCATGCCGATCGCCTGCATGTACGGCATCGACGGGATCACCTGCACGCCGGTGGCGGCGGAGACCATGCCGGTGAGCAGGCCGACGATCCCGCCGATCCATTTTTCGTTGCGGCGGCGCCACACGGAAGCTGAATTTGCTCAGGCCGACGATCGCATAGATCACCAGCAGCACCCCGAGCACGACGGTGCCGTAGCGCGCATAGGGGCCGGTCAGCATGCCGCGTTCGAGCCAGATGCCGAGAGGTGCCGACCATCAGCGGCCACAGCCGCCGGATGATGTCGCGCAGATAGGGGCCGACGAAGGTCTGCCAGATGTTGGTGACGATCGCGGGCACGATGACGATGGCGAGCGCGTGCGACGGCGGCATCGGTGACCGCGAGCAGGCCCATCGACACCGTCGGCAGGCCAAGCCCGATCACGCCCTTGATGAAGCCGGCGAGCAGGAACGCCGCGGCGATGGCGACGAGATCGACACGGTCATGACGGTTCGCGATACATCGGGCGACCAAGCATTCGATGCGACGCACATCGACCGCATCGGAGCGGCCGCGGACAATCTGCGAGGTTGCAGAACCTGCCTTCGGCCCTAGACCGAAGGCTCGAACCTGCGGCAGGAGATCGCCATGCGTTTCGACCTGGTCGACCTCAAGCTGTTTATCGCGGTGGCCGACACCGCGCAGCATCACCGCGCGGCGCGCAGCGCGCGCATCTGGCGCTGGCCTCCGCCAGCGCGCGGATCAAGGGCCTGGAAGCAGGCCCTCGGCGTCGCGCTGCTGCAAGCGCGGCCGCGCGCGGCGTCGAACTGACCGCGGCGGGCGAGAGCCTGCTCGATCATGCCCGCATCGTCATCCACGATGTCGATGCCATGCGCGGCGATCTCGCCGCCTATGCCAGCGGCGTCAAGGCCAGCGTCCATCTGCTCGCCAACACCTCCGGCCTGTCCGAGCATCTGCCGAAGGCGCTGGCGGCCTTTCTGCGCCGAACATCCCGATATCAGCGTCGATGTCGAGGAGCGCGAAAGCGCCGACATCGCCGCGGCGATTGCCGGCCGGCGCCGCCGATCTCGGCTTTGCCGCCGAGCATGCGCTGCCCGACAGCGTCGAGCGGTTTGTGTTCTGCGAGGACCGCCTGATGCTGGTGGCGTCGCGGCGCGGCGACTCTGGCCGGCCGCCGCCAGATCGATTTCGGCGAGGTGACTGGGCCGCGATTTCGTCGGCTTGACCGAGTCGACACGCGCTGCAAGCCCACATCGCCAGGCATGCCGCGCGGCTCGGCGCGCGGTTGCGATTTCGGGCCCGCCTGCGGGATTTCGACGCCATCTGCCAGATGGTGGCGGCCGGCGTCGGCGTCGCGGTGGTGCCGGAGGCCGCCGCCAGGCGCTGCGCGCGATCGATGCCGATCCGGATGGTCCGGATCCGCGACCCCTGGGCGAACCGGCAGGCTGGCGATCTGCGCCCGCAGCTTCAAGACGCTGCCGCGCCCGGCCAAGCAACTGGTGGAGCATTTGCGGGCCGCGGCCGCCCGGCGCCAGTCGATTGCGCGATCGAGTTCGAGTTGCAACGACCCATTCCCACTTGCGGGGGACCGCCAGTCCCAGCCTCAGGGGCGCTGATGGCGGACCGGCGCCGGCTTCGGTCCCGGCGAAGCCAGGCTCAGGGATTTCCAGCTTGTCCGCATCGTTGCAGCAAGGAATGTTGCCGCGGGCACGGTGATGGCGGGAGTAATCCAGGATACCGGACGTTCTGGCCGAACTGCGCGTCCGCGCAAAGCGTCGGGCTGCGCGGCGGCCGCGCCGCCTGCGACCTCGATCTCGGCTGCGAGATCGCAGCTGTAGCGGACCGCAGCGGAAGGCGCTGGCGCGGGCAAATGCCGGCTCCCCACCTGAAACTCCTGGACGGCAAGGCAGGTACCCGACCAGCGAGCGCTGCATCAACCCAAAACCAGCGCCGCTAGCCGTTGAGCAGCTTCAGCGCCGCTTCATGCACGCGCGGATCGCCGGCGGCGATGATGCGGCCGCCGCCCTGCGCGGGCTTGCCTTCCCAGGTGGTGACGATGCCGCCGGCGCCGGTGATGATCGGAATCAGCGCCGCGATATCGTAGGGCTTCAGTTCGGTCTCGACCACGAGATCGAGATGTCCGGCCGCGAGCATGCAATAGGAATAGCAGTCGCCGCCATAGCGCGTCAGCCGCACCGCGTTTTCGACGCGGCCGAAGGCGGCGCGGTCGGCGCTGTTCATCAGCAGCGGGCTGGTGGTGAACGCGGTCGCTTCCTGCAGCGATGCGCAGCGCCGCACCGCCAGTTTCCGTTCGCCCGACGGTCCCTGGTAATGCGCCGAGCCGCTGTCGCCGGAAAAGCGTTCGCCGATGAAGGGCTGGTGCATCATGCCGAACACCGGCGTGCCCTGGTGCAGCAGCGCGATCAGCGTGCCCCAGATCGGAAAGCCCGCGATGAAGGACTTGGTGCCGTCGATCGGATCCAGCACCCAGACATATTCGGCGTCTTCGCGCTCGCTGCCGAATTCCTCGCCGACAATGCCGTGCTGGGGAAAATTCGCCTTGATCAGCCGCCGCATCACCGCTTCCGCCGCGCGGTCGGCTTCGGTCACCGGATCGAAATCGTGACTGGTGCTTTTGTTGTCGATGCTGAGCGAGGTTCGGAAGAACGGCAGGATGGTTTCTCCGGAGGAGGTCGCAAGGCGGCCGATGAAGGCAGTAAAATCGATGACCGTCACGGGCGCTTCCTTGCGGGCTGGCAGAATGTGCCGGCACTTGCCTAGCCCAATCCCGCAAGCCATGCACGGCTAACGAATGCGGCAGGGCCCGCTGCGGAAGCCGGTATTCGGCTTTCGAATCAATCGCGCGCACGCTGCATTTTTGGATGACAGCGTCGATCACGAATTCGAGAGCATCCTCACCTCAGATCGGGGTAATCGCTGATTCGCTCCCGGAAATTCTTTTAACTTATTGAAAAAACTCGCGAAAAAATCGCCTTGCGGGTTTTTGCGGGCGGCTTTCCGGCGGCGGGATTTGTGCACCGGAAATGATTAAAAAGCCCTTGCGTTTTGTGCAGCGCGGTCGCATATTGTTGCGGTGCGGTAGCGCCTTGCGCTATCGCTGCCCTCCTTGGGCGTTTCCTCCCTAGACTTGGGCCGCTTGCTCATTCAAGCGGCCCTTTTTTCTTGCCGCTTTTCCTGCCGCTTTTTCTTTTCGGTATTTTTCCCGGCGTAGTTGCCGCTGTTTTTTGCCGCTCATTTGGCCCGTGGCGCTTTGTTGCGCTATTCCGCGGCGGCCTGGAACGGTCCGAGATCGCCGAGCGGAACGGTGGCCAGCGCGTCGGCCAGCTTGGCGAAGTCGCGCGGCCACCTGCGCGAATCTCGGCCCGCGTTCGCGCCGCCGTTCGTCCATGTAGATCGCACGGTTGAGTTCGAGCTGGATGGCATGCAGGCCGCTGGCCGGATTGCCGTAATGCTCGGTGATGAAGCCGCCGGCATAGGGCTTGTTGCGGCCGACCGAATAACCCAGCGCGCCCATGGTCTCCTCGACCATGTCGGGCAAGCAGGGCTGCGCAACTGGTGCCGTAGCGGTCGCCGATCACCACGTCCGGCCGCCGCGGCTCGTCGCGCGACACGCCGACCGACGGCATCGAATGGCAATCCACCACCACCACGGTGCCGAACGTCTGATGCGCCTTGTTGATCAGCCGCCGCAGCGCGCGGTGATAGGGCTTGTAGAGCGCCTCGATCCGGCCCAGCGCGTCGTCGACGCTGAGGCGCTCGCGATAGATCTCCTGGCCGTCGCCGACCACGCGCGGGATGGTGCCGAGACCGCCGGCCACCCGCATCGATCGGGTATTGGCGAAGCTCGGCAGCCGCCCGATGAACATCCGCGGGTCGAGCTCGTAGGGCTCGCGGTTGACGTCGACATAGGAGCGCGGAAAATTGACCCTGACCGTCGGAAAACCGTGACCGCTCAGCGCCGCGATCAACTCGTCCATGAACGAATCCTCGGAGCGGCGCAGCGCGCCGAGATCGATCCGCGAGGCGGTGAGGAATTCGTCCGGATAGACCGAGCCGGAATGCGGAGAATTGAAGATGATCGGCGCCCGCCATGCGGCCGGCTCCACGATCTCGAACGGGCGGCGACAGTTCGCCATCAAGCTCGGTCATCCCTGGGCGCCGTCCCTGAATCCGCTGCACTGGTACAGCCGATTTCTGCCAGAAACACGGAGGTTTTATGGGCGCATTGTCGGTAATCGCAACCGTCCTGCCAAGCGAAAAAAGGTTTTTGCCGGCTGGAACGTGTCCGTGAGTGGCGGAAATCGCCCGGCTGAATTGATTTGACTGCGCGTTCCGGTCCAGAAATAGCCGCCGCGCTGCCGGCCGCGCTCCGTTGCCTTCACCCGAAATTTACCCTCTGTCGGGCTTAGTGAGCGGATTGATCCTCTGATTGGGATTCGACGACCAACCGCCATGCACAAAATCCTCCTCGCCGAAGACGACAACGACATGCGCCGCTTCCTGGTCAAGGCACTGGAAAATGCGGGTTTTCAGGTCTCCTCCCACGACAACGGCCTGTCGGCCTACCAGCGGCTGCGCGAGGAGCCGTTCGAAATGCTGCTGACCGATATCGTGATGCCGGAAATGGACGGCATCGAGCTGGCGCGCCGCGCCTCGGAACTCGATCCCGACATCAAGATCATGTTCATCACCGGCTTTGCCGCGGTCGCCCTGAACTCCGATTCGGAAGCGCCCAAGAACGCCAAGGTGCTGTCGAAGCCGGTGCACCTGCGCGAATTGGTCAGCGAAGTGAACAAGATGCTGGCGGCCTGATGCGCGGCCGGCCGAAATCCAGGGCCGAGCATCCTTCGGCAAGCGTCCTTGCCTGCCCGCTTTGGAGCCGATATACGGACCCAACCCGTCGTCGCTGGTTTCAGGGCGCGTAGCTCAGCGGGAGAGCACCTCGTTGACATCGAGGGGGTCACAGGTTCGATCCCTGTCGCGCCCACCATTCCCCCTCGAGATGATCCAGTCGAGACAGGAGGGAGCTTGCGGTTTTCGCAACATCCCGCCTCAGCGCCTGCTCCACAGCCAAGCCAGCATCGAGACCACCGCCAGCAGGATGATCACCGCGCCATAGGCATAGGCCGTGGTGGAGAGCCCGATTTTCGGGACCGCGAGCCCGGCGGCGACCGCGGGCAGGCTGAAGGCGAGATAGGACTGCAGGTAGAAGGCCGACAGCAGTCCGGCGCGCTGGTCGGGGTGGGCGGTCGGCAGCAGCGCCCGCATCGTGCCCGAGAAGATCGCGCCGAATCCGAATCCGGCGATCACGGTCCCGGCCAGCAGCAGCGCCACCAGGTGCTGCGCGATCCCGGCTAGCGACACCGCGACGCCGACCGACAGGGCGACCGGTCCCAGCACCACGAGAAGCCGCGCCGGCCACTCGCGGAATCCCGCCACCGCGATCGCCGCACTCAGCATCAGGGTCGCCACCACAAGGCCGCCGACCCAGGGCGAGACCACGCCCATGGTGGAGGCCACCACCGTCGGCATCAGCGACAGATAGAATCCGCCGAGCGCCCAGGTCGCGATGTTGGCCGGAGTGAGCCGCAGCAGCACTGGCCGGGACTGGCTGGGAACGCCGAGACGCGGCCGCAGCGACGCCAGCGCGCCTGGCTTGCGGGCGGCACTTTCGGGCAGCGCGAACAACAGCGCCGCCATCAGCACCGTGACGCCGAGCAGCACGTCGTAGACGAGGTGCAGCGGATCGGAGGCGAAGGTGAGCGCAGCCGCGGTGCCGAGCGCGCCGGCGGTCATGCCGAGAAAGACGGTGACGCTGTTGAGCAGCGGTCCACGCCGCCGGTCGGTATCGAGGATCGCGGCGCCCAGGGCGGTGATGCCGGTGCCGACGCTCAGGCCCTGCACCGCCCGGGCCAGGATCAGTTGCCCGACATCGCCGGCGTGCGCGAACAGCAGCATGGCCGCGGCGTTGAGCAGCAGCGCCGCCAGGATCACCGGCCGGCGCCCGACATAGTCGGACAGTCCGCCGACCGTCAGCAGCGCCGCCAGCAGGCTGACAGCGTAGACGGCAAACACCACGGTGATCATCAGCGGGGTGAGATGCATGGGATTGCTGATAGAGCCGGTACAGCGGCGTCACTGCGCTGCTGCTGGCGGCGATCAGCATGGCGCCGGCGACACCGAAGCCGGTCATCGCGCCGGGCGGCAAGCTGCGTTTTTCGGCGTGGGCTTTGACCGAGGCGACTTGCATGCCCGTCTCCTTAAAGCTAACTTATTGCGTTAGCGATATAGACGGGGTATCTACTTAACGCAACATCTTTGCGTTAAGATGTTCGTCATTCCGGGCATCCGTCTCCAGTCGGCGGTCGCCGACGTGAAACGCAGGCCCGGAATCCATATCGCCCGCAGGGGTTAGGGATTCCGGGCTCGCGCCAGAGCGCGCGCCGGAATGACGCGGTGGCTGGGTTGTCGGGAGCGCGGTGTTGGCGGTGAAAGAGCGCATCAGGGTCGGCGGACGCAGCGCGCGGATCCAGAGCGCGGTGCATCAGGCGGTGAAGAAACTCAGTGCCGCGGGCTGCCGCGACGAACTCACCGTGCCGCAGATCGCCGCGGAAGCCGGGGTCACGCCCTCGACGATCTACCGGCGCTGGGGCGACCTCGCTACGCTGCTCGCCGATGTCGCGGTCGAGCGGTTGCGGCCGATCGCCGATCCCGAAGATACCGGTTCGGTGGCCTCCGACCTGCGGCTGTTCATCGAACAGTACATGGAAGAGATGTCGTCGGAGGTCGGCCGGGCGCTGATCCGGGATGTGTTCGCGGTTTCTTCCGGCGAAGCCCAGGCCGGCCAATGCGCGCATTTCACCTGCGACCATCTCACCACCATCGCCGAGCGGGCCAGGGCTCGCGGCGAGGCCGCCTTCGACGTCGACGAGGTGATCGACCAGGTGATCGCGCCGATCATCTATCACATCCTGTCCGGCAACCGCGAACTGACCCCTGAATACTGCCGCAGCCTGCTGAGCCGCGTGACATCGCTGCAGCCGGCCGCGGTCGCGACCGCCGCCGCTGCCGTCGGCCGCAGGCGGCCGACCAGGCGTGCCTAATGTGTGATCGGCTTTGGATCCGGTCGGCGTCCCATCGTGCCCCGGACGTGGTGCCGCACGCCGCAGCACATCCTGGATACGAGCGCGCCCGAAGTGCTGCCGTGAGCTTGCCGAACCTTGCCCGATGATCCCGCTTTGCGTGCCGGCTATTTGGCGCCGCGCATGACGTGATAGCTGAGTTCGCCGGGATCGCTGAGGTCGGGGACCTTCCAGCCATCGAGGTCGTACTCGGCCATGCATTCCTCGGCGAAACCCTTGAACTTGTCGGCATTGCCGGAGGCCTGGGCGCCGAACAGGCAGTAGCGCCGGATCTCCTCGGTGGAGCCGCCGTAGTTGATTTCGTAGAGCTCGTGCCGGCCGCCGAACTCGCTGGCCAGGCAGTCCCACAACAATTTGAGCAGCTTGACGCGCTCTTCGGCCTTGTAGCCGTTGGAGCCGCGCAGATACTGGTCGAGATAGGGCCGGATTTCCGGATTCTTGAAATCGCGGGCGTGGCTGTTGAGATAGATCAGGCCGGAGGCGACGGTCTGCTCGATCAGGTACTTGACCCGCGTGTAGGCCATCGTGGCGACGATCTGATAGGCGTTGCCGGGATCCATGTTCGGCAGCACGTAATCGCCGATCCACGGCTTCGGATCGCGCACCATGGCGTCGGAGAGTCCCCAGAACAGGTTGCGCCAGGCGATCACCTCGCCGACATTGGCCTGCACGCCGCGATAGTCCTTGGTGCCCGCGGCCTCGGTGGCCTTGAGCAGGAGCCCGGCGATGAAATCGAGTTTGACCGCGAGCCGGGTGCAGCCGTGCACGACGAAGCGCGGCAGGAAGCCGGTGCGCGGAAAGAAATTGTTGGCCTTCTCGAGGTCGCCATAGACGAACACGTTCTCCCAGGGCACCAGCACCTTGTCCATGATGAAGACCGCGTCGTTCTCGTCGAGACGACTCGACAGCGGATAGTCGAACGGACTGCCCATCGCCGTCGAACTCATCTCGTAGGAGGTGCGGCAGATGAACTTCACGCCCGGCGAATTGGTCGGCAGCATGAACACCGCGGCGAACTTCTTGTCCTGCACCGGGATCAGTCCGTGATGCGCGACGAAGGTGTAGTTGGTCAGCACCGAACCGGTGGCGACCACCTTGGCGCCGGAGATGATCAGGCCGGCATCGGTCTCCTTCTCGACATGGCAGCAGACGTCGCTGACCTCGTTCGGCGGCCGGTCGCGGTCGATCGGCGGATGGATGATGGCATGGTTGATGAACGGCACCCGCTCCTGGCTGAATTTGTACCAGCGCCGGGCATTGTCCTGGTAGGGAGCGTAGAATCCGCATTGGCGCCGAGGGTGGCGAGAAACGCCGCCTTGTAATCCGGCGAGCGGCCCATCCAGCCATAGGTCATGCGCGCCCATTCGGCGATGGCGTCGCGGCCGGCGATCAGGTCGGCTACGGTCTTCGGCGCCTTGAAGAAGGCGTGCGTCATGCCGCCATTGCCGGTGTCGGTCGGCAGCAGCAGCTTTTTCTTGCGCTTGTCGTCATGCAGCGCGTCGAACAGCCGCGCCACCATCCGCGCGGTGTTGCGGAACGCCGGATGGGTGGTGACGTCCTCGACGCGCTCGCCATAGATGAAGACCTCGCGGCCGTCGCGCAACGACTCGATATATTCCGCGCCGGTCTGCGGCTGGCTCGACCTGCACCTGGCCGATGTTTTCCGAACGCCGCGCCACCGCCGCGCGCTCGCCGCCGCCGTTGGTTTTCACCGGCTTCGCCATGGCCGCCTTGGTTGTCGTCGCCTTTGCCATCGTGTCCTCCCCTGGAATTCGACCGCTGCGATTTTCCGCGTTTGTTCGATATTCGAACTTATGTGCGGAATGCGAACCGAAACGATACGGTCTTCGCCGCGCCCTGACAAGACGACCTGCGCGCAGAAAAATTTCTTCTGCGGACCAAACCTCATCCTGAGGAGAAGCGATGCGTCTCGAAGGATAGCCGCGGAGGACGGCCGTGCAAGCCGCCATCCTTCGAGACGCAAGCCGTCGCCCCAGGGGCGACGGCTTTCTCCTCAGGATAAGGTCAGAGAGCCTGCGACCGACCGGTTATGGAATCGCTCGACTGGTCTGGATGTGGGCCGGGGCTTGCGAGATCCGCTGTGCGATGCGCCTCAGCTCGGGCAGGAATCTTTCGCGCATCTCGTTGCGCGTGGTCCGCGTGGTGTGGGCCGACAGGTTGATGGCGCCGACCGCCTGTCCGGTCCGGTCGAGGACCGCGACCGCGATCGAGCGAAGCCCGCGCTCGAGCTCCTCGTCGACGATCGAAAATCCCTGCTCGCGGTCGGCGCAGACGCGGTCGAACAGCGCCTGCATGTCGGTGATGGTGTAGGGCGTATAGGCCTGGATCGGCGCCGAGCGCAGCCGCCGCCAGATTTCGGCGGCGTCGAGATGGCCGAGCTGGGCGCGTCCGAGCGAGGTGTGAAAGGCCGGCAGCCGGCTGCCCACCGCCAATGCGGTCGACATGATGCGGCGTGCCGGCAACCGCGCGACATAGACGATCTCGATGCCCTGCAGGATCGAGCCGGAGCAGGATTCGCCGAGCTGCTCGCTGAGCTGCTTCATCATCGGCAGCGCGCGATCGATCCAGTCCTGCCCCGACAGATAGGCGAAGCCGAGTTCGAGAACCCGCGGCGTCAGGGAGAAGGCGCGGCCGGCCTGCGAGACATAGCCGAGCTGGGCCAGTGTGCGCAGCACACGGCGCGCGGCGGCGCGCGACAGGTTGGCAACCCCCGCCGCATCCGACAGGGTCATGGTTGGCCGCTGCCTGCCGAACGCGCTGAGCACGGTGAGCCCCTTGGCCAGCGTGGTCATGAACTCCTTGTCGTGAACGTCGTCGGCCGGCGGTTCGGAAGCGGTCATCATGCGCACCGTGCCCCGAGCCGGTTGACACCGGCAGGGCGGTCATCGAAACTCATCGAAAAGCGAACGTAAGTTCGAATATCGAACATTTTCGACGGAGCGGTCAAGGCTTCATCCGAAAGCCATCCCGCTCCGCCATGTTCTCAAAACAGGGGAGGGAGGCTACATGACCAGGATCGTGCGCACCGGGATCGACCGGCGAACATTGCTCGCATCGTCAGCCGCGGCAGGCGCCGCGCTTGCCACCGGCATCGCGATGCCGGCGGTCGCGCAGGCACGGCCGATCAGGCTCGGCTATGTCAGTCCGCAGACCGGGCCGCTCGCGGCCTTTGCCGAAGCCGACAACTTCATCATCGCGAATTTCAAGCAAGCCACCAAGGCCGGCATCAAGCTCGGCAACGCCACGGTCCCGGTGGAAGTCATCGTCAAGGACAGCCAGTCCAATCCCAACCGCGCTGCCGAGGTCGCCAAGGATCTGATCGTCCAGGACAAGATCGACCTGATGCTGGTCGCCTCGACCCCGGAGACGACCAACCCGGTTTCGACGCAATGCGAGATCGAGGAGGTGCCCTGCATCTCGACCGTGGCGCCGTGGCAACCCTGGTTCATCGGGCGCCAGGCCGATCCGGCCGGCGGACCTCCGGCCTGGAAGCCATTCAACTACACCTACCACTTCTTCTGGGGGCTGGAAGACGTGATCGCGGTCTTTACCAACATGTGGAGCCAGCTGCCGACCAACAAATCGGTGGGCGGCCTGTTTCCGAACGACGGCGACGGCAATGCCTGGGGCGACAAGCAGGTCGGATTCCCGCCGGTGCTTGCGAAGGAAGGCTACAAGCTCACCGATCCCGGCCGCTACCAGAATCTGACCGACAATTTCTCGGCCCAGATCAGCGCGTTCAAGGGCGCCAATGCCGAGATCGTCACCGGCGTGGTATTGCCGCCCGACTTCACGACGTTCTGGAAGCAGGCGCTGCAGCAGGGCTTTCGTCCCAAGGTCGCCTCGATCGGCAAGGCGATCCTGTTCCCGGTCGCGGTCGAGGCGCTCGGCAAGGACGGCAACAACCTGTCGTCGGAAGTGTGGTGGACGCCGAACCATCCGTTCAAGTCCTCGCTCACCGGGGCCAGCGCCAGGGATCTCGCTTCCAGCTACGAGGCCGCCACCAAGAAGCAATGGACCCAGCCGATCGGCTTCGTGCATGCGCTGTTCGAACTGGCGGTCGACGTGCTGCAGCGCGCGCCGCAGCGCGACGCCAAGGCCGTGGTCAGCGCGATCGCCGCGACCAATCTCGATACCGTGGTCGGCAAGATCCAGTGGGGCGGCGCCAACCTGCCGCCATTCGCCGCCAAGAACGTCGCCAAGACGCCTTTGGTCGGTGGCCAGTGGCGCCTCAAGGACGGCAACAAATACGACATCGTCATTACCGACAACCGGACGGCGCCGAACATTCCGGCCGGCGGCAAGATGGAGCCGATCGCTTGATGGCGAAGCTGCAGCAGCGGACGGTCGCGGGCGCAGGCCCGCGCGTTCGTGACGATTGGTCCGCCCGGTTGCCAAACCGAAGCGCATGCTGAAGATCAGGGGCCTGCGCAAGTGCTTCGGTTCGGTGATCGCGACCGACGACATCGATCTGTCGGTCGCGCCGGGCGAGGCGCTCGGCATCATCGGTCCGAACGGTTCCGGCAAGACCACGCTGTTCGGCCTGATCGCCGGCGGCCTTACCCCCGACGCCGGCGAAATCCGTCTCAACGGCCGCGACATCACCGCGGCCCGGCCGCACCAGCGCTGCATCGCCGGGATCGGACGCTCCCACCAGATTCCGCGTCCCTTCGACAATCTCACGGTGTTCGAGAACCTGCTGGTCGCCGCCGTCCACGGCGGCGGCATGACGGAGCGCGCCGCCGCCGCTCCTTGCGCGGAACTGCTCGAGCGCCTGCATCTGATCGGACGCGCCAACACCCAGGCCGGCGCCTTGACCTTGCTCGAGCGCAAGCGCCTGGAGATGGCGCGGGCGCTCGCCACCAACCCGCATCTGCTGCTGCTCGACGAGATTGCCGGGGGATTGACCGAGGGGGAGTGCCTCGAACTGGTCGAGACCATCCGCCAGGTCCATGCCGCCGGCATCACCATCATCTGGATCGAGCATATCGTGCATGCGCTGCTGGCCGTGGTCGGCAAACTGGCGGTGCTGAATTTCGGCAGGAAAGTCGCCGAGGGCGATCCGCATGAGGTGATGGCCTCGGCGGAGGTCCGGCAATTCTATCTCGGATTGCTGGCGTGAGCGCTGCCTTGCTCGAGACAACTGGGCTTGACGCGCGCTACGGCGATTTCCAGGCGCTGTATGGCATCGACAGCGCGGTCGCGAGCGGCGAAACCGTCGCGATCATCGGCGCCAACGGCGCCGGCAAATCCTCCTACCTCAAGGCCATCGCCGGGCTGATCCGGACCGAGCCCGACAGCGTGCGCTTCGAGGGCAGGCCGATCGGCGGGCTGGGCGCCGCCAATATTCTGAAACTCGGCATCGCGCTGGTGCCGGAGGGGCGGCGGCTGTTCTCCTCGCTGACGGTCGAGGAAAACCTGCAGATCGGCAGCTATGCCCGCGACGTCGCCGGGCCGTGGTCGCTCGATGCCATCTATGCGCTGTTCCCGGCGCTGCAGCGGCGCCGCGCCGCGCCGAGCCACACGCTGTCCGGCGGCGAGCAGCAGATGGCGGCGATCGGGCGCGCCCTGATGTCGAATCCGCGGCTGCTGTTGTGCGACGAAATCAGCCTCGGCCTCGCGCCGATCGTCATCCGCAACCTCTACGAGGTGATCCCGCGCATCAAGCAGAGCGGCACCAGCATCGTGCTGGTCGAGCAGGACCTGGCACAGGCGCTGAAGGTCGCCGACCGGGTCTATTGCTTCCAGGAAGGCCGGGTTTCGCTGTCGGGCCGGCCGGCCGAACTGACGCGCGAACAGATCCACCTCGCCTATTTCGGACATTGAGCATGCTGGACTGGATCGGCACCATCATCCAGGGCGTGCTGCTCGGCGGCCTCTATGCGCTGTTCGCCGCCGGCCTGTCGCTGATCTTCGGCATCATGCGGCTGGTCAATCTGGCCCATGGCGACCTGATCGTGCTGGCGGCGTTCGCGATCCTGGCGCTGGCCTCCTGGTTCGGCATCGATCCCTGGCTCGCGACCCTGCTGGCGATGCCGGCGATGTTCGCCGTCGGCTTCGGCCTGCAGCAGCTGTTGCTCAATCGGACGCTGGGCCGCGATCTCCTGCCGCCGCTGCTGGTGACGTTCGGCCTGTCCATCATCATCCAGAACGGGCTGCTGGAAGCCTTTACCGCCGACAGCCGGCGGCTGCGGCTCGGCGCGATCGAGACCGCCTCGATCCAGCTCGGCGGCAACCTGGCGATCGGCGTGATGCCACTGCTCACGCTCGGTTCGGCCATTGCCGTGATCCTCTTGCTCAATCTCCTGTTCTATCGCACGGCGCTGGGCCGGGCGTTTCGCGCCACCTCCGACGATCTGGAGATCGCGCAGCTGATGGGCATCGATCACCATCGGATCTATGCGATCGCGATGGCGATCGCGATGCTGGTGGCGACGATCGCGGCACTTTACCTCGGCGTCCGCGCCAATTTCGATCCGACCATCGGCCCGGCGCGGCTGATCTACGCCTTCGAGGCGGTGATCATCGGCGGCCTCGGCAGCCTGTGGGGCACGCTGGCGGGCGGCATCGTGATCGGCGTGGCGCAGACCGTCGGCGCCAAGATCAATCCGGAATGGCAGATCCTGGCGGGACACCTTGCGTTCCTGGCCGTGGTGCTGCTGCGGCCGCGCGGCCTGTTCCCGCGCGCGGAGGATTGAGCCGATGGCCGAGTTGCGCAGCAGTCCGCCGGCCGAGCCGCCCCGATATCGCATCGAAACCGGGACCCGGGCATCGACCATGCTGGCGCTCGGCGGCATCGCGGTGGTCGCGATGCTTGCCGTGCTGCCCGCCTTCGCCGGCCGGGGACTGATCCAGGACCTGATTTTTGTGTTCTACATGCTGGCGCTGGCGCAGTGCTGGAATCTGCTGGCCGGCTATGCCGGCCTGGTCTCGGTCGGGCAGCAGGCGTTTGTCGGCCTCGGCGGCTATCTCTTGTTTGCGCTGACGATCGGTGCCGGCATCGATCCGCTCGCCGCCCTGGTGCTGTCGGGGCTGATCACCGCCGTGCTGGCGGTGCCGACGGCGCTGGTCGTGTTCCGGCTTCGCGGGCCCTATTTTGCGATCGGAAGCTGGGTGGTCGCCGAGGTGTACCGGCTGGTGTTCGCGCAGTTCAAGCAGCTGGGCGGCGGCACCGGCACGTCGCTGCCGCCCTCGGCCACCGGCGGGATTTTCGGCATCGAATGGGTCAAGACGGCGTTCGAGCTGCGCTCGCCGGCGGCGCGCGACATCATCACCTACTGGATCGCGCTGGTGCTGGCGGCCGGCGCGCCGCTGATGGTCTATCTGGTGCTGCGTTCGCGCTACGGCCTGGCGCTGTTCGCGATCCGCGATTCCGAGGCGACCGCCGAAAGCGCCGGCGTCGACAGCTTTCGCACCAAGCTCGGCGTCTATGTACTGGTCGCGGCGGCAACCGCGATGATCGGCGCGCTGATCTATCTGCAGAAGGCGCGGATCTCGCCGGACGCGGCGTTTTCGGTGCTGGACTGGAGCGCCTATGTGATTTTCATCGTCGTGATCGGCGGGGTCGGCACCATCGAGGGGCCGATCGTCGGCGTGATCGTGTTCTACGCCCTGCAGCACTACCTTGCCGACTTCGGCACCTGGTATCTGATCCTGCTCGGCGCGCTGGCGATCGCCACCATGCTGTTCGCGCCCAGGGGGATCTGGGGGTATGTCGCGCAGCGTTACAACATCGCGCTGTTTCCGGTGCGGCGGCGGCTGCTGCGGCCGTAGCCGCGGCACTTTCACCCCGCTTCAGGATTTCCGCCGCGCCGCTGCCTCGCCAGATAGATCATGGCAACGACGGCCGCGAGCAGGCCGGCGGCGGCGCCGACGCCGAGCGCCCAGCGCGGGCCGAACCGGTCGGCGACCCAGCCCACGATTGGGGCGCCGACCGGCGTGCCGCCCAGCGCAATCGCCAGCAGGATCGCGATCACGCGTCCGCGCATCGCCGGCTCGGTCGAGATCTGCACCAGGCTGTTGGTCGAGGTGGTGACGGTCTGCGCCGCCATGCCGATGACGATGAGGGCGATGCCGAACGTCAGGTAGCTCGGCATCACAGCGGCAACCGCGCAGCCGGCGCCGAAGATCGCAGCCCCCGCGAGCAGCACCGGAACGCCAGGCTTGGTCCGGGTCGCGGCCATCAAGGCTCCCAGCACCGATCCCGCGGCCATCATCGAGGTCAGCAGGCCGTACTGGCCGGCGCCGGCATGAAACACCGTGACCGACATGGTCGAGATGAAGATCGGAAAATTCAGCCCGAAGGTGCCGACCAGGAACAGCATGAACAGGATGGTCTTGAGGTCCGGCCGCCGCCAGACATAGCGAAAGCCTTCCACAAGGCTGCCGCGGGCCCGCACCGCGCGCGGACCCGGCTTCAGCTCGTCGCGGCGCAGCAGGCCCAGGGCGCCGAGCACGGCCAGGAAGGAGACGGCGTTGATCAAGAACACCCAGCCGGAGCCGACCGCGGCGATCAGGCCCCCGGCCATCGCCGGGCCGATCATCCGCGCGGCGTTGAACGAGGCCGAGTTGAGTGCCACCGCGTTCGACAGGTGATGCGGCTCGACCAGTTCGGCGACAAAGGTCTGCCGCGCCGGTGAATCGAACGCGGCCGCACATCCCAGCAGAAACGCGAACACATAGACGTGCCAGAGCTCGACCCGGCCGGTCACCACCAGCAGGCCGAGACCGAGCGCCAGCAGTCCCATCGCGGCCTGGGTGCAGAACAACAGCTTGCGGCGGTCGAGATGATCGGCGGCATAGCCGGTGAACGGCAGCAGCAGGATCTGCGGACCGAATTGCAGCCCCATCACGATGCCGACCGCGGTGGCGTTGTGCGGCGTCAGTTCGGTGAGGACGATCCAGTCCTGCGCGGTGCGCTGCATCCACGAACCGATATTGGACACCAGCGCGCCCGCCGCCCAGATCCGGTAATTGCGGCTCTCAAGCGCCCCGAATGTGCCGCGCCAGCGGCCGCTCATCCCGGGAGCGGGGAGTTGCCGCCATGCAGCCGGCCGAACAGCCGGGCCGCGACGATTCCCATCAGCAGGGCGCCCAATCCCAGCGCGATCGCTTGATCGATCGCGCGCAGATCGAAATCGCCGACCTGGCAGATGAGCAGGTAGGCCAAAGCGAGATTGAAGCCGCCCCACAGCACGTTCACGGTCGACGAGGAAAGGCCCTCGCCGGGCGGCTTGGCAAACGGGCTTTGAAACGGCCGTCCCATCACGCCGCTGACGAAATGCGGAACCGCGTTGCTGAGAAAGGCGCCGCCGAAGAAATAGCTGAGATAGTGAATCCATTGCATGTTCAGGCGCTCCGGTTTCCGCTCCGCGATCTCGCGTCGAGGAGATCGATGATCTCTTGTGTGGTGCCGGTCTCGGCCATTCTCGGAAATATCCTGACAACGCTGTTGTGGTGGGCGTCGGCATTCATGTCGGTCATGGCATCGACCGCGAGCGCGACGTTGAAGCCGAGTTCGTGGGCGTGACGCGCGGTGGATTCGACGCCGGCGGTGGTGGCGACGCCGACCACCACGACCTGGGTGACGCCGCATTGCCTGAGATATCTTCGAGATCGGTGGCGGTGAAGGCGCCCCAGGTCCGCTTGGTGACGAGGTGGTCGCTCGGCTGCTGGTTCAGTTCGGGGACGAGATCGGTCCAGCCGGCGGGAAAATCGCGGACACGCAGCGGTTGCTCGGTGCGTCCTGGCGCCCCGCCGTCGACATTGATGAGCACGACCGGCAGGTCGTGCTTGCGAAAGGCCGCGGCCAGTCTGGCGGACTTGTCCACCACCGCGGCAATCGGATGCGCCACCGGCATTCCGACGATGCCCTTCTGCAGGTCGACGACCAGCAAAGCGGGCTTCGCATCGAGCAGGCTTATCGTCATTGCGTCATTCTCCACGTTTGCGAAATCGGCTGCCGCTGCGATCCGAGGCACGGCCGGTCGGGTCAGCCGTCGACCAGGCGATCGAGCAGCTTCACCGCGGCGGCAAGCTGCTGCTGTTCCTGCGGCGTGAATTTGGTCTTCAGGTTGCGCAGCAGCCAATCGTAGCGCGCCGCGCGCCCCGTCCTGATCAACTCCAGGCAGGCCGGCGTCAGCGACAATATCGTCTGCCGGCCATCATCCGGATCCGGCGATCCCTGCACGAGCCCGGCGGTTTCGAGCACAGCCACCGTGGCGCCCATCGATTGCGAGCGGACCCCCGCGGCCCGGGCAAGCTCGGTGACCGTGGTCGGCCCGTGCCGATCCAGATGCATCAGCACCGCGCTTTGCGAGGGCGTCAGATCTCCCGCCGATGCCTGCTCGCGCAGCCGCCGCTTGAGCTTGCCGCTCAGCGCACCGAGTTCCGCCGCCAGCGCCGAGGCGTCGACGGCATCGGATGGCGTTTTTCGCTGGCGCATGCGTCCCGGATTTATGAAGGTAAACTACCAAGGTAAACTTCATATAGCCGAACCAGGACGGATTGCAAGATCCCTGGAAGCAAATGGAACCGGCCGCCGCCGGGCCGGTTGTTTTGGCGGTGAGATCAGGAGGCGGAAATGTCGGAACACTGGAGGCATTCGACCGACGGGATCGATGACATGCGCGGCAACAGCGAAGACGCGGCGGCCTATGCCGCAGGCTGGACCGTCAGCGGCCTCGCCACGTTGGCGACGATCCTGGCGGTGTGGGTTTTTGCGATCTAAACCCGCGCGACTGGCCTGAAAAAATAGCCGACCCGCGGCGGCGCGTCGATGTTATCGAATTCACCGCTCGGTGATCAGCGCTGCCGCGATCTTCGCCGCGAGCGAAATCCGTTCATGCAGGCTGCGCGTCGGGGGCCGAGCCGGCAAACAAATATTTTTCGCTGAAAATTAGACCACGTCAGCCAATCGTCAAGCTGCGCGGGATCGGTCGCGGCACTGCTGCCCTCTAGCAGCAAGCCGTGTGGCCGACCCCCGCCGTGGCCTCGCGCGAGCGCGATTTCCAGTGCACAACAAGGTCCGGCTGAACCAGCCTCCACGCCACGCCGTCCGATGGATCCATCTGGCTCGCCGGGTGGAACCGAGACTCCACAGCACGATTATCGATCGAAGCCGCGGCATCCCGCCTGACCGCTGCGGCATCAGTTTTGCATGCTGTAATCGCCCTGGATAGGAGTGCCTGATGTTCGTTACGCTTGTTGCCGTTTTTTGCCATATTTCGCCGGCCGGTCCGTCAGCGGGAAGCCCTGCACCGGTAGGCCCCGCAGATTGTGTCGAAGAAATCGTCACTGACAGCGATCAAAGCAGCATCACCTTTCAAAGCTGCATGATCCAGGGCCAGATCGGCATCGCCAAATGGATGTCCGAGCATCCGATCTATCATGCGAACTGGACGCTGCAGCGCTACAAATGTGCGCCGGGTCACTACCAGCTGCGAGTCAAGGCATGACCGAGATGAAAGAGACCGCGTGGTGGATGCTCGTGATATTGGGCAGCGCCGCGCTTGTCTTTGATGTCGCCTGGTACGGCGGCATCCTCGTCGGCGTTCAATGAGACTTCGACCGGAATCGTCGTGGCGAAAACCGGCAGGCCGCTTTCGGTTTGGCCGGCACTCGGTTGCGGTGTAGAAGCGCTCCCCGGATGGGTCCAACAAGGACCCTGCAGGGAATAAGCGCCGACATGACATTTGTTGATTTCGCGGTTTGCCGCAGCCTGGTCCGAAGCTGCCTGATGGCGCTCGTGCTGGGGGCATTTGCCGGCACTCAGCACCAGGCCCTTGCCGAGCCGATCTACCCGACCAAGGCCGTGCGTATCGTCGTGCCATTTGCGGCCGGCGGCGTTGCCGATCTGACGGCGCGCATTGTCGCGGAAAAACTCGGTGCCCGGCTTGGCAGCCGGTTCTACATTGAAAACCAGCCCGGCGCCGGCGGCATCGCCGCGGCTCGAACCGTGATCACCTCGCCGCCCGACGGGTACACCCTGGCACTGCTCTCCAACGGCACCGCGATCAGCGTGCCGTTGTTCGAGCATCTGCCTTTCGATCCCCTGAAGGACTTTGCCGCGATTTCCAGCCTTGGGTTCTTCGACTTCATCCTTGCCACCAACGCGGATTCCGAATTCAGGACGCTGGCAGAGTTCGTTGCGGCCGCCAAGGCCAGGCCCGGAGCGCTCAATGTCGGGACCATCAACGTCGGAAGCACGCAAAACCTGTCCGCGGAGCTGTTCAAGGCCGCGGCGAACATCGACTTCACCATCGTTCCGTACCGGGGCACGCCGGAACTCCTGGTGTCGGCCCTGCAGGGAAACGTCGCACTCATGATCGACGGCTATCCGGCGATGAAGGGTAATCTGGCGGACCACAGGATCCGCGCCTTGGCCTCGTCCGGTCCGGTTCGCTCGGAAAGCACGCCGGACGTTCCCACCTTGCGGGAAAGCGGCGTGGCCGATTACGACGTGGTGTCCTGGAACGCGCTGTTTGCCCGCGCCGGCACACCCCCGGAAATAGTGAAGATCCTCAATCAGGCGCTTCAGGAAATACTCGCCGAGCAGGATACCAAAACGCGGCTTCTCGATCTCGGCATCGAGGCCAGGGCCAGTACGCCGGAAGAGATATCGGCCAGGCTGAAGTCCGACATCGACAAGTGGCGGGCGGTCATCGAAAAGGCGGGCGTTGAAAGGCAGTAACAGGTGCCGGATGCCGGCCGCTCCGGCTCCGGACCGGGACGCAGCCGCCACCCGGCGCATTGCTTCGCATCAGTCCCGATCATTTTGCGGTTGTCAGGCCCATGAACCTCAAGCAGCTCGAATATTTCGTGCAGGTGGCCGAGCTCGGCAGCTTCAGCAGGGCCGCGGTCGTTCTCGACATCGCGCAGCCTGCGCTCAGCCGCCAGGTGCGCAGCCTGGAGACCGAGCTCAATCAGCAACTGTTTCTCCGCAACGGCCGCGGCGTCGCGCTCACCGAAGCCGGCAAGCGGCTTTTCGACCATGGCGTCGCGGTGCTGCAGCTCGTCACGCACGCGCGCGAGGACCTCGAGGCCAGCCGCGACAAGCCGGTCGGGCAGGTGACCATCGGGCTGCCGCCGAGCTTCGGCCATCAGCTCACGCTGCCTCTGATCGACCGCTTCAGGAAGCAGCTTCCCGGCGGCCAGGCTGGCCATCGTCGAGGGGCTGTCGACCCACATCGTCGAATGGGTCATGAGCGGTCGGATCGACATCGGTCTGGTCTACAACCCCGAAGCGCAGCCCGGGCTCGAGATCACGCCGCTGCTGGAGGAGGCCCTCGGTCTCGTAAGCCGTGCTCCCAAAGGCAGCAAGCGGCGGCGCTCGGCGCCACCCCTGCCGATGAAAGAGCTGCCGCGCTACCCCCTGATCGTGCCGGAGCGGGTCCATGCCATGCGCCGCCTGCTCGAGACGCAGGCGGCTCTGGCCGGCATCAAGCTCGACATCGCCTGGGAGGTGTCGAGCGTGCCGTCCATCATCGACCTGGTTCGCGCCGGCTACGGTCATGCGGTGCTCACCGCCAGCGGCGTGGCGGCGTCGGCGCGATTCCCAGGAACTGGTGATGCGCAGGCTGGTCGATCCGGCCCCGGTCAGCGTGCTGTGCCTGGCCGTCCCGGCCTCCAAGCGTCCGACGCCGCTGGCCCGACACACGCTGCAGCTGCTGACGGCGCTGATCCGCGAGCGTCCGGCCTGATTGCTTTGCACAGGACGCCTGGCCGAGGGCCATGCCGGATTGCTATAGCTGTTATAGGCGGCGAACGCTGGCGGCGCGGCGGCCAACCCGCCAGAGTGCGGCGATCGATCCCCCATTCAGGTCATGGCCGTGCAAACTGCGATCCCCTGGGCGATCCCCGACGCCGTCGCCGCCCTTGCACTGCTGGTGAAGCCGGCCGACCATCCGCAGGATGCGGCGGCCAAGGCTGCCGGACGCACAATATGGCGGGCCATTGAATCCGCCGCCCTTCGATAACATGGAGAGCCAATTGATCATCGACGTGCACGGCCACTACACCACGGCGCCGAAAGCGCTGGAGGATTGGCGCAACCGGCAGATTGCCGGCATCAACGATCCCTCGGTCAGGCCCCGGGCCAGCGAATTGAAGATCAGCGACGACGAACTGCGCGAAAGCATCGTCAGCAACCAGCTCAAGAAGATGCAGGAACGCGGCAGCGACCTCACGATATTCAGCCCGCGCGCCAGCTTCATGGCGCACCATATCGGCGACTTCCAGGTTTCCTCGACCTGGGCCTCGATCTGCAACGAGCTCTGCTGCGCGGGTCAGCCGGCTGTTTCCCGATCATTTCATCGGTGCGGCGATGCTGCCGCAGTCGCCGGGCGTCGATCCCAGGAGCTGTCTGCCGGAGCTCGAGAAATGCGTCAGCGAGTACGGCTTCGTCGGCATCAATCTCAATCCCGATCCGTCGGGCGGACACTGGACCTCGCCGCCGCTGTCGGACCGGCACTGGTATCCGATCTATGAGAAGATGGTGGAACTCGACATTCCGGCGATGATCCACGTCTCCACCAGCTGCAACGCCTGCTTTCACACCACCGGCGCGCATTATCTGAACGCCGACACCACGGCCTTCATGCAGTGCCTGACCTCGGACCTGTTCAAGGATTTTCCGAAACTGAGATTCCTGATACCGCATGGCGGCGGCGCGGTGCCCTATCACTGGGGCCGTTTTCGCGGGCTGGCGCAGGAGCTGAAGAAGCCGCTGCTCAGGGATCATCTGCTGAAGAATATCTTCTTCGACACCTGCGTCTATCACCAGCCGGGCATCGACCTTCTGACCAAGGTCATCCCGGTCGAGAACATCCTGTTCGCCAGTGAAATGATCGGCGCGGTGCGCGGGATCGATCCCGAAACCGGTTTTCCCTATGACGACACCAGGCGCTACATCGAGGCCTCGGCCATCCTCAGCGCCGAGGACAAGCACAGGGTTTACGAAGGCAATGCCCGGCGCGTGTTCCCGCGGCTGGACGCGGCGCTGAAGGCGAAGGGGAAGTAAGATGAGCGATCCGATCAACAACCTCGGCGTCGTCAAGCGCAACATCGTGCGCGCCGACAGGGCGGCGGTGGAAAAGATTGTCGCGCTACGGGGTCGCGACCATCCACGAAGCGATGGGCCGGGTCGGCCTGATGCATCCGGTGATACGGCCGATCTATCCGGCGGCGCGGGCCTGCGGCACCGCGGTCACCGTGCTGCTGCAGCCGGGCGACAACTGGATGATGCATGTGGCGGCCGAACAGCTGCAGCCGGGCGATGTCGTGGTGGCTGCCTGCACCGCCGAAAACACCGACGGCTTCTTCGGCGATCTGCTCGCGACCAGCTTCCGCGCCCGCGGGGCGGTGGGCCTGGTGATCGATGGCGGCGTGCGTGACGTCAGGGATCTGACCGAGATGCAATTCCCGGTGTTTTCCAGGGCGATCAGCGCCAAGGGCACGGTGAAGGCAACGCTCGGCTCGGTGAACATTCCGGTGGTCTGCGCCGGCGCGCTGGTCAATCCGGGCGACGCGGTGATCGCCGATGCCGACGGCGTCGTCGTGGTTCCCGCAGCCGTCGCGCAACGGGTCGCCGATGCGGCGGAAGCCCGCGAGGCCAACGAGAGCGAAAAGCGGGCCAGGCTGGCGGCCGGCGTGCTCGGCCTGGACATGTACAAGATGCGCGAGCCGCTCGAGAGGGCCGGCCTCAGATATATCGATTGATGGCGATGCCGGAATTCCACAAGACGCCCGGCTGGCTGGACTGGTACGCCGGTCCCACCAGGCCCCGATTCAAGGTGCCGGCCGGCGCGGTCGACGCGCACTGCCACGTGTTCGGTCCCGGCGCGGAGTTTCCGTTCGCGCCGGAACGCAAATACACGCCCTGCGACGCCTCGCGGCAGCAGCTCTACGCGCTGCGCGACCATCTCGGTTTTGCCCGCAACGTGGTGGTGCAGGCGACCTGCCATGGCGCCGACAATCGCGCCATGGTCGACGCGCTGATCCATTCCGGCGGAAGGGCGCGCGGCGTGGCGACCGTGCGGCGCAGCGTCAGCGATGCCGAACTCGAAGCGATGCATCGGGCCGGCGTGCGCGCCGTGCGCTTCAACTTCGTCAAGCGCCTGGTCGATTTCACTCCCAAGGAGGAGCTGGTCGAGATCGCCGGCCGCATCGCCAAACTGGGCTGGCATGTGGTGATCTATTTCGAGGCGGTGGATCTGCCCGAATTGTGGGATTTCTTCACCTCGCTGCCGACCGCGATCGTGGTCGACCATATGGGCCGTCCCGACGTCGGCAAACCGGTCGACGGCCCTGAATTCGGGCTGTTCGTGAAATTCATGCGCGATCACCGCAACGTCTGGTCCAAGGTCAGTTGCCCGGAACGGCTGTCGCTCGCCGGTCCCCCCGCGCTGCACGGCGAGCGCCACGCCTACCGCGACGTGATTCCGTTTGCCCGCCGCATCGTCGAGACGTTTCCCGATCGCGTGCTGTGGGGCACCGACTGGCCGCATCCCAACCTGAAGGACCACATGCCCGACGACGGGCTGCTGGCCATGGCTGTCGCCGCTGCACATCTGCTTCGACTTTTCAGTTACTATTGCTGGGGCCCAAGGCTTCCGGCGAGGTGCTCTCGGTGGCCTACGCCGGAGCCGGCCAGCATCAGGACGCCGGGGCCAAGATGTACCACTGTGCTCCGGAGACCACCTCCACCATCGTGTCCAAGTCCATCTCCAAGGATTCGGGCATCACCACCTACCGGGGCAAGGTGCATGTGGACGAAGGGGCCAAGCACGCCAAGAGCTTCGTGCGCTGCGACGCCCTGCTGCTCGACGAGACCGCGGTCTCCGAGACCAAGCCCTACATGGAGGTGGCCGAGCGGGACGCCCGGATCGGCCACGAGGCCACGGTGTCCAAAGTGGGCGATGACCAGCTCTTCTACCTGATGAGCCGGGGCCTGTCCGAGACCCAGGCCATGGGCATGATCGTGAACGGCTTCATCGAGCCGATCACCCGCACCCTGCCCATGGAGTACGCCGTCGAGTGGAGCAGGTTGATCGAGCTGCAGATGGAAGGCTCGGTCGGCTGACCTAGGAGATGGCCCCCGGCCCGGCGGTCGGCCGGTCGGCCGGTCGACCCCCGGCGGCCTGCGGTCGGCGGCCTGCGGTGCCGGACCGAGGGCGTGCCGGGCGGAGCGGTCGCCAGAGAGGCAAGATGTACTCATGCCGATGAGGGAAGAGTGCAAGCACTTTCAGAGCCGTACCTACGACTCGGGGGAAGTGGCGCGGTTCTGCATCCTGGACCTGGCTCCCGAGGCGCCCTGGAAGTGCCCCGACAACTGCCCGTCCTACGCCCGTCGGCTGGCGGATGTGGGATGGTCCCACGGGACCCTGGTCGAGCCGGCCCTCGAGCCCATGCCCGACGTCCCCGGTGAGGAGGCGGCTCAGGTGCTGGATCAGGCGGAGGACATCATCAATGCCGTCGGCCCCGACATTCTCGCCGAGGTGCGCAAAGAGGACGAGCGCGAAGGGCGGCGCCAGGGCCGCTGGTGGAAGCGTCGACGGTGAGGCTCAGCGGAGCGTGAACCTCAGCGGCCGGTGAACACCGCCGGTCGCTTCTCCATGAACGCCGTCATGGCCTCAACCAAGTCGTCCGAGGCCAGGAACCCGGCATTCCAGGTGGCCGTGTACTCCAACCCTTCTTCCACCGTTCGTCCCTGGCTGGCCCTGAGGACCGCCTTGGTGCCCTGAACGGCCAGCGGTGAGTTGGCCGCTATCTCCGTGGCCAGGGCCCGGGCGTCGTGGAGGACCGCATCGGCGTCGGAACTGACCTGGTTGACGAGTCCCATGGCCAGTGCCCGCTCGGCGGTGATGTCCTTGCCGGTGAAGGCCAGTTCGGCCAAATGCCCTTGACCGATGATCGCCGGGAGCCGCTGGAGGCTTCCCAGGTCAGCCACGATGGCCACCTTGGCCTCCCGCACCGAGAACAGGGCATCGGCACTGGCCAGGCGGATGTCGCAGGCGGCGGCGAGGTCGACCCCGCCGCCGATGCAGTAGCCGTGGATGGCGGCAATGACCGGTAGCGGGCAGTCGGCCACCGAGGTCACAGAAGCCTGCAGCCGCCGGATCTCGGCCCGGGCCGACTGGGCCCGGGCGGCCATGGACGGGGTGGAGCCGTTGCCGTTGCCGTGTGCCCGACGAGCCCGACGAGCCCGACGAGCCGGTCAGGCCGGACATGGCCACCAGGTCGAGGCCCACGCTGAAATGGGGCCCGCGAGCGGCGATGACCACCACCCGGACCTCCGGATCCGAGCCGATGGCGGCCAGGGCCCGCGGGAGGTCGGACCAGAACGCCGGGCCCATGGCGTTGCGCTTCTCGGGCCGATCCAGCCACAAGGTGGCCACGTGACCGTCGGTCTCGAGGGAGAGGACCTCCGAGGAGAAGGCAGCGATGTCTGATTCGGTCGGCGGCGTCATGGATCAAAGCGTATGCCTCCATGCAGACCGGGGAGGCCGGGCCTGGCGGCCGAGGCTCACCGGGGTTGGAGCGAGGATGCCCCGGGCTGGAGCGAGGATGCCCCGGGCTGGAGCGAGGATGACCCGGGCTGGGCACCGGAGCTCCGCCGGGCTGAGGCCCGGGAATCGGCAGGTAGTATTGAGCCAGAGGCTCGTAACCCGGGCCTCGTTGCGCGAGAGGTTTCCCGTTCTGTCCACCTTCACACCTGATTCTGCTACTTCCCTGCCCGGGCATGCCTGGCTGCAGCGACGCCGCCTGGCCGCGGCCGAGGAGTTCGCGTCGTCGGTCCTGCCCACGGAGAAGGACGAGGTCTGGCGGTACAGCCGGATCGACGACCTCGACCTCGACCGGTTCCGGCCGTCGGGCACGGTGCCTGTCGACGGCCACAACGACCCGGGGCCCTCTCCCTCGGACCGGGTCCATTCGTTGGTGGGCAGCCTCGGCCCGCGCTCGGGCCTCATGGTGACCATCAACGGGCTGTTGGCCACGGTGGGCTCATCGGTGGGGGAGGACCTGTTGACCCTGGGCCGGGTCACCGAGCAGGACGACATGGAGTCCCTCCTCGGCGCGGTGATCACGGACCCACGCGACTTCGTCCTCCTCAACGAGGCCTTCGCCGTGGATCCGCTCATTGTCGACGTGGCGGCGGGTGCCGTCATCGACGACCCCATCGTCGTGGTCCATGTGGTCAGCGGTAGCGGGGGTGAGGCGGTCTTCCCCCGGACGGTCATCCGCAGCGGCCCGGGATCCAAGGCCGGTGTGGTCGAGATCGTCGTCGACGTGGAGACCGGTCTGCTTTCTCACCTTCCCTCGGGAAGCACCACGGCGAGCTCGAGGGACCGCCACAGCCGGCGCACCGACCACCTGGTGGTCCCGGTGACGGAGATCCGGGTGGCGGAGAACGCCGCCCTGTCCTACGTCAGTGTGCAGTCGGTGGGGCCGGACACATGGCAGCTGGCCCATCAGGCCAGCGCCATCGGCGCCGATGCCACCTTGTCCAGCTTCGCCGTGGCTCTGGGTGGGAGTTACGCCCGGCTCAGAACGGACTCGGCCCTACAGGGGGAGTCCGGGACCAGCCAGCTGCGGGCGGCTTTCATCGGTCGGGACGACCAGATGTTGGACTTCCGGACCCTCCAGGATCACCTGGCCCCCAAAACCACCAGCGACCTCTTGTTCATGGGAGCGGTCGCCGACCGGGCGCACTCCGTGTACAGCGGACTCATCCGGGTCCGTCGGGGGGCGGCGCGATCCGACGCCATGCAGACCAACCACAACCTGGTCCTCGACGAGGGGGCCCAGGCCGACTCGGTGCCCAATCTGGACATCGAGGAGAACGACGTGAAGTGCAGCCACGGCTCGACCGTCGGCCCGGTCGACGAGGACCAGCGCTACTACCTCGAGTCCCGCGGCGTGGAGCCCGAGGTCGCCGAGCGGCTGATTGTGGGCGGCTTCTTCGAGAACATCGCCGATCAGGTACCCATTGCCGGAACCAGGTCGATGATCGGGCGGGCCCTGGCCGACCGGTCGGGAGGCCACGGTGAGTGAGTCCATGGCCAACCCGGGCGAGCGCCGGGTGATCAGGGTGTGTGGGCGCAGTGACGTAGCCCCGGGGGAGGCCCGCCGCTTCGACGTCGACGGCCTGAGACTGGCCGTGGCCCACATCGGGGACGAGTTCTACGCCATCGACGATCGCTGCAGCCACGAGGACTTCTCCCTGGCCGACGGGGAGGTCCTCACCAGCGAGTGCGAGATCGAGTGCGCCAAGCACGGATCGACCTTCGATCTACGGACCGGTGAGCCATGCTCCCTTCCGGCTACCCGACCGGTGGCGGTCTACCAGGTGGAGATCGATGGAGACGACGTTTCGGTGGTGGTGCCATGAGCACGGGTGAGCTGGTCATCGAGGAGCTGCGGGCCGGCATCCCCGGACGGGAGATCCTGCGCGGGGTGACCCTGACCGTGCGCAGTGGTGAGGTCCACGCGGTCATGGGACCCAACGGCTCGGGCAAGAGCACGTTGGCCCACGTACTGATGGGCCGACCCGGCTACGAAGTGCTCGGCGGTTCGGTGACCCTGGACGGCATCGACCTCCTGGCCCTGCCGACCTGGCAGCGGGCGCGGGCCGGCCTGTTCCTGGGCATGCAGCACCCGATCGAGGTGCCGGGTGTGTCGCTGGTCAAGTCCTTGACCGCCGCACGCCAGGCCATCCCCGGGGACGAGAACGGAGGAGGAGCTGACGGGATCGGTGGGCGACTGAAGGCTGAGGCCCGCCGCATCGGCTTCGACGAGCGCTTCCTCGACCGGCCCCTCAACGTCGACCTGTCAGGCGGGGAGCGCAAGCGAAACGAGACGCTCCAGTTGGGCGTGTTACGGCCCCGGTTCGCCGTGCTCGACGAGATCGATTCGGGGCTGGACATCGATGCCCTAGGAGCGGTCGGACGACGTGTGGAAGAGGCCACCAACGAATGGGGCCTCGGCGTTCTGGCCATTACCCACTTCCGCCGGCTGCTCGATGTGCTCCATCCCGACGTGGTGCATGTCCTGTCCGAGGGCCGCGTGGTGGCCACGGGAGGCAGCGAACTGGCTGAGCTCGTGGATCAGACCGGGTACGCGGCATACAGCTGAGCGGCCCGGCCCGAAGCGGCCCGGCCTAACCTGGCCTGGACCGGTACGGCCTGGACCGGCCCGCACGAGACTTGCCGGTCCCGTGCGACCCCACTACCTCACACCGACGGACCCCGTCCTCACACCGACGGACCCGTCCAACGCCGACGCAAGCCTGTCCCCCTGGCGCCAGCCACCTGCAGCCGCCCCCACGCCAGCGAGGTTCAGCTAACCGATTCGCTCTCGTCGAGTCCCTGGGCCAGCGTGTTCCAACTCAGCGTGGCGCACTTGATCCGCACCGGGAACTTGACTACCCCCTGCAGAGCGGCCAGCTCGCCCAGAGCGTCGACATCGATGATCTCGGGCTCGACCACGTCCAGTTCGACAGCCGAGCTGGATCCGTCATCAGAGGCCCCGTTGGACGAGGGGAGGGTCGACTCGTGGATGGACATCATCCCTTTGAAGGTGCGGATCAGGTCGCGCACCTCGGCCACCGGCTTGCCCTTCACGGCGGCTGACATCAGCGAGGCCGACGACTGGCTGATCGAGCAGCCGGTCCCGGCGATCTTGATATCCGAGACCACGTCGCCCTCGACGATGAGAGTGACCACGATCTCGTCCCCGCACAGCGGGTTGAAGCCCTCGACCCGATAGGCGGGGGGCGACTCCAGCTCGCCACGGTTACGCGGCGAACGGTAGTGGTCCAGGATGATCTCGCGGTAGAGGTCCTCGAGCCCGGGCATCAGCGCACACACCTCCCCACGATCAGGGGGACCTCCACGGTCAGGGGGACCGACATCCCGAAGGCATGACAACGCACGAACTCACTGGTCACCGCACCAGGATACCGTCGAGCGGTCATCCGAAGAACGCTCCGGCCTCGGTCAACGCGTCGGCCAGGGTGTCGACGTCGGCTTCGTCGTTGTAGAGACCGAACGAGGCCCGGGCGGTGGCGTTGACCCCGAGGCGCCTCATGAGGGGTTTCGCACAGTGGTGGCCGGCCCGTACGCACACCCCGTACTCGTCGAGGACCTGGGAGATGTCGTGGGGGTGGATGTCGCGGTAGGCGAAGGATATGACCCCACCCCGGTCCCGAGGATCGCGGGGGCCGAAGATGCCGATGTCGTCCCCGAACCGTTCGGTCAGGGTGTCCATGGCGTAGGTGGTGAGGGAGATCTCGTGCGCCCGGACGGCCTCCATGGTCACGTTCCTCAGGTAGTCCACGGCGGCCCCGAGGCCGATGGCCTCGGTGATGGGCGGGGTGCCCGCCTCGAAGCGCCAGGGGATGTCGTTCGGGGTGAACCCGTCCTTGCGAACGTCGAGGATCATCTCCCCACCGCCGAGGAAGGGAGGAAGGGCCGAGAGCAGCTCGTCGCGTCCCCACAGCACGCCGATTCCGGTAGGGCCGAGCATCTTGTGCGAGCTGAAGGCCAGGAAGTCCACGTCCAGGGCGGTCACGTCGGTTGGCAGGTGGGGCACGGACTGGGCGCCGTCCGCCACCACCACGGCGCCGGCGGCATGGGCGATGTCGGCGATCTCCCGGATGGGATTGAGGGTCCCGAGCACGTTGGACATGCAGCTGACCCCGACCAGCCTGGCCCCGTCGACCAACCGGTCCAGATCGCTGAGGTCCAGTCGCCCCTCGTCGTCGACGGGTATCCACCGGATGGTGAGCCCGCGTTCCTCGGCCAGCATGTGCCACGGGACGATGTTGGCGTGATGCTCCATCTCGGTCAGCACGATGATGTCGCCCGAGCGCAGATTGGACCGACCCCAGGTGTGGGCCACCAGGTTGAGGGCCTCGGTGGCGTTTTTGGTGAAGACGATCTCCCGCGAGGGCTCCGGTGCACCGATGAACCGGCCCACGTTGTGGCGGGCCGCCTCGAACCGGCGGGTGGCCTCCTCGGCGATGGAGTAGACGCCCCGGTGCACATTGGCGTGGGTGGTCTCGTCGTACTCCCGCATGGCGTCGAGGACCTGTACCGGGCGTTGGGCCGAAGCGGCGGAGTCCAGGTAGGTGATCGGATGGCCGTTGACCTCGCGGGCCAGCAACGGGAAGTCCTTGCGCAGCGTGGCCACATCGAGCCCGGACGGTGATTCCTTTACGTTCGCCATGCGTCGTACCCTTCGGACTCGAGAGCGCGTGCCAGTTCGGGTCCGCCTTCGGCCACGATGACCCCGTCCACCAGCAGGTGGACCCGGTCGGCGGCCAACTCGTCGAGCATGCGTTGGTAGTGGGTGATGACCAGTACGCCGAGGTCGGGTCGGGAGTCCCGCACGGCATGCACGCCCCGGGCCACGGTGCGCAGGGCGTCGACGTCGAGACCGGAGTCGGTCTCGTCCAGGACGGCCAACTCCGGTTCGAGGATGGCCATCTGGAGGATCTCGTTGCGCTTCTTCTCGCCCCCGGAGAACCCGTCGTTGAGGTGGCGCTCGCCGAAGGCCGGATCCATGCCCAGCTTCTCCATCCACTCCATCATCATCAAGCGCACTTCGAGTACCGACATGTCCATACCCCGGCGGGCTGAGAGAGCCTGGCGCAGGAATTGGATGACCGGGACGCCGCCGATGGCCTCCGGCTCCTGGAAGGCCAGGAACATGCCCGCCTTGCCCCGCACGTCGGGGCCCCAGGCGGTGACGTCCTCGCCCTTGAACCGGATGGCGCCCGAGGTCACCTGATAGGCCGGGTTGCCCAACAACACATTGGCCAGCGTGGACTTGCCCGAGCCGTTGGGCCCCATCAGGGCGTGCAGCTGGCCCGACTCGACGGTCAGGTCGACACCCTTCAGAATGGGCTGGCCCTCCACCGATACGTGGAGGTCCTCGATCCGGAGCAGTGGGGTGGCCACGGCCGGACTCTGTCCGGACGCCGGGCTCTGTTCGGTCTCGCTGGGCACGGGTGGATCTTAGCCGCATTCGTGATTTTCTCCTACGGGTATAGGGGGAATAGCGGCACATTCCAGGCCCGGCCCGGGGGATCACTCGGACCCCTCCGGGTGACTACATCAAGCCCAGCCGGGGGATTACTCAGGCGAGCAGGTCAAGCCGGTACGGTAAGCGCCATGGCCGACCCCTGGAACTATGCCGGCCCGATCGCCAGATTGGACTCGGGAGCAAGCGTGGTGACCCTGGTCGACGAATCGACCTTCGCCATCAGCGGGAGCTCCGGGGACATGTCCCTGGGCTCGGCTCAGGGCCTCTTCTTCCGGGATACCCGGATCCTGGCCCGGCTGGAGCTGCTGGTGAACGGGCAGACCACCGAGCCGCTGGCCGCCATCACCGACGACCCGTTCTCGGCCACCTTCGTCTCCCGGTCCCGGCCTGCGCCCGGCCGGGCTGACTCCACCTTGATGGTCTTCCGGACCCGGCACGTGGGACAGGGCATGCGCGAGGACATC
Source organism: uncultured Acidimicrobiaceae bacterium (assembly GCA_963718405.1). Lineage (GTDB taxonomy): Bacteria > Actinomycetota > Acidimicrobiia > Acidimicrobiales > RAAP-2 > Bog-756. The sequence goes on from CAVQYZ010000002.1 coordinate 101,917, forward strand.
ACCCTGCGCAATTTTGCCGACGAGCCGGCCCTGTGCACTCTGGAGGTCTTCGTCGACTCCGACTTCGCCGACCTGTTCGCGGTGAAGGAGGGTCGGGTGGGAAACGATCCGGGTACCGGGCGGGTGACCAGCACGGTGTCGGCTGGGACCCTGGCCGAGCTGATTGCCCGGGAGGAGGCCGGCCAACAGGTCGCCCTGCGGCGGGAGTCCGACGAGCCCATCCCGGTCGAGCGGCCCCCCACCATCACCTACTCGTACCGGCGGGGCGGGGTGGTCCGGGGCGTGGATCTCCGGTTCTGCGATCCCGCCGTGGTCAGCCCCGACCTGGCCTCCTTCGAGGTGATCGTGCCCCCCCGGGGGGAGTGGACGACGTGCATCGAGGTGGCGCCGGCCATCGACGCCGCCACCTTCGATCCTCGCTACCGCTGCGGGGAGCCCATCGAGCGGGCCGCACCGTCCGAGCGCCTGGCCCAGTGGCGCCGCCGGGTTCCCCAGGTGGAGACCAGCCATCCCGGGCTCAAAGAGGTCATCGACCGCAGCAACGAGGACCTCGGTGCCCTGCGGATCTTCGATCCCGACTATCCCGAACGGGTGGTGGTGGCGGCCGGCGCTCCGTGGTTCATGACGGTGTTCGGTCGTGACTCGCTGCTGACGGCGTGGATGGCGCTGCTGGTCGACCCCGATCTGGCCCGCGGGGTGCTCCAGACCCTGGCCCGGTTCCAGGGCAAGGATGTCGACCCGCGGCACGACGAGGAGCCCGGGCGCATTCTCCATGAGATGCGCTTCGGCGACGCCGCCACCCTTTCGCTCGGCGGGGGCAGCATCTACTACGGCACGGCCGACGCCACCCCGCTGTTCGTGATGCTGCTGGGCGAGATGCGGCGCTGGGGTGAGGCCCGGGAGATGGTGGACGAGCTTCTCCCCAATGCCGCCCGGGCCATGGAGTGGATCGAGCAGTTCGGGGACGCTGACGGTGATGGCTACGTCGAGTACCGGCGGGCCACCGACCGCGGTCTGGCCAACCAGGGCTGGAAGGACAGCTGGGACGGCATCCGGTACGCCGACGGCCGGGTGGCCGAAGCCCCCATCGCCCTGTGCGAGGTGCAGGCCTATACCTATGGCGCCTACCTGGCCAGCGCCCACTTCGCCTTCGAGGTCGGTGACACCTCCACCTACGACCGCTACCGGGCCAAGGCCGCTCACCTGAAGGCCGCCTTCAACCGGGACTTCTGGTTGGAGGACAAGGGGTGGTTCGCCGTCGGGCTCGACGCCGACAAGAAGCCCATCGACTCGCTGACCTCCAATATCGGGCACTGCCTGTGGACCGGGATCGTGGACGAGGACAAGGCCCGCCGGGTGGCCGAGCACCTGGTGTCGCCGGCCATGTTCAGCGGGTGGGGGGTGCGGACCCTGTCCAAGAAGAGCGGCGGGTACAACCCCATCAGCTACCACTGCGGCTCGGTGTGGCCCCACGACACGGCCATCGTGGCCGCCGGCCTGGCCCGCTACGGCTTCGACGCCGCGGCGCAGCAGCTCATCTTCGGCCTGCTCGACGCGGCCCAGACCCAGGGCGGTCGGCTCCCCGAGCTGTTCAGCGGACTGGACCGGGGCGAGCTGTCGGTGCCGGTGGGCTATCCGACCTCGTGCTCGCCCCAGGCCTGGGCTGCGGCTTCGCCCCTCCTGTGCCTCCGGACTCTGCTCCGGTTGGACCCCTGGATTCCCTATGGGAAGACCTGGCTGTGCCCCAACCTGCCCGACTGGATCGGCTACCTCAAGGTCGAAGGGATCCCGTTGGCCGGGTCGCGGGTGACGATCGAGGTCGGGACCGAGGTGCCGGGCGGCGTGGAGGTCACCGGCCTGCCCCCGCAGATCGAGCTGGTCCGGGAGCCCCGCCGACCCTCGACGGCGGTCTGAGCCCGGCTGTTCAGCCGGTCACCGGCCCCGCCGGTCACCAGCCCCGCCGGTCACCAGCCCCGCCGGTCACCAGCCCCGCCGGTCACCAGCCCCGCCGGTCACCAGCCCCGTTCGACCCATTCGTCGAGGTGGGGGGACTCGGCCCCGATGGTGGTCCCGGCGCCGTGACCCGGCAGAACCAGGGTCCCGGCATCGAACGGGGCGAAGAGCCGATCCTCGATGGACGTGATGATGGTGGCGAAGTCGGAGTGCTCGAACGACGTATTGCCCGGCCCCCCCGGGAAGAGCGTGTCCCCGGTGAACAGCAGAGGCGTCCCCTCGACGGCGAAACACATCGAGCCGGGGGTGTGACCGGGGGTGGCAATGGTGGCCAGGCGGAGGTTCCCGACCTGGACGATCGATCGGTCCTCCAGGAGCTGGTCGTAGGAGGGCAGCATGCCGGCGTCGGCCGAGGTCACGGCCACGTCGATGCCGGCGTTGCGGACGGCCTCGACAGCCTGGATGTGGTCCCAGTGCCCATGGGTCTCGACCACCTGGCGCACGTTCAGGGCCTGGCACAGCTCGAGCAGCTTGTCGTGCTCGTTGGCTGCGTCGATCAGGACGGACTGGCCGGTCGACCGGTCCCGGACGATGTAGACGTTGTTGTCGACCGGTCCCACCACCAGGCGGTGGACCTCGACCGATGCATCCTCGTAGTCGACGATGGTGGCAGGCACGTCAGCGGGCTCCTCACCGTAGGGCGGTCCCGCCGGCGTGGCCGGACCGTGTCGCTGTGGACCGACGGTAATTCCTGCTCCGGGGTGGTGGGACAGGGGGTTGCGCCGGCTCCGCCAGCGTAGTTGGGCCACTTGACCCGTTGGTCAACAATGCCTGGTTCTGGTAGACAAACGGGGCACGTCAACCCCCGTTTGGGGACGACCCAGGGGATGGAGAACACAAATGAACTTCGCCTTCAGCGAGGAGCAGGACGAGCTTCGAAAGTCGGTCCACCGCTTCCTCGAGGACAAGTCGCCCGAGACCGAGGTCCGCAGGCTCATGGAGACCGTCGACGGCTACGACCCGGCGGTTTGGACCCAGATGGCCGAGCAGTTGGGGCTGCAGTCCCTGATCATCCCCGAGGAGTTCGGGGGGGCCGGCTTCACCTACGTGGAGCTCATCGTGGTGCTCGAGGAGATGGGCGCGGCCCTGCTGTGTGCACCGTTCTTCTCCACTGTGGCCCTGGCCACCAACGCCATCCTGACCTCCGGTGATCAGAGCGCCCAGTCCTACCTGCTTCCCGGGATCGCCGCCGGGGACACCATCGCCACCCTGGCCTTCACCGAGGACTCGGGTCGGTGGGACGCCGACGGCATCACCCTGGCCGCCACCCCGGCCGAGGACGGTTGGACCCTCAACGGCCACAAGTCCTTCGTGGTGGACGGAAACGTGGCTGGGCTCATCCTGGTGGTGGGCCGCACCGATGCCGGGCTCTCCCTCTTCGGGGTCAAGGGCGACGCCGAGGGCCTCACCCGCACCCCGTTGGCCACCATGGACCAGACCCGCAAGCAGGCCCGGCTGGAGTTCGCCAACACCCCGGCCTGGCTCATCGGGACTGACGGTGGGGCCGAGCCCGGGCTGTCGAAGACCCTGGATCTGGCGGCGGTGGCCCTGGCCGCCGAGCAGGTGGGTGGGGCGCAGCGCTGCCTCGACAGTTCGGTGGAGTACGCCAAGACCCGCATCCAGTTCGGTCGGCCGATCGGGAGCTTCCAGGCCATCAAGCACAAGTGCGCCGACATGTTGTTGGAGGTGGAGTCGGCCAAATCCGCCGCTTACTACGCGGCCTGGGCCGCAGCCGAGGACTCGGACGAGCTTCCGGTCGTGGCCAGCCTGGCCAAGTCCTACTGCTCCGAGGCGTACTTCCACGCGGCCGCCGAGACCATCCAGATCCACGGTGGCATCGGCTTCACCTGGGAGCACCCCGCCCACCTGTACTTCAAGCGGGCCAAATCCTCCGAGCTGATGCTGGGGGATCCCTCCTACCACCGGGAGCTGTTGGCCCAGCGGATCGGGATCTGAATCCCACCAGCGTGCGCCCGGTTTTTAACGTCAAGGGCACCCGACTGCAGGCCATGAGCACCCTCTTGCCGCCCGGGGGTACCTGCCTCCACCCCGGAGGCCGCCGCCGCCCACGCTCCGTGCCGGTGGGCACCGGGTGGGCCTCGGGTGGCGTATCGTCTCGCCGATGAACGATCTTCGAGGGACGATCAGCTGGCTACTGTTGGTGCTCTTGGGAGTGGTGGGCGCCGGAGGTGCTGTGCTCGGGCTCAACCAGGCACCCAAGAACGCCCCCTTGATCGTCTGCACGTCGCCGAAGCAACCCATCCAGACGTGCACCGGGGCAGTGCCCAACACCCTCAATGCGCGTAACTACAGCGAGGTGGTCACCGAGTCGACCGCCCAGGGCACGCAGACCGACTACCTGACCTACGAGGCACCCGACAAGTTGGGTGGCTACGTGGAGAACGGGTCCAAGCGCACCTACGTGTACGTCATCGGTTCGGTGGAGTACCAGAGCCTCACGGTGTCGGCCAACGCTTCCACCAAGCACCTGGTCTTCTACCGGCAGACCAGCCAGGGAGCCACCACCATCGACCCGGTTCACAACTACCTGCGTTACGCCCAGACCGCCTCGCACATCACCACCTCAGCGGGCGGGACGTACACATTCACGCTGAGCCAGGACGGGGAGACCGGCACCTTCGTCTACATGGTGTCCGGCCAGTACGTCTCGGAGTTCAATCTGTCGGTGAAGGCGGCCTCGGTCCACATGGTCATCTCCCAGGTTGGGACGTCTCCACCGGTGGCGCTTCCGGCTGGGGCCAAAGTGGTCAAGGCTCCGGCCACCGGCGTGTCCGGCTAGCTCCTGCCGCCTCCGGGGCCCTCTTCAGCCCTGCTCGCTCTCTTCAGCCCTGCTCGCTCTCCTGAGCCCTGCTCGCTCTCCTCAGCTTGACGCCGCCTCTTCCCGGGCCACGGCTTCGTCGATGACCTGTCGAAGAGTGCGAGCGTGCTGTGCCGGGTCGTCCGCCTCGGTCAGCCACCGGACCACGACGAAGTGTCGGGCCCCGGCTGCGGCCATGGCCGGCACCGTGGTCGGATCGACTCCTCCGGTGATCCACACCGGCCTTGAGGCCCGGCTCGTGGCCTCTCGGACGTAGCCGAGGCCCGTGCCGAGGCGACCCGGCTTGGTCGGGGTGGGCGTCACCGGACCGGCCGAGAGGTAATCGACCGGGGCCGGGTCAGCGCCCGGTCCACCGATGGCCCGCTCGAGATCGTCGGTGCCGTGGGTCGAGAGGCCGACGATGGCGTCGGGGCCCACCACCCGACGGGCCTTGTCAGGGTCCGGGTCGTCCTGGCCGACGTGGACGCCGTCGGCACCCATGGCCGCAGCCAGATCGGGGCGGTCGTTGAGGACGAACGGAACCTGATGGTGGGCGCAGACTTGTTGGACCCGAAGGGCCCTGGCCATCAGTCGGACATCGGGAAGGTGCTTCTCGCGCAGCTGGACGACGTCCACGCCGCCTTGGATGCACTTGTCGACGAACTGCTCGAGATCGAGGCGGTCGGGTGTGCACAGGTACAGCCGCCGCCCGCCGAGGTTCCAGCGGTCTCCCGGGGGAGACGTGGTCAACCGGACGTGGACGCTTCGGCCCGGGCCTTGGCCTTCATCCGCTGTTTGTACTGGCGCACCTTGGCCAGGGACTCGGGCGAGTTGATGTCGGCCACGGAACGATGCGTCCCGGCGTCTCCGAACGGCGATGCCGCCTTCTTCCACCCCGGAGGCTGGATCCCGAGTTGCTTCCCGAGCAGGGCCACGAAGATCCGGGCCTTCTGCTCGCCGAAGCCGGGTAGGGCCTTCACATTGGCCAACAGCTGGGTGCCGTCGGTGGCTGAGGTCCAGATGGCTGCGGGATCGCCGTCGTAGGTGTCGACGATCACCGAGCAGACCTCCTGCACCCGTCGGGCCATCGACTTCGGGTAGCGGTGCAGGGCCGGCCTGGCGCTGAACACCTCGGCCAGGGCGTCAGGGTCCATCGAAGCGAGTTCAGCTGGGTCAAGGGGCCGGCCCAGGCGCTCCCGGAGGTCGAACGGCGACTTGAAGGCCTTCTCCAGAGGGACCTGCTGGTCGAGGACCATGCCGATGATCAGGGCCAGAGGGTCGTCCGAGAGGAGCTCGTCGGCTGCGTCATCGCCACTGAGATACAAGGACATAACGCCAGCGTATGCGAGTTTCTATTCGCCGTTCTACTTCGGCGACCACCCTTCGACGGTCGTGGCCTCGCTGGCGACTGCGGAGTCGTGAGATTGACCATATTGTAGCCAACCATGCTCGCATTGAGAGGATCGATCATGTCGAAACGAGCCTTGGCGGTAGTGATGGCGCTTGTTGGCGCGGCCGCCCTGCTCTCGGACTGCGGCTCCAGCTCAACGGCGAGCCCCTCGACGACATCGTCGACGGCACCCCTGCGCGTCACCTGGATGCGGGGCTTCGACGCTCCCGACACCCCGGCCCAGTACAACGAGGTGGGAGTCATCAAGGTCGGACCGAGCACCGCGAAGAACGTCCTGGTCCTCGAGCCCGGCACCTCTGCCGCCGCCGCTTACTTCGTGCCGCTGGCCAAGTGGATCGTCTCCAAGACCACGGGGTGGCAGGTATGGGCGGTCGAACGTCGAGAGAACCTGCTCGAGGACCAGTCGGAGCTCAACCTGTACAAGGACCACAAGGCCACGGCTACCCAGCTATTCGACTACTACCTCGGGTATCTCAAGAACTCGAGCATCACCCATCACTATCAACCCGTTGCCAGCTCCACCGTCGAGTTCGCCAAACAGTGGGGAATGAATGTCGCGGTCCAGGATCTGCATGTGGTGATCGGTGCCGCTAAAAGGCTCGGCGGCAAGGTCGTGCTCGGTGGGCACTCGCTGGGCGGATCTGTGGTCACGGCCTACGCCACCTGGGACTTCGAAGGCCACGCCGGCGCGGACGACCTGGCGGGCTTGGTCTACATCGATGGCGGTAGCACCACCACGCCGGCGAGCGCTCAGGCAGCGACCCAGACGCTCCAGGCGCTCGAGGCCCCGAGCGCCAGCCCCTGGCTCTCCTTCGGCGGGATCACCGCGCCGTACGCCGGACTGTTCGAGGTGACAGGAGCAGCATCTGCGCTCCAGAACCCAAATGCGCCTTCGTTGGGTCAGACGTCGGGACTCTTGCCAACGGAGGTCGTTCCGTCCGTACGCGTCACCAATCTGGGCCTGTACGGCTATGCCCTCAATGCGTCTACTTCGCCACCCAGTTTGCTGGCAGCTCAGGCGCACCTCGGCCAGGGCATCGCCTCGCAGGGGCCGGTTCACGGTTGGAACGGCTCAGGGGCTCTCACGCCGATCGATCGCTTCGCGGCGATGTTTTCGGGAGAAGGGATCCAGACCGCCAACGGGACTGAGTGGTACTTCCCTCAACGCTTGACGGACGACACCAGTGCTGTCGACAACGGGAACGCCAATCCGGCCCAGAGCGTGCTCGACGTCGATGCCACCATGGGTCACAACCTCCCAAAGGACTTGCTGATCTACGCCTTTGGCGCCCGCCTAGGTGGGGCAAGTGTGCCGGAGGATGCGCAGATCTTGGCCCAACAGTCGGGCATACCCATGAGCAATCTCACCCTGGCGAACTACCAGAGCACCTACTCTCACAACGACCCGGCCGGCGCCTACCCCAACAATGCCTTCTTCAGTCGACTCATACCCTTCCTGGGCAAAGTCAGCGCTCAAGGGTAGATTGCCCTCCGCCGATCAGTTACACGCTTCTCATGGCACTGGCCTCGGTGTGACCGACCTTATGGGGCTTCTCCTGTCATGATCACGTGGGAGGGGTCTCTGCTCGTCGACGGCTTCGGATGACGGTGCACAACCCCGGCTTCAGCGTCTCGCCCTGGTCATGGCCAAGCCGGCCGGGACCAACCCCCGGGCGCATCCACTGCCGAATCGCCGAGGACACCGACGGTCAACGGGCCTGGCGCGGCCTCTTGGCGAGCACGGAGCCGAAGCGAATGATGTTGCCGTCGGGGTCGGTGACCACACCCTCGCGCTGACCCCACTCCGTGTCCTCGGGAGTTCGTACGTCGACTCCCGCCGTGACCCAGCTCTGTGCCAGCTGGTCGGCATCTTCAACGAAGAGATATGCCGAAGAAGGAGTGGTGGCCGAGCCTGCTTCGCTGGGCGTGTTCCAACACGGCGAGGCGGCGCTGGTAGATGATCTCTGCTGGGGTCACGGTGATGGGCTCCTTGGCTCTGTGATGGGAACCACAGAGTCCATCGCCGTGCCCTACCTCAGGGTGGATGTGCAACCTCATCCCTCGGTCCGGAAGGCCTAGACGGGCTCGGGCCCGGGATCCGACGCCGGCTCGGCCTGACCCAGATACTGCTCCGATCGGGGATCGAGGGCCGGGGTCCCGTACCAGGGCAGCGTCTTGGCCTCGCTCTCGATGCGCTTGCGCACGCTGACCGGATGAAGGTCGATGTACAGCTTGCCGTCCAGGTGGTCGAGCTCGTGCTGGAAGCACCGTGACGCCAGACCCTCCCCTTCGTAGTGCACGGGCTCGCCGTTGCGGTCCACGCCTTGCACCACGCACTCCTCCAGGCGGGTGGTCGGAAGGCCCAGACCCGGCAGGGACAGGCAGGCCTCTTCACCGCCCTGGAACTCGCGGCCGATGGGGGTGACCACCGGATTGACCACATGGCCGGCCGTGCCGTCCTGGAAGTCGAAGATGAACACACGCTCACGGCGACCGATCTGGTTGGCCGACAGCCCGACCCCGTGCTCGATGGCCGCCAGACAGCGGAACATGTCGTCGATCAGCTCGGAGAGCTCAGTACCGAAGTCGTCGACCACGTGGCACCGGCTCCGGAGGATCGGGTTGCCGAGCAAGGTGATGAACGGGACGTCCGGCGAGGCGGCCGGGCCCTCACCACCGTCAGCGGCTCTTGACTCCGTTCCTGATCCACTTTCAGATTCGTCCACGGGAGCGGCTCCTCAAGTCCGTTCAGTCGGACCAGGGGTCGCCGGAGGCCGGGTCAATCCCGTAGCGTTCGATGGCCTGGCCGACCGCGGCGGTGGGCACGGCTCCGGTGGCGGCCAGCCCGTGCAGCACGGCCACCACGATGTGGCCGGCATCCACCTCGAAGAACCGTCGGAGGACGTCCCGGGTATCCGATCGGCCGAACCCGTCGGTGCCCAGCGAGATGAACGACCGTGGCATCCAGCGTGACACCTGGTCGGGCACGGAGCGCATGAAGTCGGTGACGGCGACGATGGGTCCCTCCGACTCGGCGAGCCTCTCGGTGACCAGCGGCACCCGTTCGGGCTCTCCGGGATGGAGACGGTTCCACCGCTCCACCGAGATGGCGTCTTCCCGCAGCGACTTGTAGGACGTGACCGACCACAGGTCCGCGTCCACGCCCCACTCCTCGACCAGCAGCCGACGGGCCTCGGCCGCGGCCAGCCAGGCTGAACCGGAGAACAGCACGGTGGCCCGCGCCGGATGGCCGTCCTTACCGGAGCCCTTGCCGGAGCCGGAACCCTGATCGGAACCCTGATCGGAACCCTTGCCGGAGCCGGTGGCCTTATCCGAACCGGACCCGGCGTCCTCACCGGAACCGGCTCCGGCTCCGGCTCCGGCTCCGGAGCCGGGGTCGAACCGGTACATGCCCTCGATGGTGCCCCGGCGGACCCGCTCGGCCTCCACCGGGTCGGACGGGAGGGCCGGCATCGGGTAGTTCTCGTTGTAGAGGGTCAGGTACCAGTACCGGTCTTCGGGATCGGGTCCGGTCATCCGGCGGATCCCGTCCTCGATGATGGTGGCCACTTCGTAGGAGAAAGCCGGGTCGTAGGCGGCCACGCTGGGGAAGGTGGAGGCCAACAACAGCGAATGGCCGTCCTGGTGCTGGAGGCCTTCGCCGTTGAGGGTGGTCCGGCCGGCGGTGCAGCCCAGCAGGAAACCCCGGCCGCGGCTGTCCCCCAACGCCCACAGCAGGTCGCCCACCCGCTGGAAGCCGAACATGGAGTAGAAGAGGTAGAAGGGGATGGTGGGCTCGCCCCAGGTGGCGTAGGCCGTGGCCGCGGCGGAGAAAGCCGCCACTGCTCCAGCCTCGCTGATCCCCTCTTGGAGGACCTGGCCCGAAGCGCTCTCGGCGTAGTGGAGGGCCAAACCCGCATCCACCGGGGTGTAGCGCTGGCCCTCCGGGGCGTAGATCTGGACCTCGCTGATGAGGGACTCGAGTCCGAAGGTGCGGGCCTCGTCCGAGACGATGGGCACGATGCGCCGTCCGATGGAGGGGTCCCGGACCAGGGAGCGCAGCAGGCGGGCGAAGGCCATGGTGGTCGAGACCGACTGGCGTCCAGAACCGGCCAACAGGTCGGCGAAGGCCGCGCCATCCGGGGGCGGGAGGGGATGGGGTCGTACCACCCGGCGGGGCAGCGGGCCACCAAGGGACCGGCGCCGCTCGGCCAGGTACTGGGCGGCCTTGGAGTCGGGCGCCGGCCGGTAGTACGGCGGCAGGTCGGCGTCGAGGTCGTGCTCGGGGATCTCGTCGTTCAGGAACAGCCGGTTGCGCAGGGTGAGCAGCTGGGCCTTGGTCATCTTCTTGATCTGGTGGGTGGCGTTGCGGGCCTCGATCTCGGGCCCCAGGGTCCAACCCTTGATGGTCTTGGCCAGGATGGCCGTCGGCGCCCCGACGTGCTCGGTGGCGGCCTTGTACGCGGCGTACATCTTCCGGTAGTCGTGGCCGCCCCGGGGGAGTGACTGCAGTTCCTCGTCGGTGAGATGGCTGACCAACTCGGTCAGCCGGGGGTCGGGGCCGAAGAAGTGCTCGCGGATGTAGGCCCCCGACTCGGTGGCGTACTTTTGGAACTCGCCGTCGACGGTCGAGTTCATCTTGTTGAGCAGGACCCCCTCGACGTCCTTGGCCAGGAGGTCGTCCCAGGTGCGGCCCCAGATGACCTTGATCACATTCCAGCCCGCCCCACGAAACAGAGCCTCGAACTCCTGGATGACCTTGCCGTTCCCCCGCACCGGGCCGTCGAGGCGCTGGAGATTGCAGTTGACCACGAAGACCAGGTTGTCGAGGTGCTCCCGTCCGGCCATTCCGAGGGCCCCGATGGTCTCGGGCTCGTCGAACTCCCCGTCGCCCACGAAGCACCACACCCGGCTGTCGGAGGTGTCGGCCAGGCCCCGGGCGTGCAGGTACCGGCTCACGTGGGCCTGGGCGATGGCGTTGAGGGGGCCGAGCCCCATCGAGACCGTCGGGTACTCCCAGAACTCGGGCATCAGGCGTGGATGGGGATAGGACGAGAGTCCGTCGACACCCACTTCGAACCGGAAGTTGTCCAGCTCCGCCTCGCTGAGTCGTCCCTCGACGAAGGCCCGGGCGTAGATCCCCGGGGAGGCGTGGCCCTGGAAGTACACCTGGTCCCCGGGCCGGCCCCCGTCCTTGCCCCGGAAGAAGTGGTTGAAGCCCACCTCGTAGAGGGAGGCCGAGGAGGCGTAGGTGGACAGGTGGCCCCCGATGGCCTCCGAGCGGACGTTGGCCCGGACCACCATCACCGCGGCGTTCCACCGGATGAAGGCCCGGATGCGACGCTCCAGGTACTCGTCCCCGGGGAACTCCGGCTCCTCGTCGGACGGGATGGTGTTGACGTAGGGGGACGAGACGGTGGCCGGAAAGTCCACGTGCTTGTGTTGGGCCCGCTCGAGGATCCTCATCAACAGATAGCGCGCCCGGGTCCGCCCGTGGGCCTCGACCACATCGTCGAAGGCATCCAGCCATTCGGATGTCTCGACGGGGTCCGCATCGGGAAGTTGGTGGCTCACTCCATCGAACAGCACCTACCCATGCTCTCATCACCTGGTGCCCGGGGGAAGCACACCTTTTGGCCCGGTCGACGGTGTGGCCCGGTCGGCGGTGTCGACAGGGCCACTGTGCCCGAGGTGCGCGGCGGCACGCGACCGAGCGGGCATGCTGTGTCCATGAGCACCCCGTCGATGAGTCCCACCCCCACCCCCACGTCGACGGATCCGGTGACCACGGTGTACACCGACGGGGCGTGCCGGGGGAACCCGGGACCAGGTGGATGGGGGTGGGCGGTGGACGGCGGCCCGTCCGACAGCGGGGGGGAGGCCCACACCACCAATCAGCGGATGGAGGTCACCGCGGTGGTTCGGGCTCTGCAGTCCCTCTCGGGTCCCGTCCACGTGGTGAGCGACTCGACCTATGTCGTCAACTGCTTTCGACAGCGGTGGTGGGTGGGGTGGAAGCGCAAGGGCTGGCGCAACGCCCAGGGCAAGCCGGTGGCCAACCAGGACCTGTGGCGTGAGCTGTTGGACCTGGCTCTCGACCCGGACCGACCGGTCACCTTCGAGTGGGTCAAGGGGCACTCGGGGGACCGGATGAACGATGTGGTGGACCAGTTGGCCACCGAGGCCGCCGACCGCCAGTAGCGACCCCGCCGCCCCGGCCGGCGGCCCGGCGGGCCCCACCCGTGGCCGGCGGCCCCGCCCCCCGGCTAGCGGCCCCGCCCCCGGCTCCCGTAACCTGCGGGCATGGAGATCAACGGAAGTTCAGCCATCGTCACGGGAGGCGCCTCGGGCCTCGGAGAGGCCACCGCCCGGAAGCTGGCGGCCGAGGGCATGCGGGTCACCCTGTTCGACAAGAACGAGGAGCGGGCCAAAGAGGTCGCCGCCGAGATCGGCTCCTCGGCCAACTTCGTCGGTGGCGACGTCACCGACCCCGACGACTGTCAGCGGGCCGTGGACCAGGCCGCCGAGGGCGGTTCCCTGCGGGTGGCCGTCAACTGCGCCGGAACCGGATGGGTGGGCCGGGTCATCAACCGGGATGGATCACCCCACGACCTGGCCCCGTTCCAGTTCATCCAGAACTTGAACGTCATCGGGACCTTCAACGTCATGACCAAGGCGGCCTCGGCCATCGCCACCGTCGAGCCGCAGGAGAACGGCGAGCGTGGCGTCATCGTGAACACGGCCTCGGTGGCGGCCTTCGACGGTCAGATCGGGCAGTTGGCCTACTCCGCTTCCAAGGGGGCCATCGTCGGCATGACCTTGCCGGCGGCCCGTGATCTGGCGGTGGTCGGGATCAGGGTCCTTGCCATCGCCCCCGGCCTGTTCGACACCCCGTTGCTGGCCATGCTCCCCGATGAGGCCCGCAATGCCCTGGCCGAGTCGGTCAACTTCCCCAAGCGGCTGGGCAGTCCGCCCGAGTTCGGCGCCCTGGTGGCCCACATCGCCGCCAACAGCTACCTGAACGCCGAGGTGATCCGGCTCGACGGCGGGATCCGGATGCCGCCCAAGTAAACGGCCGGGTGACCGGCTGCCCGGTCAGACCGGGCCGGAGGCCTCGGGTAGTGTCGCCGAAAGAGCCATGACCACCACCGAGTCGAGCCCGCGGGCCGCAGAGCATCCCAGGGGCACCGCCGTCATCGAAACGGTGGGGCTCACCAAGGTGTACGCCGGATCGGAGCTCCGGGCGGTGGACGGGCTCGATCTGGTGGTCGAACCGGGTGAGATCTTCGGGCTGCTGGGCCCCAACGGAGCCGGCAAGACCACCACCGCCGGCATGCTGACCACCCGGGTGATCCCCACGGAGGGCCGGGCATACGTGGGCGGGATCGATGTGGTCAGCCATCCGGCCCTGGCCAAGCAGATCCTCGGCATCGTGAGCCAGCAGAACACGCTGGACCGCCAGTTGACGGTGTGGGAGAACCTGTACTTCCACGGTCGCCTGTTCGGCATCCCCGCCCGCGAGTCCAAACGGACGGCCACCGAGCTGCTGGTGCAGTTCCAGTTGGAGAAGTGGTCCAAGGCGTCGGTCTATGCCCTCTCGGGGGGCATGGCCCAACGGCTGATGGTGGCCCGGGCCATCTTCCACCGCCCGGCCGTGCTGTTCCTCGACGAGCCCACCGCCGGCCTCGATCCCCAGAGCCGGCTGGCCCTGTGGGAGACCTTGCGGGAGCTCAACGCCGCCGGCCAGACCATCTTGTTGACCACCCACTACATGGAAGAGGCCGACCAACTCTGCGGTCGGGTGGCCATCATGGACCGGGGGAGGATTTTGGCCCTCGACACACCGGCCGCCCTCAAGCAGCGGGTGGACGCCGACACCATCGTGACGGTGACCGCCACCGGCGACCCCGAGCGTCTGGCCCAGGTGCTGGCTGACGGGATCGAAGGGGTGACCCGGACCCGGCCCGTCGAGGGCGGGGTGGAGCTGCACGTGATGGGCAAGGACCGCCTGCTGCCGAAGGTGCTGGGCGTGGCCGAGGACGCCGGGTTTCCCGTGCTGGACATCTCGGTGACCGAGCCCACCCTGGAGACGGTCTTCATCAACCTCACCGGCAAGGAGTTACGGGACTGATGAGCACCATCGAGGCCGGGCGACCGGTGCCCGCCGTTCACACCACGCCCACCCGCTCGGCGTTCGACGCCGGGAGGATCGCCCTCGGTGCCCTCATCCTCCGGGACCTGGTGGTGTTGCGCAAGCACCTCATCGAGTTCGTCATCCGGGTGCTGGTGCAGCCGTTCCTGTTGTGCTTCGTGTTCCTCTACGTCTTCCCGAAGATCGGTCAGGGCATCGGCGGGGGCGGGGGACCGGTGGCCGAGTCGGCCTTTGCCACCCTGCTGGTCCCCGGGGTGGTCGGTATCTCCATCCTCTTCCAGGGCGTGCAATCGGTGGCTCTCATCATGTCCCAGGAGTTCGGGTTCACCCGCGAGATCGAGGACCGGGTGCAGGCTCCGTGCCCCATCTGGCTGGTGGCCATGGCCAAGGTGCTCTCGGGCGCGGTCCAGGGGCTGATCTCGGCCATCATCGTGCTCCCCATCGCCTCGGTGGTGCACGCCAAGGGGGTCGAGGCCCACCTGGATCTGCACTGGTGGATCATCGTGACCATCGTCCCGCTGGCCTGTGTGACCATGGCGTCACTGGGGTTGCTGCTCGGGACCAGCTTCGAGCCCCGCAACATCGGCCTGATGTTCGGATTCATCATCCTCCCGGTGACGTTCCTGGGTGGGACGTACTACGAGTGGACCCGCCTGGCCCCGATCAAGGTGGGCGAATGGCACTGGCTCCAGACCGTGGTGCTGATCAACCCGCTGATCTACGTGAACGAGGGCATGCGGGCCGCCCTCACCAACGCCCCCCACATGCACCTGTACATCATCTACCCGGTGATCGTGGGGTTCCTGGCCCTCTTCCTCGGCCTGGGGCTCCGGAACTTCCGCCGGCGGGTCCTCTCCTGAGCCCGACCGGGCGTCCATGGTCGGCCCTGGTTGGTGGTGCTCACCGGTACCCGAACATGGTCACCCCGGGAAGAGCATGCCCCGCGGGCCGATAGGCTGAAGCGTAACGACAGACGCTACGAGCAGTTGACGGAGGTGGTTCCCACGGCACCCGAGGTGGACAGTGAGGCATCGGCGCCCGGGGGGACGGACAGGACGAATCCACGTTCGACGTGGTGATCATCGGGGGTGGGCCGGGGGGTTACGCCACCGCCTGTACGGCGCCGCAGCCGGACTGCGCACGGCCATGGTCGAGATGGACAAGGTCGGGGGCACCTGCCTCCATCGGGGCTGCGTGCCGGCCAAGGAGTTCCTGGAGACCGCGGCCGTCTACCGCACCGTCAGCGATTCGGCCCGCTTCGGGATCAACGCCGATCCGGACACCGCCGCACCTCCCACGGTGGACTTCTCGGTGAGCCAGACCCGCAAGCAGGAGGTGGTGGACCAGCTGTTCAAGGGTCTGTCCGGCCTCCTGAAGGGCCGGGGGGTCCACGTATTCAACGGGAGCGGGACGCTGCTCCCGGACCACCGGGTCCGCATCAGTGGCAACGACGGCACCACCACCGAGATCACCGGCACCGATGTGGTACTGGCCTCGGGCTCGGTCCCGCGGACCATCCCGGGCTTCGACATCGACGGTGAGTTGGTGATGACCTCGGACGAGGTGCTGGCCCTCAACGAGCTCCCGGAATCGGTGGCGGTGATCGGCGGGGGAGCCATCGGTTGTGAGTTCGCCTCGTTGCTGAGCGACCTCGGCACCAAGGTCACGGTGTTCGAGGCCCTACCCACCATCCTGAGCGGCTGTGACGACGACGTGGTCAAGACGGTGGCCCGGTCGTTCCGCAAGCGGGGCATCGAGGTCAAGGCCGGGGTCACCCTCGAGGGTCACACCCCGGACCCCTCCGGCCATGGGACCACGGTGTCCTATCGGGGACGGGGAGAAGCTGCCGGTGGACGCGGTGGTGGTGTCGGTGGGACGGCGCCCGCGCACCGAGGGCCTGCTGGCCGCGGGAACCGGGGTGGAGGTGGACGACCGCGGCTTCGTGGTGGCGGACGAGACCATGCACACCAACGCTGCCGGGGTGTGGGCGGTCGGGGACGTGGTGGCCGGCACGCCGCAGTTGGCCCACGTGGGCTTCGCCGAGGGCATCGTGGTGATCAAGAGCATCTTGGGCGAGCCGGTGCTGCCGGTCGATTACGACCGGGTTCCCTGGGCCATCTACTGCCACCCGGAGGTGGCCTTCGCCGGGCTGACCGAGGCTGCGGCCAAAGAGGCCGGCTTCGACGTGGTGGTCAAGAAGGACCCCTTCGGAGGGAACAGTCGGGCCCGCATCATCGGCGACACCGAGGGTCTGGTGAAGGTGGTGGCCGAGCGGCGGGCGGACGGCTCCACCGGGAGGATCCTGGGCGTCCACATGGTGGGCCCCTGGGTCACCGAGCAGCTCGGGGCGGGGTATCTGGCCGTCAACTGGGAGGCCACCGCCGACGAGGTGGCCCAATTCATCCAACCGCACCCGTCCCTGTCCGAGACGTTCGGCGAGACGGTACTGGCCCTGACCGGAAGGGGACTCCACGTTGCCTGATGTGACCATGCCGCAGTTGGGCGAGACGGTGACCGAGGGAACCATCACCAAGTGGTACAAGGCCGTCGGCGATGAGGTGGCCCGGGACGAGCCGCTGTTCGAGGTGTCGACCGACAAAGTCGACTCGGAGGTGCCCTCCCCGGCCGCGGGGGTACTGACCGCCATCCTGGTGGAGGAGGGCGACACGGTGGACGTGGGTGTCACGCTGGCGGTCATCGGCGATGAGGCCTCCGCCAACGGGAGCGGGCCGGCGCCGGCCGCCGCCCCGCCCGAGCAGTCTCCGCCGGCTTCGGCCGAAGCGCCGCCGGCCACCGCGGCCGCCGGTGAGACGTCACCCGAGAAGGCGGAAGAGGCCGCGTCCGACGCTGACCGGCTCCCGGCGTCGGACCACACCGGTGACCCGTCTCCCGAGCCCACGACGGAACGCCCGCCGCCCCCTTCGCTGGCCCAGACCGGAGAGGGACTGGTCCTGTCCCCGGTGGTCCGCAAGCTCCTCAACGAGCACGGGCTGGATCCGACCGCCATCCCCGGCACCGGCCTGGGCGGGCGGATCACCCGGAGCGACGTCGAAGCGGCCATCGCCGGGGGTCCGGCGGCTCCGTCCCCGGACCGGGCCGGCGACCCCGCACCGGTGCCCAGCATCGCCGCCCAACGCCCGGCTCCCGCTCCCGCTCCCGCTCGCGCTCCGGCCCCCTCGTCGGCTCCGGCCGCTGCCTCGTCGGCTCCGGCCGGCGCCGGGCGGGGCCCGTGACGAGATCGTGCCCTTCACCAACATCCGACGTCGGACCGCCGAGCACATGGTCCGCTCCAAGGCCACCTCGGCCCACACCCTGATGGCCAAGGAGATCGACTACGAGCGCGTCGAGCAGGTCCGGCGGACCTATGGCGAGCGCTTTCGGGCCGAGGAGGGATTCACCCTCAGCTACCTGCCCTTCGCCGCCCGCGCCGCGGTCGAGGCCCTGGCCGACTTCCCCCATCTGAACTCCTCGGTGGGGGAGGATGCCCTCATCGTCCACCACGACATCAACCTGGGGATCGCCGTCGACCTCGACAACGAAGGGCTCATCGTCCCGGTGGTGCACAACGCCGAGGAGCTCAACCTGCGGGGTATGGCCCGCCGCATCCGGGACATCGCCGAGCGGGCCCGCAACAAGCGGCTGAGCCTCGACGACATCAGCGGTGGCACCTTCTCCATCACCAACGCCGGGCCGTTCGGCACGCTGATCACCGGGGCCATAATCAACCAGCCCCAGGTGGCCATCTTGTCGACCGACGGTGTGGCCCGGAAGCCGGTGGTGGTCCAGCTGCCCGACGGGACCGAGTCCATCGCCATCCATTCGGTGGGGCTGGCGGCCATGACCTTCGATCACCGGGCCGTCGACGGTGCCTACGTGGCGCGCTACCTGGCCCGCCTGTCGGAGATCCTCAACGAACGCGACTGGGCCGGTGAGCTGTAAGCCGCCGGTGAGCGGGGCTTCGGCAGCCTCCGACCGTCGGCCCGTCCTCCGGTGAGGACCCGGTGGCTGGGGCGGGTCCCGTACCGCGAGGCGTGGGATCTGCAACGGGCCATCAGTCGTCGGTCGTCCGCCGACTACCTGCTGCTCATGGAGCACCCGTCGGTCTTCACCCTCGGTGTCAACGGCGACATGGAACATGTCCTGGTCGACCCGGCGGCGGTGGGGGCGGAAGCCATCAGGGTGGACCGGGGCGGTGACGTCACCTTCCACGGGCCCGGTCAGTTGATCGCCTACCCGCTGGTGTCGGTGGGCTCCGGGCCACACCGCGGACCGCACCATGTGCACCAGGTCGAACAGGTGGTCATCGACACCCTCTGCGCCCTGGGGGTACCCGCGGCGAGCGTGGGGCGGCTGCCGGAGTACCCCGGGGTTTGGGTCGGTCTGGACGAGGAGCCCGACGGAGGCCCCGGACCGAGGAAGATCTGTGCCATCGGGGTCCGGACGTCCAGGGGTCGGACCACCCACGGACTGGCTCTCAACGTCCACACCGACCTGTCGATGTTCCGCCACATCGTGCCCTGTGGGATCGCCGACCGGCCGGTGACCTCTCTTGAAGCCGAGGGATACCACGTCACCATGGCCGAGGTGGTGGAGGCCATGGTGCACGCCGCCGAGTCCGCCTGGGGTCCGACTGAGGACTTCCAGTTGGTCACCGGAGCCCCGGCGGCCACCGAACGTGCTCTCGTGTCGACTCCATCATCCGCCATGCCACTGCCACTGGCATGCCACTGCCACTGCCACTGCCACTGCCGATGCCGATGACGGCGCGGACTCCGACCTCGGCGACGCCGCACCTGGGGCGGTGCCGGTGTCGTTCCGACCGGGGGTGGCAGGTGAGCGGGCGCTGGAGCGGAGGCTCCGGCGGTCAGGGGTCGATCCGGCTGCCGGCGTGCCGATGACGGAGCGCAAGCCACCCTGGTTGCGGGTCCCCGTCCGGATGGGCTCCGAGTATCTCGGTCTGCGCCACGGGCTCCGGGATCTCGAGCTGGTCACGGTGTGTGAAGAGGCCGGCTGCCCCAACATCTACGAGTGCTGGTCTGATGGGACCGCCACCTTCATGATCAACGGCTCCCGGTGCACCCGGGCCTGTGGCTTCTGCCAGGTCGACACCAGGCACCCCCTTCCCCTTGACGCCGGCGAACCCGAACGGGTGGCGCAGGCTGTCGAGCGCATGGGTCTGGCTCATGCCGTCATCACCTGCGTGGCCCGCGACGACCTGGCCGACGGCGGTGCCTCCGGATTCGCCCTCACCATCGCTGCTGTCAAGAGCCGCATGCCGCGCACCACCGTGGAATGCCTCATCTCGGACTGCAAGGGGGACCAGGCCTCGCTGGCCACGATCTTCGAGGCGCGGGCCGGACGTGCTCAACCACAACATCGAGACCGTGGCCCGACTGCAGCGGGCCGTGCGACCTTCGGCCGGTTATGCCCGGAGCCTGACGGTCCTGGCCCGGGCCAAGAGTGCCGGTCTCACCACCAAGTCCGGGCTTATCCTCGGCATGGGCGAATCGATGGACGAGGTGGTGTCGACACTGGCTGATCTGCGGGCCGTGGGCACCGACATCGTGACCGTCGGCCAGTACCTGCGCCCGAGCAGCCGACACCTGCCGGTAGCCCGGTGGTGGACGCCCGACGAGTTCGAGGCGGTTCGGGAGGCGGGCATGGCCATGGGCTTCTCGCACGTCCAGGCGTCACCACTCACCCGGTCCAGCTATCACGCCCGGGAGGCCGCCGAGTCCGCCACTCCGGTGCCGATGCCGGTCGCGGCCACCTCCGTCGACGCAACGCCGGTCGCCGTGGCGCCCAGGGGATCGTGAGCCTGCGGTGACCATTCTCTCGGAGCAGGGACAGGTGTCGCGTCAGGCCCGGATGGAACGGGTCCGCCAGCGGATGGGCGAGACCGGTGTCGACGTGCTGCTGCTGTCCCACGGAGCCGATCTGCCTTGGCTGACCGGCTACCGGGCCATGCCCCTGGAGCGGCTGACCATGCTGGTGCTGCCCCGGGAGGGCGATCCCGTCCTGGTGGTCCCGGCTCTCGAGGCCCCAAGAGTGGCGGCGGCCGATGCAACTCTTCGCCCTGGCCCCGTGGACCGACATCCAGGACCCCATCGATCTGGTGACGTCCCTCTTGCCGAAGACGGGTCACGAACAGGGCCCGCTGCGTCTGGCCATCTCCGACCGGGCCTGGACCACCACCACCCTGGCCCTGCAGCGCCGGCTGCCCCAAGCCCGCTGGATCGAGGCGTCCACGGTCACCTCTCCCATCCGCGCCGTCAAGGATCCGTCGGAGCTCGAGGCCCTGCGCCTGGCCGGTGCTGCCGCCGACCGGGTGGCGGCCATGCTCCAGGCCGGCGCCTTCCGGCTGGTGGGCGCCACCGAGTCCGAGCTGTCGGCCCGGATCGCCACCCACCTGGTGGAGGAAGGTCACGACCAGGTCAACTTCGCCATTGTCGGGAGCGGCCCCAATGCAGCCAGTCCCCATCATGAGCCCGGTGCGAGGGTCATCGGCCCCGGGGAGACCGTGGTGTGCGACTTCGGAGGGAGCTACTCGGTCGACGGCGATGTGGGCTACTGCTCGGACATCACCCGGACCGTGGTGACGGGCCAGCCGTCACCGGAGGTCGAGGAGTGCTACCAGGTCCTGAAGGAGGCCCAGCAGCAGGCGGTGGCTTCGGCCCGCGCCGGGGTGGCGGCCGAGCAGGTCGACCGGGTGGCCCGGGACATCATCGACGAAGCCGGATTCGGTGAGCTCTTCGTCCACCGGACCGGCCACGGCATCGGCATCGAGGAACACGAGGACCCCTACCTGGTGGCAGGGAATACCGAGCTGTTGCAGCCGGGTCACGCCTTCTCCGTGGAGCCGGGCATCTACTGGCCCGGGCGCTTCGGCATGAGGTTGGAGGACATCGTGGTGATCGGCGAGGACGGTGGGCCGGTGCCGCTCAACCGGGTCGACCACGACCTGGTGGTCCTCGACGGTTGATCGACGGACAGCCGTCGGAGAGTCGGATAGTCGGATAGTCGGATAGTCGACGGATAGGGGGATCCGCAGTGGACCTGGGCATCGAAGGACGGACGGCGCTGGTGGTGGCGGGATCCCGTGGGCTGGGTCGGGCCACCGCTGAGGCCCTGGCCGCCGAGGGCGTACGAGTGATGCTCTCGTCGCGTGACAAGGAGTCGTTGGCCGAAGCCCGCGCCTCGATCGAAGCGGCCGGAGGCCGAAGCGGCCACCGTGTCGGCCGACATCTCCGATCCGTCCGCTCCGGCCGATCTGGTGGCGGCCACGGTGGAGGTCTTCGGGACCGTCGACATTGTCATCGCCAACGCCGGTGGCCCTCCGCCCGGGCACGCCCTGGAGGTCGACGACTCCCGGATTGACGCGGCCCTCGAAGCCAACCTCAAGTCGGCCATCCGACTCATCCGGGCCGCGGTGCCCATCATGCGTTCGAACGGCTGGGGCCGGATCTGTTGCATCACCTCGTACTCGGTGGTGCAGCCGTTGCCGGGCTTGGCCCTGTCCAACATGGCCCGGGCCGGCCTGTGGGCTTGGGCCAAAACCGCCGCCCAGGATCTGGCCGCCGAGAGTACCGGCATCACCTTGAACCTCTTGTGCCCGGGGCCCCACGCCACCGATCGAATGCGGGAGCTCGGCGGCTCGGGACCTATGGGGAGTCCTCAAGACTTCGGCCAGGTGGCGGCGTTCCTCTGCTCCAATCAGGCCGCCTTCATCAACGGGGCGGCGTTGGTGATCGACGGCGGAGCCACCCTGGCCCTGTAGGTGGGAGAGCCCTTAGCGGTCGGGTAGTCCGGGAACCGGTTGGGGGATCTCGGGAAGCCCGGGCATGGGATGGTCCCACCACAGGGTGTGCTCGATCCTCCTGGCGATCCGCCAGCCGTCCGTGGTTTCGACCAGACGGTCGTGGTAGCGGCCACCCACGGTGAAGAGCCACGGCTTTCCGTCGATCTTCAACTGGTTGGGGTTGAGGAAGCACGAGCTGGCCTGCACCCCGTCGGGATCCCTTTTGAACTCGCGGTTGAGCACGAGGTGTTGGGTCACGTCGAAGATGGGCAGCACCTCCGACAGCCATTGCCGCACCTCGGGGTAGCTGCCCTCGACTCCTCCCGCCGATCGGTAGTCGAGATGAGCGTCCTGGGTGAACACGGAGTCGAGCAGATCCCAGTTGCGGGCGTCTACGGCGGTGGCGTAGCGGGTGAGAAGGTCCTCCATGGCCATCCGGTCCGGCAGGGCGATCTCGTCGGCATCCACAGTGGCGAAGACTACTCCGACCACCTCACCTACGATCCTGGAGACCATGGTCCCGACGTCAGACAACCTGATGGACGACGTGGGCCGGGTACTTCAGGAGGTCTCCGCCGAGGTCATCGAGCCCCGGTTCGAGGCCCTCCGGGAGGGCGACGTGCGCTTCAAGTCGCCCGGCGAGATCGTCACCGTGGCCGACCAGGAGTCGGAGCGACTGCTGGGGTTGCGGTTGGGCCAGCTGGTTCCTGAGGCGCTGATCGTCGGAGAGGAGCACTTCTCTGACGGCACCGGGCTGGCCGACGCCCTCCGCCACGAGCAGGTGTGGTTGGTGGATCCACTGGACGGCACGGCCAACTTCGTGGCCGGCTCTCCGGAGTGGGCGGTGATGGTGGCCTTGCTGCGCCAGGGGACGACCTGTGCTTCGTGGATCTGGCAACCGGTGGCCGGCGCCATGTACCAGGCCGAACGGGGAGCCGGGGCCACCCGCAACGGGCGGCCGGTTGTCCGGAGGCGTCCGTCGGCGGGGGTGGCAGATCTGCGGGGATCGGTCCTCACCAGGTTCCTGGACGAAGCGACCAGAGAGCGGGTCGACGGGAACCGCCATCGCTTGGCGGCGATCAACCCCGGGACCTCGTCGGCGGGGATCGACTACCCGTTGTTGGTCGATGGCGGGCAGGACTTCGTGATGTTCTGGCGGACCTTGCCCTGGGACCATGCTCCGGGTGCCCTGCTGGTCGAAGAGTCCGGGGGTTGGGTGCGGAGGCTCGATGGAAACGAGTACGCACCGAGACAGACCTCCTCCGGACTGCTGGCCGCGGCCAGCCCGGTGGCCTGGCAGGCGGTGCTGGACGCCCTACTCGGTGATCCGGATGTCGACGACGGCCCGAACAGCCGGGGCCCGGGCCAGGGGCCGCGGGAGCCGTAGGCGGGTGCCGGGACCGGTCGGCTCATGATCCATTCACTAGGTTGGGGCCGGTGATCACTCCCGATGACAAGGACTGGACCTGGGTCCTGCAGCGCCCCTGTGAGGAGTGCGGCTTTGACGCCAGCACGTGCTCGCCGGCGGAAGTCTCGGGCCTGGTGCGGATCAACGCTTCCCAGTGGAGCGACCTGCTGGCCAGGGGAGCCGTGCGGGCCGGACGTGACGATCCGAGCCGGTGGTCGTCGCTCGAGTACGCCTGCCACGTGCGCGACGTGTTTCGGCGTTACGACGAGCGGATCGTTCTGATGATGACGACCGATGACCCACTGTTCCCGAACTGGGACCAGGATGCCTCGGCGGTGGATGAGCGCTACGACAGCCAGGATCCCGTAGCCGTGGTCCACGACCTGGGGGCGCACGCCACCACCGTGGCCGATCGACTGGACGGACTGTCAGACCAGGGGTGGATGCGGAAGGGACGCAGGAGTGACGGCGCGTCCTTCACCATCGACACCATCTCCCGCTACATGGTCCACGACCCCATCCACCATCTGTGGGACGTCGAACGCGGATAGAGCGCCGGGCGTAGGAGGTAGGAGGGAGCTACTGCCCAAGGGGACGACCGCCTAGTGTTCTGGCCCGTGATCCTGCGTCCTGGACGACCCGATGACGAGAGAGCGCTGCTCGGGCTCTTTGACGAAGCGGTTCTGTGGCTGACCGAGCGGGGTCTGAGTGGGCAGTGGGGTAGCCGGCCCTGGTCGGAGCGGGCCGATACCAAAGCGAGAGTCTCGAGATTGGCGCGGAGCCCCGGACTGACGGTCGCTGAAGTCGGCGATTCGTTGGTGGGTGCACTCGATGTGACCGAGGAGTCGCCCTGGTATGCCCCGGTGACGGAAGAGCCGGGTCTGTATGTGATGATCCTGCTCACATCGAGACGGTTCATGGGCCAGGGGATCGGGACCGCACTGTTGGACCATGCCCGTGCAGACTGCCTGGCCCGGGGTCGGAGTCTGTTGCGAGTCGACTGCTGGGCGGGCGGTCAGGGACAGCTGGTGCGCTACTACGAGACGGCGGGCTTCACGGCAACGGAACCGTTCGATCGTGACGGTTGGCCAGGTCAGCTGCTCATCGAGCGCCTGGGCCACTAGGGGTTCCGTCGACCCAGCCGCGGGTGGCCGCGACCAGAGGGACGATACTGGAGTGGTGCTTCTCATCGATGCGGCGAACGTGGTCGGCTCGCGACCGAATGGCTGGTGGCGGGATCGACCCGGTGCTGCCCGATCGTTAGTGGATCGAATACGAGCAGCCGTGGGGTCCGGTCGACTCCCCCAGCCGGTGGTGGCAGTCCTCGAAGGGGCTGCTCGCAGCGGGGTCGAGGAGGGGACAGCCGATGGCGTCACCGTGGTCCATGCTCCCGGGAGCGGTGACGACACCCTGATCGCCGTCGCCGCTGATGCTGCCGGACAGGAAGTGACGCTGGTCTCAGCGGATCGGGCCTTGTGTCAGCGGGCTGAGGAGTTGGGTGCCGATGTGGTCGGGCCTCGATGGCTCCTCGGGGTACTCGACGGGTGAGGCCGGAAGGTCAGCGCGGGGCGTCCTCCTGGCACGACAGGCCTGAGTGCCTCGGACCACGGCCAAGACGGGACCTTGGCTTGGCCGATTCGACGGCGACCACCCCCTCGGCACTGTTGGAGCAGAATGGCCGGATGGAAGGCCATCTCGACCACGTCTCGATTCACGGCCACGACATGGCGTACCGGATGGAGGGAAGCGGGCCGGCACTCCTGCTCCTTCACGGCATTGCCGGTAGCTCCCGAACCTGGCGGGACGTCATCCCACATCTGAGTGATCGCTTCACCGTCATCGCCCCGGACCTCATGGGTCACGGCCAGTCCCAAAAGCCCGTCGGCGATTACTCACTTGGTGCGTTCGCCAGCGGAATCCGTGATCTGCTCGAGGTCCTCGACATCGACCGAGCCTCCATAGTCGGTCAGTCGTTCGGCGGCGGCGTGGCCATGCAGCTCGCCTACCAGCATCCTGAGCAGTGCGAGCGGCTGGTTCTCGTCGACAGTGGCGGCCTGGGACGAGAGGTGAACTGGATGCTGCGGGTCATGACGCTGCCCGGGAGCGAGTACGTGATGCCGGTTATCTTTCCGGGCTTCGTCCGCGACTGGGGCGACAACCTGTTCCGGAGGATCAACAACAGCGGCATCCGAATGAGTCGTGTCACCGAGATGTGGAGTGCCTACGCCTCACTGGTCGAGGCGGAGAACCGTCAGGCGTTCGTCCGCACCATCAAGTCCGTCATCGACCCGGGCGGTCAGACGGTCAGCGCCATGGATCGGCTCTACCTGGCCTCCTCGATGCCGACCCTGATTGTCTGGGGGGACCGGGACGACATCATCCCGGTGAGCCACGCCTACGCCGCCCACGAGGCCGTCCCGGGGAGCCGGCTGGTGATCATCGAGGGGGTAGGCCATTTCCCCCAGATCGAGGCTCCCGAACAGTTCGTCGACGCGCTCATCGACTTCATCGACTCGACGGAGCCCGCTGCTCTGGGCGCTGAAGACCGCAAGAGAATGCTCCACGAGCGATCCCAGCCACCCGTGCCGTAGCCAAGCCTGACCCGTATGACCCGGGGCGGTCACTTGAGCCTCACGTGAATCTTCGGGGCGCGAATCTGGGGGACGGCACCATGCGATACTCAATGCCATGACCCATCAGTGGACCAAGACCACAGCTTCCGCGGTGCAAGCGGGTGATCGGGTTCGGACCTCGAACGACGAGCTGACGGTCTCTCGAATCGAGTCGCCGTTCATGGGAATGACCGGGATGATCGCCTTCATCGAAGACACACCTGAGCGTTGGATTAAGCGTCCAGTTCAGGCTGACGCAGAAGTCGAGGTTTGGACCTCGGCGTGAGGCCCTGCTGGCACGTCTACCAGGCATCGACGACCTCGGCGGTGACCTCAGCCAGGCGATCGAAGGTCGGCCTCTCCGTGAGCGGTTCGGAGCTTCCGAACCTCGGGTAGTCCGGGCACACAGGGAAGTAGGCCCCAGTCTGGCTCATGCGAAGTGGCAGGCAGCGGCGAAACGGACCTACGGACCTACGGACTCAGGCTGAGGATTCCGTCATCTGGTCAGGGATGGGACGACTGCCCTGGCTCCTTCGTGGTCGGCGAGTGAGTGAGCGTCAGCCTCAAGTCGGCATATCGACTACGAGCTCACCGCGGTTTCCGCCTTGGTGGCAGATACCTCGGGCCGGTTGGCTTCGGGATGGGGAACAGCTCTCAGCACGTTGATGGCGCCGACCACGAGGATGAGGATGGCCCAGAGCTTCGGGATGTCTCCACTGACCAGGCCGAAGACGGCGACACCGAGGAGGACGAGTCCCAGCCCCACGGCCAGTGCCGGATGGTGAAGGGACCTGGCGATGCGAGGGAGGAAGATCATTTGCGTTGCGCCTTTCTCGGAGTGTCTGGAACATCGGTCCCTCACTGCTCTGCCTTTAGGAGTCAGAGCCACTTCGATTGGCACCTGGCCGCGGTGGGCGCCAGATGTCCCCCGCATCGTCCCTGGTCAGCGCAGTATTCACAGCTGGCTCTACGCCAGGGCACATGGCGTCCATAGGCGGCTGCGGTGGGCTGAAGGAGAGCACCACCAGGAGTGAGAGATGAACACCATCAAGTCCGCAGCCAAAGCCCTCCGACGCGAGGGGTTCACCTATGTGAGTGACAGCACCCTGTGGGAGTGCGACGGGTGTGGCGAGCGGGTGGTCCGCACCGCCCGCCGCGGCCACCTCAAGAAGTGTCCGGCCCGCCAGCCCTTCGAGGCACCGCCGGACGCCTGACCTGCCTCGCCTGAAGTCCCCCTGGGCTAGGGCCCGGTGACCTGCCCTCGGGCCACCCGCTGGAAGATGGCTCGATCGGCCTCCAGCCCTTCCTGGATGGCGGCCACCGCTCCGGCCCGGGCCAGGGACTTGGTGGCGGCATGGGCTATCCGGTCCAGGCCAGCAAAACCGGTGGCCACCTCGGCCGCCGTCACGAGCAGGTCGGGCGGATCGACGACCCGGTCGAGAAATCCGGCCGCCACGCCGTCCGCCGGGCTGTAGACCTCGGCCAGGGTCACCACCCGGATGAAGTGGGCCGGTGGCAGTCGTTGCCGACAGATCTCGATGGCGGCCCGAGGCATGGTGAGGCCGATGGCCACTTCATTGGCCACCAGTCGGAACGGGCCGTCGGACCCGATGCGGTAGTCGCCGGAGAGCAGCAGGAAGCTGCCCATGGCCACGGCGTGCCCGTTGCAGGCGATCACCACGGGCGTCGGGTGTTCCAGCAGGCGGAGGGCCAGTAGGAATCCCTGTTCGAGCAGGAGCGCCGCATCGGGTCCACCCGCTCCCAACACCTTGAGATCGAAACCTCCCGAGAAGATGCCGTCCCGACCGGTCAGGAGAATGACGGCATCGTCGGCCACCGCTTGGTCCAGGGCTTCGTTGACGGCCGCCAGCATCTGCAGCGACAGAGCGTTGGCCCGGCCGTCATCCATGGTGATGGTGGCCACGCGGCCGGAAAGGTCGTAGCTGACGAGTTCACCCATTGCGCCCACCAACGTGTGCCCGGGCGACCAGTCCACACAATCGACACAGTCCACGGAGTCTCAACCCATCCCCCTTGATTCCGGCCGCGCTCTGGTGGCGGACCCAAGCTCCATACTGGCATTCCCGACCGTCGCCGGTTTGGCAAAATGGCGTGATGCCCGGACCTACCGACCGACCCGAGCTGGTCCTGGTCCGGGTGGCGCTGGCCGATGGTCGGGCCCAGGCTCTCGAAGACGCCATGTTGGCGGAGACGGCGGAGCGCTACAGATCGGAACGACCTGGCCCCGTCGACGGCGCCGTCTTCGATCCTCCCGATGGGCTTTTCGCTCTGGCTGTGGCGGACGGGACGCCAGTCGGCTGTGGGGGGTTCCGGCGTCTCGGCCCGGACCAGGCCGAACTCAAGCGGATGTACGTCGTCCCGTCCCACCGGGGGAAGGCTGTGGCCCGGCGGCTACTCCGGTTCCTGGAGGAACAGGCCCTGGCGGCGGGCTACCACGACATGTGGTTGGAGACCGGAACCGAGCAACCAGAAGCTGTCTCGCTCTATGTCTCGTCGGGGTATCGACCCGCCGCCCCCTACGGGGAGTTCAAGGACGATCCCCGATGCCGCAGTTTCACCAAGCCTCTGTGCCACCAAACGACCTCCGAGTCAGGAGGTCATTGACATCCCGACGTCCTGATCGGTGGCCGGGCTGAGTCGGGTAGGGAACATTGTCTGCGGAGATCGGCAAGCCGATGTGGGTGGCTAACGGGGCTGATCGGCGCACTGAGGTTGCCCTGTCCATTCCGCCGGCCCTCACTTCGCTTTGCCAAACCAGCGATTCAACCTCTCGGCCCAACGCTTCCTTCTCGCCTGCTGTTTCACTTTCCGCTGAAACGGTGTGAGGGGTGCATTGCTCGGAAGGCCTGACGGCGATGGGATTCTGGCCAGCGAACTGTCGTAGTCGCCACCACCGGTAGATCCGCCAATACCGATCAAGGAGTTGTCGCTCACGATGCCACCGTCCATGGCGACATCACCGTAGAAACCAGAGCTGGGAATGGCTTGTTTGTTGGCGTCATCAGCCCGCCTCATGTCTCGCCATCCAACGTCGCCCGGGTCAGAAGTGATGGGTACGAAAGGTTCCGGGGCCGGACGGTTCGGTGGTGGGTCTTTGGCTTCGGTGTTGCCGTCACGGACGAGGTTTGACGGTCGACCCTGCGAAATCCAGCGTTGTTCATGGGTGCCATAGGGATCGACGAACCACCCTTCCGCCGGTGCGTCATCATCCATGTTGGGACCTCAGTTCAGCAGTCCGGGATTTCGGTAGAACTATCCCATACCAGCAGCTGAGGATGGAGCGTTGGCCACGGCCGAACACGGTTCCAGCCGACCGGCCCGACCCCGGCCCGACCGCCCGGCCCGACCCAGCCAGACCTACCCGCGGACCTCAAGCGGTGAGGGCGTCGGTGAGCGGTCCGATACCGGCCAGCCGGGCGGCCAACGCCTCGGTGAGTTGGTAACGCGCCGCCAGCACGCCGGGGTCGGTGTAGCTGACCCGGGTCTGGCCCCCGTCATCCCACACCAGCACCTTGAGCGGAAGATCGAGAGCTGCCAGCGGTGACGCCTGCATGACCGGCGTCCCACCGGCCGGGCTCCCGAAGACGACCAGCTTGGTGTCGCGGAGCTCGAGTCCCACCCGGCTGGCCTCGCCGCTGTGGTCCACCACGACGAAGACCTTCATGCCTCGCTCGTCGATGAGCCGGGTGAGATCGGCTACCGCCTCGTCCACCGAGCCCGATCGGTCCTTGGTGATGATCCCCGGATCGGCACCTTTCGCGGCACCTTCGACCATGGCCTGACCTCCCAACCGGCCCTCGTGGCCGTGGGGGCAGATTAGCCAGTGGCGTCCTCGGCTAGGTGAGCGGCGCGGAGGCCGGCGGCGGCGGTTGCACCAATAAGGGGAGCGAGGATCGGTCCTCACCATCGGCCGTCGCCGACGGTACGGGGATGCTCGGAACCGACGGTATGGGAAGACCCTGGTGGGTCTCGCCAGCAGGCCGGTGTCGTACCGCCGTCTCCTGATCGAAGGCCGGCAGGAGACCGATCGATGAACGATCCGTGGCTCCGAACGAGGACGGGATCGGGGTTTTGGCAATGTGCCCGGCCCCTTTGCCCTTCCCTTGCCCTTGCCTTTGCCTTTGCCCGCCCCGCCCGATGAGCTGAAGGAAGGGGCGAGAGGTCGACTGGCCGACTCCACCGCTTTCTCCATCAACGAGTTCCCGGCCGAGGGGGTGCCGTAGTGGGCCAGATCGAAGTCGTAGAAGCCGGAACTGGCCGCCCGTCGGATCTTCTGGTCGTGGGAGTGCTTCACCCGGAGCGCCACGATCAAGAGCACCATCAAAGCGACGAAGGCGGCGATGGCAATCTCGAAGGGCGGCATGCTGTCTCCTCGGGACGTCGCCACTCCTGGTGCCGACGTCGTCTCTGCTTCCTCCCCATCGTACTGGACGAGATGTCAAAAACGCACTGGTGCCATCAAAAAATTCTGCGCCCGGGGGAGGGGTGACGATTGTGTGCTGATCAGTGAAGTTGGCGTCTCGGCCAGGGGAGCAGGTGCTCCTTGATGCTGGACCGGACGGCGGTCAGTCTCGAGCCGGTTCGGATCCCCGGTCCGCTCCGGCGTGCGACCGGTTCGACCCGGTCGACTCCGGCTCCCCGCCGTCGAGTCCCAACAGCTCGGCCGACGGCGCACGGAGTGGCGCGGCGACCAGGGCCGGGACCATCCGCGCCGGGTGCAGGGGATCGGCATCGACGTCGCGCACCGGATGGCGTTGGTCTGATCCGTTGACATCGCCGGGGATGACGGCCCCGAAGGCCTCGAACACTCCACCCGGGCCCCACGGATCTGCCCCCACCCGATCCGAGAGGGATGCCGGTCGACGGTGGCGTCGGGTGGCCAACACCGCCAGCCCTCCCACTGCCACTACCAGAACGACGAGGACCACCACCCACGCGGAGATCCCGCCTCCGGCCGGAGTGGTCGGCTTCGGAGCGGCAGGTACCGGGGTGACGTCGGACGATCCCCGGGGGTCCCCGGTGCGGATGGCCTGGTACTGCAGGTAGCTGACCGAGATGGCCTCGGAGGGGGTGAGGGCACCCGGGTTCGATGCCGACGATGCCGACGCCAGCTCCGTCATGACCACGTACCGCCCGGCCCGGAAGACCACGATCTGCTCGACGGCCCGCACCGGGGAGGAGATGTGGATCGAGTAGCCGTGGGCCGAGGGAACACTGGGCACATCGAACGGAATTGACGACGACCCGGCGAACGGTGCCTGGAGGCCGGCAGCGAAGGACTTGGCATCGTCGAGGCGCGGAATGCGGAAGAACAGGACGGCGAGGTCGTTCGATCCGCGACCGGGTCCCGACCCGTCGGCCCACAACCGGATATAGGCCCCGAAGTGTGGTTGGTTGGCCAGCCCTTCGAACTGTCGCTCCGCCTGATGGGGTGCAGACGACTGGGAGGCGAACTCCTCCGCGGTCAAGGGGCCGTTGGTGGGCCCGGGCGGGGCGGCCCGATAGCCGGGCAGAGGTCGGGAGATGACCATCGATGCCAGGGGTGGGTTGACCGGAAGGGCCCCGGCACTGGCGGGTGTGCTGAGGATGGACGCCTGGAGAACCATGGCCAGCACCGCGACCACCAACACGCCCACGCACGTCGTCGCCACCACCGTCGCCCCGACCCCGACCCCGGCCCCGGCCCCGGCCTCGACCCCGGCCTCGGCCTCGACCCCGGCTGCGGCCCGAGTCCGGGCGGATCTGATCGCGGCCCCATTCGGCGGGCGCCTCCGGGGTGCCGTCATAGGCTGCGACCCTAGGCCACGAAGTACTTGGCTTGGGGATGATGGCAGATGATGGCGGTGGTGGTCTGCTCCGGCTCCAGCTGGAACCCTTCGCTGACCTCAACCCCGATGCGACCGGCGTCGAGGAGCTCGACCACCTTGGCGTTGTCCTCAAGATTGGGGCAGGCCGGGTAGCCCCACGAGTAGCGGCCACCCCGGTACTTCTGGCGGAACAGACCGGTGAGGTTGGGCCCGTCCTGGTCGGCGAACTCCAGTTCCTCCCGGATCCGGCGATGCCAGTACTCGGCCAATGCCTCGGCCATCTCCACCCCCAGGCCATGGAGGTACAGGTACTGCTGGTACTGGTTCTCGTCGAACAGCCGTTTGGCCTCCTCGCTCACCCGGGAGCCCATGGTCACCACCATGAAGCTGGCCCAGTCGGGCTCACCGGACTCGACGGACCGGAAGAAGTCGCTGATGCACAGCCAGGGCTCATCGGTCTGGCGGGGGAAGGTGTAGCGGGTCAGTTCGTCGGTCCGGCTCTCGTCCTTGAAGATGACCAGGTCGTCCCCGTCGGCGTTGGCGGCGAAATGGCCCCAGGCCACCTGGGGGACCAGCAGCTGGCCGGCCTGGGCGATGGCCAGCTGCTCGCGCAGCAGTGAGCGGACCCGGTCCTTGAAGGCCGGGTCGTTCTCGCCGCTGTCGGGGCGGAACCCCCACTGGTTGCGGAACAGGGCGGTCTCGTTGAGGTAGGCGGCGATGTCGTCGATGGCCATGCCCTTGGCCACCCGGCTGCCCAAAAACGGCGGCTTGAAGGTCGGGTTGTCGGTGACCACCTCGGGCGAACGGGCCGGCAGGGTCTCGCCGCGCTCCAGGGCCTCGGCCGCGGCCTGCTTGCGCAGCTCGCTCTTGCGGGGCCCGAGGTCGCGACCGCCGATGGCCGTGCCGAACTCCGGATCGTCCTCCCCGGACTTGGACAGCTCGACCAGACCGGTCCATGGTGCGCAGGCCCTCGAAGGCGTCCTTGCCGTAGAAGAGCCGCCCGTCGTAGACCTGGCGCAGGTCGCGCTCGACGTAGGTGCGGGTGAGGGCGGCGCCGCCCAGTATCACCGGGATGTGGGACAGGTTGCGGCGGTTCAGCTCCTCCAGGTTGTCCCGCATGATGAGGGTGGACTTGACCAGAAGCCCGCTCATGCCGATGGCGTCGGCGTTCCACTCCTCCAGGGCGGCCACCATGTCACCGATGCCCACCTTGATCCCGAGGTTCTTCACCGTGTAGCCGTTGTTGGTGAGGATGATGTCGACCAGGTTCTTCCCGATGTCGTGCACATCACCCTTGACCGTGGCCAGCACCATCACCCCCTTGCCCCCCTGGTCGGCCTTCTCCATGAACGGCTCCAGGTAGGCCACCGCGGTCTTCATGGTCTCGGCCGAACCGAGCACGAAGGGCAGCTGCATCTCGCCCGAGGCGAACAGCTCGCCCACCACCTTCATGCCGGCCAGCAGGAACTCGTTGATGATGATGAGCGGGGTGGTGCCCTCGGCCATGGCCTGGTCCAGGTCGGCCTCGATGCCGTTGCGGTCGCCGTCGATGATGCGGTGCTCGAGCCGTTGGCCGACCGGCCATCCCGACCGGTCCTCGGTGGCCGCCGCGGTGGAGGCCGACACCCCTTCGAAGATGGCCAGCAACTCGGTCAACGGGTCGTAGCCGTCGTGCCGACGGTCGTAGACCAGGTCCAGGCAGACCTCCCGGGCCCGCTGATCGATCTTCGACAGCGGCAGGATCTTGGAGGCGTGCACGATGGCGGCATCCAGCCCGGCCTCCACGCACTCGTGCAGGAACACCGAGTTGAGGACCTGGCGGGCCGCCGGATTGAGCCCGAACGACACATTGGAGAGACCCAGGATGGTGTAGACCCCGGGCAGCTCGGCCTTGATCCGCCGGATGCCCTCGATGGTCTCGATTCCGTCCTTGCGACTCTCCTCCATGCCCGTGGACAACGGGAGGGCCAGGGCGTCGAACAGCAGGTCCTCGGGCCGGAGTCCGTACCGCTCGACGGCGATGTCGTGGATGGCGGTGGCGGCCCGCACCTTCCAGTCGGCGGTCCGGGCCTGCCCCTCGGTGTCGATGCAGGTGCACACCACGGCGGCACCGAACTCCTTGGCCAGGGTCAGGAACGAGTCGAGCCGGGTGCCCACCTCGTCGCCCTCTTCCAGGTTCACCGAGTTGATGACCGCCCGCCCGCCGATCCAGGACAGGGCGGTCTCCACCACCGGGGCTTCGGTGGAGTCGACCATCAGTGGGGCCGTCGACTGGGTGGCGAAGCGCGAGGCCACCTCTTCCATGTCGGCCACGCCGTCGGCCCCGGTGTAGTCGACGCACACGTCGATGAGATGGGAGCCCTCTTTGACCTGATCGCGGGCCATGGCCACACAGGTGTCCCAGTCGGCTTCGAGCATGGCCTCGCGGAACTTCTTCGAACCGTTGGCGTTGGTGCGCTCCCCGACCACCAGAAAGGAGGTGTCCTGGGTGAAGGGCACCTGGGTGTAGATGGAGGCGGCCCCATAGTCGGGCACCGGCTGACGGGGCTTGGGGGTGAGGTCGGCGCAGGCCTCCACCACCGCGGCCAGGTGGGCCGGGGTGGTGCCACAGCATCCGCCGACCACCGAGACGCCCAGCTCGCTGACGAACTGACGGTGGAACTCGGCCAACTGGTCGGGGGTCAGGTCGTAGTGCATGGCCCCGTCGACCACCGAGGGCAGGCCGGCGTTGGGCAGGCAGCTGATCGGCACGGAAGCGTGGCCGGTCAGGTGGCGGAGGGGCTCGAACATCTCGGCGGGGCCGGTGGCACAGTTGAGCCCGATCAGATCGATGTCCATGGCCTCGAGGGCACAGAGGGCCGCGCCGATCTCGGTGCCGGGCAGCATGGTGCCGGTCAGTTCGATGGTCACCTGGGTCTGGATGGGCAGGAAGAGGTCGGCCGCCTTCATGGCCCGGCGCGCCCCGTTGATGGCCGCTTTGGCCTGCAGCAGGTCGAAGACCGTCTCGATGATGATGAGGTCCACGCCCCCCTCGAGGAGGGCGGCAGCCTGCTCCTGGTAGGCGTCGCGGAGGTCGGCGTAGCGGATCTGCCCGAGGGTGGGGAACTTGGTGCCCGGCCCGATGCTCCCGGCCACCCACCGGGGCCGGCCCGGGGTGGAGAAGTCGTCGGCCGCCCCGCGGGCCAGGGTGGCGGCGGCCAGGTTGAGCTCGTGAACCCGGTGGGCCTGCCCGTACTCTGCCAGCACCGGGGCGAAGGCCCCGAAGGTGTCGGTCTCGACCACGTCGCACCCGACCTCGAAGAACGAGCGGTGGACCCGGTCGACGGCGTCGGGCCGGGTCACCACCAAGAGCTCGTTGCAGCCCTCGAGGTCCGGGCCACCGAAGTCCTCGGCGGTCAGCTCGGCCAGCTGCAGGTTGGTGCCCATGGCACCGTCGAACACCACCACCCGCTCGGATACCGCCTGGAGGTAGCTGGAGGATGAGAGGTTCCGGACGCCCATGACCAATCAAGGCTATCGGGGACCGGTCCTGCTCTGGGCAGAATTCCCTCCGGGCGGCCCGTCGGACCTGCCGGAGCCGACGGGGGAGCCTCCATGGAGGGGTGGGTTGGGGAGTCGCCAGGGGGCTTCGACGGTTGTCGTTTAGCATCGTCCCGGTGACCACGGTGTCGGTGAGGACCTAGCAGTGGTGAGGACCGAGCAGTGGTGAGGACCGAGCAGTGGTGATGAGGACCGAGCAGTGGTGAGGATCTATACCAAGACGGGTGACGACGGGACCACCGGTCTTCTCTACGGCGGTCGGGTGCCCAAGGACTCGGCCGTCATCAACATCAACGGCACCGTGGACGAGGCCCAGGCGGTCATGGGGATGGCCCGGGCCGAGGCCGAGCGGGGCTCCGAGCTGGACCTGTTGTTGACCAGGTTGGAGCGGGATCTGTATGTCTTGATGGCCGAAGTGGCCACCAATCCCGCCCGGCGATCGAAGCTGGTCCCGGGCCAGACCCAGGTCACCGAGGAGATGGTGTCGTACCTGGAGGAGCAGATCGACCAGTTCATCAAGCGGTTCGACATGCCCGCCGATTTCGTGATCCCCGGAGCCAACCGGGCCTCGGCCGCCCTGGACCAGGCCCGCACCGTGGTGCGCCGGGCCGAGCGGTTGCTGGTATCCGAGCCGATGGCCGACTCCCAGGTGGGCCGGTACCTCAATCGGCTGTCCGACCTGTTGTGGGCCATGGCCCGTTGGACCGAGGGCGACCATCACCTTCTATCCCATGGCTCCCCTCGCCGGCCCCGCCCACCGAAGGACGGCCCGATCGACAGCGAGAGTGGGGCCGACGGATGAGTTGGCGAACAGTAAGGCCCGTCCATACCGTGCAACCTGTGAGAGGAAACCCGTCGTGAACATCGAGGCAGTGGCCGCGGACGCCTTGGGGCCGGAGCTGGAGGCGCTCGGGGTCCCGGTGGCATCCGGAGAGAACGGCCCCCGACCGCTGTCCGGCCCCCCCGGCCCCACCGAGCTCGATCAGGCTTGGTGCACCCGCCACGCCTTCACCGGCAAGGTGGGCCAGACGCTGACCTACCGGTCCGGCGGGTCCGACGGCGGACCCGGCAACGGGGCTGCTTCAGGGGGCGGAGCCGGCGGTCCCACCGGGGCCGAGGTCACCCTGGTCGGGGTGGGAAGCACGGACATGCTGGCCGGCGACCGGGGGCTCGAGTCCCTGCGCCGGGCCTCGGCGGCGTTCGTCCGGTCCGTGGGGTCGGCGGCAAAAGCGGCGTTCCTGGTGCCCGACCCCATCGACCTGGCCCTCGATGACGCCGCTGCAGCCCTGGCCGAAGGGGCGGCCCTGGCGTCCTACCGCTACGACGACTTCCGATCCGGGGATCCGCGGGACCAGCTCGGTGCGCTGTCGCTGGCGGGCGGAACTTCTCAGGATCAGGCTCTCCTGGCCGCCGGGGTGCGCCGGGGAAGCAGGATCGCCGAGTCGGTGGCCCTGGCCCGCGACCTGGTCAACGAGCCACCGAGCTCGCTGACCCCGGAGAAGTTCGCCGAGACCTTCGTCCGGCGCTTCGCCGAGGTTCCCGAAGTCACGGTCGAGGTGTGGGACGAGGATCGGATCGTCTCCGAAGGGCTGGGCGCTCTGCTCGGGGTGGCCCGGGGGTCGAACCAGCCGCCCCGGCTGGTGCGGGTCGAGTACCACCCGTCCGACCCCATCGAGGTCGACGGCCGGGTACCCCACCTGGCTCTGGTCGGCAAAGGGATCACCTTCGACTCCGGCGGTCTGTCACTCAAGACCGCTTCGGGCATGGAGACCATGAAGACCGACATGGGCGGTGCCGCCGCGGTCATGTCGGCGGTGGATGCCGCCGCCGCTCTCGGGGCGCGCATCAGGATCACCGCCATCGCCCCCCTCACCGAGAACATGCCCGGGGGCTCAGCCATGAAGCCCGGCGATGTCCTGACCACGCGTAACGGCAAGACCATCGAGGTCCTCAACACCGATGCCGAGGGCCGCCTGGTGCTGGCCGACGGCCTGACCCTGGCTGTCGAGTCCGAGCCGGACGCCGTCGTGGACCTGGCCACCCTGACCGGGGCCGCGGTGGTGGCCCTGGGCAAGGAGATCGGAGGCCTGCTGGGCAACGACGAGGACCTGATCGCCGCGGTGCGGGCGGCCGGCGAACGGGCCGGCGAGCCACTGTGGCCCCTGCCCATGCCGGACGACTACCGCAGCCACATCGACTCCGAGGTGGCCGACATGCGCAACGTGGGGCGTCCGGGTCAGGCCGGGAGCATCGCCGCAGCCATGCTGTTGCGCGAGTTCGTCAGCGACGTCCCCTGGGCCCATCTGGACATCGCCGGGCCGGCCCGTTCCGACGACAACAGTCGCTATCTGAGCAAGGGTGGGACCGGGTTCGGGGTCCGGGCCCTGGTGTCGCTGGTGACCTCCGAGGAGTTCGGGCGGGCGTTGGTGGCCGACGCAGGGGACGCGGGTGCGGGATGCAGGGGACGCAGGGTCCGGGTGAAGGTGTCGGTGACGGCGTGAAGGGATCGGTGGTGGCGTGATCGGTGGTGGCGTGATCGGATCGGTGGCATGAAGATCGCCGTCCTCGGCGCCGGCTCGTGGGGGACCACGGTCGCTTCGCTGGTGGCACCGCGCCACGACACGGTGCTGTGGGCCCGGGATCCCGACGTGGCCAAGGCCGTCAACATCGAGCACGCCAATACGGCCTATCTGCCCGAGTTCCTGCTGGCCCGCGAGCTCACGGCCACCTCTGATCTGGAAGAGGCGGTGTGCGACGCCGACCTGTTGATCGTGGGGGTGCCCACCTCGGGCTTCCGGGCCGTGCTCACGGACGCAGCCACCTGTATGCGTCCGTGGATCCCGGTGGTCAGCCTGTCGAAGGGTCTCGAGAAGGGGTCCCACCTCCGGATGACCGAAGTCATCAAGGACGTGGCGCCCGGCCACCCGGTGGCCGCCCTCACCGGACCCAACATCGCCCACGAGATCATGTCGGGCATGGCGGCGGCGGCGGTGGTGGCCACCGAGGACCTGGAGGTGGCCCGGGCCATCCAGAAGGTGGTCACCCGGGGGGTGTTCCGGGTCTACCTCAACGACGACGTGGTCGGTTGCGAGATCGGCGGGGCGCTCAAGAACGTCATCGCCATCGCCGCCGGCATCGGTGAGGGGCTCGGGGTGGGCGACAACACCCGGGCTGCGGTGATGTCCCGGGGACTGGCCGAACTGACCCGGTTGGGCGTGGCCATGGGGGCCAAGCCGGCCACCTTTGCCGGGCTGGCCGGGATGGGTGACCTCATCGCCACCTGCATGAGCCAGTACAGCCGGAACCGGGCTGTGGGCGAACAGCTCGGCCGGGGCCGCCAGCTCGACGACATCCTGGCTGACATGCACATGGTGGCCGAAGGGGTGCGCACGGCGACAGTGGCCCTGGAGCTGGCCGACCGTCACCAGCTCGACCTTCCTATCTGCACCATGATCGACAAGGTGGTCAAAGGTGAGATCGAGCCCTCGGGGGCGTACTGGGGTCTGACGCCGGCCGGCCACGAGGCCGACCCGGGCTGATCCCGGTCCCACCCCGTCCCACCCGGCCGGTCCACCCGGGGCCGGCTCCGGCGGAACTGGTCCCGGCCGAGCCCATCCCGTCGGAACCCACGAGTCAGAGCCGGGTCGACGGGAGCCCTCAGGGGCCGTGACGTCGGACCGCGGCCTCGGCGGCCTGGAAGCAGATGGAGGGATGGAACTGCCACGAGGCCAGCTGGCGCTCGATCTCGGCCCGGTCCCGACCGGCCGCGGCGAGACCTGCGGCGAGGCGCTGGGCCCGCCGCCGCATCTGCTCAGGCTCGGGCAACCGCTGTTCGACCATCCACCGTCGGTGGCTGATCTGGAGTGATTCCGGAAGCCGACTCAAGTGCCGCAATGGCAGCGGTGGGATGTGGGTGCGGACGGCCAACCCGGTCGGACCGTGGGAGCGGGCCAGTTCGAAGGTGGCCAGTCGCTGGAGGGCTCGCCGGAACGGGGAGTTCTTGCCCATGCGGTCACCGAGGCCGAGTGAACGTGCCGTTTCGGTGAGGTCGAGATCGAAGCCGTCCGGGTTCACCTCGAGCCCATAGGAGAGCCGGCGTAAAAGCCACGTGGTCGACGGGCCGATCACGCCGAGCCAATACAGCTCCACGTAGCGGGAGCAGGGGTGTACGCCGTGGGGGTCAGCCACCGGGTCGACCCACGGGACGATCCGCAGCTGCCCGGGGGATCCGGGAGAACCGAGCACCGGCAGTGGCGCCGGCCGTGGCCGACCTG
Source organism: uncultured Acidimicrobiaceae bacterium (assembly GCA_963718405.1). Taxonomy (GTDB): domain Bacteria; phylum Actinomycetota; class Acidimicrobiia; order Acidimicrobiales; family RAAP-2; genus Bog-756. The sequence continues at coordinate 141,771 of CAVQYZ010000002.1, forward strand.
CCCGCTGGGCTCTGACGGGGACGACAGCCGGCGGACCGACAGCTGACGAAACGATGGTGGGCGAGGCGACGGCCGGCGGGCTGGCGGTCGACGGGCTGGCGGTCGACGAGATGGCGGTCGACGAGACTGGCGGTCGACGAGATGGCGGTTGACGAGACGGCGGTTGACGAGACGGCGGTTGGCGAAGCGACGGTCTGCGGGACGACAGAGGGGATGGGCATGTGACCTCCAGGAGGGACAGGACGGTGACGCCGAGGACTTGTGCAGGCCTCCGACGACGGATCGGTCTTGGCAGCATCGCTTTCCCACCTGTCCCACACCTTGCAGCCGACCTGCCCGGTATCGATGTCGCCCGATCACCCGGACGACGTTTAGGTCCGGGGTCTGGTCTGTCTGGGGATCTCGGTCCACCGGCCTCCGGCTCCGTTCCGGGAGGCGCCCCTTGTCCCGGACCGGTGATACACCCCCCTGCGAGTATGTGGTCATGTCCTCAGTGGCCATGGCCAACGACAAGAAGTCGGGTTCCCCGACGGCCAATAACGCCGGCACCAACAACGCGGGAACTCAACAACGCCGGAATCGACAACGCCGGAATCGACAACGCCGGAATCGACAACGCCGGAATCGACAACGCCGCCAGCCGGTCGATTGATGGTTGGTGCGGCCTGTCCTTGTCCCCTGATGCCGGTCTGTGCGAGCGGCTGGATGCGGCGCTTGGGTTGGTGTCTACGCTCGTGGCCGATCTCGACCCCGACTGTCTGGACGGGCCGGGCGCCACCGTGCTCTACGAATCCTTGGTAGGGATTGAGCGCTTGGTCACTGCAGGCAAGACCCTCTTGGCACCGCGGATCGACGCCTCGGGAGTCTGGCGGGATGGAGGGCACCGCAACGCCGCCGAAATGCTGGGCTTGCTGGAAGGCATCTCGACCGGTGCGGCCCGGAACACGCTGGTTAACGGAGAGCGTCTCGGACAGCTGCCCGGCACCGAGGCCGCATTGAGGGCTGGGGAGCTATCCGCCCCCAAAGTCACCGAGCTGACCGGGGCGGGGATCCTCTCTCCCGAACGGGAGTCGGAGCTGTTGGCCGGCGCCACCGAGGATTCGTTGGGGGTCATCCGCCAGCGCTGCCGACGTTCCCGGGCTACAGCGGCCGGTGCTGATCCCATGGCCACCGCCCGGAAGATCCGGGCCGCCCGGCACTTCTCGTCGTGGACCGATGAGGAAGGGGCCTTCTGCTACCGGGGCAGGGACACCGCCGAGCGAGGGGCGAGGATCCTGGCGTCCCTGGCTGAGACGGCGACTCGTCTCCGGAAGTCCCGACGAACAGAATCTCCACAACCCGAACCTCGACAATCCGAGCTACGACGGACCGAGGACGGGCACAGCGCCGAACCTGAGGCCGCCGTGCGGGCCGACGCCTTCTTCGCTTTGGTCACGAGACATCACCCCGACACCGGGGTGCCTCTCGTCCGAAAGCGGGGAGCTCCTCCGGGTGCCCGGCTCGGGTCCACCCATCCGGACCTCGATGCCGGCGAACCGGCAGCTATCGAGCACGACACCGACATTGACCCCGGCTACGACGCCGACTCCGGTTACGAAGCCGACCCCGGCTACGACGCCGACTCCAGTTACGAACTCGACCTCCATCACGAGGCCGCCGAGCCCGACACCAAGATCGCAAGAGATGACGGTCGATCCGTTGTCGAAGGCGAGCCTGACGCTCGACACGGCCCGGAGAGCCTGGACAGACCCTCCGAAGACTCGCTGTCCATCATCGATGGCCCCGCTAGTTGCACCGTGATGATCCGGGTGGACCTGGACGCCCTCCAGCGGGGGTACGCCGAAGAAGGCGAACTCTGCGAGATCGACAATCAGGGCCCCATCCCGGTAGCCCTGGCCCAGGTTCTTTCCAACGACTCCTACCTTCGCCTGGTGTTCCACCGGGCTGGTCGGATCGAGGCCATCTCCCACTTCAATCGCACCATCAACCGACGCTTGCGAACGGCTCTGGTCTACCGGGACACCACCTGTGTGGTCCCGGGGTGCTCAGTCTCCACCGGACTCGAGATCGACCACGTGGTGCCTTGGGCTCTTGGAGGACCAACAGAACTCGACAATCTGGCGCTGTTGTGTCACCACCATCATCAGAAGAAGACCTACGAGGGCTGGGTTCTTTCCCGACATGGCTTTGATCGCCACGGTTCACCGATCTGGCGGTTCGAGCCGCCACCTCCCTTCGGGCAGGAACCCGGGCTCGGACTCGACACCCCCGCAGCCAGACAGGAGTGGAACCGTCTGCACGGACTGGATCGCGAGATTGAATGAGCTCGATCTGGGTCCCGATGTTCGATGTTCTGGTCGCGGCCTGAGCGCTGACCCGACCGAACTGAGTTTCGATCCGACCTCGGCGGCGCGAAGGCGATCGTTCCGACACCCCGTCAAAACACAGGATTCGCTCACATGCGGGTTACCCTGATGTTCCGCAGTCGAGACATCGGAGAATCCAGTGAGCACCGAAGAGCCGGACTCCGATCCAGTAGCAGTGCCACCCGTAGCAGTGCCCGATATGGGAGTACCCGCTTCCGAGATGACCGCCGCCGGTGGTGCACCTGTCGTCGGCACACCCGTCATCGTTGGGCCTGTCGGCCACGGAGGCGGACGTTCTCGTCGGTTGTACGTAGGCATTGGAGTTCCACTGCTCGTCGTGGTGGCTGTGGTCGTGATCGTTCTGGTCACCAGTGGTAGTTCTGACCCCTTCTCCTCTGGTGCCGGGAGTGCCACGATCACCTGGACATCGGCGGCAGCAACGGGAAGCGATTCTTCGCCACCTCAACCATTCGGGGGCACCATCAACGGCGTTTCAGTGTCCGGAGTCGCCACGACTGATTTGTCGGGCCTCCCAGGTCTTCTTCACGGTATTGCCTCCAAAAAACCGCTCACGATCCATCTCTTCGAGATCAAGGGGATGTTCGACGGAAAAGCCTTCGCCTTCGGTGTCTTCTTCAAATACCCGCACGGGTTCTCACTCAGCGTGACCAGTAGCTCCACTCCGAAGGTCGACGTGGCGGGTACCTACGGGAACGAAAAAGTGCAAGCCACTCTCGCGGCGCCGGCCTCTGACCTGTCCAACCCCGAGGCAATCAACTCCTCGACCCCCATGCTGATCAACGGGACCATCGGCGACCTCAAGGTATCGGGCCAGGTCCAGGAACCGACGAAGCACGGAACCCACAACACCGCCACAGGCCACGTTCACCATCTCGAACTGATCGCCCCCGACTACCAGCCGCCCCGGTGCACACTGTCGGCGATGCTTCTGGCAGGCCGCGCCACCGACGTCGAGGGCGGATCCGGTTCAGCAGCCTCCCCGAGTAACACCGCTCCGATCCATCGGTATCGTTCCGGCACCCCGAGCGAGGTCCGCAGCGCCTCCTCACCACGGAAATTGCCGAGGAACGCCGCCCCGATGCCGGCATCGGTAGCACCCAGGAGAAGGGTCATGGTCGAAAAGCCCGCATCGACGAACCAGAACGGGACCACCCACTCGACGTCTTGGCCGTCCGAGCGCACCTTGTCCGGTTCGCCATAGCGGAGGGCGTAGGCCTCAGGGTCAGCGAAGGGGAGCACCACCACCGGGGCACGCGACAGCCCGGCGAAACGGCGGGAGCTGGAGCGCCAGGCCTCGTCGGTGGTGGCATCCCAGTACCGGGAGGTCTGGTCACCCTCGAGGACCACGAAATCCCGACCTTGGGTGTTGCCGGCCGAGGGAGCCCGCAGCGCTGCTCCGACCAACTCGTCGACAACGCCCGGTCCCAGGGGTCGACCACTGAAGTTCCTGGTCATCCGCCTTCGCCGCACTGCTTCAGTCAGTTCCACGACAGCTCCATGACGGCTCCACGCCGGGAACGCTACTGGTCGCCAGGGCCTGCCTGGCCTGCCCTGGGTCGACGCCTGGCCTGTCTGGCCTCCGCCTGGCCTGTCTGGCCTCCGCCTGGCCTGTCTGGCCTCCGCCCGGCCTGCCTGGCCTCCGCCTGGCCTGTCTGGCCTCCGCCCGGCCCGGCCCGGCCCGGCCCCGGGCGGCCCGGCATGCCCCGCCTGGGCCCAGCGAAAGCGCCCCTGAACCGGCCGGAAAAGGGCGAACAAAGGGCCAAGAACGGGCCGGAGCCAGCCACCGAATGGACGCCGCCGAGCCCCGGTGGGAATGTTGACCCAACTGGTAGCGTTTGAACAACTGTTGGATATTGCGTCGGCCGGATGCTCCGGTGGCGGCGCCGAAGCAAGGAATGGGATCGCTGTGCCTACCTTCAGAGAAATGTTGGCCCAAGCCAAGGCGGCTGTGCGTGAGGTCGAGCCGGCAGAGGCCGAACAGGAGATCGCCGCCGGTGGGGCCGTGGTGCTCGACGTGCGCGAGCCGGACGAGTACGAGCAGGGAGCCCTACCCGGGGCCCTGCACATCCCCCGGGGGACGCTGGAGACCTCGGTCGAGGGTCGGATCCCCGACAAGTCCAGCCACGTGGTGGTGTACTGCGCCGGCGGAACCCGCTCGGCCTTCGCCGCCCAGACCATGCAGGAGCTGGGCTACACCGATGTGGCGTCGGTGATCGGCGGGTTCAACCGGTGGAAGGACGAGGGCCGGGACTGGTCGGCTCCTCGGGCGCTGACCCCTGACCAGCGCAACCGCTATCAGCGTCACCTGCTGCTCCCTGAGGTCGGCGAGACAGGACAGATCAAGTTGCTCGACTCCAAGGTCCTGCTGCTCGGGGCCGGCGGGCTTGGTTCCCCCGCCGCTCTCTACCTGGCGGCCGCCGGGGTGGGCACCATCGGGATCATCGACATGGATGTGGTCGATGCCTCCAACCTCCAGCGGCAGATCCTCCACAACACCGACCGCATCGGTGAGCGCAAGGTCGACTCGGCCAAGAAGACCCTCACCCTGATCAACCCGGACGTGAACGTGGTGACCTACGACGTCCGGCTCGGGGCCGACAACATCTTGGACATCATCGACGGCTACGACGTGATCGTCGACGGGACGGACAACTTCCCGACCCGGTACCTGGTCAACGATGCCTCGCTGCTCAAGCGGATCCCCGTGGTGCACGGCTCCATCTTCCGGTTCGAGGGCCAGGCCACCGTGTTCCACCCCTACCAGGGCCCCTGCTACCGGTGCATGATCCCCGAACCGCCGCCGGCCGAGCTGGCTCCGAGCTGTTCCGAGGCCGGCGTCCTGGGTGTGCTGCCCGGCATCGTCGGATCGATCCAGGCCGTCGAGGCCATCAAGATCCTGCTGGGGATCGGGGAGACGTTGGAGGGTCGGCTGTTGGCCTACGACGCCCTCGAGCAGAGCTTCCGGACCTTCAAGGTGCATCGTGACCCGGAGTGCCCCGCTTGTGGCGAGAACGCCGCCCCGATCGTCATCGCCGAGTACGACGACCTGTGCATGCCCCATGCGGTGGAGGCACCGGTCGGCTGAGCCGCTCGCGTCTTGGAGGCACCGGTCGGCTGAGCCGGACGTGTCGTCCGAGGCGACCGCCAGCCGACGAGCCGGACGTGTCTCCGAGGCACCGCCAGCCCAAGCCGCTGCCCGGATCAGCCGGAGCTCTTTTCGCTGTGGTTGCTGACTACGCCGTAACCTGTCGCCATGCCATCGGAGAGCGCGACGCCCAGGCCCGAAGACCAGCGGTTCACCGACTCGGGCATTGAGATCCGACCGGTCTATGGACCGGCCGACCTCGCCGGGTGGGATCCAGACCAGCAGCTGGGGGCACCGGGCCAGTACCCGTATACCCGGGGTATCCGGGCGGACATGTACCGCGGGCGTCTGTGGACCATGCGCCAGTACGCCGGGTTCGGCACCGCCGAGTCCACCAACGAGCGGTTCAAATTCCTGTTGGGGGCGGGCCAGACCGGGTTGTCCTGCGCCTTCGACCTCCCGACCCAGATGGGGTACGACTCGGACCATCCCCGTTCCGAGGGGGAGGTGGGCAAGGTCGGGGTGGCCATCGACTCCATGGCCGACATGCGCCTGCTGTTGGCCGGGCTCCCGCTGGACCAGGTCACCACCTCGATGACCATCAACGCCACTGCGGCCATCCTGCTCCTCTTCTACCAACTGGTGGCCGAGGAGAACGGGGTGGACCCGGTCCTGCTGGGCGGCACCATCCAGAACGACATCCTGAAGGAGTACGTGGCCCGGGGCACCTACATCTACCCGCCCCGCCCGTCGATGCGACTGGTCACCGACACCTTCTCGTACTGCGCCGAGCACCTCCCGGCCTGGAACACCATTTCCATCTCCGGCTATCACATCCGGGAGGCGGGCTCGACGGCGGTGCAGGAGATCGCCTTCACCATCGCCAACGGGATCGCCTATGTCGACGCGGCGCTGGCCGCCGGGCTCGAGGTGGACGCCTTCGCCCCCCGGTTGAGCTTCTTCTGGAACGCCCACAACAATCTGTTCGAGGAGGTGGCCAAGTACCGGGCCGCCCGTCGCATGTGGGCCAAGATCATGACCGAGCGCTTCGGGGCCAAGGACAAGAAGTCCACCCTGTTGCGGTTCCACACCCAGACCGGCGGCTCGACGCTCACTGCCCAGCAGCCCGAGAACAACATCGTCCGGGTCACCCTGCAGGCCATGGCTGCGGCCCTGGGCGGGACCCAGAGCCTGCACACCAACGGCTTCGACGAGGCTCTGGGCCTGCCCACCCAGCGGGCGGCCAAGGTGGCCCTCCGCACCCAGCAGATCGTGGGCTACGAATCGGGCATGGCCGACACCGTCGACCCTCTGGCCGGATCGTGGTTCGTGGAGTCGCTGACCGACGAGGTGGAAGCGGCCGCCTGGGAGTACCTGGAGCGCATCGACGCCATGGGCGGCGCGGTGGACGCCATCGAGGCCCAGTACATGCAGAGCGAGATCGAGCAGGCCGCCTACGCCTACGCCAAGGACATCGACTCGGGCCAGAAGGTCATTATCGGGGTCAACAAGTTCGTGGACGAGGAGCTGGAGCCCACCGAGGTCTTCCCCATCGACCCCGAGCTCCAACGGTCCCAGGTGGCCCGGGTCAAGCGGGTGCGGGCCGAGCGCGACCAGAGCGGGGTCGACGCGGCCCTGGCCGACGTGGAGGCCGCGGCCCGGGGGACCCAGAACCTGCTGGTGCCCATGAAGGTGGCTCTCTCCCGGATGGCCACCCTGGGCGAGGTGTCCGACGTGCTGCGGGGCGTCTTCGGGGAGTTCCACCCGGGCGGCTGATCCCGGCCAGGCGGATGATTCGGCCGAGGAGTCCGGGCAATGAGTTCGGCCAGAGCGCCCGGTCAGCGAGCCGCCCACTCGGAAGCCAGCACGGCGTAGATCATCTCGTCGGTCCACTCCCCTTTGATCAACTCGTTCTGCACCAGGAGGCCTTCGCGGCGCATGCCCAGCCGCTCGAGCAACCGGGCCGACGCGGTGTTGCGGGCGTCCAGGCGACCGGCCACCCGATGGACCCCGAGATCAGTGAAGGCCAGCCCGACCATGGCGGCGGCGGCTTCGGTGGCGTAACCCTGGCCCCGGTGGTCGAGGTGGAACGAGTAGCCGATCTCGGCCTGCCGGTGGATCTGACTGGTCCAGCCCAGTCCGACATCACCCACCACGGTGCCCGACCCGGTCACCTCCACCGCCAGGTTGATCCACTCGCCCGGTCGTTTGATCTCGGTGCGGAGCCCGCGCAGTTTGGCCGTGGCCTGCCGGCGGGTCAGGGGTGGGTCGTACAGGTACCGGGTGACCTCAGCGGTGCCCCGCACCTCGTGGTAGCGGCCGGCTTCGTCGGGTCGCCACGGCCGGATCGACAGCCGATCGGTTCGGATGGGATAGCGCGGCGCCAGGCCGCGCCCCTTGGCGGCCAACTCCGGCCTCAGCCGGTAGGACCGGCCGGCGAGCGACCCGGCGAGCCATCCGACGAGCGACCACCCGGCGAGCCGGCCGGCGAGCGACCCGGCGAGCCATCCGACGAGCGGTCCGCCAACTGATCCACCAGCCCGTCAGCCGAGCGATCCGCCACCCCATCCGCCAGCCGATTGGCCCGGCGATCGGCCAGACCGGCCAATAGCCGCTCTCGCAGAGGCCCGGGCTGGGCGGCGTCGATCACCGTCCAGGCCATCGATACCGCACCGTCACGGACCGCGGCGTCCGCCGACGGGGTGATGCAGGCCGCGGCGAACTCGGGCTGGTGGTTGACCGAGCCGGCGGCATCGATGCCCACCAGGGGGTGGATGGTCGGAACCTGCAACGACACGTTGGCCATGTCGGTGGAGAAGGTGGGGCGGGGGGCGTCGGCATCGTCCAGCTCGAAGGTCCGGCCCAAGGTCTCGGCGTTCCGGCGGTACTCGGCCAGCAGCCCCAGGTCGCTCTCCATGTGGGAGTACACCGGGGCCAACGACTGCACCGAGAAGCCAGCTCCCGTCGCCAACGCCCCGGCCTCGAAGCACGCCATGACCCGCGGCTCGAGCAGCTCCAGGCCGGCCAGGGTGGTCGAGCGGCACATGAACCGGCCCCGCACCGAGGACGGGATGATGTTGGCGGCCTCGCCGCCGTCGGTCACGATGCCGTGCACCTGGTCGCCGGGGCGGAACTGCTGGCGCAGCAGGCCCAGGGCCACCTGGGACAGGGCCATGGCGTCGCCGGCGTTGATGCCCTCCCACGGAGCGGCCGAGGCGTGGGCGCTCTTGCCGGTGAAGGTCACGTCGAAGTGGGACACGGCCAGGCACGTGCCGGCCAGCCGGTCCTGCGGCCAGGGGTGGATCATCATGGCGGCGTGCACGTCGTCGAACACCCCGGCGTCCAGCATGGTGATCTTGCCGCCGCCGCCTTCCTCGGCCGGGGTGCCGAGGACCCGGACGGTGATGCCCATCTGGTCGGCCAGGGACGCCAGTCCCAACCCGGCGCCCACTGCCGAGGCGGCGATGATGTTGTGGCCGCAGGCATGGCCCACTCCGGGCAGAGCGTCGTACTCCGCACACACCGCCACCACCAGCGGGCCCGAGCCGTACTCGGCGCTGAAGGCGGTGGGCATGCCGGCCACCTCCGAGGTCAGGTCGAAGCCCGCGGACGACAGGGCCTCCGATGTCCAGGCACAGGCCTGGTCCTCCTCGAAGGAGGTCTCGGGATGGTCGTGGATGGCGTGGCTGAGCGCCACCAACCCGGCCAGGCCGTCGTCGATGGTCTGGCGGGCGGCGTCCTTCAGCTCGGACGACCCGGACCCGGACGACCCGGACCCGGACGACCCGGACCCGGACGACCCGGACCCGGACGACCCGGACCCGGACGAACGCTCAGAAGGTGATGGCACCAGCGCCGAGCCCGCTACTCGATGACGGCGATGACGTCGCCGGGACCGACCGACTCGCCGGCGGCCACCCGGACCTCTTTGACCGTGCCGGCCTTCTCGGCGTTGACGTTGTTCTCCATCTTCATGGCCTCGAGGACGCAGACGGTCTGGCCCACCTCGACGGCGTCACCCACGGCCACCAGCACCTTGACGATGGTGCCCTGCATGGGGACGGCCACCGTGCCCGAGCCCGCGGCCCCCCCGGCGGCGGCCTTGGGGCGACCCGGAGCCGCCGCCCGACCCGAACCAGCACCACCGGCGCCGGCACCGCCACTGACCACCACGGCGTCCCCGAGGTCGGGGACCCACAGCTTCACCTGGTAGCGCCGTCCGTCCACTTCGGCGGTCACGTCCCGGAGCACCCGGGGCAAGGGGGTTTCCCCGTCGGCCGCCACGGGTGCGGGCGGAGCCGACCCGCCGGCCGAGATGCCACTCAGGTCCAGGGTCTGCTCCACCCAGTTGGTGGAGTGCTCACCGGCGATGAAGTCCGGATGGTCGAGGATGGCCACATCGGCCCCGAGAGTCGTGGCCACGCCCTCCACCACCGTCTCGTCGATGGCCCGGAGCATCCGCCGGCGGGCGGCCTCACGGTTGTGGCCCCACACGATGAGCTTGGCCACCAGGTTGTCGTAGTACTGGCTGACCGTGTCGCCCGATTCGTAACCGGCGTCGAGCCGGACGCCGGGGCCACCGGGCGGGATGAGGCGGGTGATGGTGCCCGGGGAGGGGATGAAGGCCCCGCCGGCCGGGTCCTCGGCGTTGATCCGGACCTCGATGGCGTGCCCGTCCCGCTTCACGTCGGCCTGGGTGAAGCCCAGGGGCTCGCCCGAGGCCACCCGTAGCTGCCACTCCACCAGGTCCAGGCCGGTGACCAGCTCGGTGACCGGGTGCTCCACCTGGAGGCGGGTGTTCATCTCCAAGAAAGAAGAACTCGCCGTCCTGGTAGAGGAACTCGACGGTGCCGGCGTTGACGTAGCCGCAGGCTTGGGCCACCTTGACCGAGGCCTCGCCCATGGCCTTGCGGACCGAGTCGGGGAAGTTGGGGGCCGGGCTCTCCTCCACCAACTTCTGGTGGCGGCGCTGGGCCGAGCAGTCCCGCTCGCCCAGCCACAGCATGTGGCCGTGGGTGTCGCCGATGATCTGCATCTCCACGTGGCGGGGCCAGGCCAGGTAACGCTCCACGTAGCACTCGTCCCGACCGAAGTACGAAGGCGGACTCGCGGCATGGCCGACTCCAGGGCCTCGGCGGCCTCGTCCGGTCCCTCCACCACCTTCATGCCCCGGCCGCCACCGCCGTAGGCGGCCTTGATGGCCACCGGCCAGCCGAACTCGTTGCCGAAGGAGATGACCTCCTCGGGCGACTTGAGCACCTCGGACCGGCCCGGGACGCCGGACACCCCGGCCCGCTCGGCGGCGTGACGCGAGCTGATCTTGTCCCCCATGACCTCGATGGCCTCGGGCGGCGGGCCGATGAAGGTCACCCCCCGGCTGGTGATGGCCCGGGCGAAGTCGGTGTTCTCGGAGAAGAAGCCGTAACCGGGGTGGACGGCGTCGGCCCCGCTCTCCTCGATGGCGTGGAGGATGGCGTCGGTGTTCAGGTAGCTCTCGGCGGCGGTCTGGCCCCCGAGGGCGTAGGCCTCGTCGGCCAGTCGTACGTGGAGCGCGTCCCGGTCGAGGTCGGAGTAGACGGCCACCGTGGCCACCCCCAGCTCGCGGCAGGTCCGGATGACCCTGACGGCGATCTCCCCCCGGTTGGCGATGAGAACCTTCTTCAGCACGCTGCGCCTTTCCAATCGGACGACATTCGGACGGCATTCTGACGACATTCGGACGGCAGCCGGGCGATACTCACCCGGCATTGGCCCGACGGTCGGACAACATGAGGCGCGACAGTGCGCCTCGGGGTCCTACAACACTGTCACGGCCCGTAGGGTATGTGCCATGTCGGCCACCCGGTTCACCGACATCCGGCGGTTCGACTCCATCGACTCGACCAACCGGTACCTGCTCGGGGAAGCCCGCCTCGGGGCCCCCGAGGGCGTGGTGGCGGTGGCCGAGTACCAGTCCGCCGGCCGGGGGAGGCTGGGCCGGCAGTGGCAGGCCCCGGCCGGATCCAACCTGTTGGTCTCGGTGCTGCTTCGCCCCGACCTCCCGGCCGACCACCGCCACCTGGCCAGCGCGGTGGTGGCCCTGGCCGCCGCCGACGGCGTCAAGGCCACCTGCGGGCTGGTGGTGGGGATCAAGTGGCCCAACGACCTCCTGGCTGCGGACGGCCGCAAAGTGGCCGGGGTCCTGGCCGAAGCCGACCTGTCCCTTCCGGGGGGGACGCCGGGCTCCGCCGGGGCCCCCGGCGCCGGGCCTGCCGCCGCCGCACCCGCCCCGAGCGCCGCCAACCCACCTTCGCCGACCGCCGGCCACCTCGCCGCCCCCGCACCGTCAGCCGCCGCCGGCCACCTCGCCGCCCCCATCGTGGTGGGGATCGGCCTCAACGTCGACTGGCCCCGGTCGGACGACGACCTGGCCCCGGAGCTGGCCGGTTCAGCCACGTCGCTGTGGCAGGAGGTGGGACGGTCGGTGGACCGGTCCGAGCTGCTCGATGCACTGCTCGAGGCCCTCGAGCCCCGGGTGGCTGATTTGGCGGAGCAGGCCGGACGGGCCCGGCAGGCGGCCGACTTCCGGGCCCGCTGCACCACGCTGGGCCACCCGGTCCGGGTGGAGCTGGCCGACGGGAGCTTCGAGGGAGTGGCCACCGACGTGACGGGCCAGGGCCACCTGGTGGTCGAGACGGACGGCACCCCCCGCACGGTGGTCTCGGGCGACGTGGTCCACCTACGCACCACCGGCTGACCACCGGCTGACCACCGGCTGACCACCGGATGACCGCCGGATGACCGCCGCCGTAACAGTCGTCGCACCTGCTCCGAGTATCATCCGCCGGTGATGCGACTACTCGTCACCGGAGCCGCCGGCTTCATCGGCTCGAACTTCGTCCGGTACTGGGTCCAACACCACCCCGAGGACGACGTGGTGGCCTACGACGTCCTGACCTACGCCGGCAACCGGCCCAACCTGGACGACGTCGAGGATCGGATCACCTTCGTCCAGGGTGATATCGGAGATCTCGAATTCGTGTCGAAGACCCTGGCCGAGCACCAGACCGATGTCGTGGTCAACTTCGCCGCCGAGTCCCACAACAGCCTGGCCATCCTGGATCCGGGCCTGTTCTTCCGGACCAACGTGCTGGGCACCCAGACCCTGGCCGAGGCGGCCCGCCGGCACGGGGTGTCCCGCTTCCACCACATCTCGACCTGCGAGGTCTACGGCGACCTGCCCCTGGACTCGGACGAGAAGTTCACCGAGGAGACCCCCTACCGGCCGCAGACCCCGTACAACGCCTCCAAAGCCGGGGCCGACCATGCGGTGCGGGCCTACGAGAAGACCTTCGGCCTCCAGGCCACCATCACCAACTGCTGCAACAACTACGGCCCGTACCAGTTCCCCGAGAAGGTAATCCCCCTCTTCACGGCCAAGGCCCTGGATGATCAGCCCTTACCGCTGTACGCCTCCACCCAGAACCGGCGGGAGTGGTTGCACGTCGTGGACCACTGCCGGGCCATCGAACTGGTGCTCCAGCACGGTCAGGTGGGCGAGACCTACAACGTGGGCAGCGGGGTCGAGGCCAGTATCGAGGAGATCGCCGACGCTGTTCTGGCGGCTACCGGACGGCCCCAGGCGCTGAAGGAGATCGTCCCGGACCGACCGAGTCACGACCGGCGCTACCTGCTCGACTCGACCAAGATCCGCCGGGAGCTGGGCTGGGAGCCGACCGTGCCGTTCGAGCAGGGCCTGGCCGAGACGGTCGGGTGGTACGCGGCCAACCGGAGTTGGTGGGAGCCGTTGCGCGACCGGGCTCCGGTGATCGAAGGGTCGTGGTCGCCGTCCGGACCCGCTGACCCGGGTACGTGAGCGCACCCCTCCGGGTCCTGGTCACGGGAGGCCGGGGCCAGCTGGGTCGGGACCTGGCCGATGTACTGGCCGGCTCGATCCCTGACGGCGGCATCGGCCAAGTTGTCGGCCAAGGCATCGACGGCGGCGCGCAGGGCGGGCCCGGCGGCGGAGGGCCGGACGGTCCTCCCGGAGCCGGGGCACCCGGGGACCTGGCCATCCTGCCCACCCTGGCCAAAGGGGCCATCGACGTCCTGTCCACCACCAGCGACACCATGAACGTGGTCGACCGGACGGTGGTCGGCGAGGTGGTCGGGGCCTTCCGGCCGGACATCGTGATCCACGCCGGGGCCTACACGGCCGTCGACGCCTGTGAGGCCGACGCCGACACCGCCTTCGCCGTCAACGCCATCGGGACCCGCAACGTGGCCGAGGCCGCCGTCGGTGTGGGGGCCCACCTGGTCTACCTCTCGACCGACTACGTGTTCGACGGGACCCTCGACCGTCCCTATGTCGAGTGGGACCAGCCCAACCCCCGCTCGGTCTACGGCCTGAGCAAGCTGGGGGGCGAGCACGAGGCGCGGGCGGTGGCCGGCCCGTCGGCCGCAGTGGTCCGTACGGCGTGGGTGAGCGGGGCGCACGGGGCCAACATGGTCAAGACGGTGCTCCGCCTGGCCGCGGCCAGCCCCGACGGCCCGCTCCGGTTCGTCGACGACCAGTACGGCAGCCCGACCTTCACCGCCGATCTGGCCCGGGCTGTGGTCCGCCTGGCCCTCGACCGCCGCCCCGGCACCTTCCACGTCACCAACCAGGGCGAGACCACCTGGTTCGGCTTCGCCCGGGCCACCCTGGCCGTCGCCGGCCTCGACCCGGAGCGGGTGCTGCCCATCGCCACCTCGGAGCTCGATCCACCCCGCCCGGCCCCCAGGCCGGCCAACTCGAGGCTCGACAATGCGGCCCTACGACTTTCGGGCCTCCCGCTGCTCCCCCCCTGGACGGACTCCTTGGCCGGGCTGGTCGGGTTCCTGGCGCCGGCCTGCTGACCGGGGGCCGGGCCACCGGGGGGGCCGGGCGACCGGGACCGGCCGACGGGGGGCCGGGCCGACCGGGGGCCGGGCCGACCGGGTGGCCAGGACCGCCGGCTCCGGGGAGACCGGCGGTGGGAAGCCGAACCAAGGGCAACACCGAAGCGCATCGATCGAAACAACACCAAAGAGCACAGAGGTGCTTCAGAATGGCCGAGAATGAGCCGAGATGGGTAAGGGCTGCCAGCAGCCGGCGATGGTCGGTGCCCGCTGACAGCACACATCCGACCGAAATGACAGGTGCCGAGTGATGTCGTGGAATATGTGGGCATTGGGGGGATCGGCCGGGGCCGGGCCCCGGGATGGGTCGGAATCGGGGTCCGGTCCGGCCGGCGGCTCCCAGTTCGCCACTGCCGGGGCGGCCGCCCGGGGCCTGCCGCACGGCCGGGACCGCACGGTGGCCGTCATCGGCGTGGGCTACGTGGGGCTGCCCACGGCGGCGACGCTGGCCCATCTGGGCCATCGGGTGACCTGCGGCGATGCTGATCCGGCCAAGGTGGCCATGCTGGCCCGGGGCCAGGTCCCCATCGTGGAGGAGCACCTCGAGGAGCTGGTGCGCGAGGGCCAGGCCGCTGGGCGGCTCCGGTTCGTGGTCGGGGCCACCGAGGCGGTGCAGGGCGCCGAGTTCGTCTTCCTCTGCGTGCCCACCCCGCAGGGGGAGGACGGCTCCGCCGACCTGAGCTTCGTCGAGGCGGTGGCCGAGGAGATCGCCCCCCACCTGTTGCCCGGCACCATCATCGTCAACAAGTCGACCGTGCCGGTGGGCTCGACCCTGGTGGTCGAGCGGGTCCTGGGCCGGCCCGACGTCACCGTGGTCTCCAATCCGGAGTTCCTCCGCGAGGGCACCGCGGTCCCGGACAGCCTGCACCCCGAGCGCATCGTGGTGGGCGCTGACGACCAGGGGGCGGCGGCCCGGGTGGGCGAGCTGTTCTCCGGCACCCACGCCCCGTTGTTGATCACCGACGCCGCCACCGCCGAGACCATCAAGTACGCCTCCAACGCCTTTCTGGCCACCAAGTTGAGCTTCATCAACGCCGTAGCCGGTCTGTGCGAAGCGGTCGGCGCCGACGTGCGGGATGTCATCCTGGGCCTCGGCTACGACCGTCGCATCGGGTTCGAGTACCTGCGCCCCGGGCCGGGCTGGGGCGGTAGCTGCCTGCCCAAGGACACCAGGGCCCTGGTCCACATCGCCGAGCAGGCCGGGTACGACTTCTCGTTCCTCCGGGGAGCTATCGCCACCAATGACGAACAGTTCGTCCGGGTGGTGGACAAGGTCCGAGCGGCAGCCGGGGGCAAATTGGAAGGTACGGTGGTCGCCGCGTGGGGGCTCACATTCAAGGCCGGCACTGATGACCTGCGGAACTCGCCGGCCGTCGAAGTGGTACGGCGGTTGGTGGAAGAAGGAGCGATGGTGAGGGCATTCGACCCCACGGTGCCGGTGGCTGCGGGCCAGACCTCGACGCCCATCGACCTCTTCGAGCCCGCCGTCGCCGGTGACTCGGAATCAGGGCTGGAATCGGGCGTGGTGCGGGCCTACCCCGATGTCTACGCGGCGTGCGAGGGAGCAGCGGCCGCCGTGGTGCTGACCGAGTGGGACGAGTTCCGCTGGCTGGACTTCGCCAAGGTGCACTCCAACATGGCCACACCGGTGATCGTCGACGCCCGCAATCTCCTCGACCCGGCCCAGTTGCGCCGGATGGGCTTCGACTACACCGGCATCGGTCGCCGATGAGCGGTCGGGTGGTGGTGCTCGGAGGTAGTGGGTTCCTGGGCTCGCACCTCTGCGACCACCTGGTGGAGCGGGGCGACGAGGTGGTGTGCGTGGACGACCTCTCCACCGGCCGGCCCTCCAATGTGGCCCAGCTGGACGGCCACCCCCGGTTCACGCTGGTGGAGGCGGACATCTCGGTGTCGATCCCGGTGGACGGCCCGGTGACCGGCGTCTTCAACCTGGCCAGCCCGGCGTCCCCGCCCGACTATCTGGCCCTTCCGCTCCAGACCCTGGCCGTGGGCAGCGAGGGCACCCGGCACGGCCTGGAGTTGGCCCATCGACACGGGGCCCGGTTCCTCATGGCATCGACCAGCGAGGTCTACGGCGATCCTGCTGTCCATCCCCAGCCCGAGGAGTACTGGGGGAATGTGAACCCGGTGGGACCCCGCAGTGTCTACGACGAAGCCAAGCGATTCTCCGAGGCCCTGTGCATGGCCCATCACCGGGCCCTGGGCACCGACGTCGGCATCGCCCGGATCTTCAACACCTACGGCCCCCGCCTGCGGCCCGGCGACGGACGGGTGGTCTCGAACTTCCTCCTGCAGGCCATGCGAGGCGAGCCGCTCACGGTGTACGGCGACGGGAGCCAGACCAGGAGCCTCTGTTACGTGGCCGACGAGGTGGCCGGACTGGTGGCGCTGTTCGACTCCGATCTCACCGGTCCGGTCAACGTGGGCAACCCCGACGAGTACACCGTTCTCCAACTGGCCCACACGGTGGTGGAGCTGCTCGAGTCGACCTCGACCATCGACTATCGTCCGCTGCCGGTCGACGACCCCACGCTGCGCCAGCCGGACATCTCCAAAGCACGGGCCGCCCTGGGGTGGGAGCCGACCACCTCGCTGCGGGACGGCCTGCTGCTCACCGCGGCGTACCTGGCCGAAGACGCCGGCATCAAGCCACCCCAGACCGACCGGTCCCCGGGGGGCAAACCATGAAGACCAGTGATGCCACCCCGAACGGGGAGCGAGGAGACCGATTCCATGGCTGACGCCCGGGAGGACCAGGGACCAGGCGGGGAGGCCTCCCCTCATATCGAGCACACCTTGTTGTCGGTGATCGTGCCGGTGTTCAACGAGCGCTCGACGGTGGCCGAAGTCATCCGCCGGATCAGAGCGGTCGAGCTTCCATTGGACATCGAGGTCATCGTGGTCGACGACGGCTCCTCCGACGGCACCGACAAGGTGCTGGCGGCCATGGGTGATTCCACCGTCCGGATCATCAGCCACGCCCGGAACCAGGGCAAAGGCGCCGCCGTGCGCACCGGCCTGGCTGCCGTCCGCGGCGACCTGGTGCTCATCCAGGACGCCGACCTGGAGTACGACCCCGCTGACTGGCCCAAGCTCATGCAGCCCATCCTGCGGGGCAAGGCCCACGTGGTCTACGGGAGTCGCTTCACCGGCGAACGCAAGAACATGATGCCGCTGCACTGGATGGGGAACCGGTTCCTCTCCCTGGTGACCAACCTGCTCTACTCCTCCACCCTCTCCGACATGGAGACCTGCTACAAGCTGTTCGACGCCCGGGCTCTCGAAGGCATCACCGTCCAGTCGGACAAGTTCGACTTCGAGCCGGAGATCACGGCCAAGGTGCTGCGCCGCGGCTACCGGATCTACGAGGTGCCGATCTCCTACGCCGGACGCGAGGCCGACGAGGGAAAGAAGATCACCTGGAGGGACGGGTTCGGGGCCTTGAAGGCCCTGATCAAGTTCCGGTTCAGCCGGCTCGACCAGTGAGGCGGCGCGCCGAGGGGCGCGAGGACCGTGGCGCCGGGCTGGAGCCGGACGGGAGCCCCGGGTGAACCCCGACCGGGGGACGGGGGACCGGGATCGAGCGGTGACGGGTCCCGGCGCCCGGCGTGCCGACGTCCCCGGTGTCCCGACCGGCGCCCACGGTGTTCCCGACCGGTGTCCGGGGGGTCTCCGTGGTGATCGTGAACTACGAGGCGGGGCCGGCCCTGGTCCGGTGCGTGGAGGGCCTTCGGGCCGAGGGCCCGGCCGAGCTGGTGGTGGTGGACAACGGATCGGCCGACGGCTCGGTCGATGCCGTGCGCCGGCGGTTCCCGGACGTGACGGTGTTGGCTCCGGGGGCCAACCTGGGATACGGGGCGGCGGTCAACCGCGGCGTGGCCGCCACCACGGCACCCTCGGTGCTGGTGGGCAACTCCGATCTCGAGGTACCTCCGGGAGCCCTGGCGGCCCTGGTGGCCGCCCTCGACCGGGAGCCCCGGTGCGCCCTGGTCGGGCCTCTGATCCGCAAGCCCGGAGGTGAGCGCTATCCGTCGGCCCGCCAGTTCCCCTCGTTGACCGATGCGGCCGGCCATGCCCTGCTGGGGATCTTCGCCCCCGACAACCGGTTCACCCGCTCCTATCAGCGGGCGGAGCTCGAAGGATCCCGGGCCGGCGCCTGCCGGCGGAGATGGATCCGGCACCGAGCTGGTCGACTGGGTGTCAGGAGCGTGCTTTGTGGTCCGGCGGGAGGCGTTCGAGCAGGTAGGGGGATTCGACGAGGCGTACTTCATGTACCTGGAGGACGTGGACCTGTGCTGGCGGCTGGGCCAGGCCGGGTGGCAGGTGCGGTACGCCCCGGCCGCCGAAGTGACCCATCTCCAGGGAATCTCCACCGACCGCCATCCCTTCAGGATGATCGTCGAGCACCACCGGTCCCTCCTGCGCTTCGCCTCCCGCTCCTCCCGGGGCTGGCGTCGCCTGGCGCTGCCCCTCATCGCCGTGGGCATCGGGATCAGGGCCCTGTTGGCCTGCGTGGCTCAGGTCACCCGCCGGTAGGGGCCTGCGGCGTGGGGTCCGATCGTAGGTTGTAGGGTGTCGTCCGATCATGGCGAGTACTTCGAAGGGTAAGAGCTCGACGGGCAGATGGGTCGAGCGCGCCGCCACCACCGGTGGTGGGCGTACCTACCGCGGCCAGATGCCGGTCAACTGGTACGCCAGTCTGGCGGTCATCTGCATCGTGGGGCTGGCCCTCATCGGGTTCAGCCGGTACCAGCGGACCCATGTGACGACCTCCTCGGCCGGGCCGCCGACCACCACCCAGGTGTGGCATGCGGCCCTGGGCATCGACATCTGCGGGAAGATGCAGCCCAACCTGCCGGCCAGTACCAACGTGAAGAAGACCGGACTGACAGCCGAGGGGAACGGGGTCCTGACCATCGCCCCGCTCAACAGCTCGGAGTCCGGTGGCAACGCCACCCTGGGCAAGTTCGTCTCCGGTTACAAGGGCCTCGAACTGTCCTCCTCGACGCTGCAGTACCCGGGCAAGCCGGCCTACAGCAATGGCACCGTCTGCCCCAAGGGGACGCCCGATGCGGGCAAGGAAGGCGTGGTCATCGTGGACAGCTGGGCCAACTTCGAGGCCAAGGGCGCCGGCACGGAGACCAGCGGAGACCCCCAGGACCTGTTGTTGGGCAACGGCCAACTGATCACCATGGCCTTCGTGCCGGCCACGGCGACGGTTCCCAAGCCCCCCGCCACGGTCATCACCAACCTGTTGACTTCGCTCTCCCAGGGCACCACCACAACCACCACCGCCCCGCTGACCTCGACGTCGACCACCACGCCGGCGGGTACCACGTCGACCACCACGCCGGCGGGTACCACGTCGACCACCACGGGATCGGTTACCTCCACCACGGTGAAGAGCTAAGTGAGGGCGGTCGTCCTGGTGGGCGGCGTGGGCACGCGCCTGCCGACCGCTCACCGACATCACGCCCAAGCAGATGCTCCCCATCGTGGAGCAGCCCATGATCGAGCGGGTGGTGGCCCACCTGGCCAGCCATGGCATCGACGAGGCCATCCTGTCGCTCGGGTACCTGCCCAACGCCTTCACCGACGCCTATCCCGAGGGCCTCATCGGCGGCGTGCGCCTCTCCTACGTGGTCGAGTCCCAGCCCCTCGACACCGCCGGGGCCATCCGGTTCGCCGCCCGCCGGGCCGGGGTGGATGAGACCTTCGTGGTGGTCAACGGGGACGTGCTCACCGACCTGGACATCACGGGCCTGATCAGCTTCCACCGGGACCGGGGGGCCGAGGCCACCATCAGCCTGACCCCGGTCGACGATCCCAGCGCCTTCGGCGTGGTGCCCACCGACGACGACGGGCGGGTCACGGCCTTCATCGAGAAGCCCCCCCGGGACGACGCTCCCACCAAGTACATCAACGCCGGCACCTACGTCTTCGAGCCGTCGGTGCTCGACCGGATCGCCGCCGAGGGCCGGGTCTCCATCGAGAGGGAGACCTTCCCCTCCATGGTGGCCTCCGGGGCCCTGTTCGCCCAGCGCTCGAAGGCCTACTGGTTGGATACCGGCACCCCGGCGTCGTATCTGCGGGCCCACACCGACCTGATCCTGGGGCACAGGCCCGGACCTCCGGCTCCCGGGGCGGTCCTCGATCCGGCCATCGGCGACGGGGTGTGGCGGATCGGTGAGGTCGAGGTGACCGGGGCGGTGGTGACCCGATCGCTCCTGGGGCGGGGATCGTCGATCGCGGCCGGGGCCACCGTGGACGAGTCGGTGATCGGGGCCGGAGCGGTGGTCGAAGAAGGGGCGTCAGTGGTGGGCTCGGTGCTCCTGCCCGGGGCCCGGGTGGCCTCGACGGCTTCGGTGGAAGGCTCGGTGATCGGGCCGAGGTCCATCATCGGCCAACGGTGCGTCATCCACCCCCTCTCGGTGATCGGAGCCGACGCCATCATCGCGTCAGGCACCGTCATCGACGGGGAACGGATCGTTGCGGGAGTCTGATCGTGCGTGCCCTGGTCACCGGCGGGGCCGGCTTCATCGGTTCGACCCTGGTCGACCGGCTCCTGGCTGAGGGCCACACCGTCGACGTGGTCGACGACCTGTCCACCGGGTCCCTGGCCAACCTGGCCGATGCCCGGACCTCGGCCGGCCACCAGCTGACCGTCCACCAGATGGACGTGCGCTCCCCGGAGGTGGTGGAGTTGCTGGCCCGCCGCCGTCCCGAAGTGGTCTTCCACCTGGCGGCCCAGGCCGATGTGCGGGTCTCGGTGGCCGATCCGGTCTTCGACGCCGACGTGAACGTGCTCGGGACCCTGCGGATTCTCGAGGGGTCCCGGCGGGCCGAAGCCAACCGGGTGGTGTTCGCGGCCAGCGGCGGGACGCTCTACGGCGAGCCCGATGCCTCAGAGCTTCCCCTCAAGGAGTCGCTGCCCCACCGGCCCCTGTCGCCCTACGGCGTGTCGAAGAAGGCCGCCATCGACTATCTGGTGGCCTACCGGGAGATGCACTCCCTGGAGTTCTCGGCACTGGCCCTGGCCAACGTCTACGGCCCCCGCCAGGACCCCCATGGTGAGGCCGGCGTGGTGGCCATCTTCGCCGAGCGGCTCCTGCGGGGCGAGTCGGTGACCATCTTCGGGGACGGGGAGCAGACCCGCGACTTCGTCTACGTCGACGACGTGGTCGATGCCTTCGTGCGGGCAGCCACCAAGGGCGGTGGCCTGCTCTGCAATATCGGCACCGGCCGGGAGACCTCGGTGAACGAGCTCTACCACGAGATGGCCCGGCAGGCCGGCGTCGAACCAAACATCGAGCACAAGCCGTTGCGGCAGGGAGAAGTGATGCGCAACACCGTCGACCCCAGCCGGGCGGCCATCCAGCTGGGCTGGGTGCCCTGGACCGAGCTGGGTCCGGGCACGGCCGCGGTTCTGGCGTCCATCCGGTCCCGCCTGGCCGGCGAGGGCGCACTCTGACAGCTGGGCGCGGGGCTGCCACCGGAGCCGCCACCACCGCCGCCACCGGCATCACCAGGGACGCTGTCGGGGCCCCGGAACGACCGGTGCGCCGGGAAGGGCCAACCGAGGCACTAACCTGGACAAGTCCTGGTGCGCTGAGTTGGCGGCAGGCCACCCCCCGAGGCACATCCCGGTGCCTACTCCTGTCGCACGAAAGCACCCCCATGCCCCCCTTGCAGCCCACCTTCGCCTCCCTCGGCGTGCCCTCGGACATCGTCGCCGCCCTCAATCGCAAATCCATCACCGAGCCGTTCCCCATCCAGTCCGCCACCATTCCCGATGCTCTGGCCGGCCGGGACGTGTGCGGCAAGGCCCCGACCGGATCGGGCAAGACCCTGGCCTTCGGGATCGGCGCCGTGGCCCGTCTGCAGGGCAAGCCGTCCCGCCCCCGTCACCCGAGGGTGTTGGTGCTGACCCCGACCCGCGAGCTGGCGGCCCAGGTGGCCACGGAGCTGCGGGCCTTGGCCACGCCCCGGAACCTGCGGGTCGACTCGTTCTACGGAGGCGTGGGCTACGGCCCCCAGTTGAAGGCCCTGTCCCGCGGCGTGGACGTGGCCGTGGCCTGTCCGGGCCGGCTCGGGGACCTCATCGAACGGGGGAGCATTCGCCTGGACGACGTGGAGATCGTGGTCATCGACGAAGCCGACCGCATGGCCGACATGGGCTTTCTCCCCGACGTGCGCCGGCTGCTCGATCTGACCCCGTCCAACCGTCAGACGCTGCTGTTTTCGGCGACCCTGGACGGAGATATCGATGTGCTGGTCCGCCGGTATCAGCACGATCCGGCCCGCCACGAGCTCGAAGTGGATGAGGACGACACCAGTGCGGCGGTGCACCTGTTCTGGAAGGTGCAGTCCGGCGACCGGGTGGCCGTGACCGCCGAGGTGGCGGCGGCCGCCGGCCCGACCATCGTCTTCTGCCGGACCAAGCACAGCACCGACCGGATCGCCCGCCAGCTGCAACAGCACGGCGTCCGGGCCGCGGCCATCCACGGCGACCGGAGCCAGAAGCAGCGGGAGCGGGCGCTCGACTCGTTCATCCGGGGCGCGGTGGATGCCCTGGTGGCCACCGACGTCGCGGCCCGGGGCATCCATGTCGACGGGGTCAATGCGGTGGTCCACTTCGATCCCCCCACCGACTCCAAGGACTACGTCCACCGGTCGGGACGGACGGCCCGGGCCGGGGCCACCGGCGTGGTGGTCAGTCTGGTCACCCCGGACAAGGCCGGAGCGGTGAAGCGGATCCAGCGGGATCTCGACATGCCCACGGGACTGACCAGCCCCGACATCGGCGCCGTGACCAAGGTCATCGGCGAGCCTCCGCGACGCCGGCCCAGTGACCCCCCGGTTGACGAACGGTCTTCGGGTGGCGGGCGGCCCGACCGCGGCCGACCAGGCCGGCCCGATCGCAGCGGACGTTCCACCGGACCGTGGAAGGCCAAGCGGCCGGGGTACGGGAACGGATCGTCGGCGCAACGGCTCGTCGGGCAACGGCTCAGCGGGCAACGGCTCAGCGGGCAACGGCTCGTCGGGCAACGGGTCAGTCGGGCAGCGGGTCGTCGGGCCGCGACCGGACCGGCGGTTCCGAGTCGGGTCGAGGTCCGGGCGCCCCCCGGGGTCCCGGGGGTCCCGGGGCCCACAAGAAGAAGCACCGGGCCGCCAGCGGATGGGTCAAGCGGGCTGACCCGGCGGCACCGGGCAAGCCGGGTAAGCCGGGTAAGCCGGGCAAGCCCGGTAAGCCGGGGCGGCCGGCGAAGCCGGGTGCGGCGCGCCCAAGCGGGCGCACACGGAAAGCCAGGTACTCCAGGGAAAGCGGGGGCCGGCTCGTCATCCCGACGCAACGGCTCGGCTAACGGGTCCTCCGGGGGCGGGGGACAGGGCGGCCCGTCGCACGGCCAGCGCCGCGGAGCCCCGGTTGGCTCCAGGAGGAGCTCAGGCGGGTCCGGCCGGGGCCGCTGACGCCGAGCGTTCCGGCTGCCCGACCGGCGTGCGGGGAACACCCGCTCGTCGGGGGCGTACAGTCGGGACCATGGCACCCGACACGAAACCTGTCGTCACCATCCCCGATGGTCCACCTCCTGGCGAGCTGGTCATCGAGGATCTCGAGATCGGGAGTGGGGCCGAAGCCGTTGTCGGCAACACGGTCGACGTCCACTACGTGGGGGTGTCCTGGTCCACGGGGAAAGAGTTCGACTCATCCTGGGGCCGCGGCCAGCACTTCTCGTTCCCCCTGGGCGCCGGACATGTCATCGCCGGTTGGGACCAGGGGGTGGCCGGGATGAAGGAGGGCGGCCGTCGCCGGCTCACCATTCCGCCGGAGCTGGGCTACGGCCAGCAGGGCGCCGGCGGAGTCATCGGCCCCAACGAGACCCTGGTGTTCGTGGTCGACCTGCACCGGACCAAGTAGGCCGGAGCTCCTCTACCGGGCCTTTTCATCGGGCCTCTTCACCGGGCCTTCACCGGGCCCTTCCACCGGGCCCCTCCTGCCGGACCGAGGTGCCGGGAAGTCCACCCGCGCAGCACGAGCTGAGCACCGGCCCAGCACCGGCCCAGCACCGGCCGACGACTCAGCGGAACAAGTCCTCGGCGGGTGGCCGCACGATCTCGGCGGCGACGGAGGCCGGGCGGAGCCAGCTCGGGTCCACTCCCCGCACGACGGCCGCCGGGACGCCGCGGTCCTTACCCATGACCAGCTCGGCCGCTCCGGCCAACTCGTCGGCCACACACACCTCGGTCACGTCGAGGATCCGCCCGTAGGCATCGGCGGTTCCCCGCAGGTCGACCACCCCGGCCACCCCGGCGATGCCGATGGCCACGTCGGTGACCCCCTGACGCCACGGCCGCCCGAAGGTGTCCGAGACCACCACGCCGACCGACACCCCGTAGCGGTGCTCCAGCGCCTCGCGGATACCGCGGGCCGACCGGTCGGAGTCCAGGGGCAGCAGGGCTGCGGTCCCGGTCGCCACGTTGGACAGGTCCACCCCGGCGTTGGCGCAGATGAAACCGTGGGGGGTCTCCGAGATCAGGAGCTCGCCACGGCGGCGCAGGATGCGTACCGACTCCTGCTCGACCAGGCGCCGCTTGGCGTCGGGGTCGGCGGCATCCAGCTCGACCAGCCGACCTTCGGCTTTGGACACCACCTTCTGGGTGACCACCAGGACGTCGCCGTCCCGCAACCCTCCCGGAACGGGCGGACGGACCGACGGTCCCGGAGCCAGGGCTGCCGCCAGGAGGGCGGCCAGGTCGTCGCCGGGGTTGATCTCGCCCACCCCGGTCACCGGGTAGATCGACAGCCCGACCGGTCCCTCCGGCTCGGCGTTGACCAGCCCCTCCGCCCCGGCGCCAGCGTCTGCGCCGGCGGATGGACTATCCGACCGCATCGAGGACCGTCCGGCACAGGTCGGCGGACCGGTCCACCGTGGACATCACGGTGGGGGCGACCACGCAGCGGACCCCTTCGGCCTCCACCACCGGGGCCAGGTCGGCGTCGGCCTCGTCGATGACCAGGGTGCCGACCCACGAGGCGTACCACCGGGCCACACCTAGGGCAGACGACTCGAAGCCCATCTCCGTGAGCAGGCGGTCGGCCGGTCCCTTGAGGGCCTTGCCGGCGATGATGGGTGACACGCCCACGATGCGCTCCCGACGGAGACGCAGGTGGTCGATCGTCCCCGGCACGGCCAACAGGGGATCGATGGACACCACCGGGTTGGAGGGGCACACGATGATGGTGGTGGCGAGATCGAGGGCCTCGAGCACTCCGGGGGCCGGACGGGACTGCTCGGCCCCTTCGAACCGCACGCTCTCCACGGCGACGTCGTGCTTCCGGTGGACGAAGTACTCCTGAAAGCCCACCTCGGGCCCGTCCACCAGCTGCAGTCGGGTCCGGAGGGGATCGTCGGTCACCGGTAGCAGGGTCACCCCCACGCCGAACGACCGGGCCAACTCGCCGGTGACCTCGCTCAGAGCGGCCCCTTCGGCCAGGCGCTGGGTCCGGTAGCAGTGGGTGGCCAGGTCCTGGTCGCCGAGACCGAACCAGGTGACCCCACCCAGGCGCTCCAGTGACTCCATGACCCTCCAGGTCTCGCCGGCCAGGCCCCAACCGGTCTCGGGGTTGATGGCGTCGGCCAGCGTGTACATCACGGTGTCCAGGTCCGGGGCGATGTGCAGCCCGTGGAGGTTGGTGTCGTCGCCGGTGTTGACGATGGCGGTGATCTCGGAGGGAGGCACCACCTCGACCAGTCCTCGCAGGAGCCGGGCGGCGCCGACTCCACCGGCCAGTGCGGCGATCATCGGCGCAGGTTAGCGGCCCCACCGGACGGTGCGGCCGGCCCCGGCCGGCCGCGGCCATTGGTGCCGGTGCCTCTGACGATGTGCAAGGCTCGCTGGGTGCCGCCGGAGCCTTCTGCCACCTCTCCGCGGGGCCGGCTGTCCGTCGGATTCGACGCCACGCCGCTGCTGGGCAGTCCCACCGGTGTCGGCATGTTCTGTGCGGGTGCCCTCTCGGGCCTCTCCGCCCTCCCCGGGCTCGAGGTGTCGGCCTTCGCCGTGAGCTGGCGCCGGCGCCGTGCCCTGGCCTCCGAGGTGCCTGCCGGCGTGGCCATTCGGCAGCGGGCCATGCCGGCCCGTCCCCTGCACGCGGCGTGGGGGCGGTACTCCCAACCTCCGGTCGAGTGGTTCATCGGGCGTCACGATGTGGTGCACGGCTCCAACTTCGTGGTGCCCCCGACCCGTCGGGCGGCCCGGGTCATGACCGTCCACGACCTCGGCGTGGTGCTGTACCCCGAGCTGTGCGACCCCTCGACGTTGGTGTTCCCCGACCTCATCCGCCGGGCCGCCGGCGAGGGGGCCTGGGTGCACACCCCCTCCCACTTCGTGGCGGAGGAAGTGGTGGCGGAGCTGGGGATCGACCCCGAGCGGGTCCGGGCGGTCCATCACGGGATCCCCGGCATCCCCGATGCCGGCGCCACCTCCGGCAACAGCGCCGACCCCTGGCGACGGCGGCTCAGGGGGGGCACCTTCCTCGACGACACCGCCGCTCAGACTGCCCGACGGTTGCCGCCGCTACATCCTGGCCATCGGCACCATCGAGCCGCGCAAGGACTACCCCTTGTTGGTCTCGGCCTTCTCGTCGGTGGCGGCGGCCCATCCCGACGTGGCCCTGGTGATCGTGGGCCGTGACGGGTGGGGCATCGAGCGGTATCGGGCCGCGGTGGAGGCCTCGCCGGCCCGCTCCCGCATCGTGCGGCCCGGCTACCTGGACGACCGGTCGCTGGCCGCCGTGCAACAGCACGCCGCCGCTCTGGTCTACCCCTCGGTCTACGAGGGGTTCGGGTTCCCGCCCCTGCAGGCCATGGCCGCCGGCGTCCCGGTGGTGGCCACCGCGGCCGGGGCCGTGCCCGAAGTGGTGGGTGACGGGGCGGTGCTGGTGGCGCCGGGGGACCGTGACGGGCTGGCCGCTCAGGTCATCGGGGTCCTCGACGGAGGTTCGGGGGTCCAACAGCTGATCGAACGTGGTCGGCGTCGAAGCCAGAAATTCACCTGGTCGGCCTGTGCCGAGGGACTGGCCCGGCTCTACCAGGACGCCGTCCACGCCGAGGCGTCCGAGGCCCACACCCGCCCGGCGACGGCGAGGTGAACGAAGCCGTGCACGAGGCCCGGGACCAACCCGCCCACGGAGCCGCCGGCCCGACCCGGCTGCTGATGATGGTCGAGCAGCTCCGGCGGACGGCATCGGGCGGCATCGGGACCTACATCGGTGGCCTCCTCCAGGGCCTCGCGGCCCAGGAGCCCCACGAGCGGCCCGAGCTGGAGTTGTTGGCCAGTCGACGTCCGGGCGGCCGGCCAGGCCTCGACCCCTTGTCGGTGCTGGGCTACCCGGTGCGCCGGTCGGTCCTACCGGGGCCGATCCTGACCCGGACCTGGGATGCCGGCATCCTCCGGGCGCCGGGCCACTTCGACGTGGTCCACGCCACCTCGCTGTCGACCATCGAGCCGGGCCGGGCGGCCCTGGTGGCCACGGTGCACGACCTCCTGTGGCGACGGGTCCCCGAGGCCTACCCCGCCCGGGGGCGGTCGTGGCACGAAGGCGCGCTCCGCCGGGCTCTGCGCCGGGCGGACCGGTTCGTGGTGCCGGCGTCGGTGGTGGCCGATGACCTGTGCGGGGCCGGTGCCCCGGCCGAGGCCATCACCGTCATCCCGATGGGCTCTGACCACCTGCCCCCTCCCGACTTCGAGTTGGCCCAGGCTCATCTGTCCCGGCTGGGCATCACCGGACCCTTCCTGTTGAGTGTGGGCACCCTCGAGCCCCGCAAGAACCAGGCCCGATTGATCGAGGCGTACGACCGGATCCGGGGGTCGTTGCCCGAGCCGTGGCCGCTGGTCCTGGTGGGACCGAGTGGCTGGGGGCAGCAGGTCACGCCGAGGCCCGGGGTGAGCCTGGTCGGGCTGGTCCCGCCGCCGGAGCTCTCCGCCCTGTATGCCCTGTCCCGGCTCTTGGCCTACGTGCCTCTCATCGAGGGGTTCGGGCTCCCCCCGGTGGAAGCCATGACCTTCGGCACGCCGGTGGTGGCCAGCCCCCTGCCCAGCACGGCCGGGGCGGCCCACGAGGTCGACCCCCACGACACCGACTCCATCGCCGAGGGGCTCCTGCGGGTGGCCACCGACGAGGACGAGCGCACCAGGTTGACGGCTCTCGGGTTCGCCCGCTCCGCCGAGCTGTCGTGGAAGGTCATCGCCCGACGGCACCTGGCGGTGTGGGACGAGGCGCGCCGGTCGTCGGCGTCATGGCGGGCTCGGGGTGGCTGAACCCCAACGGCGGGGCGGCTGAACCCCAACGGGGGGGCGGCGAACCCCAACGGGGGGGCGTCGAACCCCTGCGCCTCTCGCTCGATGTCACCGCCGTGCCGACCCGACCGGTCGGGGCGGGTCAGTACACCCTGGCCCTGGCCGGGGCCCTGGCGGTCCGGCCCGACATCGACCTGGTGCTGTTCAGCCGGCGTTCCGACGTGACCCGATGGCGGGCCATGGCCGGACAGCACGAGCTGGATCCCCGGGCACCCACCTCCCGGCTGGCCCGACTGGCCTGGGAACAGGTCCGCCTGCCGGCGCTGGTGGCCGGCCGTTCGGTGCAGGTGCACCACGGACCGCACTACACCATGCCCGAGCGTTCGGCGGTGCCGGCGGTGGTGACCGTGCACGATCTCAGCTTCTTCGAGCAGGCCGACTGGCACCAGTGGTCCAAGGTGCTGCTGTTCCGGAGGGCCATCAAGGTGGCGGCGCGCAAAGCGGCGGCCGTGGTCTGCCCCAGCCGGGTCACCGCCGAGCAGTTGGCCCGGTGGTGTCGGGTGGAGGCAGAAGTGTTCGTGGCCCCCCACGGCGTCGACACCGACCGTTTCCGACCCGATGAGCCCGAGCCCGGCTCCGACGCCGCCGTGCTGGCCTCGGTGGACGACCGACTGGTGGCCGGCCGTCCCTATCTGGTGTTCGTGGGGACCGTGGAGCCGCGCAAGGACCTGCCGTCGTTGGTGGCGGCATTCGGGCGGATCGCCGGCCGCCATCCCGACGCTCTGCTGGTGCTGGCCGGCGGGGCCGGTTGGGGTACGGCCGCGGTGGACCAGGCGGTGGAAGCCTCCGGGGTGGCGAGCCGCATCGTGCGGACCGGCTATGTGCCCGACAATGCCGTGCCCGCTCTGCTGCGATCGTCCACCGGGGTGGTCTACCCGGCCCTGTACGAGGGGTTCGGCCTCCCGGCTCTGGAGGCCCTGGCTTGCGGGGCCTCGCTGGTGACGACGTCGGGGACGGCCATGGAGGAGGTGGCCGGTGCCGCCGCCACCCTGGTGGCGCCGGGTGATGTGGCCGGACTGGCTGACGCCATGGATGGCCAGCTGGCCGGCGGGCGGGACCGGGCTCCGGGTGGACCGGACCGACGCCGACTGGGGTTCGACATCGTGGCCCGCCACACCTGGGCGGCCAGCGCCGAGCGTCATCTCGAGGCGTACCGGTACGCCGCCCGGCACCCATCGAAGCCCGGAAATGCTGGTCCGGCCCGGTAGCCAGTAGGGTGACCCGTCGTGCGTTCCCTGATCACCGGCGGTAGCGGCTTCGTCGCCACCTGGCTGGCCGAGCACCTGCGAGCCCAGGGTGATGAGGTGGTGCTCATCGACCGCGAAGTGGAGATCACCGATCCCACCGCTTTGTTGGCTTCGCTGTCGCAGGCCGCCCCCGACGCCATCTACCACCTGGCTGCCCTGACCCACGTGGGGGATTCGTGGGCCGATCCCTTACAGGTCCTGGCCGTCAACGTGATGGGGACCGGTGCCCTGTTGGCCGCGGCCCGGGAGTGCGGGACCGACCCCAAAGTGCTGGTGACCAGCTCGGCCGAGGTCTACGGCGCCGTGACCGACCCGGCGCTCCTCCCCCTGACCGAGGAGTCAGCGACGGCACCCCTGTCGCCCTATGCCGCCAGCAAGCTGGCGGCCGAGGCCCTCACGGCGCAGGCGTACCTGGGCTACGACCAGCACGTCATCACCGTCCGTCCCTTCAACCACATCGGACCGGCCCAGAGCCCCCAATTCGCCGTGGCCGCTCTGGCCCGGAGGATCGTGGAGGCCGAGCGACGGGGGTCCGGGACGATCATGGTGGGGAACCTCTCGGCTCGCCGCGACTTCACCGACGTGCGTGACGTGGTGCGGGCCTACCGGTTGCTGATCACTTCGGGCCAGGCCGGCACGGTGTACAACGTGTGCTCGGGACGCGACGTAGCCATCAGAGAGATCGCCGACGGTCTCCTCGAGCTGGCCGGAGCCACCCTCGAGTTCGAGACCGATCCGGCCCTGGTGCGGCCGGTGGAGGTCCCGGTGCTGCGGGGTGATCCCGGGCGCCTGGCCGCCGTCACCGGGTGGAAGCCGGAGATCCCGTTGGAACAAACACTGGCCGACGTGCTGGCCTACTGGCGGGCCCAGGCCGACTGAGGCCTGGACCCGCGTCAGTCAGGACGTGGCTGTCGGGGGACGACAGTCAGGAAGCGACCTTCAGGAAGCGACCGTCAGGAGGCGACGGTCAGGAAGCGACGGTCAGGAAGCGACGGTCGGAATCTTCGAACGGATCTGGGTGCGAGCCTCTTTGGCCTGGACATGGGCCTGCTTGGCCAGGTCCCGGGCCTGGGCCGGGAGCCGGTCCTCCAAGGGGGCGACGGCGGTCTCGAGGCGCTCGATGATCTCTTCGAACCGCTCCACCAGGGTCTCGACGGTGGTGTCGACGGTGTGGAGGGCGTCACTGAGGTCGACGCGCGCTGCGTTCAGGCGGCCTTCGAGGTCAGCCTTGGGCTCGGCCAGCAGCTTGAGCAGCTCCTGACGCTGCACCTGGGCCTGCTGGTAACCGAGCACGCCGGCGCCGATGACCACGTAGGTGGCGTCCTTGGCTACGGCGGCGACGTCCTTGGCGGCCTTGGTGACGTCGGTGGTGATGTCGGGGATGGTGAACTCGGGCATCTTGAACTCTGGCATGGTGTGCTCCTTGTATTCGGAGGGTGACGCGTCGGCGGTGGCGCCCGACGGTCGGAACCCTCACGGTGGGACTGTAAGTCCCTGATGGATACAAGTGTATGCGTAATGATAAACATTTGCAAGCACTTGAGGCATTATCCCTGTTCAGAGGAAAAGTCACCTGCAAGCAGTTGCAGCCCGATAGCCTCTGACCTCTGATGGAAACACTGGCACCGCCGGTTGTCGCCGTCGTCATCGCCCACGATCCAGGTCCGTGGTTTGAAGAGACGCTGGCCTCACTCCGCTCGCAGGACTATGCGGAGCTGTCCGTTCTGGTCCTCGATTCGGCCTCGGCTGACGACCTGACCGCACGGGTGGCCGAGGCCCTGCCCACGGCGTATGTCCGCCGGTTCGACGAGAACCGGGGATTCGGCGCCACCGTCAATGAGGCGCAGGCCATGGTGGACGGCGCCGCCTACTTCCTCCTGTGCCACGACGACGTGGCCCTGTATCCCGACACCATCCACCTGTTGGTGGAAGAGGCCTTCCGCTCCAACGCCGGGATCGTCTCGCCCAAAGTGGTCAGCTGGGACGACCCCGATCGGCTGATCCATGTGGGGATGACCGTCGACAAAGGCGGATCGGTGGTCGACCGGGTGCAGCCCGGCGAGATCGACCACGGCCAGCACGATGCGGTGCGCGACGTATTCGTGGCCCCCGGCGGTGCCACCCTGGTCCGGGCGGACCTGTTCGAAGAGCTCGGCGGCTTCGACCCGGCCATCGTGGCCATGGGTGAGGACCTCGACCTGTGCTGGCGGGCCCAGGTGGTCGGGGCCCGGATCATCGTTGCCCCTGATGCCCGGGTGCGCCACCTCGAGGAGTTGGCCGGCGGGGCGCGTCCGATCGAATACTCCCTGGTGGGTGGCGAGGACGAGTCGTCCAAGCCACCGGTGACCCTCCAGGAACTGCAGCGTCGTCACGAGCTCCTGGCCGTGTTCAAGTGCTACGGCCGCTTCCATCTCTTCCGGGTGGTGCCGCAGATCTTCGTGCTGGCCCTCGGTGAGGTCGTCGTGGCGGAGTTGGCGGGCAACCGGGCCCGGGCCCGGGCGGTAGTCCGGGCCTGGCGGTGGAACCTGGGTCACCTCTCCGTGGTCCGCCGCCAGCGCAAGGATTTGAAGGGCCACCGACGACTCGGCGACAAGGAGATCCGCCTGTTCCAGATCGGAGGCAGCGCCCGGCTCTCGGCCTACGGCCGACGGGTGTTCCAGCACGGGTTCCACGGCGCCCACGCTGACGAGCTGGCCGCGGTCGACGATCTGGCCGCCATCGGGGCCGTCGGGGCAGTCGGGGCTGGGGCGGCAGTCGGGGCTGGGGCGGCAGTCGGGGCTGGGGCGGCAGTCGGGGCTGGGGCGGCCGCAGGGGTAGGCACCGCCACCGCCACTGTTGCCGGCACCGCCGGGGCTACGACCGCCGTGGCCGCCAGCGGCACCGCCGGGGCAGTCGCTACCACCGCCGTCGCCCCGGTCGCCGCCGGGGACCGGCGGGGCCGGATCAGCGGCCGGTCCCGCCTCACGGTCTGGCTGATCGCCGCCTTGGTGGTGGTCATCGGGTCTCGGGGGATCGTGGGCGCCCGGCTGCCCGTGGTGGGCCAGTTCGTTCCCTTCCCCAACTGGTCCTCGACCTGGGACCAGTTCTTCGCCGGATGGCACCCCTCGGGCGTGGGGACGACGGCCCCGGCCTCGCCGGCCCTGGCTCTCTCCGGCCTGGTCGGCACGGTCCTCTTCGGGGCCATGGGCATGACCCAGAAGGTCCTCATCTACGCCTGCCTCCCGCTCGGGGTGTGGGGAGTGGTCCGGCTGGTCCGCCCGTTCGGCTCCCAGCGGGCCTCGCTCGTCTCCGGACTGGCCTACCTGGCCGTGGCCCTGCCCTACAACGCCCTGGCCCTGGGGCGCTGGGGCGCTCTGGCGGTCTACGCCGGGGTGCCCTGGGTGTTGGTGCGGCTGTTCCGGGCCACCGGGTCTGCTCCGTACTCGGCCGGTGGGGCCGCACCCCGTGGGGCCGCCGCCGGTGATGTCCCGGCTTCCGGGCGCGCCGGTCGCCTGACCTTCCGGAGCGTGGTGGCCCTGGGCCTGCTCGAGGCGGTGCTGGTGTCGTTCGTCCCCGCTGCCGCGGTCGTGGTCCTGCTGGCCGCCGCCACGCTGATGGTCTGCTCGGCGGTGGTCAACGAGTGGCGAGCGGTCCGGCGGGTGCTGGTGCTGGCGGTGGGGGCCACAGCGGTGGCCGCGGTGATCTGCCTGCCCTGGGTGATCGGCGTGGTGACGGCCGGACGGGGTGCGGTGGCGGTCTTCGGCGTCCCCATCCCGGCTTCCGAGGCGGCGTCGTGGGACTCGCTGCTGCGCTTTGCCACCGGACCGATCGGGGTCTCCCCGCTGGCCTGGGGGTTCGCCCTGGCCGCCTTGGTCCCCCTGGTGCTGGCCCGCGGTGAGCGGTTCCGTTGGGCGGGACGATTCTGGGCCATCGCCCTGGTGTTTTGGACCGCGGCCTGGGTCATCGGTCGGGGCTGGACCGGCAGCCTGGCCATCGAGCCCCTGGTGCTGCTGGGTCCGGCCGCCGTGGCCGTGGCCGCCGCCATCGGGTTGGGGGTGGCCGCCTTCGAGGAGGACCTGCGGGCCGCCGAGTTCGGGTGGCGGCAGCTGGTCTCGGTGTTGGCCGCCATGGCCCTCATCCTGGGGTCCGTGCCGACGCTGGTGTCGGCGGCCCCGGGACGGTGGGACCTCCCCCTCAACGACTTCAGCCAGTCGGTCAAGTGGATGAACGCCAAGGCCTCGTCCGGGGCCTTCCGGGTCCTGTGGCTGGGAGATCCCCGCTCCCTCAACCAGGGGTCGTGGAGCGTGGGCCACGGGCTGGCCTATGCCACCTCCGAGAACGGCAGCCCGGACGCCCGATGGCTGTGGAACGGCACCGCACCCGGCCCCGCCGCGGAGCTGGCGTCGGCCATCGATCTGGCCTCCACCGATCGGACCGACCGGCTGGGTCGGCTGTTGGCCCCAGCCGGGATCCGCTATGTCGTGGTGCTCACGTCCCTGGCTCCCGAGATCAGCGGTGAGCAGAGCCCACAGTCCTACCCGGTCCCGGCCAACCTGGCCCCGGCCCTCAGCAATCAGTTGGATCTGACCCCGATCATCTCGGGCACCGGGATCACCGTCTACTCCAACGCCGCCTGGATTCCCGAGCGGGGCCAGGTCACGGCGGCCCGACTGACCGCCGTCGATGGCTCCTCACCCGGTGCGCCGTTGGTGCCGAAGATCAAGGCGGTGCTGCCCGGCCCACCCGGAGCCCGATCGTTCCGGGGCCCGCTCACGCAGGGCACCTTGTTCACGGCGTCTGCTCCGGCCGGACGGTGGGTCCTGGAGCAGCCCGGGGGCACGACGGCGGTGCGGTCGCCCTCATTCGGCTGGGCCGCCCGGTTCCGGGTCACCGAGGCCGGGGTCAGCACGCTGCGCTTCGCCGGGGGAGCGGCCACACCGTTGTCGCTGCTCTTCTCGGTCATCGTGTGGCTGGTAGCGGTGGCGGTGGTAGCCGGTGGGCGCCTGGGCGGTTCGTGGCAGCGGGTCAGGACCGGTCGTCGCCGGTCCCGGTCGGAGGGCCAGGGTGGCGGAGACGCGCCGACCGAGCCGGGTCCCGACGGTCCGGGAGACGAAGCGGACGCCGGGGTGCTCACGTGAGTGGGCCCGACGGGGGCGGCACCGATTCGGGTGGGACCGATTCGGGTGGGACCGACGGGAGTGGGACCGACCT
Organism: uncultured Acidimicrobiaceae bacterium; assembly: GCA_963718405.1. GTDB lineage: Bacteria > Actinomycetota > Acidimicrobiia > Acidimicrobiales > RAAP-2 > Bog-756. The sequence goes on from CAVQYZ010000002.1 coordinate 176,978, forward strand.
GAGTGGGACCGACAGGAGCACCGAGTTTTCGCCCGCCCCGGCTCCGACTCACCGTCGGATCCGTCGGATCCGACGCACCACCCTCCGGCCGGTGCGCGGACGTTGGACCGCGGTGGTGTCCGTGCTGGTGGTGGTGATCGGGGTGGCATTGATATCGGCGGCGGTCCACACCCCCGCCGCGGCCCAGGCCCCGGGAGTCCTCGACGGGGTGCGGGTCCCCCCGGCTGACGCCTCCACCTCCTCGGCCTTCTGCGTGGCGGGGACGGGTCAGGACGCCGCCTCCACCATCTACCTGACCAACTCCACGACGCGGTCGGTGACCGGCGTCATGACCACCGTGGGACCGTCCGACAAGGGCGGATCGGTCCACACCGTCCGCCGGCCGGTCAGGGTGCCCCCCCGGGCCGTTTCGGCCGTGAACCCGTCGCAGGGACTGGGCCCGGGCAGCTACGCCTCGTCGTTCGCCTTCGCCGGCGGCGGAGTGGTGGCCAGCCAGGCGGTATCGGGCCCGCTCGGCTGGAGCACGGCCCCGTGCGCCTCTCGGACCTCGTCCCAGTGGGACTTCGCCGGTGGGTCCACCACGGCGGGGAACACCCTGGTCTTGTCGCTGTTCGATCCGGCCGCCCCTGAAGCGGTGGTCGACGTCACCTTCGTGACCAACACCGGACTGGTCACCCCCCAGGCCTATCAGGGGTTGGTGGTGGGAGCCGGGAGGTTGGTGACCCTGGACGTCGGCCAGTACGTCCAGAAGGCCACCGACATCGCCACCTTGGTGGCCACCCAGTCGGGAGCCTTGGTCAGCTCGGAGTTCCAGGCGTACTCACGCGGCTCGGTCGGCGGGTTGTCCCTGCGGTTGGGTGCGCCGGAGCTCTCGACCGTCTGGCGCTTCCCCCAGGTCACCGCAGGCCGGGGTTCGACAGTGAGCGTGGATGTGGCCAACCCGGGAAGGTCGACCGTGGCGGCCACGGTCTCCCTCGGGCTGTCCTCGGGATCGGTGGTACCCCGGCGGCTGTCGATCCCGGCCCTCTCGGTGGCCAACTTCGTGGTGTCGGGGACGGCCGGACTGCCCCAGGGGGTGCCGTACTCCATGACCATCAACTCGTCCGGCCCGGTGGTGGCCGGCCGGTCGGTGTTGGCCGCCGGTGGAGCACCCGCCCCGATGTGGGGATCGTCCTCGGGCACGACCACCGCCACCACCAACTGGTTGGTTCCCGGGCCCGGGGTGGTCCCCGCTCCCGGCACCCCGCACGCCTCCATCAAGAACCTGGCCGTCGCCGATCCGGGGGCAGACCCGGCCCGGGTGGGGGTGTACACCCTCGCCGGGCGGGCGGTGGCCACATTCACGGTCGATCCGGGACGTTTGGTGGTGCTCGGTACGAAGGTGGTCAAGGGCCTCTCGACCTTCGTGGTCCACTCGACCGAGCCGGTGGCGGTGGAAGAGGACAGCCGGCCGTCGGGCGCCTCGGGCGTGGTCTCGTCGACGGGCTTTCCGCTCATCGACCCCTGAGGGTTGACCGGCCGACCGTCACGGCCGGGAACCGCGGGGACTAAAGCAAGCAGCTGACCGTGTCGATGAGGTGACCATGGAAAAGGTGCTCCGGTTCGACACGGATGACCCCGAGTTCGCCCGGGGTTTCGAGATGGGCGTGCTGTGGGAGCGTCTCAATTCGGTCGGGTCCTGCCACATGGCCATCAGCGCGGCGAATGCGGAGATGGTGATGCGGGTGGCCAAGGTGACCGGCTGTGAGTTCCAGGGACAAGAGATCGGCGAGGACCGGATCTCGGTCGAACTGTACGAATCCAGTCGCTGAATTCAGCGACAGCCGGAGGGCGACGGGCCAGGTCCGAGCGGCCCCAGAGGCCGTCTCGGGGCCCTCGGCGAGCCCCTCTTATCTTCCCCCTATGTTCAGGCCCTAGGGTTTGAGCCATGAGCCGCCATTTCCCCTCGAGGACCAGACCACTTGTTCGCGCCAATACCGTGGCGGTCGCCGCTCTGGTGGCGGCCGGCCTGCTCCTTGCCGCTTGCAGTAGCTCCTCGAACAGCACGCCGCCGAGCAAATCCACCTCCACCACCGGTTCATCCTCGAGTATCCCCGCCGTGCTCGACGCCGCTTATGCCACCAGCATCGGTTTTCCGAAGACCGTCCAGGCGGCCAAGACCGAGGCGGTCACCGACGAGAAGGGTTGCTCGACCTCCGTCGCCGCGGCGTATGAAGACGCGGCAGAACAGACCGGTCTGCTGTCCGATGTCTTGAAGTGCAAGTCGTCGGCCTCGGCGGCCAACGCCCTGACCCTGCTCCACAAGAAGGCCACCTCCGTTCCGGCAATAACGGTCCCCAAGGAGTTGGGATCCACGGCCTTCGCCACCAAGAGCGAAGGGTCCGAGTATCTGGTGGTGTGGCAGGCCGGGACCAACGTGGCCATCACCGCTATCGACGTCGACGTGCGAGCGACCTCCACCACCACGACCTTTCCTGCCTTGACCACGGCTCAGGGCCAGACCCTCACCAAGGCCGCCGTCAAGCAGAACTCCCTCTATCAGTAGGCCGACTGCTCGGCTAGTAGGCCGACCGTTCGGCTAGTAGGCCGGCTCCTCCGCTAGTGGGCCGGCTCCTCCGCCAGTAGATCGGTCCTTCTCCTGGATCAACGGGAGCTGGCGTCCTGGCCGGGGCCGAGCACGGCGGCGAACCGCTTGGTCAGGGTGTGCACATCGCCGGGCCACCGCGCCGAGAAGTAGTTCCCATCTCGAACCACAAAGGCGGGACGTTCGTTTTCCAGCGTGTCCCTCGCCCGGCCGCTCGACTTCATCCGGTGATCAGGCCCGGCTGGATCGACATCGCTGAAGTCAGAGGGGCGTTCGAGGAGCCGGGTCACCTCTTGTTGCACCGACAGATAGCCGGGCGTTTGGCCGGGCCCTTCAGGATAGGTCCGGTAGTAGTTCGGATCCCAGGCGCGGGTGATGCGGGCCACCTGCCAGGCCCGGCGCTCGAGGGACCAGGTCAGTGCGGTGGTCCGGCGACCGTAGAGCACCGAACGGCCGGTGGTCGGGTCGTGGCTGCGAGCGGCCAGAAGCACGCCGTGGCAGACGGCTGCCACCGGCATGCCGGAGCGGAAGGCCTCGACGATGAGCCCCTGGAGGACGGTGCTCTCGAGGTAGCGACGCATCCCGCGGGCCCGGTGGCCGCCGGGGAGCAGTAGACCGTCGGCCGCCCCGAGGTCGATCTCCTCCCAGGCACCGGGACGGAGGAACTCCGGGGACGCCACCATCTCCTGGTAGGCGGCCCGGCCGTGCTGATCGGCCCGGAGCAACCGACCCACCACGACCAGGTGATCGAGCCCCGGCACGAATCCCCAGGGATCGAGGCCCCGCCCGGTCACCATGATGTCGTCCGCCTGGGCCACCTGCCCCTCGGGAGTGGCGAAGCGCACGGTGTGTCCCAGCAGGCCCAGAACCTTCCAACTCACCGCCACCTCGGTGGGATCGAAGTCCTCGGCGGGAAGGGGAATCAGCACCGTGGCCACCGCACCTCCTTCCGGCTGCACTTCCGGCTGCACTTCCAGCTGCTCTAGGGGGCCGACTGTAGGTTCCGGGGGCGCAAAGCGACAAGAGCGAACCAGCGGGCCCTCTGGTACCGTCGCAACCACTCTGGTCCGGAGCAGCGGCCGAAGGTGTACGGCGGCTATCGGCGACAGGTGGAGGTCGACGTGTACAAGGTCATCGTGGTGGGAACGGACGGATCCGAACGGGCCGGGAAGGCCGTCGACGAGGCGCTGGCCCTGGCCTCCATGACCGGGGCCGTGCTTCGGGGTGTCCATGTGATGCGCCCGGTCCTGACCATGGGCACCGAGGTCGACGCCCTGGCGCTGGCCGAGTCACAGACCAACCGCCACGACGAGAGCGACCGCATCAGCGCGGAGTTCTTGGCGGCGGCGAAACAAAGGGGCGTGGCGGCGGAGATCGACACCTTCGACGGGGATCCGGCCGACGCGCTGATCAGCGTGGCCGAAGCCACCGGAGCGGACCTCATGGTGGTGGGGAACCGGGGCATGGCCGGCCTACGGCGGTTCGTACTCGGTAGCGTGCCCAACAAGGTGGCTCACCGCAGCCCCTGCAGCCTCCTCATCGTCGACACGGATCGCTCCGTCGGCGCCGATGGCGTCGACCAGGGCTGACCAGCGACCAGGCGACCAGCCGAGAGCTGATCAGCTGACCTGACCCGAACCTCGTCCCAGATCGTCAGGTTCCGGCGGCGGCCCTGCGCCGCATGGGCGGGAGGGTCGGCGGAGGCTGGCGCCGCGGCGGGAGTTCGGCCAGCAGCTCGGTGGTGGCCGCGGCCACTTGGCGGACAGCCAGCTCGACGGCCGACGCAGTAGCCGCCGATATCGACGTGACGCCACTGACCTTGCGGACGTACTGCAGGGCAGCGGCTTCGATCTCTTCAGGCGTGGCCTGCGGTTCGAGGCCTCGCAAGGTGGTGATGTTCCGGCACATGCGACGAGGTTACGCCGCGTGGGCTGATGAGCGCCCGAACTGGCCGCTCAGGCTCAGCGACCAGGCCTCAGCGACCAGGCTCAGCGACCCGGGTGAAGCCGGGTCAGCGAGAGGCCGGGGGAGGGGGAGGCGGAGGCCACGGCGACTGCTTCGGCCAATGGTTCGGAGCAGGCTGAGCCGGAATGGGCGAAGGGGAATTCGGCCAGTGCTCGGCAGGTGGAGGCGGCCATGGCGTTGGCCGGCCGTCACTGCCTGTCGGGGTCGGATCGGCAGGCTGGGTGGCACCGGACTCGTCGCTGGCGCGGTTGGCCCCGGCATCGGCTGGAGCCTCGCTTGACGGCGTCGGGTCGCCACTCAGATCGGCGAGGGCGTCGGCGGGGGCGGCGGAGGCCGTGCCTCCGTTTTGGGTCCCTGGTGGGCCGTCGACGTCGTCCGATCCCGTCGGTCCGTGCTGGGAGGCCACAAAGATGGGAGGCACGGTCTTCACGCCGTGCTCGTGGACAGGTCGTCCATAGGCCGTATCGACCAGGCGGCCTACTGTCTCCCCGTCGATGGTCTCTTCGTCCAGCAGGGCTCGGGCCACGGCGTCGAGCCCACCACGGTGGCGGGCCAGCGTCTCGAGGGCCCGCTGCTCCTGTGCCCGCAGGATGATCTCCACCTCGTCGTCGATCACCTGGCTGGTGTGCTCGGAGTAGTCGCGGGTGTGCATGAGGTCCTCACCCAGGAACACCTGCCCCTGAGATCCCCAGGCCATGGGGCCGATCTTGTCGCTCATACCCCACTCGCGGACCATCTTGCGAGCCAGCTCGGTGTTGCCGACCAGGTCGTTACTGGCGCCGGTGGAGAGGTCGCCGTAGACCAACAGCTCGGCGGCCCGGCCACCCATGCGGACGGCCAGCGAGTCTTCGATGTGCTGGCGGGGGTGGATGTGCCGCTCTTCCATGGGGAGCTGCATGGTCACCCCGAGGGCCATGCCGGTGGGGAGGATGGTGACCTTGTGCACCGGGTCGGCGTCAGGCAGCACGTAGGCCAGTACGGCATGGCCGCCCTCGTGGAAGGCCACCCGCTCCTTCTCCGCTCCCGACAGCACCAGGCTCTCGCGCCGCTGTCCCATGAGGACCCGGTCCCGCGAAGCCTCGAAGTCGACGTTCTGGATGACCTTGGCGCCTCGACGTACCGCGTGCAGGGCAGCCTCGTTGACCAGGTTGGCCAGGTCGGCACCGCTCATGCCCGGGGTCCCGCGGGCCACGGTGCCGAGGTCGACGCTGGGGTCGACCCGCTTGTCCTTGCAGTGCACCTGGAGGATGGGCAGGCGCTCGTCCAGGTCGGGCAGGGGCACGACGATCTGGCGGTCGAACCGGCCGGGGCGCAGGATGGCAGCGTCAAGGATGTCGGGCCGGTTGGTGGCCGCCATGACCACGATCCCCTCGGTGGGGTCGAAGCCGTCCATCTCCGAGAGCATCTGGTTGAGGGTCTGCTCGCGCTCGTCATGGCCACCGCCGAGACCGGCCCCGCGCTTGCGGCCGATGGAGTCGATCTCGTCGATGAAGACAATGGCCGGCGCCTGCTTGCGGGCGGTGGCGAACAGGTCGCGGACCCGGCTGGCGCCCACCCCGACGAACATCTCCATGAAGTCCGATCCGCTGACCGACATGAAGGGCACCCCGGCCTCGCCGGCGACGGCCCGGGCCAGGAGGGTCTTGCCGGTGCCCGGAGGCCCGACCAGGAGGATCCCCTTGGGGATCCGCGCCCCGATGTCCTTGAACCGGGCCGGGGTCTTCAGGAAGTCCACCACTTCGCTGATCTCGAGTTTGACCCCGTCGTAGCCGGCGACGTCGTCGAAGGTGGTCGAGGGACGCTCGGTGGAGTAGAGCTTGGCCTTGGATCGGCCGATGGACATGATGCTTCCCATTTGACCCTGCGCCTTTCGGCTGATGTAGAAGAAGATGCCACCGATGATGGCGAACGGAAGGACCCACTCGATCAGGATCCCGAGCAGCGGGTTGGAAGCGCCTGAGACCAGCTTGTAGTTGGGTCCGAGCGGCTTCAGGGCGTTCAACAGCGAGTCGGTGACCGGGTTGGGCCCGTTGACCGTGTACGTGGCGCCATCGGACAGGGAACCGGTGATCACACCGGTGCTCTGGTCGACCGTGGCGTTCTTGATCTGGTGACTCGAGATGTCGCTGAGGAAGTTGTTGTACGTGAGCGAGTTGGTGCTGGACTTGTGCACCAGCCCCGGCACGATGAGAACGGCCAGGATGGCCACCACGATGACCATGTAGATGACCATGCGGTTCTTGTTCTGGCCGGGGGGCACGTCCTGCCCGGGGCCACCCGTGCCCGGAGGGCCGGCGGGCACGTTGGGGTTTGGCGGAGTCACCTCATCATGCTATTCGCGCCGGCCGCTGTCCGAGGCATCGGGGCCCGGTGGGGCGGCCCCGCCTCCTCCAGGCTGGATCCGATCGGTATCGTGGGGGAGTGATCGACCGGTCCGAACAGGGTGCGGACCAGGCCGCCACCGCCGACGGCTCCCTGGCCGGAACCGCCGACGGCTCCCTGGCCGGGACAGCCGCCAACCCTCTTGTAGGCCGGCCGGCGCCGGGACGCCGTCCTCCTGGGGTCCCGAAACCCACTCCGGGCCGCATCGACCGTGGCCAGGGCGGCAGGGGTGGCGAGAGCGGCGATCCCCTCAGCCCCGGCCCCGGCCCCGACCCCAGTCAGCCCCGCCGACTCCAGCCCCAGCCCCGGCCGGCGGGACATCCCCCTCAACGTTCAACTCGAGGCCGGGGCCGCTCCGACCTCGTCGGCGGCGTGGACCTGGCTGCTCTTCTTCGCCCTGGGGTTCCTGGTGGGCCAGATCGTGGCCGAGATCCTGGCCGTCGCCGCTGCGGCCATCGCCGGCGATTCCACGTCCCTCAGCGCCATCGCCAAACTCAGCGAGCCGCCGACCTGGTACGTCGTCTCGACACTGATCGGGCTGTGGTCGGGATTCTTCGGCGCGGCCTGGGCCTCCTCGTGGGCCCGGGGGACCCACGACATCGTTCGGGACATGGGCCTGCGGTTCCGTTGGATCGACGTGCTGGGTGTGCCCATCGGTGTGGCCGGTCAGTTTCTGGTGGCGCTGCTGTACATCCCCATCTCCCAGCACGTCAACAACTTCAACCAGCGTTTCGACGCCCCCAGCCAGCGGCTCACCGGCTCCTCCCACGGCAGTGGCTATGTGGTGATCGCCCTGTGCACCGTGGTGGGCGCCCCGTTCTTCGAGGAGCTGTTCTTCCGGGGGGTCCTGCTCCGGGCGCTGGTCCGGCTGTTCGGGAGGTTGGGTCGCCGGATCGGACCGGTACTGGCCATCACGGTGTGCGGGCTGGTGTTCAGCCTCTTTCACTTCGAGGCCCTGCAATTCGCCGGACTGGCCCTGTTCGGGATCATTCTGGCCCTGGTCTCCTACCGCACCGGACGCCTGGGCATGAACATGGTGGCCCACGCGGCGTTCAACCTGACCGCCCTGACCGCAGTGGTGATACCGCTGGCCCTGGGCTCCCGGGTGCTCCTCTGAGATGACCGCCCCCGTCGACGTCGTCCGGGTGGGCCCGGAGCCCGCCCAACCCGGTCCGGCACCGGATCAAGCGGCCCCGCCGTTCCTCCATCGGTTCACCCGACGGTCGTCGTGGCCGGCGTGGGCCAACTTCGCCGTGGTGGCCGGGATCACCTTGGTGGCCCTCAGCCAACTGCACCCGAACCTGCTCCTGCAGAACACCACCACCGCCGGCGGCGACACCGGGGCCCACGTGATGCTGCCGTACTACATGGAGCACAGCCTCCTGCCCCACGGCCAGCTGACCGGGTGGGACCCGGCCTGGTACGACGGCTTCCCCCTGTACACCTTCTACTTCCCGCTCCCGGCCTTCTTCACCGTGCTGTTCAACGCCGTGGTCAACTACAACGTGGCCTTCAAGTTGGTCACGGTGCTGGGCACCCTCACCCTGCCGGTGTGCGCCTGGGCTTTCGGGAAAATGGCCGGGCTGCGGAACCCCGGCCCCGGATGCCTGGCCGCAGCCATGCTGCCGTTCCTCTTCGAGCCGAGCTTCACCATCTACGGCGGCAACATCCTGTCCACCATGGCCGGGGAGTTCTCCTACTCCCTCAGCGTGTCGTTCGCCATGCTCTTCCTCGGGGTGGTGGCCCTGGGCCTGCGCACCGGCCGGTACCGGATTCTGGCCGCCGTGCTGTTCGCCGCCACCCTCCTGTGCCATCTGATCCCGGCCATCTTCGCCGGGGTGGGCGCCGTGGTGTGGGTGCTGCTCGACGCCGATCTGCGCCGCGGGCTGCACCGGGGGGTCCGCAACAGCCTGGCCCGTCGCCGGTGGGTGCGGCGCCTGTGGTGGGGCGTGGTGGTCGGGGCCATCGGGATCGGCCTCACGGCGTTCTGGCTGGTCCCGTTCGCCACCACACAGGCCTACACCACCAATATGGGTTGGACCAACGTCGAGGGCTTCCCCCACCTGCTGGCCCCGGCCTCGGCCCGGTGGGTGGTGGTGTGCGTGGTCATCGGGGTGGTGGCCATGATCCTGCGCCGCAACCGGGTGGCCCTGTTCATAGCAGCCATGGGCGCCTTCTCGGCGGCAGCCATCTGCCTTGACCCCCAGGGGAAGTTGTACAACGTCCGGTTCCTCCCGCTGTGGTTCCTGTGCATGTACCTGATGGCGGGCTACGCCCTGTTCGAGTGCGTGGCCGGTGTGGCCCGGTGGAACCGGCGGCGGCGCCTCGATCTGTGGGTGGGCGTCATCCGCCAACGGCTGACGGTGGTGGCCGGGATGCCGTGGCAGCCCGGCATGCGGATCAGCCGGCACCGCCGACCCCGGCCGTCGGGGAACCCTCCGGGGTCCGTGGTGGGGCCGATCATCGCCCTGGCGGCGGCGTGCCTGGTGGTGGTGCCACCCCTGGTGCTGCCGGCCCAGACCATGAGCGCCATCGGGATCACGGTGGGGGCCAACCAGCCCAGCGCCTGGGCCGACTGGAACTACACCGGCTACGAGGGCAAGCCCGACTTCCCCGAGTACAAGGCGGTGATCAAGATGATGGCCAAGGTCGGCACGGCCCAGGGGTGCGGGCGGGCCATGTGGGAGTACGACCCGTCCCTCAACCGGTTCGGCACCACCATGGCGCTGATGCTGCTGCCGTACTGGACCAACGGTTGCGTCGATTCGATGGAGGGCCTCCTCTTCGAGTCGTCGGCCAGCACGCCGTACCACTTCATCAACCAGAACGAGCTGTCGGTCAACCCCTCCGACGCCGTCAACAGCAGCGATTTCGAGTACCTGGGACTGAACATCCCCCTCGGCATCCAGCACCTCCAGCTACTCGGGGTGCGCTACTTCCTGGCCTCGTCGGCCACCGTGGAGGCCGCCGCGGCCCAGGATCCCAACCTGACCCAGGTGGCCTCCTCGGGACCGTGGGACACCAGCTACAACGGCCAGACCCTGCACACCACGTGGAAGGTCTACAAGATCGGTGACTCGTCGATCATCAAGCCCCTGACCGACCAGCCTGTGGTGTGGACCGGGGTCAAGCCGGCCCAGACCACCTGGTTGAAGCCTTCGGCCACCTGGTACGACACCCCGTCCGAGTGGAACGTGGTCCCCGCCGCCGGAGGGCCGGCCAACTGGGCCCGGGTGCCGACCACCGACGTCGATCCCAAGGCGGTGCCCGAGCCGGCCACCACGGTGTCGAACATCACCCAGACCGACAGCTCGGTCTCCTTCCACGTGAGCCGGACCGGCACACCGGTGGAGGTCAAGATCTCCTACTTCCCCAACTGGCAGGCCAGCGGGGCCGAGGGTCCCTGGCGGGTGGCCCCCAACCTGATGGTGGTGGTGCCGACCAGCCACCAGGTGACCCTGACCTACGGCAGCACCGGGTCCGACAAGGTCGGAGAGCTCATGACCCTGGCCGCCGTGGTGGCCATCGTGGCCCTGTTCATTGGGGGTCGGCGGGCCCGGCGCCGGCGGACCCGCTCCGGCGTCGCCGACGTCAGGTCCTGACGGGGGCCGGTGGTGGCCCGGACGCTCGGGATGTTCCCGCTGTCCACCGTGCTCTTCCCGCACGCCTCGCTTCCGCTGCATGTGTTCGAGGAGCGGTACCGGGCCCTGATGGCCGACTGCCTGGCCGGGGACGGGGAGTTCGGCGTGGTCCTCATCTCCCGCGGCTCCGAGGTCGGGGGCGGGGATCAGCGGGTCGAGGTGGGCACGGTGGCCCGGCTCACCGAGGTGGCCGGGTTGGATGACGGCCGGATGCTGGTGATGAGCCAGGGGAGGGGGCGGATCCTGATCGAGCGGTGGCTGGACGACGACCCGTACCCCCGGGCCGTGGTCGAAGAGCTGGTGGAAGTGCTCCCCGGCGACCCCGGCGACCCCGGCATCGCCGCTCCCGCCCTCACGGCGGCGGAGGCCGCGCTACGTAGATTGCGGTCCCTCCTCTCCGAGCTGGGGGAGGTTCCGGCCCTGGCTCACGATCTCGACATCGGCGGTGACCCGGACGAGACCGGGTGGCATCTGTGCCAGCTGGCCCCGCTCACCGTGCTCGATCGCCAGCACCTGCTGGCCTGCTCCGATCTCACTGTCCGGATGGGACTGCTGGCCGAGTTGTGCACGGCCCTGGCGGGTGACGTGGTCCGGCTGCTGGCCCAGGGCGGGGGCGGGGGCGATGGTGGGGGCGCGGGCGGCGGGGGCCGGGGCGCGGGCTGGGGCGAGGGCCGGGCCACCGGGGGTCCGGGCCGGGCCGGAGACACCGGGCGGTCCCGACCGGGGCGGGGGTCACAAGGGGCCAGGACCGGCTGGGTAGGATGGCCCGGCCATGACCACCCTTGCCGACGTCTTCAAGGCCTACGACATTCGCGGCGTGGTCCCGGACCAGCTCGACGCGGTCAAGTTCCGGGCCATCGGAGTGGCCGTGGCCCGCTTCACCGGCGGGCCGACCTTGTTGGTGGCCCGGGACATGCGGGAGTCGGGGGTCGAACTGTCCCAGGCGTTCTCCGAGGGGGTTCGCTCCGAGGGGGTGGAGGTCATCGACCTGGGCCTGGGCTCGACGGACATGCTCTACTTCGCGGCCGGAAGCCTCGACGCCCCGGGGGCCATGTTCACGGCGTCCCACAACCCGGCCCGCTACAACGGTCTCAAGCTGTGCCTGGCCGGGGCCCGCCCCATCGGACGGGACACCGGGTTGAACGAGATCCAGTCCACGGCCGAGGCCCTGTTGGACGAGTGGGGCACCGGGGGGCCGGCCACGCTGACCCCGACCGCCCCTTCCGTGGACCGCTCGGTGCTCGAGGAGTACGCCACCCATGTCCGCTCCTTCGTCGACGTCGGGGCACTGGCGCCCCTGCGGGTGGTGGCCGACACCGCCAACGGCATGGGTGGGCTGGTGGCACCCAAGGTCTTCGAGGGCCTGCCCTTCGAGGTGGCCATCCTCTTTCCCGAGCTGGACGGGAACTTCCCGAACCACCCGGCCGATCCCATCCAACCGGAGAACCTGGTGGCTCTGAAGGAGGCGGTGCAGGCCGCCGGGGCCGACGTCGGCCTGGCCTTCGACGGCGATGCCGACCGGGTGTTCCTGGTCGACGAGAAGTCCCAGACGGTGTCGGGCTCGCTGACCACCGCCCTGGTGGCCTCGTCCATGCTGGACAAGCACCCCGGGTCCACCGTCCTCTACAACTGCATCTGCTCCCGGGTGGTCCCCGAGGTCATCGCCGAAAAGGGCGGTGTGGGCATCCGGACCAAGGTGGGCCACAGCTACATCAAGCAGGTGATGGCGGACACCGGGGCCATCTTCGGCGGCGAGCACTCGGGCCACTACTACTTCCGGGACAACTACCGCGCCGACTCGGGCATCATTGCCGCCATGGTGGTCCTCGAGCTGCTGAGCGTGACCGGCTCCCCGCTCTCCGAGCTGCTGGAGCCGTTCCGGCGCTACGCCGACTCGGGCGAGATCAACACCGAGGTCGGTAATCCGGCCAAGGTGGTGGAGGCCATGGCCACCGAGGTGGAGGCGGCCGGAGGGGAGCTCGGGTTGGCCGACCGGTTGGACGGCCTGACCGTGGACCGGGGCGACTGGTGGTTCAACCTGCGCCCGTCGAACACCGAGCCCCTCCTGCGGCTCAACGTGGAGGCTCCCGACGAGGAGTCCTTGGCCCGACATGTGGCTGAGGTCCGCTCCGACATCGACCGGCTGCAAGGAGGCCTGACCGTGGCAGGCACGACCAGACAGGCGACCGGACAGGACGGTCCGACCAGAGAGGAATGCACCATGACGCTCGACCCGCTCCTGATCGAGGTGCTGGCGTGTCCGCAGGACAAAGGCCCGTTGCTGTACTTCGCCGACGAGGATCGGCTCTACAACCCCCGCCTCAAGCGGAGCTATGAAGTGCGCGACGGGATTCCGGTCATGCTGATCGACGAGGCCACCACAGTTGATGACGCCGAGCACGCCCGTCTGACCGCCAAGGCGGAAGCGGGCGGGGCCCAGACCACCGGCGAGCCGGCCGGGTCGTGACCGTCACGGGAGGCGGCTCGGCCGCCACGGCGACGTCTCCGCTGGCGGTGGACTCCCTGGACATGTGGGGTGCAGCCACCGGGCTGCCCGAGCAGGTCGAGGCGGCGGTCAGCGCGGCTCGAGGCATCGAGGGCCTCCCCCGGCACGACCGGGTGGAGAACGTGGTGGTGCTGGGCATGGGAGGAAGCGGCTTCGCCGGCAACGTGTTGGCCGCGGCGGCCGCACCGTTCATGCCCGTGCCGGTCACGGTGGTCAAGGGCTACCAGCCGCCCGACTACGTGGGAACCGGGTCGCTGGTCTTCGCCATCTCCTTCTCGGGCGACACCGAGGAGACGGTGGAGGCCGCTGCCGCGGCCTACGAGGCCGGGGCCTCGTTGGTCGTCGTGGCCGGCGGTGGTGCCCTGGTCAACCTGGCCGGTGAGTGGGACGTCCCGGTGGTCCATCTCCCCGGTGGCATCCCCCAGCCCCGGGCGGCTTTGGGGGCCCTGGCCATCCCCCCGCTGGTGGTGCTGGAGGAGATCGGGCTGTTCCCGGGGGCGCTGCAGTGGGTGGACCAGGCGGTCAGCCAGCTCCGGTTCCGGCGTAACGAACTAATCCGGCCGGGCAGCAGTGCCGAGGAGGTGGCTCGTCGCATCGGCCGGACCATTCCCCTCATCCACAGCTCCGCCGACCTCGGTGCCGCCGCGGCCCTGCGGTGGAAGTGCCAGATCAACGAGAACGCCAAGACCCCGGCCTTCTACAACGTCTATCCCGAGCTGTGTCACAACGAGCTGGCCGGCTGGGGTCAGAACGGTGACGCCACCCGACAGCTGATCACCCTGGTCAATCTGCGTCACGACGCCGAACACCCCCAGGTGAGCAGGCGTTTCGACCTGGTGGCCGAGGTCTTGCGAGAAGTGGTGGCCGAGATCATCGAGGTTCGGGCTGCCGGCGAGGGAGACCTGGCCCAGCTCCTCGACCTGGCCATCATCGGCGACTTCGTCTCCCTGCACCTGGCCGCCCAGGAGGGCATCGATCCGGGCCCGATCCCGGTGCTCGACGAGCTCAAGGCCCAGCTCACCTCCGGCGCCCACTGACCGCTCCGAGGGCCCGGAGGGCCATGGAGGAACGGCTCCGGAGCGGACCCTGCGTCACAAAACCGTCACTGAGCAGTCACTTGGGCCGGCCTGAGCCGTCACCCCGCCAGCCGTCGCCCGTCGGGCATCCCCGTCCCTGTTCAAGGTATTGGACCTCTGAACAGGTATTTCTTCCCGATCGAGGTCCCTGGGATCCGGCCAGCCCGTATTGCCGTTGCGTGACGCCTCGATAACAACCTCATGAACTCGTGGACCCGACCCCTGGAATTCGCGCCGACGGGGCGTACACTCCTTAGGTGAGCTGCGAGCGGGTCTGTGGTTGCAAGTCGAGGCCAGTCGCAGGCAAAACGACCCACGTAAGGCAACTCGTGGTTGCTGATCATGGTGCGGCTTAGGAGTAAGACCTGCCCGTGGAGTTCCCGGCTGTCGGGGGCTGGCGGAGATGAGGTGAAGCGTGCCACAACGACTCCGAAGGGTGTACAGCCGGTGACGGTTGATGCCGCCGGAGCCGGGCCGCAACGCTCACTGCAGGCGAGTGTGGGGTCAAAGACCAGGTCAGCCGCACGCAGTTCACACCAATCATCCCTACGACCGATCAGGAGGACCGGCCGAAGTCAGAGGTAGCACCCCGAGAAACAACTACCAGGAGGTCGAGCACGTGGACGTGGTCATCGCATACGGCAGGAGAATTGTGTCGGACGAAGTGAGGGCCCTGACCAAAGAGAAAGTCGGCCGGCTGGGCCACCTGTGTCCGGGCCTCGACCGTGCTGAAGTCCACTTCTCCGAGGAGCACAATCCGAGGATCGCCGATCGCGAGTGCTGCGAGGTGATCATCCTCGGCCACGGACGCTCCATCCGGGCCCGGGCGGCCGGGCCGGTTCCGCTGGTGGCGGTGGACCTGGTGGTCGAGAAGGTCGAGCACCAACTCGAAAAGACCAAGGGCCGGCTGGTCGGTCGGTCCCATCCCCGCCGCCGTCCGGCCAACTCGGTGTCGGTGCTGCGCGAGAAGGTGCGTACCGCCTGAAGGGTCAACGCCCGGTTGGAGTCAGGGGATGCGGTCCGGGCGCGCGGCATGGGCCGATCCCCTGCCGACGGTCCCGACGGTCCCGACGGGCCCTGACGGTAGAGCCCTGGGGCGCCGACGGTAGAGTGAGGAACCCATGAGCGTGCTCACCAAGGTCCTCCGCGCCGGTGAAGGCAAGAAAGTCCGTCGTCTGGCGGAGCTGGTGCCACTGGTCAACGCCCTCGAGCCGGAGATGGAGGCGCGCTCCGACGAGGAGCTGCGGGCGCTGACCGATGTCTTCCGCGAGCGCCTCGACAACGGCGAGAGCCTCGAGGACCTGCTGATCGAGGCGTTCGCCCTGGTGCGGGAGTCCGCCTGGCGGGTGCTCGGCCAGCGGCACTTCGACGCCCAGCTGATGGGGGGCATGGCCCTCCACTTCGGGTGGATCGCCGAGATGAAGACCGGTGAGGGCAAGACCCTGGTCTCCACCCTCCCGGTCTACGTCAACGCCCTGGCCGGAAACGGTGTCCACGTGGTCACGGTCAACGACTACCTGGCCACCAGGGACTCCGAGTGGATGGGCCAGCTCCACCGGTTCCTCGGGCTGACGGTGGGCCGGGTGGGCCCCGACATCGAGGATGCCGCCGCCAAGCGCGAGGCCTATGCCTGCGATGTGACCTACGGCACCAACACCGAGTTCGGCTTCGACTACCTGCGGGACAACATGGCCCGGTCCAAGGACGCCATGGTGCAGCGCGGCCACCGGTTCGCCATCGTCGACGAGGTGGACTCCATCCTCATCGACGAGGCCCGCACCCCGCTGATCATCTCCGGGCCGGCCGCCGAGTCCGCCCAGCTCTACTACCAGTTCGCCGGCATCGTCCGGACCCTGCGGGCCGAGGACGACTACGAGGTGGACGAGGAGAAGCGGATCGTCGTTCCGACCGAGGCGGGGATCGAGAAGGTCGAGCGGCAGCTGGGCGTGGGAAACCTGTACGACGCCGTGGCCGTCAACTACGTCCACCACCTGACCCAGGCCCTGCTGGCCAAAGAGCTCTACCGCCGGGACAAGGACTATCTGGTGGCCGAGGGCGAGGTCAAGATCGTCGACGAGTTCACCGGGCGCACCCTCGACGGGCGGCGCTGGTCGGACGGTCTGCACCAGGCCGTGGAGGCCAAGGAGCGGGTCCGGATCAAAGAGGAGAACCACACCTGGGCCACGGTGACCCTCCAGAACTACTTCCGGCTCTACGAGAAGCTGTCCGGGATGACCGGTACCGCGGAGACCGAGGCCTCGGAGTTCGCCAACACCTACGAGCTCCCGGTGGTTCCCATCCCCCCCAACAAGCCTCTGGTCCGTGCCGACAACGCCGACCTCATCTACAAGTCGGAGGACGCCAAGTTCGCCGCGGTGGTGGACGACATCGACGAGCGCCACGCCAAGGGGCAGCCGGTGCTGGTGGGCACGGCGTCGGTGTCCAAGTCCGAGCATCTCTCCCGGCTGCTCGAAAAACGGGGCATCCCCCACGAGGTGCTCAACGCCAAGCAGCACTTCCGCGAGGCGGAGATCGTGGCCCAGGCCGGTCGGGTGGGCAGCGTGACCGTGGCCACCAACATGGCCGGTCGTGGCGTCGACATCATCCTCGGCGGCAATCCCGAGGGCCTGGCCGCCCGCGAGGCCATGGCCCGCGGCGTCGACACCTCCACCGAGGAGGGCGCAGCCCAGCTGGCGGCCATCGAGGCCGAGTTCGCCGCGGTCTGCGAGGACGAGGGCAACCAGGTCCGTGAGCTCGGGGGGCTCTACGTGCTGGGCAGTGAGCGCCACGAGAGCCGCCGCATCGACAACCAGTTGCGGGGCCGTTCCGGTCGCCAGGGCGATCCCGGCGAGAGCCGCTTCTTCTTGTCCCTCGAGGACGACCTCATGCGCCTGTTCGCCACCGGCGCCATGAACTGGGTCATGGGACGGGCCCTGCCCGATGACGTGCCCATCGAGGCGAAGATGGTGACCAAGGCCATCGAGCGGGCTCAGAACACCGTCGAAGGTCGCAACGCCGAGTCCCGCAAGGACGTCCTCAAGTACGACGACGTCATGAACGAGCAGCGCAAGGTGATCTACCGGCGCCGCTTCCAGATCATCGAGGGCGAGGACCTGCACGACGACACCGTCGAGCTGCTCGAGACCACCATGACCGACGTGGTGGCGACGTCCTGCCCCTCCGAGTACGCCGAGGAGTGGGACCTGCCCCGCCTCATCACCGAGGTGACCCAGTACTACCCCACCAAGTTCGTGGCTGAGGATCTGGCTGACGCCAGCACCATCGGTCAGATCACCGAGAGCATCCTGACCGAGGCCCTGGATCTCTACGCCGAGCGGGACGAGACCATCCCGGGCGGAGCAGAGACGGCCCGCCAGCTCGAGCGGGACATCATGCTCCAGATCATCGACCAGCGTTGGCAGGACCACCTGGCCGAGATGGACTATCTGCGGGAGGGCATCAACCTGCGGGCCATGGGCAACCAGGACCCGTTGGTGGCCTACCAACGCGAGGGCTTCGCCATGTTCGGCAAGCTGATGGACGGCATCAACGACGACTACCTGCGTTACGTGTTCCACGTGCAGGTGATGACCGAGCCGGCCGCCGAGCCCGACCTCGACCGGGCCAGCTACCTGGCCGCCGACGACCCGGTCCAGGGGGACGGCGCCATCTCGGCGGCGTTCGCCTCGGCCACGCCGGCTGAGTTGGAGGAGGTGGCCGCCGGCATCGTCGGCCCCTCGGCCAACCCGGCCCAGGGCGGGGTGACCAATCGGTTGGCCGACGACGGCGAGACCCAGCTGCCCATCGTGAAGTCCGACCGCGAGAAGATCGGCCGCAACGACCCCTGCTATTGCGGCAGCGGCAAGAAGTTCAAGCTCTGCCACGGCGCCAACTGAGATGGCCCCGGACGGTCCCCGTCGAGGGACGGGTGGTGAGTCCGAGCGCGTCGACATTCCGGTGGCGCTGGAGTCGCTGAGCGAACGACTGGCCGAGGCCGGCCGCTTCCTGGGCCTCGATCAACTCCAGGAGCGGCGCGCCGAACTGGAGAAAGCCGCCTCCGAGCCCGGGCTGTGGGACGACGCCGACCATGCCCGTGAGGTCACCACCGAGCTGGGCCGGGTCAGCGAGGACCTCGACCAGCTGGCCGGTCTGGCCGACCAGCTGTCCGACGCCCAGACCCTCAACGAGATGATGGAAGAGGAGGGTGACGACTCGCTCCGGTCGGAGATCGAGCAGATCATCGACGATCTCGATCGTCGGCTGCGCGCCCTCGAGCTGCGGTCGCTGTTCGCCGGCGAGTACGACGACGGCGACGCCGTGGCGGAGATCCATGCCGGAGCGGGCGGCACCGACGCCCAGGACTGGGCGGAGATGATGTTGCGGATGTACACGCGGTGGGCAGAGCGACGCGGCTTCGCCATCGAGGTCGAAGAGGCCACCGAGGGTCAGGAGGCCGGCCTGTTGTCGGCCACCTTCATCGTGAAGGGTCGCTACGCCTTCGGGCTGCTGGCCGCCGAACGCGGCGTCCACCGGCTGGTGCGCATCTCGCCGTTCGATGCCCAGCACCGCCGCCAGACCAGCTTCGCCTCCCTCGATGTCGTTCCGTTCCTCGAGGACGTCTCCGACGTGGTCGACATCGACGAGAAGGATCTCCGCGTCGACACCTACCGCTCGTCGGGCGCCGGCGGCCAGCACGTCAACAAGACCGACTCGGCGGTGCGCCTGACCCACCTGCCCACCGGCATCGTGGTGACCTGCCAGAACCAACGGAGCCAGACCCAGAACAAAGCCAAGGCCATGCAGGTACTGGGGGCCAAGCTGGCCGAGCGGCAGCGGGCCGAGCACCAGGCCACGTTGGACGAGCTCTCCGGAGACCGGACCGACAATGCCTGGGGGAACCAGATCCGCTCCTACGTGATGGCCCCGTACCAACTGGTCAAGGACCTGCGTACCAACCACGAGACCGGCAACGTGGAGGCGGTGCTGGACGGTGATCTGGACGATTTCATCGAGGCTGAGCTGCGCCGCCGGGCCGAGGCCCGCCGCGCCGGGGCCTGATCGGTCCTTCGCAGCGTCTTGGGAGGTCAGAGGGGTTGAACCAGCCTCTCGGGTCGGGAGGGGTAAGCTTGATCGGAATGGAAACCTGTAAAGACACGTTCCGTTCCGCCGTAACCCCCCTCTCATGATCAAATTCGAGAACGTCACCAAGACGTACAAGGGATCCACCGTCGCCCTGGGCGATTTCTCCGTCGAGATCGACAAGGGGGAGTTCGTGTTCCTGGTGGGGCCGTCCGGATCCGGCAAGACCACCTTCATCCGCCTGCTGCTCCGCGAGGAGATGCCCGACTCCGGGCGGATCTGGGAAGCGGGCAAAGAGATCGGGCACCTGGCCAAGTGGAGGATCCCGTACCTGCGCCGCAACATCGGCTGCGTGTTCCAGGACTTCCGGCTCCTGCCCAACAAGACCGTCTTCGAAAACGTGGCCTTCGCCCTCGAGGTCATCGGACGGCCCAAGCACGTCATCGCGGCCCAGGTTCCCCAGGTCCTCGACCTGGTGGGCCTGTCCAAGAAGCGGGACAACCTCCCCCACGAGCTCTCCGGCGGTGAGCAGCAGCGGGTGGCGGTGGCCCGGGCCTTCGTGAACCGCCCACTGATCCTGTTGGCCGACGAGCCCACCGGCAACCTGGACCCCACCACCAGCCTCGGCATCATGCGGTTGCTCGACCGGATCAACCGCACCGGCACCACGGTGATCATCGCCACCCACGACTCGGGCATGGTGGACCAGATGCGTCGTCGGGTCATCGAGTTGGACCGCGGTGTGCTGGTGCGGGACCAGGCCCACGGGGTGTACGGGATCGACAGTGCCACGGCGGCGGCCGGAGCGGGATCGCCGTCCGGGGCCATGGCCGAGCAGATGCCCGTCGGTGACATGCCCGGAACTATCGCCGCCCGTTCCTGATGCCTGTCTCTGCCGGCTACGTCTCACGGGAGGCGGTCACCAACCTGTGGCGCAACCGTCTGATGACGGTGGCGGCCATCCTGACCGTGGCGGTGTCCCTGGCCCTGGTGGGCTCGTCGCTCCTGCTCAAGCAGGGTACGGCCAAAGCCACCGTGCAGTGGCAGAACGGGGTCAACACCCTCATCTTCGTCAATCCCAACGCCCCCCACGCCCAGATCGACGACATCCACACCGAGCTCACGCAGTCGCCCTACATCAAGTCGTGCATCTACCGCAGCCAGACCTACGACTACAACGAGGCCAAGACCTTGCTGCCGGCCGACGAGATGCAGGCCACCACGTTGCGCGACTATCCGTCCTCGTACCGGTGCATCCTGAACGACCCGTCGCAGGCCGCCGCGGTCTACCAGGAGTTCACCGGCAGGCCGGGGGTCTTCGCCGTCAAGTATCCCAGCCAGCAGATCAAGACCATGCAGACGGTGATCCGCATCCTCCAGTGGGTCTTCCTGGCGGTGGCGGTGGTGTTGCTGTTGTCGGCGTCGGTCCTGATCCTCAACACCATCCGGATGGCCATCTTCGCCCGACGACGTGAGGTGTCGGTGATGAAGTTGGTCGGCGCCACCAACTGGTTCATCCGATTGCCGTTCATGGCCGAAGGGCTGATCCAGGGGCTCCTGGGTGCCGCGGTGGCGGTGTTGGTGGTGCTGGCCCTCTACTGGGGCATCGGGCTGGATGCCACCAAGACCGCGGCCAACCAGGGAAGCATCATCGTCCAGATGTCCCTCGACGGCTGGGAGGTGGCCGGCACCTGCATCCTGGTGGCGGTGGTCGGCGTGGTGGTCGGGGTGGTGGGATCGGCGTTCGCCGTCCGGCGGTTCCTCGACGTCTGATTCACCTGGCCCCGACTTCTTCAGCGTTCCCGGCGCCGACTTCGAAGCGTTCCCGGCGCCACTCTCTGTCATGGAGCCGCCCTCTGGCCCTGCGCCGCCGCCCCTGAGCGACTAGCGCTTGATGCACCAGTCGGTAGCCGGTCGCCCCGCCAACCTGGCCTCCACCCATCCGAGGATGGTCGACGCCCCCTGGGTCAGAGCGCCGCTGTGACTGGCGTCGGGCTCGGGCACGTAGTCCACGGTGTCGTGCTGGTCGCCACAGAGCGAGTCCTTCACCAGCCTGGTGGTGCTGCGGTACGGGATGAGCTGGTCGTCGGTCCCCTGGACCACCAGCACCGGGGCGAAGATCGGCGCGTGGCCCGGTTGGTTGACGGTGTCATCGGCGACCACCGCGGGATCCGAGCTCCATCCGGGCCGGAAGATCCGGGCGGTGGAAAAGGAGTCGTAGGTGGAGGCCACGGCGTTGACGCATCCCGAGGCCATCACCGACGAGTGGGCCAGGGCTGAAGGGCTGAGCACCGAGGTCACGGCCAGGTTGCGGTACGTCTTGGACCAGGCGGTCAGGGCCATGGCGGCGAAGGCGGCGTCGGGGTCGGTATGCCCGGAGAGATCGGCCGGGGCCAGCTCGGAGATCGACGCCACCGGCCCCACCGCCACCACACCGGCCACGAACAGCTCGGGGGCGTAGGACTGGGCGATCTGGCCGGCGAACAAGGCGGCCTGGCCTCCCTGGGAGTAGCCAATGACCACCACCTCGTTGGAGGCGGCCGCACCGACCAGGGCCCGGGCCGCCCGGGCGGCGTCCAACACGTTCTGGCCCTCGCTCTGGCCCACCAGGTACGCGGAGCCGGCCGGAGCCCCTAGTCCCTGATAGTCCGTGGCCACCACGATCATCCGTCGTTGGAGCAGGGGGACCAGGTAGGAGATGGAGGCCAGTCCGTCGAGTGACGGGGCGCACTGATCGGCGAGCCCGGTGGTCCCGTGGGCCCAGCTGACGATGGGGAACCCACCGGCCGGCGGCCGTCCGCCCGGCACCACCACCAGCCCGGAGACGGCCACGTCGGCTCCGTCGATGGTCTCGGAGTGGTAGATCACCCGGTAGGCCGTGGCCCCGGACGGGAGCTTGATGCCCGGGTCGATGCGATCGGAGCGGATGATGGTTCCCGGCGGCTGCGGGGCCAGGGGGACGGGCACGGAGTAGAACGTGCCGGCCGCGGGCAGGTCGTCCGAGGGACCGGGCTGAGGGGACAGTGGAGGCGCCCGCCGGGGTTCCGCACGCGCGCCAGAGTCAAGCCCGCCGTGAGGGCAACCAGGGCAGCCGTCAGCCGGCTGCGGTCCCGAAGGACGCGCCACTCTCTTCCCCTCGTGCCCCCAGCACCACTCCCCACCATTGCGAAGCACGCTAGCCACGCTGATCCCGCCAGCGCTAACCGTCGGACGGCCCGTGACGGTCCTCTACCATCGTGGTCGGATGGATGCCCTGGCGTTGGTGGCCGACTGGCCGGTGGAGACGGCCGCGGTCGGGGTGGTCTCCGAGGTGCTGGCGACCGGGTCCCGACCCGGGCTGCTGTCGGACTCGGTGGGGCTGTCGGACCGGTGGGCCGATCGACCAGCCCTTTCCGTGGGCCTCGGTGACCAAGCCGGCCACCGCCCTGGCCGTGCTGGTGGCGGTCGAGGAGGGCTCGTGGACGTTGGACGATCCGGCCGGGCCCGAGGGGTCGACCGTCCGCCACCTGTTGGCCCATGCCTCGGGACTGGGCCCCGAGCCGGGGCCACCCCTGGCCCGCCCGGGAGTCAACCGGATCTACTCCAACGCCGGCTACCTGGTGCTGGGCGACCTGGTGGCCGAGCGCACCGGCATCCCCTTCGCCGACTATCTGCACCAGGGGGTGCTGGAGCCCCTGGGCATGGACCACACCGTGCTCCGTCCGGACGTCTCCTCCGGGCGGCGGCGGCCGGACTGGCCGGCCCGCTGGTGGACCTGGTGCGCCTGGGGCGGGAGCTGGCCGTACCGACACTGGTGAGCGCCGAGACCAACGCCCGGATGGCTTCGGTGCAGTTCCCCGGTCTGGCTGGGGTGCTCCCCGGCTTCGGGCGCTTCGACCCGTGCGACTGGGGCCTGGGGGTGGAGATCCGCGGGGACAAGCGACCCGCACTGGACCGGGACGGCCAACGCGCCGTCGACGTTCGGCCACTTCGGGCGGTCGGGGTCCTTCCTGTGGGTGGACCCGGTGGCCGGGGTCCTCTGTGCCGGCCTCGGCGACCGTCCCTTCGGGCTGTGGGCGGCCCGGGCATGGCCGGCACTGGCCGACGCCGTCCTGGCCGGGCCGCGGCCGGACCCGTGGCCGGCCCGGCGCCGGCGAGGCTCCGGGCCGCCCCGCCGGGCGTACGGCCGTTAGGCTGCGGCGCATGAAGGGCGTCATCCTGGCCGGGGGGACCGGCTCGCGGCTGCATCCGCTGACCCGGATCACCAACAAGCACCTGCTGCCGATCTACGACCGGCCCATGATCAACTGGGGGATCGAGGCGCTGGTCAACGCCGGGATCACCGAGATCATGCTGGTGACCGGGGGTACCCACGCCGGGGAGTTCCTGCGGCTGCTGGGCAACGGGCACGAATTCGGTATCGACCGGCTCAGCTACGGCTACCAGGAGCGGCCCGGCGGCATCGCCGAAGCCCTCGGGCTGGCCGCCCGGTTCGTCGACGGCGACCCGGTCCTGGTGATGCTGGCCGACAACATCGTCGAGCACCCGATCACCCCGATGGTGGAGGCGTTCCGGGCCAAGCCGCACGGGGCCCGCATCCTGCTCACGCCGGTGGAGGAGGACGAGCACCTCCGCCACCTGGGCGTCCCGTCCTTCGACGCAGGATCAGCGGGTCATCGGCATCATCGAGAAGCCCGACCACCCCGAGTCCAAGTTCGGGGTGACCGGTATCTACTGCTACGACGCCGACGTCTTCGAGGTCATCCCGACCCTGGTGCCGTCGGGCCGCGGGCGAGCTGGAGATCACCGACGTCAACAACCACTACATCGGCCAGGGAGCCATGGCCTACGACGTGCTCGAGGGCTTCTGGGGCGACGCCGGCGAGTCGATCGACGCCTATTACAAGGTCAACGACTTCGTGCGCACCCACGGCGCCAACAAGGGCTGACGGCCCGGCGGTCGCCCCGGCCGAGGCGTCCGCGGCATGCGCTGGGCGGTCCAGCCGACTCAGCGGCACGCTCCGCCGACTCGGCCGCCTCGGCGCCGGTGGCCGGGCGTAGTCGACCTTGCCGGCCGGCGACCGGCCGATGGTGTCCACGAACCGCACCCGGCGCGGCGCCTTGTACCCGGCCAGCCTGGCCTTCACGTGCTCGATGACCGCTCCTCGGTGGGCCGATCGTCCGGGTCCCCGGGGTCCCGAGCTCCACCACGGCCACGATCTCCTCGCCGAAGCGCTCGTTGGGGATGCCGACCACCACCGCGTCGCGCACGCCGGCGAGGGTCTTGACCACCTCCTCGACCTCTTCGGGGTAGACCTTCTCGCCACCGGTGTTGATGCACACCGAGCCCCGGCCCGAGCAGGTGGATGGAGCCGTCCGCCCGACCTCGGCGTAGTCACCCGGGCACCGAGTAGCGGATCCCGTCGATAGGTGCGGAAGGTGGCGGCGGTCTTGGCCTCGTCCTTGTAGTAGCCGAGGGGGATGCGCCCGCCCAGGGCCAGCACCCCGGACCTGCCCGAGCCGGGCTCGACGTCGCGGCCGTCGGCGTCGATCACCCGGACCTCGGGCCCGAGGGTGAACTGGGCCGTCTGGGCGGCCGAGCCGCCGGACGACACCGAGCTGCCCATGCCGATGGCCTCCGACGAGGAGAAGGCGTCGACCAGCAGCATGCCCGGGTGGTGGCGGAGGAGGCCCTGCTTGGTCTCCTCGCTCCACATCACGCCCGAGGAGATGATCCCCACCAGGCTGGTCAGGTCCCACCGGCCCGGATGGGCGTCGAGGGCGGCCAGGATCGGCTTGGCGAAGACGTCGCCCACGATGATCAGCCCGTTGACCTTCTCGCGCTCGACGGTGTCGAGCAGCTCGACGGGGTCGAACTGGCGGGAGGTGAGGGTGACCACCCGGCCCCCCTCGCTCAGGCACTCGAGCGCGGTGAACCCGCCGGTGCCGTGCATCAGCGGGCAGGCCGGCAGCAGGGTCATGCCCGGCCCGCTGCGCGGCCAGCTCGGCCCGCACGCCGTCGGGGCCGCCGTCCTCGGGGTAGCGGCGGAAGCCCGGCGCCGTTGAGCCGGGCGAACAGGTCGTCCTGGCGCCACATGACCCCCTTGGGCATGCCGGTGGTCCCTCCGGTGTAGAGCATGTAGAGGTCGTCCGGGCTCCGCGACCCCACGGTGGCCGGCGACCCGCCCGTTGGCCGCGGCGCCGGTCGCACCGGTCGGTGCCCGGCGGCCTCCTCGTAGGGGACGGCCCACGCCGGGCAGGGCCCCGTGCCGTCATCGACCCAGAGCCAGCGCCTGCATCCCGGGGACCCGGTCACGGATCCCCTCGATCCGGTCGGCGAAGGTGCCGTGGAACACCACGGCCACGGTGTCGGCGTTCTCCCACAGGTAGACCAGCTCGTCGTCGGCGTAGCGGTAGTTGGTGTTGATCGGCACCAGCCCGATCTTGAAGCAGGCGAAGGTGGCCTCGAGGTACTCCGGGCAGTTGTAGAGGTAGAGGGCCACCTTGTCCTGGTGGCCGACGCCGGCTCCGAGCAGCCACCGGGCCAGGTTGTCGGCCCGGCGGTCGAACTCGACCAGGTCAGCGTGCGGTCGCCGTGGGTCAGGGCCGGGTGCGTCCGGCAGCACGTCGGCCACCGCCTCCCAGACGTCGGCGTAGTTCCAGGTGCTCACCGTCGTTCCTCCCCATGCTCCCATCGACCCGTCCGCGGCCCGTTCCGGCCGCAGCGCGGGCAGCCACGGCCCGGTCGTCGCATCGGCGGCCCGGGCCGAACACGGGACCGGTGCAGCCTACGCTGGCCCGCTGTGGACTTCGCACTGCCCGCCGAGGACGATCCCCGCCGGGCTCGCGTCCGTGGGTGGCTGGACGCCCATCCGACGCCCGTCGGGACGGCAGCTGGCCGAGCGGGGCTGGTGGCCCCCCACTGGCCCGCGCCCTGGGGCCTGGGCGCCGATGCCACCCACCAGCTGATCGTGGACGACGAGCTGCGGCGGGCCGGCGTCCGCCGGCCCGACAACACCATCGGCATCGGCTGGGCCGGCCCGACCATCCTCCATGCCGGCACCGGACGCCCAGAAGGAGCGGTACCTGCTGCCCGCTGCTGGCCGGCGAGGAGATCTGGTGCCAGCTGTTCAGCGAGCCGGGGGCCGGATCCGACCTGGCCTCGCTCACCACCCGGGCCGAGCGGGACGGCGACGAGTGGGTGGTCGAGGGCCAGAAGGTGTGGACCTCCTACGCCCACGTGGCCCGGTTCGGCATCCTGCTGGCCCGCACCGAGCCGGAGGCCCCCAACCACCAGGGCATCTCGTACTTCGTGTGCCCGATGGACGCCCCCGGGGTCACGGTGCGGCCCCTGATCGACATGACCGGGACCCATACCTTCAACGAGGTCTTCCTCGACGAGGTGCGCATCTGCCGGCGGGCAACCTGGTCGGCGAGCGGGGCCAGGGGTGGTCGTTGGCCAAGGTGACCCTGGGCAACGAGCGGGTCTCCCTGTCGGGGGCCGGGGCCCTGTGGGGGATGGGTCCGACCGCCGACGACCTGGTCGACGTGGTGCGCGCGTCCGGGGGCGTCACCGACCCGCTGCTCCGCCAACGCCTGGCCCGGGTCTGGGCCGAGGGGGAGATCCTCCGGCTGCTGCGGCTCCGGACGGTGTCGGCCGCCGTGGCCGGTATGGAGCCCGGGCCCGAGGCGTCGGTGCGCAAGGCGCTGGCCGACGAGCACGGCCAGCACGTGATGGCCCTGGCCCGTGACCTGGCCGGGGCCGCGGGCATGCTCCGGGCTGCCGGTCCGGTGCGCCGACGACTGGGCGCCGGGCCGGTGCCGATGCAGCTCGCCGACGCCATCTGGGAGCTACGGCTACCTGTTCGCCCCGGCCTCGACCATCGGGGGCGGGACCGCAGAGGTGCAGCGCAACATCATCGCCGAGCGGACCTTGGGCCTGCCCCACGACCTGCCGGCCTGACGCACCGGTCAGACCGACGATGCGGGCCGGCGTCCCCGTAGCCCTGGCGGACGCCCTGGCCCGGCCTGGCGGGTGAGCTGCTCGGGCTCGTAGAGCATCCAGTAGGCGTTGCGGGCGTGCTTGCGGGCCCGGTCCACGCACACCTCGGCCAGCCGGACCGGGTCCTCCTCCTCGTTCTCGTGGACGAAGACCTCCAGGATGTGGGTCGAGGTCAGCAGCTGGGCCTGCATGATGCCCTGGGAGGCCTCGTGCGCGCACACCTGGTCGATGGCGGCCTTGCCCGGCATGCCCAGGGCCACCACGATGCGGCAGCCCTGCTGTTCGATGAGCCGCTTGCACTCCACGGCCAGGTCCTTGAACCCCGGGACCGTCCGGCGCACGACCTCGAACGGTGAGCCGTAGCCCGGGCACTGCTTCAGCTCGTCGAGGGCCTCGGCCCCCATGTCATAGCGGGCGAACATGGTGTCGACCACACCGATCCGATCCATGCGCCGATCCTACCGTCCGGGGATCTCACCGCCTCCGGAGGGAGGCGCCGAGGGTACGGCTGCCAGGCCATGGTGCGGTGCCGGTTCGACCCCGTCGCCGGAGTCGACAAGAATCGGGGCGGTCGAGCTCACCAGCCGTGCGTCCTGAGCGTCTGGTCCTGGTGTGCGGCACCGGTACCGAGGTGGGCAAGACCTGGGTAGCCGCTCGACTGCTGCGGGAGCTGCGGAGTCGTGGCCTGTCGGTGGCGGCCCGCAAGCCGGCCCAGTCCTTCGACATCGACTCCGAGGGGAACCGGCTCGGCGGGCCACCGACGCGGAGGTTCTGGGGGCGGCATCCGGCGAGGACCCCGACGAGGTGTGCCACGACTTCCGCTCCTATCACCGGGCCATGGCCCCCCCGATGGCCGCCGAGGCGTTGGGCCTCCCGGGGTTCGGGATCGACAGCTGATCGAGGAGATGGAGTGGCCGGCCCGAACAGGTCCAAGTGGGCCTGGTGGAGACGGCCGGAGGGGTGCGCTCACCGCAGGCGTCGGATGGCGACGCCACCGACCTCCTGCAGGCCCTGGCCCCCGACGCGGTGGTGCTGGTCTCGGACGCCGGGTTGGGCACCATCAACGATGTCCGGATGTCGATGGATGCCCTGGCGGAGGTCATCGGCGCCAGTCCGGACATCCCCGCCGTGGTGGTACTCGACCGGTTCGACGGTCATCACGACATCCACCGCCGCAACCGGGCCTGGCTGGTGGACCGGCTGGGCTACCAGGTGGTGACCCTGCCCGGCCAGGAGTCGGAGCTGGCCGACCTGATCACCGGAGTGGCTCCGACCGGCGGATGAGCAGCGCCGCTCGGGACCAGGTCCGGG
This sequence comes from uncultured Acidimicrobiaceae bacterium, assembly GCA_963718405.1. GTDB lineage: Bacteria > Actinomycetota > Acidimicrobiia > Acidimicrobiales > RAAP-2 > Bog-756. The sequence continues at coordinate 205,503 of CAVQYZ010000002.1, forward strand.
GCTCAGGGCTGGAGCCCGGCGGCGTCGACCACGGCCCGGCTGAAGGGACGGGCCAGGGCCCGCAGCTCGTCGCACCCGTCCTCGCCGATGGCCTCATAGGGTCGGACGGCCAGCCGGTCGGTGGCGTCCTCCATCTCGATCCGTAGGGCGGTGCCCTGCTCGGTGAGCACCACCTCGGCCGACTCTCCGCCGACGGGCTCGGACCGCTGCACCAGGCCGCGGTCGACCAGACGCCGACGACCCCGGCGTCCCAGTCGTCCTCGGGCCAGCCGCGAGACGCTCGCAGGAAGTTCCCGGGCAGCTCCCCCGAGGCCAGGTGCAGCACCAGCGCCTCCACCGGGTCGAGGTCCGATCGGAGCAGCAGGCCGTGATGTGCCCGTCGCCGCGGAACTCGCGTAGGAGGGTCTGGGCGTGCCACAGCACCAGATGGGGTTGCTCGGGCCAGGGGAGCCCGGCGTGGGCGGCGAACAGGGGTCGTCCCTCGTAGCGCTCGCCGGCCCGCTCGGCGGCCCGGCGGGCCAGTCCGGCGGCCCGGCCCATCTCCGGCGAGGTCACGGCGTCGCCGAGCATGCGACGCAGAGCGGCATCGGCGGCCTCGAGTCGGGCCTCGAGGATGGCGGCGGGCGAGGAGGCCGCCCAGGCCGAGGGGATGGCCGCCCGCACCAGGTCGGGGTTGAAGTTGTAGAAGGTGGCGATCACCGTCTCGGCTCCGACCGCCCCCATGGCCGCGGACCGGGAGGCGAAGTAACCGGACGTCCCCTCGAGGCCCAGCCGGGCGTAGGACTGACCGGATTCGGGGGCGAAGTAGATCATCCCGTGCAGCGGCTCGACGGTGCGCCAGGTCTTGCGGGCCGTGAGGGGGGAAACGGACATCGACGTCGGGAGGTCGGGCATGGACCACGGTAACCTCCAACCGGTATGGCCACCTCGAGACTCACGCCCGGCGGGCCGTGGCCCGTCCTGATCCGGAGGACGAAGCCGTATAGTTCGGTGTATCGGGCCGTGCCGGGCCGTAACCGGCAGTGCCGTGCAGTGAGGAGTGCCGGGCAGTGTGAGCCGGTGGAGTCGAGGTCGGATCGGGGTCGTCGATGTTGAACGGGGTCTCGGGCATGATCGGCGAGACGGCGGTGGTGACCAAGCCGGTGTCTGATGCCCACCAACCCGGATCGGTGTTCACCCGAGGCGAGGAGTGGTACGCCGTCTCGCTGTTCCCGGGTACCACCATCGACGCCGGCACCACCGTGGTGGTGGCCGACGTGGAGCGGGGCCTCCTGGTGGTCTACGCCACGGACAGCGCCTGAGGGTCGGCAAGCGACGAGGCCTGGAGCGCCGAGGCCGGAGAAGCCCACTCGAAGGGCTGGCAGGGCCCCGGTGCTCATTCAGGGCCTGAAGTGCCTAGAGTGGTGGGCAGGAGGTGGTCTCCATGATCATCGGTTCCGTAGGTACTTCAGTGGCACTGGCGGTAGTGGCGGTGGCGATTTTCGCTCTCATCGTCACGTTCCTCAAGTCGTGCCTCAAAGTCGTGCAGCAGGGCTGCGTGGGAGTGGTCAAGCGGTTCGGCGAGTTCAAGAAGATCCAACAGCCCGGGCTCCACGTGCTCTTGCCCCTGGCGGACCGGATGGAGAAGGTGGACGTGCGGGAGTTCCCCCGCACCGGTGACCAGCAGGCTGTGATCACCAAGGACAACGTGTCGCTCTGGGTCAGTGCCACCATCTTCTGTCAGGTCACCGACGTGAAGTTGGCCCTCTTCGAGGTCAACGACTTCGGGCTGGCCATCGACCAGATGGCCCGCACCGCCCTGCGGGCGGTGTTCGGTGAGCTCACGCTGGACGAGTCGCTCTCCGAGCGCGAGACCATCAACTCCAAGATGCAGGACCACATGGCCGAAGCCACCCTCAAGTGGGGGGTGCGGCTCAACCGCATCGAGATCCTCGACATCACTCCTCCGACCAACGTGCTCCAGGCCATGTCGGAGCAGAAGGAGGCCGAGCAGCACAAGCGGGCAGCCATCTTGAAGTCCGAGGGGGAGCAGCAGGCCGCCATCAACAGCGCTCAGGGTCGCAAGCAGGCCAACGTGTTGGAGGCTGAGGGACAGAAGGCCGCGGCCATCCTGGCGGCCGAGGCCCAGAAGCAGGCGCTGGAGCTGCGGGCCGACGGTGAGAAGCGGGCCACCCAGTTGCGGGGGGAAGGGGAGTCGGCGGCCCTCAATGCCATCGACACTTCGGTCATCCACCCGAACACGCTGGCCATCATGCAGCTGCGGGCCCTGCAGGCCCTGGCCACCTCGCCCAATTCAAAGATCGTGGTGCCCTACGAGGCCGCCGGCCTGGTCGGTGCGGCCCAGGTGCTGGTGGACGCCATGAAGGACGCCGGTGGTCTGGACGGCGCCGGCGTGGCCGGCAACGGCAACGGCAACGGCAATGGCAACGGTCGTACCCCCCAGCCCGCTCCCTGAGCCCACCTCACCTTCATCGTCCGTGCGGTTCCCGACGGAGATAACCCTCATCGGCCCCCTACGGTCGCCGGTCCAGATGCTGGCCGACCAGCAGGTGCAGGGTCACGCCGGCATCCACGAGGGCGACACGGCAGCGGCGCTGGGACTGGGTGGCGCTCCCATCGAGGGCCCTACCCACTTCAGTCAATTCGATCCACTGGCCGTGACGGTATGGGGCACGGAGTGGTTCTCGCACGGCTGCATCAGCAGCCACTTCCAGAACATGGTGGTCGAGGGGGAGCAGGTCGAGGCCTCGCTGACCACCGACGGCCTCCGTGCGGCACGGATCGAGGCCCATCGTCCCGACGGTTCGCCGGTCCTGGTGGGAACGGCCTCCATCGGGCCCGACCACCCGGATTCCGAGCTGGACGTCCGCCGGGCCGCCCAAGGGGATCCCGGAGAGCTGTTCGTGATCGATCAGCTGGAGGTGGGGATGGTGCGTGACGACGGGGTGGTGTCGCTGGACTTCTTCGGTGACAACGGAGCGGGCTATCCGTTCTCGCTGGTCGACAAGTTGGCCCATATCACCGAACCGCACCCGTGGTACACGCCGGAGGGTGGCCCCGCATCGCCGTGGGGACGGGCCGTGGTCCCGGTGGAGATGGTCAGTGTCCTGGCCCACAAGTCGGGTGGGGCCTGGCCGGTGCGGTCGCCGTCGGTGGGGCTCTTCTTGGACCTGGAGATCCGACTGCTGGCCGGCCCGGTCCTGGTGGGACAGGAGTACCGGGTTCGTCGTGAGCTGGTCGGCCTCAGCCAGAGCCGCCGGACCGAGTCCTACTGGACCAGGACCACCCTCAGCGATGCCGACACCGCCCAAGCGGTGGCCGAGGTCCTGCTTCACGCCGGGGTGTTCAAGGAGTCCTACCCCGGGTATCCGTCTGACCGGCTCAGCTGAGCAGCGACCCCAGCGAGCCCAGCAGCCGACGGATCATGCCGGCTCGTCGACCTACTACTTCATCTCCACCTGGTCGAGGTAGTCCTCGTCCCAGTGGGTGAAGATCTCGTCGGGCAGCTTGAGGGCGTGGGTGGGCTCCAACGCCTCTACGAAAGCCCGGTCGTGACTCACCACCACGATGGTGCCCGGCCAGCGGCTCAGCATGGTGCCGACCGCTTCGATCGAGGAGGGGTCCAGGTTGTTGGTGGGCTCGTCGAGGAGGAGCACGTTGGCCCTCCCGGCGGCCAACATGGCCAGGCCCAGCTTGGCCCGTTCGCCGCCCGACAAGGTGGCGGGCATCTGGTGGGCGGCCTTGCCGGCGATGCCGAACGAGCCCAGCAGGGCCCGTCGCTCGGTCTCCTCCACCAGGATGGTGTCGTCGATGTTCTGGAGCACGGAGACTTCCAGGTTGACCTGTTCATGCTCCTGGGCGAAGTACCCGATGGTGACGTTGGCTCCCAACTCCACCTCCCCGGAAGTGGGCTCCTGCACGCCGGCCAGGCACCGGAGCAGGCTGGACTTCCCGGCCCCGTTCCGACCGATGACCACCATCCGGTCGCCGCGCCGGCAGTGGAAGTCCACCTTGTTCAGCACGGTGGACGAGCCGTAGCGGACGGTGAGGTCCACCGCCCGGAGCGGGACCTCACCTGACCGCTTGGGCGTAGGCAGGCGGAACGAGCTCTTCCGCTCACGCTTGTGGACCTCGGTCTTGGACGATTCGAGGCGCTCGACCCGCTTGTCCAGCGATTTGGCGATCCGGGCCCGGCGGTTGGTGCTTCCCCGCATGGAGTCGGCCAGGGTCGACAGGCGCTTGATCTCCCGGCCCTCGAGCTGTGCCGATCGCTCGCGCTGGCTCTGGTCCGCCTCCAACTGCACCATGTAGGACGAGTAGGTCCCCTTGAACTCGTGCAGGCGACCGTCGGAGAGGTGGAGCACCTTGTTGATCGACCGGTCGAGCAGCTTGAGGTCGTGGGACACCACCAGGATGGCCCCCGGAAACCGCTCCAACTCCTCCATCAGCCAACGCTTGGCCGGCAGGTCGAGGTGGTTGGTGGGCTCGTCGAGAATCATGGTGTCGGGTCCCTGGAAGAGGATCCGGATCAGGTCGACCCGCCGCCGCTGGCCGCCCGAGAGGCTCTCGATGTCCTCCAACAGCAGCTCCTGGCGCAGACCGAGACCATCGGCCAGGCGGGCCATGGTGGACTCGGCCTCGTAGCCGCCGTTCTCCCGGAACTGCTCCTCGAGGTCCGAGAAGAGCTCGATGTTCTCGGTAGAGGGGTCCTTGGCCATCTGGGTCCGGGCCTTGCCGAGGGCGTCGTCCAGGACGTCGAGCCCCCGGCTCGACAGGACGTGGGAGAAGCCGTTGGGCTCCAGCCCCAGCCCGTGGGGTACCGGCACCTGGGGGAGATAGCTGTAGGTGCCTTGGATCCGGGAGTTGCCCGTGGAGCGCACGTTGCGCCCGGGCTCATCGATGATCACCGAGATGAACGTGGACTTACCGGTGCCGTTGCGGCCCACCAGGCCGACCTTCTCGCCGGCACCGACTACGAACGAGGCGTCGCTCAGAAGGGTGCGGTCGCCGATTTCGATAGTGAGGGAGGAGCCGACGATCATCAGTTGGGGCGGCGACCGGGGCAACGCCGGGGCGTTTGCCCGGAGCGACGACGGGGACGCCCGACGTGATCAACCATCCCCATTGTCCCACAGCTCGGAACCGGAATGGTCATCATCATCCGCCGGAGACCAGCGTGTCGCCTCCGGTCGGAGGGGTCGGGTCGTCGACGCTGTCGAGCCATCCGGCCGGGAGCCGGACCGGCCTCGGGCCGTTGGTATGGCCGCGGGCCATCCGCATGGCCTCGGGAGGGAAGGCCAAGGTGGGGTCCAGCCCGGCCAGGAGGTCTTCGACCTCGGCCAGCGTGACGGCCTGGCCCAGTGACCGCCGGACCGACGATCCCACCGGAAACCCGGTCAGGTACCAGCCGGAGTGCTTGCGGAACTGGCGGATCCCGATGTCCTCGCCGAACCACTGGGCCAGGAGGTGGGCGTGGGCCGACATCATGGCCACGATCTCGCCCAGGCCGGGCGGCGGTCCGACCGGTCGCCCGGCGAAGGCGTTCGCCAGGTCGCGGAAGAGCCACGGCCGTCCGAGGCAGCCCCTTCCCACCACTACGCCGTCGCAGCCGGTGGCGGCCACCATGGCCAGGGCGTCCGACGCCTCCCACAGGTCCCCGTTGCCGAGGACGGGAATGGAGGTGACGGCGGCCTTGAGCTCGCCGATGGCGCGCCAGTCGGCCGTGCCCGAGTACAGCTGCTCGGCGGTCCGGGCGTGCAAGGTCACCGCGGCCACCCCTTCGTCCTCGGCGATGCGGCCGGACTCGGTGAAGGTGATGTGGTCGTCGTCGACCCCGATGCGCATCTTGACGGTCACCGGCACCGATCCGGCCGACCCCACCGCGGCCGAGACGATGGCCCGGAACAGCTCCCGGTGCACGGGCAGGGCGGCGCCTCCACCCTGGCGGGTCACTTTGCCCGCCGGACAGCCGAAGTTGAGGTCGATGTGGTCGACACCGATCTCGGTCACCAGGCGGCGTACCGCGGCCCCCATCACCGCGGGGTCGACCCCGCACAGTTGGACGCTGCGGACCGACTCGTCCGGGTCGAAGGCCGCCATGGCCAGGGTCTTGGCGTTCCCCTCGACCAGGGCCCGGGCCGTGATCATCTCACTCACGTACAGACCGGCGCCGTAGCTGCGGCACAGGTTCCGGAACGGGACGTTGGTCACCCCGGCCATGGGGGCCAGTACCACCGGGGGGTCCACGGCGATAGGGCCCAGCTTGAGGGCCGGCGTCGGAGTGCTCATGGTTCGGCCGTGGCCCACAGGTCGGTGATGGCGATGCCCAACTGGGCCAGCAGGGACCGGAACAGGGGCAGGGATAATCCGATGACGTTGCCGGGGTCTCCGTCCACCCCGTCGATGAAGGGCGCCGAACGGCCATCGAGGGTGAAGGCCCCGGCCACCTCCATGGCTTCGCCAGTGGCCAGGTACGCCTCGAGCTCGTCTTCGGTGGTCAGCCCGAACCGCACGGTGGTGCCCGCCACCCCGGTGGCCCGCCGCCCGCTGGCCCCGTCGATGACGCAGTGCCCCGTGAACAAGGTGGCGTCCCGACCCCGAAGGGACTGCAGCCACCCCCGGGCCTCCGCCGCCGAGGACGGCTTACCCAGGTGCCGCCCTTCGAATTCGAGGAGCGAGTCGCATCCCACCACCACGGCGTCCCCCGAGCGTCCGGCCACCGCCTCGGCCTTGCTCTCTGCCAGCACGGTGACCAGGGAGGCCGTGTCCTCGGCGCCGAAGGCGTCCTCGTCCACCCCGCTGACCACCACCTCAGGATCGAAGCCGGCATCCCGCAGCAGCCGGAGCCGGGCCGGCGAGCCCGAGGCGAGGATCAGGGTGGGGCGGGACATGGTCGAAAGCGTAGGGGGTGAGCCCGGGGGGACCGGACCGCGGCCAGCCAACGAGCGGCCCAGGACCGGGCCCGGACCGCCGGCGGCGACCTGGTTGCCGTGCGTGGAGGCGTGTGTGGCGCCACCGGATGCGCGATCCTGTTGGCATGACCGACACCGGCATCACCCTGGCCCCTACCCAGGTCGACCCGGAGCTGGACGGCGATCACGAGCGCATGTCCCACATCGTGCTGGAGGGGTTCAAACCGGAGAAGGGCGACTACGTGGCGGCCGGGCCCACGGTGGTCGAGGGCATGGTGAACGGGACCGCGGTCAAGGCTCTGTGCGGCAAGATCTGGGTGCCGGGTCGCAATCCCAAGCGCTACCCGCTCTGCCCCACCTGCAAGGAGATCGCCGAGGCCCGGGGGTGGAAGGTCCCGGCTGGCTGACGGCACCAGCAGCCGGCCCATCGGGCAGCCATCGGCCCACCTGGGCCCCCGGCGGGCGTGGCGGCGGGCAACTTCTCTAGGGTGGGTAGGTGGTCGTGCCCGAGGTCGCCTGGTTCAGTGCCCTGTGCGACGACGACTACGAGTTCCTGGGGGAACCCGATCCCGCCCTGGCCGGTAGCTGGGATCACTGTCGGGCCATCGCCGTGGCCGCCGACTCCTACGGGTTCGACAGCATCCTGCTGCCGTCGGGTTATGCGCTCGGCATCGACAGTGTGGCCTTTGCCGCCGCCGTGGCCACCCAGACCCGGCAGATCCACCTGCTCCTGGCGGTCCGCATGGGCGAGATGGTCCTGCCCCAGCTGGCCCGGCAGCTGGCCACCATCGACCAGATCTCCGGCGGCCGGCTGACCCTCAACGTGATCTCCAGCGATGTCCCCGGAGAGACGCTGGCCGGCCCGCCGCGGTACCGCCGCACCCTCGAGTCCATGGCCGCCCTGCGGGCCCTCATGACCGGCCAGCACCTGGAGATGGCCGGCGAGTTCGTCAGCCTGGACATCGACCCACCCCGGGTGGCGACATCAGGCTCCTGCCCGCCGTTCTACTTCGGTGGCCTCTCCGAGGAGGCCAAGGAGTGCGCCGCCGCCGGTGCGGACGTGTACCTGATGTGGCCGGACACCCCAACGGCTGTGGCCACCGTGATCGGGGACATGCGGTCCCGGGCCGAGCGGTGGGGGAGGAACCTGCGCTTCGGCTGGCGTTCACACGTCATCGTGCGGGAGACCGAGGCCGAGGCCCGCAGCGCCGCCCGGCGTCTGCTCTCCAAGCTCGACCCCGAGGTGGGCCGGGAGATCCGATCCCGCTCGCTCGATTCGGCGTCGGTCGGGGTGGCCCGCCAGGCCGAGTTGCGGTCCGAGGCCGATGACGAGGGCTACGTGGGACGGCACCTGTGGACCGGGGTGGGACGGGCCCGGAGCGGCGCCGGGGCGGCCATCGTGGGCGATCCCGATCAGGTCCGGGCGACCCTGGGTGAGCTCACCGAGGCCGGGGTGGAGTCGTTCATCCTGTCCGGCTATCCCCACCTGGCCGAGTGCGACCTGTTCGCCCGGCACGTGTTGGACCGCATGGACCACGCTCCGCTGCAGGTGGCCATCCAACCGGTGGCCGGTCTGTAGTCGTAGCCGTTCTGTAGCCGTGGTGGCCGGCCCGTAGCGGTGCTGGCCGGCCCGTAGCGGTGGTGGCCGGCCCCCACCCCTCGTGGCTGAGACCGGTCGATCTCTAGTGGGCGTGCTCGCGGACCGCCGCCTCGAAGGCGTCAGGGTCGTCGGGGGTCACGAAGGGAATGATCCGCGCTCCGACATCGATGTAGAACCCCACTGACTTCTTGGGCCGGCCGGCGTCGAGGTTGGCCCAGTGCCGGAAGTCGCCCGAGCCCCAGATCCGCCCCTTACCTTCCAGAGCGGTCATATCGAAGCGCTCGAGTGAGCGGACCGAGGAGTAAGGGATCCGCTTGCTGCCCCACGGGAAGTAGTAGCCGCGGATGATGATCTCGCGGTCGGTGCACTCGATCTTCGGGTCCTGGTACGTGGCCATGGGGAACAGTCGATCACAGGGGCGGAACGGTGACCAGGATCTGGTCTGGTGCGACCGGGTCTGGTCGCTTCGACCGGGTCACTGTGGGGTCTCCGTTGCGCCGGAACCCCGCACGGGTCACAATTCGCCACATGGAGCCCCTCGCCATCCACCATGTGGCCATCAATGTGGCCGACGTCGACGTAGGGGTGGCCTTCTACACCGACACCCTCGGCGGCACCCTGCGCCGGGACCGGCCCGACTTCGGCGTGCCGGGGGCCTGGATCGACCTCGGCGGCCAGCAGGTGCACCTGGTCGAGGCGCCCGTCCCGCGCAACCTGGGCCAGCACTTCGCCATCCGGGTCGCCGACCTCGATGCCGTGGTGGAGGAGTTGCGGTCCAAAGGGATCGACATCGCCGACCCCGTGGGCACCGGGTCCAACCGCCAGACCTTCATCAACGACCCGGCCGGCAACCCGGTGGAGCTCCACGAAGTGGGCCCCACGGCGAGCTGAGCCTCGGGCTTCAGTCGACGAGCACCGGTCCGCAGTCCCGACACTTCGCCCGGTAGCCACCGGGGCTGACGGCCACCGTCAGGCGTCGCCCACAGGTGGGGCAGAACCGCGGAGGGTCGAGGTGGCGACGACACCCGCCGCACGCCGAGGATGCCGACCCGCAGCCGGTGCAATAGCCGCCCACCACCGGATCCTTGACCACCAGCTCCGGCTCCGATGCCACCACCGGTTTCCGGCTCAGAGGATGCCGGTGAGTGCTCCCACCGGCATACGGAGGTCGGAGAGCATCTGGAGGTCCTCGTCGGCGGACCGGCCCAAGGTGGTCAGGTAGTTGCCCACGATGAGGGCGTTGATACCCGAGGTCATCCCCATCGACTGCAACTCCCGCAGGGTCACCTCCCGACCGCCGGCGTAGCGCAGGATCACCCCGGGCAGTCCCAGCCGGAAGAGGGCGATCCACCGGATGGCCTCCCAGGCCGCTACCGGGTCCTCGTTGCCGAGCGGGGTGCCGGGTCTCGGGTTCAAGAAGTTGAGGGGGACCTCGGTGGGATCGAGCTCTTGGAGTTGGAGCAGGAGCTCGATCCGCTGTTCGTCACTCTCGCCCATGCCGATCAGGGCCCCGCAGCACAGCTCCATGCCGTGGTGGCGCACCAGGCGGCAGGTGGCCTGGCGCTCGTCCCAGTCGTGGGTGGACACCACCTGGGGGAAGAACGACTTGGACGTCTCCAGGTTGTGGTTGTAGCGGTGGACGCCGCCCTCGGCGAAGCGGCGGGCCTGCTCTTCGCTCAGGAGCCCGGCGCTGACCGCCACATTGAGGCCGGTCCGCTCGCGGATCAGCGGCACCAACTCCAGGAGCCGGACCATGGTCCGCTCGTCGGGGCCCCGTACCGCCAGGACCAGGCAGAACTCGGAGGCCCCGGCGGCTTTGGTCTCCTCGGCCGCTCGAAGCACCTCGTCGGTATCGAGGAAGGGGGTGGCCTTGACCGGGCTGTCGAACTGGGACGACTGGGAGCAGAAGTGGCAGTCCTCCGGGCACCCGCCCGTCTTGGCCGAGAGGATGCCCTCGACCTCGACCTCGGGCCCGCACCAGGCCAAACGGACCTGGTGGGCCAGGGCGGCCAGCGAGGTGACCCACTCATCGGGGAGCTCGGCCAGGGAGGTGAGCTCGTCCCCGCTCAACAGGCGGCGCTCGTCGAGCAGGGCCACTTCGGCGGCGTGCAGGCGGGCGCGGGCCGTGGGCGAGTCGATCTCCGGGCGCACCGGCTCGGCCGATCGCCGGCTCCGATTGACGCGGAGAACGTGACGGTGGTACGGATGGGGGTGGAATCGCGGTCACCGGGCATGCCGTTACGGTAGTTGGCCCGGGATAGGACGCGAAAGACGACAGGGGGACCGCCGTGGCTTGGGATTTTTCCACCGAACCGGAGTTCGAGGAGCAACTGGCCTGGATGCGCCAGTTCGTGCACGACGAGATCTTCCCGCTCGAGACCCTGTCCCTCGAGTACGACGCCGTGATCGAGGCCATCAAGCCCCTGCAGGACCAGGTCAAGCAGCGGGGGCTGTGGGCCTCCCACCTGCCGCCCGAGCTCGGGGGAGGTGGGTTCGGCCAGGTCAAGCTGGGTCTGATGCATGAAATCCTCGGCCAGACCCCCTATGGGCCGGTGGTGTTCGGCAACAACGCCCCGGACTCGGGAAACGCTGAGCTGCTGGCCATCGGCATCGAGTCGTCCGGACGGGAGGAGCAGCGGGAGAAGTGGTTGCTGCCCCTGCTGGACGGACGGATGCGCAGCGGGTTTTCGATGACCGAGCCGGGGGCCGGGGCCGATCCCACCATGATCACCACCTCGGCCGTCAAGGACGGGGACGAATGGGTGATCAACGGGCACAAGTGGTTCACCAGCAACGGCTCCGTGGCCGACTTCCTCATCGTGATGGCGGTGACCAACCCGGACGTCCACCCCTACCAGGGGTGCTCGATGATCGTGGTCCCCGCCGACGCCCCCGGGGTCGACATCGTCCGCGACGTGGCCACCATGGAGGACCCGGTGGAGCACTACGGGAAGTTCGGCGGGCACGCCGAGATCATCTACCGCGAGGTGCGGGTTCCCTACGAGAACCTGGTGGGACTGGAGGGCGAAGGGTTCGTGCTGGCCCAGAAGCGCCTGGGTCCCGGTCGCATCCATCACTGCATGCGCTGGCTGGGCCAGTCGCGGCGGGCCTTCGACATGTTGTGCGAGCGGGCGGTCTCCCGCACCACCCACCACTCGTTGCTGGCCGAGAAGCAGACCATTCAGAACTGGGTGGCCGACTCCCTGGCCGAGATGACCGCCGCCCGCCTGATGACCCTCTACGCGGCGTGGAAGATGGACAACGAGGGGGCCTCGGCCGCCCGGGTGGAGATCGCCATGATCAAGTACTACGGGGCCGGGGTGCTCTACAACGTGATCGACCGGGCCATCCAGGTCCACGGAGCCCTGGGGTTCTCGACTGACCTGCCCCTCGAGCAGATGTACCGCAACGCCCGGGCGGCCCGCATCTACGACGGTCCGGACGAGGTCCACAAGGTGACCGTGGCTCGCCACACCCTCAAGGGCTACAAGCCCATGGAGGTCCCGAGCGAGCACGTGCCCACCCGACGGGCGGAGGCCAAGGAGCGGTTCGCCTACCTGTTGGACCGCGAGACCGCCGACAGCTGACCCCGCTGGCCTACCGGCCCGTCACCTGCCGCGCAGCCCGCGGGCTCCGGACCCGCCAACTGCTGACCCGCCACTGCTGACGTAGTGTGGTGGGTCCAACGCTGTACGTGAACATTACGGGATATCCATGCGATCTTCACCGACAGGGCGTCGACCACGGTTCAGCGTCTGTCTCCTGGTCTGCCTGGTGGCCATGCCGGTACTGCTCTTAGGGGTGGCCCCGGTCGGATCATCGGCTCCGGCCGGGGCCAGCACAGCCACAGCCAGCGCAGGGTGTCCCTACCAGGTGGCCCTTGCTCGCGCCGACGGCTCTGTCTCCACGCTCGGTCCTTCTGGCATTACCTGCCCCGCCCGGTACTACGGCTCGATGGCGGGCCAATCCCTCAACCAGCCCATCGTGGGCATGGCCTCCACTCCCGACGGAGGGGGCTACTGGTTGGTGGCGTCTGACGGCGGCATCTTCGCCTTCGGCAATGCCGTCTTCTATGGCTCAATGGGGGGCCAACCGCTCAACCAGTCCATCGTGGGCATGGCCTCCACTCCCGACGGAGGGGGCTACTGGTTGGTGGCGTCTGACGGCGGCATCTTCGCTTTCGGCAACGCCCGCTTCTCCGGCTCCATGGGAGCGGTGCCCCTGAACGAGCCGGTGGTGGGCATGGCCACCGACGGGTCCACCGGCGGCTACTGGCTGGTGGCGGCGGACGGAGGGGTGTTCGCCTTCGACGCCCCGTTCTACGGATCGATGGGCGGCCAACATCTCAACGCCTCAGTGGCCTTCGTCACCGGGACCCCGGACAACGGTGGGTATCGGATGGTGGCCTCCGACGGGGGAGTGTTCGACTTCGGCGACGCCCGGTTCTTCGGGTCGGCCGCTGACGCCGGCAGCAGTGGTTGGGAAGCCTTGACCCCCACTCCCGACGGCGGCGGTTACTGGCTGTTCTCCGGGTCTTCGATACAGGCCTTCGGCGATGCCGCCTCCAGTCTGGCCATGACAGCCGGGAACATCAGCAGCGCCACCGTCGTGGGTGCGGCCACCCTCGGCGCAGGGACGGGGACGGGCAAGTCCTCTGCCGGCGGGTGGTTCAACGCCGTCTCCTGTCCCAACACGTCCATGTGCATGGCGGTGGGCTGGACCGGTACAGGAGCTGGCCTGGTTGAGGTATCCACCGACGGGGCCAGAACCTTCCAGAGCGTGGCCATCCCGATCCACACCCCCATGCTGTCTGCGGTGACCTGCCTGTCTGCGGTGCGGTGCCTGGCGGTCGGCCGGAACACCATCTTGTCCACCGACGACGCCGGGAGTAGCTGGACGTCGAGCCGCGGCGGCACCCTCCTGACCGGTGTGGCCTGCCAAAGCACCACCCACTGCATGGCCGTCGGAGAGTCGTCCAACATCCATATCCGCTCGTTCATCTATACGACCAACGGTCGGACCTGGTCGAAGTCGGCGGCTCCGCCCGGGGGCGTGGCCAACGGCGTGTCGTGTGTCCGCACCGCTTGTATCACCGCCGGTTGGAGCCCCTTTGTCAGCACTGACGGTGGCCGGACCTGGAAGGTGAAGGGTGTGTTCGGAGGCTCCGTCTCCGCCGAGCTCCTGGGCGTCAGTTGCATCCCCGGTACCGGTACCTGCCTGCTGGTCGGATCGGGGGCCCACGACAGCACCGCCGGCGAGTTGGTGGTAACCAACAACAGCGGGGGGTCCTTCGTCAACAAGAGCTCCGTGCTCCCGCGGTCGACCGGGACGGCCGCCGAAGTCTCTTGTAGCGCACCGGGGCGATGCGGGATCGCCGGTTACCCCGCACTTTTCCTGTGGTCGGGGACTTCCGGAAGGTCGTGGTTGAAACATCCCGGTCCGAGCGGTTTAGACAACCCCAACGCCGGCTACCCCCACCTGACCGATCTGGGCATCTCCTGCCCTTCATCGGGTTGGTGCGTGGTCGTGGGACACCGCCAGAATGACCCCGCCATCGGGGCCGCTGCTGCGGTCACCACCAATGCCGGCTCTACCTGGACGGCATCGGTGACCCAGTGAACCGGGGAGTCTGTAGGCCGCAGCCCTATAGCCGGCAGCTCCAGTGGGCCGGAACCTATTGAGCGGCGGCCTCGGTGGCCGGGAACCTCAGTAGCGGTAGGTGTCCGGCTTGTAGGGCCCGTCGACCGGCACCCCGATGTACTCGGCCTGCTCCTTGGTGAGCGAGGTCAGTCGGACCCCGAGGGCGCCCAGGTGGAGCCGGGCCACCTTCTCATCCAGGTGCTTGGGCAGCACATAGACGCGGTTCTCGTAGTCGTCGGCGTTGTTGAACAGCTCCATCTGGGCCATGGTCTGGTTGGTGAAGGAGTTGGACATGACGAAGCTGGGGTGCCCGGTGGCGTTGCCCAGGTTCAGCAGCCGGCCCTCGGACAGGACGATGACTGCGTGGCCGTCGGGGAAGACCCACTTGTCCACCTGAGGCTTGATGTTGACCCGCTCGACGCCGTCGATCTTCATCAGCCCGGCCATGTCGATCTCGTTGTCGAAGTGGCCGATGTTGCCCACGATGGCCTGATGCTTCATCCGGCTCATGTGGTCGGCGGTGATCACGTCCTTGTTGCCGGTGGTGGTGACGAAGATGTCGGCTGTCCCGACCACATCCTCGAGGGTGGCCACCTGGTACCCGTCCATGGCTGCCTGCAGTGCGCAGATGGGGTCGATCTCGGTGACCACCACGCGGGCACCCTGGCCCCGCAGCGACTCCGTGCAACCCTTGCCCACGTCGCCGTAACCGCACACCACAGCGACCTTGCCGCCGATGAGCACGTCGGTGGCCCGGTTGATCCCGTCGATCAGGGAGTGACGACATCCGTACTTGTTGTCGAACTTGGATTTGGTCACGGCGTCGTTGACGTTGATGGCGGTGAACAGCAGCTCGCCGGACTGCTCCATCTCGTTCAGCCGGTGCACGCCGGTGGTGGTCTCCTCCGAGACGCCCTTGATCCCGGCGGCGATGGCGGTCCAACGGCCCGGGTCCTCGGCCAGGCTCCGGGTCAGGACGCCCAGCACCACGGCGAACTCCTCGGAGTCGGCGGTGGCCGGGTCGGGAACGGCACCGGCCTTCTCGTACTCCACTCCCTTGTGCACCAAAAGCGTGGCGTCGCCGCCGTCGTCGAGGATCATGGTCGGTCCCTCGCCGGGCCACTGGAGGGCCTGCTCGGTGCACCACCAGTACTCCTCCAGTGACTCGCCCTTCCAGGCGAAGACCGGCACCCCCTGCGGGGAGTCCACGGTGCCCTTAGGCCCGACGGCCACCGCCGCGGCGGCGTGGTCCTGGGTGGAGAAGATGTTGCAGCTGGCCCAGCGGACCTCGGCCCCCAGCGCCACCAGGGTCTCGATGAGCACCGCGGTCTGAATGGTCATGTGCAGGGAGCCGGTGATCCGGGCGCCGCGCAAAGGCTGTTCGGCGGCGTGCTCGGAGCGCATGGCCATGAGGCCCGGCATCTCGTGCTCAGCCAGCTCGATCTCCTTGCGGCCGAACTCGGCCAGGCCGAGGTCGGCCACCTTGAAGTCGGGACGATCCTGTTCGCTGGCCATGGTGGCTCCTTACTCTTTGGTTTTCTGGATTCGGTGCCCGGCCACCGTGGGGGCCGGAACTAGTGGGCGAGGGCAGCGCGACTCCGGTTGGTCCAGGCCCGGTCCTGCCACCGGGAGGGGTCCTGCGCCCCAGTTCACGTTGACCAACCGGTTCACGCTCCCTAAATGCTAGCCGAACCACCCATTGCCACCCCCGGAGGCGAAGGAGCCGGGGGTCTCGTCCGGTTCAAGGAGGGTGGGTCCGGCCCGCAGGACCCGAACCGCAGTCTCGGGCGGAAGGTCCGGTACCATCAGCTGGCGCGTTCGGCCGTAACCAGACGGCAGGCCGCCAAACGGGGAACATGGGGAGGGGCGGAATGGGGGAGAGCCAGTGGCGAGAGACCGACGTGGCGTACTTGTGGCCGGAGCCTGCCTGGTAGCCGGCGTCCTGCTGGCCGCCTGTAGCTCCTCGAGCGGGACGGCGTCAGCGGGCACCAGCAGCTCCGTGCTGCTGGTCGGGACGTTCCATGGCCACGCCGGTTCCTATCGGACCATCCAGGCGGCGGTCGACGCGGCCAAGCCCGGAGACTGGATCCTGGTGGCGCCGGGCGACTACCACGAGGATGCGGACGAGTCCGGCGCCCATACCGACCCCTCTGACGGGGATACCGGTGGGGTGTTGATCACCACCTCGGGCCTTCACCTGCGGGGGATGGACCGCTCCTCGGTGATCGTCGACGGCACCAAGGCGGGCTCTCCGGCGTGCAGCGCCAACCCGGCTGATCAGAACTTCGGCGCCGTGGGGCCGAACGGACAGGCGGTCGGTCGCAATGGGATCCTCATCTGGAAGGCCGACCACGTGTCCGTCGAGAACCTGACCGTGTGCAACTTCTTGGGAGGCACCGGTGATGGCGGCAACGAGGTCTGGTGGAACGGCGGGGACGGGAGCGGGAAGATCGGCCTCACCGGTTACACCGGGGCAGTACCTGACGGCGACCTCCACCTTCTTCAGCCACACGGGTACCCCGACCCAGCAGGAGGCCACCGCGGCCGAGTACGGAATCTTCTCGTCCAACTCGCAGGGGCCGTCCGGATGGAATCAGCTGTATGCCAGCAACTTCAACGACTCGGGCATGTACGTCGGGGCCTGCCACCAACTCTGCGACGTCACCATCGACCACGCATGGATGGAGTACAACGCCCTCGGCTACTCCGGTACCAACTCGGGTGGAGCGGTAGTCATCGAGCACTCGCAGTTCGACAACAACCAGGACGGGATCGACACCAACACCCAGATCAACGGAGACCCTCCGGCGCCGCAGAACGGGGAGTGCCCGAACAACGGGATCAGTCCGATCACCCACACCCACTCCTGCTGGGTGTTCATCCACAACTACTCCCATAACAACAACAACCCCAACGTCCCCGAGGCCGGAAACGCCGCCGCCGGGCCCATCGGAACCGGGATGACCCTGTCGGGTGGGCGCAACGACACGGTGATGGACAACACCTTCGTCGACAACGGCGCCTGGGGGTTCTTGATGGTCCCGTACCCCGACTCCGGGACGCCCTCGTTGGGCCAGAGCTGTTCGAAGACGGGCGGGGTCGAGGAGTCCGGCCTCGGTTGCGTGTACGACCCAGAGGGCGACGCCTTGTTGCACAACACCTTCAGCCACAACGGGTACTTCGGCAATGCCAGCAACTCCGACTACGGGCAGATCGTCTTCACCAAGGGCCAACCCCAGAACTGCTTCGCCGGGAACATCGCGCCCAACGGGAGCGCGCCGGCCAATCTTGAGCAGATCCAGCCGACCTGCGGGAAGATCACCACAGCGGCCAACACCGGTGGTCCGTTGCTCGATCAGGTCCTGTGTGACACCGGCTTCGGCTCGTGTCCGGCCGGCGCCGTTTACCCCAAGCACACCGGCGTGGTCATGCACCCGTTGCCCAAGGCACTGCCGACCATGCCTGATCCCTGTTCCGGGGTACCCGCCAATGCCTGGTGCCCCGGAGGTAAGCCGCTCTGAGGCCGGTCCCTCAGGGAGCCGGCATAGATGTCGACAACGGCAGGTCCGAGGACGACTGACCCACCGACAGCTGGTAGCGACCAGGGACGGTGGTCCAACCTCCGTTGAGGTAGGCCTGGAAGGCCGTTGTGGGTACGAAGAGAGACACCGTCCGGCTCCGTCCGGGTCGGAGGGTCACCGGGTAGAACGCCGCCAACTGCGCTGGTGGCTCGCCCGCCTCGGCGGGATAGGTCAGGTAGGCCTGGGGAACATCCGTGCCGGCCACCCTCCCGGTATTGGTCACCTTCACCGTCAGGGTCACTCCGGTTCGTGTATGACTGGCAGTCAGTCCCTTGAGGGAGAAGGTGGTGTACGAGAGCCCGTATCCGAAGGGGAACAGGGGCTGGATGTGGTGGGCATGGTCGTAGCGGTAGCCGACGTCCAGCCCCTCGGTGAAGGACGAGTTCCGGTTGATGCCGGGCCATTGGGCGGCGGTGTGGATCGCCGACTGACCATCGGTGGTGGGGAACGTGATCGGCAGCCTCCCGGAGGGGTCGACATGTCCGAAGAGGACGGCGGCGATGGCGTTCCCGTCTTCCTGACCGGGGTACCAGGCCTCGATGACACCGGCCACGTGCTTCAGCCACGGCATGAGCGCCGGGCCACCGGTATTGAGGACCACTACCGTATGGGGGTTGGCCGCGGCGACTGCCGAGATCAGGTCGTTTTCGTCCCCTGGGAGCAACAGGGTGGAACGATCGGAGCCCTCGGCTTCGTAGTCGCCGACGAAGACAACGGCCACCGCGGCCTTGCGGGCGGCCGCCACGGCGGCGTCGATCTGGCCGCCCACGTAACTCCAACCCAGCGTCAGTGGAGCAAAGCTGCCGGTGGGGACGCCCAAGGTCGTGGCGGCGCCGAAGGGGTCCCAGTGCAGGGAGAGCCGATAACGCTGGTGGGCCCTGAGCGGCACTGTCGCCGACCACAGGGAGTGGTTCAGCCCGATCATGTCGGAGACGACCGGCACACCGTTGAGTGAAAGGCCGACCGCTCCGCTCCCCTGGAGTGACAAGGTGTACAGGCCGCTGCGCGGAGGAGTGAGTCCACCGGTCCAGGTGGCGGTGGCGTTGGACCACCCAGGCGGCAGTTCGATACGGGAGCGGTTGGTGATGATGGCGCCCCCCAGGTCCAGCGGGCCGGTCACGGGTGGATGGGCACCGTGGAGTCGGTCCACCGGAGCGGTCGGGGTCACGGGCGGGAGAGCCTGGCTGGTGTTTGGGTTGGGCGAGACCTCGGCATTGATGTTGGGTTCGGTGATGCGGATCGACCGCACCGCTCCACCGGAGAGAATCACCGCACTGGAGCTCGCCGCAGCCCCGGACTTCGCCACCGCGGACTTCGCCACCGCCCCGGACTTCACTGTCGCACCCGAGCGTGCTGTGCCCCCCGACCGCGTCGCGGTACCGGGGGGCGTTCCGGCCACAGGCCTTGTGCCGATGACCGGTTGTTTGACGCCAGCCCGCGGCGGGGCCGAGCCCGGGCCGGCCCTGGTCAGGGTGAGGGTGAGCCCGTGGCCGCCGCCCGATGCCGGAGTGAGCAGGTCGGTGGGAAGGGGCGGAAGGTTTCCGGTCGTGCTCCCACCGTTGGAATAGGTGACCGAGGCACCAGCACCCGCCAGTCGCCGGATGGCGGTGAGGGGCGTGGACGTGAATGTTGGGTCCACCTGTGAGCTGCCGAAGCCGGTGGTCACCGGGTCTGTTGAGGCGTCGGCCCCGATGACGGCCACCGACCGGGCTCGGGGACCGAGCAGGGGAAGCACCGAGCCGGTGTCCTTCAGCAGCACCGCGGAATGCTCGGCAGAGGACAGGGCAACGTTCGTGTGCCCTGTCGAGTCCACCGGATCTCCCGGTGCGCCGGAAGCCTTTCCGCCCACCAGCCCGTGGGCGAACATCTCGGTCAGGACCTGGGTCACCGCGGTGTCCACTACCGACACCGCCAGCTGGTGCTGTTGGACCAGGACAGCCAGTTGGCTCACGTCGACCGGTTTGAGGAGGTCGGTCCCGGCGCGGAGGGCGGCGACCGGGTCGTGTACCGCCCCGAGGTCCGACCGTACGAATCCGGTGAACCCCCACGTCCGCAACAGACCAAGCAACGGAGAGGACTGGCACTGGTACGTGCCATTCAGCTTGGGGTAGGCGCACATGATGGACGAGACGTGGGCCTGGGTGACGGCGGCCTTGAACGGCGGGAGGTAGATCTCTTCGAGGGCGCGCTGGGACACCACGTCGTTGAGAGTGCTCCGGTTGGTCTCCTGGGTGTAAACGGCGAAGTGCTTGGCCATGGCCATGGCCCCGGTCGACTGGATTCCCTCGATCTCGCCGACTCCCATGGCCGACACCAACAGCGGGTCCTCGCCGAAGCTCTCCCAGGCCCGCCCGGCCTCGGGAACCCGCTCGACGTTGAGGTTGGGCCCCTGGATGACGTCGATGCCCTGGCCCAGGGCCTCGGAGCCCATCACTCTTCCGTAGGCACGGGCCATGGCGGTGTCGAAGGTGGCTCCGAGCCCCACTGGAGCGGGCAGTTGGGTGACGTTGTCCGCCCCGAAGGACACACCCTGGGGGCCGTCCTGGAGCGTGAGCGGCGGGATGCAGAGCCGGCGAACTCCGCTGTTGATGTTCTGGCGGATGTCGGTTTGGATGAGGTCAATCTCCCCCAACTTCTCGAAGAGGGTCATCCGTCGGACCACCAGGGCGGCCAGGGCGACCGGTGACTGGTGGTGCGCCATGGCGGTCTGGAGCCAGGGGCACCCGTCCAACCGGGCCAACCGGACGGGGTCGGTGCCGCCGGAGCTCGGTGCGGCTCCGGGGCCGGCCCCACCCACGGTGACCGCGGTGATCTGGTCGGCCAGCCGGTCCGACGCCGGGCTATTGGCCAGCAGGAGTACCAGGACGGCGAAGAGCATGGCCGCCACTGGAAGGAGGAACCGGGCTCGGAGCAGTCCCGACCGGGGTCTTCGGGGTGGCTTGTTGGCAGTGTTGTTCACGGGCTCGGCGGCCAAACATAGCGACTACGGCCGCCGGATCACCGTCGGCCGGGCGGGGTCCGGTCGTCCCGATCCGAGAAAGCAAGTTGACCAATTACGATCGGGTTTGCAACCATTGGGGGCGCTGAGCGATGCAACACCGCGGCGATGGTCGCCCAGGGACCGCTCCGAGGAGGCCACTGCCATGTCCGATTGGGGATTTGAAACCCGCCAGATCCATGCCGGAGCTGTTCCCGACCCCACCACCGGGGCTCGCGCCGTTCCCATCTACCAGACCACGAGCTACACCTTCCGCGATACCGCTCACGCCGCAGCGCTCTTCGGGCTGGAGGAACTGGGCAACATCTACACCCGGATCATGAATCCGACCCAGGCGGTGTTCGAAGAGCGGGTGGCTGCCCTCGAGGGCGGGGTGGCGGCGCTGGCGGTAGCCAGCGGTCAGGCGGCTGAGACCGTGACCCTCCTCAACCTGGCTGAGAACGGTGGCCACGTGGTCTCATCGGCGTCTCTCTACGGCGGGACCTACAACCTTTTGCACTACACCTTGCCCAAGCTGGGTATCGAGGTGAGTTTCATCGAGGACCCCGACGACCTCGATGGGTGGCGGTCAGCGATCCGGCCCAACACCAAGGCCTTCTTCGCCGAGACCATCGGTAACCCCAAAGGTGACGTACTGGACTTCGAGGGCGTGTCGGCCATCGCCCACGAGCACGGGATCCCGTTGGTGGTGGACAACACCGTGGCCACGCCGTACCTCTGCCAGCCCCTACTGCACGGCGCTGACATCGTGGTGCACTCAGCCACCAAGTTCATCGGTGGGCACGGCACCTCCATCGGCGGGATCATCGTCGACGGTGGGTCCTTCGACTACGAGGGCAGCGGGCGGTTCCCGGGCTTCACCGAGCCGGACCCGAGCTACCACGGACTGGTGTTCGGTCAACTCCCCGAGGCCCTGTTTCCGGCACGGTTCGTGCTCAAGGCCCGCCTGCAGTACCTGAGGGACATCGGCCCGTCCATCGCTCCGCTCAACTCGTTCCTGTTCCTTCAGGGACTGGAGACCCTCAGCCTCCGGATGGAGCGCCACGTGCAGAACGCCACCGAGGTGGCCAACTGGCTGGAGGCGCGCGACGAGGTCCGGTGGGTGGCCTATCCCGGCCTGACGTCAAGTCGCTGGCACCAGCGCCAGGAGCAGTATCTGCCCAACGGCGGCGGAGCCATCCTGGCCTTCGGGATTGAAGGCGGTGCCGACGCCGGTCGTTCGTTCATTGAGGGGCTCGAGCTGTTCAGCCACCTGGCTAACGTCGGCGATGTGCGCAGCCTGGCCATCCATCCCGCTTCCACCACTCACTCCCAGCTGACCGAGGCTGAGCAGATCTCCACCGGCGTGACGCCTGACCTCGTTCGCCTGTGCATCGGGCTCGAGTCCATCGGGGACATCCTGGCCGACCTCGAGTCGGGCTTCCGGGCGGCCAAGGGAACATGACCTCGGACCCGTCGGACCTATCGGGCGAGGCGGCGCCCGGGGCCGACGATGCCGGTGGCCGCCGGTTCGTCGAGGTGACCGGCGGTGCCGGCATGACTCTCGAAGCCGGGGGCACCCTGGCCCAGGTCACCGTGGCCTATGAGGCCTGGGGTCAGCTCAACGACGCCCGGGACAACGCGGTGCTTGTGCTCCACGCCCTCACCGGTGACTCCCACGCAGCCGGTTCGGCTGGGCCCGGGCAACAGACGGCCGGGTGGTGGGACGGGATCATCGGCCCGGGCGCACCCATTGACACGGATCGGTACTTCGTGGTCTGCCCGAACGTCCTCGGTGGATGCCGGGGCACCACCGGACCGTCCTCACCGGCCCCCGACGGCACTCCCTACGGCTCGCGATTCCCACTGGTGACCATCCGCGACCAGGTGGCGGCCGAAGCCGCCCTGGCGGATCAGCTGGGTATCGACCGCTGGGCCGGGGTGATCGGAGGCTCCATGGGCGGTATGCGGGTCCTCGAATGGTGTGTGGGACACCCCGGGCGGGTCCGGCGGGCCGCTCTGGTTGCGGTCGGGGCGGCTGCCACCGCCGAGCAGATTGCACTGTGCTCCCTGCAGGTCCGGGCCATCCGCATGGATCCGGCGTTCGCAGGCGGCGACTACTACGGTCGGCCGACCCGTCCGGTGGAGGGAATGGCTGTGGCCCGAGGCATCGGTCAGGTCAGCTACCGGACGGAAGCCGAGCTCGAAGAGCGGTTCGGCAGAAGGGCCCAGGCACCCGAAGACCCTCTCAAAGGGGGCCGCTACGCCGTCGAGTCGTACCTGCAATACCACGGGGACAAGCTGGTCCGACGGTTCGACCCCAACTCGTACATCATCCTGAGCGAGGCGATGAACCACCATGACGTCGGTCGGGGGCGTGGCGGGGCAGTTCAGGCTCTGGCCCGGGTGAGTGCCGAGGTCACCGTGGCCGGTATCGACACCGACCGGCTCTATCCGTTGGGACTCCAACAGGAGCTGGTTCGTT
Organism: uncultured Acidimicrobiaceae bacterium; assembly: GCA_963718405.1. Classification (GTDB taxonomy): domain Bacteria; phylum Actinomycetota; class Acidimicrobiia; order Acidimicrobiales; family RAAP-2; genus Bog-756. The sequence continues at coordinate 228,697 of CAVQYZ010000002.1, forward strand.
GGCTCCCCAAGGCCCGACCGCTGGCCGTCATCGGGTCGGCCTCGGGTCACGATGGGTTCCTCCTGGAGACGGAGCAGGTCGGAGCGATGCTGTCGTCAGCCTTGGGCGGCTGAGGCGGTCGGTCAGCCGGCGGGTCTGCGGGTCGCGTCAAGCTGCTCGAGTATCGATGCCGCGGTGACACTCCCTGGCGGACGCCGCTCCGCCACGAACTGGCGGGTCAGGCCCTGGATCAGCTGGTTGGCCGGTGTAGGCACGCCGTGCAATCGGCCCAGCAGGACGATCTCCCCGTTGAGGTAGTCGGTCTCGATGTTGCCCGTGCCCCGCTCGACGCTCTGCCACGACGATCCGCCCGGCCGGCGACGCCCGGCGATCTCGCCCAGCTGGAGGAGGTCTCCCCGACGGGCACGATCCTCGTCCCGCGATGCGGTGTCCAGCCGGGCGGCGGCCAGCGTGGCTTCGCCTTCGGACACCAACTCCTTGACCAGTACCCCGCTCCGCTCCCCGGGTCCGCACATGGCCTCCACGGCGTTGGCCAGATTGGTGAGCAACTTGCGGCGCTTCCACCGGAACACGTCCTCGACGGGCTTCGAATCGAAGGTGGCCGATCCGAAATCGTCGGCGATGGCCCGGCTGGTCCGGTCGATGCCATGGGGGGTCCGTCCGATGTCCAGCATTCCGCTGATCGGAGACGACCAGGCCTGCACCACCCCAGGTTCCAGGTGGCCGGCCGGGCACATGACGCAGACCCCGTATACCTCGGAGAAGAACCGCAGCACCGTGGGCTCGTTGGCCACACCGTTCTGGAGGCAGGCGATGGGGGTGTCGGACGGCGCCACGGCGACCAGGTCGGAAAGCGCCGCTGCGGTTTGCTGGCTCTTCATGGCCAAGAGGACGGTGTGACCGGTGGTCCAGTCGATCTGGCTCGGATGACCCACCGCTGGCACGGGCAGGGTGACCTGGCCGGCAGGTGACTCGATGGTCAGGCCGCGGGACTGGAGAACCTCAAGGTGCTCGCCACGGGCGATGAGGGTCACGTCCAACCCGGCCTCGAAGAGCCGACCGCCCACCAAACCTCCGATAGCTCCGGCACCGAACACCACGTAGCCCACATCCTCATCGTGCCACGGGTCGATGTCCCAAACACCTGCCGCTCCCTGCCGCTGCAGATGTCGGATGTCGGACGGTGGGTGTCGGACGGTGTTGGTGTCGGTGTCGGTGTCGGTTCAAGACTGTCGGGTCGCCGGAGTTGTGGAGGGGTGCGGCACGTGCGTTTTGTCAACTATGACCTGTTTATCGGCTTATAGCCGGTAGCTTGACTCTGCAAGTATCGCCCCTGACCGATAAAACACTCGAATTCATGAAACGAACGTACGAGCCTCCCAAGACCCCGTGTAATAATGAATCTATTGTAAGTATGTAATCAATCTCCGCGACGACCAAAGCGAGTGGAGACAAGAGTGATTGGAGCACCCATGGGACCTCAAAGAAGCAGTGGACACAGCGAGGGGACACACCGCGGCGGGCGCGGCCGGGGCGGCCGTTCCCAAGGTTGGGCCACCGAGGAGAAGCCGTCAGCGGAAGGGGTGACCGGCTGGCTCACCGGGCGGCTGCCCGACGAGTGGTTCGAAGCCGCTCCAGCGGTCACCGTCGACCGTGACGAGATCGTGATCCAGGGCCGGATACCGGCACCGGACGTCCCTGACGGGGACGACGAGGTGACCAGGACGGCCGCCGAGGCGGGAAGGATCACCCGCTTCCGCGAAGAGACCCGCGAGGAGCGCATGGCCATCGACCGCGAGGCACAGCACCTGTTCGGCAGGAGTATCGCCTGGGCTGCCGAAGCCGGGGGGACCACGCAGGTGTTCACCAACCTCTCGGTGCCGGTGATGACCCGGCTCCGCCAGCCGGAGCGACTGGTGCTCGACACCCTGGTCGACAGCGGGGTGGCCCGTAGCCGCTCGGATGCTTTGGCCTGGTGCGTCAAGCTGGTCGCCAATCATACGGACGAGTGGCTCCGGGACCTCCGTGACGCCATGGAGGCGGTCGAGTCGGTGCGCCAGCAGGGTCCAGCGGTCTCGTAGCCGAGCTCGCGGGGCGCCCTTCCGCCGGGGCCACAGCGGCGGGCGGCGGTAGCCTGTCCCGGTGAGAGCCGACCTCGGCCAACCGGCGAACGTAGCGTGAGAAGGGGCCCGGCCAGGCCGTTCCGACGGGTCCTGTCGATCGCGGGGCTCTTCGGCCTCTTGATGGCCTCGGCCGCACCTGCCCTCTGGCCTGGTGCGGCCGTAGCCGGCCCGGCGCCGGACCCGGACGGATGGACCGTCTACCATCACGATCCGGCCGGGTCCGGTGTGGTCACCAAGGCGACCGCCATCGATACGTCCAACCGGGCGTGGACGTCGCCGGTGCTGGATGGCGAGCTCTACGGGGAGCCGCTGGTATCCGCCGGCCACGTCTACGTGGCCACCGAGAACGACACCATCTACTCCTTGTCGGCCGCCAACGGAAGTGTCGTGTGGTCGACGCACCTGGCCAGCCCGGTTCCGGCCTCGTCGCTGCCCTGCGGGGACATCCAACCAACCGAGGGGATCACCGGTACCCCGGTGATCGATCCCATGCGGGGGGAGATCTTCGCGGTGGCGGATGAGCTGGTCCGGGGCCGGCCGGCCCATGTCGTGGTCGGCCTGAGCTTGGCCACCGGCAGGCTCGAGATGAGTCGGAACGTCGATCCGCCCGGGGCCGACGCCGCGGCACTGCTCCAACGCACCGGACTGGCGCTCGACGAGGGCAAGGTGGTGTTCGGCTTCGGCGGCAACGATGGTGACTGTGCCTCCTATCGGGGCCGGGTGGTCGCCGTGGGCGAGGCCGGCGGCACGCCATCCTTCTTCACGGTCGACGCCGCCGCCGGCGATTCACAGGGGGCGATCTGGATGGGAGGTGCGGCGCCGGCCGTTGACGCCACCGGCAATCTCTGGGTCGAGGCGGGGAATGGCTCGGTGTACTCCCGCGCCGATGGGTACGACGACAGCGACTCGGTGCTCGAACTGTCACCCTCCCTCGGGCTCGAGCAGTACTTCGCCCCGGCATCGTGGCCCGCCAACAATGCCCACGATCTTGACATGTCGATGTCGCCGGCGTTGTTGAGCGATGGAGAGGTCGTGGTCGCCGGCAAATCCAGGATCGCCTACCTGGTCGACGGCGCCCACCTCGGGGGTGTCGGTGGCCAGCAGGCGGCGCTGGCTTCGATCTGCAGTCAGGATGTCGACGGTGGCAGCGCCACAGTGGGCACAACCGTCTACCTCCCGTGCCTGAGCGGCACCGTAGCCCTGAGGGTGGACACGTCGCCGCCATCGCTCCGGCTGCTGTGGAGTTCCGGGTTGGGTGGCGGTCCTCCGATTGTGGCCGCGGGCCTGGTCTGGACCATGGGTCAGAACGGCAACCTCTACGGTCTGGACCCCGGCACCGGTACGGCCCGCCAGCAGGCATCGATTGGCGTGCCGGCCAACCACTTCCCGACGCCTAGCGTGGGTGATGGTCTGCTGCTGGCGCCAGCCGCAGATCAGGTGGTGGCCTTCGCCGCCTCCGGAGTGGGGTCATCCGGGTCCGGCCCACCCTCGAAGACGTCCGGGGGAACCAGCAACTCCGCACCGTCAACCACGGTGGCCGCCGCCCCAGCCACCGCCGGGGGAGGGGGCATTCCGCCGGTTGGCGTCATCGGGATCGTGCTGGGCGGTGCGGCGGTGATCGCCGCAGTGGGCTGGCTGGGCTGGATCCACCGGCGTCGGACCCGGGCCCAAGGGGGCCCTTAGGACCTCATCCCCCTCGGAGCGAGGTGGCGTCGAAGGCCGATGTCGGATCGTCGAGAGGAAGGATCATCAACGGATCGATCCGGGTGTGCTCGCCCAGGAGCCGGACCACGGTCCCGTACGCGGTGAAGCCCACCGCATGGTTGGCGAAGGACATCGGGCCTTCTTCCACTTTCACCTCGACGACCCCGGAGCCCTCCATGGCCAAGGCTGATTCCTGCATCCGCGCCATGGCCGACTCCCGGGCCGAGTACATGGCCTCGGTGAAGTTGGTCAGCTCCACGTTCTGGCTCTTCTGCTTCATGGCCACCCCGGCGGTTCGGCGGGGGGCGTAGACAAAGCTGGCCCCCACGGCCAGGCCCACCGCCGCCCACCCCGCCCGGTGGAGCAGGGCGAAGTCACGGCCGGAGAGGTCCGAGACGAAGACCGGATCGGCGGACAGCCCGGAGCTACCGACCGGGCGCACCGCGGTGCCCACGATGGAGACGTCGACGTGATGGCGATGGACCTCGGCCTCGACATGAGCGCCGACCACGCCCCGCCCACCCATTTTGGTGCACTCCTCGTGGATCCGGTCGTTGGCGCCGGCAAAGGCCTGGGCGTAGGCCTCCGAGGCGTAGCTGATCTCTCCCACGCCCCAGTTCCACACGCCCATGGGCACCGAGTAGAGAGAGACCCCGCACACCAGCTGGACCGGCTCCCACCCGATGGAGTGGAGAGCGAACTCCTCGTCGATCGACAGGTCGGAGGTCTTCGACGACTTGCGGGTCGATGATGCGGCCGCCGACGCAGGCCGGCTCAGGTAGGCCGCGGCGTCGCGCATCTCCTGGGCCAGATCGACGGAGTCGGCCTCGGCTCCGAGGCCTTCGTCGGGGGTCACAGGAGCCGCACCGTCGGCCGCGGCGGGGAGATCGGGTCGAACTTCTTGAACCGACGCACCCGATTCCCCCGCATGATGCACTGGAGCTCGGCATCGCCTTGGCCCAGCTCCCGTTCGGTGGTGATCATCGAGGCCCCGTGGAGCGAGTCGCCGTCGAGCCCCGAGCGCAGCTGCTGACGGGCCAGTCGGCGGACGGCCATGTGGGCCCGGGACATCTGTTCGATCTCCGAGGCCGGCGTCTGGTATCCCCAGTTGGCGTTGGATCCCTCGGTGAGGTACTCGGTCACGCAGTAGGCCCACACCCGGACCGATGCCACTGTGGCGGCGATGGACACCGGTGCGAATCCGGCCTCCACCGACTTGGCCAGTCGCTGGCCGGCCAGGTAGGTGGTCCAGGGCCGGCCGTCGGCCGGAGGAGCTCCGTCCTTCACCTTGACCGCGGTGCCCTGGACCCGGAACTCGAGCACACCCATGTCGCCCAACCGTTCCGAGGCGTCGATCAGGCCCACCACGCCGTGGGCCCCGACCGTGGTGGCCTCTTCGATCATGCGCTCGTAGGCGGAGGTGAAGCCGTTGCGCCAGGCGTCCTCGATCCAGGACTGCTCGTAGTTCTGTCCCCAGGACCGGTGTTCGGCCGAGACGAACCCGTGCGGACACTGCCAGGTCTCCGAGTAGCCACCGGCGCTCCCGCTGTAGGGGGAGCCGAAGGTGCCATACGGCGAGCCCATCCCGTACCACTGCCACTGCATCACGCAGAAGCCCTGGACGAACCCGACCGGTTCCAGGCCCATCTGCAGGCAGGCTGCGAAGTCGGGGACGGTCAGCCCCGAGGTGAACGCACCCTCGGCGAAGCGCCGGCCGGCCGCCTCGGGAAGATCGTTCGGCTCGGCGTCCATCAGTTGTCGAGCGAGATGATGGTGGTGGGACGGGGCAGGGTCACCGAGTCGGAGGTCTTGCCCACGGCGGTTCCCAGCGAGAGGAATTCGATGGTGTGACTGCCCCACTGGTGGGACTTCTCCTCGAGCCGGACCCCGACGATGCCGGAGGCGTCGAGGCGGGTGGCCTCGTCCTGCATCCGGGTCATGGCCAGCTCCCGGGCCTCGTAGAGCGCCTGGGTGAAGTTCGGGAGCTCCACGTTCTGGCCGGCCGAGCCCAGCGTCTGGCCGAGGCCGCGATGGGCGATGTGGTAGACGCAGGTCCCCATGACCAGCCCCTGGGGGATGTAACCGGTCTGCATGAGGGTCCAGAAGTCCTGACCGGAGAGGTCCGAGGTGAAGGGCTTGCCCAACTTGTTGAGGTGGGACACACCGCTCTCCGCCTTGACGGCGGTGCCCACGGCGATGAACTCGGCGGCGTCCTTGCCCCACTCGTAGTAGTTGACGTCGAGCCTCACCCCGACCACGCCGTCGGCCCCGAGCTCGGCGGCCTCCTCCTCCATCCGGGTCATGGCCAGCTCCCGGGCCTCGTACATGGCACCGGTCAGCTTCTCGAGCTCCTGGCTCTGTCCCCACTTCCGGGTTTGGATCCCGGTGTGGTAGATCGACGAGCCCATCACGAACCCGAGCGGGTGGAAGCCCACCTCCTTGATGAGCAGGAACTCATTGACCGACAGGTCCGAGGTGAACAGTCCATGCTCCAGCTCCTCGAGCCGGTGGCCCGCCTCCTTGGGTAGATCCTGTGGGGCGTCGCTCATGTGTTTCCTCCGATGACCATGCTCTCGAGTGCCTGGCGAACCGCCTGGCTGTGGGCTGCTTCGGCTTTGAGCAGGGCCAGCAGCCGAGCCAGCCACTCGTCGACTCCGACCTTCTCGCTGCGGATACGGATGCCGCCCGAGGAGTGGCCGACACTGCACTGGAGCGAGGTCCCGTCGACCATCGCTTCGAACTGATCGTCGCCAATGGAGATGCGGATGGACTTGATCTCGTCGGACTTGCGGAACCGCCCCCCGGCCCGCTTCACCTCGAGCCGTGACCCGAGAGCTTCGGCGAGCTGGTCGGCCAGGACCTTGACCAGGATCCGCACATCGGAACCGTCGGCCCGGAGGGACGCTGCGGCCAACTCCAGGTCCATCGAGTCATCCGTTCCGCTCACCTGTTGAACCCTACCCCTCGGGGCTCACAGTCGTTCAGCGGGCTCCGACGGCGTCGCGCTCCTCGGCCCCGCTTCGCACCAGTGGGAGTAGGCGCTCACCGAAGTCGACGGCGTCCGCCAAGGGGTCAAAGCCTTTGAGCAGCAATGTGGTGATCCCGAGGTCGTAGTAGCGGAGCATGGCCTCGGCCACCTGCTCGGGCGTGCCGACCAGGGCCGTGGAGTTGCCGGCGGCGCCGGTCAGATTGGCTACCTTCATCCAGAGCCGCTCGTCGTGGACGTCCTTGTCCGAGGACATCTCGATCAGCCGCTTGCGGCCGACCGAGGTGGTTCCCCCGGTGTCCCGGTTGACCGAGAAGGTGGCGTTCTTGTCGCCCCCCAACCCCTGGTACGTGTCCTTGTGGTCGGCCATCCGCTCCTTGGCCAGGGCGATCCGCTCTGCGGTGGTTTCCGCGATCCACTCGGCCTTCTCCCAGGCCTCCTGCTCGGTGTCGCCGATGATGGGACGGAGGGAGATGCTGTAGCGCAGCTTGCGCCCTACCTTGGCCGCGGCCTGGTCGATGGTCTCCATACGGGCCTGCACGGCTGCTCGAGGCTCCCCCCAGAAGGCGTAGACGTCCGCCTGGGCCGCGCCGACCTCGATGGCCGGAGGCGAGGCCCCGGCGAAGTACAGCGGGATCCCCTCCGGTGTGGCCGGCTTCACCGAGCTGAACGCCCCCTCGTAGCGGAAGAACTCCCCCTCGTAGTCGAAGGGCGAGTCCTCGGCCCAGATGCGCCGGACGATGGACATGACCTCGCCGGTCCGGGCGTAACGGGCGTCGTGGGGGACGAAGTCGCCCTCCCGGCGTTGATCGGCCTCGTCCCCGCCGGTGATGAAGTGGATGGCGATCCGCCCGCCGCCGGTCAGTTGGTCCAGGGTGGCGGCCATACGGGCCAGCGACGGCCGGTTGCACGAAGCCCGGTCGATGGGCCACCAGCACTTTGAGGCGGGTGGTGCTGTGGAGCACGGTGGCGGCCACCGCCCAGCCTTCCGGGGCCACCGCCCCATAGCCCACCAGCACCCGGTCGAAGCCGCCACGGTCGTGGGCCTGGGCGATGTCGACCAGATAGCCCGGGTCGATGACCGGGCCGTCCATCCAGTCCACCACCGGTCCATCCACCAGCGGCCCTTTGATCTCCGAGGCATCCCTGGTGCCCACCATCCCGATGATCTCGACTGGCATGGCCCGTGACTCCTCTACGTCGATCTGATGTACGTGATCTGACCCGGATGGGTCGCCTGTGCCGGCGCGTCCTGCCCGATCAGCAGGCAATCTTCCAGGCGAAGACCCACTTAGACGCTAACATCTGCCCGGTGGTCAGGGGCATAGATCGTTCCCAATCCAACGTGACGCGACCGCTCGTGGCCGTGGGCTACGGGCCGCGCTGCGTGCCGGTCATGCAGCTGGTCGAAGCGGCCGCCGGTCTCTGCGACCTGCTGTGGATGATCGACGGCTCCCTGGCGGACATGAGCCAGATGGCCGACTTGCTAAACCGATTCGGCCCGGTGGTCGATATCAACGGTATGGGCGTCGAACAGATTGCCAAGTCCCTATCGGCCTACGAGCCCGACGGCCTGGCCACCTATCTGGATGCCGGCATGGTGGCCTACGCCGACGTGGCCGAGGCCCTGCACCTCCCGTTCCACTCGGCGGCCACCGCGGCCGCCCTCACCGACAAGGCCGAGCAACGCCAGGTCCTGGCCCGGGCCGGGCTGCCCATGCCCGCCTCCCAGGTGATCCACCCCGACGACGCTCCGGCCCGGGTGGCTGAGGTGGGGTCCGAGGTGGGATGGCCGGCCGTTCTCAAGCCCAGGTCGGCCCAGGGGAGTCGCTACACCTTCCTGGCCCAGGATGCCCAGGAGCTGGATCGACTGCTCGAGGCGCTGGGTCCCGAGCGCCCGGTGATGGTGCTCGAGGGGTATCTGGCCGACGATCCGGCCCGGGCCGGTGACACCTATGCGGCCTATGTGTCGGTGGAGAGCGTGGTGGCCGGCGGGGTGATCAGCCATCTGGCCCTCACCGGCCGGTTCCCGCTGGCGGAGAACTTCCGCGAGACCGGGTTCTTCATCCCCTCGGCGCTCGACCAGGCCGAGCAGGATCAGGTGCTGGCGCTGGCCACCGAGGCCATCGTCGGTCTGGGAGTCGAGACCGGCTGCCTGCACACCGAGGTCAAGTTCACGCCCGATGGTCCCCGGATCATCGAGGTCAACGGCCGGGTGGGCGGGGGAGTGCCCGAGATGATCGGACGAGCGGCGGAAGTGCCCCTGCTGGAGCTGACCCTGCGGGTGGCCCTCGGCGAGCAGATCGCCATCGACGGCCCGGTGCCCACCGACCGCATCGGCTACCGGTTCTTCCTGCAGCCGCCGGCGGTGTCGGCCACCGTGGCGGCCATCGCCGGGGTCGAACGGGTGAGCGACCACCCCGGCGTGGACTCCATCAGCATGCACCAGGGCCCCGGAGCCGATCTCGACTGGCGGGACGGATCGCGCACCCACATCATGTCGGTGGTGGGCTCGGCCGCGGACTATCTCGAGCTCCAGGCGGTCTACCAACTACTCCACCAAGAAGTGACGGTCACCTACGCCGACGTGAGGCGGTAATGGTCGTGCGGCTGGTCCGCGCCCCGGGGACGGACGCCGAAGTCTCGCCCGACCGGGCCCAGAGGCCCCGTTGGACCTGTGTGCTGGTCAACAACATGCCCGACGGTGCCTTCGACGCCACCGAGCGACAGTTCCTGGGCCTGCTCGAAGCGGGGTCCAAGGACCAGGTGGTCGAAGTGACCCGGTGCACCATGGAAGGCGTTCCGAGGGGCGAGCGCATCGCCCAGCGGATCGCCCGGGAGTACCTGCCGGTCGACTCCATCAGGGCCAACCCCCCCGACCTGCTCATCGTGACCGGATCCAATCCCCTGGAGCCTCGCATCGAGGACGAGCCCTACTGGGATGAACTCTCCGGTGTCCTGTCATGGGGTCGGGAGCACGTCCCCTCCATGCTGCTGTCGTGCCTGTCGGCCCACGCCGCCCTGTCCGTGTTCGACGGCATCGAGCGCACGACCCTGCCGGCCAAGTGCACCGGGGTCTTCACCCAGCAGGCCAACCCGGACCATCCTCTGGCCGCGGGGCTCGGCCCGGAGGTGGTCCTGCCCCACTCACGCCTCAACGCCGTCCCGACGGACGTGGTGCTGGCCGCGGGGTACGAGATCGCCGTGGGCTCCGAGCAGGTGGGCTGGAGTGTGATCAGCCGGACCAACGGTGCCTCCCGGGTGGTGCTGGTCCAGGGCCACCCGGAGTACGACCCCTCCAGCCTGCTGCGCGAGTACCACCGGGATGTGAGGAGATATGTGCTCGGCGAGCGCCACGAGGAGCCGCGTCTGCCCCTTCACTGTGTGGCCCCGGGCGATTGGGACCAGCTCCGGTCCCTGCACGACCGTATCGTGGGAGGGGACCGCGACCCGGCACTGGTCGAGTCGTTCCCCTTCGACGAGATGGGGGACCGGGCCGACTGGCCGTGGCGGGAGACGGCCATCGGGCTGTACGCCAACTGGATGGCCGACGCCACCGAGAGGAACGACTGAGCGCATGCACGACGAGACCATCGCCATCCATGGCGGCTACTACCGCGGACGGTACCCGGGCGGTGGCCGTGCCCATCTACCAGACGGTGGCCCACGACTTCATCAACGCCGAGCACGCCGGGGCGGTGCTCGACCTCCAGGTGCCCGGGTTCCACTACAACCGGATCAACAACCCCACCAACGACGTCCTGGAGCAAGCGCATGGCGGCGCTGGAGGGAGGGACGGCGGCCCTGGTGCTGGCGTCGGGCATGGCCGCCGTGAGCTACGGCCATCCTGACCGTGGCCCGGGCCGGCACGAACTTCGTGGTGGCCCCCCAGCTGTACGGCGCCACCTTCACCTACTTCGCCCACGTGCTGCCGACCCTCGGGATCGAGGCCCGCTTCGCAGCCGACGACCGGGCCGAGTCCATCGCCCCGCTGATCGACGACAACACGTGCGCCGTGTTCTGCGAGACCATCGGCAATCCGGCCGGCAACGTCGTGGACCTCGAAGCGGTGGCCGAGGTGGCGCACCGCGCCGGGGTGCCCCTGATCGTCGACAACACCGTGGCCACCCCGCTGATGCTCAAGCCGTTCGAGCACGGGGCCGACGTGGTGGTGCACTCGCTGACCAAGTTCGTGGGCGGCCACGGCACCACCATCGGGGGCGCCATCGTCGACGGCGGGCGGTTCCCGTGGACGGAGCACGCCGAGCGCTTCCCGATGTTCAACCAGCCCGAGACGGCCTTCCACGACGTGGTGTTCGCCCGGGACTTCCCCGAGCGGCCGTTCACCGTCCGGGCCCGTGCCATCCAACTGCGCAACACCGGCGCCACGCTGTCCCCGTTCAACGCCTTCCAGCTCCTCCAGGGGCTGGAGACCCTGGCCGTCCGGCTGGACCGCCACGAGGCCAACGCCCGGGCCGTGGCGGCCTACCTGGCCGCCGACCCCCGGGTGGGGTGGGTCAGCTTCGCCGGCTTCCCCGACCACCCCCACCACGAGCTGGTGCAGCGGTACCTCAAGGGCCGGGTGCCCTCGATCATCACCTTCGGCGCCGCCGGCGGGTACGACGCCGGACTGGCCTTCTTCGACTCGCTCCAGCTCTTCAAGCGGCTGCTCAACCTGGGGGATGCCAAGTCACTGGCCATCCACCCGGCGTCGACCACCCACCGCCAGCTGTCCGATGACGAGCTGGTGGCCGCGGGCATCCGTCCCGAGACCATCCGCCTGTCCATCGGCCTCGAGCACATCGACGACCTGATCGAGGACATCGACCAGGCGTTGACCGCCGCCACCTCCTGATCGCCGGCGCCCAGCCGGCCCACTCAGCCGATGATGGCTTCCACGCACTCCTGGGCGTCGAGCACGGCCCGAAGTCGGCTGCGGGGCGAGGGCAGGTAGTGGGTGAAGTAGCGAACGCCTTCGGTCAGTACCCCGAGCAGTGACAGGTTGGGCTGGAGCCGACCCTCGGCGTCGTAGGGGTGGAAGTCCTCGCTGATGGCCACGCTGCCCACGGCGGTGTCCCCGTAGCGCAACTGGGTCAGGCGCCCCATGGCGTAGAGGCGGCTGAGGAGCGGCGAGCTCGAGCGGGCCAGCGACGGGAGATCGAGGTGCCCGCGCACCACGCCGTTGACGGTGGCGCTGATCGGCTCGTCGAGTTGGGTGGACCGCAGTCGGACCGACCCGTCGGCCAAAGCCGTGACCTCGGGGTTCGGCCCCAGCTCGATGTGGACCACCCCGGCATCGAGCAGGGCTAGGAGCTGCTGGGATCGCAGCGGGGGAGGCCCGGCCTCGAGCCGGTTGATCCGGCCCCGCACGTTGGACTGGAAGTCGATGTACGACTCGAGGGACAGGCCGCCGAACTCGATGACGGCCCGCAACTGGTCGCGGAGGATGCGCAGGACCTCCTGGGCCGCCTTGACCGGGCTTCCGCCTTCGGTCAGGGCCTCGTCGAGGTCGGCCTCGATCATGTCGTACACCTGGGCCTGGTAGTCGGCGCCCGAGGTGTAGTGACGGTCGGCGCCGGCGAAGATGTGGTCGGCCGGGTCGAAGCGGCCGTAGAGCAGTTCGAGCCGGTCGACGGCCTCGGCGTACTGCCCGTCGGCCCAGGCCTCTTGCGAGGAGGGTGCGAGCCGCGGTGGACTCCTCCACCCCCCCTTCGAGGAAGGCCGCATGGGTGTGGTAGCGGGCCTGCATCTCGGCGAACAACAGGGGCAGGAGCTCGGAGCGGAAGTCCACCTGCCGCCGCACCGGCGATCCTCCGGGGTGGGTGAGAGCGGTGAAGGCCTCCGGGGTGCACACCACCGGCCGGTACTCGCCGTTGGGGTCGACGCCGTGGGCGGACTTGGCGCAGTAGGGGATGCCCGACCGCGAGTAGAGGTAGATGACCGGCTCCCGCCCGCTGGGCACGTACCGCTTCCGGGCTCCCACCGACTCGAAGGTCCCACCCCGCCCCACGGTGAGGGCGGTCAGCACGTCGAACCCCACCAGCCCCATGCCGGCCACCGCCACCCCGGAGCCGGGAGGGATGGGGTCGTCGAAGTACTCCACCGGGTACGGCCGGAGGTAGTGCACCCGGGCCTGATCGCCGACCTGCTCGTTGTTGAAGGTGTGGCCGGAGGTGAGCACCACGTGGTCGACCGAGAGGGTCTCGCCGTCAGTCGAGCAGGACCGCCTCCCGACCGCCGAGCTCCGGCGAGATGTCGACGGCGGCCGAATAGTGGCGGACGATCTCCAGGTTCTGGGGGGCGTCGGCCAACAGGGTGTCGTAGAACCACACCAGGTACTCGCCCATGAGCCGGCGGGGCAGGTAGTCGGTGGGGCGGATCGGTTCGCCCTCGGTCCCCACCCGGCACTCGTGGCCCACCCAACGGAAGCCCCGCACCACGGCCCACTCGTAGAGGCCCACGGCATAAGGGGGGTGCTCTTCGCTGTTGGGTGAGGCATACAGCGACAGTTGCCCGCAGGCGTTGTTGAGGACCAGGTAGTCGGGCTGCCCGGAGGAGTAGACCCCCCCGCCCAGCTGACCCGGATCGACCAGGTGCACCCGGATCGGGGAACTCGACTGGCGGGCCCGGACCACCGTGCGCTCCAGAACGCACAGGCCCCAGGAGCCCAGACCGACGATGGCGAACTCGATCATCGGCCGATTCCGGGACATACGAAGGGAGCTCGGCGTGGAGCCGAGCTCGCAGGGTGGGATGGACACCAGAATTTCATGCTCACGCCGGCCCCTTCTTCGGCATCGCCGCTACTCCAAGGTACGCCGTAGCCGAGGGCCAGGACAAGCATTTGCGCCTGGAGGTGCAGGTTGACAGGTAAGCTTGAACCAGCCCAGGCCTGAAGGTTCACCGCCGTTGCACGACACCGCAGCGACAAGACGTCGGAAGTGAGGACGATGGACGACAACCCTGGGACGCTGACGCTGGGCTCATTCACGGTTCACCGGCTGGGATTCGGCACCATGCAGCTGACCGGCTCCGGCGTGTGGGGACCCCCCGATGATCACGACGGGGCCATTGCCGTGCTCCGACGGGCCGTCGAGCTGGGCGTCGACCTCCTCGACACCGCCGACTCCTACGGGCCCGACGTGGCCGAGGAGCTCGTCAACGAGGCGCTGCACCCGTACCCCGAGGGGCTGAGGATCGCCACCAAGGCCGGCTTCCTCCGGCCGGGGCCGGGCAGTGGGAGGAGTGCGGTCGCCCTGACCATCTGCGCCGTCAGTGCGAGGGCAGCCTGCGGCGCCTGGGGGTGGAGCGCATCGACCTGTTCCAACTGCACCGGGTGGACCCCGAGGTCCCCGCCGACGACCAGTTCGGCGTGCTGAAGGAGTTGCGGGACGAGGGCAAGGTGGCCGAGGTCGGGCTGTCCGAGGTCGGTGTGGACCAGATCGAGGCGGCCCGCCGCATCGTGCCGGTGGTCAGCGTGCAGAACCAGTACAACATCGCCCACCGCGGCGCCGACGACGTGGTGGACCACTGTGAGGGCCAGGGGATCGCCTTCATCCCCTGGTTCCCTCTGGGCAGCGGCAAGCTCTCCCGTCCCGGCGGCCCTATCGACGAGGTGGCCGGCCAACTCGGGGCCACGGTCTCCCAGGTGTGCCTGGCCTGGCTGCTGCGACGGTCGCCGGTCATGGTGCCCATCCCCGGCACCTCCTCCGTGGGCCACCTCGAGGAGAACTGCGCCGCGGCCGGCCTCACCCTGACCGACGACCAGTACCAGACGCTCACCGACGCCCGCAAGCCGCTTCGCCGGTGGGCGTTGACCGGCTGAGGGCGAGGGGAGCGGCGCACGTCATGACGGCCGATCTGGTGATCCGCAACGGCCTGGTGGCCGACGGCAGCGGCGGGGCGATGTACCGCGCCGACATCGCCGTCGAGGGGGACCTGATCACCGCGGTCGGGGACGATGTGGGCCGGGGCCGTCGGGAGCTGGATGCCGACGGCCTGCTGGTGACCCCGGGCTTCGTCGATCCGCACACCCACTACGACGGCCAGGCCACCTGGGACCCGCTGCTGGCGCCGTCGTCACACCACGGGGTGACCACGGTGGCCATGGGGAACTGCGGGGTGGGGTTCGCCCCGGTGGAGCCGGACCGGCACGACTGGCTCATCGAGATGATGGAAGGGGTGGAGGACATCCCCGGGACGGCGCTGCACGAGGGCCTGCGGTGGGACTGGGAGTCCTTCCCCGAGTACCTCGATGCCCTGGAGCGCCAGCCCCGGACCATCGATGTCGGCACCCATCTCCCCCACGCCGCCCTGCGGGCGTTCGTGATGGGGGAGCGGGGAGCAGACCCCGGTGCCCATCCGGACGAGGCCGAACTGGAGACCATGGCCCGCCTGCTGGCCCAGGGGCTCGAGGCCGGAGCCATCGGGGTGTCCACCTCGCGGACCGAACGGCACCGCACCAGCACGGGCGAGAACCTCGGGACCCTGCGGGCCCGGGAGCCCGAGCTGTTGGCGCTGGCCACGGTGCTGAGCGAGCAGGGCACGCGGGGTGTTCCAGTTCCTCTCGGACAGCTACCGCACCACGGACGACGAGTTCGCCCGTTCCGAGTTCGAACTGGTCACGGCCTTCGCCCGCACCAGCCGACGCCCGGTCAGCTACACGGTGCAGCAGGACATCGTGGCGCCCGAACGGTGGCGCGACCTGATGGCGCTGGCCGCGAGCGCTCCAGGCCGAGGGCCTCGACGTCAAGGCCCAGGTGGCCCCGCGGCCGATCGGGGTGCTGCTGGGCCTGCAGGCTTCGGCCAACGTCTTCACCCCGACCCGGGCGTACTGCAAGATCGCCGGGCTTCCCATGGCCGAGCGCATCGAGGCCCTGGGCGACCCCGATCGTCGCCGGCGGATCATCGAGGGCCATGCCCAGCTGACCTCGGGAGCGGACGCCTTCGCCGGGTACGCCTTCTTCGGCCGCTTCGACGACATGTACGTCCTCGACGATCCGGTCGACTACGACCTCGACTCCAGTCGATCGCTGGCCGCCGCGGCCCGCCAGGCCGGGGTCGACCCCCGCGAGTACGCCTACGACGTGCAGCTCCAGCGGGACGGTGACCAGCTCATCTACACGCCGCTGTTCAACTTCGTCCACGGCAATCTGGACGACGTCCACGAGATGATCACCTCACCGGTGGCCATGTTCGGCCTGTCGGACGCCGGCGCCCACTGCGGCCAGATCTGCGACGGGAGCATGACCACCAGCTACCTGTCGCTGTGGGCCCGGGACCGCCAGGGCCACGACGGGATGCCGGTCGAATCGGTGGTGCACCAGATCACCCGGCGGCCGGCCGCCCACTTCGGTTGGCTCGACCGGGGGCTGGTGGCACCCGGGCTACCTGGCCGACCTCAACGTCATCGACCTCGAGAACCTCGGGTGCGCCCCGCCGGAGATCACCGCCGACCTGCCGGCCGGCGGGCGCCGGCTGCTGCAGGCGGCCACCGGCTACCGGTGGACGATCAAGCGGGGCGCGGTGACCTTCGAAGACGGCGTGCCCACCGGCGAGCTGCCCGGCGGCCTGGTCCGCGGGTCCGAGGTCGGCACCCGAGGGGACCGTGGTTGACCCACGCCGGACGTCCTGTCCATGGTCATCGACCACGGCGCCACCGGACCCGACCGACCCGCGGTCAAGGACCTGGACCGGGACCTGACCTACGCCGAGCTGCGGCGAAGCCGCGGCCGCGGTGGCCACGGGCCTGGCGGCCCGCGGGGTGGTCGAGGGGGACCGGGTGGCCCTCCACCTGCCCAACTCGGTGGACTTCGTGGTGGCCGCCCTGGCCTGCCTGTGGATCGGGGCCATCTTCGTGCCCCTGGCCATCACCGACCCCGAGCACGGGTGGCGTCCATCCTGGCGGACTGCGACGCCGGCGCTGGTGGTGACATCCGACGAGTCCGGCGACGACTCCGGCGGGGGCAACGGCGACGGCGAGGGGAACGGAGCCGGGGCCGGACACGCCGATCGACTCCAGGTCATGGGTTCCCATTGGCGCACTGCGACTGCCCGGAGCAGAGCCGGCCGCGCCGAGCCGTTCCTCGGAGCGGGTGGCCTATGCCATCTACACCTCGGGAACCACGGGGACGCCCAAGGGGGTGCTCATCGGCAACGGCGCCTTCGCCGCCGCGGTGGCGGCCACCGCCGAGGCCCTCGGGCTGGACGGGGACGACCCGCACCCTGTGCGTGTCGCCGTTCCACTTCGACGGGTCGTTCGGCACGCTGTTCCCCACCTTGTTCTCCGGGGGGGCGGTGGTCATCCGGCCCCGCGAGGCCCTGCTCTTCCCCCGCACGTTCTTACGCGGTCGTCAAGCGGAGGCCATCACCTACACCGGCTTCTCGCCCAGCTACCTGCGGCTCCTGTTGTCCAGCCCCCAGATGGGCCAAGCTGGCCGAGACCGACCTCGACGTGGTGGCCCTGGGTGGCGAGGCCAGCTCCATCGCCGACATCCGGGCCCTGTGGGCGGCCGCCCCCCAGGTGGCGGGTGTTCAACCGGTACGGTCCCACCGAGACCACCATCGCCGTCACCCACGCCTTGGTCACGCCGGAGTCGATCGCCGGGGGGACGGTGTCGATGGGACGGCCCCACCCGGGGGTGACCTTCCACCTGGTCGACGAGTCCGGTCAGGTGGTGGAGGCGGCCGACCAGGTGGGTGAGTTGTACATCGGCGGGGACCAGCTGATGGACGGGTACTGGGGTGCGCCGGCGCTCACGGACGAGGTGCTTCGGACCGACGTGGTGGCCGGGCAGACGGTCTACCGCACCGGCGACCTGGTGTACCGGACCGACGACGGCGAGCTACGTCTACGTCGATCGGGCCGACCGGGTCATGAAGCGGCACGGGGTCCGTATCTCCCTGGTCGAGCTGGGGGAGGCCATGCGCGGGCCTGGACGGGGTGTCGGCTGCGGCGTGTGTGGCCTTCGACGACGGGGGCCAGACCGGCATCGTGGCCTTCGTGGTGGCCGACGGTCCGGTCGACACCCTCGACCTGCGACGGGCCGCCGCCCACCACCTCCCGGAGTCGATGCTTCCCGACCGGTTCGAAGTGGTCGACAGCCTTCCCCTCACCCGTTCCAGCAAGCTCGATGAGCGCCGGCTGTTGGCCGAGGCCGGGCTGGAGGAGCTGCGGGGCGGTGCGGCACCGGTAGGCCCGACGCCGAGCTGAACGGCCGGCGGCCGACGCCCGTGCCGGAGGTTAGGCGTTGGCCATGACCCAGCGGGGGCGCGACCATAGCTGCCAGTGCTCCAACTCGGAGTATCCCAAGGCGCCGTAGAGCCTCTGACCGACCAACGAGGACTGCAGCAGCGAGCCCCCGACCGCTCCCGCTTCGAACTGTTGGTCCAGGACTGCGCCCAGGAGTCGACGTCCGTAGCCCCGCCCCTGGCAGTCGGTCCGGGTGGCCATGGACCACACCACCAAGAGCCCGTCCGCCATCGAACCGGTGAAGCATGATTCGAGCCGGTCCCCGTCGAACAGGCCCCAGGCTCCCAGGTCGGTGTCGGTCAGGGCCCGATCGGGCACGGCGGCCTGGGCGGAGCCGCGGTCGAGGCCGTAGGTGTCCGACAGGAGCTCGCGGGCGGCCGGCAGGTCCTCGAGGGAGAGCGCCCGCACCCCCGATTCGTCATCACCCGGTTCTGGCCGGGTGGTCAGCTCCATCAGCGGCAGGGCCCCGACGTCCACCCACCCGATCTCGACCAGTTTCTGCGCCGTGCCCAATCCCGGGCCGGCCAGCATGATGATGGCCGGCCGCCCCAGGTCGAGGATCGGTTGCAGGCACTGGTCGGTGAGTACGGCGGGGTCGGCCGACTGACTGAAGGCCACGTTGTAGTTGACGTTGCGCTCTCCGCTGCACGCCACCCACCAGCTCTCGCCGACCTGGTGGTGCGCCGGTGACGCCCACAGGCGGGCTGCCCTCCCCAAGGTCTGTCGAAGGTCCCGCTGGCTCCGACCCATGCTGGCGGATCATAGCCACGGCCTTCCCGACCGTTCGGTGATCGGGCCTGGCGTTCGGGGATGGTGTTCGGGCCCGGTGATCGCGGATGGTGTTCGGTGTCGAGGGTTCTCCGTTGCCTCCGGGGTGCTCGATATACTCCGCGCCCATGACCACCCCGGCTCGGGCCCACCATCGCCAAGCGCACTGTGCCCACTGACAGCCTCTTCCTCAATGCCCCCATCCACCGCACGGTGGGGGCCGGTGAGACCATCTACTCCGAGGGTGAGGTCGGACAGCACATGTACGGGATCGTCTCGGGGGAGGTGACGCTGCACAAGGGCCCGGCGTCGGTGGCCACCCTCGGTCCCAACGACGTATTCGGCGAGCGGGCTCTCATCGACCACCTGCCGCGGAACCTCACCGCGGTGGCCACGGAGGAGACCGTCCTGGCCGAAATCGACCGGAGCCTGTTCCTGTTCCTGGTGCACGAGTCGTCGACCTTCGCCCTGGGCATCATGGGGGCGCTGGCCGGCCGGTTGCGGGACTACGACGAGCTCATCGCCGGCCTGGCCGACGGAACGGCGGGCACGGTCGTCCCCCGATAAGGCCGGATCACAGCACCCGCCCGCGGTTCGATGGAACGGGCGCCCGGCGTGGCCACCGCTACCCTGGGGCCGATGGCGTGGTCGCTGACTCCCGAGCAGCGCCAGTCCTGGGTGGAAGACGGGTGGTGCGTGCTCGAGCAGGCCATTCCGCCCGACGACCTGCGGGCGGCGCAGGCCTCCGTGACGAAACTGTTCCCGACCGCCGAAGAGTTCGCCAACGCCCGCCCAGGCGACGGCCACGAGCGCTGGCGGACCTGGGATGCCTCCTGGCCGGAATTCCCGTTCCGGTCCCGCTCCCTCAACGGGGTGGTGGTGCACGACCTCCTCATCAACCTGGCCGCCGACCTGCTGGGCACGGACGACGTCAGGATGTACATGGCCATCGCCTCGGCCAAGTACGCCGGGCAACCCTCGGAGTACAACCAACTCCTCCACACCGATTTTCCCAACCACACGTTGACCGTGCCCCGGCCGGAGGTGGGCTATCAGCAGGTGGAGCTGTTCGTGTACCTGAGCGATGTGGATCCCGGCAACGGGGCCACCCGGTTCGTCTCCCGCACCCGTACCGGTTCGATCCCGGTGGAGCGCCACACGTTGAGCTACGAGGAGTTCGGCGAGCTCTACGACGACCCCGGGGTGGCGTCGGCTCCGGCCGGATCGGTGGTGGTCTACCGGCCGGACGTCTACCACCGCTCGACCGATTTCACCGATCCCTCCCGGGCCCGGTTCATGCTGCACATCGCCTTCCGACCGGCCGCCATGGAGTGGGGAGGCTTTCAGGCCTGGCCCATCAAGGGGTTCTCATCGGAGTGGCACAACTTCGTACAAGGGGCGACACCCCGTCAGCTGTCGGTGTTCGGCTTCCCCCCGCCGGGTCACCCCTTCTGGACCGACGAGACCCTGGCCGGCGTGGCCGGTCGTTACCCGGGGTTGGATCTGGACCCATGGCGGGAGGCCCGGGCCGTCACCGGTTGACCGGCCCGGCGCCTGGCGCCGGTGACCCTCCGCTCTCACCCGGCGGGCGAGGGCGGTGCCAGCTGGGCGTCGATCTCTTTGAGGTCGAAGTAGTCGCGCCACCGGGTCACCAACCCCTCCCCGTTCACGTCGACCACCGTGGACCCGTGGATCTCGATGGGGATCGTGCCCCCGAGCGTTCCCCGCCCGATCCACTCGAAGGCCCCGCCGGTCTCGTCTCCGTGCACCCAGAGGATCTCCTGGCGCCAGTCGGGAAACGAAGCCTGGGTCATGGCCTCGATGGCGGCGATATCCGTCGTCGGAGGGTTGACCGGATCACTGAAGAGCGCACCAGGGGCGAAAAAGGAGGGAAAGTCCCCGTCGGGGCCCAGTGCCTCCTCCAGCCTGACCGCCCACGCTGTCCACTCCATGGGCCGCAACCGTACTCCTCGGACGGGAGTCGACGGGACCCATGGTCACCCGGTCCGAGATGGGAATCTCCTCGCTGGCGCCGTTCACCAAACATACGCTTGACGAGCGGGCGCCCATCAAACAGACTGCGATTGAAGATGGCCCCCGGAAGGGGGTTGGCGGTAGGAGTGATTGTGTCATCCGGCGCTGTTGCTCCCTGTCCCTGGGGAGACCATGAGAAACATCCTGCACACCATGCCGTAACGCGGTCCGTGGAACGAAAACCCCAGGCGGGAGGGCCGGCACCACCGGCCGGCGCTCGTTCCGCTGGGCGGCCCTGATCATGGTGGCATCGCTGATCGGCGGAACGTTCGCCCTCCTGGGCTCGGTGAACTCGGCCTACGCCGCCTCATCGGCCTCGACTGTCGAGCGCGCCCACCAGTTCGACCATCGTCCTCGGCCAGTCCGACACCGACCTGGCCACCGTGACCGGCGACGATACGAGCGGCAGCCCCTCCGGCACCGTGACCTTCTACCAGTGCGGACCGACCGCTACTCCGACCGCCTGCACCTCGACCTCCGATCAGGTGGGTGCGGCGGTGAATCGTCACCGCCGGATCCGACGACACCTCCACCGCCACCTCGGCGCCGTTCACTCCCATCGGCCACCGGCTACTGGTGCTTCGCCGCCGCCTACTCCGGCGACTCCAACTACAGCGCCAGCTCGGATGACGACCACGGACGAATGCTTCGACGTCACCAGCGCCACCTCGTCGACCTCCTCGGCTCCGACCAACTCGACCATCACCCTGGGAGGAGACAACACCGACGGAGCGACCGTGACCGGCAACGCCGCCGGTGGCAGCCCCACCGGCACCGTGAGCTTCTACGAGTGCGGGCCGACCACCACGCCCACCGCCTGCACCTCGACCACCGACCCGGTGGGCAGCCCGGTCGCTGTCAGCCGCCGGCTCCGACGACACCTCCACCGCCACCTCGGCCTCGTTCACCCCCACGGCCACCGGCTACTGGTGCTTCGGCGCCGCCTACTCCGGCGATACCAACTACTGCGCCAGCTCCGACGACACCACCGACGAGTGCTTCGACGTGACCACCATCACCTCGCCCATGATCACCGTCCCGACCAGCTCCACCATCGTGTTGGGAGCGGCAACACCGACCAGGCCACCGTTGACCGGCAACGCCACCTTCGGCAGCCCCACCGGCACCGTGAGCTTCTACGAGTGCGGGCCGAGCGACCTCGCCCACCCCGTGCACCTCGACGACCGACCCGGTGGGCAACGCCGTCGGCGTCACGCGCCGGTTCCAGCGACACCGCCACGGCCACCTCGGCCTCGTTCACCCCGACCGCCACCGGCAACTGGTGCTTCGGCGCCACCTACTCGGGTGACTCCAACTACAGCTCCAACGCCGACACCTCCACCGACGAGTGCTTCGACGTCACCGCGGCCACGTCGACCACGGCCACCACTCCCTCCGTCTCGACCGCCGCCCTGGGAGTGGCCATCCACGACGGGGCCACCGTTACCGGCAACTCCACCGGCGGGAGCCCCACCGGCACGGTGAGCTTCTACCAGTGCGGACCGACCACCACCCCGACCGCCTGCACCTCGACCACCGACCAGGTGGGCAGCGCCGTGGCCGTCACCGCCGGCGCTCACGACACTTCGTCGGCGAACTCATCTGCCTTCACGCCGACCGCCCTGGGCTACTGGTGCTTTGGCGCCGACTACTCGGGAAGCGCCGACTACAGCATCAGCTCCGAGGCCAGCACCAGCGAGTGCGTGAACGTCACCCAGGGAACGTCGACCACCACCACCGTCCCCGCCAACACCACCATCACCTTGGGACAGGCGGACACCGACGTGGCCACGGTGGCCGGCAACGCCGGCGGCGGGAGCCCGACCGGCTCGGTGGCCTTCTACGAGTGTGGTCCTTCCCTGACCGCCACGGCGTGCACCTCGACCGCCGACCCGGTGGGCAGTGCCGTGGACCTGACGTCGGGGGCCCACAACTCCTCCACCGCCACGTCGGCGCCGTTCACCCCGACCGCCGTCGGTTACTGGTGCTTCGCCGCCTACTACTCGGGTGACACCAACTACCAGGCCAGCTCGGACACCCTGAGCCGCGAGTGCGTGAATGTCGAGGGACCCCTCACCATCACGACGACGTCGCTGCCCCACGGTCTGGTCAACAAGCCCTACACCACCACGCTCAATGCCGCCGGCGGCACGCAGCCCTACACCTGGAGCCACACGGGATCGCTCCCGTCCGGGATCACGCTCTCCAAGACGGGGGTGCTGTCGGGGACGACCAAAGTGAGCGGCAGCTTCAGCATCGTGTTCAAGGTTGGCGACTCCAGCAAGCCGCGTCAGTTCGTCACCAAAACCCTGACGTTGGTCATCGATCTCACCGCCGTCGCCACGTCTACGTCTACGAAGCCGACCGACGCCACCGTGGTGTTGGGAACGGGGAATACCGATGCCGCCAAGGTCACCGGAGACAGCGTCGGGGGGAGTCCCACCGGTACGGTGACCTTCTACCAGTGCGGCCCGACCACCACCCCCACCGCCTGCACCTCTACCGCCGATCCGGTGGGCAAAGCGGTCACCGTCGCCGCCGGGGCGCACGACACCGCTACGGCAACGTCCTCGTCGTTCAAGGCCACCGCTACGGGGTACTGGTGCTTCGCCGCCGTCTACTCGGGCAACTTCAACTACGACTCCAGCACGGACACCGCCACCAATGAATGCTTCGATGTGACGGCGGCATCGACCTCGACCTCCAGTGCGCCGAGCAGCGCCACCATCGTGCTGGGCCACAGCGACTCCGACAATGCCACCGTGGCCGGCAACGCCGCCGGGGGTAGTCCTACCGGATCCGTGACCTTCTACCAGTGCGGTCCGACCACTGTTCCGACGGCGTGCACCTCTACCGCCGACCCGGTCGGCAGCCCGGTTGACGTCGCCGCCGGATCCGGCGCTACGGCCACCGCCACGTCGGCGACGTTCACTCCCACCGCCACCGGCTACTGGTGCTTCGCCGCCGACTACTCGGGCGACACCAACTACGACGGCAGCGCCGACACCACCACCGACGGGTGCTTTGACGTGACCGGGGCCCGTACCTCGACCACCACCGCCACCACCAACGCCACCATCACGCTGGGACAGACCGACAGCGACCTGGCCACGGTGACCGGTAATGCCGCCGGGGGAAGCCCCACCGGGTCGGTGACCTTCTACCGGTGCGGGCCGGCGTCGTCGGCCGCGGCGTGTACCTCCACGAAGAACAAGGTGGGGAGTGCGGTGGACCTGACACCCGGACCGGGTAACACCTCCTCGGCCACCTCGGCGACCTTCAAGCCCACCTCCGTCGGGTACTGGTGCTTCGCCGCGGCGTACTCGGGAGACTCCAACTACAGCGCCAGCACCGACACCTCGGTCAAGGAGTGCGTGAACGTCACCGGCCCGCCGGAGGTGGTGACCACGTCGCTGCCCCACGGCACCAAAGGACAGGCGTACCCCACGACCACTCTGGTGGCCCGGGGTGGGACGGCGCCGTACACCTGGAGCCACACGGGAGGCTTGCCCGCCGGGATGGGCCTGTCCTCGACAGGGGTGCTTTCGGGGACGCCCAAGTCCGACGGCACCTTCACCATCGTGTTCAAGGTGAAGGACTCGAGCTCTCCCATCCAGTACGCCTCCCGTAGCATCCAGCTGGTCCATCGCCTCCTGATCCCGGGGAGTTTCCGGACGGCCCGGTCGAACGGTCGGACCGGGCCCAGGAGCCCGTGGGGTCCGATGGGCCTGGTCGACTGGATCATGACTTCCTAAGCTGGCCCGGGTGCGTCCCTTCGAGTTGGTTATTTTCGACTGTGACGGCGTCCTGGTGGACAGTGAGCGCCTGGCGGTGCGGACCGAGGCGCAGATCTTGGCCGGCCTGGGGTGGCCCCTCACCGAACGGGACATCGTCGAACGGTTCGTCGGCCGGTCGGCGGCCCATATGCAACGGGAGATCGAGCGACATCTCGGTCGGAGCATCGACTGGGACGGTGAGTTCGAGTCCCGCTATCACGAGGTGTTCGAGCGGGAGCTGGTGGCGGTACCGGGTGTGATCGAGGCCCTGGACAGGATCACCACGCCGACGTGCGTGGCCTCCAGCGGCAGTCATGACAAGATGCGGTTCACCTTGGGCCTCACCGGTCTGTTCGATCGATTCGAGGGGCGGATCTTCAGTGTCGACGAGGTGGCCAAGGGAAAGCCGGCCCCCGACATCTTCCTCTACGCCGCCGGGCGCCTCGGTGTGCCGCCGGATCGCTGCGCCGTGGTCGAGGACAGCGTCTCCGGGGTCAGGGCGGGATTGGCGGCGGGTATGACGGTGTTCGCCTTCGCCGGCGGCGTGACCGGGGCTGAGGATCTGGCCATCGACGGTGCGGTGGTCTTTGACGACATGCGGGACCTTCCCGCCGCGCTGCTATCAGGGTAGGAGTTGAGGACCACGCTCTAGGGGTGCCTCAACCACCGTTTGATCTCGACGGGAACGAGGTCCTTGGCCCGGCGCACCGGACCCGGCGCCGGCTTGGGAAAGAAGGGTTGGTTCCATTCCCCTTCGGCCAGTGGCCCCTCGGAGGCCCGGCGGAAGGCCTTCCACTTCCGGTAGCGGCCAGAGCCTCCCACCGGGGATCAGGTTGGATGAAGGTTCTCGATCAGCGACTCGACCTGGGGAAGTTGCACGTCGTCGAGGACCACGACCCCACCCCTACGAAAGAGACCCGCTCCGTAGAACCAGTCGATGACCGGTAACGGATAGCCGTGGGATCCGTCGATGAACACCAGGTCGAGCTCTCCGGTGCCGGGCCAGGGTGGGCAGGGCCACCTCAGAGGGTCGAAGGTCGAACTTCAAAGAGCTGCGAGGGATGAAGTGCTCATCGCAGTAGTGCTCCACCGCCTCCGCCTCGTTGGCGAACGGTACGACAGCCAGGTGATCACATCCCCAGGCGGCGAAGAGAACCGTCGACACCCCGGCACCCGTCTCGAGCGTGCGGGAGCCCCTGCTCACGTGGTCTGCCATCAGGCGGCAGCAGTTGGCGTCGGTGCTCCAGACCGCCCCTTGGGGGCTCATGGATGAACCACCGGCGGTGCAGAGCCGACCCACTCGACCCACGCCAGGCGTTCGGCGCTGGCGGTCGACTCGTCCACACCCAAACCCTGGGCGCTTCTCCGGGGTGAATCGGACGCACCGAGCGGTAAGACACAAGGCCGGGTCGCCAAGCCTGGGGATGACCTGACCTGTCGGGAGGGGATGTCAGGGCGCTACGGAGGGCATGGACGTTGGGCCGCGCCCCCGTCCCCGCCGTGACCGGCGCTCTCCCACGCCTACCGCCACCACCAGGAGGACCGCAGCGATCATGGCCAGCACGATGCCGACGGTGAACGAGACCGGCCAGTAGTGCAACTCGATGGTGTGGCGCCCGGGCGGAATGCGAGCCTGGAGCATCACGCCGGCGAACGTGGACAGCCGGAGCGGCAGCCCGTTGATGGTGGCTTGCCACCCCGGCGTGTTGTTCAGTCGCAAGCGCAGTACCTGTGCCGTTGAGGCGTCTGTGGTGATCTTCCAGGACGAGGGGCTGGGGTAACTAACCGGCACTACGGTCCCCACGGCATGTATGGAGGGCAGGACGCCGCGGCGAGAGAGCGGCGTGAGTGTGGCCGGACCGGAGTTCGGAATCCGATAGAGGTCCTCGTCACCGATGGTCTTATCGAATACTCCGCCCCTCGGCCCCGGCGAGCCTCGAGCCTCGAGGACGAAGCCCACCCCGTAGACGCGGGCCACGGCGGCCGATCTGATCGCGGGGGAGTAGGAGAATGCTCCCTGAAAACCTGCCGTGTCGTCGGGCTTCCCGGTGACCAGCCGCCACGAGGTGAAGTACGAGCTGGGAACCGATCCATCGATCACGGCGAGCTCGTGGACCCCGAACATGTCGTTGACATCGCGCCAGATGCCCAAGTTTGCATTGGCCACGCCGAAGCCCACCAGGGAGGGGCCCACGGAGTGCTGCAGTGTGGTCTCAGCCGGGTCGGAGGGCACGCTGGAGCTGGAAGCCCACAGTGGGGCTCCGGCGGCGACGAGGAAGGAAGTCGTGCACACCAACCAGGATGCCGCTATGTACATCGCTGCCCGGCGCGAGCCCGGTCCTCTTCCTGTCTGCTCCCGTCGGCGTGCCAACAGGAGGAATCCCACTCCTGCCAGCCCCACTGCGGTCTCGATGGCAGCCCAAATGAGAGCTTCGTTCCGCCGCCCCGCTCTTGGCGCCGAGGGGGATCCCACGACCACAAAGATGAGAAGGGCCACCGCCGACAGCAGATAGCCGGCTCCAAGCCAGATGGTGAGGGCCCGATCGCGGAACCGGCGCAGCAGGAGGTCGAGGCCCAATCCGCCCAGCGCCACCACGGCAAACACCGTTGGGACTGCCGCCCTGGCCCACTTGACGGACTGGAGGTGGGGAATGGCGTTCAAGGCGTCAGCTACGGGATCGACGAAACCAATGACTCCCAAGATCACCGCCACGGCGACCAGGGCGACCACTTCGGGTCGGCGCAGACGGAGTCCGATGGACGCCACCGCCAGGATCACCACGATCACGCTCAGATAAGCGGCCTCACCGGTGATCCGATGGCCGTCGAGCCCGGGGAAGGCCAACTCCCCGAGCCTCGACAACGGGTAGGCCGAGTGGAGCCCGTACGCCCCCCGTTCGACACTGATGATCGATCGACTGATGACTTGGTAGCCGGGCAAGGCCAGGGGGGCGGCCAGGGCAAATCCGGCCACGGAAGCAACGACGAGGTCAATGAACGGGCGCAGGATCGGTCCGGAACCTCCGAGCAGGGGGATTCGCGTGGCCAGCAAGGCCACGGAGAAGACCACGGCGCCCAGGAGAAGGAGGACGAAGGCGTCTGGTTGTCCCGCATAGATGGAAAGGGCCAGCACCAGAGCGAAGAACGCTACGTGGCGGGCGCGGTGTTTCTGGCCCACGATGAGGATGACCCCGGCGAACAGCCATCCGGTCCACGAGAGCACAGAGGCGATGGGCCAGCCCAGAAATGCCATCAGGGCGCCACTGAGCTCAAAGGCCGTGCCCACCAGGGTGGCCGCCAGGGCGCCCATCTTCACCAGTCTGGCGAAGAGGTAGCCGCCGGTGCCGGCCACAATCAGCGTGGTGAGGATCTGAGACGTGTAGGCCAGCCGGAGGGGGAACAGATAGCCAACCAGTGCCGGAAGGCTGAACGTCGCCGAGTTCCAGTTGAATGCCAACGGCATTCCGAGAGCGCTGTAGGGGTTCCACAGCGGCAGATGACCTTGGTGGACCTGAGTCCACCCGAGTGCGGTCCATGGAATCAGCTGAGAGATCTGATCAGAGGTGTCCGTGATGGTGCGTGCCACGCCTCTGGATTGATGGCTCAGTCCGTGGTTCAACAATAATTTGTAAGGTCCGAGCGCACTGCCATGGAGTAAGGCCGGCGTCAACACCGCGATGGCTGCGGCCACTACCCATCCGAGTCCGAGTACGTCGAAAGCCCGCCGAGGCGTCGGGCCTTCATCGCCCCCAATCGGGGGAGATAACCCGGCCGTCGATTCAACCTCGCGTGTTGCCACCACGGACCCGCCGTCCATCTCCTCACGCTACTCGCCGTGGGTCAACATGGGCTATCACGGGGATGACCCTCCGTCGATGCCGTCGGATGTATGGACTGGGCCCAGCTGTCGGGGCCCCGCCAGTGTTCCGGGGCCAGAAGCCGGCCGGCGGTCAGCGAGTCCGCGGGAAGGTGGCCTCGCGCTGACGCAAGATGGCACAGAGCGTCTCGTTGTACGGCGCCTCGAGTCCGAAGCGCCGGCTGAGGGTGACGACCTGGCCGTTGATGACGTCGATCTCTGAACGTCGGCGCGCCAGGTGGTCGAGCCGCATCGAGGGGCTGGCGTTCGGAATGGTGGCGGCGAAGTCCGTAACGTACTGCAACGGGTCGTCGAACAAGAACTGAATTCCCATGGTCATGGCCAGTCGGTGGGCCTCGGATGTACAGGCCAGGGCCACCCTCCACGATTCGTCGTTCGACATCAGCTCCCCGACGGTGACGTCGAATGCCGCACAGGGAGCGCTGAGCGTGACATTGCAGAGAAACTTCTCCCAAACCATGAGGTTCACATCGGCAAAGGCCCGAACGTTGAAGCCGGCGTTGCCCCACGCCTGTTCGATGGTCTCCAGCCGGTCCGTCATGCCTCCGTCCATCTCGCCGATGCGTATGAGGCGCATGCCTTCGTGGTGCACATGTCCGGGCTCCGGGTTCGACGACCCGAATCCCTCGGCGATGCCTATCAGGATGTGCTGCGGTGCAATGTGGTTCGCCACCCGCTCGCCGGCGCCGAGGCCATTCTGGAAGGCCATCACCACACTCTCGGGCCGGAGCAGCGGGGCGATCTCCCTGGCTACCTCGTCCACGGCTGCAGCTTTGGTGGCTATCACCCATACGTCGCAGGGGCCGGCATCGGCCGGAACACGTCCGACGTTCAAATTGTCGACGACGTACGTGCCGCTGGCGCCGGAAACCAACAGACCCGTGGTGGCTATGGCATCGATATGGTCCTGCCACGTATCAATGGCCCAGACTTCGTGTCCGGCCTTGCCGAGGAGGCCGGCGTAGACCGAACCCATGGCGCCGGTTCCCACAATGGCGATTTTCAATTTCGTTCCCCAAGAAGTTGCGAATGATGGCCCATCAAGTCCTCGGAGATCTTCGACCCCGGAGGGTGATCACGTCACCCGCGGGGAGGCTGGCAACCGCCTCCGGGTCATTGAATTCGTGGCCCTAATGGTCCGGCCGAGTCCGTCGAGGCATCCGGCTGGTTCTGAGAGGGGTCATGATACCTGGATTGGATTAGGCGGTCTCCAGGTTTCTCCGGAACGAAGTGATATCTTCCGGCTCCTCACAACGTATTCCGAGGTTGCGGTGTCCAGCTGATCCATCCGATCCAGGCGTTCAGCTTGATTGGCACTCGCTCGAGCCGGTCAGGGATGGCCGCACCCTTGATCCGGATACACCTTCGGGAGAGGTGGGGAAAACCCGCCGGCCGAAACACCGGTAACCTCCAGTGACCGGAGAGCCCGACCTTCGTAGGCTGGCAACGTGCTCTTTTTTGGTTTGACCCTCCCCAAACCTCACGCCTGTTCGGACGCCCCCCACGCTCTGTGGATGATGGGAGACCTACCGTCGCCAGAGGAGAGATCGTGATTGGATTTCTCATTCGACCCTGGCGGGGCATGGCCCTATGGCGATCGCTGGCCTGGCAGGCGCTGGACTTTCCTCTGGGAATAATCGTAGGGGTCCTGGTCACCGTACTGGTGGCGCTGAGCGTCGGCTTCGCTCTGACCTTCGTGGTGGCTGTGCCCATGGTCGCACTGACCTTCCTCCTTGCTGCCCAACTCGGCCGGATGGAACGGTCGCGGGCGGCGGCCTTGCTGGGCATCGACCTGGCCAATCCACACGCTCCCATGGCGCCGGGCAACTGGTGGAGCAAGCTTCGCCAACTGCTGACCAGCGGCAGCCGCTGGCGGGAGATCGGCTATCTGTCGCTCGGACTTCCCATTCAGGCTGTGCTGGGTCTGGTCGTCCTGTCGCTCTGGACTGTGGCGCTGGTCCTGGTCGCCCTTCCCGCCTACGTAACCCACCTGCCCGGCCACTATGCAGACTTCGGAGTGGTCCATGTCCACCTGGACTCGGGAGCCGCTGGCGCCCTCCTCATCGGCGCCATCGCCCTGTTGGTGGTGGCTCCCCAAGCAACGATGGGGCTTGCAGCCCTCGAACGGAAGATGGTGAGCTGGCTGCTCGGTCCTCGCCGGAAGTCGGACCTGGCCCGGCGCGTTGACGAACTGGAGATCAGCCGTACCAGCGCGGTCAGCAGTGCGGAGGCCGAGCGGCACCGGATTGAGCGGGACCTGCACGATGGAGCCCAACAACGATTGGTGGCGTTGGCCATGGACCTGGGGCGGGCGCGGGAACGGTTCGATACCGAACCCGAACGGGCCCGTCAGTTGGTGGATGAAGCCCATGAGGAGGCAAAGGCGGCTCTGGCGGAGTTGCGGAACCTGGCCCGTGGCATTCATCCGGCGGTGTTGACTGACCGTGGCCTCGATGCAGCACTGTCGGCAGTGATCACCCGATGCCCCGTTCCGGTGTCGCTCACCGTCGACGTGCCGACTCGGCTGGCGGCCCCGGTAGAGAGCGGCGCGTACTTCGTGGTGGCCGAAGCGCTGACCAACGTGGCCAAGCACTCCCGAGCGACACAGGTTGACCTTACGGTCGTAGTCAGGAACGACCGTCTGGTCATCGAGATACACGATGACGGCGACGGTGGCGCCGACGCCTCCCGTGGGAATGGCCTGTCCGGCTTGTCCGATCGGGTCACCGCCCTGGGTGGGCGGATGCAGGTGGTGAGCCCCACTGGGGGGCCGACCAGCGTGACGGTGGAGATTCCATGCGGATCGTGATCGGTGAGGATGCCGTGCTGCTGCGGGTGGGCCTGATCCAGGTCCTGGACGAGGTTGGTGAGGATGTGGTGGCCGAAGTCAGCGATGCGCCGTCCCTGATCGAGGCGGTGAAGGAGCACCAACCTGACGTCGCCATCGTCGATGTACGCATGCCTCCGGATATGACCGACGATGGGCTTCGCGCGGCGATCGAGATCCGTCGGCGTTGGCCGAAGACCGCCATCCTGGTGTTCTCCCAGTACGTGGAGGAAGTCTTTGCCTCTGAACTACTGGCTACCGGTACCCAGGGACTCGGCTACCTGTTGAAGGATCGGGTAGCGGAGGTGGCCGAGTTTGTGGAGGCAGTGCGCCGGGTCGCCGCCGGGGGCACGGCCCTGGACCCCGAAGTGGTTTCCCAGCTGGTGGCCCGGAGCAGCCAACAAGACCCGCTGGCCCGCCTCACCTCCAGGGAGCGGCAGGTTCTGGCCTTGATGGCCGAAGGCCGGAGCAATCAGGCCATCGGAGCCGCTCTGGTGGTCAGCGACGGTGCGGTGGAGAAGCACGTGAGCAATGTGTTCACCAAGCTCGACCTTCCGCCAGCGGGGTCCGACAACCGTCGGGTGCTCGCCGTCCTGCGGTGGCTCAACTCATGACCACGAACCCCCCGGCCCGTTCCCCGGTGGCCCGAAAGGCCTGGGTCTTCGTCGGCCTGGTGTTCGCCCTGGTCATGGTGGCCGCGTTGACGGGGAGCGTTGTCGGGTCTGTCGCCTACCAACCCGTGGCCCTGCACCACCGGAAATTCACTGCACCTATCACGGCGGTCTCGGTCCACGTGACCAGCGGTGACATCAGTATCGAGCCCAGCACTGACGCCGATACGGAGGTGGCCACTTCGGGCGTCCACGGTTTGACGTATCCGACGGACCAGGAACGTGTCGTAGGCCACACTCTGTTCATCACCTCGAGTTGCGGCTCATCGGTCCCATTCAACAATCGGTGTAGTCGTGACTACGTCCTCCGCCTCCAACCGCACGTGGGGGTGATTGTCCACTCCGAGCAGGGCTCCATCAACGTCAGAGGGCTGGACGGTCCGCTCTCGGTCCACTCCGACCAGGGGGATGTGACCATTGCCGGGGGGTCGAACACGCTGGTGGCGTCGAGCGGCCAGGGAGACGTTACGGTCTCCCGATCCAGAGCCACTTCACTGTCCGTCCACTCGGGTCAGGGCGATGTATTCATCGATCTGATGGCTCCACCGACCCGGGTCAGTGCCATCTCGGGTCAGGGCGGTGTGACCGTTGAGCTGCCGAGGGGACGAACCTCGTATCAGGTCCAAGCCACCTCGGGCCAGGGCAGCGTCACCAACAGCGTCGGGGACAACCCCGCCAGCGCTCGGGTTATTGACGCTTCCTCGGGGCAGGGTGACGTGACCGTCGACTACGGCTCGGGCTGAGCCCTCATCGAATCACCGTAGAGGGGGCTCCTTGCGGTCCTTTTGCCTCAGCGGGCGATGCCTACAACGTCGGTGGTGCCTGTTCCCCCCACACCGTTGAGGTCCTTCTTGATGACAGGTCCAGTCGCCAGAAGGGGAATCCCGTTCTTGACCGTCATCCAGGCGCCGTCGGGACCGTCGATATTGCTTGCGCTGATCGCAGTCTCCTGCCCGCCCTCCACGTCGGTGCTTGGGGCCCCACGACATGCACCGCGGCGGCAGCCCAAGGTTCTACTGTTGAGCGGTGCTCCTTCACCCTTCCAGCCTGTCGGCGTACCAGAATGTCTCGAGGACGACGGCCAGGGGTAGCACCGGGCGAGCGAGTTCGCTCAGAATACGTTGAACCCGCTCCCTGCGATCACTCGGAGAGGCCATGCCTTAGTCGGCGTCGCCATTCTCTTTCTTGTGGCCGGTTGTGCCTCCCAAGGAATCACGTCCACCGGTCAGAGCTCCAGTAGCTCTCTGTCCGCTAGTTGGCGGGGCAGCGACCTCCTCTGGGATGCGTTGGGCACCAAGACGGGGTTCACAGCGGTCGGCAACAGCGGCGTGGTTGTCACGTCGTCCAACGGTCTCAACTGGGAGCGGGGCCCTGCGGCAACCCACGAGACATTGCGGGGAATTAGCTCGAACGGCACGACAACGTTGGCCGTTGGTACCGGCGGCGTCGCCGTCTCATGGCCGGCCGACGATCCAGACAAACCAACCCTTCACAAGACGGGATCGGTACAGACTCTCGACGGGGTCGCCAACCACGCCGGCACGTGGGTCGTCGGCGGCAGTGAGGGCACGGTGCTCACGTCAACCCGTCTCACCCGATGGACCCGTCGGAACTCCGGTACGGAAGGCGATATCTTCGCCATTGCCTTCGGAGCGGGCCGATTTGTTGCCGTTGCTGACGACGGGAGCATCGTTACGTCGGTAGACGGGTCGTCGTGGTCTCAAGTGATGAAGCCCGACGGTGTGTGGCTGTGGGATGTCACCTTCGGTGATGGCACGTTCCTGGCCACCGGTGCGGCGGGAACCGTACTGCAATCTTCCAACGGTTTGACCTGGACCAAGCGTTCGTCTGGGACGAAGCAGGTACTGCGAGGGGTCGCATATGCGCGGAATGCGTTTCTCGCGGTCGGTTCCGACGGTACTGCCATCACATCCTCAAACGGAGTGGCGTGGGCGCCACTCGATGTCGGTGACATGGGAGTTGAACTGTGGAGACCTGCCGCTGTCGGCCTCAGCGTGGCTGGCCGTGGGTGCGGGTGGGACCCGGCTCGTCTCGCAGAACCTCGAGACCTGGAGCGGTACCAACACCACGCGTGACGCCTTCTACTCAGTCGCCACCGGTGGTTCGGACACGCTCGCTGTCGGCGTCAATGGCAGTATCGCCCGCCTGGAGCCCAGCGATCAGTGGGACATTGTCAGCACTGCCCCCGGACGACGAGAGCTTCGCGGTATTGCGCATTTCCGGACCACTTGGGTCGTTGTCGGGGGTGGCGGCACGATACTCACTTCTTCGAACGGTACTTCGTTCGCTGCTCGGGCTTCGGGCTCGACCGCAGAACTCTGGTCAAGTGCCTTCTTCAACGGACGAATTGTCGTCGTTGGCGCCGGCGGTACGGTTCTGGATTCAACCGATGGTGGCGCCACCTGGCAGAAAGCACTCAGCGGCACGAAGTCAACGCTGTTCTCGGTTGCCTCGGGTCCCGACGGACTCGTTGCCGTTGGAGTGGACGGGACAGTAATCCATTCGGCCGATGGCGTGACCTGGAACACTGTCGCCAGTGGTCTTCACTCGACGCTCCGGGCCGTAGCATCCAACGGCGTGGCCTATGTGGCGGTTGGCGTATCGGGCCGAATCATCCGATCGACGGACGGTCGTACCTGGCGTGCTGACACCCCCGTCACGGCTGAGACGTGGCGGGGGGTAGTGCCGACGACGACCGGATGGATCGTGGTTGGTGGCGGAGGTTCGATCGGTAGGTCGACGAACGGCATCGGATGGCAGCCCACCGCATCCGGGACCTCAGAGGAGCTGTTCGCTGCTTCTCCTTCCGCGGCAGGCGTCATCGCCGTCGGTGGCGTGGGCGTCACCGTGACATCCCCTGACGGCTCGGAGTGGTCCACCCTTCCCTGAGGCAATGGTGAAGGCATCGAGGCGTACTGCAAGCCGATCAGTGGCCGGAGATGTCGCCCCGATGGCCCGACGGGCAGTGAGTAACCCGTTCAAGAGTCAGCGGCAACCCCGGCGATCGACGCTGTCCAGGTGTTGGTTCCCCATCGATCCGTCGAACTTGGCGTCGCCGAAGCCGAACACCCCGCCGTCCGCCGCCACCTCCCAGTAGCCTTTTCCGTCGGGAGTAGCCGCGATGCCCACGACCGGGGCGTTGAGCGTTGTGCCACCCATCGATCCGTCGAACTTGGCGTCGCCGAAGCCGAACACCCCGCCGTCCGCCGCCACCTCCCAGTAGCCTTGTCCGTCGGGAGTAGGCGCGATGCCGACGACCGGGGCGTTGAGCGTTGTGCCACCCATCGATCCGTCGAACTTGGCGTCGCCGAAGCCGAACACCCCGCCGTCCGCCGCCACCTCCCAGTAGCCTTTTCCGTCGGGAGTAGGCGCGATGCCCACGACCGGGGCGTTGAGCGTTGTGCCACCCATCGATCCTTCGAACTTGGCGTCGCCGAAGCCGAACACCCCGCCGTCCGCCGCCACCTCCCAGTAGCCTTGGCCGTCGGGAGTAGGCGCGATGCCCACGACCGGGGCGTTGAGCGTTGTGCCACCCATCGATCCGTCGAACTTGGCGTCGCCGAAGCCGAACACCCCGCCGTCCGCCGCCACCTCCCAGTAGCCCTGGCCGTCGGGAGTAGGCGCGATGCCCACGACCGGGGCGTTGAGCGTTGTGCCACCCATCGATCCTTCAAAGGGAGCGTTCCCAAAGGCGAAGACCCCGCCGTCAGTCGCACCCTCCCAGTAGCCCTGCTCCTGGTAAGCAGAAATGACGCTTTCGAAAGCCAGGGCAATCTGGACTTGCCCCGCATCGTTCGGATCGTCACCGAATCCTTCCGGTTGCCCCGCAGCGCACACTATGTCGAGCCACTGGCAGGCATCCACTACATCGACCGGGACCGTTCCCCACGGTGAGGCAACCCGCTTCGTGGAGTCGGTAACGGCAAAAGCACCCTGAACGTCCGCCGTCATGTCCCGGCCATAAAGGGAGATGAGGTCGGCATTAAGGGCCACGGTATCCGGGATAGTAGCGAGTGCGAGCGCCCGACTCGCTCCGTCTCCAAGCCAATCACCAAGAAACGGATCGTAGTACGTCATACCGAAGACCGGGACACCGGGTGCCGCCGAGTGGAGGCCCGCGAGCATGGTGGCGATGTTCTGTTTCATCGTGGCCAGGGCTTGCTGAAAACACTGAGAGTTCGATCCCGAGAACCCACAGCCGACGACATCATTTCCACCGATGTCAATGGTGATCAGTTTCACCTCACCCTGATGTGCATGCAAAAACTCCAACACGCTCGAGTACTGACCGTCGTCGAGCATGGAGGCCGTCGTGGCTCCGGACACGGCGAGGTTGACGAGCTGCAGATTGTGATTGGTCCTCTGGTATTGAGCAAGAAGGAGGTTGGGATACGACGCAGGACCCCAAACCGGGACTGAGTCTCCAAGGGCCAAGTAATAGGACTCGGCAGGGCTCGAGCTGTCTGTTTGGGCAATCTTTGATCCGGCGTGAGGTGCAACAGCGGAGCCGGCGGAGGGACCATCCCAGCTAATACCCGCTCCAATAACGACAGCAATAGAAACGGCTGCCAATGCCACCGTCAACCACGCGGATCCGAGCGGGTTCTTCTGGACCTTCATTTGGCACCTTTCGTAGCGGCCACAGACTTCTACTCGTTCCCGATTGGCCAGCCTGATGGGCTCCTTCACGAAGTCTAACGAGATACATACGGACCTTCCCGAAGAACGCAATCCCTCGAAACCTCGAATCTGATCAGCTGGAATCTCAGACACATGTCAATGAGCGCAGAACTCACCCATTTCCGTGAGCACCACCCTGCTCTACGCTCGAAACGGATAGAACGACGCATCCCCAAGGTGCGGATACGGGGGTCATCTACGCTCGGGTGCGACCTTGATCGACCCCAGGTCCTGACCGCACCAAGAGACGGGCCCTACGAGTACCCACCATCGACTGACGCGAGTACTCACCATCGACTGACCGGAGCCAACACCTGCGTCCCGCGAGCCGTTCGGCTTATTGCAAAAGGGCCAGGTAGGCGATCAGCTTCGCCACTGAGCGAGGCGGAGCGAAGCGCCCACAGCCAAAATCGTGATCACGACTGTCTCTAGTGTTATGAGAAGCAGCGCAGGAGCCAGAGCGAACCCACCTGTCTCATTGAACAAAGCCAAGAGCTGTCGAGCTGGTGGTCCGTACGGCACAACAATCGTTGCGAAGCAGACTCCAAAGCCGAGGAGCACTGCCCACGCCCTTTTCGTTACTACAGGTCGACTGAGGAGCGCGCCGAACCCCACTCCAGTCAAAACGGTGAGCAGCTGCGCACTGGCTCCGGCGAAGACGTCAGCAATCGTGGTGCCAAATGATGTCGCTAGCAGTGGTCCGACGAGCCCGACCACGGTGAGGGCTATTCCCACCAGCAAGGCAACGCAAAGCTTTGCCAGGCGTACCTCGGAAAGGTGGCCTGCGCTAACGATCGTGATCGATTGTTGTATCGGGTCTTCACTGTTGATGGTCACAACAGTGATCCATGTGGAGATACACAGAAGTGCGACCGCGGATACTGCGTACGTAGGCAGAACCGATCCGGTTTGAGTACAGATAACGGCTTCGATGGCAAAATAACAGAGGGTCGGTGCGACCCAGCCGTGACCCCGAAGCGTGTCGCTCCAGACATACCTGACCACCGACTTCATTCTATTGTCCGGCGCCCGGAAGAGGTGCCACGCCTGTGACCGACCAACCTTTTGCTATCGCTTCATGGAGAAATGCGTCGGCATCTGACGCCTCCATGATCAGCGAGAGCACTCTTCTCGACTCGTCGTGATTGGCGCTGCGAAGGCTAGCTGCCGACAGGATCTGCTCGGCGGTGCACGACCCTTCCGTAGCCGTCAGCTCGATACTTCGCAATTCCGATGCCCCAACGTTCGATTGCATTCGATGAAGGCGACCGTCGCCAATTCGATACACCTGGTCCGGTGCGGTCCCCAATGGAATGTCGTGTGAAGTCATGAGTACGGCGGCACCCCTCGATTGTTCCAATTGAATCAATTCGTCCAGGGTCCGGCGGGCTTGGGTATCCAGTGCGCTGTACGGTTCGTCGAGAACTACAAGGCCCATCGTTGCGAGAAACGCTTGAGCAATGACCACCTTCTGCTTGTTGCCCTTCGAGAGATTGTCGATCGGAACGTAGGGATCGGGGAGAATCCCGAGGCACTCGACCAGGTCACGGCTACGAGCCTCGACTGCCGCTCGATTCAGGCCTCTGATCCGACCCATATGCGAGAGGTACTCCCAGGCCGTGAAGGTCGATCTTCCGGCGAGACGTTCCGGGACAAAGCTGGTCTCCATCGGCCTGACGACGCTCCCCGAGGTCGGACGAGTCAGACCGACAGCGATTCGAAGAAGCGTTGATTTGCCCGATCCGTTGTCGCCGACGATCACGGTCCGACTCCCAGGGGCGAGAACGAGGTCGACCCCTTTTACGATCCAAGGTCCGCTCCGTGTGAAGCGTTTGGTGACCCTGTTCAGGCACCCGCCATCACCCCCGCTGACCATCAGGCCGCTTTGCCGGGCCTCTGCGGAAGATCGGCCACTGGTATCTGTGCCATGTACCTCTTCTGACCGATGACCAACAACACGAGTGGGATGACGGCATAGGAGTCGAGAAGAAGGTCGACCGTGACAAACGAGGTCGCCACGAGGGCAACAAGGGCGCCGACGACCACTGGATACAGGCGACGTCTCCAGGTCCACAGGAGGAGATCGAGGCCGATGAATACGATCCCCACGAGGATGTTGTCAAGGTGGGAGCTTTGGTTTTTGGGGCCGTTATCAGAGAAGGCGGCGCCCATGAGATTCAGGCAGGCGAGAATGGCTACGAACAACGTGGCGACATAGACGGACCGTGGCAGCGTTCCCACCCGCAAACGTCGAACGATCAAGCGAGTTCGCACCCACGTGCCGTGCACGCTGATGTGGAGCAGATCGGCAAGGGAGAGACGACCGTGCTCTATAGAGGCTTCAAGCAGAGTCCCCAGGATCTCCTCCCCCCGAGCGTCGCGATACTCCTTCGGGTAGATCTGGAGCCACCGCCGATAGCGCTGCTCAGAAGTGCTCACGCGTACCCTCCCGAGAGACGGAGGCGTCGCAGCGCCTCTTTCGAAATAGCCATGCGCCGTAGCGACTCCACACTGAGCACCGACCTCCCAGACTCAGTTAGCCGGTAGTACCGACGAAGCCGACCGTCGACGACCTCCTCGCTAGCGACCTCGATCAACCCTTCACCCGAGAGACGATCAAATGCCGCGTAAAGCGTCCCAGCCCGCAGCCTCATCCTTCCCTCAGAAAGCCGTTCAACGTCCTGGATGACTCCATAGCCGTGCCGAGGCCCGTCGGCGAGTGCCGTGAGCACGAAGAAAGACGGCCCACGCATCTCAGAAGTCATACCTTACTGATATACCGATTGTCGGTATATGTCAACTGATTGCTCTCTGCCCCATAGCTGATCCCTCAACGGTTGGAGTCTGGGCTCACGATGTCCGGTTCAGGTTCGGCTTCGGGATGATCGGGACAGTCGGACCATGGGAATGAATCCTGGATGGTTCGAAGTCGAGAGCGCATCTCGGTGTCGCAGAGTGCACCAACCACTCCGGCCCGGAAGGCTTGTTCTGGTGAGCAGCCCAGTTGGCCAGCGACTTTGTAGTCACGGGTCAGGTCGGTATCGAACATCACCGGATCATCGGTGCTGATTGAGCAGAGGACGCCTGCTTCCAACAACCGAGGCAGTGGGTGAAACTCCGGTGACTCGACCACGCGCGTACGCAAGTTGGACACCGGGCACACGTCGCACACGATGGACCGGTCTGCAAGCTCTCGCAGCAACCCTTCATCCTCGACGGCCCGGATGCCATGTCTGATCCGATCCGCTTGCAGAACGTCCAGTGCGCCCCGTATCGATTCCGGGCCCGCCGCCTCTCCGGCGTGAGGGACTGAGCCGAGCCCGGCATCTTTGGCGAGGCGAAACGCCTTCTCGAAGGGCTCGGGCGGAAATGAAGCTTCTGGCCCTCCCAGTCCGAGCCCGACGATGCCTTGATCTCGATATTTGATCGCGTGACGTGCCGTCTCCAACGCCGCGTCCAAGCCGAGGTTGCGAGGAATGTCAGTCGTCAATCGGACTTCCACTCCGAATAGCTCCCCGGCTGCATGGGCGCCGTCGCAAAAGCCGGAGAACACTTCGTCCCACGAAGCACCGCCGCTGATCCGTTCTATCGGGGTGAAGATGCCTTCGACGTACACCGCGCCGTGGGATGCGGCCTCCTCGGCATAGGCAACGACCACCTGTCGGAAATCTCGATACGTTTGGATGGCCGGCGTCACCATCATCCACAGCTCGAGAAAGTGCTCGAAGTTGCGGAACCGGTAGAGCTCGGCAAGCTCTTGTTCACTGTTCGCCGGGAGGGCGTACCGGTTGCGAGATGCCATCTCGAAGAGATCCGTCGGGCGGACGGTCGCTTCTAGGTGAACGTGTAGTTCGATTTTGGGAACAGACGACAGTTGCATGCTGACTCCTGGGCACGTCGAAGGGGTGACTTCCTTTCGACACAAGCCGGAGCCCTCTGGCCCTTCCCGTCTGGTCAGCTCATGACCATCAAAGGATATCGATCCCGCTTGGACCGTGTCGTCCTTCCCACTCGGCTGGGCGTGGGATACAGTGCCGTCCATCATCCAGAGGATCTGAGGGACCTGGCCCTGTGACGATCCGGCAACCTGCCTTTCGGCGAGGTGCCAACGCCAGGAACGATGAGGAGGACCCATGAGCCTGGTGCTCGGAGTTTCTGCGCTGTCCGGTCGATTGGTGAGGTTGGAGCCTCTATCGAGACGCCACGCCGCGGACCTTGCCATCGCAGCAGAGGAGGACAGGAGCACCTACCGTTTCACCTGGGTTCCTCGAAGTTCAGAGATCGAGGAGTATCTGGATTCACATTTCCGGCGCCGCCAATCCGGCAAGTTCCTTCCCTTTGCTCAGATCCGTCTCGCCGATGACCGTGCTGTGGGATGCACGTCGTTCTGGGACCCTAGAGCTTGGCCCGGTCGGTCCGAGCTTTGCGCCGTGGAGATTGGTTTCACCTGGCTCGGGGCGTCGGCACAGCGCACCGGGATCAACCTAGAGTCCAAGCTCCTCCTCTTTAGACACGCCTTCGAGCATTTGGGTGTCGCTCGCGTCGACCTCAAGACAGACGCCCGCAACGAGCGGTCCCGCAATGCGATTGAAGGTCTCGGAGCACAGTTTGAAGGCGTCTTGCGGAACTGGTCCCAATCATGGGTACCCGGTGAGGAGGGCCGATTGAGGAACACGGCGATGTTCTCGGTCATCAGCTCGGAATGGCCGACCTGTGAGGAACATCTTCAGAGGCGATTGGGCTTGTCTGAGCCAACGGTGTCTCGTGACTAGATCGTGGTACGAGATCGATTCCCCGATCGCCGGAGTGCGGGCCGGGACCCCTCCGGGGCCGACGTACCCCGCGGGCTGTCCACGGCTCGACGACCACCTGGGAGTTAGTCATAGAGGACTGAATTGAGCCTCGGAAGGCCTCAGATTTCCGGACACAGCTTCCTGAGGAGGGAGCTCGACCGATTGACGATCGGTTATTGAACCTGGTCGATGAGTTGGCGGACAAGGTCTCAGGACGATTTCGTCGAGTTCGTCCCCGTTGCTTGCCCAATTCCTTACGCTTAGCCCCGGACGCGAAACATCCCAGGCCAGAACTGCTCTGACCTGGGATTTCGAGTGGAGGCGAAGGGACTCGAACCCTCGAACCTCTTGACTGCCAGTCAAGCGCTCTACCAGCTGAGCTACGCCCCCGTAGCTGCCCGGAACCACTGCTTCCGGGCTCTTCTTCTCAAGTAACGACTACGGGGCAACCGTCATCCGATGTCCACCGTAGCCCGAGCATCGTAGCCGAGCCTGGGCCCACCATCTCTCAGCTGGCCCGGTGGCGACCCGGACGGTTTGGTGTCCGGGTCGCCCTGGACCCCGCCGGGACGAATTTCCAGGTCCTCCTCCCTGCCGGGTGGAAGAATCCACCCATGGGTGACTCCCTGCTCCCGGACCCTGTAGGCGAGATCGCCCGACGCCACAGACGGGTTTGCGAGCGGTTCGGCCGGGCGGTTCTCGACGCCCAGGATCGATGGGACCTCCCTTCGCCCTGTACCGACTGGGATGCGAGGGGGGTGGTCGAGCACGTCATCGGCTTCCACGATGTGCTGCTTCTCCGTCCGATGGGTGCCAAACCCGAACGACCGCGGGGAGATCCGACCGTCCGGTGGGCCATCACCTGGGATGCCCTTGGGTCGCTGCTGAACACCCCGGGGCTCTTCGACGGACCGGTCGAGGTTCCCGCCGTCGGCAACAACCCGCCCACCCGGATCGAGGCCGCCCCGCTGGTCAGTCTGCTCAGCCAGGACGTCCTCGTTCATACCTGGGACTTGGCCCGCGCCGTCGACGCCGACGATCGGCTCGATCCCGAACTGTGTGCGTTCTACCTGAGTCGGCTTCCCGACGATTCGACGTCCCAAGTCAGGTCAGGAATGTTCGCCTCCCCGGTTCAGCCGGTCGAAGGCGCCGACCCCCAGTCGGCACTACTCGCCCGCCTCGGGCGCGACCCCGAGTGGCGGTCACCCGAACCAGCCGACCACTGAGTACCGGTCCGACTCCGGTCTTCATCCGCGTCGAGCTCCCCGGGTGACAAGCGCGCTCGACGCCGCAGTCGGGTAAGAGTCGGATAAGAAGGACCATTCGCTTGAGGCCTGCCGACCAATGCGGCAAAGGCGTCGGTACTATCTCGCCCGAGCGCGATCCGCTGACGGATCGGCAATCGCAGAATTCGGCCGAGGGCCGAAGAGGGGCAGGGACGATGGGCGAGCTGGTCAGATACGAGGGTGGCTCGATGGTGCCCGCGGCCGACCCGCCGAGCCGCGCCATGGTTCCGGCCGGCGAACCAGGCACCTCGTTGTCGTATCCCGATCCCATCCCGCCCGACGGCCAGCTGCCCCGCCGTCGGCCGACCCGCAGAGCGATGATGGCGGCCGCCGCGGTGGTTGTGGTTGTCGTGGCCGTCAGCGCCGCGGCCTTCGCCGACGGCCACGGCACGACGAGCTCGCACCCCGCCGCCACCGGCCCCGCCGACCTGGCCGGACCGGCCGCCGAGTCGGCCTCAGCTGGGAGTGCCGCCTTCACCCTGTCAGTGACCGATGCCAGCCCGGGAATCCAGTCCACCCTGATCTCCGGCGCCGGTACCATCGACCTCGCCTCGCACGTCGACCGGATGACCGCATCGATCCCCATGGTCTCGTCGGTCCTGGGTGGCCGGACCAGTGCCACCGTGGTCACTGACGGCAACGGTGTCTATCTCCAGGTCCCCGCCCTCTCGGTGCTCACCGGTGGCAGGAGCTGGCTCGAGGCCTCGACATCGGTCACCGGCTCGTCCGGTTCGTTGGCCCTGGCCGCCCTGGGGGACCCGTCGAGACTGCTCGGTGCCCTGGGGTCCGTGAACGGATCGGTGACCAAGGTGGGCACCCCACGGCTCGATGGGGTCAACACCACCGAGTATCAGTCCACCGTGTCGCTGACCGGTCTGGTGGCCGGGCTCGCTCATCGCACCCAGTCGGAGGTTTCGGCCTCGACGGCCGCCGAAGTGGCCGATGCCCTGGGCGGCCCCACCGTTCCCATCACCGTCTGGGTGGGCGCCGACGACCGGGTACACCAACTTTCGGTTTCCCTTGATCTGAGCCACCCCACGGTCAGTGGCGTGCTCCGCTCCCTCGACCCCTCCCTGCTCGGATCCGGCCGTGCCGGCGTCGGACCGAATCTGACCGTGACCGTCGGGCTCTCCCGGTATGGGTCCCCGGTCTCCGACTCGGTGCCCCCGGACACGCAGGTGGTCAACCTCACTCACGCCTACTCTTCGGTTCGAGGTGCCCTCTCCCGACTCGGGGGTGGCGTCAGAGGGCTCGTCGACCGGGTCTGACCCCGCCCGATCGGCGCTCCCACTGCCGGAGACCGGGGCCCGACCCCGACCCCGGTACGATCGTTAGCCATGGCACGGGCCTACGACGTCATCGAAGTCGAGAAGAAGTGGCAACAGCGCTGGGCTGACGAGGGCACCTATGAGGTGAATGCCGACGACCCCCGGCCGGCCTGGTACGTGCTCTCCATGTACCCCTACCCCTCGGGCCCGGCCCACATGGGCCACGTCCGCAACTACACCTTCGGGGA
This sequence comes from uncultured Acidimicrobiaceae bacterium, assembly GCA_963718405.1. Taxonomy (GTDB): domain Bacteria; phylum Actinomycetota; class Acidimicrobiia; order Acidimicrobiales; family RAAP-2; genus Bog-756. The sequence goes on from CAVQYZ010000002.1 coordinate 273,010, forward strand.
CCTGCTGGTCCGCCACCGCACCATGCTCGGCTACGGCGTGCTGTCCCCGTTCGGGTTCGACTCCTTCGGCCTCCCGGCCGAGAACGCCGCCATCAAGACCGGAACCCACCCTCGGGTCTTCACCGACGCCCGGATCGCCGAGCTGAAGGAGTCCATCACCTCGCTCGGCGCCGTCTACGACTGGCGGCGCGAGATCCGCAGTCACGATCCGGAGTACATCCGGTGGAATCAGGTCATCTTCGAGAAGATGCTGGCCGCCGGCCTGGCCTACCGGGCCAACGCCCCGGTCAACTGGTGCCCTGGCTGTCAGACCGTGCTGGCCAACGAGCAGGTGCTGGCCGACGGAACCTGCGAGCGATCGGGCGACCTGGTGATCCGGCGGGAACTGGAGCAGTGGTTCCTGGCCATCACCCGCTACGCCGACGAGCTGCTGGCCGATCTGGACACCCTGGAGTGGCCCGAGCGGGTCAAGACCATGCAGCGCAACTGGATCGGTCGGTCCGAGGGGGCCGAGTTCGACCTGGTGGTCGAAGGGCGTGACGGATCGGCCGGGCAGGAGCCGTTGGCCCTCCGGGTGTTCACCACCCGCCCCGACACCTCCTTCGGCATGACCTACGCCGTGGTGGCGCCGGAGCACCCCCTGGTCGACGAGCTGACCACGCCTGGTCACCGTCCCGAAGTCGAAGCGCTGCGGGCCCGGGCCGCCACCACCAGCGACGTCGACCGCATGTCGGAGAGTGGATCGACCAGCCTGGCCAAGCGGGGTGCCTTCACCGGCTCCGCGGTGATCAACCCCTTCACCGGACGCCCGGTACCGGTGTACGTGGCCGACTACGTGCTCATGGGGTATGGCACCGGGGCCATCATGGCCGTGCCCGCCGAGGACACCCGCGACTGGGACTTCGCCCAGGCCTACGGGTTGCCGGTGGTACGCACGGTGCAGCCCCCCGAGGGATGGGACGAGCCCGGTGGCCCGGGCGGCGCCTATACCGGCACAGGCGAGAAGATCAACAGCGAGTGGCTGGACGGGTTGGACATTCCCACCGCCAAGGCCCGGGCCATCGAGTGGTTGGAGGCCGAGGGCATCGGCAAGCGCACCGTCAACTACCGACTGCGCGACTGGCTGGTGTCCCGACAACGATTCTGGGGCTGCCCCATCCCGGTCGTGTACTGCCCGGTGCACGGCATCGTGCCGGTTCCCTCCGATCAGCTGCCGGTGCTCGCCCCCGATGATGTCGAATTCCTGCCCACCGGGCAGTCGCCACTGGCCACCAACCCCGAGTTCCTCAACACCACCTGTCCCATCTGCGGTGGCCCGGCCACCCGCGAGACCGACACCATGGACACCTTCGTCGACTCGTCGTGGTACTTCCTGCGCTTCACCGACCCCTGGACGTCCGATCTTCCCTTCGACCCCGACATCGCCCGCCACTGGATGCCGGTGGACCAGTACATCGGGGGGATCGAGCACGCCATCCTCCACCTGCTCTACGCCCGCTTCTTCACCAAGGCCCTCTCCGATCTGGGGCTGGCCCCCGAGGACCTGCGGGAGCCGTTCACCCGCTACTACGCCCAGGGGATGATCCGGATGGACGGGACCAAGATGTCCAAGTCCAAGGGCAACCTGGTGGCACCGGCCAAGTACCTGACCACCGTCGGTGCTGACGCCCTGCGGCTGTTCCACCTCTTCGTCGGTCCACCCGGCGACGACATGGACTGGACCGACCAGACCGACAGCGTCATCGACGGGTGCTCCCGATTTCTGGATCGGGTCTGGCGCCTGGCTGTACCTCCCGAGGACCACACCCCGACCCTGAGGTCCGGGCCCCTCACCGACCAGGACCTTTCGATTCGCCGGGCCACCCACCGATTGATCGAGCGGGTCAACCGCGACTTCGAGCGGTGGTCATACAACACCGCGGTGGCCGCCTGCATGGAGTTCGTCAACCTGGTGCAGCCCTACGCCCGCGACGGTGGGCACACCGAGGTGGTCGGGGGGGCCGTGGACACCCTGTTGCTCCTGCTCGCCCCCATGACGCCGCACCTCACCGCCGAGGCCTGGGAACGCCGGCACGAGGACCACATCCACACCCGACCGTGGCCGGTGGCCGACCCCGAGCTGTCGGCGGTGGAGTCGGTGACCATGGTCATCCAGGTCAACGGCAAGGTGAAGGACCGCCTGCAGGTGAGCCCGGACATCAGCGAGGAGGAAGCTGAGCGCCTGGCCCGGGCCTCCGCACCGGTGGTCGAGGCCCTGGGTGGCGCCGAACCCCGACGGGTCATCAGTCGGCCGCCCAAGCTGGTCAACATCGTCACCGGATGAACGCCAGGTCCTACCCCGGGGCCGCCCTCACTTGAAGCCGGCCAGCACCTCGGCCCACCGCTCGGGCTCCATGGGGTAGGGGGCGTAGAAGTTGAACCGGTCGACCACGTCACCGAACCGCTTGAGCACGATGCCGGCCACGTCGTCGATGGGGGCGACCACGGCGAAGGTGTTGAGCACCTCGTCGTCGATGAGCCCGGCCATCTCCGTCCAGGCCCCGCGCTTGGACAGGGTGTTGAGCTCGGTCTGAAGGTCACCCCAACCGTGAAGCTCGAGCACCGGCCGGTAGGCCGGCGTCGAGCCATAGAAGGCCAACTGGGACTTGACCGCCGCCGTGGCCGTCTCCACCCCGGCCTCGTCGGCGCCGGTGACCACAAAGCCCGGGTAGGAGATCTGCACGTCGGACCGGGTCCGGCCGCTGGCGGCCAGGCCCCGCTGGAGGGCCGGCACGGAGACCTCCCGCAGGTACCGCTCGGTGGTGAACCCGTGGGACAGCAGCCCGTCGGCCACCTCGCCGGCCACCTCGGTCATCTTCTCGCCGACGGCGGCCAGGAAGATCCGGGGGTTTCCGTACGGGTGGGGTCCCGGATCGAACATGGGTGTCATCAGGGTGTGCCGGTAGAACTCCCCACGGAACGCCAATCGGCTGCCATCGGCCCAGGCGGCCCAGATGGCCCGAATGGCCAGGATCAGCTCGCGCATCCGGGGAGCGGGGTGGGACCAGGGCATGGAGAAGCGCTTCTCGATGTGCGGCTTGATCTGGGACCCCAGTCCCAGCATGAACCGACCCTTGGACAGGATCTGGAGATCGTTGGCCACCATGGCCAGGTTCATGGGATTGCGGGCGAAGGCCACGGCGATCCCCGTGCCCAGCATCAGCCGTTCGGAGTGCTCGGCGGCCAGGGCCAACGGGAGGAACGGATCGTGGTTGACCTCGGCCGACCAGATGCCGTCGTATCCGACCCGTTCGGCCCACTCGGTGGTCTCGATGACCCCGGCAGGGTCGAACCCGATACCTCCGTCGACGTCCATGGGCCACGATATCCCGCCTGACCGGCTCGGTAGATGGTTGCGTGCCGGGCCCGCGGTGACCCACAATTCAGAGGTGAGCGATGATGCCAGTGACGGCCGCCCGTGGCCCATCGACCCGGCCCGGCCGCCATCGGACCACGACCCCCGGCCCCTGCCCGAGCTCGGTGGGCTCGACGATGTGACCAGAACGCTGTCCGGATTCGCCGGATCGACCAACGGCGAGGAACGCCACGGGATCGATGATCCCGTCACCGACGACGACCGCACCCGGTACGGGGTCCTGTTGGATCACGCCGCCGAGCGTGGTCTGCTGACCGTGGGGGAGTACGAGGTCAGGATCGGCGAGCTGGCCGAAGCCACCACGATCGACGAGATGCGCCGGATCGTGACCGAGCTGCCGGCCTTCGCTCCTCCTGCTCCGACGTCCACGCCGTCGGCGTCGCGGTCGCGGCGGTCCGCACCGGTGCTGGCCCCCGACGCCCTGTTGATGACGGCGGGCGCCCGCCGTCGCAACTCGTCGTGGGTGGTCCTGGCCGTGTTGGTGGCGGTGATGGTGGCTCTGCTCATCGCCTTCACCATCTACGCCGAGCACCTGACGAAGAGCCACACCGCCGCGCCGCCCGATGTGGCGGCGGCAAGTACCGTCAGTGCCCCTCGCCTCTGAGGAACTGCTCGAGCTCGGCGGCGATCTCGTCTCCGCTCGGGACATCCCCGTCCAGTCCGATGGGCGGCATCTCTTCGGAGTCGAGGGCCGCCTCCAGCCGGTGCACCATGTCGAGGTGTTCCGGGTTCGACCCGATCAGCTCGTCCACCTGGAGGCGGGAGGCTTCACCGGCCGTTCTCAGCGATGAGCTGTCCAGCACCGATCCGGTTACGGCGCACAGGCCTTCGATGAGGGCGGCGCTGGCTTCGGGGTAGGGCATGGCCGACACGTAGTGGGGGACCCGGGCCCACAGCCCGATCACCGGGACCCCGGCCAGGCCCAGCGACACTTCGAGGGCGGCCTGAACTCCCGCCGGCACCTCGAGCGTGCCGTGCACCGTTCCCACCCGGCCGGCCAGCTCTGCGGATTGGGGAGGAACGGTGGAGGCCAGCCGCACCGGTCGGGTATGGGGTGTGGGCGCCGGAAAGGCCCCCAGGCCCACCACCACCCGCACCTTCAAGTCCTTCACCAGTCCCACCACGGCGTTGATGAAGGTCGGCCAGCGGAAGTCGGGCTCCGGCCCGGTCAGGTACAGCAGGTCGGCGCCGACCCGGTCCTTGCCCGTCACCAGCTGGATGGTCGGCCAGGTGAGCTCGGTGGTGATCCCGTCCTCCAACCGGGCGATGGGACGCCGGGCCCGCTGGTCGATCAACAACTCGGTGTCGAACGAGGCCACCGGGGTGACCGGGGCCGAGGCCAGGAGCGAGGCGATGGCCGCCGAGGCTCCCAGTCCGGCGTCGACCCAGCCCTCCAGCCCGACCACCAGGACCGGGCGGGAAAGCGCGGCGTCGACCGGCTGGCTCCAGTCCGGATCGAACTCGTAGAGCGACGACGGGTCATGGTCGGTCATAACGACTCCACTTCAGCCAGGGCCCGTTCTCCGAGCCGCCCCACATGGGCCGCGAACTGATCGGTCCCCGAACGGTCGCCGGCTGCGGCACCGCTGGCATAACGCACATAGACCCCTTGGAGGATGCAGGCCAGCTTCCAGAAGCCGAAGGCCCGGTAGTACGAGATCTTCGACACGTCGAGGCCGGTTCGTTCGGCGTAGCGATCCATGAGCTCCGAACGCCGGGCAAACCCGGGCAACGACGTGGGGGCCACACCCACCAGGGCCTGATCGGCGTCCTCGGGCTCGGCCCAGTACACCAGCAGCAGGCCGAGGTCGGCCAACGGGTCGCCCAGGGTGCAGATCTCCCAGTCCAAGATGGCCTGTACCTCACCGTTGTCGTCCAGCACGGTGTTGTCCAACCGGTAATCACCGTGGACGATGACCACCCCCTGCTGTTCGGGGATCCGGGCCGCCAACAGCTCGTGGACCTGATCGACCACGGCCGGGCCCGGCTGGCCGTCAAGCGTCGATTGGGAGAACTGGCCGTGCCACCGTTTGAGTTGGCGGGCGATGTAGCCGTCCCGGCGGGCGAAGTCGCCCAGGCCCACGGCGTCGATGTCCACAGCATGGAGCCGGGCCAGGGTGTCGATGAGCGAAGGTCCGGATCGGGCCCGCGCCGCGTCGGTCAGCAGCGATGCGGCCCGCTCGTCGCGGACGATGTGCCCCTCGACGAAGGACATGACATAGAACGGCGCACCGTTCACCGATTCGTCGGTGCACAGCCCCAGGGCCCGCGGCACCGGCACCCCGGTGTCGCCCAGCGCACTGATCACCGTGTACTCGCGCTTCATGTCGTGGGCGGTCGGCAGCACGTGGCTGACCGGTGGTCGCCGGAGCGCATAGGAACGGCCGCCGGCGTCGGTGACCCGGTAGGTCAGGTTGGACCGGCCACCGGCGATCAGTTCGAAGGCGAACGGTGGCTCGGCGCCGGGGATGGTGTCCGCCATCCACGCCGTGACCCCGGCGACATCGATGCCTTCGACCGCGACCTCGACGGAGGGCTGCCCTGCTTCCATGGGTACGACGCTACCCGCACTCGGATCCCGCCCCGGGACGCCCGGACCTCGACCTGGTCCAGGTATCGTCATAGGTCATGGTTGACGTAACCGATGCCACGTTCGAGCAGGAGGTCCTGCAGCGCTCGATGGAGCAGCCCGTGGTGGTGGACCTGTGGGCCCCCTGGTGCGGTCCGTGCACCACCCTCGGACCCATCCTGGAGCGGGTGGTCGACGCCACCGAGGGCGCAGTCACCCTGGTCAAGGTCAATGTCGACGAGAACCCGTCCATCTCGGCCAGCTTTCAGGTGCAGTCGATCCCCGCGGTGTTCGCCCTGAAGGACGGCAAAGTGGTCGACGGGTTCATCGGGGCCCAACCTGAGGCTGCGGTCACCGAGTTCGTGGCCAAGCTGACTCCGGCCCCGTCGGAGGCCGATCTGCTGGTGGAAGAGGGCCTCCGCACCAATGAGGAGGAGCCCCTCCTCCGGGCCCTCGAGCTTCAACCCGACCACCACGGCGCCATCGTGGCCCTGGCCACCATGATGATCGCCCGGGGCGACACCGACGACGCCATGGCCCTGCTCGGGCGGATCCCGGAGACCCCCGAGACCCGCCTGCTGGCGGCCGAAGCCCGGCTGGTCTCCCAGCACGTGGACGTCGACGGGGCTGACGTCGGGAACCTGCTGGACGGGCTGCTCGAGCGGGTCCGCGAGGATGCCTCCGCCCATCAGGAGTTCCTCGACCTGCTCGAGACCCTGGGGCCGGAGGATCCCCGGGCCACCGACTACCGCAAGGCGTTGGCGGCGCGGCTCTTCTGAGTAGCGGCCCCACGCCGTCACCGCCCTCGGCACCGGCGGATAGCGTCAGCCCCGTGCATGCGGCCTCGGTGACTTTGGGCGACAGAACCTTCGACATACGTGATCGTGCCCTGGTGATGGGCATTCTCAACCGCACCCCGGACTCGTTCTACGACAAAGGTGCCACCTACGCCCTGGACGATCTGGTCCGCCGGGCCGAGCGATTGGTCGACGACGGGGCCGACCTGCTCGATGTGGGCGGCGTCAAGGCCGGGCCCGGGCCCGAGGTGGGCGAGGCCGAAGAGCTGGAGCGGGTCATCCCGGCCATCGCCGCCCTCCGGGCCCGCTTCGACATCCCCCTCTCGGTCGATACCTGGAGGGCGTCGGTGGCTCGGGAGGCCTTCGCCGTGGGGGCGGTGGTCGGCAACGACATCAGCGGCTTCGCCGACCCCGAGTACCTGAGGGTGGCGGCTGCGGCCGGAGCCAGCGTGGTGGCCACCCATATCCGGCTGGGCCCACGGATCCCCGATCCCGAACCGCAGTACGACGATGTGGTGGCCTCGGTCTCCTCCTTCCTGGTCGAGCGGGGCACGTGGGCGCTCGAGGCCGGACTGGCCCCGGACCGGATCATCATCGACGCCGGCCTGGACCTCGGGAAGACCGCTGAACAGTCTCTGGTGTTGTTGCGGGCCTCGGACCAACTGGCCCGACTGGGTTACCCGCTGCTGTTGTCGGCCTCCAACAAGACCTTTCTCGGCAAGATCCTCGATCTGGAGATCGACCAACGGAGGGAGGCTTCGCTGGCCGCCACGGCGCTGGGAGCAGCTCTGGGCTGTCGGATCATGCGGGTCCACGACGTGGCCGCCCACCGCCAGGTCTGCACCGTCATGGCCTCCATCAACTCGGCGCGGCGGAGCGCGGTGGCACCGCGCCAGCCGGTGTCGCCGTGAAGGGCCCCCGTCGATGAGCCCGGCCAAGGCCGCGGTGGCCGCCTCGGACGCCGGCCCCGTTGCGGTGCGACCGGTGTACCTGGTCAAGGGGGATGATCCCTCCCTGGTGGCCCAGGCCACCCACGCCCTGTGCGAGCGGTTGGTGGCCGGCGGGGATCCGTCGCTGATGGTGGAGGAGTTCGGGGGTCCCGGCGCCGATCAACTGGACGTGGGCGCGGTCATCGACGCCTGCACCACGCCACCGTTTCTGGTGGAGCGGCGGGTGGTGGTGGTGCGTGAAGCCGGTCAGCTGAACGCCGCCGACGCCAAGCGCCTGACCGCGTACCTCGGGGACCCGCTGGACACCACCTCGCTGGTCCTGGTGGGAGGGGGCGGGACCGTGCCCACCGGGTTGTCCAAGGCCGCCGGTTCGGTCGGCGAGGTGGTGGACACCTCGGTGGGCCGGACCACCAGGGACCGGTCGCAGTGGCTGTCAGACCACCTGAAGCAGGGCCCGGTCCGTCTGGACAACGCCGCCACCAGCCGCCTCTCCGAGCACCTGGGCGGGGACATGGGGCGGTTGGCCGGCCTGCTCGACACCCTGGCCTCGACCTACGGACCCGGGGCCACCGTGACCGTGGCCGAGCTCGAGCCGTTTCTGGGTGAGGCGGGATCGCTGGCCCCCTGGGATCTCACCGACGCCATCGACGCCGGACGGACCGAGGTGGCCCTCAGCGTGCTCCATCGCATGCTGGGAGCCGGGGACTCCCACCCCCTGGTGGTCATGGCCCAGCTGCACCGCCACTTCCGCCAGCTCCTGCGACTGGACGGGGCCGGAGCCACCTCGGCCGAGCAGGCCGCTGAGCTCCTCGGCCTGAGGAGCTCCTTTCCGGCCAAGAAGGCGCTGGCCCAGTCGCGGCGGTTGGGCACGGCCCGCACCGCCCGGGCCATCGGGCTGTTGGCCCAGGCCGACCTGGACCTGCGGGGGGCGACGCAACTCCCGGGGGAGACGGTGCTCGAGGTGCTGGTGGCCCGGTTGAGCCGGTTGGTGGCCGCGGCCCGGTAGGGGAGGACCGCGGCCACACCAACGGCTGCCGGCGGGTCAGGAGCTGGTCGAGTCCCTCGACTGCTCCCCGGCATCGGCCACGTTCTCGGTCCACTGGAATCCGTTCCAGTAGCGGAACTGGTGGCGCCCGGTGGGGTCGGCCTTCCACCCGGCCGGGACGGTCGGACGGGCCTCGTCGGCCTCGGACAAGCTGGTCCGCTGGCGGGGGCGGTAGGCCCGGGCCAGTCCCATGGGGGAGTGGAGGCGGGAGGTGGCCCCACCGTTGCTGAAGAAGGTGGCTGCCGTTTCGACCGGGGCCACGGCCAGCTGCACTCCGCCACCACCCTCGTCGGCGCTGGCGCCGATGGCCAGGCCCCCGCCGCCGCTGATGGGAGTGGCGGCGCCGAAGCTGCCGAACCCGGTCGGCGCGGGGACGGTCCCGATGGGTCGGCCGTCCTGGCGTTGCTCCTCGCGTTGCTTCTGCTCCGCTTCCACTCCGAAGCGCTCGAAGGGCAGGCTGGCCGCCCGGCCACCGCCGGCCACGGCGGCCACTTTCGGGCGGGCCGAGAACACGTACATGGCCAGACCGGCCAGCGGTAGGAACACCACCAGGACGAGGTAGGCGACCTTGCTCTCTTCGGCCCGTTTCCACGCCCATCCCGGTAGGCGGATCAGGTCGATGGCGCCGACGATCATCGATATCCCGATGACCAGCCCCACCAGTTCCAGTGTGAGGACACTTGGTCCTGCGATCGTTCCGTTCATGAGCCACAGCCTCCTGTTGTCACCCTCGTTTGCACTGCTTCTTCTGTCATTGCTCCGTACCGGGCACGGCCGCTCGCTCGGGGCCTCGTTTGGTGCTCGGTGTGTTCTCCTGCGTCCGCGGTGGACGCTCGTTCTGTGACGGGGTGCGCAATGGAATTAATGGGTGTCGCTGTGGCACTTCTATGATTTCACTCTAAGTGTTTACCTCAACACGTAAAGTAGTCAATACCCTTTATCGGAAATCTCGTGACGGCGGCACCGGCCCCAAGTCGAGGGTCTCGAACCGCTCCGCCACCAAGGTCATCGAGCCCTCGGACCGTTCCACCCGGCCCACCACCAAGAGGGCCGGAGAAGCCCGGGCCACCGGCTTCCACCGGACCCAGGCGCCGCGTGAGCAGACGACGTTGACCATGCCGGTCTCGTCCTCGAGGTTCAGGAATACGGCACCATGGGCACTCTCGGGTTGTTGGCGGTGGGTCACCACGCCTCCCACGGTGATCCGGTCCCCACCCGGCCTCGACCGCAGAGCAGCGGCCGGGAGCACACCCCGTTGGCTCAGCCGGTCCCGGGCCAACTCCATGGCGGTGGTGTCCGGTGTCATTCCGAGGGACCACAGGTCGTCGGCCACCCCCTCCCACAGGGTGGGGAAGGGGAGCGGTGGCGGGTCCGATCCGGTGACCACGCCGGGGAGCCGGTCCGCGGTGGCCTGGGCGGCCGCCCCCGCTCCCCACACCAGGGACCGCCGGTTGGGGACCCGACCGGTTCCTCCGGCCCGGGCCCGCCCCCCGGCATCGCCGGAACCCAGGCTGTCGAGGGCCCCGGCCGTGGCCAGGGCCTCCAACTGGGCCCGGGTGACCCCGGCCCGGCGCACCAGATCCTCCTGTCCCGACCACGGGCGCCCCTCTTCGATCCGCGCTGCGGTCTCCTCCCCGACGCCGCGCACCGAGGCCAACCCCAGTCGCACCACGCCGGGCCCGGTGCCGCCTATCTCCTCCAGTCCGGCGGTGGCCCGCCCGGCGTTCACGTCGGGGCGCCGGACCACCACCCCGTGGCGCTTGGCGTCGGCCACCAGGCTCTGCGGGGACCAGAACCCCATGGGCTGGGCGTTCAACAACCCGGCGGTGAAGGCGGCGGGATAGTGCACCTTGCACCAGGCGGTGGAGTACACCAGGTAGGCGAAGGCCACCGAGTGGCTCTCGGGGAAACCGAAGTTGGCGAAGGCGGCCAGGGCCGTGTACACCTGCTCGGCCACCTCCTCGGACACCTGCCGGGCGGCCATGCCGGCGAACAGGCGGTCGCGCAGTCGGGCCATCCGTTCGCCCGACCGCTTGGCGCTCATGGCCTGTCGGAGTTCGTCGGCCTCGGTGGTGGTGAACCCGGCCACGTCGATGGCGATCTGCATCAGCTGTTCCTGAAAGAGGGGTACCCCGAGGGTGCGTTCCAGGGCCGGCTGCAGGAGGGGATGGAGATAGGTGACCGGCTCGGTCCCGTTGCGCCGACGGATGTAGGGATGGACGGCATGACCCTGGATCGGCCCCGGCCGGATCAGGGCCACCTCGATGGCCAGGTCGTAGAAGCACCGGGGCTGCACGCGGGGGAGGGTGTTCATCTGGGCCCGCGACTCCACCTGGAACACCCCGACGGTGTCGGCCCGGCACAGCAGGTCGTAGACCTCCGGCTCCTGTTCCAGCCGGGCCAGGTCCACCTCGACGTGGTGGAACTCCCGTACCAGGTCGACCATGTTGTGCAGCGCGGTCAGCATGCCCAGGCCCAGCAGGTCGAATTTGACCAGCCCCACCGCGGCGCAACCGTCCTTGTCCCACTGCAGCACGGTGCGGCCGGGCATCCGCCCCCACTCGACCGGGCAGACCTCGACCACCGGCCGGTCGCAGATGACCATGCCTCCCGAGTGGATGCCCAGGTGGCGCGGGAAGTCGATCAGGTCGGTGGCCAGTTGGCCCACCAGAGGTGGGAGGTCATCCCGCTGACCGATCGGTTCTCCACGGTCGACCGACTTGGACCAGGCGTCCACCTCCCCGGTGGTGTGGCCCAGGGCCTTGCCCATGTCGCGCAGGGCCGAACGCGAGCGGTAGGTGATCACGTTGGCCACCTGGGCGGCGTGCAGCCGGCCGTAGCGCTCGTAGACGTACTGGATGACCTCTTCGCGCCGGCCCGACTCGATGTCGACGTCGATGTCCGGTGGCCCGTCGCGGGCGGCCGAGAGGAAGCGTTCGAACAGCAGGCCGAGGTCGACGGCATCGACGTTGGTGATGCCGAGGGCGTAACAGACCGCCGAGGTGGCCGCCGAGCCCCGACCCTGGCAGAAGATGTCCTGTTCCCGGCAGAACCGGACGATGTCCCAGACGGTGAGGAAGTAGCCGGGGAACCCCAGCTCACCGATGATGGCCAGCTCGTGGTGGAGCTGGGCGTAGGCCCCCGGCACCCGCTCGGCTCCCCGTGGCCCGTACCGGTCGGCAGCCCCCCGGTGGACCAGTTCGACCAGCCAGGTCTGCTCGGTGTGTCCGTGGGGCACCGGAAAGTCGGGCAGCCGCGGTGCCACCAACCGCAGGTCGAAGGCGCAGTCGGCGGCGATCTCCGCGCTCTGTTCGATCACGCCGGGCCACCGGGCGAACCGCCGGCGTTGTTCGGCCTCACCCCGCAGGCAGGCGGTGGCCGATGACGGGAGCCATCCCTCGAGGTCGGCGAGGGTCCGCCGGGCCCGGACCGCGGCCAGCGCGGTGGCCAGGGGGAACCGGGACGGGGTGGCGTAGTGCACGTTGTTGGTGGCCACCGGGGCCACCCCGCGTTCGATGGCCAGCAGGGCCAAAGCGTCGTTGCGGGTGGCGTCGATGGGGTTGCCGTGATCCCACAGCTCCACGGCCAGGTGGTCCCGGCCGAACCGCCCGATCAGGTGGTCGAGGGTGTGGGCGGCGGCGGCCGGGCCACCGGTGGTGAGGGCGGTGGCCAGTGCCCCCTTCCGGCACCCGGTGAGGATCCGCCAGTGTCCGCCGTGACGGTCGGCCAGTTCGTCCAGGGTGACGACGGGCTTCCCTTTCTCCCCGCCGGCCAGGTGGGCTTCGGCGATGACCCGGCTGAGGCGGGCGTATCCCTCGGGGTCCCGGGCCAGCACCACCAGATGGGTGCCGTCGGGGTCGGGTACTCCGGTCCGGGCTGCCGACCCACCGATGCCGGTGATGGTGAGCTCGGCCCCAAAGACGGTGGGCAGGCCCAAGGACCGGGCCGCCTCGGCGAAGCGGACCACCCCGTAGAAGCCGTTGTGGTCGGTCAGGGCCAGGGCGGTCAGCCCCAGCCGGACGGCCACGGCCACCAGCTCCTCGGGGTGGCTGGCTCCGTCGAGAAAGGAGAAGTTGGAGTGGGCGTGTAGTTCGGCGTAGGCCATGAGGAGAGGGGGCGGCCGGTCATCCGTAGGTCGCTTCGACCCACCACCGACCCCGTTCGGCCAGTAGGAGATGGGCGCCCGCTCCGGTGACCGCCTGCAGGCGCGCCGCCCTCCGGCGGGACCTCGACCACCACCGCTCGTCCGAGGGCCATGGGCCGGCCCAGGCGGTCACCGGGGACCACGGGCTCTGCTCCACCGACAGCCGGTCCGGGGTGGCAGTGAGCAGCCCCCGTCCCGACACCGACACCGGTTGCCCGTGGGCGTCGGACAGTTCGGCCCGGAGGGGGGTGGGATGCACCAGGGCCGGCGCCGGGGGAGGGATCTGGCCGGGCCACGGGGCGCCGAGGGTGGTGTCATCGTGGCTCTCCCGGCCGTTCCAGGTGACGAAGCGGGCCCGCTGGGCCGGCCCCCGGCCTCCCTGGAGCCGGGCGGTCACCACGCCGTCGGGACCGAGGAGGTCCTGGACCGCCACCAGGGCCCGGGCGGCCCGGGCGTCGGTGTCGCTCACCCCACCCCAGAATTCAGGCTCCCCGGCGGCCGTCCCGGGACGCCGGGCCCCCCGGCGCTGGGTCTCCACACGGTGAGCGGTCACCGGTTGGCGCAGGTCGCCCGGTTCGCCGCTCCGCCCCCCGGCCACCTGATGGCAGATGACCCCGTCGGCTCCCAACCGCCCGAGCACATGGGCATCGGGGAGGGCGGCGAACTCACCCAGGGTGCGGATGCCCAACCGGTCGAGCAACTCGGTCAACTCGGGGCGATCGAGGAGGCCCACCGGCAGGGGGGCCAGGAACGCCGGGGTGCCGCCGGCGGGGACGATCAGGTGGCGGCGGGCGGCGAGGACCGCGGCGAACAGTCCATCGGCCACGCCCACCTCGACCGGGGTGACCTCGGACGCGGCCCCGATGATCTGTCGGGCCAGCGGGACTTCGCCACCGAAGTAGCGGGCCGGCCCGCGGGCGGGGAGCGAGCAGATGCCGGGCCGGACGACGGTGACCCAGGGACAGTAGGACTCGACGGCCTCGATCACCTTGACGAACGACCGTAGGGCCGCCCCGTCCTCGTCCTCATCGAGCAGTTCGGGGCAGCGCACGATGAGGAGGCGGTTCATCCCGTCACCACCGGGTCGGCGGTGGGTATAACGCCGCCATCGCCATCGACGCCGGCATCGACATCGGCCACGGCCCCGGTGGCCGATGGCAGCCACAGGTGATGGTGACGGGGGCGGACCGAGGACCGCCGACCGGTAGCGGTCACCGTCATCTGCCGCCGGCGCAGGTAGCCCTCACCGGTGCCGACGCCGTCCCAGTGCATGTCGTCGACGCTCAGGCGGACATCGGGAGGCTCGGGCCAGGCGTGCCGTCCCGCCACCACCAGGACCGACCGGCGGTCCCGGGCCCTGGCGGCCAAGCGGCGGGCCATGGCCGGGCGGGGAGGGAACGGGGGACAGAGCACCACCAGGTCCACCCCGTCGATCAACGCCGCGGTGACTTCGGCCCATGCCGCGTCGGGCCGGGGCACCACGGCCAGCCGGGCCAGGTCGATACCCAGGTCGTGGGCGGCGACGGCACCGAGCCCGGCCACGCCCACCACCGCCCCCCAGTACCCCGCCCCCGACGTCGCCGCCAGGAGGGCCAGGGCCACGCTGATGCCACCGTCGGCCGGTCCGGCCGGCCCGCTGGCGGCGGCCAGACCGGTGACCACGACGGTGCTCCCCCGACGCAGGCTGCCGTCGGGGAACAGACCGACCAGGGGTGGGGCCACCGGGAGGAGGCGGACCTGACTGGACGAGACGGGACGGGTCCGCTCGGCCAGGAGGGCCAGGGACTCCCGACCCCCGCCCGAGCCGGTGGCTCCGGGGCGGGAAGGGTGTCGACCCGTCGACGATACGAACATATGTTCGATCGTACTGCCATCGGCTGAAGGGGGCCAGTGGCTCTCACCAGGTCATTCGCGGTTCCCACAGTGGGTCCGATCTGCTCGCTAACATGGGGTCACCAGAGAGAGGAGGTGGTCCAACTGAGCAGTCAACGTTTTGGGACCCTGGAGGTGGCTGGCCGCTAAGGCGGCTCGCTGTACCACCTGGCGAATCCCAGCCAGACACCCACCGGGCGACCTAGCCGGACCCAGGTCCCATCCGGCGCCTCACGGGAACCTCGGTGTACTAATCAGCAACTTGTACCTGCAGGGCGTCTCTTCGGAGACGCCCTGCAGCCTTTCCGGGCCCAGATTTGGTGCCCTGGTGAGGTGGACCGCACCTCGGCGTGCCGGTGACGTCGGTGATGTCACCGCTCGCATGCGCATCGAAGTGCACGGACGAAACAATCGAGGCTCAGGGGTCTTCGCCGGTGCGGTCCGAGATCGTAAGCTTCCCCAGATGACACGCACGTTTTCGTCTCTCGAGGTACTGGAAGCGTCCCAAGGGATCAGGGAGCGATCGATCGCCCTGCTGCGCTCTGCCGACGAGCCCCAGGCCGCGGTAGCGGTCCCGACCTGCCCCATGTGGACGGCCAAAGAGCTGGCCTGCCACATGTACGGCGTCTGCGACGACCTCCTCAACGGGCGCCTTGAGGGAATCGGCTCCAACGACTGGACCCAGGCCCAGATCGAGCGTCACGGCTCGAAGCCACTCGATGAGCTCGTGGGCGAGTGGGCGGGCTCGGCCCCGGCATTCGACGAGATCGTGCCGCAGTTCCCCGAACCGTCCAACTACCAGCTGGTCATGGACCAGGCCACCCACGAGCACGACCTTCGACTGGCCCTGGCGTCACCGGGTGGTCGGGACGACCTTTCTGTGACCATCGGGGCCGAGTTCATGCTCATTGCCGTCCGGAGCAGCGACCCCGAGTTCGCCGAACAGATCGAAGGACTTGGCCTCTCGGACTTCGAGCTCCTCCGCGCCCTGACCGGCCGGCGCTCGGCGGCCCAGCTCGAAGCGGCTGGCATCTCCGTCGAGGGACTCGATCGCGTCCTCGGCCCCACACCGATGAGCATCGTAGAGTTCGATGTCGTTGAGGCGGCTGGGTAAGAGGCCACTGGCTACAGTCTCGCCATGAGCGCACTCGTCGTCTTCACGGTCGATGTCAGTCGTCTGGCCAGATTCTACGAGGCCGTCCTTGACGCCAGACCCCTGGTTGAGCCCTCCGGCGACATTCGACTTGTCAGCGATAGTGAAGAGGTCTTGATCCACTCGATACCCGACCGGATTGCCAAGACCATCGAAATCAGCTCTCCACCAGAGCCGCGCCATGGCTCGCCCACGAAACCGGTCTTTGATGTGGGCACGCTTCAATCTGCCCTGGATGTCGTCAAAGCCCAGGGAGGGGTCATCACCGACAACGTGTTCACCATCGACGGACTCACCAGGCATGACGTTCTGGATCCGGATGGGAACGTCATCCAGCTTCGTCACCGGGTTGTGTGACGATGCGTCTCGGATGACAACGGACCGCCGTCCGATCGCCTCCCGTGCTCAGTGACGAGAGCCTTCTGGTGATGTAGGGAGGTCCACCTGACCAACGCTCCGACGGGGCCGGTCCGGTCGAGGTCGTCCGGTCGTGGGTTCAAGGCGGAATCAGGGCCGCATGGTGGTCTCATCGACATCGAGCTCGGCCCGAATTTCATCGGCCACCCGCTCACTCACCTTCCGGCGGGCCAGCAGGTGACCGAGCTCGGTTCGCTCGGAGGCGATGATCAACCGGCGCAGCTGGCGCTCGGCACCGAGGTACCCGGGTCCGTCGGCCGAGGGGCCCGCCCCGTCGGCCGAGGCGTCCGCGTCGGCCGCCCCCTCCTCGATGACTTCGAGCCTGCGTTCGATGTGGGCCAACTGGGACTGGTACCCGGCGCGGATCCGGTCCACCACCTCGTCGGGGAATTCGGTCGGTCCGGCACAGATCCTCGATGCGGGACAGGGCGATGACCGTCAACCGCCGGCGGGCCTCGGTGGCCAGGACCAGATCCTGTTCGTCCCGGGTCACCAGGCCGAACCGGCGGATGAGCGGGGGAAGGGTCAGGCCCTGTCCCACCAAGGTGGCCACGATGACCACGAAGGTCAGGAACACCACCAGGTCCCGTTGGGGAAACGTCTGGGGGAGGGCCAGAGCCGCGGCCAGGCTGACCACGCCGCGGATGCCGGCCCAACCGACCACGGTGGTCTCGCGCCACGACCGCTCGGAGCGTTGCGCGGCACCCACGAACCGGTGCCCACCCGGGAGCACGGTGACCCCGGCTATCCAGAGCAGGCGGATCACGATCACCACCCCCACCACCGCCGAGGCCTCGAGGGCCAGTGAGCCCGACTCCCGGTTGACCAGGCTGTCGAGGATGGGACGGAGCTCCAGCCCCACCAGCAGGAACGACACCCCGGTCAGCAAGAAGACGATCAGGTTCCAGATCTCGCGTTGCTGCAACCGGGCCGCCGGGGTCAACTCACCGGAACCGAAGCGACCGAAGTACAGACCGGTGGCCACCACGGCCAGCACGCCCGAGGCCCGGAGCTTGTCGGCCGGGAGGTAGGCGGCGAACGGCAGGATCAACAACATGGTGTTCTCGATCACCGGGGTCTCGGTGAACCGGAGCATCCGGCACCCGAACCACCCGACAGCGATCCCGATGGCCACTCCCGCCACCACGGCGAAGAGGAACTTGCCCAACACGTCGGCCACGGTGAAGGTCGTGCCCACCGCGGCCACCGCCACCTGATACGCGGTCAGCGCCGTGGCGTCGTTCATCAACCCCTCGCCCCCGAGGATGGTGACCAACCGGCGCGGCAGCCCGAGCTTTCCGGCGATCTGGGTGGCCGACACCGAGTCCGGTGGCGACACGATGGCGCCGAGGGTGAAGGCCACCGCCCAGCCCATCTCGGGCACCAGGGCGTGGATGACCACGGCCACCGCCGCCATGGTGGCCACCACCAACCCCACCGCCAGCAACAGGATCGGTCGCCACTGGGTGCGCAGCTCGCGTGCCGAGGTGTCGAGCGAGGCGTCGTAGATGAGAGGCGGTAGGAAGACCAGCAGGACCAGCTCGGGCTGGAGCTCCACCCGGTGCTTGACCGGCAGCAGGGCCACCCCGATGCCCACCAGCACCAACAAGATGGGGTAGGGGATCCGGAGCCGGTCGGCCAGGATGGCGATGAGCACGATGCCGATGAGCAGCCCGATGCCGTCGGCGATACTGATCATCGAACCCGGTCCGGTCCGGTCACTGCTCGGTGAAGGGCAGCGACCTTTCGATGTCCAACCGGTGGTGGAAGGCATCGTGGGCGTTGGCCAACACCACATCCGACAGGGACTGTCCACCCCGCTCGGGAAGGATGAGGATGATGCCGTTGGTGCGAGCTTGGCCCACAGCCTGCAGCCAGCCGGCCACCGACCTGGACAGGGACCACTGGGCGGCCTGGAGCGGGATGCGCTGGTACCCGCGGGCCTCAGCCAGACCGTCCTGGTCGTAGCCACCGACTTCGGGAGGTGCTCCGGCGGTGACGCCCGCCAACCGCTCGGCCCAGATTCTCAGGTTGTCGGCTACGTGGCTGACGTACGCCGACACCGACCAGGTCAGGTCGGGATGCCGCTCCTGGCCGGTAGCCCCGGCCAGGGCCCGTCCGTAGGTGGCCGGCACCTCCGAGACCATGACCACGGCATCGCCGTTTCCGATGTTCCACTGGTAGCCGCACTCTCGGCACGGGTCCCCATAGAGGGCGATGGCCCATTCGCTCATCCCCTGATTGTGGCCCATCTCCGGCCGGTGGTGGGCGGTATCCCGGTTCCTCACCGAAGTGGCCCCGGATAGAAGGGACCCGGGTTCGAAGTAGCGGAGGTGACCGGGCGCGGGCCCCTCCGGTTCAGGTGGGACCGGTCCGCAGCCTGAACTGGGCGCCGGCCGGGTCGGTGACCGTGGCCATGCGGCCGTAGGGGGAGTCGGCCGGTTCGGCCAGCACCGAACCCCCGAGGTCGTTCACCGTGCAGACGGAGGCGTCGACATCGTCGACCTCCCAGTAGATGCTCCAGTGGGATGGCATGC
Source organism: uncultured Acidimicrobiaceae bacterium (assembly GCA_963718405.1). Lineage (GTDB taxonomy): Bacteria > Actinomycetota > Acidimicrobiia > Acidimicrobiales > RAAP-2 > Bog-756. The sequence continues at coordinate 291,909 of CAVQYZ010000002.1, forward strand.
CCTCCGGAAGAAAGCCGGCACCGTCCATGATCCCCGCCGCCTCCACCCCGTCGGCCCCGTTGAGGGTGGTGTAGCGGAACTCCGGGCTGTCGGCGACCACTGCGGGTTCCAGCGGGAACACCGATTGGTAGAAGGAGACCGCACCGGCGTACTCCCTCGTGGAGAGCTCGAACCAGCTCGGGGCGCCGTGCTCGGCCAGCACGGTGAAGCCGGGGAAGGTCCCGGCCTGCCAGGCGCCCAGGTCGGCTCCGGTCGGATCGGTCATCACGGCCTGGAAGCCCAGGTCGGCGATGGGCATGGCCGGGACGGCGATCTGGGCCCCCTCGGCCTCGGCCTTGCGGACCGTCTCGGCGATGTCCATGGTGTTCAGGTAGATCTTCCAGGTGTTGTTGGCTGGCATCCCACCCAGCTCCCCCATGCCACCCGCCACCGGCACGCCCTGGCGGTTGAACATGAAGTAGCCCTCGAACTCCGCACTCGGTTCCTGGGCCTCCCAGCCGAACAGGCTGCCGTAGAACGCCCGGCTGCCGTCGACGTCGGAGGTCCACAGGTCGGCCCAGCACGGTACTCCGGGGGGTGCGCTCTCCCGTTTGGTCATGGCCGCTCCTTGGGCTCCTGGCCCCAGGGTGACCGGCCGGCCGTGGCCGGACCACCTGGAGCGCCGACGGTCCGACCATCATGACCCACGTTTGGGCCCGGCTGCCTCGGACCTGCGGCGCGGCCGGGCAAAACCCGATAGAACGAGGCACCTTGAACGTGATCATCCTGGGCAGTGGGAGCCCGATACCCGACCCGGAGCGAGCGGGCCCTTCGACTCTGGTCCGCACCTCGGCCGGCGACCTGCTGTTCGACTGCGGGCGGGGGGTGTTGATGCGGGCCGCCGGGGCCGGATCGGGTGCCGGTGGGTTTCAGGCCGTGTTCCTGACCCATCTGCACAGCGACCATGTCACCGACCTCAACGATGTGTTCACCATGCGATGGGTCATGTCGCTCACCCCCAACCCCCTACCGGTCGTCGGTCCGGCGGGAACCGCCGAGCTCCTGGCGGCCACCGAGGCCATGTTGGAACCGGATATCGGTTATCGGCTGGCCCATCACGGCGACCTCACCTGGCGACCAACCAGCGTGGTCACCGAAGTGGAGTCGGGCGTGGCCTTCGAACAGGGTGACGTCCGGGTCACGGTGGCGCCCACCGACCACGCGCCGGTCCGACCCACCGTCGGCTACCGCATCGAGGACCAGGGGCGGTCCGTGGTGATCGCCGGTGACACGGTGCCCTGCGCCGGCCTCGACCAGCTGTGCGATGGAGCCGACGTCCTGGTCCACACGGTGATCCGGCGTGATCTCCTCGAGCCCATCGGCCTGCCCCGGGTCACCGACATCATCGACTACCACTCCTCTGTTCCCGATGCCGCGGCCACGGCCGAGCGTGCCGGGGTGAGGACCCTGGTTCTGACCCATCTGGTGCCCTCACCGGCCCCGGGAACGGAGCAGGAGTGGATGGACCAGGCCTCCTCTGAGTTCGGCGGAGTGGTGGTGGTGGCTTCGGATCTGCTGGCCATCCCGGTGTGAGCGGGGGACCTGTCCCGCCCTCGTGCCGGCGGGTCGCTTCAGGCGGCGAGAAACTGTTCGAGGGACCAGTCCAGATAGGACTGCGGGAAGAAGGCCAGTGCCGTCGTGCCCGGGACCGATCCGATGGCGGACGATGCCGCCTCGGCGTACCGTCGGGCCGCCTCGATGGTCTCGGCGATGCGATCGGACTCGGCCACCATCCGGGAGGCCTGCTGCAGGTCCGAAGTGGTCCGGCGGGTCAGGAGCGCCCGTAGGTCGCCGCCCGGCCGGTCGGCCAGCTCCAACAGCACCGGCATGGTCAGCACCCCGCCGGGCAGGTCGGCTCCGACCGGCTTGCCCAGCCGGGCCGGGTCCCCGATCAGGTCCAGCACATCGTCGATGATCTGGAAGGCCATGCCGAAGTTGTGCCCGAACTGGCCGAAGAGGTCGAGCTGTTCGACCGGCAGGTCGGCGGTCAGCGCCCCCACCCGGCACGAGCAGGCGAACAGGGCCGCCGTCTTGCCCTCGATGTTGAACAGGTACTGGTCCAGATCCTGGTCGACATCGAAGATGTGCTCGGTCTCGGTGGCCTGTCCCACGCACAGCCGGGCCACCGTCCGGGCGATGTCCACGGCCACCAACTGCCCGGCGGAGGCTGCTTCGGCCCCGGCCCGGGCCAACAGGTAGGTCCCGGCCAGAAGGGCTTCGTTGCGGCCCTCGACGGCGTTGATGGTCGGCGTTCCCCGCCGGGTCAGCGCCTCGTCGAAGATGTCGTCGTGAACCAGTGATCCCACCTGGACCAGCTCCACGGCAGCGGCGGCGGCGATGACCCGGTCGTCGAAGACGTGGCCGAGGTTGGCGATGGCCACCGTCAGCGCCGGGCGGAGGCGCTTTCCGCCGGCCACGACCATGCGGGCGCTGGAGGCGGTGTACTCGGGTTCGCCCACCGAGCAGGTGCGGAGCAGCCGGGCGTTCACCGCAGCCAGCCGCTCGTCCAGATCAGGCACGTCCAACAGGTCGAGCGGCGACTCCATTCCGTGACAGTAACTGGAGCGGCCGTTGGCCCGATCGGACCGGCCGGCTAGGGGTTCTCGGTCTTCTCCAGTACGATCCGGATGGACTCGGACACACAGGGCCACGCCTTCCCGCAGGCACTGCACTTGTCCTTCTGCAGGCGTTTGATGTGCGTGTTCACATTGGCCAACGGTCGGAGCTCGTCTCGGATCTGGTCGATTCTCCCTTGGAGCTCCAGGTTCTTCATCTCGGCGTTGACGTAGTGCTCGTTGGTGTCGACCAGGGCGGCGGTGAGGCGGTCCCGCTCCTGGCGGCACTCCTCGGCGAAGAGGGTGGCCTGGCGGGCGGCCTCGAGGGCCTGGTCCCGCTCTGCCTCCAGCCGGGTGATCCTGGAGTTACGTTGGCGGTTCACCGCTGGGTCGGCGCGGGGCTCGGTAGCACTGGTGCGTCGACGATTGCCTGACGTAGTCACGGAGCCCCCTCTTGGTCCTGGACGACGGGTCGTTCGATGACAAATCGTCCCCACTGACGATAGAACAACTCGGTGCGGTTGGAGAATTCGGCGACCCGCCGGCCGCCACTCTGACAGCGGCCACCCTGACGACGGCTCAGCCGTCGAGCGTGTGGGCGGTGGCGTGCCGCGGCTCGTACAGACCGATCTCGCCGGCCCCGGGTACCTTCAGTCGGACCAGCAGACCCCAGCCCTGATTCTGGACGTCGGAGGTGAACTCCACGCCGGTGGCGGTGAGCTCGGCCACCGTGGCCCGTATGTCGTCGCACATGAGGTAGAGCTCCTGGCGCTCCGCCGACGCCGCCGCGGCCGGATCACCGGGTGGGGAAGGATGGATCCCCAACTCGGCTGGCGGAAGCTGGAAGATCAACCACCCGTCGTGGGCATCCACCGAGGGGAATCCCAGGATGTCACGGAAGAAGGCCCGGGCCGCTTCAGCGTCCGTGGCGTAGATGATGGCGTGGGTTCCGGTGATCATCCGAACACGATCCCATGACCGTTCCTCCGAACGCCAGAGGTGGCCCTACCGGTCAGGAGCGGATGCGGGCCATGAGCTCGATCTCGACGGCAATGCCGAAGGGCAGTTCGGCCAGCCCCACCGCGCTGCGGGTATGGCGGCCCGCCTGTCCGAAGACTTCGACCAACAGGTCGGAGCAGCCGTCGAGGACCGCCGGAGTGTGGTCGAAACCGGGGGCCACGTTGACCATGCCGAACACCTTGACGATCCGCACGATCCGGTCGAGATCCCCGAGCTCAGCCTGCAACGTGGCCAGGATCGACAGCCCGGTCAGGCGGGCGGCCCGCCGACCCTCGTCCAGTGAGAGGGTGCCGCCCACCTTGCCGTGGACCACCTCGGATCCATGGACGGGGCCGTGACCACCCACATAGACCATGTCGTCGAGGACCACACAGCCTTCATAGGTACCGACCGGTGGTGACACCGGGGGAAGCTCGATCCCGAGTTGCACCAGTCGCTCGGCGATCATCCCGGCAGCCTACGGTTCCGGTCACTCCGGCCGGCGACAGACCGCCTCGACGTTGTTGCCGTCGGGATCACGGACGAAGGCCCCGAAGTACTCGGGGTCGTACTCGGGCCACAGCCGCGGCGGGTGCAGCAGGGGCGCACCGATGCCTCGGCGGCCTGGTAGAAGGCCTCCACGGTGGCCCGGTCCGGTGCGACGAAGCCCAGATGGGTCTCACGGAACCCATGCCCGGTGGAGCGGGGCCCGATCCACAGTTGAGGTACCGGGGGCCGGCCGAACCCCACGGTCTCGCCGAAGTCGAGGACCCGGCCGAAGCCCAGGGGAGCGAGCACGGCGTCGTAGAAGGCCACGCTGGCGGCCACATCGGCGCACTGGATGGAGACATGGTCGATCATCGGGACATCCTGCCCGCCAGCGGTTGCGCGATGCTTCACTCGTGACCGTCCTACCCGACACCCAGCCGTTGCACCGGTTGCCGGACCAGGCCCCCGACGTGCCCTGGCCCACCGAGGAGTGGCCCGTCGGCCCCCTGCCCGAGGGGGTGGCCATTGACGGCCTGATGGCGGAGGCCTTCGATCCGTCCGGGCCCCTGCACCAGACCTACGCCGTGGCGATCGTGCACCGGGGAAGGCTGGTCTTCGAACGCTACGACGGACTCCTGCCCCAGTGGGACAAGCCGGGCAAGCCGGTGACGGTGGCCACCCCGCTGCTCTCGTGGTCCATGGCCAAGTCCATGCTCCACGCCGTGGTCGGCATGTTGGTGGCCGAAGGGAGACTGTCGCTGGATGCGCCGGCGCCGGTACCGGAGTGGCAGACGGCCGGCGACCCCCGTGCCGCCATCACCCTCCAGCAGCTGTTGGACATGCGGGACGGGCTCGACTTCAACGAGGTGTACGAGGATCCCGAGGTCTCCGACGTCCTCCAGATGTTGTTCGGCCGGGGCCAGGCCGACATGGCCGCCTTCGCCGCCGACCGGCCACTGGCAGCAACACCGGGCACCCGGTTCAACTACTCCAGCGGGACCAGCAACATCGTCTCGGGCATCGTGGCCCGCCAGGTCGGGCCCGGTGAGCCCTACCGGAACTTCCTGGCCGACCGGCTGTTCGGCCCTCTGGGCATGACCTCGGCCTCGGTGACCCTGGATGACGTCGGCACCTGGGTGGCGGCGTCCTACGCCTACGCCACCGCCCGCGACTACGCCCGCTTCGGGTTGCTCTACCTCCGGGACGGCCGGTGGGGTGACCGGCGCCTGCTACCCGAAGGTTGGGTCGACCACGGTCGCCGGCCCCGCTCGGTCGACCCCGACGACGGCGACTACTACGGCTCGCACTGGTGGACCCGTGAGAACCCCTTGGGCACCTTCTGGGCTGCCGGCCATGAGGGCCAGTACGTCGACATCTGTCCCGATCTCGATCTGATCCTGGTCCGGATGGGTCGGACCGAGGCCGACTTCAGCGAGGACCTCAAAGGGTGGCGGACCCGGATGATCCAGGCTTTCGACACCGGATCCTGAGCTCCGCCCCGCTCAGACGCCTTCCCACAGGCCCACCGGCGCCTGGCCCACCCGGTAGTGGCCGGGCTGCCGCTTGCCGGAGGTGGCCTTCTCCATCCGTTTGGTCATGCCCGGGGTGAGCACGCCGGCGGAGATCATCTCCAGGAACAGGGCGGTGGCGTTCCCCACGTCGAAGAAGTCCCGCTGCCAGCTCCACTTGAAGTCGCCGGCGTAGCGGAACCAGCTCCCGCCCAGCCCGGCGATCTCGTAGGGGCTGCCGTCGGGCCGCTTCACGTCGGCCACCTGCTTCCACAGGCCGAGGATCTCGCCCTGGACGTCGTCGATCAACACCCGTTGGTAGGGATAGACCCATCCCCCAGCCCCTCCATCTCCAGGCCCAGGGCATACTCACGGATCTCGTCGCGACCCACGGCCATGAACTCGTCGGTGGGCCCGACGTTCCATCCGTAGGTGGCGTCCTCGGTGTACATGTCGGCCATCGGCGCCCAGTCCAGTTGCTGCTCGCAACGGTGGTTGATGTCCAGCCACCGCTGCATCATCTCCTCCAACTCCTGGCGCGGGAATTTCGGCATGGGCCTACTCCTGTTCGGTGAGGTGAAGCGCGGATGTGGGGCAGAAGCGGACTGCCGCCTCTACTTCGGACCGGAGCCCATCGCCGGGCGTGTCGTCGAGAATGGTCACCGTCTGGTTCTTGCCCAGCTCGAACACCCCCGGCGCCTCGGATTCGCACACCCCATGGCCCTGGCACAGGTCGAGGTCGACCGAGACCCGCATCAACGCCCCGCCGTCCCGGAACGGCGACTGCCGCTCTTGCGCCGGTAGCGCACCACGCAGGGTTGCTGGAGCTGGACCACCATCTTCGAATGGTCGTTCCGGTAGGTGTCGGGCGGCTGGGCCAGCTCGAACTCCCAGTCCAACAGCAGGACCGAGAAGATGGCCTTGAGTTGCATCATGGCGAAGGCCGCCCCCACGCACCGGTGGCGACCGGCGCCGAAGGGAATCCACGTCCAGGGGTTGGCCCGGTCCTCCTGGCGGGGCTCCAGGTACCGGCCCGGAAGGAAGGCATCGGGGTCGGGGAAGTCCTCGGGGATCCGGTTGGACACCGCCGGGCTGGTGGCCACCATCTGCCCCGCTTTCACCTCGAACCCGTCGACCTCGAGGTCCTCTTTGGCCACCCGCAGCAACAGGATGAGGGGTGGATGGAGCCGGAGGGCCTCTTTGACGGCCGACTCCAGGTGGGGCATCTCGCGGAGGGCCTGGTAGCTGACCTCGGCTCCCCCGGCGTACAGCTCGTCGAGCTCCGAGCCCACCAGCTCCAACTCCTCGGGGTGGCGGAGCAGCTCGATCAGGGTCCAGGCCGCCGTGCCCGAGGTGGTGTGGTGCCCGGCGAACATCATGGAGATGAACATGCCGGTGACCTCGTTGGCCAGAAAGCGGGGTGACCCGTCCTCGTTGCTGATGGACATCAGCACGTCCAACAGGTCGCGTTGGTCGGCCTCGACCGGGGGAGAGGCGGCCCTGCCCTCCATGATCTCCTCGACCAGGCCGAACCAGCCCCACCCGGGCGGCGTCACGACGGCGGAAGCTCTCGATGGGAGCGTAGGGATCGACGTAGGCGATGGCGTCGGTTCCCTGTTCGAGGTCGTGGTAGAGCCGGGCGAACCGCATGTCGAGCTGGTCCCGGAACCGCTTGCCGATCAGACAGGCCGACGAGGTGTAGATGGTCAGCTCGGCGAACCAGTCGAGCAGGTCGATCTCCCCCTGGTCGGCCCAACCGGCCACCATGGACTCCACCTCGTCGGCGATGGTGGAGGCGTGGCCGCGCATGAACTTGTCGCGGAGGGCCTGGTTGTGGAGCATCTCCCGGCGCCGCTCCGGGGGAGCGTCGAAGACCACCCCCTCGCCGAAGATCGGGGTCATGAAGGGGTACGCCTCGGCCTGGTCGAGGACCTCCTCGGGAGCCCGGAAGAAGAACTCGTTGGCTTCGGCCCCGGTCATCAGGACCACGTCCCGCTCGACCAGCCGGAACACCCCCACGTCGCCGCACTCGGCCCGCACCCGGTCTCATGAGGGCGATGGGGTCCTCCCGCAACTCCTCGAGGTGCCCGTTGGCCTCTTCACCGCCGGACACCCGGGGTGGTTCTTTGTGCTCCAGGGCAATGGTCATGGCTCTCCCTACTCGTCGCGATCGGTGCGGATGGGTGCCTCGGGCTGCAGCTCGATGACGGTGGCGTGGGTGCCTCGGGCCAGCCCCACCACGGCCACGATGGCCTGGGCCACGCCGGCCGGACGCATGAAGTTGTCGTGGCGGGCGAATCCCCACGCCACCCACTCCTCGATGACCTGGCCGGTCACGGCGGGGTCCCAGTCCATCCCCATGCCGGTCAGGGTCGGTCCGGGCCGCACGATGGTGGCCCGCACGCCGGTCCCCTCCAGCTCCATCTGCAGTGAGTTGACGTAACCCTCGAGACCCCACTTGGAGGTGACGTAGGCCGCCATGGACGGTCGGGGTCGCTCGGCCACGTCCGAGGTCACGAAGACGATGTCGCCGCGCTTCCGCTCGGTCATGGCCGGGGCCAGGGCCCGCACCAACCGGTGGGTACCGCTCAAGTTGACCGCCAGCACACCGTCGAAGGCCTCGGAGTCGGTGTCGAGCACGGTGCCGGCGATGTTCTGTGCCGCGTTCGACACCACGATCTCGACGGTGCCCAGCGCGTCCACCGCGGCTTTGGCGAACTGCTCCACCGAGTTGGCGTCGGCCAGATCCAGATGGATGGCCACCGCTTCGCCGCCGTCGGCCCGGATGGCCGCCGCGGTGTCCTCGCACTCGGCCACCCGTCGGGCCCCGAGCGCCACCGGATGTCCCTGGGCCGCCAGGGCCACCGCCGTGGCCTGTCCGATACCCGACGACGCTCCGGTCACCACGGCCGGGCGCCGGACCGGGTGGTCCTCGAACCGGGGCATCAGCGCAGGGTCACCGTGGTCGGCAGGGCGGCCAGCCCCCGCACGTTGATGGAGTGGACCCGCTCGATCCCGGACGGATCGACCTCGTAGGTGGCCACCCGGTCGACCAGTTCGGTCAGACCGATACGGGCCTCGAGCCGGGCCATGGGCGCTCCCATGCAGAAGTGCCGGCCACTGCCGAAGCTGACCAGTCGACTGGTGTCGCGGTCGAGGTCGTAGCGGTCGGCGTCGGGGAAGACCGTCTCGTCCCGGTTGGCCGAGCCCACCAGCAACAGGACCCGGCTGCCTTGGGGGATCTCGACTCCGTGCACGGTCATGGGCGATCCGGGTGACCCGCAGCAGCATCTGACTCGAGGTGTCGTAGCGCAGGGTCTCCTCGATCCAGCTGTCCACCCGCGCCCGGTCTTCGAAGGGCTTGGCCCGCTGATCCGAGTTTCGCCAGCCCCAGTACCAGGCGTTGCCCAGCAGCTTGGTGGTGGTCTCGTTGCCCGCCACCACCATCAGGAACAAGAAGGCGATGATCTCCTCGTCGGTCAGCTTGTCCCCGTCGAGTTCGGCGTCGAGCAGGGCCGAGGTCAGGTCGTCCCGCCGGGAGCGCCGCCGTTCGTCCACCATCTCCTGGTAGTACGAGACCAGGCCGATGGCCGCCTCCATGCCGGCCGGGGGCACGTCGAGCAGACCGTCCTCGCGGTGGACCACCAGATCGGCCAACCGGCGGACCTCGTTCCGGTCCACCCGGGGTACCCCGACCAGTTCCGAGATCACGTCCATGGGCAGTTTGCCGGCGAAGTCGCCGATGAAGTCGAACGTGCCCCGCTCCAGAGCGGGCTCGAGGTGCTCGAGGGCGATGGCCCGGATGTGGTCCTCCATCTGGGCCACCTTGGAGGGGGTGAACCCCTTGCCCACCAGCGACCGCATGCGGGTGTGGCGGGGTGGGTCGAGGGCCAGGAACGACATGAACTTGTGGGCGTCGGGCCCGAAGGCGCTGGGCTCGAGGGATACCCCCTGGGCGTTGGAGAACCCGTCGAGGTTGCGGAAGGCGGCCAGGACGTCCTCGTGGCGGGACAGGGCCCAGAAGTCCAGCTCCTCGTTGCGGTAGACCGGGGCTTCGGCCCGCAGGCGCGCGTAGACCGGGTAGGGGTCTTCGTGGATCTGATAGGCGTAGGGGCTATAGGTCAGCGGCGGGCTGGTGGTGGTCATCCTGCGGCCCTCCCGTCCACCGGCACCGGCTCCCGACCCAGCATCAGCTCGGCCGCGCCGGCCAAAACCTCGGGGATGTCGGTGAAGGGCATGTGGCCCATCCCGGCCGCCAGCAGCGATCCCATGAAGGAGGTCTCCAGCACCCGCACCACCAACGGATCGACCCCGGCGCCCAGGGCCGCGGCCAGCCGGCGGTGGATCTGGAGACCGATCCGGTCCCGGAGGTGCTTCACATCGGGGTTGGGGCTGAGCAGGGCCACGGTGCAGGCATCGACCAGGGCCGGGCTCTCCGAGGTGAACATGACCATGGCCCGCACGGTGTCGGTCAGGCGCACGGCCACCGGTACGCGCTCGGCCGGCGGCACCGGTGGCAGGGCCTCCATCCGCCGCCACAGCACCTCGGCCAGCAGGTGGTCCTTGGAGCTGAAGTAGGTGTAGGCCGTGGCCGGGGCCACCCCGGCTCGCCGGGCCACGTTGCGCACCGTCAGCCCGGTGTAGCCCACGTCTTCGACTTCCTCGGCCGTGGCCTGCACCAGTTGCATGACCACGCCGGCCTGGCGGGGGCTCAACCGACGCCGGGTCCCCTCGAGGTGGTGGCCGTCGCCGGCCTCCGTCCGGGCCCGGACGACGGTCGCCGGTGTGTCGGTCACCGGCCTTCGCCGCGCCCGGGGACGTGGGGCGTGCCGTCCCGCATGGGTGGGAACTCGAAGGTGGCTGCGGTGGTCATCTTGGTGATGGTGGTGATGTCGGCCTCGGGCAGGGTCTCGGTGTCGTCGTCGATGATCAACTCCCACCGGCAGTTGGGTGAACGGTCCGAGGGGATACGGGGCGGGCGGTGGACGTGGCGGATGTGGGCCTTGGGATTGATGGCCTGGGCGGTGACGTCGAACGTCCCGTCCTCGATGTGGTGGCACATGCCGGTGACCATCTTGTCGCCCCACGGCTCGGCATCGGCCAAGGCCCCGCAGTAGGCCAGCTCGAAGAAGCCGTGCTTCTCGTCGACCACCTCGTAGCGGACGTCCAGGTAGTGGTGGGGGAAGCCCGGGTCCAGCTGGAGGACCTTGAAGATGGCCTCCACGTCGTCACCTTCCACCCCCATGATCCGGCGCAGTCGTTGCCCGTACACCGGGCTGGCCCCCCGCCACTCCTCGATGGCCAGCCGTTCCATCTCCTCCATGCCGTGGGACATCCCGATGGCCGCGCACATCGAACGGTCGAGGATGTGGACGGCCTGGGCGTACTCGCGTACCAGCCGGACCAGTGCCTCCCGGGAGAGGTCCTCGTACCGGAAGTCGGACTGGAACGGGCCGGAGTAGTCGGGGAGCCCGCCGTCGGCACCGTTGGCGACCGCCCCCGCCCCCCCCCCGCGTTGCCGTGATCCATGGGTTGGACTATAGTCCAGACACTTGTCCAAATCAACGGGACAGGGGTTCATGGCCCCTACTTCGGGGGCAGGTGACCGGCCCGGGCGGTCCGCCGCCGGGGTGGTCCGACGACCGTGCGGGTGGCATCATCGCCCGGGCAGATGCCAGCAACGACAGGGGGAGTCCGAGTGCCAGAGATCCAACCACCTGTCGGTGACGCCACGACCAGGCCGCCGGTGGTCGGCGTGATCGGCCTCGGCGCCATCGGCGACGGGGTGTCGACCAGTGTGCTGCGGGCCGGGCTTCCCCTGGTGGTCTTCGACGTGCGGCCCGAGGCTCTCGATCACTACCGGGAGGAGGCCACGGTGGCGGGGTCGGCGACGGAGCTGGTCCGCCTCTCCGACGTGGTGGTGGTGGCGGTGGTCAACGACGAACAGGTCCATGCGGTGCTGTCCGGGCCGCAAGGCGGCCTGGCGGCGGCCGAGTCCCCAGACCACCGTGGTCATCGTGAGCACCATCTCGGCACCGTGCGTCCAAGCCGTCGGGGCCGAAGCCGCCGCCCTCGGAGTACCGATCCTCGACTGTGGGGTGACCGGTGGGCCGGCCGCCGCCGCCTCCGGGGACCTGGTCTGCATGGTGGGTGGCGATCCTGCCGTCATCGAGCGGCTCGAGCCGGTCTTCGGCGCCATCGCCTCGCTGACCGTGACCATGGGGCCGTTCGGCACCGGGCTGGCCGCCAAGTTGGCCCGTAATCTCATCACCTACGGCTCCTGGCTGGCCGCCTTCGAAGGGCAGCAGCTGGCCGAGGCCGCCGGCATCCCGCTGGCCCGGCTGGCCGAGGTGGTCAAGGCCAGTGACGTCCACATCGGCGGCGCCTCCCGACTCATGTTCCGACCGACCGTGGCACCGTTCACCGACCAGGACGACCGGGGCCTGGTCGGGGCCATGCAGGCCGGGGCCTCGCTGGCCCACAAGGACCTGCGGGCCGCTCTGGAGTTGGCCGCAGAGCTCCAGGTCGACCTGCCGCTGGCCGAGATGACCGAGGACCGCTGCGACCAGATCTTCGGCCTGGGGACGAACCGGTGAGCGGGTCGGGACCCGACGTGGTCGGGGAGGAGCGCCTGCTGATCGGGGGCCAACTACGGGGCGCCCGGAGTGGTCGGACGTTCGAGACCGTCAACCCGGCCACCGGTGAGGTGCTCGGCGTGGTGGCCGATGCCGGCCCCGAGGATCTCGACGACGCCATCGAGGCGGCCCGGCGGGCCTTCGACCACACCGCGTGGGCCACCGACGTGGCTCTCCGGGTCCGGGGCCTCCGCCAGTTGCAGTCGGCCTTCGTGGCCCACGCCGACGAGATCCGGGCCATGACCGTGGCAGAGACCGGGTCACCGCTCTCATTCACCTACTCGGCCCAGCTCGACGTACCGGTCGACTCCCTCGGATGGATCGCCGACCTGGCCGAGGGGTATGCCTGGGAGACCGACCTCGGGGATGCCTCGCCCATGGGGATCCCGTCGCACCGGTGGATCCGACGTGAGGCCACCGGTGTGGTGGGGGCGGTCACCCCGTGGAACGTGCCCCACCAGATCAACCTGGCCAAGTTGGGACCGGCCCTGGCCGCCGGCAACACCGTGGTGCTGAAGCCGGCACCCGACACCCCCTGGTGCGCCACGGTGCTCGGCCGGCTCATCGCCGAAGAGACCGACATCCCCGCCGGGGTGGTCAACATCGTGCCGTCGTCAGACCATGCCATCGGCGCACTGATCACCGCCGATCCACGGGTGGACCAGGTCAGTTTCACCGGCTCCACCGCCACCGGACGGAAGGTCATGGCCTCGGCGGCGGAGTCGTTGAAGAAGGTCTTCCTCGAACTGGGCGGCAAGTCGGCCTTCGTCATCCTGGACGACGCCGACCTGCGAGGGGCCTGTGCCACCGCGGCCTTCACCGTGTGCACCCACGCCGGCCAGGGGTGTGCCATCACCACCCGGCTGGTGGTGCCCCGCAGCCAGTTCGACGAGGCGGTCGACTCCACCTCCCGGGTGATGGCCAAGCTTCCCGCCGGCGATCCCACCGACCCCGGCACCATCTGCGGTCCGCTGATCAGTGAGCGCCAACGCCAGCGGGTGGAGGGCTACATCCGGCTGGCCACCGAGGAGCATGGATCGATCGTGCTGGGCGGCGGCCGGCCCGACGGGCTGGAGGCCGGGTTCTTCGTCGAGCCCACCCTCATCGTCGGGGTGGACAACCGGTCGCGGGTGGCCCAGGAGGAGATCTTCGGACCGGTGCTGGTGGTCATTCCCCACGACGGGGACGAGGACGCCGTGGCCCTGGCCAACGACTCGTCCTACGGCCTGTCGGGCTCGGTGTGGTCAACCGACCGCGAGCGGGCCATCGGCGTGGCCGACCGGATCCGCACCGGCACCATCGGGATCAACGGTGGACTGTGGTTCAGCCCCGACGTGCCCTTCGGTGGGTACAAGCACTCCGGGGTGGGGCGCGAGTCCGGCGTGGCCGGATTCGAGGAGTACCTCGAGATCAAGTCGATCGCCGAGCCGGCGTGAGTCGGCACCAGGGAGGGTGGAGTTCATGAGCATCGAGAAACCGGAGAGCCATGCCGGCCAGGACGGGCGCGACCCGGACTCGGCCCGCGCCAAAGGCATCGCCAAGATGGAGGAGGTCTACGGGTTCTCCGTCGATCCCGCCGACCTGCCCGGGCCCTATGCCGCCTTCACCGTCGACCACCTGTTCGGTGAGGTGTGGACCAGGGAGGCACTGGACAACCGCGACCGCCGGCTCATGACCATCGGGGTCCTGGCCGCCCTGGGCCAGGCCTCGCTGATCGAGATCCAGTTCCAGTCAGCCCTGGAGCGGGGCGAGCTGACCGAGGAGCAGGTGCGCGAGACGGTGTTGCACCTGACCCACTACATCGGCTGGCCCCTGTCGACCGAGGTCAACGCGGTGGCGGAGAAGGTCATCGCCCGGCGCCGCAAGGCCGAAGCCCAAGAGGCCGGCTCGTGAGTGACCCCATGATCCGTTTCGACTTCACCGGAAAAGTGGCTGTGGTCACCGGCTCGGGTGGGGGCATCGGGCAGGCCTACGCCGAGGCCCTGGCCGCCGCCGGGGCCTCGGTCATGGTGGCTGACATCGCCGAGGACAACGCCGCCAAGGTGGCCGCACTCATCCGGGACACCGGTGGCCGGGCCGAGTCGGTGCGGGTGGACGTGGCTGACCCCGAGTCGGCCCGGGTGATGGCCGAACGGACCGTTGAGCAGTTCGGCGGCATCGACTACCTGGTCAACAACGCCGCCATCTTCGGAGGGATGCAGCTCGACCTCCTCCTCACCGTGGACTGGGAGTACCTCAACCGGTTCCTCTCGGTCAACATGCTCGGCGCCCTCAACTGTGTGCGGGCGTGCTATCCGGCCATGCAGGCCCGTGGGGGCGGGGCCATCGTCAACCAGTCCTCGACCGCGGCCTACATGTACGCCGGGTTCTACGGGCTGGCCAAGGCCGGCGTCAACTCGATCACCCAGCAGTTGGCCCACGAGCTCGGTGGACAGCACATCCGTACCAACGCCATCGCCCCGGGCCCCATCGACACCGAGGCGTCCCGCACCGTGGTCCCCGACGCCTTCATGAAACCGATCCTGGCCTCACTGGCCATCAAGCGCCAAGGGGAGACTTCGGATCTGGTGGGCATGTGCCTGTTCCTGCTCTCGGACGAAGCCTCGTGGATTACCGGCCATGTCTTCAACGTCGACGGTGGACAGGTGGTCCGCCCATGAGCTCAGGGCGGATCGCCGTCGAGGACGACAGCGGCGTCCGCCTCATCGCCTTCGACCGTCCTGAGGTCCGCAACGCTTTCGACTCGGCCATGTACCGGGCGGTGACCGAGGCGCTGGCCCTGGCGCTGGCCGACGACTCCATCCACGCCGTGGTGCTGACCGGGCGGGGCAAGGCCTTCACCGCAGGACAGGATCTCCGCGAGATGGCGCTGCTGGCGTCCGGCCAGGGCGGGCCCGAGGCCGGCTCGGGCTTCCGTGACCTGTTGGATCTGGTGATGACCTTCGACAAGCCGTTGCTGGCCGCGGTCCACGGGGTCGGGGTGGGACTGGGGTGCACGTTGCTGGGCCACGTGGACCTGGTGCTGGTGGATGAGGGGACCCGGTTGCGGGTCCCCTTCGCCGAGCTGGGCGTGCCTCCTGAAGCGGGCAGCAGCTGGTTGCTCCCCGAGCGGATCGGGTGGCAGCAGGCCTCGTCCATGCTGCTGGCCTCCGAGTGGATCGATGCCCCCCGGGCCGTGGAGGTCGGGCTGGCCCTGCGGATCTGCCCGGAGGGGACGGTGCTGGCCGAGACCATGGCCCTGGCCCACCGGATCGCCTCGTTCCCCCCGCACGCCACCCGCCAGATCAAGCAGCTGATGATGGCCTCGCGTCGCCCGGCCATCGAGGAGGCCCGGGCCCGGGAGGAAGCGGCCTTCGCCCACCTGTTCGCCGACGCCACCCACAACCCGGGTTCACAGCTCACGGCCGGCCTGGACCGCTGATCCATGCGCCTGGGTATCACCGCCTTCCTCACCGACCGGGCCATGTCACCGGCTGAGCTGGCCGTGGCCGTGGAGGAACGGGGCTTTGACTCGTTGTACCTGCCCGAGCACACCCACCTGCCGGTGCGGGCCGACTCACCGCCGGCGCTGGTCGACGGGGTGGTGGCCGACGACTACCGGCGCAGCCTCGACCCGGTGGTGGCCCTCGCCACCGCCGCTTCGGTGACCCGGCGCATCACCCTGGGCACCGGCGTGATGCTGGTGGCCCAGCACGACCCCATCGCGCTGGCCAAGCAGTTGGCCACCTTGGACCACCTGAGCGGGGGCCGGGTGGTCCTCGGCATCGGCTTCGGGTGGAACCGCGAGGAAGCCGCCGACCACGGGGTGGTATTTGAGGAGCGACGGGAGGTGGCCCGCGAGCACGTGTTGTGCCTGCAGGCCCTGTGGTCCGAGGAGCAGGCCGAGTTCCACGGCCGCTACGTCTCGTTCGATGCCTGCTGGAGCTGGCCCAAGCCCCTCCAGCAGCCGAGGATCACCACGCTGATCGGGGGCCGGGCCAACGACTCGGTGTTCGGGGCGGTGGCCGAGTATGCCGACGGATGGATGCCGGTGGGCGGAGCAGGCCTCGGGGAGGCCTGGCCCCGACTCCGCCGGGCGGTCGAGGAACGCGGCCGTGATCCGGAGGCCATCCGGGTGGTCCCGTTCGGAACGGTCCCCACCGATGAGAAGTTGGCCCACTTCGAGTCCCAGGGAGTTCACGAGGTCATCCTCCGGGTGCCGTCGGGCAGCCCGGCGACCATGCTGTCCGTTCTCGATGGGCACGCGGCCTATCTGGCTCGATTCGGAGGAGACCATGACTGAGGTTGGAGACCATCTGGCCGACCCGGCGGCCAAACCGTGGAGTAGCGCGGGGAGGGAGGAGCTGGCCGCGGTGGTGCGCCGCCTCATGGCGGTGACCGTCACCTCGGTTGCTCCCCCGGACCTTTTGGCCGATGTGGCCCGCCAGGCTGCGGCGTTGGCCGATCAGCTCGAGAGCTTCGTCCCCGAGGACGGTCCCGTTCCCATCACCCGGTTCTCCGAGACCACGGTCCACGCCGAGCAGGCCGACGTGCTGTCGGCGGCCATGCCGTTCGACGTGATCATCGGCTCGTGCAACCCGATCGCACTTCCCATCACCATCGAGTTCGATCCGCCCAAGGCTGTCGGCCGGGCCAACTTCACCGCACCGTATGAAGGGGCCCCCGGCTGTGTGCACGGCGCCGTCCTGGCCGGGGCGTTCGACATCATCCTGACCGCGGCCAACGTCATCGCCAACGGCGCCGGCCCCACGGTCAACCTCTCGATCAAGTATCTCAAGCCCACCCTCATCGGTCAGCCGGCCCTGTTCGAGTCCTGGGTCACCTCGAAAGATGATCGACGGACCCACAGCCGCGGACAGCTGGTCCAGAACGGGGTGGTCACGGTGGAGGCGGTCGGTGAGTTCGTGAACATGGAGCGCTCACGGATCGCCGCCATGCACCGGCGTGACGACGGGGCCGGACCGGACCCCCGGGTGGAGGCCTGATGGGCTCGGCGCCACGAACCGCCCGGCCGGAAGGCCCGACATTCTCTAGAGTCGTACATATAGGCGCAGACCGAGGGGGACGGGTCGTAGACCCGGGGGAGCCTGCACAGACATGGGGGAGACGTGACTGATGCCATCCAACCCGGAGTACCGGAACGGGGTTCGACCCAAGAGCGGTTGGGGGAGGAGTCGGGCCGCACGGCTGGCTGCCACCCTGAGCGTGGTGGTGCTGGCCGCCTCGCTGGCGGCGTGCTCGTCCACGAACACCGTCACCCCCACCACCAACGGGTCCACCTCGGCGACCAAGGCCGCCATCCCCAAATCTGCCTTCAGCGACTACACCGGCATCACCCCCACCACGGTGTCGATCGGTAACGTCTCGACCCTCTTGGCGGGGATCTTCAAGGGCGCCGCGGTGGGGACCGAGGCCTACGCCCAGTACGTCAACTCCCAGGGAGGGATCAACGGCCGGAGGATCATCGTCGACAGTAGCGACGACCAGTACGCCGGCGCCCCCAACAAGCAGGAGACCCAAGAGGACATCGGTCGCGACTTCGCCATGGTCGGTGGCTTCTCCCTGTTCGACAGTTTCGGCGGCACCGTGCTGGCCGCCAACCCCCAGGTGCCCAACGTGACCGTGTCCCTGTCCACGGCCACCGCGGCCCTCCCCAACTCCTTCAGCCCGGCACCCACTCCCGACGGGTGGATCCTCGGACCGATCATCTACTTCAAGAAGAAGTTCCCCTCGGCCATCACCCACACCGGGGCGTTGATCGCCGATGAGCCGTCGGCCACGGTCAAGTGGACGGCGGAGGAGGCGGCCATGGAGCACGAGGGCTACAAGGTGGTCGACGACCCGACCTTTGACATCAGCACCACCAACTTCGACCAGTACGTGGTCGCCATGCGCAACGACGGGGTCAAGATCCTGTTCATGGAGCAGATGCCCCAGAACTACGCCGCCGCGGTCATCAAGGCTCTCAACCAACAGGACTTCCACCCGATCATCGTGCTGGGGGGGTCGACCTACAGCGAGGAGTTGGTGCCGAACTCCGGTGGCCCGGCGGCCATCGACGGTGCCTACATGGAGCAGAACACCTCGCTGTTCCTGGGCGAGGACGCCTCGGGCATCCCGGCCGTCAACACCTTCCTCACCTGGGTGCAGAAGGCCTCCCCCGGCTTTCACGCCGATCTGTACACGCTGTATGGCTGGCTGTCGGCTGAGATGTTCAGCCAGGCCCTGAAGGCGGCCGGCTCCCACCCGAGTCGGGGCTCGTTGCTCCAAGCCCTTCGCCACATCACGTCGTTCTCGGGAGACAATCTGGTCGGCATCGCCAACCCGGCGGCCAAGATCCCCACCAACTGCTACATCATCGCCAGAATCGAGAACGGCAAGTACCAACGGCTCGATGACCCGCCACTGGATGGGCCCACCCACGGGTACCGGTGCGACCAGCCCTTCTACTACTACCCGTCGGGAGCCACCGTCTCCGAGGGCTGACCACCCGGCCCGAGGGCCGCGGTGAACGAGATCGGGGCGGGCCAGCCGAGGCCCGGGGACTACTCTGCGGCGGAGTGGGCGGCCCGGGCCATCAACCGTGACTTGCGGTTGGCGGCCTGGTTCTTGTGGATGACACCCTTGGCCGCGGCCTTGTCGATCCGCTTGATGGCCAGCCGCAGAGCCTCTTCGCTGTCCTCGGCGCCCGAATCGATGGCGTTGATGGCCCGCTTGGTGCGGGTCCGCAGCTCGGAACGCACCGCCTTGTTGCGAGCCTGACGCTTGATCGTCTGGCGGTTCCTCTTGATCTGGCTCTTGATATTTGCCACTGGTGGTCCTTCTCGTCCTCGTGCGGGTGGTGCGGTGGCCCGTGCACGGCCCACCGCCAATCTGGAGATCTGACACCGAACGTGCCCCGAGGGGCCACTTCCGGAAGCCCTTGAGGATAGCAGTCCCACGATCTCCCTACTCACCGGCCCGGTGCGCCCCGGGGCCGGACGGCCCCTGGTGGCGCTTGGGTACGCTGGAAATCCTGTGCTGTCCATCGACCTCATCCGCAACTTCTCCATCATCAGCCATGTCGATCACGGCAAGTCGACCCTCTCGGATCGCATCCTGGAGCTCACCGGGGCGGTGGATCCACGGCTGATGCGTGAGCAGTACCTCGACTCCATGGACATCGAGCGTGAGCGCGGGATCACCATCAAGGCCCAGAACGTCCGGGTGCCCTGGAAGGTCCCACACCCTGCACCTGATCGACACCCCCGGTCACGTGGACTTCGGGTATGAGGTCAGCCGGTCGTTGGCCGCCTGCGAGGGGGCCGTGCTCCTGGTCGACGCCTCCCAGGGCATTCAGGCCCAGACCCTGGCCAACTGCTACCAGGCCATCGAGCACGACCTGGAGGTCGTGGCGGTGCTCAACAAGATCGATCTGCCGGCCGCCGACCCCGAGCGGTGTGCGGCCGAGATCGAGCGGGTGCTGGGTCTGGATGCAGCCGGGATCCTGCGGATCTCGGCCAAGACCGGCGGGGGCGTTCCCGAGCTGCTGGACGCCATCATCGAACGGATCCCGGCCCCGACCGGAGACCCGGACGCTCCTCTGCAGGCCCTCATCTTCGACTCCTCCTACGACCAGTACCGGGGGGTGGTGAGCTCGATCCGGGTCATGGAGGGCACCTTGACCAAGAAGGACCGGCTGCGGTTCATGCAGGCGGCCAGCAACCACGAGATCGAAGAGATCGGGATCCGGACCCCGATCACCGTGCCGGTGGATGAGTTGGGCCCCGGTGAGGTGGGCTACCTGATCGCCGGGATCAAGGACGTGGGCGGCGCCCGCTCCGGTGAGACCGTGACCACCACCGCCCATCCGGCCGCCGCCGCTCTGGCCGGCTACCGCGACCCCAAGCCCATGGTGTTCTGCGGGCTGTTCCCCATCGACGGCGACGAGCTCCCCGACCTGCGCGACGCCCTGGAGAAGCTCCGGCTCAACGATGCCAGCTTCACCTACGAGCCCGAGTCCTCACGGGCCTTGGGCTTCGGATTCCGCTGCGGGTTCCTCGGCCTGTTGCACATGGAGATCGTCCGGGAGCGCCTGGAGCGGGAGTTCGACCTGTCGCTCATCGCCACCGCTCCGTCGGTGGCGTACCAGGCGTTCCTGAACGACGGGACCCTGGTGGACGTGGACAATCCCAGCGAGCTGCCGGAGCCCACCGTCCTCGACCATGTCGACGAGCCCATGTTGCGGGCCACCATCCTCACCCCGTCCGAGTACACCGGCACGGTGATGGAGCTGTGTCAGAGCCGCCGGGCCGAGATGGTCAAGATGGAGTACCTGTCGCCCGAACGGGTGGAGTTCGTCTACGCCGTCCCGCTGGCGGAGGTGGTGGTGAACTTCTTCGACCATCTGAAGAGCCGGACCAAGGGCTATGCCAGCCTCGACTACGAGCCCGACGGGTATGCCACCGCCGACCTGGTGAAAGTCGACCTGCTGATCAACCACACACCGGTCGATGCCTTCTCCACCATCGTCCACAAGTCCCAGGCCGATTTCTACGGTCGGCGGATGACCGAGAAGCTCCGCGAGTTGATCCCCCGTCAGATGTTCGACGTTCCGATCCAGGCCGCCATCGGGGGCCGGGTGCTGGCCCGGGAGACGGTCAAGGCCAGGCGGAAGGACGTTCTGGCCAAGTGCTACGGCGGGCGATATCACCCGCAAACGGAAGCTTCTCGAGAAGCAGAAGGAGGGCAAGAAGAAGATGAAGAACATCGGGCGGGTGGAGGTCCCCCAGGAAGCATTCGTCTCCGCGCTCAAGCTGGACGACTGAACGGTCGATCCTGGTTACACCATTGTTTCGCTCGATCGAGGTCCATCCGGTGCTCCAACAACTGGCGTCTAACGTGTCCCCAGTGTCCAAGGATGCTTCAATTGCCGTTTCGGGACTCTCGAAGACCTACCGGATCTACACCCGGGAGGACCAGTCACCGACCGCGGCCGAGGCTGTCATCAAGAAGGTGAAGCGCTCCGGCCCGAAGAAGGTGGTCGAGCAGTTCCAGGCCCTCCACGACGTGAGCTTCGAGGTCAACTGGGGCGAGGTGGTCGGGATCATCGGCCGCAACGGGGCCGGCAAGAGCACCCTCCTCAAGATCATCAACCGGATCACGGCGCCGACCACCGGCCGGATCGAGCTCGGCGGCCGGGTGGGCAGCCTGCTCGAGGTGGGGACCGGATTCCACCCCGAGCTCACCGGGCGGGAGAACATCTATCTCAACGGGACCTTGCTCGGGATGCGCCGCAAGGAGATCAAGGAGCGCTTCGACGCCATCGTCGACTTCGCCGGCACCGAGAAGTTCCTCGACACCCAGGTCAAGCGGTACTCGACCGGGATGTACATCCGGCTGGCCTTCGCCGTGGCCGCCCACCTCGACAGCGAGATCCTGGTGGTCGACGAGGTGCTGGCCGTTGGGGACTCGGACTTTCAGGCCAAGTGCCTGCGCAAGATGCGGGAGGTGGCCCGCGACGGGCGCACCGTGCTGCTGGTCAGCCACCAGCTGCAGACCGTGTCCGATCTGTGCAACTCGGCCCTCTACCTCGAGAGCCGGCCGGCTGGTCCTGCACGGCACGGTCGAGGAGGCCATGGAGGAGTACAAGCGCAGCTTCGCCCGCGCCGCCCCGATCCTGAAGGAGGCCACCTTCCGTCCCGGGACCGGCGAGCTCCGGTTCCTCGAGGTCGAGCGTGGCCAACGACATCACCAATCCCGGGGAGGAGGTGGTGGTCGAGTTCGCGGTGGGAGCCAACCCCTCGTTCGGGAACCGCTATCACGTCTCGTGCTTCATCAACAACGAGGACGGGATGGTGATCGCCCAGTGCGACTCCCGGGTGGTCGACTTCTGGCTCGATCCCTCCACCGACAACGAGGGTCGCCTGGTCCTCCGTACACCGTGGCTGAAGCCCGGCGCCTACACCGTCGACATGATGATCCACGCCGGCGGCCATCCGACCGACATCTGGGAGCAGGCCTGCCACTTCCAGGTCCTGCCCGTCACCCCCTATCCCCACCCGACCACCCCGGATGGCACCGACCGGGGCGTCGTCTTCCCCGACTTCGACTACTCCCAGCGCTGAGGACCCATGCCCACCATCGTCATCACCCCGCCCAAGAAGTTCTCCATTCCGAAGGTCGGCGAACTGTGGGAGGCCCGCGAGGTCCTGTACCGCTTCGGGGCCCGGGACGTGACCCTCCGCTACCGCCAGACCCTCCTCTGGCGTGGTCTGGGTGGTGCTCCAGCCGCTGCTCACCGCCCTGGTCTTCGTGCTGGTCTTCGCCAAGGTGGCCAAGCTCTCAACAACGGGCATCAAGCCGATTGTCTTCATCTTCGCCGGGGTCATGGTCTGGAACCTGTTCAGCGGGATCATCACCCGGGCCCAGGGCTCGCTGGTGTCCAATCGCGACCTGGTGTCCAAGGTGTTCTTCCCCCGGATGTTGGTCCCCTTGGCGGTCGTCTACTCGTGCCTGGTCGACTTCCTGGTCTCGATGGCGTTCCTGGTCGTGCTCATGGTCATCTTCGGGGTCAACCCGGGTCTGCCCGTACTCCTCGGCCCCCTGTGGACGGTGATGTTCATCCTGTTGGCCAGCGGCGATCGGGCTGGTGACATCGGCGCTGACCGTCCGCTACCGCGATGTCAACTACTTCGTCCCGTTCTTCCTGCAGTTCCTGCTGTTTGCCAGCCCGATCGTCTACCCGATCCAGACGTGCCATCCAAGTACCGGATCATCTACGACCTGAATCCGCTGACCTGGCTGCTGCAGGCGTTCCAGTGGTCCTTCGTGCGCCAGCCGGCCCCCTATCCCTGGGAGATCGCCGCCGCCATCGTCGTCCCCATCGTTGCTTTCGTCGCCGGGGCGATCATCTTCGAACAGATGGAGCGGGGCTTCGCCGACACCATCTGAGGCCAGGCCGGCTCAACGAAGGACCGACGGAACGAATCACCGGCCGGCAACGGCGGGGGCTTCCCGCCGTCCCGCCTGAGTCAGAGCTGCGCGGTGACCACCGGTGTTCCCACCGGGGCCGGACGGCCGAAGCGGCTCTCGATCCACCGGGTCAGGATGGGGTAGGCATCGGCCCGACCGTCCACGGTGTAGAGCGAGTGGTCCTTCCCCGGCACCACTTCGATGTCCAACCGGGAGCGCCACCGCAACCAGTTGCGGACCAGCCACCAGTAGGCCGAGGGCTCGAACTCGCCCAGGTCCATCTCGCTGACGATCATCAGCACCGGTATGCCCCGCCTGGACACTCCGGCCACCGGATGGATGGGTGATCCCTTCACCCACACCTGGCACAGCGCCTGCCACGACCAGGTGGCCACCCGCGAGTGCTTGACGGCCAGGGTGCGGAGGGTGGACGGCATCGGTCGGTACGCCCTCCGGCGCCGGTCGACCTCCCCGAGGTCCAGGTCCGGAATCCAGCCGGTCAGCCCGGGATTGACCGCGCACACCCCCAAGGGATGGAGGCGGAGCCCGCCTTCGATGGCGTGATAGCCGCCTGAGGACAGACCGACCAGGATCAGGTTCCGCCCATCGGGATCGCCCAGCGCCGCGGCCAGGTCGTCGAGATCGTCCAGGGCCTCGGGGGGCTTGGGGACCCGGCGGGGCAGGTCCGGTCGGCCGAAGCTCTCACCCACGCCGTCGATGTCGACCCGCACGCACCGGAGGCCAACGGCCGCGAACCGACGGGCCAGTTCGACCCACATCCGACCCGCTCCGATGTGGTCGAGCGCTCCGGCGGAGAGGAACACCACGGTGGGGCGGCTCACCCGACCCGATGGCGGGCGGCTCGGTCACCATGGCGAACAGTGAGTTCGGTCCCAGCCACTCGGCCCGTTCGATGATGGCCCGGCCCTTACGGTCCCGGGCCACCTCCGCTGACGCCTCCGGGTCGAACCGGACCGGGTTGTCGGGACCCTCGACCGTCCGGCACACCCAGTCGGCGATGGTCTTGATCGTGGTGGCCGGCAACGTGATCAGCTGAGGCGGTACATCCAACAGGTCGGGCTGGCCTTCCACCTCGATCCACTCGACGCTGGCCGAGGACGAGCTGTCGCCGTCCATCGACACCTTCCGGCCCTCGCTCCGCATGGCCACCAGCGACCGGTCGACTTTGGAGAAGTCGCCGGTCGGCCAGCTTGAGCCCGCCGAGAGCCTCCACCGTCTCGGGAGAGAAGATGAAAGCGGGGCCGCTCACCGAGCCGTCACCGACCTGGGAAGCCCCGTAGCCCGTGGCCAGCAGGGCCCGTTCGATGCGGAGGTACTCGCGTCCCGAGGCGCACGGGTCCCACAGGACCAGATGGTCGACGGCGGTGCCCCGGTCGATGGCTTCCAATGCCAGCAGGGCTCCCATGCGCATGGCCACCACCACCACCGGTCCCGAGCAGGTGCTCCGGGCGAACGACACCGCGGCATCGATACTGGCCAACCAGTCCGTCACCCGGTCCGGGTCGTCGAGGCTGCCGGCCGAATCACCGGTTCCGGCGTAGGAGAACCGCAGAACGGCCAGACCGGCGTCGGCCAACTGGTCGGCCAGCGACTGGACGGCCGGTAGGGCGTTGGACCATTCGCGGCCGAGTGGCCCACAGACCACCACCACCCCCCGGGCCCGGCCCCCTCCGGGCAGGTGGAAGAAACCGAACAACGGGCGTTCGGCCGGTCCGAACCACGTGGGTGTGGACGTCATCTCAGTTTCCGTGGCCCCATCGGCGCGTCGCGCACATGCATCGGTACATCGGCACTCCGCAGCCGAGTATTGAGGGGCGTGTACGTTTTGTGAGGCAATGACCGATATCTCCCCCTTTGCCGGTTCCCCGAACTGGTGGACCGTCGAGACCGACGGGCTCCCTTCGGCTCGGCGCCTACCTTCTACTGGGTGATCCTGCCTTCCTCGAGCAGAGCATCCGCTCGATCTACGCTATCGCCGAACGCATCGTGGTGGTCTATGACGAGGCCGGACTGAGCTGGACCAAGCAGCCACTACCCATCGAGGCCTGTCTGGCCACCGTGGAGCGGATGGACCCGGAAGGAAAAGTGGAGTTGCTCCCGGGTGCCTACCACGACACCGGGCTGCTCCCGCTCCAGGCGGAGACCTTGGAGCGAAACGCCGGGGTGGCGGCTCTGAGCGACGACGTCGACTGGGTGGTGCAGATCGACACCGACGAGGTGCTCGGGGACCCCGACCGTTTCGTCCGTGCCATCGAGCGGGCCCACGCCGAGGGGAGATCGGCCCTCGACTACCCGGCCCGATGGCTGTACGGACACGTCAGCGGGAACACCTACCTCGAGCGGTGTCGGCGGACCTGGGGTATCTCGGCCGGCTATCCGGGGCCGATGGCGGTCAAGGCCGGTACCACGCTGAGGTTGGCCCGCCAGTGCGATGTGCCCCTGTGGCGGATCGACTTCCGCCGACGCAACACCGATCCCGCCCACCCCCGCGGCACCCGGGTCGACGAGCTGGTCCGACCCGAGGAGGGCATCTGGCACTTCTCCTGGGTTCGCTCCGAGCAACAGATGCGGAGCAAGGCCGCCTCGTCGGGCCACGTGGACGACGTCAACTGGGGCAAGGAGATCGACCGGTGGTTGCGAGCGCTGCCGGCATCCCCATCTGACCACCTTGCTGACGCCGGTGCGCCGGCCCCCGGCCGTGGTCGGCGCCCCGACCTGGTTGCGCACGGCCCGGGTCCCGGCCTCGGTGCTCGTCGGAGCGGAATGACCACGCCTACGGCATCGGTGGTCATCATCACCTACCAGCGGCCCGACTTCGTGACCCGCTGCCTCGAGCACCTGTTGGTCCAGACCCAGCCGCCGCTGGAGATCATCGTGATCGACTCGTCATCGGACGAGGAGACCGAACGCCTGGTGCGCCAGCGGTTCCCCACCGTGACCTACGCCGTGTGCGACGCCGGCATGGGGGCCATGGCCACGGCCCGCAACCTCGGGTACCGGATGTCCCGGGGTGAGGTGCTGGCCTTCATCGACGACGATGCCTTTGCCGAGCCGGAGTGGTTGGAGCGACTGCTGCCCTTCTACGACGATCCGATGGTGGGGGCGGTGGGTGGCCGTCAGATCCGGCGGGTGCCCGGCGAACTGGAGGAGGGCGTGGACTCCATCGGGCAGTTGCAGGAGGACGGCACCATCTCGGGAAACTTCGCCGCCGACCCGGGCGGCCCGGTGCCCGTCGACCACCTGCTGGGGGCCAACATGTCCTTCCGCCGCTCGGTCCTCGACCAGATCGGTGGGATCCACGACGGCTACGGCGGGACCTGCGTGCGTGAGGAGACCGATCTGTGCCTCCGGGTGGCCCACGCCGGCTACACGTTGGTGTTCACCCCCGACGCCGTTGTCGAGCACCTGGCCGCTCCCTACGCCAAAGGCGCCCGATTCGATCTGCGCTACGCCTACTGGGCCCAGAAGAACCATCTCATCGTGCTCATCAGGAACTTCGGTGTCACCGGGCCCATCGTCCGTCGTTACCTGTCGACCTCGGTCAGGAACGCCGTGGCCGACATCGGCGAGCGCGCCTCCCGGGCCCGGAGCCGGGCCGGCTCGCACGACGTCAACGGCGCCGTGCGTTCAGCCGGAAGCGCCGTCCCCCGCACCGCCGTGGTGGTGGCGGCCACCGTCACCGGGGTGTGGGCCGGCATCAGGTTGGCCCGGGAGGATCGGCTGGGCTGACGATCGGCCCGAGTGCCGTTGGCGGGCCGAACGGAAGGCGGCTTCGATCCCGTCCACCGTATGGCCCAACGTGAACTGCTCGACGATGTGGGCCCGGCACTGACCGGCCAGGTTGGGTTGGCGCTCCCGCCAGTTCCGCAGGGAGCGCAACTGCTCGGCCAGTGCTTCGGGGTTGTCCCGTTCGAACAAGAAGCGTTCCAGCGGTCCGGTGAGGATCTCGGGTATTCCGCCCACCCGAGACGCCACCACCGGCCGTCCGGTGGCCAGCGCCTCGATCACCGTCCGCCCGAACGGCTCCCGCCACACCGAGGGCACCACCACCACATCGGAGGCGTGCAGCGGGGTCACCACATTGCGCCGACCCTCGATGAAGTGGACGCTGTCCGTGGCCAGCTTCTTCAACTCGGCCTGATAGGTGTCGGCATCGTGGTGCACCGTCGAGGACCCCACCACCAAGAGCCGGGCCTCGTCGGCGTGGAAGCCGAGACGTTGCCAGGCCCGGAGCAACACGTGCACGCCCTTCTCGCGGTCGAGGCGACCGAAGTAGGTGACGACGAAGGCCTGGTCGGGGCAGCCCAGTTCCCGCCGCGCCGCTGAGCGTTCGCCCAGACCGCCCAGGGGGTACTCGTCGGGGTCGACCCCGTTGAAGACCACGTCGATCTTGTCGGGGTCGAGGCCGGAGCCGATCCACAGATCGGCCACGAACTGCGACACCAACACGAACCGGTCGACGTGGTGATTGAGCCTCTCGATCCGGCGCGGGGACAGATGGTCACTGTGGCCGTGCTCGTGACAGACCACCGGGGCCCGGGACACCTTGCCGGCCGGCACGGCCCACCCGGTGGACATGACCCGGTTCCCATAGATGACCTGGGGCCGTCGCCGGACCGCGGCCAAGGCGGCCGGGATGACCCGGGCCAGCTGCCGGGGCCTGCCGCGTCGTCCGGTCGGGAACCAGTAGTCGACCTCGGGCACCTTGGTCACCGAGCGGCAGAACTCCCGGTAGTCGGGCACCAGCGACCCGGGCTCGCGGTAGAGGAGGTCAATCTGGTGACCACGGCGGGCCAGCTCCCGGCTCACCTGGAACACGTTGAGCTCGACACCACCCATGGGCTTGGTGCTGTGGACGTTGGTAACCAACCTCATCGAACGGCCCCTTCTGACCGGAGCGGCCACAACGTCACAACCAGGCCCGTCGCCCTTCCGGGCTCAACGCACCCACGAACGCCACACCGCGGCATGGGCGGCCGCACTGGCCTCCCAGGTGAACATCTCCGCCCGTACTCTCCCACGGGCCACCAGGGCCTCGGTGTCGGGACCCCCGGCCAGAGCGGCGATCAACCCGTCGGCCAAACCGACGCCGTCCGGTTCGACCAGGTAGGCGGCATCGCCGCACACCTCGGGTAGCGAGCTCCGGGCCGATGCCACCACCGGCACCCCCACCGCCATGCCTTCCAACGCCGGCAGACCGAAGCCCTCGTAGGTCGAGGGCACCACCACCGCACCGGCCGCGGCCATCAATCCGCGCAAGGTCCGGTCGTCGACCCGACCGACCCGGACCGAACCGGCCAGTGGGGCGAACAGTCGATCGCGTCGATCGTCGGGCGGGCCGATGAGCACCAGCGTGGCGTCGGGCCGGCTCGACCGGACCCGGGGCCACGCATCGGCCAGGCCGGCCAGGTTCTTGCGTTCGGTGCAACCACCGGCGTGGACCACGAAGGGCGGGCGTATCCCCACCGCCTCGAGCTCGTCCGTCGACAGGGGAGTCGATCCGAAGAACCGTTGGTCGACCCCGTTGTGGATGGCCACCGGGGCCAGCACTCCGAGCTGGGAGGCCACCTCGTCCGCGGCGAACTGGGATGGGCAGATGACCACCACCGCCCGCTGGGCGGCCGATACGGCATCGCTGGGCAGGGCTCCCTCGTCCGGGAAGCGCAGGGGGACCACGTCGTGCACCGTCAGCACCTCGGGCCGGGGCGCCGGCGGGAGCCGGAGGTCCATCCGGTGGACCAGGCCGCCGCGGCGGTAGATGAGTCGACCGGCGGCCCGTCGGACCGACGGCGAGGCCCCGATGAGCAGCGCCGAAGGGAGTCGCACCGTCCCGGGCAGTGGTGACCGTAGCGAGCGCACCACCATCTGGTTCACCTCCCACCCCGGACCGAGCTCGGACGGGGCCCGCTGGGCCAGCTCCCGCTCGTAGACCTGCTGGCCCATGGGCTGGCTCACGGCCATGGTGGCCAGGGTCAGGGTGGACGTCACCGGCACTCCCCGCTGGGACGGCGGTGGAGGGCGGCGGCGACCCGGACGCACCCCTGCGATCGCTCCGGTGGCCGGCCCAGGTAACGCGTCGAAGGGGTCACGAGATCGGCCGAACAGAGATGATCTGTCACGTTATCGGCCCGGGGCCGGACCGGTGTCCACCGCCAGGGCCGCGGTCTCCGGAGCGGGTCGGCCTGTACGATTGGAGCGGAGGTGAGTCCGCTGGAAGCAGCCGAGGTCTCAGCGGCACGGGGTGTCCCGGTGGGCGATGCGAGCGGCTCGGCCGACCGGCGCCTTCCTGATCCCCGTGATCACCAGGCCCTCGTGGAGACGGCCGTCGGCGTGGTGCTGGTGGTAGTGGTGGCGGCCCTCGGTGTGTACTTCTCGGTCCGGCCCGGAACCACCCCGGTGGACCAGTGGTTGTTGCGTCCGGTGCCCAACACCCACAGCGGGTGGTTCACCGCTGTCACCTGGCTCCGCTATCCACCGGTCACGGTGGTCGGCGCGGTGGTGGCTGCAGCCGTGGTCTTCCGACGGGACCGCCCCCGGGCGTTGGCCTGCCTGGTGGGGCCGCCGCTGGCCCTGCTCACCAGCGAGCTGGTGGCCAAGCCGGCCGTGGGTCGGACCCTGGGCGGGGTGTACTCGTACCCCTCGGGCTCGGTGGTCGGTGCCGCGGCACTGGCCACGGTGGCCGTCCTGGCTGCCCCGGCCCGTTGGCGCCCCCTCACCACCCTCGGGGCCGTGGTGTTCGCCCTGTGGATGTCGGTCGCCGTGGTGACCCTGCACTGGCACTACCCGACCGACGCTCTGGCCGGCTTGGCCTACGGGGTCGGGGTGGTGCTGGTGGCCGATGGGGTGGCCTGGATGCTCGCCGCCCAATGGCCGGGCTCCCCGCGAGGGCGGTCGCCACGACACCGTCACCGGTCCCGTCCCGGTCCTGACGTGACCGACCCCGCTTAGACCTTCAGGACGAAGACGGGGGAGCCGGGGCGTCCGGCCCGGTGCCGGCCGAGGGCCGGCGGATGATGGCCACGGTGTCGGCCGGACTGTCGGGGTCGAAGTGGAGGTCGATGGGCTTGTCCGGATCGTCGGGCTCCCCCCGGGCCTCGATCACGAAGGGGACCTCTTTCTTCTGGGGCTGGAGGGCCTCTTTGAGCCCCACGGCGATCCCGGTCATGACCGCCCCGGTGGCGGAGCGCTTCATCCAGTTGCTGAAGCGGAGCGGGTCCTTGCCCGGGTCGGATCCCTCGTAGGGGTCGACGACATCCCCGGTATCAGGACCACTCGGGGCCACGCCCCGGTCATCATCGGCACCATCTCCCGGGTCGCCGACGTGGTCATGGCCCTGGTTGCCGGCAGCGGCCGCTCCGGCGCCGTCCACCCCGGGGGCCACCGGTTCACCGGCGTGTCCGGGACCGGTCTCGCCATCGTCACCTGCATGGTGCCTGGGACCGGTTTCCACGTCGTCCACGGTACTGTCCGGCGGCAGCACGGCGGTCGGGCCGAACCACCGCCGATCCCGGTACCGTAGGATCGGCGCCATGCAGGACCGCTTCCACCCCCCGGTCGAGGAGTACCTCGAGACCATCTTTGCCCTGGAGGAAGAGGGTATTCCGGTGATCCAGGCCCGCCTGGCCGAGCGCCTGGGCAAGGCCGCCCCGTCGGTCTCGGAGATGCTCGACCGCCTCGAGGCGGACGACCTCATCGTACGGAGCTCGAGGCAGATCGCCATGACCGCCAAGGGGGCCGAACTGGCCCAGGGCGTGGTGCGCAAGCACCGTCTGGCCGAACGGCTGCTGGTGGACATCATCGGTCTCGACTGGGACAAGGCCCACCTGGAGGCCGGCCGGTGGGAGCACGTGATCTCCGATGACGTGGAAGACCGCCTGGTGGTCCTGTTGGGCAACCCGACCACCTGCCCGCACGGCAACCCCATCCCCGGGGTCGAGCCGATCGGCCCGGAGCAGCACCGGCTGGCCGAAGCCCAGCCCGGCGACCGGATCCGCCTCGAGCGCATCACCGAGAGCGTCGAACACGAGGCAGCTTCCCTCTCCTACCTGGGCGAACACGGCCTGACCCCGGGCACCACCGCCCTCATCCAGGAGCGGGCCCCCGACGGCACCCTGACCCTGGTGGTCGGGGAGGCCACCATCGCCCTGGGGCCGGCCATGACACAGAGGATGTTCGTGGCCTCGGCGTGACCCGCCGACCCGGTGGCAGTCCGTGATGGTTCAGCACTCACTAGAGTGGAGTGCCAACACCGGCCCAGTCTGAACCCACCACCATGCCCACCACTGAAAACAGCCGAACCGACGAGGTCACCAACGAACCGGTGGAGCTCGACGCCCGCAAGGCGGCCATCTTGAACGCCGTGGTCACCGAGTAC
The DNA here is from genome assembly GCA_963718405.1 of uncultured Acidimicrobiaceae bacterium. Classification (GTDB taxonomy): domain Bacteria; phylum Actinomycetota; class Acidimicrobiia; order Acidimicrobiales; family RAAP-2; genus Bog-756. Next base: position 323,482 of record CAVQYZ010000002.1, read on the forward strand.
ATCGGGTCGGCCCAGCCGGTCGGATCCCAGCACGTGGTGGACGCCCCCGGGGTGTCGGTGTCCTCGGCCACGGTGCGCTCGGACATGGCCGCCCTGGAACGGGAGGGCTTCCTGGCCCAGCCCCACACCAGTGCCGGCCGGATCCCCACCGACAAGGGCTACCGCTTCTTCGTCGACCATCTGGCCAACACCACCTCGCTCGACCCCAGCGGTCGACAGCAGGTCCGCCGGTTCTTCAACCGGGCCCACGGCGAGATCGAGATGATGCTGGAGCGGACCTCGGGACTGCTGGCCGGCCTGACCGACTGCACGGCCATGGTGGTGGGCCCGTCCCACGAGTCGGCGGCCATCCGGTCGGTGCAGCTGGTCGGGTTGGGACCACGCCTGGCCCTGTTGGTGGTGGTGCTGGCCGACGGAGCGGTCCAAAAGCAGTCGCTGGAGTTGGTCGACGAAGCCGACGACGCACTCTTGTCCGATGCCGCCGCCCGGCTGGCCGCCCACTCCCTGGGCGTCCCGCTGACCCAGGTGGGCCCGGTGGCCCCGCCCACCGGCAGTCCCGCCCTCGACGCCGTGGTGACCTCGGCGCTTGCCGCGCTCCGGGCCCTGGGCAGTGCCGAGCGTGGCGACCAGCTCTTCGTCGGGGGGTCGTCCCGGATGGTGGCGGCCTTCGACGCCGTGGAGACGGTGCGATCGGTCCTGAGCATCCTCGAACAGCAATTGGTGGTGGTCACCTTGCTCCGCGACATTCTCGACACCGGGCTGTCGGTGGCCATCGGCACCGAGCACGGCATGGAGCCCCTGGCCTCGTGCGCCATCGTGGTCATGCCGGTGTCGGTGGACGGGATGGAAGGCGGGACCATCGGTCTCCTCGGCCCCACGCGGATGAACTACCCCCTGGCCCTGGCGGCGGCCCGGGTGGTGGGTGACCGGCTCGGTGAGCGGCTCAGCGAGGCACAGCGATGAGCCGGGCGGGGTCACGGTGACCGACAAGGATCTCTACGAGCTGCTCGGGGTCCGTCGCGACTGCAGCGATGAGGAGCTGAAGCGGGCCTACCGGGCCAAGGCCCGCGAGTTCCATCCGGACGCCAATCAGGACGACGACGGCAGTGCCGAGCACTTCAAGGAGATCAGCCTGGCCTACGAGGTCCTGAAGGACCCCGAGCGACGGGCCCGCTACGACCGGTACGGGGCCCAGGGCGTGTTCGGTTCCGCCGCCGGGGGCGGGGCCGCCGGCGATCCCTTCGGTGGAGGCCTGGGCGATCTGTTCGATGCCTTCTTCAACGGCATGGGCGGGACCGGTGGGGCCCGGCGGAGCGGTCCCATGCCCGGCCCCGACGCCGAGATCGTGCTGCGCCTGTCCTTCCGCGAGGCGGTGTTCGGGGTGGCCCGCCAGGTGGAGGTGGACACCCCGGTGCACTGCGACACCTGCGAGGGCTCCGGAGCCCGGATCGGCACCTCGCCGGTCCGCTGCCCCGAGTGCGACGGAGCCGGGGAGCTGCGGCGGTTGCGCCAGTCCATCCTGGGGCAGGTCATCACGGCCGTGCCGTGCCCGCGCTGCCAGGGCACCGGGCAGTTCATCGAAAACCCCTGCACCGACTGTCGCGGCGAAGGACGCCGGAACGAGCACCGGACCCTGACCGTCGACATCCCGGCCGGCGTGGACGAGGGCTCGACCCTGCGCCTGGCCGGTCACGGTCCGGCCGGCTTCCGGGGTGGGGCCAACGGGGCCCTGTTCGTCCACCTGTCGGTGCTGGCCGATCCGGTCTTCGAGCGCTCCGGTGTGGACCTGCACGCCTCGCTGCACGTGCCGGTGACCCTGGCGGCCCTCGGGGGGAGCATCGGGTTCCAGACCATGGACGACCAACGCCAGCTGCCCATCGCCGCCGGTACCCACTCGGGCACGGTCATCCCCCTCAAGGGGTTGGGCGTCCCCAAGCTGCGGGGCCGGGGCCGGGGGGACCTCCTGGTCCACGTGCAGGTGGACACCCCCACCGAGCTCGATGATCGGCAGAAGGAGCTTCTGGCCGCGCTGGCCGAGGCCCGGGGCGAGGAGCTGGGCTCGGCACCGCAGGCCGAGGGGATCTTCTCGAAGCTGCGCTCGGCCCTGAGCTGACCGTGTCGGCGGGAGAGGCGGGCCCCGGGGGCCAGGGCCCCGATCCCGTGCTGGTGGCGGCCCGGGCCATGGTCTTCGTGGACGATCCGTCCCATCCCGTCCTCGCCAGGGACGACGCCCGCCATCTGCTCGACGTGCTGCGGCTGCGGCCCGGAGAGGCGGTGGTGGCCGGCGACGGCGCCGGGTCGTGGGTGCCGTGCCGGGTGGCCGGCCCGACCGGGGGACGGGCCCCCGGGGAGCTCGACGCCGTGCTGGTGGCCGACGGGGAGCTGGTAACCGCCGCCCGGGCCCTGCCCGCCGTCACCGTGGCCTTCGTCCCGGCCAAGGGGGACCGGCCGGAGTGGGTGGTCCAGAAGCTCACCGAGCTGGGCGTGGACCGTATCGTGCCGGTGAGCTCCCGGCGCTCGGTGGTGCGCTGGGACCACGACCGGGCCGAACGGGCCACCTCCCGCCTCCGCCGGGTGGCCCGGGAGGCCGCGGCCCAGTGCCGTCGGCCGTGGCTGGCCCAGGTGGACGACCCGACCACCATGGAGGCCCTGGCGGCCCACTCGGAGCCGGCCCCGGTCCTGGCCCACCCGGGTGGCGGAGCACTCTCGCTGGACCATCCGGTGGTGGCGGTGGGGCCCGAGGGGGGCTGGACCGACGAGGAGCTGGAGGCGTCGGGCGGAACGGTGGGACTGGGCCCGACGGTGCTCCGGGCCGAGACCGCGGCGGTGGTGGCGGGCACCATCCTGTGCGGAATTCGGAACGGTCTGATCGGCACCCTTGCGCAACCACGCTCCGTGAGCAAAACTACTACATAGAGAGGCAGGGGCTGCTGTTGAGGCGATCGTGCCACCGTACGCACGCATCGGACCGCTCGTTGTCGGACATGTGCCTGCGTCACAGTTAAAGGACCGGAGCTCAGGGGCGACCGGTACGTTCACCGGAGGTGCGCATGACGGTTATTGACAAGGGCATCAATCAACTCGACGACGAGGACGAGCAGGAAGAGGCGGCCCGCATCGCCTATGCCCAGGCGGTCGGGGCCCGGCTCCGGACCATGCGGAAGCAGATGCGGCTCTCCCTCCAGGCGGTCGAGGCCATGTCGGAGCAGGAGTTCAAGGCCTCGGTCCTGGGCGCCTACGAGCGGGGCGAGCGGGCCATCTCGGTGCCCCGCCTCCAGCGCCTGGCCAAGCTGTACGACGTGCCGGTGGATCAACTCCTCCCGCCCGATGACGTGGTGGCCACCCGGTGGGGAGCCTCGGGGTCATCCGCCGAGGACGTGGCACCCCTCAGCGCCCGGCGGGCCATCCAGGCCGGGTCCGGTGCCGACAAGGTGGCCATCGACCTGACCAAGCTCCACACGGTGAGCGGGCCCGAGCGGGACCTGCTGCGCCGGTTCCTCAGCATGATCCAGGTGCACCGACAGGACTTCAACGGCCGGATGATCACCATCAGGGCCGAGGACGTGCGGGCCATCGCCTGCCTGTTCGGAGTGACCCCCGACAGCATGGGGTCGCGCCTGGATGAGCTTGGGCTCCTCGTCAACGTCTGATGATCGGTAGGGGTCTGATGATCGGTAGGGCCTGATGGCCGGCAGAGTGGCCAAGTCCGAACCGATCACCTGGTTGAGCACCAAAGAGGCCTCGGTACGCCTGAGCATCACGCTCCGGAGCCTCTACCGCTTCATCGACGAAGGTGATCTGGTGGCCTACCGGTTCGGCCGGGTCATCCGCATCAAGGAGACCGATCTCGACGGGTTCATCGAGGCCAGTCGGATCGCCCCGGGCAGCCTCGAGCACCTGTACCCCGAGGTCAAGGGCAACGGGCGGGCGCATGCCTCGGCCACCACCGCCAACGGAGCAGGCTGAGCCGGCGGTGGCCGACTGTCTGTTCTGTTCCATCGTGGCCGGCGACGTGCCGGCCGACATCGTGCGCACCGACGACCTCACCGTGGCCTTCCGGGACATCAACCCCCAGGCCCCGGTCCACGTCCTGGTGGTCCCCAAGCGCCACATCGTGAACGCCGGCACCGTGGTCGGGTCCGACGCCGCCGAGGTCACCGCCCTGCTCACCGCGGCCCGGGCCGTGGCGGAGGCCGAGGGCATCGCCGGGGCCGACCGGGGCTACCGGCTGGTGTTCAATGTGGGGCCGGACGCCCTCAACTCGGTGGACCACCTCCATCTGCACGTGCTGGGTGGACGAACCTTCGAGTGGCCCCCGGGCTGACCCGCAACCCACCGGGACCGGGCGGGCGCACGGTGGGCTCGTCGGCCGCGGCCCGCTGGTAGGGTCGGGTCCAGAGCGCACGTGGCAGGCACCCAGGTCAAGATCCTCGTTCCCGGCAACCATCTCATGGCCGGCCTACTCGGTCAACGCGACGAGTTGTTGAGGTTGGTCGAGGGAGCGTTCGACGATGTGCGGATCTCCGTGCGGGGCAACGAGATCTCCATCGAGGGCGACGGCGCGGAGAGGGTGGGCGCCCTCTTCGAAGAGCTCATCATCCTCCTCGAGTCGGGCCAGGGCCTCGACGCCGTCCAGGTCAACCGGACCATCGACATGATGGACGGGGACGTCCGCCCGTCGGAGGTCCTGACCTCGGAGCTGTTGCGGTCCTCCCGGGGCCGGGCCGTGCGGCCCAAGACCGGAGGCCAGAAGGCCTATGCCGACGCCATCGCCTCCAACATCGTGACCTTCGGCATCGGGCCGGCCGGCACCGGCAAGTCGTACCTGGCCGTGGCCCTGGCCGTGCAGGCCCTCCAGGCCCGTCAGGTCAACCGGATCATCCTGACCCGGCCGGCGGTGGAGGCCGGGGAGCGGCTGGGCTTCCTGCCCGGCGACCTGATGGCCAAGGTCGACCCCTACCTCCGACCTCTCTACGACGCCCTCCACGACCTGTTGGAGCCCGAGGGGGCCCAGCGGTTGATCGACCGGGGTGCCGTCGAGGTGGCCCCCCTGGCCTTCATGCGGGGACGCACCCTGAACAACAGCTTCATCATCCTGGACGAGGCCCAGAACACCAGCCCGGAGCAGATGAAGATGTTCCTGACCCGCATCGGCTTCGGGTCCAAGGCCGTGGTCACCGGCGACATCACCCAGATCGACGTGGCCGGCGGGCGGTCGGGCCTGGTGGGGCTGGAGCCGGTGCTGTCCGGGGTGCCCGACCTGGCCTTCGTCCACCTCACCCAGCGCGACGTCGTCCGCCACCGGATCGTGGCCGACATCGTGGCGGCCTACGAGCACGGGAGCTATAAGCCCGCCCGCCCCGACCCTGTGAGCCCCGACGACCAGGGCGACGGGACCGACGGACTACCGGGCAGCCCGGCATGAGCCTGGACATCTACGCCGCCGACGAGCAGTCCGACCATCCGGTGGCCGTGGACCGCTGGTCGGAGCTGGCCCGCTCGGTGCTGTCCGCCGAAGGGGTCGTCGACGAGACCGAGGTCTCGTTGCTGTTCGTGGACGAGGCCACCATGGCCTCGTTGAACGAGCGGTTCCTCGACAAGCAGGGCCCCACCGACGTCCTCTCCTTCCCCATCGAGGACGATGCCGGGCGCAGTGGGCGATCGCCCGACGAGGGGGGCACCGGACCCGGCTCCATCGAAGCCGACACCGGGCGCCCGGTCCTGCTCGGGGACGTGGTCATCTGCCCCTCGGTGGCCGCCGTCAACGCCGTCGAGCACGGGGTCACCTTCGAGGACGAGATCGCCCTGTTGGTGGTGCACGGGATCCTCCACCTGTTGGGTATGGACCACGAGGCCGACGAGGAGGCCGAGCGGATGGAACGGCGCGAGCAGGAGCTGTTGGCCCGGTACTACCGCGTGGTCCCGTGACCACCCACCTCGGAATGCTGACCGCCACCGGGAGCTTCACCCTGAGCGACGGGGTGCTGATCATCGTGGTGTTGGTGCTGTTGGCGGCTTCGGCGGTGCTGGCCCTGGCCGAGACCAGCCTGGTGCGGATGAGCCGGGCCAAGGCCATGGCCCTGGTCGACGACGGGCGGCGCGGGGCCAAGGTGCTGGCCCGGCTCACCGAGAATCCGCAGGGGTTCCTCAATCCGGTGCTGTTGATGGTCCTGATCTGTCAGCTGGTGGTGGCCACCCTGGTCGGCATCCTGGCCCACAGCTGGTTCGGGGCCTGGGGGGTGGCGGCCGCCACCGTCTTCGAGATCGTGGTCATCTTCGTGCTGGGCGAGGCGGTGCCGAAGAACTGGGCCGTGCACCACCCCGAGCGCGCCGCCCTGTTCAGCGCCCCGCTGGTCTCGGCCGTGGTGCGCTTCTGGCCGGTGCGCATGGTGTCGGGCGCCCTCATCGGCCTGGCCAACCTGCTCATCGGGGAGCAGGGCCAGTACCTGGGATCGGCGGTCACCGAGTCCGAGCTGCTGGCCATGGCCGACGTGGCTGTCGAGGGCGACGTGATCGAGACCGAGGAGCGGGCCTTCATCCGCTCCATCATCGAGTTCGGCGACACCGTGGTGCGCGAGGTCATGGTGCCCCGTCCGGACATGGTGACCATCGGGGCCGACGAGACGGTGGAGGCGGCGCTGGAGCAGGCCCTCGAAGCCGGCTTCAGCCGGATGCCCGGCCGTGGAGTCGCAGGTCGATGACGTGGTGGGGATCGCCTATACCAAGGACATGATCCGCACCGTCCAGTCCGGTCACGGTGACGACCCGGTGCGGCCCCATCTCCGCGGCGCCCACTTCGTCCCCGAGACCAAGCGGGTCTCGGACCTGATGCGGGAGATGCAGGCCCAGACGTTCCACCAGGCCGTGGTGGTCGATGAGTACGGGGGGATCGCCGGGCTGGTCACCCTGGAGGACCTGATCGAGGAGCTGGTGGGGGAGATCGTCGACGAGTTCGACGTGGAAGAGGAGCCCTACGAGCGGCTGGCGTCCGGGGAAGTGCGGGTCAACGCCCGCCTCCCGGTCGACGAGGTCAGCGAGCTGATCGACACCGAGCTCCCCAGTGGGGCCTGGGACACCATCGGGGGACTGGTCTTCGACCTGCTGGGCCACGTGCCGGTGGCCGGCGAGTCCGTCTCGGTGGACGGGCTGCGACTGGTGGTGGACCGGGTCAACGGCCGGCGCATCGAGCGGGTGCGGATCGTGCCCACCGCGGTCCCGGCCGCCGAGGTCGACCGATGAGTGAGCCGCATGAGTGAGCCGATGGGCGTGTTCCGGTCGGGGTTCGCCGCCGTGGTGGGGCGTCCCAACGTGGGCAAGTCCACCTTGGTCAACACCATGGTGGGCACCAAGGTCACCATCACCTCTCCCCGTCCCAACACCACCCGGTCCCAGGTGCGCGGGGTGCTCAATCGGCCCGACGCCCAGGTGGTGTTCGTGGATACTCCGGGGCTGCACAAGCCCCGCACGGCCCTGGGCGAGCGGATGAACGAGTCGGCCACGTCCTCCTTGGACGATGTGGACGTGGTGCTGGCCATGGTGGAGGCCAGCGGGGCCGTGGGGCCGGGCGACCGGATGGTGCTGACCCAGTCGGCCCACCGGGTGCGCTCGATGGCCCGGGCCGCTTCGCTGGCCGCCGAGCTCGGAGCCGGTGACGACGACGAGCAGGGCCGTCCCACCCTCTTGGTGGTGGTCAACAAGATCGACCGGGTCGGGGGGGACGGGGTGCTGACCCATCTCAACTCGGTTTCGGCGGTGATTGCCGGCATCGACGAGGAGGCCGGGGGATCGCCGACCCCGGTCGAGTACTTCCCGGTCTCCGCCACCACCGGCGAGGGGGTGCCCGGCCTGGTGGAGGCGGTGGTGGCCCGGATGCCCGAGGGTCCCCGCTACTACCCCGAGGGGATGGTCACCGATGTGGCCGAAGCCTTCTGGGTGGCCGATCTGGTCCGGGAGGAACTGCTCCACCGGGTCCAGGACGAACTGCCGCACAGCATCGCCTGCCGGGTCACCGAGTGGGAGTGGCCCCGGGTCCGCTGCGAGATCCTGGTGGAGCGGGACTCGCAGAAGGGCATCGTGATCGGCAAGGGGGGTACGACCCTCAAAGAGGTGGGCACGGCGGTGCGGGCCCAGATGCCGCCCGGGGCCTACCTGGAGCTCTTCGTCCGGGTGGAGAAGCGGTGGCAGCAACGCGAGGACGCTCTCGACCGGCTGGGTTTCTGAACCGGGCGGCGGCGCCCCACACCCGCCGGCCGCTCACATCCGGCGTGACTCACGCCTCGGCGGTGATGCGCCGGAGGAAGGCCTGGACCTCGGCGCGGTCCACCGACCGCTTCATGGGCGGCACCCGGGCCAGGAGGGCGCCCCGGTAACGGGCGGTGGCCAGGCGACTGTCGAGCACCGCCACCACGCCGCGGTCGTGGGCCGAGCGGATGAGCCGACCGGCGCCCTGGGCCAGCAGGGTCCCGGCCCGGGGCAGGTCGACCGTGCTGAAGGCCCCGGCCCCGGCCCGGTCCCGGCGGGCCTGCAGCACCGGGTCGTCCGGGCGGGGGAAGGGGATCCGGTCGATGGTCACCAGGCTCAGGGTGCGACCGGGGACGTCGACGCCCTGCCAGAAGCCCAGGGTGGCGAAGAGGCAGGTGGCCTCGTCGGCGGTGAAGGCCTCGATGAGGGCCGGCTTGGGCAGGTCGGACTGGGAGAGCACGGGGAAGGGGAGGCGCGGGCCCAGGGCCTCCACCGCGGCGCGCATGGCCCGCCAACTGGTGAACAGGGCCAGGGTGCGGCCACCGGCCGCGGTGATCAGTGCTTCCAGCTCGTCGTGGAGGGCCGGTTCGGCTCCCGGTCGCCGGGGGTCGGGCAGGGACTTGGCCACGTACAGCATGGCGTGCTGCGGGTAGTCGAAGGGGCTGCCCACGTCGAGCTCGTCGGTCGAGCCCGGCGGCAGTCCCAGCCGCCCGGTCAATCCCAGGGGCACGGTGGCCGAGGTGAGCACACCGGTGACCGTGTCCCACAGGCGACCGGACAGGAGCGGCCCCACGTCGATGGGGGAGACCCGCAGGCTCAGCGACCGGTCGCCGCCGTCGACCCAGGCCACCTCGTCGTCGGAGACCGCCGACAGCCGGGCCAGATCGTCAGAGAGATGGCCGGCGGCCAACTGGACCCGGTCCCGGCGGCTGGCGGTGGCGGCCGACTCGTCCTCCGCCTCCCGGGCCGACTGACGCAGCAGGTCGACCAGCCGGCCCACCCGGCCGTGGGCCAGGGTCAGGACCTGGGGGAGCCCGGCCTCCCCGACCAGGGCCGGGGCCGGACGGGGCCGGGGGGCCCGGGTGCGGGCCGGTGCCGCGGACTCGACCGGCTCCAGGCCCAGCTCCAGACCGAGCGGCTCAGCCTGGGCCGTGGGGGGTTCGCCCGCCACCTCGTCCTGACCGTCCGAACCCGGGTCCGGTCGGCCCACGCCCTGGCCCACCCTGGCCCACCAGCAGGTTCTGGGGGACGCGCTGCCCGGCCAGGGGGCGGAGTACCCGTTGCAGCATGTCCCCCACCTCGGCGACGGCGTCAGCGGCATCGGCCGCCCCGGCCAGCTCGGCGTCGAGCAAGGCCCGGGCCGTGGCGGCCAGGGCCCGGAACCGGCCGGGGCCGATCTCCACGCCGAGGCTGTTGGTCATGACCTCTTCGACCTCGTGGGCCTCGTCGAACACCACCAGCTCGTGGGGTGGGAGGACCGCCCCCCCGCTGGCCAGGTGGGCGCCGTAGAGATGGGTGTTGACCACCACCACGTCGGCCTGGGCGGCCCGGGCCCGGGCGTCCTCGGCGAAGCAGTCGTGGCCCGAGGGGCATCGGAAGGCCCCCGGGCACTCGCGGGCCGTGGTCGAGACGGCGGCCCAGGCCCGGAAGTGCGGCTCGAACTCCAACTCGGCCCGGTCGCCGGTGGTGGTGCTCTCGGCCCAGCGGACCAGCCGGACCACCTGTTCCCCGAGCCGGCCCGCCTCCACCGGGTCCGCCGGGGCCCCGGCGCTGCCGGCTCCGGTGTCGGACTCGGGGGTCAGGGTGTCGTCGGCATCGGGCGGGTCGGCACCGGCGGGTGCCAGCGCGAGCTGCTCACCGCGCCCGCCCATCTCGGAGATCCGCTGCCGGCACAGGTAGTTGCTCCGGCCCTTGAGCACGGCGAAGGTGAAGTGGCCCTCGAGTGCCGCGGCCACCAGGGGAAGGTCGTGGGTGGCCAGCTGGTCCTGCAGGGCCTTGGTGGCGGTGGCCACCACCACCCGCTGCCCGGAGAGGGCGGCGGGGATGAGATAGGCCAGCGATTTACCGGTGCCGGTTCCGGCCTGCACCACCAGATGGCGACCTTCGGCCATGGACCGGCCGACGGCGGTGGCCATCTGGTGCTGGCCGGGACGTGACTCGCCCCCACCGGGGAGCGCCCGGGCCACCCGGTCCAGGGCCGCAACCACTTCGTCGGTCATCGGACGACACTACCGGCGGGCCGGTCCGGACCCCGGTTGGGCGGAAGGGCCGGCTCCCGGAGGGGTGCGCCTCTGTGCCACGCCACTCCGTGCCGCACCGCTCACTGCCAACCGCTCAGTGCCAAACGACGGCCAGAGTGACGGCCACGGCCAGCCCGACGATCACGATGGCCCCCCGGAGCACCGGGGCCGGCAGCCGTCGCCCGAACGTGCCACCGACCTGGCCGCCGATGAACGACCCCACGGCGATGAGTCCGGCCACCGACCACGAGATGTGGGTGGTGGCGATGAAGAACACCCCGGCCACGGCGTTGACCGTCAGGGCCAGGGCGTTTTTGGTGCCGTTGAGTCGTTGCAGCTCGTCGTCGATGAAGATGGCCAGCAGGGCGATCAGGATGACCCCCTGGGCCGCTCCGAAGTACCCGCCGTACACGCCGGTCAGGAACACCCCCACCGCCAGCACCGGTCCCCCGTTGACCCGCCGACTGCCCCGCCGCTCGATGCTGGCCGTGATCCGGGGTTGCAGGATCATGAGGACCGAGGCCAGGGCGATGAGACCGGGCACCGCTTCTTTGAACACCGAGTGGGGGAGTCCGAGCAACAGGATGGCCCCGAGGAGCCCGCCCAGCAACGAGGCCGAGCCCAACACCACCAGCCGGCCCCGTTGTCCGACCAGTTCGTGCCGGTAGGCCAGGGTGGCGCTGATGTTCCCGGGGACCAGGCCCACGTTGTTGGACACGTTGGCCAGCACCGGCGGATAGCCCAGGGCCAACAGGGTGGGGAAGGTGATCAGCGAGCCCGAGCCGACGATGACGTTGATGGTCCCGGCTGCCAATCCGGCTGCGAATATGGCCAGGGCATCCAGCGGGGACATGGGGAGGGTCTAGTTCCGCCAGCCCCACCACTCAAGACACCGGGTCCGCCCCGGAGCGTGCCCACGGTTCGAGTTACGGCCCGGCCCGGGCCGTCACCGGGGTCGTGCCGGGCCCGGCGGACCCTGGTCGTGGCGGCGAGACTGTAGGTTCGCGCCGTGGAACAGGAACGGGGAGGACTCGGAGAGGCCGGTGACCGCGCCAGGCCCACCCTGGTGGCGGCGGAACTGATCGGCGGTCCGATCCCGGCCCATGTGGCCTGTGTCATGGACGGCAACGGGCGGTGGGCGGCCCGGCGGGGCCTGCCCCGCACCGAGGGCCATGCCGCCGGCGAAGCGGCCCTGCTCGATGCGGTGGAGGGTGCGCTGGAGCTGGGGATCCCCTGGATCACCATGTACGCCTTCTCCACCGAGAACTGGCGCCGGCCGGCCGATGAGGTCCGCTACCTGATGGGGTTCAACGAGAGCCTGCTGGTTCGCCGGCGGGACGAGCTGCACGAGAAGGGGGTCCGGATCCGTTTCGCCGGCCGGCGCGACTGGCGGGTGCCCAAGCGGGTGCTCCGGCGGATGGACGAGTCGATCGCCTTGACGGCCAAGAACCGACGTTGCACCCTGACCATGGCCTTCAACTACGGCGGACGGGCGGAGATCGTCGACGCCGTCAAGCAGCTGGTGGCCGACGGGGTGGCGGCGGACAAGGTCGATGAGAAGGCCATCCGGTCCCGGCTGTACTTCCCCGACCAGCCCGATCCGGACCTGGTCATCCGGACCTCGGGCGAGCGCCGCATCTCCAACTTCCTGCTGTGGCAACTGGCTTACAGCGAGCTGGTGTTCGATGATGTGTTGTGGCCCGATTTCCGCCGCACCCACCTGTTCGAGGCGGTACGCGACTTCCAGCAGCGTCAGCGCCGGTTCGGCGGGGTGACCTGATGGGCCGGGGTCGCTTCGATGATGCCGGCGGGGTGTGGATCGTCACCGGCATCGTGCTCGGGGTACTGCTCTACGGCTTCATCGTCCTGATGGATGTGGCCGGGTTCACCCCGGTGGCGCCCCTGGTGATCATCCCCCCGGTGCTGGTGGCCCTCATCGGTGCCAACAGCCTGTTGGGCGGGGGCCGCACCCGGTCCACCCCGCAGCCGGTTCCCCGGAGGGCCCCGGTGTCGTCCAACGGGTCCAACAGCCAGCCGGCGGACGGGACCCTGCCCCCGTCGGCCCCCAACGCCGAGGAGCCCGGCGAGGCCCCATGACCCTCTTTCGCGACCGGGGTGTGGTGTTGCGCACCATCCGGCTCGGCGAGGCGGATCGCATCGTCACCCTGATGACCGAGCAGCACGGCAAGGTCCGGGCCGTGGCCAAGGGGGTCCGGCGCACCACCTCCAAGTTCGGCTCCCGTCTCGAGCCCTTGAGCCACGTGGCCCTGCTGGGCTGGCAGGGGCGTGGTGACCTGGACACCATCAACCAGGTCGAGGTCATCGACACCTTCCGGCCGGTGCGGGAGGACCTCGACCGGATGAGCGCGGCCATGTCCATGCTGGAGGTGGTGGACCAGATCGGCCAGGAGCGCCACGGCAACCCCCGCCTCTACGAGATGCTGGTCGGGGCCATGACCGCTCTGGCCGGCCACAACTCTCCCATGGTGGCCCCGGCCTTCTTCCTCAAGGTGTTGGCGCTGGAAGGATCGGAACCGGTCCTGGAGGTCTGTGTGTCCTGTGGGGAGGAGGACACCGAGGCCCTGGTGGCCTTCGACCTGGTGGAGGGCGGCGTGCTCTGCCGCAGCTGTCGCCGGGGCCGGGCCCTGTCCCCCGGCGGGTTGGCCCTGCTGCGCCGCACGCTGGGCGGGGGTCTGGCCGGGGTGCTGGCCGAGCCCCGCTCGCCGATCACCGACGAGGTCACCGCCCTGGCCACCGAAGCCATGGAGGCCCATCTGGACCGGCGCCTCCGCTCCGTGCGCACCGGACCGGTGTCGTGAGCTTCGGGGTCTACGTCCACGTTCCCTTCTGCCGGTTCCGTTGCGACTACTGCGCCTTTGCCACCTACACCGACCGCGATCACCTCATGGAGGAGTACGCCTCGGCCTGCGTGACCGAGATCGGACGGGCCCGGGCCGAGGAGGGGATGCCTGCGGCCACCTCGGTGTTCTTCGGTGGGGGCACCCCGTCCCGGCTGCCGGCCGATCTGTTGGTCGAGGTCCTCGCCGCCGTGCCCCGGGCAGCCGGCGCCGAGGTCACCGTGGAGTGCAATCCCGAGGACGTCACCCCCGAGCGGTTGGCCACCTACGTGTCCGCCGGGGTGACCCGGGTGTCGCTCGGGGTCCAGTCGACGGTGGGCCACGTCCTGGCCGGCCTGGGCCGGCGCCACGGTAGCGGGCAGGTGCTCGAAGCGGCCTCGGCCGCGGCCGAGGCCGGCCTGGCCAGCTGGAGCATGGACCTCATGATCGGAGGGGCCGGCGAGCGCCACGTCGATTGGGAGCAGAGCCTGGGCGACGTGATGGGGCTGGCCCACCCGCCGCCCCACCTGAGCGCATACTCGTTGACCGTGGAGCCGGGCACCCCCCTGGCCACCGACCCCGCCCGTCACCCTGACGACGATGTCCAGGCCGCCCGGTACGAGTGGGCCGATGCCCTGTTGACCGGGGCCGGCTACCGGTGGGAGGAGATCTCCAACTGGGCCCGACCCGGCCACCACTGCCGCCACAACAACCTGTACTGGGAGCAGGGTGACTACCGGGGCATCGGATCGGCCGCCCACTCGCACCGGTCGGGTCGCCGGTGGTGGAATGTCCGGACCCCGGACCGCTACGTGGCCGAGGTGGGCCGGGGCCGGACCGCCACCGCCGGCGAGGAGGTGCTCACCGGGCAGCAGCGCCGGTTCGAAGCGTTGGCCCTGGGACTGCGCACCCCGGCGGGGGTGCCCTCCGTGGCCCTACCCGACGACCCCGACCTCGACGGCCTGGTCGAGCGGCGTGACGGGCGGGCCGTGCTGACCGTCCGGGGCCGGCTGCTGGCCAACGCCGTGACCACCCGGTTGCGGGTCGACGGTGGGCGGGACGGACCGGCCCGGGTCGGAGGAGCACGGGCAGCCGGTACCATTCCTCCCTATGCCTGAGCCAGAAGCCTCTCCCGACGCGCCCGGTACGCCGTCGGTGCACGAGGACCCACCGGACCGCCCCACCGACCTCATGGAGAAGGTGGTCGGGCTGTGCAAGCGGCGCGGCTTCATCTTCCAGTCGGCCGAGATCTACGGCGGGTTCCGTTCCACCTACGACTACGGCCCGCTCGGGGTCAACATGCTGCGCAACGTGAAGAACCTGTGGTGGGAGGCGATGGTGCAGCGGCGCGACGACGTGGTGGGCCTGGACGCCGCCATCCTGTCGCCGCCGGCGGTGTGGGAGGCCTCGGGCCACCTCTCCAACTTCACCGATCCCCTGGTCGACTGCCTCTCCTGCCACCAGAGGTGGCGCCAGGACAAGATCGAAGGGGTCTGCCCCAACTGCCAGTCCACCGAGTTCACCCCGGCCCGGGCCTTCAATCTCATGTTCAAGACCCACGCCGGTCCGCTGGAGGACGAAGGGGCGGTGACCTACCTCCGCCCGGAGACGGCCCAGGGGATGTTCATCAACTTCGCCAACGTGGTCCAGACCACCCGCAAGAAGCCGCCCTTCGGCATCGCCCAGGTGGGGAAGTCGTTCCGCAACGAGATCACCCCGCAGAACTTCGTCTTCCGCACCCGCGAGTTCGAACAGATGGAGATGGAGTACTTCGTGCCACCGGCCGATGCCGGCCAGTGGTTCGACTACTGGCTGGACGAGCGCTTCCGCTGGTACCTGGGGCTGGGCATTCCCCCGAGCGAGCTGCGGTTGCGTCATCACGACCCCGACGAGCTCTCCCACTACTCGGCCGGTACGGCCGACGTGGAGTTCCTCTTCCCGTGGGGCTGGGACGAGCTGGAGGGGATCGCCAACCGGACCGACTTCGACCTCAAGGCCCATGCCGCGGCGTCCGGGGAGCGGCTGGAGTACTTCGACCAGGTGTCCAACGAGCGGTACGTGCCCTACGTCATCGAGCCGGCGGCCGGGGCCACCCGGACCATGATGGCCTTCTTGTTGTCCTCGTACCACGAGGACCAGGTGGGGGGCGAGGCGCGCACCGTGCTCCGGCTGCACCCCCGGTTGGCTCCCTATCAGGTCGCCGTGCTCCCGCTGTCGAAGAAGGAGACCCTCGAGCCGTTGGCCCGCCAGGTGTTGGCCTCGCTCCAGCCCCACTTCATGTGCGACTACGACGTGACCCAGTCCATCGGCAAGCGGTACCGCCGCCAGGACGAGGTGGGCACGCCATGGTGCGTGACGGTGGACTTCGACTCGCTGGAGGACCGGGCGGTCACGGTGCGGGACCGCGACAGCACGGCTCAGGAGCGGATCCCCATCGACGGACTGGTGGCGGAGTTGCAGCGGCGGGTCGATCAGGCCTGAGGCTGCCGGCGCCCGTGATGACCGGGCCACCACGAGTGGGTGACCGTCGGGCATCGTCGGGGGGCCGGACGGGCGCCAGGTAGGCTGGTCGGCGCGCGACCGCCGGCCTCACCGGTGGCGGACGTTGCCTGCACGCCCACGTCGACCCACCCCAGGAGACCCTTCCCCGATGCCGTACGTCTTCGACTTCGACCATGCCCACAAGAAGCCCCCCATGGACATGAAGGACCTCCTCGGAGGCAAGGGCGCCAACCTGGCCGAGATGACGTCGGTACTCGAGCTCCCGGTGCCCCCGGGGTTCACCATCGGGACCACCGCCTGTCGTGACTACATGGAGGCCGGGTGGCCCGACGGGCTGACCGCCGAGGTGGCCAAGGCCCGGCTGCGGCTGGAGAAGAAGATGGGCAAGCGCATCGGGGACCCCAGCGACCCCCTGCTGGTGTCGGTGCGGTCCGGGGCCAAGTTCTCCATGCCGGGGATGATGGACACCGTCCTCAACCTCGGGCTCAACGACGAGTCGGTCGAGGGCCTGGCCAAGCAGACCGACGACGAGCGCTTCGCCTACGACTCCTACCGGCGGTTCGTGGCCATGTACGGCCGCATCGTGCTGGGCATCCCCGCCGACGAGTTCGACGACCTGCTCGACGCGGCCAAGGAGCTGGCCGGCACCACCTCGGACGCCGGGGTTCCCATCGAGTTGCTCCGCTACCTGGTCGACGCCTACCAGCAGATCGTGGAGCGCCACACCGGCTCCCCGTTCCCGCAGGACCCCGACCTCCAGCTGCGGGGGGCCATCGAGGCCGTCTTCGCCTCGTGGAACGGCCCGCGGGCCATCGCCTACCGGGTGCGCGAGCGCATCGCCCATGACCTGGGCACGGCGGTCAACGTGCAGGCCATGGTGTTCGGCAACCGTGACGACACCTCGGGCACCGGGGTGGGCTTCACCCGGGACCCGGCCACCGGGGCCAACGGCGAGTACGGCGACTTTCTGATCAACGCCCAGGGCGAGGACGTGGTGGCCGGCATCCGGAACACCGAGCCGCTCTCCGCCCTGCGGGACCGGTTCCCGAAGATCCACCGTGAGCTCCTGGCCATCTTCGACCGGCTCGAGGCCCACTACCGGGACATGTGCGATACCGAGTTCACCATCGAGCAGGGCAAGCTGTGGATGCTCCAGACCCGGGTGGGCAAGCGCACCGGGCGGGCCGCCCTCAAGATGGCCGTGGACATGGTGGGGGAGCGGGTCATCCATCTGAGCAAGGAGGAGGCGCTGGAGCGGGTCACCGGCGACCATCTCGATCAGGTCCTCCATCCCCAGTTCGACAGCATCGGCCATACGGTGTTGACCACCGGGCTGGGCGCTTCGCCCGGAGCGGCGGTGGGGCGGGTCTACCTGACCGCCGACGACGCCCAGGCCGCGGCGGAGCGGGGCGAGAAGGTGGTGCTGGTCCGCAACGAGACCTCTCCCGAGGACGTCCACGGGATGTTGGCCGCCGAAGGCATCCTGACGGCCCGGGGCGGACTGGTCAGCCACGCCGCCGTGGTGGCCCGCGGTTGGGGCAAGCCCGCCGTGGTGGGCGCCGAGGCCGTCCGGGTCGGCGGAGTCCTCCTTCTCCGTGGGGGACGTGGTGGTCAACGAAGGCGACTGGATCTCGGTGGACGGGACCAACGGCACGGTGGTCATCGGGCAGGTGGCGGTGTCCGAGGGCCAGACCCCACCGGAGTTCGAGACCATCCTGGGCTGGGCCGACGACGTCGCGGGCCGGCCACCTCGGGGTCCGGGCCAACGCCGACAACGGTCCTGACGCCGCCAACGCCCGCCGCCACGGGGCCGAAGGGCATCGGTCTGTGCCGGACCGAGCACATGTTCCTGGCCGAGGACCGTCTGCCCATCGTGCGGCGGATGATCCTGGCCTCGACACCGGCCGAGGAGGAGGCGGCCCTGGAGTCCCTCCGGGTGGCCCAGCGGGCCGACTTCGTGGAGATCCTCGAAGCCATGGACGGGCTTCCCGTCACCATCAGGCTGTTGGACCCGCCGCTGCACGAGTTCCTGCCCGACACCGGTGAGCTGGCCGTCAAAGAGGCCACGGTGGGGCTGACCGAGGAGGAGGGCCGACTCTTCGAGGCGGCCAAGGCCTGGCACGAGTACAACCCCATGCTGGGTACCCGGGGCGTGCGTCTCGGGGTCATCAAGCCCGGGCTCTACGCCATGCAGGTGCGGGCCCTGATGGAGGCGGCCTTCGACCGGGTGGCCGCGGGCGGGTATCCCATCGTCGAGATCATGATCCCCCTCACCGTCTCGCGTGAGGAGATGGCCCTGGCCCGTACCTGGGTGGAGGCAGCCATCGCCGAGGCCCGGGCAGCCGCCGAGGTGCCTGGTCCGGGTGGTCGTTCCGCCGCGGCCAAGGCGTCCCGGTCGGCCCAGGCGTCCTCGAAGCGGGGTTCGATGGAGGTTCTCATCGGCACCATGATCGAGACGCCACGTGCCGCTCTCCGGGCCGGCGAGATCGCCGAGGAGGCCGATTTCTTCTCCTTCGGGACCAACGACCTGACCCAGATGACCTTCGGCTTCAGCCGTGACGACGTCGAGGGCCGGATGATGTCGGCCTACCTGGAGCAGGGGCTGCTCAAGCGCAACCCGTTCGAAGTGGTCGATCCCGACGGCGTGGGTGAGCTGGTCCGCCTGGGCGTCGAGCGGGGTCGGGCCACCCGCCCGTCGCTCAAGATCGGTGTGTGCGGGGAGCACGGGGGTGACCCCGAGTCCATCTCCACCTTCGCCAAGGCCGGGTTGGACTACGTGAGCTGCTCGCCGTTCCGGGTGCCCATCGCCCGGTTGGCCGCGGCCCAGGCGGTGTTGGCCGGTGACATCCCGGGAGGGACCAGGACGGCGGCCAAGGGCACCAAGGCCACCAAGGCGGTGAAGACGGCGGCCAAGAGCACCAGGCCCGCCACCAAGGCCCGGGCCAAGGCCCGCCGCTGAGCGGACAGGTCCGGAGGGCGCCGGCGCCTGCCGGACGGCCCGGGGCAGCCACGCGGTACCGTCGTCTCCCATGGGTATCCCCGACGAGGACGTGGCCCGGGTGCGGGCCGCCACGGACATCGTGGCCCTCATCGGAGAGCACGCCGCTCTCAAGCGGCAGGGCCGACGATGGGTCGGTCTGTGCCCGTTCCACGCCGAGAAGACCGGCTCGTTCAGCGTCAACGCCGACGAGGGCTTCTACTACTGCTTCGGCTGCCAGGCCAAGGGTGACGTCATCAGCTTCGTCCGGGCCATCGAGCATCTGGACTTCGTCGACGCCGTGCGACGACTGGCCGACAAAGCCGGGATCACCATCCATGAGGACGCCAACTCCAGTCGGGACACCCAGCGGCGCAAGGTCTACTTCGATGCCTTGGAGCAGGCGGTCGAGTGGTACCACCAACGCCTGTTGGACGGGGTCGATGCCGGGCAGGCCCACGACTACCTGCGCAGCCGGGGGTACGACGGCGGGGTGGTTCGCCGGTTCCGGCTGGGGTGGGCCCCCGACGCCTGGGACGAGCTGTGCACCGGACTCAAGTTGCGCCAGGAGGTGGCGGTGGGCGCCGGCCTGGGCTTCGTCAACCGGCGCGGTCGCCTGCAGGACGCCTTCCGGGCCCGGATCCTGTTCCCCATCTGCGATCCCTCGGGCCATCCGGTGGCGCTGGGAGGGCGGGTGCTGCCCGGGGGCACCGACCCGGCCAAGTACAAGAACTCGACGGAGTCGCCCATCTACTCCAAGCGTCGCACCCTGTACGCCCTCAACTGGGCCAAGCAGGACATCATCAAGACCGGCGAGGTGGTGGTGTGCGAGGGCTACACCGATGTCATCGGGCTGTTCGAGGTGGGGGTGGAACGGGCCGTGGCCACCTGCGGCACGGCGCTGACCGAGGACCACGTCAAGGTGCTGCGCAACTTCGCCTCCCGGGTGGTGCTGGCCTTTGACGCCGACGGAGCCGGGCAGTCGGCCGCCGGGCGCTTCTACGAGTGGGAGCGCCGACTGGAGATCGACGTGGCCGTAGCGGCCCTGCCGGCCGGATCGGACCCCGGGGAGCTGGCCCGCACCGATCCCGCCGCGCTGCGCGCCGCCATCGAGGGCGCCCGGCCCTTCCTGGCCTTCCGGGTGGAGCGGATCCTCGACGCCGCCGAGCTGGGCACCCCGGAGGGCCGGGCCAAGGCCGCCGACACCGCACTGGCCGCGGTGGCCGAACACCCGGACAACCTGGTCCGGGACCAGTACCTGATGCAGGTGGCGGAGCGGTGCCGCCTCGAGCCCTCCCAGTTCCGCGATCGACTGGAGCTGCTCCGCAGGGAAGGACCCCGGAACCCGCCCTCGGCCCCGGGGTCCCGGAGCGGACCGTCGGCCCCGGCCGCCAGCCGCCGGCCGGCCAACGACTCCGGTGAGCCCTGGGTCCGCGAGCCCGAGGACGAGGGCTGGGACGCCGACGGGTTCGACGGCGGGGGCGTGTGGTCGGACGGCACGGAGACCGGATCGGGTCGGAGCGGTGGACGGGGGCCGGCCACCGGCGGTCGCTCCGTCCGCGAGTTCCGCCCCGGTCTCGAGGCGCTGCGCCTGGCCATCCACCGGCCCGAGGACGTGGGCCATCAGCTGGAGGCCGCCCTGTTCCGTGACGATCTGCAGCGGACGGCCTTCGAGGTCCTGGCCGGAGCGGGCGACGATCTCCACCAGTCCATCGAGGCCGCCCCGCCCGAGGTCCGGGCCCTGCTGGTGCGCCTGACGGTGGAGGAGCCCCGGGGAGAACCGGGCGATGTGGTCCTCCAGCTGGTGCCGCGACGCCTCCCGGGGGGAGCTCTCGGTGATGGCGGCCGAGGCCCGGACGTCGCCCGAGGCGGCTGCAGAAGCCATCGCCGTGGCCCGATGGGTCCAGGAGCTGGACGATCCGGTCGCCTCGGTCGAAGCGACGAAGAGGTTGGTAGCCTGGCTCGTAGTGAGGGCTCAGGACGGCACTTTGGAGCGGGGCACGTGACCGCCGAACAAGGATCACCACCGGTGTCGGTTGTGCCGCGGCCGGCTGATGCGCCTTCCCCGACGGCCGTGGGTTCCGGCGCCGCTCTCAACGCCCTGCCCATCGATCAGTTCGAGGCCCTGATCCGGATGGGGAAGGCGCGGGGCGGTCTGACCCAGGACGATGTCATGACGGTGTTGCGGACCGTGGAGCTCGATGCCGACCTGATCTCCGAGGTGGTCGAGAGGATCAGGCAGTCCGGCATCGAGTTCACCTACGACACCGGCGAGACCACGGTGGTGCCCATGACCGGGGCAGTGGCGGACGACCTCTCCGACCGGCTGTTGGAGGGGTTTCCGTCCGTGCCGCCCGGCCTGGACCACCCCCGGGTCGACGAGGCGGCCGAGGCCCACCTGCCGGCGCCCCTCCGGGTGGCTCCCGACAGTGACGCCCCCGAGCTGGTGGCCGGACCAGCCAAGGCCACCGCGGCTCGGCCACCGACGGCCAAGCCGGCGGTCAAGAAGGAACGCCAGGCTCGACGGAGTGCCAACGCGGACGGGTACGCCGACGGCGACGGGTTCCGGGGCTCCACGGCCGATCCGGTGCACATGTATCTCAAGGAGATCGGCAAGGTCAAGCTCCTCGATGCCGCTCTGGAGGTGGAGCTGGCCGAGCGGATACTGGCTGGCAACGAGGCCGCCGAGCGCCTGGCCGGGTTCGACGGTGGGCCGGGCGAGTCCTATCCGGGGCGGGTGGCCGACCGGGTGCTGGTGCGCCGGGGCCAACAGGCCAAAGAGGCGCTCATCGAGGCCAACCTCCGCTTGGTGGTCTCCATCGCCAAGCGGTACCGCAACCGGGGCCTGGCCTTCCTCGACCTCATCCAGGAGGGGAACCTCGGCCTGATGCGGGCGGTCGAGAAGTTCGACCACACGAAAGGCTTCAAGTTCTCGACCTATGCCACCTGGTGGATCCGTCAGGCCATCACCCGGGCCATCGCCGATCAGGCCAGGACCATCCGGATCCCCGTGCACATGGTGGAGACCATCAACAAAGTGGTGTGGGCCCAGCGCCAACTCCTTCAGGAGCTCGGTCGGGAGCCCAGTGCCGAAGAGGTGGCCGGTCGGGTCGACTTCACCATCGAGCGGGTCCGGGAGATCCAGCGGATCAATCAGGACACGGTCTCCCTCGAGCAGCCCATGGGCGATGAGGACGACTTCAGCCTGTCCGATCTGATCGAGGACCGTGAGGCGGTGGTGCCCGACGACGCTGCCGCCCGGATGATGCTCGATGATGCGGTGCGGGAGGCACTCGGCCACCTGTCGCCGCGTGAACAGGATGTCGTCCGGCTCCGATTCGGGCTCGAGGACGGCAAGATCCGCACGCTCGAAGAGGTGGGCAAGGCCTTCGGGGTGACCCGTGAGCGCATCCGGCAGATCGAGGCCAAGACCCTGGCCAAACTCCGCCGGCCGGAGTCAGCGCAGTTGCTGCGCGACTACCTCGACGAAGCCTGAGGGAACGGAGGGCCGGTCCTCAGCGCCGATGGCTGCTGAGGGCCGTGGCCAGGTCCTCGGCCAGGTCGAGGGCGATGGCGTCGGCGGCGCGTTCGCCATCCCGCCACCCCAGCCGTACACCGATGGCGTCCTTCATCCGCTCGACGCCCAGAGTGGCCGCGGCTTTGGTTTTGTCGCCGATCAAAGATGCCGTGCCGGTCACCGGTGTCGAGCGGCCGACACCGCCGGTCAGGCGCACGATCTGCTCGTAGCGCTCCCTGCCGGCCTTGGACCCCAGCGCATACCCGACCCCAAAGGCCACGGCCCAACCGATTCGGAACTTCACGGGCCCCATTGTGCCCGGGCCGGGCCGGGCGTGCATCTTTGCCCGTGGCCCTGTTGGCCACCGACTAGTGTCCTCACTCGGGCTGCCGCACGTCGGGCAGCGGAATGCGCCTTTCCGGGGTAGCTCAATCGGCAGAGCGAGCGGCTGTTAACCGCTAGGTTGAGAGTTCGAGTCTCTCCCCCGGAGCAAGGGCGCGATGTGGCCTGCCATGGGGCGGGGTCGGGCGATGGTCGGGCGATGGTCGATGGTCGAGACCCTGCGGGCCGGGTGCCACCAGGATTCCTCGGTTCCGGCACCCTCTCGGACCCGCCATGCTCAGACCTCAGGTAACGCCACAGGCCCAGAGCCGTTTATCAGGGATGACGGTGCTCTGCGGATCCGGACGGTCCGGGTAATCGGGCGTCCAAGGGTTCCAAGGTCTAAGCTCCGTGGCGCGTCATGGGATGGTAGGGGCAGTTGGGTTCGGACAGGTGAACGATGAACTGATCGCCGAACGGAGCTGGGAGCGGTTGCGCCTCGATCATCGCGGTTCGGAGCGACGGGAGGTGCTGGCAGGGCGCCTCGACGACGGCGAGACCATCCAGTTCGACTCCCTGGCCATCTGGCGGGAGCTCGGAGATTGGGGACGGCAACCCGAGGCTGAGGGTTTCCTGGTCCTGACCGACCGCCGCCTGCTGTTCGCCACCTTCTCGCACGGGGTGGAGATCGATCTACGCATCTCCCGGATCAAGAACGCCTGGGCCACCCGCCTCAAGCTCCGGCTGGCCCATCTCGAGGTGGAGACGGGCGACCGGCGGGTCCACGCCTTCTGGACCGCCATCCGTCCGGCCTGGCTGATCGTCGGAGCCGTACACGGCGGCACCTGACGCGCCGGCCCCGGGGCGGTCGGCGCGGCCGCCGGTCGCCACTAGTCTGACCGACGATGAGCGACCGTGACCGGCGTGCCGGGGAGCCGATCGTCCTTCCGGTGTTCCTGTCCGACGACCGGCAGTCGGTGGAGACAGCCGACGGTGAGGTCGTGGGTTTCGGGTACAAGCCGTTCCTGGACGGGGCCCGTACCGTGGAGATCAAAGAGGACGACCAGGCCCCCGTGCTGCCGGGGGTGTTCTACTCCCGGGTGGTCGGGGTGTCCTTCCACGACGATGTGCTCCAGCTACCCCACTTCGGCGCCGGTCAGGAGATCGTGATCCAGCACGAGCCCGCCAACTCCCAGGACCGGACGGCGTTGGCGGTGTTCGGCGGGGACCACCGCGTGGGCTACCTGCCCGATCCGGTGGCGGGGGTGCTGGCTCCCTCCGGCACGCGGAGGGGTCGGGGTGTCATCCTGATGGAGTGGTCGGCCAACGGCGTACGCAACGGCATATCCGTTCTCGGGTCCATGCACGTCAATTTCGAGCTGTCCACCGACGACGGGCCGGATGGGCCTGGCGGACCTTAGGCTTCCTCTCGTGACCACCACCGGCGGATCGGCCGAAGAGGAGGGATCGACCCCGAGCGTCGAAGCTCGAACGGCCATCCTCACCGTGGATGACGACCCCGCGGTCTCTCGGGCGGTGGCCCGCGATCTCCGCCGGCGGTACGGATCCGAGTACCGGATCATCCGGGCCGAGTCGGGAAGCCAGGCCCTCGACGCCCTCCGGGAGCTCCGGCTACGGGGTGACATGGTGGCGTTGATCCTGGCTGACTACCGGATGCCCAACATGACCGGTATCGAATTCCTCGAGGAGGCCATGGATCTCTTCCCCGACGCCCGTCGGGTGCTACTGACCGCCTATGCCGACACCGACGCGGCCATCTCGGCCATCAACGTGGTCGATCTGGATCACTACCTCCTGAAACCCTGGGACCCACCCGAGGAAAAGCTCTACCCGGTGGTCGACGACATGCTGGCCCTGTGGAAGGCCACGGGACGGCGGGCGGTGGAAGTGGTCAAGGTGGTGGGGCACCGGTGGTCGGCCCGGTCGTCCGACGTGCGGGAGTTCCTCTCCCGCAATCAGGTGGCATACCGCTGGTATCCGAGCGAGGATGACGAGGGGAGGCAGCTCCTGGCGGCGGCCGGGGCCGACGACCACCATCTGCCGGTTGTCATCACCCCCTCCGGTGAGGTGTTGATCGAGCCCTCCGACTCCGACGTGGCCGCCCAGGTGGGGATCGGCACCACCCCGGCCGCGGACTTCTACGACCTGGTGGTGGTGGGCGGTGGACCGGCCGGCCTCGGGGCCGCGGTCTACGGCGCCTCCGAAGGGCTGCGCACGCTCCTGGTGGAACGGACGGCGGCTGGTGGGCAGGCCGGGCAGAGCTCCCGGATCGAGAACTACCTGGGCTTCCCCGACGGGGTATCGGGAGCCCAACTCACCGAGAGGGCCCGCCGACAGGCGGCCAAGTTCGGCGCCGAGCTGGTCACCACCCGTGAGGTGGTGGCCATCGAGGCCAAGGGCTCGGCGCGGTCGGTGCTGTTCGCCGACTGGGGCCGCATCGACGCCCATGCCATCATCCTGGCCACCGGGGTGTCCTACAAGCAGCTCAGCGCACCGGGCATCCCCGAGCTGACCGGGCGCGGCGTCTACTACGGGTCGGCCATGTCCGAGGCCACCAGCTGCGCGGACCAGGACGTCTACATCGTGGGCGGAGCCAACTCCGCCGGCCAGGCCGCGGTGTACTTCTCCAGCCGGTCCCGCTCGGTGACCATCCTGGTCCGGGGACCGTCGTTGGAATCGTCGATGTCCTACTACCTGGTCCAGCAGATCGACACCATCCCCAACATCCACGTCCGGACCTGCACCGAGGTCATCGAGGGAAGTGGTGACGAGCACCTCGAGCATCTCACCCTCCGCAACAGCGCCGACGGCACCACCGAGGTGGTCGACGCCCAGTTCCTCTTCATCTTCATCGGGGCCACGCCCCATACTGAGTGGCTCCAGGACGTGGTGATCCGTGACGACCACGGGTTCGTGGTGTCCGGACCGGATCTGCCCCTCGAGGGCCAGCGGCCCAGGGGCTGGGGGCTCGACCGGGCGCCCTACCACCTCGAGACCAGTGTCCCCGGCGTGTTCGTGGCCGGCGACGCCAGGTTCGAGTCGGCCAAGCGGGTGGCCTCGGCGGTCGGTGAGGGTGCCATGGCGGTCATGCTGGTCCACCGCTACCTCGAGACGGACTGAGCCCATGCCCGACTGCGACCCCAACGAGCTGCGCACCCTGTTCCTGTTCGAGCACCTGCGCCACGACCAGCTGACCTGGTTGTGCCAGAACGGTCGGATCGAGGAGTTGGAACCGGGCTTCGCCTATCGGGAGGGTGACCCGGCCACCTGTTTCTACGTGCTGGTGGAGGGAGCGCTGGTGATGTCCCGCCGGGTGGGCGAGGACGATGTGGAGGTCGTCCGCTCCAGCAACCGGGGGGTCTACGCCGGCGCCTTCCAGGCCTACCTTGGCGACCGGATCCGCCAGACCTACACCAACTCCATGCGGATCACCGAGCCGTCGCGTTTTTTCGTCCTCGACGCCGACAAGTTCACCTGGTTGATGCATGAGTGGTTCCCGATGGCCCAGCATCTCCTCGAGGGCCTGTTCTTCGGGACGCAGTCCACCCAGAAGGCCGTGGAGCAGCGGGAGCGGTTGTTGGCCCTGGGCTCACTGTCGGCGGGGCTCACCCACGAGCTCAACAATCCGGCTGCCGCCGCCGTGCGGGCCACCTCGCTCCTGCGCGAACGGGTGGCCACCATGCGCCACAAGCTGTCCGACCTGGCCACCGGCGCCGTGGACCGGCACGCCATGGAGACCGTGCTGGGCCTGCAACGGACCGCAGTGGACGGGGTGGCCCAAGCCGCCGTGCTCTCCCCGGTGGAAGCAGCCGACAGCGAGGACCGGCTGGGGGAGTGGTTCGAGTCCCACGGCGTCTCCGACGGTTGGGAGCTGGCCGCCATCTACGTCCAGGCCGGGCTGGACGAGTCGTTCCTCGACCAGGTGGCCGCCACCGTCGACCAGTCCCACCTGGAGGGGGCCGTCCGCTGGATCAGCTGCGGTGTGGACACCGAGCTGTTGTTGAACGAGATCGAGGACTCCACCACCAGGGTGTCCTCCCTGGTGGGGGCGGCCAAGCAGTACTCACAGATGGACCGCTCCCCGTACCAGGTGATGGACGTGCACGAGCTCATCGACAGCACCCTGGTCATGATGACCGGCAAGCTGGGGGACGGCATCAAGCTGGTCACGTCGTACGACCGGTCGCTGCCGGCCATCCCGGTCTTCGCCGGCGAGCTCAACCAGGTCTGGACCAACCTGATCGACAACGCCATCGCGGCCATGGACGGTTCGGGGACGCTGACGGTGCGGACGGCCAGGGACGGGGAGTATCTGCTGGTGGAGATCGGGGATACCGGCCCCGGCGTGCCCGAGGACATCCGGTCCCGGATCTTCGAGCCCTTCTTCACCACCAAGCCCTTCGGTGAGGGGACGGGGCTGGGCCTGGACATCTCGTGGAGGATCGTCGTCAACAAGCACCACGGTGATCTGCGGCTGGAGTCGGAGCCCGGCGACACCCGCTTTCAGGTGCGGCTACCCCTGGTGGCCCCGGAACCGACCGAAATCGCCACGGCGGTGGTCTTCGAACCTCCGACCTGATCGCCGCCACGCCGGTTCAGGGGATGAGGACGATCTTGCCCCGGGTGTGGCGCAGTTCGAGCTGACGGTAGGCGTCGGCCACCTGGTCCAGCGGATAGGTGGCGGCGATGGGGATCTCGATGGCGCCCATGGCCACCAGGCCGGCCATTTCGGTGAGGACCTCAGGTGTGGAGGCGGTTCCGCTGCCGTCGGCCTTGGTCCCGAGCTCGGCGGCTTTGCCGAAGGAGATGATGGTCTCGATGCGGTCGTGGGCGATGCCGAGGTCTGCGGCCAGCTGCACGTACTCCGGCCCGAAGAGGTCGATGAAGGCGTCGATCCCCTTGGGAGCGGCCGACCGCAACCGCTCGGCCAGTCCGTCGCCGTAGGAGACCTGGACCGCGCCGTGGGAGGTCAGCCAGTCGGCGTTGTCCGGTGAGGCGATACCGAGGACCCGGGCCCGCCGGGTGGCCAGAAGCTGCACGACGACCGTCCCCACACCGCCTGCGGCCGCCGAGACCGCCACCGTCTCGCCTTCCTGCACGTCCACGGCCCGCACGGCGGCAAAGCCGGTGCACCCCACCACGTACAGCGAGCCGGCCACCTCCCAGCTCAGCTCGGGGGGCTTGTGGATCAGCTGGCCGATCGGTACCGAGGTGTGGGTGGCGTGGCTGGAGCGCTCCCACGAGAACCCCAACACCTCGTCACCGACCGCGAACTCGACGACCCCGTCGCCGAGGGCGGTCACCACGCCGGCCAGGTCGCTCCCCTCGCCGGAGGGGAAGGTGACCGGGAAGGGGCTCGTACCGCTGCGGATGGACATCTCGCCGGGGTTGATGCCCGCAGCCCGCACGGCCACCACCACCTCGCCCGGTTCCGGGACCGGCATGGGGATGTCCGTGACGTAGAGGACCTCCGGCCCGCCGTAGTGGTCGAAGCGGACGGCTCGCGCCGTTGGTGTCATGGCATCCTCCTGCCGGCCGGTCCCTTCCGGGTGTGCACTTGCGCCGACACCAGTCATACCCGGAAATCGTCGCCGCCGAGCCGGGACGCGGACGTCAGGCCCTGGGTTGCTCCCTCGACGGCTCGGTCAGTCGGTCGGGCGGAGGCCATCAGTAGCCATAGCCACCGCCGGTGGGTTGGGTGGTGGGGGTGGTCGACGGCTTGGGCATGGGCGACGGCGTGGCGCCTGTAGTCGTCGATGGGGAGAGCACGAACCACACGCCGCCCACTCCCTGTCCGTGGGCCTGGCCCGGCCCGGAGTCCCCCGAAAAGCGGTAGAGGGGCGTCCCGTCGAAGGTCACCTGGCGTGCACCCCCCGGTCGGGTGATTGTTCCGAGGGCGGCCGTGCTCACACCGGCGGATCCGGTGGGAGTGGTGGTCCCGGCCGGCAGGGTCAGTGGTGGCCAGTCCATGGCGCAAGTGCCGGTGCAGGTGGTCTTGCCCTTCCCGTCCGGGCTGTAGCGGTAGAGGGTGAGCCCCGACTGGTTCACCAGGATGGCCCCGAGTGATCCGACCCGCGCCGAGGACACTGTGACCGCACCCGAGGTGGGTCCCGTCGCCGGCGGATTGGTGACCGGGTGTGTCGTGGTGGTCGGCGTAGCGGCGCTTGATCCGCACGCTGCGGCTACGAGGGCCAATCCTCCGAGCGCCGCCCCGATCAGCCACGGTGATTTGGGCCTCGACCGATACCGGGGTCGGGTGGTCGGCGGTGTCGCGGTGGCGGGTTCCATCCTGGTGGTCTCCTCGTTGGTCGGTCGGTTCGATCTGCCCGACGTTGTGAGGAGACAACGGCTCAGGTGGTCGAGGGGATTGCTCCGCGGATTCACCCTGGTCCGGACCCGGCGCGCCACGAGCTACCGGAGCCGCAATCCCCGGGACCCGGTGGCCCGTACACCCCTGGAGATGGGACTCTTTGATGTGGCTGCGAACGAACTGAGC
Source organism: uncultured Acidimicrobiaceae bacterium (assembly GCA_963718405.1). GTDB lineage: Bacteria > Actinomycetota > Acidimicrobiia > Acidimicrobiales > RAAP-2 > Bog-756. The sequence continues at coordinate 352,634 of CAVQYZ010000002.1, forward strand.
GACGAAGCACTGCTGGCCGGAGTGGCCCACCGCGACGACGCCGCCACGGTGGCCTTCGTGCGGCGCTACCAGAGGCGGATCTTCGGGCTGGCCTTCTCCATGCTCGGCGACCCGGGTGCCGCCGAGGAGGTGGCTCAGGAAGCGTTGATCAGGGTGTGGCGCCACGCCCCGGTGTTCGATGTCCGCCGGGGTTCCGTCACCACCTGGGTTCTCAGCATCACCAGAAATCTGGCCATTGACGCTCTCCGGCGGCGCCGGTCCGTCCCGACCGATCCCGACGAGTTCGTGGCCCGGGGCCTGATCAGCAACGAGGGACTGCCGGAGGAGTCGGTTCTCTCCCGCGACTCGGGGCCCGCTCTGCGCCGGGCGTTGGCCAGGCTCCCGAAAGAGCAGAGCCGGGCCTTGGTGCTGGCCGCGGTGTATGGCCGGACCGCAGTGGAGATCAGCGAATCCGAGTCCATCCCCATCGGCACGGCCAAGACGCGGATCCGGGCGGGCATGTCCAAGCTTCGTGCGGCGATGTCTGAGGTGACCATGGTAGAGAGGGGGCAGTGATGACGACCGACCGGCCCAGTGGAGGCTGCGCCTGCGACGACATAGAGGGCTCGCTGTCAGAGCTGGCCCTGGGCATCTTGCCCGGTGACGAGAGGGCCTTGGTGCTGGCCCATCTCGAGGAGTGCGACCGGTGCCGGGCCGAGGCGGAAAGCCTGGCCGATACCGCCGACACCCTGCTCGATCTGGCTCCGGGGGTCGAACCTCCGATCGGATTCGAAGTCCGTTTGTTCGAGCGCCTGGGAATCTCCGAACCTCATCCGGTGGCGGAGGGGCTGTCGCGGCGCTTCGGTGTGCCGGTGGCCCGATGGAAGGCCAAGAGTCGGGCGCTGGTGGCCGCCGCCGCGGTGACTTTGGCCGTCGGGCTGGGATTCGGAGCCGGATGGGTGGCCAACCCGGGATCGACGGTGGCCACTCCCGAGAACTACCCCGGCGCCGCCACCAGAACGGCCTCCCTTACTTCGTACCACCAGGTGGTGGGAGCCGTGTCCGTCTTCCACGGCTCTCCGGGCTGGATGTTCATGACCATCCACGGCGTAGGGTCAGACGATCGGGTCCTCTGTCAGGTGACCCTGTACAACGGCCAACGTGTGACGGCAGGGACCTTCCGTCTCGACCATGGCTACGGTGCCTGGGGGGCCAGCCTGCCGGTACCGGCGCAGGACATCTCGTCGGCGCAGGTGGTAGGGAGCGGGGGAGCGGTGCTGGGCTCGGCCACCTTCGCCTCCTGAGGTCACCGGCGCAGGTTCAGGCGCTCAGACGATCGTGGAACGCATGCCGATAGGCCTGGGGGCTGGTGAGCACGACCCGGCTGAAATGCTTGCGCAGGTTCCCCGCCGTGCGGAAGCCGCAACGCTCGGCCACTGCTTCGATCGGCAGGTCGGTGGTCTCGAGCAGTCGCTGGGCCAGCTGGATCCGTTGGTTTTGGAGCCACTGGTGGGGAGTCGATCCGGTGGAAGCGACGAACCGCCGGGCAAAGGTCCGCGGGCTCATGGCGGAGCGGGCCGCCAGGTCGGCCACGGTCAGTGGATCGTCCAGATGTTCCTGCACCCAGGCCACCGTAGCGGCCAGAAAGTCCGGCTCGTCGGCGTTCGCTATCGGCGTCTCGATGAACTGGGCCTGTCCTCCGTCGCGCTGGGGCGGGACGACAAGTTGGCACGCCAGCCGGGTGGCGATCTCGGACCCGTCGTCGCGGCGCACGACATGGAGGCACAGGTCGATGCTGGCGGCGCTGCCGGCCGAGGTGAGAAGGTCGCCCTCATCGACGTAGAGGACCCCGGGGTCCACCGACACCTCCGGAAACCTGGCCGCCAGCTCACCGCACTCGGTCCAGTGGGTGGTGGCCCGACGCCCGTTGAGCAGACCGGCGGCCGCCAGGACGAAGGCTCCGGTGCAAAAGGAGACGATGCGACACCCGCCGGCGTGGGCCCGGCGCAGCCCATCGATCACCTCCGTCGGCACCCGCTCGAGATCCTGGGTCGGGAGCACCACGATGGTCCCCACCTCCTGGATCTGCTCCAATCCGTGATCCGGCTGGATCATGAAGCCGGCGTCGGCGGTGACCGGGTCGGCACCCGATCCACATACGAAGAGCCGGTACCAGGGGATCCCCAGCTCCGCCATGTCGTTGCCGGTGCCCTCGCCGAAGACTTCGCAGGCCACGCCCAGCTCGAAGACGTTCACCCCGTCGGAGACGATGACCGCCACGTCGCCATCCCGTCCGGTCCCGGCGTGGCGGAGTTCGGGCCGTCCGGCTCTTTTGCGGTTGGCAGGTTTGTCGCGCACCACGTCAATCATGCCACTTTCGTGGAACCGACGTCAGGCTCAGACTGGCCCTATGAGCATCCCCCCGCACGTTCGAGCCGTTGTCCACGACCAAAGCACGACTGATGAACAAGCCGTGGGCCGGCCACGTCGGGCGTCGGAGGCCCGGCCCCGGCCCCTCCTGAACCGGGCCCACCCGAGGTCGACGGCCCTGTTGGTGGGAGACCCGGCCGGGGCGGGGTGGTTCGAGGCGGAACGAGCCAACGTATGGATCCGATTGCTGGCTCGCTTGCGAGCCTCCAGGCTCGATCGACAACTGGCATCGGGCCTGGCCCCCGAATCCAGCCGCACCATGGCGGCTCGAGCCGAGGTGTTGGTGTCTCCGCGCCGGCGTCAGTCGTTGGCGGAGAACTGGCGGGACCTGTCCGAGCGGGCTCGTGCCAAGCCGGCGGTCCTGACCGGTTGCGCTCCCCTGTGCCGGGATCGGATTATCGGCGCCGACGGTCACATCGGCGAGATGGTGCGGGCGCTGTCGACGCCCCTGCCTGTTCCGGCTCAAGGCGTCGCCATGGCCAGTTGGTTGCTCACCGACGGTGCCGGCCCTCTGTACAACCGCAACTGCGCGGTAGAACTCTCCGGCGCTCTCGGTCTGGTGGTCGAGCTCCTCGATCCGACGAGGGCCCTGAGCCATCAGGGGTAACGCCCCTCTCGTCCGGTATCGGCGTTCGACTCGTTACGGGATAGCCAGGAACTCGATGATGCAGGGAACAGCGCCGGGATCCTGAGCGAAGAAGACGTGACCTCCATCGAACTCCTGAAGCTCGCCGTTCGGTAGCTGCGACACAATGGCTGCTCCGTTGGACACCGGGGCAATCCCGTCGTGCCGACCGACGGCAACCAGGGTTGGGCAGGAGATCCGGGGGAGCCGCTCGTAGACGTCGTGTCGGGCCCGAGCCTGGAGTTGGAGGGCTTCGGCCCTCCGCACCAGCTCCGGCTTGTCGGTGGTGAAGTGTCGGGTCAGGAGGGCGGCCAGGGCCCGATCGCCATCGTGGGCCGTGAGCCATTCGTCAGTAAAGCGAGTGTCGAGGAGGATGGCCGAGGCCGCGGCCCGCTCATCGGGTTCCATGGCGGCGAGGTTCTGCAGTGGATAGGAGGCTCCGCCGCCACCCCCCGACGACGTACAGAGCAGAGCCAGCCGGTCGAGGCGCTCGGGAGATGAAACCGCCACTTCCTGGGCCACCATGCCACCGAAGCTGAGACCCATGAGCCGGAACTTGGTCCAGCCCAGATGGTCGGTGAGGGCCAGCGCATCTCCGGCCAGATCGGCCATGGTGTAGGGAGTGTCGCTGAACGTCGTGCGACCCAGCCCGCGTTGGTCGTAGGCCACTACTTCAAAGTGATCGGCCAGCAGGGCGATGATGGGCCTCACGTTGTCGACGGTGGCGCCTGTCCCGTTGAGGAACAGCAACTTCTGGCCGGAACCGGCGACTTCGAAGTAGAGCTCGGTTTCACCGGAAGTAAAGAACGCCATGTCCTCGTCCGTCCTCTTGTGCCACCCCGACCCCCCGCAGGTGGGAGGTCCTGTCGAACCTATGGCCACCAAATTCGAAGGATCCGGTCACCGGGCGCCAGATGTCCCAGGCATCAGGTACGTCCGGAGCCCCTCAGGGCGTCACCACGTACGGCTCGCCTTGGAGATTGAAGTCCAACTTCACCTGAGCAAGAGGTCGCAAGGACGAGTCACGGAATGGTCCCTCCGGGTTGTACGGCATCCACGTCTGGCCGTACTGGTCAACGGAGAGGGACTCTTCCCCCGGGCCATGCCCTTGCACATTCGTACTCACCAGATCGACCACCTGATCGATGTAGCACGGCCCGGTGATGGAGCGGCATGGGACAGCTTCGATCTCATACGAGGGGTCGAGGTTGCTGAAACTACCGGTAGAGAACACCAACCACCAGCGGCCGTTGGACTGATTCTGGATCATCCTGGGGGCCTCAACCATCCCGGCCTCCCAGGACCGCCCGGATTTGAGGAGGAGGTGCTCGGGTCCGACGGGCAGTCCAGTGGGGCCTATCTTCTCCGCGATGGCTTCGGTCGGCTTACCGAAGGTATTGCCGTTGATCTTGTAGATCAGGTACCAGGTTCCGTCGTCCTCGGTCACGGAGGGGTCGATGTCGCCGTCCATCGTGAAGTCGTGGCATTGGGTCCGGGGGTCCAAGGTGTAAGGGCCGGCCTCGGCCCGGGAGGTTGCCCGGTAGAGGCAGTTGATGTCGGGGAATGACGCGATCCTGGTCGATCCCCACATGGTCCACGTGCCGTTGACGTCCTGGATCTCCGGTGCCCACATGTCGAAGCCTGGCCAGGCCCATGCCGGCCGAATGGGCAGGGCGTCCCGGACGAATGTCCAGGGGCCGGTTTCGCTCTTGGACACGTATTCCGGCACATTGCCCCAGATGGTCTGGGTGGAGAACAGCAGGTAGACGTCCCTGGTCGGATCCCACCGGATGTAGGGGTCCGGAAAGGTCTGGGTTCGTTGCACGAGGACGGCGGGGTGTTCGAAGGAGGCCTGCGGGGCCAAGGTGACGGTGTCGCCGCCCAAGGGGCCGGACCACACAAGGAGGATGGCAGCCAGCGAGACGCCGATCAGCACGGTCTCCACTTTGCGCACGCCACACCTCCTCCCCAATCCGGGCTGGACCCATAGCGCCAATGGGTCAACCCATAGTCCCAGGACGATACCCCATAGCCCCTGGTGAACCACAGTACCGCCCCCTTGATCTGCACCAGCGGGTGGGCCCGCGGCCGGCACCCACACCTTCAGGCCAGGAGAGCCGAGTAAAAAGGGGACCACGCGCTCGGGGTGACAAGGAGGACCACGAGGATGAACGTCGTGATCGGTGGAGGGTCGGGAATCGGTGAGGCAGTCACCGCCCTCTTGCCGGGCCGGACCCTGGTGGCCGACCGGGTTGGCGGGGACGTGGAATGCGACCTCGCCGACCAGGCGTCGATCGATGCCGTCACCCGCCAAGTCGACGAACTCGATGCCCTGGTGGTGACGGCCGGCGTCTCGCCGGCCATGGCTGACGCCCGGACCATCTTTGATGTCGATCTGGCCGGCATGGCCCGGGTGCTCACGGCGTTCGACCACCTGGTGCGTCCGGGGGCGGTGGCGGTCTGTGTGGCGTCGATGGCCGGCCACCTCGGTGACTGGCCCCAGGAGTGGCTCGAGGTAGTGGACGATCCGTTGAGCAGCCCGGATGCCGGCATCACCGACGACCCCGGGACGGCCTACGCCCTCGCCAAACGGGGAGTCGTCCGTTTGATTCGCAAGACCGCCCCGGCCTGGGGACGGCGAGGTGCCCGAATCCTGTCAGTATCACCGGGCGTCATCGACACACCCATGGGCCGATTGGAACTGTCGGAGACGGCTGGCACGTCCGTCATGGCTGAGGGTTGCTCGTTGGGCCGCGCCGGGCGTCCCGCCGAAGTGGCTGCGGTGATTCGATTCCTCTGCTCTCCTGAGGCCAGCTACATCACCGGGACGGACATTCTGGTCGACGGTGGAACCGTGGCCATGTTCACCTGACCCGGTCCGCGGTGGTCATCCAGAGCACCGACCGTGCCTACATGACGGTCGAGTAGTCCTGCTGCAACCGTTCGGGGGTGTGGTTGAACGATCGGACAATGGCCTGGACGGTCTTTGACGCCACCAGGTTTCCGTCGGCCGTGAATACCCGGACCTGGGATTGGGTGGAACCGCGTCCGGCCCAGATGGAGCGGGTTTCGGTCAGTAGCCACTCGGTCACGTCGACGTCGTCGTGAAAGGCGATGGTGGCACTGACCGGACCCATCGAGACGGTCCGGTGGGCGTCACCCTCGGAGACTCCCTCGTGGGGGCGCAAGGCCGCTCCGATCGAGAAATGGGTGGTGGCTTGGGCCAACAGGGCCTGGTGGAGCGGATAGGAGGTGGGCGCCGAGGCGAATCTGGTCCACACATAGAGCTCGGGTGGACCGGCAGGACCGTCCCGCTGGCCATAGGCATCATCGACGACCCGGACCTCACGGCCCAGCACTCCGAAGTCGTGCTGCGGGCAGCGGGCCGGCGGGGGAACGTCAGGCATCGGCGCACGGTGCCGAATCAGGTCGTCGCCCCCGGCGTCGGTCATCACCTGTCCGGTGGCTCGAAGTGAAGAGGCCTGCTCCACCTTGATGTCAAATACCGACAAGGTCGAGCCTCGACGTTGAGGGGTGACGGCGAAGTGGAGGGGTTCGTCGAACGACGCACCTTTGGCGAAGACCATATGTGCTGAAGTCACCCGCTGGTCGGGTCGACTCTTCGACGTGGCCACGATGGCCCCGCCGAGCAGTTGGCCCCCTTCGACGATGTTGCGGCGCTGGTTGTGCCACTCCATGGAGAAGTAGGTGCCCAACGGTGGGTCGGGATAGGACGGTGCCGCGTATCGTCCGTCGGCCAGGGGGGCCACGTCCATCAGCCCGGCCAGATCCTCAGCGGTCCCCCACAGCGGAAACCGGACGGTGGCCTCGTCGTCCTCGTCCAGTGGGAGCGAGAACGTCACGTCGATCTGATCGGGGTAGAACGCCACGTAGCCGGCCAACGCAGAGACTTGGCCCAGCGGATCGGGATACCACCACATGGCGTCCTCGAGCAGGGTGCCGGCCACCGAGACGTGGCCGTAGCTGGCCTCGCCCTTGAACGGACAGATCGTATGGTGGTCCGACCTGACGATCACCGAATCGTCGACGTCCCCGCGGGGAAAGTAGAGCTGATCGAGATGATCAGACTCCCGGACCAGCAGGCACCGGCTGCTCATGGCCACGGGAGTTCCGGCCACCGTGGCCCGGCCGACACCCGACCAGGGCTGGATGTCGACGGCGTAGCCGGGGTACTTTTCCCAAGCACTGGCCACACTGGTCACGGTAAGACCTCACGTTCGGTCGGATCCCACTCCATGCTGGTGGTGGAGGAACGATATCCAGCATAGGAACCCTGGCCCAACCCGGACCGGGAGAGCGGAGAGCACCGGCTCTGAAGGAGAGGAACGGCTGGCTCAGCTACATGGGGACCGACCGGCCCATACGGCCGACCTGGTGGCCGAAAGGCCAGATTGTGGCGCTCCTGATCCTCAGGGGCGCCGGTCAGATACCCTGTTCGACCTTGACCTTCACAAACGTGGCCTTGGGAGCTCTGGTCGTCCCAGCCCAGGGGCAGTAGCTCAGTGGTCAGAGCAGGGGACTCATAATCCCTCGGTCGTGAGTTCGATCCTCACCTGCCCCACCAGTTCAGACGGTATTTTTGACGCTAGATGGCCAGCACAATATGCTCGGTCCCAACTCCAGTCCCAACAATTGTTGGGACTGGCAGCCGGGAAGGCGCCACCAATGGCCGGAAGCATCAGGAGAAGACCAGACAAGGGATCCGACGCCTTCGAGCTGCGCGTCTTCCTCGGACGGGACTCGTCAGGCCGGGTCCGGCACAAGAGCCAACTGTTCCGCGGGACCCAACGAGCGGCCGAGCAGGCTCTCGCCCGCCTGGTCGTTGGTCAGGCCGACGATCCGGCAGTTGTGCCCAGCGAGGCAGCCAAGCCGTTTGGCTTGATCACGACCATCAACGACGCGATCGCCGCTTGGAAAGTAAATGGGTGGCAGGACCTCAGTCCCAGTACGACACGCCGGTACGAATCGATCTGGAAAACCCATATCAAGCAGTCGATTGGCCGGCGGGCAATCTCCAGCCTCGGTCCCTACGACGTCGAGCTTTATTTCCGCTCGCTGAAGGAGAAGGGGCTGTCCGAGGCCAGCGTCCGCCAGACACGGGCCATGCTGCACCGAGCCTGTCGCCTTTCCCGGAAGTGGAGCGGGAACACGCTCCCGAACCCCATCGCCGACACAGAAGTTCCCGAATGGACCCTCCACGAACAGCCGGAGAACGTACGGTCACCGGAGGTCGAGGAGGTCCGGGCCCTCATAGCCGCGGCAAAACGAGTCGATTCCCGTATATATGCCTTTGTTCTCCTCGTTGCGGCGACCGGAATGCGCCGGGGTGAGGCCTGTGCCATCCGGTGGAATGACCTCGACTTGAAGGAGGCCACCGTTGCCATCGACGAGTCAATTGTGACCGTAACTGGGGGAGCAAGGGTTAAGAGTCCAAAGTCGCGGGCCGGACTGCGTCGTGTTGCGCTGGATCCGGTCACCGTTGAAGCGCTGCGGGCTCGGCAAAACGCCGTTGAGGAGCTAGCCGCTGTCGGAGAGTTCGATATCGAACCCGAACACTTCGTCTTCGCAGCGGAGATGCCAGGGGTGCAGCCACCGCATCCGGACCCTCTGAGCCATGCCTTCACCAAGGTACGAAAGGCAGCTGGTGTCGCCAATGACGTCCACCTCCACTCACTACGCCATTTCCAGGCAACGGTGCTCGATCCGGTGATCTCCGAATCACAGAAACAGACTCGACTTGGGTGGTCGACGGTTCACATGGCCCGCCACTACACCGATGGCGTGGAAGCAGAGGATCGGCGGGCTGCCGAGTACCTCGGGGACCTGCTTGCCGGCGAAGCTGCTGATGAGCGTGTGCAGGATGAAGGTGCAGTGGGAGTGGCCTGAGGGCCTCCCGGTTCCGAGGCCTTGACGCTATCACCGTCGATGAATCGTTCGAGTGCCTTTCGGGGGATTCGCAGACGCCCATTGATCGCCACGACCGCGACAGGGAAGTCCTCGCGGGCGATGGATCGATAGATGGTAGATCTCGACTCCCCGAGCAGGGTCGCCGCTTCAACGACGCTCAGAAACGGCTTGGAGCTTGTGGAAATTCGGCTGGCGGCCATGTGAACTCCTTTGGGAGTGACTTGATTCCGAGTCTTCTGTGATCCATTGTCCGAATCAGCGTCACCCCCAACGTCACTTTCGTGAGTTCTCACTTGCTACAGCGGCACTGGTCCAATGTCGTCCGAAGTTGGCTCTCGTCACCCTCGACTCAGACGTTTATCACCCGGGCGCGACCAACGTCACCGCGCACTTGACGCACGACAGATTGAGATTTGCCCGGAACGTCACATGCCACGCAACGCTCGTCACCCGCAACGTCATCCTTCCTGGTCAACAGGTTTGCTGGACTCACACCGCCCCCCTTGGCCATCAAGGTCGACGCTGCGAGGCGCCGGCACGGAAGGTGACCCCCTGGGACGGCTCGTACCTCGCCTTACCTTCCGGCCTCCGCTTCTCGCTCTCGCTGCGCTCGCTCCCTTGACTGCCGGGGCCGGCGTGGGCAATCGGCGTTCACCGATTGATGTCGGGCCAAGCGGGGCGAAAGGCACCCCACCCGGCATCAATCGATAAGGAGAATCACCATGGCAACCATCACCGCAGTGACCGTTTCCGGCAACCTGTCCCGGGATCCGGAGATCCGTTACACCAGTGACGGCCAGGCCACCACGTCCCTGTCCGTCGCCGTCAATCGCCGGTGGCAGAACCAGCAGACCAAGGAGTGGGAGGAGTCGGTGTCGTTCTTCGACGTGGTCTGCTGGCGGGACCTGGCTGAGAACGTCGCCCTCAGCCTGACCAAAGGCATGCGGGTCCTGGTTTCGGGGCGCCTGGAGCAACGGAGCTGGGAGACCGAGGACGGGGATCGCCGGTTCAAGGTCGAGATCGTGGCCGATGACATTGGGGCCAGCCTCCGGTTCGCCACCACCGACGTCCACAAGGCCCTGCACCCCAGCGCCGACCAGGAGACCGTGGAACCGTCCCAGGCTTCCTGACGCCATCCAGCTTCGATCAGCAATCCCCCCGGCATCGAGCCGGGGGGATTGCTGTCTCCCGGGCCCAGAACAGCTCTCGGGCGTCTCTGGGGTCCGGGTCGGGCCACAGGTCCTCATGACGGGTCCAGGGAGGTGTCGTCGGTACTGGGAACGGGCGTGGCGGCCCAGCGGGCTTCGAGCCCGCTCTGACCGCGTACAGACGACCAGCGGGATCGGCTTCGCCAAAGCGGGACAACGAGTCCACACACGTGCACTCAAGAGTGCGAACGTCACCCTCGTCCTCGAGAGGGGGCACTTAGCGACGGCTCAGGCCGGTGCTTCCGGCCGCGACACGAGCGTCGATCGGAGCCAAAAGCTGACCGCGGACTCTCTGTTTCATAGCCGTCTCTAACGTTCGGGTCACTGAGTCCACCAGTGCCGCCGAGAGCACACTGTCTTTGTACTTTGCCCAACCAGGCCTTGTTGCGCCTTCATTCGAAGCCAGAACACCAGCTCGGTCGGTCCATCCTCCTTCGATGACCGGGGCCCCGGGACAGACCCGAGATGACCGGAACCGGATGTACATCCAACCCCTGAATCGACCAGACCCGCCTCTTCCTGAAGCTGGACCCCCTTGTTCGATTTCTGGCCAGCCTCAGTCCACAGATCCAATATCTGAACCTCACTCTTCAGAAGTAATCGGCTTCGCAGCTCGTCACCCTCCCAGGTGAGCACGGACTTGAACGTCACCCTTTGGGATTTCAGCCTCGCCTGGCCTGCGACTCTCAGCTGTGTCGAGTTCGGGAAATCGTCCGCTCTACGAGAGCAAGGAGTCGGGGCGCATCGTGGCGGAGCACTTCGCCAGCCGATGTCAAGGAAACCGCTCGCGGGTTTCGATGTAGAAGCCGGATGCCGCAGATCAACTCGAGCCCCTGTATCTGACGTGTGAGCGACGGCTGACTCATGTGAAGGCGCTCGGCGGCTCGGTGGAAGTTGAGCTCTTCGCTCAGAACGAGGAACGAGTGGAGGTTGTCAGTCTCCATCAGAGTCATCAAAACGATCGATGCAGATTCTGCATTGACGCAACATTTGGATTGACACCGACTTCCTCTGGGCTTACCACTTTCAGTAGTGGTATGCCCACTATCAGTACAAGGCAAACCGGGAAGTCGGAGGGGCGAGCGAGGGCACTGCACTCATTGGGACGGACACTGACTCATTCCACCAAGCGGATCGGAAGGGCCGAACGTGTCGCTCTTACACTCGTGACGGCGTTCGCCGCCATCTTCGTCTCTGTAGCCACGGCCACTCCCGCGGCTCCAGCGGCGCAGCCACCGTTCACCGAGTCGCCGGCACCGGCCCCGAGCGCGGAAGCCCTCACCGGGCCTGTCGGCAGAGTTCCCGATGGTGCTTTCCCGCATGGCACGACCGCGGTCGCCCAGTTTCCCGAGTTGCGAACGGCCACCTCTAATACCTATCTGACCAGCACCGGAAGCCGGGTCCTCCTCTCGTACCCCGGTCCGGTCAACTACCAGGATGCCAGTGGTGCCTACCAACCCATCGTCAACACCGCGGTGCCCGATTCCAGCGGCGGTTGGACCAACCAGGCCAACTCGTACGTGGCCTCGGTTCCGTCTGCGTTGAACCAGCCGGTGTCGGTCACTTCCGCTGGCAATTCGGTGAGCTTCACCATGCAGAGTGCTTCGGCCGCCAGCTCACAGTCTGGGGCTGTTTCTCCTTCCGGAGCCTCTGCTTCGGCCAGCGGAAACCGGGTGACCTTCGCCGATCCGGTGCCGCACACTGATGTTTCGTACGCCTTTGGCAATACCGGCGTGGAAGAGGCTCTGACACTGGACTCAAATAACGCTCCTGACACCTACACCTGGTCCCTCAACCCAAGCTCGGACCTCACCGCTCAGATGACCGGAGCTGGGGCCATCCAGTTCACCAATCCCTTCGGTGTGGTGGTCATGGCCATCGACGTGCCGAGCATCGAGGACGACAACGACACGGTCGGCCCTCAGCCATCCCTATCGCTCGCTCCCGATGGGTCGAGCATCACCCTCAGCCTGGCCCCGGATGCAAGCTGGCTGTCTGATCCGGCCCGGGCATTTCCGGTGACGGTCGACCCCACAGTCTCGGTGGCCGAGAGCGGATCGGAGTGCCAGTTGTTCCAGGACAGCGCCACCACCTCCCACTGCGGCTCGACCACCACCTATGCCATCGGCGACACCACGGGTAACGGGAACGAACACACCATGTTCCGGTTCGACAACCTGGCGAGCGACGTCCCCTACGACTCCCTGGTGCAGAACGCCAACTTCGCCGTCTACGAGCAGGGAGCGAGCTCCTCCACCTCCATCCCAATCACCCTCTCCACCATTGCCAGCAACCGGGCCTGGACCACCAGCGCCACCTGGGACGACTACGACGGAACCCACGCCTGGACCACCGGTGGGGGCGACTACACCACCACCACGGAGACCAAGCCAGTGAGCGCCGGCACCGCCAATGGCTGGATCGCCTTCGACCCGGTCCAGCAGGTCCAGAACTGGGTCAACGGCGAGGACCTCACCCAGTCGACGCCTCTCGCGGTGACCAACGAGGGCTTCATGCTGACCTCCACCAACGGCGCCGCCAACTCCATCTCAGTCACCAACTGGCAGTCGTCCACTACCTCGCAGTGGCCCTACCTCTCCGTGATGTACACCCCCCGGATCGGCACCGGCTCCGGGCTCAACATCATCAAGACGGCACTCAACGACAAGACCACCCTTGGGGTGAACCCGGGCAATGGCGACCTGAGCGTCGACTCCTCGCTTTTCAACATCCCCGGGATCGGCCAGAACCTCACCATCGACCAGAACTACGACAGCCAGGGGGCACCTTCGAGCTCGATGGGCTCCCAGTCAGCCGGGGCTCCGTGGTCGCTGACCCCGTCGCTCGACCAGCCCAGGTTGATCGTCCAGGCCACCAGTCCCGGTGTCACCGACCTGGTCAGCGACGACGGCACGAATGCGGTGTTCCTCAACGGCAACTCGTCAGGGGTCTACTCTGCGTCCCCTCCGGGACTGGCCGCCACCGCCAACGTCACCGCCACCGCGGCATCGGTCACCTTCAACCAGAGCGGTTTGGTGTGGAACTTCCTGCCGGTTTCCCCTGGGAGCTCCACCTACTACCTGTCGACGTCCGTGGACCGCAACGGCAACACCATCACCTACAACTACAACACCGGTATCACCGAGCTCACCTCGATTTCGGGCACCGAAGGCCAGACCCTTACCATCGGCTACAACACCGCCGGCGAGGTCAGTTCGATCACCGACGGGGCCAGCCGAGAGATCACCTACAGCTACAACTGCGCCTGCGGTGGCTCGACCCGGCTGGTCAGCGCCACCTACGGAGGGTTGACGACCTACTACGGCTATGACACCAATGGGAACCTGCACACCCTCAACGACCCGGCCGGCAACATCGTGGCCATCGACTACAACTCGAGTCACCAGGTGACCTCGGTGACCCGGGTCATCGACTACGACAACCTGACCGGGGACACCACCAACTACTCCTACTCGCCGGGATCGGCCTCGTCGCCGACCAGCGGGGTGACCACGGTGACCGATCCCGACAGCAACGCCAGCTCGTACTACTACGACCCGGACGATCGGGTCACCAAAGTGACCGACGCCTTGGGCCACTCCGAGAGCTCCTCCTACAATCCTGAGTCCAGCCCGACCCAGCTGCAGAACGGGCTGACCCAGGCCACCAACCTGACCTACGACACCAACAACAACCTGGACGAGATCACCTCACCGCCCACCGCCTCGGGCCAGACGCCGGCTTCCACCAGCTTGAAGTACAACACTCCGACCAGCGGTAGCGGAGCGGTAACCGGCGGTACCTACCTGCCTTCTTCTAGTACCGACGCCCAGACCAACTGCAATTCCTTCACCTACGACTCCCACGGCAACGAGGAGGGCTCCTATACCGGCTTTGCCCCGGGCACCAACTGCGACGGGATGACGTCGGGGACCGGGGTGACCTCGGTCAAGAACGCCTATCAGGGCGACGGGACCACCACCTGTGGCGGGCAGCCCGGAGAGCTGTGCTCGACCACCAGTGGGAATGGCAATGTGACCAACTACGCCTACAACACTACGGGGCAACTCACCTCGGTCACCCAACCGGGCGGGAGTTGCACCGGCACCAGGAAGCTCTGCACCACCATCACTTACGACAGCCTGGGCCGGGTCTCGACCGTGACGGACGGGAAGAACCAGAAGGACACCTACTCCTACGATGATTGGGACCGGATCACCCAGATCCTCTACAACGGCACCACGACGTGCTCCACATCGGCTGGGACCTGCATCCAGTTCGTCTACGACGGAGATGGGAACGTGACTTCCCGAGTGGACCAGACAGGGACCACCATCTTCATCTACGACACGCTGAACAGACTGGTCCAAGAGGACCTTCCGTCGTCCGTCGACGCCTGCTCCGGCTACGGGGGGATGCGCTACGCCTACGATGCGGCCTCCAACCTGGTTTCGAACTGCGACGCCGGGGGAACGGTCACTTACGTGTACGACGCCGCCAACCGGAACACCGGTGAAGCCACCGACGGGGGCAGCTGCACTCCTGGGGCGATTGTGCAGCCGTGCACGACCTTCGGATATGACGCCGCCAACAACTTGACGTCGATCACTTACCCGTCCAGCACCTCGGTGACCGATACTCTCGGTTACGACGGCGCCGATCATCAGACCTCCGAATTGGTGAAGGCCGGGGCCACGACGCTCGAGTCCATGACCTACACGTATAACAACTCGACCACCGACAGACAGCTGCAACAGACCGCCGACAACCTGGTGAGTGGGATCGACACCACCTACTCCTACGACAGCCAGAACCGGCTCACCGGAGCAGCCGAGACAGGAACTGGAGCGACCTCGTCCACCTACTCGTACGATGCGGACTCCAACATGACCCAAAAGACCATCGGCAGTGCGACGAACACTTACGCCTACAACTCGTCGGACGAACTCTGCTGGGGGGTTTCTGGAACGTCCTCCAACACCTGCAGCAGTCCACCTACCGGGTCGACAACCTACTCTTATGACGCCAACGGCAATCAGACCGCTTCATCGACTGGCGAATCGATCAGCTACAACTCGTTGAATCAGACCACCAGTCTCACCCCGCCGGGTGGGTCGGCGCAGGCCATGACGTACACCGGCACCGACTCCACCGAGCGCACCTCAGTCGGGTCGACGACTTTTGCGAACGGGCTCCAGGGCGTTGCCGAGTCGACCACCGGAGGCACTGCGACCTATTTCGCCAGAACTCCGAGTGGACGGCTCACAAGCATCAAGGTTGGCAGCAGTCGCTACTACGTGTACTACAACGGCGCCGGGTCGATTGGCGGGATGTTCACCAGCAGCGGAGTTGGCGATGCCACCTACACCTACGGTCCCGACGGTGGAACGGTAACCAGCGGGACCGAGGCAGCGGCCAATCCGTTCCGCTACATGGGCGGCTACCAGGACACAAGTAGCTATTACAAGTTTGGGACCCGCTTCTATTTTCCGCAACTGGTAGCTTGGACACAGCAGGATCCGATGTCTGGCACCATCCAGAATCCGAGTACCGTCAATCGGTATCCGTATGTCGGAGATGATCCGATTAATGAGAGTGACCCGAATGGCACCTGTGGCGGATTCTTCGGCTGCGTCGGACACCTCGTTGCGGGCGTAGAAGAAGGCGTCGACGCTATTGGAGCGGCGGCGCTCGGGGTCAACACCATCGCACTGTCGGTTGGAGCGACCGGTCCCACTGGCGGAGCCAGCCTTATCGGAATCCCGCTAGGAGTCGGGGTGCTTGCTGGAGCCGGTGCCTTGGCCTACTCATCGTACGACGAGTTCTCTCAAGTCTTCTAGTGCGAACCGCCTTGGTAGATGTTTATGGGTGATTCCAAGAGCAGATGGGTTTTTCGTAACATTAGTTTGGCGGTAGTTTTGGTCGTAATTGTCCTTATACCGATATGGCCATTTCATTCCGAAGGGATGTCGTGGCTCCGATCCGTCCTCTGGGGCATCGCAGTCGGGTATGGAGCAATTGTCGTCGCCTTCTCCTTTGCGGAGATCTTTTTCCCAGCCCATTTTCTCCGATGGAGATCATCGAACATGAGAGGGTCGCCGGACCAGATAACACAGCTGGGAAGGCAGTTTGACGGACCATTAGGTGTGGATGCTGCGAACGGCGAAGATGATCTAAAGAAGACCCGGAGATTCGGTTTTGTACTCTTGGGCGCAAACCTCGTGTTCGTAGCGTTGCTTTGGCTTGTTGGCCTCGTCGCTGGCTCACATTAGTTGAGAAGCTATTTTGGTATCGATGCCCTTGGTCCCAACCGCCAACGCCAATCGTGTGCCAAAGATTCCATGCGAGATGGGTGTACTCGTTAACCCGCTCTCCGACTGCACAAGTGATCGGAGGCAAGAGGGCCCTGAAACGCATCGCCCAGTCTGGTCGCGCCCGCACTCGTTGTGCCAAGGACAAGGCCGATCCAGTGCCGGATCCCGACGAATGACTGGATACCTCCGATCGCTCGTCTCGAGGTGAGAACTCCTGACGTGCCGGTCCCAACAATCTCGTATCGGGGTGTCGCACCAACGTTCACCCTGTCGGGAGCGAAGCAGCCTTTGATGGACGAGGCACGACGCTACGATCCGCCACACTGAGGAACACCTCACTACCAAATCGAGCGCCCTCATGATCCCCGAAGCGCTCACTGTGGCGGACCTGGCCCAAGCCAACCAGAGGGGCAGGCTCTGGTGTGACGAGGTGAACGCCAAGGTGCACTCCGAGATCTGTGCCATCCCGGCCGAGCGGTTGGCCACCGAACGGGAGTTGTTCTCTGAGCTGCCCTCGCTTCGAGCTCAGATCAGCAAGATCGTGATCCGCAAGGTGGACCGCTTGAGCTGTGTCCGGTTCGGCTCGGCCCGGTACTCAGTGCCGAACGAGCTCATCGGAGCCAGCTGTGAGCTCCGGATCAAAGACTGCGTGATCACGGTGGTGGCACTCGGGGAGATCGTCGCCGAGCATCTGTTCGTTTCCCCCGGCGAGACCTCCATCAACGACGACCTCTGCGGAGGTGCGAGACCGGCACCGAACCGCTCGGTCCGGCCCAAGTCGAACGCCGAGAAGACCTTCTGTGCCCTCGGGCCGGCGGCCGATGCCTTCATCAAAGGGGCTGCGGCCCAAGGGATGACCGGTCTGGCCCGGGACTTGGAGGAGCTGTCCACCTGGAGGCCATCCACGGCCGGGAACCGGTAGTCGCCGCCCTGGAACGGGCGGTGGCCTTCAGGCGATTCCGTTCGGCCGACGTGATCTCCATCCTCAACTCCGGTGTGGGTGTGCCCCGTCCCACCCGACCCGGTGAGGCCCTCATCGTCGAGCTGCCCACGGTGTCGGTCCGCCCGCTGTCGGAGTACGCCATGGGCGGTGAGTCGTGACCGCCACCCCGCCGCCGCTGGCCCCCGACATGGAGGCCGCCCGGCGCCGGTTGCGGCTGTCGCTCCAATGACTGGAGCAAGTAATCCGGACACGGAGGATGGCCTGCGCTACGTTTCGTTCCAACTACCGGTTCGCCATCCAGTTTTCCCTGCGATTGTTCGCAGTCCGACATTTGCAAGCTCATCTAGGCCGAGCACTCAAGAGCTTGTCCTACTCAGCCGGTTGCCACCGGTTCGTTCTGGGACAGTGGGCTGGATAACGGCAAAGCGATCGTCTGGGCCGGATCTCCTCAAGGAGTTAGTACGTCCAAGTGAATTACTTGTCTACCTCGCGAGACTCCAGTCTTAATCGATTGTTCTGGCCTACGTCCCCCAGGTCCAGGTGTCCGCCAGATCGCCTGATTTGCCGTTTCGTCCTCCAAAGAGAAGGAGCTGATCGGCAGCGGGATCGTAGGACATCGAGTCTTCTGTTCGGCTCGCGGGAATGGTCGCAGGATGGAGCTGACTCCACGCCGTGCCATTCCAATCCCAGGTTGCATTGAGATTTGCGTCTTTTTCGTTTCCGCCGAACAGGATTACTTGGCCGGTGGCTGCATCGAGGGCCATTGCTCCGCCCGATCCCTGTGGATGAGCTGTGGAGGAGCGCTTAGTCCACGTGCTCCCATTCCAGACCCAGGTGTCGGTGAGTACACCGGAATTCCCGATGCCACCGAAGAGCAGGAGATTCCCGGCAGCGTTCGTCGTCATCAGTGCGTTGTTTCGAGCTGGGGGACTGGCGGCCGGGTGGAGCTGAATCCATGTCGTGCCGTTCCACTCCCAGGTTTGGTTGGAATTCTTCGAGTCACCTTGGCCACCGAACAGCACCAACTCGTCCGTATTGGAATCGTAAGCCATGGAGGCAAAACCTCCGTCGGGTGGGCTGGTGGCAGGAAAGAGTTGCGTCCAGGTAGTGCCGGTCCAGACCCAGGTGTCGTTGATCGAAGACGAATCGTCAAAGCCACCGAAAAGGACAAGTTGATCAGTCGCCGGGTCGTAAGCCATCGAGGCGCTTGAGCGCGGGGATGGACTCGTCGCTGGGTCGAGCAGGGCCCAGATGGTTCCGTTCCAGGTCGCGGTCTGATTCGTTAGCACCCCGTTGGATTCCCCGCCGAAAAGCACCAGCTGGCGGGTGGCAGCGTCGTAAGCCATGCTGGCTTCGCTGCGGGGCAACAAGCCTGTCCCCGATGGGACACTCCACGTGGTTCCGTTCCAGGTCCAGGTGTCCGCGTACTGGCCGTTGTTGCTCTCCCCTCCGAAAAGGACCAACGTTTCCGAGTGGGAGTCGTAGGCCATCGAAGCACCTTCACGCGCCACTGGGCTATTGGCCGGATCGAGCTGCGTCCAACTGGTCCCGTTCCAGGCCCAGGTATCCCCCAGCCAGCTTCCCCCGTCCTCGTCATTGTTGAACCCACCGAAGAGCACCACCTGATTCGAGTCGGCGTCATAGGCCATCGATTCGCCCACTCGCCCCGGCGGTGGGTTCTCGTCGGGATCGAGCTGCGTCCAGGTGGTGCCGTTCCAGTTCCAGGTGTCAGACAGTATGGAATTGGCGCTGGTCTCTCCGCCGTAGAGCAGGAACTGGCCAGTGCTTGTGTCATAGGCCATGTCGGCGTCGCCTCGAGCTGAGGGGGATGTGGCGGGGTCGAGCAAGGTCCATGTGGTCCCAGTCCAGCTATAGGTGCCGTCGAGAGCGCCAGACTTGCCATAACCACCGAACAAGATCAGCTGCTTGGTTCCGGCGTCGTAGGCCAGAGCGGCACCGCTCCTCGGGGAGGGGCTCGTTGCCGGATGGAGCTGTTTCCAGGCCGTCCCACTCCACGCCCAGGTTTCGGCGAGATCGGCACCAGTCGATGGGTTGTACCCGACGAAGTACACCAACTGTCCCGACTGGGAGTCATAGGCCATGGCGCCACCTGCCGGTGGGCTCGAGGCTGGATGGAGCTGTTTCCAGGAGGTGCCGTTCCAGGTCCAGAGGTCACTGAGGTCGAGACCCCCGCTTTCACCCCCAAAGAGCAGCAGTTGACCTGTTTTGGAGTCGTAGGCGGTGGCTGCGACCTCTCGTGCCGGTGGGTTAGCGGCTCGGAGAGTCCAGTTCGGAGCGGGAGTGCTAGCGACAGCCCGCGGTGCGCTTCCTGCGAGCGTCACAGTGAGGATGGACGCTATGCCGACTACGGTCAACCTCAGAATTCGCTGCACAGAAACCCCTTCCCTCGCCGCGGCCAGGTTATACCCGCCTGAGCCCGCTCGCTCGTTCGGTTAGTACGCTGGCTTTGTTCGGGGACGCGAGGCTGGACGAGTTCGATAGTCTCCGGGACCGAGTCACTCCGAGTGGCAAGCCCTCAAGCTTGGGCGGCCGCATGACAGGCTGCGCCCCTGCAGACCCGAATCATGGCTACGTTATACATAGAATGTAGCATTACCCGTAAGGCGGATCGGGTTCCTGACAGCGTGCGATCGCCTCTCTACAAGAACCGTATTTCGACACAAACCAGCATTCAGGGCAGTTAACACTGGATGGATTCGACGTAAGGGCTCGAGAAGGAGCACACAAATGGGAACCATCCAAGTCTTCAACGTGGTGACAGATTACTCAGCCGTAGGGAACGGTACGACCGACGACACGACCGCCTGCCAAAATGCGATTAGCGCCGCAGAGGCAGCAACCGGAGGAGGGATCGTTTACTTTCCGACTGGAACGTATCTGATCACGAAACCACTAGTGATTACGTCCGGAATCTCGATATGGGGCGATCACGGTGCAACGGCCTCTGCTTGTGACGTTATGGGTAGTCCGCCATCACCAGGTGGCACCGTAATTCGCATAAGCAGCAGCTTTACGGCAGGGTCTCCCGCACCTCCTGTGACCGCGGCCATTTTGTGCCAGTCTGCTGTGGGTGCTCCAGTTACAGGAATTCGCATGCGCGATTTCTGGGTAATTCAAGACACAGCTCCAGACATTTCTGTCGATGGCATCGCTACATATGGCGGAGTTCAGGCGATCCAATTTGAGCGAGTTGGTGTTGTTGGAATGACCGGCAATGGCTTTAACTTCGTCAACAATTCGGACGATCCAGACTACCGCCCAGACGGTCAGCACATGTATTCCTGCCTCGCATATAATGAAACACTCGACGGTTTCACTGGATCATTTTCCGACGGAAGCTTCTATGATCTACACGCCCAAGGCAATTCGGGAGACGGGTTCAACATACTCGGCGGCAATAACGGGTGGTTCGGTTGCCGGTCTGACTTCAATACCAACGGGTTTACCGTAAATTACGGTGCAACGTCGAGTTATAGTGATACGAACAAATTTATCGGGCCCGGTACACAGAGTAATAAAGAGAACGGCTTTAATATAATCAACACCACAGGTAGCTGGCATAACCCCGTAATCATCAGCGGTGGAGATATCGGTGGAGATGGAACGGCGGGCGAGTTCGCAGGTATCTATGTGTCCGGTCGGAACGAGGTGTACATCTCTGCCACTGTGATAGGGGTTTATGAAAACTCTGGCATGGGGGAAACTCCGCTATCGCCTACTTATGGCGTAGAAACGGCGACGTCAGGTGGAAATCCTCAACTCATTACGATTTCAGGAAGCTCGCTCGGGTACAGCGGAGCGACCGGATCGGTTCCCATAAACGATGGGGCTGGAATCGAGGGAGCTCTCCGCGTCTCTTCAGATACCGTGGCCCTCGAAGGATTCAAACCAACGACAACAGTGAGCAGACAAGGCACTGCCATTTTGGTCGGCGGAACGGTCACGGTACCAACTACTGGTACCAACGATTGGATCGACAGTACCACTCGAATATTCTTGACCATTGAAAAGCCTGACAGTACTCCTAGTCACATCGGCATCCCTTACATAAAATCCCGTACCACCGGTTCCTTTGTCATACAGTCGACCGAGATTACGGATGGGGGAACGATCGCCTGGCAGTGTGTATCGCAATAAACGTCCCAGTAGAAGCCCTGACCACTAGGAAATTGTGAATCGAGCAGGTACTGAACCCAAGGGTTCTTGTGAGTCTCATCGAGGAAATAGTTACTGAGACTAAAACTGCGCTGCAGCGAATAGGGCTGCAACGAACAAACAAGGGTACTCGAACCGTCCGGATGTTCTCTCAACATCGCATTGACTCATCAGAAACCTCCGCGTAGCCCCATACGTTGCCTCAACTAAGAACCTCCGCCTAGCGGGGGTCCCAGAAGCTGGGCGACTTGACGGGTTACGCCGTGACGTCATGGAGCTTTCGATGGGACAACGCAAGGCAGTGACCAAGAAGTTGGCGACCACCTACAAGCGGGGATCGCGGGTCGAGAAGGCCCGGATTCTCGACGAGCTGGTCGAGCTCACGGGCTGGCACCGGGACCACGCCAGGGCCGCCCTCCGGAGTGCAGGGACGATCAAGATGGTTGTGCCTCGGGCTCCCCGGACGTCGAAGTTCACGCCAGATGTGGTAGCCGCACTCGCTATCTGTTGGATGCTGTGCCGCTGTCCCGCCGGCAAGCGTCTGGCTCCGATGCTGGCCGTCGTCGTGCCCCTGTATGCGCAGGGACGGCGACCTCGTGATCAGCGACGAAGACGCCGCCCTCTTGGTGTCGATGAGTGCCGCCACCATCGACCGGCAGCTAGCGCCCGAACGAGCCGCCCTGGGGTTCC
The DNA here is from genome assembly GCA_963718405.1 of uncultured Acidimicrobiaceae bacterium. Classification (GTDB taxonomy): domain Bacteria; phylum Actinomycetota; class Acidimicrobiia; order Acidimicrobiales; family RAAP-2; genus Bog-756. The sequence goes on from CAVQYZ010000002.1 coordinate 374,927, forward strand.
GGGGTCGTTCCCACACCAAGCCCGGGACGTTGCTCAAGTCCCAGATCCCGGTGCGGACCTGGGCCGAGTGGTCGAGGATCTACCCGGGTTCGTGGAGATCGACCTGGTCGGCCATGAAGGTGGCAACTCGTCGGGCGAGTTCTGCTTCACCCTTACGGTTACTGACATCGCCACGGGTTGGACCATCAACCGGTCGGTCAAGAACAAGGCTGCCATCTGGGTGTTCGAGGCCATCGAGCACGTGGCCGCACAGTTCCCGTTCCCCATCCTCGGGATCGACTCGGACAATGGATCCGAGTTCATCAACCACCACTTACTGGCCTACTGCACCGAGCAGAAGATCACCTTCACCCGGTCCCGTTCGGGCAACAAGAACGACGGGTGCCCACGTCGAGCAGAAGAACTGGACCCACGTGCGAGAGCTGGTCGGCTACCTGCGCTTCGACACCGATGCCGAGCTCTCACATTCTCAACAAGATCTGGGAGTTCGACCGGACCTTCACCAACCACCTCTTGGCCCAACAAAAGATCATCTTCAAGCAGCGCACCGGCTCCAAGGTGACCAAGCGCTACGACGAAGCACGCACCCCATTCGAACGAACCATGGCCAGACCCAGCATCACCACAAAGGACCGCCAGGCGATGCAGGGCGTCATGAACGCCGTCCGACCCGGAGAGCTCTACCGGGAGATCCGAAGCCTCACCACCCAGCTGGAACGCATCGCCCTGAGCAAGGCTCCGGCACCGGTCAAACCACAGGTCAACAGGGCCTTCACCCACTGATCCCAGGCGGAGGTTTTAGTTGAGGCAATGAATCAGGCCCCAGGGCCCCTACGCGGAGGTTTTGACATGAGGCAACGGGAACATGAGGCACACTGACGCGCTCCGGTCCCAACAATCTCGTGTCGGATTGTCGCACCTAACTTCACCCTCTCGGATACGAAGGACCGGCCGCCATGATTGACGAGGCACGACGCTACGACCTGCGACGTCGAGGAACACCTGGCTCCCAAATCGAGCGCCCTCATAATCCCTCGGTCGCAGGTTCGATCCCTGCCTGCCCCACGTGTGTGATGTCGCGAGACATCGGAGACCGGTGTGTCAAGACACTGTAGACCAGGGCATTCCCGTCAGGGCATGCCCTGGTAGTCCTTGGTCGGGTCGAGGACGAGGTGTCGGAGTGGTGAGCCGTCCAGGCCCACCACTTCGATGTCCAGTCCGTCGATGAGCATGGCCACCCGCCAGCCGGCGTAGGGACGACCGATGCCGATGTGGTGGAGGCGGCCTCGATGGCGCAACGTCACCGAACCTTGGAGGGGGACTTGCACTGCGCAGAGGTCGGTTTGACCGTACCGACGTGGCTGAGCGTTCCGGCCGAAGCCAGACAGGCGTACTAGGTGTTCGATGCGGCTCCGGCGTTGATGGCGACACCGCCGATGACCAGTCCCGTCGCCACCAGAATTCCGACTACGACCAATTTCAGTGACTTGGTGAGTTCTATGAGGTGGAGGGACCTTTTCAGATTGTGGCGGGTGGGCCGAGTGAGGGTATGTTCCGCTACGGCTATCCAATCTCCCTCCGATCCGATTCCAACGCGGGCACGCCGAGGGCACGAAGGCAACGGAACCTCTCGGTTTGTCGTTCCACGCCTTATGTGCTACAAGTAATACATGACATCAGTGGGGGTGCGGGAGCTTCGGCAGCGAGCGAGCGAGCTGCTCAGACTGGTGGCGTTGGGTGAGACCGTGGAGATCACGGACCGCGGCCGACCCGTGGCAAGGCTGACTCCTCTCCCTGAGGGGTCCCCGTTGGAACAGATGCGGTCCTCAGGCGAGATCGAGGAGGCCCAAGCTGACCTCGATGATCTTCCTCAACCACTAGCCTTTCCGACGGGTGTGGAGTCCCCGAGCAGCGCTCTTCGTCGGCTTCGCAGCCGTGAGCGTTGAAGGCCGTGGCTGCCACCTACCTGGACTCGTCGGCCATCGTGAAGCTTGCTGTCCGCGAGCCCGAATCCGACGCCCTCCGGAAGCACCTCCGACGGCGCCGTCCCCTAGTCTCGAGCGGACTGGCCCGTACTGAGGTCCTGCGGGCTTTGCTGCCGGGAGGGGAGTCCGCACTGTCTGCCGGGCGCCGAGTACTGTCTCGGATTGACCTCGTACGGGTCAACGATCGGATCTTGAATCTCGGTGGCTCACTGCTGCCGGAGGACCTTCGGTCGCTCGACGCCATCCACCTGGCCACTGCGGGGCGCCTGGGATCCGACCTGGGCGAGATCGTCACCTACGACGAGCGGATGGCGGCGGCCGCTCGGTCCATGGGGCACAAGGTCTCTGCCCCGAACTGAATAAACAACCCAACCGATGGTCGCCCACTAGTGCCGAGCAAGAGCGGCGTCAGGGTCTGCCCGGAATAGGAGAATCATGGACATCGAGCAGTTCTACGCCGCCGATGAACGTCGTCGGCAATCGGCGGAGGTCGAGCTGGGCACCAACTGGTTCGACGCCAATGGAAGCCGGTACGAGCTGAGCTGGGTGGAGGACACGGGTGAGCTCTACACGATGCTCGAGCTGGTGGCGGAAGCGGACTCGTGGACACCTTTCGGGGATATCGAGGTCGAGCAGATGCCGGCTGACCGCGTCCTGGTGATGGTGATCGGCACCATTGCCACCCTCGACGAGGTCGAGGAGATCCTCGCCGGTTGGCCCGAGCAGATGGCCAAGCCGAACGGGATCTCCTGGGTGGGGGAGCGCCTCCAGGCTGCCGGGGTGACCACCACCCCACCGGGGTGAAGCGGGTGTCTGCTGCGTCGACGGCAGGGCCAGCAAGGCTGACCGACGGTTGTATGGTCCTGGACGGGGCTCGGCCGACGTGGGGGGAGCGAGTAGGCATGGAGTTGGTTGTTGATCTGTCCACCGGAGCCGTGGGGCTCCGTGACGGGGACGACATGGGGCGGTTCTCGCTCCAGGTCCTGCCCGGGGAGCCGGGTGACGGAGCAGAGAGCGCAGCCCTCGGCGCGTTGGCTGCGGCACTGAGCATCCAAGGGGCCGGAACGGTCGAGCCGGACGGGGATGTCCTGGTTCCGGCCGATGCCGTGCGGCGGTTGGCCGAGGACGCTGCTGCGGCCCAGGGGCGGAGCCTCGGTGACCAGTGGGAGAGTGGCTTCGCCGGCATGCTCGAGTACGCCGCCAAAAAGGGATGGACCACCGACGACGGATCCATCCGCGCCCATGTCGAGTGGGAGGGCTGAGCCATGCGGTTCTCGTACGCCGAGTCGATGGTGGACCCTTCCTTCTACCTCGAGCTGGCCCGGGCCGCCGAGGCCGCGGGCTACGACGGGATGGTGGTGCCCGACAGCATCTGCTACCCGCAGGTGTCCGACTCCACGTATCCGTTCTCGCCTGACCACAGCCGGGAGTTCCTCGAGGACAAGCCGTTCATCGAGCCGTTCTCGCTCATCCCGGCCATGGGGGCGGTGACCGAGCGGCTGCGCTTCATCACCTTCGTCCTCAAGCTACCCATGCGGCACCCGTTGCTGGTGGCCAAACAGGCCACTTCGGTGGCCGTGATGACCGACAACCGCCTGTCCCTCGGCGTGGGATCCAGCCCCTGGCCCGAAGACTATGAGTTCTGTGACGTGCCCTGGGAGGGCCGGGGGCGAAGGATGGACGAAGCCATCGCCATGGTGCAGGGCCTGTCTGCCGGGGGCTACTTCGAGTATCACGGCGAGGTGTACGACCTACCGCCCGTCAAGCTCAGCCCCACGCCCAGCCGCCCCCTCCCGATCCTGGTGGGTGGGCACGCCCCGGCTGCCCTCCGGCGGGCCGCCCGGGTCGACGGATGGCTCCATGGTGGTGGCGACCCCGCCGACCTTCCGGGACTGCTCGAGCGTCTCGGTCAGCTGCGCCAAGAGGAGGGCACCGCCGATCGCGACTTCGAGGTCCATGTGATCTCCCTGGACGCCTTCTCGGTCGACGGCATCCGTCGGCTCGAGGAGCAGGGCGTCACCGACGTGATCGTGGGGTTCCGCTGGCCCTACGCCGTAGGCCCGGACACCGAGGTGCTCCAGACCAAGGTGGACAACCTCCGCCGCTTCGCCGAAGAGGTCATGGACAAGGTGCGGCCGTGACCACCGCCCGGGACCTGGGCCGGGCCTCGATGGCGGCCGTCGAAGCCCGGGACCGCCAGGGGTGGCTGTCCCTGTTCGCGGAGGATGCCGTGGTGGAGGATCCGATCGGGCCTTCTGCCTTCGACCCCGAGGGCCAGGGCCATCGTGGACTCGAGGCCATTGCCGCCTTCTACGACAACGTCATCGCTGCCAACGAGTCCATCACCTTCACCATCGGCCAGTCGATCCTGTGTGGCGACGAGGCGGCCAACGTCGGGGTCATCCGCATCGCCTTCGCCGGGGGAGGAGCCGTCGAGGTCGACGGGGTGTACATCTACCGCCGTTCGCCCGACGACCGGATCGCCTCGCTCCGGGCCTTCTGGGAGCCCGACGCCATCCGCTCGGTTCCCTGAGCCGAGGACGAACCGCGTCACTCCCAGCCGGTGAACCCGTACTGCTGGTGCGGGCCCATCACCGCGCACTCGAACATCCCGTACCCCACATGGCCTTCATAGGTGAACCGGGCGGCGTACTCCGTGAGGCCCCAGTTGGAGTACGAGGGGTCGGCCGGTGGGACCTCTTGTCCCTGCACCACCAGGTCCCCCTGGTACATCCCGTGCTTCCAGTCCGGCTCGAGCCCGTAGCCGCTGCCCAGGAGGAGCGGGAAGGGCAACAGGGTCTCCACCTCCACCTCGGCGGTCTTATTGCCGTGGGCCCCGAAGTACGAGAGCGTGGCGCCGGTCACCGACCGGGTCCCCGGGGCGAACCGAAGCTGGTGCTCGGGTCTTCCGATCCATTCCGGCTCCCGACCGGAGCCCAGCGGAAAGACCCGGTGGGCGTCCTGCATGATCCGTTCCCCACTGGGGCGCTCCTGCACGATGGTCACCATGGCGTGGTCCTCGAAGCGGACCGGCGCGTAGATCCAGAAGAACCCCCCTTCGGTGTCGGTGGCCCGGATGCCGGGAGGCTCGGGCTCTCCCACCGGACGAACACCCCACGAGCGGTCCCGGGACCCCCACCAGCGCTCCGGGGTCAACCGGATCTCCCGGTCGCCGACCCGCAGGGTGCCGGTCCACGAGCCCACCTGGGCGAACCGGGTGGAGTCGAAGGTGACCCGGGTGAACTGACGGTCGAAGTGGCGTGACTCCAGGTGGGCCTCCGAAAATCCGTCGTAGACCGCGTCGAGCTCGATTCCCCATTCGTTGGGCTCCACGATCACCCGGACCTTCTCCAGCCCCTTGATCACCTCGACCCGGATCGGCCCCACCGACGGGTCCATCCGGTCGGCCCCGAGGGTCTTGGAGGACCGGACCACCCGGTGCTGGTCACCCCACAGCACCGAGACGAAGGCATCAGCCACACTCAGGTTGGGGTACTGACCGACACCGATCACGGCGAAGAGCTCGTCCTCGGATCCGTGTACCCCGTCGGCTCCGTGGATATTGAAGTAGTAGCGGTCGTAGAAGTTGCGATCCGAGGTCCCGACGAACCGCATGGGCTCGGAGATCTGGTGGATCGGGTAGTCGTCCAGGGGAGAGAGCATGGTTATTACCTCGGTGCATGGGGCCGTCGGGTTGAGGGAGGCCGGTCGGCGGGAAGGGGCGTTGGGAGCGTAGCGAGGATTACGGGAGGGGGCGTGGGGCCCTGAACCCGGGCTACAATTCCCCCAACCAGCCGGTACCACCGCTGGCTGCCGCCCCGACCGGGCCGGGGGCCAGCCGGGGCAGGTCCGGCTAACGACCAGGGAGGTCTCGTGAACTCGTACGATCGTCTGTTCATCGGAGGAGAGTGGGTGGAGCCGTCCTCCTCCTCCACATTCGACGTGGTGTCACCGACCACCGAGCAAGCTGATCGGCCGGGTCCCCGAGGCCCAGAACGCCGACGTCGACCGAGCGGTCGCCGCCGCCCGTGAGGCGTTCGACCACGGCCCCTGGCCCCGCATGACCCCGACCGAGCGCGGCGCCATCCTCTCCAAGGTCGCCGAGGCCATCCGCAACGACATGCAGGGCATCTCCGAGCTGATCTCCAACGAGATGGGATCGCCGATCTCGTGGGGGACCCTCGCCCAGGTGCTCGCCCCCACCATGATCCTCGATTACTACGCCGGCCTCGGCTCGACCTTCGCCTTCGATACGGTCAAGGACGGGCTGCTGGGCCCGGTGCTGGTAGCCAAGGAGCCGATCGGCGTGGTGGCCGCCATCACCCCATGGAACGTGCCCCTGTTTCTGGCCTGCGCCAAGCTGTCTCCGGCGCTGCTGTCCGGCAGCACCGTGGTGTTCAAGCCGGCTCCCGAAACCCCACTCGACGCCAACAAGCTGGCAGAGATCTTTGCCGACGCCGGTCTGCCCAAGGGCGTCCTCAGCGTGGTGCCGGCCGGACGCGAGGTCGGTGAGCACCTGGTCAACCATCCCGGGGTGGACAAGGTCTCCTTCACCGGATCGACCGCCGCCGGCCGCAAGATCGGCGCCGCCTGCGGGGCCAACCTCAAGAGGGTGAGCCTGGAGTTGGGGGGCAAGTCTGCGGCCATCCTCCTCGACGACGTGGATCTGGCCACGGCCATTCCCCTGATGCTGCCCAACGCCATCATGAACAACGGCGAGGCCTGTATCTCGCTGACCCGGATCCTGGCCCCCCGTGATCGCTATGCCGAAGTGACCGAGGCTCTGGTGGAACAGGTGCGGGCCCTCAAGGTCGGCGATGCGCTCGATCCCGCCACCGAGGTCGGCCCTCTGGTGGCCGAGCGCCAGCGCGATCGGGTGGAGGACTACATCCGCATCGGCCAGGACGAAGGGGCCAAGGTGGCGGTGGGCGGTGGCCGTCCGGAAGGCATCGACACCGGTTGGTTCGTGGAGCCGACGGTCTTCGTGGACGTGGACAACAGCATGCGCATCGCCCAGGAGGAGATCTTCGGGCCCGTGCTGTCGGTGATTCCCTACGACGGCGATGCCGATGCGGTCCGGATCGCCAACGACTCGGACTACGGCCTGTGTGGGGCGGTGTTCAGCGGCGATGATGACCGCGGGCTGGGCGTGGCCCGCCAGGTCCGCACCGGCACGTACATGGTCAACTCCAACATCCCCATCGACTTCTCCTCACCGTTTGGCGGCTACAAGGCGTCCGGCGTGGGTCGGGAGTTCGGTGAGGACGGACTGGAGCTGTTCCTGGAGAAGAAGACCATCAACCTTCCGGCCGGATACAGCCCCAAGGTGTGAGCTATACCCACCGGCCGCGGGGCCTGCGCCCCGGGCCGGTGGGCGGATGCGGCTGGGTGGGGCCGCGTCCAGGCGCACCGCCGGACCTGTGATCATGGAGGGTGTGACCCGTCGCCCGGCTCCGGGACCGGACGACGCCGGTGCAGTCGGAGGCACCTGACCCGATGAGTTCTGGAATCCCCACCACCGAGGTCGAGTCCCCGGTGCCCCCCATCCCGCCGACGGGTCGACCGATCAGCTTCCGCTTCGTCCCGGCTCTGGACGGGATCCGTGCCGTGGCCGTGCTCGGGGTCATGTTGTACCACGGGGGGGCGCCCCTGGTCGGCGGGGGATTCATGGGCGTCAACATGTTCTTCGTCCTGTCGGGCTTCCTGATCACCTCCCTGCTCCTCGGGGAGTGGGTCAAGCGCATGACCATCCGGCTGGGCCAGTTCTGGGCCCGGCGGGCCCGCCGGCTGCTGCCGGCCCTCTTGGTGATGCTGGTCGGGGTGGCCGTCTACGCCAAGGTCTTTGCCACGCCGGGGGAGTTCGACAGCCTCCGCCTCGATTCGCTCTCGACGCTGTTCTACGTGGCCAACTGGCACTTCATCTTCAGTGGGAGCAGCTACTTCGTCCAGACGTCCCAGCCTTCGCCTCTGGAGCACATGTGGTCGCTCTCCATCGAGGAGCAGTTCTATATCGTCTGGCCACCGGTAGCTCTGTTGATGCTGCGCCTGGGCCGCAGGCTCCGGCCCTCCAGGCGGTTGTGGCCCATCTTCATCACCGCGGTGGTGGGGGCCCTGGCCTCGGCGGCCGACATGCGGTTCTCGTTCTTCCACCACGCCACGGTGACCCGGCTCTACGAAGGTACCGACACCCGCTGCCAGGACATCTTCGTCGGTGCTTCCCTGGCCATCGGCATGGCCATCTGGGCCCAGCACCGCCGGCCCGAGACCGAACGGTCCCGACGGCGCCGGAGTTCCGCCCCGACGCCGCGGTTCGGCGCCGACCTCTCCCTCATCACCGCCTGGGAGATCGCTTCGCCGCTGGTGCGGATGTTCCTGCAGGTGATCGGATGGGCCGCCCTGGCGGGGGTGCTCTTCCTGTGGACCCGGGTGACCAGCACCCAACCCCCGTCGTATCTCTTTGAGGGGGGGTACCTGCTCTTCGCCGTAGCCGTGGCCGCGGTCATCTTCTGCATCATCACCGCCCAGCGGGGGTCCTTGTCCCTGGCCCTGGGCAATCCGGTCTTCCGTTACATCGGCAAGATCTCCTACGGCACCTACCTGTGGCATGTCCCGCTCTTCGACCTCCTCGACGCCACCCGGGTCCATCTCTACGGCCTCCCCCTGCTCGCCGTCCGGATCGGGGCCACGTTGGTGGTGGCCACGGGCTCGTTCTATCTTGTCGAGCAGCCGATCCGTCGGGGCAGGATGCGATCGATCACCGAGTGGAAGGCCTGGTTGATGACCAGCGCGGCGTTCGTGGGCGTGGTGGTGGTAACCGTCGCCGCCACCCTGCCCGCTTCCGGTGCTGCGGGAGCTGCGGCCATCCCCGTGCCCAGCGGAGCCCAGTACACGGGCCCCCCGGTGGGCGTGACCATGTTCGGGGACTCCCTGGCCTTCACCGCCGGCTGGGCCATCGCCACCAACAATGCCCAGGACCCCTACGACGTCAAATTCCACAGCCAGGGGCTCCTGGGGTGTGGGGTCATGGTGGTGGACGGTCAGTTCAGCGGGGGGATGGAGTACCCGACCTCGGTGCCGTGCAGCTCCTCCAGCCCGCCGTCGAAGCAGTGGCCGGCCTACTGGGCCGGCCTGCTGGCCACCCAGCACCCCAATGTGACCATGCTGATGGCCGGCCGCTGGGAGGTCTCCGATCAGGTCATCCACGGCCAGGTCATGCACATCGGGGAGCCCGCCTACGACGCCGTGCTGCGGGCCGACATGGATGAGGCCGTCCGGGTCGGCACCTCCACCGGTGCCTACATGATGCTGCTCACCGCTCCGTGCTTCGACTCGGGCGAGCAGCCCAACGGACAGCCCTGGCCGGAGGATTCAACGGCACGACGGCTCGACTACGACCGCATCCTGGACCAGGTGGCCGCAGCCCACTCCCGCGATGTCGAGGTGTTCAACTTCGGGGGCGAAGTATGTCCCGGGGGCCACTTCCAGTCCTCCATCGACGGCGTGAGAATTCGGCTCTCCGACGGGGTGCACTTCCCCTACCAGTCGGGCGTCGATGGATCGGTGGCGCCCACGGCCAAGTGGCTGGCCTGGAAGCTGTTCCCCGAGGCGGTCCGGATGGGGCGACTGCAGATGGCGGGGATCCCCCTGCGATGAGTCCCGGCGCCCACACCGTTTCGAGACAGTCGTCGCGGGTCTCGGCCGCCCCGGTGGTCCGGGGCCGCAAGATCGTCTTCGGTTTCGTGCCGGCCCTCGACGGGCTGCGGGCCATCTCCGTGCTTGGGGTCATGCTCTATCACGGTGGTGCCCCCATCCTCACCGGGGGCTATCTGACCATCGATGTCTTCTTCGTGCTGTCGGGCTTCCTGATCACCTCCCTGCTCCTCGGGGAGTGGGCCAAGCGCCTGTCCATTCGCCTGGGACAGTTCTGGACCCGACGGGCCCGCCGGCTGCTTCCGGCCCTGCTGGTGATGCTGGTCGGGGTGGCCATCTACGCCAAGGTGTTCGCCACCCCGGGGGAGTTCGCCAGCCTCCGCCTCGACTCACTCTCCACGTTGTTCTACGTGGCCAACTGGCACTTCATCGTGAGCGGCGGCAACTACTTCGCCATGACCGCCCAGCCCTCACCGCTGGCCCACATGTGGTCGCTCTCGATCGAAGAGCAGTTCTACATCGTGTGGCCACCGGTAGCCCTGTTCATGCTGCACCTGGGGCGCAAGCTCCGCCCGTCGAGACGGTTGTGGCCCATCTTCGCCACCGCGGTGGTCGGGGCCGTGGCCTCGGCCCTCGACATGCGGTTGATGTACTACGGGGGCGCATCGGTGATGCGGCTGTACGAGGGAACCGACACCCGCAGCCAGGACATCCTCATCGGAGCGGCCCTGGCCATCGGGATGGCCCTATGGGCTCAACACCGCGAGGCCGAGCCCGTACCGGTACCCGGCGGTGTCCCGGGCCCGGTTCCCATCCGGGTGGTCAGGGCGCACCCGGCCGCCGGTACCACCGGGACCATCCCACCCAGACCCCACCGACGGGACCTGCACCGACGCCGGGGACCGAGTCTGAGGCTCATCAGCGCCTGGGAGATCGCCGAGCCCCGGATGCGGCTCTGTCTCCAGATCCTCGGGTGGTCGGCACTGGCCGGAGGGGTCTACCTGTGGACCCAGTTGAACGGTTTGAACGGTCCTAGCAACTTCCTGTTCGAGGGGGGGTACTTCCTCTACGGCCTGGGCGTGGCCCTGGTGATCTTCTGCGCCATCACCGCCCAGACCGCCTCACTGTCACAGGCCCTGGGAAATCCGGTCTTCCGCTATGTCGGCAAGATCTCCTACGGCACCTATCTGTGGCATTTCCCGCTCTTCGCCCTGTTGGATTCGGCCCGGATGCACCTCTACGGGTATCCGCTCCTGGTCGTCAGGATCGGGGTGACCCTGATCGTGGCCACGGCCTCGTTCTACCTGGTGGAGGAGCCGATCCGGCGGGGCAGGATGCGCTCGCTCACCGAGTGGAAGGCCTGGCTCATGACCAGCGCGGCGTGCCTGGGCGTGGTGGCGATCACCGTGGCCGCCACCCTGCCGTCGACCGCCGAGGCGGCCGGGGCCGTGCGCATGGTCGGGGCCGAGTACAGCGGCCCTCCGGTCAAAGTGGCCATCTTCGGGGACTCGGTGGCCTGGCGACTGGGGTTCGCCATGTTGGCCAGCCAACCCCAGAACAATTACGACGTGAACATCTACAACGGTGCCATCGTGGGCTGCGGGGTTCTGCGCAGCTCCGAGTACATGGCCCACGGGGTTCCTGACCCCATGATCTCGCAGTGCAACACATCCACGCCCAAATCGGGCCAGTGGCCCGCCCTGTGGATGGGAGACCTGAAGCAGTTCCGGCCCAACGTGGTGGTCATGTTGGCAGGCCGGTGGGAGGTGGACGACCGGATGATCGACGGGCGGTGGATGCACATCGGCCAGCCCGCCTTCGACGCCGATCTCCAGTCGTCACTCGAGCAGGCCGTCGATGTGGCCACGTCGACCGGAGCCCTGATGGTGATGATGACATCGCCGTGCTTCGACTCTGGAGAACAGGACAACGGTCTGCCATGGCCCGAGGACTCGGCCACCCGATTGGCCGAGTACAACGCCATGGTCCGACAGGTGGCGGCGCAACACCCGTCGACGGTCAAGGTCTTCGATTTCGACGCCCTGATGTGTCCGGGAGGTCAGTTCACCACCTCGTTCAACGGGATCCAGATCCGGGACGGTGACGGCGTGCACATCGTTCCCACCGCGGCGGCCGGCCAGTGGCTCGATGCCCGGGTGCTGCCGCCGGTCATCAAGGTGGGCCGACTGCAGATGGCCGGCGATAACCTCACTACACCCAGCTCCTCGACCAGTCCGTCGTCGACTCCGAGGGACTCGTCGCCGGCCTCGGCCCGATCCGCTGGAACGTCCCGGGGTCCCTGATCCCAGCCCGCCCGGGATCCCCAGGTCAGCGAGACGTCGGCCCGGAGGGGAGATTTGTGGGTGGTGGGGCTGCGGGCTGCCCGAAGATCGAACTGTCCACCTCGCCACACTGAGCCTTGAGGGCCCTTACCAGCGTGGTCTCCGGCACCCGGTTGCTCTCTGACACGGTGGTCATGAGGGCCTGCCATTGTTCGTCTTGATAGGCGGCCTCCGCGGCCAGGGGTAGAGCGTTGCGCAGTTGGTCGTAGGCGTTCTGCTTCAGTTGGGTGGCATCGTGCTGATCGGCCTTCAGGTCCGAGGCGTGCAGCAGGGTGATCGACCGGTTGATGTGGGTGCAGGCCTGCTTGGCCAGGGTCAGGCCGGAGTTGCTGCAGGCGGTGAACAAGACTCCGAGTCCCACGGCCAGAATCACTGCGCCGGCCAGGCGCTGAATGGACGAAGGGCTCGAGAGCCGTTTCACCCCAGCCAACTACCGGCAGAGTCGAGGAGGTAGCGGCTGACCGCCAGGCACCGGTCGAAGACCTCACACATCATCTCCTCGCCGGCGAGAATCCGGGTGAGCGAGACGGGGGACCGGGCCACGATATTGAGCCGCCGTTCGGCAGCGTCGGTCGCCGAGGCGTACGAATCGATGGCTGACACTTCGAGTGGGAGTTCGATGCCACCCACCCCGGCCAGGTCGATGGCCAGCCGGAGCAGGTCAGGCCCGTGGGGGAGGGGTGGAAGGGCCCAGGTGAAGGTCAGCGGGAAGTGGAACTCGTCGGGTGGTTCCTCGTCCTCGGGTAGTCCGAATACCGCGTCCTCAAAGGACAGGAGGGTCCGAGGATCGACCTCGAGGGCCAGGTGCAGGTCGAGGGGGCCTCCGCACCCGTCTTCCGGGTGGAGCTCCACCTCCCAGACCTGGCGGAGCGAGTAGGTCTCGACGAAATGGCGCTCATCATGCACATGGAAGCCATGATCGACAGAGTGATCCTTGAGATCGGCCACGTATCCGGCCACATCGATGACAGCCACAGGACGCTCAGCCTACCGGTCCCCGGCTCACTCCGGTATCGTCGGCCCGTGGACGACGACGGACTGCTCGAAGTGCTGCACGCCACGGCATCGGCGGTGTTCGATGCGCTAGGGGGGCTGGACGACTGGGGATTGGCCGGAACCCGCCAGGGGCAGTACCGGTCGGACCTGGCGGCGGACGCAGTGGCCGTGGAGATCCTCGGCAAAGCCGGGCTCGGGGTGATGTCCGAGGAGTCAGGGACCCACCATCCGGACCGGCCCGTAGTGGTGGTGATCGACCCGGTGGACGGTTCCACCAATGCCTCCCGGGGGATTCCCTGGTACGCCACCAGCCTTTGCGCAGTGGACGCCGATGGCCCACGGGTCGCCGTGGTGGTCAATCAGGCCTCGGGGGTCCGGTTCGAGGCCGTCCGGGGTGGAGGTGCCCGCAAGGACGGGCGGCCGATCAGTCCCTCCGGGTGTGAAGTGTTGGAACAGGCCATCGTGGCGTTTTCGGGGTATCCGCCCCGGTACCTCGGATGGTCCCAGTACCGGTGCCTGGGGGCCGCGGCTCTCGACCTGTGCGCCGTGGCCGAAGGGGTGCTCGATGGGTACGCGGCGCTGGGAGGATCCCAGCTGGGAAGTTGGGACTACTTGGGAGGCATGCTGGTCTGCTCCGAAGCCGGTGCGGTGATGGTCGAGTCGCAAGACCGCGATCTGGTCACCCTGGAGCACGCCGCCCGGAGGACGCCGGTGGCAGCTTCGACCGCATCCCTCCTGGAATCGTTGCGGTTGGCCATCGTGACCTAGCCGTCTCCACACGGGCGCTTAGCTCAGTTGGTAGAGCAGCTGGCTTACAACCAGCAGGTCATCGGTTCGAGTCCGGTAGCGCCCACTGGAAAGGCCTGATCACATGGCCCGCCACCACGCCGACGTGATCGCAGACGATCTCAGGGCGGTCGAGCATATTGGTCGCCTCCTCCAAGGAATGGAGACGCCTATGGGGGCGAGCCGCATACTGGATATGCGTCTGCGGCCGAGGCCAAATGACGAGCCGAGCCGCCCCTCCCGGACCGGTTTATCGAGAAGCCGTTCGTATCCGGCCCTGTGGGCGAGACGATCAGAGTCAATCCGATCCGCGCCAAGCGTCTGCCTCCTGTCGATCGCTGGTCCGGTACCCATAGGCCGCTGCGGCAGTATGCCCCGTCGAGCGACGGCGGATTGACATGTGTGACCAATGCGCCGAGACTGGCCTCGGAGGGCAACCATCGGGAGTCGAAGCGATGAGCACGAAGATCTACCAGTTGCCGGTGGACAAGACCGGGTGGCAAACCGGTGACAAGTCCGGAACGGCGGAGTTCACCTGGGACTACGACAACGGTCGCCACAAGCTGATCAACCTGTACGACAAGGGTAAGAGAAAGCAGTGGGACGCGAAAGAGCGCATCGACTGGTCGCACGACCCAGATCCGGAGAATCCTCTCGAGATGCCCGACGAGTTGGTCCCGATCTTCGGCTCGCCCATGTGGGACAAGCTCACCGACGAGGAGCGCGGTCATGTTCGTCGCCATATGGTCGGCTGGCAGTTCAGCCAGTTTCTCCACGGCGAGCAAGGGGCGCTGATCTGCACGGCGAAGATCGTCCAGTCAGTCCCCGACATCGATTCGAAGTACTACGCCGCCACTCAGGTGATGGATGAGGCGCGGCACGTCGAGACCTACTCTCGCTATCTCGATAAGATCGAAATCGCTTATCCGATCAATGACAATCTGAAGTCGCTCCTCGATGACGTCCTTACCGATTCACGGTGGGATATGACCTACCTCGGAATGCAGGTTCTCATCGAGGGCTTGGCACTTGCTGCATTCGGACTGATACGCAACACGGCCGGCGATCCACTGGGGAAGGCGGTGAACGCTTACGTCATGCAAGACGAGGCACGACACGTCATGTTCGGACGCCTGGCCTTACGCGACTACTACCCACAGCTAACCCAGGGTGAGCGTGATGAGCGCGAGGAGTTTTGTGCCGATGCGTGCTATCGGATGCGGGATCGGTTCCTGGCCAATGAGCTGTGGGAGCGGCTGGGCTACGACGCTGAAGCCTGTATCAAGTACGTGGACGAGAGCGAAAGCCAGAAGCTCTTTCGGAGCCTTCTGTTCACCCGGATCGTCCCCACTCTGAAGGACGTCGGGTTGTGGGGTCCGAAGATGCGCAAGACCTTCGCCGACATGGGTGTCATCGGCTACGAGTCAACCGACCTCGATCAGGTGATGGCCGATGACGAAACGGTCGCCGAGCAGCTCGATGTCGATCGGCGTCACATTGCCGAGGCGGTTGCCGAAGGCATGACGGTTGACGACTGAGTCGGCCGGAGTCGCGCTCAACCGGCGTGTGCGTACTCGTAGACCGTGGTGTGGAGGATGCACGACCCGGGCTGAATGATCTCCACCCGAAGGATGCCTGACGCCACCGCGTAGTCGACTCCCTCTGCCTCGAAGGTGCCCGTGCACGTGCTCTTCTGAGGAATCGAACCGAGGTCGGTGACGTGTGCGGTGAGTGTGGTTCCTCCTAGCGGGTGGGGCAGCACCACCTCCAGCAACGGCTTCTGGTTCGAGAACAGGGTCCGTGTGTCGTCGTCCGACGCGCAGATCAGGGTCGTCTTCGATGTGAAGTCACATCCCTGAATGTTGTTCACCCTGTGGTCGAGCTTGATATAGCCGGCGAGTGGCAGCTGGCCACCGTGCGGGGAGGTCCGATGGTTCAAGTCCGGAGTCGGATAGATCTGGAGATGGCTCATGGTCCCCCATTCACCGGCCACCATCCACTGTGCCCCCGGGGCGATCGTGTCAAAGGAGTTGTTGTAGAGCTCCTTTGACACGAGCGTATGCACATACTGAGCGGTGGTGCCGGATGGTGTCGTCACCAGGAACATCTTGGAATGACCGGAACTGGGTCCCTGATAGGCATCGATGATGTAGCCACCCGTCGAATCGGGATCGCCGATGTGACTCCACTTTTCCGCGGCCAGGCTCTTCGGCACCGAGGTCAGCCCTCGGTAGAGGAGATAGCTGGCCTTCCCGGGCGGGACCACGGTGGCCACTCCCTCACCGGCATCCAGACTGTTCTCGTCGTAACTACCTACTTCCTTCCAATTGTCGATCCCGGTCGTCGATAGCGGCTTGGTCGGACCGCTGGCCTTCGCTACCGTCGTCGGGGTAGCCGCCTGCGACGAGCACCCAGCCACCACGAACGCCACGAGGACCAGGCCGATCCGGCCCCACGGCCTCGTTGTCATCGTTCAGCAACTGACTGCGGCCCGGTGATCATCGGACAATCATGGCATCGGTTAGCCGTCGGTGTTGCACGCTTTATCACGCACACCCTTCTCACTGTCCGCGCAGTCGCTCAGTTATCTGAAACCATTAGAGGAACTTGCCGAACCTCTTGGACCCCGTGATTTCAAGCTCCGATATCGTGAGTCATCACAACCTGGACAGCCGGGTGGCCCGGGTCAGACGGAGTGGGGTGATGTGCGCCCCTGAACTCGCAGGCGATCAGGGACAGGGGTGTTGGCAACAGCCCGCCTCCCTGCGGCGTCTCAGCTGAACTTCTGTCGTGATGTCGACAACTACGACTAAGGAGTGTCGATCATGGCCCAGTCCTGGAAGATCGAGCTCCACGGCGACCGGATGACTATCCGCTGAAAGACGGGGAGAAGAAGTCACTTCCGGCAGAAGGTTAGTCGTGCCGAGTCCTGAGGCCGCAACCATCCCGACAACTTCCCGGCGGAAGTGAGTACCCCACTCGTGCCGATCGGCCATGGTCAATATGCCCGGCCGATCCTGCAGCGTACGGGATCGTCCTGGTCCTCGACCCTGAGACCTAGGCCTAGGCGCATGGCGGCTAGATTGGTGAACGCCGGAACCGACATGGGAGAGCCAGATGGCAAACGACGAATGCAAGCCCGTGTCAGCATCCCGACGGATCGAGGCCCCGGCCAGTGTCATCTTCAAGGTTCTGGCCAACCCGGACCGGCACCCCGAATTCGATGGCTCTGAGATGCTGCGACCGGGCGCCAGCAACGAAGTCATCGTGGGCGTGGGGGACGTGTTTGTCACGAAGATGTACTTCACAGCAATGGGCGAGTACGAAATGCATAACCGCATCGTGGCTTTCGAGACGAACCGGTGCATCGCTTGGGAACCTGGAAACCCCGACCTCGCCAGAAACGGATCGCGATGGAGGTTCGACCTCACCCCGGATGGACCGAATGCAACGTTGGTGACAGAAACCTACGACTGCACGGATTCCCCCAAGAGCGTCCGCGAGGCGGTCAACAATGGCAACGTATGGCTGCCGGGCATGACCAAGACATTGGAGCGACTTGACCAGTTGTGTGCCACGCAGTAGCTGAGAGGGTGGGGCTGAACGGTCCCGTTGGATTTCCGACCCCGCCTGGGATGTGCCTGTCGGCCTAGGTCGATAATCCCGGCTGATCCGGCCCTCGGGGACGCCCGACGAACCACCGCCTACGGTCCGAAGGCGGGGCCAAACAAGTGCGCCATCTGGCATTCGGTTCAGTTGGGAACCTTGGCCGCTCTACTTGCCAATCCGGATGAGTTCGATCGAAATGACATAGAGCCAGATGATCACCGAAAGGGTGAAAACCTCTCGATGAGTCCGAAAATCCCCTTCAAACGCGGTCCGATGAGTGCTACAACACACAAGACGGCCCCAACCAGAACAAACCAACCGAGGGTCTCAAGGAGAACCTTGGCACCGTGCCATTCTGGATAGTGGGCAAAGAGTCCACTTAGGCTGGTCGCTGCTGCCGCCAGCGCACCGAAGGCGACAAAAGCGAGAACCATGTGCACCGTGCCCGTGACGGTCTGAAAGCGGCTTCCCGACTGGTCTGTTGGAAAAGCTGGCATCAAGAAGCGAGCTGCTGCGTTCGCCAGTAGCATCGCGACGACAAAGGTTGGCACATATGGGTGCAGCCGAGACAGCGCCAGTGCGACTCCGATGCAGGCCACTCCTCCGGCAACCAACTGGCCCCAGAAGTAGCTGCGGTAGCGCCCCACGCCGTAGTCGCTGATGGCATCCCGAACCGGCCTGTACCCGGTGGGGAGCACGTGCAATGTGACAAGTATGACCACTTGCACCGAGACGGCCACTACTGCGATGACTCCGAAGGCCCTGACCATGTCCAACTCCTGCGAGTGAGGTCAGTCGATGCCCATCGCCTGTTTGCCCAAGCCCGAAACATCATCACTCATCGTCGCTATGGCAATCATGGGTCCCCTGATGCCCAGGTGACAGTGCCGAAAGTCCTTTGATCGTCCGACAGATGACGCCCCCCACGCCTACATGTGTGGGTCCTCGCGTCGAAAAGGTCCGCCTTGCTCGTATGAAGCTCAGGGCACTTTAAGCAGCCACCACCACTCAGGGGTGTCGGTTATCCATTTTGGGAGTGCGGTCGTCGCCACTCTTCCCTGGGTGGGCAACGCCTGGCATTGAATGCGTGGGACGTGGAATGCGGCGCCGGATCTGCTCTGGGAGACGTCCGGGCACCTTATGACGACTTCTTGCGCTGGGGTGCACGCCGGCGCTCGTGGCCGGCCGATTGGTCCGGCTGCGCGAGGCCACCGGACCCTCAGACTGGCATCCGCCGCCATCACAAACGGGCTTGCCGATACCCCGAGAGTGGCGCACTAGTGGACGACGGTGGATGTCAACACCGGTTATCTAGGGAAATGTCAACGCGATACGAGCGAGGGGCCTAGAAATTGACCTCGCTTGGGCTGCTGATTGTTCCGGAAACTCCCAACGCAGGATCTGGAGTATAAACAGCGACGCTTGGGTTATTTTGGGTCAGATCGCCGATGGTTGGCGTCCCAAGTGTGATGGTCAATGTGTTCAACCCGTCCCAATGGACTGTGCTGTTTGCGAACCCGACCACAAGACCGAAATAGCCACTCTGTCCCAGGTCGATGGTGCCGAAGTGGAGTCCGCCCGGACAACTGGAGTCAGTAACTGATGCGATTTCGTCGTCGCCCAACAAGATTGGCTCAGCGGTGACCGCCACATTGATCCCGGTCAGATCGGGGTAGGAGGATGATGACCAGAGGCTGCAGAAGGCACTCGGTGGGGGCGGGGTCGCAAAGGTGACGATGATCTGGTCGCCGGCATCAGCCCTGCCCGCGATTCCGCTTCCATTGGTAATCGTCAGCGAAGACACAGATGCACCAGTCGGGGTGACCGAGTTGGAGGCGACAGAGCTGGCTCCGATCCCGACGCCATTGGTGGCGGTCACCGTGAAGGTGTAGCTGTCACCGTTGGTGAGCCCAGTAACCGAGCAGGTGAGCGGTCCCGTGGTCCAGGTGCAGGCTTGGCCTCCGTTGGCCGGAGTGGTCGAGTCGGCGGCTGTGACGGTGTAGCCGGTGACGGCTGAACCACCGTTTGACGCCGGAGCCGTCCAGGTCACGGTGGCACTGGCGTCGCCGCCGGTGGCGGTCCCGATCACGGGGACACCGGGGACGGTGGCCGGGGTGACCGAGTTGGAGGCGACAGAGCTGGCTCCGATCCCGACGCCATTGGTGGCGGTCACCGTGAAGGTGTAGCTGTCACCGTTGGTGAGCCCAGTAACCGAGCAGGTGAGCGGTCCCGTGGTCCAGGTGCAGGCTTGGCCTCCGTTGGCCGGAGTGGTCGAGTCGGCGGCTGTGACGGTGTAGCCGGTGACGGCTGAACCACCGTTTGACGCCGGAGCCGTCCAGGTCACGGTGGCACTGGCATCGCCGCCGGTGGCGGTCCCGATCACGGGGACACCGGGGACGGTGGCCGGGGTGACCGAGTTGGAGTTCGAAGAAGGTAGTCCCTCACCGACGGCGTTGATTGCCGACACCGTGAAGGTGTAAGCGGTGCCGTTGGTGAGGCCGGTGACGGTGTCACCGGTCACGTTCCCGACGGTTACGGTGGTCCCGGATGTGCCACCAACATAGGTAGTGATGGCGTAGTTCGTGATCGGGGAGCCGTTTGACGCCGGAGCCGTCCAGGTCACGGTGGCACTGGCGTCGCCGCCGGTGGCGGTCCCGATCACGGGGACACCGGGGACGGTGGCCGGGGTGACCGAGTTGGAGTTCGAAGAAGGTAGTCCCTCACCGACGGCGTTGATTGCCGACACCGTGAAGGTGTAAGCGGTGCCGTTGGTGAGGCCGGTGACGGTGTCGCTGGTCACGTTCCCTACAGTGGTGGCGATTTCGGCCGTGCCACCGACATAAGTGCTGATGAGGTAGCCGGTGACGGCTGCACCACCGTTTGACGCCGGAGCCGTCCAGGTCACGGTGGCACTGGCGTCGCCGCCGGTGGCGGTCCCGATCACGGGGACACCGGGGACGGTGGCCGGGGTGACCGAGTTGGAGGCGACAGAGCTGGCTCCGATCCCGACGCCATTGGTGGCGGTCACCGTGAAGGTGTAGCTGTCACCGTTGGTGAGCCCAGTAACCGAGCAGGTGAGCGGTCCCGTGGTCCAGGTGCAGGCTTGGCCTCCGTTGGCCGGAGTGGTCGAGTCGGCGGCTGTGACGGTGTAGCCGGTGACGGCTGAACCACCGTTTGACGCCGGAGCCGTCCAGGTCACGGTGGCACTGGCGTCGCCGCCGGTGGCGGTCCCGATCACGGGGACACCGGGGACGGTGGCCGGGGTGACCGAGTTGGAGTTCGAAGAAGGTAGTCCCTCACCGACGGCGTTGATTGCCGACACCGTGAAGGTGTAAGCGGTGCCGTTGGTGAGGCCGGTGACGGTGTCGCTGGTCACGTTCCCTACAGTGGTGGCGATTTCGGCCGTGCCACCGACATAAGTGCTGATGAGGTAGCCGGTGACGGCTGCACCACCGTTTGACGCCGGAGCCGTCCAGGTCACGGTGGCACTGGCGTCGCCGCCGGTGGCGGTCCCGATCACGGGGACACCGGGGACGGTGGCCGGGGTGACCGAGTTGGAGTTCGAAGAAGGTAGTCCCTCACCGACGGCGTTGATTGCCGACACCGTGAAGGTGTAAGCGGTGCCGTTGGTGAGGCCGGTGACGGTGTCACCGGTCACGTTCCCGACGGTTACGGTGGTCCCGGATGTGCCACCAACATAGGTAGTGATGGCGTAGTTCGTGATCGGGGAGCCGTTTGACGCCGGAGCCGTCCAGGTCACGGTGGCACTGGCGTCGCCGCCGGTGGCGGTCCCGATCACGGGGACACCGGGGACGGTGGCCGGGGTGACCGAGTTGGAGTTCGAAGAAGGTAGTCCCTCACCGACGGCGTTGATTGCCGACACCGTGAAGGTGTAAGCGGTGCCGTTGGTGAGGCCGGTGACGGTGTCGCTGGTCACGTTCCCTACAGTGGTGGCGATTTCGGCCGTGCCACCGACATAAGTGCTGATGAGGTAGCCGGTGACGGCTGCACCACCGTTTGACGCCGGAGCCGTCCAGGTCACGGTGGCACTGGCGTCGCCGCCGGTGGCGGTCCCGATCACGGGGACACCGGGGACGGTGGCCGGGGTGACCGAGTTGGAGGCGACAGAGCTGGCTCCGATCCCGACGCCATTGGTGGCGGTCACCGTGAAGGTGTAGCTGTCACCGTTGGTGAGCCCAGTAACCGAGCAGGTGAGCGGTCCCGTGGTCCAGGTGCAGGCTTGGCCTCCGTTGGCCGGAGTGGTCGAGTCGGCGGCTGTGACGGTGTAGCCGGTGACGGCTGAACCACCGTTTGAAGCCGGAGCCGTCCAGGTCACGGTGGCACTGGCATCGCCGCCGGTGGCGGTCCCGATCACGGGGACACCGGGGACGGTGGCCGGGGTGACCGAGTTGGAGTTCGAAGAAGGTAGTCCCTCACCGACGGCGTTGATTGCCGACACCGTGAAGGTGTAAGCGGTGCCGTTGGTGAGGCCGGTGACGGTGTCACCGGTCACGTTCCCGACGGTTCGGTGGTCCCGGATGTGCCACCAACATAGGTAGTGATGGCGTAGTTCGTGATCGGGGACGCCGTTTGACGCCGGAGCCGTCCAGGTCACGGTGGCACTGGCGTCGCCGCCGGTGGCGGTCCCGATCACGGGGACACCGGGGACGGTGGCCGGGGTGACCGAGTTGGAGTTCGAAGAAGGTAGTCCCTCACCGACGGCGTTGATTGCCGACACCGTGAAGGTGTAAGCGGTGCCGTTGGTGAGGCCGGTGACGGTGTCGCTGGTCACGTTCCCTACAGTGGTGGCGATTTCGGCCGTGCCACCGACATAAGTGCTGATGAGGTAGCCGGTGACGGCTGCACCACCGTTTGACGCCGGAGCCGTCCAGGTCACGGTGGCACTGGCGTCGCCGCCGGTGGCGGTCCCGATCACGGGGACACCGGGGACGGTGGCCGGGGTGACCGCAGGCGACGGAGGAGTGACTGTCCCGATCAGCGGCGGATTTGAAGCGAGGGGCGGGACTCCGGAAGGAACATGCGGACTCACCACCCTCGTCGAGGTCTTTGGTGGCCGCACCGGCGCTGGCCCAGCTTGTACCTTGAGCCTGGGTGTGGTGGTGGGGCTCACCGCCATCGAATGTGCCGCACTTCTGGTGCTGTGTGAAGGTGCAGGAGCGGATGGGGCGGCCGACGCCACCATTTCCAACTTGTGGGTGGGGGCATGGTGGGCCCCTATGCCGATCACGGCGCCGAGGCCCGCCACCGCAACAAACCCGGAGAATACATTTCCCATTCTGCTGACGACTTGTCCCAACTCAGGAACACCGTTGACGGTCGACAGTTCGCCGAGCCACGCCAAAGGAGCACCTAACAGGCTGTGGCGTCCCACGGACGCTTCGAGAAATGCACGAACGACAACAGGGTCAAAATGGGTCCCCGCGCATGCAGCCAACTCTTGGCGGGCAGCTTCAGGAGACGCCCCCTTCTTGTAGGAGCGAACGGAGGTCATGGCATCATAGGAATCAGCGACAGCAACGATCCGACCGCCAAGGGAGATCTCATCCCCCCTTAATCCGTGGGGATATCCGCTGCCGTCGTACTTCTCGTGGTGCTGGGGAATGGTCGCGGCCCAGGGGCCGAGCCACCCCGCCAATGGCGCGGCCAGGCGCTGCCCTTCCAAGGGGTGCCCGAGGAGTATCTGCCACTCGTCCTCATCGGGCTTGCCGGGCTTGTTCAACACCGCAGTGGGTACGGTTAGTTTGCCGATGTCGTGAAGGAGGGCCGACCAACGCAGCCGATCCCGATCGGCCGCAGGAAGTTTCAATTGATCGGCGATTAGATCCGTCAGGGCCCGTACCCGCTCGGAATGACCGCGAGTCAATCGGTCGTGATTGTTGAGCGACGCTGCGAGCCCAAGGATCTGCTCAGCTGCGACCGTCGGCTCGTCTCGGGCACCTTGCTCCTCGGTCTGATGGAGCTGGCGTTCAAGGGCTCGCGTACTTCCTGCTCGACGGGCCACCGCTAGACGGCTCGGAGCATGATCTGGGAAGACCAACGTCATTTTCAGCAATGCGGCCAGGGGCAAGGCACGTCGAGCGAGCCGATTGATGCCGACGTACACGATCCAGGGAGCAACGATCACCAGTGCCCACCAGGCCCAAACACTGAAGCCGGACCGAGGCTTTGGAATCACGTGCACGAGAACGGTTGCGGTAGCAATGGCAACCACCACGGGGAACAGGAATGCGGTCACGCTTACGAGGAGTGACAGTCCTTTGCGAGCGGCCCACCGGTCATGCCGTTCAGATCGTCGCCTGTTGCTTGCTTTCGCAGGAGGCCAGAGATCCACGTATGTATATCGGAGTGATCGACCTTCGACTTGACTTGCGATCGGGAAAATGCCTGGCCATGCCTAGTCCATTCAACTCCACATGTGCGACGCCGGCATGGGACATACTGCTAGGCCGCTTCAGCCAGACTCCGCGGCAACTTACGACCGACAGTCCACAGCAGCGCTTCAGCAGTAGACCGAGGCGATGGTCTCGACAGTCCCAGCGTTCACTCGTTCGTACGCCGGCCTGCAATCAACACCCCTCAGCGAACCCTAACGGATCGACTCCACCTGGGTGACCTGCCGGTGGGGGTCATCGGCGCCGAGTCCGTCACGACGTGCTGAGTTACTTCAAATACATGATCCTTTTTCGACCGATCGACCGACAGGGTCTCATGGGACAGATCGACCAGATCAGGTTGACCCCGGTGCAAACTCAAGATCCTGGCCCCACGCTTCTTGGCACCAGAGACCCGTTCGAGCAATTCGGGAGTTTCACCGAATGCCGAGATGACCAGAAATGTGTGGTGTCCTGAGGCTTGGGCCATAGTGTCGACACCCACCGCAAGATGGGCCGGCGCTCCCTGAGGGACCCTCCATCGCAGCAACGTTGGGACAAGGTCGGTTCGACCATGCCTCGTTGCCTGCTCACCAAGATGAGCTACAAAATGCCATGGCTCGCAATCGGGCGTGCCGATGACGAAAAGCCTTTCTGAGGCCGGATGGCCGTCACCCAGCGCTCTCGCAAACTGGCGAGCTTCTACGCTGAAATTACCAAGCTCGGTCGTCCAGCGTTTCATCGTGGCTCCCGATATCTCCATGGGTCCTTATCGGTCCCCTGCACCCGATGCATAAGTTAAATCTGGGCCCCGGCCTCGAGAGCTTGTGACAAGGCTCAGGCTGTAGGCCAACTCCAGGGCGCGCAACGATCCGGCTTTGCCGCCACTCCGGCCAAGGCGACCCAGAGTGAAGTGTCGCCCGGCGCTCCGACCAGGCCCTTGCCCGGGTGCTCGGCTGCACTCGTAGGTCCGGCCGACAGCCGGCCTGGATGGCGAAAGCGATCTTGGTCCGGATCTGTGCCCGCAGCGGTTTGGCCCAGGCGCTCCGATTGCGGCCAGCGGCGGGCTCGGTCGAGATCGGGAGCCATCCCTTGCCCGTCGAGCCGGGGCGAGGGCCCCCATGACCGAACTCGTCCCTACACTTCGTCTGGCGACCACTCAGACCGTCTCTCCACGTGGCCAAGGCACGAACATCCGTATCATGAGGTCAGTGAACCGAAGGACGACCGCCGCCCAAACCGGTCCGGGTGGGACCGATGCCGACTGCTGAGCCCCCACCGTTCGGACGGATACTCCGCCAGGCGATCGAAAAGACGCGTGGGCGCAGGAAGTTCGACGCCATCTGCCGAGAGGCTATCCGCGGAAGGTCCCGGGATGAAGCTCGGGACATCATGGTCGAGGAGTACCGAAAGACGGGTCAAGAGCCGCCGGGCCAGCCACTGCTCGACCGTCGCGTCGACCTGCTCCTGGCACCACGTGCGCCGGTCAACGGGGTCAGTGACTTTGTCGAAGCGGTCTCGCTATTGGTCGGTGCCGCTACCCGGTTCAAGAAATTGTTGCAGGATGCATCAGACAGCGACGGGGCGGTTAGGCATCACTCTGACCTTTACCTGAAGGGGGATTGGCACCACACCTGCCAGGTCGACCTGGTGGATAATGCCCAGTCATGGATCGGGGGCCTTCCGATCACCGGTCTCATCTCCTACCGAGACCTCAGCATCATCGACGTACGTGTCCAGGCCACGGCATCGCAGAACGAAGGTGGTGTCCTGGAGGTGAAGGTGGGTGAGCGACCGGTTGGGGTGCTGTCCGAGTCCGGCTCTGATCTGTTCTGGGAAGTGCTGGGGGTAAAAGTTGGTGACGAGTTTCTCGTGGGCTCGACAGTGGCGCTGCGGAGTCAGGAGCCCGATGGCCTTTGGCGACTGGACCTGGGGGCGCCTGAGGATGTCCGAAAGTGGCTGCAGTTCGATGACCCCCAGGAGGGAGATGGGGATGACGGCCGGGCCTTCAGGGAGGACTCCTAGATGACCCGGGTCAGAACCAGGGTCGGCTGTACCCTGGCCCTGCCATGCACGTAGTATTTGCCGCCCATTCCACTCTGACGCAGTACCTCGCAGTTCCCCTGGTGATCATCGCGATGGGACTCATGTTCATGAACCGAAGGCGCGGCGGCGGGGACCGGTAGCTCAGAGTCATCACATCATTTGCCGACTCCGAACGTCATCAGGGTCATCGGGGGGGACGCCGGAAGGCTTGGGATTCTGAGCGTCAGAGCTGGCCCGCCCCACGCAACTTTCGAGCCGGCTGTCGATCCAGGACAGCTAGTGGCTACGGCTGAAGGCGTAGATGGCGACACTGAGCATGATCAGACCCATGGCCGCCGCTGTGCCCACCTCGAGAAGGGTGGGAACGTGCCACCCGCTCCAACTCACACCAGCATCGAGCCGGGC
Organism: uncultured Acidimicrobiaceae bacterium; assembly: GCA_963718405.1. GTDB lineage: Bacteria > Actinomycetota > Acidimicrobiia > Acidimicrobiales > RAAP-2 > Bog-756. The sequence goes on from CAVQYZ010000002.1 coordinate 401,138, forward strand.
CCGGACAACTGGTGAGATGGACGGTGGGCACGAGGTCATCAGCGACCTCGACATCAAGTACCTGGCCGTTCATCTATGAAGCGGCAGGAAGTTCGGCCCCCGCCGGCTCAGCTGCCGAAATACTTCGGCTCACGACCTTCGCGTGTGGACGCTTGGAACTCAGCAAAGTCATCCGACCGGTTGATGAAGGTCTGATAGATCAGCTCTTCCGCCATCGACGAGCGGACCTGCGGCTCGCTCAGGTGGTGAAGTACCCGACGGGCCAGCTTCACCGTCACCATCGGGGCCGCAACGATTTTCTCCGCCATCTCCCATGCTGTGTCGTCGAGCTCCTCGGGCGCGACCACGCGAGACACGATGCCGCGCATATAGGCCTCGTCCACTGACATCACCCGCCCAGTGTTGATGAGATCGCTGGCCACGCCCGATCCACAAAACTCAAAGAGGCGACCCATTCCTCCGGTGTCGGGGATCACTCCCTTGCTCAGTTCGGGGAGCTGGAACCTCGTCCCGTCGGCCGCGATGCGAATGTCACAAAGCAGTGCCCGTTGGAAGGACCCTCCAATGGCCCAGCCATGGAGAGCAGCGATCGACGGCACGTCCAAGTCGAAGAGCTGCAGAATCCCCTGGTGGCCCCGCGTCATGAGCTCGTGATGGCTCAACGTCGTAGTGTTGGTGCCGATCACCGAAACGTCCCTCCCCGCCGACCACACCGGCCCTTCGCCACGCCAGATGATGGCCCGAACGTCCCGGCGTTCCTTGAGCTCGGAAAGAATCTCGAAGAGGCGCACATCCATCTCGTCATCGAAGGCATTGCGCTTTTCGGGGCGATTGTTGGTGATGACGGCTATCGGGCCTTTTACATCCAGTACTACCTTGTCCGTCATAACGTTCCTTCCGGTGCTCGATGGCGGAGGCTGATGCGATCCTATGTTCGCACGTGCCGGCACCCGTTGCCGCGGCCGGAGGTATCGAGTCCATCCCTACCTTGACTTCTCTCCCCCAGTAAGTGTTGCTGGCGAGGTGGAGGGCCCATCGATGCCGCCGTGGTTGGGGATCGCTTCTGCCCACTCTGGCGGCGGGCACTGGCTATCCCAAACGAAGGGCCGCTCATTCCACTCGGGCGATGCTCCGGGCCCGGGTACGTTGACTTCGTTGCCTCTCAATGCGCCTGTGGTCAACGAGGGTGACTGACTCGGCCGAACAGAGGAGCCAGTTGCCCATCCACCCGAACCAAGCACAGCATGGCCGCCCACCGAGTTGACTAACGCCGGACTTCGGGCCGCTTGGGTGTGGTGGCTTGGGTCGGCATGCGGTTTCGGTCCGGCAGCGGGTAGGTCACACCGACATCTTCGGTTCCAGCCAAGGCGTTGATGACGGCCTGTTCGGCCACCTTGATGTCCCCCAACGATGTTGCCGGCAGCTTTGGCACCGAAGTATTGGGCGGATCGACAAAAGTGAGCGCACTGGTCATGTCTCCCGTCACGGAGCGGCGCCAGGGAGAAAGATTCGGAACGGCCACCCCGAAGCGAGTCTCCAAAAACCGCAGGATCGACGTGTGATCGAACACTTCACTGCAGCGATACCCTCCACGGCTGAATGGGGAGACGACCAGACAGGGGACCCGGAACCCGAGGCCGATAGGACCGGCGATCCCCGAGGCCTCGCTGGGAAGTGGGTCAACGGTCAACCATTCACCCACTGTTCCGGACGTTGCCACCGGAGGCGGCACGTGATCGAAGAATCCGCCATTTTCGTCGTACATGATGAAAAAGACCGTGTGGGACCAGATGTCGGGATTCGACACCAGCGTGTTGAGGATCTGTTGCACCAGGTATTCGCCGTATTCGGGCGGTGCGGCCGGGTGCTCGCATTCGGCCAGGTTGGGCATGATCCACGACACGGCCGGCAAGGTCCCGGCTGCCACGTCCGCATCGAAGGAGGCTGGGTAGGTGGGTACCAGAGCGTGGGCGGCCATGGCTGTCTCGGCGGCGCCCTCCGGCTCCCAGAAGGTCTTGAAGTACGGGAACGGGCTCAGCTCCAAGAGCGCGGTGGGGTCGTTGTACACCTTCCAGCTGACTCCGGCTGCACTCAACTGCTCCGGCATAGTCTCCCATGTGAACGTCCCATAGTGACTCTGCCGGTCACTGGTCAACGTCTCGAGAACAGGCCCCCCGGCCACTCCGGCCGGGTCGATGGTGGCCGAGATCGACATCACCCGATTGGGGTCAGTCGGGCCAAGGACCGAACAGTGATACCCATCACAGATAGTGAAGGCGTCGGCCAGGGCATAGTAGAAAGCAAGGTCCTGCCGCTCGAAGTAACCCATGGTCAACGGGCCGTTGGCATCCCCGTCGCCGGCCAGGTGGGCCGTCACGAAGTCATCCATCGCCCCACCGTTCCAGCTCTGGTGTTGAGGACCCCAGCTGTGGGTGATGTCGTTGGTGGTCTGTCCGTCCTCGCGGGGTGGGTCACTAGCCAGGTGAAAGGGCTGGAGGTAGCCCGACGGGTCGACGCCGACCCCTGGCGAGTACCCGAACTGATCAAAGATCGGATGCTTCCTTCCGTGGACTGACTGGTCGATGACCCGTTTGTCGGCGAAGCCCCGGATGCCGGAGAGCGTGCCGAAATAGTGATCGAACGAGCGGTTCTCCTGCATCAGGATCACCACGTGCTCGATGTCCTTCAGGGTGCCTTTTCCGGCCGGCGTTTGTGCCGCCGCAGCTTCGATCAAGCCTCCGGCTCCGGAACTCAGCGCCACCCCGGCCATTCCGGTGGCCACGCCCGCCTGAAGAAACCGTCGCCGACTTACCTTGGGTCCCAGCGGACCAGATGCCTTACCGACTTCTCCGGGCGCTGGCCCTTGCTCACTCTTCAATCCGTCTCCTCGACAGGCCTGGTGGATGAATCTCTCCGCGGGCGGGCTGGCACGATTGTCGTTCTGGCCTCTGGCGCGGAGGACTGTGCCTCAACTGGCAGCGGTAGCGAACCACGGATGATCTCTACCAATCAACCGTTTTCGCGTGAACGATTGGTGACAGATGTTCGACGGGATCTTCGAGGTTTAGGCAGGGGCGAGACGGGGAAGACTAAGAGGCTTGTGGGTGGTGCTGCTCGGCATCAGACCAGATGAATCGGCAGGCGTGGCACTGCCAACTCGACCAGATGCCATCAGGCCGCCCGAGCCCGACGATGAGCGTCGGCACCTCCTGCGAACCACAACGGGGACAGATGCGGAACGCTTCGGCTTCGCTCATCGTGCCTACCTCCGACTAGGTGGCTTTGTGATGCACTGCTGGGGTGCCTAATGCTACCCCCCGAACCCACCGCCAAACTGGTCAGTATCAACATGATGGTTGGTGAGTGTCACTCGTCAACGGGTCGTTGGGCGAAGTTGCAGACGGCCGTGCGCCAAATCGGATCCCCACGGCGAACCGGTAACACACAATGTTCACCGAGGCTTCAGTATCCCTTGACGGTTCTGTCATCTGGCGTTGGTAAACCAGTAGTGGTCCAGGGCGCCTCGGGCGCCGCCCTTGTCGGGGACCGCGGGGAAGTCACACCGTCACGCTGGTCCTCTCCCATCCGCCAGCGTGACGGTGGTGGCCCCCCAGTTGCCCTGCCCTCCGCCTCCTCTCGCCTGTCCGGCGGCACCTTCCCCTTTGGAGTCGACCCCCTCGTTCCATCGGCCGGCTGCGGCCCAGTGGCCGACGGAGGCCGCCTGCTGTGGGAATCCTGAGAGATCGGAACAATCGACACCAAACGTTCACCTTGTCTTAAGAGTCTCGTGACGTTCCTGTGACCCGAACCTCGCTAGAACTGTGGGCGGATCGGGAGCACCGCGCCTCGGTGGCTTCCGAAGATGGGGCAAGAACACCGTCGCGTTGGTCCTCTACCCAAACCGCCAGCGCGACGGTGTTCCCATTGTCCCGGCGGTTGGCCGGTGCCGATCTACCTTCGACCCTTGGGGCTCGAGGTGGCTCGGCCCCGACCCGACACCGTGGCCAGACAGAATCCCACGATGTGGTCGATCTCGGCACGTCCCGGGTGGGTGCCCTGCTGCAGGTAGTCGGCCAGCATCCCGATGACCGCATGCGTGGCGAGCGATGCGTCGAGCCCGGGCCGGGCGCTGCCCAGTTCAGAGAACGGTCCGTGGAGCAGGCCGGCCAGGGGTGCATTCATTGATGCCGTTCCGGAGGTGAGTCCCTGGCGAAGATTCCCCCCGTTCCACAACACGGCCAGAGTGGTGGCGGCGATCTCATCGTCGATGGCCTGTGACAGCACTCCCTCCACCCATCGGCGGACCTGTTCCTCCGATGTCGGGGCCTTCTCCATCTGGTGGGCCACGTAGCTGGCCAACCGCTCGGCACCGTCCTCGAGGATGGCGGAGACCAAGGCATCCTTCGAGGGAAAGTGCCGGTAGAACGCCTCGTTCGACAGCCCCGCTTCTGCCACGATGTCGCTGACTCGGGGGCGGGTGCTCGTTCCGCACCGGCGCATGGTCTCGACTCCGGCGTCCAGCAGTCGCCGGACCTCGTTGGCATAGACGGCACTTCGCTTGGCCAGAGACTGTTGCGCGATCCGGTCGGCCAGGTCGTCCTGGGGTTGTCCCGCTTGATTCTGGGGTGTCAGAATCCTATTCTTCACTATCAGAACTTTAGACCGGTATCGCCGCCAAAGCAGGCGGGGGGAGGACCCGGGCTGCGATACAACGGGGGATGGCCGCGGCGCTACCGCCGGCCGACCACGAAGGTTGCCGCCCCGGACCGGTTGCGCTCTGTGTCTCGACTACGAAAGAGGGAGCTTGTGATGGACCTCGAACCATTGGCCAGTTGGATGGACGGCGCCGGGTTGCCGGGTGCCGGAGAGCCGATCGAAAGTCGCTATGTCTCGGGGGGATCGCAGAACGAGATCTACGAGATCCGGCGGGGCGATCTCCACTGCGCCATGCGGATCCCTCCACCCACCGCCCCGGCCAGCCGCGACGAGGGCATCTTCCGTGAGTGGCGGATCATCGAAGCCCTCGATGGCTCCGATGTGCCCCACACCGAGGCCGTAGCCATGTGTGTCGACCAGTCGGTCCTGGGTCGGGCCTTCTATCTGATGGGCTTCGTCGACGGATGGTCGCCCATGGGCGTCGATGAGTGGCCTGCACCGTTCGACACCGACCTTGAGGCTCGGGCGGGTCTGTCCTATGAGCTGGCCGAGGGGATTGCCCTGCTGTCCAAGGTCGACTGGAAGGCCAAGGGCCTACAGGACCTGGGTCGACCCGATGGGTTCCACGAACGGCAGGTCGATCGCTGGACGTCGTTCTTGGAGCGCATCAAGGGTCGCGAGCTCCCGGGCATGGACGTCGCCGAACGTTGGCTGCGTGAGCATCGCCCGTTGGACTACATCCCGGGCTTGATGCACGGTGACTACCAGTTCGCCAACGTCATGTACCGCAACGGCGCTCCAGCCCGACTGGCGGCCATCGTCGACTGGGAGATGGGTACGGTCGGCGATCCCAAACTAGATCTGGCGTGGATGGTGCAGAGCTGGCCCGAGGACACCAACGCTCCGGACGCCGCTACCTCGAGCTATGTCGACATGACCGGCATGCCGAGTCGCTCACAGGTCCTCGACCACTACGCCAAGGTCTCGGGGCGACAGGTCGACGACATTGATTACTACCTGATCCTGGCCAAGTGGAAGCTGGCCATCGTGTTGGAACAGGGATTCCAGCGCTCCGGTGATGACGAGAAGCTTCTGGCCTTCGGCCCGATCGTGCTCGATCTGATGAGGGGCGCCGCCGAACTGGCCGAAACGACCGACTACCGGTCATGAGCGACGACGAACTCGTTCGTGAGCGCCGGGGGTCGGTGCTCGTGGCCCGACTCAACCGGCCCGCGGCCCGGAACGCCCTCAGCCCCTCATTGATGAACGCCATCGGTGCGGCCCTGCTCGAGGGGGAGAGCGATCAGGGGATCCGTGCCATGGTCCTCACCGGAACCGGTGATCGCGCCTTTTGCGCCGGCATGGACATGCAGCAGTTCACCGACGGCGAGGAGATGGTCCCGAGCGACGACCAGTCCGCTCAGGCGTTCTATCGATTCCTCCGGGGCGAAGTCGGGGTGCCCGTGGTGGGCGCGGCGAATGCCACCGCCGTGGCTGGGGGATTCGAACTCCTGCTGGGGTGTGACGTGATCGTGGCCAGCTCGGGGGCGAAGTTCGGGCTGCCGGAGGTGAAGCGAGGGCTGTTTCCGGCAGGCGGGGGCACGCGTCTGGGCACGAGGATCCCCCTCAGCATCGCTCTGGAGATGGTGCTCACTGGCGACAGCATCGACGCCGGTAGGGCCTACGAGCTCGGACTGGTCAACACCGTCGTCGCCCCCGAGGAGGTGCTCCCCACCGCCATCTCCTACGCCGAACGCATCGCCGCCAACGGCCCCCTCGGCGTGGCAGCCGCCAAAGAGCTGGTCCTTCTCGCCATCGCTGATCCTGGCCGGGCCGAAGAGCGGCTCCGTCAACTCCAGGTCGAGGTATTTGCCAGCCAGGACGCACGCGAAGGTGCACTGGCGTTCCTCGAGAAGCGCTCTCCCGATTGGCAGGGTCTTTGAGAGCATCGGGGGTGTGATGTCGGTGCCCGAGCCCGAGGAGGTGGTCCTCCGATACCTGGACCGCCTCAGAGACCATGACTGGACGGCCATGGCCGACTGCCTCCATCCCGAGGTCGTGCGGGTTGGCCCGTTCGGCGATGTCTATACCCCGAGGGACCCCTACGTGGAGTTCTTGTCGTCCCTGCTTCCGAGCCTGGTCAACTACACGTTGACCGTCGTGCGGACGGTCGCTCGTGACTCGGTGGTGATGGTGCAGCTGACCGAGACCATGGAGCTCAACGGATCCCCGGACGTCACCCACGAGGTGCTGACCTTCGACACCGACTCGGCGGGCCTGATCACCCGCATCGAGATCTTCATCCAACGCCCCGCCTGAACGGCCTCCGGCCGGCTGCCCAGCGTTGAAACCTTGCGGGTCCCCGGTCCCGCTGGGTATAGGTCATTCGTCGGGTCATCCGGAACCGGACCCCTCCTGGGTTCGGAACGTGGCCACGGAAGGAGAGGAAGACCATGGCTGAGGTTCTGTTGTTCCATCATGCGCAGGGTCGGACGCCGGGCTTCTTGGCCTTCGCCGACGAACTTCGAGATGCCGGGCACTCCGTTCATGTCCCTGATCTCTTCGACGGTCATATCTTCGACATCCTCGATGAAGGCGTCGCCTACGCCGCGGAGATCGGCTTCGCCACCGTCATCGAGCGTGGCGTGCGCGTGGCGGACGAACTCCCCGACACCTTGGTATATGGCGGGTTCTCACTTGGTGTGCTCCCAGCCCAAAAGCTGGCCCAGACCCGCCCGGGGGCCCGAGGAGCACTGCTGTTCCACGCCTGCGTTCCGGTGGAGGAGTTCGGTTCTTCGTGGCCGACCGACGTCCCGGTTCAGGTCCACGCCATGGAAGGGGATCCCTACTTCGTCGGCGACGGTGACATCGAGGCCGCGGCGGCCCTGGTCGAGTCAGGCGCACGTGCGGAGCTGTTTCTCTACTCCGGCGACCAACACCTTTTCGCCGATCCCAGTCTGGCTTCCTTTGACTCGGTGGCGGCAGCGCTGCTGACCGAGCGGGTCCTGGACTTCCTGGGTCTCTCGTGATGAAGGACGCGGGTGGGCTCAGCCAGGGGCCCGGATCAGCTCAGCGGGTCCCGCCACATGGGCCACAGGGTCGGTCCTCCGTTGGGAAGGTGCAGTTCGCTCATGACCTCGAAGCCGACCCGCCGGTAGTAGGGAACGTTGCTCTCCTTCGAGGACTCGAGATAGGCGGGTACGCCATCCCGGTCAGCCCGCTGGAGCACCGGCTCCATCAGGGTCCTGCCGATACCTGATCCCTGCCAATCGGGGTGCGTCCCCAGCGTCGCCAGATACCAGTGAGGTTCACTCGGGTGTGTGCTCTCCAGCATCATGTACACCTCGATGGAGCGGGCCAGGTTGGTGCCGACGATGGAGCGAAACCGATTCACCGAGTCGGTCGAATGGTCCATGCTGAGCTGCCAGCGACCGGGAGGCGCCCATATCGACGCTCCCACGCCATCGGCGGTGGAGTAGGTCTCACCCAGGGCCACCTGTGAACCGAGCAGGAACGTGAACATGGCCAGGGAGCGCAGGTGCCGACGGGCCCGGGGAAGCATCCAGTTGACCAGGGGGTCACCATCGAAGGCCCGAGCCAGCGTGGACGCCAACCTGGGAATGTCCGCGGGGGTCGCCCGTCGCACGTCGGTCCGGGTCGTCGGCGGTGGCCCGGTACCGCGGTCCTCGTCGCTCACTGCTGGTTCGCTGCTCACGGAGAGAGAGTGTCCCACGTCGTGCGCCTGCACCGACGGTCGAGGGCTCATTGGAGCTGAGTCGCTCGTGGGCCCGCCTACGGAGCGGTGAACAGGGAGAGACAGCACGGCGATATCCACCTCGGCGTGCTGGCTGATCGGACCCGCTGGCAGCGATCGGGTGGCTTCGATGGCCGGCATCGTGACTTCCCGGTACTCGGCGTCGCCGAGCCCCTGTAGGGCTGGCCAGACCCGATCCCTGATTGAGGCCCTCAGCTCCTCGGCTGTGGTCTCCCACGTGCGGCTCTGGAATGTCTCCACATGGCCCACAAAGCCCGCTTCGGTTCCCCACGCCAGCAGATCGGTGACGGTGATCGGATTCCGTCGCCATGTGGGGTGGAGTCGATGGGCCCGTTCGAACATGGCTTCGCAGATCGGCCGGATGGGATCACCACTGGCGACGCGATTGGTCGGGCAGACCAGATACCTGCCTCCGGGCTCGAGCACCCGGGCCACTTCGGCGAAGAGTGCCTCGGCCGGGATCACCGCATGGACCACCCAGACCGACACGGCATGGGGAATGGATCTGTCGGCAAACGGAAGCTGGCGTCCGTCGCCCCGGATCAGCACTGGACCGAGGCGGTCCTGGGCCCGAGCCAGCATCGCTTCCGCCACATCGATTCCCACTACGGCCCTGCCCCGACGGACCAGTCCGAGTGAGATGACCCCGGTTCCCACGCCGACCTCGAGTACCGGGCCCGACCCCGGAGGCAGGCGAGCGTCTAGCTCTCTGGCGAAATCGTCGCCCCGCTGCTCGCCACCTCTGGAAGCGTCGTAGCACTCGGCCACATCGTCATAGACCGCCACCACTACAGGGTTCCACAACGTGGGCGGCTGCTGGGAGCGGGCCCCTTCCGACGGATCGGATCAGGTGCGACGCTTCGGCTTGGTGCTGTCGATGACCTTGGCGGTGGTTTCGATGATCCGCACGGTGGGCTGGAAGTGGCCCTGGGCCTGGCGTCGCTCCCGGTACCGGGGCGAGAGGGCCACCATCAGTCGATTGACACCGAGCGCCACCAGTGCCACCACGATGGCCGCCACGAATACCACCGCGATCACGACCAAAGCCACCAGGAACAGCACCAGACCGAGAAGGAAGACCACTCCGACCGCTACGGACCCCAAGAACCCCAATCCGCGGCCTTGCCGTCCCTGCCCGCGACGAAGACGTGAGACGTCAGCTGCCGCGGGAACCACCACCGGATCGCCCGTCTGCGTCGGAGCTGATTCCACGTACTTCATGCCACCAGAATATGGGTAGGCGGCAAAGATGGACTCACGCGCGGTGGCTTGGCTTCCCATCCGGTGGCCCACCGTCAGCTCACGTCGTGATCGGTCCGATCGTCTGGGGCAATTGGCGGGGCCGCTTGGCCCCCCGCTCCCGCGGATGCTCTGCGTTGTACGACCGAAGATCGGCGTCCGCTTCCTTCACGGCATCCTGAAGCTGCCTCAGGCGATCAGCAGAGAGCGTGCCGGCCACTTTTCCCGACAAGGGGGAGGATTCGACGGCCCAGGTGCGGTAGGCCTCCCGGGCCTGCTTCAGGGCCGCCATCTTCTGGCTCCGCACCCGTTCGGTCTCTTCGTCGGCCATGGTCCCGCCCTCTCCTCTGGGAGCGTACAACGTGATGGTCCGGCCCTACCCCAAGTTCGGCACTCCATCACCTCGAGTGCGGAACGTCCAATCCGGACCGATCAGTCGAGGTGGTGCGGCCGGCAGGAGAAGTCCCCGGCCTCCACCGCCACAGCCAGCAGGGACCGACAGGGGTCCTGAACAGGAGGGTCGGAGGGCCTCTGGACAGGCGAACATATGTTCGATACCGTCGCATCATGCTCTACGAAGTCGATGTCACCATCGTCAAACTGCTCGATGACCGGACCCGCCGCTTTCTCGACGCCGTTCAGCATTCGGCGAACCGGGTGGTCCGGTTCAATGGGGAGTGGCGGCTCGACCACGATCACCGTCGAGGTGGCCGGACTGTGTCGCGAGGACGCCATCCGCTCGGCCGCCGCCGAGGTGGCGAGGATCTTTCCGGCCAGCAATGACGAGCGCTACGGGGAGCCACGCCTGACGAACCGGCCCTGAGGCGAACAGCGGGGTCGTCAGCGCCGTCACCTTGGGCAGCTCGCGGCCACCGTTTGAGCCGGCAAGGGTCCGCCGTACAATTGGAATGGCCAGGCCCGTTGAGCGAGGATCCGCCGCCCCGCTCCGGACCTGGCCCTTTTTCTCTCATCCGACCTGCGGCGATCGCCCGCCGGCCCACTCGAAAGCCACCACAACGACCGGAGCCGCCGTCTCCTGTCGTTGTGGCAACCAGGTTCCCGCCTGTGGGCAGGGTAGCAATAGTAACTCTGAGTTGCAATCGCGTTTCCCGCCGTTACCGGTGACCGGGCGCGCCGTCCCGGCAGCAGTCCTGGTCAGAGGGCCACTGTCATCACCTCGATGGTCCGAGTCGGGTCGTCGGGTACCGCCATGGTCTCACCGGTCGGCCTCAGCCCCATGCCCAAATACGCCGCCCGCGCCCCATGGTTGTCCTCCAGCACCCCCAGGGACAACGTGGATGCCCCCTCGGACTTGGCCCACCCGACCACCCGGTCCAACAGGGCCCGGGCCACTCCCTGGCGCCGGTGGGAGGGAGCCACCCACATGCCGACCAGCTCGCGTTGGGACGGATCACCCGACCACCCCTCCACCCCTCCGGCTATGCCCACCGTTCGGTTTCCCTCCGTGGCCACAAACCACTGACAGGTGGTGGCCCGGTGCCGCCAGGTCGGTTCGACGAATGAGAACTCCCGTTCGAAGCTCGACGTGAAGGCGTGGGGAGCGTCGCGCAGGGCGCGCAGCCGGGCCGCTTTGATGATCTGCCAGTCGTCGGCGCTCAGCGGTCGAACCTCAGCCACGGGTCTGTGGATAGTGGGACGGACCGTCCTGTCCGCCGGTAGTCTCCGCTCGAGAAGAGAGGATCCGCCATGAAGACACTCCGGGACGCCGTCGATGTGGCACGCCAGGACCGGTTCCTCGCCGTGGTATCGACACTGCGATCAGATGACACCATTCAGTCGTCGGTGGTCAACGCCGGCGTGCTGAACCACCCGGTCAGTGGGTCCGAGGTGGTCGGCTTCGTCACCTACGGTCGAGCCAAGCTGGCCAATCTGCGATCCCGGCCCCAGGTGAGCGTGACCTTCCGGGCCGGGTGGACGTGGGCCACCGTCGAGGGATGGGCCGAGCTGATCGGTCCGGACGACCGGCACCCCGACATCGATGCCGAGGCCCTCCGGCTCTTGCTCCGTGAGGTGTTCAGGGCAGCCGGGGGAGAGCACGACGACTGGGATGCCTACGACCGGACCATGGTCGAGCAGGGCCGCACCGTGGTCCTGGTCGACGTGGCGCGCATCTACAGCAATTGAACGTGCCGGACTTGACCAGGCATGGACCCCGTTGACGAGAGGGTGCCGGGGTAGGATGGCCGACCGCCCTGAACCGCCAGGTTCGTGCAGGATTCCAGCCCGATGAGCACCGACACCCCACCTCCTCCCCAACCGGCCCGACACTCCGCCGCTCGGCCACCCAATCGTGTCCGCAACATCCTGGCGGTGGTGTTCGTGGCTCTGGTGGTCGGGGGCGTGGCCATCTACGGGGTGGTCAGCTCACGGAACTCCTCCAGCCAAACGTCGGCTGTGACGTCCCCTCACCATCACCCCGAAACCTCCTCCTCTCCCTCATCGAAGCACGCCGCCAACGCCACGGTCCCGACCACCACGGTCGCTCCAACCACTACCACCACCACCGGCGTCGCTACCGTGGCTTCGGGGGGCCACGGGCCGATCACCTCGCCGCCGCTTCCGGCCCCAGGCCCCGGGTTCAACGAGGGTCAGGTGACCGCCGTGGGTGACTCGGTGATGCTCGACTACCAGACCCCTCTCCAACAGGACATCCCCGGCATCAATGTGCAGGCGGCTGTGAGCGAACAGTGGTCAGCCGGCGAGCAGGAATTGGAGACCCTCAAATCCGAAGGCCAGTTGGGCGCGGTGGTCATCGTGGGCCTGTCCACCAACGGACCCATCGCCAGCTCGGACTTCGACGCCATGATGAGCACCCTGTCGGGGGCCTCGAGGGTGGTCTTCGTGACCGTCCACGTGGACCGCCCATGGCAGGACCCGAACAACGCCGTGCTGGCCGCCGGAGTCAGCCAGTATCCCCGCGCCGTGCTGGCCGATTGGTACGGCCTGGTAAGCCAGAACCCCGGATGGCTCTACTCGGACAGCACGCATCTGCCCATCGACGGACCCGGGGCCCAGGCTCTGGCCAACCTGGTGGCGTCTAAAGCTTGACCGCCGGCCGTTGGCCGGTGGTGGGTGCGGACCTGCCCTCAGTCTCCGCCGCCGGCTTCCCCGAAGGTGTCCCAGACCGCACCGACGGCGGCGTTGGGGTCGAAGATCTGATCGCCCTCGACGGCGTCGGCTCGAAGCAGATCCTCCCCGTCGGCAGGCTCGGACTCGGCCAACGGCTGCAACTCACCCTCGAACGTGGTGCTGGGTGGCGGGTCCTGTGACTCGACCTCGCCGTCTTTGACCAGAGCGGTTGGCGTGCCGTCAGAGATCCATCGGGCCTCGTGTCGACTGAATGGGTCCTGGTACCAGCCTTCGGCGTTCATAACGACTCCTTTGACGCTCCGCCCCGAACCCTATCCTTTGAGGATCGGCCAATCCGTGGCCGGTGCCGGGTCAGGCCCAGCCCAGCTCCTTGAGCCGCCGATCGTCGATTCCGAAGTGGTGGCCGACTTCGTGGATCACCGTCTTGCGCACCAGATCGACGACCTCTTGGGTGGTCTGGCACGCCCCGCAGATGGTGGCCATATAGATGGTGATGCGATCGGGTGCGGTGGCCGAGTAGTGGTTGCCCCGGTTGGTGAGAGGTACCCCCTGATAGAGACCGAAGAGCGGGCCGGCCGGGCTGAGGTCGTCCACCACCACGGCCACGTTCTCCATCGAGGCCCCCAGTCCGGCCGGTATCCCGTCGAGGGCATCAGCCACCAGTTGCTCGAACTGATCGGCCGGCATGGTGATCACACCTGACATCATGACAAGGTTGTGCCCCGCCCTCGTCGACAGGTGTGGCCCACTGGCTAACGAGCGGCGGTTCCCCCTTCGGGGCTGCGGGGGTCGGCGGCGCCCACGTAGTGACCCGGATGGGCCGGGCGGCCCCCGACCACCTCGATGATCTGGGCGCACCCGACGGCCACGGGGTCGAAGGCACTGATGCGCTGGACCTGGTGACCCCGACCGGTCAGACCGTCGATCCACTCCGACGGCGCATGGGCTTCCACCCGCACCCCCAGGTCGTCCCCCCACCACAAGCGGAACGGTCCCGCCGACGGTGCGTCGAGGGCCAGCCTGGCCCCACTCACCGCCACGGCCGGGTCCTGCCCGGAGCAGAGCATCCGGGCCAGCAACTGACTGAGGATCTGGGGCTGGGCATCACCGCCCATGGCTCCCACCAGATGGGTCAGCGAACCGGAGGGGTCGGTGGCCAGCATCGGGGACAGGGTGTGCGGTGGCCGGCGACCGGGCGCCAGCTCCGCCGGGTGCCCTGCTTCGAGCGAGAAGCCGACCCCCCGGTTGTGGAGGAAGATCCCCGTCGAGCCCGCGGTGAGGTGGGCCCCGAAGTCGAGGGCGTTGGATTGAGTCAGCGAGATGCCCAACCCGTCGGCATCGATGGCGCACAAGTGGGTGGTGTCTCCGTCGCCGAAGTGGGGGACCGCCACCGATGGCGCTCCGCCCTCGGTGGCACGCCGGTCCGGAGCGGCGGCGCGGTCCGGCCGGATGCGCTCGGCGGCGGAGCGGAGCCTGGCATCGGCCAGCAGGCTCTGACCGTCGGCGCCGTCGTAGAGGACGCTCGGCCGGTCATGTCCGGACGCTCGCCAGGCCTCCACCAGAAGATGGGCCCACTCCGGATCCGAGGGGTCGTCACCGATGCCCACGTGTTCAGCCATCCAGCTGCTGGCCAGTGTCAGATAACCCTGGGACGGTGGCGGAACCGTCCAGAGATCGTGACCCCAGACCCGGAGACGCAGCGGTTCGCACCAGTCGGCGAGGTCCGAGGCCAAGTCGTCGGTGGTGAACACGCCCCCACCCAGCTCGAGGAGGGCCTGGCCGAACTCCCCCCGGTAGTGGCCGTCCCGACCGTCGCGGGCGATGGCCCGCAGGGCCCGGGCGATCCCCGGCAGCCGCACCCGGTCACCGGGCTGTGGCGGACCGTCCGGGCACAGCTCCCCGGCACCGCTCACCCCAGCGATCAGGTGACTGGACAGGGCCAGCAGGAGGGAGGCCACGAACCCTTCTTCGGCCAGCTCGATGGCCGGTTCGAGGACCCGGTCTAGCGGCAGGCGTCCGAACCGACCATGGAGCGCCAGCCACCCGTCGACGGCGCCGGGCACGGTGACGGTGCGGACGTCGCCGCGCAGGGGCATGACCGAGTGACCGTCGGCCCGCAGGCTCTTCGGGTCGGAGCCTGAGCCTGCTCGGCCCACCGCCAGCAGCGCCCGCGGGTCGGATCCCGGCACTTGGACCATAGCCAGCAGGTCCCCGCCCATCCCGCACAGGTGAGGACCGGTGACCGCCATGACCGCGGCGGCGGACACGGCGGCGTCGGCTGCCGTGCCACCTTGTCGGAGGGCGCCGACTCCGGCGATCGAGGCCAGCTGGTCGGCGGCATTGACCATTCCCCGCATGCCGGTTCGGGGCGCGAACGGAGCCCACGGAAATCCCATGGGCCAGGCATACCACGGCGGGCCGGGCCCAGCGTCGTCCGGTCCGGCTGCCCGGCTCAGGCCCGCCCAGCCGCCCGCTCAGGAAAGAGCAGCCAGCGTGGCGACGGCCGCCCTGCCCGCGGCCATCGACGAGTCGCGGCCCAATCGCACGAAGCCGGGGACCCGGCTGGGCCTGGCGGCCACCAGTCGGAGAGCGGCCCAGACGTCGGTGGTGCCGTCCGGTCGCAGGGCATCGAGTACCGGGGCTTCGGTCAACCCCTCGTCAGGTCGGTCGCTGATGACCCGGACGACGGACCAGGGGATGCCGGCAGACTCACTGGCCGCCGCCACGCCTGATGCTTCCATCTCGAGAGCCAGGACCCCCTGTTCGGCCAGGCTCGCCAATCGGGTCGGATCCACGATGAGCTCGTCCACTGTTCCGATCTTCCCGTCCAGGGGCACGTCCCCGAGTGGCGAGGGGTGGTACTCCCGACCGGACGCCACGTCGAGCACCACCGCCGGGAGAATCACCGTGCCGATGGTGGCGGCTGGATCGAGCCCCCCGGCGATGCCGCTGACCACCACATGGTCCACGGGGATCAGATCGAGAAGCCGTTTCGTGACCCCGGCGGCCATGGTCGGTCCCACCCCGATCTGGGCCACGGTGATGTCGACTCCGTTCCGTTGCGCCCGGAACACCTTGATCCCGTCCACCCGTGAGGGCCGTGCTCCGAGTCGTTTGACCACGGACCGGAGCTCGATGGTCATCGGAGCAAGAACCAGGGCCCGGCGGGGTGCGCTCACCGCCCCAGCTTGCCCGATTATCGACCGCCACACCGGTTGGCTCCAAGCGTCGGTCCCCGGAGCAATGTTCCGGTGGCACTCGGTGGCGGCACAGCCCCGGGTACTCTGGTGACGGTCGGTTGAACGCTCACACGGGCCATCCGTGGGAGAGACGACGAGAAGCAACGAGACGAAGGACCCGGGCCCACATGCGACGAAGGATGTTGAACGGCAAGATCCACCGTGCCCGGGTGACCGATGCCGATCTGAACTACATCGGATCGATCTCGATCGATCCCATCCTGATGAAGGCTGCGGACATCCTGTCCAACGAGCAGGTGACGGTGTTGAACCTGAACAACGGGGCCCGGTTCGAGACCTACGCCATCGAAGGGACGGACGGGCAGATCTGCCTCAACGGTGCTGCCGCCCGACTGGCCCAGGTCGGTGATCTGGTCATCATCCTGACCTACGTCGACGTGGACGAGGACCAGCTCCAGGGCCACCAGCCGTCGGTACTCTTCGTCGACGAGGAGAACCGGCCGATCGATCGGGAGTGAACGGGAGCTCCCGCCGGAGCGTTATCCCTGGCCACGGGGGCTTCTGAGGTCCGGATCCGGGCGGTGAGGGTTTTTCTGGCACCCCCTGGGGTTATACTTCTCTTTGTCCGTAACTCGTTGTCCGTTTGCACCGAGCGGGATCCGCTCGGTGCTTCGGCACGAATGTCGTGTGCGGATCGTCGAGCCTTCATGGTTCCGGGCCGGTGTCGCGACGAGGGGGCTGTTCAATGAAGAGTTGGGCTCAGGGATTGAAACAGTGGGCACTGTGGCTCTTCGGCGAGGGCGCCATGCCCGGAACCCGTGCCCGGATCATGCTGGCGGCAACGGTAGTGGTGGTGGCGGTGCTCGGGGTGGGGACGGCGTGGGCGGTCCAACCTCAGGGCAAGGGCACCAAGTCAGCGGCATCAAGCGAGCGGAGGGCGGCCTACGAACTGGCGGTCAAGGACCGCGGCAAGAAGCACCGCGAAAAGGACAAGAAGGCGGGCTCGGGCACCAAGGACGCGTCGAAGAAGAAGAAGAGCGACGCAACGTCGGCCAAAGAGGAACGTGAGGCCGCGTACCGCAAGGCGGTGGCTCTCGCTCTGGCCAACCGCACCACTAAGAATCACAAGCACTCGGGCAAGGGCAGCAAGGACAAGAAGGCCAAGAAGGACAAGAAGGCCAAGAATTCCTCGATCACCGAAAGTTCACTGGCTGCTGTGGGCTCCTCCTCGTTGCTCAACTCGCCGACATCGGTGTTCGCCACGACCAACGCCACGGGCGCCGACGACAGCGCTCCCGGCGCGCCATCGGCCCCCGATCTCAACGGGGCCACCTCCGGCCACCGGGGTTCGCGCCTCAACTGGTCAGCACCGGCCTCCAACGGCTCGTCCATCACCGGGTACAACGTGTATGTCGGTATCCATCCCGGAGCGGAGTACTCCGAGCCCGTGAACGGGGCCCAGCCGGTTACCGGTCGGAGCTATCTGGTCAACCACCTCAGTGCCGGGACGACCTACTACTTCACGGTGCGGGCCATCAACCAACTGGGGATCTCGGCGCCGTCCAACGAGGTGTCGGCGGTACCCGGTGTGAGCTTCCAGGCCGTCGGCGCGCTACCCGCTCCGGTGGTAACCATGGCCTCCAGCCCGCAAGGGAACGGTTATTGGATGGCCAACCCCCAGGGCGCCATCGCCACCCTCGGGGCAGTGGGGGACTACGGGTCCACCGACGGCTTGGCGTTGAACGCCCCCATCGTCCAGCTTGTGGCGACGTCCGACGGCTACGGCTACTGGGAGGTGGCCAGCGACGGAGGGATCTTCGCCTTTGGTAACGCCGGCTTCTACGGATCGATGGGCAGCCGGCCTCTCAACGCCCCCATCGTCGGGCTGGCGGAGGTCCCCGGCGGGGGCGGCTACTGGGAGGTGGCCAGCGACGGAGGGGTCTTCGCCTTCGGTGACGCCGGCTTCTACGGATCGATGGGTGGCAAGCCAATGGACCAGCCGGTGGTGGGCATCACCGCCGACCCGGCCAACGGTGGGTACTGGGAGGTGACCGCCGACGGTCACGTCTTCGGATTCGGCGGGGCCCCGGTGTTCGGCTCGCCCGCCGGCCAGGTTTCAGGGAACTCGGTGGTCGGTCTGGCCAGCGCTCCCGACGGCCAGGGCTACTGGGTGGTCACCAGCGGTGGTGCGGTGTACTCCTATGGATCGGCGCCGTTCCGCGGCTCGACCGGCAGTCAGCCTCTCAATGCTCCGGTCGGGGGTATCTCGGTTGATCGGTCGACCGGAGGGTACTGGTTGTTCTCCGAGGACGGCGGCTTGTTCGCCTTCGACGCCCCGTTCGAAGGGGTGGGCTGAGCCGGAGCGACTATCCCGGGCCCGGCCTTGCCGGCCCCGTTGCTCGGGTTCAGGCTCCGATCATCCGTTGAAGGGCCTGGGACTTCCATGTGGTGCGCCCCTTCTTCTCCTCGGACCGGTCGGCGCTGCCGGCCAGGCGGAGCCCGGCGTTGATGCCGAGGAACCGCAGAGGCTCGGGCTCCCAAAGCGGTGACCGGTGTCCGACCCACGGCAGCGCCAACAGTTCGGTGTCCCGCTCCAGGATGAGGTCGCGCAACGTGCGTCCGGCCAGGTTGGTGGTGGACACTCCGTCGCCCACGTAGCCCCCGGCCCAGGCGGTGCCGGTCCGGCGATCGAGGCCCACTGAGGGGAACCAGTCCCGGGCGATGCCCAGCGGGCCGCCCCAGCGATGGGTGATCCGGGCCGTCGACAGGGCCGGAAACAGCTCGACCAACGTGGAACGCAGCGACTGGTGGACTCGGCCGTCGCGGTCGAACTCCGGTCGGATGGTCGAGCCGAAATGGTAGGGCGCACCCCGACCACCGAAGGCCATCCGGTTGTCGGCGGTCCGCTGCCCGTAGATGATCAGGTGGCGGTGATCCGAGAAGGTCTCCCGCTCCGCCATGCCGGCGTCGGCCCAGAAGGCGTCGGTCAGGGGCTCGGTGGCGATCATCAGCGAGTACACCGGGACCAGGGCGCGCTCCTCTCCCTGCAGGGTCCGGGTGTAGCCCTCGGTGGCCCTGACCACGGTGCCCGCTCGCACCGTGCCCCGGGCCGTCTCCACTGCACCGGGCCGGATGGCGCGCACCTCGGTCTGTTCGTGGATGAGCACGCCGCGTCGTTCCACCGCCTGGGCCAGCCCTCGCACCAGTCGGGCCGGATCAAGGGCGGCGCAGTGGGGGGTGAATGTTCCCCCGAGTACGTCGGTGGCGCCGACCCTGAGTCGGGCCTCGCCGGCCGGGAGGAGTCGGAGGTCGTCTTCGCCCACCCCCGAGGCCCGGGCCGCCGCCACTTCGTCACGGGCCCGCCGCAGTTGGACTCCGCTGCGGGCCAGCACCACCGTCCCCCCTCGGGCGTAGTCACACTCGATGCCCTCGGCGTCGGCCACCCGACCGACTTCCTCGACGGTTGACTCCATGGCCAGCCGGGTGGCCCGGCCGGCACCCGGACCTCCCACCAGGTCCAGGCGGTCCTCGCCGGCGGCGAACAGGGCCGAGCACCACCCGCCGTTCCGGCCCGACGCCCCGAATCCGACCACATCACGTTCGAGGACGGTGATGCGGAGGGAAGGGTCGGCCTCGGCCAGGTAGTAAGCCGTCCACAGCCCGGTGAGACCCCCACCGACCACGACCACGTCCACGTCGGCGTCGCCGGGTAGTGGCGCCCGCACCCCGATCGGTTCGGGCAGCCGGTCCCACCACAGCGAGAGGTGCCGGTAACGCTCCCCCGACGGCGGGCTCAGATCTGCTTCCACGCCTCGGTCAGGACCGAGCGCAGGATGGTGGTCATCACCTCGAACTCCTCCTCACCGCAGATGAGGGGAGGAGCCAACTGGACCACCGGGTCGCCCCGGTCGTCAGCCCGGCAGATCAGGCCGGCTTCATACAGGGCCCCCGAGAGGAAGCCCCGGAGCAGCCGCTCGGACTCGTCGTCGTTGAAGGTCTCCCGGGTGTCCTTGTCCTTGACCAACTCGATGCCGTAGAAGTAGCCCGCCCCCCGGACATCACCCACGATGGGCAGGTCGCGCAGCGTCTCCAGCGACGCTTTGAAGGCAGCCTCGTTCTGCAGCACGTTCTCGAGGAGCCCTTCTTTCTCGAAGATCTCGATGTTGGCCAGCGCCACCGCCGTGCTCACCGGATGGCCACCGAAGGTGACCCCGTTGAGGAAGCTCTCCCCGTGGAGGAACGGTTCGACCAGCCGGTCGCTTACGGCCATGGCCCCGAGTGGGCTGTACCCACTGGTGAGGCCCTTGGCCATGGTCACGATGTCGGGCTGGTAGTCGTAGCGCTCGGCTCCGAACCAGTGCCCGAGCCGACCGAAGGCGCAGATCACCTCGTCGGAAACCAGGAGCACCCCGTAGCGGTCGCAGATCTCCCGCACCCGCTGGAAGTAGCCCGGCGGCGGAGGAAAGCAGCCTCCCGAGTTCTGGACCGGCTCGAGGAACACCGCGGCCACCGTGTCGGGCCCCTCGATGAGGATGGCCTGTTCGATGGCGTCGGCGGCCCACAGGCCGAAGGCCTCGAGGTCGTCGGCGAAGTACCGGGCCCGGTAGAAGTTGGTGTTGGGCACATGGATGGCGCCGGGCACCAGCGGTTCGAAGGCGGTCTTGATGGCCGAGAGGCCGGTGACAGACAACGCCCCCATGGTGGCCCCGTGGTAGGCGATGTCGCGGCTGATCACCTTGGTCCGGCTGGGTTGACCGGTCACCTTGAAGTACTGGCGGGCCAGCTTCCACGCCGCCTCTACCGCCTCGGATCCTCCGGTGGTGAAGAAGATGCGGTTGCAGTCGCCGGGGGTCAGCTCGGCCAGGCGGTCAGCCAGCTCTACCGCCATCGGGTGGGCGTAGCTCCAGATCGGGAAGTAGGCCAGCGTGCTGGCCTGGCGGGCCGCGGCCTCGGCCAGCTCGGTCCGGCCGTGGCCGACCTGGCTGGTGAACAGTCCGGACAGGCCGTCGAGGTAGCGCTTGCCCTTCTGGTCGTAGACCCAGACCCCCTCACCGCGGACGATGACCGGGATGTCGTTGGTGTCGGACATCCGGGTGAAGTGCATCCACAGGTGCCGGTGGGCACTCTCTTCGAGCGTTTGGTTGGAATCGGTGGTCATCGCGTCCCCCACGTATAGGTCTGTTTGGTGAGTCTCAGGTACATGAACGTCTCGGTGTCCCGCACACCGGGGATCTGGCGGATCACGCCGTTGAGCAGTTCGAGGATGGCGTCCTCGTCCTCGCATACCAGCTCCACCAGGATGTCGAATGATCCGGTGCACATCACGACGTAGTCGATGTCGTCCACGGCGGCCAGGCGCTCGGCCACCATCCGGGTATCGCCGTCGGCCCGGATGCCCACCATGGCCTGGCTCCGGAACCCCACTTGCAACGGGTCTGTCACTGCCACGATCTGCATCACCCCGGCGTCGCGCATCTTCTGCACCCGCTGGCGGACGGCGGCCTCGGAGAGCCCCACCGCCTCGGCGATCGAGCCGTAGGTGCGGCGCCCGTCCTTCTGCAGTTCCTCGACGATGGCTTTGTTGACGTTGTCGAGCAGGCCGTTGGCCGATGGGCCGTTGGCCGAGGGAGTGGGGGCCGTCGAACTCATGGTCAGGGGGCCTGATCCCATTTCCGCCGACCGCCGCTCGGCTGTGGTGACCGACGATGGTGAAATGTGCACATGTTGCGTCTTTTATAGCAGTTCAAGCAGATTACGTCCCAAAAATCGATGGGAATCGCAGAAGATCGTCGGAACAGTGCAAAAATCACTTGTCTGCTTGGAAATCTTCGGCCACTATGACTGCACGAAGTCGGGGGAGTAGGCACGAAGTCGGGGACAGGCCCCGGCTCCGGTGTGGCCTGTCCCGGCTGTCAGCTGTTCCAACGCCCAGGGGAGGACGTGTGAGCAACAAGCATCCGGAGCAGGGGTCGACCGGTAAGGGGAAGCTGTCGAACTTCATCGGCGGTGGCCCGGTCGAGTCCACCGGTGGGGCGTCGGCCATGCTGATCGACCCGAGCACCGGTGAGGAGTACCTCGAAGCCCCGGTGTCCGGGGCTGAGGACATCGATCTGGCCATGACCGCGGCGGCCGGGGCCTTTCCGGAGTGGCGGGATGCCACCCCGTCCGAGCGCAGCCTGGCCCTGTTCCGCATCGCCGACGCCTTCGAGTCCCGGGCCGACGACCTGGTGAGGGTGGAGTCCGAGAACACCGGTAAGCCGGTGGCGGTCACCATGGCCGAGGAGATCCCGGCCCTCGTGGACCAGATCCGCTTCTTCGCCGGAGCGGCGCGGCATCTGGAGGGGAAGTCGGCCGGCGAGTACATGAAGGACCACACCTCATTCATCCGCCGGGAGCCCATCGGTGTGTGCGCCGCGGTCACCCCGTGGAACTACCCGTTGATGATGGCGGTGTGGAAGTGGGGGCCGGCCCTGGCGGCCGGCAACACCATGGTGCTCAAGCCGTCCGACACCACACCGGCGTCGTCGCTACTCATGGCGGAGATCATGTCTGAGTACCTGCCCGACGGGGTCATCAATGTGGTCTGCGGTGACCGCGAGACCGGTCGTTTGCTGGTGGACCACCCCACCCCGGCCATGGTCTCCATCACCGGGAGCGTCCGCGCCGGCATGGAGGTGGCGGCCGCTGCGGCCTCCGATGTCAAGAGGGTCCATCTGGAGCTCGGGGGCAAGGCTCCGGTAGTGGTCTTCGACGACGCCGACATCGCGGCGGCGGCGGAGGGCATCGCTGTGGCCGGGTACTTCAACGCCGGGCAGGACTGCACGGCCGCCACCCGGGTGCTGGCCGGCCCCAGGGTCTACGACCAGTTCGTGTCCTCACTGGTCGAACAGGCCCAGGCCCAGACGGTCGGGGGCCTCGACGTCGAAGATGCCGACTTCGGTCCGCTCAACAGCGACGCCCAGCTATCGCGGCTGGCCGGGTTTTTGGAGCGATTGCCTTCCCACGCCGAGGTGGTTACCGGTGGGAGGCGGGTCGGGAGCCGGGGCTTCTGTTTCGCCCCCACGGTCATCGCCGGGCTCGAGCAGGATGACGAGGTGATCCAGGAGGAGATGTTCGGGCCGGCCATCACCGTGCAGCGCTTCTCGGACGAGGAGCAGGCGCTGGCGTGGGCCAACGGGGTGCGCTACGGGCTGGCCTCGAGCGTGTGGACCCGTGACCATGGCCGGGCCATGCGGATGGCCAAAGGGTTGGACTTCGGAGCGGTTTGGATCAACACCCACATCCCGATCGTGGCGGAAATGCCCCACGGGGGGTTCAAGCACTCCGGCTACGGCAAGGACCTCTCGTCCTACGGCTTCGAGGACTACACCCGGATCAAGCATGTGATGAGCTATATCGGCACGTGACCGAGCGATGCACCAACGAGGGAGACATCTGTTCCATACTCAGCCACTGTTGGACAACCAGCCACGACAGGTATCACCAACCCAGGGAGACCACGAGAGCACATGAGCACAGACCTGATGGAAGGCAATGGTGCACCCGACCAACCACTAGGTTCGGCCCATCCGGACCGGGCCTCCCTTGCGGCGGGTGACTGATCATGGTCACCCAGGCTGGCAAGCCACTGGTTACGACACGTCCAGAAAAGGGCCTCAAATCCGGAGCCCTCGGTCTCATTTCAAGCACCGTGATCGGCGTGGCATCAACGGCTCCCGCTTACAGCTTGGCGGCGACGCTGGGCTTCGTGGTGGTGGCTATCGGTCTTCAAGCTCCCGTCGTCGCCCTCATCGCATTCATTCCGATGTTGTTCATCGCCTACGGGTACAAAGAGATGAACAACGCCGATCCCGACTGCGGAACCACCTTTACCTGGGGTGCGCGGGCGTTCGGGCCTAAGACCGGTTGGGCCGGCGGATGGGCCATTGTGGCGGCCGACGTGCTGGTGATGGCCAGCCTGGCCCAGATCGCCGGCCAGTACGTGTTCCTTCTCTTCAATGCCAACAAGATCGGCTCCGACGCCAGCAGTGGTTGGGTTCTACTGGTGGGAGTCCTCTGGATCGTGGTCATGACGGCGATCTGTTACGTGGGGATCGAGGTCTCGGCCAACTTTCAAAAGGCCCTTCTTGGCGTGGAGCTGACGATGCTGCTGGTGCTCTCCGTCGTGGCCTTGGTCAAGGTGGGCAACGGGACCGCCCCCCTCGGGCACCTCACGCCCCAGTGGAGCTGGTTCAACCCCTTCGACATTCCCTCAGCCCAGTCCTTCATCAACGGTGTCTTGCTGATGCTGTTCATCTACTGGGGATGGGACACCACGGTGTCGGTCAACGAAGAGACTGCTGATCCCGCAACGGTCCCGGGACGAGCCGCGGTACTGTCCACGGTGGTCCTGCTGGTGACGTACGTCATCGTCATCCTGGCGGCCCAGTCCTACGCTGGGGTGGGTACGACAGGGATCGGGCTGGGCAATCCCTCAAACCAGGGGGACGTCCTGTCGGTCCTGGGCCATTCGGTCTTCGGATCGTCGGGATTCGGGAGCGTCCTGTCCCATTTGCTACTGCTCATGGTCCTCAGCTCTGCTGCCGCATCGACACAGACCACCATCCTCCCCACGGCCAGAACGACCTTGGCCATGGGCGTGTACAAGGCCATTCCGGAGAAGTTCTCCTACATTCACAAGCGATTCCTCACGCCGACCTTCTCGACGGTGCTCATGGGACTGGTCTCCATTCTCCTCTACGTGGCGATGAACTACATCTCCGCCGGATCGGTCATCGCCGACGCCGTGTCGGCGCTCGGCGTGATGATCGCCTTCTACTATGGGCTCACCGGATTCTCTTGCGCCTGGTACTACCGCAAGACGCTTCGGGACAGCAGCCGCAATCTCTGGATCCGGGGGATCTTGCCCACCCTCGGAGGCTTGATGCTCTACGGCGCGCTGGGATACAACCTCTGGTTCTACTGGCGTCCGGGAAATAGCTACACCAGTTGGCATTTGTCGTTCTGGCCGCACTGGGACATCGGAGGAGTCTTCGTGATCGACGTCATCTCCCTCCTGGTGGGTGTCGTTCTCATGGTGAGCTATGCCGCCGTGCGTCCCGCCTACTTCCGGGGTGAGGTCCTGAATCGCGACACGCCGACGCTGGTTCCCGAGGACATCGGCCGCGAGGTGGGGCTGTTCGGCATCGAGCCGGTGGACGCCGAATCGAAGTAGCTGCCTTCCCAAGTCTCCTCAGTGGTAAGTCGATCCGGCCCTTGCGATCCGAGAGAGGTCGACTGGGACCGTCACGGTGCGTCGGGCGAGTAACTGGAACGACGGACTTTGAAAAAGGGCGCTCGGACGACCCAAGCGCCTATGGCCATGAGCACCACGCCGAGGATCGCCACGGCGGCCACTGTCCACCGGGCCGATAGCGCCAGGGCCGGAAACGATTTTACGAGTACCCAGATGAGGACTGCCGCGGCACCCAGGGGAAGCACGCCCACAAGGACCAGATCGACGAGGCTTCGTCTGAGCACCTTGCGGTAGTACCAGGTCGTGGCCAGCGCGGTGAATACGTAGAAGACGGTGAAGGCGAAGGACTCCGTGTTGACAACAGTATCGAAGGCGTTGGCCAACGACGATGAGAGCACGTAGAGATCGGCGATGGCCACCATGACGATCCCCCAAAAGATGGTGGCGAAGATCGGAGTCCGGAATCTGGGGTGAACTTTGGCAAAGGCGCGCGGCAGCAGGCGATCGGTGCCCATCGAATAGGTGACTCGACTGGTGGAGACAATCGTTGCCTGGGTGGTACCAAGCACCGAAAGGACGACCGCCAGGATCATCAATTTTGCCCACCCGCTCCCGACGAGCACCTGAGCGATGTACGGAAGGGCGTCGGTAGCGTGGGCCTGAAGCTGGCCTGCGGATACCACTCCTTGGAAACTGATGAACAGCCAGGCAAAGACCGGTCCCAAAATGGCGACGGAGGTAATGGCCGCCTTTCCGGGATTGGTCCGCTTGCGGGTCGTCTCCTCGTTGATGTAAATCGTGGCATCCCAGCCGGTGAACAAGAAGATGGCGATCAGCATGCCACCGGCCAAACTTCCCTTGCCCCCGACTCCGCTGAGGTGGAACCAGCTCATGTCCGGCCGGACCGTGCCAGCCCGGTGCTGTATGAAGACGGCCCAAAACGCTATTCCGCTGAAGGCGAGAAGGATGACGTATTCGATCACGGCGATGCTGACCTGGAACCGGGCGGTGGTTTTGATGCCAACTGCGGAGACGGTAACGACGCCCAGGCCGAACAAGGTGGCGGTGAGCACGTTTCCCGCGATGCCCGAAGTGTTGAGGCCGACCAGAGAGAGCAGGGTCGGGCCGAGGGGCAAGATGTTGCTCACCGATCCCAACACGAAGCCGACCAGCATCGACCACCCCACCAGAAAACCCACGTACGGACCTATGGCTTTGGCCACCCAGACATAGGGGCCGCCGCAATTCTGATCCCAGAGGTTCAGGCGCTGGTAGCACAGGGCGATGGCCAGCATCGGCAACATGCTCAGGATGATCGCCGGACCGGTGGCGTAGGCAGCCACCGCCACCATGCCTGCCAATGCCACCGCAGTCGACTGTCCGGGGGCCGATGTGGCCACGCCGATCACGATGCTTTGGGGAAGACTGACTACATCCGGCCGGAGCTGATGGGTCGAGGCATCCGCCACCTGTGGCCCCTGTCGATCCGATGTAACTGCTGAGTTCACCTTGGGCCGTTTCCAATCACTGTTGGGCGCATGAGCAAGTCGAACTCGAGAGAGCCCCTTGTCTTGAACAGAGTTCTATTTAATCCTCGACTTAATTCTCGGAGCCGAGGTTCGAGCGACCGAACCAGCGGGCCTTCCCACCGAATTCAGTGGGCGCATGATAGGTCGCCGGAACGGCCGTCACTCTATCGACAGTGGCGAGAGGGCTTGAGCGGCTGCGACCGGCAGTTGGTCAGAGGAGGCTTCGGGGCGGAGCGGAGCCGAGGAGCACGACTCCCGTGGAGTTTCCGCCCACCCGCTGTAGCATGGACCTCGAAGAGAGATGGGTTTCCTATGTTCGCCGAACACGGTGATTCGAAGTGTATTGGTGCGCTCGACGTCACGGCTGCCTGCAGTTTCCGCGGTGTGGAGCTGGGCCGGAACAGGTCGCCCAGCTCCCTCCCGGCCCCTTGTCGAGTGGCCGTTGATCCAGGGGGTTCCATGACCCTCGTAGCGGAGTGAGGTAGAAGCAATGATCGTCGGGATCCCCAAAGAGGTCAAGGTCGACGAGTACCGGGTGGCCATCACCCCGGCCGGCGTACGCGAGCTGACCTCGTCCGGGCATACGGTCTATGTCGAGCACGGGGCCGGCGTGGGCTCGGCCATCCCCGACGCCGACTTCATCGCCACCGGGGCCAAGATCATGGAGCATCCCGACGACATCTGGTCCCAGTCGGACATGGTCCTGAAGGTGAAGGAGCCGGTGGCCGAGGAGTTCCCCCGATTGGGCCTACGCCCGGGCCAGGTTCTGTTCACCTACCTCCACCTGGCTGCGTCGTTGTCGTGTACCGAGGCACTGATCCGGGGCGGCAACACGGCCATTGCCTATGAGACGGTGCGGCTGCCCGACAACTCCCTCCCGCTGCTCACCCCCATGAGCGAGGTGGCCGGCCGGATGGCCCCTCTCATGGGCGCCCATCACCTGATGAGCCCGGGCGGCGGGCGTGGGGTCCTGGTATGCGGGGTGCCCGGAGTGCGAGCCGCCAAGGTGGTCATCCTCGGGGCGGGGGTGGCCGGTATGGCCGCCGCCACGCTGGCTGTCGGGATGCACTCCGAGGTCTACATCCTCGACCGCAACCTCGAACGCCTCCGCCAGGTCGACCACCACTTCCGAGGGGCGCTGGAGACGGTGGCCTCGAGCACCCATGCCATCGAGGAGTGCTGCATCGATGCCGACATCGTCATCGGTGCGGTCCTGGTGGTGGGAGCCAAAGCCCCCAAGCTGGTCTCGGACGACCTGGTGGCCCAGATGCCCCACGGTTCGGTGCTGGTGGACATCTCGGTCGACCAGGGCGGATGCTTCGAGTCCACCCGGCCGACCACCCACTCCCATCCCACCTTCGAGGTCAACGGCTCCATCTTCTACTGCGTGGCCAACATGCCCGGCGCCGTCCCCCATACCTCCACCCACGCACTGGTCAACGCCACGCTGCCCTACGTGCTGGAGATCGCCGACCGCGGCTGGCGGGACGCCGTACGGCGTGACGCGCGCTCTGGCCGAGGGGGTCAACGTGGTCGAAGGATCCGTGGTCTACGCCCCGGTGGCCGACGCTCATGGGATGCCGTCGGTGCCGCTGGCCTCAGTGCTCAACTGATCGCCACGCCCGTGTCCCGTCCGGTTCGGTCTGTGCTCCGGTCAGCCGGGACGGAGCCGGCGCAGCGGTGTCGATCCGGGTGCCGGGCGCCCGTCAGAGAGATGGGCGGGCACCTCGATGCCGGCCCGGAGGGTGGGATCGGGGACCGGGTCCAAGCTGACCACCTGCAGGGGGATCTCTCCGGCCCAGATCTCCAGGGCGGCGTCGGGCCCGTCCCCATCGTCGGGAGGGCCGCTCCGGATCTTGACCGAGCACTCGTCGAGGGTCAGCCGCAGCACCGTGGTGGCAGCCAGCTCCTTCGGGCTCGGCGATCGGGCGTACTCCCACTGGCCCGGGGCCACCTGGTTGCTGATGGCCCGGAGGCCGACCAGTTTTTCGTCGGGATCGCTCAGAACTTCCGGCGTCCCGTAGACCATGGCGCAGCGATAGTTGACGGCGTGCTCGAATACCGACCGGGCCAACACCAGACCGTCGATGTGGGTGACGGTCACACAGGCCGCCACCGGCTGGCGGGCGGCCCGCAGGCTCCGGCTGGCCACCGAGCCGTGGAGGAAGAGCCAGTCGTCCAGCCGGGCGTAGCTGGTGGGCACCACCATCGGCCACCCGTCGACCAGGAGCCCGAGATGGCACACGAAGCCGGCGTCCAGCACGGCGTGGAGGTCGGCACGCCGGTGCGATCCCTGTTCCGGGATCCGCCGGAGACGGGTCCGGTCGGTGACGGTTACCGTGGCAACTGCGGCCGGGTCATCGGTTCCGCTCCCGGTACCGGCCTCGATTCCGCCCGGTGGAGTCGACGGCACGGACATGATGACGAGTCTGCCACGTGGCCATCGTCGTCGGACCGAACCATGGAGGAAGCGGTCCAGTGAGGAAGCAGGAGACCTGATGAGAGTTCCCGTGAGTGTGATCCAGTGAGACGCATCGGCACATCGGTCGAAGGGGACCAGGCCAGAACGGCTCCGGTGTACGACCCGGCCACCGGTGGGCGGACCGCCGAGGTGGTCCTGGCCTCGCCTGCCGATGTCGACCGGGCGGTAGCGGCGTCGCGGGCCGCCTGGCCCGGGTGGCGGGACACGTCACTCGGTGCCCGGAGCCGGATCCTGTTCGCCTTCCGTGACCTGGCCGATCGTCACCGCGACGAGCTGGCCGGGCTGATCACCGCCGAGCACGGCAAGGTCCTCGAGGATGCCCGGGGCGAAGTGGCCCGGGGCATCGAGGTGGTGGAGTTCGCCTGCGGCATCCCCCATCTGTTGAAAGGCGAGTTCTCCGAGGACGTCTCCACCGGAGTGGACGCCTCGTCGGTTCGCCAACCGCTCGGCGTGGTGGCCGGGATCACCCCGTTCAACTTTCCGGTGATGGTTCCCATGTGGATGTACCCGGTGGCCATGGCCTGCGGTAACTGCTTCATCCTGAAGCCGTCGGAACGTGATCCTTCGCCCTCGGAGCTGATCGCCCAGCTGTGGCAGGACGCCGGCTTGCCCGAGGGGGTCTTTTCGGTGGTGAACGGAGACGCTTCGGCCGTCGACGCCCTGCTCGACCACCCCGATGTCGCCGCGGTGTCGTTCGTGGGCTCGACCCCGGTGGCCCGGCACGTGTTCGAACGGTCCACCTCCACCGGCAAGCGGGCCCAGGCCCTGGGCGGGGCCAAGAACCACGCCGTGGTCATGGCCGACGCCGATGTGGGCTCGACGGCCGATGCCCTCATCGCCGCGGGCTACGGATCGGCCGGCGAACGGTGCATGGCCATCTCCGCGGTAGTGGTGGTCGGTGACGGTGACCCGCTGGTGCGGGCCCTGACCGAGCGGGCCCGGGCCCTGGTCACCGGGCCGGGCACCGACCCCGGTTCGGACATGGGTCCGTTGATCACCGAGGTCCACCGCGACCGGGTGGCCGGCTACCTCGACTCCGCCAGCACCGAGGGCGCCGAGGTCGTGGTGGACGGTCGTCAGGTCAAGGTGCCCGGATACGACGACGGCTTCTTCCTCGGCCCGTGCCTGGTGGACCGGGTGACCCCGTCGATGCAGGTGTACCGGGACGAGATCTTCGGCCCGGTGCTCTCGGTGCTCCGGGTGGACCACCTCGACCAGGCCATCGAGCTGGTCAATGCCAATCCCTACGGCAACGGCACGGCCATCTTCACCCGGGACGGGAGTGCGGCCCGCCGGTTCCGTCGCGACGTGCAGGTGGGGATGGTCGGCATCAACGTGGCCATCCCCGTGCCCATGGCCTACTACTCGTTCGGGGGATGGAAGCAGTCGCTGTTCGGTGACGCCCACGTTCACGGCATGGAAGGTGTCCGGTTCAACACCCGGCTCAAGTCGGTCACCACCCGTTGGCCGGAGTCAGCCCCGGGCTCCGAGGCCACCATCGCCATGCACTTCCCCTCCGGAGATCACTGAGTGCGGGCGGGTTCCGGACGCTGGCGGCGTTCTACTCGATCCAACGCTCCCGGGCGCCAAGAGAGGACCGACCACCCATGATCATCGACGTCGCACGAAACGAGACCACCCATGAACATTGACTCCGACGGTGTCGACATCCACTTCGAGGTCACCGGCACCGGTCGTCCCGTGCTGCTGCTCCACGGGTTTCCCGACACCGGCCGGATGTGGCACCACCAGGTCGACGCTCTGGCCGCGGCAGGCTTCAGCGTCATCGTGCCCGACCTGCGAGGTTACGGGGCCAGCGGCAAGCCCACCGGGGTGGAGGCCTACTCACTCCTGTACCTGGCCGGTGACGTGGTGGCCATCCTCGACCACCTGGGTGTGGAGCGGGCCCACGTGGTCGGCCACGACTGGGGATCGGCCCTGGCCTGGGTGATGGCATCGTTGCTCCCGGACCGTGTCGACCATCTGGTGACCCTGTCGGTGGGGCACCCCTTGGCGTTCCGGGCCGCCGGCCTCCCCCAGATGGAGAAGGCGTGGTACATGCTGCTCTTCCAGTTCGAAGGGGTGGCTGAGCGTTGGCTGTCCGATGATTCGTGGGCCAACTTTCGCCAGTGGGCCCACCACCCCGACATCGATGCGGTCATCGGCGACCTCGAGGCCAACGGCTCCCTCACGCCGGCGCTCAGCTGGTACCGGGCCAACATTCCGCCCCAGGCCTTCGTCGATCCGCCCCTGGAGCTTCCACCCGTCCAAGCCCCGACCATGGCGGTGTGGAGCAGCGGCGATTTCGCCCTGACCGAGGCGCAGATGACCGGTTCCCGCCAGTACGTCTCCGGTCCGTGGCGTTACGAGCGACTGGAGGGCCCGGGCCACTGGCTGCAGTTGGAGGCGCCCGACGAGGTCAACCGGCTGCTCATGGACTTCCTACCGGCGTGAGCCTGGTGTGAGCCGCAATTTCACCACCGACCGGTAGCCTTGGATGGTGAGCGCACCGACCGACGGTCTCTTGTCCCGCACCGTCGACATCGATGGTGCAACCCACTTCGTCGACTTCGGAGGCCCGGCCGCGGGGCCGCTGTTGGTCGGCGTGCACGGCCTGGGTGGCTCCCATCTCAACTGGTCGGCCATCGCTCCGCAACTCACCCGGGACTCCAGGGTGTTGGCGCTGGACCTGGTGGGCCACGGGCTCACGCCAACCGGCGAGCGGACCCCCGACATCGAGGGGCACCGACGGCTGTTGAGTGGCTTTCTGGAGTCGGTGGGAGCCGGTCCGGCCATTCTCATCGGCAACTCCATGGGTGGATTGGTGGCGGCGTTGCAGGCGGCGGCGGAGCCGGAGACGGTGGCCGGTCTCATCCTCATCGACCCGGCTCTTCCCACCGCTCGGCCGGGCCTGATCCATCCCCGGGTCATCGCCAACTTCGCCTTGTGCGCCGTCCCTCTGGTGGGGGAGGGCTATCTCAACCAACGGCGCCGGCGCACTACCGCCGAGCAGAGCGTGCGCCGGGTCCTCGGGGTGTGCTGCGTCGATCCGTCACGGGTCCCGGTCGACGTGGTCGATGCCCACATCGAACTGACCAGCCGCATGAACCGGGCGCAGGCCGACGATGCCTACCTCCGCTCGGCCCGCTCCCTGTCGATGATGATGGCCTTCCCCGGTGCCACCATGGAGAAGTTGCAGGCCCTGGACCAGCCGACCCTGCTGATCCACGGCGATCGAGACTTGCTGGTCCCTCCGGCCGCCGCCCGGCGCATGAGCATCGATCACCCCGGGTGGCGGTTCGAGATCGCCCCTGACACCGGCCACGTGCCCATGCTGGAGGCGCCGGGCTGGACCACGGTGATGATCGACGACTGGCTGACCCACGAAGGAACCGAAGCAGCCGCTCGGGCCTCATCCGCGCCCCGTGCAGACGCGGACCCATCGGGTACGCAGGCCAGCCGAGCATGAGGGAACGCAAGAAGTAATTCAAGGGGAGAACGACAAAGGGTGGAGACCGTGGGGAGCGTTCCCCCCGATACCCAACGCAGATCCTGCCGTGCAAGGCTGGCCGGGTGATCGAGGCCAGGGGGCTTTCCAAGCGGTTCGGCAACGTGGTGGCGGTCGACGACCTGTCCTTTGACGTGCGTCCAGGGTCGGTGACGGGCTTCCTCGGGCCCAATGGGTCCGGCAAGTCGACCACCATGCGCATGATCATGGCCCTGGACCGGCCGGACTCGGGCACCGTCACGGTGTTGGGCCGGCCGTATCACGAGCTCCCGTGGCCGATGCGCGAGGTGGGAGGGCTCCTCGAAGCACGGTCCATCCACCCCGGTCGCACGGCCCGTGCCCACCTACTTACCCTGGCCCGGAGTAACGCCATTGCTCGGGCACGCGTCGAGGAGGTGCTCGAGCTCGTCGGCCTCACCTCGGTGGCCGGCAAACGAGTGGGCAAGTTCTCGCTCGGGATGGGCCAGCGTCTTGGGATCGCCGCCGCCCTACTCGGCGACCCGGGAGTGCTGCTGTTCGACGAGCCCGTCAACGGCCTCGATCCCGAGGGCATCCGTTGGGTGCGCACGCTGTGTCATACGCTGGCCGGCGAAGGTCGCACCGTGTTCGTGTCGAGCCATCTGATGGCCGAGATGGCCCTCACCGCCGATCATCTCGTGGTGGTCGGCAGGGGCAAGCTGATCGCCGAGACCTCGGTCGCTGACTTCGTGGCCGGCAGCTCGCGTCAATCGGTCAAGGTGCGCACACCGAATGCGCACCAGTTGTCCGACGCCGTGACCGATGCGGGCGGGACGGTCATGTCCGACCCCGACGGTTCCATGAACATCACCGGCCTGGCGGCGTCGGAGGTGGGTGAGCTGGCCCGATCGATGGGCATCGCGCTCCACGAGCTCACCCCGGTCGCCTCGCTGGAGGACGCCTTCATGGAGCTGACCGACGAAGCCGTCGAGTACCGGGGCGGATCGTGACCACGGTGCAAGGGACTCCAGCACCGTTAGCCACCGAGCCGCTACCGCCGGGTCGGGTCGGCCTGCGCCAAGCCATGGCTGCCGAATGGACCAAGCTCTGGTCGGTCCGCTCGACCACCTGGACGCTCATCGGCACGGCGGTGGCCGTGGTGGGCTTGTGCGCCCTGGGCACAGGCACGGTGAGCCCATCCGACATCATCGACGATCCGACCCGCCGGAGCCTGATCGGCGTCTTCCTCGGACAGCTCATCTTCGGAGTGCTGGGG
This sequence comes from uncultured Acidimicrobiaceae bacterium, assembly GCA_963718405.1. Taxonomy (GTDB): domain Bacteria; phylum Actinomycetota; class Acidimicrobiia; order Acidimicrobiales; family RAAP-2; genus Bog-756. The sequence continues at coordinate 435,107 of CAVQYZ010000002.1, forward strand.
GTACTGGTCATGAGTGCCGAATACGGGACAGGCACCATCCGCGCCACGTTGTCGGCACTACCCCGCCGTTCCGTCGTGCTCAAAGCGAAGGTCCTGGTGTTCGGAGCCGTGGCTCTGGTGGTGAGCGAGGTTCTCGCCTTCAGTGCATTCGCTCTCGGCCAGGCCATCTTGTCGGCCAAGCACGCCGTCGGGACGAAGGCCGCGGCCACGCAGCGGGCCCAGCAGCTCCGGGTGAAGATCCCGCACGGCATTGAGGGCCTGCTGACCACCGGCTCCGCCTCGTTGGGGCAGGAAGGCGTGCTTCGAGCAGTGGTCGGTGCCGGTCTCTATCTGGCCGTGCTCGGGCTGCTGGCGCTGGGACTGGCCACCATCATCCGGCACACTGCGGGCGCCATATCGGCCTTCGTCGGTGTGGTGCTGGTCCTGCCGATCATCGTCGAGGCGCTGCCGACGGGCCTGAGCAATGCCCTGGCCCGCTACCTTCCGGCCAACATCGGTCTGGTCATGTTCTCCACCCAGGGTGTGCCCGATCACCTGGTGTCTGCCTTCAGCCCGTGGACCGGGTTTGCCCTCCTGGTGCTCTACACCGCGGTCACCTTGGCGGTCGGCTGTTGGGTGCTGGTGCGCCGCGACGCCTGAGCACCGGCACCACTGCCTCCACTCCATTGGTCGGAGTGCGGCCCCGTCCGGCACCGTTCACCTTCACCCGAGGAGTACGTGCCGACCCGGTCAGTTGACCCCGCGTTCCCGTCCCTCCCAGTAAGGGGCCCGCAGCCGGAACTTCTGGAGCTTTCCGGTGGCGGTCCGCGGAAGCTCCTCCCGGAACTCCACCTGTTTGGGGCATTTGTATCCGGCCAGGACTTTGCGGCAGCAGGAGGTGACGTCCTCCTCGGTGAGCCCGCTGCCCGGTACCGGCACCACCAGGGCCACGATCATCTCGCCCCAGGTGTCATGGGGAACGCCGATCACCGCCACCTCGGCCACCCCGTCGAGCGAGAAGATGGCGTCCTCGACCTCGATGGAGGACACGTTCTCGCCCCCGGTGATGATGACGTCCTTCTTCCGGTCGAGGATGCTCACGTGGCCGTCGGCGTCGAGCATCCCGCCGTCGCCGGTGTGGAACCACCCTCCGTCGAGGGCCGTGGCGGTCTCCTCGGGCTGCTGCCAGTAGCCGGCCATCACGGTGTTGCTGCGGGCCAGGAGCTCGCCGTCTTCGTCCACGGCGATGGACGTGCCCACGGCCGGAACCCCGGCCCGCATCAGCCGACGGGCCTTCTCCCCCGACGTGTGCTCGTCCCATTCCGAACGGGCCCGGTTCACGGTCAACAGCGGTGACGTCTCGGTCAGCCCGTAGATCTGGATGAACTCCCAACCCAACTCGCTCTGGATCCGCTCGATGGTGCGGCTGGGTGGGGGCGCGCCAGCCACCACGATCCGGGTGGTGCCCCTCCCGGGGATCGGTCCCGACCAGGCGGGCACGGCATCGAGAACGGCGTTGACCACGGCGGGAGCGGCACAGAGGAGCGTGACGCCGTGTCGCTCCACCCGGCGCAGGATCTCGGTTCCGTCGACCTTGCGCAACACCACCTGCGGGCATCCCATGGCCGTGGTCGACCACGGCATCCCCCAGCCGTTGGCGTGGAACATGGGCAGGGTGTGGAGGTAGACGTCACGGTCGCTCAGTTGGATGTGCCAGCCGAACACCGAGGCATTGACCCAGCAGTTCCGGTGGGTCAGCTGCACCCCCTTGGGCCGCGCCGTGGTGCCCGAGGTGTAGTTGATGGTGGCGGTGGCGCTCTCGTCGGCCGTCCACGGCCGGGGCTCCTCGGAGGCTATGAAGAGCTCCTCGTCACTCGGGGCTCCGAGCTCGAACCGGCGGGTCGTTCCGCTCGTTCCGCTTTTGCCGCTTTTGCCGCCCGGGGAGCTTGATGCCCGACAGCGCATCGGTGAGCTCCGGATCGACCAGGAGCACCGATGCCCCGGAGTGCTCGACGATGTACTCGACCTCGGCCGGGGCCAGGCGGAAGTTGATGGGGACCAGGATGCGACCCCAGCCGCACACCCCGAAGAAGGACGTCAGCAGCCGGGAGGCGTTGTGGGAGATGATGGCGACCCGTTCCCCGGGGGCCACGCCCAGCCGGTCGAGCCCGGCAGCCTGGGCGCGGGCCCGCTCAGCCATCCCGGCGAAGGTCAGCGGCTCCCACGGCTCGGCCGGCTGCTGCGGCTCGTCGATGAGCCCGATCCGGTCCGGGTAGGACACTTCGGCCCGGTCCAGGAAGTCACGGACATTGAATTGAACGATCATCGATCCCCCGATCGTGCGGTCGGTCGGCCTGGGGTGGCCCGGTCGCCGGCTGCTGGCTGGCGGGGACCATTCAAGCAAAGCCCGGGTCGGCTCGGGGCCTGGTGGGGGAGTGTCCGGGGTCGATAGTCTGCGGCCCATGACCTCACCCCGCATTGCCATCGGCCCTCAAGCCGCCTCCTTCGCAGCCGATGCGGTGGTGGCCGGTGGCGGGACCATCGTCGGGATCGACGACCATCCTGACGCACTGGTTTGGATCGATCCCGCTGACGTGAAGGGCCTCGGCGACCAGTTGAAGGCCGCCCCGGACCTCCGGTGGGTCCAGCTCCCCTTCGCCGGAGTGGAACGGTTCGTCTCCTTCGGCCTCCTCGATCACGACCGGATCTGGACCTGTGCCAAGGGCTCGTACGCCGAGCCGGTGGCCGAGCATGCGCTGATGCTGGCCCTGGCCGGACTGCGGCACATGCCCACCCGCATCGCCGCCCGATCGTGGGGCACCCCGGCGGGAACGAGCCTCTACGACCAACAGGTGACCATCCTCGGCGGAGGGGGCATCACCTCGGTGCTCCTGGAGCAGCTGGCCCCGTTCCGGGTCCACTCCACCGTGGTCCGCCGGAACCCGGACCCGGTCCCCGGCGCCACCCGGACCGTTCCGGTCACCGAGCTCCACGACGTGCTCTCCGGGTCGCTGGTGGTGTTCCTCGCGCTGGCCCTGACCCCGGAGACGACCGGGATCATCGGTGCGCCCGAGCTGGCTCTGATGGATGAGACCGCCTGGCTGGTCAATGTGGCCCGTGGCGGTCACGTGGACACTGATGCCCTGGTGTCCGCCCTCACAGGTGGCGCCATCGCCGGCGCCGCTCTCGACGTCACCGACCCCGAGCCGTTGCCGGATGGACACCCGCTCTGGGACATTCCGAACTGCATCATCACGCCCCATACCGCCGACACCATCGAAATGGTGAGGCCCCTCCTGGCCGAGCGGATCCGCACCAATGTGAGCAGATTCGCCGCCGGCGAGGATCTGGTGGGGCTGGTCGACCCGGAGGCCGGTTACTGACCGGATCGGGTGTCCTGCCGGGGCCGGGAGGTTCGGTGCCGGCCCGGGCCTGGCTCGTCGTGGACCCGGCCGGCCCCCGAGACGGGTGGCCACCCCGTTTGGAGAAGAAAAGAGGCGGCCCCGGAGCGCGGTCGGCGGAAACCATGCTCAACGAGGCCGCCGATGAACATAGTACCGGGGAGTAACTACCCGAAACGCGGATAAAACCCGGTTCTTATGTTTTATCAGCGCCGACAGCCCGATTTCTTACGAAAAACGTCCCGATCCGGGGGTCTGGACGCGGAAATTCCCGTCATTTTTGACTGGGAATTCCAGCAGCGGCAGGACGTGCGGCTGCTGGAGGAAAAAAGTCAAGGCCCGGAGCGGGGCGGCGGGACCTCGCTCAACGGGCCTGACTCTGTTCTTGTCTGTACCCACCCCCTACGACCTTAAACATCATTGTCAGAAATTCTTTGCCGGGCCTCCATGCGTCGGAAAAAGTGATTCTGACCTGGGCCGGGCCGGCATCCTCCGGTTCTTCCCGGGACCAGGAGTGGCCGGCGCCAGGGCGGGAAACCGAGGGCTGGGAAACCGAGGGCTGGGAAACCAAGGGCTGGGAAACCGAGGGCTGGGAAACCGGGACTGGGAAAACGGGGCTGGGAAACCGGGACCGGGAGACGGGGGGGAAACCCGGGACCGGGAGATCGAGGGGGAGGAAACCCGGCGTCAACGAGTGTGCGCTCGACGCTGGCTCGGGCCGGCCTCACCGGGCCGGCCCTCTACCCCAGAAGGGATAGAGGGTTGCCGCTGAGCCGAGGGGCAGGTGCTCAGCAGCCTTCAAACCCGGAGCGGGAGGATGTACCTCCGGTCGACGGATCTGCGTACCTTGGTCCCTTCCCCTTGTTCCGTGGCTCAAACATGCGAATCTCAGAATCTTTTGGAGACCGAGCTGTGGGGAGCCGGGTGCTGTGGTCGTGACGGGGCACGGAGAAGGGCCCTCGCCGGCCCTGATGCGTCCGTCGGGGCGGTTGAGCCGGGTGTTTGGACCGTTGTGCTTGCCCCGAGGTTTTGACTCGGGTCTACGATTCCTTCATGCCCCGCGAGGCCTTCTCCGGCGACGACGAACTGCTGAACATCGAGGGAGAACCTGAGGAGGCTCTCAAAGTCCTCCTGGGCGACGAGGTAGGCGAAGGGGACCCGGACGTAGTCGAACCGATGCTGGACGAGTAACGGTGCCTCTGGCGGGCTTGAAGTGCTCGTTCTGTGGGCTGACACGAACCGGCGGTGTCGCTGGACCCACGCCAACCGTGTACATCTGTGGCGACTGCATCGACCTGGTCTATGAGATCGCCCATCACGGCGATGAGAACGTCCAGATCCGCTTCACCGCACCGGGACCAGCCGGACCGTCCGGACCAGACCGACCATCCGGAGCAGGCCAGTAGTCGACGTGAAACGGTTGGTTGCGGCGGCGGCGCTGACCTGTCTCCTGCTGGCGGGCTGCACCAGGTACATCCCGAACGCCTCGTACGAGGACGGTTATTACTGGTACCGGGCTGACGGTGTATCCATCATCAAGTCGAAGACGCAGGCCAGGGAGTCGCTCTCGGCAGCTTGCTCCTCCGAGATAGGCCACATGCCCAAAGGTGACAACTCCAGCCAGTGGAAGTACGGGTGCGTGTCCGCGGCCCAGGGCGACAACCTGCCGTAAGCCCGGCCCGGGAGGACCTATCCACGATGGGTCGCCCGGGCTCTGGTCGCATCTCGGCCATTTACGTTGTTTTTGGTGCTGTTTCGGGGAGTGTCACACCCTCCTGGAACAATCGTGTCCATGACGGGTTCCACCGCCACTTCGACGAAACAGAAGAACAACAGCGCCGGGTCTGGGCTCCGGGTCTGCCGGCTCCGGGTCTGCCGGCTCCGGGTCTGCCGGCTCCGGGTCTGCGGCGGTGGTCTTCGCCGCCATCGAGGCCCTGGCCACCTTTATGGCCGACTTCGAGCCCGGTCGCTACGAGCCCGAGGACTCCGCCCTGCTGGTCTCGGCCTTCGACCGGGGCGAGCGCCTGTGCGGGGCCGGCAAGACCTTGGCCGTCACCCGGGTGGCCGAGTCCCACCCCCACAGGCGCACCGGGCACCGCTCGCCGGCCGAGTGGTTCGCCGCCCAGACCGGGGCGGGGATGAGCGAAGCCATCGACCAGCTGAAGCTGGGTGAGGCCCTGGCCTCCCAGCCCGAGGTGGAAGAGGCCTTGCGGGCCGGGAAGCTCTCCGGGGCCCAGGCCTCGTTGATTTCCAGTGCGGCCAAGGTCAATCCCGACCAGGAGCACGACCTGGTCACCGGGGCCCAGCACGACACCCGCCGCCAGTTGAAAGACCGGTGCCTGCAGGCCCGCCAGGAGCGCCGCTCGGCCGAACAGGCCGAGGAAGCAGCGGCCGCCATCCACCGGGCCCGCAGGATCCGGACCTGGACCGACCAGGAGGGGGCCTTCCGACTGGACGGCCTGTTCACCCCCGAGGCCGGGGCCCGGCTGCTGGCCTCCCTCGGACCGGTGGCCGACCGCTTCTTCCACCAGGCCCGAAGAAACGACCACCACGAGCCCGGCGAGGCCTACACCGCCGACGCTCTGGTGGCCCTGGTCACCGGGACGGCCATCCCGGCCGGGACCAAGCACACGTCCGGCGGGTCCTCCACATCGACCGGGTCTGCTGCATCCACCGGGTCCCCCCGGTCCCGAGGGACCGGGCCCGACCCCCAGGCCGACCTGTTCGGCTCCCTGGCCCCGGCCGGCCCCGACCAGAGCGACAGGTCCAGCCCGTCCGACGGATCGAGCGGATCGAGCGGATCGAATCAGACCATCTGTGCCGGGCCGACCGCTCGACCCCCGTCGACCACGGTGCTGGTGCGGGCGGACCTGGCGGCCCTGCGCCGGGGCTCGCTCGGCCCGGGGGAGATCTGTGAGATCCCCGGGGTGGGACCGATCTCGTTGTCCAAGGCTCAAGAGCTGCTGGGGGAGTCCCTCTGCTACCTGGTCATCACCGACGGGGTGGACGTGACCACCGTCACCCGGATGGGACGCTCCATCCCCTGGGCCCTGAAGGTGGCCCTGTGCGAACGGGATCAGACCTGTGTGGTCCCCGGCTGTGACGTGCGCAAGGGACTCGAGTTCGACCACTGGAAGATCGACTACAAAGACGGGGGCCAGGTCAGCCTGGACAATCTGGCCCGGCTCTGTCACTTCCACCACTACCAGCGCACCTACCAGGACTTCGTGCTCTCGGGAGGAACCGGCCACTGGCGATTCGACCCTCCGGCCCGTCCCAAACCACCGCCCGCCCGCACCAGGCGGACCAAAGGACCGACCACCGGGGCCAACGGACGGCGTCGGGCCCCACCGGGGAGCTGAGCGGGGCCGAGCCGAGCGAGTCCAGCGGGCCCCGTGGGAATCGCCACTTCAGCTTTTCCGGGCCGGTCAAGACCACCCCGATCCGCTGGATGCTCGGCACGTCGTGACCAGCTCAGGTCCGCTCCGAAGTGTGTGTCACACCCTCGGATCATGATGCCTGAGTCATGGAAAACACCAACGAATCAACGAACCCAGGAGTCAACGCCATGCCGCTCACCGCCGTCCCATCTGCCGTACCGGTCTCGATGCCAGGCGTGAGGCCGCAGCAACCACACACTGCGCCTGAAGCGTTCACTATCGACTGTGCCGACTGCATGCACCAGCAGACGTCCGTGTGTGACGACTGCGTGGTTTCCTTCATCGTCGGCCGACAGCCCGAGGACGCGGTGGTAGTGGCTGCTGACGAGGCTCGAGCCGTTCGCCTCCTCGAGCAGGCCGGACTGGTACCGGGCATTCGCCATTCCCGTCAGGTCAGTTGACCGATGGGGGGTACAGAAGGCTGACTCTCAAACCTTGCGAGATCCGACGGCGGACCTCAGGTATCTCCGCCCGTAACAAAGGGCGTGTCGGAGCCCGCTTCGTAGCGTGTAACCATGGGGCGTGACCCGATCCGCACTTACCGGACCGCCTGGACCGTCCGGCGCGACGTCGGTCGAGGCACTCTCCGACTTGAGTGAGGATCTCGTCGGCCAGGGCCTAGGGGCCGGGCTGGCTGCGGTGGGGATCTGCGGGGCGGGCATCTTCGAAAGGACCCGCCTGGATCTATTCGATCGCAAAGAGCACGGTCTCGCCGCAGATATGCAGTTCACCTACCGCAACCCCGAGCGGTCGACCGATCCTGACCGAATCATCCCGGGAGCAAGGGCACTGGTGGTCGGGGCATGGAGCTATCGCCACCAGGAACCCGTCGACCGGGTCCGTCTCCAGTCGCAACAACCGCAACAGCCCCAACGGGCGACCGAGCTGAAACAGCGAAGACGACCAAGCGAGCCGATGCAATCGAAAGAATCCGAACGACCCACCGCCCGCGTGGCCAGATACGCGTGGTGTGATCACTACGCCTCCCTCCGCACTGCACTGAACCCGATTGCCGAATCTCTGCGCGGACTCGGGTGGCGAGCGACAGTGGTCTGTGACGACAACGGGTTGGTCGACCGCGCCGCTGCCCACCGAGCGGGCCTGGGCTGGTTCGGAAAGAACTCGCTCTTGCTCTTGCCCGAACTCGGCTCATGGTTCGTGCTGGGTTCGGTGGTCACCGACGCCCCGCTCCGACCCACTGCCCCGACGACCGCCTCACCTCACGCCGAGGGCTGCGGCAGCTGTTCCCGCTGCATGTCCTCCTGTCCCACCGGAGCACTGGTGGCACCGGGGGTGCTCGATGCCCGCCGATGCCTGGCCTGGCTGGTGCAGTCCCCCGGATCCTTCCCCGAGCAGTACCGGCGCGCTTTGGGGGACCGGATCTACGGGTGCGACGAGTGCCAGCAGGTCTGTCCGATCAATCTGCTCGCTGATCGGAGGGTCCCGGCGTCGCCCCCGGAGCCCGACAGCACACCGACGGTCGATCTCCTCGACCTTCTCGATGCCACCGACGACGAGCTGATGTCGAGCCACGGCCGCTGGTACATCCCCGAACGCGATCCCCGCTATCTGCGCCGCAATGCCCTGGTGGCCCTGGGCAACGTCGGCGACGGCTCCGACTCCGCCACCGCGGCCACCTTGCGCCACTGGCTGTCCGTCGACGACGAGATGATCGTTGAGCACGCCCGGTGGGCGGCCGTAGAGTTGGGTCGCGGCGATCTTGTCGAGGGCGATCCCGAGGCGCAGGACGGAGGGGTTGACCGGTGACCCACCTACTGGTCACCAATGACTTTCCCCCCAAGGTCGGGGGCATCCAGGCCTACCTCTGGGAGCTGTGGCGACGGCTTGACCCCGATACCTTCGCCGTCCTGACTGCCCGGTCCCACCCGGACGCCGCCGCCTTCGATCGGGAGCAGGCGTCCCGGGGCGTCCGGATCGAACGGGTACCGACCAGCGTGCTCATCCCCGGCCCACGCCTGGTCCGCCGCATTCGGGAGATGGCCCACCGGGTCGGCGCCGACCTGGTCGTCTTGGACCCGGTGTTCCCCCTGGGCCTTATCGGACCACAGCTGGGACTGCCGTACGCCGTCCTTCTGCACGGTGCCGAAGTAGCCGTCCCCGGTCGGCTCCCCGGGGGGCGCGACCTGGTCGCCCGGGTGCTGGGCCGCAGCACCCTGATCCTCTCAGCCGGCGGCTATCCGGCATCCGAAGGTCTCCGAACCCTGCGGAAATCGCGACGGGCCAAAGGGGTGCCGCCCGTGGTGGAGATACCTCCGGGGGTCGACCTCGACCGGTTCCGGCCCCTCTCCGCCGACGAGCGGGCATCGGCACGCGTCGAATTCGGGCTTCCCGCCAGCGGGCCCCTGGTGGTGAGTGTCAGCCGACTCGTCCCCCGCAAGGGGATGGATATTCTCATCGACGCCTCGGTGCAGCTGGCGGCCCGCACTCCCGACCTCACCGTGGCCATCTCCGGCCGGGGACGGGACGCCGACCGCCTGGCCGCCCGGGTCGCCGAGTACGGGGCGCCGGTACGCATGCTCGGCGCTGTCTCCGACAAAGCCCTTCCCTCCCTGATCGGGGCGGCCGATGTCTTCGCCATGCTCTGCCGGAACCGGTGGCTCGGTCTCGAACAGGAGGGATTCGGCATCGTCTTCCTGGAAGCGGCCGCAGCCGGCGTTCCCCAGGTGGCTGGCGATTCGGGGGGCGCCGGCGAGGCGGTGGCCCATGGCGAAACCGGCCTGGTGGTCGGCCGGCCGACCAACGTGGGCGCCGTGGTTCACGCCATCGACCGCCTGCTCGACGATCCCGTCCTCCGACAGCACATGGGAACGGCTTCCCGGCGTCGGGCCGAGGCATCCTTCGACTATGACAAACTCGCCCCTAGGCTGGCTGCTTCGCTGGCCGACGTGGCAGGCTGAGCCCCTGCGCGGCCATGGCAACCGATTCGAGGAGGAGGGCCGATTGTGGCGGAACTAGCCACTGAGCGAATGGTCGTTGCGGCCACCCCGGAGCGGTGTTTCGAGGTCAGCTCGGACATCGGCGCCTACCCGGAGTGGGCGGCCGACATCAAGGATGTCACCATCGACGAGCGAGACGACCAGGGTCGCCCCCTGGTGGTGACGTTCCGGGCTGCGGCGTTCGGGCGGAGTACCAGCTACACCCTCCAGTACGACTTCAGCCAGGCTCCGAGGGTGCTCGCCTGGGTGCAGACCCGAGGTGACATCACCTCCAAGCTCGACGGGCAGTACGTCTTCGCCCCCAATGGCGCCGGGGGCACTGAGGTCACCTACCACCTCGAAGTCGAGATGAAGGTGCCACTCCCCGGATTCATCAAGATGCGCGCCCAGAGCCGGATCATGTCGATTGCGCTACGCGAACTGAAGGCCCGGGTCGAGTCGACCACGTGACGGCCGCCGCTCCGGCAGGGTGACCACCGTTGCCACTCCGGCCGCCACCGCAGCCCCGGCCGGCACCACCGGCGCCACCGTTGCCACTCCGGCCGCCACCGCAGCCCCGGCCGGCACCACCGGCGCCACCGGCATCTCCGGCACCGGACGCGACCCCTGAAGGCACTGCCGCCGGGAGGCCGGGGACGGCATGAAGATCGGGATCACCCTTCCGCACTTCCGGGACGAAGCCGGATCGGCCATCCAGGCGGCGCGCCGGGCCGAGGTTCTGGGCCTCGACGGTGTGTTCTGCTTCGATCACCTGTGGCCCATGGGGCAGCCGGACCGCCCTGCTCTCTCCATGGCCCCACTGTTGGGTGCCCTGGCTGCATCCACATCCACCATCTCGGTGGGCGCGCTGGTGGCCCGGGTGGGCCTGGTTCCCGACGGCGTCTTGGTGGCCGCCATGTCGAGCCTGGCCACCATCAGTGGCGGCCGGATGATCGCCGGCATCGGCACCGGGGACCGCCTGAGCCGCCAGGAGAACGAGGCGTATGGCATCCCGTTCGAGTCGGGTGACGAGCGCCGGGCCCAGCTGGCCTCGACGGCCTCGGCACTGCGCAGCCTGGGCCTGCCGGTATGGATCGGGGGAGGCCGGCCCAAGACGGTGGCGGTCGCCCGTGACCTGGGGGTTGCCGTCAACCTCTGGGACGGGGAGCCCTTCCGGGTGGCCGAGCTGACGGCGGAAGGAATGGAGGTCACCTGGGCCGGGCCGGTCGGCTCCGACGAGTCGGCTGCGGCTGCACGCCTTGGAGAGGTGGCCGCAGCCGGTGCCACCTGGGCGGTCTGTGCCTGGCCCGAGTCGCTGGAGACCCTGGCCAAAGTGGCGGAGGTGGCTCGGGCGGCGATGTAGGTCAGCGGGGATGGCCCGGGCGGCACGGTGGAGGGGCAAGGTGGCCCGGCCGCCACCAGGGGTGTCCGTGGCCCCTGGAGTCCGGAAGTAACCTCGCGCCATGGAGTTCCGTCGGATCAATGGCCTGCCGCCGTATGTGTTCGCCACCATCAACGACCTGAAGGCCGTAGCCCGACGCGACGGGCGGGACGTCATCGACCTCGGCTTCGGGAACCCCGACCTCCCGTCTCCCGATGTGGCCGTCGAGAAGCTGGCTGAATCGGTGCACAACCCCCGCAACCACCGCTACTCGGCCAGCCGGGGCATCCCGAAGATCCGCCAGGCCATCTCCGACCTGTACCTGCGCAAATTCGAAGTGGAGTTGGACCCCGAGACCGAAGTCGTCAGCACCATCGGCGCCAAAGAGGGACTCTCCCACCTGATGTGGGTGTTGGTGGCCCCGGGCGATACCGCCCTGGTCCCGTCACCCTCGTATCCCATCCATATCTACGCCCCGCTGTTCGCCGGAGCCGATGTCCGCCACGTGCGGCTCGACGCCGACGGGGCCGTCGACAGCGGCCGCCCGGGCGAGGCGTTCTTCGACAACCTCATGGAGGCGTGGGAGTCGGCGTGGCCCAAGCCGCGGGTGGTGGTGCTGTCCTTCCCCCACAACCCGACCACCGAGTGTGTCGACCTGGCCTGGATGACCCGCCTGGTCGAGTTCGCCCGCGAGCACGAGATCGTCCTGGTCCACGACTTCGCCTACGCCGACATCGCCTTCGACGGCTACACCCCGCCGTCGATCCTGCAGGTCCCCGGAGCCAAGGACGTGGCGGTCGAGCTCTACACCATGACCAAGTCCTTCTCCATGGCCGGTTGGCGGGTGGGCTTCCTGGTCGGAAACGCCCCCATCGTGCAGGCCCTGACCAAGCTCAAGAGCTACCTGGACTACGGGACGTTCCAGCCGATCCAGATCGCCGCCATCGTGGCCATGAACGAGGCCCCGGACTACCCCAAGCTCATCAATGAGACCTACCAGGCCCGGCGCAACGCCCTGTGCGACGGCCTCAACCGCATCGGGTGGGAGATCACGCCGCCGCGGGGCACCATGTTCGTGTGGGCCCCGATCCCCGAGCCCTACTCCGACATGGGCTCGCTGGAGTTCTCCAAGTTCCTGGTGGAGCAGGCCGACGTGGCCACGTCTCCGGGGGTGGGCTTCGGTCCGGGTGGCGACCGCCATGTACGGTTCGCCCTCATCGAGAACGAGCAGCGCATCGGCCAGGGTGTCCGGAACCTGCGCAAGGCGTTGACCCGGCTCCACTGATCCTCGCGGCTCCACTGATCCTCCCGGAGCCGGCTGGCCTCAGGGCAGGCCGGCCCCTCCCACGCTGACCCGGGCCTGCTCGATGCGAGCGGTCCGATCGGCACTGACCACCGACTCGGTGCTGGTGGGCGCGGTCATGATGTAAAGGGTGCGGCGGTCGGCCCCGCCGAGCATGCAGGCGAAGCTGTTGAGCGAGGTGGCAACCCGGTCGATGACCTCGCCGCCCTCGGTGACCAGCCAGCACTCCTGCGAGATGGCGTTGGCCACCCACACGTTTCCGTCGGCGTCGAGACAGATGCCGTCGGGCGCGCACCACGGGAGCTGGGCCCAGACCCGTCGTCCGCTGAGCTCTCCGTCGGGACCCACGTCGAATGCGGTGAGGCGGCCGGCCAGCGTCTCGGCGAGGATCATGGTGCCACCGTCGGGAGTGATGACCGTGCCGTTGGGGAAGGAGATCTCGTCGGCGGCGATGTGGGCCGAGCCATCGGGGTCGATGCGGATCAGGGGTGTGGTCGGAGGGCCGGGGGGCTCCACCAGCGCCACCGGGCCCCGCTCCTCGATGAAGCCGTCGAGGTCGAACCCGAAGTTGCCCACGTAGGCCCGGCCCGCCGAGTCCACCACCATGTCGTTGCCGTAGAACCCGGCCATGGGCTTGAGGTCCCCGTGCTCGACCAGCTGGCCGTCGGGCTCCAGGCGCAGCACGGTGCGGGGCTTGCGGGCCACCACCAGCAGCCGGCCGTCGGGCAGCCAGCCGATCCCGGCGGGCTCCCCGGGCACCTCCAGTTCGATCCGGGTGTTGGCGTCCTCGTCCGTCGACACCACCGTCCCGGCGTAGAAATCGACATACCACAGGCGCCCGTCGTGCCATCGGGGGCATTCGCCGAAGTGAAGTCCCTCGATGAAAGGTGCAGCTTCCTTGGTGGTCGTGTCCGTCACCGGCTCCTCCTCGAACTCACGTGCTCCCCTTCGCTGTCATAGGACCCCTCGATCTCACCGGGCCGGCTCAAAACTCACCGGGCCGGCTCGAAACTCACCGGGCCGGCCTCGACGTCACGCAATCCTCCTCGAGAGCGCCGAGCCCTGCTCGGCCACGTACCCCTGGCGGCAGAAGGCGATCACCGCGGCGGCCACCCGGTCGGCATCCTCCCCCTGCTCGAGGACCAGTACCCGGGCCAGGTGCCCGGTCACCCCCAAGATGGCCAGGGTCAGGACCTCAGGATCCTCCCCCCGGAGGAGCCCGGCGGTGATGCCCGCACTCACGTGGGGGAGCGCATCGGCCACCGTCTGCTCGTCGCCCAGTCGCATGATCGGGGCGAAGCGCTCCTCGGTCCGGGCGAACTCCATCAACACGAACAGGTGACGGTGCTCGGACAACCAGCGCAGCGAGGAGCGGATGCCCTGCTCGATGCGACGGGCCGGGTCGTGCTCGCCGGCGATGGCCTCTTGTTGGGCCAGGCGCATGGAGCGGAGGGCGTCGGTGAGGATCTGGCTCAACATCTCGTCCTTCGACTGGAAGTACCAGTAGAAGACGCCCTTGCCCACGCCCAACCCGTCGACGATGCTGGTGACCGAGGTGGTGTGGTAGCCGTCGGCGGCGAACTTGCGGGCGGCCAGGTCCATCAGGTCGTGGCGGCGCTGTGTTCCTTTGGGTGTGAGCCGGCGGGACATGGTCCCAAGACCGTAGGGGCGTGGTGGGGCGCGGTCAATGCGGACGGCCCGGGGTCGGGCTCGCTACCGCGGGGGTCCTCCGACAACGGTTCGGGGCGTCACCACCTCGGCCCGGTCGAACGAGGCCCGCATCAGAGCCGTCGACGACGAGAAGAGCGCCCGCTTGGGCAGCCCCAGCGACCGCAGCTCGTCAGCCATGGGATGGTCGCCGAGCACGACTCTGGCTCCGCCCGGCCGGCCGGTGGTCCCTTCGGCGGAGCTGGTCCAGGTGGTGCGGCGCAGAGTGCCGTCCCGGAAGGAGTAACTGGGGGGAGATTGCGACGGCAGGCTGAGCCGGACCCCCGGAGCAATGGTCAGGGTCAGCACGTGGACCCCTTCGTCGACCAGGCGCACCGTGGTTCCCGACCCGGCCGCCGGGGAGCCCACCGGCGGCTCGTCGATGTCGATCGTGGTGACCCACTTGGGAAAGCCCCACACGTCCCGGCCGGCCCGGCAGGAGAACTCCTGATCGACCGGCAGGCGGTGGATGTAGGCCCCGATGGCTCCGGTGAAGAACTCCTGCAGCCGCTGGGTGGCCGAGGCCGGCGGCGCGTCGTGGGGGCGGACCACGAAGCTCACCGCCACCTCGTGGTAGGGGTCGAGATCGGTGTCGTCGTAGCGGCACACCGCCAGGGCCACCAGTGCCCGGCCCGGTACCGGTCCGGTGGCCTCCAGGCCCGTCGGGGCCACCAGCCGTTGAGCCGCCGCCGCCGGCACCAGGTACTGCACGCCCCACTGTGCGGCCCGACGTACCTCGACGGGGAGCTTCACGGTCCGACCCATGATCGACCACGGACCGGCGAGTCAGGATCAGGATCAGGATCAGGATCAGGATCATTTTCGGGGCCGGGGCCGCCAGGTTCTGCAGATTCCACGGGCTCGGCGTGGGCCTCTTCGAGGTCGGGGGCACTCATCCGGTGCAGTACATCACAGTCGGCGGTACCGTTTCCCGTGGCCTACTGGATGCTGAAGGTGCTCCTGACCCCGGTGTTCTATGTCCTGTGGAAGGTCGAGGTCGAAGGCCGAGAGAACATCCCGACCGAGGGGCCGGCTGTCCTGGCGGCCAACCATCAGTCGTTCTGCGACTCCTTCTTCCTCCCACTGGTGGTCCGACGCCGGGTGACCTACGTGGCCAAGTCCGAGTACTTCGAGCACTGGCGCACCGCATGGTTCTTCCGGGCCGCCGGCCAGATCCCCATGCAGCGTGGGGGAGGGGACGCCTCGCAGCGGGCCCTCAACACCGCCATGGAGGTGCTCGACCAGGGCAACCTCCTGGCCATCTATCCCGAGGGGACCCGGGCCCCCGATGTGCGGCTCCACCGGGGCCACACCGGGGTGGCCCGCCTGTCCTTGAACTGCAAGGTCCCCATCATTCCGGTCGGCATCGTCGGCACCCGGGAGGTGCAGCCGCCGGGGAGCAGGTTCATGCGCCCATTCCGCAAGGTGACCGTCCGGTTCGGCCCCCCGGTCACCTGCCCCGAGGATGGGACCGCCACCGCCACCGAGCCACCGGCGGGTGCGTCGACCCAGTCGGCGACACGGGCCCCGACCCCGATCGTCGCACGGACCCCGGGCGGGCTGGTGACACGGAGCGGCGGAAAGGCTCCGAGCGCCGGGCCGACCTGGAGCGAGCCGGTGATCCCGGACGGCGGGCCGAGGGCGCCGAGCAGCTCGAGCTCCGCCGGCTCACCGACGCCCTGATGGCCGACATCGCCGCCCTCTCGGGCCAGGAGTATGTCGATCACTACGCCAAGAGGAGCAAATCCTCTTGATCCTCACCGGATCGGACCCAGGCCCCCCGGATCGGACCCAGGCCCCCCGGATCGGACCCAGGCCCCCCCGGATCGGACTGAGGGATACCTATGATCGGTCCGCCCGATGTCGTAACCAGCCGGAAACAGTCTGTACACAGACTGGGCCTAGCCTGAGGAGGTGTTCAACTACCTGATCAGGGTGAAGCTCCCCGATCGACCAGGTGCTTTGGGGGCGGTGGCCAGTCGTATCGGCTCGGTGGGAGGGGATGTGGTCTCGATCGACATCCTCCAGAGGGCCAACGGCGTCGTGGTGGACGAACTGGGGGTGGGGCTGGCCGGCGACAATCTCATAGACCTCCTCCGGGACGAGATCCTCGAGGTGGATGGGGTGTCCATCGAGTCGGTGCGACCGGTCGACGGGGCCATGCCGGACCGCAGCACCGAGCTCCTCGACGTGGCCGCGGAGCTCTTCAAGCAGGCGTCGCCCGCCGCCCTGCTGAAGCACCTCACATCCCGGGTGCGGCGCAGCCTGGCGGCCACCTATGCCGCGGTGGTTACGGCCGACGCCGCAGAGATCGCCTGCTGCGACGGGGAGCCGCCCGAGCCCGCCGAGCTGAGCGACGAGGTCAGTGCCGAGCTGAACGCCGAGCTCGGATCGGTCAGCGCCGCCGACGCCGACGCCGACGCCGACGCTGACGCCAGCACCGACGGGGACACCGGATCAGTGGCCGCGAATGGGACCGGCATCGACGGCCGTGACGGCCAACGCCCCGACCTGTCGTTGGCCCACATGAACCATGCCCAGATGGTCCTGGTGGTGGGGCGGACCCACCCCGTGCTGCGCAACCGGGAGCGCCGGTGGATTTCGGCCATGGCCGAACTGGCTGACTACAGCTGGCGGGAGCTCAGCCAGCCCTGAGAGCGGCCAGCCCTGGTCAGCCAGTCGTGGGCGGGCCCTACGACGCAACCCGACCCCAACAACGCCCGAGCCAACTCAGCCCGGGCCCGGGCTCCCGCCGTCAGACCAGCCCCGGGACCGCTCGACGGCCCGCAGCCAAGCCTGGTGGGCCGGCTCGGTCTCCTCGACCGGGGCCACCGGTCGGAACTCCTGGTCCTCGGTCCACAGGCCGGCCAGGTCGTTGAGTGAGCCCCAGACCCCTTCGGCCAGGCCGGCCAGGGTGGCGGCTCCGAGGGCGGTGGTCTCGACCGACACCGGTCTCACCACCGGGAGCCGCGTCTGGTCCGCCACCAGTTGCAACAGGAGTCCCATCACCGAGGCGCCCCCGTCCACCCGGAGCACGGAGGGGGCGGTGCGCGTGGCGGCCATGGCATCGACCACGTCACGGAGCTGGTAGCCGATGGCCTCGACCATGGCCCGGGCCAGATGGGCCCGCCCCGTGCCCCGGCTCAGTCCCACGATGGTGCCCCGGGCGGCGGGGTCCCAGTGGGGGCTCCCCAGTCCGCTGAAGGCCGGGACCACCACCACCCCTTCGCTGGAGTCGACCGAGCGGGCCAGCGGCTCCATCTCGGCGGAGTCGGCGATCAGGCCCAGGCTGTCCCGCATCCACTGCACGCCGGCTCCCGAGACGAACACCGATCCCTCGAGGGCGTAGGCCACGGCCGATCGGGCTGGCTGGCCTGATCCGCCCGGACCGGCCCCGGGAGGACCGTCGGCCCCGGGAGGACCGCCCCCCCGGGCGGACCGCCGCCCCCGTCAGCCCTAATGGCCAGGTCGCCGTCGGTGCCCAGGTCCCAGGCCAAGGTGGTGATCAGTCCGTCGACCGGATTCGGGGCCACCGGGCCGGCGTTCATCAGGACGAAGGTGCCGGTCCCGATGGTGGCCTTGGTCATGCCGGGGTCGAAGCAGGCCTGCCCGAAGAGGGCGGCGTGCTGGTCGCCGGCCATCCCGCTGATCGGAACCCCAGCCAGGGGTGAGTCGCTCCCGAGCACGGTGGCGGCCACCCGGCCCAGGCGTCCACACGAGGGATGGACCTCGGGGAGGGACCCCTGGGGGATGCCGAAGAGGTCGCACAGTTCGGGTGACCATCGGCGCACCACGATGTCGAAGAGCATGGTCCGCGAGGCGTTGGTGGCATCGGTGGCCGATGACCCCTCCGTCCACGCCTCCGGTCAGGTTCCACAACACCCACGAGTCCACTGTCCCGAACTGCAGATCCGGATGGCCGGCCAGACCACCGGTCCGGAGCAACCACTGCATCTTGGACGCCGAGAAGTACGGGTCCAGCACCAATCCGGTCCGCTCCCGGACCAGGGGCAGATGGCCGGCCTCTTCCAGCTGGCGGCAGGCCGCCGCGGTCCGGCGGTCCTGCCACACGATGGCCCGGTGCAGGGGATCACCGGTGCGCCGGTCCCAGGCCACCACGGTCTCCCGCTGGTTGGTGATCCCGATGGCCCGGGCCACCCGGTTGTGGTCGGCCAGTCGGCCGGCCACTTCGGCCAGCGTGGCCCGCACCACGTCCCAGATCTGCCCGGCGTCGTGCTCCACCCAACCCGGGCGGGGGTAGTACTGGGTGATCTCGCCGTAGGCCACGTCGACCACCCGGGCCGTCTCGTCCACCACCAGGGCCCGGACCCCGGTGGTGCCGGCGTCGATGGCAACGGTCACTGGCGCACGGCGGGGCACGGCAGGGGACTGTAGCGAGGGCCGCACCCACGATCTGGTGCTAGCGGCCAGCATTCCTTTGCGTTATTTCGCGAACAGTCCCCGAACAGGAAATTCGGCGGCCCGGAAGGACCGAATTGCAAAAGAATTCATTGACAGGGGTGTAACTACGCTGCTGTAATGTACCCACTATCTCGTACCTCGGGGGAGGGCCAACCACAACATATAGTGTTTTCAGGTGATTTACGGTGCAGGCGGTTGTCGGGTTCACCCGGTGCTGCGGACCCGGTTCAGCAAAGCTCGAGTGAGCGAGGCTCAGGTCCCAGACACGGTGAGAAACCGGTCCAGGGCACTCGGTAAGGTCGGGCAGGGCTCGATCCGGGGGTCGGGGGCGGACCGGGAGGAGCCGGTGCGTTCGTCCGGTGGAAGCCCACCGGTGCATCCACCAGCCAACCGGCGCCCGAACCACCGGGTCAACCGTCAGCCGCTGAATTAGCCGTTTGAATCATCCGTTCCGAACCACCCACGAACCCCTCCGCCATCACCACCATCACCAGTACTGCTTCGACTACTGCCCAGCTTTTCGACTACTGCCCAGCTTCACTACCGCCCGAGCGACCCAACGGAAGCTTCGAGAAAGAGGTCCACCGCATGACGATCGCCCCCCAGCGCACCGGTATCGGCATACGCCGCCACTTCACCACCCCCGAGGTCCATCCCTACGATGCGGTGGACTGGGAGCGGCGGGATGCCAGGATCACCAACTACCGGGACGGTGCGGTGGCCTTCGAGCAGCTCGGCGTCGAGGTGCCGGAGAGCTGGAGCCTGAACGCCACCAACATCCTGGCCCAGAAGTACTTCCGGGGAACTCCCAACACCAACGAGCGGGAGTGGTCCCTGCGCCAGGTGGCCGATCGGGTGGTCGACACCGTCACCTCGTGGGGCATCAAGGACGGCTACTTCGTCGACGATGAGGAAGCCGAGACCTTCCGGGCCGAGTTGAAGCACCTCATCATCCACCAGATGGCCGCCTTCAACTCGCCGGTGTGGTTCAACATCGGGGTGGCCGGCGTGCCCCAGCAGGGGTCGGCCTGTTTCATCCTCTCGGTGGACGACACCATGGACTCCATCCTCAACTGGTACACCGAGGAAGGGGTCATCTTCAAAGGTGGATCGGGTGCCGGGGTCAACCTGTCACGCATCCGCTCCTCCCACGAGTTCCTCAAGGGCGGAGGCACGGCCTCGGGGCCGGTGAGCTTCATGCGGGGGGCCGACTCCTCGGCCGGCACCATCAAGTCCGGGGGCAAGACCAGGCGGGCCGCCAAGATGGTCATCCTCGACTCCGACCACCCCGACATCGAGGACTTCATCTGGTGCAAGGCCATCGAGGAGCGCAAGGCCCGGGTCCTGCGCGACGCCGGGTTCGACATGGACCTCGACGGCAAGGACGCCATCAGCCTGCAGTACCAGAACGCCAACAACTCGGTGCGGGTGACCGACGAGTTCATGGAAGCGGTGGTGGACGGTCGGGAGTGGGCCCTCACCACCCGGGGCGAAGCCGAAGAGCCCGTCCGCTGGGTGCCGGCCCGCGACCTGTTCCGCCAGATCGCCCAGGCCGCCTGGGAGTGCGCCGACCCGGGCATGCAGTTCGACACCACCATCAACAAGTGGCACACCGCCTCCAACACCGGGCGGATCAACGGGTCCAACCCGTGCTCGGAGTACATGCACATCGATAACTCGGCCTGCAACCTGGCCAGCCTCAACCTGATGAAGTTCCTCCACGACGACTCGTCGTTCGACGTCGAGGGATTCCGCTCCGCCGTGGAGGTCATCTTCACGGCCCAGGAGATCATCGTGGGCAACGCCGACTATCCCACCGAGAAGATCACCGAGAACTCCCGGCGCTTCCGCCAGCTGGGTATCGGGTACGCCAACATCGGCGCCCTGCTGATGGCCCAGGGGCTGCCCTACGACTCCGATCAGGGCCGGGCCTGGGCCGGAGCCATCACCGCCCTCATGACCGGACACGCCTATGCCACCTCGGCCCGGACGGCTGCCCGCATGGGCCCGTTCGCCGGCTATCCACGAGAACACCGAGCCCATGCTCAACGTGTTGCGCATGCACCGCGACGCGGTGGCCGGCATCGACGAGGAGGCGGTTCCCACCGATCTGCTGTCCGCGGCCCAGGAGGCCTGGGAGCTGGCCGTCGAGCTCGGCGAGCAGTACGGCGTCCGTAATGCCCAGGCCAGTGTGTTGGCCCCGACCGGCACCATCGGTCTGCTGATGGACTGCGACACCACCGGGGTCGAGCCCGACCTGGGCCTGGTCAAGACCAAGAAGCTGGTGGGCGGGGGCACCATGTCCATCGTCAACCAGACCGTGCCCCGGGCCCTGACCCGCCTCGGGTTACTCGCCCGATGAGATCGACGACATCATCGCCTACATCGACGTGCAACAAGACCATCGTGGGCGCGCCGCACCTGGCCGCCGAGCACCTGCCGGTGTTCGCCTGCTCGATGGGCGACAACACCATCCACTACCTCGGCCATGTCCGGATGATGGGTGCGGTCCAGCCGTTCATCTCCGGGGCCATCTCCAAGACGGTCAACCTCCCCGAGGACGTGACGGTCGAGGACGTCGAGCAGCTGCACATCGACGCCTGGCGGATGGGCATCAAGGCCGTGGCCATCTACCGCGACAACTGCAAGGTGGCCCAGCCCCTGTCCACCACCAAGAAGGCCGGTGAGGAAGCGGCCCAAGACGCCCTCGACGCCGCCTCGCCCTCCGGCCGGGTCCGAGGCCGAGGCCCACGCCCGTGAGCTGACCGAGAAGATCGCCAGCCTCGAGGCGGCCCTGGCCCACGAGCAGGTCCGCACGTCGGACACCGTGGTGGTCGGGGCGGTGCGCGAGCGGCTGCCCCGTCGGCGCAAGTCGTCAGACCTTCGCCTTCCGGGTGGCCGACTGCGAGGGGTACGTCACGGTCGGCGAGTACGAGGACGGCCGCCCCGGCGAGGTGTTCATGAAGGTCTCCAAGCAGGGCTCGACCCTGGCCGGGATCATGGACGCCTTCTCCATCTCGGTGAGCCTGGGGCTCCAGCACGGAGTGCCGCTGGCCACCTACGTCCGCAAGTACACCAACATGCGCTTCGAGCCCGCCGGCATCACCGACGATCCCGATCTGCGCATCGCCACCAGCCTGGTCGACTACATCTTCCGGCGGTTGGCCGTCGACTACCTGGCCGTGGAGGAGCGGGCCGAGCTCGGCGTGCTGTCCACCTCGGAGCGGATGCAGCCCACGCTGCCCGGCGTGGAGGAGACGGCCACCAAGTCGTCCGGTGTGGTCGAGGTCGAGTCCATCGATCCGGTCATCTCCACCATCCTGGACGGCAGCGACGGTCCGGTCGCCGGGTCCGCCACTGCCGAGGCTCCGGCCGGAGCCGGGGTCACCGATCTTCCCTTGGCCAGCGAGCTTCCCTTTGGGGCGCAGGCCGCCGCGGATGATTCGGCGTCGTCGGCGTCGCGGCGTCGTCGGCGTCCGCCGCGGCCACCCCGGTGGCTTCGCCCGTTCCGTCCTCTCCGGCCGACCAGCTGATGGCCCGGGCCGAGCCCCGGGACGCCCCGTACTGCTACCAGTGCGGCAATGCCATGCAGCGGGCCGGGTCGTGCTACGTCTGCGGGAGCTGCGGGACCACCAGCGGCTGCTCGTAGCCCCGAAGTCAGGGCGATCTTGGCCCTGGTCGAGCCGTCCGTACCCCGGTCGCCCTGAGGGGCCGGGGTACGGGCCGACTCGAGGATCCGGGCCAAGGTCTCCATGTCGGCTTGGGAGAGACCGGCCAGACCCACCGGTAGCCGGGCCAGGATCTCCTCGGCCCGCCTGGCCGCGGCGGAGCCCTCGGGCGTGGTGGCCACCAGCTTGGCCCGTCGGTCGGTGGGATGGGGCTGTCGCTCCACCAGTCCCTGGCGCTCCAACTCGTCGACCACCAGGGTGGCGTAGGGGGCGTCGATCCCCAGCATGGTGGCCAGCTCGCCCATGGTCATGGGGTGCCGGGCGATCCGCCGGAGGGCTTTGGCCCGGCCGAAGGTGAGGCCGAGGGCATCACTGACCTCGCGGCGGCGCTCGTTGTCGAGGACCAGGTCGCACATGGCCGACCAGGCCCGCCGGGCGGCGTCATCGGGGGCCGGGACCCGTCGCCGCGTGCGCACTGCTCTCAGAAACTCCGGGTTGAGCAGCCTGGCCGTCCGGTCGGCGGTGGCGCGGGCCCACGTGGTGGTGACCACCTGACCGATGCACCAGCACCACCAGACCGCATCCGGCCAGCACCCACCAGCCGGCGTGGGTGGCCGAGGCGGCGTCGATCCTTCGGGAGCTGCCCAGGGAGGAGGTCACCAGCGCGCCCACCACGGCCACGCCGAGGGTCGATCCGATCTGGCGGGAGGTGGAGGCGATGGCTGACGGCCACGCCGGCCTGGGCCCGGGGCATGCCGGAGACCGCGGCGTTGGTGATGGGTGCGTTGACGAACCCGAACCCGATGCCGAAGACCACATAGGAGGCGAACAGCCAGGTGAAGGAGGTGGCGGCCCCGATGACGCTGAGCATGACGCAGCTGGCGGCCAGGGCCACCCCGGAGATCAACAGGGGTATGCGGGCCCCGCGGGTGCCGACGATCCGCCCGGAGATCGGGTGGCAGCAGCATGGTCATGGCGGCCATGGGCAGGGTGCACAGGCCGGCCTTCAGGGGCGAGAACCCCCGGACGTCCTGGAGGTAGAGGGTGTTGAGGAAGAGGAAGCCGCCCAGGGTGGCAAAGGCCGCCACGGCGATGATGGCCGCCCCCGAGAACGGCACCGACCGGAAGAAGCGCAGGTCGATGAGGGGCTCCTCTCGGCGACCCTCCCACACGATCAGCCCGACCAGGGCCGCGACCGCCAGGGTGAAGGCGCCGAGGATGATCGGGGATCCCCAGCCGCGGTCGGGGGCCTCGATGATCCCGTAGGTCAAAGAGGACAGGAGCACGATCACCAGCACCTGGCCGACCCCGTCGACCTTGCGGGCCTTGGGTGCTTTGGACTCGGGGATGAACCGGAGGGTGAGGAACATGGCCACCAGGCCCACCGGGATGTTGATCCAGAAGATCGACCGCCATCCGACCGAGCCGACCAGGAGCCCGCCGATGACCGGTCCGAGGGCCATGCTCACCCCGACCACCGCGGCCCACACGCCGACCGCCTGGGCCCGTTCCTTGGGGTCGGTGAAGGTATTGGTGATGATGGACATGGCCACCGGATTGAGCATCGAGCCCCCGACGGCCTGGAGCATCCGGAACACCACCAGCAGGGGCAGGCTGGGGGCCAGGCTGCACAGGAGCGAGCCGGCCGAGAACACCACCAGCCCGATCATGAAGGTCCGCTTCCGACCGAGTCGGTCGGCCGTCGAGCCCGAGAGCATCAAGAGGCTGGCCAGAACCAGGGTGTAGGCGTCCACCGTCCACTGGAGCCCCGACACCGAGGCGTGGAAGTCGTGACCGATCGAGGGCAGGGCCACGTTGACGATGGTGACGTCGAGGCCCACGATCAGCAGGCTCATCGAGCAGATGAGCAGCACTCCTACCCGCCGGTTCCGGCTCAGTTCGGTGGGGGGAGCCGCTGCCCCCGGAGTTTCTTGTAGAACCACAATAGTGAATATATAGTAACTATTTGTCGGCGGGTCAAGGTCGGGCATCTGACGTGGACATTCGTGCGGCCCGCTGGCGCCGGATCGATTGGATCGATTGCTGATTCGGATGGCTTCCGCGCTACCTTCTACGGGCCGAGGGTAGGAGCCCTACCGGCGCGGTCCGAGTCGGCTACCAAGCCACTGACCTGGAGGTTTCCCAATCCCGACGGCCAGATCTTGCGGGGACGGCGGTGCCACCTGTGGCTGACGCACGCCGTGTCGGCGGCCCGGGGGAGTCAGATCCTGTCGAGCCGTTGGTCCTCCCGATCGGGTGGGTCCGGTGCAGCCGGCGGTAAACGCCGACGAAGGAGCCGCGACGGGGTCCAACCGCACGGGCGGAGAAACCGAAGGGCATGGTCACGACTCGAGTGACGGCCATCCAACGGCCAGTAAGTGGCTCGGGGGAGTGGGCTCCGGCCGATCGGTCCACTGGTTGGCTGATTACGTCTACGGCACGATCTCCACTCTGGTGGCCATCGCCGGCCTTACCTTCGAGACCAACCCCGGCGCGGTGACCACGGCGGGCGTGGTGGTGATCGGGGCCGTGGCCATCTGGTTCGCCCACACCTTGTCCCGACTGGTGGCCACCCGCTCGTGGGAGCATCTGGAGATCCACTGGTCCGACGTTGGTGACCAGCTGGCCGGCTCGTGGTCCATCGTGGCGGCGGCCATCCCGGCCACGATCATCTTCACCCTCGCCGGCCTCCATCTCTTTGAGGTCAGGACGGCCTTCGCCGTGGCTGACGTGGTGGGGGTCCTGGCCCTGGCCGTGGTGGGCATCGGCACGGTCGGTGGCCCGGAACGATCGTTGAGACGTCGGATCCTCTATGTCGTGGGATTGGTCAGCGTAGGGGTGATGATCGTCGTGCTCGAGTCCGTGATCCACTTCCTGTAGCTCTCTGGGCACCACCCCGCCCTGGCACCACCCCGCCCTGGCACCACCCCGCCCGGCACCACCCGCGGCGACCGCCCCGGCGAAGTGCCGAGCGCCACTGGATACCATGGAGGGAGACAAGGGAGGCCGACGATGGACGACCAAGGCAGCACTCCGTTTGACGGGGGCCAGGCCGGATTCGGCAGGGACCAGGCCGGAACCGTCGGGACCATGGAGTTCGAGCTCACCGAGGCCGAACTCACCGAGTTGGCCCTGGCCGCCGATCCCGACGCCCCGATGTCGGACGACGCCGTGCCAATGTCGGTGTATCTCCGTCAGGCTCCCGGGCTCCTGCCTTCGTGGTACATGCCGTCGCCCATGGCCCGGCCGGGCAAGAGCTGGCGGATTCCCGTGGTCCTGGTCATCGTGGCCGCCTTCGTGATCATCGAGGCCTTCGGCCTGTGCAGCACCTTTGGGCAGCTCGTCCCGGCGTGATTGAGGCCCGGACGGACGAGATCCACCCGTCGGGCCGGCCCGGGTTGCGATTCCGCCATACGAGTGAACCAGGAGCTGAATGACGAGGTGAGGGGCTAATTCGCCTGGAATCACCACAATGAGTGACGATCCAAATGCTCTGCGTGTTCATGGGACAGATTCCCTCTATGGCGCGTTGCGAACTGGCCAAATCACCGGGCAAGATGGATCACACAGGTAGCCGTATCGAACGGTTAGCATGGTATGTGAGGGGTACGCAGGGGATTTCCCCCCTACGGAAAGAAGGGCAACCATTATGTTGGCAAGACGCTTGTTGATCGCATCAGGAATGGCAGTGGCTTCGATGTCGCTGGTATCCATGGCTCCGGGCGTCGCTGGCGCGGTGACGTTCTCACCGCAGACCATGGCGTGCTCGTCGACGGTGACGCAGAACTGCATCACGCCGCCCAAGGTGTCGGCCACGTCGACCGGCGTCCTGCCCTACACGGCCTCGCCCACTCCGGGGGTCACCAGTCCTACTGCCGCCACCACCAGCAGCCTGCCCTTCACCGGCGCAGACGTGGAGGAGATGGCAGTCGTCGGATTCGGTGCCGTCCTGGCCGGTGGGCTTCTCATGCGCCGTCGGCGTCGCACCGCCTGATCCCTTCGCTTTTTCCATCCGGCCACGCCGGCTGGTGTGAAGTTCAGGCCGTAGAGGTCGCCCTATCCCAGCCTCAGGTTTCCGTCGAGGATGTTCACGCGCCTGATCCCCGAGTTGCCCCGGGGTGGCGCTGACCCGTTGACCCGTTGACCCGCTGACCTGTGCTTACCAGGCGTGAGCCGATGGCCAGTCCCTCAGTGCGATGGGTCCCTCAGTGCGCTGGGCCCGGGGAGTCCCCCGGATCTAGCCAACCTGGCCGATCGAGCCCGGCCAGACCGACGGAGCCGGTTCACCGACTGGGCAGGGGGAAGTACCCGACTCCGTTCCCGGCCGGAAGTAGCAGCTCGGTAGCGCCTCAATAGCTGGCCGGCAGCAGCGGCGCCAGCGCCTCGAAGAAGAAGAACACCACCACCAGCCAGGCCACCAACCCGCCCACGACGATGGCCACCCGCCGACCCCGGTGGGACCGGCGCTCCCAGATCCATACGCCGGTGGTGATCGCTGCCACCAGCAGGCCCAACAGGATGGCCGCGGTCCAGTCGTGGGCCGGCGTGGACGAGACCACAGTGGAGGTCACCGGCGCGGTGGTTCTACCTGAGGACCCATGGCTGTGCGCCAGAATGCTGGCCACCAGGGTGGCGTGCACCACCAACCGCTGGCTGGCGCTGTAGCGCGGCGTGCAGGTGGTCAAGGTCAACGTCGGCGTTCGGGTCGTCGAGATCACCGAGACGTCACTCGGAAGCACGGACTGACTCGAGGTCACGTGGAACAGGAAGATCCCCTGCAGGGTGACCACGGTGATCGGGTCGCCCGGAACCAGTTCGTTGAGGTCGTAGAAGGGATGCAGGTAGGTGGTTCGGTGCCCGGCTATGGCTGCATTGCCGTCTTGACCGGGCAGCGGTGTATCCGGGTAGTGGCCCGGCCCGGCCTGGAGCTGTGCCGTCCCGGTGCCCTCCACCACCACCATCGACACGTCGATCGAGGGGATGGTGATGGTACCCACGGCGCTGCCGATCGGCGGGTCCGCAAGCGGCGGGGCGGCGGCGGCCACAGCCTGGGAGCCCGGTGCCGGGTCTAATTTGGGCGAACTCCGGGTCCCGGCCTGCGTCTGCGCTTTGGTGAACTCCGTACGCAGCTGGGACTGGCTGCGGGCGGTCTGCAGCCCGGTTCCCCACAAGAGATACGGGATGAACAGGAGAACCAGGATCCCGGCAACCAGAACCACTCGCCCCACTGTCATCCGAACGGTCGTGAATGACACGGAAGAATGCTAGTGGCCGCACCTGCCAACTCCGGGCCACGGCTGGGCCCAGGGTCAAGTGGATGGCCGGCCGGCAACCCGTGGCGCCACGCCCTTGGTCCAAGCGCCACGCCCCGCCCACGTCCGCCCCGCCCCGCCCCCGCCCGCCCCAGCCCGCCTCGGCCCCGCCTGGCCCGAGAGCCGGACCCCACCCCCGGTACCTCGTTCCCGAGGCCCGGTCCAGTACCATCAGACCGTTGTCCACCGCCCCGTCGAGCCCGAACAGCTGCACCATCTTCCGGCCGGCACCAGGCATTTCGAGCGGCGGCAGCCGTGAAGGCAACCGGGCCCGCGCCCGGCGGCCCCGGTGACCGAAACCGTGAGCGAGGCAGCGGCCGGGCCCATGCCCACTAGTACCAGTCGCCGCCGGCGCCGCCGGTGGTTGATCGCCCTGGCCGTCGTGGTGGTAGTGGTGGTCTGGGGAGTGGTCGTGGGCGTAATGGCCCTCTCGGCCTACCACCACGACAGGAAGGGCCTGGCCGTCCTCGAAGAGGTCAAGGCCAACCTGTCGCCCGGCACCCTGACCTCGGCAAACTCCATCCACCTCCTGGACCAGGCCCACGCCGAGTTCGCCAGTGCCCAGTCGGAGCTGTCGTCGCCCCTCTTCGCCCCCATCACCGTGGTTCCGGTCATCGGCCGCCAGTACCGGGCGGTCAAGGCGCTGAGCTCGGCGGCTGGGACGGTGTCGGCGGTGGGGTCGTCGTTCGTCTCCCAGGTGCAGGGCCTGCTCGATCAACCGCACGGTGCCGGGCCCGAGCGGGTGGCTTCCCTGAGACGGCTCGGCGTTCTCTCCCTGTCCGCCGAGCACCAACTGGCCCAGGTGAACACGGGGCCCTCGCAGGAACTGGTGGGACCCCTGGCGTCCAAGTACAACGAGTTCGTCACCCAGCTGTACGACGCCCGGGTGCGGTTGACCAAGTCGGCGGCGGTGTCGGCGGTGGTGGCCAACATCCTCCAGGGCCCCCAGACCTATCTGGTGCTGGCGGCCAACAACGCCGAGATGCGGGCCGGCTCCGGCACCTTCCTGCAGGCCGGGACGGCTTCGACGGCTGACGGTTCGCTGACGCTGGGCGACCTCGGGCCGTCCGCCAACACCACCCTTCCGGCCGGAGTGGTCGAGGCTACCGGCCAACTGGAACACAACTGGGGTTGGCTCAATCCGGGTTTGGACCTGCGGAACCTCGGGACCACGCCCCAGTTCGACGTGTCCGCTCCTTTGGCCGCGCAGATATGGACCGCTTCCACCGGCCAGAAGATCGACGGGGTCCTGGCCCTCGATGTGGTCGGGCTGCGCCAGATGCTGGTGGCGTCGGGTCCGGTGGTGGCCGATGGGCAGGTGATCGATGCCGACAACGTGGAGCAGTTCCTCTTCCACGATCAGTACGTCGGTGTGACCGACGACTCACCGGGTGCCGATGAGCGCGCAGACGCCCTGGGGTCGTTGGCCAGCGCCGTGCTCCGGCAGCTGCAAAGTCAGAACAGCGATTTGCGATCGCTGGCCAACGCTCTGTCCGGTGCTGTTGCCGGTCGACACCTGATGGTGTGGTCGAAGAGCCCCGTCGCCGAGAGCGCCTGGACCGTCAGCGGCGTGGCCGGGACCCTGGCCCCGCGTTCGGTCGACGTCTCGCTGATCAATATCGCCGGCAACAAGCTCGACCAGTTCGTGCCCATCGACGTGGCCGTCAGCCACCGGGCCCAGGGCTCGGGGACCGCCGTGACCATGACCATCAAGGTGTCCAACCAGACTCCTCCGGGCGAGCCTCTGTATGTGGCCGGACCCTTCTTGGGGTCCCCGCTGGCCTACGGCGACTACGGCGGGGCGCTGGCCGTCAACGTGCCCGGGTCGGCCACCCATATCACCATGACCGGCCTCGGTCCCCTGGCGGTCCGGGGCGGGGAGGGACCGACCTGGGTGCTGGCCGCTCCGGTCTCGCTCGATCCCGGTACCACGGCGACCGCCGTGGTGCGCTTCATCGAGCCGGGCGCACACGGGACAATGGATGTGGTCCCGTCCGCCCGGGTGCCCCCCGAGCAGTGGAGTGCCGGTGGGCGTACCTTCGAGGACACGGCGCCTACCACCATCAGCTGGTGAGCCGGCCATCCGGCTAGCTGATGAGCTGCCGATCCGGCGGGCCGCACTCCCTTCCGGGAGGTGCATGGTCCGCCGCCGACACGGATACCGGGACCGGGGTCAGCTCATACCCACCACCGGATCGACCAGAGGGAACCCGCCGGTCGATCCGTAGAAGTGGGCATCCCCGAAGGCGAAGATGCCCCCGTCCGAGGCCGCCAGCCAGTAGCCACTGCCACCCGGGGTGGAGGCCATGGCCACCACCGGCCTGTCCAGGGTCAGCGAACCGGTCGATCCGTAGAAGTGGGCATCCCCGAAGGCGAAGATGCCCCCGTCCGAGGCCACCATCCAGTAGCCACCGCCGGCCGGGGTCGAGGCCATGCCCACCACCGGCCGGTTGAGTGCCAACGAACCGGTCGAGCCGTAGAAGCCGGCGTCACCGAAGGCGAAGATGCCGCCGTCGGAAGCCACCAGCCAGTAACCCCGCCCGCCCGGGGTCGAGGCCATGCCCACCACCGGTTTGTTGAGTGCCAACGAACCGGTCGAGCCGTAGAAGCCGGCGTCACCGAAGGCGAAGATGCCGCCGTCGGAAGCCACCAACCAGTAGCCCCGCCCATCCGACGTCGAGGCCATGCCCACGATGGGCTTGTTGAGGGTGAGGGAGCCGGTCGAGCCGTAGAAACCGGCATCCCCGAACGAGAAGATGCCCCCGTCCGAGGAGACCAACCAGTAGCCGTGGCCGGACGGGGTGGAGGCCGTGCCCACGATGGGTCGGTTGAGGCTGAGCGTCCCATCGGGACCGTAGAAGTGGGCGTGTCCGAAGGAGAAG
Source organism: uncultured Acidimicrobiaceae bacterium (assembly GCA_963718405.1). GTDB lineage: Bacteria > Actinomycetota > Acidimicrobiia > Acidimicrobiales > RAAP-2 > Bog-756. The sequence goes on from CAVQYZ010000002.1 coordinate 465,538, forward strand.
ACACTGCCCCCGCTGGTGACCAGCCGGTAGCCCTGGGACCCGATGGTGGTCGTGGTGGACCTCGGCGGGGTGGTGGTCGTGGTGGTGCTCGGCGGAGTGGTCGTGGTGGTGCTCGTCGTGGTCGTGCGTGGTGGTGGTGGTCGTGCCGCGCCCCCGCCCCCGCCACCGCCGCCCCCGCTACCGGCAGCCACCAGCGAGGTCAGGTCGGATCCGTCGATCCGGCCGCTGGTGGCGGTACCCCCGTAGACCTGCAGCGCGTGCACGAAGGCGATGCCCGGTTGGGTGGTCCACCACGGGGGGATGCCTCCCCCGTAGTAGCCGCCGAAGTTGACCTCCGACACCGAGATCCTCACGGCGCTGGCCGACACCGGGTTGAAGGCCAGTTGCAGTTCGTGGGTCCGGTACTGGCCGACCACGGTGGCCACCGTGGTCCAGCCCAGAGGGGTGTCGACCGAGACGGTGTAGTTGCGCACACTGAAGGCCGTGCTGCCTACCGACTGGGTATCGACCACGATCCGGTTGATGGTGGTCGGGTTGGCCAAGTTGACGGTGAGCCTCGGGGTGGAGTCCCCGACAGCGGAGGCCCAGCCCAGGGAGTAGCCCACCTGCAGCCCATTGATGGCGTCGTCGGCGTTGCCGGACGAGGCGGTGGCGGTGGCGCCGGCCGACAACAGGGCCAGGTTGGAGCCGTAGGGCTCGGTCGGTCCCACGGTGAGGGTGTCACCCACCGGGTAGGAGACGTAGGTGACCTGATCGGAGATGGGTAGGCCGTAAGCGGTACCCGAGGTGGCTGTCACCGAGGTGGGAGCGCCATACTCCGAGGTCACCGTGACCGGCACCGAGCCGCCCCCCGGAGCGGTCACCGTGACCGAACCGGTGGTGTCCAGTCCGTCCGACCACACCGCGGCCAACTGCGAGCCCCCGCCGGAGCCGCCTCCCGACGAGGCCCCGAAGTCGGCCTGGTAGGTCTGGGGGATTCCGGTGGACGGCATCGAGAGGTACGGCCGGTCGGCGATCTCCGACGACGTCGTCATGGTGGACAACGCCGCCGGCTTCACGTAGTCGTCGGCGCTGGTGGCCTGGATCAGCGAGAACGAGACGCCGTCGTTGCCCCAGCTGCCCTCGTCGAAGAAGTAGTTCCACACCGGAATATCCAGCACCTTCTGCCAGATCATGGCCCGGGCCACGATGTCGGCCTGCGACAGGTAGTTGTAGTCACCGTCGTTCCACCAGCCGACTTCGGTGAACCACAGGGGCCTGCCACCCAGTAGGGCCTGCAGCTGGCGGACCTGGGTGGGGATGGAGTCCTCCTCGAAGGAGTCGTTGTTGCCGGTGTAGGGGTGCACCGAAGCCACCTCGAGGTAGTTGAGTCCGCCCGCGGCGATGAGCTGCTGCCACCAGCCGATGGGGATGTTGAGCGACGATCCGCCGATCACCGTGGAGGCCGAGCCGGGCAGGACCGACTTCACGGCGTCGTAGAAGGGCTTCAGCACCTTGGCTACGTACTGGCCGCCATCGGAGAACCCGGTGTTGTTGGGCTCGTTCCACGGCTCCCACATGGTGACCGGGGCGCACTGGCCACAGCCGCTGGGCACGGTGGCGTAGTGGCTGACCAGGGCGGTGGTGTCGGCCTGCCACCACCCGCCGGTCGACCAGGGCCGTGGGGACGGAACCGAAGCTACCGCCGCTGGCCTGGAGCCAGTAGGCCACCTTGTCGACCTTGGCCTCATAGGCGGCCTTGTAGGGATCGGTGCCGGCGCCGGCGAAGGTCATGGCCGACGGCCCACACGTCGAGGCCGTCGGGGCCGACGCCGAGCAGTTGGGGAGGAAGGTGCTCCAGTTGATGGTGGTCCCCCGCAGTCCGTCCAGGCCCAGTTGGGCGTTGAGGGCCACCCCGCGGGCGTCGGTGGGCCCACCAGAGCCGATGCCACTCGGGAGGGTGGCCAGGTCGAGCCGGTCCCCACCGGCGCCGACGGTGTAGGGCATACAGGTGGTCCCGAGGAGGGTGGCAGGCGAAGTACTGGTATCGAACAACGACGCCTGCACCAGGTAGGGGCCCGGGGCCCGGTCGGCGGACGGGATGGTCAGCGGGATGTCGGCCAGACCGCCGGCCGTGGAGGGCAGCGGGACGGTGGTGGGGGTCGGCACGGTCTCGGCATCCAACGAGGTGGTGTTCTCCACCGAGTAGGACAGCTGCAGATGGGAGGCCTCGCGTGAGCCACCAGGGGTCGAACTGCGCCTTGACCGAGGGGGTGGTCCCCGGGGCGAAGTAGTTGCCCGTGGCCGACGACGACAGCCCGGCTCCCCATCCCAGGGTGTCGAGGGGCCGGTGCGGCCGAGCCGAGCTCGGCGGTGAGGGTGGAGAGCGGAGATGGTGGAGATGTTGTCGCCGCCACTGTTGAACGGCGGTCCACCTTGGTAGAAGAACGTCGAGCCGACCAGATAGAAGTTGTAGCCCCCCATGGCCAGGTTGTCGCCGCCGACGTCGTTCTGGCCCAGGGTGGTGGTGGCCTGCAGGATAGCCGTCGGGGCTGGTGGACTCGATGGTGTTGAGGGGGTCAGCCGAGTAGATGGTGCCGTCGGGGCCCTGGACGGCCTGGGCCGGGTAGTAGAACTGGGCGCCCGAACCGGTGTGGGTACCGGCGCCCCGCGGTTTGGCCGGAGCCGAAGGACGAGAGCACCGTGCCGGTGGGACTGATGGTCTTCACGTAGCCGTTGCCGCTGAACAGCAGGTTGCCGTCGGACTCCTGGGTGACGTAGTCGAAGTCGTCGAGCAGCGGGAAGGTGCCGTTCACCGCTCCGGTGGACTGGTCGATGAGGTCACTGTGCGAGGAATTCTGGCCCACGGTGACGGCCACCTCGAAGTTCGAGCCGGTGCCGATGGAGAAGATCCCGGTGGGGTTGCCCCCTTGGGGGTCCACCGACCACAGCAGCGTCCCGGTGGGGGAGAACTTGTCCAGCACCTGGTTGTAGTAGCTGGACAGGTAGATGTCTCCCGAGGGGTCCACCACCGGCTGGCTGACTTCGTTGCCGTTCTGGTTGACGATGGCCGAAGGAAGGTTGAACGAGCTGACTTTGCTGCCGGCCAGCGAGTAGGTGATCACCTGGCTGCCGGTATTCACGTAGATGCCGGTCGAGTTGGCCGTGAAGTTGACCACCCCACCGGACGGGGTGATCCGGGTGCTGGTGGGATTGGACGGCGGTGCCGTGGTGGGGCCCAGCACTCCGGTGGGATCGGCGGCGGCACAGACGGGGCTGATCTCCGAGGCCGAGGGAGCCGCCACGCTGCCGCTGATCTGCGGCGTGGTCGATCCGGCGTTGGCGGAGCTGAACAAGCCGCCCGGCACCGCCACCGCGGTTACCACGGCCACCACAAAGACCGAAGTGAACAGGGTCCTCCGCCGTGGACGCCGTCCGGTGAGGCCAACCGGTGCCCTCGTCACAATTCCCCATCGACGTGGGAGGCAATTTCTTTAGCCGAAAGCCACTCAAAACCACTGAAATGTCGCTGTGAGTGGCAGGTCACCAGTGGCAGCCACCAGTGGCGGCGACAGTGGACAGCCGCAGCAGGATCATCGCCGGGCCCACCCGGCCCGGCCCACGGCCCAGCCGGGCCCACCGGACCACCGAGCCGGCAGGCCGGCACAGTACGATGCTCCCGGTGGCACGGTCCTCGAGGCGAGATCGCACCGCCGAAACACCAACGGGAGTGCGGGTGCTCCGTATCTCCAAGAGCGGGGTCGTGACCGCCTGGCGCGAACGTGAGCGCCAACTGAGGACCCAGGGGGCCGATCTCACCCTGGTGGCCGCCCAAGAGTGGGAAGAGGGTGGCTCCCTGGTGCACTTCTCGGCTGACGGTGACACCTTCGTGGTTCCGGTCCGGACGGTGGGTCGCCACCCCAACCTGTTCCTCTACGACCCCCGGCCCCTGTGGCGGCTGCTCGGATCAACTGACTGGGACCTGGTCGACCTGCACGAGGAGCCCTTCGGTATGGCCGTGGCCGAGTTCATGCTCCTGCGCTGGCTGAAGCGCTCGTCGGTGCCGTTCATCTTCTCGTCGGCCCAGAACATCGAGAAGCGGTACCCGCCGCCGTTCCGGTGGTTCGAGCACCTGGCCCTCCGCCGCGCCGCCGGGGCCTACACCTGCAACTCGGAGGCCGGCCGGATCCTGCGGAGGAAGGGGCTCCAAGGAGAGCTCGAGCTCCTCCCCCTCGGTGTGGACGTGGACCGGTTCCGGGCCGGGGACCGTGAGCCGCCGACCACCTCCTTGCGGGTGGGGTTCGTCGGGCGTCTCATTCCTCACAAAGGGGTCGATGTCCTCCTCAACGCCGTGGCCCTCGACCACCGGCTGAGCGCCGACATCTTCGGGGCCGGCCCCGAGTCGTCCCGGCTGGTGGCCATGGCCGAGGCCCTGGGCATCAAGGATCGGGTGCGCTTCCATGGCCACGTGGACGAGGAGGGGATTCCCGACGTCTACCCCCAGTTCGACGTGTTGGCCGTGCCCTCGGTGCCGCTCCCCAGCTGGATCGAGCAGTTCGGCCGGGTGGCGGTGGAAGCCCAGGCGTCGGGGGTCCCGGTGGTGGCCAGCGCCAGCGGCTCGCTTCCCGACGTGGTGGGCGACGCCGGTTTGCTGGTCCCCCCGGCGACCCGCTGGCCCTGCAGGTCGCCCTGAGCCGGTTCCTCGACGAGCCGGGCCTGTGGCAGCGGCTGCGCCAGGCCGGTCTGGCCGAGGTGACCCAGTACTCGTGGAAGAGCATCGCCGTCACCCAGATGGCCCTCTACCGGGCGACGGCGTCCCCGGTAGCAGCCCTCCGCCCCGACCCGCTCAGCCCCGGCCCCGCTCCTCGAGGACCTGTCGGTAGAGGAGCTCGAGCCCATCGAGGTGCTGCTCGAGAGAGAACATCCGTTGCTGGCGATCCCGTAGCGCTCCGCCCACCTTGCGACGGAGGGCCGGGTCCTCGGCCAGGCTGATCAGTTCCTTGGCGGCGGCCCGGGCGTCACCGACCGGGAAGACCAAGCCCTCGTCTCCCACGGTCTCGGTGTGGGCGCCTCCGTCGGCGGCCACCACGGGCACCCCATGGGACATGGCCTCGACCACCGACAGCCCGAAGGGCTCGGCGGGTGCGGTGGCCAGGACCACCGATGTCTCGTCGAGCAGCTTGTCGGTGTCGGCGATCTGGCCGACGAACTCGATGCTGTCGGTCACGCCCAGCTCGTGGGCCAGCGTGGTCATCGATGCCTTCCGGTCCCCGACTCCGGCCACCACCAGGCGCCAGCCATCGGCACCGAGCCCACTGGCAGCCCAGGCCCGGATGCCGACCTCCGGGCTCTTCTCGGCGGTCAGGCGCTGCAGCATCAAGACCGTCCGCGAGTCCAGGCTGGCCTGACGCTGGTCCGGGACCGCGCTGTAGAGCAGCACGGTCGGGCCGCTGACGCTGTCGGCCACGAACTGACTGATGGCGATGTCGCGGGCCAGAGAACGGGTGGTGATGTTGGTCAACACCCGGGCCACGGTTCCGCTGCCCCGGTCCTCGGCGAAGTGCCGGGTGGCCACGATGGGGGAGCGCTGGAAAGGACGGGCCAGCCACGCCGCCGCTTCCGCCGCGGTCATGTGGGCGTGGACCACATCGACGCCGCGGTGGCTGGCCAGCACCCGGGCGGCCTGGGCCACCGTGGTGGCCGGCGGCGTACTCGATCCCGGCACTCAACTCCGATCGCATGCGATCGGGGTCGCCACCGATCACCACCAGGTGGTGGCCGCGTCGGGCCAACCCGTTGGAGACCTGGCACATGTAGCGCTCCACTCCGGCGAAGGCATCACTCCGGACCACCTGGACCACCGAGAGTTGTCGGAGCGACCCGCCGCCGGAGCCGGGTTCGGAGTGGTCGTAACGCTGGCCTTCCATCGGGCTCCTCTCGACAAACAGAGGCGCGGCACGAGGTTCGTACCGCGTCCCTTGGGCGGTTCCGCCGTGATGGCGGTGCCACTGGCTCCTGGGTGCCTCCAGTATCATGCCTGAGTGGTCGTCCGCCTCACGAACCGGCCCGTGACCACGCTGCCGATCTCCCGTCCGTCCCCTCCGAACCTGGTGTCGACCCTCGACAGGAACGGGCTCGTGACGTCGGCATGAGCGGACCCGAGGTGGCCGTCGTGTTCCCGGATCTCCATCGGAGGGGCGGGGTCGAGCGGCTCACGTGGGACCTGCTCGAGTACCTGGCCCCCAGGCACGAAACCGCCTTCGTAGGCTCAACCGCCCCGGAGGGAGTGCCCGCCGGGGTTCAGGAGGGTGACCGTGCCGGGACCCGCAGAGCCCGGGCCGGTCGGGATGTGGACCCGTCGGGCCCGGACCGGCCGGGTGCTGCACTCGCTGGGGGCGAAGACCACGGTGTCCATGGGGGCCGTGGTGCCGCCGGGTGACGTGATCTGGGTCCACAGCGTCCACCGGGCTTGGCTGCGACGCTGCCAGGACCATCCAGGCCGGTCGGGTCGAGCTGCCGGCCCAGGTCCGTTACCTGATGCCCCGCCACCTCACCTTGTTGGCCATGGAGTCGGAGTACTTCCGCCGGGGCCATCCCCGCAGCATCATCTGCACCTCTCAGCGAGAGGCTGACGACGTGGCCCGGCTCTACGGCGTCGATCCCGCCTTGACCACGGTGGTGCCGAATCCCTTCGATCCCGAGCGGTTCAATGCGGAGCGCCGGGTCCGTGACCGGGCCGAGGCCCGTGCGCAGCTCGGGATCGACGACGACCAGCTGGCCATGGTGTTCGTGGCCAACGAGCTCCATCGCAAGGGGTTCGGTCAGACCCTGGAGGCCATGGCACGGAACGGCAACCGACGGATGACCCTCCACGTGGTGGGCAAGGCCGGCCTGGGCCCCTACGAACCGACCATCCACCGTCTCGGGCTCGACGGGCGGGTCCACTGGCACGGGGTGAGCAGTGACGTGGGGTGGGAGCTGGCCGCGGCGGACCTCATGGTGCTCCCGACCCAGTACGAGCCCTTCGGGCTGGTGATCATCGAAGCGCTGGCCAGCGGGGTGCCCGTGATCACGAGCCGTCTGGCCGGTGCCGCCGAGGCGGTGCGCCCCGGGCGTACCGGGCTGATCCTCGAGGACCCCTACGACGTGGACGAGCTGGCGGGCCTGCTGTCCACCGCGGCCACCGCCGACCTGGAGGCGTGGGGCCGGGAGGCCGGGCACGCTCGGTCGACGCCTTCCGCCGGGATCGGGTCATGGGCCGGATCGAGCAGGTGATCTTTTCGTGAGCCCGTTCCGGCGGGTCCGGTCGCTCCATCCGAGCTGGATCGGCTAGGACGGGTCCATCATTCGGCTTCGGCCCGGAGCGGACCTCTCACGTAGAGTCGGAAGCGCCCGGCTGCCTCCCGGCTCCGATCACCCGGGAGGACCAGGGCGCGGATCAAGGCCCCGGTCAGCACGCCGGTGCGGAAGACCCACCACCCGACCACTCCGTAGTGCTTGCGCAGATAGCGCTCGTTCGAGGCGTGGAAGTGGGTGTCGCGATCGGCCCGGGCGCCGCCGGTGCCGGCCCCGACGTGGGTGGCCACGGCGTCGGGGCACAGCCTGACCCTCCAACCCAGTTCGTGGGCCCGTCGCTGCCAGTCGGTCTCCTCGGCGTAGAGGAAGAAGCGCTCGTCGAACCGGCCCACGTCGGCCAGTGCTTTGGCGTTGATCAGGAGGACCGAGCCGATCAGGAAGTCGGTGCGCCCGCCCAGCCGGCCCAGGCCCAACGCTTCCAGCCACGCCCGTGTCGGGGTGGGAAAGGGCCAGCCGACACGGGCCTCCTCGCCGGTCTCCGGGTCCACCTGGGCCGGTGCCACGCAGGCCAGGTCGGTGGCGGAGAGCAGGTAGTCGTGTAGTCGGGCGATGGCCTCGGGGGTGATGGAGGCGTCAGGATTCAAGAGCAGTACGTCGCCGGAGGATGCCCGCTCAGCCAGTCCGGCGTTGACCCCGGCCCCGAATCCCAGGTTGCGGCCGGGGTCGATGTAGGTGGCACCGTGGCGCTGGACCACCTCTTTGACCGCCGGGTCCGACGAGTTGTCCACGACCACCAACGCCAGTCGGCCGGCCAACGGCGCCAGGCATCGCTCCAGAAGGTCGGCCGCGCCGTAGGCCACCACCACGACGTCGACGTCGCGGGACGCCGACAGGTCCTCTGGCTTGGCCACTGGTCCGGGGGTCACCACGCCCGGAGGTCCCTCGGTCCGTCCGATCCCCGGACAACCCGGTCCGCCGGCACCGGCTCAGACGCCGGTGCGGACGGCGTCATTGCTTGTAGGCGTAGGACTGATACGAATCGGTCGAGGTGCGCTTGACCCGGTTGATGGCGATCCCCAACACCCGGCAGTGGGTGTTCTCGAGGCGGCGGATGGTCCGCTCGAGATCGCTGCGGTCGGTGTGCCCTTCCGACGCCACAATCACCGCCCCACGGGCCAGGCTCCCGAGGATGGCCGTGTCCGGCACAGCCAGCACCGGGGGTGTGTCCAGGAGCACCACATCGGCCAGTAGCTGGATCTGGTCGAGGACCGGCTGCATGCCCGGGCTTCCGAACAGCTCACTGGGGTTCTCCAACTGGGTGCCGGCCGGGAGCACCTGGAGGCCCCAGATGCCGCTGTCCACCAGGAGCGACGAGATGGACGGGAGGTCGGGAACCGGCGAGGTGTCGCGCCTGGACCGACCGGGGGCCTGGCGATCGTTGGACGGGGACCGGCGCTCACCGGGCTGGACCGCCTGCGAGCCCCCGCCCCGGAGGGAGTCCGGGAGGTGATCGGGATCGGAGTTCTTCCAGTTGGCCCTGATGAGATTGGAGAGCCCGGGCTGACCGGCGACCTCGAGCCCGAAGATCTCCTCCAGTCGGGGCCTCCGGAAGTCGGCCGACACCACGATGACCTTGCTTCCGCTCATGGCCCACGAGGCGGCCAGGTTGGCCGTGACGAAGGTCTTGCCGTCACCCGGCTCCGGACTGGTCACCACCAGGATGGGGTAGGGGGTGTCGTCCAGGATGACCCGCAAGCTGGTGCGCAGCTCACGCACCGACTCCGCCATGAGGGACTGCGGGGCCTGGAGCATGGCGATGGCCACCTTGCCGGAACGGACCTCGTGGTCGTCGGGCAGCTCGGCCAGGATGGGTGCTTCGGTGACCGAGGCGATGTCCGGGGTGGTGCGGAGCCGGGTGTCGAACTGGTCCCGGGCCAGGGCGATCCCACAGCCCACCAGGAGGCCGGCCAGGGCCCCGATGAGAATCAACTTCGACTTGCTCAACCCGGTCGGGGATCCAGGCACCCCGGGGGCCACCAGGATGCTGGCGTAGGGCTCGCCGAGGGTCAGGTCCTGCTGCTCGGTCTCCAACGAGGCCACCGTGGACTCCAGGGACGTGATCTCTGCGGTGATCAGCCCGGTGGCCGGCTTGGCCTCCAACGCCGAGATCTGATTCTCCAGCTGGGCGAGTTGGGTGGTGATCTTGGCGCTCTCGGCGGTGATGACCGATTGGATGTTGTCCAGGTACGCCTGGGAGTAGGCGCTGGCGATCTGCTGGGCCCGCTTGGGATTGGAGTCCGACGCGGTGATGGTGAGCGCTCCGGTGGTGGGGTCGACCGTGCCGGTGACCTGGGAGGCCACGCCCGCGATGTCCGGATCCTTCAGCAGCTTGGCCGCCTGCAGCTGGACCGCCGTGCTGCCCAGGGCCTGCACCGGGTCGGGCAGGGTCACCTGCGTGGCCGACTGGCTGCTCGTGCTGCTCGGGGCGTTGGTCTGGATCAGCGACGTCGACTGGTACACCGGTGTGTGCAGCTTGGAGTAGGCCAGCGCCGCCGCGACAGCCACGATCACACTGATCACGATGATCAGCTTCTTCCGCCATAGGGTGGAGAGGAAATCGGGAAAAGTCAGTGGTTTCTCTCTTTCTGGTACCGATAGCCCCTCAGCTGAGGATAGGGCGTCTTGGGGGGTGGTAGCTGCACCCTGGTCGCGGATCGCCGTGTCGCCACCCCCGGACCGCTTTGCCGGGGCCTGCCGCCGGCGCCCGGGCTCACCGGCGACCTCCGGCATTTCGGACCTCGACCATCACCGAGGCCATGGCCTCGGCCCGATCGTGCCAGGTCGGAATGGTCCCGTCGGCCGGTGGAGTGGGCCCTCCGGGTGGGTCGGCCCGGTCCAGGGCCGAAGTGGCGGCCGAGACGAAGTCGCTCCGGTCGGCCACCACGATCGGCGCCCCCAACTCCCGGAACCCGGCCACCGGGGTGGTCACCGTCGGGCGGCCGACGGCCAGGCACTCGTACGCCTTGATGGGATCGAGGCTTTCGGTGAAGGGATTGACCAGGTGGGGGATGACGATGATGTCGGCGTGTTGCATGTACGCCGGGACGTGGTTGTAGGGCCGGGCTCCGAGGACGTGGATGTTCGGGACGCTCTCCAACTGCTCGGTGACATCGTGGGGAAGGCTGTTGGGCCCGACCAGCGCCACCTGCACGTCGGGCCGGGCCCGGGCCAGGTCCACCAGCAGTTCGACGTCGGTGCGCCAGGTGTGCAGGGTCCCGACGTAGAGGGCTACCGGGCCCAGGGGGAGATCGGGGGGTCGTGGTTGGACGGTGCCGAAGAGGTCGAGGTCTACGCCGTTGGGAATCAGCTCCACCGGTCGGGTCCCGCCCCGGGTGCGGGCCAGATCGGGCGAGCACACCACCACCGCCTGGCTGTGCTCGATCAAGGAGCGCTCGTTGTCCTCCAGCCGTTGACGCTGCCGCGGGGCCATGGGGGCCAGCAGCCAGTCGTCGGTGATGTCGTAGAGCGTGGGCCATCCGGTGCGAAGGGCCAGGCCGGCATAGGAGGCGTCGTTGATCCACAGCAACGGGTGAGGCAGCCCGAGCTCCTTGACCGCCCCCAGGATCTGGCCCTCCAACGACCGGTCGGCGAAGGGGCCCACCACCCGGGGAAGCCATTTGCGTGGTCGGAGCACGTGGATCCGGGGATGCACCTGCTCCAGCCCCGAGCCGCCGTGGGCTCCCCGCCGCGGCCCGATGATGTCGGCGAACCTGCCCTGCCTCAGTTCGTGGAGCACATCGACAGAGGGGGCCACGAACAGGACCTGGAGCGAGGGGTCGAGGTCGACGAGTTCGTCCACCAGGATCCGGATCCTGCGCCTGACCTCGGTCCACGACTCGAGGGAGCAGACCACCAGCGAGGTGGCCGCCGCCGATGCGCCGGCGGGCGGGGCCGGGTCCGGTGGCTGGGCGTCGGAGGGCACGGCCTCAGAGCCCGGGTCGACCGGGGACGCCATGTTGTCGACGGGGTTCTGTGTAGCCATCCCTGTTCCTTCGTGCCAAGCAGATGAGACGGTGACCCCGCACCCCGGGCAGACGCGGACCCCCGCGAGCCGGGGCTCTTCCATAGCGTCGACACCCTTCCCGACCTTCTTGAGATCCAATGTCAGCAACCAGTGATTCTGCGGGCACGGCGGCTACGCTACGGGTGCGGCAGGCATGGATACCTCTGGGGACCGATGAGTGAGAGCGTGCTGACACGATGAGCCGCATCAACAGTGCGACCTGGGACCGGGCGGTCCGGGAGTCTCCGGGGTGCCGGTCGGGGCCAGGGGGCTGGCCCGCCCGATCATGGCCTGGCTGGCCACCGTGGTGGTGGCCGCCGGTGTGGCCGTCGCCGCCGTCGGAAACCGAAAGATCGGCCTGGCGCTGGCCGGGTTGGTCCTGGTGTTCGGGATCTTCATCGCAGACCCCCTCCTCCTGGTGGTCATCGCCCTGCCCGGGTCCCTGCTCATCCAGCGGGTCGGAGGGGCTTCCACCAATCTCAGTGCCGCCGATCTCCTGGTCTTCGTCGGTGCCGTGGTCTCGCTCTTCCACATCCGTTGGAAGGAGGCGCCCTATCTGCGCCAGTTCATGCGGGCCATCGTCTGGTACCAGGCGATCCTGATCCTGGTGGTGGTGGCCCACCCCTTCCGCGACGACATCGTCGAGTGGTTCCACCGGTGGTCGTACATCGGCGGCAGTGTGCTGGTCGGCTGGGTGATCGCCACCAACGGCCGGACCAAACAAGCGATGCGCCTCTTTCTAGCCGGTTCCTCGCTGCTGGCCATCATTTCCATGGAGCACGCCGTGACCAGTCACCTGCAGCCGGCCCAGTGGGGGGTGTACCAGAAGAACGGCATCGGGGCCATCATGTGGGTGGCGGTGGTGATCACTCAGATCAATCCGGTCTGGACCGGCATCGGCCGGACCGAGGCCCGGATCAACAAGTACCTCTGTATCGGCGGACTGCTGGCATCGCAGAGCCGCCAGTCGATCATCCTGCTCATCCTGGCCCTGGGGTTGGCCGCCTTCTTGAACCCGGAGCTGCGGGCGAGGTCGAAGATGGTGATCCTGGCGGCCTTCCCCGTGACCATCGCCCTGTATTTCAGCTTCTCCATCGCCGCCCGGAACAATCCCCAGTTCAACTCGGTCACCGCCCGGGTCGACCAGATCTCCGCCGCCATCCAGGTCTGGCACCTGAGCCCCATCCTGGGCGAGGGGTTGCGCTTCTACAACCTCCCCCAGTTCATCACGGTGACCGCTCCGCCCAACGTCCTCGTCGACAACCTGGCCTCCACCGGCATCATCGGATCGCTGGCCTTCTTGTTCCTGGTGTGGGTGACGGTGCGGACCATGTTCCGCCTGCCCTACGCCCTGGGCACGCTGGGTCTGGTCATCCTGGTCTTCCACTACGTCGACGGGCTGTTCGACATCTTCTGGATCGGGGCCTCGTCGATCGCGCCGTTCATCATCGCCGGGATCTCCCTGGGCATGGCCGACATGGACAGGATGCGGCGGGCGCGAGCCGCGCCGAGGGATCTGGACCCGGCGGCCAGACGCCCGATGGCGGGGACCGTGGGCTCCTCGGCCGGGCCGCCTCCGGCTGGGGCTCCTCGGGCTCCTCGGGCTCCTTGGGCTCGGTCGCCCGCGGAACGATGCAGGCCGTGGGGGCGGCAGCGTTGCGGGCCAAGCGGTCCCTGGCCCACGTCCTCCCGGCCCATTGAGCGCCGCGCCCGGCGTGTCGGTCGCCCGAGTGCCTCGGTGACCCGACGGTGACCCGGCCACTGCCGAGGGTCGTGTTCAACGCCCTGCCCCTCGACTCACGTGGCGGGGGAGTGAGCACCTACATCCGTGAGCTCCTGGCGGCCATGGCCACCCAGGTCGAGGCGGAGTTGGTGGCGGCCGTCCGTCCATCCGGAGCCCCGGAGCTGCCCCCGGGGATCACCCCGCTGCTGAAGGGAGATGCCGGCGGTGTGCGTCGGGCCCTGACCGGGGCCATCGGCTTCGGCCGAGCCGACCTGACCCACGGCCTGGACGTCGATCTCCCGGTGCGACATCCCGGCCCCACGGTGTCGACGGTCCACGATCTCACCATCTTCGACACGCCCTGGGCCTTCCCACGCCACCGGGTCGCCGGGGAGCGGTTCCTGCTCCGGCACAACCTTCGCCGCGCCGATGCCATCATCGCCGTCTCGTCCTTCACCGCCGAGCGCATCAAGGACCGGTTGAACCTCGATGCCGTCGTGGTGCACGAGGCCCCGAGCCCCGGCATGGTGCCTCCGAGCGAGGCGGAGCGGGACCGGGTGCGGGCCCGGTACCAGCTGCCCGACCAGTTCGTGCTCCACGTCGGCAACATCGAACCGCGCAAGGACATCGCCACCTTGGCCGAAGCGTGCCGGCGGGTGTCCATCCCCCTGGTGCTCACCGGCCACCGGCTGTGGGGTCACAGCCCGCCGGACGGCACCGTGGAGGTGGGCCACGTTCCGCTGGACGATCTACCCGCCCTCTACGGGGCCGCCACCCTGGTGGGGTACGCCTCGTTGTACGAGGGCTTCGGGTTGCCGCCGGTGGAGGCCATGGCCTGCGGGGCCCCGGTCGTGAGCACGCCGGTGCCGGCCGTCGTGGAGATCGCCGGGGACGGGGCCGAGACGTTCCGGCCGGGAGACGTGGACGGCCTCACCGCCACCCTCAGGGATCTGGTGGCGGACGGATCCAGGCGCGCCGAGCTGGCTGAACGGGGCCGCCAGCGGGTGCAGGTCCTCAGCTGGGCCCGTACCGCCGGAGCCACCGCTGAGGTGTACCGAACCCTGGGCGTCGGGGTCTGACCCCCGGGGTCGGCGCCACCGTCCGGCCTCTCATCTTCAGCTCCGCCGCCTCACCGCTTCATCTCCCCCCACCAGGCGCCGAAGGGCTCGATCTGCGGCGACCAGGCCGGACGGCTTCAGTCCGCCGCCAAGATGCCGATGGGAGAGCGTGGACTCGGCTCTGAGGGGTGTGCGCCGAAACGGGGTAGAGGTGCTTCCTGAGCCGGTGACGGCCTACGGGCTTCTGGCTGGAGGTCGGCGCACCACCTTTGAGCCGTCCGAGGTCCACGTCCCCCATGAGCTCCTGTCCGATCTGGATGTCTACCCGCTCATCATCACCCCGGACTACATCGGGCCGGACCGCCGGAGCCACAGTCCGGCACTACCCCGATCGACCCCGGGCCGGACGATCGTTGCGGGGCCTCGAGGTCCTCGTGACCATGGTCATCACCATGGCCGTCGCCGTCCCCCTCACCCTGATGACTTCCCACGCCTCCGCAGCCGGAAAGTCGTCCCGTCCGCCGGCGTCATCCCAGGCCAAGGCGTCGTGCCTCCTCCGGGTTTGCCACCCTCTCGATGGACCGTCGGGCCGCCTCGAAGGACCGCCTGGCGGCGTCACAGCGCCTCCGGGCCGCCCGCCAGGCCACCAGGGCCCGACTGGCCGCACAGCGCCGGGCCAGCCAGGCCGCCACCGCTCTCCGCCGGGCAGGTCGCGCCCGGAGCGCCCAGATCCGGCGGGCCCGTCGCGCCGAGTACCGGGCCGCCCTGTCGCGCCAACGGAGGGTGGCCCGGGCCGCCCGAGTCCGGACCTGAGAGAACCCCGGCACCGGCCGGCACCGGAGTCCCCGGCGCCGGACTCCTCAGTACGGCCGCTCCGGCTCACCATGGCCCCTCGGGTGGCCCCTCGGGCCCTCCCTGGTCCCACCATGGCCCGACGAAGAGCCAGCCCAGGGCCACTGCCGCGCCGTCGAATGGCCTCTTCGACCCCGCCCTGGCCATCGGCGGACCCGGGGACGCCTACTTCAGCTTGACCGGCAATCTGCCGATCTGTCCGCATGGACTCAACGTTGACGGAGAACGATTCCTCCGCCCGGGTCGCCGACTCCACGTCGCCGACCTTGGATGCACTGCTCTTCGAAGGTAGGCCGCAAGATCTTCCCGAGGCTGACGAGCACCTGCAGTCGGCCTTCCGCCACGAGCTCGACACTCCCGACCTGGTGCTCTCACCCGGGTACATCGGGCCGGACCGGCGGGCCACCGGCCTGCGGGCCAGGTTGGCCCGGGCCACCTTCGGCCAGCGACGCTCCGTCCTCCGTTTCGAGATTCTGGTCGTGGCGGTGGTGGCCGCACTGGTCACGGCGTCACTGCTGATGGTGACGGCCGGAGGGGCGACCCCGGCTGGCTCGCCCGTCGCCGCCACTGCCCGGACCGACCCCCAGGCCCGCACGCGACCGGCCATCACCCCCGCCGAGGCCGCGGCCACGGCACGGGCCCGGGCCCGGGCACTGGCACCCAAGGTCAAGGCGGCCACCCCCGCCCCGACCACGTCCCCCACGCCCGGCCGCGCCGACCGCGGCGGCCACTCGGGCTCCGACGTCCACCACCACCCCGGTTACAACCCCTCCTGCCGCGCCGGTGGCCACCCCCGCCGTGGCCCTGACCCCGGACCAGATGGGGGCCGAGGCCCTCACCCTGGTGCGGTACCCGTGGCAGAGCATCCCGGGGTACTCGATCCAGTTCTTCCCCATCGCCGACGCCCCGTCCCCGGGGTTCTACGGGAACACCACCTTCACCTGGGGAAGCCCGGGAGGCACCTCGGACCTCTACATCTACCCCGGTGAGACCATCGACCAACTGGCGGGGATCATCGCCTTCGAGATCGGTCACGAGGTCGATGCCGCCGCCGTGGAGCCTCAAGGCGGGCAGACCCAGATCGAGAACATCCTGGGCATCCACCCGGCCAGCTGGGCCCCCAACTGCGACTGCGCGGAGCAGGGCTTCCTCTCCGGCTGGTACGCCGCGGCCTTCTCCAACTACTGGTCACCCGGAGTTGGCCAGTGGAGCACCATCGCACCCGAACCGAGCGGGGCCACGCTGGCCGCTGTTGAGCCCTGGCTCAACCCGACCATCTCCTGAGCCGCGGGTCATGTTCCGATCGCCTCGACCCGTGCTGTTACCGTCGGTCATGACGGCCCCCACGCCGGGTCTCCCGGCGCAGGTGGCGGATCGACCATCATGACCCGCATCGCCCTTCTCCCCAGCTCCTACCCCCCCTCACTCGGGGGAGTGGAGGAACTGACCCGGCACCTGGCCCTGGCCCTCGTCGAAGCGGGGGATCAGGTCGAGGTGTGGACCCCCCATCCCGACGACGCCACCCCCGAGACGGTCGAGGTCCTCGACGGGCTGGTGGTCCGACGCCTGCCCATGCCGTTGCCGGCCACCAACCTGGCGGCCATCCGCCGATCGGCCATCACCGGCACCCGTACCCTGTTCTCCTTGCGGAACGCCGTGGCGGCCTTCCGCCCCGATGTGCTCCATGTGCAGTGCTACGGGCCCAACGGGGCCTACGCCCACGCTCTGTCCCGCCTCAGCAGCCTTCCCCTGGTGATCACGTTGCAAGGTGAGACCCTGATGGATGACACCGACATCTTCGACATCTCGCGGGTCCTGCGCTCGTCCCTCCGGTCCTCACTGAGGGGGGCGGCCGCCGTGACCGGCTGTTCGGCCTTCACCCTGGCTGACGCCGAGGATCGCTTCGGACTGGAGCCCTCCCGTGGACGGGTGATCCCCAACGGGGTCGATCTTCACGCCGATCCCACTCCCCGGGGTACCGGCCCGGATCACGAGCCCACCTCGTTCGCCGTCCCGGGTCGCCAGCCCGGCCATCCGTATGTGCTGGCTCTCGGTCGGGTGGTGGAGAAGAAGGGCTTCGATCTGCTGCTGGGGGCCTATGCCGCCATCGAACCCGGGCCCCGGACCGCGGACCTGGTCATCGGGGGGCAGGGTGCCGCGCTGGCGGGCCTGCGCCACCAGGCGTCGGAGTTGGGCATCGCCGATCGGGTCCACTTCGTGGGCCGACTCTCTCGCCAGCAGGTGGCCGAAGCAATGGCTGGCGCGTCCATGTTCGTGATGCCCAGCCGGCTGGAGCCGTTCGGAATTGTCATCCTCGAAGCGTGGCGGGCCGGGACGCCCGTGGTGGCCACCAGGAGGGGAGGACCTCCGGAGTTCGTCCGCGACGGCCGCGACGGCCTATTGGTCGACCCGTTCGACACGTCCGGTTTTGCTGCCGCTCTCCAAAGCCTGTTGTCCGACCCCGAGCGCCGGGAGCGGATCGGGCGAGCCGGCCAGGCCCGGGTCCAGGAGTTCGGATGGGCGTCGATCGCTGACCGGTACCGCCAGGTGTACGCATCGGTGACGGGGGACGGGGTCACCCGGTCACCAGCCAAGACCGCCGCAGCCAAGACCGCCGCGTCCAAGGTCGCGGTCCAAGAGGAGTCCCTCCGATGAGCCCGTTGTCACCAGGCGTTTCGGAGTCGATCCCTGCGCTCCATGGAGTCCCAGGCGGGCTCTCGGAGGCCCTCTCGTGGTACTCGGACGGGCACGGCCCGTGGGAGCCGTCGTCGTCCCTGCGGGTCGGCATCGACCTGGTCCTGGTGGAGGACGTGGCCGGGTCGGTCGAGCGGTTCGGGCCGCGGTACGTGGATCGGATCTTCACCGACCACGAGATCGACTACTGCGGGGGGGATGATCCCACTGGCACCGCCTCCTACCTCCAACGCCTGGCGGCCCGCTTCGCGGCCAAAGAGGCCATGGTCAAGATCCTGAGGCCGGTGGGCGTCCGTCCCGCCTGGCGGGACATCGAGGTTCGCAGCGAGCCTGGCGGGTGGACGGGGATGCGGCTCTCGGGCTTGGCCGCCGACCTGGCGGACGAGGCCGGCATCGAGCAGGTGGCGGTGAGCCTGACCCATGAGGAGCCCATGGCCGCGGCCCTGGTGGTGGGGGTGTGCCGGAACCAGGAATCCCCGGATCCCTCGGTGCCGACGAACCGACGAACGACGAAGGATCGAAGGACAATCAAGGAGCGAAGAGAGGAATGACCATGGAAGAGACCATCCGACTCGTCCTGGCCGAGCACGGCCGGCTGGCGATGGACCCGACATCGATCGATGAGAACACCGATCTGTTCGATGCCGGCATGACCTCGCACGCCAGCGTCAACGTGATGCTGGCTCTGGAGGAGGCCTTCGACTTCGAGTTCCCCGAGACCATGTTGAAGAAGTCCACCTTCGAATCGATCGCGGCGATCCGGGCCGGAGTGCTCGAGGTCACCGGAGGTTGAGAGCGGTACCGGACTCGGCCACTGCCCGGGATGCCATCGACGCACCTCTCACCGGACCACCCGGCGACCCAGCGGACGACCGACCAGGCCACAACGGACCCGACGGGTGGCGGCCTGTCCGGCTCCCCGGGTCACCACGGGGCCCAGCGTGTCAGGCCCCCGGCCCCGATGTGTTCGCCGATCCGAGGAACCTTGCTCTGTCTCGGGCTGACGCCGGGCTGACACCGGGCCTCACCGACACCGGGCCCAACGCCGGGCCCAAGGCCGGACCTGACACCGGGCCAAAGGCCGGGCCGGAGGCTGGCCCAACCTACCGGGAGCCAGGGCCGCTCCGGCCGAAATGGGCCTTCAGGCAGGATCTCTCTGAGCCGATACACCGGTATGAGCCCTGCCGCCATGGACCTGTCGCGACGCTCCCTGCGCCTCCGCCGCCTCGCCTGGCTTTCGTCCCGTCCGATCGTGGTTCGGGGAGGTCCAATTGGACCCACCAAGCGTCCCGGTTCTGAGGGCATTTGGAGGTACGATTCGCACGAGATGGTTGCACGTCCTCGACTGAACAAATCTGGCGGGGGACCGACCCGGGCGGCCAGGTCTGTGAGCGGGGGAAATACCTATTGTGTGGGTTGTCACCCGGGGTTTAGCATGGGTGGACTTGGCGGATGTCGTTGTGGTGACTGACCTCTCAGATGTAGCAGACGAGGGGCAGTGGCTTACCAGCGCAGGAAAGGGCAGGCCTGCTGGGATGGCGATACTGGAGTCAAAGATTCAAACGGTCCTCGATGAGACCTCGCCGTCCCTCGAGCGTGCTTCGGTTTCCCCTCGCGCCGTAACCGACCAAGCTGCGGGGCTGACCCGGGTCCGCCGGCACGGCCTGCGGCGTCTGGTGGCAGCCGACGTGTTCGGGCTGGCCGTCGCAGCCTTCTGCGGTCCACTGCTGGTGTCGGCGGTCTCGAGCAATCCGGCCAGCGGCGCCAGCCACAGCCTGGCCGTCTACCTCTTCGATCTGGCCGTCATCCCGCTGTTCATGGCGGTGTTCGCCCTCTACGGCCTGTACCGGGGGGTCACCCGGCGCATCTCCATGAGCGTCTTCTCGGACCTGCGCAACATCGTGCACGCCCTGATGATCAGCGGCTTCCTCTACGCCATCATCGCCTACGCCTTGCGGAAGAACTCGGATCTGCAGGCGCTGACCGTCGGCAAGATCGTGGCCATGTGCCTGGTGGCCGTGATCGTGGTCCCGTTGGCCCGGGTGCTGGCCTTCGGACTGTTCGGCCGGGCTTCGGTGGGATCGGTGCCGGTCATCGTGGTGGGCACCGGCAAGCTGGCCCAGACCGTGGCCAGCCACCTGCGGGCCCACTCCAGCGTCAACTTCGTCGGGTTCGTCGATGACAATCCGCTCGGGCGCAATGACGTGCTCGGCGATCTTCAGGACCTGCCCGACCTGTGCCGGGAGCACTCCGTGGCCCGGGTGGTGGTGTGCTTCTCCCGGACCCATCCCGAACGCACCACCGAGATGCTCAAGGGACTGGCCGGCCAGGTCGGGGTGTCCATCGTCCCCCGCTACTACGAACTCATGACCAGTCGTTCCCATGTGGAGGATCTGTCGGGGCTGCCCATGCTGGACATCGCTCCGGCATCCCTCAGCCTGGGGTCGCGTTTCATGAAGCGGTCGTTCGACATCGTGGTGTCGTCGGTCATCCTCTTGGTGGCGGCGCCGTTCCTGATGGTGGTGGCGGCCACCATCAAGGCCACCAGCGCCGGCCCGGTCTTCTTCCGTCAGGTGCGGACCGGACGCAACGAGCAACCGTTCTCGATGATGAAGTTCCGCACCATGTTCCGAGACGCCGAGTCCCGTCGTCACGAACTGGACCACCTCAACGAAGTGGACGGCCCGCTGTTCAAGGTCCAGAACGATCCCCGGGTCACCCGGGTGGGTCGGTTCCTGCGACGGACCAGCCTGGACGAGTTCCCGCAGCTCATCAATGTGTGGAAGGGCAACATGTCCCTGGTGGGACCGCGGCCGTTCGTGGTCTCCGAGGCCATGGAGATCGAAGGATGGGCCCGCAAGCGGTTCGAGGCCCGGCCTGGCATGACCGGGTTGTGGCAGGTGTCCGGGCGCAACGAGTTGTCCCACCTCGAGCTGTGTCGGCTCGACTACCTCTATGTGGCCTCGTGGTCCTTCTGGTGGGACATGCAGATCCTCTGGCAGACCCCGAGCACCATCTTCCGGGGCCGCGGCGCTTCCTGAGCGCTCTGTGCGCTCGTGCGCACCGCCGGACCGGTTCAGGAGGCGGCGAGCTCCTCGGCCACCACGGCCTGTATCCGCCGGGCGAAGCGGTCCGGGGAGAACTGCCGGGCGTGGGCCATGAGGGCCGATTCGGACCAGGAGATCTCCGACATCTGCTCGACAGCCCGGGCGATGAGTTGGGGCTGGGGCTCGTCGAAGAACACCCCGGTGCCGCCTTCCACGGTGGTGTCCAGGAATCCGCCCCACCGGAGGGCCGCCGTGGGCCGCCCGAAGGACGCCGCCTCCACCGGAGTCAGCCCGAAGTCCTCGTAGGACGCCGCCACCAGGCCGGAGGATGAGGCGTACAGCCAACGCAGGTTGGCGTCGGTGACCCGGCCGAGCACGCGCACGTTGGGCGGGCGGGTGGCAGCAATCTGATCGGCCAGCGGCCCGCTTCCCACTACCACCAGACGCTGTCCGGGCAGTTGGCTGAAGGCCGCGGTGACCGCTTCCACATTCTTGTAGGCCAGCAACCGCGAGACGCACAGGACGAAACCCGGATCCAGCCCGGCGATGGGCTCTTGGACCCCACCCGGATCGACGTCGACCGGAGGAGGGACCACTTCGGCGTCGATCCCGTACAGGTCGGCGACCCGCCGTTGCACCGCGGTGGAGTTCACCAGGTACCGGTCGGCCGACGCCGCGGCCCGCCGGTCCCAGGCCCGCAGTGGCGGTGCCATCAGGGACAGAGCCGCGGCCGATCCTTTGGACTGCCCGTCCAGGTACCGGTCGGACTGGTAGAGCCAGCGGGCGGGCGTGTGGCAGTAGACCACCTTGCGACCGTGGACCTTGGCCCCGTGGGCCCAACCACTGGACGAGCAGATGACCACCCCGGCGTCCACCTGCAGCCGAGAGAATGCCGGCGCCAGCAATGGCAGGGCCAGCCGGTGGTGGCGACGGAAGAGGGCCACCCGGTCGAGCCCCATGGTCCGGACGTCGAGCCCGGCGAACTCCGGGAAGGTCCCGTCCGGGTCGTACAAGGAGGTGTGGATGGGAGCCCCCGGGTACTCCGTGGCCAGGGCCAGCACCACCCGCTCGGCCCCACCCCGCTGGGTCAGGTAGTCGTGGACCAGGGCTACGGAGCCGGAACGGCCGGCACCCCCTGCTCCGGGAGGATCGGGTGGGCCGCCCGAAACCTGGGGGTCGGAGCCTGGTTGGTCCGGGTCGGGCGGCACGTCGATCTCCTGTGGGTGTCGAACCTGTCGGTGGTGAAGCTACGGGGTGTCGTCGCAGATGGCGGGTCTGGCGGTCGGTGGATGGCGTAGTCGGGATGGGGGAGCCCGGCCGGTCCTCAGGCCGTTGCTTCTGAGCGTATGCGCCGGGGTCCGGCCAAACGGCGATGTTGGCGCCGGCGTCGACCCCGACGGTGCCTCACGGCGCCCTCACGGCGCCCCGGAACCGTCCGCTGCGCTCCGGGCAACCCGGTCCAGCACCGGCCAGGTCGGGCCACGGCCGTCGGGTGGGTACACTCCGCACGTCGAGTTCCTCTTTGTCTGTACCGCAAATATCTGTCGGTCGCCGATGGCCTCCGCCCTCTTTACCGCACAGATCCAGGGTCTCACCGATTCGGTGGAGACCTCCTCTGCAGGCGTGCCCGGCGACGTCGTCGCGGGCCGCGAGGTCCCCGGGGAGGTGCTCGAAGTGATGGCGCCGTACGGGATCGACCTCCGGGGTCACCGGAGCCGCCAGCTCACCGAGCCCATGCTGGCCCGTTCCGATCTGATTGTCGGCTTGGCCCGGCGACACGTACAAGAGGCGGTGCTCCTCGACCCACCGTGCTGGCCCAAGGCCTTCACCCTGAAGGAGCTGGTCCGCCGGGGGGGTACCGTCGGTCCCCGTCGGCCGGATCAGGGCGTGCGGTCATGGATCGACTCGGTCCATGGAGATCGCTCGCGGACGTCGCTGGCCCATCGCTCTTCCACCGATGACGTGGCCGACCCCTACGGCAGGAGCCTGGACCGCTACCGGGCCACGGCCGTCGAAGTGGCGAAGCTGGTGGCGCAACTGGTCGAACTGATATGGCCTGTCGGCGAGCTGGGCCCGACGCCCGGGGCGGGGGCCTGAGGAGGAGTCGGGCGACCGGATCGCAGTCGACCCCTGTCGGACCGGACGGGAAGCCGCCACCCGACAGGGCTGCCGCTCCAATGTGCGCCGTCGGCGGCGAAGTGCGATCATGGTGGCGTGGCAGACGGCCTCCAGATCCGGGAGCTGCCTGACGGCGGGAAAGAGTTTGTCCTCGACGATCCGGCGCTCAGCTTCATTCGTATCGATGATCAGTCGCGGCTGCAATTCGGCGACACCGAAATGGTGATCGGCATCCCCTTCACCCTCGAGATCGATGGTCAGGTCCACCATCTCGATCCGCGCCGGTGGGAGGCCCTGGGGCCCATCCTCGGGCTGTATCCCGGGACCATGCGGTGGTTGTGGACCACAGTCGATGGCGAGTTGACGGCGGTATTCGAGGGTGGGGCCAAGGTGGTCGTGAATCCGGACTCGGCCAGCAAGGCGTGGTCGGTGGGGAGCGTCTACTGCATGCCCGGCGTGTCGGCCTGACGCCCTCAGTCTGAGAGCAGTTCGGGGTGGCGGGCCGCCACCATGCGGCGCATGCCGTCCTGCCAGTGGACGGACGTGGTGCCCACCAGCCCGTGCATGCGGGTCAGGTCGATCTGGACACTGTCGATGGTGTCGGGGTCGGCGCGAACGCCACCGGGGTTCCGGTCAGCTCGGAGAGGAACCCGCACCACTCCTCGATGCTCACGGCCTGGTCGCCGCCCCAGTTGACGGTGGTGGCCGGGGTGGTGGCCGCCCCCACCAGCCCCGGGATCATGGCGATGATGTCGTCCTCGTGGAGCGGGTGGTAGACGCTGGGGGCGTCGATGTGGACGGGGATCTCATTGCCGTTGAGCATCATTTCGAGGTGGATGGCCGGCCAGCCTCCCCGATCGCCGTAGGGCACCGAGAGCCGGGCCACCGTGGTGGGTAGGTCGAATCGGATGGCGGCCCAGCGGGCGGTGGCCTCCGCGGCGATCTTGCAGATGCTGTACGTCCGTAGAAACGGCCACACTCCGTGGTTGTCACCGAGCTCGTCCTCCTCGGCGAAGACGTGATGGCCGAGGGGCTTGTAGACCCCGGTGGTCGAACAGTGGACGAACGCCTTGGCGTTCCGGTGGTGCTCCATCAGCCAGGCCAGGCCTCCGCTGTTGGCCTGGAGGTCGCGGTCCCAATCGTTGGTCTTGGACACCGCGAAGTTGATCACGTAGTCGGCGTCGGCCGGCAGGCCACCCACGTCCCCGGTGGCCAGATCGATGGGCACACAGCGCACGCCGGCCGCCTCGAGGCGCTGACGGGCGGTTTCGTCCTTGAAGCGGGCCGCCCCCACCACCTGGTTCTGCTGGGCCAGGGCCATGGCCACCGGCTCGGCCACCTGGCCGGTGACTCCGGTGACCACGATGGTCTTGTCCTGAAGGGGTTCTGGCGGCATGGCGGGCTCCTCAAGCTGGGGCGGTGCACGAGCGTAGGTCGGCGGATAGCGCCGGCTGATCCTAACGGGGGTACCGGGCCGGGCTGGCCGACGATGGGCCGGACAGCCAAAACCCCAGGAAGTGGGTCCGGATGTGGACATCGCCACCCTGGGTGAGCCATACTGGCTGTTCCGCCAGTTTTGCCGGTAGGCCGCTCATTCTCCCTGGTCACCGAAGCTAGCCGTGCGGTTCGACCAGTGATCCCAACAGTTATTAGGAAGTGACGTTTCCATGAGTGCCACCTGGCGCAAGCACGCTGCCTGCCGGGGCATCGACCCAGATGTGTTCTATCCCGTCTCCGACGAGGAGGCGGATGAGGCCAAGGCCATCTGCGACCTGTGCGCAGTAAGAGAGTCGTGCCTGGAGCACGCCCTGGGCAATCGCGAACGCGAGGGTGTCTGGGGCGGGACCACGGAGCGGGAGCGCCGTCGGATCCACCGCCAGCGCCGCAAGTCGGCCTGAGCTGGTCGTAGCCGACCCCGACCCGCTGGCCCGAGTGTGGGCGGCCCGGTCTTGAGCACCACCGATCCCACATCCCGAGACCGGGTTGCCGGGCTCACCCCCATCCCTCCGGAGCCCGATCCTGTCGCCGTGGGCCGTCCGCGGGACCAATGGCCGGACCCGCGGGGTGACCGCTTACGGGATCAGCTCCGCCACCACCGGGCCGGCGATCCCAGGGAGGCGCTGTCGGTCGAGATCATGTGGTCCGAGTTGGAGCGGCTGGAGCGACCTTTCGATCGGGTGGCCGACCTGACCCATGTCACCGCCTCGGGGGTGGTGGTAGGCCGGCGCGGGGTGGTCCTGCACCGCCACCGGCGCCTGCAGCGATGGATGCAGCCCGGCGGACACCTCGATCAGGGTGAGACGCCCGAGGAGGCGGTCGTGCGCGAATGCCGGGAGGAGACGGGACTGGCAGTGGCCCATCCGGCCGGCGGTGCGGTGCTGGTGCACGTGGACGTGCACCGGGCGGCTCAGGAACATGTCCATCTCGACCTGCGTTATCTGGTGGTGGCGCCGGACGAGGATCCGCATCCGGGTCCCGGCGAGAGCCAGGACGTGGCATGGTTCAGTTGGGACGAAGCCACGGCCATGGCCGACGAGGCTCTGGTGGGTGCCCTGAGGTCGGCTCGCCGGCTGGAGGGAGTGGAGGGGCCGGGGGCGTTGAAGGGACCCGGGGGAGCGGCCGGTGTGGCCGACTCCGCCAGCGGGCAGGGGACCGAAGTGGGCGAGTAGGACCGGGGAGAGTGAGAGGAGACACCATGGCCGAGCCGTTCGACACCCTGATGGACGTTCAGGATCACGACACCACCCTGGATCAGCTCCGTCACCGGATCGACACGCTGCCGGAGCGGTCCGAGCTGGCCGAGGTCAACCGGCGCCGCCAGACCCTGGCCGCCGCCATGTCCGAGGTGGGGGCGCGGGTGGACGATCTGGCCGGCCGCCAGAACAAGCTGGAGGAGCAGATCGCCTCGACCGCCAAACGTCGTCACGAGATCGAGGTTCGGATGCTCTCCGGGGAGGTATCGGCCTCCCGTGAACTCCAGGCCATGGACCACGAGGTCCACCAGCTGGCCGAGCGGCAGTCCGTGCTGGAGGAGGAAGAGATCGTCCTCTTGGAGGAGGAGGATCCGCTGGACACCCAGCTGGCCGGCCTCCGAGCCGAAGTGGCCACGTTGGAGGCTGAGGCCGAGAGGCTCACCGCCGCCATCGCCTTGGCCGAGAAGGACATTGCCGTCTCCATCACCGCCGAGGAGGCCGAACGGGCCGAACGGGCTCGCGGACTTCCCGACGACCTGGCCGAGCGCTACGAGCTCTTGCGGTCGCGGCTGGGCGGGGTGGGGGCGGCCCGGGTGGTGGGGAACAGGTGCGACGGCTGCCACCTCACGCTGTCCTCCATCGAGATCGAGCGCATCCGGCGGCTGCCGCCGGAGGAGTTCGCCACCTGTACCCAATGTGACCGCATCCTTGTCCACTGAGTCCTGGTCCACGGAGAGCTTGCTCCTGCCCGGCTTGGTCCTCGTGCCCAGGATTGTGCTCGCGGCGGCCCGTCGCCCGTGTTGATCCTGGTTCGCCACGGCGAGTCGACCGGGAACGCCGACGGCCTCCTCCTGGGTCGGATGGACGCCCCTCTCACCGAGCGGGGATTGGCCCAGGCCGGCACCTTGGGGCCTTCGGTGGCCGGTGCCACCCGGCTGATCTCCAGTCCGTTGTCCCGGGCCCGGGACACCGCCGAGGCCTTGGGCACGGGGTTGCCGGTCGAGATCGACGATCGTTGGGTCGAAGTGGACTATGGGGAGTTCGACGGGCGCCCGCTTGGATCAGTACCGGCAGAGGTCTGGACGCGGTGGAGGAGCGACCCGGACTACCGGCCCCCGGGTGGGGAGACGCTCACCGAAGCCGGAGCCCGGGTTCGATCGGCGTGTGAGGAGCTGTTTGCCGTCGATGGGGAAGGAGCCCGGGGTTCCGGACCGGTGGTGGTGGTGAGCCATGTGTCCCCGATCAAGGCGGCCACCTGTTGGGCCTTGGGCCTCGGTGACGGGGGCGCATGGCGCCTCTACCTGGCCACGGCTTCGGTGACCAGGTTGGCCTGGGGGGCCGACGGCCCGGTGCTCAACCGGTTCAACCACACCCCCTGGTCGGATTCGCAGTGATCCACGGTGATCCGGACCCGTCGGCTTAGGGCGGTACGGGCGCAGGCCACGAGTGGGCCAGGATGGAGGTGACGGCGAGGACCACCAGCCGCTCGGCATGCGAGGCGGTGAGCCCGTGGTCGAAGCGCAGCGTGTTCCAGTTCTGCCAACCCATGTTGGCCTCCATCACGTCCAGCAGGGTGCGGCTGTCCCGTCCCGCCGCGGTGAGCTCCGGGCCGAAGGTGAGGGTCAGCATCCGCCTCGACAGGCGTTGGTGCTGAAGGAGGAGGGCGGCGAAGTCGGACGAGCCCTGGATGCGGGCGTAGGCCAATCGGAGCACGGGGCCCACCAACTCGAAGTACTCACGACGTTGGTGGGAGGTGGCCTTGATCCGCGGACCGACGGGGCCCTTGGGCGGAACCGGTGTGACCGAGGACTGGTGCTGCGCGGCCTGAACCCGCAAGGCCTCCAAGAGCAGCTGGTCCAGGTTGGCGAAGTGGTTGTAGAACGTGCTCACCGACTTGCCGGCTCGGCTGGCCACCCGCTCGGGCGTCAGTTCGGTGGACGCGTCGCCGATGAGCTCGATGGCTGCGCCGAGGAGCTGGTTCTTGGTGTGGACGCTACGGGCGAGCCGTCCATCGGAGGACGCCGGCCGGTACTTCTGGTTCTGAGCGGCGCCGGCTCCGGTCCTGACCTCGGGCCTACCTCGTCGTCGCCCTGCCATCGCCACTACTGCTCCCTCGGCTCTGACATCCAAGGTTAGGTGGGGAGGTGTTCAATTCGTCAGGGTGGACCACCCCCGTCTCCGGTAGGGCTGGCGCTCACGCCGAGGGTCAGCCCTACCCGTGCCGAAGGGCAGCCCTCATCCCGGACGGTTATCGGGGAGGCCGTCCTTCACGAACCGACCGCCCTTCACGATGGCCAGCAGGTTGTCCCGGTCCTGGAGGACGGTGATGTCGCTGACAGGGTCCCCGTTCACCACCAACAGGTCCGCCAGCTTGCCCGCGCTCACGGTGCCGAGCTCGTGGCCCCGGCCCATCAACTCGGCGCCGTGCTTGGTGGCCCACCTGATCACGTCCAGGGGCGGGATGCCGATCTCTTCCACGTAGTACGCCAGCTCTTCGGCGTAGGCGCCGTGGGGAAAGAATATCGCTCCGTAGTCGTCACCGAGCACTAGTCGCATGCCGGCCGCATTGGCCTTGGGGAGTATCTCGGCCATGGTGTCGATGTCCGACTTCATCGAATCGGTGAAGCCCAGGGCGGAGCCGCCCATCGAGGCCAGAAACCGGGCCGGGAACAGCATGGAGGGGACGACCGGTGTGCCGGTGTCGATGATCCGCTCCATGCACTCCTCGTCCATGCCGTCCCCGTGGTCGATGACGTCGATGTGGAGGTCAAGGGCCATCATGATGGCCTCCCGATTGGCGATGTGCCCCCGGACCCGGGCGCCCCGCAGGTGGGCGGCCTCGATGCCCGCCGCCATCTCCGCTCGGGTCATCTCGGTCTGTTCACTGGGTCCGATGGTCCCGTGACCACCGGTGACGAACATCTTGATGAACTCGGCCCCCTCTTTGATCTCGGCCCGCACCGAGCGCCGGAATTCGTCGGGTCCATCGCTCGGCCGTATGGCGCCCAGGGCCCCTACCTGCCAGTGGGGTGGGTAGCTCCGGTCCCCGGCGTGACCGGTGGTGCTGATGTCCCGGCTGCAGGGCACCAGGCGAGGCCCCCGGATGAGGCCCCGCTCGATGGCCACCTTCATCGAGGCGTCGATGGCGAAGGGAGCTCCGGCCGACACCGCTCCGGTGAAGCCGCACTCGACCAGTAGCTCGAGGCTGTTGACGGCCCGGACCGCCTGCAGGGCCATCGGCTCTTCGAGCCCGAAGGGAGCGGGCACCGCTCCCAGGTTGTGGTACGTGGCGTGGAAGTGGCAGTTGATCATGCCGGGCATCACCGTGCGACCGCCCAGGTCGACGGTCCGGTCCTGGGGACGGGGGTCGACGATGGGCCCCGGACCCACGTCGGTGATCCACTCCCCGTCCACCACCACGTGGGCATCGGCCACCACCGAGTGGTCCCCGTCGATGACGGTGGCGTGGGTCAGGACCAGCCGGGGCGATTCGGTCGGGGTCATGGGTGGACGACCACCTTGATGGCCCCCGTGCTCCGGTCTCCCGCCACCCGAAAGGCCTCAGCGGCATCCTCCAGGCTGAAGTGATGGGTGATCAGGGTTTTGGGAAGATCGGGGGTGAGACCGAGGAGGGTGGCGGCGTCCTCGAACTCCGAAACACCGTGGTGGTGGCCGTAGGTGAAGGCCGGAACCAGGGTCACTTCTTTCAGCTGGAACTGCATGTTGATGGTGACCGGCTCCCAGAAGGTGCTGAGCACGCCGATGGTGCCGCCCGGGCTCACCTTGGAGAAGGCCAGGTCCATGGAGCCCTGGGTCCCGGCGGCGTCGAGGATGATGTCGTACGTCTCGCCGACCGACACCTGGGCCCCCAGCCGCTCCCCGGCCTCGAGGCGGTCGGCCCGGTGGGCGGACAGATCGACCTCGGCGTCGGATGCCCGGGAGGCGGCGATGGCGCACAAGCCGATCGGTCCCGCTCCGATGACCAGTACCCGTGCCCCTGACTGGACACCGGCCCGGTGGATTCCGTGCAGCGCCACAGCCAGTGGCTCCACCAGACATGCCTGTCCGAGAGGAAGGTCGGCCGGGAGAGGCTTGGCGCACGAGGCGTCGACCCAGGCCTCGTCGGCCAGGCCGCCGTCGCGACTGATCCCGTACATGGCCCCCAGAGCCGACCGGCACTGCTGTTCATCTCCGGCCAGGCACTGCCGGCAGGTCCCACACCGGACCACCGGGAGCACCGCCACCGGAGTGCCGTCATCGAGGCGACCGGAGAACTCGTGGCCCAGGGTCACCGTGGACGGGCCGAACGAGATCAGGTGCAGGTCCGACCCGCAGATCCCCGAGCTGTCCACCGACACCCGCACGCCTCCGGCCGGATCACCGGTATCCACCACCCGGATTCCGTCCTCGGTGCACCGAACACCTCGCACCGCTCTAGGTCCCCGCCACGGAGGATCGGTCGGTGATGGTGAGGACGTGGGCGTCGGCCCCCACGATCCGTGAGACGTGATCGCTCATGAAGGCGGCTTCGTAGGGTTGGGACTGGTGGGCCTTGAACGCCTCCTCGGACTCCCAGCACTCGAAGAACCGGAAGCGGCACGGATGCTCGACGTCCTCGGCCCACCAGTAGTCGACGCAGCCGGGGTCCTGCCGGCTCCGGAGCGACACGGCGATCAGGGCCTCTTCGGTCACTTCTCTCTCGTTCGGATCGAACTCGAGAAAGCCGGTCAACGCGTGCACCACAGTCCCCCCATCGATCAGCGGAAGGAGGACTGCCGGTGAACGGCCGTCCATCACTCCCTTCGGCGACGAAATCTAACATCCGCCGGGACCGGCGGAGAAGCCGGGGCGCCGGGGGCTCTACCCTCGGCGCCGGGGCCACGGGAAGATCCTCCCGGCGCGCGGGGTTGTTCTGGTCGGGACCTAAGAGGGGCGACCCGAGAGGAGACGCGAACCATGGTCACAGAGCTCGTCAAGCCGCTCTACACCGCAGAGGCCACAGCCGTAGGTGGGCGGGAGGGCCACGTGCGCACCGCCGACGGCCTGGTCGACGTGGACCTCCAGCCGCCGCCGGAGTTGGGTGGCCCGGGTGGGGCTACCAATCCTGAGGAGTTGTTCGCCTCGGGCTACGCGGCCTGCTTCCAGAGTGCTCTGGGTGTCGTGGCTCGACGGAACAAGGTGTCCGTGGAGGGCTCGACGGTGACGGCCAAGGTCACCCTCGGCACCATCGAAGGTGGAGGATTTGGCCTGGCGGTGGCGCTCGAGGTGCACATCCCCGACGTGGCCGCCGACACCGCCCAGACCCTCATCGAGGGAGCGCACGAGGTCTGCCCCTACAGCAATGCCACCAGAGGGAACATCGAGGTGACCCTGAGCTCGGTCTGATCCAGCTCCCGGTGGCCTGACGCTCCCAGTAGGGCGGGCGCCTCGTGATCAGAGGCTCCGGTCAGAGCTTCAACGAGCGGAGCAGGTGGTTGGTGAGCCCGTTGGTGGTCCGGTAGACCTGGCGTCGCGCCGTTCGCTTGGCGTACGCGCCCGGCCCGCGGGATGCGGCCTGGACGTTGCCCATGTCACGGGCCACCCGGTAGAGCTGGGATCTGAGGGAGCTTCGTCTGGCCACGTCACATTCCTCCGCACCTCGGGCGACCGTCGGGACGGCCGGTCGAACACCGACTGCCTACCACGGCCGGAGGGTCGCCTTCTATCCACCAGGTCGTACTACCGTGGGCCAAATGACCAGGTTCGGGATCCAACTGCCCGATTTTTCCGGATTCGATTCAACGGGGTTGTTCGACCACGTGGCCGGCCTGACCGCGGCGGCTGAAGACTCGGGGTTCGACTCGGTGTGGGTCATGGACCATTTCTTCCAGCTGCCGCCGCTCGGAGGTCCGGATCAGCCGATGCTGGAGGCCTACACGCTGCTCGGGGCCCTGGCCGCCCGGACCCGGCGGGTGCAGCTGGGAACCTTGGTCACCGGGGTGACCTACCGCAACCCGGGCATTCTGGCCAAGATCGTGACCACCCTGGACGTCATCTCCCAGGGCCGGGCCATCCTCGGGATAGGGGGCGCCTGGTACGACGTCGAACACCAGGCCCTCGGCGTGGCCTACCCCAGCGACCGGATCCGACTGGACATGCTGGAGGAGGCGGTCCAGGTGTGCCGGGCCATGTTCACCGGCGACGATGTGTCCTTCTCCGGTACGTACTTCCACCTGGATCACGCCCGTAATCTGCCCCGTCCCGTGCAGCCCGGCGGGCCGAAGATCATGATCGGGGGTGGCGGGGAGAAGCGGACGCTCCGATTGGTGGCGCAGTACGCCGACAAGTGCAACGTGACCGGAGGGGTGGCCATGCTGGCCCACAAGATCGAGGTCCTCCACCGCCACTGTGCCGAGGTCGGCCGCGACCCCGCCGAGGTCGACGTGACCTGGATGACCCCGCTGATCCTGACCACGTCCGAGGAGAAGACCTCGGAATTCCGGAACATGATCGCCTCGAGCGCACCGCCGGAAGAAGCCGCCGGATTCACCATCGGTCAGGCCCACGAGATCCCCGGTCTGGTGGCCGGGCACATCGAGGCCGGTGCCGACGAGGTGATCTTCAGCGTGGCCTTCACCGACGCCGCCGGCATCGCCGCCGTCGGTGAGGCTTTCGGACTCAGCCCCGCCCCAGCGTGAGACCGGCGTCGACCGACCCCACGGTCGGACGGCCACTGGTCAAATGACGATGGCGGCGGGGAACGGCTCGACCCGGCAAGACGGGCGGGAACGATGAGAGGTGAAGGGGGCGGACGGTGACCAAGAAGGACAAACGGCAACCGAGGCAGACCCGGGAGGAATTGCGTTCCCTGCTGCTCGAGACCGGCCGCACCATCCTCCGCGAAGACGGCCTCGGGACCGGCGCTGAGTCCCTCACCTTCAAGCGGGTCTTCCAACGGGTGGAGGAGGACAAGGGCATACGGGTGACCAATGCCTCGGTCATCCGACGGGTTTGGGAGAATCAGGCGGAGTTCCAAGTGGACGTGCTGATGGCCATTGCCCAGGGCGACTACCAAGAAGACATCGATACGGCCCTCGACGAGATGAGACCTCTGTTCGCCGGCATGGATCGGAGCACGCCCGAGTCGCGGGAGCGGGCCATGCGCGACATGTGCCGGGTGGGCGGTCGTGTCAACGCCCATGCCCATCGCCAGTCGAACGAACTGCCCTCCTGGATCAGCGTGTGGGCCCTGGCGGCCTCGGGCAAGTCGATCGACTACCGAGACAGGATCGAGGAGGCCCTGCTGTCCGGTTACGAGGCCTTCACCAAGCGCCTCACCGACATGTACGCCATCATGACCGCCTACCTCGGGTTCCGCCTGCGCGAGCAGTTCACGCTCCGTCACTTCGTCGTGGCCGCCGACTCCTTGGCCCAGGGCTACTCGCTGCGGGACCGGATCGACAATGTGAGCCTGGAGCACATCTCGCGTTCCCCCGGCCCCGGGGCCGAGCCCGAGGACTGGACCCTGTTCGCGGTGGCCTTCGAGGCGCTGATCCACCAGTTCTTCGAACTCGATCCGGAGTGGGAGCCCGATGACCAGGGTGGGCGCGCCCAGCGGAGTGAGGGTGCCCGGGCCGACGGCGGGAGTGATGGTGGAGGGTGAGACGGAGCCCTCTGGGTGGCTGAACCGGCATCCCACTCGGTGAACACGACGTCCAGGTGGCGACGTCCGGCGGCTCCGACAGTCATCGCCCCTGCCACGGCCTTTGCCGGGTGGCTGTTCTTCACCGGATATCTCTTGGTACAGGCCACCGCCGGTCCGGCCATCATCTGGAACGACTCCCTGGTCTACCGGAAGATCGCCTCGGCTTCGCTGACCAGCAGCGGGTTTTGGACCGGGCCGAGGCCACCGGCCATGCCGTTGCTCATCAAGCTGGTCGGTGCATCGGGTGGTTACCTGATGGCCCAGGCGGTGATCGCCGCTCTGTCTTGGGGCTTCCTGGCCTGGACCGTGGGCCGGCTGGTGGCTCCCGGTTGGCGACGGGTGGTGGCTGTCTGGGTGATCCTGGCCTTTGCCTCGGCCTTCCCGGTGACGCTGTGGAACCGATCGGTGCTCTCGGAGTCCCTGTCGATGAGCCTGTTGGCCGTGGTGTGTGCCGCCCTCATCTGGACCACCCGCCAGGTGACCTGGCCCCGGGTGGTGGCCACCACTGCGGCCTGCCTGGCCTTCGCCGCCACCAGGGACGCCCAGGTGTGGACGGTGGCGTTCCTGGCCGTCGCCGTGGGGGTGAGGGCGTTGGCCGTCGCTCGGAAGGATCGGCCAAGGGCCACCCGCCTCGGTGTTCTGTCGGTCTGTCTGATCGGCGTGGTGGTCCTGACCGGGTTTGGGACCGTGGCGTCCCACCGGACCCCGCAGAACGTGGCCGATGTGCTCTATGTGCGGATCTTCCCCTACCCCGGGCGGGTGGCCTGGTTCGCCCACCACGGGATGCCCCAAGCTCCTCAGATCGATGCCTTGGCCAAGGCCACCTCGACGCCGCCGGGGCAGGCCAAGGTAGTGAGCTTTTCGCCATCGGACCCGGACTTCGCTCCACTGGAGCACTGGATACAGGACCAGGCGACCGGCACGTACTTCCTGTGGCTCGCCACTCATCCCCTCTACGTGCTCACCGAGCCTCTGATCCGGCCGGAGCGGTCGTACAATTTCGCTCAGGGAAGCCTCACCGCCTATGCGTCAACGACCGACCAGTACCGGTCGCCCCTGACCGTCGTGGTTTGGCCACCGCTGATCGGGCTCCTGATCCTGGCGGCGGTGGGTGCTTATCTCACCTATCTGTCCAAGGGATGGCGTGACGGGGTCTGGCGGATGATGTTGGTGTTCTCAGCCATCGGGGTTCTGGCCATGTTGGTGGCCTGGCATGGCGACGGACAGGAGGTGACCCGGCACACCGTCGAAGGCCTGGCCCAACTGCGCCTCGGGCTGTGGATCGTGATCCTGTTGTGGTTCCTGGAGTCAGCCCCGGTCGAACCGGACGAGCTGGCATCCTCCCCGCCAGCTGACGCCAACACGGCGCCGGACCAGAGGGCGGGCGAGAGAGGCGCAACGTCCGGCGGCCACGCCCGGGGGGATGTCGACCGTCCTACTGACGCCGCGCCATCGGATGCAGCCGTGCGGTCAGGTGAACCGGCACACTCGGATGAGCCGGCACACTCCTGTGAGTCAGCAGGTGTCGGAAGCCGGATTGATTAGCGCCGGGTCCGGAGCTCGATGGCGGAATCTCACTCGACGGACCCGGCACTTCGGACGGTAGTACCCAATACTTGGAAAGAGCTGTGGACCAACCGGCTACGCCGCGCTCGAGGCTCTCCCGTCGGCGGGCCACCGCCGCGGCCATGTGGTCGAGCACATCGACCGTGGCCTCCCAGCCCATGCAGGCATCGGTGATGCTCTGCCCGAAGACCTGGGGTGAGTCCCCTAGGTCCTGACGACCCGAGATCAGGAAGCTTTCGAGCATCACCCCGACGATGCCGCGTTCACCGGCCGCCACCCGCTGTGAGATGTCGGTGGCCACCGACGGCTGTAGCCGGTGGTCTTTGCGGCTGTTGCCGTGGCTGGCGTCGACAACCAGCCGGCCGACCAGGCCAGCCTTTTCGAGCTGACCGAGAGCATCGGTCACGTGGGCCTGGTCGTAGTTCGGTCCGGACGTGCTCCCTCGGAGAACCAGATGACAGTCGGGGTTGCCTTCCGTGGCGATGACCGCGGCCCGACCGTGGTCGTCGATGCCCGGGAAGACCTGGGCGGTACCGGCGGCGGCGATGGCATCGACGGCCACCTGGACATCGCCTTCCGTCGAGTTCTTGAATCCGACCGGCATCGAGAGTCCACTGGCCAGCTGTCGGTGGATCTGGCTCTGGGTGGTCCGGGCCCCGATGGCGCCCCAGCTCACGGTGTCGGCCAGGTACTGCGGAGTGATGGGGTCGAGGAACTCGCAGCCCACCGGGAGTCCGAGCGAGAGAACGTCGAGGAGGAAGGCCCGGGCCGCCGACAGACCGTCCCCGACCCGGAAGCTCCCGTCCAACCCGGGGTCGTTGATGAGTCCCTTCCAGCCCACGGTGGTTCGTGGCTTCTCGAAGTAGGCGCGCATCACGATGTGCAGTTCGTCCCGATGGCGCTTGGCCAGTCCGACCAGTCGTCGGGCGTACTCCAGCCCGGCCACCGGGTCGTGGATCGAGCAGGGTCCCACGACGACCAGCAGACGGTCGTCATGGCCGTCGAGAATCGAGATCACCGCCTCTCGGCCTGCGACGACGACACCGGCCAGGTCAGCGGCCAACGGCCGGCGTCGGCGAAGCTGGCGCGGAGACACGAGCGATCGGATCTCCGCCACGCGTCGGTTCTGTGTGAGGTCCTTCGGATCCACGGTTTTCTGGTCCTTCCCGTCAGCCGCTCGATCCTGTGGTCGACCGGCTCGCCATGTTGTTGGGCAAAGCAAAAGGCAGAGGCGAATGCCTCTGCCTTGGAGCCGGTTCTGGATGAAGGCGCGATCAGTGCGTGGTTACGCTCCCTGGCCCATCCAGAGCCGGCTCGGTAAACCACCAATAACTGCGCACGCAAGAAACGCTACCAGATGACCTCACCTCGTTGTCCAGGGGCCAAGTGGGATCACCGGTGGACGGGATCCGGAAGAGGCCTGTCCGCTCAGGCCGAGGCGGGCTGGGTCTGGCCCGAGGCCGGGTTCCCATTGGTGTCGCTCCCGTGGTTCCGCCAGCGGAAGGCCAACACCGCGATGTCATCCTCGGATCCGTCCTGGGCCAGCTCGGCCACCACCCTCGTCAGTAGATCCTCCAGACTCGGGGAAGGTGCCGATGCCGCGTCGGCCAGTCGCTGGAGACCGATGTCGAGTCCTTCTGTGCGCCGCTCGACCAGTCCGTCGGTGAAGGCCACCAGGGCCGACCCGGGTGGCATGACGAACGAGGTGGCACGGTAGGTGCTCCGGCGGACTCCCAGGGGCAGACCCACCGTGGTCGGCACGAATTCGGAGTGGGGGCCGGAGATGAGCAACGGGTTCAGATGGCCGGCATTGGCCAGGGTGATCTCCCGGGTCTCCAGATTCCCGATTCCCACCAGCACCGTCGAGAAGTGGTTGTCGGTGAGGACGTCGATCTCGCCGGAGCACATCTCGAGGACCCGGTCGGGCGGGTGCCCTTCGCGGAGATAGGCCCGGATGGTGAATCGAAGCCTGGCCATCACCGTGGCGGCGCGCACCCCCCGGCCGGACACGTCGCCCACGGCGAAGGCGAAGTGACGTGGGTCGACGGGGATGAGGCTGTACCAGTCGCCTCCGATGTCGACTCCCTTCACTCCGGCCAGGTAACGCGAAGCAATCTCCAGTTTGGGGATGGTGGGGTTGAACCGGGGCAGAAGGGCCCGCTGCAACGCTTCGGCGATGGACCGTTGTTCACCGTAGAGGTTGTCGAGCCGGTCGTAGAGGCCGCTGATGGTGCTGGCATCCTCTTCGGCATCCCGCCGGCGTCGGACCAGTTGCTCCGCTGCGATGACGGTGGCCATCGTGAGCAGCAACCCGCCCACTGCGAAGATCCAGGGAAGATCGCCCCCCAGCGACCCACCCAATGGCCCCCGAGCCGCCGCCACCAAGGTCACCGTGGTGTCGCCGAAAGGGATCACATCCCTGGCGGTGCCCGAAAGCGGCAGCTGGGACAAGGCCATGTCCGTCGTGGTCAGATTGGCTGGCGAGGTCGTTCCGATATAGGTGGCGTAGTCGAGCTCGGAGAACGCCGGGTTGCTCTCGACCGGGGCTTCACGATCAGCGGGGATAGCGCGTTCGGCATAGACCACGTAGGGCGAGGTACCGGGGCTCCCCACGGCATAGCCGACCCGTTGCGAGGATCCGTCGTGGATGCGGGTAATCCCGAAGGTCTCGCTATCGGCGGCCTGGGTCACCAAGGCCTGCGTCCGGGCCGAGGTGGGAGCGAGGTCCGGCGTCGCTCCGACCGATGCCATCAGGTGGGCCGAAGAGCCTTCGACATGCCATAAGGAGGCCGAGGCGAAAATGCGGTCGACCCCCACGTAGGCCGACAGATGCGAGCGGAACTGCTCCACGCTCCCTCCGGTGGCCGTGACGATCTCCTGCACCGTGGAGAGCGGGTCGTGGATGCTGAGGATCGACGCGGCCACGACAGCCCCGGCCTGCTTGGTCTGCACCTCCAGGAGCCGGTGCTCGTTGTCCCGATTGAGGGTCCAGGCTGTCCAGCTCACCAGGGCGGTGATGACAACACCGATGACGGCAACGATCAGGGCGACTTGAGTGGGGGAGAGGCGACGGTGGGGCGCCTCAGGTGTGGTGCGCGCCTCCCCAGGGGAGTCCACGTCGGTTGGAACGTCGGTTCGTGCGGCATCTGATGTCACGCCTGCCAGCTCCATCTATGGCCACGGTAGAAATTGCCCACCCCCATGCGAATGGGCCCAACCATGGCAGATCCGCAGCTCAGAGGCAATGGCCATCGCCCCGCCCGGCCCCGCGGCGTGGGCCCGGCACCAGCCAGAACGACCTTTAGACTGATGGCTGGTCGGTCGATATCACCGTGGTGCGGACCGATGGCGGCGGGGCATTCTTGAGCGACGGAGGTCGGCGGTTGGTGGGTGGGGCCACAACGAACACCACCGGGCAACCATCGAATCCCCGGGTTGGTGACTCCGGTGGGTCCGACAACAATGTCCGGGTGGAGGTAGCAGCGACCGGCCCCGGCCCAGTGATCACCTCCGGCGCCCAGCTTCAGCGGTCGGCATGGGCGGTCCCGGCAGTGGTGTTTGCCGCAGCCGTGGCCATGCGGCTGATCCCGCTGTTGGTGCAGCACACGTTGACCGGCGTTCTCGAATACGACGACGGCGTCCAATTCTCCGCGGCCGCCCAGTTGGTGGCCGGTCACCTGCCCTACCGGGACTTCGTCTTCATCCAGCCGCCCGGCGTGGTCCTTCTCCTGAGCCCGTTCACCGCGTTGGCCCACTGGACCGGCGACACCGTGGCCATGGCTTTGGCGAGAGTGGTGTTCATAACCGTGGCCGGGGCCAATGCCGCCCTGATCGCCTACCTGCTCCGGTCCCGGGGCCGAGCAGCCGCCCTGGCCGGTGGGTTGCTCTATGCCGTGTGGCAGGCGAGCGTGGCGGCCGAGCACACCCTGCTTCTCGAACCTCTCCTGACCTTCGGGGTTCTGACGGCCATGGTGCTGGTCGAAGGCCCGAACCGTCGCACGGCCTGCCTGTGGGCCGGCGTCGTCCTCGGGGCGGCCACCTCGGTGAAGGTGTGGATGGGACCGGTGGCCCTCGTGTTCATCTGGCTGGTCTACCGCCGTCACGGGAAGCGGGAGTCCGCCCGTTTCGTCCTCGGCTATGTCGCCGCCCTCATCCTGACCAGCGGGCCATTCCTGATCCTGGCGCCCCATCAGTTCGTCCGGCAAGTGGTCGTCGACCAGATGGAGCGCCCGGGCTCTGGAGCCACCATCTGGGAACGCTTGCAGTATCTCTCCGGGTTGATGAACCACTCCCGGCTGGATGCGGACCTGACCGTTCACGGCCTGGCGGTGTTGGCCATCGTGGGTATGGCCGGGATCGTCGTCCTGGCGTGGCCGGACCCCGGGTCCCGCCCGTGGATGGCCATCGGGGCCATGGAACTGGTCCTGGTCCTGGTGGCTCCCAGCTTCAGCTATCACTACGTCGATTTCCCGGCCGGCTCGGTCTGCATCCTGGCCGGTATGGCGGTCCCCCAGGGTCGGCGACTGCTGGCAGGACGGGGCCGGGCAGTTGGAGCCGTGGCGGTAGCCGCAGTGGTGGCTCTGGTGGCGGTCCTGGCCCTGTCATCGGCCACCGGCCCGGTGGGGGGAAGGACAGACCAGCCGGCGCTGGCCTCGTTCGTGGCCCACCAGCACTGCGTCTGGACCCCGACGGCGAGCCTGTCGATCGCCCTGGATGTGGAGACACGCCAGATTCAGCGCGACTGTCCCTACACCACCGACCCGTACGGAACGATCCTGGATCTCAGCAAGGGTCAGGTCGACGCCTCCAACAACGCTGTAGCGGTGACCGGCCCGCGACTGGCCGTGTGGCAGGACACCGTGCGCCGACAACTGTTGGCCAGCTCGGCGATCGTGGCCGATGTGGAGACGGTCGAGCAGGGCTGGGACCTGGCCACGGTGGCACTGTTCCATCGCTTGTATGTGCCGGTTGGCCAGGCTGACGGCTACACCCTCTACCGGCGTCGGTGACCAACGCCAGATCCGGATCGGCTCCTAGGAATCCTCTGCTTCGACCACGGTGATGTCTTCTTCGATGGCGTGAAGTTCGCCGTCTTCGCCGACCACGGAGATGGTTTCATCGACCACCATGTCGCCGTCTTCGGTGATGACGGCGACGGTCTCATCGGTGGCGATGACATTGCCGTCCTTGTCGATCGCCACAACCAGGTCATCCACGACAGCGTTTCCCTCGTCATCGATGCCCGCGCTCTCGACCTCCACCACCTCGAGGTCGTTGTCGGTGCGCTCGTCGCTGGTGTCACTCATGGTTGCCTCCATCGGTGTGGCTGGATTCCCTGTCTGCAGATCATGGCACGTCGACCCAGCAACCCCTGGTCAGTGCGCGGTTGAGATGACCCGAGCCAGACGGGGCCGAGGTCACCCACTGGGCCTTCAATCGCTCATAGAGTCTCATCTCACGAGCTTTCCAGGCGGGAAGCGGGATGGAGGGATCGATGACTGACGTAACCGCGAGTTGGCTCTTGGACCTTCAGATTCCAAGCCTCCTCCGTCGGTGGGACGGTCGCTCCCGTCCGACGCCGGTACGGGTTCCGGAACTGGCCCCCGCTCCCCGACACCGTGGTGAAGCCGTGTGGGTGCCTTACGAAGAGGATGTGCCACCCCGCCGATCGGCACCCTTGCTCGAGGACCGGGTTGAACTTGGCGCGGAGTGGGTCCGGCTCCGGGCCCAGATTCCGTCTTTGCGACGGGAGCGGGACGAACTGCAGTTGGAACTGAGCGGCCTCCGATGTGAGATTCCGGCATTGAGGCAGGAGCGGGACGAGCTTCTGGCGGCTGCGGTACCGCTCAGCGCGGAAGTGAGGAAACTCGAGTCGAAACAGGAGGAGATGATCTCCCTCAGGTCCGAGATCCAGGCCCTTCGAGCGCGAAAGGCTTCACTGGAGAAGTCACTGGCGGAGATACGCAGGCCGGCGGGAGCGAGTAGGCGCTCACGATTCACGGACAACCGGACGTTCCACGATTCGTGACGGGCCTGGCTCCGGTGAACCCAACCGGGAGTGACCTTCACCAGGAGTGACCTCACTGGGAGACGATGATCTCCGAACAGCGCCAGGATCCGTTGCCGAGCCGTGGCCACTCTTGGCGGCACGGTCTGGCCAGATCATGGTGCACCAGGGCCCCAGAGCACCGATACGTTCCCGCCGGAGGTTTGTTCGACGATGGCAGGAGGTCCGATCGCGGCCAGGCCGTCCTGGCTCAAATAGACCGTACCGTCGGCCGATACTGCTATCCCCTGGGGCCAGAAGTCAGCGTTGCCAGGGAGCCGATAGGACAGGAAATCGTTCTCCGGCCTCGGGGCCGCTGAGCCGTAACTGGCGATGCTGGCACCCCCGAGGGCCAGGATGCCTCCTCCCGGCACACCGGCCATGGCGCTGACAGCGTCGTGCGGTCTCAGCGTTCCCAAATAGTGCAGGGAGCCATCAGGTGTTCGCTCCAGGAGGACGAAGGGGTCCGAGCAACCGATATAGAGGTCGCCAGACCCGTCAAAGGCCAACGAGATGGGATCACATTGGTTGTCCGGAGGAAGGGCAGGATCAAAGCCTGTGAAGGTGGCGGCGTCTGCGACAACCGCCAACGTCCCATCGGTAGCAAGCTGTAGGACCTGGTTGAACCCGGTGAAATAGACCGTCCCGTCTGGTCCCAGAGCCACCGCGGCCGTGTTTCCGATCGCCACCTGTGTCGCTGGTGTACTGGTCGAGGGTGGGGCCAGTGAA
This sequence comes from uncultured Acidimicrobiaceae bacterium, assembly GCA_963718405.1. Taxonomy (GTDB): domain Bacteria; phylum Actinomycetota; class Acidimicrobiia; order Acidimicrobiales; family RAAP-2; genus Bog-756. The sequence goes on from CAVQYZ010000002.1 coordinate 507,086, forward strand.
TCTGTCTGCTGCCCGTTTCCGGCAATGGTGTTGATCATCCCGTTCGGTGTGACCTCTCGTATGCGGTTGGCATCGGCGAAGTACACGATGCCGTCGGGACCGACGGCGATGCCCTGCGGGCCGTCAAGTTCCGCATCGACCGCAGGGCCGCCGTCTCCCGAAAACCCCACTCGGCCGTTGCCGGCCACGACCCGGAAGTGCCCTGAGGGGGTGCGAGCCAAAATCTGGTTCCGACCACCGTCGGCGATGTACAAGGTCCCGTTGGGAGCGATAGCGAGCGCACCGGGCTGCTTGGGCTGCACCTCATCGCTCGGCCCGGTGGGAACGGTGGGCTTGGCATGTACATGGGCCCTGGGTGGTAGGGACCGGTGGCTGGGGGCCTTTGCCGGGTGGACGAGGGTCCCGACCAGGAGTGCCGCGGCCACAAATAGGACCCCGCCTACCGACCATCGACGGTGACGACGGCGCCGAGCTTCCTTGAACAGGACCTCTGGTTCTTCTGGCCTCTGGTCCGATTCCGTGTGGCGCTGGTCGATGATGGTCATCGAACGTCCACGAGGGTCGCTGGCCGGTTCCGGTTCACGGCAGAGCCTCGATCATTTCAACGATCTCGTCCCGGCGGTAGCCCTGGGTGCGGCAGAACTCGACCAACTCCCGTATGCGGTTGATGACCACGCTTCGTTCTGGTGTCCCGGCCACGGTGATGCCCCGGCCACGTTGGAAGTCGAGCAATCCCTCGTCCCGGAGGAGGTGGAGCGCCCGGAGGACCGTGTTCTTGTTGACTCCGAGGACCGCGGCCATGTCCTTGGCCAAGGGAAGTCGATCGCCTGGTCCGGCCTCACCTTCGGCGATAGCTCTTCGAATTTCCGCCGCCACCTGGTCGTGCAGGGGAGTGGTGTCGCTACGGTCAATCTTGACGCGGAACATGGTACTACTCATAGTAGATCTAGAAGGCGGAGATTGCCAGCCCTATCGTGACCAACGGTCGATACGACACATCAAGAACTCAAATTCGAGTGATTACCAGGCAGTCCATTTGGGTAATGGCCTTTCCATGGCTTCCTTGCGTGCGATCCGACCTCCGGTGCCTTTCAGGCTACCTGCGTCGGCCATGAAGGTTGAACTGAGCCATGACCTCGATAACTGGATACTTACGTATCTCGGACTCACATCTATCGGGCTTGATCCGATCGGTGACGCCCTCTTGGGGTTTGAGGGCGAACTGACGGATGAGACGGTCGCCGACCATATCGAGTTGAGATTGCGGGCAGCCGGGCGAAATCCGGTCCGCACCACATGCGACGTGCATCCGCCCGTCGTGGCCGCCTGGAAGATCTGAAATCCAGCGACGCCGCAAGCTACAGCGGAGTTGCGCTATCTGCTCATCCACCGGGTCCACCCAGTGCCTGCGGGCCCGACGGTCCTTCAGACCGGTGGCGTTACCAAGCTGTTTGCCCTGGCTACAGCCCCGAACCACGATGCACTGGGCTTGGGGTGGCGGGCGAACGTCTCGCGATCCACGCTGTGGAGCCCGAACTTGGGCCCATACCCGTGGGACCACTCGAAGTTGTCGAGCAGGCTCCATACGAAGTACCCGCGTATGTCTACGCCTTCATCGAGAGCGCGTCGCACGCCACGCAAGACTTCGGCGAGATAGCGGATCCGCTCGGCGTCGTCATCGGTGGCGATTCCACTCTCAGTGAGAAGCACCGGGAGACCGGTCATTGCCGCAGCTCGTCTGGCACAGTGCTCCACCCCCTGCGGCCAATACTCGTATCCCATTTGAGTTGTGGGTACTCCCGGGTCGTTGGCAGCTTGACCTTCAGGTCCGAAGTGAACGCGCGAGTAGCACTGGACCCCGATGAAGTCGTCTCCTCCGGTAGCTCGGAAGAACCTGTCCTCGAGGATCTCACGCGCTGCTTCGAGGACGGTCTCCCCACCCGGATCTGCCACCATCTCATCCATGGACAATGTCAGGCCTACAGGAAAGGTGCCGGGTCCCGACCGCAAGGCGTCGACTGCGAGGCGGTGGGCTCGAACCATGGCCTCGTTTATCGCCATGTGGCGGGCAAAGTTGTGTTCGAACCCGGGTGCGGAGGTCCCGACGTCGTAGGCCCTGACGCCGATGAGGTTCAGCTCGTTTATCGTGCAGGCCCAACCGACAAGATCGCCGAGATGGGCCGCGCTGCGGGTCACGAAGCGGGAGAATCTATCCGGCGCGTCCGCAGCCTCCCACCCACCTTGCTCGGTCAGCCACGTCGGGTTGGTGAAATGATGGAAGGTCACAACGGGGACGATGTCCCGCTCGCGGCAAGCTGCACAGATCCGGCGATAGTGGTCTAGTGCGGCGTTGGAAAACTCCCCTTCAGCAGGCTCGATCCGGCTCCACTCAAGTGAGAACCGGTAGGCCCCGAGCCCCATTTGCGCAATGAGCTCGATATCCTCGGGCCAGCGGTGCAACGAATCGCATGCGTCACCGCTGGATTCGGCATAACCGGAATCGGGGTCGTGCTCCTTTGCCCACGAGTCGTTGTTGACGTTACCGCCCTCGACCTGATGAGCTGCGGTCGCCGCGCCCCACAGGAAGCGCTCGGGGAAGCTGAGCTCCACGGCAGAGGTGTCGGCTCGATCCACGAAGGCTCACTGTAGCGCCCGAGGGTTGTTGCCAGCCCGTGGCCAATCATCGTGATGGCCCACAGTCGGTGTCTCCGGTTCTTCGCAAGGTGTGCCGGAACAGCTGAACCTGATCGGACGTGCTCGCGATCTTTGTTTCTCTGGACCCTGCTTTCAGGGTGAGTGGCGAGAAAGCGTTGATAGAGCCACCACTGCTTGCCGGAGCTCCATAGTGTGTCAGCCCAATCCACGACGCCCGAGAGACGCCATGGGGTCTACAACAAGGTTCCCGGGTTGTGGTCGGCGTGGCTGAGCGCGGTTGGTAACGTCCGTTCGTATATCCCGGCCACATCGGATTGGGAGAAGGTCCATACTGGATTGGTGCCTCCACTCACGGCTCTGAACCAGAGGCTCAGCGTGGCCTGCGCTCGACGAACGGCGGCGATTGTCGACGCCCTCAACAGGGAGGGCAGCGACGCCCTGTCAGCTCCCTCCTGGCTTCCGGGCTGGTCCCGGCTCACGATCACCTGTCATCTCCGATACGGGGCCGAGGCGCTGCTTCGCATGACATCCGCCGGGATCTCGGGTCATAGGGCGGCCTACTACCCAGACGGACGTGCAATGCAGCGCCCAGGGACACTTGAACCAGCTCCCGGCGAGGACCCCCTGCGGGTCGTGGAATCGCTACGTAGCCTGAGCACGGAGTTGGAGAAACTTTGGGACAACCTCGATGGTCAGGCGTGGGAGTGGGAGGTCGCTGAGCCAGACGACAACCCTGACCTCGGTCCTGTTCGGATCTCCGGACTTCCGCTACTGAGGCTCACTGAGGTCGAGGTCCATGGCACCGATCTGGATCTGGGATTGGACGACTGGAGTGATCTCTTTGTGAGGACGGTACTGCCGATTCGGCTCAGACGACTGAGCGTTCGACGCACCAACCACCGTGAGTTTGATCACTCGCTGCAGGGAACCTGGCTCCTCATTGCGACTGACGGACCCACCTATTCGGTTTCGGTGAGCGGTGATGTTGTTGAATCACAGCCCGCAGATCCCACAACACCATCGACTGCCGTCATCGAAGCCACCAGTCGAGACTTGCTTGCGCTTCTTCTCGGCAGAGCTTTCGCCGATGCGCCAAACATCTGGGGTGATCAGGAGTTCGGCCGTGCCTTCTCAGAAGCCTTTCCGGGTCCATGACGGGCCAGCATTCCGCTGATACACGCCGAGCATCGTGATTGTCGTCCCGCTCCCGGCAAGGCACTTCCTCAGGCTCCGGCCGGGGAGTTGGCCTTCTCTCCCGCTGCTGTCCGGAGGGCCCAGGAGCAGTAGGACAAGGGTGAGTTGTCCGTTGTCGAGATTGCCCGGCTTGCTGGGGTGAGCCGTCAGACTCTCTATCGATACCTGAATATCGCTAGGGACGGGCTTCAGGTTCGGCGGCGTAGGGAGCCGGGCATTCGGCCTAGCAGCCCCGTCGAAGCTCAAGACGGATGAATCCTGGGGCTTGTGCTACGAAGAACTGACCGGTTGTGGTGTGTCGTAGCCTTCCTGCCCATCAGGTCCACCGATGGCTCCGTTGCCCAGTTCGCCAGTGGCATTGTTTCCCCAGCAGTCCACCCCACCGGTAGAGAGCCCGGCACAATAACCTTCGTAGTCATTAGTTACCGAGACTCCATGCGTGATGCTGGCCACCGACTGAGGCGAGCTGAAGCCGCTCCTGGTTTCCGAGACGTTAGGCCCACCAGTGGTTCCGTTCCCAAGCTCACCATAGGTGTTGTCTCCCCAGCACTTCACACCGCCGGTTGAGAGCACGGCACAGTAACCGGGATAGGTGGTGCCTCCTGTGGCCGATACGGCGTTGGTTATTCCGGCCACGTATTGAGGGGTAGCAAGGTAGTTAGTTATGACACCGTGTCCTAGCTCGCCCGAGGTGTCGTCTCCCCAGCAGTCCATTCCCCCGCTCGAAAGCACCGCACAGAAGCTATCGGCTCCATCGCTGCTGACCGAAGCGACGCTGGTGGCAAGGTCAGCCGTCGTGGGAGTGTCGTAGCACGTCCCTACTCCAGCGAAAATACAATCTGGACCACCTGTTGTACCGTTCCCCAACTCTCCGTTGGCGTTGTCCCCCCAACAGTCAACGACGCCCGTCGAGAGCACCGCACAATAACTGTTGTTGCCATCGTTGGTTACTGAAACGGCATTAGTGATGCCGACAACCGGCTGTGCCGTATCAGCATTAGGCACAGCCCCGTCGCCCAGCTCGCCGAGAGTGTTGTCCCCCCAACAGTCCACCCTTCCGGTCGAAAGAAGGGCACAGTAACTGGTTCTGCCGTACCCAGCAGGGCCACTGACGACCGCAACGGCGTCGCTCAGACCTACCACGCTCTGCGGCGTGTAGGCGTCGACATCGGTGGTCCCATCCCCCAACTGCCCGGAGGCATCGGTTCCCCAGCAGGCCACCCCTCTGGTCTTGAGCACCGCACAATAGCCTTCACCATCACTGGTCACCGAGATGGCATTGGTGATGCCCGTCACCGGCTGCGGCGTGTCGTAACTGTCGCCGCTGGGCCCATCGGGTCCATTGGTTGAACCCGTAGCCAACTGCCCTAGTGTGTTGTTTCCCCAGCACTCCACCCCCCCTGTCGAGAGCACGGCACAGTAGCTTTCGTACTCAGCAGAGTTCAGGCTGGCGACTGCGACAGCGTTGGTTATTCCGGTAACCGCCTGGGGCGTGTCAAAGCTGTACGACTTGTCAGGCCCACCGATGGTCCCGTTGCCGAGCGCCCCATTGGAGTTGTCCCCCCAGCAGCGAATCCCCCCCGAAGCAAGAACTGCGCAGTCGCCTTGACCATCACTTGCGAGGCGTGAAACGCCCGTCAGGGGAGGTGCTGTCCCCACCGTCATCCTCACTTCCTTTGCCTTGACGGTGGTGGTCCCCTTGACCGAGAGCCCAAAGGTGTAAGTCACGGTCCTCGTCTCATCGTTATTGGGGATCGTCACGATGTCAGTCACGGAGGTCTTCGTACAGGACTTCGTCGCCGGGAGTCCATTTATCTTGGGAGTTACCGAGAAGGTGCAGGTCTTGGCGTCGGTGAGTTTGGCTGAGAGGGTTACCTTGCCACCCTTCCAAATGAGCGCCGACGGATTCGCTGTAAATGACGAGACGGCGGTCTTGGTCGACGCTCCTACCACCGAGCCCGAGCCGATAACTGCAGCGCCACCGGTCAAGAGAGACAGAACCGCTCCCACGGAAAGCACACCAGAAGTTGTTCGATTCAGCCTTTGACCGCCAGCTCCAAACATGGACCGCCCCCGCCCTGTAATCGGCACCTGAGTTTCACGAATGTACCAGTCGACGCCTCGACTGGTTCGGCTCGCCCCTCGGTGACCACTCCGAGTGACCGAGCGAAGACAGCCCTCCGCCTGCATGCCCATGGGCCGAAGGGGAGGCCCAGCTCATGCGCATAGTGACGGTGAGCCGGCCTGTAGGCGGGATTCTGTCCACCCCCTTGCGGGGGTTGGGTGGCCATCCATCTAAGCGGTCCACCTGGGGGTGGCACTCCCGGAGGAGTACCGGACGGGCCGTCCGTCCCCCTGTTCGACCTTGCTCCGGGTGGGGTTTGCCGAGCCGACCGGGTCACCCCGGTCGCTGGTGCGCTCTTACCGCACCGTTTCACCCTTACCTGTGCGCTACCCGAGGGTATTGCCATCGGCGGTCTGTTCTCTGTGGCACTTTCCTGCAGGTCGCCCCGACTGGCCGTTAACCAGCACCCTGCCCTATGGAGTCCCGACCTTCCTCGATCCGATCCCGGCGAGAGGGGTGACCCCCAACCGGTGCGGATCGCGACCACCTGGCCGGCTCACCGTCACCACCATCGTCGCACATGGGTCCGGTGCCTGTCGCCGTACCCCTCCCGGCGGCCAGTTGGTAGGTCCCGTCACAGCGTGCCTCTATCCTGGCGCCGTGTCCCTCGAATCACGTGCCGCACGCCTCATAGCCGACCACGGAGGCCCCGACGCGCTGTCCATCACGGACTTCTACAGCCGTGTCGACCGGTCCATCCGGACCGCCTTCCCCGAGCACCTGTGGATCACCGGGGAGATCCGGACCATGAAGGTCCTGCCCAAGGGCCACTGCTTCATCGACCTGGTCGATCCCACCAACGCCCGGGACAGTGCGGCTCCCACGCTCAACGTGAAGTGCTGGTCCACCCAGTGGCGGATCGTCCGCTCGACGCTCGACCGCCTGGGCATCACTCTCGAAGCGGGCATGGTGGTTCGGGTCCGGGGCCAGGTCCAGTTCTACAAGGCCCGCGGCAGTGTCGACTTCATCCTCTCCGAGCTCGACACCGACGCTCTGCTCGGCAAGGTGGCCGCCGAGCGGGCCCGGGTGATCAAGGCCCTGGTCGACGAGAACCTCTTCGACCGCCAGAAGCGGTTGCCCCTGCCTGCACTCATGCTGCGGGTGGGTCTGGTGGCCAGCCCCGATACCGAGGGCTTCAACGACTTCCTCGGGGGCCTCCGCAATTCGGGCATGGCCTTCGAGGTGACCGTGGTCCCGACGGCCGTCCAGGGCAAGACGGCTCCCTCCAAAGTGGCCAAGGCCATCTCCAATCTGCAGGCCGAGCCGCTCGACGTCATCGTGGTCGTGCGGGGCGGTGGTTCCAAGGCCGACCTGGGCGCCTTCGACCAGGAGCGTGTGGCGCGGGCCATCGCCACCAGCGATATCCCGGTATGGGCCGGCATCGGCCACACCGGGGACCAGTCGGTCGCCGACGAGGTGGCCAATCGCTCCTTCATCACTCCCACCGAGTGCGGACAGGAGCTGGCCCGGTTGGCCACCGAGTACTGGCGACAGGTGACGCAGGTTCGCAGCGACCTCAACCGGATGGCCCTCGAGCAACTGCTCAGTGCCGACCGGCTGCTGGCGGCCCGTCAACGGGCCACGGCCATCGGGGCCCGCTCCCAGCTGGGTCGCCACGCCGACGGGTTGGGCCACCGGGCCCGCACCTTGCGCGGTGCTGCCCGAGCTCAGCTCGACACCCACGGCCAACGGCTGTCCTCGCGGGGTGAGTTCCTGGCCGGTGCGGCCCGCCGGACCACGAAATCGGAGGCGGAGTCGCTGCTCAGGAACTCCCGCCGGCTGGTGGCACTCCCCGAACGACGGCTGGCCTCCGAGGACCTGCGGGTCAATCAGTGGCTGAGGCTGCTCGGTGCCTACGACTATCAACGCCAGCTTGAGCGGGGCTACTCGGTGACCCGGGATGCGTCCGGACGGGTCCTCCACTCGGTAGCGGAGGTCGAACCGGGTTCTGCCATCCACACCCGGCTCACCGATGGGGAGCTGGTGTCCACCGTCGATCAGATCGGTCCGGCCGCCGGGGGCAGCATTCCCTCGTCGGGGCCTGAGGACCCACAGTGAACAGGCAGCACAACGAAGGGAAGGCGTAATGGCCACAAGACGAGGAAGCGGGAGCGAGGATGAGGCTCCCGAAGGTGCCGGCGCCAATGTCGGCGATCTGAGCTACTCGGATGCCGGGGCGGAGCTCGATGCCATCATCGAGGAGTTCGAGACCGGAGTGATCGACGTCGACCGGCTGGTCGAGCAGTTGCAGCGGGCCACCGACATCGTCGACGAGCTGGACCGGCGACTTCGGCGCACCCGGATGCAGGTGGAGGAGCTGGTGCCCCGGCTCGAGGCCATCGGACAGGACGAAGTCACCGTGGTCGAGGTGGTCGAGATCGACCTCGAGGATGACGGGGACCTCGAAGGCGATGGCGACGAGGCCCCTGCCCCCGGACTCTTCTGATCGGGCGATGCTTTGATCCTGCCCCTTTGATCCTGAGCGGGTTCAGTGGATGTTGCGCTCGCGGTCCTGCCAGTAGGGCTGGCGGAGCTCCCGCTTGAGGACCTTGCCCGACGGGTTGCGCGGCAGGACCTCGACGAAGTCGACCGAGGTCGGGCACTTGTAGTGGGCCAACCGCGACCGGGTGGCGGCGATGATGTCCAGGGCCAGCCCCTCGTCATCGGTCGAGGCCTCGGGCGACTTGACCACGATGGCCTTGACCGTCTCGCCCCACCGCTCGTCGGGCACACCGATGACCGCGGCGTCTGCCACCCCCGGGTGGGCCAGCAGGGCGTTCTCCACCTCGGCCGGATAGACGTTCTCACCACCGGAGACGATCATGTCCTTGATCCGGTCGTGGAGGAACAGGTACCCCTCGGCGTCGATCCACCCGGCGTCGCCGGTGCGGAACCAACCGTCTTCGGAGATGGCCCGCGCCGTCTCGTCGGGCTTGTTCCAGTAGCCCAACATGTTCTGGTCGGATCGGGTCCACACCTCGCCGACCTCGCCCACCGGCAGCACGGCGCCCGTGGCGGTGTCGACGATCCGTAGCTCGATATGGTCAAAGGGGCGGCCGGCCGATCGCAGGAGGTTGGCCCGGGGGCCGTCGGGGTCGTGGTCGTAGGGCATCAGGGAGGTGATGGCGCCGGTGGTCTCGGTGAGCCCGTAGACCTGGGCGAAGTCGCAACTCAGCGCCTTCATCGACCGGACCAGCACATCCTCACTGATGGGGGACGCCCCGTAGAAGACGGTGCGGAGTGAGCTCACATCCGCTTCGGACAGCTCTGGCGTGGCCAGCAGGAACATGAGCACCGCGGGAACCACGAAGGTCTCGGTGACCCCGTGCTCCTCAATGAGCCGCAGGGCTGTAGCGGGGTCCATGTCCCGCAGGATCACCGAGTGCCCACCCCGCGACATGCCGCACAGGGCCCACCCGGTCCCGCCGATGTGGAAGAGCGGCATGGCGACCAGCGAGACGGTGTCGGCTCCGATACGAAAGACCTGAATGGCCTCGGTCAGGATGCACGAGATGTTCCGCCCCGAGATCATGGCCCCCTTGGGCAGGCCGGTGGTCCCCGAGGTGTAGAGCTGGGTGACCACGTCGTCGGGGCCCGGCTCGAAGCCGGGGTCGGCCGGATCCGCCTCCCCGGCGTCCCGCCACTGGGCGAACTGGTCCAGGGGCACCCACTCACTGACGCAGGTGACCAGCGGCGTGAGCTCCTTGATGGCCGCGGCATAGTCGGGACCGAAGACCACCACCCGGGAGTGGGAGTCCTCGATGATGGCGGCCATTTCGGCGGGGGCCAAGCGCCAGTTGATGGCCACGCTCACCGCGCCCAGCAGGGCACAGCCGAAGAACACCTCGAAGTACTCGATGCCGTTCCGGTCCAAGAAGGCCACCCGGTCACCGGGGGAGACCCCGGCATTGACCAGGGCCCGGCTGACCCGTTTGGCCCGGGCGTACACCTCGGACCAGGTGAGGGTGGTGTCGCCCTCGGTCAGCATGGGCGCGTCCGGGGTCTGGTTGGCCCAGGTCCTCAACATGGCCGAGGCATTCCGGTAGCCGGAAGCCGAAGTGTCCGTCGGTTCCGTGCCTGTCGTCTGGCCTGCTCGTTCGGTGCTGATGGTGCTACCTCCTGGCTCGCCCAACGCCGGTTGCCCCCGTCGTGGTCCGGAGAAGATGGTCGGAAGACACCTCACCGTGAGGTGCCGTCGGTGGCGTGACGGCCGGTCGCCCGTCTCGATGCATCACGCCGACTTCGCCCATGGATGCTACTCCGGCCGTTTGGATGCCACCGGTCCGGGGCCGTCCACCGCACCCTCGGGCCGTCATCGCTCGGTGGCGCCGCCCGTAGAGTGTGTCGGTGACCGAGACCCCCATCGACACCCCACCGGCCCCCGCCGCCGATCGCCTCTACTTCCGGCAACTGCTGGCCGGCCGGGACTTCGCCACCCACGACCAGGTGGCCCGCCAGATGGTCAACTTCATCTACCTGGTCGGCGACCGGGAGACCGGGGAGGCCGTGATCGTGGACCCGGCGTACGGCATCGACGAGCTGCTGGGCATCCTGGCCGCCGACGACATGAGGTGCGTCGGGGCCCTGGCCACCCACTACCACCCCGACCACGTCGGCGGCGACATGATGGGCTGGGGCATCGAGGGCATCACCCGCCTGCTCGAGGTGAGCCCGGTGCCCATCCACGTCCAGGCCGACGAAGCGCCCTGGGTGGCCCGTTCCACCGGGGTCGGCCCCGACGAGTTGGTCAGCCACCGCAGTGGTGACGTGGTCCAGGTCGGCGGGGTGCCGGTCACCCTGGTCCACACCCCGGGCCACACCCCGGGGAGCCAGTGCTTTTTGGTCGACGGTCGACTGATCGCCGGCGACACCCTGTTCCTCGAGGGGTGCGGACGGACCGACTTTCCGGGCAGTGACCCCATGGCCATGTACGAGTCGCTGACCACCCGGCTGGCCCGGGTGCCGGACGACACCGTGCTGTACCCCGGTCACCTCTACTCGGCCGACCCCTCAGCCACCATGGGCTACACCCGTGAGCACAACTACGTCTTCCAACTTCGCACCCCGGAGCAGTGGATGACCATGTTCGGCAACTGACCCGGAGTTTCGGCCCACCCCCCCGTCCCCCCTACGATGTCGCTCGATGAGTGACCCCCAGGACATCGATTCGACCATCGTGGTGGTCGGGGCCTCGTTGGCCGGCCTCCGGGCCGCCGAGGAGATCCGCCACGAGGGCCATAGCGGTCGGGTGATCATCGTGGGCGACGAGCTCCACGCCCCCTACGACCGACCCCCGCTCTCCAAACAGGTATTGGCCGGCAGCTGGGACGTGGACCGCATCCGTCACCACGCTCCCGACAAGCTCGACAGCCTGGGTCTGGAGCTGCGACTCGGCAACCGGGCCGTCTCCCTCGACACCGAAGCCCGCACCCTGCTCCTCGACGGCGGTCAGTCGATGGCCTACGACGGGCTGATCCTGACCACCGGGGCCTGGGCCCGTCCACTGCCCGGCACCGAGAGCACCCCAGGGGTGCACACCTTGCGCACCCTGGACGACTGCCTGGCCATCCGGGCCGACCTCGATACGGCCGGACCCGAGCCCCGGGTGGTGGTGATCGGCGCCGGCTTCATCGGCTCCGAGGTCGCCGCCACCTGCTCGGGGCTCGGGGCCCGGGTCACGGTGGTCGAAGCCCTGCCCACCCCGTTGTTGGCGGTGCTGGGCCAGCAGATGGGTGAGGCCTGTGCCCAACTCCATCGGGATCACGGGGTCACCCTCCGTACCGGGGTGGGCGTCGCCGGCGTGTCGTCTGATCCGGACGGACCGGGACCTCTGGTGGTCCACCTGGTCGACGGCACCGACCTGCCGGCCGACGTGGTGGTGGTGGGCATCGGCGTGGTCCCGGCCACCGAGTGGCTCGAAGGGTCGGGCCTGCTCCTCGAGAACGGGGTGGTCTGTTCGAGCACGCTGTTCGCCGCCGACCGCGTGGTGGCGGCCGGCGACGTGGCCCGGTGGACCCGGGCCGGCACGGATGAGTCCCTCCGGGTCGAGCACTGGACCAATGCCGCCGAGGGTGGGGCCGCCGCCGCCCGCAACCTCCTGGCCGGCACGGCCACCGCCGTGGAGTACGACCCCGTCCCGTTCTTCTGGTCCGATCAGTACCAGACCAAGATCCAGGTGGTCGGGCTCCCCGGCCCCGATGACGAAGTGGTGGTGGTGGAGGGCTCGGCCGACGAGGGCAAGTTGGTGGCCCTGTACCGCCGGGGTGACCGACTCCAGGCCGCCCTGGCCTTCAGCCGCCCCCGTCAGCTCATGGCCTACCGGGCCCTGCTGGCCACCGGGGCCTCGTTCGACGAGGCGCTGGCAGTGTCGCGGGCCTGATTCCGGGACGGTGCCGGCCTTCGTCGTTGTGACCGGTAGGTCCGGGTGAAGGCCAGGGCCGAGGCGATCTGTTGGGCCGACGGCTCCACCCCTCCGTAGGAGTAGCGCTCGACCAACTCGGTGGTGGCCGTCAGCCCCGCCCCGTACAGGGGGTCGTCGGCGGCCAGGCGCTGGCCGTAGGCCGAGAGGGTCTCACCCACCCCCCGGGGCCGGCCGGTCCGGGCCCCACCCCGCTCCAGATCGGCGGCTAGCTGGTGGGCCCAGGTGGGTGGGCGCCGCAGCCGGCGCCGGCGGATCCCGTAGGCCGTCCCCGCCACCGCCACGGCCAGTCCGATGGGGATCCACGGCAGCCGGGCCAGGGTGCGGCCGGTGATGGTGGCCAGCACCGAGCCCGGCGACGGGTTGGCCAGGGGGACGTCCGCGGTGGGATCGAAGTTCTGCCACCCGTAGCCCGGGAACCACACCTGCACCCAGGCGTGGGCGTCCTTGGCCTCCACGTCGTAGAGGTCGGTGATGGGATCGTAGGAGCCCGGCACGTATCCCACGGTCTCCCGGGCCGGGATGCCCAGGGTCCGCAGCATGACCACGGTGGCGGTCGAGATCTGCTCGCAGTACCCCTGGCGGCTGCCGAACAGGAAGCTGTTCACGGCATCGGCCCCCGGGGCCAGCGACGGGATGTCGGTGGTGTACTTCACGTGGGTGGCCATCCACGCTTCGATGGCTTCGACCTTGGCGTAGGTGTCGGGATTGGCGTCGCCGGGGTGCCCGATGCCCCCGGTGATCCGGCTCGCCAAGGCTGCCACCCGCGGGTAGGGGTGGGGGAGTTGCCGGTACCGGGTCACCTGCTGCGTGGTGAGCGTGTAGCCGGGGAACTGGTTGGGTGCGGGACCGGTGGCCGCCTCCAACTGGGCCGGGGTGGCCGTGTTGACGGTGGAGACCACGGTGTAGATGGTCCCGGACCCCATGGAGGAGGACGACACGATGGTGCCGTCCCCGGTCAGGTACAGGGCGCGCGACTGGATGTACACCCGGTCGACGTTGTCGGCGTGGAACACCAGGTTCGGCCCCGACTGGGCCATGTAGAAGGTCTGGACGTCGGGGGTGCCGGCCGCCCGGAAGGCCTGCTGGTCCGGACCCAACGGGATGTAGAAGGGCGAGCCGGTCTCCAGCTTCTGCACCCCGGTTCCCTTGGTCGGCGCGGACTCCGACCAACTCTGGCCGTTCCAGGTGTCATAGGTCTGTCCCACCCAGTAGCTGGGCACGTTGGCCCGCACCCGCATCACCACCTGGTTCCCCAGGGTGGCCCGCACCCCGGTGTCCAGCGATTTGGCGAAGCCCAGGTACCCCCCGACCCCGATCCGCCCCCGGGCAGTGGCGGCATGGGCCGGCAAGGAGGCCGAGCCGTCGGTGAGGTTGGTCGGGCTGTTGACCGGCTGCGAGTTCTCCCCCGACGAGGGGAAGATGAGCGAGGTGGACACCGTCGGGGCCGGCAGTACCACCACGATGGCCGCGGCCAGCACCAGCACCGCCACCCCGGCGATCCCCAGCGACAGCCACGGGACCCCCCGGGTGCCGGACATGGACTGCCACATGGCCACCAGCCCCCAGACCCCGAAGGCCACCCAGGCCACCACGTAGACCCCGAGGGTCAGGTCGACCGTCTGGGCCGCGGCCACCGCCATCAGGGCGGCCGATCCGGCCAGCGAGTAGGCCACATCCCTCCGGGCCGGGACGTCGAAGGCGTGGGTGGACAGCACCCAGGCGAAGAGCACGGCCAGCGGTCCCTCCACCGTCGAGATGTCCCCGGGGGTGGCGTGGGCGCTGACGGTGACGATGAACCACACGAAGCCGCCGATGGCGCAGACGGCCAGGATGGGCTTGACCTGCGGCCACGGTCGCTGCCGGTGCCGGTACGAGAGGATGTTGCCGATCACCGTGGCCACCACGGCGAACGCCGCCACCGCCGGGCTCAGCTCACCCTGGCTCCAACAGGCCCCCACGCCCACCACCACGGTGGCCGACGACGCCACCCGGAAGGCCACCGAGTGCTCGGGAGGCCCGGGCTTGTTGGCCTGGACCACCCGTTGCCACAGGGTCACCCCGGACTCCGGGCGGGCGAGGGCACGGCCCGGGCCAGCCGCCGGCCCAGGTCGATCCGGTCCCGTACCAGCCGCACCGTGTGACCGTCGCGCTCCCAGCTACCGAGCACCACCGGCCGTCCCCCGGCCACGTACTGGCTCAGGGCAGCCATGACCCGTTCGGACTCGGCCTCGGCCGCCAGGGGATCGGCGGGCAGGTCCAGCTCGACCACGATGGGATCGTCGGTGGGCCGCTCGTTCTCCCGCACCATCAGCGATCCGACATGGGAGGTGGCCGGCCAGTGGATGGACCGGCGGGTGTCCCCGGCCTGATACGGCCGCACCCCGCGGGGCTCCCCGGCCCCGGAGGGCACCCGCAAGGTGGCGTCGCCGAACGAGCGGTCGGGCAGGGTCTCCAACGGTTCGGGCGGCGCCGATCGCGGGGCCACGTGCAGCGATCGGGGCAGGGGGACCTCGACCTCCCGGGCCCACCACAGGATGCCGAAGGGCGCGCACGAGGCCAACTCCACGGCCACGGTGTCGACCACCCCGCGGTGGGCGGGGTGCAGGGTCACCTCGACCTCCCGGGCGCCGCGGGCCGGTCCGCCGGCACGGGCCACCGGGCCCACGGGATGACGGGGACGGATACGGAGCGGACGGTTGGCCACCATGGCCACCTCCACCGGCTGTCCCGCCTCGCCGTCCGACGGACAACGGACAACGGTCACTGCGGCCCGTCCGGCCGGGAAGGCCGGGGCCACCAGCCCGGTCACCAGCACTGCGGCCAGCAGGGCCCCGATGGCCTGGACCCAACCCGAACCGCTGGAGTGGGCCACCCCGGCCCAGGCCAGGATGGCCACCACGCCGCCTACCACCGGCGCCACCCACGCCACCGGGTGCAGCCGGCGACGCAGACGGCGAGGAGCGGTGAAGGTGTTGATCTCGGCCCGGTGCCCGAACAGCGGGCGGCCGCGGCCCGCCGGGCTCACGGGGCCGGGCTCATGTCGCCGGGCTCACGTGGTCGGGACGGGCGTCTCGGCCATGATCCGGGTCACCAGGGTCGGCCCGTCCCCGCCACTCCCTTCGGCGATGAGCCGGTGGGCCAGGCAGGCCACCGCCACGGCCTGGATGTCCTGGGGGGTGACATAGGTCCGCCCCGACAGCACGGCATACGCCTGGGCGCAGCGGATGAGGGAGATGGCCGCCCGGGGGCTGGCGCCCAACCGCACCGTGCCGGCCGAGCGGGTGGCCCGGACCAGCGAGACGGCGTACTCGGCCACCGGGTTGACCACCTGCACCGAAGCGGTGGCGTGGATGGCCCGCTCCCACTGGGCCGGATCGGCCACCGGCCGGAGGGCGTCGAGGGCGTACCGGCCGCCCTGTTGGAGGACCAGGCTGGTCTCGACGGTGGCGTCGGGATAGCCGATGGCCGTGGCGATCCCGAACCGGTCGAGCTGGCTCTCCACCAACGGGTAGGTGCCCAGCTGGCCGATGGGGTTCTGGGTCCCGATCACCAGGTGGGGACGGGGGAGGGGCCACGACTCACCGTCCACCGAGACCTGTTGCTCCTCCATGGCCTCCAACAGAGCGGACTGGGTCCGGGGGGGCGTCCGGTTGAGCTCGTCGAGCAGGACCACGTGGGCGAAGACCGGCCCGGGGCGGAACTCCCAGGTGCCGGTGTCCGGGGAGAAGACCGTGACGCCGGTGATATCCGACGGGAGCAGATCGGGATTGCCCTGGACCCGGGAGAGCTGGACCCCGAGGGCCCCGGCCAGGGCCCGGGCCAGCACGGTCTTGCCCACTCCGGGGACGTCTTCGATCAGGAGGTGGCTCCCCGACAGGGCCGCCACCACCGAGAAGGTCACCGCCTGCGGGGTGCCCAACAGCACCTCGGAGAGGGCTCCGTGGAGGGCCCGGGCGGTTACCACCGCCTCCTCGATGGACGGCACCGGACCGCCGACGGGCACCGACGGGTCGCGGCCCACCGTTCCGACGCCAATGCTGGTGGTCATGCCTACCCCTGCCTCTCCTGCACTCACCCGTTCCGAGGATTCCGGCGCCGAGCGTGGCAATTCACCCACCCTAGGCGTTTTCGTGGTTTCGGATCAATGGATCAGGACCGGCCGCCGGGCAGCCCAGAGGGACAGCAGTCCAGGCCACGGGGTCAGAAGTCCAGGGCGGAGAGCTCGGGGATGGTGGCCTCGGACCGGCTCCGGGCCTCCAGCCAGCGGGCCCGGCGGGCCGAGCGCTCGTCGTCGCCCCGCACCGGCTCCACCACCCGGCTGGGCCTCCAGGCCGCCGCCACATCGTCCTCCCCGGACCAGATGCCCACGGCCATACCGGCCAGATAGGCCGCCCCCAGGGTGGTGGCCTCCAGCACCGGGGCGATCTCCACGGTACGCCCGCAGGCGTCGGCCAGGGCCTGGGTGAAGACCGGGTTGGCCGACATGCCCCCGTCGACCCGCAACGACCCGATGGGCAGACCGGAGTCCGACTCGGCCGCCTCCAACAGGTCGGCGCCCCGGTGGGCCACCCCGTCGAGGACCGCCCGCACCAGCTCGGGCCGCCCGCTCCCTCGGGTCAGTCCGAGGAAGGTGCCCCGGGCCCCGAAGTCCCACACCGGGGTGCCCAGCCCCAGCAGGGCGGGCACGAACCACACGTCCCCGGTGTCCTCGCACCGGGCCGCCACCTCGGCCGACTCGGCGGCGCTGTCGATGATGGCCAGGTCGTCGCGCAGCCACTCCACGCAGGTGCCGGCCGACAGCATGATGGCCTCGACCCCCCAGGTCACCCGGCCGGCGCGTCGCCAGGCGATGATGGGGATGGTGCCGGCCGGGCCCCGGGTGGCCTGCACCGCCGGCTCGGGGCCCACGCACTGGTCGAGCATGCCCCCGGTGCCGAAGGTGGCCTTGGCCAGGCCGGGCCGGGTGCACCCCTGGCCGATGAGGGAGGCCTGCTGGTCCCCGGCCATCCCGGCGATGACCGGTGCTCCGTCGAGGATGTCCGCCGAACCCATGGCCCCGGTCGAGTCCACGATGGTGGGCAACAGGGCCTCGGGGATGCGCAGCTCGGCCAGCACCCGGGGGTCCCACCCCGAACCGTCCGGAGTGACCAGACCGGTGACCCCGGCGTTGGAGGCGTCGGTGATGTGGAGCCGGCCTCCCGACAGGGTCCAGGCCACCCAGGTGTCCACGGTGCCGAAGGCCAGTTCGCCGCGCTCGGACCGCGAGCGGTCCGGATCGGCCAGGTCCAAGAGCGCCGCCACCTTGGTGGCCGAGGCGTTGGGGGCCACCCGGATGCCCCGGGCCTGGAGCTCGAGGCAGGTGCCCACGGTGCGCAGGTCCTGCCAGCCCAGGCCGGGCCCGACCGGCTTGCCGCTGGCCCGCTCCCACACGATGGTCGAGGCCCGCTGGTTGGCCACGCCCACGGCCTCGACCGGGCCACCCTCCGCCAGGCTGGCCGAGGCCACCTCGACCACGGCGTCGGCCATGGCCACCGGGTCGAACTCCACCAGCCCGGGGAAGGGGGTGTCCGGCAGCACCGGCACGTGGTGGACGTGCTCCACGGCACCGTCGGGCCGGACCACGGCGGCCCGCACCCCCGAGGTGCCCACGTCGACCACCAGAACGCTCACGGCCAGGGCACCTCGCCGAACGGCGTGGCCAGGCCCAACTTGCCCGGGTTGAGGATGCCCCGGGGGTCGAGGGCCTGCTTGACCGCGGTGAGCACGCCGAATCCGGTGTCCAGGGCCCCGGGCAGGAAGCGGGCCCGGTTGAGCCCGATCCCGTGGTGGTGGCTGATGGCTCCGCCGGCGGCCTCGGTGGCCCTGGTCACCTCGTCCCAGGCCCGTCGGTAGTACCGGGCCGTCCACTCGCGGCGGGCGTCCCCATCGGTTTCCACGCCGTCATCGCCGGGCGGGCGACCGGCGAAGGTGAAGTACAGACAGGCCCCGTCGGTGTAGGCGTGCGACTGGTGGGAGGAGGCCGCCAGGGTTCCTTCCACGCCGTTCAACGCGTCCAGCACTGCGAGGTACAGGCCCGGCAGGGCTGCCCACCGGGCCGCCACCTCGACGGTGTCGACCACGATGCCGGCCCGCCACAGCGGGGCCAGGGCCGAGACGTCGTTGCGGTGGCCCAGCCACCGCTCCACCAGTCCGGGGTCGAGGGGGTCGGCCCGGCACTCCTCGTCCACCACCGCCATGGTGGCCTCGACCAGGCCGGGGTCGGCCTCGTCCAGGACGATGAGCACGTTGGTGTCGGGTCGGTCGAAGGACCGTCCCGACTCGGTCTGGTCGTACAGGCGGAGGACGGCCGGGGTGGCGCCGCGCCGCAGGATCCGCCGGCAGGCCTCGAGCCCGTCGGCGAAGGTGGCGAATCCGAAGGCCCGCCGGGCCTCGCCCACCGGCACCGGGTGGACCCGGAACCGTCCCTCGGTGATGACCCCGAGGGTGCCCTCGCTGCCCACGAACAGCTGGGTCAGGTCGGGTCCGGTGGCCGAGCGGGGGGCGTGGCCGCCGGTGCGGACCACCCGGCCGTCGGCCAGCACCACCTCGAGCCCGGTGACCATGTCCTCGATCTTCCCGTAGCGGTTGGAGTACTGGCCGGCCCCCCGGCAGGCCAGCCACCCGCCCACCGTGGACAGGTCCATCGACTGGGGCCAGTGGCCGAGGGTCAGGCCGTGGTCGCCACGCAGGCCGGCCTCCACGTCGGGCCCGAAGCGTGCCGGCCCGGAGGTCGGCCACCAACGACTGATCGTCCACCGCCCCGATGCCGGCCAGCCCGCACAGGTCCAGGGCCACCCCGCCGAACAGGGGGATGGAGGCGCCACACACCCCGCTGCGGCCTCCGGCGGCGGTAACGGGGACCCGGGCTTGATGGCAGAGGGCCAGGACGGCCGAAACCTGGCCGGTGTCGGTGGGCCGGGCCACCACCTCGGGCCGGGCCGGCACCTGGCCGTCGACGGCCCACCCGATGGCCAGGGGCCACCAGTCCCGGGCGGACTCGGAGCGGGAGCCATCGTCCTCGTCGACTGTTTCGCACACGTCGCGCAACCGCCGGCGCAGGGAGTCGTCGACCTCCACCCGAACCCCGCCCAGGCGGTCGGTGACCATTCCGGGCTCGGCGTCGACCGGAGTCACCGGGGTGGGCTCGGTCACCCGGCCCCCGGTTCGCCGCCGGCCACCGAGGCCACGGTCGGGCCGGTGGTGGCCGCTGACCCGCCGGCGGCGTCAGGAACAGTGTCGGGCAGCCCGGCCCGTTGCAGCACGGTGTGCACCCGCGCCGCGTACTCATCTCCCTCGCTCCGGATGCGCTCGGCGTCCCAGCCCAACTCGGCACCGATCAGGTAGGCGACGGCGCTCGCCGAGTCCGCCGCCCCCCGGGCGTCACGCAACGAGGCCCGGGTCCTGCGGTCCAGCACGTCGGCCACCGAGCCGGCCATCTCCTGGCGGACGGCGTATACCGCCTCGGCCCGGAGGTAGTGCAGGCCCGGCACCAACGGCTCCAGCAGGTCGGGCCGCCCGTCGGCCACCGCCAACACGTCGGGGGTCTCGGTGCCGTACCGGCCGGCCAGATGGGTGGCCACCTCGGTGGCGGCGTCGGTGACCGTCCCCTTGGTGGGGTCGACCCCACCGGGTCGGGGCGGGGTGTAGCCGTTCCGGCCGGCGCCGCGCAGCCGGAGGTCCTTGGTCACACAGGGGAGCGATCGCCGACCCAGGGCTTTGACCGCCACGTCCACGGTGTCCTCCGCCATCTTCCGGTAGGTGGTGAGCTTGCCCCCGGTGACCGTGATCAGGCCTTCGGCCGAGGAGCGCACGGTGTGGCGCCGCGACAGGTCGGCGGTGCGTTCGCTGGGCTGGTGCTTGCCGCTGACCGGAGCCAGCAGGGGACGCAACCCGGTCCACAGACCGGTGATGTCGTCACGGCCGATGGGCACGGTGGTCACAGCGTTGGCCGCGGTGAGGATGTAGTCGATGTCCTCGGGCAGGCAGCTCGGATCGTCGAGGGGCCCGTCCCACTCGGTGTCGGTGGTCCCCAGGTACACCTGGTCACCCCACGAGACCACGAAGATCGAGCGGTGGTCCTCCTTCACCGGGATCACCGCGGCGATGTCGCAGGGGAAGGCGGTCTCGGGCACGGTGATGTGGATGCCCTTGGCCGGCCGGATGGAGTGGGGGTCGTGGTGCTCGTCCAGGGCCCGGATCTGGTCCGACCACACCCCGGCGGCGTTGACCACCACCGAGGCCCGGATCTCGAAGGGCTCTTCACCATCGGGGCTCACCCGGGCTCCGGCCACCCGGCCCCCCGGCCCGTCGATCAAATCGGTCACCCTGGTGTGGTTGGCCGCCACCGCCCCGTAGTTCAGTACCGCGGTCCGGAGCACGGCCAGGGTCAGGCGGGCATCATCGGTGCGGGCATCCCAGTACAGGAAGCCCGCCACCAAGTGGTCGGCCCGGAGGGTGGGCATGTGTCCCAAAATCTGGGCCTTGGTCATGCGCTCGTGGCGCCGGCCGATGCGGATCCCGCCGGTCAGGTCGTAGAGCCACAGGGCCGTGCGGTAGATGCGGGCCACGCTGGCGTTGACCACGCCCTGTCGCCCGAACAGGGGGATGAGGAAGGGGAGGGGGGACACCAGGTGGGGGGCGTTGTCGAGCAGTCGCTGCCGCTCGGCCAGGTTCTCGTAGACCAGGCGGTACTCGTGCTGTTGGAGGTAGCGCAGCCCTCCGTGGACCAGCTTGGACGACTTCGACGACGTCCCCGAGGCGAAGTCGTCCTTCTCCACCAGGGCCGTCCGCAGTCCGCGGCTGGCGGCGTCCAAGGCCACACCGGCCCCGGTGATGCCGCCTCCGATGACCAAGAGGTCGAACTCCTCGGTGGCCAGACGGCGGAGAGCCTCACCGCGGTGGAACCCGTCCGGTTCCGATCCGGTGGTGGCGCTACGGTCCATGGCCAAAGCCTGCCACAGGTGGGGTGGGCCGCTTCCGTCGTCGGGAGGGAGCGGCGCCCGGGGTCGGGATGGGGCTTGTCTACAATGATTGTTGAAAAACAATTGTTGGTGATAAGGTGGCCGGAGCATGAAGACGCCGGAGGAGTTGACCGAGTTGTTCCGGTCGAACGGCAGGAAGGTCACTGCCCAACGTCAGTGCATCTTCCGGGTCCTGCAGGGTGATGTCACCCATCCGTCGGCCGAGGCGGTGCACGCCATGGTGTGCCGGGAGATGGAGACCATCTCCCTCAAGACGGTGTACCAGACTCTCCATGATCTGGCCGAGCTGGGGGAGATCGCCTCCCTCGACGTGGGCACCGGCATGACCCGGTTCGACCCCAACGTGGACGACCCCCATCACCACCTGGTGTGCCGGAAGTGTGGAAGTGTGCGTGACCTCGTGGCCACCTTCCCCGAGCTCGAGATCCCCAAGGGGGCCGAGCTCGGCTTCGACGTCGGGTCGGCCGAGATCGTCTTCCGTGGCCTGTGCCCCGACTGCCGGGCGGCCGCCCGGCCACGACGGGCCCGGGCTCGGGCCGCGTCGTAGATGTCCAGTAAGCCCCAACCAACCCGGTCGTGGCCCCCACCACGACAGTTGCATCCATGAAAGGAACACCGTGCCATCACTGAAAGACTCCAAGACCGAGGCCAACCTCAAAGAAGCGTTCGCCGGCGAGAGCCAGGCCAACCGTCGCTACCTGTACTTCGCCCAGAAGGCTGACGTCGAGGGCTACCCCGACGTGGCGGCCCTGTTCCGCTCGGTGGCCGAGGGCGAGACCGGCCACGCCTTCGGGCACTTCGACTTCCTGCGCGAAGTCGGCGACCCGGTCACCGGCGTTCCGGTGGGGCCGACCGAGGACAACCTCAAGTCGGCTATCGAGGGTGAGACCTACGAGTACTCCGAGATGTACCCGGGCTTCGCCAAGACCGCCCGGGACGAGGGGTTCATCGAGGTCGCCGAGTGGCTGGAGACCCTGGCCCGCGCCGAGAAGAGCCACGCCGGTCGGTTCAGCGAG
Organism: uncultured Acidimicrobiaceae bacterium; assembly: GCA_963718405.1. GTDB lineage: Bacteria > Actinomycetota > Acidimicrobiia > Acidimicrobiales > RAAP-2 > Bog-756. Next base: position 529,517 of record CAVQYZ010000002.1, read on the forward strand.
GGACTGGCCTCGATCTCCTGAGCGACCGCCGCGGCCCTCGGTGCCGCGGACTCATTGTGGTGAACGGTCCGGCCCTGGGCAACGCCCGGGGCCGGACCGTTCCGACACTGCCCCCGAAAGGATCCACCGTGAACCAGTCAGGACCGCTGACCCTGGACGACATCGCCGACCAACGGGCCTATGAACGGGAGCGCGACGACTTCCGGGCTCAGGTCATCGCCGATGAAGCGGCTCCGTCGGATCAGTGTGGGGCCGGTCATCTCGATGACCTTCGAGAACCGCTTGACCATGCGCTTCCAGGTGCAGGAGATGGCGCGGGCCGAAAAGATGGTGACGGACGCCCAGATCCAGCACGAGCTCGATGTCTACAACAAGCTGCTGCCCGAACCGGGGGAGCTGTCGGCCACGCTCTTTCTCGAACTCACCACGGAGCAGGAGCTCCGCACCTGGCTGCCGAAGTTGGTGGGGGTGGAGCGGTCCTGTGAGTTCCGGATCGGGAGCGGGTCGGACGTGGCGGTGGTGGGGTCGGTGCCCGAACAGGAGCACCAGGCCAACCTGACCCGGGAGGAGACCACCTCGGCTGTGCACTACGTGCGGTTCCACTTCGACCAGGACGAGATCGAGGCCTTTGCCGCCGGTCCGGTCAGCCTGGCCGTCAACCATTCGGCCTACCCGGACGGCGAGCCCGGGACGTTGCTCGGCGATGCCAGCCGTGCCGAACTGCTCACCGACCTACGCGGGCAGTAGCGCCTCGGTAGGTCCTCTGTAGGTAGTCAGTGGGTAGGGACCAGTTCGGGCTGTCCCCCGGCGACCGGGGAGGGGTCGAGGGGCCCTGACTGAGTCGAGGGTGCGGTCCAAGCCGCAGCACAGAAACCCACCGCCACGATGAAGGCCCCCGCGCTCTGCAGGACAGAACCGATGCCAAGGTCCCACTCCGTCGCCCCGGCGAAGGGGTGGAACACTTCGTACACCTCGGCCAGGTTCGAAGCGGCCAGCACCAGAAACGTCACTCCGAGGAGCGCCAACGGGGTGCGCCTTCTGCGCTCTGCCGTCAGGTTTGGTCGGTCGACGAGCAGCGCGGCGAAGCCCACCGCCATGAACACCAGCGCCAGGGCATTGCTGCAACCGAAGATCACCTGAGCCTTGGCTATCGCTCCGGTGTAGGAGATCCGATAGGGCCACGTCGAAACGATCACCCCGGCCGCGCCTACCGCCAGTCCGCTGCCGATGACCCAGGCTTGAGCCCGCACCCATGGCGGTCTCGCCGTCGTCGAGGCCAGGTGGTGGTGGTCACCGGATGAGACCTTGAACCTCAGCGAGGCCACCCAGAATCCGATGGCGGCGACGGCAAAGCCCAATGCCATGACCCCGTACGCCACGCAGAGCAGGACGTGTAGACCGAACCTTCCGAAGTTCGGTTCGCTCTGAGTGAGCCGGACTGCCTGGTAGGTCTCGGCGCTGTAGGCCAGCGCCAGGAGGAGGCCCGCGGCAGCCAGCAGCCCAAGGCCGACACGTGCTGCTGACACCGGACGGCTTCCACGATCGAGCCGGGGAAGCCAGAGCCAGAATGCCCAGCCGAAGAGGACATAGAACAACGTGGACCCGGCCAGGGAGATCAACACCGCCACGTCATGCGACGTCCAACCCCCCGGAGAGGACCACACTCCCGGGAAGATCAGATAGGTCACCGTGGCCAGCCCGACGGCCGAAGCGACGAACCCGACCAGAACCACACTCCGAGAGACGCCAAGCGAACCCGCCATGCCGGTGATCCTAGGCCCCGCATCAATTCCCCCCCCGATGGTGGCCTCCTCGAGCTGGTCCCCCGACCAGGCTGGGGCGGCGAACGCCACCGGACCGATGCGCTGTTGAACCAGAGATTCCCCTGTTAAACCGCTGAATGCGGTCCCCGGACAACCCTCAGTGGGTATTCATGCCCGTCCCGGGCAGGCCGCCGGGTGCGGACATATAGTCCGGCTGGGACGGTCTCCCCCCTTCAACCGGGGCACTCGTCGGAACTCTCTCCGACAGCCTCTCTGGAGGGTCGAAGGACCGGTAAAGGTAGCGGTGAGCGATGGACTTTTCTGAACCCGATCGGGTCAAGCCGGGCAGAGAGCTCGAGCGGTGGGAAGCCGAGATGTGGGCCATCCTGATTCCGTTGCGGGCCGGCCTCAACACCGCCAGTTGGTTGTCGACGCCGGAAGGGGCCCTGGCCGCCAGCGATCAGTTCCGCGCCATGGCCCGCGACTCGTCCAGGTGGCTGCTCAATCACCACTGCCCCATGCCGGACCTGGCCGTGGCGTTTACCCGGGTGCTCCGGTCATGCGTGGTGCTGGCCGATGTCCTCTCGGCGCAGGCTCAGAGTCCGGTGGGGGTGGACTGGCCCGCCCTCACCCGCGAAGTCAACGGCTACCGGAAGTTGCTGGAGCAGTTCCTGCACCTGATGAGGGATCGCTCCAGCGGAATTCCCTTCGACTCCTGGTAGTCCCGGCTCCCTCGCGGCCCGTCCAGCTGGCGATACGCTGAACAGGTGCATGCCGAGGTCATCGTGCTCAACGGTGGCTCGAGCTCTGGAACATCCACGCTGGCCCGTTGCCTGCAAGGTCTTCTCGGGCCGACCTGGTTGACCTTGGGCGTCGATGATCTGATCCGGGCTCTTCCCGGTGGGGAGAGTGTGGACCATCAAATCCGGATCCTTGTTGATGGCGACGAACCGACCGTCCATGCATCGGGCATCGAGTTCTCAGCCGACGGTTCGGTCACCGTCGATGCACGGTTTCGCCAGGCCGAGGGGGCCTGGTACCAGGGACTGGCCTCCATGGCCCGATGCGGAACGGGCGTCATCATCGATGAAGTGTTCCTCGGGGCCCGAGCTTCGCAGGAGCGGTTGTCCCGGGCCCTGACCGACCTGGCCGTGTTGTGGGTCGGTGTCCGTTGCGCCCCTGAGGTCGCCGAGGCCCGGGAACGCCTGCGCCACGACCGCGTTCCGGGCATGGCTCGACGTCAAGCGGAACAGGTCCACCAAGGGGTGGTCTACGACCTCGTCGTCGATACCACCTCGACCACCGCCGTGGAGTGCGCCCAGACCATCACCGGCTACCTGACCGGCGCGGCCTGATAGCCCTCCGGCGGGTGTGACCGATCAGCGGTAAGCCAGATGCACCGCAGCGTCGGGCGTGTTGATCCGGAAGGACAGGCTCTCTTCGATATAGAGCTCCACCGAGTCGGCGTCCGAGGATCGGTAGCCCACCGAGAAGTCCTCGCCCACCGTCAGCTCGAAGTCGCCGCCCCGCTGGCTCAGCACCACTGCGCCATCGACGGCCGGGGCCCACACCACCGGTCCGTCGAGGATCTGGCGGAGGTGCTCAAAGACCGGATAACCACCGTGCTCGGTGGTCTCGGTGACGCCGGTGAAGCACCGCGCCCCCAAGGCGATGGCGTACGGTCCGGCGATGTCGGCGGCCCGGAGGGCCGCCACGGCTTTGGCCACGTGCTCGGGGTAGCGGGTGTAGTCGTTGCTGATGACCACCGGCTCGTGCGGTGACACTGCCACCACTCCGGCCACCAGACCCGGCTCGTAGCCGTGGAAGACCAGGTGGTCCTCGGCCAGGGCCGCGGCCCGGCCGGCGGCGATCACCGGGTCCAGGTCGAGGTCGGTGGCGCCACGGTCCGCCGCGGCCAGCTCCGACCGGGCCAGCGTGAAGTAGGAGCGCAGCTCGATCAGAGGCATGACCTTGCGGATGGCCGCTTCCACCGGGCCCAGCGGGGAGCTGTCCAGGGCGTCCACCCGGCCCACGTCCACCGACGAGAACTCCCACCCCTTGGGCCCACTGAAGTCCACCAGCCGGCGGGCGGCCAAAAAGTGCTTCAGCGAGCGGGCGGCCTCTGCGTCGATCTGGCTCCACGAGTCGTCGGTGACCGGGGCCTTCTCTCGCATCAGGTGGTTCATGGGAGTGTCCTGCTTTCGTGTCGTAGGTTTCCGATTCCAAGACATCCGTCCGTGGCCGCGGCGGCAGCCAGCGCCAGCGGGTTGGGGGTGGGAGGTCCGATCCTGGTGAGGGTGTTGCGGTCGGTGTGGGGAAAGGGCTCGTCCCGGTCGGGGATGTCCAACACCCCCTCTTCCTCGTACGACCAGGTTCCGTCGGGATTGGCCGTCACCTTCATCCGATAGCTGAGGGTCCGGAAGGCCTGGTCGAGGAAGGGGTTGGACAAGATGCCGAATACCTCGGTGCCCACCTCGGCCCGGACCTCGAACTCGGTGGCGTCCGGCTCGGCGGTCCCGCCGGCCAGCAGCACCTGTCCCCGGGGAATGCCCAGGGTCAGGAGGACGGCGTTGGTGGCGGGCTCCCACAGCCAGAACCCCACCTGGTCGTGGAACGTCTCCACCTCGCCGGGCTTCACGATGTGGGTGTGGTAGCGGAGGCCGTAGAACAGCTGGGGCCCGTTGGTCTGGCGGTCGATGGGCTGCAGCTCGATGTGCTCGTCGAAGGTGTTGGCCTCGGCCCCGCCCACGGCGGGGTGCTGGTCGGCCCCACCGGTCCCCTCCCAGATGCCGGCCATCGGGCCCAGGGGGCCCAGGTTCGACAGGGTGTCAGGATCGCCGTCGGGCTCGGTATAGATGTCGGCACCGTAGGGATCCGCTGCGGTGACACTCATTGTCGGCCAGTCCCTCCGCTTCCGTTCTCGCTCGTCGCGCCGGTCCCCGGTGTCCGCACAGTGTAGGTCGGTGCCCTTTCCCACGGGACCGAGCGCACCCGGTCTGGCCAGGGCGGGCGCCGGCCCTGGAGCCCGGCAAGGTTTCCGTCCGCCCACCGGGCCACGTTGCTGCAAGGTGGGTGGCCCACCATCGACCCGTCACCCTCGTGGGTGGTCCGGAGCGGTCGCCCGAGGGCGGTCCGGCCGGCAGTGCACCTCGGTGCAGGAGAGAAGGGGAACATCATGACCACGGCCACAACCACCACCATCACCGGAAACCTCACCCGAGACCCGGAGATCCGTTACACCCGCGAAGGGCAGGCCACCACCTCCCTGGGCGTAGCGGTGAATCGCCGCTGGCAGAACCGGGAGACCAACGAGTGGGAGGAGTCGACCTCGTTCTTCGACGTGGTCACCTGGCGGGACCTGGCGGAGAACGTGGCCCTGAGCCTGACCAAGGGAATGCGGGTGGTGGTGACCGGTCGACTCGAGCAGCGCAGCTGGGAGACCGAGGAGGGGGACCGTCGATTCAAGGTGGAGATCGTGGCCGACGAGATCGGCGCCAGCCTGCGTTTCGCCACCGTCGACGTGCACAAGGTGGAGCGCCCCGGGGCCGCCGAAGGCGATCCTGCATCGGCTGCCACCTCCGACTCCGAGTCCATGGGATCGCCGGCGTGAGCCTCCCGGAGGCTCCCGCCCGGCCCGGCCTGGTCGACCGCACCCGGACCGACCATCGGGATACGGAGACCCTGGTGGCGGTGCGCTTCACCCCGATCGTACGGCTGACCAAGCAGGAGGCCTTCGCAGCCTGCCAGGCTCTGGCCGATGCCGACCGCGCCCTGCTCCAAGCGGGCCGGTCGGCGGAGGCCACCGCCCTCGGCGACCTGTTCGACCTGTTCGAGGAGCGACTGGTGGCCCGTTGAGCCCGTGACCTCCACCCCGGCCCCCGGTCGGTCGCCACCACCGGTTTGCTATCGTCGCCGCTGATCCCATCGGGCCACTTCTGGTGCGGGAGTCGACCGGGGCACCTGGTTCCATTCGTCCGCCTCCGACCGCTCCGACGACCCGGGACGCCCACCACGCCATGGACCTCCGAGACCAACCCGAGGACGAAGCCTTCCGCCAGGAGGTGCGCGCCTGGCTGGCCTCCCACGTGGTGGGGGAGTTTGCGGCCCTCGGGGGCCGGGGCGGGTCCGGCGATGAGACGTTCGGGTTCGAGACCCGGCTGGCCTGGGAGCAGGTGCTGGCGGCCGACGGTTGGACCGGCATCGGTTGGCCGGTCGAGTACGGCGGCCGGGGGGCGTCCATCGCCCATCAGGTCATCTTCAACGAGGAGTACGTGCGGGCCAAGGCCCCCGGCCGGGTCAGCGTGCTGGGCGAAGGTCTGCTCGGGCCGACCATCATCCAGTACGGGACCGAGGACCAGAAGGCCCGTTTCCTGCCGCCCATCCTGGCCGGGACCGAGCTGTGGTGCCAGGGGTACTCGGAGCCCAACGCCGGCAGCGACCTGGCCAACGTGCAGACCCGGGCGGAAGTGGACGGCGACGAGTGGGTGGTGACCGGCCAGAAGGTGTGGACCTCCCTGGCCCACCAGTCCGACTGGTGCTTCGTGGTCTGTCGCACCGAGCCCGGCTCGTCGCGCCACAAAGGCCTCTCCTATCTATTGGTACCCATGGACCAACCCGGCATCGACGTCCGGCCCATCACCCAGCTCACCAAGACCTCGGAGTTCAACGAGGTGTTCTTCGACGGGGCCCGGACCGCCCGCCACAACGTGGTGGGGGAGGTGGGGGACGGCTGGCGGGTGGCCCTGGCCACCTTGGCCTTCGAGCGCGGGGTGGGGCTGCTCGGCCACCAGCTCTCGTTCCGTCGCCAGCTGGACCAACTCCTCGAGGTGGCCCGGGCCAACGGCTCGGCTTCGGACCCGGTCCTCCGGCAGCGACTGGCCCGCTCCTACGGCGAGTTGGAGATCCTGCGCTACAACACCTTGCGCAGCCTGTCCGGCTTCGACGGGCCGGTGGCGCCACCCGAGGCGTCGATCATCAAGCTGTACTGGGCCAGCTGGCACCGCCGGCTCGGCGAGCTGGCCATCGACGTCCTGGGGCCGGCCGGCCTGGTGCTCGAGCAACCGCCCTACGAGTTGGACGAGTTCCAGCGCACCTTCTTGTTCAGCCGGTCCGAGACCATCTACGGCGGCTCCAACGAGATCCAGAAGAACATCATCGGCGAGCGGGTGCTGGGCCTGCCGCCCGAACCGAAGGGGACCGGCAGATGACCGACACAACGAGGGCCACGAACGAGACCGTGCCCCCTCTCCCCTCACCGCCTGCCGGCCACGGGCTCCTCACCGGCAAGGTCGTGGTCATCACGGCGGCGGCGGGCACCGGCATCGGGTTCGCCACCGCCCAGCGGTGCGTGCAGGAGGGGGCCACGGTAGTGATCTCCGACGCTCACGAGCGCCGGTTGGGCGAGGCGGCCGAGGCCCTGGCCGCCCTCCCCGAGCTGAACGGCGAGGCTCCCCTGGCCGTCCCGTGCAACGTGACCGACGAGGGCCAGGTCCAGCGGCTCTATGACGCCGCCGTCGAGCGGCACGGACGGTTCGACGTGGCCGTCAACAATGCCGGCCTGGGCGGGCAGGTCGATGTGGTGGACATGACCGACGACCAGTGGTCCCTGGTGCTCGACATCACCCTGACCGGGACGTTCCGGTGCACCCGGGCCGCCCTCCGCCATCTCTACGCCCGCGGCGAGGGTGGGGTCATCGTCAACAACGCCTCGGTGCTGGGTTGGCGGGCCCAGGCCGGCCAGGCCCACTACGCCGCGGCCAAGGCCGGGGTGATGGCGCTGACCCGCTGCAGCGCGGTCGAGGCCGCTCCCCACAACGTCCGCATCAACGCCGTCTCCCCGAGCCTGGCGGTCCATCCCTTCCTCAACAAGGTCATGCCCGACGAGGAGCTGGCCGAACTGGCCCGACGGGAGGTGTTCGGGCGCGGCGCCGAGGTTTGGGAGGTGGCCAACGTCATCACCTTTTTGGCCAGCGAGTACGCCACCTTCATGACCGGCGAGGTGGTCTCGGTCAGTAGCCAGCACCCCTGAGCCGCCGGGCCGGGGCGGCACCCGGCCAGCTGGGGCGGTCACCGGTCATCCGGGCGCCGTCGGCCCAGTCGACCGGGCAGGGCGATGCACTACCCTGACGGAGTGTCAGATGTGACTGATCCGCGAGGGGATCTGCAGTGGGGGACCATCCCCAGCCTGGTGGAGGATGCCGCGGCCCGCTTCGGCCAGTCCGAGGCCATCGTCGATGTGCACGGGCCGGCCGGGACCACCGTCCGGCTGACCTTCGACCAGCTGGCCGACGCCGTGGCCTCGGCCACCCGGGCCATCGTGGCCAACGGGATCGACCGGGGCGACCGGGTGGCCATCTGGGCGCCCAACTGCGCCGAGTGGGTGATCGCGGCTCTGGGGGCGGTGGGGGCGGGGGCGTTGCTGGTTCCCCTCAACACCCGGTTCAAGGGAGCCGAGGCGGCCTACATCCTGCGTCAGTCAGGGGCCCGCATGCTCTTCACTGTCGACGGGTTCCTGGGCAACGACTATCCGGCCCTGCTGGACCAGGCCGTGGCGGCCGGGGACAAGGTGCCCGAACTGGAACGGGTGGTGATCCTCCGCACCGGCGACGGCACCCAGAAGCGGACCACGGCGAAAGGGGATCCCGTGGTGGGGTGGGAGGTCTTCCTCCAAGAGGGTGGCGCCTGCTCCGCCGACGTGGCCGCCGGCCGCACGGCGTCCATCACCGCCGGGGACCTCTCGGACCTGGTGTTCACCTCGGGGACCACCGGACGGCCCAAAGGGGCCATGTCCACCCACGGCCAGACCCTCCGGACCTTTGCCACCTGGGCCGAAGTGGTGGGGCTGCGTCGCGGTGACCGGTACCTGATCGTCAACCCCTTCTTCCACACCTTCGGGTACAAGGCCGGCATCCTGGCCTGCCTGATGGCCGGGGCCACCATGTTCCCCGAGCCCATCTTCGACGTCGACCTGGTGGTGCAGCGGGTCGAGGCCGAAGGGATCTCGGTGCTGCCCGGACCACCCACCATCTTCCAGACCATCCTCGACCATCCCGACCGCAAGGGATTCGACCTCTCGACCCTGCGCCTGGTGGTGACCGGAGCCGCCGTGGTCCCGGTGGAGTTGGTGCGGGGGCTGTGGGACGACCTCGGGGTGGAGACCGTGCTCACCGCCTACGGCCTGACCGAGGCCACCGGAACGGTGACCATGTGCCGGCGGGGGGACTCGGCCGAGGTCATCGCCGGCACCTCGGGGCGGGCCATCCCCGACGTCGACGTCCGGATCGTGGGCACCGACGGCATCGGGGTGCCGCGGGGCGAGGCCGGCGAGATCGTGGTGCGGGGCTACAACGTCATGCGGGGGTACTTCAACGACGCCGAGGCCACCGACGAGGCCATCGACATCGAGGGATGGCTGCACACCGGGGACGTGGGCACCATGGACGAGGCCGGCAACGTCACCATCACCGACCGACTGAAGGACATGTACGTGAGCGGCGGGTTCAACGTCTACCCGGCTGAGGTGGAGGCGGTGCTCCGGCTCCACCCGGGGGTGGCCCAGGTGGCGGTGGTGGGGGTGCCCGACCGGCGCCTCGGCGAGACGGGACTGGCCGTGGTGGTGCCGGCCGCCGGGGGCGGGACCGATGACCTCCAGGAAGGACTCCTCGGGTGGGCCAAGGAGCGCCTGGCCAACTACAAGGTGCCCCGCCGGGTGGTGACGGTGGAGTCGTTACCGGTCAATGCCAGCGCCAAGGTGCTCAAGCGGGAGCTCCGGGAGCAGTACGCCGAGTCACCGCCGGCGTGACGGCCATCCGACGGCCCGGACCGGGGCCGTGACCGGGACCGGGACCGACGTCCCGACCGGTACCATCCCAGCGGTCAGCCCACCGGTTGACCGTCCGGTTCGTCCGGCCGCCGGGTCGGCCCGACCAACCGTCCGTGACAGAGTCAGTTCGCCACACCAGTCCGAACAGCAGCGAGAGAGCCAAGAGGGAGGGGTGCCATGCGAGGCATCGTGTTCACCGGTGACGACGTAGAGGTCACCGACCAGTTGAGCGTGGGGGATCCCGGGCCGACCGAGGTCCGGGTGGCCATCGGGGCCGCCGGGGTCTGCCACAGCGATCTCTCGGTCATCAACGGGACCATCCCGTGGAAGGCACCGTCGGTGCTGGGCCACGAGGGTGCCGGAGTGGTCGAGGCCATCGGCTCCGAGGTCCGCTCGGTGAAGGTCGGGGACCACGTGGTCATCGCCACCCTCCAGAGCTGTGGCACCTGCCGGGCCTGCAGCACCGGCCATCCGACCTGGTGCGTGAAGACCCTGGGCAACGTGGCCCAGCCCTTCACCTTCAAGGGCGAGCCGGCATCGAACTTCGCCGGCACCTCGGTGTTCACCGAGTCGACCATCGTGAAGGAGGTCCAGGCGGTCAAGATCTCCAAGGACGTGCCCATGACCTCGGCCTGCCTCATCGGCTGCGGAGTCCTGACCGGCGTGGGCTCGGTGTTCAACCGGGCCCGGGTCCAGCCCGGTGAGACCTCGGCCGTCTTCGGCGTGGGGGGCGTGGGACTGAACGTGATCCAGGGCCTGCGACTGGCCGGGGCCAGCCGGATCATCGCCGTGGACACCCTGGCCTCCAAGGAGCCACTGGCCCGCCAGTTCGGGGCCACCCACTTCGTGGATGCCTCGTCCACCGACTCGGTGGCCGCCATCCGTGAGATCGTGCCCCCCGGTCCGGACAAGGTGAGCGGAGCACTCGGTTGGTTCGGTGGGGTCAACTGGTCGTTCGACTGCGTCGGGCACCCGGCCGTGCTGCGCAACGCCCTCGACGTCCTCGACTGGGGCGGCAACGCCCTGGCCATCGGCATCCCACCCCAGGGCACCGAGGTGTCCGTGGACGTGAACGCCCTGGCCTATGTGGACCGCGGGCTGCTCGGCTGCCGTTACGGCTCGGCCCGGCCCCACCACGACATCCCCCTGATGGTGGAGCTGTACCTGTCGGGACAACTGATGCTGGACGAGTTGGTCACCGAGCAGCGCCCGCTCGAGGGGTTCCGGGAGATTGTGGAGGACATGGAAGCGGGCAAACTGGCCCGGGGCGTGCTGACCTTCTGACCCGACCTCTGAGCGACCCGGTCACCGCGGCGGGGCCGGGAAACAGCCCGATCCGGGGCGGCCGGCCCGGGAGTGAAGGGTGGACGGCCCTGTTACAGTCGGCCCCGATATGACGGTGCGTCAGATCGAGGGGAAGCTCCAGACGGTGGTGGACGTTCTGCGCGCTGCCGCCGTCGCCAACGCCGACATCGAGGCCTACGTGGAGCCGGCCACCGGCACCTCCCCCCGGGCCAGCCTGACCTTTGCCGAGTGGGACCGTGCCGCCGACGGCGTGGCGGGGCTGCTGGCCCAGCACGGGGTGACCCGGGGCTCGGTGGTCTGCCTGATGCTGCCCAGCTCCATCGACTACATGATCGGCTATGCCGCCGCCACCCGACTGGGGGCCATAACCTCGGGCGTGAATCTGCGCCTGGGTGCGGCTGAGGTCGGGTCGATCCTCGAGCGCACCCATCCGGTGGTGACGGTGATCGATGACGGGGCACCGCGGCCGGCCGGCCCGTGCGGTGACGTCGTCCATAGGTCGACGATGAAGGACGCAGACACCGGCCCGCCGCCGTCATCGTGGCCCGAGTTGGAACCGAGCGACCCGGTGGCGGTGGTGTGGACCAGCGGTACCACCGGCCTTCCCAAGGGCGCGGTCTTCGACCACGCCTGCCTGCAGGCCGTGGCGGCCGGCACCGACGTGCTGTCCGAGCCCGGGGACCGACGGCTCTCCCCCTTGCCCTTCGCCCACGTCGGCTCCATGACCCGCACCTGGGATGAGATCGCCAACGGGGTGACCACGGTCATCACCCCCACCCCGTGGAAGGCGGCCGATGCCATCCGGATCGTGGCCGAGGAGCGGATCACCGTGGGCCAGGGAGTGCCGACCCAGTGGGCCCTGGTCCTGGCCCACCCGGACCTCGAGGGCGCCGACGTCTCCTCGCTCCGGATTGTCGGCACCGGGGCCTCCCGGGTGCCCCCCGAGTTGGTGGCGGCCCTGCGCACCCGATTCGGGGCGCCGGTGGTGGTGCGCTACACCTCCACCGAGGCCTCCCTGGGTACCGGCACCGTGCCCGGTGACCCCGACGAGGTGGTGGCCAACTCGGTGGGACGCCCGGTGCCGGGTGTGGAGTTGGCCGTGGTCGACGACGACGGCCGTCCGGTCGGCCCGGGTGAGGTGGGTCGGGTCCGACTGCGTTCGGCTGCGGTGATGCGCGGCTACTGGGGCGGCCCTCCGGTCGGACCGGGGGCGGCAGGGGTGGTCTACGACCACCAGGCCACCGAGTCGGTGCTGGCGGCCGACGGGTGGCTCACCACCGGGGACTTCGGATCCCTCGACGAAGGCCGCTGCCTCCATCTGGTGGGACGGGCCAACGAGCTGTACATCCGCGGTGGCTACAACGTCTATCCGGCCGAGGTGGAGCGGGTTCTCGGGAGCCACCCCTACGTGGCGCAGGTAGCCGTGGTCGGAGCACCCGATCCGGTGCTCGGGGAGATCGGCGTGGCCTTCGTGGTGCCTGCCCCGGACGCCACCACCTCGGCGGACCAGCTGTTGGACGACCTCCGGTCGGCGGCCTGCCACTCCCTGGCTGACTACAAGGCGCCCGACCGGGTGGTGGTGGTCGACGCCCTGCCCCTCACCTCGATGATGAAGGTCGACAAGCGGTCACTGTCCGCCGAGGCGGCGGCGCTCCCGCCGCTGGTGGCGGGCCGGTGACGGGTGGAACGACCATGCAGCCAAGGACCGACAGCACCAGACCTACCAATGGAACAGGAGCATCATGACTGGCAGATCGACCCCCGCCTCCGGCGGAGTGACCGACGATCCCATCCGGATCGGCACCATGCTGTACACCCTGGTGGAACCCCACCGTGGTCATGAGGTGGCCTACAACCGCTGGTACGAGCGGGACCACTTCTACGCCGGATGCCAGATCGGGGCGTTCAACTTCGCCGGCGCCCGGTTTGTCTCCACCGCCCCGCTGAAGGGCCTGCGCTATCCGAGCGGCCCGGCCGACGGGGCGGTCGAACCGCTGGTGTCCGATCCCCAGATCGGAACCTATCTGGGCCTGTACTACGTGTTGGACGGCCACCACGACGAGTGGAACCGTTGGGCGGTGGACCAGGTCAACGCCCTCCATGCTGCCGGACGGATGTTCATGGAACGGGACCACATCCACACCGGGCTCTACCACTACGAATGGGAGGTCCGCCGGGAGGACGACGGGGTGCCGGCCGAGCTCACCTTGGACCACCGGTTCCCGGGGATGGTCTCGGTGTTCGTCGATCCGGCCGAAGGCGTCACGCCCGAGCAGGTGCGGGCCTGGTACCGGGACGAGTACCTGCCGGCGGTGCTACCCGGGTCGCCGGCCGCCACCGTGCTGGCCTTCAGTCCGCTGCCCCTGTTGGCCGACGCCCCGGGCGACGTGCCGCGCTCGGAGTCGGCGGACCGACGGGTGCTGCTCCTGTGGTTCCTGGATGAGAGCCCGTCCGGCTCGTGGGACGCCCTCTTCGCCGGGCAGGGCCAGGCGGTGGCGGACTCGGGAGTGGGCCATGTGGTCTGGGTATCCCCGTTCATCGGCACCGTGCCCGGCACCGACACCTACACCGACCAGCTGTGGTCGGAGCCGGGCAGATGACCGACTTCATCGAGGAGTTGAACCAGCGGACCGCGGCGCGGGGGTGGGTGGCGGCGCCCACCTTGTGGGAGTTGATCGAGCGAAGGGCCGAGGTGACTCCCGACGCCGTGCTGGCCCATGAGGACACGGGCCACGAGCTGACCTTCGAGGGCTACCGCCAGGCCTGCCTGCGGACCGCGGCGGGCCTGTCCGCCGGGTACGGGGTCAAGGCCGGCACCGCCGTCAGTTGGGAGCTGCCCACCTGGAACGAGTCGCTGGTGTTGGTGGGAGCGCTGTCGCGCCTGGGGGCCCGGCAGAATCCCCTCATCCCCATCTACCGGGGACGGGAGGTGGGCTTCATCACCACCCAGAGCGACGCCTCACTCCTCATCGTGCCCACGGTGTACCGGGGCTTCGACTTCGAGGGCATGGCCCGGGAGGTGGCCGCCGCCCGGCCCGGGCTCCAGGTGCTGGTGGTCGATCGCCAGCTGCCCGACGGGGACCCCGCCGGACTGCCGCCGGTGGCTTCGGCCCCGAGCCGGGCCGCCCAGGCCCCCATCCGGTGGCTCTTCTATACCTCCGGCACCACCGCTGATCCCAAGGGCGCCCAGCACACCGACCTCACGGTGATGGCCTCGGCCCTGGCCATGGCCGAGTGCCTCGACATCGGGCCCGACGACGTCTCGGGCCTGGTGTTCCCCTTCACCCACATCGGCGGGATCGGGTGGCTGATCGCCGCCCTGTTCACCGGGTGCCGGCTCCTCATCACCGAGTCGTTCGACCCCGTGGCCACGCCGGCCTATCTGGCCGCCAACGACGTGACCCTGGCCGGGTCCGGGACCACCTTCCACCTGGCCTACCTGGCCGCCCAGCGGGCCGCCGGCCCCGGCTCCATCTTTCCGGCCATCCGGTCGTACCCGGGAGGGGGCGCCCCCAAGCCGCCCCAGCTCCACTACGACCTCAAAGCGGAGATCGGAGGGGTGGGCATCGTCTCGGGCTACGGGCTCACCGAGGCGCCCATCGTGGTCATGGCCACCACCGAGGATCCCGACGACAAGCTGGCCCAGACGGAAGGGCGGCCCACACCAGGGGTCGAGCTCATCGTGGTGGCCATGGACGGGTCCCGGGCCGGACCGGGGGAAGAAGGCGAGATCCGGCTCAAGGGCCCTCAGGTCATCCGGGGTTACCTCGATCCCTCGCTGGACGCCGAGGCCTTCGATGACCAGGGGTACTTCCGCAGTGGCGACCTCGGGACCGTCGACGAGGCCGGGTACGTGACCATCACCGGCCGACTGAAGGACGTGATCATCCGGCACGGGGAGAACATCTCGGCCAAGGAGGTCGAGGACCTTCTCTACGCCCATCCCGCCGTGTCCGACGTGGCCGTCATCGGACTGCCCGACCCGAAGACCGGCGAACGGGCTTGCGCCGTGGTGTCGGTGGCCGGGGGTCAGAGCTTCGATCTCGACGAGATGGTCTCCTACCTCAAGGGCCGCGGGCTCCGGGTCCAGTCCATCCCCGAACAGCTCGAACTGGTCGAGACCGTGCCCCGCAACCCGGCCGGCAAGATCCTCAAGCACGCCCTGCGGGAGACCTACGCCCCGGCCCCGTCGTCGTCATCATCCACGTCATCACCGTCATCGAAAGCGAGGGGCTCATGAGTCCGATCCAGCGGGTCACCCTGGGACAAGGAGGGGAGGAGCACGACGCCGCCGACGCCGCCATCTCCTCCTATACCGGCCATCGGTTCGCCGCCAAGGTGGCGGTGGTGACCGGAGCGGGCTCGGGCATCGGGCGCGCCGTGGCGGCGCGGCTGGCCCGGGAGGGAGCGGCCGTCGCCGCCCTGGACGTGGCAGCTGACAACCTGGAGGCCACGGTGGCGGCTATCACCGCCGACGGGGGAACGGCCCGCGCCTATCTGTGCGACGTGACCTCGGAGTCGTCGGTCAACGACGCCGTCGACGCTCTGGCCACCGACCTCGGGCCGCCGACGGTGGTGTGCAACGTGGCCGGCATCGGGGGCTTCTTCAACACCGTGGACATGCCGCTCGAGCGGTGGGACAAGATCCTGGCCGTCAACCTGACCGGACCGTTCCTGGTCTGCCGGGCCACCCTTCCCCACCTGCTGGAGCACGGAGGTTCCATCGTCAACGTGGCCTCCAACACCGCGCTCATGGGTCAGTCGTACTCGGCGGCGTACTGTGCCTCCAAGGCCGGGCTCCTGATGTTCTCGAAGGCCCTGGCGGCCGAGTACCTGTCGAGAGGGGTGCGGGTCAACGTGGTGGCCCCCGGTGGGGTGGACACCCCGTTGATCGGGACGTTCGAACTGCCCGAAGGAGGGGATTTCAAGGAGTTGACCAAGATCATGACCCCGATGGGGTTCTCGACCCCGGCCGAGATCGCGGCCTCGGTGGCCTTCATGGCCTCCGACGAGTCGTCGTACACCACCGGTGCCGTGCTCTCGGTAGACGGGGGACTGACCATCTGACCCCGGGGCCCGGGTCACACCGACGGTCGATCCGAACAGCCGGCATGGCAGAATGGTCGGGGTGACGTCGGCGGCGTCGCCCCGGTCCTGTCAACGGCCCCAGCAAGGAGTTCCATGTCAGATGCACCGCCGGTTTCAGATTGGGACACCGACTTCGATGTGCTGGACCCCGGGTATGTAACCGATCCCTTTTCCATCTGGGACGACCTGCGCCGGTCGTGCCCGGTGGCCCACACCGATCGGCGGGGCAGCACCTGGCTTCCGACCCGGTACCAGGATGTCGTGGACCTGGCCCATGACATCGACCACTTCAGCTCCCAACAGATCTCGGTCATCCCGTTCAACGGCGTCCCCCGGGACGAGCCCGTCCTCCAGTACGGCCTCCCGCCCATCTCGGCCGATCCGCCGCTCCACACCTGGACCCGGCGGCTGTTGCTGCCCTGGTTCTCCCACCGTCGGGTGGACGGTTACGAGACCATGACCCGGGCTCTCTGCTCCGAACTGGTCGACGGGTTCGTGAACACCGGAGGGACCGACGCCGCCCGTGACTATGCCCAGCAGATTCCGGTCCGGGTCATCGCCTCCATCCTCGGTGTCCCCTCGTCGCTGTCGGACACCTTCACCGGATGGGTGCGGGACGTGCTCGAGTTCGCCGACGATCCCGAGCGTCGCCAGCACGGTGCCGAGGGGCTCATCAACTTCTTTGTGGCCGAAGTGGAGCGACGGAAGAGCGAGCCCGGTGACGACCTGTTGAGCGACCTCCTCCATAGCGAGTTCGACGGTGCACCGGTGGAGAAGAGCGTGGTCCTGGGCGTAGCGGCCCTGGTCCTGATCGCCGGCGTGGACACCACCTGGAGTGCCATCGGTTCCTCGTTGTGGCACCTGGCCACCCACCCCGACGATCGGGCCAGGTTGGTGGCGGATCCCGATGCCATGGCGCTGGCGGTCGAGGAGCTGCTCCGGGCGTACTCACCGGTGACCATGGCCCGGGTGGTCACCGAGGACGTCGAGTTCGAGGGCTGTCCGATGAAGGCGGGCGACAAGGTGCTCATGAACTTCCCCGGGGCCAATCGCGATCCCGAGGTGTTCGAGGACGCCGACCGGGTGGTGCTGGACCGGGAGCTCAACCGTCACGTGGCCTTCGGCTCGGGGATCCACCGGTGCGCCGGCTCCAACCTGGCCCGCATGGAGCTGCGGGTGGCCCTCGAGGAATGGCTGGCCCGCATCCCCGAGTTCCGGCTGGCCGAAGGGGCCGAGGTCACCTGGGCCGGCGGCCAGGTGCGGGGGCCACGGTCGATTCCGGTGGTGTTCCCATGAGGATCCGGGTCGACCCCGAAAAGTGCCAGGGACACGCCCGTTGTTACGGCTTGGCCCCCGAGCTGTTCGATGTCGACGACTACGGGCTCTCCACCGTGATCGGCGACGGCAGTGTGCCGCCCGAGCTCGAGGGCAAGGCGCGGCTGGCCATCGCCAACTGCCCCGAGTACGCCATCGACGAGCTGCCCGACTGACCGGTCGGCGTCAGCGTCAGCGCTGAAGCCTTGCTACTCCTCGTTCTCGACGGCCTTCTCCCAACGGAGATCGCGGACCAGCGGGAGGTGGACGACAGTGGCCAGCGTCGGACGGAAACGGCTCCGCAGGTTGGACCAGGTGGAGGGAGGGGGATTCATGGACGCAGGCGGGTCCGAACCAGCGGCGGCATCGCCGAGTGCTCCCACCAACACGCCGATGAGCCCAGGTAGCTCCTCGATGTCAACGGGAGTCGAAGCAACGCACACGCCGTCCCGCCAGTGGCTCAGGACGACCGTCCGCTGCCGTGGGTGCCGGGTAACCCGAAGCAACGCACCATTGTCCCTGACCAGCCCGAGGTTGGGAGGACTCGCCCTCCGGTTGGCCTCAGACGTCCATCTTCGAGACCCTCAGATGGCCGGCCGACAGCATGCCGGCCGGACCAACTCACGTCCCGCTCCCCAATGGTCGCGGCTCGAAGCCGGACGGTCCGACGACCTCGGAGCCTCGGACTGATCGCCGGGGAGTCCCTACGACAGTCGCTCGACGATCATGGCCATGCCCTGGCCGCCACCGACGCACATCGACTCGAGGCCGATGGTCTTACCGGTGTCCTCCAGGGCGTTGAGGAGCGTGGTCATGATTCGGGCCCCGGTCTGGCCGAAGGGGTGGCCGAGGGCGATGGCCCCGCCCTTGACGTTCAGCTTGTCGTAGCTGATGCCCAGGTCCTGGGCCGAGGGCACCACCTGGGCGGCGAAGGCCTCGTTGATCTCCACCAGGTCGATGTCGTCAATGGTCATGCCGGCCCGCTTGAGGGTCTGGCGGATGGCATCGACCGGCCCGAGGCCCATGATCTCGGGGTTGAGGCCGGTGACTCCACTGGCCACGATGCGGGCCAGCGGGGTGATCCCGAGCTCGCGGGCCTTGGTGTCGCTCATCACGACCACGGCGGCAGCCCCGTCGTTGAGGGGGCAGGCATTTCCGGCCGTCACCGTCCCGCCTTCGCGGAATACCGGCCTCAAGGCGGCCAGTCCTTCCAGGGTGGTGCCGGGTCGCGGTCCGTCGTCCTTGGTGACGACCTCGCCGTTGGGAGTGGTCACCGGAATGATCTCCCGGTCGAAGAAGCCCGCTTCTTGAGCCGCCACCGCCCTGGTCTGAGACTGGAGGGCGAACCTGTCCTGCTCCTCGCGGCTGACCTTCTTGAACTCCGCCACGTTCTCGGCGGTCTGGCCCATGGCGATGTAGACGTCCGGCAGTCCGGCCAGTGGGGTCCACGGCTCGCCGGTGGCCGGGGTGCGCTCCACGGTCCGGGCCTCCGCTTCGGCGAACGCCGGGTTGTGGGGCCCGATGTCGGCCGCTCCGTAGGCGTAGCGGCTCACGGTCTCGACCCCGGCCGCCACGAAGATGTCGCCCTCACCGGCCCGGATGGCATGGGCAGCCATGCGGATGGTCTGGAGGGACGACGAGCAGTACCGGTTCACCGTGACGCCCGGCACGTTCGGCAGACCCGCCAGGAGGGCGGCCACCCGTCCGATGTTGTATCCCGCCTCGCCACCCGGCTGGCCCGAGCCCATGATCACGTCTTCGACCGACTGCGGATCGACCTCGGGCACCTTGGCCAGTACCTCGCGGATGACCAGGGCGGCAAGGTCGTCGGGACGGCAGTCCACCAGGGAGCCCTTGTTGGCCCTTCCGATCGGGGTCCGGCCGGTGGCGACGATGACGGCTTCGGGCATGTGGCACTCCTCGGATTTCGGCGGCGGCGCCGCTCTGTGGGCTTCCCCGTCGACCCCCAAGGGCCCATCGGGTTTATGACTCGCAAACTTACCGGGTGGTAACCCTACTGGGGACCGGACACGGGCGTTCCTGACGCTTCAGGGGGCAGGCTACAAGGCCGGTGCGGGCGAACGCACTCCCACTCCGGAACGGTGGCGCCGCTTCCGAGGTGAATGTAACGTGTTCTAGTAATCGGCCGCGCCGGCCGCCCCATCAGGGGGTCCTAGGCTCTGCTGGCCGAGGCCCGGCATGGTCCGGG
Source organism: uncultured Acidimicrobiaceae bacterium (assembly GCA_963718405.1). Classification (GTDB taxonomy): domain Bacteria; phylum Actinomycetota; class Acidimicrobiia; order Acidimicrobiales; family RAAP-2; genus Bog-756. Next base: position 549,018 of record CAVQYZ010000002.1, read on the forward strand.
TGCCCCACACCGATCGCAGGTCGGTCCCGGGGGAGCAGGGCAATCGAACCGGCGCCGCGCACCGGACTAACGGGAGGGACCCCATGGAGATCGGCTACACAGAAGAACAAGAGGCCCTCCGGGACCAACTCCGCGAGTACTACGCCGACCTGCTCACCCCCGAGGTGGAGGAGCAGCTGGTCGAGAGCCACGGCATCGGTCCCAACATGCGGCGGGTGGTCAAGCAGATGGCCGCCGACGGTTGGCTGGGCATCGGGTGGCCCACCGAGTACGGCGGCCAGGGCCGATCGGCTCTCGAGCAGTACATCTTCTTCGACGAGTCGATGCGGGCCGGGGCCCCGGTCCCCATGCTGACCATCAACACGGTCGGTCCGACCATCATGGACTTCGGGACCCCGGAGCAAAAGGAGTTCTTCCTCCCCAAGATCCTGGCCGGCGAGATCCACTTCTGCATCGGCTACACCGAACCTGAGTCCGGCACCGACCTGGCCTCGCTCCAGACCCGTGCCGTCCGTGACGGCGACGAGTATGTCATCAACGGCCAGAAGATCTACACATCACTGGCCGGAGGCGCCGACTACATCTGGTTGGCCACCCGGACCGATCCCGAAGTGGCCAAGCACAAGGGCATCTCCATGTTCATCGTCCCCATGGATACCCCCGGTATCAAAGTGGTGCCGATGTCCCTGCTCGGCGACCACAACATCAATTACACGTTCTACGAAGACGTGCGGGTCCCGGCCGGCAATCTGGTCGGGGGCGAGAACAACGGTTGGACGCTCATCACCAACCAGCTCAATCACGAGCGGGTCACCCTGTGCTCATCGGGGATCATCGAGCGGGCCCTGTCCGACGTCAGGGCCTGGGCCCAGAACACCAAACTGGCCGACGGCCGGCGGGTCATCGACCAGGAGTGGGTGCAGGTGCACCTGGCCCGGGTCTACGCCCGGCTGGAATTCCTCAAGCTGATCAACTGGAAGGTGGCGTGGACGGCGACCCAGGGCCATCTGGACGTGGCCGATGCCTCGACCACCAAGGTCTTCGGCACCGAGTTCTACATGGAGGCCTTCAAACTGATGATGGAGGTGGTCGGCCAGGCCGGCTATCTCACCCGCGGCAGTCCCGAGGCCATCCTGGCCGGACGTCTCGAGTCCTACGCTCGCAGCCTGGTCATCCTGACCTTCGGCGGGGGCACCAACGAGATCCAGCGCGACCTCATCGCCATCTTCGGCCTGGGTCTGCCCCGCTCGCTCCGGTAGCCACTCCACAACCACGACGAACCACAGAACGACAGAAGAGGAAACGTAAGCCATGGACTTCTCCTTCAGTGAGGAACAAGAGGCCGTCCGCGAGCTGGCCGGTCGGATCTTCACCGACCTGGCCACCCACGAGCGCCTGCGTGAGATGGAGGCGGACCCTGAAGCCGAGCGGTTCGACCGCAAGCTCTGGGCCGAGCTGGCGGCAGCCGGCCTCCTGGGCATCTCCCTTCCCGAAGAGGTCGGGGGCGCCGGGCTGGGCTTTGTCGAGACCGGTCTGCTGGTCGAGGCGGCCGGTCGCACCGCGGCCTACGTGCCGGCCATCGAGACCCTGGCTGCGGCAGCACCGGCCATCGCCCGTTTCGGGACCGAGGCCCAGCGCCAGCGGTGGCTCCCGGGCGTGGTCGCCGGCGACACGGTGATCACCACGGCGCTGGTGGAGCTGGGTGGAACGCCTGGGGCCCCGTCCACGGTGGCCGAGCGCCACGGCGAGGGCTGGTTGCTCACCGGCACCAAGTCGTGTGTGCCCTCGGGGATGTTTGCCGACGCCGCGCTGGTGACCGCCAGGACGGGGCCCGATTCGGTGGCCGTGTTCATCGTGGACACGTCGGCCTCCGGTGTCAGCCGGGAGCGCCAGCCCATCAACACCGGTCAGTTCGAAGCGGTGCTCACCCTCGACGGTGTGAAGGTCGGCTCCGATGCGGTGCTGGGCACGACCGAGGATGGAGCGGCCATCATCGAGTGGCTGGTCCAGAGGACCACGGTGGCGGTGGCACTGGCCCAGGCCGGAGCAGCGGCGGCCTCGCTGGCCCTGGTGGCCGAGTACACGAAGACCCGCGAGCAGTTCGGCAAGCCCATCGCCACCTTTCAGGCGGTCGGTCAGCGCGCTGCCGATGCCTATGTCGACACCGAGGCCATCCGGCTCACCGCCTGGCAGGCGGCGTGGCGTATCTCCGAGGGCCTGCCGGCCGACAAGGAGGTGGCCATCGCCAAGTTCTGGGCTGCCGACGGGGGTCAACGGGTGGTCCACGCCGCCGTGCACCTCCACGGTGGTGTGGGCGTCGACCGCGACTACCCGCTGCATCGCTACTTCCTCATGACCAAGCACCTCGAGCTGACCCTGGGCGGCGCCACCGATCAGCTGCTCCAGCTCGGGGCCATCCTGGCCGCCGAGCCGGTCTGACCCGCTCGGCCCGTCGCCGGTAGCCGGATAGACGAAAGCAGCAGACCCGACCATGGTGATGGGGCGTCGACCCGGGGTGGAGCGGGCCTCCTGGCCCATCACTGTCACCGACCTGGTCGGCCTGGCCAGCCAGTTCGCCACGGCCATGGCCCGGGTGCCGTTCCGGCGACCGTGGTCCGGTGACGGCAATCTGCCGCACAACCTGGCGGTGGCGCTCACCCGGGAGACCATCCGTTCGTTCATGGGGTACTCGTCCTCCCTCCCCATCGCCGAGTGGCGGTCGGTCGAAGTGGTGCTGGACGATCTGAGTGGGATGATCCTCCCGCCCCTGGTGCGCTCGGTCGATGTGGCTCAGCAGGCCGCCACGGTGGCCGGCGTTCCAGGCATCTGGTACCGGCCGAAGAACGGCGACGTCCAGGGCACCATCCTCTATCTCCACGGCGGAGGCTACGTAGGCACCTCACCCCGCATGTATGCGCTGTTCATCGCCTGGATCAGTCGCCGCACCCGGTGCGAGATCTTCGTCGCCGATATCCGGTTGGCTCCGGAGTTCCCGTTCCCGGCCGATCTGGAGGACGCCGTGCTGGTCATGGAGGCCCTGTTGGTCGGGGGCGTTGAACCGTCACGGATGTTCGTGGCCGGAGACTCCAGTGGTGGAGGGCTGGTCTCGTCCCTCATCTACTCGATGGTCTCGACCAACCATCGATCCATCGCCGGAGCCATTCTCTTCTCGCCCGAGTTGGACCTGGTCCTCGACGAGCCGTCGATCACCTCCAATGCCGATCGGGACATCCTGCCCTGGAACATCCCCACCGCCTCGTACCTGCACGGTCTCGATCCCGATTCGAGCCCGGTGTCCGCCCTCGACCAGGACGTGAGCAAGTGGCCCCCGACCTTCATCTCCTACGGGGGCGACGAGATGTTCCGTGACTCCATCCGCCGATTCGTCATCAACCTCGACCGTGCCGACGTCGATGTGGTGGCAATGGAGGAGCCGGGGATGTTCCATGTGTTCCCCATCCTCATGCCCTGGGCTGACCGGAGCCGCCAGGTCTATCGGGCGGTGGGGGAGTTCGTGGATAGCCACGTGGCCCCGTCGGTGCCGACCGAAACGGAAGGATCACCATGACGGTTTCGTTCTCGCACCTCGGGATCTGCGTGTCCGACCTCGATCGCTCGGTCCGCTTCTACTGCGAGGGACTGGGGTTCGAACAGGTGGCCAGCCACCGGGTGGGGGAGGAGTTCGCCGCCCTGATGGAGGTGGACGGCGTCGAGCTGGAGTCGCGGATGCTGGCCCGGGACGGCGTGACCATCGAGCTGCTCGGCTACCGGACCCCCGAGACCACCGGCGACGGCGGGCGCCGGCCCATGAACCAGTTGGGATTGACCCACCTGTCCCTGCGGGTGGACGACGTCGACCGTGTGGCTTCGACCATCGAGGCCTTCGGAGGCACGGTGGTGCGTCCCACCCGTACCACCTTCGACTTGGACACCGTACGGCTCGACTTCCTCTACTGCACCGATCCCGACGGCGTCCGCATCGAGCTCATGGATCTGCCCACATGACCATGCCCACCCGTGGGTCGTTGAGGGACGGGGCCCCTCCCGGTCCGGGTACCGTTGTGCCGTGACCGAACAGCCTCCGACCGCCACCGACATCGACCCCGCCGCCGCCCGGCTCCTCATCGACGGGGGAGCGCTCCTCCTCGATGTCCGGGAGGACGACGAGTGGGAGGCGGGTCACGCCCCTGAGGCCGTGCACGTGGCCATGGGGCTGGTGCCTGAACGCATCCACGAGATCCCCGACGACCGGACCGTGGTCTGCGTGTGCCGGGTCGGAGGGCGATCGGGTGCGGTAGCCGGGGCCCTGATCGGCCAGGGCTACGACGTGCGGAACCTCGACGGCGGCATGCTGGCGTGGGAGGCCGCCGGCCTACCGGTGGTCACCGACCGCGGCGACGTCGGCAGGATCGTGTGAGCCGGCCCACTGCGCGCCGGTGACCGTCTACCTCGATGACTGGCGGCAGCCGGCCCGACTGGGGCCGGTCGACGACCGGTGGTCCCACCTGGTGGCCGACAGCGACGAGGAGCTGCACGAGTTCGCCTCCCGACTGGGCATGAGACGGGAGTGGTTCCAGCACAAAGAGCGGCGCCCCCATCAGTCCCACTACGACCTGCCCGAGCGATCCCGCCAACGGGCGTTGGCCCTGGGGGCGGTGCCGGTCACCTGGCGCCAGGTGGGACGGATGATGCGGCTTCGCCGAGCCACCAATCCGGATCACGGTACGCCGGCCGGCACTCCGAAGCGGTGAACGGGTGAACCGGTCCCCGGGCCCGGGCTCCCTCGATCCGCGGACCCCGGTTCTGGTGGGCCTGGGCCGGGCATCGGACGACGCCGAAGCCACCGAGTTGATGACCACGGCGCTGATGGCTGCCGGCGCCGACGCCGGACCGGCCGGACTTCTGGCGGCCATCGACCGGGTGGCCGTACCGCAGGGCAACTGGACCTACCCCGATCCGGCCCGGTTGGTGGCGGCCGGGGTGGGGGCCCGGTCGGCCCGGACCCACCTGGTCGAACTGGGGATCCCGCAACAGGCGTTGATCGACGAGGCGCTGGTGGCCATCATGGCCGGCCGGTCCGAGGTGGCCGCGGTGGTGGGCGGGGAGGCCATGCGATGGGCCCGGGGGCAGGCTCTGGCCGGCGTTGACGTGGATCACATCGAAACGCCCCAGCCCGGTGCGGTGCCCGATGTGGTGCAGCGCCGCCCGGGGCCGCTGATGGAAGAGGTGGAAGTGGTGCACCGGCTGTGGGAGCCGGTCCAGCAGTACGCCATGATCGAGAGCGCCCTGCGGGCGGCGGAGGGACGCACCCTGGACGGGCAACGGTCGGAGACCGCCCGCCTGTGGGAGGGCTTCAACCGGGTGGCCCGGGACAACCCTCATGCCGCGTTCCCCGAGCCCATGGAGGCATCGACGGTGGACACCCCGTCGGCCTCCAACCGGCCGCTGGCCTTTCCCTACAACAAGTGGCACGCCACCCAGTGGACGGTGGACCAGGCGTCCGCCCTGATTCTGTGTTCGGTGGAAGCCGCCGTCCGTCTGGGGGTGGCCCGCGACCGGTGGGTGTTCCCCCTGGCCGGTGTGGAGTCCAGCCACGCGGTCTCCCTCCTCCGGAGGAAGGAGCCTCACCGTTGGCCGGCCATGGGCGTCCTCGGGAGAGCGGTGGCCGAGCGGATCGGGCGGCCGGTGGCCGAGGCTGAGGTGGTGGAGGTCTACAGCTGCTTTCCCTCGGCGGTCCAGGTGCAACAACGGGCCTTGGGCCTGGACCAGTCGGTGGTGCCGACAGTGACCGGCGGCATGACCTTCGCCGGCGGCCCGTTCAACAACTTCGTCTACCAGGCCATGGTGGAGGTGGTCGGACGGCTCCGGGCCGAGCCCGGGGCTCTGGGGGTCGTCACCACCGTCAGCGGTCTGCTCACCAAGCCCGGAATCGGTGCCTGGTCGACCCGACCTGACGGCCGGCCCCCGCTGGTGGGGGACCTGGCCTCCGAGTGCCAGTCGGCCACCGCCATGGTCGACGTGGCCGAGACGCTCGAGAGCTATGAGGGCGATGGGACCGTGGTGACCTACACGGTCACCTACGACGGATTGGATCCGGTCCGGACCGTGGTCCTGTGCGATACGCCCGGGGGGATCCGGTGCGTTGCCGTCAACGACGATGCCGAGCTGGCCGCCCATGCCACCGGCCACGAGCTGATCGGCGCCGGCGTGCGAGTGGGCCGGGGCACGTTCAGCCTGTCGTGAGCGACGGGCCGGCCGATTTCTCCAGGGCCTTCGAGGCTCCCGTCTCGGCGGTGCAGTCCCGGATCTGGGCCGAGGTCTACGGCGACCAGTACCCGGCGGGTCTCGACACCTACAGCTACCTCACCAACGACGAACTCGACCGGGCCTTCCACGAGTTGGCCCTTCCGGCCGGAGGCCTGTTGGGGGACCTGGCCTGTGGTCGAGGTGGGCCCGGACTTTGGTTGGCCAACCGGAGCCGGGCCCGCCTCATCGGAGTGGACCTCGCCCAGTCTGCCCTGACCGCGGCCCGACTCCGGGCCCGAGCACTGGGAATGGGCGCCGTCGCCGAGTTCCGCCAGGGGACCTTCGAGGCCACCGGCCTGGCGGAGGGCAGTCTGGACGGCGTCGTTACCTTTGACGCCCTCTTGTTCAGCCCGGACAAGAGGGCAGCGGTGGCGGAGATGGCTCGGATCGTCAAGCCCGGGGGGCGGGTGGTCATGACCACCTGGGACTACCACCGCCAGCCCATAGGCCGCCCCCCGCAGGTCCCCGATCACCGACCCCTGTTGGAGCAGGCAGGGTTTTCCGTGGTGGCTTACGACGAGACGCCTCGGTGGCGGGAGTATCTGGACCGCACCGACCAGCTGCTGTTGGAGGCGGTTGACGAACTGGCGGTCGAGAGCGGGATGACCAGTGACCGCATCCGACGGGAACTGGAAGAGGCCGGCGCCACCACATCGTGCATGATCCGCCGGGTGTTCGCCGTGGCGCAGTTGCTCCCCTGAGCCGGCCCCACCCGGTACGGTGGGATGCATGGCAGTCCCACTCGATGAGGCCATGGCCTTCGTGCTCCGGCACAACAAAGGCGTCCTGGTCACCATGCGCTCGGACGGTCGGCCTCAGCTGTCGAACATCCTCTACCTTCCGGCCGGCGAGCACTCGGTCCGGATCTCGGTCACCGAGAGTCGGGCCAAGACCAGAAATCTGCGCCGCAACCCACAGGCTTCACTCCATGTCAGCCGGGACGACTTCTTCGGTTACGTGGTGCTCGACGGTCAGGCGTCCCTGTCGCCGGTAGCCGGAGCACCCGACGACCCGGTGGTGGAGGAGCTGGTCGACATGTACCGCCTGGCCAGCGGCGAGCATCCGGACTGGGACGAATACCGGCGCGACATGGTCAGCCAGGGGAGGCTGGTGGCCACGTTGACGGCGACCAGCGCCTACGGGATGCCCGGCACCTGAGCGAAGGCTGGCGCACGGCGCTCAGTTGGCGCCTGTGAGTCAGATGGCGCAGGAGTCGTCGGTGCAGGCGGCACCGTCGGTGTCGGGGCTGCTCGCCCCGATCACCGTCAGCGGGTGGGTCTCCGACCACGCCTGCTCCAATGCCCCCAGCAGCACTTCGGGTGGCTGGGCCCCGGAGATTCCGTAGGCCTCGTCGATCACGAAGAACGGCACACCGTTGGCCCCGAGGGCCCTGGCCCGGCTTTCGTCCTGGCGAACCTCGGTTCCGAACTTGTCCCCGGCGAGCACACTGGCCACCTCATCAGGATCGAGCCCGACTTCGATGCCCAACGAGACCAAGGTGTCAACATCGCCCACGGGCAGGCCCTCGGTGAAGTAGGCGGACAGGAGCCGCTCCTTCATGGCGTCACCCAACCCCTGGCTGGCGGCCAGGTGGATCAACCGGTGGGCGTCGAAGGTGTTGCCCAGCTGCGCCTCATCCAGGTGATACTCCAGACCCACGCCGGCAGCCAGAGCGGTCATCTTCTCGTTGGCTGCTACGGCCTGCTCCCTGGTCATCCCGTACTTGCGCTGCAGCATCTCGGTTACCGGCATGTCCACCCGGCGGGGCGAATCGGGATCCAACTCGAAGCTCCGCCACTCCACCTGGACCTGGTCGGCGTGGTCGAAGCGGGACAGCGCCTCCTCGAAGTGTCGCTTTCCCACGTAACACCAGGGACACACCACGTCTGACCAAATTTCGACCTTCACCACTAACTCCCTCTCATTGACGCTGCCCAGTTCAACAGCGGCAGGTTGCTGATATTCCGCCTCCGCCCGGGTCCGATAGCTTCGGTGCCCATGATTCTTGAGCACGCCGTCATCACCATCCGGCCCGGAACCGCCGATCAGTTCGAAGAGGCACTGGTCAAGGGCCGGGAGGTCATCGCGGCCTCACACGGATTCATCTCACTCCAGCTGCACCGGGGGATCGAGCAATCCGATCAGTACACCCTGTTGATTCGGTGGGAGACGCTCGAAGACCATACGGTGGGCTTCCGTGAGTCCGATGCCTTCCCCCGGTGGCGGGAGCTCATTGGCCCGTACTTCGAGGGCCAGCCGGTGGTCGAGCACTGGGAGCCGGTGGAGGGCCTGAGCGAATGAGCTAGGGGGTGAACTGGTGTCCACCACCCACCGCATCCGGTGGTCAGCCCCGGTCGGCGATGGCCGCGGCGGTCTCGAGGTGGCCGGCCAGCTCGGCCAGGCTGGTGCGGGCGTTGAGCCCACTGGTCGAAGGCATGACGTAGGCCGGCCGGCCCCCGATCCGTTCGGGCTGAAGCCCGGCCACCGCCTTGCGGTCCACCACCGAACGCCACCCTGAGAGGCCGACGAAGCACACGACTCCCGGTTGCAGCCACTCGACCAACCGTCCCAGGCGTTCGAACCCTGCCTGGTACTCGGCCGCAGTGACCTCGGCCGCGGTACGGGTGGGCCGTTTCACGAAGTCGGTCATGCCCATCCCGTGGTTGACCAGGGCGTCGATGGGCTGGCGGTCCAGGCTCACGATGCCGGCGGCCAGAGCGGCGGGCCAGAACCGGTTACCGGGTCGGGCGTAGCCCACGCCGGCATCAGCGGAGGCCGGCGAAGCGTTGACCCCGCACATCAGGAGTCTCATCCCCTCGGACACCGTGTCGGCCAGGGCGTAGCTCCGCACCGCCCGTAGCCTCACCTCGTCACCGGACACGGTGACCGAGCCCTCCTCCACCTCGAACCCGGCTCCGATGACCAGATCAACCAGGCGGGAGGGAGTCCAACCGGCGAAGAACCGACCGCCGACGTCGTCGTCGGGAAGGTCGTCGCCCTCGTACTCGCCTTCGAGCACCTGCAACTCGAAGGGGGCACCGACGGTCAGCACCCGGTGGAGGTCCCACAGGGCCAGGGGCAGCCGGACCCGGGGCACGTGGAGATGGGTCATCCACGACCACGCTCCGCCGATGGAGTGCCGGGCGAACGGGAGGTGTTCGACATCCCCGAGGACATAGAGAGCCTCGGGCACCTGGGTGCGGCAGGCCTCCAGCATGACCACTGAGGCGTCGAGGGCCACCGCCGGCGTACCGAGGTGGGGGAGATAGCGCCCGGCACCGCACCCCACATCCAGGCGGACCGAACCCTTGGTCACCCGGTCGGCAAACGACTCTGCTTCCAATCGACGCCCGGCGGTGGCATGGGTGGACGCCCACTGCAACCCGCGGTCGTCGTAGATCTCCACGGTGGAGCGGTCCATGGGCCAGATCCTACGGGGTGCCCATCAGGGCTCGAATCGGTAGCCCATGCCGGCTTCCGTTCGGAAATGACGGGGCCGGGCGTGGTCGACCTCGAGTTTGCGTCGGACCCGACCCATCAACACCCGGAGGTACTCGGTCTCGGTCTCATAGCCGGGCCCCCAGATGTCGTGCAGCAGTTGGCGCTGGGAGACCAGCCGTCCGGGATAGCGGACCAGGGCCTCGACCAGACCCCACTCCTTTGGGGTCAGGTGCACGTCGACACCGTCGCGGGCCGCCCGCTTCTCCACCAGATCCACGCTGAGTCCTTCCGTGTCGATCTGACGGGTGACATCGGCCTGGCCTGACCGCCGCACGGCCACCCGGAGGCGAGCCAGCAGCTCGTCCATCCCGAAGGGCTTGGTCACATAGTCGTCGGCGCCGGCGTCGAGAGCTTCCACCTTGCTGGCGCTCTGGTGTCGCGCCGACAGCACGATGATCGGAACCGAGCTCCAACCCCGGATCCCGCGGATCACCTCGATCCCACCCATGCCCGGCAGGCCCAGGTCCAACAGGACCACATCCGGTTGGCGCTGAGCAGTGCCGTCCAAACCTTCCTCGCCGGTGCGGGCCACGGTCACCTCGTAGCCCTTGGCGGCCAGGCTGATGGACACCGCCCGCAGTAGTGACGTGTCGTCGTCACACACCAGGACCTTGGTCCCGGCCTCGGCATTCACTACCGACGGCGCCGCGCTCACAGAACCGTGTCCGTCGATGCCGATGCGGCCTCCTCCGCCGGAGACCGGTCGTGGTGGTCTGAAGGAACCGGGCGGTCTTCGTCGGGCGGAACGACCGCCTCGGGCGTGGCGGCGGGCAACCGGGCCACCATGGTGGCGCCGCCTCCGGGGGTGTCCTCCACGTCCAGCTGGCCTCCGACCGCCTCGACGAAACCGCGGGCCACCGCCAACCCCAGGCCCACGCCGTTGCGGTTCTCGGAGTCCCCGAGGCGGTGGAACGGGCGGAAGACCCGGTCGCGGTCCTCTGGTCGGATGCCCGGCCCGCGATCGATGACCCGGATGTCCACCCGCCCGGCCACCGGGCCGGCTTCGATGCGGACCCTTTGGGAACCGCCATGGATCAGGGCGTTGTCGACCAGGTTGGCCACGGCCCGTTCGAGGAGCACCGGATCGGTATGGATGCGGGGGAGCGGGGACTCGAGCTCCACCGTCACCTGGTCGCCCCTCGGGCCCAGGCTGGCGACGGCTGCGTCGACCAGATCGCCGACATCGGTGCTCTGGTCCAGTACCTCGACCGAGCCGGTCTGGAGCCGGCTCATGTCCAGCAGGTTCTCGACCAGGCTGTTCAGCCGGTCGGTCTCGTCGTCGATGGTCTGGAGCAGGACCTCGGTCTCGTGGGGTCCGAACTCGAGCTCCTCGGACAACAGACTGGATGACGCGGCCTTGATCGAGGCCAGTGGAGTTCGCAGGTCGTGACTGACGGCGGCCAGCAGCGCCGACCGGAGTTGGTTGGCCCGGGCCAGGGAGTCGGCCTCGGCCGCCTCGGCGTGCAGCCGGTCGTTCTGCAGGGCGCTGGCCAGCTGAGCGGCGAAGGCCGACAGGATCTCCCGGTCCTCGGCGGTCAGGCCCGGCCCCCGCAGAGCCAGGATCTCCTGCCCGGTCAGCGGCAGCACCAAGGAGGCGTCGTCCGGGCTCTTCGGCGGTTGGCCTCCCGCGCTGACCACGGTCGACCAACCTCGGGCGGTCCCGCTCTGACGCGCCTCGCGGCCCTCGGCCGCGCTTGCCTCGTCACCGCCATCGGGCTCACGCCGTAACACGGCGGCGGCATCGAGCCGAAAGGCCATCAACAACTCTTCGAGCAGGGCGGGCAACGGGTTGCCTTCGGGGGCGACCATCCGCCCGGCCACCCTGGCCAGGGTCTGGGCGTCGGTCCGGGCCTGAATGGCTGCAGCCGTTCGCCGGGCCGACAGGTCGACCAGGACACTGACCACCCCCGCTGTGACCAGGAACATCACCAGGGCCAGGATGTCCCGGGTGTCGGCGATGGTGAAGGTGTGTATGGGCGGGGCGAAGTAGTAGTTGGACAGCAGGAACCCGGCCAGGGCGGCCAAGGCCGCCGGCCACACTCCTCCGGTGGCGGCCACGATGACCACCAGCACCAGGTAGGAGCTGAGGGCGGTGGCCAAGCCGTCACTGGTCCGGCCGGCCGTCAGCACCAGCGTCAATGCCGGAAAGCCCACCAGTCCGATGAGGACGGCGCCTACCCGTCGGCGGACGGAGAGCGGCGAGAGCAGGCTGCGGTGATGTCGTCCCGTTCCGGCGGCCTTGCTCCGTTGCCCGTTGCCGTCTTCGTCGACTGGGCCTTCGGCCTCCGGCGTCTGCCCGTCGGGGTGGTGGGCCGCCTCGTGACCGGCTTCGGTGGCGATCACGTGCACGTCCAGTGAACCGCCGGCCGCCCGGATGACCGAGTTGATTACCGAGCCGCGGAGGTACTCGTTGAGCCGGCTCCGGTGGGTGGCGCCCATCACCAGCTGGGTGGCGTTCTCGGTCCGGGCCACCTGGACCAGGGCCGGGGCCACTTCCGCTCCCACCACCTCGACGAAGCGGCCACCCAGGTCGTCGAGGAGGGCCCGGTTGGCCACCAGCCCCTGCGACCCTGGACCGTTGAGGCTGTCATCGGTGCGGACATGCACGCCCACCAGTTCCGCCTTGGTCCGCATGGCCATCCGAGCGGCCCGCCGGATGAGGACCGAGCTGCCGGGTGAGCCGGTCAGCGATACCACGACCCGCTCCTTGGTCTCCCAGGGCCCGGCGATATTGTGCCGCTCGCGGTAGTCGTTGAGCTCCTCGTCGACCCGGTCTGCCACCCAGAGGAGGGCCAACTCGCGGAGGGCGGTCAGATTCCCGGTGCGGAAGTAGTTGCCCAGTGCCGCGTCGATGCGCTCGGGAGGGTAGACGTTCCCGTGGGCCAGCCTCCTGCGCAGCGCTTCGGGAGCCATGTCGACCAGCTCCAGTTGGTCGGCGGCCCGAACCACCGGGTCCGGCACCGTCTCGTGCTGGACCACCCCGGTGATGCCCTCTACGACATCGTTGAGCGACTCGAGGTGCTGGAGGTTGATGGTGGAGATGACGTTGATCCCGGCGTCGAGGAGCTCTTCGACGTCCTGCCAACGTTTGGCATGTGTTGATCCGGGCGCATTGGTGTGGGCCAACTCGTCCACCAACACCAGTTCGGGCTTTCGACGCAACAGCCCGTCGAGATCCATCTCCTCCAGTGCCTGGCCCCGGTATTCCGCCTGTCGACGCGGGAATATCTCGAGGTCGCGGATCTGGGCATCGGTGTGGGGACGGCCGTGCTCCTGCACCCAACCGATCACCACGTCGGTGCCCCGTTCCTTCCTACGCCAACCTTCATTGAGCATGGCGTAGGTCTTCCCGACCCCGGGGGCAGCGCCGAGATAGAGCCGTAGCTTTCCCCGTGCCACCGTTGATCGCCTCCTGACCTTAAGGGCCTACGAGGCCCACGAACAGCGTACGCCGGTCGCCCTGCATTACCGCCCGATCGCTCGGGGGGTCATGAGGTGGGCACCGGATCCGAACTGATGCTGTACCCCACACCCGGCACGGTCCGTATGAGCGTGCCGGACCCGTCGTCCAGCTTCTGTCGCAGCCGGTGCACGTAGGCGTGCAGGTACGAGGCCTCGGCGCCGTACCCGGTTCCCCATACCGCGGCCAGGATCATCTGGTGGGTGCACGTCTTGCCGGGGTGGCGGGCCAGGAAGGACAGGACGTCGAACTCCTTGGCCGTGAGGTCGACCGTGGCGCCCCGCACGTGGGCCTCGTGATGGACCAGGTCCAGGTCGAGGGAGCCGACAGTGATCGAACCGGCCAGCGGATCGTCGTCATCGGATTTCCGGTGGCGAAGCGCCGCTCGGATCCGGGCTTCGAGCTCGGCCATGCCGAAGGGCTTGGTCACGTAGTCGTCGGCCCCGCCGTCCAGGGCGGCCACTTTACGATCCTCGGTGCCGCTGGCCGACAGGATGATGATGGGGACCTCGCTCCACTGGCGGATTCTCTTGCACACCGTCTGCCCGTCGATGTCGGGCAGGCCGAGGTCGAGCACCACGATGTCGGGCGAGGTCAGGGCGGTCTGGGAGATTCCCTGCTCGCCGTTGGGGGCGGTGACCACATCGTGGCCGCCGGCCTGCAGCCCGAGGCGCAGGGCCCGCAGGAGCGAAGGGTCATCATCGATGACGAGTACCTTGGCCACCGTCGCTACCGCTCCGCCGCCACGGTGGCCGCCATGGGCAAGGTAAAGGCGAAGCAGGCACCACCACCGGGAACGTCCTCGACCCAGATGTGCTCGCCGTGGGCCTCGACGAAGGTCTTGGCGATGGTCAGCCCGAGTCCGGCCCGGCCTCCGGTGTCGAACCGCACGTAGCGATCGAAGACCGCCTCACGCTCGGCGGCCGGGACGCCGGGCCCGGCGTCGGTGACCGAGAGCCTGATGCGATCGCCGCGAACCTCGCCTTGCACGGTGATCACACTCTCCGCTGGTGCATAGCGATTGGCATTGTCTAGGAGATTCAGCGAGTACCTGGCTGATCAGAAGTTGGTCGATGTCGACATCGGGCAGGTCCTCGGGGAGCGAGACCTCCACCGGACGGTCGCCGAGGGTCGACCCGAGCGAGGTGGTCACCTCGCCGACCAGGGCCGCCACCGAGGTGTGGCCGCGGCGGACCTCGAGCACGCCGGCGTCGATCCTGGTCATGTCGAGCAGGCTGGTAACCAGGCGGGTCAACCGGTCCGTCTCGACGTCGATCAGACCGTGGAGCTCATCCACGTCGGCGTCCGATAACGGGAAGGTCGGGTGCAGGAGCGTCGACGAAGCCACCTTCATGGTGGCCAGCGGGGTGCGCAGGTCGTGGGAGACCGCACCCATAAGGGCATGGCGCAACCGGTCGACCTCCTCCAGCACTTCGGAGCGCAGGGCCTGCTCCCGCAACTGGGCCCGTTCCAGGGCCAGGGCGGCATGGTTGGCGAAGGTACGGAGCAGGGCCCGGTCCACCTCGGAGGCCGGCATCCCGCGCATGGCCAGAATGCCCACCGGTCGCCCCGAGGCTGACAGGGCCACTGTTCTCATCCCGCCGGTCCGGACCGGTGACGTCCCCAGGCTGACCGGCACCCCGGAGTTGGAGTCGAGCTGGCCCAGCTCGTCGGCCGAGAGCGCCTCGCCGGATGAGGCCGCGATCTCCAGTCGGTCGTCCACCGGCACCAACAGCGTGACGCCCGGTATGTCGAACATGGTCTCGACTGTGAGCACGATGGCCTGCAACAACTCCTTGACCGACTGCTCGTCGACCAGAAGTTCGGACAGTTCGAACAGCCGATTGGCCTCCGCCGTCCGACTCAGCGCCTCGGCTCGCGCCGACTCCAGATTGGACACCACCCGGGCCACCGCCAGCATCACCGCCACGTAGACGGCCAGCACCACCCAGTCCTGGCTGCTGGCCACGCTCAGGTGACCGTACGGTGGGATGAACCAGAAGTCGTAGACCACGAACCCGGCCAGCACGCTGACCGTCCCGGCGGCGAAGCCTCCGATGACGGCCCCGGCCACCACGGGAAGGACCAGCACCAGGGCGGCGGAGGCCACATTGAGGTGATCCCGGAACGGGAGTAGGGCCGCACCCAGTCCTGTAGCCAGGGCGATCCCCACCACCGAGCCGATCAGACGTCTGTGCACCCTCCCATTGTCCTACGGATCCTGCCTCCCGGCGCCGTCTCACGGTCCTATTCAGATTTTATTCAGGGACTCCGGCCGAAGTTGAGATTCTGTTAAGAGGACAAAGCAGATACTCGTCTTCATGGCAGATTTCCTCGCAGTGCTCGGCATCATCGGCTTTGTCGTGGTGATGCTCGGACTCATCTGGGCCCTGGACAGAGTATGACCGTCACCCAAGGCATCCTCCTCGGCGTCGCCGTCCTGATGCTTTTCTATCTGGGCTACGCCATGTTCAAGCCGGAGAAGTTCTAGATGGGGTTCGCCTGGACCCTCGTCGTCCTGGTCGTCGCCCTGGCCATCACCTGGCGATACCTGGGCTCCTACATGGCCGCGGTGTTCGACGGCCGGGTGCACTTCCTGGGCTGGGCCGAGCGGCCGGTGTACCGGGCCCTCGGGACCGGTCCGGAGCAGGAGCAGAACTGGAAGCGCTACGCCACCTCACTGATCATCTTCTCGGCGGTGGCCATGGGGATCACCTACCTGCTCATCCGGATCCAAGGGTCGCTCCCCCTCAACCCGCAAGGGTTGGATGCACCACACCAGGCACTGACCTTCAACACGGCGGCGTCGTTCCTGACCAATACCAACTGGCAGAACTACGGCGGGGAGACGACCATGTCGTACTTCTCGCAAGTGGGAGCCCTGACCTTCCAGCAGTTCGTGAGCCCGGCCATCGGCATCGCCGCGGCCATCGCCATGGTGCGCGGCTTCTCCCGGCGCAACTCCCCGACCATCGGGAACTTCTGGGTCGACATGACCCGGGCGCTCCTCTACATCTTCTTCCCCATCGCCTTCGTCTTCGGGATCATCATCGTGGGCCAGGGCGCGGTGCAGACCCTGGCTGGGACCATCACCATCCACGACGCCATCAACGGGGTCACCCAGACCATCGCCCGGGGCCCGATCGGCTCCATGCAGTCGATCATGCAGCTGGGCAACAACGGGGGCGGGTTCCTCAACGGCAACCAGGCCACCCCGTTCGAGAGTCCAACCGGCTTCACCGCCTGGCTGGACATCTATCTCCTCTTGGCCATCCCCTTCTCCCTGACCTACACCTTCGGCAAGATGGTGGGCAGCGTCCGCCACGGAGCGGCCCTGCTCGGGGCCATGGCCATCATCTTCGCCGTGTGGGTGGGCGGGGCCAGCATTGCCGAGCACCAACAGAACCCGGCCGTGGCTGCCGCCGGCATCCACGCCAATGTGGGCAACACCGAAGGCAAGGAGGTGCGCTTCGGCGACACCACCACCGCCCTGTTCGGGGTGGCGTCCACCCAGACGTCGACCGGCTCGGCTGCCGGCGCCTACGACTCGTTCACCCCTATGGGCGGCTTCTTCCTGATGACCGGCATGATGCTCGGGGAGGTGACGCCGGGGGGCACCGGCAGCGGTCTGTACACCATCCTCATCTACGCCATCATCGCCGTGTTCATCGGCGGTCTGATGATCGGGCGAACGCCGGAGTACCTGGGGAAGAAGATACAGGCCAAGGAGGTGAAGCTGGCCGGACTCGGGGCCCTGGTCATGCCCATCATCGTGCTCGTATTCACCGCCATCGCCGTGTCGATACACGCCGGACGGGCCGGCCCGCTCAACGCCGGCCCCCACGGGTTCTCCGAGATCCTCTACGGGCTGACCTCGCAGGGGAACAACAACGGATCGGCCTTCGGTGGCCTGACCGGTAACACCACCTTCTACAACGTGATCGGTGCCATCGACATGCTGATCGGCAGGTACGGGATCATCATCCCGGCCATCGCCCTCGGTGGTGTGCTGGCCGCCAAAAACGTGGTGCCCGAGTCGCTTGGCACCTTCCGCACCGACAACGGCATGTTCGTCGGGCTCACCATCGGCGTCATCGTGATCATCGGTGGGCTCACCTTCTTCCCCGCCCTCGCCCTCGGCCCGATCGTCGAGCAGCTCAGCCACGGAAAGTTCTTCTGATGACGATGACCACTACCCAACCCCAGCCGCCACAACCGGGCACCGAGGCCCACGGCGTGGCCGAGGCCCGCGGCCTGTTCGACGGGGAGATCCTCCGACAGGCCCTGGTCGACGCGTTCAAGAAGTTCAACCCCGCCGTCCAGATCCGCAATCCGGTCATGTTCGTGGTGTTGGTGGGCACGGTGATCACCTTCATCGAGGCCATCGCTCACCCCAGCACCTTCACCTGGTCCATCACCATCTGGCTGTTCCTGACCGTCGTCTTCGCCAACTTCGCCGAGGCCATGGCCGAAGGGCGGGGCAAGGCCCAGGCCGACACCCTCCGACGCATGCGTTCCGAGACCGAGGCCCGGCGCCTCCTGCCTGACGGTTCCGAGGAGCTGGTGGCGGCAGCCTCTCTGGCCAAGGGCGACACGGTCGTGTGCGAGGCCGGTGACCTCATCCCCTCCGACGGCGAGATCATCGAGGGCATCGCCTCGGTCGACGAGTCAGCTATCACCGGCGAGTCGGCTCCGGTGATCCGTGAGTCGGGGGGAGACCGCTCGGCAGTCACCGGTGGCACCAAGGTGCTCTCCGACCGCATTGTGGTCCGGATCACCGCCGAGCGGGGCCATACCTTCATCGACCGGATGATCACCCTGGTGGAGGGGGCCAACCGGCAGAAGACCCCCAACGAGATCGCCCTCACCATCCTGTTGGCCGTCCTCACCATTGTCTTTTTGCCGGTGGTGGTCTCCCTCCAGGCCTTCGGCCACTATTCGGGTGCTGCCGTCTCGGTGGTGGTCCTGGTCTCCCTGCTGGTCTGCCTCATCCCGACCACCATCGGGGCACTGCTGTCGGCCATCGGCATCGCCGGCATGGACCGTCTGGTGCAGCGCAACGTCCTGGCCATGAGCGGCCGGGCCGTGGAGGCGGCCGGCGACGTGCAGACCCTGCTGCTGGACAAGACCGGCACCATCACCCTCGGCAACCGGATGGCCTCGGACTTCTATCCGGTCGGTAGCCACAGCGAGCAGGAGGTGGCCGATGTGGCCCAGCTGGCCTCCCTGGCCGACGAGACACCCGAGGGCCGCTCCATCGTGGTGTTGGCCAAGGAGCGCTTCAACATCCGGGAGCGTGAGCTCGAAGGGGATCACACCTTCGTGCCCTTCACCGCCCAGACCCGCATGTCCGGCCTCGACATCGGACAGCGCGAGATCAGGAAGGGCGCGGCCGACTCGGTCAAGCGCTGGATCACCGAGCAGGGCGGGACCGTTCCCGCCGACCTCGACGGCATCGTGGAGCGGGTATCACGGGCGGGGTCGACCCCGCTGGCCGTGGCCGACGGCTCGGACATCCTCGGGGTCATCGAGCTCAAAGACGTGGTCAAGCAGGGCATCCGGGAGAAGTTCGACGAGATGCGCCAGATGGGCATCCGCACCGTGATGATCACCGGCGACAATCCGCTCACCGCGGCGGCCATCGCCCAGGAGGCCGGTGTGGACGACTTCCTGGCCGAGGCCACCCCTGAGGCCAAGATGGCCCTCATCAAGGCCGAGCAGGAGGGCGGGAAGCTGGTGGCCATGACCGGGGACGGGACCAACGATGCCCCGGCCCTGGCCCAGGCCGACGTGGGGGTGGCTATGAACACGGGGACCACCGCGGCCAAGGAGGCAGGAAACATGGTCGACCTCGACTCCAACCCGACCAAGCTCATCGACGTGGTGGAGATCGGCAAGCAGCTCCTTATCACCCGGGGCTCGCTCACCACGTTCTCCATCGCCAACGACGTGGCCAAGTACTTCGCCATTATCCCGGCCCTGTTCATCGCCACCTATCCGCAGCTCGAGCCGCTCAACATCATGAGGTTGCACAGCCCCCAGAGTGCGGTCCTGTCGGCCGTCATCTTCAACGCACTGGTAATCGTGGCCCTCATACCGCTGGCCCTGCGGGGGGTCAAGTTCCGCGCAGCCGGCTCGGCGGCCATTCTGCGTCGGAACGTCTTTATCTACGGATTGGGCGGGATCATCGTCCCGTTCATCTTCATCAAGCTCATCGATCTCATCCTCGTCGCGCTTCACGCCTACTGATGGAGTTGCTCTGATGCTCGTCCATGTCCGTCGCTCAGTCGTCCTGGCCATCATGGCGTTGGTCCTCACCTTCGCCTACACCTACCTCTCGACCGGTATCGATCAGGTGCTGTTCAAGCACCAGGCCGACGGTTCGATCACCCCCAACGGGTCGACCCTGATCGGGCAGAACTGGTCCCAGACCCCGTGCCCGGGACACCCCCTCGGCAGTTGTGTGTTCCAGGGCCGCCCTGACGCCCTCGGGCCCTACGCCGGCTCGTTGAAGCCCGCCGCCGGCGGAGGAGACAACCCGCTCGAGGCCAACAACATCCCCGGCCACCCCGGCGTCCTGAACGCCGGCGAGTCCGGGGCCAGCAATCTCGGGCCCCGGTCCAGCGTGCTCCTCAGCAACGCCCAGGCCTTGGCGGCCTACTGGCATGCCCGCGGCGTGAACCCCACTCCTGACCTGGTCACCACCTCGGGCAGTGGGTACGACCCCGATATCTCGGCGGCCGACGCCCGGGCCGAGATACCCATGGTGTCCAGGGCCACCGGCCTGGCCCCGGCCACCTTGCGGACGCTCATCGCCCGCCAGACCAGTGGGGCCGAGCTGGGCTTCCTCGGTACCAGCTACATCAACGTGCTCCAGCTGAACGAGGCCCTCGTCAAACTGCGATGACCGTCTGACGTCCGAGGTGCCGAACCGGGCCAGTGGCAGTGGGAGCCGAGAGTGAACGAGAGGGCGGAACCCGGGGCGGAGCGTCGGGCTGGCAGTTCCGACAGTGGTGCTGGTCCGGTGCCTGGCGGGAGGACCGACGCCGACCTCGGGGCTGACCACGCCATGGGAGTCGACGCCACCGGTAGGTTCCGCGTCTATCTGGGTGCGGCTCCCGGGGTGGGCAAGACCTTCGCCATGTTGAACGAAGGCCAACGTCGGCGGCACCGCGGCGCCGACGTGGTGGTGGGGTTCGTCGAGTGCCACGGACGCCAGCGGACCGAGGAACTGATCAGCAGCCTCGAAGTCATTCCTCCGAGGACCGTGGAGTACCGGGGGATGCGCATGGAGGAGATGGACCTCGATGCGGTCCTGGAACGCCATCCGCAGTTGGTGCTGGTGGACGAGCTGGCCCACACCAATGTGCCCCGATCCGGCCGCCACGAGAAGCGCTGGCAGGACGTGGTGGAACTCCTCGATGCCCGGATCGACGTCATCACCACGGTCAACATCCAACACCTGGAGAGCATCGCCGATGCCGTGGAGCGCATCATCGAGGTTCCGGTGACCGAGCGGGTACCCGACTGGGTCCTTCACAAGGCCGACCAGATCGAACTGGTGGACTCCTCGCCCGAACAGCTCCGCCGCCGGATGGTTCACGGCAACATCTATCCTCCTGACCAGGTCCCCGGGGCCCTGGGCCACTACTTCCGCACCGACCGCCTTACGGCGTTGCGGGAGCTCTCACTGCGTTACGTGGCCGACGACACCGAGGAACAGCTGCTCGAGTATCTCCGAAGCCAAACCACCGGCGGGGTCTGGGACACCCACGAACGCATCCTGGTCGGTGTGACCAGCGCTCCGGGCACCGAAGCCATCGTGCGTCGGGCCTCGAGGATGGCGAGCCGGATCAAGGCTGAGCTCGACGTGCTCCATGTGGTGGCCCCGAAGGCGGTCTCGCGCTATCCCGACGACCAACTGATCACCCTGCGCCAGTTGGCCGCGGATGTCGGTGCCGAGTGGAACGAGGTCAGGGCGGATGACCCGGCCCAAGCGCTCATTGATTTCGCCCGCCACCACCATGTCACCCAGATCGTGGTGGGCTCGAGCGCCCGGAGCCGGCTCCAGGAGCTCTTCGGCGGGGGATCGGTCATCCGGAAGATCTCGCGGTTGGCTGCTCCCGCCAACATCGACGTCCACATCATCGCCCGCCGGGACGTGCCGTCGGGCTTCGGTCACGCAGCCGACGCCGTCAACGAGTCGTAACTTCGGTCTCTGATCGTCCACCGGCGTCCGCTTCCGCGTTACGGTAACTCTCGTGTTACGGTAACCTCCGAGTTACCAATATTGGAGGAGCGATCGCCGGATGCGATGTCATGAGGCCAGTTCGAGGCCCGACGTGGGCCCGTCGTGCGACAGGTTGGCCAAGGGGCTCCAGTGGCGCGTTGAGTCGGACGGTTGAGCGGGTGCCGCGCCCAGACATCTCCGGCGACCCTTTCGAGGCCCTGGGTGACTCCAACCGACGCCAGATCCTGCGCCTGCTCAGCGACGGCGACAAGCCGGTCCAAGAGATCGCTGACGCCATGTCCATCAGCCGACCCGCCGTCTCACGCCACCTCCGCCTGTTGAAGGACGCCGGAATGGTGGCCGAGCAGGCCCAGGGAACCCGCCGGATCTATCACCTCCAGGAGCAGGGGATGGAGGCCGTTCAGGCCTATCTGGAGGGCGTCTGGGGCGAGGCTGCGGCACGGTTTCGATTGCTGGGCGAGAACACAGACGAGCAGTCGGGTCGATGAGCGAGCCGCTGAAGATGTCCTTCGACATCGCCTGTTCTCCCGAGCATGCGTTCAGGGTGTGGACGTCGAGGATCAGCACCTGGTGGCCGTCCGACCACACCGTGAGTGGGCAGGCTGGTCTGGAGATCGTCCTGCAGGAGCGGCGTCGGTGGGCGGATCTACGAGCGGACGGCGGAGGGGGTCGAGAACGACTGGGGGAAGGTGACCATCTGGGAGCCTCCGACGCGGCTGGCCTACGAGTGGCACCTCCGCCAGGACCGTGCAGACGCCACCGAGGTCGAGATCCGTTTTCGTGCCCAGGGAGCCTCTGCGACCCGAGTCGAGATCGAGCACCGGGGTTGGGAGAGGTTGGGAGCGGGCGGGCGAGGAGAGGCGCGCCCAGAACCGGAGCGGCTGGGAGACGCTGCTCCCGCACTTTCGTGCCGCCATCGAAAAAGGAGCAGGCTAATGGCTGCAGGGACCAAGGCAGATCCGTGGATACTCAAGACTCCGCCCGGAACCTCGGAGTACACCATGTACAAAGACGAGCAGGCCGACCCACCGGCCCTGGTGTGCCAAGTGGGTTCGACCACGCTCAAGTACCACTTGCGGGCCATCGACGATCTCCATGCGTGGCTGGTCGAGCAAGGCGACTGGGTCGTGCTCGGTGCGGCCGACGAGAAGAAGCCGGCGGCATCGGGCAGCGTCGAGGAGTGGGGGCGATCACCGGATAACCCGGTCGGCGGTTGGTACGGCCTACGTAGCGGCTATCGCGGTCGGTTCGGGATGTATCTCCCGCCGCTCCTGGAGGCTCTCGGCCTGGCCGAACTCACCCACCAGCCGCGCAACAACTCGATGCGAGCGTGCTGACCGCCATGGCACGGCGGAAGTCCTTAGACCCAGTAACGTCAACCAATACAGATGGAGATGACCATGACCGTCGCCAAAGTGATCCGGTACAGGACCAAGCCGGAGAGTGCTGATGAGAACGAGCGCCTGATTCGCCAGGTGTTCGCCGAATTGGCGGCGCAGAGCCCGACCGGCTTGCGGTATGCAGCGTTCCGCCTCGACGACGGGGTCAGCTTTCTTCACGTGGCCGTTCTCGATGAAGACGAGAATCCGCTGTCGATGTCGGCGGCGTTCGGCGAGTTTCAGTCCGGTATCAACGAGCGTTGCGCAGAAGGACCGGTGCCGTCCGACGCCACGGTCATCGGCAACTACCAGCTGCTGTCCGATTGATCCACCCAGGCCCATCGTCGAGCGCTAGCTATGCCGGTCTCCACCTCGGCGCTCACTCGGCTCCGATGACCTTGACGTCCTGATCGAGGAACACGTGGTGAGGCCAGTTGACGCCGATGTAATGGACGTTGTAGTCACCGTCACTCAGCAGCACAACTCGGTCGACGATGCCGCCCGGGTAGGCAGCCAGAGTGGCTTCCGTCGCCTGGTTGGCGGCCGATCCGCTGACGATCGTCCCTGATCCCTCACTCCAGTTCGCCGGGGTCTGTCCGACCTGCTTTGAGGTGGTCTGGGTGCCGCGCTGGAACGGAACCACCGTTGTCGCCGAGGAATTGGCAGTTCCACCACCAGATTCCACGATGACCTGCGTAGCGTCGATGGTGGTGTTGTCAGTGGTCCCGAGGACGAGGACGGTTTCGCCCTTGGTGATGGCGGTCGCCGAGGTCGAGCTGTTCCCTTTCTTGTATGCGGTAGAAGTCGAGTCGTCGACGGTGACGTCCTGAGCTCCTGATGTGGTCATGGTGAAGCCCGAAATGGAGACGCTCCGCACCGTGCCGGACGCTCCGCCCGAGGCCGGCCCCGACCGGGCGTTGGATGCGCTGCCCGGTGCTGTGGCACTGGCCGGGGCGCTTCCGGAGACGGGGTGTTGTGCCTCTGCCGACCGGGATGGAGGTGCAGCCGACGACGTGGTGGCCAGGCCGACGGTTACGCCGAGTATCGAACAGGCCACGGCGACCAGGGAAACGTCGCAGTCGGCAGGTGCCGGTGGGCCTGATGGTGAGCTGACGCCCGGTGGCCGGCAGACTCGTGGGCCTACGTGGCGTTGGACATGGCCCGAGCGTCGGTCACGGGTGCAGCCCGTTCCACCGTGACCGACGCTGGTCCGACCGGTCAGGCTCCGTTGTGGATACAGGTATCGCCATCGTTGTTGCTGTTGGTGAAGTCAGGGCAGGTGGTATTGCTCCACGTCGCACCGGTGAATGTCGTCGCAACCGATACCGTGTCACCCCCGAGGTCGGCGCCCGTGAGGTTGGCGTCATCGAAGTTCCATCCTGCGAGCGAGTTGACGGTCAAATTGGCGTTGGTCAAGTTGGCACCCTCAAAAGTCGGAGCGGTGGAGGCGGTGACGTTGTAGACCTGTGCTCCTTGCAGTTGGGCGTAGGTGAAATTCGCTGAAGTGATGGTTGCCTGCCCGAACTTGGCATCGGTCAGAGTCGCCGCGTTGAAGTCGGTGCTGGTCAAATTGGCACCTTGAAGGCTGTCGTTCGCCATGTTGGCAATCGTCAGGGTGGCTCCGTCGAAATTCGTGCCGATCAAGAGCGCATCACTGAGGTCTGCTTCGAACCATTGAGTCGCTGAGAGATTGCAGAAGCTGAAGTTCAAATCTGGCCCCGGGGGGAAGTGCACGTGTTCACTGTCGGTCCCGGAGGGCCTTGTTTGCCCGCGGCGCCGGGGGTTCCGGGGGCGCCCTGCGAGTTCCACGAGATCTTTGTGTATCCACTGGAGCAAGTGGGCGACGTCGTGCCGACCTTGGTGAGGGCGCTGACTTGAGACAGGCGTAGTAGACGGTATTTGTACCGCTGGCCCCGGCGTTGACGGCTACAGCCCCTAGAGCGAGAGCGGTCGCTGCCGTGATGGCGGCGACGACTATCTTCAGTGTTTTCGTGAGTCTCATTGGTTTCACAGCACCTTTCTGATCGTCCTGTGGAGTAGGTCGTCAGGGGTGGGAACTCCTGGCTTCCTCGGCCCAGGATTGCACCTTCGGGTCCACCCTGCACCCAACCGAAACATCAGCGAACGCCAGCATCTCGGAAGTCGCCGTTGCCCATGCCCCTGCCGCACGACCCGGACTGGTGTTTGCCGCTACCGGCTCGACCGCGGGGAACGTGGCGGTCAGCAGGTGCCGGTGGCCCCGATGGTGAGCTGGCTCACCTTCCAGACGCCGGACGATCTCACCAGTTCGGCCGTGGTGGCCCGTTTTCCGCCGGGAGTGTTCTTGGCCCGAGCACCGTTGGTGGTGTACTCGATCCACTTGGTGTCGTCGAAACAGTCGGTCACGGTGGCCTGATTCGGATCGGCGCTCGGTGCAAGCGACGTCACCCGCGGCTGATGAGTGGTGATACCCCTGGTGACGATGGAATGGAGCTGGTCCCGGGCCAGACCCTGGGTCAAGAGGGTCAGTGCCACTCCGGTGGCGTGCTGGGGCAGAAGGCTCGACTGGAAGTCAGATGTCTCCGCCGCAGTGACCAGGTCGCCCCACATGTCCCGGTAGGCCACCAGCACCTGGGATGACACCTCGGCGGAGTGCTGGGCGGCGGTGAGGGTCGTCGACGTCGCCCCGGCCGTCGGTCCTGATGCCTTCGTAGGTGCGGAGGCCGGGGGAGCGGCCGTCGTCCCGCCACCACAGGCCGCCAGCACCAGGGCCACCGTGCACAGCATCAGGCCGGTGACCGTAGCCATCGGTCGAGCGTTCAATACGGTTGGGACCCCGATGGGTGGTGCCTGTACCCCATCATGGTGCTCCATCGTCCGGATGCCATGGGGCTGAAGGTCGACCGACTGGGGCCGGTTGGCCGGAGGATTCGTCGGCGGCCAGCGCCACGCCGACCTGATCGGCGATGGCCACAGCTACCAACAACCGGTCCGAGGGGACCGGCTTGCCCGGCGTCGGCGTGAGCAAGAAGTGGCCCAGGAGCCATCCGCCGCTCCTCACCGGGAGGTCGATGTTCCGGGTGGGCAGACCGAGGTCCTCGGTCGACCACAGCTCGTGGCCCACCATGACATGGCCGTCGGGCGTCACCCGGGCCGTCACCCCGTCGGGAGCGCGGGTGCTGAACCGGCAGGCCCGCAGGCTGAGCAGTTCGGAGATCTCATGAGAGGCCGTGGCTACCACCAGCTGGGCATCACGGCCGGTGGCGGCCAGCTCGGTGACCGAGTGGAGAAGGGCCATCTGCTGTCGGCCCTGCCACGCGGCATCACGGTGACGCCGACCACGTGCGGCCAGCTCACCCACGGCCAGCCCCACGACCAACAGCAGGATCTCCGTGATGAAGTCGGAGTGCCGGGTGATCCGGAACGACTGGTAGGGACGGGTCAAGAAGAAGTCGAACGAGAGCGCGGAGACCACGGCGGCCGTAGCAGCGGCCGCTCGCCGGCCGGTGCTGGCCACCGCCACGATCACCACCACCAGGAACAAGGCGTTATCGGCGGTGTCGAGCTGGTTCCTCCACGGGATCAGGGCTGCCGCTACCGCCATGGGGGCGACGACGGCCGCCAGCATGATCCAGGTGTCGGGACGCAGAACGGCGCCCGCACCGGACTTGGTCGGGGCTGGAGCCCCGGTCGTTCCGGAGGCCTCTGGAGCCCCAGTCGGATGCCGATGCCAATGGTCCGGTCTGGTCACAGTACCCACACCTTCCACTGTGGCACGGCTCCGACCCGGTGAGAAGAGCAGGCGACCGTGGTGGGCGGCCTGCAGCCCAAATTTATCGGGTCTGTTACGCCACGGTCCGATATCGGTGCTACGAAGACGGTATGGGTGAAGGGCAACGCTACCGATGAGTGCCGACAAAGCTGCCCCCATCGAGGGGGAGCATCCGATTGCCATGGTGTCGGTGGTGAGCACCGATAGCTACCGCGGCGATGTCCGCGCCGGACGCCACCACCTGGTCGTGGACGAGGGTCCTGACGTCGGCGGTGACGACCAGGGCCCCAATCCGTACCAACTGCTTCTGGCCGGCCTGGTCCAGTGCACCGCGGCCACCCTGCGGATGTATGCCAACCGGAAGGGATGGCCCCTCGGCGAGGTAGCGGTCCGCGCCCAACTGCTCCGCACCGGAGACGGGGCCACCAAGGTCGAACGCATCGAGCGCACCATCAAGGTGACCGGCGATCTCACGGAGGAGCAGCGGAACCGGTTGGCCGAAATCGCCGAGCGGACCCCGGTCACCCGGACCTTGAGCTCAGGACTCAAGATTCACACCACCTTCAGCCCACCTGCCAGCTGACTGAAGTAGCCCGCCACCAGTGGCGGCCTCTCAGCGCAGGTGTAGGCCCCCGTCGACCAGCACCACCTCGCCGGTGACGTAGGTCGAACGGGCCAGTCCCACGAGCACCTCAGCCACGTCCTCGGGGCTGGCTGTGCGTTGCAGCGGGGCCTGGGCCTTCGACGAACTCCCGGACCAAGTCCCAGTCTGCGGTCCAGGGGGTGTCGACCAGTCCGGGGGCCACCGCGTTGACCCGGATGTCGGGCCCGAGGGAGTTGGCCAGCAACCTGGTCATGTGGCTGACCGCGGCCTTCGAGCAGGCGTAGGGGATCGAACTGCCGGTCGGCCGTTCGCCGGCCACCGAGGACACGTTGAGGATCTGACCTTGCCCCGAGGACCGCAGGTGGCTCGACTGCGGCCACCGTGACCTGCCAGGTGCCGATGACGTTGACATCGAAGATTCGCCGCCAGATGTCAGGCGAGGCCGCTTCGAGGTCGGCATGGGAGATGACCTCGGTGGTGCCGGCGTTGTTGACCAGGACATCGAGGCGGCCGTGACGGTCCACCACCTCGTCGATCAGCCGCTGGGCCTGGTGCTGGTCGGAGACGTCAGCCTGCACATAGCTGGCATCCGGGAGATCGGCGGCCAGGGCCCGGCCGGCCTCCACCGACGTCGACGAGTTGATCACCACGGTCGCTCCCAGGTCGGCGAACAGCCGGGCGGTGGCGGCGCCGATGCCGGAGGACGAGCCGGTGATGAGTACGGTCTGCCCGCCGAAAGTGGGCTTGCCGGGAGGTGGACGGGGAAGGGGCTGGACCGGACATGGCCCGAGTGTAGGACCGGCCGTCGCCCGATAGGTTCTTCTCGTGCGACTGGTGAGCATGATCGACGGAACGGCCGCGGACCGGCCTGGTGGTCGGTGACGAGATCGTGGACCTCACCGATCCCGCCATCGGGCTGCCCGCCGACATGGTGGCGTTGCTGACGCTGGGGGAGGACGCCGGGGGAGCCCTGCGCGGCGCCCCGGCCACCCGGGCCCGACGGCACCCTCTGGCCGAAGCCCGACTCGGCCGCGCCGGTCCCGCGGCCACCGTCCTTTCTGGCCATCGCCCGCAACTACGACGCCCACATCGCCGAGCTGGGGCACGAGCGGCCCGAGTTCCAGACCTGGTTCTCCAAGCAACCGACCTGTGTCATCGGTCCGGGAGCGGCCATCGAGGTTCCGCGGGTCTCGTTCGACCGTCGACTACGAAGGGGAGCTGGGCATGGTGATCGGCCGGCGGTGTCGGCACGTGCCCGCCGAACGCGCCCTCGAGGTGGTGGCCGGGTTCACGGTGGTCAACGACGTCAGCGTGCGGGACTGGCAGTGGCGGTCCCCGACCATGATGATGGGAAAGGGCTTCGACACCCACGGACCCACCGGGCCGGCCATCGTCACCACCGACGAGGTCGGGGACCCCCAGGGCCTCTCGGTGCGAACCTGGGTCAACGGCGAGCTCCGCCAGGACGGGACATCGGCCGACATGATCTTCACCTGCGCCCAGATGATCGAGCACCTGTCGGCGGCGTTCACCCTCGAGGTGGGCATGGTCATCTCGACGGGCACGCCGGCCGGCGTGGCCGCTGGGGAGGATCCGCCCCGTTGGCTGGCGGCCGGTGACACGGTGACCGTGGTCGTCGAAGGGGTGGGCGAACTGGCCAACCCGGTGGTTGACGAGCCGGCCACAGACCACCGGCCGAACGCCGGGTCGTGACCCCTGCTCCCGATGAGTCTGGTGTGGTCAGGGTCACCCCCTCCCTCTCGGTACCGCTCTCCGAACTGCAGGTCCGCTTCACTCCGAGTGGGGGGCCCGGTGGGCAGCATGCCAACAAGGTGAGCACCCGCGTCGAGCTCCGCTTCGATGTGGCCGGATCGCCGTCACTCGGGCCCCGGCAACGGGCCCGGTTGCTCGAGCGCTTGGGCCCCGAGATCCGGATCGTCGCCGACGACGAGCGCTCCCAGATCCGGAACCGGCAACTTGCCGTCGAGCGATTCCGGGCCCGGGTGGCCGACGCCCTCCATGTGGACAAGCCGAGGCGCCCTACCCGACCATCGAAAGGGGCCAAGGAGCGACGGTTGGCCGAGAAGCGCCAGGTGTCCGAACGGAAGCGCAACCGGCGGCCGGACTTCGACGACTGATCGGGTCAGCCGGCCGATCGGGTCCGCCGACGATCGGGTCAGCCGACCTTGCGGTCCTCGGCCGGGGCGGCGCCCCACACCTCGTCCAGGAAGTGGGCGATCTCCCCGGTCAACCGCTCGGGATGGACCCGCAACTCGAGCACCGAGGTGGCCTGGACCAATCGGCCCTGGGGAAGCCGGCGGGCCAACTGCTCGGCATCGTGGAACGGGTGGATGCGGTCAACCCGGTGACCGATGACCAGCGCAGGCACGTCCATGGCGGCCCGTTGGGCCACGGTGGGGGCGATGGGACCGGCCAGGATCCCGTGCAGCACCGCCGCCGTCTCGACGGGATCGTTGGAGAGCGAATTGAGGGCGCTGTCGAGGGCGCCGATACCCGTACGCGGCAGTCGTTTGAAGACCGAGGCCACCCGTCTCACCACCGGCCGGGCGAAGTGGACGGCGAACAACATGGGCACGAAGGTGATGGCGGCGGCCGGGACCGCCCACTCGAGCACCGGCATCTCGAGGATCAGGCCCTTGACCCGCTCTGGGGCCTGGGCCGTCACCAGCAGGCTCACGTTGGCCCCCAGCGATACTCCGCCAATGACGGCCTGGTTGATTCCCAGGTGATCGAGGAGCGCCACCACCTCTTCGGCGTAGGTGTCCATCCGGTGGCACGAGGCGCGCTTGGGCTTCTCCGAGCGCCCGTGGCCCGGCATGTCCACCAGGATGACCCGATGGCCCGTGGCCGCCAGGTCGGCGGCCAGGCGGCGGTTCATATCGGAGTCCATCAGGATCCCGTGAATGAATACCAGGGTGCGTGGGCCATGACCGTGGATCTCGTAGTAGAGCTCGAGCTCGTTGACCTCGAACATCCCGACCTCGAAGGGTGGAGCGGCACCCGACGGTGGCCCGCTGGACCCGGCCGATCGGCCGTTGCCCCGTGCCACCGCGTTGTCCTGCTCTGGATTGGTACCGCTATCGGCCTGTTCGGCCGTCGCCCCCGGATTCCCCATCAGGCCAACGGTAGGCGTCAGGACGTCGATTGGACAAGACCGGCAGCTCGGAGCGGATCGTTAGCTGGGCGTCCAGGTCCAGTTCGGCGAGGACCACGCCGGGGCTGGGGTCGGTCCGTTCGGCCTGAATCGAGCCCCAGGGGTCGACGACCATGGAGTGGCCGTAGCAGGGGGGCATCCCGGTGGGGAGGGGTCCCACCTGGCCCGCACCGATCACGAAGACCTGGTTCTCCACAGCCCGGGCCCGGAGCAGCAACTCCCAGTGGGCCGGTCCGGTGGCTGCGGTGAAGGCCGCCGGGACGGCCATGACGGTGGCGCCGGCCAGGGTCAGGATGCGGTACACCTCGGGGAACCGGAGGTCGTAGCAGAGGGAGAGCCCGACGACCGGGGCCGATCCACCGCCCTCTTCGGTGGCGGATTCGACCGGGGAGACCACCAACTCGTCGCCGGGGGCCACCGTGGCCGACTCCCGGGAGGCAGCTCCTTCGACGGTCACATCAAAGAGGTGGATCTTCCGGTAGACCGCCTGGATCGCTCCGGTCGGATTGATCAGGCAGCTGGTGTTGAAGAGCCTCCCGTCGGTCCGCGCTCCCTCGGGGGGCTGCTCGGGGATGCTGCCGGCCACCAGGTGGATCCCCAGTCGTCGAGCGACCCCGGACGCCCAGGTGACGGTGGGCCCGACGAGGGGTTCGGCGTATCGGCGCAGATGGTCGGGCCCACCGGCCACGGAGAAGTACTCGGGCAGCACCACCAGCGAGGCCCCGGCACCCGCTGCCTCCTCTACCAGGGCCTCGGCCGCATCGAGGTTGTGCCTCCGGTCCGGTCCCGCCGTCGTCTGGACGGCTGCGACGCGCATGGCACAGGGTAGGCCGGTCCTCGGGCACAATGACCGCTAAGCACCTGTCGCTCCACCACGAGGTGGCGGTGACCAAGCAGAAACGAGTGTCGTGTCCTTCGAAGACTCCGACGTGGTCCGCAGCGCCGTCCGGCTCGAGGGCTTCCGCGACGATGAGTTCAACTACCAACTCATCCGGGCCCTCGGTGTGGCCGACTACGGAGGGTCGACCGTCGGGGAGTGCCTGTCGGCGGTGGCCGAGATCGCCGACGGGAGCCCGCGAAGCTGGGCCCTGGTCTTCGAGCGCCTGGCCCAGAGGGTCGAGCAGCGGGGCCGGGCGTGCCTCCAGGACGGCCGGCCGGTCAGCGCCCGCGACCATCTGCTGCGGGCCTCGACGTACTACCGGACCGCCGAGTACTACGCCGACGGGGTCACCAACAGCTCGCACCGGATGGGGGAGCGCAGTCGGGACTGCTTCGTTTCGGCGGCCACCCTGCACCAACCGCCGGTGGAGGTGGTCGAGATCCCCTACGAGGACGGTTCGTTGCCGGGCTACCTGGTCCGACCGGCCCCCGGATCACGGCCAGGGAGGCCCGGGGCCCACTCTGGTCGGGGTGGGTGGCTTCGACTCCAGTGCCGAGGAGCTCTACTTCCATCTGGGGGCGCCGGGGGCTGAACGGGGCTGGACGGTCTTCGTCTTCGACGGTCCGGGCCAACCGGGGTGCATGCGGAACCATCCGGGCATGACGTTCCGGCCCGACTACGAGGTTCCGATCGGGGCCGTCATCGACCATCTCGTCGAGCGCCGGGACGTCGACACCGACCGTCTGGCGTTGGCCGGTCAGAGCTTCGGCTCGTACTTCGCGGCCCGGAGCGCGGCCACCGATGCCCGGGTCGGCGCCCTGGTGGTCAACCCGCCGATCGTGGACATGAGCAGGTACATGGAGGCGTGGGTCGGACCCGAGGTGTACCGGATGTCCCGGGACATCCGGCCCGAAGACGTGGCCGGCGTTCCTGAAGACCTGATGCCCCGCCAGATGCAGTGGGGGATAGCGGCTATCTGCCACCGCTTCGGCGTGCCCTCGTTCCACGCCTGGCGCCGGGCCATGGAGGCCTACCGGCTCGACGGCATGGTGTCCTCGGTCCACTGCCCGGCGCTGGCCCTGATGGGAGACCGGGAGGGCGCCGAGCCCTCGGCCCAGTTCGATGCCTTCGTCGCCGGGGTCGGCGGCCCGGTGACCCCGGTCAGATTCACCGCCGAGGACGGGGCATCGACCCACTGCCAGGCGGACAACATCCGGCTTTCGGCTCAGGTGACGTTCGACTGGCTGGACCGGCAGTTCTCCTGAGGACCGCGTTCGCCCGGTCCGACTCAGGTGGCGGCGGCGCTCACAGGCCGAGCTTGGCGGAGCAACCGGGCCATGGCTCCCAGCCCCTCATGGCCTCCAGCCGCTCGGCGGCCTGATCCTGGACGGCGGGAGGAGCCTGGTTCGGTAGACCGGGATAGCCAAGACCCGCCCAGGTCGACGCCGAGAACTGGTAGGCCCCGTAGTACCCGTTTCCGGTGTTTATGGCGTAGTTGTCACCGGACTCGCACTGGCGGAGCTCGGCCCAGATGGCGGCGCTCGGGCCCAAGGGGCCGCCCGGGGCGGTGGGTGCCGGAGTCGCCGGTGCCGGCACCGGCGCAGGAGTAGGAGCAGGCACGGTCGTGGCAGGAGCGGCGACCGGAACCGCCGAGACCGGGGTAGTGGCTCGCGGAGAGGGGTGCGGGTCGGCCGGACGGGCGGGTGCGGGGAGGTGCAGCGAGGCCAGGGCGATGGTCAGGCCTCCTCCGGCCTCGAGGCGACTGGACCCCGAACGACCGGCCGCGGACTCCGAGAGGTTGTCGATCACCAGCCGGGAACCGACCTGAGCGGCGGTGGCCCCGGCCGAGCCGGTCTGGCGGCCGGCCTGCAGACCGGCCGCTCCGGCGGGGTCCGACGGTTGGAAGGCGATCAGGGCGACCGAGGCCAGGCCGATGAACAGGCCGGCAGCACGGAGGGACAAGCGGGACTGGCGCACGTGGCGAGACTCCTCGAGGTCGCGGTAGCCCGGAGGGCTTCGAGATGGGCTTCGGAACGCGGGCGCCCGCCGAGGTGCATTCGTCTCGCGAGTCGGTGCCGGAGTGGTTGGCCGGATCGGGACCACGATGGGTCCGTACGAGGTGCAGGCGGGGAAACCCTGATCAAGTCGGCGTCAGGCAGCTCCGAACCGGCAGGGGATAGCGGCGGGCGGCGCCGAAGGGCACCCCGGGGATCGTCCTATGCTGGCAGCACTCGAAAACACTGAGAGTAAGTATATCAGCCACTATATGTGGTAGTCCTAGACTCATCCACTGCGTTCGTTCAGGTCCGCCCCGAGCCGGGGGTAAGTGGCCAGGGCGGCGCCGAGGGCCTCCTGCGCCGGTGCAGACCGGTCCTCCCGCACCCCTGCCAGCGGGGTCAGCGTGGCCCAGCCCTCGACGATCAGAGCGGCGTCCGAGTCCGGGTCCAACTCGGCTTGCTCGGCCAGCCGGTCCGAGGCCACCCCCATGCCCCTGAGGGCCAGGGTGATGACTCCTGAGGTCGGATCGATGGGCGTTCCCGGCACCGGAGTCGAGGTGTTCTCGGGACGGATTGACCGAATGAGGCCCACCGAGCCCAGGGTCCCGTGACGCAGTCCCCGCAGGTCGGCCAGTTCGACCGCCGGCACGTTGAGATTGAGGATCGTGGCCGGGGCCATGACTTCCAGGATCGGGACGATTCCCGCAGCCAGGGACACCGGGGTCTCCCAGGGTACGGGGTCCCTGCCCCAGGAAATACTGACGGCCAGGCCCCGCACGCCGAACTGGGCTCCGGTCAGGGTGGCCCCGACGGTGCCCGAATGGAGGGCGGAGCGCCCGGCGTTGATGCC
Source organism: uncultured Acidimicrobiaceae bacterium (assembly GCA_963718405.1). Lineage (GTDB taxonomy): Bacteria > Actinomycetota > Acidimicrobiia > Acidimicrobiales > RAAP-2 > Bog-756. Next base: position 583,172 of record CAVQYZ010000002.1, read on the forward strand.
GTGATTGATGCCCGAGACCACCAGGTCGGGACAGGGACCGAAGCCCTCGATGCACGCCAGAATCACGGCCAGGGCCGGCGGGCCCTCAATGCCGTAGGTGGGAACGTCGGCCAGGCCGGGGATCTCCACTGCTTCGTACGGTATCGACTCGCGTTCGTAGACCGGCCCCACCGCCGCTCCGGCCCCGCTGTGGTCGACCAAAGGCGCCACCACCACCAGTTCGTGTTCAGCCCCGAATTCGGCATGCAGACCCCGGGCCAGGGCGGCGATGCCGGGAGCGAACACGCCGTCGTCGTTGGTAATGAGGATGCGCATGGGGGACCTTTCCCGTGAGGCCGGATCAGGGGTGGGCGGGTCCGGATTCCGGTGATCCCAGGGCCGGACGACCGGCCCGTCTGGCCCATGCGGTCCCATCGCCTACCATACCGGGCGACGTCAGCTGCCCCGGGGCCGGCTGGACTGACGAACCATATCCCACGATCATGACCACTCGACCACCCGCCGAAGACCAGCGTCCGGCCGAGACCACCGCATCCACCGGTGACCAGTGGGTCATCGGCCACGGTCACCAGCGGGCGGTCATCACCGAGACCGGGGCCACCCTGCGGTCCTTCACCGTCGAAGACCGGGCGGTGATCGACGGATTCGGTCCCGAGGAATGGAGCCAGGGGGGACGGGGCCAGGTCCTTGCCCCGTGGCCCAACCGGCTCGGAGACGGTCGCTACACCTTCGAAGGCATCGAGGCCCAAGCACCGCTGAACGAGCTGCCGGCCAACAACGCCATCCACGGCCTGGTCCGTTGGATGCCCTGGCGCATGGTGGGGAGGGCGCAGAACCGGGTGAGCTTGGCCCTGGAGCTCCGGCCGTCTCCCGCCTATCCCTTCGCCCTCGGCCTGACCGTCGAGTACCGCCTGGGTCGCGACGGCCTCACGGTTGTCATCGATGCCGACAACCTGGGAACGGGCGACCTGCCGTTCGGAATCGGGTTCCACCCCTACCTCACCGTGGGCACCCCCACCGTCGACCAGGTCCGGTTGACGGTGCCGTCCCGCCAGCGGCTGTTCAGCGACGACCGGGGCCTGCCTACCGGAAGTGGCCCCTGCGAGGGGACCGAGTTCGACTTCACCCAGGGCCGCCTGATCGGCGTGACCAAGCTCGACACCGCTTTCACACAACTGCTGCGGGGACCGGATGGCCGGGCCCGGGTGGAACTCGATCATCCCGATGGCGCCGGTGGGGCCACGCTGTGGACCGACGAGCGGTTCGGCTACCTGATGGTGTACACCGGTGACACCCTGGGCGCTGACCAGCGCCGCCGGTCACTGGCCGTGGAGCCGATGAGCTGCCCTCCCGATGCCTTCCGATCCGGGAACGATCTGGTGACCTTGCGGCCAGGTGGACGGTGGACCGGCTCCTGGGGGATCACGCCGCGCTGACCGGCTGGCGCCGACGGCGAGGCGACCGCGACGGCGACGGCTGAACCATTCCACCGTTCCGGTCGATACTGGCGTCCACGATGTCGAACCACACCGTCTTGCCCGGGTAGTGGCCGGTCGATCCCCAGCTGTCGGCGAGATGCTCCACCAGTTGCATGCCCCGTCCGTGGAGGTCGGAGTAGTCCGGTGTCCTCACCGCCGGATGATGGTCATTGCCGTCGCTCACCGCGATCCGTAGGAGTCCCTCACTGTGGGAGACGGACACGTCGAACGACGTATGCCCGTGGACCACGGCATTGGTAGCCAGCTCACTGGTGAGAAGCTCGGCGGTGTCCACCGTGACCGTGGGGCACTGGCCCAGCACCTGACGCACAAAATGACGGGCCCGGGCCACGCTGTCGACACTCATCGGGAACCGCTTCGAGGCGATCACGAACTCCTCCGGGAGGCAGGACGGTACCTGGGAAGTGGAGCTCGTTGGAGCTGCATTTCGGCCTGGTGGTGGTGTAGTTGACATGTGAGCCTCCGGCCCATGTGCACACCCCTGATGGTGCCTCGTCGGGTGATCCTGTGGCCGCGTCCCCGCCGCCTGCACCATGGAACCCTTCCCCGCGACGCCCTGGGGGAAACAGACCGGGGCCTGCTCCGCCCGGGCCGGCCATCCCGGAGGCCGGAGGCGGAGCCGGCTCCGGTGGTTCGGGTGGTTCAGGTGCTACCAGCCGCGCAGATCGATGGCCCAGCGGTCCACGATGTCTGGGCCATCGACAACCCACGCGGCCTCGTGATAGGCCACCGTGGGGTCGACATGGGCGGGTAGGACGCTCACGCGATCGCCGACGGCGGGAAGGTGGCCACCCTCCGGCGGCGAGAAGACGATGTGTTCGTCGGAGCAGTACCAGACCTGGTACCCGTCGACCATGGCCGGGTCGCCATGGTCCATGCCGAGGGCCTTGAGGCCGCAGTCGGCGACGGCCCAGCCATGGCGATTGACCGAGATCACCGTGGCCAGGACGGTCATGGCATTGGCGAAGGGCAGCCCGAGCTTGGCATAGGCCGTGTCCATCAGGGCATACGAGCCGGCCTGGATCTCGTTGGCCGCGGTGTTGAGGTCCCAGCTCCCGGTGCCACCACCCGAGCAGATGGGTCCACCCACGACCGCGTGGGCCGCGGCCAGGATCCCCATGCTCTCGGTGACCCGGTCGGCCCTCACCTCGCGGTCTTCGATACCGACGGCATGCCCCTCGTATCCCATCACCCCTCGCACCTCCAAGCCGGACTGCCGGGCCTGCTCGGCCAACGCACCGGCGTCCTCGGGATTGCACCCGCACCGGGGCAGTCCCACGTTGATGTCGATGAGGACACTGGGGACACCGCCGGCTACCGCCGCTTCGATGGTGGCGGGCGAGTCCACGGCCACGGTCACCCGGGCGCCGGTCTCGACGATACGTCCCAGCCGAGTGGCGTCGAGGACCTCGTTGGCCAGCAGGAGGTCATCGCCGAGCCCGGCCGCCGCCATGCCCTCGACCTCACGAATGGTGGCGCAGGTGAACCCATGGTGCCCGGCCTGGTACTGGCGCCGGGCCAGTTCGGTGCACTTGTGGGCCTTCACGTGTGGGCGCAGTCGGGCACCGGGGAGGTGGACGGCCATGGTGGTGATGTTGCCGTCCAACGAGGTCGGAGTCGATGATCAGGGCCGGGGTCTGAAGCTGCTCGACTCGTTGGGGAACTGGCACGGGGAGCTCCTGAGAGGAGAAACCCGCAACGTAGCGCAGCTTGATTGCTTTGGCCGGCCGTGGGAAGAGTGACGGCATCCGTCCACGCACGATGGGGGATACTTCAGTATCGTGGTCGTACCAGCCCGATCAGGTCAGACCGGGTGAGGAGAAGATGAACCATGGCAGACGAAGCGCCACCACGCTACGGACAACCCGGCGGACCGCAGCTCCCCATCACCACCGCTCTCGAGTTCCCCGAGTGGAAGGTCGAGCGAAGCCTGGGCATGGTCTTCGGAGTGGTGGTCCGCTCCATGGGCATGGCCAAGGGCATCAGCGCCGGGTTCAAGTCGTTGGCCGGTGGCGAAGTCAAGCAGTACACCCGGCTGGTTGAGGACAGCCGCAGACATGCCATGGACCGGATGATCGAGAACGCCCAACTGGTCGGAGCCAACGGCATCGTGTCGATGAGGTTCGACTCGTCAGAGGTCGGGCAGTCGCTCACGGAGATTGTCGCCTACGGGACGGCGGTCATCCTCGGGTCGCGGACTTGACTGCGGAGTGGGAGCGGTGATCGGCCTCATCATTCTGATCGTGGTGGTGGGCTTCATCGTGGCCAGCCTCTTCGTGCGGCGCCACCGTGAGTCCAATCGGCCGGGGCCCGGGTGGCAGCGCACCGATGAGATCTTCAACGATCCCTCCACCAATCGGGTGATGCGGGTGTGGATCGACGGATCAGGGGAGCGGCGGTATGTGCGCGAGGCCGATCGACCGGCTGTTTGAGCCGATGGGCCGGCATAGCGGCTCTGTGTCCACCCACCAAGAACTCGCCCGCCGGGTGGGGGAGCGGTGCCGTCTCCACGGTACGTTCACCCTTCGGTCCGGCCAGGTGTCGGACACCTACTTCGACAAGTACCTCTTCGAGTCCGACCCGCAGCTCCTTGCCGAGGTGGCCGCCCAGGCGGCGATGCTCATCCCCGACGACACCGAGGTCCTGGCCGGACTGGAACTCGGTGGCATTCCCGTGGTGACAGCCATCTCCCTGGCTACCGGTCTGCCTGCCGTGTTCGTCCGTAAGCAGGCCAAGGGGTACGGCACCGCCAAGCTCGCCGAAGGAGTTGGCTTCGAGGGTCGACAGGTGTTGGTGGTCGAGGACGTCATCACCACGGGCGGCCAGGTGGCGATCTCCACCACCGAGCTCCGTACTCGTGGCGCTGTGGTGGCGTCGGTCCTGTGCATCATCGACCGCAGCCGCGGCGTGCACCCCGCCCTCGACGACATCGGCTGCTCGGTCATCTCGCTGCTGACGGCGTCGGAGCTCGGCTGACCGGGACGAACCACCAGCACTTACAGCAGCCGGTCGGTGGCCGGATCGGGTGCTCCCCCGAAGTACCGGTCCAACACCTGTTGGAACCGGTCCTCGGTGGGCGCGGCCCGGAGGAACAGAGGTCATCGAGGAGCGGAGTTTGCGGGCGTCGATATCGCCGAATATCTGTTCTGCCGTACGACCTTCCGTGTCTGCCACGATCCCGGTGCACTCCCTCAAGCGTGGTCCGAGGCGCGGATGATCCAGGTAGGCACGGGCCTCATCGAGCGAGGCGATGGCGTACTCGCGGGCCATGGTGCTGAGCCCGAGGCCGGCAACCTGGGGAAAGACGAACCACATCCAATGGGTGGTCTTCCGACCCCGGGCCAGCTCCTCGACTACCCGTTTGTAGCAGTCAGCGCGGTCCTGAGCCTCGACGAACCTGGAGAGATTGAAGGGATCATCCACGGTGGGGTCACCGGCTCCGTGGCCAATTCGCCGTGGCGGACGTCACATGCGGCCTGGTGCAGTTCACTGGCCCGGGCGTGGGTGACATTGAGCCAGGTTGTCACACCACCCGATCCGGCCGGAAAGCGTCCCATACGTCCGCCGGGAAGCCACACGAACGGCCTCGTCGAACTACGCCTGGATCGGCTGCAGGCCAATCTGGCGATGAAAGGATCCGCCGTTCACGATGCTGAACATTCAGCGGCAAGTGTGGTCTGTTCGAGCAACATGGCAATGGTCATGGGCCCGACGCCCCCAGGGACCGGCGTGATCAGTGCAGCAACACCGCGGGCCTCCTCGAAGGCGACATCGCCTGTATCGCCGGAGCTGTAGCCAGCATCAATGACCACGGAACCTCGTTTCAACCACTCACCCCGGACGAAGTTCGCCTTTCCGACGGCTGCCACGACAATGTCAGCCGATCCGACGATTTCGGGTAGGCCACGTGAGTAGGAGTGGCAGTAGGTCACGGTCGCACTCTTTGCCAGCAGGAGCATCCCAATCGGCTTCCCGAGAATGGGGCTTCTACCGATGACGACGGCATGGAGTCCACATGGATCCACGCCGTACTCGTCGAGCAATCGCATGATCCCGGCCGGAGTGCATGACCAGAAGCCCGGCAGTCCGAACGCCATGGCCGCAAATGAGTGCATGGTCACCCCATCCACATCCTTCGCCGGTGCGATGGCCTCAAAGGCAGCCCGCTCGTCAACGTGGTCGGGCACAGGATGCTGCAAGAGAATTCCGTCGACACGTTTGTCATCAGAGAGGTCGCCAATGGCGGCCACTACTTCTGATGTCAGCGATGAATGCGCCAATCTGATGATTCGGGAGTCAATTCCCACCGATTCGCATCGCCTCTGTTTCATCCGTACGTAGGTGACCGAAGACGGGTCGTCGCCGACCAGGACTGCGGCGAGGCAGGGCCGGCGGCCGAGCTTTCTGCTGACCACTGCGGCCCGCAGAGAGGTCGATTCGAGGGATCGTCTGGCGACGGCCGTCCCGTCCATGATTCGAGCCCCATCGGATTGGTCCATGTGCGCTCCTTGGGTCGATAGCTATCGCCCAGGCGCACGGCTCGTCGGGTGCATTTGGCACCGGGCCGCTCCCTGGTGGTTATCCACCCAAGCGCCAGTAACGACCCGGGGAGAGCTTATCTGTCGACGGGTGTCACTTTGCCGAACGAGTGGCCATCGTTCGACCGGGCGCTGCCCAGTCCTCGGCCAGCATGGGCCCGCACTTCATGCCACGCAGCGAGTGGTCTGGCCCAGTTATGGTCGGGAGATGAGTCGCGATGTGGTTACGGGGTACTGCTGGCCGCAATCGGTCTGCCCGGGGGACCAGGTAGGTCTGCACATGTCGTCGTCCGGCGGGAGGCCGGTGGGCGTTGAGGTGGCACGGGTAGGAGCGCAACGAGAGGTCGTGTTCAGTCGTGACGGCATCGCAACCGACGAGCACGAAACGCCCGAGGATGCTTCCTCGAAGGGGTGCGGTTGGCCTATCGCCCTCACACTGGACGTCGAGCCGACATGGCGGTCGGGCTACTACGAGGTAGTCATGGAGATTGCCATTGGCGAGAAAGTGCGACGCGACTATGCATTCTTCGTCGTGCGTCCGTCTTCAGGCACGCGCATCGTGGTCGCTCTGTCGACCAATACATGGCACGCTTACAACGACTTTGGCGGATTCAATCTGTACACCGGCGGGACCCACGTTGCGATGCAGCGCCCGATGTCGGCAGGCTATCTCCACAAGCCGCCGGGGAAGGGCCGACGCGTGACTGCTACGGGCGAGCCTGATCCGCAGAACGCCGCCCACGTTGGTTACCTCCAGATCAACCATTTGTCGAGTTATGCCGGATCGGCGGGTTGGCCTGACTGGGAGATGCCATTCATCGAATGGGCCGAACGCCAAGGGTTCGAGATCGGTGTGTGCACGAACGCTGATCTGGATCTACATCCCGAGGTGTTGGAGGCGCCAGTCTGTATCTGTCCGTCGGCCACGACGAGTACTGGTCTCGGGGCATGCGCGACACCGTTGAGCGGTTCATCTCCGACGGCGGCAATGCCGCGTTCTTCTCGGGCAACACGTCGCTGTGGCAAGTGCGCATCGAGGGTGACGATCACGACGTACTAGTCGGGTACAAGGGCTTCTTCAAAGAGGACCCACTGCTGGGAACCGATAATGAGGCCGAGGTGACGACCTTTTGGTCCGATGTCATCGTCGGTCGCCCCGAGAACTACATGACCGGTGTCTCCTTCACCCGCGGGGGCTATCACCGCATAGGCCGGAATGTGACCGCGGGTCTCGGTGGCTACACCCTGCACCGTGCCGATCACTGGATGTTCGAAGGCACCGGGCTCGGATACGGCGACGTGCTCGGTGCCGGCCCGACCGTCGTAGGCTATGAGTGCGACGGGTGCGTGTTCACGTATCGCCACGGGCTGCCCTACCCGACCGGCGAAGACGGAACGCCCTCGACCTTCGAAATTCTCGGCACATGCCCGACACAGCACTTCACGCGCCAGACCGCTCCTCGTCCGCCTAAGCCAGGCGAGCCGAGCGAGTTGGAGTACATCGCGTCACGCGTATTCGGGACGCGTGACCCCGAGGCAATGGAGCGCATCCGTCATGGCCACGCGGTCCTAGGTGCTTACACGAACAAGGCCGGAGCCACGGTCATCACGTCGGGGTCGACCGACTGGGCTCACGGGCTACAAGGGCGAGACCCGCAGATTGAACAGATCACTCGGAATGTCCTCGGGCATTTGGGGTAGAGCTGTGTGCAGAGGCCAGTCGGAGTGATACCCGCTCCGAGTGAGAGAGGGCAGGCGCCACTGACCCGCTCGACTCAATGAACTGACTGCCATGCCATTGACCCACCATGGAAGCTGGTCGTCGCCAGAAGTCGCTCTTGTGGACCTGAGCCGTTCCATAGGGTCACCTTGAGCTCGGCGGGGGCGTAGGTCACCGGATTCGGCTCAAGCCTCAACCAAGCGAGCGGCGAATCGGAACTGGCGACTCGACCTGCTTCAGCGATTGCTCCAGCCACTGCCCTGGCCGTTTCAGCTTCGAGGTACTGCCAGACAACAGAATGCATGATCACCAGGGCTGCTCCCTCAGCCCTCTTGGAAAGTTCTTGCGGCACCCAAGTGGCTGCATCCGCCCGATCGATCGTGACCGGTGTCTTCCGGGCTATTTCAATGGCGTGATGTATTCGGACGAATCGCTCATTGGGTTCCGGCCAGACATAGGAAAGTAAGGTCAGGGCGCCCAGCGGGCTGGTCGCATCGATTGGATGACGGTCACAACCGCGTCGATCAACGATCTCTGCACCCGGCGAGAAGTCCGGAGCACCACCATCCCAGAGATTCTCGAAGCGCAGAGGTGACCTTTCGGTCCCCCAGCCCTCGCCATCCTGTTCATACCAGTACGAGTCCAGCCGCAGGTTCAAGCCGCCGCTCGACCCGATTTCACGAAGTTGGATGGGCATCCCGGTTTCGGCAGCGATGAAGAGGAGCCCTGACGCCAGTGACGATGAGCGCGCCACCTCATTCGTCTGAGGTGGGACGGCGAGCGCATCTCGGACCGCTCCAGGAGATTCGCTGAGTAGCTCGACGATGGCGGCCATGGCCGCAGGCGCATCCCCATCGCCTCCCGTCGATGGGAAGTGAGCAGCGAGAGCGGGCGTAGACCCATCCAGCACCCGCTTGTGAATTCCAGCGAAGAATCGCAGCACGTAGGCGTCTTCAAATGGTGCTCCGGCAAACGGTGCCAAGACGCCCCAGACGGGTCCATCTGCGAGAATCACTGTGGCTAACTCTTCGGCCAGTCGGTCGTAAAAGGGCGATCCGAGATTGCGAAATCCAACGCGCTGAAGGGCAATCGTGTCGAGGAGCTTTGCCCTTGCCTCTCGAATGCCACTCATCCCATGCCTGTTGCGGCTATCTGGCGATCGTCGACGACGGCCTGCTTGGAGAAGGCACGTTGACGGTGCCCACTCGTAGATACCTTCATGCGTTCAGCATGAGCGAAGGAGGTGAGGCGGTCAATCTTGAGTGAATCAACCTGTCCCGTTTGCCCGAGGCTCAGATCTTCAGACAGCGACAGTACCGGGCAGGCGTGATTCGCTTCGTGTCCTCAAGAGGCAAGATAGTCCGATGAAGACCGGTGCTAGTGGTGATGGTGGTGGTGTTGCCGCCGCATTGGTACGCCAGTGGGAGTTGATAGCGGATCTCATCCCAGAGATCGACCTGACTACATCCAGCCGTGTCGAGGGTTGGAGGAACGCCGAAGTTCTGGCACACCTGTATGTGCAGCCACATCTTGTGGTGCGGTTCCTCATCTCCGCCAACAGTGGTGGACCCAGCATGGGAGTGACCGACAATCTCAGGGGAACACGGGCTTTCAAGGATCTGATCGATTCATCGGCGCAAGAAGGGGCGAAGCTGGGCAAATTCGATCTGAACGGGCCTCTGAGTGCGGCGCGGGATCTCGTGCTTGGATCCGATCCCTCAGACACTATCGAGACCGTTCAGGGACCCATCTCCGTATCGGACTATCTCGTCACACGCTGCGTGGAAGCCGTCGTGCACGGACGGGACCTAATTCCGCCAGTTACCCCCGACCCGATTGCCGAATCGATCGCCTCGACCGCCCTCCTGAATGTCCTTTCGGAACTGTCACCGCATCTCTTGGAGATAGCCGAGGCGCTGCCATCTCAGGATTGGATCGATGTGGCTACCGGCCGCGTCGCCGCCACCGGACCCTTGGCTGCCGCGCTGCCGGTAATGGCGTGAATGCTCGTCCAGTCTACGAAGTTGACTGTTGTCTCCTGCCCATCCGGCGGCACGAATGGCACACCCTTTTGCCTGCTATCCGCCCTCGGTGACCCGGATGATCGTCTTGCCGGCGATGCGCCGGTCGGGGGCGAACGCTGCAGGCGCCACCGGCACGTACCAGCGCCACCGAGCGGTCGAGGATCTCGCCGCCGATCACGTCGAGCACCACGTCAAATTCACCAACTCCTTCCAGCTTGTCAGCCTCCAGGTCCACGAAGGAATGCACTCCCAATCCGAGGGCGGTTTCACGGTCCGTTGCCCGGCCAGTGCCAATCACAATGGCTCCGACATCGCGGGCGAGCTGCACGGCGATCGAACCGACACCGCCCGCGGCGCCGTGGATCAGGACGGTCTGGCCTGTCGTGAGGTGTGCGTGGTCGATGAGCGCCTGCCATGCCGTCAGCCCGGAGATCGGCAGGGCGGCGGCCACGGTGTGGCCGATGTCGGCCGGAAGGGGAGCCAGGTTGCGGGCCTCCGCTGTGTCGGGATCCCGAAACGTGAGCATGGCGTTATCTGTATAGGACAGGCTCTTTACTCCCGAATGGGCGATGCCTAGCTCGTCGAGTCGGTCTGCCCACTCTTGTAGTTCGACATGGCGAGCCACGAGGAGCTCAAGATGGTCGAGGCCCGTCCGGACTTCATCGAACTGTTCGCCGGGATTCGATACATGACCTACGAGACACCCCACGAACCCACTGATGGGCTCGACCACGGATACATAACGCATAGAGCCGTCGGCTGAAGTGAAGTCGTATCGCTCCTCCATGCCCAACAACTCGCCCGTACCAGACTGCGCTGCGATCCAGGTCCCGAACGGTGAGGTTGACCTCCACCCGGCCCGCTATCGATGGCATGGCAGAAGTCTGTCATTCCGGCACCAGCCCGTCCGATTGTGGAGAGGTACGATCAGTGGGTGAGTGGTGGACGGGTGCCCATATCGCTCCCGGATGGAAGTGCTTCGCACTTCGTGGACATCGGGTTCGTTCGCTACTCCGAGTCCCTGCCCCGAAGAAGAGATATTCGAAATGGGCGGAGCTCGCCTTTGGCATACCCTCCCGCAATAACCGGATCGTCGTTCATGATGGCTCGAGCCGACTCTTCATCAGGCGCCTCGAAAACCGCAATCCCCGTATTGACCCGACCGAGTGTAGGACCGGCAAGAACCAAGACGCCGTCGTTAAGGAGTTGCTGAAGCCGCAGAAAGTGGCGCTGCCAGATCTCCTCCTCCGCACCGGTGATCGTTGCGGCGAAGTTGTCCCGAGGTGGATGCAGGAAATAGATCCATTCAGACACACCCACACACTTGCTCAGCTTCTATGGAGATTCAACCTGGGATGCCCTCAACACCGGGCGGGCGGAGACAACACGACGCGTGTCAGCGCCACGGTGCCAGGCTCACTGAATGGCGCTCAGAAGCCGCGAGTCCATTGGACGGGGTGGCCCTCGACTCCAACATGGCGCCGCTCCAGAAGTGGTCGCCTGAACGTAGGCCCAAACCCTGGCTTCTGATCAGTGGCTTCAACCGGCCCCGGAACTGGCCTTTGCCGTGCGCCCCCTGGGATTCGAACCCAGAACCTGCGGATTAAGAGTCCGTTGCTCTGCCATTGAGCTAGAGGCGCCCTCACTGCAACTTAGCCTTGGGCCGGCACGCAACACACGTACCTCCCGAGGCATGAGGGTGACCGACGGGGCTCGAACCCGCGACCTCCGGGGCCACATCCCGGCGCTCTGCCAACTGAGCTACGGCCACCAAGGAGCCTCTAGTGTGGCACAGACCGGCGGAGGTCCGGACGGTCACCGGCCCTCCCTGTTCCGGCCCCTGTAGCTCAACTGGATAGAGCAGGTGGTTTCTACCCACCAGGTTGCGGGTTCGACTCCTGCCAGGGGTACCGCTTCGGCCCCGACCACAAGAAAGAGATGCAGACCAGCAGGGCGGCCCAAAACCGGCACGCACCCGGCGGCAGAGCGCCCTGAACGGCAGCGAGTTTTGGGCGATCTCCGGCTGGAAAGAGCTTCACCTATCCTTTTCCTTTGGGGGCCGGAAGCAGACCTCTGAGTCGCCAGCGGAAAGCGAGTCACTCCAGCATGGATTCCTCCCCCTCCCGTCGACCCGTCCGAGCGTGCGCCGGAGCGGTGGCCGTGTTGGTGATCGCCGCAGGTTCGGCCATGGTGGTGGTAGCTCCGTCGGCCTCCGCCCGGACCGCTCCCTCTGCTTCGCTCAGCCAGTCGAGCTTCAAGCTGAAGTGGTCGACGGGCGCCCTGCCCGACAGCGGACAGCCCATCGCCCTCTCGTCGCCGGTTCCAGCCGACCTCGGAGGGCGGGAGGCCGTGGTGGTGGGGGACCGGCGGGGGTTGCTGTACGCCTACAACTTGGCCACCGGGACATCGACACCCGGCTGGCCGACCACCAACGAGAGCGGTCCCATCGATTCGACCCCGTCCGTCCTCGACGCCGATAGCGCCACTCCGACCGTCATCGTCGGCTCGGGGAACGATGCCGACCCGGTCTCCGGCGGCTATTCGGCCTACGGTTCGAATGGGAGAGAGCAATGGTTCACCCCGGTGGTCAATCCGCCTAGTGACGCCTACCCGCTGGTCGGAGTGCAAGCCGGCGTGAGCATCGGCAACCTGCAGGGAGGCGGGGACGATGCGGTGGCCGGATCGCTCGGGGAGGTCTCGTACGCTCTCAAGGCGACGAATGGTTCGCCCCTGACCGGATGGCCCTTCTTCAACTCCGACAGCACGCACTCCACTGCCGCCCTGGCCGACCTCTATGGCACCGGCCAGCAGGAGATCATCGTCGGTGGTGACCAGACGGCCGGATTCGGTCGGGGCCAGTCGTACACCAACGGCGGTCACCTGCGGATCCTCACCGCCCAGGGCAACCAGATCTGCCGGGCCGATACCAACCAGGTGGTGGACTCGTCCCCGGCGGTAGGAGGGTTCCTTGGCGGCGGCGCCACGGGGATCGTGGTGGGCACCGGCGACTACTTCGGCGGGGTCTCCGACACCGACACCCTCTTGGCCTACAACAACCACTGCCAGCTGCAATGGTCGGACAAGCTCGACGGGAGCACCTACTCGTCCCCGGCCCTCTCCGATGTCCTGGGCAACGGCTCGCTCCAGGTCATCGAAGGTACCGACCAGGGCCCCGGCCGGTCGGGCTCGGTCTGGGTGTTGAACTCCGTCACCGGTCGGACCATCTGGAAGAAGGCCGGGATCGGACGCGTCATCGGATCGGTGGTCACCGCCAACCTGGGCCACGGCTACGACGACGTCATCGTTCCCACCGTCAACGGCGCCTACGTCCTCAACGGGACCAACGGGGCCCAGATCGCCCTGCTGAGCCCGACCCTGGGGCTCCAGAACTCGCCCCTGGTGACCGAGGACCCCAACGGGACCATCGGGATCACCTTGGCCGGGTACACCTTCTCCGGAGCCTCACCGGCCGGCGTGGGCCAGATCGATCACTACGAGATCACCGGGTCCAGCGGGGCCGCGGCGGTTGGTGCCGGGTCGTGGCCGATGTTCCATCACGACGCCCAACTGACCGGCAACGCCGGACGCACCACCCCGCCGGGTTCCATACCCGCCTGCTCGGTACCGGCCGCGGTCTACACCGGGTACCACCTGGCCGCTTCAGACGGCGGGATCTTCTCCTTTGGCAGCACCCCGTTCTGCGGGTCCACTGGAGGCATCAGGCTCAACGCCCCGGTGGTGGCCATGGCCATGGCCCCGGGTAGCGGGGGCTACTGGGAGGTGGCCTCCGACGGCGGCATCTTCGCCTTCGGTGGCGCTGGCTTCTACGGCTCGATGGGGAGCCAGCACCTCAACCGACCGATCGTGGGCATGGCCGCCACACCCGACGGCAAGGGCTACTGGTTGGTGGCCTCCGACGGCGGCATCTTCGCCTTCGGCGACGCTGGCTTCTACGGCTCGATGGGGAGCCAGCACCTCAACAAACCGATCGTGGGGATGACCGCCACCACCGAGGGCAACGGGTACCGACTGGTGGCCTCCGACGGGGGGATCTTCTCCTTCGGGGGCGCCCAGTTCCTCGGATCGATGGGGGGCCAGCCCCTCAACGCCCCGATCGTGGGGATGGTCAACGACGCCAATACCGGCGGTTACTGGGAGGTGGCCTCCGACGGCGGCATCTTCTCCTTCGGTGGGGCGCCGTTCTACGGATCGACCGGGGCCATCAGGCTCGACGCCCCCATCGTCGGGATGGCCGAGACCTCGGACGGGAGCGGGTACCGGTTCACGGCCTCCGATGGGGGGGTCTTCAGCTTCGGCGCCCCGTTCTACGGCTCCATGGGTGGCACACCGCTCAACCGGCCCGTTGTGGCCATGGCCGGGTTTTGAGCCCGGTGATGGGACCTCCCGCCAGGCGTAGACTCGACACGTGACCGATGTGCTGGCCGTGGCCAACCAGAAGGGCGGCGTCGCCAAGACGACAACGGTCCACTCGCTCGGTGTGGCTTCGGCGGAGCTGGGTCGGCGGACCCTGGTGGTCGATCTCGATCCCCAGGCCTGCCTGACCTTCTCCCTGGGATTCGACCCTGACACCCTGGAACGGTCCCTCCACGACGTCTTCGTCCGGCGGCAGCTGGTAGCCGACGTCTCGCTCCCGGTGCCCGGGGTGAACGGCCTCGACCTGTTGCCGGCCTCCATCGATCTGGCCGGCTCCGAGGTGCACCTGCTCACCCGGACCGGGCGGGAGCACGTGCTGGAGCGGGCCCTTGAACCGGTCCTCAGCCGCTACGACCTGGTGCTCATCGACTGCCCCCCGTCGCTCGGTGTATTGACCATCAACGGCCTCACCGCCGCCGCCGCCGTGCTCATCCCGTTGCAGTGTGAGGCCCTGTCCCACCGGGGTGTGGGTCAACTCCTCGAGACCATCGAGGATGTCCGGGCCTTTGCCAACAGTCAGCTCAGCGTGCGGGGCATCGTGGCCACCATGTACGACGACCGCACCAAGCACTCTCGTCACATCATCGAAGAAGTGGTGGCCCGCTACGGGATTCCGGTGCTCCAGCCTCCCGTCCGCAAGTCGATCCGCTTCGCCGAGGCCCCGGCCAGGGGGAAGTCGATCCTGCAGCACGCCCCGACCTCTCCGGGGGCGCAGGCCTACCGCCAGTTGGCCCGGACCCTGGCCGAGACGGGCGCCGTCGCCGGCACTGTCCGCTAGTGGCGGACGGCCCCGATCCGCTGGGCAAACGGGCGTTGTACTGGATGCCCATCGACGAGCAGGCCGTCGTCGACAGTGATCTCGACTCCGCCCCCGGTCAATCGATGGGCACCGCCACCACCGGCGCCTCGCCCACCAGGCGCCACGCCCGCCCGGCCGGCAAGCATGCGCTCTACTCCCAGCCCACGCCGGCCGGTGAGGCCGTAGCGGCAACCTCGACGGCCACCGCCACCGAGGCCGTGCCCCGGCGAGGTCCACTGACCGTGGCCTGTTCGTCGTGTGGGTCGATCAGCCAGGTGGGCGTGGTGGAGTTCGTACTGTTGCAGTTCCCGTTCGGGGCCTGGCTCCCGAGACGCACGTTCGACCGTTGGATGACCTGTCCCGCCTGCCGCCGGCGGACGTGGAACAGCGTCACCCTTTCCCGTTGGTCCTGAACCCGCCGGTGCCGGCCGACCCCGGCGGAACCAGGAGCATGGGGTGAGGCTGATGGCCCCGGCCACACTCCTGTCCGCCGTGCACGGGTTGGCAACGTCTGACGCCAACCCCGGTGGGGTGTCAGGATGGCTGCTCCACTTCCATGGCACCACCGCCTACGTGCTGGTCGGGGCCTTGACCTTCGCCGAGGCGGCCCTCATGGTGGGTTTCTTCATCCCGGGCGAGACGGCAGTGGTCATCGGCGGGGTGCTGGCCGGGCTCCACCAGGTCGACCTGGAGATCATGATGGCGGTGGTGGTCGTCTGTGCCATCACCGGTGACTCGGTGGGATTCGAGGTGGGGAAGCGCTCGGGATCATGGCTGCTCGAGCGGCGCCCGCTCAAGGGCAGTACCGGGGTGGCAAGGTCCCTGTCCCTGCTCGAGCACTACGGCGGACCGGCGGTCTTTTTAGGGAGGTTCGTGGCCTTCGCCCGAGCGGTCATACCCGCTCTGGCCGGTATGAGCGGTCTTCGCTATCGGACCTTCCTCGTCTACAACGCCGCCGGTGGCCTGATCTGGGGGGTCGGCTATACCTTGCTGGGATTCATCGTCGGGGTCTCCTTCGAGCACATCCTCTCGACCATCGGCGTGTGGTCGTTGGCCGTGGTCGGTGGGGTGGCCGTGGTGGCGGTGATCGTCCGCCTGGTGCTGAAGCGTCGCCACCGGCCCCCGGGAGGCCCCGGCACCGACGAAGCCGCCACGGTGGTCGAGGTGGCGGATGTGACCGGGTCAGCGGTCGACGACGAAGAACCGCGCCGGCTCTGACCCCTGGCGGCGGACCCGGTCCTGCAGTTCCAGGAGCACCAGGTGGGCCAGGGTCTCACCGTTGGCCTGGCGCTGCATGAACGACTCGATCTCGTCCCATGGACGCGACCAGTGGAGCCTCAAGGTGATCTGCCACGCCGTCGAGCCCGGGTGCTGGATGAGGACCTGCTCGATCTCCTCGAGGCGCTCACCGTGATGGTTGATGATCTCCTCCACCCGGGACCAGAGGTCGGAGAATCGGTACTCGTGGGCCGGGAGCACCTCCTCGGTCCCGAGGTCCTGCACCTTGCGGAGGGAGTCCAGGTAGTCGCCCAGTGGGTTGGCGAACTGCTGGGAGTGGACGGAGATGTTCGGGGTGATCCGGGGCAGCACATGGTCGCCGGAGATGAGCAGCTTGTGCTGTTCGCTGAAGAAGCACACGTGTCCGGGGGAGTGGCCCGGGGTCCAGATGGTCCTGAGCGACCACCCCGGCAACTCGATCTCTTTGCCGTCCTCGAACAGTAGGTCCGGCTCTGCCATGGTCACCATGGACTTGAGGGCCATAGAGGCCAGGGCCAGGTCCGGCAGCCGGTCGGGCGGCACCCCGGAGTCGGCCAGGAGGTGGAACATCTGGCCCACCAGCTCATCGGTGTCTCCGTAGCGGCCTTCGAGCATCACCGCGTCGGCGGGGTGCAACCCGATCCACGCCCCGGAGGCCTGGCGGACGCGGCCGGCCAGACCGTAGTGATCAGGGTGGATGTGCGTGACCATCACCGCCCGCACATCGGCCATGCTCCCTCCGGCCGCGGCCAACCCGCTGTTGAGGTGGGACCACGCCTCGTCGGTGTTCCACCCCGCGTCGACCAGGGCCACACCGCCGTCCTGCAGCTCGAAGGCATAGACCAGCACGTACCGGAGCGGGTTGTTCGGGATGGGCACGGGAATGGACCACAGCCCGGGCCGAACCTGCTCCACCGGGGGGAGCACCTTCTGCTCCCAGGCATCCTTTTGCGCTGTGCCGGTGACCACGACCACGCCAGGCACGGTACACGGACCATCCGTCTCTCCTGCTCGACACCGGTGTCGCTGACCCGATCCGACTTGGGCTGCCATGGGCGCTCTGGGGGGAGGATCCTTGAAGCGCGAGGGACATACCCCTACCATGACGTGTCAGTGGCGTCGCGTCCTCAACCGGTCAGACAGATCTGGAGACCGGAAGCAGACCTCGGTCGTAGTGACCGAGGGCCATGCTGAGAGCATCACGACCCCAGTGACCGGGGCGACTCATCGAGACTTCGACGGGAGCACCAAGGTGGCTGAAGGGCTAGGACGAGCACTGATGACCGAGCGCCCCGAATGGCGCCGTCGGTGGGCCCGCCTGGTCTCGGTCCTCCCAGATCCCTTCGTCGAGATCGACGGGGTGGGGGTGGTCACCGAATGGAATCCCCGGGCCGAAGAGGTCTTCGGTTGGCGGAGAGAAGAGGTGGTCGGTCGATCGATCTCTGACACCGTGCTTCCCCGGGGAGTGGACGGCTCGCTCTTCGGTGGATCCATTCCCGCCGAGGACACGACCTCGGTGGAAGAGACCCCGATACCTGCTGAGCGCCGCCCCGTCGAACTGATGCACCGGGCCGGTCACCGGATCGTCTCCGACGGCTTGATGTTCGACAGCGGGGCCGGCCACGATGCGCCGGTCCGGGGCTTCATCCTGGTTCCGGTCGGTCAACCGACGCCCGGGGCCATGACAACGCGCAGCCGTGACCCGTTGACCGGGCTCCCCGACCGGGCCCACTTCGATCGACGGCTGGCCGAAGCGGCCGCCCGGGGTCGGGTCACCCCGGGGTCGGTGGCGATCCTCCTCTTGGACCTTGACCGGTTCAAGGCCATCAACAACAGCATGGGCCACGACAGCGGTGACCGCTTGCTGATCTCGGTGGCCCGGCGCCTGGCGCAGGCCGTCGATGTCGGCGAGACCATCGCCCGGTTCGGTGGCGACGAGTTCCTGGCTCTGTTCGAGAACCCGGCCGGAAGGGCCCACGCCAATGCCCTGGCGTTCATCGAGCGGGCCCGGGCCGCTCTAGTGCAGCCCTTTGTGATCGATGGCGTCGAGGTGTTCGTGGACGCATCGGTCGGCGTGGCCGTCAATGCCTTCGGGACCGACGACCCGGCCACGTTGCTGTCGAACGCCGAGGCCGCCATGTACCAGGCCAAGCGGCGGGGTGGCTCGAGCGTGGAGACCTTCGGCGAGTCCATGCGGATCGAGTTGCTGGATCGGATGAGCACCGAGCATTCGCTGCATCGGGCCCTCGAACGACATGAGCTCATGCTCCACTACCAGCCCGTGGTGGAGATCGATGGCGTGACCACCGTCGGCGTGGAGGCCCTCATCCGCTGGCAACACCCCGACCAAGGCCTGATGGCCCCCTACCGGTTCATCCCGGTTGCCGAAGAGAGTGGCCTGATCATCCCCATCGGAGCCTGGGTTCTCGAGCAAGCGTGCCACCAACTGCGTCACTGGAACCTCGAGGACCGCAGAGGACCGCAAGGTTCGGTGGAGGTGAATCTCTCGGCCCGACAGATCGACGATCCCCGGATCGTGGCGACGGTCGAAACGATCCTCGCCCGGACGGGCCTGCCGCCCGAGTGCCTGACCCTGGAGATCACCGAGAGCGCCCTCATGCAGGACGCCGCATCCGCTCTCGGCGTCCTCCGGGCCCTGAAGGGGTTGGGGGTGTTGCTGGCCATCGACGACTTCGGCACCGGCTACTCGTCGTTGAGCTATCTCCAGCGCTTCCCCCTGGACATCTTGAAGGTGGACCGGATGTTCGTGGAGACCCTGGGGTCCAACGCCGAGAGCGACGAGATCGTCTCGGCGGTCATCAACCTGGCCCATGCCTTGGGTCTTCAGGTGGTGGCCGAAGGAGTCGAGACCACCCAGCAGTTGCAGATTCTCCAGTCCCTCGGATGCGATCTGGCCCAGGGGTTCCTGTTCTCAAGACCGTTGCCCGCCTCAGAGGTGGTCACCGGCTTCGGGCTTCCCATCAGCGCCTGACCCGGAGCCGAAGGGGGCCGGGCGACGATGCCGGCTTGACGCCAACCGTGCGGAGCGCTCAGAGGACGGATGCGTCACGAACCCGGTGACTGAACTGCCTCGGGTGCTTCCTGAGAGGGCGGACCGACGACTGGGCGTTGACGACTGGGCGCGCTGCCAGTGGAAATGGCTCGCTAAAGAACTTCGAAAGAGTTGTCGATCAATTGGTTACCTTTCCACGCCCAGGTTTTAAACCAAACCTCCGCAGCCTTTAGACCCAGTGCATGTCGGACCATCGTTTGGTTTGCAGCCCTTATCGTTTGATGAAGTGCGAGGTCGCCACGGTGCAACGTTCCGAAGACCCCCGGGCCGGTCGCTGCCGTAAGGCGCCCCATCGGACCAGGAGGGCCGGCATCACGCTGTTGGTGTCCATCGGGCTCCTCATCAGCGCCATGAGCGTCACCGGAGTGCTGGTTTCGTCCGCCAGCGGAGCCGCCACCCTCACCGGAACGGCGTCCCACTATGAGGCGACCGCCAATCCGTCGGCTCTTCTGGCCCAGGGGAAGGCCGCGGGATGGGCCTCGACACGCGGCCTGGTCATCTTGGATTTCGGGAGGCCTGCGGCTCAAGGTTCCGTGCTCGGCACCATGGACTTCCGTGGAGGGTTCGTTTCGTTGGCCTCCATCGCCGCCGGCGTCGTGAGCTACATCAGGGGGTACTTCGAAACCGCTCCGAGTTACACCCACCTCAATGTCGCCATCGGGACCAATGACAGTTGCGGAACAGGTCAACCGTGCGGTCGCCGAGAGTGCGGCTGCGCCAACGAGCCCCCCAACTTCGCCACATGGGGAGGGGCGTTGGCCAGCGTGGTGACCGAGGTCCAGTCGCAGGCCAGTGGGATCAAGGCACGTGCCGGCTATACCGACACGGTCACCGTCATGGCCGGCGACGACGCCGAGCCGGCGTTCGACCCGGCTTACGGCAACACCTACCAGCTGCTGGCCGGCTATGCCGATGCCGTCGGTGGGTATGAGCCGGCCATGGTCGACTACGGGTCCGCCGAGCCCGGCTACTGGTCCGAGGCCCAGCTCTTGCAGGTGGCCTACGGATTCGCCCCGGACGTGGCTGTGCCGGAGGTGTATTCGGGACGCCAAGCCTCGGAATGGGCCGCCTTGGCCTCGTACGCAGCCGGGCGGGGCGAGATGTTGCCCTTCTTCGGTGTGCTGACCTTGGGCGGAGGTGGAGGTGCCAACGGAGCCGGCTACCGGTCGCTCCTCAACGCCGTGCAGCCCATCACCGGTCAGGCCGAGATCCAGTGGCTCTCCGCCATTGCCCCCTGAGTCCTGACCCGTTCCACTGGCCGGGGGGTGGGCAGGCCCATTGGCGTCGGGAAGGCCGGATTTGAACTCGTGACATTCTGCTCAAGCATCGATCAGGCTTCAGAGTATGTCTGGAGATACCTAGGTTTGGCCTTCGATGTCCCCCTTTGCGCCCAGACGAGGGGCTGACGGGAAAACACTGCCCGAACGCCACCCAGAGGCTCATATCGCCGCCTGGAGGCCTCACGATGGCCCAAAGCCCATGAACCGCTTCTGGGGTGTCGGCCATTCTCGTTACCCGGGCTGGTGGACCAAGCACGACATAGTTCGCCTGCCTGCTCAACGGAGGTCCAACGGACGTCGGAAGTTCAGCTCTGGAGTGCTCCGCCAAGGAGGCCAAAGGCCAGTTCGGCGGAGGCCCACGGGGCCACCTGTCGGATCCGGTTCTGCCCTTTCGGTGGCTCCCGGGCCTAGCCGCTGAAGCCCCGAGGAAGAAGCCTGCTCAGAGCCGAATACATCGCTCCCGTCAAGTACTGGGAGTACTGGATCGTCGTGTGGTCTCTGTCGACGTACACGATGGAGTTCCCGATGACAGGAGGACAAGTGAGCCTGTAGCAGAACCAGGAAACGACAGGGATGAGGGTGGCCCTCGATGCACTCGCTATGTCCTGATCCCTAACAAGCTGTTCGCCGTAGTAATCCGCTGGGTTCGTCCGGTAGTGGAGGTCGCAGGTCTCGATACTGCTGAGGTGCACAGACAGGCACTCAGGAACAGATTCGGGCAGGAGCGGACTGGTGCCAATCAGGATCCGCTTCGCCCGAGGATTCCCCTTGGTCATCGCCGTGAAAGCAGACTTCATGCCTCCGATCCAGCGGCCGAAGTCTCCCCCGGAGGAATTCCACGCTCCGGAGACGATTACGACGGCCTCCGGTGAAAGTCTTCGAACCGCGCCAGCCACCCTCTCGTGCCAATTGGCGCACTGCTGCCACAGAGCGCCTTGACGCGGGCTGTCGAGAGGAACCGGACCGCCGGTAGCCAGAGTGAAGGGGAGAAACGGCGGAGGGCAACCGGCATATCGAAAGACGGCGAGACGAAATTGCAAGTGCTCTGCGACGACTGCGAGGTTGGGTAACCAACTACCCGCGATGGAATCGCCGTAGAGAACCACGGTCCTCTTGGTCTTCGTGTCGCCAAAGAAGCAGGGCGTTGGGTGAAGGGCGATTGAGGGATTCACCGGATCACAACTGGAGCCGACCAACAGGTTTCCCGAATTCAGATTTGACGCCAGGAGGTTCGAACTGACGCTTGTGATGGAAGTCGCCGTGGCCACACTCTTGAGCACCTCGTCCAAACTGGCAAAGCCAGGGATCGACTCGAGACCAGAAGTCTGTGCCGTTAGCGGAGCCGAATGTGGTCTTCCCATGGGTCGCCGGCGGGGAACTCAATGCTGGGCTGCCACTTGCGCTTTCAACCAGGAAGAGACTGACGGAGAGTGCGATACTGATGAGGCTGAGGGACGCGGCGGTCAGGCCGACCCCCAACATCACACTCCCACCCCCGGACTTGCCCAAGGCTGACCAATGGCGAATGGGGTTCTCGATGAGAAGGTACGAAGCGATAGAGAGACCCAGCGCCACGAGTACCCAGAGCAGGTTGTCGGTGAGGGACAGCGGATGGCCAACGTGCTGTGCCGCGATGATCAGAATCGGCCAGTGCCACAGATAAAGCGAGTACGAGAGCTTGCCCATCCATTGAAAGGGATGAAGTCGTAGCAAGACCTCACCCCCGTATCTTGGGCGGGCTATCCCACCGGCGATGACCAGTCCGGTCGAAACAACGGGCAGTGCTGCAGCCGAACCGGGATACGGGGTCGTGGACGTGTATGTGAATGCGGCGAAGGCGATTCCGGCCAAGCCGAGCCAGGTCATGCCGGTCGCCACAGTACGAGGGATCTTCGCCAACTGGGAACTTAAGACGGCGACTAGGCCTCCGAGGGCAAGCTCCCACGCACGGGTGAAGGGTGAAAAGAACGCAGCCACACTGTTGACCGATGTTTGGTGGATCGACCAGGCCATCGATGCGATGACGACGCCGACCAGCAAGGCCGTCAGCTTTGGCCGGATAGGAATTCGCTTCCAGCACAGAGCGGTGACGAGGAAGAGAGTCGGGTACACGAGATAGAACTGTTCCTCGACCGAAAGGGACCAAAAGTTCTGCAGTGCCGATGGAGGCAATTGCGATGCGAGGTAGTTCGTGCCTGTGGCAATGAAGTGGAAGTTCGCATAGAAAAGTGCTGCTGTTCTGAGCGACCCGGGCTGTCTCGTTTCCCGTGAGAAATCCAAGCCAGCGATACGAGGCAGCGACCGTAACGATGATGACCAACGTTGCCGCCGGGAGTATCCGACGGCTGCGGCGACCATAGAAGGCCAATAAGCGGGTCCTTCCTGAAGATGAGTGCTCTCTGAGGAGAAGTCCTGTGATGACGAACCCCGAGATGACGAAGAAGACATCTACGCCAACAAATCCTCCTGTTAGTTGAGGAACCCCGGCATGGAAGAGAACGACGAGCAGAATTGCCACTGCTCGTAGGCCCTGCACATCCGGCCGGAAGGTCCGATCCCCCGGGGCCGTGCCTGCCTCATTCTCAGGATGGAGAGGGCGTCCCTCTTCCTTGGCAACTTGTCCCGGCTCGACGGGATCAATCGTCTTGACAGGCGTCCCCGCTCGCGAAGAGCTCTCCCTCTGGGTGGCGACTTGAAAGGCGTCGAGAGGTGCCAGCCCATCCGACGCGCCCACTCCTCCGCCTGGTTCGGTCCGCTCCACACCCACCCGCCTGGCATTATTCGTGTCTGGGACTCGGGGATCCCACCAACGATTCAGCCAGGGTGACGGTAATCCCCTGCAGATTTGCCGTCAAGGAGTCGTGACTTCGGTGACCGGATATGGGCGGCGACCTACCGGCGTGCCGATCACCGCCTTCAGGTCAGTACATGTCATTCCGCTCGGAGAGCTTGAGACGCACGAGGGTGTCATGCGCACCACCGCCCTGTCTGGGTTTGGGCCATCGCCCTCACCTGATGGGGGTGGACGCGCCTGGACGGCCACCTCCTGCACTCTCCACCGCCTAGGGCCCCCTTGCGGGGACAGCGCCCCTCGGAGCCCAATCCCTGGCCTCGTCGGGAAGGCGGGATTTGAACCCGCGACCTCCTGCTCCCAAAGCAGGCGCGCTGCCAAGCTGCGCTACTTCCCGGTACCGGCCCAGCGTAGGCCACACCAACCCATCGTTCCTCCATGTCGCCGGTAGGGGATAGCGTCACCCGCAGTGTCACTCCCCGTTCCACGTCTGGTGCCGACCGTGCGGGTCGCCGTCTACGACCTGGGCAGTAGCTCCTTCCACCTGATGGTGGTGGACGCCTCGCGAGAGGGTCTGTTGACGCCGGTGCTGAGGCGTCGTTCGTTTCTCCACCTCGGGACGGAGGTGGCCCGCACCGGAGGCGTCCCCGCCGACCGGGCGGCGTCGGCGGTTCGCACGGTGCGGCGCCTGCGGGCTGCCTGCGACGAGACCGGTCCCGATGTGGTGGTGGCACTGGCCACCGCCGCGCTCCGCGACGCCGACAACGGCTCCCGGTTGATCAGCCGGCTCGAACGGGTCCTCGACAATCCGGTCACCCTGCTGAGCGGGGAGGAGGAGGCCCGGCTGTGCTTTCTGGGCCAACGGGCCGGAGTGTGGGTCGGTGAGGACCCGGTCCTCGGCCTCGATCTGGGCGGGGGAAGCCTGGAGGCCGGAATCGGCACGGTCGACGAGGTCATCGCCGTGGCCAGCGTGGCCTTGGGGACGGCTCGGCTGCGTGGCGAGCTGGGAACCGGCGAAACGTTGACGCCCGGCGACCGGAAGGCCATCACCGAGGTCGCCCGTTACCGGGCCGAGCCCATCCGGGCCATGTTGGAACGGACCCCGAGTGCGGGAACCAGGGTCATCGCCAGCGGGGGGACCGTCCGGGCCCTGGCCCGCCTGGCCATGGGGCTGCACCGGCCCCTGTCGACCGGGTCGGTCTCCTCCCTCCAGGTCAATCAAGTCGAGATCCCCGCCGGCCAGCTTCACGACCTGGCCGACCGGCTCTCCACGCTCGACCTGGACGCCCGTCTCGCTCTCCCCGGGGTCCAGAGCCGGAGGGCGCCCCTCCTCCCGGTGGGAGCGGTGGTGCTCTCCACCCTGGTGGAGAGCCTGGGGCTTCAGCGCCTGGTAGTCAGCGAGTGGGGTCTACGGGAGGGCGCCGTCATAGGCGCCCTCTCCCTCCAACTCGAACAGGCCCACGACCCGACGACCGTGGATGCGCCGCTCGAACGCCGATCCATGGCGGAGGGCGCCACCCCTTGATGGTGCGTCCGGATCAGGCCTTCTTGCCCAGGATTCGGTTCATCCCGGTTCCGCACGTCGGGCATTTGCCCTTGGCGGAGCGCCGGCCGTTGGCCATCTCGACCTCTTCGCCTTCGAACTGCCGCTTCTCACGACATTTCACGCAATAACCCTCGTACGACGCCATGACTCCTCCTCGTAATTCCTTGTTCCCAACCGGTGCCCGGTGGGTCGAACGTATCGGCCCGGGTTGGCCAGAGGGGGGATGGGAGGCCCTGGTGCTTGCAATAGTTAGCAATGGTCCGGACGCCGCGAGCGGGTCTGCGATCAGCCGGTGGTGCCGTCCGCGGCCGTCGGACCATCGGTTGCAGCGATGTCGGCCATCATCTTTTCGACGTCATCAGGGGCAAGAGGGGGGCTGAAGAAGTAGCCCTGGGCCGTGGTGCATCCGCGCTGCAGGAGGATCCTGCTCTGCAGGGAGGTCTCGACCCCTTCGGCCACGCAGTTCAGCCCCAACCGGTCAGCCATGGAGATGATGGCCGACACGAGCGTGTTGTTGTCGCCATCGGGCCCGAGGACCTGGACGAAGGACTGGTCGATCTTGAGGGTGCTCACCGGGAACGAACCGATCCGGTTGAGCGAGGAGTTGCCGGTCCCGAAATCGTCGATGGTGAAGCGGACCCCGAGCCGGCGCAGCCGGTCGATGTTGTCCCGTGCCGGCCCGGCCCGGTCGAGCACCACCCGCTCGGTGATCTCGAGCTCCAGCAGGGAGGGGTCGATGCCGGTCTCTTCGAGCGTCCGGTCGATGTTCTCGAACAGGTCGGGACTGGCCAGGTCCCGTGAGGCCAGGTTGACCGACATGCGCAGCGGCGTCAGGCCGTGGTCGATCCAGGTGCGGGCCTGATGGCAGGCCTGCTCCAGAACCCACGAGTCCAGGGCCACGATCAGGTCGCTCCGCTCCGCCAGGGAGATGAACGAGGACGGCTCGAGGAGTCCGAACCTGGGGTGATGCCAGCGGACCAGCGCCTCCACCCCGACCACCTCGCCGCTGCGTAGGTCGACGTAGGGCTGGTAGAGCACGAAGAACTCCTCGTGCTCGAGAGCGTGGACCAGGTCGGCGTACAGGGTCTCCTCATCGATGTCCAGCCTTCCCAAGCCGTCGGTGACCACCGACCCCGAGAACATCTGGAAGGCGTTGCGCCCCCGACTCTTGGCCCGGTACATGGCCTCGTCGGCCCGACTGAGCAGCTCGTCGTAGGAGTCCCCGTGGTCCGGGGCCATGGCGATCCCGAGGGAAGCGGACGTCTCGACTTGGACGCCCGAGACGTCGAAGGGGGTGCTCATGGCCTCGAGCGCCCGCTGGGCCAGCTGGTCGATGGACAACTGATCGGAGAGCCCGGGCAACAGGATGGCGAACTCGTCGCCGCCCACCCGGGCCACGGTGTCCTGTCGGCGGACCGTGTCGACCAGCCGCTCGCTGACCTGCTGGATCAAGTCGTCGCCGGCGGCATGGCCCAGGCTGTCGTTGACCGCCTTGAAATGGTCCAGATCGACGAAGAACATGCACACCGGCTCACCCACCCGGCGTGACCGCACCAACTCCTGTTCGACCCGGTCCTCGAACAACCGACGGTTGGGCAGGCCGGTCAGGGCGTCGTGCCAGGCCAGGTGCGAGACCCGCTCCAACAGCTCCAGGTTCTGGAGGGTGGTGGCGGCCTGGTCGGCCAGACCGGACAGGCGCTCGTGCAGATCGGCATCCCGGATGGTGGCCAGTGAGGAGTCCCGCCCGAAGTTGGCCGCTATGACTCCCAGGAAGTGGCCACCGGCGACGAGCGACGCCACCACCGAGGCCTCGGTCCCGGACCGCTCCAACAAGGTCGCCAGGGCGGGGTCAGCGGTCGTCTCGTCGAGCACGATCACCGACCTCGAGTTGACCAACTGGGCGATCAGCGGGTTGTCGGGGCCCACGCTCAGCGGGCGGCCTTCCGGGGAGGGCGGATCCACTCGGCTCAGACCTGGTTCCCGCTCACTCAGGTCCCCGAACCGTTCCACCGGGTGATCCTCCGGCGCCACCGCCATGATGGGCACCAACGAGCCGTCGGGGGCCGGCCTGCCCCTGGTCCAGGCACGCGGTACCAGCTGGCCCCGGCGGGCGTCCCACAGGTACATGGTGGCCTGGGCGCACTCAGTCATCGCCGGCACGGTGTCGACCACCAGTTGGAGCAGGTCGGCCAGCGAGGTGACCTGGGAGAGCGATTCGGAGAACGAGAGCAGGGTCCGGGCCGTGGCATCGCTCCGCTTGGCCTCAGTGAGCACGGTGAAGACGTCGAGGGAGGCTGCGGCGTACTCGGCGAACAGCCGCAGCACCTTGGCTTGCGAGTCGGTGTGGACCGTGCCCGGCGGGTGGAACTCGGCCAGTCGTCCGTACAGCCGGTGGGAAGAGGCGATATCGACAATGAGTCGCGATCCGGCGTCGTCGTCGGGATGCTCGCGCCACAGCTCGGCCGCGGCGATCTGGGCCTCGTCGGGCTCGAGGCCCCGGTAGTGGAGCTGAATGGCGGTGCCGGCCCGGACCCGGAGCATCAGCAGGTAGCGGGGGGAGGCCACCACGGCATCGGCCCGGGCCGCGATCTGGGACAGCAGGGATTCGACATCGGCGCTCACCAACTCCGTGGCCGTGGAGAACGCTCCTTCGATGAGCGCGCTCATCCGGACCAGTTCGGCTCTCAGCTCCTCGACCTCGGATTGGCCGGAGGACTCGGGCTCGGGCTCGGACTCGATGAGGGTGGTCCGGTCCAGCCCCCGCCATAGGGCTCGGTCAGGACGGGACTCGGCCGACCGTTCTCGCTCCCGCTCACCGGGACTCTGGCCGGTGAGGTCCCGGGTCCCGGCTGGTCCGGTCGCTGCGGTCCAGGTGCTCGACGGCCGCCTCGGGTGCAGGGTCCTCCGCGGTCTGGCCCTCAGGCGCTTCCCAGCTCAGTGCGTATCGGCAGGTGCGCCCCCCGCGGGCGCCGCACTCGTGCTCGCTGACCAGGGCCCGGCCCGCGCCGTAGAGAGCGGGAACCTGCGAAAGCAGTCCCCTGGTCATCTCGCACAGGTGGGCGTGGCGCTCTTCCTCGAAGCGGGGGGACACCTCGATCAGGGCATGGTCGGCGGTCACTTCGAGCGCCACCGCATCCGACGTACCGTCGAAGTGGCCGACCAGGGGCGTGACATGTTTGAACGCCGACTCGGGCGAGCCCAGGGCCCGCAGGCGATTGACGAAGCCGGTGCCGTCGTCGGCGTAGAGGAGACCTTCTCCCACATGCAGGCCCACGGCACCGTCCCCGGTCACCAGGGCCGCCGCGTTGAACAGGGCCACCGTCTTGTCGAGCGGGCTCCACCCGGTCATGTCCCCCAAGGTGGCGAAGGACCGGCCGTCGTCGGCCAGGGCCAGCGCCTGGGCCACCCCGACGTCGCCGTTGAGGCGGCGTACCAGGGCCAACAGGACGTGGACGACCACGCCAGAGACCTCACCTCGGTCAGCAGTGCTGCCGGGCGTCTGTTCAGCCTCAACAGTCATCGCTCGTTATTCAACCCCTCGGCACCACGGCCGCAAAGCACTCGGCAAACTCGCTCGTGCCCCTATCTTCGACAGACCTGGGCCTTTTCTTTACCAGTCGGCCCTGGGGCGGACCCTGCCAGGACCTGGCCATCTACACTTGACGCTATGAGCATCTACGACCCTTCTCTGCACTCCCTGACCGGCGATCCGGCTTCGGTCGGCGACTACCGGGGCAAAGCCCTACTCGTGGTCAACGTGGCCTCGAAGTGCGGGCTGACCCCCCAGTACGAGGGGCTCGAACGCCTCCAGAAGACCTACGGCGACCGCGGCTTCACCGTCCTCGGCTTCCCGTGCAACCAGTTCGGGGAGCAGGAGCCCGGTTCGTCCGAGGAGATCGCCACCTTCTGCTCCACCACCTACGGCGTGAGCTTCCCCATGTTCGAGAAGGTGGAAGTCAATGGCGACGGCCGCCATCCGGTCTACGAGGAGTTGGTGGCGTTCCCCGACGCCGATGGCGACGCCGGCGACATCCAGTGGAATTTCGAGAAGTTCCTGGTCTCCCCGGAGGGGGAGATCGTCCAGCGCTTCCGGCCCATGGTCGACCCCGAGGCCCCCGAGGTGATCGACGCCATCGAGGCCACGCTGCCGGCCTGATCACCGCCTGGCACCCCGGCCGGCCAATCCACCCAGGAGGGCGCATGTCGGTTTCACCGGGCAACAACGAGGCGGTGGTGGACCAGATGACCCAGGTGTGGGTGTCGCTGGCCAGCGCCTGCGAAGGGGTCCGGGCCCCCCAGTGGGATCTGCCCACCGACTGCCCGGGATGGACCGTCAAGGACCAGCTTTCCCACCTGATCGGCATCGAGCGGTTGTTGCTCGGTGATCCTGCTCCACCCCCGCTCGCGGCCATCCCGGATCACGTGACCAATGCCTTCGGCGAGTTGAACGAGGCCTGGGTGGACGCCCGCCGGCCCCGCCCGGGAGAGGAGGTCTTGGAGGAGTTCGTCGAGGTCACCAACCGGAGGCTCGACGCCCTCGGGACCATGCCCGCCGCCAAGTTCGACGAGATCGGGTGGAGCCCGGTCGGTCAGGTCCCCTACCGGGAGTTCGTGGAGACCCGGATCCTCGATACCTGGGCCCATGAGCAGGACATCCGTCGGGCCCTCAGCCGGCCCGGTGGGCGCAACGGGGTGGGTGAGGCCGTGACCCTCGACCGCTGTGCCCGGTCGATGCCCTTCGTGGTGGGAAAACGGGTGGCGCCTCCCGACGGGACCACGGTGCTGTTCAGCGTGGTCGGGGTCATGGGCCGGAAGGTGGGCGTACGGGTGGACGAGGGACGGGCGTCGTTGGTCCCCGATGATCCCGATGCCAAGCCCTCGGTAACGCTGAACATGGACCAGGAGGCGTTCTGGCGGCTCGGATTCGGGCGGGTGGCGCCGTCAAGGGTCCTGGCCACCGGACAGGTGCAGATCGAGGGAGATGTGGCCCTCGGCCACCAGGTGCTGGAATCCATGGCCTTCATGATGTGACGTCGGTCCGCGGGGCCGCCGGGCAAGGCTGTCACGGGGGACGAGGCACCTTCGCCCCCTGCGGGAAAGTTGAGTCCCCCGGTACCGGTACACTCGGCAATTCGTATGCGAGCCACAGCCGAACCCGAAGAGGGCAACAAGGTCCGTCTCTCCGTCGAGATCGAAGAGGCGGAGATCGATGAGGCCCTCGATGAGGTGATCCGCCGACTGGCCCGGGACCTCCGGGTGCCCGGGTTCCGACCCGGCAAGGTGCCCCGCCGGGTCATCGAGGCCCGCATGGGCGGGGCGGCCGCCTTGCGGAGCGAAGCGCTGCGTGAAGCGCTGCCGACCTTTTACGCCCGGGCGGTCAGCGACACCGAGGTCGACCCCATCGACCAGCCGGAGATCGACATCACATCGGGTGATGACTCAGGGCCGGTCTCCTTCGACGCCGTCGTGCTGGTCCGGCCCACCGTGTCCATCCCCGGATACCAGGGACTGCAGGTCACCCTGCCCAGCCTGAAGGTAACCGACGAAGAGGTCAACGCCCAGATCGACCGCATGCGTGCCACCTCGGGGGAGTTGGTCGAGGTGGCCCGACCGGCCCAGAACGGCGACCAGGTCACCATCGACATCCACGGCACCCGGGTCGGCGGTTCCGGTGACGACGACGACCTCGACGCCCAGGACTATCTCTACGAGGTCGGGAGCGGGGTGGTGGTCCCCGAGCTCGACGACCAACTGCGGGGGGCCAAAGTCGGCGACATCTTCACCTTCGACTCGACCACCGGCCCCGACGACCAGGCCGTTTCGTTCCGGGTGCTGGTGAAGGACGTGAAGGAGCTGGTGCTTCCCGAGGAGAACGACGAGTGGGCCTCCGAAGCCTCCGAGTTCGACACGGCGGCAGAGCTGCGGGCCGATCTCACCAAACAGCTGGGCCGGCGTCACATCGTCCAGGCTCAGGTGGCCCTGGAGCAGAAGACCGCCGACGCCCTGGTGGAGCTGGTAACCGAAGACATCCCCGACCAGTTGGTGGGGGAGGAGGTTCGTGAGCGGATTCACGACCTCAACCACCGCCTGGACAGCCAGGGGATGAGCCTGGGTCAGTTCCTAGGGGCCACCGGCCGCGATGAGCGGGAGTTCCTCGAGGAGCTCCGTAGCGGCGCCCTGCGCAGCGTGAAGCTCGACCTGGCTCTCCGGTCATTGGTCGAAGAGGAGGACATCGAACTCACCGACGAGGAGTTCGACGAGGAGCTGGCGGCCATGGGCGAACGGCTGGAGATGGACGTCGACGAGGTGCGGGGGCAGTTGGAACGGTCCGGACGCCTCCCGGCGGTACGCTCGGACAGGCGCAAGGTGAAGGCCATGCGTTGGCTGGTCGACAATGTCGAGTTGGTCGATGAGGACGGGGAGCCCGTGTCACGGGACGACCTGCAGGTGAATGAGGGCAAGGACGAGGAGGACCCGGAGTGAGCTTCACGGACGGAACCAGGGACATGGATGCACAGGCCTACAGCGTGCCGTGGGTGGTGGAATCCACCAGCCGGGGAGAGCGCAACTACGACCTCTTCTCCCGTCTCCTGCGCGAGCGGATCATCTTCCTCGGCACCCCGATCAACGACACGGTGGCCAACCTGGTCTGTGCCCAGCTGCTCTTCCTCGAATCGGAAGAGGCCGACAAGGACATCCACCTCTACATCAATTCGCCGGGTGGGGACATCACCGCCCTGTTCGCCATCTACGACACCATGCAGTTCATCGAGGCCGACCTTTCGACGTTCTGCTTCGGTCAGGCCGCCTCGGCTGCCGCCGTGCTGCTGGGGGCGGGCACCAAGGGCAAGCGCTTCGCCCTGCCCCACGCCCGCATCCTGTTGCACCAGCCCTTCGGAGGGGTCGAGGGCCAGGCCAGCGACATCGAGCTCCAGGCCAAGGAGATCCTGCGGATGCGCGATCTCCTGAACGGCATGCTGGCCCACGACACCGGCCAGACCGTGGAGCGGGTGTCGAAGGACACCGACCGCGACTTCATCATGACGGCAGAGGAGGCGGTGACGTACGGCCTGATCGACGAAGTGATCACGGCCCGTGACGCCATGGCCGTAGAGGCCGTCGGGGCTGCGTAGCCCACTCGATGGGACCCGAGGACCTGCCGGTGGCAGGGCAGCAGCTAGAGTTGAGCTTCTGGACAACCGGAGCCACTTCCGGTAGCACCGCAGGGCAGTGCGGACGGGGATCCTGCTCCGCACCTTGGGGAACAAAAGGTCGGGCACACAGGAAGCAGCATGCACTGATGACCAACACGGACCGCTGACAGAAGGACACGAGGAACCGACGTGGCGAAGTTCGGAGACGGTGGCGACCTGGTGAAGTGCAGCTTCTGCGGGAAGTCGCAGAAGCAGGTGAAGAAGCTGATCGCCGGCCCCGGCGTGTACATCTGCGATGAGTGCATCGAGTTGTGCAATGACATCATCGCCGAGGAGCTGGCTGACACCACCGAGCTGTCCTTCGAGGAGCTGCCGAAGCCCAAGGAGATCTTCGAGTTCCTCAACGACTACGTGATCGGTCAGGAGTACGCCAAGAAGATCCTCTCCGTAGCGGTCTACAACCACTACAAACGGGTCCAGGCCGGAAGCAACGGGAGCCACGACAACGAGGTGGAGTTGGCCAAGTCCAACATCCTGCTGCTGGGGCCGACCGGCTGTGGCAAGACCTTGCTGGCCCAGACGTTGGCCCGCATGCTCAATGTCCCCTTCGCCATCGCCGACGCCACCGCCCTCACCGAGGCCGGTTACGTGGGCGAGGACGTCGAGAACATCCTGTTGAAGTTGATCCAGGCCGCCGACTACGACGTGAAGCGGGCCGAGACCGGCATCATCTACATCGACGAGATCGACAAGATCGCCCGCAAGTCGGAGAACCCCTCCATCACCCGGGACGTGTCCGGCGAGGGAGTCCAACAGGCGCTACTCAAGATCCTCGAGGGCACCACGGCGTCGGTTCCACCCCAGGGTGGTCGCAAGCACCCGCATCAAGAGTTCATCCAGATCGACACCACCAACATCTTGTTCATCTGTGGCGGCGCATTCGCCGGCATCGACACCATCATCGGCAACCGCATCGGCCGCAAGGGCATGGGCTTCCGCGCCGAGGTGCGCAAGGCCTCGGAGAGCGACGACTCCGAGCTGCTCCGTCACGTGCTCCCTGAGGACCTCATGAAGTTCGGGCTGATCCCCGAGTTCATCGGTCGGCTGCCGGTGGTCAGCGCGGTATCGCATCTGTACAAAGAGGCGCTCATCCGGATCCTCGTCGAGCCGAAGAACGCCCTCACCCGCCAGTACAAGCGGGTGTTCGAGCTCGACCATGTGGAGCTGGAGCTGACCGACGACGCCCTTGAAGCCGTGGCCGAGCAGGCCCTGCTCCGGGGGACCGGGGCCCGCGGCCTCCGGGCCATCCTCGAAGAGGTGCTGCTCGAGGTGATGTATGACCTGCCGGGCCGCACCGACATCTCCAAGTGTGTGGTCGACCGGGCGGTGGTCCTCGACAAGGTGCATCCCACCCTGGTCCCGTTGAACAGCCCGCCGGCCAAGTCGGCGCGGAGTCGCCGGGCCGCCTCCTAGGCCACTTCGTTCCGGGCACCGTGACGCCGTCGCCCCCGGACGACCCGGACTCCGGTGTCCACCCCCACGACCGCAACGTGACCTTCGACGATCTCCCCCACGCCCTGGCCTGGCTGGACGCCCACATCGACTTCGAGTCCAACATGCCATCGAGGCGTTCGGTGCCCACCCTGGACCGGATGCGGGCCCTGGCCGGACTGCTCGGCGATCCCCAGACGGCCTACCCGGCCATCCACATCACCGGCACCAACGGGAAGGGCTCCACCGCGGCCATGACCACGGCGCTGCTCGGGGCCCAGGGCTTGACCGTCGGCACCTATACCAGCCCCAACCTGGTCCGGGTCAACGAGCGCATCGCCCGCAACGGCGAGCCCATCGATGACGGCGCCTTCGTGGACCTCCTCGAGTCGCTGGCCCGACTGGAGCAGCTGATGGAGGAGACGCCGACCCGGTTCGAACTCCTCACTGCGGCCGCCCTGGCCTGGTTCGCCGACGAGGCCGTCGACGTGGCGGTGATCGAGGTCGGGCTGGGGGGCCAGTGGGACTGCACCAACGTGGTCGACGCCACCGTGGCCGTCCTGACCAACATCAGCTTCGACCACACCGAGGTGCTCGGTCCCACGCTCGAGGACATCGGACGCGACAAGTCCGGCATCTTCAAAGAGGGCAGCACCGTGGTCATCGGCGAGTCCGACCCCACCCTGGTGGCCCTGCTGCGACAGGCAGCGGAACGGGCCCGGGCCTCCGAAGTGTGGGTGAGGGGTCAGGACTTCGCCTGTACCGCCAACCGGGTGGCCGTGGGGGGGCGGCTGATCGACGTGCGGACCCCGGGGCGGGCCTATGGCGAGCTGCTGGTTCCACTGCACGGCGCCCATCAGGGTGACAACGCCTCGTGCGCCCTGGCCGCGGTGGAGGCCTTCTTCGGTGCCCCGTTGCACGAGGATGTGGTCGAAGAGGCCTTCGCCTCGGTGCGGGTCCCCGGCCGGCTGGACGTGATCGGCCATCAGCCCCTGGTGGTGGCCGACGGAGCCCACAACGTGGCCGGCATGATCGCCCTGGCCCGTTCACTGGTGGAGGAGTTCGCGGTGGAGGGCGAGATGCGGGCGGTGGTGGGCATGCTCACCGGGCGGGACCCGACGGCCATGCTCGAGGCCCTGATGACGGCAGGGGTCCGCTCGGTGGTGGTATGCGCCCCCGACTCGCCCCGGGCCCTCCCGGTCGAGGTGGTAGCCGAGGCGGCTTCGGGCCTGGGGATGGAGGTCACCGTGGCCGGGAGCCCGGCCGCCGCCATCGAACTGGCCGTGGGCCGGGCCGGGCCGGACGACGGAGTGGTGGTGTGCGGCTCCTTGTACGTGGTGGCCGACGCCTTGCGCCTACTGGCCCGCCCCCCGCGCTGACCGGATCCCGGGTACGTTCAGCACCCCGGGTCGGGTCGACTAGCCTGCCTCGCTCGTGGAACGCACTCTGGTCATCTGTAAGCCTGACGCCGTCGAACGGGGGCTGGTGGGCGAGATCATCGGCCGCCTGGAGCGCAAGGGCCTCCGCCTGGTGGCGGCCGAGCTGCGGGCCATCACCGTCGAGGTGGCCTCCTCCCACTACGCCGAGCACGACGGCAAGCCGTTCTACGAGAAGCTGGTGACCTTCATCACCCGGTCCCCGGCCATGGTGATGGTGGTCGAGGGCCCGGAGAACACCCACGCCTTCGTGAGGAGCCTCATGGGCGCCACCGACCCCCTGGCGGCCGCTCCCGGCACCATCAGGGGCGATCTGGCCCTCAAGATGAGCGAGAACCTGATCCACGGATCGGACTCGACTGAGGCCGCGGCCCGGGAGATCGCCCTCTTCTTCCCTGACCTGGACTGACGCCCGGGGTCCGCGGGCCGGGAGGTCCTGAACTCCCGGCAGGCTACGCTTGAGGGGCGACCTTGTTTCGGTCTGCCGATTCCCCTAGCCTGAACGCCAGATGCAGCTGGTCACCGATGAGAGCCGAACTCGCGGTTGCCCTGGTGTCCAGGTGTGGACAGCCGCACCGCCCGAACCCCGAACCAACATTGACGGAGGAGTGCATCTCTGATGCGCGACAACAGTTTCTCTCTGCTCGGCCGTGACATGGCGGTCGACCTCGGTACGGCCAACACCCTGGTCTACGTGCGGGGCCGCGGCATCGTCCTCAACGAGCCGTCGGTGGTGGCGGTCAATGTGAAGGACGGC
This sequence comes from uncultured Acidimicrobiaceae bacterium, assembly GCA_963718405.1. GTDB lineage: Bacteria > Actinomycetota > Acidimicrobiia > Acidimicrobiales > RAAP-2 > Bog-756. The sequence continues at coordinate 618,971 of CAVQYZ010000002.1, forward strand.
CGACCCCTGGCGGTGGGAGCCGAAGCCAAACGGATGATCGGGCGGACCCCCAGTCACATTCAGGCCATCCGGCCGCTGAAGGACGGCGTGATCGCCGACTTCGAGATCTGCGAGAAGATGCTCCGCTACTTCATCCACCGGGTCCACCAGCGTCGGTTCGCCAAACCCCGCATGGTGATCTGCGTGCCGTCGGGGATCACCGGTGTCGAGCAACGAGCGGTGATGGAAGCCGCCGAGTACGCCGGGGCCCGCAAGGCCTACATCATCGAGGAGCCCATGGCCGCGGCCATCGGGGCCGGCCTCCCGGTCCATGAGCCCACCGGCAACATGGTGGTCGACATCGGCGGAGGTACCACCGAGGTGGCGGTCATCTCCCTGGGCGGCATCGTGACCAGCCAGTCGATCCGTATCGGTGGCGACGAACTGGACGAGGCCATCGTCTCCTTCGTCAAGAAGGAGTACAGCCTGGCCCTGGGCGAGCGCACCGCCGAGGAGATCAAGATCGCCCTGGGCTCCGCCTACGAGCTCGAAGAGGAGCTCCATGCAGAGATCCGTGGACGGGACCTGGTGACCGGGCTCCCGAAGACCGTGGTCATCTCGACCCAGGAGATCCGCAAGGCCATCGACGAGCCGGTGGCGGCCATCGTCGACGCCGTCAAGGTCACCCTGGACCGGACCCCACCGGAGCTGGCCGCCGACATCATGGAACAGGGCATCGTCCTGACCGGGGGCGGTGCCCTGCTGCACGGGCTGGACAGCCGTCTCACCCAGGAGACCGGCATGCCCATCGTGGTGGCTCGTGACCCATTGAACTGCGTGGCTATCGGCAGCGGCCAGTGCCTCGAGGAGTTTGAGGCCCTCAAGCAGGTCCTCATCACCTCATCGGCTCGCTGAACGACCCGAGGCATCTTCACCCGTGGCGAAGGCGCGGCGGTCCCGCCGCCCTCGCACCACTTTGATCCTGCTGGTGCTGGCCTCGGTGACCATCATCACCCTGGACGCCCGCGGCGGCTTCCACCGGATCACCTCGGGGGTGAAGTCGGTGGCCGTCGACGCCTTCTCCCCGGTGCGCTCGGGCGTTGACGACATCACCGAGCCCATCGGCAGCTTCCTGGCCGGTTCGGTGCACTACGGCGCGGTCCGCCAGCAGAACCAGAAACTCCAGGAAGAGATCGACCAGCTACGGGCCCAGCAGGCCTCCCAGGACGACGTCGACCAGTCCTTGCGACAGTTGAGTGCGCTCTTCTCGTTGCCGTTCATCCAGAATCTGCAGACCGTCCCGGCCGAGGTGATCGACTACGGCAGCAGCAATTTCGCCGCCACCATCGACATCGATGTGGGCCGCAACCAGGGGGTCAGACTGGGCATGCCGGTGGTGGGCGGGGGACCGGGGGCGACCGGCGGACTGGTCGGGCAGGTGGTCCAGGCCAACCACAACAGCTCGACGGTCCGCCTGATCACCGACGGACAGTCCTCGGTCGGGGTCCGTTACGGCCCAGCAGCCACCAGCGCCCTGGCGGTGCTCGACGGGCAGGGCGGGGGCAAGCCGCTGCTGGCCGAACTGGTGCCGACCCAGACCCACCTCACCGGCGGCGAGGTGTTCGTCACCAGCGGCCTGCAGGGAGCGGCCTTCCCCGGCGGGATTCCGGTGGCCAGAGTGGTGGGGGCACGGAACGGCGCCACCTCGTCCCAGGAGTCGGTGACGCTGCAGCCGATGGTGGACCTGACCCGGCTCCGTTACGTGGCGGTGGTGGTGTGGGGGCCGTCCACGTGACCCCACGGGATGCCACCCGGGTGGTGCTGGTGGTCCTGTTGTTCATCATCGTCCAGCAGACCCTGATCCTCGACCTACGGATCGGTGGGGTGCACCCCGACATCATGCTCCTCTTGCCCGTGGCGGCCGGCATCGTCGGCGGGCCGGCCCGGGGCGCCACCATGGGATTCGGCGCCGGTCTGGTGGCCGACCTCTTCCTCCCCACCCCCTTCGGGCTCTCGGCGCTGGTGGGGAGTCTCATCGGCTTCGGGGTGGGAGCCGCCACCGTGGCCCTCGACCGCACGGCCTTCTGGTTGGCACCGGTGGCCGCCCTGGGGGCCAGCGCCCTCTATGAAGGGCTGTACGCCGTGTTGGGGTCGGTCCTGGGCCAACCCCAGATGATCCACGCCGACTTGTTCCGGATCATCGTGGTGGTGTCGGTCACCAACCTGGTACTGGCCGTCCCGGCCCTGCGCCTGGTGAAGTGGGCCCTCCCGGCGGCCTCCATCGAGGGCGTGCCCACCTCGACGGTCTCGACCGGCAGCCTCCGGTGAGGGGGCCGGGCCCCCTCCGCGTACCTATCTCGGGCACCAGTTGGGATACTGGTGCGCCGTGAGCCGATCCCTTCGCCACCCGTTCAAGGGCTCCAACCTCTTCGAACGCCCGGAGAAGCCACGCAGGGCCCGCCATGGCCAGAAGGCGCCGCGGCAGCCGAAGATGCGCCAGAACCGCTTTTCGGTGGAGGCCATGCTGGAGGCCCCGGACACCACGGCGTCCCGGCCCGGCCTGCGCCTGCGGGTCATCGCCCTGGTGGTGGTGGCGCTGTTCTCCCTGTTGGGCCTGAGGCTGTGGGCCCTCACCGTGCTCCAGGGCCCGGCCGCCGTCCAGGCCGTCAACACCGACCAGGTCCGGGTGGTCCAGGTACAGCCGACCCGGGGGCTCATCCTCGACCGCTACGGCAACCCGCTGGTCAACAACGTGGTCACCGAGCAGATCACCCTGTCGCGGACCGCAGCGGCCGACGACCCCTCGGTGATCGGCCGGCTGGCCTCCGTCATCGGTCAGACCCCGGCCGAGGTCAAGGCCACCGTCAACGACCTGCAGTACAGCATCTACAAGCCGGTGCCCATCCTCTCTGACGCCCCGCTCTCGGACATCCTCTACATCAAGGAGCATCAGAGCGAGTTCCCCGGGGTGTCCTCGGTGGCCACCACCCAGCGCAACTATCCCCAACAAGAGATCCCCGGCCCGGCCCAGTCGGGGTATCCGGCGGCCCAGACCCTCGGGTTCGTGGGGACCATCAACGCCGCCGAGCTCAAGTCCCTGACCTCCCAGGGGTATGAGGGGGGCGACCCCTACGGTCAGTCCGGGCTGGAGAACCAGTACGAGAGCGAGCTCCGGGGCACCCCCGGTAAGCAGCAGTTGGCGGTCGATCCCCAGGGGCAGGTGGTGGACACCCTCAAGACCACCCCGGCCGTACCGGGCGACAATGTGGTGACCAACATCGACACCGGGCTGCAACAGGTGGCGGACAACGCCCTGGCCACCCAGATCCTGGCCCTGCGCAAGACGGCGGACCCGACCTGTGGCTGTTATCCGGCCGCCGACGATGGCGCGGTGGTGGTCATGGACCCCCAGACCGGAGCGGTCTATGCCATGTCCTCCTACCCGTCCTACAACCCGGCGGTCTGGGTGGGGGGCATCTCCAACGCCAACTTCAACGATCTGCAGACCACCGGGGCCCAGAACAACTACGCCATCCAGGGCCTGTTCACCCCGGGGTCGACCTTCAAGCTCAACACGGCCACCGCCGCTCTCAACCTGGGGCTCATCACGCCGACCACGCCCTACTACGACACCGGCACCTACACCGTGCCCGACTGCAAGGGGACCAGCTGCAAGTACTCCAACGCCCCCGGCGACGGGGCCCTCGGCTAGATCAACGTCTCCGACGCCCTCACGGTGTCCGACGACGACTTCTTCTACAACCTGGGGGCGGAGTTCTACCTGGACTCATCGACCTACGGGGAGACCCCCATCCAGAATCAGGCCGAGGCGTACGGCCTCGGCGAGCTGACCGGCATCGACCTGCCCGACGAGAACGTGGGGCGGATCGACTCCCTGGCCGTCCGCACCAAGCTCTACCAGCAGTACCCGAAGGACTACAACCCGCCCACCTGGTACACCGGCAACAACGTGGAGATGGCCTTCGGGCAGGGTGGCACGGCGATCACCCCCATCGAGCAGGCCGTGGCCTACTCCACCTTCGCCAACGGCGGCACCCGCTACGCCCCCGAGGTGGCCGCAGCCATCGTCACCCCGGGCGGCAAGGTGGTCAAGCGGTTCGCCCCCAAGGTCACCGGTCACGTCACCCTCTCGCCGTCGACGTATCAGGCCCTGCTCACCGGCTTCGAGGGCGTGGTGAACGAGTCCTCTCCCTACCTCGGTACCGCCTATCAAGCCATGCAGGGCCTCAACTTCCCCGGCGGCCTGGCCGGTAAGACCGGGACGGCGGACACCGAGCGGGGCAAGGAGCCCACCGCCTGGTTCGTGGGCTTCGGGCCCGAGGTCAACCCCCAGTACGTGGTGGTCTGCGTGATCGACCAGGCCGGATACGGGGCCACGGCGGCGGCCCCGGTGGTCCGTTCGATCTTCAGCTATCTGGCCGCCCACCCGGTCACCGCTCCCGCCATCCCGCCCGAACGGGGCATCGTGCAGTCGACCACTCCGGTGGCCCTGCCCACCACGACCCCGTCCACCACCACGACCACCACCACGCCGGCCACGGCGGGCACTACGACCACCACGGCCACCCTGCCGGGGGGCTGAGCCTGCGGCTCTGAGCCCACGGGACCGGTCCCCCCGGGGCCATCCGGTCCGGGGGCCGGCTCTCCGGCCCTAGGATGACGGGGGAGATGGAGTCCCTTTGGCCAAGCGTGGAGCCCCTCCTGGCCCAGGTCACCAAACCGGCCCGGTATATCGGGGGGAGCTCGGGGCCCAGGTGCGGGAGCATCCCGACCGGGCGGTGTCGTGGCTGCTGGTCTACCCCGACACCTACGAGATCGGCCTGCCCAACCAGGGGCTGCAGATCCTCTACGAGATCCTCAACGAGCGGGACGACGCCGTGGCCGAGCGGGCCTACGCCCCGTGGACCGACATGGAAGCGGCCATGCGGGCCGCCGAGGTCCCGCTGTTCTCCCTGGAGAACCACCTGGCGGCCCGGTCCTTCGACGTCCTGGCCTTCAACCTCTCGGCCGAGCTGGTCTACACCAACGTGCTCAATCTGATCGACCTGGCCGGCATCCCCGTCCGCGCCGAGGCCCGGACCCTGGACGACCCCCTGGTGGTGGCGGGCGGGCACTGCGCCTTCAACCCGGAGCCCTTGTCCGACTTCGTGGACTGCTTCGTCCTCGGTGACGGCGAGGAGGCGGTGGGCGAGATCAACGAGACGGTGGCGGCGTTTCTGGAGCGGACCGGCGGGCTGGAGGCAGCGCCGGGTCGGGCGGCTCGCGGGAGGACCTGCTCCGGTCCCTCTCCCGGGTGCCGGGGGTCTACGTCCCGGCCTGCTACGAGGCGCACTACGAAGCGGAGCCACCCGAGCCCGAGCCCGTCGGCGGCGATCACGTAGAGGGCCCGCCGGCGGCGCCGTATCCGGCGCTGCCCCGTCTGACCGGGACCACTCCCCGGTTCGGCGACACCCCCGAGCGGGTGGAGAAGCGGACCATCGCCGATCTGGCCGAGTGGCCCTACCCCCGCCAGCAGCTGGTCCCGCTCATCGAGGTGGTCCACGACCGGCTCAACGTCGAACTCTTCCGGGGGTGCACCCGAGGGTGCCGGTTCTGCCAGGCCGGCATGATCACCCGTCCGGTCCGCGAGCGGCCCGCCGAGCAGGTCCGCACCATGGTGTCGGCCGGACTGGCCCGGACCGGCTACGACGAGGTGGCCCTGACCTCCCTGTCCAGCGCCGACTACTCCGGCATCGAGGACACCGTCACCTCGATCATCGAGGACCCGGCCTGCTCGGGCCAGGTGTCGGTGAGCCTCCCCAGCTTGCGGGTGGACGCCTTCACCGTCGGCACCGCGGCGCAGATCCAACGGGTGAGGCGCACCGGGTTGACCTTCGCTCCCGAAGGGGGGACCTGGCGGATGCGCCAGGTCATCAACAAGCTCATCCGGGAAGAGGATCTCTACGCCGCGGTCGACGCCGCCTTCAGCCAGGGCTGGAAGCGGGTCAAGCTGTACTTCCTCATCGGGCTACCCACCGAGACCGACGAGGACACCCTGGGCATCGTGGAGCTGGCCAAGCAGTGCGTGGCCATCGGCAAGCGCTACCACAAAGGGGTCACCGTGACCGCCTCGGTGGGCGGGTTCGTGCCCAAGGTCCAGACCCCCTTCCAGTGGTTCGGCCAGAACACCATCGAGGAGTTGACCCGCAAGGTCCACCTCCTGAAGGACGCGGCCCGCCCGGTCCGGGGCCTCACCATCCGGTGGCACGACCCCAAGGCCACCGCGGTCGAGGGGATCGTGAGCCGGGGCGACCGGCGGATGGGACCGGTCATCGAGCAGGTGTGGCGCGGGGGTGGCACCTTTCAGGAGTGGTCGGAACACTTCGACCTCCAGCTCTGGCAAGACGCCCTGGCCGACCACGGGATGTCCCTGGAGGACACCGTCTACCGCCACCGGACCGAGCACGAGGTCCTGCCCTGGGATCACCTCTCTGCGGGGTTGCACCGTGACTTTCTGTGGCAGGACTGGGTGGACGCCCTGGCCAACCACGGCCTGGAGGACTGCCGGTGGACGCCCTGCTACGACTGCGGGGCCTGCACCGGGTTCGGGGTCGAGCACGTGGTGGCCTCGGCGGTCCCGCCGGCCGGTGGGAGCCAGGGCACCGGGCAGGATCTCTCTACCGGAGGCCAAGTGCCGGTACGATTTCTTCCGACGGCGCCATCCGGTGCCGTCGCGGCTCTCGGGTCACGAGAAGCCGGCGCTCTGGTCGGAGAGGGGAGAGGCTGAGATGCGGATTCGAATCCGGTTCGCCAAGCTCGGCAAGATCCGCTTCACCAGCCAGCGGGACGTGGCCCGGATGTGGGAGCGGGCCCTGCGACGGGCCTCCCTCCCCCTGGCCTACTCGGAGGGGTTCTCCCCCCGACCCCAACTCAGCTTCGGCCTGGCTCTGCCCACCGGGTGCGAGTCCCTGGCCGAGTACCTCGATGTGGTCCTCGACGATGGCCGTCCCGAAACGGCCGGCATCGACGTGACGGCCCTGCCGACGCTCCTCACCGGGCTGCTGCCCGAGGGCCTCGACGTGGAGGTGGCGGTGCCGGTGGAGCCGCGGGCGGAGTCCCTGCAGCAGCAGGTGACCTCGTGCTCGTGGACCATGGGCGTGCACGGGGTCTCGAGAGACGAGTTGGAGTCACTGGTGGCGTCGGTACTCGGAGCCACCTCGGTCCCCATCGTCCGGGAGCGCAAGGGCCGACAGGAGCAGGACGATCTCCGTCCCTCGGTACTGGCCCTGGCCGTCGCCGACGGCCCATCGTCAGAAACCGCGGCCACCGCCGGGGCCGGGCCGGTAGGCCTGGTGGCGGAGTTGGCCACCCAACCCCGGGGGGTTCGACCTGTCGAACTGATCCGGGGCCTCATCGCCGTTTCCGGAGTTTCCGGGGACGACCAGCCGGCCGGAGTGGCCGGTGGGCGGATCAAGGGAATCCCGGTCCTCGACCGGGCTTGTAGGACACAACAGTGGATCGAGCGCGACGGCACCCGCGTGGAACCCCTCGAGCTTGAGGGGACCACCGCCACCGCCGACCGCGCCAGGCACGCCTTGGAGCGTGCGTCATGAGCAGTTTCGGAAGGGAATTCGATGTCAGAAGGAGCAACCGGGCAACCGGTGGAGGTGCCGGCAGAGTCGCCGGCGCCGCCGAAGACCACCTCACGGGTCAGATCCGAACCGGGCGGCTCATCGCCGTCCGGGGAGGGCACCCGACACGCTGACGGTACGGCCGGAGCGGCCACCGATGCAGTAGCCGGGACCACCGGCGAAGGAGGCGGGACCAGGCCGGCCAACCGCCGGCGCCGGGGGTCGCGGGGCGGCCGCGGCCGCTCGCCGTCTGCGGCCAACCGGGTCGGGGAGGAGAACGGAGGAGGGCCGGCCGATGCGGTAGCGACTGCGCTTCCGGCGGCCGTGGCCTCGACGGCCGGGCCCGGCGGCTCGGCGACCTCGTCCACGTCGTCCAACGGGGCGAACGGGGCCAATGGGGTCAACGGCGCCAACGGGGCGGCCCCGGGCAACGGGAGCAGCCCCGAATCCGGTGGTCCTCCGGCCGATCCGCCGCCGGGCCCGGGGGTCGGTCACAGCGCGGTGCCGCCGCGTCCGGTCCCCGAGCGACCCAAGATCGGCGACAGCCGGCCGGCGCGTCCCACCGGAGCCGAAGCAGGGGCCGGTCCCGCTGCCAACGGTGGCAGAGTGGCAAGCGGCAGTGGCAGTGGCGGTGGCGGTGGCGGCCGTGGGGACTCCCCGTCCGCTGGTCGCAACGGGGGACGATCCCGCGGCGGTGGACGCTCCCGGACCCGTCCGGGGCCTTCGGGCGACTCAGCAGCGGTGGTGGCTTCTTCGCCGGCTCGTCCGGTGGCCGCTACCGGGCCCCGGACCGAGGGTCGGCGCGGTGGGCGGGAGCGTCGGGGCAAGGCCGTCGGGCGGTACATGATCTGTGTGCACGTCCGGCCCGAAGCCACCCAGATCGCCCTGCTCGAGGGCCGCACTCTGGTCGAGCACTACATCTCCCGGGCCTCCGACGACGCCACCCAGATCGACGGCAACATCTACCGGGGCCGGGTCCAGAACGTGCTGCCGGGCATGGAAGCCGCCTTCATCGACATCGGCACGCCGAAGAACGCCGTCCTCTACCACGGCGACGTCCGCTACGACACCGATGACGTGGAGACGGGCGGCGGCCAGCCCCGCATCGAGCAGCTGCTCCGACCGGGGCAGACCATCCTGTGCCAGGTCACCAAAAACCCCATCGGGGCCAAGGGGGCCCGGCTCACCCAGGAAGTCTCGCTCCCCGGTCGCTTCGTGGTCCTGGTGCCCAACAGCACGGCCTACGGGATCTCCAAGCGGTTGGAGGACGCCGAGCGCAAGAGGCTGCGCAAGATCGTCGACGCCGTTCGCCCGGCCGGTCACGGTCTCATCGTGAGGACGGCGGCGGCCGGGGCCAGCGCCGAGGAGCTCTCCCACGACGTGGAGCGCCTGGTCGAGCAGTGGGAGAGCATCGCCGCCGCCGCCATCAAGGGCCAGGGCCCGGCTCTCCTCTACCGGGAGCCGGCCATCGCCGTGCGGGTGATCCGCGAGGAGCTCAACCGTGAGTACCGGGCCGTGGTCATCGACGACCTGGCCCTCTACGAGCAGGTGCGCGACTACGTGGGAGCGGTCAACCCCGAGCTGGCCGACCGGGTGGAGTACTTCGACCCGTCGGTCGAGCCGCTGCCGGTCTTCGAGCGGTACCACGTCCACGAGCAGCTGCATAAGGCGCTGGACCGCAAGGTCTACCTGCCTTCGGGGGGCTCCCTGGTCATCGACCGCACCGAGGCCCTGACGGTCATCGACGTCAACACCGGCAAGAACGTGGGAACCACCAACCTGGAGGAGACCGTCTACCGGAACAACCTCGAGGCCGCCGAGGAGGTGGCCCGCCAGCTCCGGTTGCGCGACATCGGGGGGATCATCGTCATCGACTTCATCGACATGGAGATCCGGGAGAACCGCGACAAGGTGGGGAGTGCCCTGCGTAGCGCCCTGGCCCGGGACAAGACCCGGACCCAGGTCTTCGACATCTCGGAGCTGGGCCTGGTGGAGATGACCCGGAAGCGGATCTCCGAGGGCCTGATCGAGTCCATGTCGACCACCTGCGAGGTCTGCGGGGGCCGGGGCATCGTCTTCGACGATCCGGAGCTCTAGGGCAGCTGTAGTAGAGTGGCATCCCTATGTACGCCGTGATCAGAACCGGAGGCAAGCAGGAGCGCGTGGCCGAGGGCCAGACGCTCCGCGTGGAGCTGTTGGGGGAGGCTCCCGGGGCGGAGGTGCGCTTCGAGCCCGTCCTGCTGGTCGACGGCGGGACCGTCCTGGCCACCCCGGCCCAGCTGGCCGGGTCCTCGGTCACGGCCAAGGTGGTGGGGGAGGAGCTCGGCCCGAAGATCCGGGGCTTCACCTACAAGAACAAGTCCAACCAGAGCACCCGGTGGGGTCACCGCCAGCGGTACTCGACCATCGCCATCACGTCGATCAGCGCGGCGAGCTAGAGCACAAGGAGCACTCGGAGATGTCCAAGACCAAAGGCGGCGGTTCCACCCGCAACGGGCGGGACTCCAACGCCCAGCGACTCGGGGTCAAGGCCTTCGGCGGCACCGAGGTGCGGGCCGGGGCCATCCTGGTCCGCCAGCGTGGCACCAAGTTCCACCCCGGGGACAACGTGGGCCTGGGGGGCGACGACACCCTGTTCGCCCTGGCCGACGGCACCGTGCAGTTCTCCAGTCGCAAGGGCCGCAAACTGGTGGACGTCGTCGCCCCGGACTGATCCGTCCCGGCCGGCCTGACCGTCGGCCTGCACTGATTCTTTCGTCCGCGCCTGTCTGCTCGGCCCCGCCCACTGGGAACCCGCGGCGCTGCCGGTACGCTCCCCATCATGGCTGCCACCGGTGTCGTCCCGTCCCACCCCGACCCATCCGAAGGTGACTCTTCCGAAGGCTCCGGGCCCAGCCGGACCCTGGCCTTCGAAGGGTGCGTCAACTTCCGGGACCTGGGGGGCTATCGCACCACCGACGGCCACCAGACCGCCTGGCGGCGGCTGTTCCGGGCCGACGGCCTGCACCGACTGAGCCCGGCCGACCATGCCCAGCTCATCGGGCTCGGGGTGTCCACGGTCATCGATCTCCGCACGGTGGACGAGGCCGAGCAGCGGGGACGCTTTCCCGTCGACCAGGTGCCGGTGCGCTACGTGGACCTGCCCCTGACCGATGTCCTCCCCTCGACCGAGGAACTGCCCTCGTGGCGGGAGGCCGGCTACGTGGCCGAGCGGTACGTGGAGATGGTGGCCCAGGGAGCACCGGCTCTGACCAGGGCCTTCGAGGTCCTCGGGGAGGAGGGATCGCTGCCCGCGGTCTTCCACTGCAGCGCCGGCAAGGATCGGACCGGGGTGCTGTCGGCCCTCATCCTGGCCTTTTTGGGAGTGCCGGACGACACCATCGTGGCCGACTACGCCATCAGTGCCGCTGCCATGGTCCGGCTGCTCGAGCACCTCAAGGCCGAGTACCCCGAAGCGGCCGAGGAGGTGGAGCGCCACGCCCCGGCGGTCCTCCAGGTCATGCCGGAGACCATGGAGGAGTTCCTGGCCACCATCCGGACCCGGTACGGCAGCTATGAAGGGCTGGCCGGGGTGCTCGGGGTCACCGGGTCGGTGGCCAACCTCCGCCAAACGGTGTTGACCCCGGCCTGAACAGGCGGTTTCTGCGGGCACCGGAGCCCTGATCGGTAGGATCGGGGGATGCCCGGCTTCGTCGATGAGGCGCAACTCCATGTGAAAGCGGGCGACGGTGGTGCCGGCGCGGTGGCGTTCCGCCGGGAGGCCCACGTGGACAAAGGTGGCCCTGACGGGGGAGACGGAGGGCGGGGCGGCGACGTATGGCTGGTGGCCACCAACAACCAATCGTCCCTGCTGGGCTTCCGGGACCATCCCCACCGCCGGGGCGGTAACGGGGGTCACGGGGGCGGGAAGAAGAAGCACGGGGCCCGCGGCGAGGACCTCGAAGTGCCGGTGCCGGTGGGCACCCGGGCCCGGGGTGCCGATGCCAAGGTGCTGGTGGACCTGGTCCGGCCGGGTGACCGCTGGCTGGCCGGCGAGGGCGGCCGGGGTGGTCGGGGCAACGCCAGCTTCCTGACCAACCGCCGACGGGCCCCGGCCTTCGCCGAACAGGGGGAGAAGGGCCACGAACAGTGGTACGACCTCGAGCTGGCCCTGGTGGCCGACGTGGCCCTGGTGGGGTTCCCCAATGTGGGCAAGAGCACGCTCATCTCGCGGATCTCGGCGGCCAAGCCCAAGATCGCCGACTACCCCTTCACCACCCTCGAGCCCCACCTGGGGGTGGTGCGGGCCGGTGACGACTCCACCTTCACCGTGGCCGACATCCCCGGGCTGGTGGAAGGGGCCGCCGAAGGCAAGGGCCTCGGGCACCAGTTCCTCCGCCACATCACCCGGGCCCGGGTGCTGGTGGTCCTGGTGGAGCTGGACCCGGTCACCGGGGTCTCCCCGGCCGAGCAGCACCGGGTCCTGCTCGACGAGCTCCGCCGCTACCAGCCGGACCTGGTGGACCGGCCCCGCCTGGTGGTGGGGTCCAAGATCGACATGGCCGGAACCTTCTCCGACCACCCCGACGAGCTCGACGGGCCCGGGCCGGGCTTCGGGGAGCTCACCCCGGACGTGGCCATCTCGGCGGTGACCGGGCAGGGCATCGACCTCCTGGTGGGCAAGTTGACCGGTCTGGTGGCTGCCGCCCGGGCCGAGGTGCCCGAGGACGAGGGGGCCATCGTGATCCACCGGCCCCTCCCCGAGGGATTCACGGTGGAGCGCATCGGGGAGGGGACCTTCCGGGTGGAGGGCAAGGTGGCCGAGCGGGCCGTGGCCCTCAACGACGTCACCACCGACGAGGCCGCCGACTACGTGCAGGGCCGGCTGCGGCGGCTGGGCGTGGACCGGGCCCTGGCCCGGGCCGGCGCCCGCGACGGCGACCTGGTCCACATCGGCGAGCTCTCCTTCACCTGGTACCGGGATCAGCCCGAGTTCACCGGCGACGGCGGTGGCCGACGCCGCCGGTCGTGACCGCCGACGGCTCTCGGACCCTTGCCGCCACCCGCACGGTGGTGGTCAAGGTCGGGTCCTCCTCGGTCACCACCGGGTCGGGACGGGTGGACGGCGCGGTCATCGACCAGCTCAGCGGGGAGGTGGCCGAGGCCCGGGCCGCCGGGCTCCGGGTGGTGGTGGTGAGCTCAGGGGCCATCTCGGCCGGCTGGACCACCCTGGCCCCCGACCGACCCCGCCCGTCGGACCTGGCCACCTTGCAGGCGGTGGCCGCTGTGGGCCAGCACCCGGCTGATGCAGGTGTGGAGTGACGCCCTCGAGCGGCGGGGGCTCCTGGCCGGCCAGGTGTTGCTGGCCCCGCTGGACTTCGTGCACCGGAGCCAGTACCTCCACGCCCGCCAGACGTTGTCCCGCCTGCTGGAGCTGGGGGTGGTCCCGGTGGTCAACGAGAACGACGCCGTGGCCGACGAGGAGATCCGCTTCGGGGACAACGACCGCCTGGCCGCCCTGGTGGCCCACCTGGTGGGGGCGGAGCTCCTGGTGCTGCTGACCGACACCGCCGGACTGCTGACCGAGGACCCCCGCCGGACCGATGGGGGATCGCTCATCGAAGAGGTGGTGGAGATCGACCACGAGCTCGAGCGCCTGGCCGGCGGCCCGGGCACGGCTCTCGGGAGCGGCGGGATGGCTTCGAAGCTGGCTGCCGCCAAGATGGCCGTGTGGTCCGGGGTGGAGGCGGTCATCGCCGACGCCTCCCGGCCCGGGGTGCTGGCCGCGGTGACCGGGTCGACTCCCGGGGTGGGGACCCGGTTCCGGCCTCAGAGCCGTCGCCTGTCGGCCCGCAAGCTGTGGATCGCCTTCGCCGTCGGAGCCGCCGGGACCATCGTGGTCGACGCCGGGGCCCGGCGGGCCCTGGTCGACGGGGGGCGATCGCTCCTGCCGGCCGGAGTGGTCTCGGCTCGAGGGACCTTCGGTGTGGACGATGCCGTGGAGATCGCCGGTCCCGACGGGGTGGTGTTCGCCAAGGGGCTGGTGCGCCAGGACGCCGCGGCGGTGGCCCAGTGGGCCGGCCGTCGCTCCGACCAGCTACCCGAGGAAGCCTCCCGCGAAGTGGTGCACCGGGACGACATGGTGGTGCTCGACTGACCGTTGGGCCGGGGCCGGGGCCGGGGCCGGTGGCCGGCCGGTCAACGCCCCGGATGCGCTGTCCATGGTGGTGGCCACCGCCCGGTGGCGGGCCGACGGCCGCGAACCGCTCTGGCCCAGCCAGCGCCACTCCTGATAACCCGAATTGCTGAAAGGGCCTAATCATCGGCTGGAGGCGATAGCTTGACTGAGCAAGTACCGTCCAGAACCGATAATTTGGGCAGTTGGCCGAAACAGACACTCCGAAGGCACCGCCTCCGACGATCCTTGCCGTAGGAGCTTGTCGTGCGTGTCCGAAGGCACCGCCTCCGACGATCCTTGCCGTAGGAGCTTGTCGTGCGTGTCCGAAGCCACTCGACGATCGGGTCGACCGGTGCGGTCAGGAGTACCCGGTGACCGAAGGCGAGTCGGGCCTGTCCGTCGGAGCATCCGGCGGGGAACAGCAGTCGGTGGCGGTGCTCGGCGCGTCGGGGTGCGAAGCCCGGGAAGTACGCTGACACGGTGACATCGACCCCTTCTCCTGCGATGATCGACCTGGCGCGCCGAACGGTTGCCGCCGGCCGGGTGCTGTCCCGGTCGTCCTCGGCGGCCCGGGACGAGGCCCTCGAGCGCGCCGCCGACCTGCTGGGTGTGCACGCCGACCGGATCCTCGAGGCCAACGCCACCGACGTCCGGCGGGCCGAGGAGTCCGGTGCCGACGCCACCTCCCTCGACCGCCTGCGGGTGGACGGACGGTTACAGGGCATGGCCGACGGCCTGCGCAAGGTGGCCGCTCTGGCCGACCCGGTGGGCGAGGTGGTGGAGGGGTGGGTCCGCCCCAACGGCCTGCGGGTGGAGCGGGTGCGGGCCCCGCTGGGGGTCATCGGGATCATCTACGAGAACCGGCCCAACGTGACCAGTGATGCCGCCGGTCTCTGCCTCAAGTCGGGCAACGCCGTGCTTCTGCGGGGTTCGTCGTCGGCCATCTCCTCCAACGTGGCCATCACCGCCATCCTGCGGGAAGGCCTGGACAAAGCCGGGCTCCCCGCCGACGCCGTGGCTCTGGTGGAGGACACCAGCCGGGAGTCGGCGGTGGAGTTCATGCAACTCGACGGCTATCATCGACTGTCTGATCCCCCGGGGAGGGCCGTCGCTGCTGGCCTCGATACGGGAGCACGCCACGGTGCCCTATGTCATCGACGGGGCGGGCAACTGCCACGTCTACGTGGACGCCTCCGCCGACCTGTCCATGGCCGAGTCCATCGTGGTCAACGCCAAGACCCACCGGCCCGGCGTCTGCAACAGCGCCGAGAGCCTGCTGGTCCACCGGGCGGTGGCCCCGGCCTTCCTGCCCCGGGTGGCCGCGGCCCTCGACGGTGTGACGCTTCTGGGTGATGCCGCCACCCGGGCGGTCCTACCCGACATCGCCGAAGCAACCGAGGAGGACTTCGCCACCGAGTTCCTCGGCCCCACCTTGTCGGTGGCGGTGGTCGACGACCTCGACGGGGCCATCGACCACATCGACCGGTTCGGATCGGGCCACTCCGAGGCCATCGTGACCTCGGACCTGGCTGCGGCCCACCGGTTCACCGAGGAGGTGGACGCCGCCGCCGTGCTGGTCAACGCCTCCACCCGGTTCATCGACGGTGAGCAGCTCGGCCTGGGGGCGGAGATCGGCATCTCCACCCAGAAGCTGCATGCCCGGGGCCCGATGGGGCTGGCGGAGCTGACCTCGGTCAAGTACGTGGTGACCGGCAACGGGCAGGTGCGGGCGTGACCGGGTCCGAGGTGGCCCCGGGCGCCGCCGCCGCACCTCCGAGATCTCCTCCGGCTTTCCGGTGGCCGGGCCGCCGCGGTTCGAGTCCATCGCCGCGGTCCGCAGCGGACTGGCCGACGTGCAGTACCTGGCCGACGACGGGATTGCCGGGGTGGTGTTCCTGGCCGACCGACTGGCCAAGCCGGTTTTGGTGGAGGGCCCGGCCGGTACCGGCAAGACCGAGCTGGCCAAATCGGTGGCCCGCCTGACCGGCAGCCGGCTCATCCGCCTCCAGTGCTACGAGGGCCTCGACGAGTCCAAGGCCCTGTACGAGTGGAACTACAAGAAGCAGCTGCTGCGCATCCAGGCCGACTCCGGCCAGACCTGGCAGGAGCTCGAAGAGGACATCTTCTCCGAGGAGTTCCTGCTGGCCCGGCCGTTGCTCGAGGCCATCCGGTCGCCCGACCCGGTGGTGCTACTGGTCGACGAGGTGGACCGGGTGGAGTTGGAGACCGAGGCCCTGCTGCTGGAGATCCTCTCCGAGTACCAGGTGTCCATCCCCGAGCTGGGCACGGTGCGGGCCACCCAGATCCCCCTGGTCTTCCTGACCTCCAACAACACCCGCGAGCTCTCCGAGGCCCTCAAGCGGCGCTGCCTCTACCTTCACATCGACTACCCGCAGCTGGACCGGGAGCGGGCCATCATCGAGACCCGGGTGCCCGGCATCAGCCAGGCCCTGGCCGACCAGGTGGCCCGGATCGTGCGCTCCATCCGGACCCTGGACCTCAAAAAGGACCCGTCGGTCTCGGAGACCCTCGACTGGGCCCGGACCCTGGTGGTGTTGGGGGTGGAGTCGATCGACGCCGAGCAGGCCCGCGACACCTTGCACATCCTGTTGAAGTACCAATCCGACATCGACCGGGCAGCCAAGGAGTTGGCCGGGGTGGAATCCCCGGACTGACCCCGGGCCACTCCGTCCATGCTCGATCTCCTGACCGGCTTCGTGGCCGAACTGAGGGCTGCCGGTATCCCGGTGTCGCTCACCGAACACCTCGACGCCGCCGAGGCCCTGACCCACGTGCCCATGGACGACCGGGAGGCCATCAAGTACACGCTCGGGGCCAGCCTGGTGAAGACGTCGTCGCACTGGCGGGCGTACGAGACGGCCTTCGAGATCTACTTCTCGCTGCGGGGCCCGGGCTACCAGATAGACGGGGGCGATTCGAGCCTGCCCGAAGCTCAGGACCCCCAGTCCGAAGGGGCGGCCGGATCGGGTGACCGACGGGGCCAAGGTCGCGGCGGCGGTGGGGGTGGGCAAGAGGGCATGACCCCCGAGGAGTTGGCCGACCTGTTGTACAAGGCCCTGCTCGGAGCCAACCACGCCATGGTGGCGGCGGTGGCCCGCCAGGCGGTGTCCCGCTATGCCGGCATGGAGGCCGGGCGGCCGGTGGGTGGGACCTACTACCTCTACCGGACCCTGCGGAACCTCGATCTGGAACGGGTGCTGGAGCGCCTGGTGGACCAGGCCCGCTCCACGGCTCCCTCGCTCAAGGACGACGCGCCGCCCGGGCAAGGCGAACCGCAGGCCCCGCTCACCGCCCTGGAGGAGCGCCTGCTGCGCGACGAGTACCAGGCCCGTATCGACGAGCTACGCCGGGAGATCGAGGACGAGATCCGCCGACGCCTGGTCGCCGACCGGGGTAGTGAGGCCCTGGCCAAGTCGTTGCGCAAACCGCTGCCCGAGGACATCGACGTGATGCATGCCACCCGTGACGAGCTGGTGGCTCTGCGCAAGTCGCTCCAGCCGCTGTCGCGCAAGCTGGCCGTGCGGCTGGCCCGCAAGCGACGCCACGGGCGCAAGGGGCCGCTGGACTTCCGCTCCACCGTCCGTCACTCCCTGTCCACCGGCGGGGTGCCGGTCGACCCGAAGTTCCGGTACCCGCGGCCGTCCAAGCCCGAGATCGTGGTCATCGCCGACATCTCGGGGTCGGTGGCGTCCTTCGCCCGGTTCACCCTGCACCTGGTGCACGCCATCAGCACCCAGTTCTCCAAGGTGCGCAGCTTCGTGTTCATCGACGGGATCGACGAGGTCAGCCGGTTCTTCGAGGGGGCCGACGATCCCTCCGATGCCGTGCACCGCATCAACACCGAGGCCGATGTCATCTGGGTGGACGGCCACTCCGACTACGGACACGCCCTCACCGTGTTCTGGGAGCGGTGGGGCGAGGAGATCACGCCGCGGACCAGCGTGCTGCTGCTCGGCGATGCCCGCAACAACTACCACGCCTCCCAGGCCTGGGTGGTCAAGGAGCTCCAGGCCCGGGCCCGCCACGTCTACTGGCTCAATCCCGAGCCCCGGGCCTACTGGGACTCGGGCGACTCCATCGTGGGCGAGTACGCCGTCCACTGCGACGAGGTGGTCGAGTGCCGCACCCTCCGCCAACTCGAGCACTTCGTGGGCGAGTTGGCGTGAGCGACCCGGCCGGGGGATTCGACGCTCTGTCCGGAGCGGGCGAGGGCGGGGTGCCGGCCACGCCGCCCCCCTACGGGATCCGCACCATGGCGGCCCGCCCGCCCGTCGGGGCCACCCGGATGGTGTTGGTCCGCCACGGCGAGGCCGTGTGCAACGTGTCCGGCGTCTGCGGAGGCCAGCGGGGGTGTGAAGGGCTGACCGAGCGCGGCCGTCGACAGGTCATCGGGCTGCGCGACCGGCTGCTGGCCACCGGGGAGCTGGCCGGCACCGACGCCCTCTATGCCAGCCTGCTGCCCCGGGCCATCGAGACCGCCGAGCTGCTGGCTCCGGCCCTGGTGGTGGCCGGCACCGGGGCCGGCCCCGAGGTCGTTCGGGAGTGCGGCCTGTGCGAGCTCCACCCCGGGGAGGCCGACGGGCTGTCCTGGGCCGAGTTCAGCGACCGGTTCGGCGCCCTCGACTGGGACACCGATCCGGACCAGCCCATCGCCCCGGGCGGTGAGAGCTGGACCGGGTTCGTCAATCGGGTGGCGGGGAGCCTGGACCTGGTGGCGTCGGCCCACCCGGGCCAGCTGGTGGTGGTGGCGTGCCACGCCGGCGTGGTCGAGGCCTCACTGCTGGCCAAGCTGCCGGTGGCCGGGGGCCTCAGCGGAGCCCGGCTCCAACTCCGGACCGAGCACGCCTCCATGACCACCTGGGAGATCGACGGTGACCGGTGGCGGCTCCTCGGCTACAACGACGCCGTGGAGTTGGTGGCAGCTCCCGCTCCGGTGGGAGCGGCGGGCCCCCATGGACACCCGGTCACGCCGGTTCAGCAGGCGTAGTCGTTGTCGAAGGCCGTGCTCATCCCGCCGGCCGGATAGGGGGAGCTCGGGGAGCTGTACTGGACGATCTGGACCGGGCCCGAGGGCAGTCCGGAGTAGATCGAGTGGACGTTGTTGCAGGTGGTGGCGGGGTTGATGTCCCAGTCCGCCGCCCAGTACGGAACGGCCGGGGCGTAGTCACCCACGATGCCCGACCAGTCACCGGGGCTGGCGTAGATGCCGACGGCGTTGAGCCCTTCAAAGCGGAGCCCGTCCAGGGCTCCCTCGACCACCGCGGCGTTGGCGGCCTGGCTCGATGACCACCCCGGCACCCCGGGGGTGTCGGGCTCCACGTCCAGCCACCAGGCCACCGAGGTGTTGATGCCGGCGGCCTGGGCCTTCTCAAAGGCGTTGATGCCTGCGCCGAACCCGTAGTTGCAGGCCGAGGGCGAGGCGGCGCTGGCACAGGCCGGGTCGCCGCTGGAGGCGGCCTGGCCGTAGGTCAGGTACACGTAGAGATTGAGCCCACCCCCGGCCCATGCCGCCTCGCTGCCCAGGCAGTCGTTGGTGCCGCCGTAGGACTCACCCACCACCTCGACCAGGCCGATGGTGTGCGGGGAGGGTGGGAAGTTCCCACACTGGAAGTTGGAGATGTCGTAGCCGTAGCTCCCCGACGGGTACGACGAGCCGGTGAAGTGGCCGCTGGCGTCGGCCTCGGCCATGCCCACCACCGGTTTGTTGAGCACCTGGGGGGCCGACCCCCAGTAGGTGGCGCCGAAGGCGGTCACCGCCCCGTTGCTGTTGGTGAACCAGTAGCCGCTCCCGCTGGCGTCGGAGGCGATGGCCACGATGGGGCGACTCTGGGGAACGTCGCCCAGGGAGCCGTGGAAGCGGGCGTCGCCGAAGGCGAACACCCCGCCGTCGGCGGCCACGAACCAGTAGCCGTGCCCATTGGGCAAGGCGGTCATGCCCACGATGGGTTGGTTCAGGTGGATGGCTCCGGTCGAGCCGTAGAAGGAGGCGTCACCGAAGGAGAAGATCCCTCCGTCCGCGGCCACCAGCCAGTAGCCGCGTCCGTCCGGGGTGGCCGCCATGCCCACCACCGGCCGGTTGAGTCGGTGGCCTCCCATCGAACCGTAGAAGGTGGCATGGCCGAAGGCGAAGATCCCGCCGTCCGAGGCCACCAGCCAGTATCCGTGCCCACCGGCCGCCGCCGCCATCCCCACCACCGGCTTGTTGAGCACCATGCCACCGGTGGAGCCGTAGAAGGCGGCATTGCCGAAGGAGAACACCCCGCCGTCCGAGGCCACCAACCAGTACCCCTTGCCTCCTCCGGTGCCGGCCATGGCCACCACCGGCCTGTTGAGGGCCATGCCGCCGGTGGAGCCGTAGAACGGGGCGCCGCCGAAGGAGAAGATCCCACCGTCCGAGGCCACCAGCCAGTAGGCCGACACCGAGGTCTTGGCGTGGGCCGTGGTGGCGTGGGCTGGTGCGGTGCTGGTGCTGGTGCTAGTGGTCGTGGTCGTGGCGGCGGACGCCGGTGACCAAGGGAACACCACCGTGCCCAACAGGCAGAGCAGGACAACGAGCACCACTGCGCCAGCGGTTCGGCTCCGGTTGGGCGGCAACGGCATGGTGAACTATCTCCATCGCTTGAGGTTGCGGGGTACCCGGGCTCGAGCCTGCCGCTCGTAGTCGGCGCTGGTCTTGCCGAGTCACCGGGGTCGAACCAGTCTCGTCGGTTGGCTCCGATAGGTCAATGACGCCCCTGTCTCCCCTGGTCAAGAAGACAACGCCCGACGCCGGCCCTTCTTGTGCCCGGCGGTCAGCTCCGGCAGCAGTTCGGCCACGGCGAAGGCCAGATCCAGGGACTGGCGGGCGTTGAGCCGGGGGTCACAGGTGGTGGTGTACCGCTGGTGTAGCTGGCCCTCCACGATGTCCTCGACCCCGCCCAGGCACTCGGTCACGTCGTCCCCGGTGAGCTCCACGTGCACGCCCCCCGGCCAGGTGCCTTCCTGGTGGTGGACCCGGAAGAACCCCTTCAACTCGCCGAGGATGTCGTCGAACTTGCGGGTCTTCTGGCCGCCTTCTGCGGTGAAGGTGTTGCCGTGCATGGGATCGCACACCCAGACCACCGGATGGCCCTCGTCGCGGACCGCCCGCAACAACGGCGGCAGTGCCGTGTCCACGCCGTCCACGCCGAGCCGGGTGATGAGGGTGAGCCGGCCGGGCACCCGGTTCGGGTTGAGGCGCTCGCACAGACCGATCACCTCATCGGGGGTGGCGTCCGGTCCGACCTTGGATCCCACCGGGTTGTTGATCCCCGAAAGGAACTCGCAG
This sequence comes from uncultured Acidimicrobiaceae bacterium, assembly GCA_963718405.1. Lineage (GTDB taxonomy): Bacteria > Actinomycetota > Acidimicrobiia > Acidimicrobiales > RAAP-2 > Bog-756. Next base: position 640,065 of record CAVQYZ010000002.1, read on the forward strand.
TGGGCGCCGGTCAGTTGCCGGGTGCGCTCGCCCACCCACAGCATGTGGGCCGAGCAGTCGTACCACTCCTCGGTGAGGGAGTCCTTCCGGGTCAGGGCCTCCTCGTAGTCGAGGATCAGGGCCTCGTGGCTGGTCCAGAAGTCCACCTCGTGCAGTGAGTCCTCGGCGGTGAGGTTGATCCCGCAGGCGGCCATGAATCGGAGGGCCCGGTCGATGCCCTCGGCGATGTCCTCGAACTGTTGTCCCTCGCTGGAGGACGCCACGAACTGCTGGTTCCAGGCGTGGACCTGGCTCAGGTCGGCGAACCCGCCCTTGGTGAAGGCTCGCAGCAGGTTGAGGGTGGAGACCGACTGCTGGTAGGCGGACACCAGTCGTTCGGGGTCGGGTATCCGGGCGGCCCGCTCGGGCAGGTCGTCGTTGACCATGTGACCCCGGAAGGAGTCGATCACCTGGTCGCCCACGACCTCGGTGGGGGAGCTGCGGGGCTTGGCGAACTGCCCGGCGATCCTCCCCACCTTGACCACGGGCACGCCGGCGCCGTAGGTCAACACCACGGCCATCTGCAGGATGACCTTGAGCTTGTCCCGGATGGCGTCGGCGCTGAACTCCGAGAAGGACTCGGCGCAGTCACCGGCCTGCAGTAGGAAGGCCTCACCCTGGGCGGCCTGGCCCAGGGCCCGGGTCAGATGACGGGCCTCACCGGCGAAGACCAACGGGGGCAGCCCGGCCAGTCGGGCGTGCACCCGCTTGAGCTCGCCCTCGTCGGGCCAGGACGGCTGTTGGGCGGCCGGTTTCGACCTCCAGGAGTCCGGCGACCACGAGCTGGGAACAGGTTGGGGCGCCATCCCACCAGCGTAAAGCCTCCGGACCCGATGGGGATCGACCACCTAGGCTCGGCACATGCGCCCCTTCCGATTCGGGATCCAACTGTCCAAAGCCGAGACCGGTGCGGCCTGGCGCTCCACCGCCCGCCGGGTCGAGGACCTCGGGTACTCGTCGCTGTTCATCCCCGACCACTTCGAGGACCAGTTCGGCCCGCTGGTGGCCCTCACGGTGGCGGCCGAGGCCACCACCACCCTGCGGGTCGGCTCCCTGGTGTTCGGCAACGACTACCGGCACCCGGTGGTCCTGGCCAAAGAGATCGCCACCTTGGACCTGTTCTCCGAGGGGCGGGTGGAGTTCGGGCTCGGGGCGGGATGGATGACCAGTGACTACGAGCAGTCGGGCATCCGGGCCGATTCCGCCGGCATCCGGATCTCCCGGATGACCGAGAGCCTCAAGGTGATGAAATCACTGTGGTCGACAGGCGAGGCCACCTTCGACGGCGAGCACTATCAGATTGCCGGCGCCATCGGGGCCCCGACCCCGGTGCAGCGGCCCTATCCCCCCATCATCATCGGGGGTGGCGGGCAACGGGTGCTGGGCATCGCCGCCCGCGAGGCCGACATCATCGGCGTGAACCCCAGCCTGGCGGCGGGGTACATCGGTCCCGAGGTGCTGGAGACCACCACGGCCGAGTACTACCACCAACGGATCGAGTGGATCCGGCGGGCCGCCGGGGCTCGCTTCGACGACCTCGAGCTCCAGTGCCTGACCTTCCTGGTCCAGATCGTGCCGAACCGGGAGGAGGCGGTGGCCGGCCTGGCCGGGGCACTGTCGGTGTCCGCGGAGCAGATCGAGCAGTCGCCCATCGCCATGATCGGCACCACCGACCAGATCGCGGAGACCCTGCAGGAACGGCGGGAGTCGTTCGGCTTCTCGTACGTCGTGGTCCACGAGGCCGAGATGGAGGCATTCGCTCCGGTGGTGGCGGCCCTGTCGGGTACCTAGGCGTGGAGCGACACCAACGCATCGGCATCTTCGGCGGGACGTTCGACCCGGTGCACACGGCCCATCTCGAGGTGGCCGAGGCCGTCCGTCACGAGCTGGAACTGGACCGGATGTTGCTGATGGTGGCCAACCAGCCCTGGCAGAAGGGAGACGGACGGCTCCTGACCCCCGCCGAAGACCGGTACGCCATGGTCGTGGCCGCGGCGCGCGGATGGCCGGGTCTCGAGCCCAGTCGGATGGAGATCGACCGCGGCGGACCGACCTACTCCATCGACACCGTCCGTCAGCTGCGAGAGGAGGCTCCGGGGGCGGACCTGTTCCTGGTGGTCGGGTCGGATGTGGTGCCCGGGCTCACCACCTGGCGGGACGAGCCGGACCTGCGCCGCTTGGTCACCCTGGCCGTGGTGGGCCGACCGGGCGCGCCCGCCGAGCCCCCTCCGCCGGGGTGGAAGGCGGTGACGGTCCCGGTGGCGCCGTTCGACGTGTCGAGCACCGAGCTGCGGGAGCGCCTGGAGTCCGGGCTGACGGTGGAGGATCTGGTCCCCGAGGCCGTGATCCGTTGCATACAGGAGCGGGGTCTGTACGCTGGAAGGAGATGATCGTGGGGACGACGCCGACGGAGCCAGGCACGACCAAGACGTCCCGCCTGTACCCCACCCCCGAAGAGGCGCTGGACCGGGCGGCCCAGGCCCAGGGCCTGCCGGGAGATCCCGAGGGTGCGGAGGCCGTGGCCCCGGCCCCGGCGCCGACCCGTGGTCAGGCCCATCTCCAGTTGGATGCCGTCGGGGAGGACCCGGTGACCGTGAGCCGGGCCGAGGGGCGCCAGGCCCTCCGGGCCGCCCGGAGGCGCCGGCGCCGCATCTCGATAGGCTGTGCCGTGTTGATCGCCCTGTGCACCATCGCCACCGTGTTGATCGTCGATCTGGCCCGGGTCCGAACGTCCGGTCTGCCGGCGACGGCCCCATCGACCCGGATGGCATCACCGCCCACGGCCGTCCAACCTCTCCTTCCCCGATACGAATCCACCGCGACCCTTGACGCCCTGGCGTCTTAAGGAGGCCACCGTTGACATCACTCCGTCCCGTCCCGTTCGTCGATCCCCAAGCTCCGACCGTCTCCGAGGCGTGCATCGTGGCGGCCCGCGCCGCCGACGCCAAATCGGGCGAGGAGACCGCGGTCCTGGCCATGGGCGAGCTCCTCGGGCTCACCGATGCCTTTGTCATCACCAGTGGTCGCAACACCCGCCAGGTCCGGTCCATCGTCGACGAGGTCGAGCTCCGGGTCAAGGACTCCGGTGGAGGGTCGCCGGTACGGGTGGAGGGGCTGGATGACGCCCGCTGGGTGTTGATGGACTACGGGGACTTTCTGGTGCACGTCTTCTTGGACGAGGCCCGGACGTTCTACGACCTCGAGCACCTGTGGCTGGACGCTCCCCGGATCACCTGGATGGAGCCCGCCGCTTCCTGAGCGCTTCGGACCGGGCGTGGGTTCCCATCCGGTCGGCGAACGCTAAGGCAGGGGAGCCTGGGTCTGATACGAGGCCCGGTTGACCGGACCGGGTACCTGGACGCCGGCGGCCGTGGGCACGTCGATGGGCTTGCCGTCGATTTCGAAGCGCACGCCGATGACCCCGGGCTGCTCGGTGGCGGTGAAGACCACCTGGGCGATGGCCAGGCTCTGGTCCGGTCCGACCACCTGGACCGGGTCGGTGGAGGAGAAGTTCACGGTGGCGATCCCACCGGACACGCTGGCCCGCACCTGGGTGGTGCTCCCGGTGAGGAAGCTCTGCAGCCCGAAGACGGACTCGGCCTCCGTGGGCCCTTCGAGGAGCGCACCGAGGATCTCGCTGAGGTTGGCGGGGACCTGGATGTCCCGGGTCACCGCCTTCAGGTGCTGGTTCGGCGCCACCAGGAAGATGGTCTCCGACACGGTCACGTCGGGCCTCGGCACCGTCGACGCCGTGGTCGGAGTGACCGGGTCGAGCAGGTGGAAGGGCACGTTGGATTTGGCGATGGCCGTGGGCGTCCCGCTGGTGGGGATGCCGCAGGCCGCGGTGGCCCCCAGGATGACCACCGTGGCCACACCGGCCACCACCCGGGCGGCCCGACGGTCGGTCATGCCAGGCTCCGGTCGCCATCGCCGAGATCCTCGGCGGTGAAGGGCAGCTCCACGACGAATCGGGAACCACCACCCGGGGTGTCCTCGACCCATACCGCGCCCCCGTGGAGCCGCACGTGTTCTGCCACCAACGAGAGCCCGAGGCCGGTGCCCTCGCTGGAGGCCCGCTGCCCGGAGCGGCTACCCCGGTAGAAGCGCTCGAAGATGTGGAGCCGCTCGTTGGTCGGGATGCCCGGCCCCCGGTCCTCCACGATGACCCGGATGCACCGGGGCGGCACGACGGTGCCGGCGGCGTCGGACCCGGTGGTCGCCGGATGGCGCTCGACGGCCACCCTGGTCACCCCGCCGGCATACAGCGAGGCGTTCTCGAAGAGGTTGGCAATCACCCGCTCGAAGCGGCGCTTGTCCACGCCCAGCCGCAGGCCGTCGACATCGGCGGCCACCTCCACCGGAACGATGACGGTGGTCCGCCCTCCGGCGCTGTGGGCGGCCGAGGACGTCACGGCCTGGCGCACCAGCTCACCGGGGTCCACCTCGTCGAGCGAGAGCTCGGCGGACCCGGCGTCGAAGCGGGAGATCTCCAACAGGTCGTCGACCATCCGGGTGAACCGTTGGAGATCGCCGTCCAGCAGGTCCAGCGCACTCCGGGCCCGGGGGTCGAGCTCGTGGCGATGGCCCTCGAGCACCCCCACCGTGGCCGAGAGCGTGGTGAGCGGTGACCGCAGCTCGTGGCTCACGTCAGAGGTGAACCGGGCCTCCCGTTCGATCCGGTCCTGGAGGTTGGCGGTCATCTGGTTGAAGGCCGAGGCCAGCTCCTGGAGGTCGACGTCGTCTCCGGCCTCCACCCGGGTGTCCAGCTGCCCCCCGGCGATGGCCACGGCGGCCTCGGTGACTCCGGCCAGAGGCCGGAGGGCCCGGCCACTGGCCCAGCGGCCCACGGCGGCGCCGGCCAACGTGGTGACCAGGGCCGCGGCGGCCAGGGCGAAGGCCAGGGTGCGCAGGGTCCCTTCCAGCTCGTCGAGGGAGAAGACCTCGTAGTAGGCCGCATGCACGGCCGGCAACGGCACCCCGATCACCAGCTGGGGCGTACCGCTCAGGGAGAACAGCTGGGTGGCCGGGGTGCCGGCCAGGACCAGGGAGCGCTCCTGGGCCGGGATGGCGTTCTTGCCCACCGAGATGGAGGTGGCGTACCACTGACCCCCGGTGAGCAGCACCGAACGTGAGCCGGGCAGGGTGTCGGCCTGCTCCAGCAGCTGGTCGACATCGATGCCCGGTGACCGCAGGGTGTCCTGGACCAGCGAGGCGTTGGCGAAGGCCTGGCGCTGGTCGGTGGTCTGGCGTTCGTTGAGGAAGCTCTGCCGGGCGGTGAAGTAGGTGATGCCGGCCATGATGGTGGAGAGGGCCAGGGCACCGATGGCAAACGTCGTGGTCACCCGGGCCCGGAGGCCCATCCCGCCGGACAGGTGGGTGCGCTGGGTCCGGCGGGATGATCGGAGGGGCCAGTGTCGGTGGGCTTCGGCTGCCGGTCCACCGGATTGAGCCGGAACGGGCGGTGCCTCCGTCGGGCCCACGGTCACACCGCCAGCTTGTAGCCCATGCCGCGGACGGTGAGGATGAAGCGGGGATTGGCCGGGTCGGGCTCCACCTTGGTGCGGAGCCGACGGATGTGGACGTCGACCAGTCGCCCGTCGCCGAAGTAGTCGTACCCCCACACCCGCTCGAGGAGGTGCTCGCGGCTCAGGACCTTGCCCGGGTGGTCGGCCAGCTCGCACAGCAGCCGGAACTCGGTTCGGGTGCAGTGGACCTCCTCACCGTCGCGGCGGACCACCCCGGCCTCCGGCTCGATCTGGACATCCCCGAAGCTGAGCACGGAGTCGCCGGCGTCGTCGGGCCGGGAGCGACGCAACAGGGCCCGGATCCGGGCGGCCAGCTCCTTGGCCACGAAGGGCTTGGTCACGTAGTCGTCGGCCCCGGCCTCCAGCCCGGCCACGACGTCGTGGGTGTCGGAGCGGGCGGTCACCATGATGACCGGCACCGTGCTGAGGCGCCGCAGATTCCGGCACGTCTCGAACCCGTCGATGCCCGGGAGCATCAGATCGATGAGCACCAGCTCGAAGTGCTCCTCACTGAACCGGGCCAGGGCGTCTTCGCCGCTGGCCACGTCGTCGACCGAGTACCCCTCGTCTTCGAGCGCCAGGCACATGGACGACCGGATCCGCTCGTCGTCCTCGACCACCAGGATGCGGCTCATGTCGCGATCATGGCACGGTCGGCCTGGCGTTCCCGCTCAGACCGACCGCTCGGAGTCAGGACTTGAGCCAGATCTGGGTGGGCCAGATGGCCCCGCCGTAGAAGGAGAAGGCCTTGCCTCCGGCCGGGGTGGTCGGGTTGTTCCAATTCTCCACCTGGGGCGCGGCGCCGATGGCCCATACCGTCCGGTCGTACCAGATGTAGGGGATGTCCGTGCCCATCAGCTCGTCGACCTCCTGGTAGGCCGCCACCCGGCCGGCCTGGGTCGAGGACTCGCGTCCCTTGATCAGGGCGGCCTGCATCTTCGGATCGTTGTTCCGGGCCATGTTGATGGAGAACAACGAGTTGATGTTGGTGGGGCTCCAGAAGATGTAGTTGAGGTCGGGGTCGATGGCACCGAACTGCCGCCACACCTGGGCTTCGAACTTGCCGAGCAGGGCGGTATTGATGAGCTGGGCCTGCTCGATGGGGGCGAGGGTGACCGTCATCCCGACCGCCTGGAGCTTCTGCTGCAGGTACTCGGCGATCCTCGTGGTGCTGGAGTCGGGGGTGTGATTGAGGGTGACCGTCACCGGCTGCCCCGTCTCGGAGTGGACCTCGCTGACCAGCTGGCTGGCCTTGGCCGGGTCGTACTTGGGGTAGGGGCTGTTGGGGTTGTAGTAGGGGGAGGTGGACGTGAAGGGCCCGTTGGTGGTGGGGTTGACGTTGGAGTCGATCACCGCCACGTACTGGGCCGAGCTGATGGCGTAGGCCGCAGCCTGGCGCACTTTGAGATTGTCGAAGGGCGCCTTGGACAGGTTGAGCAGTAGGCATCCCATGTCCGGCTCGCCGGCCACCTTCTGGGTGTCGTCGATGTAGCCGTAGGAGGTGTCGCTCCGCAACGTCTTGATGGCGTTGGCGGTGTCGGTGTGCATGATGTCGACCCCACCGGACTGGAAGGTCTGCAGCAGCGACTCGGGGTCGGGGATGGGCTTGTAGGTGATGCTGTCCAGGTAGGGAAGCCCGGGGCGCCAGTAGTGGGGGTTCTTGGTGGCGGTGAAGTGGTCGTTCGGGACCCAGTCCTGGAACACGAAGGGACCGGTCCCGATGGGATTGGTCTGGCTCCCGGACTTCAGCCAGTTCGGCTCGGCCACATAGGCGATCTGTCCGCCGATGCCGCCGCACAGGTAGTAGTTGAAGGGAACCCACGGGGACTTGAGGGTGAGGGTGACGGTGAGCGGGCCGGTCACGGCGATGTTGCTGAAGCTGGTGAACTCCGGACCGGTCAGCAGGGCGGCCTGCTGGGCTTCGAAGTTGGCGGCCAGGGCCTCGGCGTTGCACGGTGTGCCGTTGTGGAAGACCACGTTGGGCCGCAGGGTGATGGTCCACTCCGTGTAGGCGGCGTTGGGGGTGACCGATTCGGCCAGATAGGGCTGGGGGGTGCCGGTGTCGTCGAGGATCATGAGGGGGTCAAAGACCGTGCGGGCGTAGAGCAGGCCCACCTCGTCGAAGGTCCCCTTGGTCGGTGAGAACCCCGCCTCTTCCGTGTCGACCCCGAAGATGAGCGAGCCGCCGGGCTTGGGGGTGGCGGTGGAGATGCCGTCGGGGTGGGTACCGGTGCTGGTGGTGGAGGTGCTGGAGGGACTGGAGCTGCAGGCGTCGAGCAGGCCTCCGGCCGAGCCGATGGCGGCGATGCCGACCCCGGTGACCGCGCTTCGGGCCAAGAACGACCTGCGGTCGATGCGATCTGACATGTTCCCCCTTTGGACGGTGACCGGAACGAACCTGGTTCGTCGGCCTGGCGAGATGGCCATGATTGTTGCCGTTACCCGCCGATTATGACGAGAACGTTACTTAGCGCCTGACGATACTCCTGTTCTCCGGCCCTGCGCCGGTATACCGGGGAACGTTCGACCGGGACCGATTGATCCGGGCCGCTCGGTTCCCTCGGGCCGGCGGTACCCGATCTGAACCGGACCGGCAGGTACTCTTTCAGGCGTGTCGTGGGAGATCGAGGCGTACCGGCGGTCGGTTGGCGGCCTGTCCCCGGCGTCGGTGCGGGCCTACGGGTCCGACGCCGAGCACTTCGCCGAGTGGGCCGGCCGGGGAGGAGCGGAGGGCCCCGCCGATGTGGATCGGATCGTGCTCCGGCGCTACCTGGCCTTCATGGCTACCCGCCGCTACTCCCGGGCCACCATCGCCCGCACGGCGGCATCCCTGCGGTCCTACTTCCAGTGGTGCGTGAAGCGTGGTCTGCTGGCGGCCGATCCCTCCATCCACCTGTCGGCTCCCACGCCCGACTCCCGCCTGCCCCGGGTCCTCGGTCATGCCGAGCTGGCCCAGCTGCTGGAGCCGGCCCCCCGGCCCGACGCTCCCGCCTCCGACCGGACGCCGGTCGATCTCCGTGACAACGCCATCCTCGAGCTGCTGTACGGCAGCGGCCTGCGGGTGGCCGAGCTGTGTGGGCTCGACGTGGCCCACGTGGACCTGGCCCGCCGGGTGGTCACGGTCACCGGAAAGGGCTCCAAGCAGCGTCAGGTGCTCATGCACCAGCGGTCCGCCGAGGCCATCTCGGCCTGGCTGGGCGGCCCCCGATCGGTGCTGGCCCCGGCCGAGGGGCCCTCGGAGGCCCTGTTCTACAACCGCCGGGGGAACCGCCTGGGGCCCCGTGACGTACGGCGCATCCTGGACCGGCGATCGCCCGTCCCCACGCACCCTCACGCCCTCCGCCACAGCTTCGCCACCCATCTGCTGGACGGGGGTGCCGACCTCCGTGTGGTGCAGGAACTGCTGGGTCACGCCAGCTTGCAGACCACACAGGTCTACACTCATGTGAGCAAGGAACGCATGCTGTCTGTCTATTCGGGAACCCATCCACGGGCGTAAGGGGTCAATTGCCGACGCAAAGAAACGCAGTGGGACACGGCATCGACGGCGTGTGGGCCGAGTACAAGAAGACCGGGGAGCGGGTCCTGCGGGACCAGCTCATCGTGCACTACGCCCCGGTGGTCAAGTACGTGGCCGGCCGGGTGTCGGTCGGCCTGCCCCGCCACGTGGACGAGGCCGACCTGGCCAGCTACGGGATCATCGGGCTGATCGACGCCATCGAGCGGTTCGAGCCGCTCCGGAACATCAAGTTCGAGACCTACGCCATCCCCCGCATCAAGGGCGCCATCATCGACGAGCTCCGCTCCATCGACTGGGTCCCCCGGTCGGTGCGGGCCAAGGCCCGGGCCGTCGAGCAGTCCTACTCCAAGCTCGAGGCCACCCTGCACCGGACCCCGACGGACGCCGAGGTGGCCGCCGACCTGGAGATGACCGATGAGGAGTTCCAGACGGCGCTGAGGAAGATCTCCTTTGTCGGCGTGGTGGCCCTGGACGAGGTGTTCCGGGGCGGTGACCGTTCGGACCGCTCCACCCTGGGTGAGACCCTGCCCGACAGCACGGCCGGCCCCATGGACACCTTCGAGGTCAAAGAGACCAAAGAAGCGCTGATCCAGGCGGTCGGCCAGATGGCCGAGCGCGAGAAGACCGTCCTCACGCTGTACTACTACGAAGGCCTGACCCTGGCGGAGATCGGGGACATCCTCGGGGTCACCGAGTCGCGGGTCTGCCAGATCCACACCAAAGCGGTCCTGCAGCTCCGGGCCAAACTGGCGGACCGGCCCGAAGGGACCGGACCGAGGAGCAAGGGGCCCACGGCCAAGGCTGCCGGAGGGGCCGGCCCCAACGCCGCCTCGGGCTCGAAACGGGTACCCACCACCACAGCCCGCTGAGGCCGGCGGCCCGCCCGGGCCGCCCAAGTGGAGCAACCCCGGTCATGGGCAGTACAATGGACTGGCCCGGTCAACCGGCGGGGCATACATGCGGGATCTAGCACGCACCCGACCGCGTCCACGGTCGCCCCTCAGCCAGGGGTGTTGTGGTCGGTGAACGACAACCGTTTGAAGGAGCAGTTCCAATGGCCGTAGTTACGATGAAGCAATTGCTGGGCGCGGGCGTCCACTTCGGGCATCAGACCCGACGGTGGAACCCCAAGATGCGCCGGTTCATCCTCGGTGAGCGCAACGGGATCTACCTGATCGACCTGCGCCAGACCATGAAGGGGATCGAGGAGTCCTACGGGTACATCCGCGATCTGGTGGCCGGTGGCGGCACCATCCTGTTCGTGGGCACGAAGAAGCAGACCCAGGGACCGGTGGCCATCTATGCCGACGCCTGCGGGATGCCCTACGTCAACGAGCGGTGGCTGGGCGGCATGCTGACCAACTTCCAGACCGTGTCGACCCGGGTCAAGCGGATGAAGGAGTTCGAGGCCATGCAGAAGGCCGGGGACTTCGACGCCATGCCGAAGAAAGAGGCTCTGCGCCACACCCGGGAGCTCGAGAAGCTCCAGCGGAACCTGGGCGGGATCCGGAGCCTCGACCGACTGCCCGACGCCATCTTCGTCATCGACACGAAGAAGGAGCACATCGCCGTCACCGAGGCCAACAAGCTGGGGTTGCCGGTAGTAGCGGTGGTCGACACCAACTGTGACCCCGACGTCATCACCCATGTCATCCCGGGGAACGATGACGCCATCCGATCGGGGGCCCTGCTGTGCCGGGTCGTGGCCGACGCCGTGGTGGAGGGCCGGTTCATCGCCCAGCAACGTCCGGCCCCGGCCCCGGCCGCCGCCCCGGCCCCGGCTCCGCTCCCGGTACCACCTCCGCCGGCCGCCTCGACCCCCGCACCGGCCGAAGCTGAAGCCCCGGCAGAGACCGACGCGGCCGCCGCACCTGAGGCTGCTGCCCCCACCGTTGAGGCTCCCGCTGCTGCCGCGGAAGCTCCGGCTCCGGCCGCTGAGGCTCCTGCTCCGGCCCCTGCTCCGCCCCTGCTCCGGCCCCTGAGGCCGCCGCTCCCGCCCCGGCTCCGGCCGCGGAAGCCCCGGCCCCTGAGGCCGCCGCCCCGGCCGCCGAACCAACTACTCCGGCCCCCGAGGCCACCCCGAGCGCGCCCACCGAGGAGGCGTAACCGTGCCCGACTTCACTGCCAAAGACGTACAGAAGCTCCGCCAACTGACCGGTGTGGGCATGCTCGACGCCCGCGAGGCCCTCAATGAGAACGCCGGCGACATGGACAAGGCCATCACCTGGCTGCGGGAGCAGGGCAAGGCCAGTCAGGCCAAGCGGGCCGACCGCGAGGCGTCCCAGGGTGCCGTGGCCATCGGCCGGGCCGACGGTGTCGTCTCCATCGTCCAACTCCGGTCCGAGACCGACTTCGTGGCCAAGTCCGACGAGTTCGTGGAACTGGTGAACGCCCTGGCCGAGCTGGTGGCCTCCAAGGGTGAGAGTGCCATCGAGGAGCGCACCGAGGACCTCGAGCGACTGAAGCTGACGCTCAAGGAGAACATCTCCATCGGTCGGGTGGTCCGGATCACCGCCCCTGCCGACGGAGTGGTCGACTCCTACCTGCACCTGCAGGCCGGCCGCGGGGTCAACGCCGTGGTGGTGGCCCTGGCGGGTGGAAGCGTCGAGCTGGCCCACGACATCGCCGCTCACATCGCCTTCGCCCGTCCGGCCTACATCTCCCGCGACGAGGTTCCCGACGAGGAGGTGGCGGCAGAACGCGAGACGGTCGAGAAGATCGCCCGCAACGAGGGCAAGCCCGATGCCGCCCTGCCCAAGATCGTGGAAGGTCGCCTCAACGGTTGGTACAAGGAGCGGGTCCTGTTGGACCAGCCCTACGTGAAGGATGAGAAGCAGACCATCGCCAAGCTCCTCGGCCCGGCCACGGTGACGCAATTCGCCCAGGTCGTCGTCGGCGACTGAGGCAGCAATGGGGGATCCGAGGCGCATCGTCCTGAAGATGTCCGGGGAGGCTTTGGCCTCTTCGGCCTCGGACGAGACCATCGACGCCTCGGTGGTGGAGCGGCTGGCCCTCGAGATCGCCCAGACCCTCAGCGAGTCCGATCTCGAACTGGCGGTGATGGTCGGGGGAGGGAACATCTGGCGCGGCACCACCGGCGCCGGCGCCGGCATGGACCGGGCCACCTCCGACACCATGGGGATGCTGGGGACGGTCATCAACGCCCTGGCCCTGCAGGACGCCCTCGAGCACCACGGCCGGGCCACCAGGGTGCTGTCGGCGGTGCAGATGGCCGAGGTGGCCGAGCCCTACATCCGCCGCCGGGCCATCCGCCACCTGGAGAAGGGCCGGGTGGTGGTGTTCGCCGCCGGCATGGGCAATCCCTACTTCACCACAGACACCTCGGCGGCCCTCCGGGGCGCCGAGATCGAAGCGGAGCTGCTGTGCAAGGGGACCCACGGGGGGGTCGACGGGGTGTACACGGCGGATCCCCGACTGGATCCCACGGCCACCCGGTACGACGAGATCTCCTTCATGGAGGTGGTGGCCAAGGACCTGCGGGTCATGGATCTCACCGCCATTACCTTCTGCATGGACAACGGGTTGCCCATCCGGGTCTTCGACCTCATGGAGCCGGGCAACATCCACAAGGCCCTCAGTGGAGTCCCCATCGGAACCCTGGTCCGATGAAATCCCAGGTGGCACTCACGGCTCGGTGGGGTCTGACCCTGCTGGCTACGCTGGTTCGCTAATGGATGACGATCTGATTGCCCTGGTGGTGGCGGACGCCAAAGAGCACATGACCAAAGCGGTGGAGCACGTCCTCACCGAGTTCGGGTCGGTGCGCACCGGAAGGGCCACCCCGGCCCTGGTCGAACATCTGAAGGTGGACTACTACGGGGCGGAGACCGAGCTCCGTCAGATGGCCGGCTTCAGCGTGCCCGAGGCCCGACTGCTGGTGGTGTCGCCCTACGACAAGGGCTCGCTGCCCGCCATCGAGAAGGCGCTGCAAGGCTCGGACCTGGGCATCACCCCGTCCAGCGACGGCACGGTGATCCGGCTGTCGTTCCCGGTGCCCACCGAGCAACGTCGCAAAGAGCTGGTGAAGGTGGTCAAGGGCAAGGCGGAGGACGGACGGGTAGCCGTTCGGAACGCCCGCCGGGCCGCCCGACACGAGCTCGACGCCATGCAGAAGGACGGCGACCTCTCGACCGACGAGCTCGAGCGGGTCGAGAAGGACCTTGACAAGATCACCCACGACCAGGTGGCGGCCATAGACAAACTGCTGGCCCACAAGGAGCAGGAGCTCCTCGAGATCTGAGAGATGACCGGGCCATGGTTGGTCCGGTCGACGGGAGGAAACAACCCACGTGGATGACGTCCCTGACCGGGGAGATGATGAGGAAACTCGAGCGCACCCTCCAGTGACGCGCACCGAGACGACCGGCCCGATCACCGACCGGATCCGGATCGTCGGTGCCGAACCTGCCGGAGAGGTCACCCAGATGGTGCCGGCGGTGTCCCGGCACGTCGGCCCGGCTGAAGACCCTTCGGACCTTGTGGACGACGAGCTCGGAGGGTCCCTGGTCCGACTCACCGGCGAGCCCGCCGATCCGGACCCCAGTACTCCGACGGTGCAGCCGGTCAATCCGGGTCAGACGGCTGTGCCAGGTGCCACCACGGCCACCACCGAGCTGCCCCACTGGACCGAGCCTCCCACGGGCCAGGTCCCGGCCGTCCTGGCCCGCGACACCGGAGGCGAAGGATCCGGATCGGGGATCGCCTCGCCGTCGTGGCGCGAGGAGGATGCCGACTGGATGGCCCACGACGAGGAGTTCGAGCCCGCCATGTTCGGGGACGACCGGGTGGCTCTGGGATCGCTCGACGAGACCGAGGGCTCCGACCCCGACCGCCGGCCGTGGGAGTTCGACCTCGATTCGGTGCGGCCCGGCGTGGCCAGTCCGGTCCGGCACCCCACGGGGGCCGACGAGGTCGACGACGGGTCCACCATCGCCCCCATCACCGAGCCCACCGCCGTGGTCTCCTCGGAGCCCGAGGGGACCGGGTCCGGTGTGGCTGGATTCGGGGCCGGCGTGGCCGCGGTCGAAGGGGTCCAACCGGAGCACCCCCGTCCGTTCGGCGATCCCGCGCCGGAGCCCGGACGGGAGGCTGCTGTATCTGCCCCCTTCGCCGGCGGGACCGGGACCGGGAGTGGGATCGGGCCGGTCGCCGCAGCAGCCGGGTCGGGCGCCACGGCAGGGTCGGCCGAACCCCCACGGGGCTTCGTGGACGAAGGCCGGTCACCGACGACGGGGTTGCCCGACGACGACCTGTCCCAGATCGGGAGGGCCCGGCCCACCGGGACGGCGGGGACGGCCCGGGCCCGTCGCAACGGCCTGCTGCCCTCGCGCCTGCGGGCCAAGCGGCCCGACGACGTCGAAGCGGTCACCGACAGCCCCCTGGCCGCCGAGCCCCCGGGGGCTTCGGTCACCGATGTTCCCGGAGCCGGGCGCAAGCGGGGGAGCATGGCCTCGCTGGCCGCCGCCGACCGCAGCGCCGAACGGGAGGACCTCGAGACCTCGGCCTCGGTCGACACCGCCACCGAGCGGGGCCGGGCGGGCTCCGACACCGTGGACATCGCCGCCACTGCGGCCGTGGCCGCGGGGGTGCCCCGCCGTCGCCCGAGACGCTGGTCGGTCTCGGACCCCTCGCCCGTAGTCGGGGAGGGGGGCGACCTGGCCACGGGCGGCGGGCCACCTCCCCGTCGATCCGCTCGCACCGCGCCGGGCCCCGATGGCAACGAGCGCTCTTCGCCCCGCCAGCCGGGCGGCGGTGGGATCGGCATCCGGGTGGGAACCGGCATCGCTGTGGCGGTCATCGCTCTGGTGGCCTTCAAGCTGGGAACGGTCACCTCCCTGGCCCTGTGCCTGATCGTGATCACCTTCGCCGCCGGTGAGAGCTTCGGGGTGCTCCGGCGGGCCGGATACCACCCGGCCACGCTGCTGGGGCTGGTGGGGACCATCTCGCTGATGGTCGGCGCCTACGACAAGGGCATCGCCGCCATCCCGCTGATCCTGGTCCTGATCACCGCCTTCACCCTCATCTGGTACCTGTTCGGGATCGAGCGCGGCTCCCCGGTGGCCGGAACGGCAGCCACCTTGCTGACCGTGGGTTGGGTGTCGCTCCTCGGCGCCTACGCCGGCCTGCTGCTGTCGCCGTCGATGTTCCCCGACCGCCACGGGATCGCCTTCCTCTTGGGGGCCATCATCGCCACGGTGGCCAACGACGTGGGGGCGTTGGTGATCGGGGGAGGCATGGGTCGCCACGCTCTGGCCCCCAACATCAGCCCCAACAAGACCTGGGAGGGCCTCATCGGGGGTGCCCTGTTCTCCATTCTGGCCTCCACCGTGATCGTGGGGCAGATCCACCCCTGGACGCCGTCCAACGCCGCGGTCCTGGGCGTGGTGGTGGCCGTGGTGGCCCCGATCGGCGACCTGTGTGAGTCCCTGCTGAAGCGGGACCTCCGATTGAAGGACATGGGCACCATGCTCCCGGGTCACGGGGGTGTCCTCGATCGGGTCGACGCCCTGTTGTTCGTGCTCCCTGCCACCTACTACCTGGTCCGCGCCCTGAACCTGGCCTGAGTTTCGGGCAGGCTAGGGGTATGGACATCTCGGCCAACGGGCCCCGACCTACCGGTCCCCCAGGGTCTGGCCGCCCTTCCGGTGACGTGGTCGGCCACGCCCACGACGCCGGTCATGCCCACCACGAACAGGTGACGGTGAGCCTGGTGGGGTCGACCGGGTCCATCGGCACCCAGGCCCTCGAGGTGGTCGACGCCAGCCGTGGGCGGTTCGAGGTCGTGGCCCTGGGAGCACACCGCTCCGTGGAGATGCTGGCCGCCCAGGCCCGCCGGTACCGTCCCGAGGTCGTGGCCATCGGCGATGCGGCCCTGGCCGGCGAGCTGTCCCGCTCGCTCCCGCCCGGCATCGAGGTCCTGGTGGGGACCGAGGGCCTGGCGGCCATCGCCACCTTGGCCCAGGTGGCGGTCAACGGGGTGGTGGGGTTCGCCGGCCTCACGGTGACCATGGCCGCCCTGGAGGCCGGCCGGAGGTTGGCGCTGGCCAACAAGGAGTCGATCATCGCCGGGGCCCCGGTGGTGCAGCGGGCCCGCCGCACGCCGGGGGCCCAGATCATCCCGGTGGACTCCGAGCACTGCGCGGTGCATCAGTGCCTGCGGGCCGGAGACCGGGCCGACGTGAGGCGGCTGCTGTTGACGGCCTCGGGCGGGCCGTTCCGGGGCCGCAGCCGCGAGGAGCTGGCCTCGGTGGGGGTCGAAGAGGCCCTGGTCCATCCGACCTGGTCCATGGGCCCGAAGATCACCGTGGACTCCTCGACCCTGATGAACAAGGGCCTCGAGGTCATCGAGGCCCACGAGCTGTTCGGCATCCCCTACGACGCCATCGACGTGGTGGTCCACCCCCAGTCGGTGGTGCACTCCATGGTGGAGTTCACCGACGGGGCGGTGATGGCCCAGCTGTCCATGCCGGACATGCGCCTCCCCATCGGGTACGCCCTGGCCTTTCCGGAGCGACTCTCCACCGCCTTCGGGGCCATCGACTGGTCGGCGCTGTCCCTGCTCCAGTTCGAGCAGCCCGAACGGGCCCTGTTCCGCTGTCTGGACCTGGCCTACCGGGCCGGGCGGGCCGGCGACCTGGCCCCGGCCTGGCTCAACGCCGCCAACGAGGTGGCGGTGGCGGCTTTTCTGGCCGGCCGGATCCCGTGGAGCGCTATCGCCGATGTGGTGGAGGGCACCCTCGACGGCTACGACCCGCCGGCCGGGGCGATGGCCCCGGGCTCCGGGGCCGAGCGGGAGCGCCAGGTAGGCGAGGTCCTCGAGGCCGACGCTGCGGCCCGGCGCTCCGCCGAAGCCGTGGTCACCGGGCGGGAGGCGGCGGCATGAGCGCCATGGCCACCAGGGCCCCGGACCAGCTCCCCTTGGATCCGGGCCCGCCCGCACCGCGTCCGCGGGGCCAAGTCCACCCAGCGGATGGTGGCCGAGCTCCTCGGGGCCATCGCCGTGATCGTGGTGCTGGCGGTGGCGGCCGGCGCCGTCGACCTGTTGGTGGTGGTGGTCTCCATCATCGTCATCGTGATGATCCACGAACTGGGCCACTTTTTGGCGGCGAAGCACTCCGGCATGAAAGTCACCGAGTACTTCGTGGGCTTCGGGCCCCGACTGTGGTCCTTCCGACGAGGGGAGACCGAGTACGGGATCAAGGCCCTCCCCCTCGGGGGGTACGTGAAGATCCCGGGGATGACCAACCTGGAGGAGGTGGACCCCGCCGACGAGGGGCGCCTGTACCGCGACAAGCCGTTCCACTCACGACTGCTGGTGGCGGTGGCCGGGTCGGCCATGCACTTCATCATGGCCTTCCTGTTCCTGGTGGCCCTGTTCGCACTGGTCGGTACCCCCAACGACAACCAGGTCCAGGTTCAAGGGGTGGTGGCCCTGGGCGGGAAGCCCGGCCCAGCGGCTGTGGCCGGGCTACGGGCCGGCGACGTCCTGGTGTCGGTCGACGGGAAGCCCGTCGGGGGCAACGTGGACAACCTGACGTCGGTCATCCAGAAGCACCCGGGAGTGCCGCTCACCGTGGTGGTGGACCGCAACGGGCGGGACCAGACCCTCAAGGTGACCCCGGTCGACGGGCGCACCGTGCGTGAAGCCGGGGCCACCCCTCCCAGGGGGACGGCACCGTACGGGGTCATCGGGGTGAGCCTGCAGTCGCCGGTGCAGACCATCGGCGTGCTCACGTCGATCTCCTCGGCCGGCTCCACCTTCGGCCACATCGCCTGGGGATCGATCGCCGGATTCGCCCACTTCTTCACCCCCCACGAGATCACCCAGGGGTTCGACAACGTCACCAGCGCCAAGGCCGCCCACCAGTCCGAGGTGGACGGGACCCGTCCGCTGTCCACCGTGGGGGTGGTCCAGACCGCCGATGACGCCGTCCACGCCGGGCTGGCGGAGTTCCTGTCCTTCCTGGTGGTCATCAACATCTTCTTCGGGATCTTCAACCTCTTCCCCATGCTGCCGCTGGACGGTGGGCACGTGGCCATCGCCGTGTACGAGAAGATCCGTACCGGCCGCCGCAAGGTCATGTACCACGCCGACGTGGCCAAGCTGATGCCCTTCACCTGGCTGTTCATCGCCTTTCTGGCCGTGCTCATCCTGCCGGCCCTGCTGACCGACATCCTCCACCCCATCGGCAACCCCTTCGGTTGAGGCCGGCCCGGGCCGGGCCGCAGGAAAGGGACCGGGCCCACCGCCGACAGCTGGTCAGAACCGCTTCCGCCCTAGCATGGGGTCATGGGACGAACGGCCTGGACCATGACCGAGCGCCGGCCCACCCGCCGGATCGATGTGGGCGGCGTGCCCGTCGGTGGCGGGGCCCCGATCACCGTGCAGTCGATGACCACCACCAAGACCGCCGACGCCGAAGCGACGCTGTCCCAGATCTACGCCTTGGCCGCGGCCGGGGCCGACCTGGTGCGGTGCACCTGCAACGAGGAGGCCGCGGCCGAGGGCCTGGCCCGGATCGTGCCCCGGTCACCGGTCCCGATCATCGCCGACATCCACTTCCACCACGAGATGGCCCTGGCCGCTCTGGAGGCCGGGGTGCAGGGCCTCCGTCTCAACCCGGGCAACCTCCGCAAGGAGGCCGAGATCAAGCAGGTGGCGGCCGAGGCCAAGGACCGGGGCGTGCCCATCCGCATCGGGGTCAACGCCGGCTCGCTCCACCCCGACCTGTACAAGCGATTCGGCGGGGCCACCCCCGAGGCCCTGGTGGAGTCGGCCCGCATGGAGCTGGCCTTCTTCTCCGAGGTGGGCTTCGACGACGTCAAGATCTCGGTGAAGGCCTCCTCGGTCCCGTTGATGATCGAGTCGTACCGGCTGGCCTCGGAGACCTTCGACCACCCGCTGCACCTGGGGGTGACCGAAGCCGGACCGCCTCCGGCCGGCCTGCTCAAGGGCACGGCGGGGATCGCCACCCTGTTGGCCGAGGGGATCGGGGACACCATCCGGTACTCGTTGACCGCCGATCCGGTCGAAGAGGCCCGGGCCGGCCGTCAGCTGCTGGAGGCCCTCGGACTGCGGGAGCGCAAGGGGCTGGACCTGATCGCCTGCCCCAGCTGTGGCCGGGCCGAGATCGATGTCATCGCCGTGGCCAAGGCCGCCCAACTGGCCCTGGAGGACCGCAACCTCCCCATCCAGGTGGCGGTGATGGGCTGCGTGGTCAACGGTCCGGGCGAAGCCCGCGAGGCCGACCTCGGGATCGCCGCCGGCCGCAAACGGGGTCACCTGTTCATCAAGGGGAAGATCGTCCGGGTGGTCCCCGAGGACGAGATGGTCGAGGCGCTGGTGGCCGAGGCGGAGAAGCTGGTGGCCGAAGGGGTGGAAGCCCGGTTGGCCGCAGCCGACTCCGGCGCCGAGGCCGAGGCCGAGGCCGATCGCCGGGCCCTCATCGACGCCAAGGGTGAGGACGCCAACGCCTCGGAGACCAAGGTGGACCTGATCCGCAAGCGGTACGGCACGGGAGCACAAGAAGGCTCGTAGGGCCGGGACGTGGTGCGGCCCCGGGCCCGGCCGCTTCCCGAGAACCGACCGACCGGCCGGTAGCATCGCCGGCCATGCGCATGTCCCGCCTCCTGGTCCGCACCCTGCGTGAGGCGCCGGCCGACGCCGAGGTGGCCAGTCATCAGCTGCTGGTCCGCGCCGGGTACATCCGGAGAGTGGCGTCGGGGGTCTACACCTACCTACCGCTGGGTCTGCGGGTGCTCCACCGGGTGGAGCGGGTGATCAGGGAGGAGCTCGACGCCGCCGGATGCCAGGAGCTCCTGCTGCCGGCCCTCCACCCCATCGAGCTGTGGGAGCAGTCGGGCCGGGCCGCCCTGTTCGGGAGCGACTCGTTACCGGCCATGACCGTGGAGGCCCGGGGTGGGACCTTCGTGCTCGGTCCCACCCACGAGGAGGTGGCCACGGTGACGGTGGGCGCCGAAGTGGACTCCTACCGCCAGCTTCCCCTCAGCGTCTACCAGATCCAGGTCAAGTTCCGCGACGAGGCCCGCCCCCGGTTCGGGCTGTTGCGCACCCGCGAGCTGATCATGGCTGACGCCTACTCGTTCGACGCGGGCCCCGAGGCCATGCAGCTCTCGTACCAGAAGGTGTTCGACGCCTACCTCCAGATCTTCGGGCGCCTGGAGCTCGGGGTGGTACCGGTCGAGGCGGCCTCGGGGGCCATGGGCGGCGAGGTCAACCACGAGTTCATGGTGCCCTCCCCGGTAGGGGAGGACCACTTCGTCTCCTGCCCGTCGTGCGGGTACGCCGCCAACGTCGAGGCTGCCACCCGCTCGGTTCCCGACGTCGACCCGAGGGTCAACGGGCCGTCGGCGGACGACGCCGTGGCCGGGCCCATGGCCGAGCACCACACCCCGGACCGGCCGGGGATCACCGACGTGGTCGAGTTCTTCTCCGACGCCGGGGTGGTGGCCTCCGACCTGCTCAAGAGCATGGCGGTCTTCGACCATCAGGGGCAGCCCACCCTGCTCCTGGTCCCCGGCGACCGGGAGGCCCGGCTGCCGGGAGGTTGGCGGTTGTTCGAGGAGGCCGAGTTCGACGGGTATCCATCGTTGGTCAAGGGGTACATCGGTCCGGTCGGTCAGCACCATCACGGGTTGCGGGTGGTAGCGGACCTCGGGGTAGCCCGACCCGGCCCCTGGATCGTGGGGGCCGGCCGGAAGGACCACCACCTGACCGGAGCGCTGCTCGGGCGGGACTTCACCGTGGACGAGTGGGGCTCGTTCGCCGAGGTGGAGGAAGGCGACACCTGCCCGCACTGCGCCGGGTCCCTGGCGTTGGTCCGTTCGGTGGAGGCGGCCCACACCTTCCAGTTAGGTCGTAAGTACTCCGAAGTCATGCCGGGCTCGACCTTCGTGACCGAGGACGGGGACGAGGCCCCGTTCTCGATGGGCTGCTACGGGATGGGCGTGAGCCGGCTGCTGGCGGTGGTGGCTGAGGAGCACCACGATGACCGTGGCCTGGCCTGGCCCGTCGAAGCCGCTCCGTACCCGGTCCACCTGCTGGCCCTGGGCGGGGGACGTTCCCCCGAGGTGGCCGAGGCGGCGGACCACCTCCACCGGCGGTTCGTCGACGCCGGGATCGGCATCCTCTACGACGACCGGGACGTGTCCCCGGGGGTCAAGTTCACCGACGCCGATCTGATGGGCATCCCGGTTCGGTTGGTGGTCGGGGCCAAGGGAGTGGCCAGAGGGATCGTCGAGTGGCGCTCCCGCTCCACCGGCGAGGAACGGGAGCTGGCCCTGGACAGCCCGGTGGAGGACCTGTTCGGGAGGGCGTGAGGATCCCGGAGCCGGGGCCCAGGGGAAGTCGGGCGGGGGCCTGGTCGGTCCGGAACCCGGTTGACGGCGGTATCGGGCGCCCGGTGGGCCCGGGCCGGTTGTCCACAGGGATTTGGGGCCGAATCCCCACGTCAAAGCGTTCACAGGTTCAGGCCCGCGCTGCTATACTTTCAGGTCTGCCGTTCGGTTGGAGTGAGGTGACGCTGCTGGAAGCGTGGGCGGACAGCCCACGCTTTTGTTTTGGTCCGGAACGCTTCGATGGAGGGTGCAGAGCAGGTAGCAGTGGGTGGGTCCACACCGGGTTCACCACCATCGACGGTACGAGACCAGAAAGGAGGCAGCGCACATGGCCGAGGAGCTAAT
Source organism: uncultured Acidimicrobiaceae bacterium (assembly GCA_963718405.1). GTDB lineage: Bacteria > Actinomycetota > Acidimicrobiia > Acidimicrobiales > RAAP-2 > Bog-756. Next base: position 661,872 of record CAVQYZ010000002.1, read on the forward strand.
GGCCGTCCTCCAACCGGTGGTCAACGCCGCCGACCTGGAGCTGGTCGACGTGGAATTGCGGTCCGGGGTGCTCCTGGTCACCGTGGACCGACCCGGTGGGGTCGATCTGGAGGCTCTGACCGAGGCCAACCGGGCGGTGTCGGCGGTGCTGGACGAGCTCGACCCCATCCCCGGCCGGTACTCGCTCGAGGTCTCCAGCCCCGGCGTGGAGCGGACCCTACGTACCCCGGACCACTTCGCCCGGGCGGTCGGGGAGACCGTCTCGATCAAGACCCGTCCCCAGGTGCCCGGGGAGCGGCGGCTGCGCGGCCGGCTGGTGTCCGCCGACGCCGAGGGCTTCGAGTTGGCCGTCGAGGGGGAAGACCCGGACAGCCGGCGGCTGGCCTATGCCGACATCGACCGGGCCCGCACGGTCTTCGTCTGGGGACCCGAGCCGCGGGGCCAGGCCAAGGCCTCACCATCGAACCGCACGACCAGGTCCGTGCAGCCGAAGACCACGGACAAGAGGAAGCAGGTCGTCAACCCATGAGCAAGCCGAATTTCGAATTCCTCGATGCCCTGGGCCAGATCGCCAGGGACAAGGGGATCTCCGTGGAGACCCTGTTGGACGCCTTGGCCAATGCCCTGGTGGCCGCCTACAAGCGTCGACCCGATGCCGCCGAGGAGGCGGTGGTCACCATCGACCCCGAGTCGGGTGAGATCCGGGTCTACGGTCAGGAATTGGACGAGGACGGCAACGTCGTGCGCGAGTGGGACGACACGCCGGACGACTTCGGCCGGATCGCCGCTCAGACCGCCAAGCAGGTCATCCTGCAGCGCATCCGGGAGGTGGAGCGGGACCTCAAGTACGAGGAGTACGCCGGCCGGGAGGGTGACATCGTGACCGGCATCGTGCAACAGACCGACAACCGCTACACCCTGCTCGACCTGGGCAAGGTCGAGGCACTGCTGCCCCAGGCGGAGCAGGTCTCCTACGAGCGCTACGAGCACGGCGCCCGCCTCAAGGCCTACATCGTCGAGGTGCGCAAGACCACCAAGGGCCCCCAGATCGTCGTCAGCCGCAGCCATCCGGGGCTGATCAAGAGGTTGTTCGAGCTGGAGGTCCCCGAGATCTCCTCGGGTGCCGTGGAGATCAAGGCCGCGGCCCGCGAGCCCGGCCACCGCACCAAGATCGCCGTGTGGTCGAACGATCCCAACGTGGACCCGGTCGGTGCCTGCGTGGGAGCACGCGGCTCGAGGGTGCGCATGGTCACCAACGAGTTGCGGGGCGAGCGGGTCGACGTGGTGCCGTTCTCCGACGATCCGGTCGAGCTCATCCAGTCGGCCCTGGCCCCGGCCCGGGTGCGCGAGGTCCGTTTGGACGACGACACCGGCACGGCCACCGTGATCGTGAGCGATTACCAGCTCTCGCTGGCCATCGGCAAGGAAGGGCAGAACGCCCGGCTGGCGGCCCGCCTGACCGGGTGGCGCATCGACATCAAGAGTGAGACCCAGCTGGCCGACGAGGAGTCGGGCTATGCCGGCGAGGAGTGGGCCGAGGGCGAGTGGATCGAGAACGAAGCCGGTGAGATGGTCTGGCAGCCGGCCGGTGGTGGCACGGCGTTGTCCGCCACCGAGTGGTCCCAGGGGGCCGAGGCCGGCGAGTCGGCCGACGGTGCGTCGGCCGAGGGAGCCGCCGAAGGCGCCGAGGGCGGGGATCCCGCCCCGGAGGTCACCGAGGACGGGGACCAGGCGGACGACCCGGGCTCCGGAGAGCAGGACTCCGGGGTCCCGGCCGAGGTTTCCGGTGGGGACACGGCCGGGGAGGCTCCGGCATAGCGCCGATACGGACATGCATCGGCTGCCGGGCGAGGGGCCCGGCGGACGAGATGGTCCGGGTGGTCCGCCTGGGTGATGGTCGGCTGGCCGTAGGCCGTACACTGCCAGGGCGGGGAGCGTGGTTGTGCAGGGACTCAGCCAGTTGTGTCGACCGGGCCGCCAAGCGCGGCGCGTTCGGCCGGGCCCTGCGGTGCGAGGTCGGGAGCGCACAAGTGGAGCGTTTGAGGTCGGAGCTGCACACCGAGCAGAGCCTGTCGCCGGGGGCGGTGCGGCAGGGCTCGGTTGGGACAGCTCCGTGATGTGCGAGGATAGAGGGTCGTATGTGCGTATCGGCACCTACGACGTGAAGGAAGGGCAGTAACAGCCGTTGCCGAAGAAGATCCGGGTCTACGAGCTCGCTCATGAGCTTGGCCTGACCAACAAAGAGGCGCTCGATCTGTGCCTGTCCCTGGGGATGGGCGTCAAGAGCCACTCGTCCTCCATCGAGGATGCCCAAGCGGACCGCGCCCGGCGGAAGGCCGACCGCGAGGGGCTCCGCCGCCCGGTGCAGCCTGAGGAGCCCGCCGCTCCGGCCAAGAAGGCCGCGGCCGCCAAAAAGGCCGCCCCGACCGAATCGGCCACGGCCGGTCGACCCGCACCGGACCTGGGTGACGGCGGACCGTCCGGTCCCGATGAGAACGGGGCGGGCGGCTCTGCCCCAGTGAGAGCCCCGTCCCCGGCCCCGGTGAAGCGTTCCGGTGCCCGGCTGATCACCAGTCGGCCGGCCTCCGAGCAGCCGGCCACGGCTGCTCCGGGCATGGTCCGGGCCCCGGTCGTGCCGGCCCCGGCGACACCGCCCGCACCGGCGGCGGCCGCGGCGACGACGGCACCGCCGGCCCCGCCCGCACCCGCCGCACCTGCAGCTCCGGCACCGGCCGCCCCACGACCTGCCGCAGCGGCGGCATCGGCGGCCCCGGCTGCTCCGGCACCGGCCGCCCCTGCCGCACCTCCGGCACCGGCCGCCCCACGACCTGCCGCCGCGGCGGCATCGGCGGCCCCGGCTGCCACCGCACCGACCGCTCCCCGGCCCCCGGCTGCGGGAGCACCGCGCCCTGCCGCGCCGGCCCAAGCCGCCGGAGGGCCACCCACGCCCCCGTCAGCACCGGCCCACGCCCCGACCAGCGCCTCGGGACGACCCATCCCGCCCCCGCCCGGTGGCCCGCCCCGTTCGATCTCGGGCAAGCCCATCCCGCCGCCCCCCGGCACCGGGGGCCGTCGGCCCTCGCCCCAGGGTCGGGGCGCGGCCCGGAGGCTCCAGCGGGTTCGCCGGTCGATCGGGTGCTCCGGGCTCCGGAACGCGCCCTGGGGGTCCGGGCGGACGTCCCGGAGGACCGGGTGGCTCGGGAGGCGGAGGCTTCGGGACCCGACCCGGAGGTGGATCCAGTGGAGGGTACGGCGGCCGTCCCGGCGGCGGCCCGGGTGGAGGACCCGGTGGGCCCGGAGGTGGCCCCGGCGGTCGAGGTGGCCCGGGTGTCGGTCGGGGTCGTCCCAACCAGCGCCGGCCCCGTCGACGTCGTCGCAACCTGGAGGAGCTCGAGCCGACCCAGCTGACGGCCTACACCCCGTCGACGGCTCCGGTGCCCGACACCGAGGTCATCATCGAACGCGGGTCGACCGCACGCGACCTGGGCCCCAAGCTCAACCGCTCAGCCGGTGACGTGATCCGGTTCCTCCTGCTGCAGGGGGAGATGGTCACCGCCACCCAGTCGCTGGGCGACGACATGATCGAGCTGTTCGCCGCGGAGCTGGGCGCCGACGTGCGACTGGTCGACCCCGGCGAGGAGCGCGAGGCCGAGTTGTTGGCCAAGTACTTCGACGACGACGAGGACGAAGAGGACGAGGCCGACCTACGGCCCCGGCCACCCGTCGTGACCGTCATGGGCCACGTCGACCACGGCAAGACCCTGCTGCTCGACCGGATCCGGTCGGCCAATGTGGTAGCCGGCGAGGCCGGTGGCATCACCCAGCACATCGGGGCCTACCAGGTCGAGTGGCACGACCATCCGATCACCTTCATCGACACGCCGGGCCACGAGGCCTTCACCGCCATGCGGGCCCGGGGCGCCGACGTCACCGACATCGTGGTCCTGGTGGTGGCGGCCGATGACGGGGTCATGCCCCAGACCGTCGAGGCCATCGACCACGCCAAGGCGGCTGACGTGCCCATCGTGGTGGCCGTCAACAAGATCGACCGGGAAGAGGCTGATCCCAACCGGGTGCTCCAGCAGCTGTCGGAGTACGGCCTGGTCCCCGAGGCGTGGGGTGGCGACACCATCACCGTCGAGGTCTCCGCTCTGCAGAACCTGGGCATCGACGACCTCTTGGAGCAGATCGTCCTGGTGGCCGAAGTCGAAGAGTTGGTGGCCAGTCCCGAGGGTCGGGCCCAGGGCGTGGTCCTCGAGGCCGAGCTGGAGATCGGCCGGGGCCCGGTGGCCTCGGTCATCGTGGAGCGCGGGACCCTCCGGGTCGGTGACCCCATCGTGGCCGGTGCGGCCTGGGGCAAGGTCAAGGCCCTGGTCGACGATCACGGCGAGCAGATCAAAGAAGCCCCGCCGTCCACCCCGGTCCAGGTGTTGGGGTTCTCCGAGCCTCCTGAGGCCGGCGACCAACTCCGGGTGACCCCGGAGCTGGCCCAGGCCCGCACCATCGGCGAGGCCCGGGCCCACCGCTACCGGGTGGCCGGCCATGTGCCAGCGGCCACCTCGGCGCTGGGCGGGGCCAAGCTGGAGGATCTCTTCGAGCAGATCCAGCGGGGGGAGACGGCCACCCTCAATCTCATCCTCAAAGCCGACGTGCGCGGTTCGCTGGAGGCGGTGACCGACAGCCTGCGCAAGTTGGAGCGGGAGGACGTGAAGCTCAGCTTCGTGCACCGCGGCGTGGGGGGGATCACCGAGTCCGACGTCGAGCTGGCCCAGGCGTCGTCGGCGGCCATCATCGGCTTCAACGTCCGCCCCGATCGTCGGGCCCGGGAGATGGCGGCCAAGGCCGGTGTCGAGATCCGGCTGTACGAGATCATCTACAAGCTGCTGGAGGACCTCGAGGCGGCCATGCTCGGCCTGTTGTCGCCGGTCTACGAGGAGATCGTCACGGGCGAGGCGGAGGTCCGTCAGGTCTTCCGGGTGCCGCGCATCGGGGCCATCGCCGGTTGCTACGTCCGGGAGGGTGTCATCACCCGGGGGTCGAAGGTCCGGTTCCTGCGGGAGGGCACGGTTATCTGGAAGGGTGCCATTACCTCACTGCGCCGGTTCAAGGATGACGCCCGCGAGGTGCAGGCCGGGTTCGAGTGCGGGATCGGGCTCTCGGACTACCAGGATCTGAAAGAGGGCGACATCATCGAGACCTACGACGAGCGGGAGATCCCCCGCACCTAGTGGCTGTGGCCGCTCGGCGGGAGCGGCAGGCCCAGGGTCGTCGGAGTGGAGGTGTCGTGTCAGGTCGTCGGCATGACAATCGGGGAGCGGCCCCGTATCCGAGGTCGCTCCGGGTCAACCAGGTCCTCCGCCAGGTGCTGGCCGAGGAGCTGGAGCGGCTGGCCGACGCCGACGAACGGCTGCGCCTGGTCACCGTGACGTCGGTCGACACCGCGCCCGACCTCCGCCACGCCACGGTGTATCTGAGCTCGCTCTCCGAGGACGCCGACGATGCTCTGGCCGAGCGCCGGGCCCAGCTGCAGAGCGCGGTGAGTCGCCAGACCCGGATGAAGCGCACCCCCCTGCTGGAGTTCACCGTCGATCCGGCCGTGGTGGAGGGGGGCCGGGTGGAAGAGGCCCTGCGCCGGATCCGGGCCGCCGAGGAGGAGCTGGGCGCCGGGGAACCGGATGGGCCCGATCCGGAAACGACGCCGTGAGCAAGGCCCAGACGGACCTGGTCACCGGAGTGGCCGTGGTGGACAAGGAGGCCGGTTGGACCTCGCACGACGTGGTGGCCCGCTGCCGCCGGATCTACGGTCAGCGCCGGGTGGGCCACGCCGGGACCCTGGACCCCGACGCCACCGGGGTGCTGCTGGTGGGACTGGGCCGGGCCACCCGCCTGCTCCGCTTCCTCACCGCCCTGCCCAAGACCTACCAGGCCGAGGTGATCCTGGGCACCGCCACCTCCACCCTCGATGCCTCCGGCGATGTCACCGGGACCTGGGACATGGGAGGGGTCTCGCTGGCCGACGTGCGGGCGGCGGCCGTCGGGTTGACCGGTCCCATCGAGCAGATCCCTCCCATGGTGTCGGCGGTCAAGGTCGGTGGCCAGCGCCTCCACAACCTGGCCCGGGCCGGCATCGAGGTCGAGCGGGCGGCCCGCCCGGTGACCGTCCACCGGTTCGAGGTCGACCACGGATCGGCTCCGGGGTCGTTCCGGATCGAGGTGGAGTGCTCCTCGGGGACCTACGTGCGGGTGCTGGCCGCCGACCTGGGCACCCGGCTGGGTGGGGGAGCCCACCTGGCCGACCTGCGCCGCACGCGGATCGGTTCGTTCACCACCGAAGAGGCCCGCCCGGTGGATGAGCTCACACCGGCGGTCATCCTCACCCCGGCCCAGGCCCTCCGGGACCTCGACCAGGTGGTGGTGCCGGCCGAGGTGCAGACCCTGGTGGCCCGGGGCCTGGCCCTGGACCGGATCCCGCTCGGGGTGACCGGTGAGGGTCCGTGGGGCCTGGTCGATGACGGCCACCGGCTTCTGGCCGTGTACGAGTCCACCGACACGGATCGGATCCGGCCCTCGGTGGTATTGGAGTCCGCCGGATGAGGGCCGGCGGTAACCTTCCACGGTGATGGAGATCGTGACGGAGGCCTCGACGAGCACCCCGCCGGTCGGAGGGAGTGCGGTGACCATCGGGGCCTACGACGGCGTGCATCTCGGCCACCGGGCCCTCCTCACCGAGCTCCGGGCCCGGGCGGAAGAGAGCGGGCTGGCCACCGTGGTGGTGACCTTCGACCGCCACCCGGCCACGGTGGTGCGCCCGGAGTCGGCGCCCAAGCTCCTGTGCGATCTGGACCAGAAGCTCGAGCTGCTCGAGGCGGCCGGGGTGGACCGGACGGTGGTGGTCCACTTCGACGAGGAGCGGGCCAACGAGACGGCGGAGGATTTCGTGGAGGTGATGCTGGTCGGGGGGCTCGATGCCCGCCTGGTGGTGGTGGGGGAGGACTTCCACTTCGGCCACGGTCGCAAGGGCAACGTGGCCCTCCTGCGGGAGATGGGCTCGACGGCCGGGTTCGCCGTCGAGGGGGTCCTGTTGGAGGCCGACCCCGGCCCCAGCGGGTCCGACCTCGAGCCCATATCGTCGACCCGCATCCGCAAGCTGGTCGGCGACGGGCGGGTGGAGGAGGCGGCGGTGCTGTTGGGTCGACCTCACCAGGTCCGGGGCACCGTGGCCCACGGCGACCGGCGGGGCGGCACCGAACTTGGCTTCCCCACGGCCAACGTCGCGGTGCCCGAGAGCATCTGCCTGCCGGGCGTGGGGATCTATGCCGGATGGTACGGGCGGCCGGACGGTTCGGTCCATCCGGCCGCGGTGTCGGTGGGGCGGCGGCCGACCTTCTACGGCTCCGACGGCGATCTGCTGGTGGAGGCGTTCCTGCTCGACTTCTCCGGGGACCTCTACGGCGAACAGGCCGAGGTGTCGTTCGTGGCCCATCTCCGCGACGAGGTGGCCTTCGACAGCGTGGAAGAGCTCATCGCCCAGATGGAGGCCGACGTGGTGGCCACCCGGGAGCGGTTGGGCCTACCCCGGTAGCTGATCAACCGGGCGGTGGGCCGAGCAGCTCGGTGCGCAGCTGGCGCTTCAGCACCTTGCCGGCCGGGTTGCGGGGCAGCTCCTCAGCTCGGAACCAGAACCGGGACGGCACGTTGAAGGCGGCCAGTCGTTCCTTGACGAAGCGGGCCAGCTCGTCGGCGCCCACGTCGTGCCCGGGCCGCAGCACCACCACCGCCCCGACCTCCTCGCCGAGCACCGGATGGGGCACACCGATGACGGCGCAGTCGGCCACGGCCGGATGTTCGAACAGAGCGGCCTCCACCTCGACGCAGTAGACGTTCTCGCCGCCCCGGATGATCATGTCCTTGGCCCGGTCCACGATGTGGACGAACCCCTCGTCGTCGATGCGGGCCACATCGCCGGTGTGCAGCCAGCCGCGGGTGAAGGTGGCCTCGGTGTCCTCGGGGCGATTCCAGTAGCCGCGCACCACGTTGGGGCCCTTGATCCACAGCTCGCCGGTCCGCTCGGGGTCGAGAGCCTGGTCAGCGGGTGGCTCGAGACCGGTGTACTCCTCGGGCACCACAGCCACGTCGCACACCGGGGCCGGTGGGCCCACGCTGTCCGGCTTGCGCACGTAATCGTCGCCGGCGTTCATGGTGGTCATGGCCGAGGTTTCGGTGAGCCCGTAACCGTTGCCGGGCGCTCCCCCCGGAAAGTGCTGCTTGATCCGGCGCACCAGGTCGGGCGGGCAGGGGGCCCCGCCGTAGGAGATGGACTTCACCGACGAGGTGTCCCGCTTGTCGAAGTTGGGCGAGTCGATCACCTGCATGACCATGGCCGGCACCCCGCCGAAGATGGTGATCCGCTCCCGTTCGATCAACTCCAGGGCCCGCTCGGGGTCGAAGTGGTGCATCATGACCAGCTTCCCGCCCGCCGCGGTATTGGTGACCAGCAGGGCGTGGCAGCCGGTGGCGTGGAACAGGGGCACCGACAACAGGTTGGCGTTCTGGGCCCCGGAGGACTCGGCCGACGACGGGCCACGGCGCAGGTTCCCCACCGTGGACACGAAGAACAGGTTCATGAGGTTGGAGGCGCTGTTGCGGTGGGTGCCGACCGCCCCTTTGGGCCGACCGGTGGTGCCCGAGGTGTAGAAGATGGTGGCGTCGTCGTCGGGGTCGATCTCCATGTCGGGGAGGGTGGCCCCTTCGACGGGTGACCCGACCAGGTCGGCGAACGGGACCACCGGCAACGGGGGTGCGCCGGTGCGCTCCACGGTGGAGCCCTCGGCCACCTGTCGGCCACCGGCCGGGTCGGGATTCTCGCTGCACACCACCATGGCCCGCAGGGCGGGGGTGTCGTCGAGGTGGGGTTCGATCCGGTGCTGGCGCTCCTGGTCCACGAAGGCCAGGGCGGCTCCGGAGTCGCTCAGGCCGTAGGCCAGCTCGGGGCCGGTCCACCAGGCATTGAGAGGCACCACCACCGCGCCCACCGAGATGGAGGCCCAGAAGGCCATGACCCATTCGGGCAGGTTGCGCATGGCGATGGCCACCCGGTCCCCTTTGACGATCCCGAACTGCTCCACCATGGCGTGGGCCAGGGTGGTCACGGTGGCGAAGTGCTCGGCAAAGGTGATCCGCTCGTCCTCGTAGACCAGGAAGTCCTGGTCGCCGTGGAGGGAGGAGAGCTCGAGGACGCTTCGCAGCGTGGCCGGGGCGGTCTTCCAGGTCCGGGTGGGGATGCCCCGGATGGTCAGGTCAACCATCTCGAAGGGCTGGCCCGGAGCAGTCAGGGTGGCCACGACCTCGGCCCGGGTGGGGACCGGTGGGGTCTCGGTGGGCTGTTCGGGCACGGCCTCGTCCACTACCGACCCTCGGTGGGGGCGTCGGCCGGGGCCCCGGTGGGCGGCCGGAAGATGGTGGCGCGGTAGTAGGCCAGCTCGGCCACGCTCTCGCGGATGTCGTCCATGGCCCGGTGTCCGCCGGCCTTTTGCGGGGCGCCCTTCATGACCTCGGGATACCACCGCTTGGCCAGCTCCTTGAGGGTGGAGACGTCCACCGAACGGTAGTGGAGGTACTCCTCGACTTCGGGCAGCTGGGCGGCCAGGAAGCGGCGATCGGTCCCGATGGAGTTGCCGGCCAGGGGCACGGTCCGGGGGTTGGGCACATGGGCTTTGATGAACTCCAGGGTGGCAGCTCCCGCCTCCTCCAGCGTCACCGTGGAGGCGGTGATCTCCGCCAGCAGCCCGCTCTTGGTGTGCATGGTCCGCACGAACTCGTCCATGCCGGCCAGCTTGTCGGGGGAGGTGGACACCACCAGGTCCGGGCCCTCGGCCACGATGGTCAGATCATCGTCGGTGACCAGGGTGGCTACCTCCACGATGACGTCGGAGGAGACATCGAGCCCGGTCATCTCCAGATCCATCCACACCAGCACGCCGGTGACGCTACCGCACCCCCGTGACGCTGCGGCACGTCGGCCGCCTACCGGCAGCGACGGGTCCCCCGGGGTGACGAACCGTCAGACGGGCCCCATCGGGCGTGGCGGCCCAGGGGGTGAAGGGCCTGTCGGCAGGGTGGGGAGCGGAGCGATAGCGTCCCCCCGGAGAAGTGGAGGTAGTACGTGGCGGCATCAGGCCCCGGGGTCGAAGAGGTAGAGGCGGAGCGGGGTCCTCGGACCCCCGATGGGCGCGGCTCGCTGCCGGTTCCGGTGGTGAGGCTGGATCCTGGTCTGCCGGTGCCGGCCTACGCCCGGGCGGGCGATGCCGGAGCGGACCTGGTGGCCCGGATCGACGTGACTCTGGCGCCCAACGGAGGTCGTGCTCTGGTGCCCACCGGGGTGGCCCTGGCCATTCCGGAGGGGTATGCCGGCTTCGTCCAACCGAGGAGTGGTCTGGCCCTGCGGCACGGGGTCACCTGCCTCAACACCCCGGGCCTCATCGACTCGGGGTATCGCGACGAGTTGGCGGTGTTGTTGGTCAACACCGACGGTCAGACCCCCTATGAGGTGCACCGGGGTGACCGCATCGCCCAGTTGGTGATCCAACGGGTCGAGTCGGCCACCTTCGTGGAGGTGGGGGAGCTGGGCGAGAGCGAGCGGGGGCTCGGCGGCTTCGGATCGACGGGCCGGTAGGGGGTATGGACCGGCTCACCGGTTTGGACGGGGCCTTCGTCTCCCTGGAGTCGCCCACCACCCACCTGCACATCCTGGGGGCACTGATCTTCGATACTGAGGGTGTGGCCGGGGGGGTGGACTTCCACCGGATCCTCGACCTGGTAGCGGAACGGCTGCATCTGGTACCTCCGTTCCGGAAGCGGATGGTCGAGGTGCCCTTCGGGCTGCAGCATGCCGCACTGGTCGACGATCCCGACTTCGACCTGGAGTACCACGTGCGCCGGGTCAGTCTTCCGGCGCCGGGTGGGCATGAGGAGCTGACCGCCCTGGTGGCCGACCTGGCCTCGAGGCCCCTCGATCGTCGGCGGCCGTTGTGGGAGTTCCATGTGGTCGAGGGGTTGGAGGGTGGCCGCCTGGCGCTGGTGCCCAAGGTGCACCACGCCATCATCGACGGGGTCTCCGGGGCCGAGGTGATGGCGGCGTTCTTCGACCTGTCGCCGGACCCATCGCCGCGTCCCCTGTTCGGCCAGGGACGGAGGGTGCGCGGGCCGGCCGGCAGTGGTGGGGGTGACGGTGACGGTGACGGTGGCCGACGATCGGGTCAGGCCGACCGAGGAGATGGCAGGGATCGGCGGGACCCCCGATGGACCCCCGACCCCCTTCCGGGAGACGTGGAGCAGTGGCGGGACGTGTTGGGGTCCCTGCCCGGCGCGGCCGAGGAGCTGGTGCGCACGGTGAGTCGGACGGTGCAAACACTCCGGGGACTGGGCAACCGGAACCGCGAGGTGCAAGGTGCGTTGCCACCGGCGCCGTTCGAAGCTCCTCGGACGTCGATCAACCGGTCCATCTCCGCTCACCGTCGGGTGGCCTTCGCCGAACTTCCGCTGGCGGACGTGGCCCGGGTGCGGGAATCGCTCGGAGGGACGGCCAACGACGTGGTGCTGACGGTGACCTCGGGAGCCATGCGCCGGTTCTTTGCCGGGCGGGACGAGCAGCCTGACGGCTCGTTGGTGGCCATGGTGCCGGTGTCGGTGCGAGTGGAAGAAGAGCGGGAGGCGCTGGGCAACCGGATCTCGGCCGTCTTGGTCTCGCTGGCCGACGGTGTCGAAGAGGCGGCGACCCGGCACCGGTACATCCGGGACGGGATGGCCTCTGCGAAGCAACAGGGTCAGGAGATCGGCTCGGACCTGTTCGCCGGCTGGGCCCAGTCCACGTTCCCGGCGGTAGCCACCCGACTGTCGCGACTCGTCACCAATCTGCGACTATTCGACCACGTGGCACCGCTGTTCAACCTCATCGTGTCCAACGTGCCGGGGCCGCAGTTCCCGCTGTACCTGGCCGGTGCCCGCATGGTGGCCATGTACCCACTCGGCCCGATCGTAGAAGGGGTGGGGGTCAACATCACCGTGTTCTCCTACCTCGACACCATGTACGTCGGGGTGCAGGGGTGCTGGGACCTGGTGCCCGATGTGGCGGTGATCGCCCGGGGGATGGAGGAGTCCCTTGGCGAGTTGGTGGCCGAAGCCAACCGCCGGGACCGACCGGTCCCATGGTGGCACGCCGAACTCCCTGCGTAGGGGGTGCGGAACGGCTTTCGTAGCCCGGGTGGGGCACCGGAGGACACGCTGGTCTGCTGCTAGGGTGTTGGCCTTACGCGGACGTGGCTCAGTTGGTAGAGCATCACCTTGCCAAGGTGAGGGTCGCGGGTTCGAATCCCGTCGTCCGCTCCATGTGGGGTTTACCGGATCTTCGGATTCAGGCGGGGTCCGGCACCTCATCGGACAACGATCGAGCCCAACACCCGCCAGTTCGGTCTGCCGGCGTAGAGCAAGGCCACCAGCACCGACTCGCAGCGTCGGTCGATGGCCCAACCGACCGCCTTACGTGAGAAGAGATCAAGTACCACACAGCAGTAGATCTTGCCCTCCCTGGTCGGATGCTCGGTGATGTCGGTGAGCCAGAGCTCCCCGGGACGGGAGGCCAAGAAGTTGCGCTTCACGAGATCCTCGTGCGTGGCCACGTTGACCAGGTTCGGCCGGCCCTTCTTCGGCCCCAGGAGACCCTGTAGGCCCAGCTGGCGCATGATCTTCCACACCAGCTTCTTATTGACGATGATGCCCCGCTCGATCTCCAGGGCGGCCCGGATGCGCAACGTCCCATAGGTGCCCCGAGAGCGGGCGTGGATGCGGCGATGGCATCGGCCAACATCAGGCGCCGCACCCCTTGGCGGCTCGGTTGGCGGTGCTTGATGTCGTAGTAGGTGGGCCGCTGCACGCCCACCACCCTGCAGGCCAGCCGCTCGGAATAGCCCAGGGTGTTCAGCCCTCGGACAACCTGGTACTTCCTTTTGGGCTGACATCTTCTTCCTCTTCGGCAAAGAGCTTGCTGGCGGCCTTGACCAACTTCAGTTCGGCTTCGAGGTCCTTAAAGCGGTTTCGGGCCTGCACCAAGGGGTCGACCTCGAAGCTCGTGGCACCTGCCCGGCGCCCGGCGTCGATCAGGGCCTGGCGGCGCCATTTGTAGAGGGTGGCGTCGCTGACCCCGAGCTCGGCGGCCAGCTCTTTGACCACTTCGCCGGCCAGCATCCGCTCACACGCCTGGCGGCGGAACTCACCTGAGTAGTGGAACGGCATGTCTACCTCCGGGTAGGACACGGCTCATCCCTTGAATCCGCCCGCCCCTTCCTTCCTTAGCGGTTGAGGGGGTGGCACGGCCGTCCTTGATCGGAGTGACGGGCGGTCCGAGTTGTTCCTAGCAACCTGGACCAATCACCCAACCTCAGAGACGGGGCGTGCCGTTGTCAATGTCCGCTGGAAGAGCTCAGCCGACGACGTCCAAAGACGCCTCATGACTGCAAGTCAGGCCAAATCTCCCAGTGCTCCCGAAGCTATTGAGGACCAGCTGCGAAGCGGTGGATCCCTAAAGGCCATTGTCATTGTTCAGGGGCAGGTGTGCTAGGACCGTCGCTGCCCCCGTCTCCACGAACCTGTCACCCGCAACGGCGAAGGATCGGTCAAGATCGGACTTGCAGCCGCATTACCCACCGCCACTTCGCTATCTTGCGGTCTCGCTTGAAGCCGAACTCCTCGAACAGGTCGGCAGGGCCAGTATGGAAATAGGCACCGCGCTCGAGGAGGCCGCTCCTCGACCTGCTCGGGGTAGGCCTCGACCATCCCGCCTCCAGCATCGTGGATGGCAGCCAGCGCGGCGCTTAGGGCGGCCCGCGCCACCCCATGGCGTCGGTGGCCGCTTCCTGTGAAGATGCAACCGATCCGCCAGTCTGGCATCTCGCCCAGGCCCTTGGCGTAGGCCTTCGGGTTGTTGATGTTTGGAAGCTCGACCGGTGACCCGTACTGGCACCAGCCGACGCATTCATCGCCGTCATAAACGAGAATCTGGTGCACCGTTCCGTTTTGTACGTGTGCTTGCTTTGCCAGACGGTTCCCAGAAACGGTATGGCCCTTGCCGACGCCCTCTGGGTGGAAACCCATACACCAGCAGCCGCCCCAGACTCCGTTGTTAGCGTCCACCAGATGGGCAAAGTCGTCCCAGGTGTCAGGACTGAGGGGCCGAGTCAGATACGGGCTGTTCGGTGCCATCCATCCATTATCTCCACCAGCACCCACCATGGCGACCGCCAACTCCGCTGGGCGCACGAGCGATCGTGGCGCCGGACCTCTGGCCGACAGCTTCTGGATCGCGATCCAAGAAATAATCGTCAGCGTCAGCGTCTGCCAGCAAATGAGGACGGGGCGCCGCCATCTGGGATAACTGAGCTACTCGTGGGCGACCCAATTCCAGCGACCGGCGGGTCCATCAAGGAACTGGGAACGACCAAATGGTCCGTTGCCGTCCATGTCGAAGATTCTCAATCCGACGTCGTCGCAGATGATGCCGTATAGCTCCTCGGAATCATCGGGGTCCCACACATGCTCGAATGCGATGACTGGCTTCGCTCGTCGAAGGGTGTCGATTGCGCCCCTCAAAACAAGGAGTTCGGCGCCCTCGACATCGATCTTCATGATCTGAGGCAGCCACCGCCCTGGCAGGTGATCGTCGAGACGCTCCGTCCGCACGATGATGGTCTCGGTCTCCAGGTCGGCCCCGTAGGCCGGTATCTTCAATCCGCCATCTACCAAGTTGCTGTAGCCCTGATTCCCAGCTCCCAACACATGAGTAAAGGGAAACTCGCCGTCGCGATCTGATAGGGCGGCCTGGCGAATCTCCACCCCAGGAAATCGCTGAGCCAGCTTTGCCGCAACGTGAGGTATGGGCTCATAGGCGATGTGATGGCCCAGAGGGGCAACCGACGAAAGGCCCTGGAGGAAGAGTCCTTGGTTCGCCCCCACATCGAGATAGTTAGAAGTTGCTCGCAGGCCAAACCGGAGTAGCAGTTTGAGATGGAAGTCATCCCGGCGATTCCGTCAAATGTTGCGGCTTTCGTGATTGCCAGTCAGCAGATCGACCAAACGATCCCGTGTTCGCTGGACAGGAGCTCTAACTCCTAACGAATCCGCGACCTGAACAAGCTGATTCCGCACACCTAAGAGGCTATCGCTCGCAGGCAGCGTGCTGCAGTCGGGCACCGTGTGAGTGTCCGGAATACCGTCGCCCTCTGGGCCTAGCATCGTCGAATCGCCCTTCCCGCTACCACCCAACAGCACCGATGATCGATCGATTGAGATGGTGCCCAGACATACTTCCCTCGTACACCGCATTTCCAAACTTCAGGACGGCTCCAGCAGCCGTGACGATCCAATAACCAGTACCCTGAGCAGTAGGTGTAATGGCCGTAGCAATGTCATAGCCCGCCGCCTCGCCGTTGAGGCGACCGATGTAAGGGGCATTGCCATAGGAGTAAGGGCCGGTGTACCGGAACAGGATCCAGTATCCATAGCCACTCGGTGTTCCAGCGGCTGACGTAACGATTCCCTTGTCACCCGGTCCGCCGAGGTAAGGAACATGGCCAAAGGCGTACACGTCTCCATTTGTCGTGACCAGCCAATATCCGTTTCCCGATGGCACAACCACTTTGCCCGCCCCAATGCAGGTTCCGATACCAGGACAGGATCCCTCAAACTTCGCGTCACCAAAAGCGAAGACCCCACCATCGGACGCCACCATGAAGTAGCCCCGGCCATCTCTCGAGGGGACAATTCCGACAATGGCTTTGTTGAGGCGAGGAGTGCGTTTCGTGCCCGCTGGGGCGAAGCCGAGTCCGGGGAGGGAGCCGTAATATCCCGCGTCGCCAAAGGCAAAGACGCCACCGTCCGAGGCCACCAGCCAGTAGCCGCGGTGGTCTGGAGTGGCCGTAATGCCAACCACGGGTCGTTGCAATCGGAGCGATCCGGTAGAACCGTAAAACCGGGCAGAACCGAAACTGAACACTCCTCCATCACGTCCGACAAGCCAATATCCATGCGATTGAAGATGCGTAGTTGCTGCCGTCGCTCCTGCAGGAGGAGTGGAGATTGCGAGGACAAGGCTCATTGTGAAGGCGATCACGCCGGCCACTAGCAGTACGGCTCGCGTGCTACCACTGCGCCCTAGGAGTTGTCCCATCGTTGCCCCTGTCTGCCCCATCCCGTTACCGGGTCCAGCTCTCCCATTGTCACACGGTTTGACGGTTTGCGACAACGAGTTCCAGCCATCGTGAATTAATCACGCGTTCAGAACCACCTGACGGCGGCGCAAGCCGGACCGATCACCCCAACGCGGTGACGGGACGTGCCATTGTCAATGGTTGCCGCCAGAAGTGCTCGGCCGACGACACCCGAGGGCGCCTCATGACGACAAGTCAGGCCGAATCTCCCTGCACTCCCGAAGTTATTGAGGACCAGCTGCGAAGCGGTGGAGCCCGAAGGCCATTGTCACTGATGTGGGGCAAGGGAGGCTGAGCGATCAACTCCCAACGCTTCACAGATCATCCCGGAGTGAGGGGCCCTCACCGGTCCCGAAGCACCGCCCCAGGGACCGGTGAGAACCTACCTGGCGGGCGCTGTCAGAACGTCCCGGTAGTGCCGGCCGCCCGAATGGTGAGGCTGGTCACTCCGGTACCACCACAGTTTCCGGCTCCACCACCGAAAATCATCGTGTGGGACTTGACCGTCTTGATGGAGAGGGAGGCGAGTGGATTCGGATATGAACCGCCTGCTGGTCCGATCGAATGGAAGGTCAGGGGTGATCCACCCAAGGTCGACGTGACCTTCACATTTGGAAGCGCGATATTCGTAACGGCGATCGGAGTGTTCCAGTCAACCTTCACAGGCAGCGGTATCGCATCGGTTTTCGTGGTGGCGAGGGCCAAGGGAAGTACGTTGGAGCACCGGTTGGCATTCGCGGCGACAAACGTCTTGAACGCCGTAACCGTCCCACTGGTCGGCACGGGGACGCCTGCCGCACACGGCTTGGCGACGGCCTTCAATTCAATCGTCTCCTTCGGGGCCACACCAGCCGTCGTAAGTGCTGGGCTGAACTCGATTGCTCCGAGCCAAGCACCGGTACACGTCGGGTGGCCGACCCCGACGATGGCTGGTGACGCTCCGGCGACGGCCACCGGACCTGTAAGAACAGCAACTGCCATCACTAGGAGCAGGCCCGCTCCGCCAATCAGGGTTGTTCTACGCATCGTCGTGCTCCTTGCTCGAGTGAAGAGGACCCCCCGCCTGCAGCGAGGCTACCTCGCTACTCCCGGCTGCGCTCGGGCGTACGACCACCCGCAATCCATGATGCTGGTGTTCTCCACACGCCCGAATGAGCCGGTCGGTGGCACTCGATAACAGCCCCACTCCCGGTAGTCGGGATACCTCAGGCCACCCCCCATTCCGGGGACGCAAGAGTCAGACGGTAAAATGTGTGCATGGAAGAAGCGATTCCGGTCTTGAGAATTTCAGACGCCGGTAGGGCTCTGGCCTGGTTCACCCGGCTTGGCTATAAACAAGAATGGGAGCACACATTTGAACCGGGCCTGCCCGTATTCACGTCGATAGCTCGACAAGGTGGTGCGGCTCGTCTTTTCCTCTCGGAACACACCGGGGACGCCAGCCCTGACACCCTCATTCACCTCCGGGTGGATGACATCGACGCTGTTGCACATGAGTTCGGGGTGGATGTCGTAGAAAAGCCGTGGGGTCGTGAAGTTCACCTCGTCGATCTGGACGGAAATCGTCTGCGGGTCGGGGTCACTGCGACGAGTTGAGTCCATCGTTCGGACAAATGAATGTCTGGAAACCGCACCCCGGTTGGGGCACTGTCTGCGGTGTCGCCCTATCGCCGAAGTGCCGGTCAGCCACGGTCAATAACGCTTTGCTGAACCGGGGATTAGGGATAGGCACACGAAAGCGCATGGCCAATCACGAGGACATAGCCTGGCGTAGTGGCCCATCTTCCAACGGTCAGTGGTTTCCAATTCCGAGAGGACCTGGTCGCATCCGTGGCCGATTTCTCCAACCGAATGGAAGAACCGGTGTGGGTGCCCGCCAAATGGCCGGATGGCTACAACAGTCCGGGGTACCTCCTCCTCGTTCCGCCGCCCGGTGAATCAGTCGGTGCGTCAATCAAGGAGACCGGTATGTACCAGCTCCGCTCGATCAAGGACGATGATCAGTTCGACGTGACGGGATCCTGGCGGTCGCCAGTAAGAAACCTGGGAGGTGGTCTCCTTCTTCTTGAAGGTGAGCGATTTGAAACCTGGACCCGACCTACAGGGCAAAGGCCCCACATTGTTGTCTGCGCTCCGGTGTGGGATATCCATGTGTCTGGTCCGGTGTCATTCGATGTAGCTCTCTCAGTTGCCAGAAGTCTCGTTGAGGTGGGCACATCGGGATAGACCGTCGGGGTTCATTCCATCCCACTGCCCTGGTAATTAGGGGCAGTGCCAACAACACTCCTGGATCCAACTTGCTTATGAGATCCCTAGGCTCTGCGTTGGTAAACCGCACGAATGACCAACCCGATGGTGACTGCAACAGCGACCACCACGATCCCACCGGTGATTGACGCCACAGTTGAGGCTCCGGTGGCGAGAGCAATAACGAGATAGATCACTCCGGCAACGAGGCCTGGGACCACAACTCCGCCCATCGACGAACCGACCTTTAGGACGAGGGCATTCATGGCTGATCTCCCAGCTTTGCTGTGGAACAAACTACTCTAACAGCCATTGGTGTAATCGCCCTGCTCCAGGTGTTGTGGGGCAGGGGTGAGACCTGCATTTCTTTGATGTCAACCACTCGGATCACATGGCACACCCCTTCGAGGCGACGACGACGCTGGCACCTGGGGTTGAGCTAAAGTGATGGTCCGGGGGCGAACGGTTCGCTGCCTATTGCAAATGAGTAGGGGGATGTATGCGTAGATTTCCAGTAGTCATTGCCTTGGTTGCGGCATTGGCCGTGCCGAGTGCGGTCGTCGTCGGTCTGTCCGGCACAGCAGGGGCAACATCGACTTCGACCTGTTCCAAGTTGTCCGCCAAGGCAGGAGTCGTCACCATCACTACTTGCACTCCGAAGGTGGCGGGGTACACCAGTGCCAGTGGGAGTGAAGCGGCGCTTGCTAAGGGCGGAACGCTTACCTGGACAAACAAGAAGACGACCATCATCGCCAAGCCGACGCTCACGAAAGTGACGCCGAACAAGTGCACCGGCAGCGGCAACACGGAGGAAAAGGCCGTTGGCAAGATCACCGGCGGAACCGCCACCTACACGCCGCATGGTCAGTCTTTTACGGCCTACGTGTGCACTAAGACGATCACTCTTGCTCCGGGAACGAAGGCTACCTTCTAGCGAACAGCACGCAGTGCGCTGGTTTCTGCGCAATGTGCGACGCGGAAGTGATTGAGATGTATCGAACTGCGGTCCCTCGTCTTTGTGGCGAGGGACCGCAGTTTTGTCGTGGGGACTCTGGGTCCATCGTTCCCCTTCCCCCTTGCGCTGTACACCGTGACGCGCAACCGTGGATAAGGCACCGCACACCCGGCGGAGAACGACATCCATTTCAACAGGGTCCGACGCTACGAAGTTGATGTGGAGCCCCTGCCCCGGAAGTGTTGTTACACGGTTGATCCACGGCCAATAGCCACCTCGCTCCCGGCGATCGGGGAACAGGTTCGGTCCGCTATTCGGGCGCCAACCGGATAATGTCGGCTAGCCATGCGTCGGCGCTAGTCGAACCGACCACGGGAATGATTTCGAAGCGATTGGGAGAGAGCGAGTCGAAGCTCCAGCCGGATCCGAACGCGGTGCGCAGCTCATTGTCGGTGACGCGGCGGGGTCCCCACCCACCGGGCTCACGGTCGCTGAAACACATGAGGTGAAGGTGACCGCCAGGACGGAGAACAGCGTGAAGCGCGGTGACATAACGAGTACGGGCGAGATCGTCAAAGACGTGGAACAAACCACTATCGACGATCGTGTCGAAGGTGTTGCCTAGCGTGTCGAGGCGCAGCGCGTCGAAGACTTGGAAGGTGGTCTCGACCCCGCTCGCAGCCGCCTTTCGCTGGGCGATCTCGATTGCCCTCGGAGACACATCGATGCCGATGGATGTGGCGCCGTGGCGAGCTGCGAGGATCGTGTGCTCGCCAGTGCCGCAGCCCGCGTCGAGGAGGGCGCCAGTGAGCGCACCAGCGCCGGCAAGGTGGACAAAAGCAGGCTGTGGGCGGCCTATGTCCCAGGGAGGCGACGTGTCGGTGTACGAACTGTCCCAGTCGTGGGATGGGTCGGTTGCAGTCACATCAGCATTATCCACCATCGGGTTGCCCTTGGGCGCACGCTTCCGGAGATCTGGGGCAGGCTGCTAAGTGCAGTGGTGGGCACATAAAGGTTAGGCGGGCGTGGCGGACATGGAGTAGACACCGCCCTGGTTCGCAAAGAGGTAGCTGAGTCCATCGGGGTCCTCAACGACACAGTTGTCCTCTTCATCGGAGTAACTCAACGACTTGTACGAGCCCGGTTGGAGTAGGTGTGTCCATTCGCTTCGGTCAGGTGGCTGACTGATCGGAAACCCAGCGGTGGCGGCAAACGCCTCCTTCAGATTGATAGCGAAGCACTCGATAGCAGCCACTGCGGTTCCATTGTTGACAAAGGCAAAAACGGGGCTCACCTCGTCAATTCGGTGTCTCACTTGCTCTCTAACACGTGAAGCGCGCCGAAATTCATAAAGACTCGATGTCGACTCGACAAATTGGTCGATGATGGGAGTCTGCCCGTAGTTCTTTGGTAAGCCGTTCCCGACCTTGCCAGTTGTGTCCAGCTTCTGGAAGAAGCTGGCGTATGCCTGTGGATCCTGATCGATCGGATTCGGTTCCGTAGGGGGTGTCTTTAGGGCGTAGGGATCGTGTCCATCAATGCCAGTTCCACCGGTGTTTCCGGCAACAAATGCGATGATCCACGGAGTCGCAGCTCCTGCCTTGGTGAAGACGACCCACCAAGTCTGTCCTTGCTCGTCGTATCCCGAGCTATGAAGTCCGGCAAGGAAGGAAAGTGGGTAGCTCGTCGCCGGAGGAACTGTGATGGTGGATGACGCGTAGGTCATCTCTGGCAGGCAACCGCAATCGAGAAGCCCGACTGAGACCTCAAAGGCCAATGGCGTGGTGTATTGGGTGACCGCGGTCCGGTCGTTCGCGATCATGGCCTGCATATAGCCGGTCCAGGTCGTGGTCAAGACCTCGTTGGTTACCGCTTCATTCACCGGGTCTCCAGGCGGACCAATCACGGTCGCCGGTGCCGGACCTGACGGGGAGGAGGTCCCCGTTGACGACGTCGAACTGGTCGTCGGTGGCACAGTCGAAGAGTTAGCCGACGGACTCGAGATTGTTGAAGGAGAAGTAGCCGCCCTCGATGTCGGTGGAGCAGTCGTTTTGGCGCTTGTTTCGGCGGAGTTCCTCGTCGCGAACGAGATCGCGGTGGCAGAGCCAGCCCCAATAGCAATTAGGAGCAACGCACACACGAGCAACACCAGTGGGTCGGTGAGCCTCCGGTGATGATGACTGTGCTCTTCTTCGGCAGTGGCGAGTTCCGGGATGACGCGAGCCTCGGAGAAGGTTCGGGGTGGTCGGGGGGGACCGCCTTCGTCTGAACACGGGTTATCCGGTTCCGGAGCATCCGCTTTGGGTGGGGGCTGATCCGGCGGGTACCACTTGCCGTCGCTCGCCCGCCACCATCCGATGCCTTGGGAGAAGTCGCTCATGATGGGGCTTCTCCCCGGCTATGGCACTCCATGCAGGGAGCATCGACCCGGAGATCCCGGATCTGGAGTCCCTTGTCGCATGGATTCCTCAAATTCCCAGTTGAGCACTCTCTCGGGAACACCGACAACGAATATCTCTCCCGCTCCCCATCAGACAGTCACGATCTCCCTGTCGGACCAGGAATCGGTTGACGACGTCGTTACGACTATTGCCAGGACTCTGGATCTGCGCATTAGCTAGGGCCCCCGAGCGTCGGTCGCGGATGTGGGCAGATCATCCCCCTCGACTCGCAATCCAGAGAGGATGAAGAAGCCACCGACATCTCCGGCACTGAGAAGGCGATCTCGGTCAAGGGCCAAAGCCTGTCGGGACTTGCGAGCGGAATGGCAGATTTATCGACACGCCCACATGCGCCTGACTATCGACATGGCCCACTGACAATGCTCTCAACCGTCACCATTCGGCTGAAGAGGTCCATGAGACATCGCACCTCGGGCAGGCCTAATCGTGGATTTTCGGCTGATGCCTGTGGGATACTTGTGCTTGGTTGGGAAGAAGGTCCCAGCCGGGAGGGGCACTCCGTGAAGAATCCTAGAGGCGTTGTTCTAATGGTTGTCGGGGTTCTTACGCTCACGTTGCTCTCCCTGGGCGGTGGGGCCGTTGGAGCGTCGACGCCAAGCCCCACAAGGCCCGGAGCGCCCAAATCATTCACGGTGGTACCGGTTAACGGGGCCATTTACACCAGATGGTCGAGCCCGGCCTCCGATGGGGGTTCTGCCATCACCGGTTACATCGTGACCGTCACGCCCGGACCGGTGATCTGCAAGTCGGCTCTAGCCACGCAGTGTCTGGTATCAGGACTCACCAACGGCGCCAAGTACACCGTCGAGGTACAGGCAGAAAACAAAGTCGGCGTTGGCGGGGTTCAATCGATGAGCAAGATCACGCCGACCACTGCTCAGAACTGTGCCTATGGTGGAAGCTTTGCGAATCTGCAAGGTTGTGATCTGGCCGGCGTCAATCTGACCGGCAGAGATTTGCTTGACGCCGATCTGAATGGGACCGACTTGGTAGGCGCTCAGATGTCTGGCGCCAGACTCACCGGCGCGCAGCTTGGCGGCGCCGATCTGTTAGAGGCCAACCTTGTCAGTGTTTGTTCCGGCTCCATCACGGGCGTTCCGAGCGCGCTTCCTTCGCAATGGAGTCTGGTTGGCGGCTATCTCGTCGGACCCTACGCCAACTTGAAAGGTGCCGATCTGGCCGGTGCCGACCTGGCCGACTCGGTATTGAGCTCGTCGGCTTTGAATGATGCGAACCTGACCAATGCGGTCCTGTCCAATGTGACATCGGGGAACATCACCGGCACACCGAGAGCCCTGCCCGCCAACTGGAGTTTGGTTGATGGCTATCTGATCGGGGCGGCCGCAAACCTGGCCGGGGCCGACCTGATGGATGCCGATCTCGCCGGCGTGACCTTGACCGACGCCAACCTCGTTGGTGCCACGGTGACCGGAGCCACGGTGACGGGCGCCAACCTGGGAGGAGCAGACCTGGCCGAACTGACCTCGGGCTATGTCACCGGTATTCCGGACGCCTTTCCGGTCAACTGGAGCCTTGAAGACGGGTACATAATCGGTCCCTACGCCACGCTGGTGGATGCCGATTTGAGTCGTGCGAATCTCACCGGTGTCGATCTGGACTCTGCCAACTTGACGGGGGCGAATCTGACCGATGCCGGCTTGGATGGTGCCAGCTTGTCCTCTGCCATATTGACCGGAGCGGACCTGTCGGGCGTGTCTTCGGGTGCCATTACCGGAACTCCTTGGGCCCTGCCGGCCCACTGGATGGTTGTCGACGGATATCTGGTTGGTCCTTCTGCGGACTTGGCCAACGCGGACCTAAACGGTGCCGACTTGGCCAATGCCGATCTGGACGGCGCCGACCTGGACAGCGCAAGCCTGACCGCCGCCGATCTGACCGGAGTCACCTGGGTGGACACGACCTGCCCGGACGGCACCAATAGTGAAAATGACGACAATACGTGCATCGATAATCTATGGACAGCAGATGGGATTGCGCAAAGAGACTTGAATACTGCTCTAACCAACGCCAAATCCCTTTACCAAAACAATAACCAGTCGTTCCCGATGTCGGTCCCCATGGTTGCCATCTTGGCGACCCAAGAGCCCGCGCTCATCTTTACGACAGACCCGTCGGTCAGCTCGAACATGATCAGCGTGACCACCTCAAGCGACGGGAACGCCGTAATTTTGTCGGCGCAGGCCAGCACCGGCAACTGCTGGTACATCGTTGACAACGAAGTGGGTCCTGAGACAACAAGCCCTCCGTGGTCCGCTCCGGGGGCTGCCTTCGTGGCCGTTGGTACGAACTACGGTGAGGTTGAGAACACCGGAGTCGCCCCCACATGCCAAGCATCGTCCGCGCCCGCAGGCGCCAATAGCGCAACTCAGGCGTTTCAGACTTCCCGATTTCCTGATCTCTGATCTCCGACTGGCTGGCGCAGGCGACCACCCGATGGCGGGCGTTCAGAATGGGCGGCGATCAGCTCCCTGAACGGTCAGGTGCCTCCTGACCCCTTGCGCCGAACACGTAGCAGTCCGGTCTACGGCGGGGCATCACCCGGCGGGCTCCATGGAAACCGGATGGCATGGTCCGGGGGGTGGTTCGGTCACCAACTCCACCAGCAACAACAGGTCGTCATGGTCACACACCACAGGGCGGCCCGGTCGGCCCGCATCGGAACGTCCATCCGTCCCGTTCATCCACTAGATTTGCAGCGTTATGTCGGGCGCAGCTGTTGTCGAAGACGAGTTTCCCGACTTTGCCTGGGCCGTGGGTGAAGAGGGATCCGATCCTCTGGTGCTGAGCGATGGTGTGCCATATCGCCAAGACCAATTCCGGCAGAGTGGCCATTTCTCCCATGTTGATGACGATCTGCGCTCGGTTGCTGCGCTCGGCGTGAAGATTGTTCGATATGGCGCACCATGGCGTCTGAGTGAGCCGGAACCAGGCCACTATGACTGGGGGCTTTGGGATCGAGCCTTGGCCCACTGCGCTGAGCACGGTCTGGAGCCGATCGTCGACCTGTTGCACTTTGGGCTCCCGGACCATTTCGACGGCTTTGCCGACCGTCGATGGGTGGATGCGTTCTGTCGATACGTCGACGCATTCCTTGACCGTTATCAAGGACCACGATGGTTCACGCCCATCAATGAGCCGGGCGTCACCGCAGAGAACTCCGGCTGTCTGGGACTGTGGAATGACCGACTGGCATCCGGGCCTGATCACGCCAGGATCCTGGCCAATATTGTGTTGGCCAATTTGGAGGCGCTGGCCCGCATCCGGGACGATCGCCACGGATGGTGGATCGGGTCCGAAGGATTCCCCGTTCCGGTGGCCGTCAAGCCCCAGGCCGAGGCTGATGTGCAGGCCTTGCGGGCCTGGACCTGGCTGGTGTGGGACCTGCATTTCGGACGAGACCCGCTTCCGTCGTCGGCCCGTTACCTTGATCCCGTCGATACTGCACTGCTCGAGCGCATCCATTCCCTGGCGGTGACCGATCTGGTCATTGCCGGACTCGACTTCTACCCCACCTCGGTCTTTGCCGTCGGGGGCCCAGCGCCAGGGTGGTCGATCCAGGAGCGAGTTGGCTTTGCCGTTGCTGAATTTCGGAAGTGGCACGACCGATATCACGTGCCCTTCTGGGTGGCCGAGACCTCCAATTTGTCCCTTCCCGTCCGCGATCAGATTCCATGGCTGCTTTCGCTCACGGACGGACTGCGGGGGCTGCGCCACGACGGCCTGCCCGTTCGCGGACTCTGCTGGTACAGCCGGGGAGACCAGTTCGACTGGCAGACCGAACTGGTGAATCCGAAAGGAGCGGTGACCGAGGTCGGGCTCTTTGACGTTCACCGCCGGCCCAGGCCGGTTGCTTCGGCCTTGGCAGAACTTTCCTCACAAAGGCTCTGACTTCTTCGCCGACCATGTGGCTCGGCGCAGGGGCTGCCCACCAAAGTAGGATCGAAGGTGGGGGGCCAGCCTCCATATGGGCCCGCGCCAACCGGATCGCTGCGGTGGCCGAGCGCTTCAGTGATATCGGGAGGGGCCAGACCAGCGTAAGGGAGCGTTGCCACGGTGGACAGGAGACTCTTCCTCAAGCTGCTTGGAGTAGGCACGGGGTCGGTGGCCCTGACCGCCTGCGGGACCAGCTCGCAGACCTCGACTGGCGGTCAAGCTGTCAGCGCCACGGCCGACGCCGCAGTCTCGGAGTTCATCGCCAGCCCTCCGTTCTCGTTCAACTATGGCGGGCAGTCGTCGGCGAGCCTGCTGCGGCAGTGGCGGGTGACGAGGCATCAACTCAGTGCCGTGCCAGGGCGCGCCGAAGAAGAGGTCACCTGGCGAGCGCCGTCCGACGAGCTTCAGGTGCAGGCTGCAGTCGTGGTCTACGAAGCATTCGGTGCCATCGAATGGACAGTGTCCTTCACCAACCCTTCATCGGATACCTCGCAGCGGCTCAGCGCGGTGCTGGCTGCCGACACCATTGTCAACGGCTCACCCACAGTGCCGTACGACCTTCATCATTTCAATGGCAGCGCCCAGCGAGCCGACGACTACGCACCCAAGCTCTCGCCGCTGGAGCCGGGGAAGAAGCAACTTCTTTTCCCGATGGGTGGTCGGCCTTCGAACGGCACCTGGCCCTATTTCAATATTTCCTGGGGCGACCGAGGGGTCATGGCCGCTGTCGGGTGGCCCGGGCAATGGACTGCTCAACTGCTGGTCGATGCCGAGGAAGGTCTGGGCCTCAAAGCCGCCATGACCTCTGCTGACCCCCTGGTCAACGGTTACGGGGACATCGCCGATGCCATGCTGTTGGACACGGCCTTGGAGCCAGGCGAGAGCGTGCGCACCCCCCTCATCGTCCTCATGCCGTGGAGCGCCGACAACTGGCTCCTTGCTCAGAACAAATGGCGGCAATGGATGTCCGACTACAACTTGCCGCGCTTCGGGGGCAGCCTCCCTACTCCCATTGTCCCCACCACCGGCGGCCTGAGCCTTTTCCCTGACCAGTCACAAGAGCTATCGGCCATAGAAACCTACGCACAGCGGGGGACCACCACGGACCACGGTGGCTTCTACACCCATTGGTGGGTAGATGCCGGGTGGTATGCCATCCCGAGCGGGTTACCCGACGGGTGGTCCCAGCAATGGGGCAATGGTGTGGGTAATTGGTTTCCAGACCCGAAGCGCTTCCCGGACGGGCTGAGGCCGACGTTTCAACTGGCTCTGGACCATGACATGAAGTCATTGTTATGGAGCGAACCGGAGCGGGTGGGGATCGGCACAGAACTGTTCGACAAACACCGGGATTGGCTCATTGCACCGCCGGACCCCGCTTCTGACTTCAGCTTCCTCCTCGACTTCGGCAACGCCGACGCCTGGGCCTGGATCGTGGAGCGCTTCGACAACATAATTACCAATCAGTCCGCTCGGGGCCAGGACTTGGATGTGTTCCGCCAGGACTTCAACATGGATCCACTCGACTACTGGAACGAAGCCGACGTGCCGGGCCGCACCGGAATGACCCAGGAGAAGCACGTAACCGGCCATCTCGCCTTTTGGGACGAGTTGCGCAAGCGTCATCCCCACATCTGGATCGACAGCTGCGCTTCGGGTGGGCGTCGCAACGACCTCGAGACGATGCGCCGATCGGTCCCTCTGTTGCGGAGCGACTACCAATTCGAGCCAACCGGCAATCAGTGCCAGACCTACGGCATCTCTCTCTGGCTCCCTTATTACGGGACAGGAGTGGGACCCCAATCCACCCATGACGGCGCCTGGGGTTCGGGACAGTACGTGGTGCGTAGCTCCCTGGCACCGAGCTATGCGTCGAGCGTTGACGCCGGCACGGCGAGCGAGGAGGACTGGGCTCTCCTCCGCACGATGAATGAGGAGTTCGTGCGCATACAGGACGATCTCCTGTACAGCGATTTCTATCCGCTGACGCCGTACAGCCTGGAGGATGATGTCTGGATGGCGTTTCAGTTCGACCGTCCCATGGCCGGGAGCGGAGTAGTTCTTGCGTTTCGACGGCCCCACGCCCTGACGGCGACGGTTCGATTTCACCTGCAGGGATTGGATGCGAACAGTCGGTACCAGCTCGAGAACTTCGACACGAGCAGCAAGGATGTCCTGTCCGGAAAGACCCTGATGCAGGACGGCCTTGAGTGTTCGCTTCCGGACGCACCGGGTTCGGCCATCGTGCATTACGAACGCCAGTCCGGTGGGCCGGCGTAGGCCGCAGGCACGCAACTCCCGACCGCCGTGCGGTGAGCCGGCTGGCCGTCCGCTACCTGATCAGGGAGGGTTGACAACTCCATCTCCGAAATCCGGTGCGTGGTCCAGGGTCCTGCAGCTCAGGCTGCAGCACCGCTGAGGCGTGCCCGTAGGGTTGATAGGCCCCGGGCCTTCGAGCTGCTCCACGTAGGGAGCACGGCCGGCCATGCTCATCACGAGAGCGAGAGTCGAACCCGTTGCCACCGGACCGGTACCCGAGGCAAACGGCCCATCGTCGGCGCGGCCGTCATCGGCGATGGCGAGGTCACTATTGCATGTCCGTGTCCCTAGACTCCAAGGTGTTCCCGGGCCGGCACTGCCCCGATGTGTGAGCCAATTGGAGTGGGTCCACAAATGAGGAAAGAGAATCTCGGATTGGGTGGAGTGGCCAGGACCTTCCGGCCTCCCGGCCTTCACCGGATAGCAGCACGGCCCGACCGGTGGGTCGACGAGGCTGGCTCGTCGGTGGATGACCCGGCTGTACTCGAACGATTGCAGCGGCTGGCCATTCCACCCGCATGGGTCGACGTGTGGGCGTCGACCGATGCCGGTGCGTCCGTGCAGGTCACGGGGGTCGACCAGCGCGGTCGGACTCAGTACCGGTACTCTCCCGCCGCTGCCGATCTTGCCAGTGACCGCAAGTTCGAGCGCATGACGCTCTTCGCCGCGGGCATTCCCGCCCTCGACCATCAGGTAGCGGTCGACCTCGCTCACTACCGGCGGGATCCATTGGCCCCCCGGGTCGTGACGGCCGCAGTCGTCCGGCTCCTGGAGCGGGGCCTGCTGCGGGTTGGAAACGACCGGTATGCCAGAGATAATCACACGTACGGACTGACAACGCTGCGGCGGAGTCACGTCGAAACGAGCGGACCGACCATTACCTTCCGTTTCGTCGGGAAGGAACACCGTCCTCACACCGTCGAAGTCCACGACCAGGTCACGGCGAAGGTCGTTAGTGCGCTGGTACGTGCGGCAGCTGACGATGCTCAACCGATCTTCACAGCAACCGGTGAACAAGGAGCACATCACGTTACCAGTGCTGCAGTGAACGCCTACCTCCATGCCCACACCCAGTCGCCGGCGAGTGCCAAGGTGTTCCGCACGTGGGGCGCCACGGTGGCGGCAGTTGCAGTGCTCGCTGGGGCCGAACCCCCAGGGGGAGTTTCGGCCAGGTCGCGGGAACGACTCGCCGTGGGAGCTGCGGCGGCCCTGCTCGGCGATACGGCCACCGTCACCCGGTCTTCCTACATCCACCCTGCCTGGACCGACGTCGGCCGTTCCGAACCGGTGGTGGCTGCCGTCGCCGAGTCCTCGGCTCGCGTCGGCACCACTGCTGTGGCCAGCCTTTTTACCGACCCGGGCCTCCAGGCGGCGGTGCTTTCCGGAATCACCAAGGAGACATCGGAGGTCGTACCCGGCGTCGACTCGGGGCATCATCCCCATTCCTCAGCTGCCGGCGAGGGCCGGGTCACTGGGATGCTGGCTGAGTGGGACGGTCTCGACGCTGAACCAGGGGGACAGCGGCAGCGATTCGAGGACCGTGCTCAGCCCGGCTGAGTCGGGCGCCTGCCACAGGCCCAGCGCTCGGCCTGGGCCGGGCAGGGTCCAGAGCCGCTTCAGGTATCCCTCCCCGGCGAGCTCCCGCGTCCGATCTGCTTCGCGCCGGGTGAAGGCATCGACGGTCTCGGCGGTGACGTCCGCCGGAATGGCCACGGTGAACGTGGTCAGAAACTCACTGCGCCCAGGTTCAGGAGCGGGCGCTCCGGGTGTTCCGCTCGGTCCGCCCGGATCGTTCGGGTGGGGCCGGAGGGCGGTTACCTCATCGCTGCGCCATATCCGTAAGGGCATGGAGGCCAGAACCGCTTCGAGTGAGTCACCGTCATCGGCAGCGAATAGGCCCAGCGAGCGCCATTCCCCCGGCTGCAGCGGTGGGCGCCACAAGCGAAGGAGGCTTCCCTGCGCCGCCAGCTGGCCCGAATGGGCCGCTTCGCGGCGGCGTACGTCTTGAACGTCCCCGTCCGGCGTCCCTTCCGGGACGTGGGTGGTCATTGTTACGAGAAACTCCATCGTGATGTGTCTCCTGGGCGGAAGCGGGGGAGTGGTTTGTGGAGGTTGCCCACACGCCACGGAGCACGATGCTTGGTGATGTCGGCGTGACGGTGAGTTGGCTGGCTGTGATCGGACCCCGGCCGGTCATGCCCATTCCGCCTAGCCCGGCTGACGCCCCTTCCCTATCTCCTTGTGGAGCGCTTTGAGGGTGGCCACGAAAATCTCCGAGAAGGTCGGGAAGGGCTGGATGGTGTCCCGCAGCACGTCGAGCGGCACCTTGGCCCGAATGCCCAGCGTGGCCTGCTGTAGCCACTCGCCGGCCTCGGGTCCCAAGGCGTAGGCGCCGGTCAACTGCTTCCCATCGCTGAGGAGGGTCAAAAAGCCGTTCGACTGTGCGTAGTCGTGGTCATAGGTGGAGGTCTTGGCCACCTCGGTCAGCGGGGTGGTGGCGGTGAAGGGAGCCTCGGCGGCGCCCACCGAGGCGGCTTGGGGGTCCGTGTAGACCACATCAGGAATGGCTTCGTAGTGGGCTTCCCGGGGTTCCCCCAGAATGTTGGAGGCCACCACCTCGCCCTGGTACTTCCCTACGTGGGTCAGCATCCGCACGCCGTTGACGTCGCCGATGGCCCACAGCCTTTCGCCGGCGGACAAGTGGGCGTCGACCTGGAGCCCGTGGCGGTCGGCATGGGCATCGACGGTGTCCAGGCCGATGTCGTCCACGCGGGGACGCCGGCCCGTGGCGAGGAGCAGGTGGTCACCGCGCAACTCACGACCGCCATCGAGGGTCAGGACATACTCCTCGCCCTCCCGTCTGGCCCCGGTGGCCTGCACACCCAACACCAGCTCGACGCCATCGGCCACCAGCACATCGGCCAGCGCTTCGCCCAGAGGTTTGGGCTCTCGCGCCAACAGGTGGGGTGCCCCCTCGACCACGGCCACCTCGCCACCCAGTCGGCGCACGGCCTGAGCCATTTCGACGCCGACCGGCCCACCGCCCAGTATCAGCAGCCGCCGCGGCACGCTCTTCATCCCGGTGACCTCGCGGTTGCTCCAGACACCATCCAGGTCGGCCAGTCCCGGGACCGGCGGCACGACAGGGTCTGAACCGGTGGCCACGACAATGTTGTCGGCGGTGTGGGGCACGCCGTCCACTTCGACCACCCCGACTCCGGCCAGCCGCCCCGTGCCGCGCAGCAGGGCGATACCCCGGTCCGACAGCCACTTCTCCTGGGTGGCATCCGAGTAGTTCGAGACCATGAAGTCGCGATAGGCCAGGGCTGCTTTGACATCGACCTGGGCGCTAGCTGCTGCTTCACGCGCCCCGTGGACCGCTTCTCCGGGGCGCAGCAGTGTCTTGGAAGGGATGCAGGCGTAGTAGGAGCACTCGCCTCCGACCAACTGGCGCTCGACGACGGCGACCCGCAGTCCACCGTCAGCCAACTCACCGGCGCAGTGCTCGCCGGGCGAGCCGCCACCCAGGACGATGACGTCGTAGTCGCTCACGAGCTCGCTCCGCTGCCGGCCTGACCGGAAGGCCCGGACTGTTCGTCCACCATGAATTGCGCGTACCAGTCCGGCCAGTCGGCGTCGGGGTGGCCGATCTCCTCTTCGTGGTGGCCGTGAGCATCGGCGGCCCGTCGGAGGGCGGCGGCCAGATCAGTGGGGGAGTCGTAGGTGGTCGGCATCAAGATTCCTCTTCCTGGTTGGCGGGTATCAGCTCCGTACGGTCAGCTCATCGACCAGGAAGGCGCGTCGTCACCTCTTGGAGAAACCAGCTGTTGCCGTCCGGATCACGGAACGAGGCAAATGACCCATAGCTCTTGTGCTCCGGAGCCGGACCCGGGGCCCGGGCCTCGCTGCCGGCATGATGGAACACCCCTCCGGTGTCGTGGAACACCTCGCTGACCTCTACACCACGGTCGATCAGCTCGGTCCGGGCCGCCTCGATATCGGTCACGGTGAGCTGCAGGCCTTCGGTCGAGCCCGGTGCGGCCGAGGTCGTCCCACTGCCGAAGATGATCGAGCAGGCCGAGCCCGGCGGAGTCAGCTGAACCACCCGGAACCCGCCCTCGCCGGGGAAATCGGCATCCAGGCGCCATCCCAGCGATTGGTAGAAGGCTTTGGCCCGATCCACATCGGATACCGGAACCACGACCACTTCGAGCTTCATGTCCACGGCCAGTTCCTCTCTCTGGGGCTTCACGAGCCGCCGCCCGGCACCCGTCGCCAGCCGGTCGTGGGGACACTTTCGCGCGGCTTTTCCTCGAAGTCCAGGGCCTATTTGCCTGACCACATGACCGACCGATGGTGCCGATCCCTCGGGGCCACGGTGGCTGCCCCTAACGCATCCGTCAGGCCCGCGGGGGCAACGGTGGGCGACGGCATGGACCGAGGGGATAGCCTGACCAAAAGCCCGCCCGCCGGTAGAACGGACTCGCTTCCACCCCCTTGGAGGCGGCGCGCTGGAGGCGGCCAAGGAGGTGGTGATCCGTGCGATCCGACATCAGACCCGGCGGAACCTTTCCCGATTACTCCCTGCCGGATCACACCGATACGGTGCGCAAGCTCAGTGAGCTCCAAGGGGATGATCCGCTCATCCTGACCCTGGCACGGGGCAATTACTGTCCGAAGGAGCACCAGCAACACCTCGAGCTCGCGGCCAACTATGCCAAGGTCGCCGTGGGCTACACCCAGATCGTCACCATCTCGACGGACGACCATCACAGCACGCAGGAATTCCGCGCCTCCGTCGGTGCCGTATGGACCTTCCTCTCCGACCCGGGTCGAACGGTTCAAAAGGACCTCGACATCCAGGAGTACACCGATCCCGAGCACGACCCGATGATCCCCCACACCCTGGTGCTCAAACCGGGACTGGTGGTCCACAGCGTCTACAACGGGTACTGGTTCTGGGGCCGCCCCTCGTTTCACGATCTCTGGCGTGACCTGTGCGTGGCGTCGAGCGAGATCCGCCCCGACTGGGACCTGAGCAAGCCTGGGCTCAAAGAGGCCTGGGATGCCGGCGATTACTCCAGCTTTCATGGATGGAACAAGCACTCCGGCCAGTCCATGCCGACCTCGTACGAGTCATAGGCCCTTACCAGGGGCCTGGCGGTCGCCACCGGCTGCCGAGGTGGTGACGGAGCCGGCCTCCGATGGGTGACAAAGCGCGGCCGATGGTGGGGAAGGGAGGAGGATGGCGGCCAAGGCTCAAACACTGAAACGACCGTTCTATGAGCGACCGGCCCCGCTGGTCTCTGCGGAGCTGATCGGAAAGGTCTTGTCGTACGGACCGCTGAGCGGCCGGATCGTCGAGGTGGAAGCGTACGATGAGAGCGAGCCGGCCAGCCATGGCTTCTCGGGGCTCACGAAGAGCAACGAGACCCTGTTCGGTCCCCCGGGACACCTCGAGATCTATCTCTCCTACGGCGTCAACTACCTGACCAACGTGGTGTGTCAGCCGGCCGGTGTGGGAGCCGGCATCCTCATCCGGGCGCTGGAGCCACTGACGGGAATGGACGTGATGAGGGCCAACCGGGGTGATCCCAAAGACCCGGACCATCGACTGTGCAGTGGGCCCGGCCGCCTGTCCAAGGCTTTTGGCCTGAGCCGGGCTGACAACAGTACGGACCTGGTGGTGGGGAAGGTCCGGATCCTCGATGACCACTGTGCGCTCCCGTACGCCACCAGTGCCCGTGTCGGCATCTCTGTGGGACTGGACCTCGACTGGCGCTTTTACGTTGAGGGCAATTCCAGCGTGTCGGTCCCGGCCCCGGCCAAGCGCACGGGGACGGTGTCATCGCCGCTCGAGGTCCCGATCATCCTGACCAGGTCCAACCCGGCGACCTCACCCGGTCAATGGGCTCGGCTCCCTCAGATGTCTCGGCTCAGGCGAAGAACCGGTCAGCTGCTGCCTGATCTTCGAAGAACACGTTGATGGCGGTCAGAAGATCGTCCTGGTCGAACCCCAGCAGATAGATGTGATGCCCACGGTAGATCACGCCCTCCGTCTGGGCCTGGGCGTACTGAAGCGCCGTGATGTGGGTCTCGCCGATCATCCAATCCACCCACTTGAGGACCTCGAAGGTTCCGTGGGAGAAGTCGATCAGCTCGACGATGTGCTGTCGCACCTCATCGGGTCCGTGGGCCGTACCGGCCAGCCGGTTGTGCCCCGGCACCGTGTAGACCACGTGAGGCGACAGCAGGTGGACCACATCGTCCACCTGCTCCCTCGAGTAGCTGAGGAAGAACCTCCTGGCATTGATCAGCCGCTGGGGTGCTGGCCCACTCACCATCGGCACACCTTAGGTGACTCCATCCTGGCTCGACCCGGGTGAACCAGGGGAGTCCAGCCAGCCAAACCGGATCCTGCTGGCGAGGCCACCCGGACCTCAGGTCGGTTCCGGTGGGCGTGAAGCCGTCAGCCCCCGGGCGGCGTTCACGATCCCGACATGGGTGAAGGCCTGGGGAAAGTTACCGAGCAGACGCCGCTGGTCCGGGTCGTACTCCTCGGAGAAGAGTCCGACGTCGTTGGCCAGAGCGCCCACTTGCCGGAAGAGGGCTGTGGCCTCATCGATCCGACCCATGAGCCGGAGGCAGCCGACCATCCACAGGGTGCAGGGGAGGAACATGCCCTCGCCGCCCGGCAGCCCGTCCACCCCTGACTCGTTCTCATAGCGGAGGACGAACCCATCTTTGGTGAGGTGCTTTTGAATGGCCTCGACGGTCTGGACCATTCGTTCGTCGTCGGGGGGCAGGAACCCGACCAGTGGCATCATCAGCAAGCTGGCGTCCAGCTCCGTAGCTCCGTAGTACTGGGTGAACGCCCCCACGTCGGAGTTCCAGCCCTGGTCGTACACCTCGGCATGAATGGCATCTCGGATGGCTCTCCACTGGTCGACCGGTCCATCCAGTCCGTGGACCTCGACGCTGCGAACGGCGCGGTCGAAGGCGACCCAGGCCATGACCTTGGAGTGGGTGAACTGCTGACGAGGACCACGAACCTCCCAGATTCCGTCATCAGGATCGGACCAGTGATCGACCAGAAATCCCATGATGGCCACTTGGATCCGCCAGATGATGTCTTGCACCGGTATGTCGTGGGAGCGAGCCCGGTCGATGGCGTCCATCAGTTCCCCGTAGACGTCGAGTTGGAACTGCCCGGAGGCGGCATTCCCGATCCGTACCGGCGCCGATCCCTGGTAGCCGGGGAGCCAGTCGACCTCCATCTCCGTCAGGCGACGCTCGCCGGCCGGTCCGTACATGATCTGCAGTTGATCGGGATCACCGGCAGCGACGCGCCCCAGCCAGGCCAGCCAGCTCTCCGCTTCTTCACGCAGGCCCGAATCGATCAGGGCTTCGAGCGTGAAGGTGGCGTCTCGGACCCAGCAGTAGCGGTAGTCCCAGTTGCGCACGCCCCCGAGTGACTCCGGGAGGGAAGTGGTGGCCGCAGCCACGATGCCCCCCGTCGGACCGTAGGTGAGCCCCTTCAACGTCACCAGCGATCGCAGAGCCAGCTCGCTCCACTCGCCATGCACCGGCAGAACGTCAGCGCACCAGTCTCCCCAGAATTTCATGGTTTCATCCAGCGCCCGAGCAGTATCGAGCACGAACGGAGGATCCTCGTGCGACTTGTACCAGCCGAGAACAAACGACGTCTCGTCGCCGGCGCTGACCTTGAACGTTCCCTCGTGGCGCATCTCGACACCCTTCAGCTCGACCGGGGTGTCGAGTACGAGGGCATTCGGTCCGGCAACGGCGATAAGGCCACGATCCGTCCGCCGGACCCAAGGTACATCGAGCCCGTATTCGAAGCGCATGATCAGTTCGGTGCGCATCGACACGTCACCTTGGACGCCCTGGACCAGTCGGACCACTCTCGGGTGGTGATGTCGGGGCGGCATGAAGTCAATGACCCGTACCACGCCGGTGTCGGTGGTGATCTCCGTCTCGAGCACCATCGATCTGCTCCGATAGCGACGGACGTTGGAGGTCACCGGCTGGTCAGGGGTGATCTGCCACCGGCCGTGCTCTTTTTCTCCGAGGAGCTTGGCGAAGCAACTTCCCGAGTCGAAGCGGGGAAGGCAGAGCCAATCGATGGAACCGTCTCGCCCGACCAGCGCGGCGGTCTCGGTATCGCCGATCATGGCGTAATCCTCGATGTTCTGAGTCATTGTCCGCACCGGTCCGGCAACCTGGCGCGCCTCGCCGTCGCCTGGGGGTTCGTGTTGCGTGGGGCCATCATGATCGGATGGGGTCGAGTCGTCAACCGGACCGTTTCGTCGCTGAAGCCCCACCGTCAGACTTCCTCATACCGGGTCAGGAAGGTGTGGCGGCTTCGAGGTGGATCGAAGGTAGAGCCGGGTACTCGACGGTGTAGGTGGAGGTGAGACCCAGGATCTTGATGGCCACGTCCTTGACCGACGGGTCGGAGCCGGACCGGTAGTAGAGGAGCCGGAGCCCGGTGATCTTCCGGTTCTGCCAGTTCTCGGGGAGCTTGACCACGGTCCGTCCCGTCCCGCCGTCCTGAAGTGGAAACCCACTTCCATCATCACTCGAGTACCACTTGCTGGAGCCCGACAGTTGGATGGCGACGGCGGTCGCACTGACGTCTTTGACGGTCGAGGTGAGGTTCACCATGGCGTACTGACGGCTGTCGCCGATCTCCGGGGAGGCGGGATCGGCGGTGCCGTTGGTGTACCAACGGGTCGTTTCCTGAGCCGAGATGAGATACGTCCACGGGTTGCTGTCCATCACGGCATCACGGTCCGCACCGGAGGCCGGTCCGGCCACGGGAACCTGCTGGATCCTGAAGGCCGTGGTGCCTGACTGGCTCTGATAGTCGTTACCGGAGGCGTTCCGGACGATGGCATGGGTCTGCTGAAAGTCGGAGCCGGAGAAGGGAACCTCTTCCTCTTCGGCGGAGACCTCGTTCTCGGTCGCAGGGGTCCCGTCGCACCCACAACTGTTGTAGGTCTGGTTGGAGATGGCACCTCCTGATCCGACATCGAGGGCCACCGTCTCGGTGATGTCGGTCATACGGCCCCACTCACCCCACTCGAGGAAGGGCACGAAGCTGGTGCCGGCTTCCTCCTTGGACCAGATGGTCGTATACGAGAGAGCCGTACTGCCGGCACTCCTGCTTTGATCGGCGTAGGTGAGCAAAGGGGTGTCGACCTGGGCGGTGTCGGTTCTGCCATAGACCACGGGGGCGAAGGCGACACGGTCGTACCACGGGTTGGCGGTGTCCACCACTTCCAACTGGAGGTGCACCAGCCGCACGGTCGGGCTCAACGTGCCGGTGTCCGACAGAGCGCTGTCAACGGCCACCGTGACCCTGTGGTTACCGGTGGGGAGCGTACCGGTGAAGCCGGCATAGGTGAACGGGGCCGCACCGGCGAAGCACACAATCTGCTGGGTCGCTGCTCCGTCGACCGACACGTCCACGACCACGGCCCGGTGGGAGGCGCTCTCCCACGATGTCCCCGGCGCCGACAGGGTCAGCTCGACGATCCCTTGGCCGGCGACCGCCTGGCCCGGTGCCGCCTGGCTCGGTGCCGGGAGCTCGGGACCCGTAACCGCGCCGGTGGCCGAGAGGTTGGGAGCCAATCCTGCCACCACCGACTCGGTCAAGGGGTGGCCCTTGGAGATGGTGGGGCCTGACACCGCGACCTTGCTGGTGACCAGAGCCGGGGCCGCCGGCTCGGTCGACGTGCCTGCCGGGCTGGAGGCAGTCACACCGGTGGCGAAGGTGATCACCTTGGCACCGAGCACCGAGTCGCTGCCGTCGCCGGCGATCTTGGCCACTCCGAACAGGCAGTGTGGCGAAGCTTGGGTGCAGTTGACCGTCCCCAGGGTGGAGTGGATCACCGGACTGGGCACGAACGTGCCGGTGCCGACCCCGGACGCATCGGCAAAGACCAGGGTGTTGCGCTGGCTTCCACAGGCGTCCTCCCCGTCACTCAGGGCCTGCGTCGTGCACTGCACGGCCAGGAGTGCCGTTCCGGCCGGTACCCCCCGAACGGTGAAGGTGATGGGCTTGTCGGCCAACAGACCGGTGGTCTTCGAAGTGGTCAAGGTCGGTTTGGTGGTGGCTCCCGCTGCCGAGATCGTCCCCGACGACCCCAAGGCCGCGGCCAGCACCATCACGACTGCGGCCACGGCCCCGATGGCCACCCGTCGACGTTTCCGACCCACTCGGCCCGTCCGATCACCGTCCGGAGCAGCGCAAGCGAGGGTGGTACGCATGCCGTCACCTTGTTTCTTCGACTCCCAGGTGTCAAGCGGCGAGAGCACGGCCTCCTGTCGTGACGAGGTCGAACCCCCCCCTGGCCGGCCAACGGCCCTCTGGACGGGAACGCTCACCGACCCGGCCGGTTCGTCACGCCCAGTCGCCCGCCCTACACTCCGTGCTGCCAGATCGAGGCAGACGAACAGGGAGGTCCGGTGTGAGCTTCATCTCGAAACGACGTACCGCCCTGTGGGTGGCCGGCATGGAACGGTGGGCCACCAAGGAAGTCGAGGAGCACACCCAGAAGACGGCGGGGGGCAAGAAGAAGATTGACCGTCATGGGATGTACTGCCTCGGAGTGGTCAGCGCCATCACCATCGCCAAGGGGAAGGGCGCGCCGCGGGCCTCGATGCCCAAGGATCGCGATCAGCGCCAGGGTCTGGTTGACGCCACCACCCTTCTCCGAAACGTGCTGACGTCGGGGCGCGCACCGGGGCGTGACTACCAGGAGCTCCTGGCTCACCCCGATTCGGCGGGAAAGAAGTAGGCGGAGGCCGTCCTTCAACCGGCCCTGCGGGCCACGTCCCTACGAGGGTGGGGCAAAGAACTCCAGGGCGATATTGTCCGGGTCCCGGAACGACAGGCCTGATCCGTAAGGTGCGTCGACGATCCCGCTGTGGGTGACGCCCAACTCGTCGAGCCTCGTCTGCCACTGCACCAGTTCGTCGCGGCTGCCACAGGCAAAGGCCAGATGGTCCAGGCCCAACCGGCGTTCGTTGAAGGTCGCGGAATCGGCCGGATCGGGAAACTCGTGCAGCCCCACCAGTGTGCCGCCACCGGTCAGCCAGACGGCGTGACGGAATGGACCGGTGTCCTCGTCGATGACCGGTTTGGTGCCGAACAGTCCTTCATACCAGGGGAGGCTGTCATCGATACTTCTGACCGTCAGCGCCACGTGGGCAATGGTCGGAAACTCAGGCATCACGGGCTCCTCTCGTCCGCTAGGAGCAACAGTAACCCAGGGCCCATAGCCCGGACCGGCCCGTGGCCCCGGACCGGACAGCTTCCGATCAGGTGACGTTGGTCACCTGTCGTCCGATGGCGGCGCGGTCGAGCGCCGGAGGCGCTCCCTCGAGGGCCTTGGCCAGCAACGCCCGCAGTTCGGCCCGCTCCGGGTCGGTGAGAGAAGCGAGTACGTCGTCCTCAACGCTCTCGATCCCCTTCTCGGCGTTTTCAAAGGCCCGCATTCCCTCCTCGGTGATCTCGACGAGGTGCCTGCGCCGGTCTGTCGGATCGCGGCGGCGAAGGGCGAACTCCTTCGACTCGAGCTCATTGAGCAGGAGCACCAGGTTGTTGGCATCGATGCACAACATCTCTCCCAGCTCCTGCTGGGGGATCGGAGCATGGTCACGGAGGTGGGCCAGCATGCCGAACTCCTTCATCCGCATGCCCAGCAGCTCCTCGGGAGTGCGGCGGTAGACCACCCGGGACAGCTGGGTCACCAGCACCGTTACCCCGGGGTTGGTCTCGTTCGTCATGGGCGGCCAGTATAGCCGAATGCAACCGGATTGCCTACTATCCACTGATCTTGACACTCACTAGGATAGTGACTATCAATGGATAGGGACTCAGATCCGCCGAGACAGGAGCAATCCAATCCCCTCTTCCCTTCGTGACGTTGTGCATGCCCGCCGCCGATGGATCGCCCTGATCGTGGTGTGCTTCGCCATGTTGATGAACGTCCTCGATCAGACCATCGTGAACGTGGCCCTGCCTACCATCCAGCGGGATCTGCACTTCTCGCAGGCCTCGCTGGCCTGGGTCATCGACGCCTATCTCATTACCTTTGCCGGCATCCTGCTGCTGGCCGGCCGGCTCGGGGACCTCATCGGGCGGAAGAAGGTCTTTCTGGTCGGCGTGGCCCTGTTCACCCTGGCCTCGGCGGCCTGTGGCGCCGCCGACAGCCGGCCCCTTCTCATCGTGGCCCGGTTCGTCCAGGGCCTGGGCGCCGCCTTG
Source organism: uncultured Acidimicrobiaceae bacterium (assembly GCA_963718405.1). Classification (GTDB taxonomy): domain Bacteria; phylum Actinomycetota; class Acidimicrobiia; order Acidimicrobiales; family RAAP-2; genus Bog-756. The sequence goes on from CAVQYZ010000002.1 coordinate 702,360, forward strand.
TCGTCCTCGGTCATCCTGGCCATCATCGTGGCGGACTTCCCCCACCCTGCCGAGCGGGCCAAGGCCATGAGCTCGTACATCATCGTGGCGGTCGGAGGTGGGTCATTGGGCCTGCTGATCGGGGGATACGTGACCCAGGCCCTGAGCTGGCACTGGATCTTCTTCATCAACATCCCCATCGGCGCCGCCACCTTTTTGGCGGGGGCGGTACTCATCGAAGAGAACACCGGAATCGGCTTTCGTGAAGGACTGGACATCGCCGGCGCGGTACTGAGCACCGTCGGCTTGATGGTCGCCGTCTATGCCATCGTCAGCTCCAGCCAGTACGGCTGGGACTCCCGGCACACCTTGATCTTCGGAGCGGTGGCCGTCGTGGTTCTGGCCGCGTTCGTTCTTCTCGAAAGCCGACTGGCCAATCCGATGATGCCCATCCGGGTGATGCGATCTCCGGGCCTCCTCTCCTCGAGTCTGGTCAGAGGGCTGATGGTGGTCGGGATGTACAGCACCTTCTTCATCGGTGTCCTCTACTTCCAGCATGTCCTGCGCTACGACCCCATCCACACCGGACTGGCCTTCCTGCCGCAGACCCTCTCCGTGGCCTTCATGTCTTCGGGGGTGACGGCCCGCATCATGCGACGCCTGCAACCCAAGTTGACCGCCATCATCGGTTTGGCGGTCCTGGGCGGCGGTCTGGCCCTGCTCATCAGCTCCGGGGTCCAGACGGCCTACTTCCCGTTGCTCTTTGCCGCCTTGCTCCTGATCGGCGTCGGTGCGTCGATGGCCTTCACCCCCCTGCTCACCCTGGCTCTGGCCGAAGTCCCGGCTAAGGATGCCGGCATCGGCTCGGGAATCGTCAACGTCTCCCAGCAAGTGTCGGCGGCACTGTCCGTAGCCATCCTGGGGGTGGTCTCGACCAGCCGCACGGCCACCCTGCTGGCTTCAGGGCACTCCGTCCTCGACTCCCTCGACGGTGGCTACCGCCTGGCCTTCACCATCGCCCTTGCCGCGGTGGTCGTGGGGATCGCCCTCGGTTGCGTCATCCTGAAGAGCCCGCCCGCTCCGGAAGAAGAGCCCGCCATGGCCGGATCCGAGGAGGCCATGGCCGAGACCATGATCGCCGAGGTGATCTGAGCCACCGGTCCGGTCATCAACCAGCGATAGCCCGGCCCGCCGGTGGACGCCCCGGGTATCGGAAGCGATGGCCGTAGGGCGACTCGGGCGAACATCAAGGTGCAACTCTGGTCACTCCGGAGGGATGTCGGCGTTGCCGCGGGTCGCAGCGTGAGCTGGATGACCGGGCTCCCGGGCCATCGCTGGTGCTGGCCACCTTGGCCTGGTGGGAAGCCGACGCCCCCGAGGTCCACCGCGGTGGCCGTGACCTAGTATTCCCGCATGCCTGAGCCCGAATCGACCGCGCCCTTCGACCCCGAGGCCGTTCGCGCCAAGTACCTGGCCGAGCGCGACAAGCGGTTGACCCCCGGTCGCGCCAGCATCCGTGACCTCAAGACCGACGAGTACTTCGCCCACTACCGTCAGGACCCCTTCACCCCGGTCGCCGAGCGGGAGCCGGTGGTCGATGAGGTGGATGTGGTGATCGTGGGTGGAGGGATCGCCGGGCTCCTGGCCGGCGCCCAGCTCCGCAAGGCCGGCGTCGAGAGGATCCGTATCGTCGATCAGGCCGGAGGGGTCGGGGGCACCTGGTACTGGAACCGCTACCCCGGGGTGATGTGCGATGTCGAGTCGTACATGTACCTCCCCATGCTCGAGGAGCTCGACTACATCCCGACCCGGCGCTACGCCTTCGGAGACGAGATCCTCTCCCACCTCCAGGCCGTGGCCGACCGGTTCGATCTCGAGGCTGATGCCCTGTTCCATACCGGCGTGACCGGGGCCGAATGGCACGAGGAGTCGGCCCGGTGGCGGATCCGCACCGATCGGGGGGACGAGGTCGACTGCCGGTGCTACGTCCTGGCCGTCGGGATCCTCAATCTGATGAAGCTGCCCACCATCCCGGGCATGGAGGACTTCGCCGGCCGGTCGTTCCACACGGCGCGGTGGGAGTACAGACTACACCGGCGGTGGCCCCGGCCAGCCCCTCACCAACCTGGGCGACAAGACCGTGGCCCTCATCGGCACCGGGGCCAGCGGCATCCAGTGCGTGCCTCCGCTGACCGAGTCCGCCAAGCACGTCTACGTGTTCCAGCGCACGCCGTCGGCCATCGGTGAGCGGGGCAACCGGCCTACCGATCCGGAGTTCGCCGAAGGGCTCGAGCCCAACTGGCAGCGGGACCGCATGGACAACTTCCAGGCCATCATCATGGGCCGGCCGGTCGAGGCCGACCTGGTCGGCGACGGATGGACCCTCCACTATGCCGCCGTTCAGCACCCCCCGCGGAAGGAGGGCATGACCATGGAGGAGTACATGCGCCATGCCGAGGAGTTCGACTACGGGATCATGGAGGAGCACCGGCACCGGGTGGAGGAACTGGTGGCCGATCCGTCCAAGGCGGAGATCCTCAAGCCGTACTACCGCTACCTGTGCAAGCGCCCGTGCTTCCACGACGAGTACCTGCCGGCCTTCAACAGCCCCAACATCACCCTGGTCGACTGCCCGGGCGGGATCGACCGCATCACCGAGGAAGGTCCGGTGGTCGACGGACAGCAGTACCGGGTCGACTGCATCATCTACGGAACGGGGTTCGAAGCCGAGCTCACCCCGCTGTACCGCCGGGTGGGCCACGAGATCGTCGGTCGCGGTGGGGTGACCCTGGCGGAGAAGTGGGCCCACGGTGCCGCCAGCCTGTTCGGGATGATGAGCCGGGGCTTCCCGAACATGTTCGTCATGCCCGCACCCGGACAGCAGGCGGTGGTGACCGTCAACTACACCCAGCTGGCCGTCCTCGGGGCCGAGTTCATCGGCGGAGCGGTCGGGCAGCTGGAGCAACGGGGTGTGGAGGTATTCGACGTGAGTGCCGAGGCCGAGGAGGGGTGGACGAACGAGATCGTCTCCACCTTCGTGGACAGCAGCGCCATCATGTCCGCCTGCACGCCGTCCCGCATCAACAACGAAGGCCACCCCGAAGAGCTGAACCCCCGCAACACCAACTACGGACGGGGCTTCGGAGACTGGTTCGGCTACCGCCAGCTGCTCGAAGAGTGGTTGGCGGCCGGCAACCTCGAAGGCCTGGAGCTCCAGGTCCGGTCGACGGCGTCGTGAGCCCCCGTCAGCAGGTTGCCGTGGTCACCGGCGGCGGCGGCGGGATCGGGGCGGCCATCGCCGAGGAGCTCGGTCGTGGCGGCTGGTTCGTGGTCACCGTCGACCCTCTGGTGACTCTCGACGGCTCCGAGCAGCTTCCGGAGCAGGAGGAGACCACCGCCGGTCGTATCGTGGCCGCCGGCGGCTCGGCCCGGGCCTCGGGGGTGTCGGTAACCGACGGCGAGGCTGTCCGCTCGTTGTTCCAGGAGCTGGTCGACGAGCACGGTGGGTTGGACGCCGTGGTCAACGTGGCCGGCATCACCCGGCAGACCTACTTCGGCAAAGGCACCGAGGAGGACTGGCTGGCCGTCCTGGCGGTGCACCTCGACGGATACCTCAACGTGCTGGGCGCGGCCTTGCCGATCATGGCCGCTGCCGGTCACGGCCACATCCTGGGCGTGACCTCCGGTTCCGGCTGGCGGGCCGCCGATGCCGGCGCCTACAGCTGCGCCAAGCGGGCGGTGGCCGCCCTGACCTGGCAGCTGGGACGGACTGGCCCCTGCCGGGGTCACCGTCAATGCCACATCCCCGATCGCCGCCACCCGGATGATGGCCTCCGCCCTCGAGCGGGCCCGCAAGGCCGGCCGGTCGGGCGGCGGCGGGATCTCCTTCCTTTCGGTGGCCGGTCCCGAGGACCTCGGTCCGCTCGGCGCCTACCTGGTGGGGGAGGAGTTCGGATGGTGCAGCGGCCGGGTGGTGTTCGCCGGCGGCTCGGAGGTGGCCATCGTGGACGAGCCCCGGCTCATCGAGGTGGTGCGCAGCGGTGGTGCGGCCTCCTTGGCCCGGGTGCTGGAGTCAGTCGTACCTCAGGCCTTGGCCAAAGCGGAGGCCACCCAGGCCAGCGCCGGTGGTGGCAACCCCCGGTTCGGGCCCATCTTCGACGAGCCGGCTCCGACCGAACCGACTTCGTCGCCGGTGCGATCGTGCGCCGTGGTCTCCGACCGCCCGGCCCTGGTGGCGGCGTTGACAGCGGCGCTCGAAGCCCATTCCATCACCTGTACCCCCGTCGGGTTGGCCCACAACTTCAGCGACTCGGCCAACGCCTTGAGGTCCGTGGCCGACACGGCCGGTCCGGTCGATGCCGTCGTGGTGGCGCTGAGCCGGGACCAGCCCTCGGCTACGCCGGCCGAGGGCTGGAAGCGGGTGCTGGCCGAGCACCAGGGGATTGTCGGGCACATCCATACCGATGCCGGATGGGCCCGGGCCGCCGCTGACTACGCCGCCTCGGCCGAACGACCGGTCCTGCTGGTGACCCTGACCGACGCCACCACCTCGGAGGGCCGTAGCCGGGCCCAGGCTGCCGCCCAGCACGCCCGGGTGGCCGCCACCGCCACCGAGGGACGGGTCACCGCCTTCGCCGCCGGGGTCGAGACCTCCGAGGAGCGGGCGGCCCAGCCCCTGGCCGAACTGGTCGCCCACCTGTTCATCCACCCCGAGGCCACCGCCCTGGCCGGGGCGGAGCTGGTGGTCGGTCCCGGTTGGCTCGGCCTCCGCAGTCACCCGCGACCGATCGGCAGTGTCACCTACGGTGGACCCGACATCCCCGAGTGGCTCGACGCCACGCTGCGGGAGATCGTCGGGGGCAACGACCCCTCTGCCGTCAGGGAGGCCTGATGACTGATCCGGCCCACCCGGGTGGTCGATGCCCATGTGCACCTGTGGGATCCCGCCCGCACCGACTGGTACCCGTACCTCTCGCGTCCACCGGTGGGGGGAGCGGGGGATGCCTCCCGTATGTACCGTCGCTTCGATATCGAGATGTACCGGGAGGAGTCGGCCCGGTGGAACGTCGAAAAGTTCATCAATGTGGCCGCCGCCACCGGTCCGCACTCCATCGAGGAGACCATCGAGCTGGATAGCCAGGCCCAGGCCCGGGGCGGACCTGACGCCATCGTCGGCGGCATCCCCCCGACCGACACCGTGGCCGAGGGCATCGAGCTCCTCGATCGACAGATGGTGGCGCCGCGCTTTCGTGGGGTTCGTCCGATGGGCATCTACCAAGGGCCACTTCCCGATGCCGGAGTGCTCCTGGCCCTCCAGGAGCGCAACCTGGTGTTCGAACTGATGACCCACACCGATCAACTCGGGACGGCGGCGGCTCAGCTCGAGGGCTTCGGCGATCTGGAGGTGGTCGTCGAGCACACCGGGTGGCCCCGCTCCGGAACGGACGAGGAGTTCGCCCTCTGGCGGACCGGCATCGATGCTCTGGCCGGGCTCGGCGACAACATCGTATGCAAGCTCTCCGGACTGGCCATGCCCTTCGCCTCCATCAGCGTCGAGGCCTTCGCCCCATGGCTGGAGTACGCCATCGAGGCGTTCGGCGTCGACCGCTGCATGTTCGCCAGCAACTTTCCGGTGGACTCGATGTTCGGCACCTTCGACCAGCTCTACTCGGTCTTCGATGCCGTGACCACCGGTCTGGACGCGGCGTCGCGGGCCAAGCTCTTTGCCGACAACGCCGAGCGGGTGTATCGCTGCTAGCGGCCTCAGCGAGCGCCGAGGATCTTGTCTATCTCGCTGAGCTCGCCGGGGGTGAAGGCCAGATTCTCGATGGTGGCGACGTTCTGCTCGAGTTGGGCCAGGCTGCTGACCCCGATAAGGGTGGAGGTGACCCGCTCATCTCGTAACGTCCAGGCCAGGGCCATCTGCGCCATGGTCTGGTTGCGACCGGTGGCCACCTCTTGGAGGGCCCGCACCTTGTCGATCACGGCGTCGGTCACCTGCTCCTGCGGCAGCGTGTCGGAGCGGCTGGCCCGGGAGCCGGCCGGCACCCCTTCCAAGTAGCGGTCGGTGAGCAAGCCCTGCTGGAGGGCCATGAAGGCGATGCACCCCACCTCCCGACGCCCGAGCACCTCCAAGAGCCCGGTTTCGATCCAGCGGTTGAACAGTGAGTACGCCGGCTGGTGGATGAGCAACGGCGTGCCCAACTGGCCGAGGATGTCGACGGCCGCCTCGGTCTGCTCCGGGGGATACGACGAGATGCCCACATAGCGGGCCTGGCCCCGGCGGACGGCCGAGTCCAGCGCCCCCATGGTCTCCTCCAGTGGAGTCTCCGGGTCGAAGCGGTGCGAGTAGAAGATGTCCACGTACTCCAGCTGCAGCCGCCGCAGGCTGGCCTCCAAACTGCCCAGCAGGTACTTGCGCGAGCCGCCGTCGCCGTACGGGCCCGGCCACATGTCGTACCCGGCTTTGGTGGCGATCACCAGCTCGTCACGGAACGGAGCAAGGGTGCCGCCGAGCACGGTCCCGGCGTTGGTCTCGGCCGCACCGTAGGGGGGCCCGTAGTTGTTGGCCAGGTCGAAATGGGTCACACCCAGATCGAAGGCCCTGGTCAGGATGGCCTCGGTCTCCCCGACCGGCCGGTCGTCGCCGAAGTTCTGCCACAGCCCGAGCGAGATGACCGGAAGCTTGAGGCCGCTGCGCCCGCACCGCCGGTACGGCATCCGGTCGTAGCGGTCGGGGGCCGGGTCGTAGGACATGGCGGCAAGGTAGATCAGTCCACCATCGGCGTCAAAGGGCGCCCGGGCCGGGTGTCGCCGTGGATCAGAAGTGGGAGCGGCCGCCGCCGGACGGCTGCCGACCATCAGGAAAGGCCCGCACCATATTGTCCTGGACGAAGGAGCCCACCAGCCGGCCATCGGTGGTGAAGATGTTGGCCCGCCCGTAGGAACGCCCCCGCCCGGCGTACGGACTCTCGTGGGCCAGTAGGTGCCACTCGCCGGCGTCGACCGGCTCGTGGAACGTCAGGGTGTGGGTCAGGACGCTGGTCGAGATGCTCACGTGGGCCATGGCCTGCCCGATGCCGGGGTGCGGGCGCATGGCCGTACCGATGAGGAAACCATCGGTGGCATAGGCCAGGAGGGCCTGCCCCAGGACGCCTTGGGCTTGCGCCCCCGGAAATCGCACCCAGACGGCCAACTCGGCCGGGCCCACCTCGTCGGGGTCCGAGAGGTCGACGCCACCGACCACCCGTAGCTCCCAGAACTCCGCCTCCCCGCCGGTCGGGGTGGCGTCCTCCGGCGACCCGACGGCCGGCGCATCGGCTCCGTGACGGATCAGATCGGGCTCGACGGCGCTCAACAACACCAGCGACCGGGTACAGAGGCGTTCTCCCTGGCGCACGGTCACGGTGGCGCTGGCCATGGCCCGTCCCACGTGCATGGCCTCCACCTCGATGTCCAGGGGCTGGTCGAGGGCTCCTCCCCGGGCGAACACGGTGTGGACGGACTTGACCTCCTTGCTCGGGTCGATGGTCGATGCGGCCACGATGGACTGGGCCAGCAGCTGACCTCCGAACACCACGCCACCCGGGCCCGCAGCGAAGTTCTGGGCCCTGAAGACCCCCTCGCCCACCGCTTCGAGGTCGAGCACCGCTAGCAACTCGGCAACATCTGGCATGGGGTACTGCTCCCTCCGGGTCGATGATCCTCACTGGTACCGGGCCCTCCCCGGCGCCGGTCGGCCCCACGGTCCGGCCCGTGACCCGGTCATCGTAGACCGGCGGGATCGGCCGGGCGGGCCAACGAGGTGGTCCCCGAGAACGCCTGGCTCAGCCGGGGGAGGCGGATCCCGCCGGCCGCCGGCGCCAGGTGTCGAGGCAACTGAGCGAGCAGAACAGCACCTGCCCGCCGACCCCCTCCGCCCGCTCCTCGGCCGTGGCTTCAGAGACCGGTAGGCCGCAGATGGGATCGGAGGTGCGGTCCGGTCCCGGGGTGGCAATGCCGATGACCGAGACATCCACCGGCTTTTCGACCCCGCGTATCTCCAGGTCCCTGGTTCCCACGGTGACAGCCCACAGCGGAAGATCCGTCATCACCGACGGAGCGGCCAGGGCCTCACCCCCTCGGGCCAGGTCGCACAACCGGGCCGCCACGTTGACGCAGTGTCCGATGTAGTCGTCCCCTTCCATCAGGATCACCTCGCCGGAGGTGAGGCCCGACCGGATGGCCACCGTGCCGGCCGGACCCGACACCCCACCGATGACATGATGAAGTTCGAGGATGGCAGCGAGAAGCGGGCGGGTCTCGACACATACCAGCATCACCCCGTCGCCCAGCCACTTGGCGATCCGCACGCCGCGGCGTGAGCAGATGTCGCGCAGGAGGGCCCGGAAGGCGGACAGGACTTCCACCGCGTGCTCGTCCCCCTCGCGTTCGGTCAGGGCGGTGAACCCCGAGACGTCGACGAAGGCGAACGTTCGATAGACCCTCACCACCAGATGCTGCCACGTTGACCACCTCGCAGCGGGTCATGGGGCCCGGACGGGAGCCGAGCCGGGGCCCGGCCTATCCGGTGGCCGAACCGAGGATGATCTCCACCGCCTCGGGGATGGTGTGGGCCATGGCGTCGGGAGCGAACTCCGACTCCTCCCATCGGCGACCTCGGGGCATCCAGACGGTCTTGAGGCCGGCCCCTCTTCCGCCTCCGATGTCGGCGCTGGGCGAGTCACCGACCATCCATCCCTCCAGAGGCAGCCCACACCGTCGAGCGGCGTCCTCGAAGATGTGGCGGTCGGGTTTCCACCATCCCACCACCGACGAGATGCAGAGGACATCGAACTCGTCGACCAGTCCGGTGGCCTCCAGCTTGGCCCGTTGCGACGGGGGACCGTTGGTGACCACACCGACCATCCAACCCTGGGCCCGAAGGGAGCGAACCGCGCCGACGGTGTGGTCGTCCACGGAGTAACAGGCCGGGTAGTCCACGTAGTAGCGGGTCAGGAGGTCGTCGACCCCGGTCTCCACACCGAGTTGTTCACGGACCTCTCCGAAGAAGAGGTCCCTGGGCTTCAGTCCGTCGCCGTCCGCGGCCTTGATGACCGCCCAGGCTCCGTCGGCAAGCCCCTGGGCCGCCATGAAGTGATGGGCCCACTGGGAGAAGGCCTGGTCCCGGTCGAGCAGGGTGTTGTCGAGGTCGAAGAGTGCGAGACCGGGCACCTGGTCAGTATGGCCCACGAGATCATCGGGGAAGATAGGCCCACCGATGGGCGGGTTGGCCGTCCGGCGGGTACTCCAGGGCGTGCACGTCGAACCACAGGGGAAGCAGGAACCGGAAGTAGAAGAGGCGCTGGGTCACCCGGGGGTTGACCAGGTCTTCGAACTCCTGGATCTGCAGCCGGTCGTCCTCGAGAGCGAAGGTCGAACAGGCCTGGTGGAGGGCGTCGACCTCGGCGCGGCTGTCGAGGAGCATCCCCAAGTGGTCGAGGCCCGGCGAGGAGATGGGGTTGTCGGACTCCATGAGCAGGAGGAACTGCCCATCGTCCGGCACCAGAAGGTGACCGAGCTGCCCGAAGAGCTCGTAGGGGGTGCACCGCCAGCCCAGCACGCCACCATAGAAGGCATCGATGGCCGACCGGGTGGCTTCGTCCAACGAGCCTCGGGCGAAGGTGAGCTCCATGTGATTGAACCGCATCTCTCACCCCGTGACGATGGCCGGACCGAAACCTGGAAGCAGTGGGCGCTCGAGTCAGACCGTGCCCACGGTATCGACGATCAAGACCGAGCAGGGGGCGCCGTGGGCCACCGTGTTGGGGACACTGCCCAAGATGCGACGTCGTCCCTTCATGCCCTTGTTGCCTACCACCACCAACTCCGCCTGCTCCTGTTCGGCTATGCGGATGATGGCCTCGGCCGGCTCGCCGGTAGCGGCGTGGACCACCGCCTCCAGCCCGCGTTCTTCGGCGATCCGGGAAAGCTCACCCAACAGCACGTCAGCCGGGTGGGTGGTGGTCGATAGCTGGAGCTCGGGGGGCAGATGATCCAGGTGCACCGATTTCGGGTCGTAGACCGTCACGATGTGCAGGGTGCCTCCGGCCAGCTTGGCCAGGTCGGCCGCGGTCACCACGGCCTGGCGTGCCGTCTGTGAATCGTCGGATCCCACTACAACGGACTTGAACACTGGCTGCTCCTTAGGTCAGAGAATCCGTCGGTCGCACCCGGGCCCGCCCCGAGCCTCGTCGGCCGGCAGCAGGCTACTTCTGGAGGAAGCAGAACACCAGTGGGCGCCCGGCCCGGCCGGACTACTCCACGGTGGAGTCGCCCAGGTCCAGGCGCTCGATCGGACCGGCCCCGTTGGTCACGATTCCGTCGGCACCCACCCCGTTGGTCACCACCCCGTTGGCACCCACCCCGTTGGCGACGACCCTCCTCTCGCCCCCGGGGTCGAAGTACTCCACGGTCACCAGCTTCCGGGTCCTGTCCGGATAGGGGTCGACGTAATCGACCACACGGGTCCGCCCGGTGGGCTGGTGCCGACCGGTGACGATGACATCACGAGGAACGTAGGGATCCCTTCCCATGGTGCGGAACAGGCGGGCGGTCGGTTCCCAGATCGAGGTCCGCTCGTGCCAACGCAGCAGATCCAACTTGCGGAGCAGGACGATGAGCGTGACCAGGGTTCCGGCCATGACCCCGGCCACCAGAGCGCCCCACACCGTACCTCCCGGCAGCACGGCGATCAGGCCCATCAACAACAACAGCAACAGCAGCAACCCGGTCCATTCGATGGCCGACAGGGACTGGCCACTGGCCGCCTCGATCAGGGCGCGGTTGGTACCCATGTCCATGCAGATCTCGACGGCCGCCTTGTAGACCACTTCCTCCTGCCGGTTGCGCGGCTCGAGGGAGATGATGGCGTCGGTCAGGGCCAGGTGCGAAGGCGAGGACAGGAAGTTGTCGACCAGCCGGTAGTCGATCTGGTCGGTGAGCTGGAAGTCGATGAGCTCACGAACCGACGCCCGTTCCTCTTCGGGAAACACCTCCATCAACGAGTGGATGGAGAGGAGTGAGGCGTTGCCCTTGCTCACCAGGTCCTGTATGAGGGCCAGTCGTTCGCGGGTGCGCACGATGGTGAAGGCCATCAGGATCCCGAAGAGGAAACTGGCGATGCTGGCCAGGGCGATGTCGACCCGGATGTCGCCCCGCTTGGCGCCGATCAGGTAGGACGCCACGGCCACGATGGCCCCACATACCAGGGCCGGGCCGATGGCCGACTCGCCGTCGATTATCCCCTTGGCCCGTGCCCGGATGCCTCGCTCCACGCGCTCACGGTACTCGTTGGCCCGGGGGTCCTCAACGAACCGGTGGCCTGCACGGTCGCCTATGTGACATCAGTGTGAACGTTTTCGACTGCGCCCCATGGGTCCCTCGGCAGAGCGTCGGTCCCGGTTCACCGACCGTCGGCCCGGGCCATCTGTTGTCGACCCAGCGCCACCATCGCCGGCCAGATCCTCGAGGCGAAGACGTCCCCACCGCCGAAGGTGAAGTGGACCCCGTCGGACTGGCGTACCTGGATCCCGTCCATGTACTCCTGGTACTGACCCCCGGGGCACGCCAGGGCATTGAAGTTGAGGACCGAGGTGTCCGGTGACGTGGCGGCTACCTCGCGGACCAGTCCGTTGTAGATGGCCAGCCGGCTCCGGGAGTCCTCCGGCCAGGGGTCTCCGTTGGGCTGCTCGCCGCTGTCGTAGCAGGGGGCGGTCATCAGGACCACGTGGGCGCCACCGGACCCGGCCACCCGTACGGCGTACCGGAGTTGGGCTTTGACATACGCCCGGTACACCGGATCGTCGATGTTGGTCCAGCGTCCTTTATAGGTGCGGTTGGCCACCTCCCACCGCCCGGCCAGGATCATGACGACGTCGGGCTTCTGCCTGGCGATGTCCCGCTGCCAGATCCGCGGCCACAAGGTGCTGGGGGGGCCGACGCCGCACTGGGTGGCCATGGGGGCATCCACGCCCTGGAGTTGGAACTGTGCTCCGTCGGTGACGCCGCAGCCCAGGATGCCGCCGTCGAGCAGGTCGACGTCGTACTCCTGCTGGTGCTCGCTGAGGCCGATGCCGAGCGTCAGGGCCGTCGAGTCGCCGACCAGTAGCACTCTGACCGGAGCGCCGGCGTCCTGACCCGACCGACCGGCGCCCGCCGGCGGCGTGGGGCCGGCGGCCAACGACGGGGTGGTGGTGGCGGCGAAGAGCGCCACCACCACGGCCACTGCCGCCACCGGTGTGGCCACCCACCCCTGCCACCCCTTCAGGAAGTTCCGTTGCCGGATGGGCCGTTCGACCAGGTAGAAGGAGGCGGTGGCGATGACCAGGGTGGCGGCCACCCGTACGGCGAACAGCGGGTAGCCGGTGAGGCCGGTGCGGGCGTTGTCGATATAGAGGAACAAGGGGTAGTGCCAGAGGTAGAGGCCATAGGAGATCCGGCCCGACGTAGCGCAGGGGGGAGAAGGACAGGGCGACGGCCAGGACCGAGCGCTGTGAGCAGACCACGCTGAACAGCACCGCCGCCGTGGCCAGGGCGGCCATGAAGAAGCCCCCCCGGAAGGCCAGCGGGTCGTTGTAGGTGATGGTGGTCCACAGCACCACGCAGCCCGCCACCCCGGCCAGGCCGACGGCCAGCACGAGACGGCGGCCCCGGTCGGTCCGGGCCGCCCAGGCCGGATCGCCGCCCAGCCGCCGACGGGCCCGGCGGTGCTCGTCGACCTCGGTCCGCTCTGGCGACGGCGATCCGCCCACATCGACAGGGCCACCGCCAGGGCCGCACCGATCAGGAGGGACTGGGCCCGGGTGTCGGTCCCGTAGTACACCCGGTCCACGTTGGACGAGGAGTAGAGGAGTCCCATGTCGAGGGCCGAGGCCACCGCCCCGACCAGGCAGACCACCAGCAGCACCCGGGTGCTCCGCCACACCTTGAACACCCCCAGGACGATCAGGGGCCAGACCAGGTAGAACTGCTCCTCGACCGCCAGCGACCAGGTGTGGGTGAGGGGTGAGGCCAGGCCGGTCTGCACGAAGTAGTTGGAGTTGATGGCAATGAAGTGCCAGTTGGCGAAGTAGAAGAGCGCGGAGATCCCGTCCGAGCGGAGGTGGGTGTACGTGTCCGGCGGCACCAGGAAGGCGGCCATCACCGCCACGCCGGCCACCATCACCAACAGGGCCGGCAGGAGGCGCCGGGCCCGGCGGGCCCAGAAGGTCCCGAGCCGGATGGTCTCGGTCCGCTGCCACTCCGAGATGAGCAGGGAGGTGATCAAGAAACCCGGACAGGGTGAAGAACATGTCGAGCGAGTAGAACCCTCCCGACGTCAGGAAGACCCCGCCGTGGAAGCCCATGATGACGATGATGGCCACCCCCCGGATCCCGTCCAGAGCCGGGATGTAGGAGAGGTTGGTTCCCTGGCGGGGGGCATCGGGATCGGGCTCCCCGATCGTCGCTTCGAGCCCATGGGGTCTGTCGGTCACGGGGTGCCCACCTCGGCCGTCGGCCCCATCGTCCTCCTCCTGGTAGCGGATGCCCCGACCGTAGCCTCGGGTGGAAGTGTCGTTGCCGCGCCGGGGACGGCCACCCGGACCACCCGGGAGGGCGTCGTCGGCCCACCCGTCCCCATGCCCACTCCCATCCGGACCTACGGGGCCGGTGGCCGGCTCAACTCAGGATGGCGATGGTCGAGAGCACCGCGTCGAACAAGAAGTGGGCGGCGATGGAGCGGTTGAGCCGGTGGTGCTTCTGGAACGAACGGGTGACGAAGTACCCGAAGGGGATGGTGAGCACGAAGCCCAGCCCGTAGTACACGTGGTAGCTGGTTCGCAGGGCCAGGCTCAGGATCAGGGCGCTCCTCGGCGTCCACCCGAGCTGTCCGAGCCGGGTGATGAGGTAGCCGTTGACCAGTACCTCCTCGGCGATGGCGGTGATGGCCGACATGGCGATGCCCCAGATCACGTAGTAGTCGGGAACGTGTCCGATGGAGATCCGGTTCACCAGCGGTGGAATTGTGGGCCAGCACCGGCGAGAGCACCAGGGCCACGGGGATCTCGGCCCGAAGGAGGCCAGGGCCAGGCCTGCTCCGGGCCAGATGTCCTGGGCCAACCGGGGCCAGCCCAGCCCGAGGGTCGAGGGGGACTGCCCCGTTCTGGTCAGCAGCAGCAGGGCCAGCGGCACCACCACCGCCACCCCGAGGTACTCGAGGATGCCCACCACCAGGTTGGTGACCGGATGGCCGGCCACGATGGTCGGGAACCTGGTGATGTTCCCCACGCCCGAGACGTGTTGGACCAGCAGGATGACGGCGGAGGCCACCGCCGGAAAGAGGAACGCCAACATCACGAACCGGGTCTCCCACACCAGGTCCCGCCGGGCCGGGCCGTCGGCGACGACCACCGGAGCGCCTGCCTCCGTCCGCTCCCACTCGGCCGGCGCCCCCGCCAACCAGAACGACCAACCCGCCGGGGGTGGTGGCCACTCGGGTGGAGGTCGCCAGTTGGGTGGGGGAGTCCAGCCCGGAGGCGGGGCCGGCCAGTTGGGTGGCGACCGCCAGATCCAGGCGGGGTTCAGGGTGCCACCAGTTCGATGGCCACGCCGTCAGGATCTCTCAGCTGCAGCGACGGATGGCCGTTCTCCGACACGATGCCGGCATGGTCGATCCCGACCTCGGTGAGGTGGGCGGCCCAGGCGTCGAGCGAAGCGCCGTCCGGCACGGCGAAGGCCAGATGGTCGAGATGGTCCCGGTGCCCACCGCCGCCGCCCGCCGGTCCGGAGGCCTCCCGCGGCTTACCGGTGGTCAGCACGACCACCAGCTTGGCGCCACGGTGCCTGAGGGCCACATAGCCGATATCGGCATCCTCGACCATGGGCTGGAGGCCCAGGGCGGCCCGGTACCAGCGGGCACTCACCACGGCATCCGACACCACCAGCTGCACGTGCGAGAGCCCGGTGATGGGGGCCCCGGATACAGGCTGCGGGGCCGTGGTCACTCCGTGGATACTAGGCACCGCCGTCGGCGCCGGGCGGGTACTCCAGGTCCCCCGGGAAGCCGGCCCTGGGCCGGTGCCGTCCGTGATCCGCCCTCCGGTCCTTGTGGAGTTGATCGATCTGGTGCTGGGCGAACCGGTCGGACAAGGCGGCGATGGTGAAGGACGGATTGGGCCCGACCGGTCCGGGCATGACCGAGCCGTCGGCGATGACCAGCCCCGGATACCCGAACACCTCCCCGAAGCTGTTGACCACTCCGGTCCGGTGATTGGGTGCCATCGAGCATCCCCCCACCGGATGCACCGTCACCAGCTGTCGATGGAGGTGCCACAGCGGGTCGGCCTCGAAGTCGGCGCCCAGCGCTCCGGCGATGGTCTCCATGGTGTCGATCACCCGCTGGAAGTACGGGCTGGAGTGGTCAACACTCCACTCCAGGTCCAGGTTCTGGTGACGGTCCAGGGTCATGGTGCCGTCGGGCGTATCGAGGCCCATGCCCAGCAGCGGCAGCAGGCTGGCGGACCGGTGGGCGTCGCCGATGAGGTCGGCCAGCTGGGCGTCGATCTGCGGCTGACGCCGACCCGACAGCCCACCGATGACGCGGCGGCGGAGAAAGCGGAGGGCCCGGCCGGTGACGCCGGCCACCGCCGAGGCTTCGACCAACCAGTCCACGAACTCCGGATAGCCCCCGTCCTGGATGTAGAAGCCGGGTCCCTCACCACCGTCCGCGGTGTCGGGCACCCGGACCGTCGAGGTGATGACGGGCCCCCGACTCGGAGCCAGCACCCGGGTCGTCCGGGTTCCGCCCCGGTCGACGCGGGCCCCGTGGACCAGGCCCAGGAAGTCCCCGTTGCCGGAGAAGTGGTGACCGAGTTGATCGGAAAGGCCCGGGAAGCTCCCGCGGTTCTTCAGCAGGAGGTACGTGGAGCCGAAGGTCCCGGCCGAAAGGATGAGTCGATCCGAGGTCACCTCGACCAGCGGCAGGCCGTCGGTGTCGGTGGGCGTGCCCCGGTCCTCGTCCCGATGGACCACGTAGTGGATGGTGTAGCCACCACCGGGCCTCGGCTCGAACGTGCGAACCTCACTGCTGTGGCGGAGGTCCGCCCCCAACCGCCGGGCCTCGGTCAGGTAGTTGTAGTCGAGCGTGTTCTTCGATCCCGAGTTACAGCCGATGTTGCACTCGCCACACAGCCGGCAGGTGTACCGGGGCCTACCGTGCAGGTTGTCGGTGGTCTCTCCATGGATGCCGCGGATCGGTTCGCCCGGAGCCGGATGGTCGACAGGGTCACCAAAGGTCACCGCCAGCAGGGGGAGGCTCCAGTTCAGTCCCAGCTGTTGGGCCGCGGCCTGGTACTGGCGGGTCTTCGGCGTGGTGCTGTAGGGAGGGCGATCGAAGGGGAAGCGTTGGGGAGCCAACATGGACTCGACGCGGTCGTAGTGCGGGTCGAGCTGTGACCGGGAGACCGGCCACCGGTCGTATCCACCATCGGGCCGCGGCTGGGTGAACCAGCGCTCGTCCTTGCGGATGAGCACATTGGCATAGATGAGTGAGCCGCCTCCGAGGCCGGCGGAGACCACCCCGTCGATGCCGCGGAAGCTCCATATCTGGAACAGTCCCTGGCGACCGTGGCCCGGATCCCAGAAGTTGTCCCGCATCTCCCGGGGTGAGCGGGCGAACGAGCCCGGCGGGTAGGGCTTGCCCCGCTCCAGCACGCAGACCGTCATCCCGGCCTCCGCCAGCCGGAAGGCCATCACCGAGCCCCCGAACCCCGAACCGACCACCACCGCATCGAAATGCTCGCTCTGG
Source organism: uncultured Acidimicrobiaceae bacterium (assembly GCA_963718405.1). Classification (GTDB taxonomy): domain Bacteria; phylum Actinomycetota; class Acidimicrobiia; order Acidimicrobiales; family RAAP-2; genus Bog-756. The sequence continues at coordinate 719,164 of CAVQYZ010000002.1, forward strand.
CCCATCTCTTCCGCCGTTTCCGTGAGCTGCCACGTGCTCAGTGCCACCATCTGTCGGACGGGGGCCATCTTCCAACAGCTGCCCGGGAGCCGGCAAGTGGGCCGTGGCACGGCGGTTGGACAGGGAGCCCCCGTTCGTTGGACAGAGATTGGACACCGGGGCGTCACCATGGTCCTACGTGGCGCTGGCTGATGTGGCCGGTACATCCACGACACATGGCGGAACCAGCCGGCAGCCGGGTCGATATCCATCGAACCGGCTGTCGTGCTGTGTGGTGTCGGCAGGCCCCCCCGATCCCCCCGGGGGGCTGTCGATCCGCCATGTCGGTCTACCGGATCGACCGACCGGCGGAACCGGCCGGCGGCGGGGCGACTGAACCGGTGGCCCGAAAGCGGTTTGAATGGGCTCCGGCGACTGGGGGCGGACCGACTCGGCCGAGGGGATCGCCGGAGTTGGTTCGTGGTGGTGTTTCTCGAGCGGAGGTGCGGCGTGCCGGAAGGGGATGGTGGTCCCGGCGCAGGTCGGGAGGGGGAGTGGCCCGAAGGGGCCGGTGCCGGCGACCACGGCAACGGGGCCCGGCCGGGCCTGCGCTTCACCGAGCACATGGAGGGATACTTCGCCGACGTGGTCGACCCCCGCGGCGGGTTTCGCCAGGGCCAGGAGGTGGGACGGCGCTCGGGACAGGCCATGTCCACCTGGCTGACCATCACCTACCACGACCTTCCCGCGCCTGTGGGCGGACCCTGCCACGCCGGCCACCATCACCGGGTTGATCGACGCCCCCTCGCTGGGTGAGGGCGGGCTGAAGGTCACCTCGGGGACCTTCGAGCTGCCTGAAGCCCGATCCCACCCACGTGGAGACCGACCACATGCGCTACCGGATCGAGGCCGAATCCCGGGAGGGGATCCGGTACCAGCTGTGGGGGTTCAAGGTCGTGCACTACGGACGGGCCGACCGGGCCTGGTCCGAAACCACCACCCTGTACCTGATGGTCGAGCGGGTCGTCGACAGCCAACCGCCCCAGGAGTGTGGCCGGGGCATCCTCCGGGTCTCCCCCCGATCCCTGGTCCGGCTGCTGGCCTCGATGAACCTGACCAATGTGCCCCGACGGCTGGACCGGGAGCACTACCGGTACCGGTTCGCCTCCCACTTCCTCCGGTCACTCCTGCCGTTCTACGGCGGAGTGCTGGACGAAGGGGCCCGGTTTCCCCAGCCCCCTCCGGCACCCCGGCGCCTCCCGGAGCCGGGCGGGGTCAAGGCCGATGACGTCCGGTGGTGCGATCCGGGCGGAACCTGGCACGACCGGGCGGTGCCCGATGCCTGCTCCGGCTGATCCGCTACCGGGGCGGCCCCAAGGGGCCGGTCATGCTGGCCGCCGGCTACGCCATGTCGGCTACGTCCTTCGCCCTCGAGACCGATCACCCCAGCCTGCTCGAGTATCTGGTCGACCACGGGTACGACGTGTGGCTCTTCGACTTCCGGGTCGGCATCGACCTCCCCTCGGCCTGGTCCCAGGCCACCATCGACGACCTCGCCACCATCGACTGGCCCCGGGCCGTGGACGAGGTGAGACGCATCGCCGGCTGTGATGACGTCCAGGCCTTCGGTCACTGCGTGGGTTCGGTGTCCTTGCTCATGACCCTCCTGAGTGGGACCGAGGGGATCCGTTCCGCCGTCTGTGCGCAGTTCACCGTGCTTCCGGTGACCTCGAAACTCAACAGGGCCAAGGCCGCGCTCCACCTCGGGAGTGGGATGGCCCGGCTGGGCATCACCCGACTGAGCTCGGACTCCGCCCTGGGGCTGACCGACATGGCCATGGACCTGGCCCTGCGGCCGGTGCCTCTGCCCCGGGGGGAGCGTTGCGGTCTGGCCGTGTGCCGATGGATCAATGCCATCTACGGCTGCACCCACGTGCACGACCAGCTCGATGACGCCACCCACCGGGAGATCAGCAACCTCTTCGGGGTGGGCAACCTGACCGGCCTCCGCCACTTGATCCTGATGCTGCAACACGGGCGTTGCCTGGCAGCCGATGGGTCGGACCGCTATCTGCCCCACGTGGAACGGTTGGACCTACCCATCCACTTCCTGTCCGGCACCCGCAACTACATCTTCCATCCGGAAGGGACCCGGCGGACCCTCGAGTGGCTCCATGGGGCCTTCGGGCCGGAACGGGCGGCTCGGAACTTCTCGGTGACCTACCTGGAGGGGTACGGCCACCTCGATGCCATCATCGGCCGCCGGGCTTCGCTTGATGTGTTCCCCCACATCGTGGAGCACCTCGACGCCCACGCCTCGGCGTAGGCGGGCTCAGCTCACGACCGGTCCTGAGTGGCCAGGGCCAGGGCTTGCTCCGTGAGGTCGATGAACGGGAGGGCGTTCATCTGGCGGTGGCGGGCCAGGGCATCCTGCAGATGGGAGACGGCCCTATCCGGCCGGCCGGCCACGGTGGCCAGGGAACCGAGGTAGTACGAGGCGGAGCCGAGGAAGGTGGCCTGGCCGACCCGACAGTTGTGGGAGGCGAAGGGAGCGATGATCCGGTAGAGGGCGTCGGCCCACCGGGCATCGTGGAGTTGGCAGGCCGCATGGCTGAGCCCGACCATGGTGTACCACCAGTGGAAGTTGCGATCGGCGGCGGCCACCGACTCGGGCGACAGGCTGGCCAGCATGTCCTGGGCCGTGTCGTGCCGGCCCGCTTCGGCGGCGATCCAGGCGAACAGGGCCCGCTCTCCCAGGGACGATCGTCCCGTCCGGTACGCCTCCAACATGGGCTCCATCTCGGCGATGCGGCCCTGGAGCCACAGCCAGGTCATGCTCAGCCCCACCGAGATCACTCCGGCCTGGGAGTGACCGCTGCGCCGGAAGATCTCGAAGGCCTCGGCCGCCGACCGCTCGGCCTCGTCGAAGTGGCCCTGGATGCCCGCCGTGAGACTGTCCCACATGAAGCCCAGGCGAAGGTACTCGGGTTGCCGGACCTGCTCGGCCAGCTGGCGCATCTCGTCGGCCAGCCGGTTGGCGGCCTCGAACTCACCGGCCTCGAACTGGGCGTGGAGCTCGCACTTCAACCCCCGCAGGGCCAGCTCGGGCTTTTCGAACTCCTCCCCGATCTCCCGGATGGCCCGACCGGCCGCCACCTGGTGGTCCACTTCGTCAGGACCGCACAAGGCCCAGTACCGGTACTCGAGGGTGGCGGCCAACGTCAACCGGTCTCCCTGCTCCCGGGCCACGGCCACGGCCTCGTCGGCCAGCTTCCTCCGTTCGTGGCGCGGCAGGGAGAAGTGCTCCCAGTGGGCCAACCGCCCGAGCGCCAGGGCCCGGTTCCTCGGGTCGTCCTGTTCCGGATCGCCGAGCACCGTCTGGAGCAGTCGGCGCCCGGTGTCGCTCGGTTCCACCCCGGCCGGCAGCACCCCGCCGAACCCGAGGGCCGCGGCGGCGACCACATCGCGGCGACCCAGCCGGCGACCCTCGTCGAAGGCCTGTTCGAACCGCTCGTCCGCTTCCACCAGGCGACCGGCCTTGACCATGGCGTCGGCCAGCAGCAGCAACAGGTCGCACCGGCCGGCCTGGTCTTCGGGGAAGTGACTGGTGGTGATGTCCAAGGCCTGGAGGAAGTGGGACACCGCCGACTCATAGGCCACCTCGCTCAGGGCGGCGATCCCGGCCGCCCGTGAGAAGAAACAGGCCCGCTCGGCCGACCCGGCGGCGATCCCGCTGCAGTAGTGCAGGGCTATCTCGGGGGCCCGGGCCGGATCGGTGCCGTACTGCTGCTCCAGCGCCTGGGCGATGCGCAGGTGGGTGCGGACCCGACGGGCGCTGCCCAAGTCGCCGTCGAGGGCCTGGCGGACCACGTCGTGGACGAACCGATAGCTGTCCGGCCGGTCGACGATCTCGCTGATCACTCCGGCGGCCAGGGCCTCGTCGATCACCGAGAGCACGGTGGTCTCGTCGAAGTCGGTCGAGGCCAACACCGTTCCGACCTGGAAGTGGAAGCCCATCAGCGACGCCACCGACAGCACCCGGGTGCATTCGTCCGAGAGCCGGGTCAGGCGCCAGTGGACCAGGTCCCGCAAGCGCTCCGGCACCGACGATCCCCAGTTGGTGATGACCGGGAGCACCTCGTCCAGTGGGCTCCCCCGGGCCAGTACGTCAGAGGCCACCTCCTGGAGGAAGAACGGGTTCCCTCCGGTGTACTCCCGCAGGTCCGATCCACTGGGGTCCTCGGTCTCCACCCCGGACCCCACGGCGTCCTGGAACAGGGCGAAGGACATGGAAGGGGACAGCCCGGCCAGGTCGACCCGGGTCACGTCGGTCGTTCGTCGCAGCCCCACCAGGCCCTCCGACAGCCAACTCCTGCCTCCGGGATCGGTGTCCCGGCAGGTGGCCACCACCAGTACCGGCGCATCGAGCTCTGACCGGAGCAGGTGTTCGAGCAGCGACACCGCCGGAGCGTCCGCCCAGTGCAGATCCTCCAGCACCAGGACCACCGGAGAGGTCCGGGCCAGCGATCCCACCAGAGCCACCACGGCTTCGAAGGACTGGAACCGCTCGGCTTCGGCGCCCGACACCGAGCGGTCCGGATCGGCCCCGGTCCCCACTGCCACTGCTACTCCCGGTCCCGCTCCCACTCCCGCTCCCACTCCCGCTCCCGCTCCCGCCTCCCCTCCCACTTCGGGGACCACCTGTGACAACGGGCCGCGCAAGGCCCCGATGTCGGCTAGAGCGGCCTGCCCGGCCGGTGTGGACAGGACCCTGCTCAGGGCCTGACGGAAACCCTGGAAGGAGGAGAGGGGTGCTTCGTCGCACCGGCCGTACAACACCAGGTCCCCGAGCCCGGAGCAGGTCCGGGCCACCTCTGCCGCCAGCCGGGTCTTGCCGATGCCGGGCTCGCCGGTGACGATCAACAGGGCCAGGCCTCCTTCGCCCGCCCGCTCACGGGACCCGAAGGCTCGATCGAATTCGGCCTCCCGTCCGACGAATGTGGGGGACTCGTTGTCGGGCAGCCAGGTGAGGTCCGATCCGTTCGGCTCGTCCCGCCCTCTGGTGTGGCGGGCCGTCGGAAGGGCCTCCGCCGTGGCCACTCCGAACCCGCTCCACTCGATGGACGGATCCTGTTCCAGGATGGCCTGTTCCAGGTGGCGCAAGGTGGGTGACGGCTCGATACCAAGCTCGTCGTCCAGCTCGGTCCGCAGGCGTTGGTAGGCGCGGAGGGCGTCCGCTTGACGCCCGGACCGGTAGAGGCCGTACATGAGTAGGGCCCACAGGTGCTCGCGGAACGGATGGTCGCGCACTGCCCGCTCAGCCTCGTTCACCACCCGCGCGTGGTCGCCCGTGGCCAGTAAGGCCTCGAGCAGCGAGGTGGTGGCGGCCAGGCGCTCATCGTCGAGGCGGGCCACCTCGGGCAGGGCCCACGAGAGCCCGGCCACATCGTCCAGGGCCGGGCCACGCCACAGGCTCAGGGCCCGGTCGAGCCGGTCGACCGCCGCACCGAGGTCACCGTCGGCCACCGCTTGGCGAGCTTGTGCCGATCCGGACTCGAACGAGGCCACGTCGTACTCCCCGGGGTGCAGCTCCAAGACCGCGGCACCGTTGCGGGTGAACAACCGATCGGCGCCCAACGATTGGCGAAGCAGTGACAGGTGGCTCCGGAGGGTGGAGGCCACCCCGGGAGGAGGTTCGCCGGCCCAGACGTCCTCGGCCAGCAGGCCCAGTGGCACCGGCCGGCCCCGGGCCAGGAGCAGGCGGATCAGAACGGCGCGCCGGCGGGCACCGGAGATGACCAGCGGCCCGTCCGGTCCGGTGACGCTCAGCGGACCGAGGACGCTGAAGTGCAGGGGTGACCCCGTTGCCGCTCGGGCTACCGCGCTCGTCGGGGCCACTGCTTCGATTCCGTTGTGGCAGGGGTGCCTGGGGCCGGGCGTGCCTGGGGCCGGCGTGTTCGCTCGGGGCGTCGCCCACGTTCCCGCTGGACCACGCGGCAAGGTGTCCGATATCGACGGGGCCGTGTCCAAGAGGTTGTCCAAAGAGGTTGACTCGACCGGTGGTAAGCGAACGCTCGCCCGTGAGCTTCGCCCACTGGCGGTATGGACCTGAAGCCGCTCGGCCGAACTCGGCGGTCCAGCTCCGTCCGGGCTACAACATCACATTTTGGGGTTGGAGCGCAACATCCTCGGGTGTGGCTCCGGGTGCCGGAGCCGTAGCTACGCGCCGGTCGGGCTCTCTGCCGGCGTTCATCGGTCTGCACCAGATGGGCTGGGCCGTGTCCGGGCTCATCGGTTCCGGCCGGCTGGTCGAGTACGACCACTTCGCCCCCAGTCCGCCGGCCGTGGCCCTGTGGGCCAGGGTGACGGCGGCCGGAGCGGCCCTCTCCGGTGCCGAATCGACGCGGAGCTTGCTGGCGGAGATGCGATCGATCGAACCCGATCCCGCCGTCGATCTGTCCCGGTGGAAGCGTTCGGCCGCCGCCCAATTGACTGCGGTGCGGTGGAGTCGGTGGAGTCGGTGGAGTCGGTGGAGTCGGTGGAGTCGGTGGAGTCGGTGGAGTCGGTCGGTTGCCGGTGGAGTGACGGGAGCGGTGCGGCTCCGGTGACCGCCCGAAGGTCAGGTCAGCTGGGAGTGGGGGAGCGGGTCCGATGACCACTCTCCCCGGGCGACCACCCGTACCAGCAACTCGGCCGTTATCCGTTCGATGTCGGCATCGGCTCGTTCGAGTAGCGGGCCTACCGCCGGCGACGTGCCGGGGTGTCTGACCAGTTGGTCCACTACCGCCCGCCTGCGGTCCCGCTCGATCAGGAGCTGTTCGTCGGTGAGGTGGATGAGGTTGCGCGGCTGGGGGGAGGCGGTCCGGTGGGTGTGGGCCGTCGCCGGCCAGGCGGAGTCTTCGGGTCGCGACCGCATGGGTCAGACATCGACCGGACCGGGCCGCGCCTTGAGCGTCGGTCAGGCCGCTGGCTCGGGTGCGCCCTTCGTCGAGACGTGGAGCAGGTGGCCTTCTTCGGAGTGGACCCGTTCGAGGTGGATCTTCCGGCCGTAGACCGTGGTGAGGGCCAGGACCGAGGAGGCCAGGAGGAGGATGCCGGCGATGGTGAGCGAGAGATGTAGGCCGCGTCCGAAGGCTCCGTAGGCCGCCGTGGTCACCTCGTGGACGATGTGGTCGATGGCCGGGCTCTTGGCCGTGGCCGATTTGGACTCGCTCTGGTAGGCCCCGGTGGTCACCGCCGACACCACCAGGGACTGGTACTGCTTGGGGATGCCGATGGCGGTGAGCTTGCGGACCAGGTTCACGGTCAGCTGGCCGTTGACGATCGACCCCAGGACCGCCACCCCCACCACCGCGCCCAACTCCCGGAAGGTGTTGGTGGTCGAGGCGGCCATGCCCGAGTGCTCGGCGGGGACGGATCCGAGGGAGGCCGACGTCACGGGGACCAGCGCCATGCCTACCCCGACCCCGGCGATGAACATGGTCCAGCCGATCTGGCCGATGCCGACGTGGGGGGTGACCATGGAGTTGGTCAGCAGGATCCCGATCCCGGCCAACAGGCAGCCGGTGGCCATGGGGAGGCGGGGTCCTTGGGCCGCCACCCAACGCCCCGTGAAGATCGACGCCGCCACCATGCCCACGGCCAGGGGGACGAAGTCGAGGGCCAGGCCCAGGGGACTGACCGCCACCACCACCTGGAGGTACAGCGCCACCATGAAGAAGATGGAGAACGTCCCGAAGTAGGCGGTGAAGGCGATCACCGTGGACGTGGCAAAGGCCGGTTTCTTGAAGTAGCGGACGTTGAGTACCGGGTTTTTGGCCCGTAGCTCCGCCCACACGAAGGCCACGGCCATGAGCACCGAGGTCAAGAACAGCAGGTCGATCCACCAGGTGCGGTAGCCGGCGGTCTCGCCCAGGATGACGGCGAAGGTGAGCGATCCGAGGGTCAGGGCACCGAGCACCAGCCCCGGGAAGTCGAACCGCCCCCGGACGGGGTCCGAGCTCTCGGGAAGCACGATGACGGCACTGATGAAGGCCAGGACGCCGAAGAAGACGTTGGCCCAGAAGATGGCCCGCCACGACCAGCCGTATACCAGCAGGCCGCCGATGAGCGGACCGAGGGCCAGCCCCATGCTCGACACCGCCGCCCACATGCCGAGGGACCGGGCCCGCTCCTTCTTGTCCGGATAGAGATGCCGGATCATCGACAAGGTGCCGGGCTCCGAGGCCGCGGCCCCGATGCCCATGACCACCCGGCCGGCGATGAGGATGTCGGTGGAGGGGGAGAGGGCGGCGATCATCGAGCCGACGCAGAACACCGCCACCCCGAACAGGATCACCTTCTTGCGTCCGAGCAGATCGCCGATGGTGCCGAAGCTGAGCATCAGACTGGCAAAGGTCAGGGCGTAGCCGTTGACCACCCACTGCAGCTGGCTCACCGAGGCGTGCAGGGCGCTCTGCACATTGGCCAGCACCACCGTCACGATGGTGTTGTCGAGGAACGTCAGGAACAGGACGAACAGCAGCGTGGCCAAGGCCAGCGAACGGGACCGGGACACCTAGCCGACCCGATCCGACCCGGGCTGGGGCCGCGCCCCTATGGGGGAGTTCCTGCAATCCATGGCGAGAGATTAGGGCGAAGCCCGTCGCCTCGCGCGCTTTACGATTTCCGTTGGCCCGGCGACGATCACGCCACCCCGGCGCCGACGCTCACCGGGTGCGTGTGGAACTCAAGTACTCCTGAGGGAATGCCGATGAACGAGGGGCACCCCCGTCGCCCGGTATCACGGGTGGTCAGCCCTTCGTCGGAGGGACGGGACCGACTGGGACTCAGTCCTTTTTGACCTTCTTGAGCGAGCCGTAGCCCTTCTCGATGGCCGCGGTGATGATGGCTTCGAAGTCCTTGTCGGTGAGCACATGAGGGGTCCCCATGGACGAGGCCCTCCAGTACAGCTCGGCCAGCCACTCCAACAGCTCCAGACGCTCGACGGCTTCCGCCATCCTGCTGCCGTATGCGACAGAGCCGTGGTTCTGCATCATGGCGGCGTTACGACCCTTGAGGGCGTTGAGGACATTCTCGGCCAGTTCCTCCGACCCGAAGGTGGCGTAGGCCGCGGTGCGGGGAGCTCCCCCCAGGCCCAGGCAGCTGTAGTGCAGTGGCGGCAGTTCGTCGTGCGAGCAGGAGAGAGCAGTGGAGGCCATGGCGTGGGCGTGGGTGATGGCCAAGGCGTTGGTGCCCTTGTAGATGCCGGTGTGCAGTGGCACTTCCGAGGTGGGAGCGAGGTCACCGTCGACCACCTCGCCGTCGAGGTCGATCACCGTAACCATGTCGGGGGTCACCGTGGAGAGGTCGGCTCCGGTCGGGGTTACCGCTATCAGGTCGCCGTTACGGGCCGAGATGTTTCCCGCCGTCCCGATGACGAGCCCCTGAGCCGCCAGATGGCGGCAGGCTCCCGCCACGGCATCGCGCTCCTCGGCCAATAGTAATTCGCTCACTGAACACTCCCTTTCCGAAAGGCGGAAGTCTACTGTTCGGACTTGCGACTGCGCCTATCGGAGCCGGGCCCACGCGTCCGGGGACGCACCTGCCACGAGTCCGGGGCGCCACTCGAGGGCCCTGCTCACGTCCCGGGAACGGCTCTCACGTCCAGGGCATGGCCTTCCGCTCGGTCCAGTACTCCTGCGGGTCGATGGCCAGAGCGTCGAAGCGGTCGTCGTCCTGTGCGGTGACCTCCCGTGCTGCCAGATTGGCATTCAGCTGGGCGACGGTGACCGCTCCCGACAGCACGACGTCCGCCCACGGTCGGGACAGCGCCTCACCCAGGGCAATGAGGCTTGGCTGGTCTCCGAGCGACGCTGTGGACGGTCCGGGCACGGCAAGCCGTCCGTTGGCCAGAGCCTCCTTCACGATGACCGTCCACCCGGCGTCCTTGGCCTCGGCCAGGGCCGGGCCGGCCGATGGCTCCAGCAGGTTCCAGGTGGCCTGCACCGCCGAGAACAACATCGACCCGTCCACCCGGATGTCCATGGCCCGGCGCAGCGTCTCGGCCTGACCGGGGCCGCTGAGGCTCACGCCCACCGGAACACCGAGGGCAGCCAGCCGACGATGGACCCCGGTGTCGTCGAGAATGCCGGAGTCGATGGTGGCCGAATGGACCTGGTAGAGCCTCAGCCACCTCCCGAGCAGTGCCTCGCTCTCCGGCCACTGCCGGGCCAGGGCCGCGGCGCTGTGGTCCTTGACCTCTTGGACGTCTGCATCGACCCTCCACCCGGCGGTGTAGGTGTAGCCCCACTTGGAGGACACCGTTACCTCTCCGGGCCTGATCTCCCGACGGGTCAGCCACGAAGCGAGGAACTCTTCGGCCCGGCCGTAGGAGCGGGCGGCGTCGAACCAGCGGATCCCGCCGGCCCAGGCGGTGTCACATACGTCATGGCAGCGCTGACGGAGTGCTTCCACCGACCGGTCCGGTCCGAGGGCCGACCCGTGGTCGACGGTCAGGTAGCCCGGACGGCCCAGTGCTGCCAGTCCCAGTCCCAAAACAGCCATGGTCCAGTCTCACCTGTCGACCCCGACCAGGGCGAACCGCGGGCTGGGCTCAGCCCCTCCCATTCGGTGGGGCCTCCTCGTCGGTCTGGGCCTCCTCGTCGGCGGTGGCATCCACCGCTTTCACCTCGTCGGCGGTGGCGCCGAGACGTCGTTCGACATCGGCCAAGCGGTCGCTGATCACCGACAGCTGCTGACCCAGATCGGCGTGGCCCTTCTTGAATTCTTCCTTGTTGGCATCGGTGTGCTCCTTGATGAACACCGATGCCACCGTGGCGGTCAGTACACCGATCAGCCCGATGCCGATGAACATGAGGACTACGGCCACGGCCCGTCCACCGGCGCTGACCGGATACCGATCTCCGTAGCCCACGGTGGTCACCGTGACGATGGCCCACCACAAGGCATCGGGATAGTTGTGGATGTTGCTTCCCTTGGCCTTTTCTTCGAAGAGGAGCACCAGCCAGGCTCCGAGTATCAGCGTCACGGCCGTGGCGATCAGCACCCGGAAGAGGCTGTGGTGCTTGAGGATGGTCTCCACCCGGAGTTCTCCCTCGTGCACCAGGATGGACATCTTCTCGATCCCCACGACGTGCCAACTCTGCAGAGGGGGTACAACGACGGTGGCCGGTTCGACCCAACGGCGCTTCAGATAGCCGCGGCGATCGGGGGTGACCACCAGGCGGACCAGATACTCCACCAGCAGGATGGCCCAGAGAGCGAACAGCACCGCCACCAGAGCCGTCGAGGCCTTCCCGTTGACGTCGCTGGAGAGGACCACGATGGCCACCACCAACCAGGCGATCCCCAGTACCACCATCGGGTACTTGGTGATCTGCTCGATACGATCAACGAGGTCGTTTCGCCCACCCGACGGTTTGCCGTCGGCGATGGCCTGGCGTCGAGCAGCCTCCTTCCGCTCTTTGTCGGCGAGGCGCTCCTGCTCCAGCCGTTCCAGTCGTTGGATCCGTTCGAGGGACGACGACGCCTTGGTGGCGGTGCCGTCCCCTTCGGCACTCGGTCCCGTCGTGTTCGCCACAGTCACAGGCCTGCAACGCTAGTGCGGGGGCCATCCCTATCCGGACCTCTTGGCCGATCAGTCCGCCGTCGCGCCCATGGGTCATCGATCACCGAGAGGACGGGGGTCGACGGGTAGCCTTTTGTCATGCACTCTGTGTTGGCGGTCACCTGGAATTTCCTGTGGTGGCCGCAGAGTGGTCAGTGGTACGCCTTCTGGTCCAGCTTCGGCGCCTGCCTGACTTACTTCGCCGTCATCGGGGTTGCTTACCGCCACCTCAAGTGCAAGAGCTGCTGGCGGATCGCCCACCACCGTGTGGAGGGAACCCACTACAAGACCTGCCACAAGCACGCCACGCCCCAAGAGCACCAGCGGCTATACGACCTGCACGCCCGCAAGTTCCCCGAACAGCACAAGCTGTTCGACAAGGAGCATGCGGCGTTGTCCAAGGTGCACGCCGAGCCCCCGGGGCCTGTCCCCGATGGGCCGAGCCCCGAGTCGGTGCCATCGGCGTAACCATCAGTGCCGTCGGTGTACGGAGCAGCCCTACTGACGCTCCACCGTCGTCCGGCACTCCTCGGGTCACCGTGGTTACATTGCAGACGGTGCCACGGGTGACGGTCAACAGTGAGAAAGCCACCGTCACCTCCGGTCGGGCACCGTGAGCGACCGGTCCACCACTCTGGTTCGTTTCGGAACACCCACCGGCCGCTGGGTAATCGTGGCCACCGTGCTCGGTTCGGGCATGGCCGCTATCGACGCCACCGTGGTCGGCATCGCCCTCCCGACCATCGGACGTCAGTTCCACGCCTCACTGGGCACACTGCAGTGGGTGGTCACCGGGTACACGCTGACGCTGGCCTCGCTGCTCCTGCTCGGCGGTTCGTTGGGGGATCACTTCGGACGCCGGCGGATCTTCGCCATCGGGGTGGTCTGGTTCACGCTGGCCTCTGCCGCTTGTGCCGCGGTGCCGGGCACCACCACCCTGATCGTCGCCCGGGTCCTCCAGGGCATCGGGGGCGCACTGCTCACGCCGGGGAGCCTGGCCATTCTGCAGGCGTCCTTCGATCCCGACGACCGGGGCCGTGCCATTGGCGCCTGGTCGGGCCTCGGGGGAGTGGCCGCTGCAGCCGGCCCGTTCCTCGGTGGGTACCTGATCGCCGCGGCATCGTGGCGGTTTATCTTCCTCATCAATGTCCCCCTGGGCGTCGTGGTCCTGGTTCTCTCGATCCGCCATGTTCCCGAGTCACACGATCCCACGGCATCCCGTCACATCGACGTACTCGGAGCGCTGCTAGCCACGGTGGCGCTGGCCGGAGTGACCTACGGGCTCATCGAAGGGCCCGAACAAGGTTGGGCCAAGCCGGCGGTGACCACCATGCTGGCCGTAGGCATTGTGGCCGCCGTCGCCTTCATCCTGGCGGAGCGGGCATCGCCGGCCCCCATGCTCCCGCTCTCGGTCTTCCGGCTCCGCCAGTTCACCGTGACCAATGGCGTGACCTTCATCGTCTACGCCGCGCTGGGTGGCGCGCTCTTCCTGCTCCCGGTGCAGCTTCAGGTAGCCGACGGCTACTCGCCCCTGGAGTCGGGGGTGGCCCTCTTGCCCCTCACCCTGATCATGCTGGCGCTGTCGGCCCGCTCCGGCAAGCTGGCCACCAGGATCGGGCCCCGACTGCAGATGAGCGTGGGCCCGGTCGTGGTCGGAGGCGGACTGGCCCTGTTGGCTCGCGTCACCACCGACTCCGACTACCTGTCGGGTGTCCTTCCGGCCGTGGTGGTGTTCGGGCTCGGACTGGCCATCACCGTGGCACCGCTGACGGCCACGGCCCTGGCGGCCGTCCCCAGTGAGCACTCCGGGCTGGCTTCGGCGGTCAACAACGACGTGGCCCGCATCGGCAGCCTCATCGCCGTGGCGGTGCTGCCGGCCCTGGCCGGCATCTCGGGAGACAGCTACCTCCACCCGGCCGAGTTTTCGAAAGGGTTCCGGACGGCCACGTTGGTGGCGGCGGCACTGTGCCTGGCCGGCGGCGTCCTCGCCGCCATCGGGATCAGGAACCCGACGGGTGACCCATCCAAGCCACAGGCACCGCCTGAGGCTCAGGCCACGACGCAGCCGAACGAGGCCGGGTGCTACTACTGCGCCCTCGAAGCCACCCCGATCGGCACTCGACACTCCGCACCCCCAGGTGCGGCCAGCTAGGGCTAGGGCTAGGGCTCGGGCTTGGGCTTGGGCGCCGGTGGCCCGGCACTGGTGAAGCGGGTCCCGGGCGGGTCGACGGCGAACGGTGCCGGCGTACCCCACTGGTCGAGGTAGACCAGCTCCCCGAGCGGCCGGCGCCGGACCGGTCCATGGCCGCCCCGAGGGCGCCCCACGGTGAGGGTGGCGGCTATCAGCACTTCGTCCGGAATGCCCAACAGGTCGTGTAGCTCCCGGTCGACCAGCTGGTTCCACGTGGTCATGACACCTCCGTAGCCGAGAGCCCTGGCCGCCAGCAGCAGGTTCTGGCAGGCCGGATAGACCGAGGCTCCTTCGGTGGGGTTGGGCGCACGGTGCCGGACCAGGTTCGCCAGGATCAGCACGGGCACCTCATCGAGGTGCTCCACGTACGCATCCATGGTCCGGGCCATCCGGGCCTTGGGGGAGGTGTCGTCGATCCCCGAGCCCTCGTCGTAGCGGTCGGCGGCGCGCTTGACGTCCCACATAGTTCGGGCGGCTCGGCCGATCAGCTCCTTGACGGCCCCGGCGTTAGGCCCGTCGGTGAACACCAAGAAGCGGAAGGGCTGCCGGTTCGAGCCGCTGGGGGCCCGGGTGGCAGCGAACAGCAGGTCACGCAGCACGTGATCGGGGACCGGCTCCGGGAGGTACCGCCGGATGGCTCGGGTCGTGCAGATCCCCTCGAACAGTCCGACCGTGTCCGGGGGTGCTCCTACCGGGTCAAGGGGTGGGCCCGGCCCTTCGCCTGGTGCTTCCGAGCTGGCCACGGGCAGATACTGCCCGACCGCGGACCCGTTGGCCAACAGTGCCCGCGGTCGGTCAGGCCGCCATGTCCAGGCTGGCCGCCCGCAACTCCGAAGCCCGACGGACCTTCTGGGCCACCGAGGGGGCAATGTCCAGCATCGACTGGAACTCGCTCGCAGAGCTCACCAGCACCACCAGGTCGGTCGCAGCGGTGGCGGTGGCGGCCCGTGGCGTTCCGGCCAACAGCTCCATCTCGCCGATGAACTCGCCACTTCCTACGTCGGCCAATTTGGCCGTGCCCTCGTCGGTCTCCCGTGAGATCCGGGCGGTTCCGCTGCCGATGATGATGAACTGCTTGGCCGGGCTGCCCTCTTTCATCAGGACGCGGTCCTTGGACAGCTGGAGATAAGTCGTGAGGGAATCGATCTTTCGCAGCTCCGCTTTGCTGCAGTCGGCGAACAGGTCCAGGTCGGCGATGCGGATTTGTGGGGCTGACTCCATGAAACTCTTCTCCAGATCGGGGTTGAACTACTCGTGCCCCAGTATAGAGGTCCTATCTGTAAACAGTATCGATATCATTTGATCAATCTGCTGAGCAGATATCGACGATCACGGCGGGTGAGGGACAGCCGTCACAGAGCGGTCACACGTCGGGGAACTGGACGATCTTGTCCAGGAACGACTCAACTGGCCAGGAACGACTAGGAGGAAGGACAGCCGGCCAGAATGACCCGGCGGGTCAGGGCTTGAGGCCCTGATATTTGACGGAGAGATCTTTCACGGCGGTGATCCCGGGAACGGCGACCACGGTCACCGCCGAGCCGATGAACACGCCGTTGTTGGAGTCCGGGTGGTAGTACGCCGCCATGGTCCAGGTACCTGCCGACAGATCGATGGAGTAGGCCGAGCCGGGGCGAATGTTCTCGTAGGCCTCGGTGGACCCCTTGCACCCCCAGGAGAATGTGCCCCCCGGGCAGGCCTGGACCCCCATGTAGGCCACGGAATCGAAGTCGGTCGGCTTCCCCGGGACGGAGACGGTGCCCCGGGCCGCCGGCACCACATAGGCCATTTGGAGATTTCGGTGGGTGGTGGTGGTCCCCGGCGTGGGGTGGATGGTGGCCGATCCGCCCGTCACGATCTGCCCGTAGTGGGTGTAGTAATAAAGCCCGATCCGCCACGAGCCTGGCGTAACGGCGACCTTGTACTGTCCGGTCGTGCCCGTGGGATCGCCCACGACCTGGTGGTCGCAGCCCGGGGTGAACTTCTCCGTAGTCGGGCAAAGCTGTACGCGGAACCCGACACTGGTCCAGCCGCTAGGGGCGTTGGTGATCGAAGCCCGCCCGACCACGGTGGCCGTCGCCGCGGCCCGGGCCGAGGCCCCTGCCGTAGATGCCAATAGAACGGATGATCCCATGCTCACGCCCAGCGCCACGGCGACAAGCATGGTCACACCCGCGCCGCTACGAAACCTGCTCACGGTGCCCCTCATCGTCATATCCCCCCCGCAGCTCATCCACGTCAACCGGTGAGCCGGTGACCCCGAACTGCGTACTGCGCCCACCAGTATCGCCGATCAGGCGGTCATTTCGCTAGGGGTGGCTGGACGGGGAGTCGTCCGGCTGCTCTTGCTCCCAGTTGGGGTCGATCTCGAAGAACTGCCGGACCAGGCCCTCGAAGGCCACCGCGAAGAGCGTCCACTCCTGGGCCTCCCCGTCGGGACCGCTCTGGCGCACGATGCCTTCCATCTTCGATCGATCGACCCGGTCGCGGAGGCCACATCCCTGCCCCAGAGCATCGGCAGCGATGGCGAACTGGTGCAGTGTGAACTGTTCACGCAGGCGATAGCCGAGCAATGCCGCCAGGGCTGCGTAGACCCCGGCGATCCGATCGGTGAAGGCGTCGTAGCCAGCCACCAGAGCCATCTCAATTCGCTTCCGGTGTTCGAGTGGCTCATCGAATGCCGCTAGCGCCCACACCGCTATCGACACCGGCCAATAGCTCGACTGGCGCACCGCGTTGACATTGGCGGCGCCGCCGACCCGGCAGAGTTCGCGTAGAGCCCGATCTCGCGTCTCGGGGGTTGAGAGGTCGACGGCCGAGAGGACAGGATCGACGGCCCCCACCGTGCGGTCGAACTCGTCCTGGTTCTCGTCCTGGGCCAGCTCGACCAACACGTCGGCCTGGAAGTCAGCCAAGTTCTCCCACAGCCGGCGAATGACCGAAGCATTGGTGAGGCGGATGCCCGTATCGCGTTCCACCCGGTCGAAGACCCGCTTGAAGGTCAGGACCTCGGCCCCGGTTCCCAGTCCCTCCTCGATGAGAATGGCCCGGCCCGTTTGGAGCAGAAGGTCCCTGACCTCGTCACGGTTGTGCCTCGGCTGCCTCGCCTCCACCACGTTGGTCAACTCCCGCTGTTGGACCTCGGATTGGTGCCTCACGTCCATCTTCGGCCAGGTTCCCCATGTACTTCAACCTGCTGATTCCAAAGCAGCACCGCGGCCACGGCCACGAATGCCGATCGATTGCGCGGTCGGCCTTGGTTTCGCCGGCCCGGCGGTCGACCGGTCTGCTCCGCTGGGACCCCGGCCCCCGCCCGGCACCCTTCGTCCGTCTCCCGGCCGTGGCCCTGGCCCTCCCGCCGCCCCGCCCCGGCCCTCCGCCGCCCGCCCGGCCCTCGCACCCCGGCCCGCCTGGCCTCCCCGGACCACTGTTACACCCCCCTGGGATACTCGGTCATGGTTCTAGACGACCTCCAGGTGGTGCTCGATGAGGCCAAAGCACTCGGGTCCTGCGGCCTTCGCCGACGCCGAGTCCCTGGCGGTCCTCGAGAGCCAGTTGGCCCAGTTGGACTGCCTGGTCGACCTCCTCGGTGGCCTGTTTCGACGCCGCCGGCACCTTCGAGGCCTCGGGGGCGGTCAACACCAGGGCCTGGCTCAAGTCCGAGTGCGGGCTGTCGGGCAAACAGGCCGCCTCCCAGGTCAGGCGGGGACGCCACCTCCGTCGTCTGCCTCGAACCGCCGAGGCCTTTGCTTCGGGGCGGTTGAGCGGGGACCAGGTGGACGTGCTCATCGCCGCCGATCAGGACCGCACCCATGAGGCCCTTCTCGACCAGGAGCACGAGCTGGTGGAACAGGGGATCAAGCTCTCCCATCACCAGTTCGTCCAGTACATGGGGTACTGGAGGAACCGGGCCGACCGGGAGGGAGCCGAAGACCAGGCCGAGCGGCACTGCGCCCAACGAGAGGTGTACCTGGTCCCGAGCTTCGAGGACATGTGGTTGGGACAGATGACCCTGGACCCGGTGTCGGGGGCCATCGTGGGAGGCGAGATCAACCGGCTCGAGCAGCTGCTCTTCGAGGCCGAGTGGGCCGAGGCCACAGAACGCCTGGGCAGGGAGCCCCTCGTCTCCGAGCTCACCCGCTCCCCGGGCCAACGCCGGGCCGACGCCCTGGTGGAGATGGCCACCCGCTCCAAGGCCACCAACGACGGCCGGCGTCCGGCCCCGTTGTTCACCGTGCTGGTGGACTACGAGTCCCTCCACGGGCGCATCTCCCAGCTGGAGGACGGCACCGTACTCCCGGCCGGCCACCTCCTGCCCTGGTTGATGCAGGCCGACCTGGAGCGGGCCACCTTCAAGCTGGGGGGCCACGTCGAGATGGGGGCACCCGCCAAGCTGGCCTCCCTGACCCCCGAGGCCCTGAGAAAGGCCGTCTTCACCCCCCAGGGACAGAAAAGAGATCGCCCCCACGGCCAGACTGTTCACCGGGGCCACCCGGCGGGCCATCGAGGTGCGGGACCGGACCTGTGCCCACCCGACCTGTGACGTCCCGGCCTCCCGGTGCCAGATCGACCACATCCAGCCCTGGAGCCAGGGTGGAGAGACCACCCAGGAGAACGGCCGGTTGCTCTGTGGCCGGCACAACCGGATGCGCAACCAGCGGGACCAGCGGGAACCGCCCCAGCGGGAATGAAACGCCTGCCGGGCGGGCAACCGGCTGGATCACCTGAACCGCTTTGAGAACCTGAGCTGGCCACCACCCCGGCTCCACCGATTCCCGATATCCCCGCACCGCCGGCCGCTGGAGCGCGCCCGGTGACTGGAGCGCGCCCGGTGACAGGAACAGGGACCAGCACATCCCGCTGGCTCCGCCGACCCGGATTCTGGCTCGCAGCGGTAGGATCTCGCCGAAGCTCGAAGAATCGGGAATCGATGCCATGGATGAAGGCCTACATCCTCACGATGACAACATGCAGGCCGACTCCGACGAGTTGGTCGACGAGGCGGGCAAGGAGTCCTTTCCCGCCAGCGATCCCCCGGCGACCTGGTCCGGGCAGGATGCCCGCGACGTCAGTCGGACCAGCCGAGTCGCCGACCCCAGCTAAGCCAGCTCAGTCAGGCCAAGTGCCGGGCGGAATCGGGTTTGACTGTCACGGGGCGGCGGACCCCAATCCTGGCCGTCTCATCATTCCCATCCAAGCGATGAGTGAAGATCCCTACGGGCCGGGATGGTGGGTGGGCTCGGACGGTCAGTGGCATTCCCCCGACGAAGACTTCAACGCAGATGTCCCGAAGAAGTCTCACCCGGTTCGACGAGTGGCCATCGTGCTACTGGTGGTAGCCGTGGTGGGGGCCACCTCCTTTGGCGTATGGCTTGGTGGTGGTTCCTCGGGAAGTACTTCGGCCTCCGGGCCACCGACCTCTGCGCTCAATGAACAAGTACAAACTGCCGTCACGGGAAACGGGCCCAACCAATTCGGTGTGGCCGGTGTCGTCAGCGTGGTTTGTGGGTCACCACCGTCGTGGACATCCGGCTCCAACTTCACCTGCTCGGTCTATGCCTCGAGCCATCGGAAGATTGGTGTTTACGACGGAACGGTCGAGCCGTCCAGTTCAGCCGGAGGTTGGAGCTGGCAAGGGACTTGGCATCCCGTCGCCAATCAACTGGTCCAGTGACAGGCATCACATCACTGGCCTGTCGAGCCCTGACCGAAACCGTCCGACGATGACCGGCGATGACCGACACCACCAAGCGGCGATGGCGAACCGGCGACCGGCACCGCTGCACCCGACCTCGGGTAACAGCGGCACCGATCCAGGCCGGCGCGAAGTCAGGCCGCGCTGATCTTGAGTGAGAGCTGCTTCCAGGCGATGTCGCCGACATGGGGGATCGTGGTGGTCGGGGTGTCGGCCACCTCGACGTCAACGGTGAATGTTCCAGCCACAGTGGGATGACCGGAGATGACTCCGGTTTTGCTGAGACTGAGTCCCTTGGGCAGTGACGAGCCGTTCACCAGGCTCCAGATGTACGAGCCGTGGCCGCCGTGGGCCGCCAGCGTCGTCGAGTATGCCGTCCCGACGGTGCCCCCAGGGAGCGACAACGTGGTGACAGCCAGGTTGAACGGGAAGATCACCCCGGCCAACGCCGGCACTGCTTCGTAGGTGGCCAGCAGATTGGCACCCGCTTCACCCGGGTACTCGAACGCACCTCTTCCGGAGCCTGACGTCAGCTGAAACGAGATTTCGGTCGAGACCGGATCGGCGGAGCCCCTGACGTAGGTCCCCTGTGACGGCGACTTGCCCAGCGCCAAGAGGGCCTGCATGACCAGCGCGGTGGAGTCGGGGTCGGTTGAACCCGGGCGCTCCGGGAGCGTTGGGCTCATATCCCCATCCGGCATCGCTGTCCTCCGCTCCTGTCAGGAACGTCGAGGCTTTGCCAGCCCTGGTGGCGCCCAAATCCCCCTCCGCCGAGAGACCCAGTACCGCCAGCGAGGTCGAATTGGTGTCCGGACCTTCGTAGTCGGCCGGACTTCCGTTGCAGGGATTGCTGGAGTTGATGAAGGTGGTCCACCCGCCGTCGGCGCACTGCTGACTGATGAGCCAGCTTTCGGCCAGGCTCACCTGGGTCCCGCTGGTCACGCCGGCTCCGGCCAGGGCGGCCAGGCTCAGACCCTGCCGGTAGGCACCGTCGTAGGTCGGGCTCTGCGCCCCGAAGAGACCCTTGTCGGCACCCGAGGTCCGCACGGTGGCCAGCAGCCGCGTCACCAGGTCGGTCCCACCGAATGACTTCGGGTTCGCGCCCAGGGCATGGGCGTCGAGGATCAACAGCGCCAGCTCCCCGGGCCCGTCGCTGCCATCCACCTTCACGTAGGTGTTGATGTGCGACTCCAGGTACGTGAGGCCCTTGTGGGATGCGGCCGAGTCATACCCCGCGCTGGCCAGGGCCAGGACCACATTGGCGGTGGCCGAGAGATCGGCGGTGCTCGGGCTCCCCGGTGTCGGTACGTAGCCCGAAGAGTTGAACTGGTGGGCCAGCCAGCCCGCCCCGCTCAAGTCCGATGAGACCTGGGGCAGTGTCTTCGGGGACGACGCCGCCGGGTTGACGGTTCGTGTTGCGGTGACGGTCCGTGCCGCGGCCGGTCCCGCGGCAACGGTGAGGAGCAGGCAGACCCCGAGGGTTGCCGACGCAATCATGCGTTTGGTGGACATGGGATGATTCCTCGCTTCCAGGGCAACGACCCGGGAAGCCCCGACCCCGCAAGGGCCCGTGACCGACCGAGTCCCTGCCGCAATTCTCGACGGTTTGGACTCATTGCACAGCACGTCGGTATCCCGGCTTGTGACGAGATGAAACCCCGTCACCTACGGTTGCGGACCAGCGCCGGACTTCGACCGGCTTCCCCGATGGGCTGTTTGTGTTGAGGACTGCGAACCTACCAGGATTGCGCCCGCTGCACTGCCTTGCCGTCCCTTTAGCCGTCGGTCCAGGCGCTCCAGGCGCTCCAGGTGTCCTCGTGCCGGTGACCTTGGGACTTCACTCCGAGGCTGACGGGACCACTACCGTGCCGTGAAGAACCTCGGCTGACAGCGGCTCGGTGAGCCCGTCCCCAGGTCGACTGGTGCTCCCGCCGGTGTCAGCGGCCGGTACCTACCCCCGGGTGTCGACCACCTGCACATGACTGCGCCGTCGGCCGCGGCGCCGTCAGGAGTTCAGAAGGAGCCATGCGACCCCTGGCTACGATCTGGCATGGCCTCCGCCCGAGACGACATCGCCGCTCTGATCGCCAGAGCCGATACGGAGTACCCCACCCTCGACAAGGGCCAGCGGGTGGACTTCGCCGGTGTCACCGCCATGGCCGGGCTCACCATCCTGGCCCGACATCTCGACGCTCTGGAGGAGCGACTCGACCGGATCGACCCTCCGACGGGGGAGGGGCAGGTCGATCTGGGGGCGCAAGTGGCCGAGCTCCGCCAGCTGGTCGAGGAGTTGACCGCCCTGGTGAAGCGGGGACCGGAACAGGGCAAGTGACCCCGGACCAGCGGCCCCTGACCCCGGACCAGCGGCCCTTCTGACCCCGGACCAGCGGCAACTCTGACCCCATGACCAGGGGCGACTCTGCTGGTCTGGCCGATCGGCCGACGGGGCCCGGGGCGTTTCAGCGCCGCCACCATGGTCTGGCTACGCTTGAAGCCCAGCGAGGGGCTGAAGTGGGGCAGAAGGACGGTGGACATGCCTTCGATGGAAAAGCCCAACATGGAAAAGCCCAGCTACTACCCCTCCGGCGAAGAAGTGGGCGCCAAGGCGCTGGAGGCGGTCAAGGTGGGAATGACCCTCAACGCCGATCATCGCGCCGACCCCGGTTCACTGCGATCCATCGGGACTTGTCGGATATGCGGGATCCTCAGCTACCAGGCCAACGACGGCACCTGGAAGCACGTGCCGGCCATCGAGGAGTGCGAAGGTGCTGACGCCTGGATCCGTCGGCACCAGCTCCTGGTCTCGGCCCGCTCCTCGGAGTCGGCTGACGCCAGACTCCACTAACGGTCTCCCGGCGGGTGTGCCTCGGATCAGTGGCGTTACGATGAGGGGGCACGCCGAGAGGAGGACCGATGAGCGATCTTGGACAGCTCAAGAGGCAGACCCGCGAACTGCTCGCCGGCCTGGGGGCATCTCCGGACGAGGTCGCCGGGTCGCTGGAGGCCGCAGGAGTCGCCGGTGTTCCCCGCGACAACGGTAGCTGCGCCATCGCCCTGTACCTTCGGGCCTGCATGGGAGCGGACCCCCGTATCCGCTCGGTCAACGTCGGCCACTGTTCCCTGCTCCTCGATACGGCGTCGCCGCCGGAGTACCGGCCCTCCGGCCGCCTCCTGGTGCAGCTGCCCAAGCCGGTCCGACAGTTCGTGGCCGCGTTCGACGCCCGGCGTTACCCCACGGTCATGCGCACCCCGCCGGAACCGTCGAAGACGTCCACCGGGGCCGCACCTAGCGGAACCGTTCCGACCTCAACCGCTCCCACCGCAGTCAGCGGGTAGATCCCACGGACTGACCGGACCCATCCGGATGTCCGCCCCCGTCGGCCGTTCCGCCAGGAACAGGGTTCTCAGGACAGAGACTCGTCGAGTTCCCCCAGCGAGCGAATGAGCTCGAGGTTGGCCGAGTAGTCGACCGGGCAGGCGATGACCGACACGGTGTCGGCGGCCAGAGCGGTCCGGAGGGTGGGCAGCAGCTCGTCAGCCGCCTCGATCCGGTAGCCCTTGGCTCCGAAGCTCTCGGCATAGGCCACGAAGTCGGGATTGCCGAAGGTGGTATCCACGTCGTGACCCAACTCCAGATCCATCTTCCAGCTGATGAGGCCGTAGGCATCGTCCACCCAGATCAGGATGACCATGGCGATGTGCTCGCGTATGGCGGTCTCGATCTCCTGCGAGTTCATGAGGAAGGCACCGTCGCCCGTCGACACCAGGACCCGAGCCTCCGGTCGGGCGATCTTGGCCCCGATGGCTCCCGGCACCGTCCAGGCCATGGTCGACAGGCCGTTGGAGATGAGACAGGTGTTGGGGGAGTAGGTGGGGTAGAGGCGGGCCATCCACATTTTCAGTGCCCCGGTGTCCACCAGCACGATGTCGTCAGGAGCCAGGGCTGTTCTGGTGTCCGCCACGATGCGGGCCGGGGCCAGGGGGAACCGGTCGTCGGCGCGGCCACGTTCCATCTCGTCAGCCAGCAGTCCCCGGATCCGCTGTTCGTCCCCCTGCTGCTCGAAGGTGCGGCTGACGGCGGCGCCCAGGGCGTCCAAGCTGTGCCGATGTCCCCTTGCAGGCCCACGTCGACGTTGTAGTGACGATCCACCTCGGCGGGGAACCGGTGGATGTGGATGATCTGCTTGTCGCCCATCGGATTGATCCGGACCGGATCGAACTCCTGTAGCTCGTAGCCCACGGTGATCACGACGTCGGCGCGGTCGAACCCGAAGTTGACGTAGTCGTGGCGCATGAAGCCGATGGCCCCGAGGGCCTGGGGGTGGGCGTCGGAGAAGACCCCCTTGCCGTGGAAGGTCGTGGCCACCGGAAGCCCCAGCGACTCGGCGAACCGGAGCAGGCTGGGCCCCGCAGCCGAGCGGGTGGCTCCGTGGCCGGCCAACACGATGGGGTTGACGGCGTTCTCCAGGATGGCAGCCGCCCTGGCCACCTGGTCCGGTGACGGTTCATCGGGCCGCGGCACGTTCACCGGTAGGGGTGCTGAGCCTGCCGGCGGCGCCAGGCCCGCTCCACATCCTCGGGAACAGCCAGATAGGCCGCGCCGGGCCGTTCGGTCTGAGCCAGCTTGAAGGCTTTGCGGATCATTTCGGGGACGGCCCCGGGGGTGGCGATGAGGGCCGACCACTTGGTCACCGGAGCGAACATCGACACCAGGTCGACACCCTGGTGGGACTCCTTGAAGCTTCGGTCCATTCCCACCTGGGCCGACAGCGCGATCAGCGGCGTGGAGTTGGTGGTGGCATCGGCCGTCCCGAGCAGGAGATTGATGGCGCCAGGTCCCAGGGTGGCCGAGCAGACCCCGGCCCGTCCGGTGAGTCGCCCGTAGGTCTCGGCCATGAACGAGGCCCCCTGCTCATGGCGGACCAACACGTAACGGATGGGGGAGCGTGAGAGCGCTTCGACCAGGTGGATGTTCTCCTCGCCGGGCACGCCGAATACGTGGGTGACGCCTTCGTTCTCCAGGCACCGGACCATCAGATCGGCAATCCGTTCCGCGGACTCGGTCACGAGGGGAACACTAGGACAGCACCGGTGCCCATGGCGACAGGACCGGTGCCACGGCGACGGCGCCAGGGGCCAGGGCTGGCGCACCGGTGCCGTCCCTCGTCAGAACCCGGTAGGAGGGGCTTCCGAACCGACGAGGGCGGCGGCTGAGTCACTGGCCGACCATGCCGATCGGTGGTGGGAGTGGGCCGATACCCTCTGTGGCATGGTCCTGGACGGAGCGGACGGCGATCCTGGGATCGATCCCGGGACCGCGGCGGTCCGCCTCTCCAGGCGCCGATTCTGGCCGTTGGTGAAGTACCTGCTGTCGATCGGTGTGCTGGCCGTGGCGGTCTGGGTGCTCAGCTCCCACACCGATGAGCTGACCGGGATACCGGGAGTTCTCGAGAGCCTCAAGTGGTGGTGGGTCCCGCCGGCCATCGCCGCCGAGGTCGCCTCGTTCGCCTGCCTGGCCATGTTGCAGTTCAAGCTGTTGCAGCGCGCGGAGGGCTGAAAGCGCCACAGGTGCCCATCCTCAAGATGAGTGTGGCAGGGCAGGCCCTGGCCAACTCGCTTCCGGCCGGCACCGCCGTCTCCGCGGTCTACAGCTTCCGTTGGTTCCGTCGATTCGGGGCCGACGACACGTTGGCCGTGTGGGCCATGGCCGGAACGGTGATCGCCTCGATGGTTTCATTGTCACTGGTGGCCACGCTGGGGCTGGCCTTGGCCGCCGGCCAGGGCGCATCGTTGGACCTGATTCCGGTGCTGATCGGCGTACTGGTGATCGCCATAGCGGTATCGGTGCTGTTCGTGCACGAGCGGCCGCTCTTCTTGGTGTTGAGCTGGTCCATCCGGGTCTCCCAGATGTTGATCCATCGGCCCCGGGGGGATCAGGCTGCTGCAGTCGAAGGAATCGTCGGCCGCATCACCTCGGTGAAGCTGACCTGGCCCCAGTTCGGTGTCATCGTGCTCTGGGCTATCGGGAACTGGTTGTTCGACTGTGGTTGCTTCGCCATGATGTTTCTGGCCGTCGATTCCACCATTCCGTGGAAAGGGTTACTCCTGGCCTACGGGGCCGGCCAACTGGCTGCGGCGCTGCCCATCACCCCGGGTGGGCTCGGCGCCGTCGAGGGCAGCATCACCATCGCCTTGGTCGCTTTCGGTGGCGCCCAAAACACCACGGTGGACGCCGTGTTGATGTACCGACTGATCAGCTTCTGGCTGGTACTGGTGGTGGGGTGGGCCATATGGGGTGAGTTGGCGCATGAGGTGCGTTCCGGTCGCTGGCCGCGGGTGGTCCTGGCCGCACCGGTCGATGCCGAAGTCGACCGGGTCGAGGCCACGGTGGGCGTCCCAGCCCCGGTGACTACAGATGCCGTGACTACAGATGCAGTGACTACAGATGCAGTGACTACAGATGCAGTGGACCTGGCAAATCGAGCGGACACGTCGAAGAGGACGGACACATCGAACCGGGCAGGCACGTCGATGTCACATCCCGAGCAGTCATCGGTGGCCGAGTCGTGAAGTCCGCAGGCGAGCCGGCACGGGGGCGGCAGTGCCGGCAGTGGGCACTCTGCGGACCGCGTTGGTCGGGGTGGCGGTGGCTGCTGTGCTCCTGGCCGGTTGTGGGGGCTACCGGAGTGATCTGGGGACCTCGGACAGCTCGTGCTACCTGGCCCTGCCCGCCGCCACCAAAGCAGTGGGGGGGCACAGTCGGCTGATCGGCGTCCATCTGACCACCCTGGCTGCCGTGCGCAAGCGGTCGTCCCCCTTGGCCACCATCTTCAAGGGCAATCCCCATTCGAAGGAACGGATCTGCGTCACCGCATTCTCCGGCCATTTCGTCCATTCCTCGGTGACCAAGCCGCTGGGGGCGGAGTCGGCCCGGTGGCCGTAGTGGTGTCAGAGGTCCCTTCGAACCGGGTGCTCGGCACCGCCATCCTCCCTCACCCGCCCCCAAGATTCAGTCACACCCATATCGGATGATGGATGATCGGATGACCGGTTGACGATGCCACCGCCAGCACTGGCTGGAACGCCCCCCGCCACGACATGGGAACTACACACCCGATGCCAATAGTACGAGGCCGATCAGCACGAGACCGATCAGCACGAGAGATCAGCACGAGGCCGATCAGCAGAGACCGATCAGCACGAGGCCGATCAGCACGAGGCCGATCAGCACGAGGCCGATCGGTTCGGGCCCGATGACGTCACTCGATCGGCTCCGACGGATCGTGGTCGGACGCGACCTTTCGTCCAAGGACGCCTCCTCCGAGCAGATCACCCCGGTGGAGGGCCTCTCGGCACTGTCACTCGACGCACTGACCTCGGTGGCGTACGGGCCCGAGGCCATCCTTTTGGTACTCGCCGTGGCCGGGGCCGGTGCTCTCCACCTGATCCTCCCGATCACCATCGCCATCGTGGTGCTGCTGGCCATCCTGGTGATCTCGTACCGCCAGGTCATCGACGCCTATCCCCACGGTGGTGGGGCCTACGCCGTGTCCCGCGACAACTTCGGGCCCCAGGTCAGCAAGGTGGCCGGAGCGGCCCTGATCGTCGATTACACGTTGACCGTGGCCGTGTCCATCGCCGCCGGCGTGAACCAGCTGACCTCATCGTTCCCGTCCATCACCCCGTACACCGTCCCGATGTGCCTGGGCATCTTGTTGATCATCACCGCGCTCAACCTGCGCGGCCTCGGAGAGGGTGCCCGTGCCTTTCTCATACCGACCCTGGTGTTCATCGTCGGGTTGCTGGCCATCATCGCCGTAGGGCTCATCCATCCCCTGGGACTCGGAGCCCACCAGACGGGGACATCGCTGGTGGCGACGCACACCGTGCAGGCGGTGACGGTGCTGCTGGTGCTCAAGGCCTTCTCGGCCGGGTGCAGTGCCCTCACCGGGGTTGAGGCCATTGCCAATGGGGTCCCCTTGTTCAGGGAGCCCCGCGCCATCCGGGCCAAGCGCACCGAACTGCTACTCGGCCTGATCCTGGGCGCCATGTTGCTCGGGCTGGCCGAACTGGCAGACAAGTTCCACGTACAGCCCATGCAGAACCAGACCACCTTGAGCCAGATCATGACCGATGCCGTCGGGCGCAACTGGGCCTATTACACCGTGTCGCTGACCATCACCTTGGTTCTGGCCCTGGCCGCCAACACCTCCTTCGGTGGTCTGCCCGTCCTGACCAGCCTGTTGGCCCGTGACCACTACCTGCCCCGTCTGTTCGGTGTGCGGGACAGCCGGTTGGTCTTCGGGAATGGCGTCCTGGCCCTGACCGTGTTCTCCGGCGTCCTCCTGTTGGCGTCTGGCGGGAATACCAACTCCCTCATCCCACTCTTCGCCATCGGGGTGTTCATCGGCTTCACCCTGTCCCAGGCGGGATTGGTGGTCCACTGGCACCGGACCCGCCCCGCCGGGTGGCGCCGGCGATCCGCCATCAACGGGGTCGGAGCGCTGGTTACCGGCACCGCCACGGTGATCTTCCTCCTCTCCAAGTTCGTGGAAGGGGCGTGGGTGGTGGTCGTGGCCATTCCGCTCCTGATTCTGCTGTTCAACAGGATCGAGGTCTATTACACGCGAGCCGGGACAGAACTGGGCATCGGGATCATCCCGCCCCCGCTGGTCCGGAAGCGGACGCTGGTGTTGGTGCCGGTGATCAATGTGTCCCGGCTGACCCGGCATGCGCTGTCCGAAGCCATCTCTCTCGGAGACGAAGTCATGGCCGTCACCGTGGTGTTCGATGATCGATCCACCCTGGGATCCGAAGAATCAGGGTCCACCGGAGGCACTGAGTCCACCGGGGACTCCGACCCCACCGGAGGCTCCGAGATCGAACGGGATTGGGAGCGATGGAACCCCGGGGTCGAGCTGCGGGTGCTGCACACCGACTATGCCTCGATCGTCCGGCCGATACTCCAGCTGGTGGATGAACTCCGCGCCGAGTCGGGGCGCCAGCTGGTCGTGCTGATCCCGGTTCTCATCCCCGAGCGGGTCCGCTACCGGTTGTTGCACAATCAGGTCGACCTGGTCCTGGCCAACGAACTGCACCATCGGCCCGATGTGGTGGTGGCTCGGGTCCCGATGTCCATCACCCGGCCCGATCGCCCCGCCCACCGGGATAGCGACCACCCGGATGACGACCACCGCAACCAGTCAAAGGACGATGAAGGCCGGTCCGAGAATCACGAGCCTGTGGAGGGGGCACCGCCCGCTGTGGTGCCAGCCCCGGGTGATTCGATCGTGGAGGTCCCGGCAACGGCCGAACCGACCGTGGCGGAGGACGGACCCCCGACCTGAGGCCTGACTTTACGGGGTGGTCGTGGCCACGGTGGTCGGGGTGGTGATGACGGCACCGGGCGGGGTCTGGAACAGCGAGTCGGGTGGAGCGGTCGAGTAGCTCTTGATCTCGAAGCTGGTGGTGTCGGAGGCCACCTTGACGTAGCCCAGGATGCCCTGCGCCGTGGTGCAGATGGTGCTGGTTCCCGCGACCCCGCTGGCCACGAAGTCGACGCACTGCATGTTGAAGCCGTTCACCGTCATGTTCGAAGAGCTGACCTTGTCACCGGCCAAACCCGCCACCAGCGAGAAACCCTTGAGGAACGAGACCCAGTGGGCCGGAGTGTAGAAGTCGAAGAGCTGGTTCTCACGGGACGAGCTGGCGGGGTCCAATTTCTCACAGGACCAGGCGGCGCCGGTTGAGGCGGGAGGGGTACACGAGAACTCACCGGAGGAGTTCGCCACCAGGTCGATAGTGGGGCTCCCGGCACCGGTAGGCGTGTCGGTGAAGGTCAGCCCGGTGGGTGGACGGACGGCGTAGACGATGGTGGCAGGGGAGGAGCCGGTGGTGACATAGGTGGCTTGAAAGGGGCTGGCCTCGCCGGACTGCACTTTGCCGGTGAAAGCATCGATGGTGGCCTTGTTTCCTTCGATGTCGTGCACGGACGTCCTGGCCTTGTTGATCGCTGCGCAACCGGTAACGGCCACCGCGCACAGCACGAACGCCAGAGTCACAACCGCAGCGGAGCGCTTCCTCGGATGACCGAGCCCGTAGGCACTCATCCCGGGTTCCACCACTGTCTCTGCTTCCAAGACTGTCTCTGCTTCCACCACTGTCTCTGCTTCCACCGATTCCACCGTTGCCTCCCTGGATCCTGTCGCATGCCGGCCACGCCGGGAGTGGCGAGGGAACCGAACGTTGAGACCATACGACGGGACGGGCTCCCGCGGGGGAACCGGCGTCGCTCCTTCTACTTGCGCGCCGACCCGTCTTCAGGCCCGCGGGCCCCTCGGAGTACCGGCCGGTTGCCTCAGGCTTCGGGCGACATCCCTTCGTTGACCCAGCGGGCCGTGCGGCGGTAGGCCACGTCTGCCAGTTCGGCGCTCCGCCGGAAGTCGAACAGGCTTGGGGCCCAGGGCTCAGCCGAGGGGACCACCGAGACACTCCCGCCGACCTGCTGGGCCCGGGTGACCGACTGGGCCAGCCGGTCACGGTCGGCTCGGGTGGTGAGCAGGGCCACGGAGTTCATGGCTACGGCGATGGCCCCCCGGGCGGGACGGTCACGCGGAGCGGTGGCCGTGGTGATCAGGTAGGTGTCATGGGCCCCCAGGTCCTGGGCCTGGAGGACCGGGTGGTTGGCGGACAGGCTGCCATCCACCAGCCACCGCCCCCCGATGAGCACCGGCGGGAACAGCCCGGGTATGGCCGAACTGGCCACTAGTGAGTCGACCATGTCGCCCGACGTCAGGACCACCGCCTCGCCGGTGACGGCATCAGTGGCCACGGCGGCCATCGGGGTCTGGGCCTCTTCGAGCCGACCGATCTGGACCCATCGCCGGATCAGGTGCCGCAGCTGGTGGTGGGAGACCAGGTGATTGTGGAATCCCAGGAACCCGGCCAGGGCCGTCAAAGGATTGAGCCGGACCGCCTCGCGTCGCTGGAGGGCCGACCACGCCGCCACCAGGGTTCGTGCCCCCTCGACGCCCGGACGGGTGGAGAGGAAGGCCGCATTGAGCGCCCCCACCGACGTACCGACGATCAGGTCCGGCACGATCCCCGCCTCGATGAGCGCCAACATCGAACCCGCCTGCATGGGGCCCAGGTTGCCACCCCCCGAGAGGGCGAAGGCCGTGGTCACCTGGCACCTCGCCGACGCGACGAAGCCGATGCCCCGGCGGTCGTGCCTCTGTCGGTTGTGCCTCTGTGGTTAGTGCTTCTGGGGATGGAAGCCATGAGCCCGAGGTGGATCAGGCTACCTTCATGCCGCCTCGGGGTTCTCGGTGTCCTCGGTGGCAGCCGGGCTTGTTTCGGCCGGGGGCTGGGCCCGGAGGAGCTGGCTGAGGGACAGTGCAGCCAGGGCGCCTCCACCGAGCACGGCCAGCCGGGTCCATGACTTGGGGAGGCGGGGGCCGAGTCGCAGGCGACCGGTACCCGAGCTCATCAGGGCCACGGCCACGGCCAGGTTGGTCAGGGGTAGCTCATATCCGCCGTTCTGGGCCAGCGGACCTTGCTTCCGGTGGACGGCGGTGGCCACTGCCATGGTGCCGGCAATGGTCAGCGGGCCCAGGGGGTCGGCGATGCCGGTGGCCGTCAGGATCCCGCCACCCAGCTCACTGGCACCGGCCAGAGCGGCCATGGCCTTGCCCGGGCGCATGCCCATGGACTCGAAGCCCGCCCCGGTGGCCTCGAGGCCGTGCCCGCCGAACGATCCGAACAACTTTTGGGCTCCGTGTACCGCCAGGTACGAGCCGAAGACGGCGCGGGTGACCAGTAGGCCGGCACTACGCATGGGTTTTCTCCTGTCGATCAGCCGGCGGACCGCCCGGAGGGGTCCATGCCAGCAAGCTTACAAATCAAAAGTTACTATACATAAGTATGCCCGATCCCCAGGAAGCCACCTGCCCCCCGGAAGGGGCGTGCGAGGCCATTAACCAGGTCTTCTCCCTCCTGGGCAAACGGTGGAGCGGTCTGATCATCGTGACCCTGCTCGAGGGGCCGGTCCGTTTTTCGGAGCTGGTCCGGCTGATCCCGGGGGTCAGCGAGCGGATGCTGTCCGAACGGCTCACCGAGCTGGCTGCGGCCGGGCTGGTGCAGCGCCAGGTGAGCGAGGGCCCGCCGGTCAACGTGCGCTACCTCCTGACCGAGCGGGGGGAGGCCCTCCGTCCGGCCCTGGCCGAGCTGGAGCGGTGGGGCAAGGAACGACTGCTGGCGCCGGCCGGCCAGGTTCCCGGGTCGAGTCGGCCCTGCTGAACTCCGCCCAGCTGAATCTCCCTGCCGCCACCAGCTGAATCTCCTCTGGATCGCACGCTGGAAACCCCCGGGGCCACCGGCGGCGAGCAGCGGGAGCCCGACCCCCCGATCTGTCCGGATCCACCCGGTTCAAGTCGGGTGGGCAATCGGTCGACAAGAGAAGGATCGCCTGCAGAGAGGCCAGGAGACAGCTATGCCTACGTCGGATGCCCAGCCATCCCAGCCCCAAGGAATGGCGGAGCTCTGGGCAGAGGAGGGGTCCGGTCTGTCGGCCGCGGAGTCCGGCGAGCCGGGGGAGGGCGCCAAGGTCCGGCGACGCCTGAACCCCACCATCCTGGCCTATCTCATGGGACCGGTGGCCTTCGTGGTCATCTTGGTCCTGATGCGGTTCGACCTCATCGTCCGGGAGCCCGCCCTGCTGTGGTTGGCGGTGTTCATCGCCGTGCCCGTGAGCAGTTTGCTGGTCGACCATCTCTACTCCGTCCACCCGTCAACCGCCCGCCTCCACCTCCGGGTGGCCGTACAGGCCGCCGGCGTGACCGTGGTCATCTACCTCTCGGGTTGGGGCCCGGTGCTGTCCCTGGGCTTTGCCTTCCTGGCCTTGGAGAACGTGGCCCACGGGGGATCGCGGGTGTGGCGGATCACCGCTTTGTGGAGCCTGGTCGGCATCGCCCTGGGCCAGGCGGCCATCGCCCTGGGGTGGGCCCCGTCCGCGCTGAGGCTGCACCAGGCCAACGCCCTGGCCATCATGGGAGCCTTCGTCCTGTTCTTCATCATCCGCATGGCCGGAGCCGCCATGGAGCAGAAGGAGGACGCCGAGGCCACCACCCGCCTGAGCGAGGATCGCTTCCGCTCCTTGATCCAGAACTCGTCCGACGTGACGCTGGTGATCGGGCCGGGCCGACTCTTCACCTACGTGAGCCCGGCGGTGACCCAACTCCTGGGGTTCGACCCTGCGGACCTGGAGGGCCGGCCCGCCTCCGAGTTCGTCCATCCCGACGAACGCCAGCGGGTGCTGGACGGCATGGGGTCGCAGCTCCAGGAGTCGGCCCAGACCGTGCCCATCCAGTTCCGCATGCGCCGGGCCGACGGCACCTGGCGCGAGGTGGAGGCGGTGGTGGCCGACCAGCGTCTCCGGGCCTCGGTGGGTGGTTACGTGGCCCACGTGCGGGACATCACCGAGCGCAAGGAGTTCGAGGCCCTGTTGGCCCACCGGGCGCTGCACGACCCCCTCACCGGTCTGGCCAACCGCCAACTGATCCTCGACCGGGCCGAACAGATGCTGGCCCGCTCCCGTCGGACCTTTGACCCGGTGGCCGCCCTGTTCATCGATCTGGACAACTTCAAGGACGCCAACGACTCGCTGGGCCACGAGGCCGGCGACTACCTGCTGCGGTCGGTAGCCGACCGGTTCGCCGGCCTGCTTCGGGCCAGTGACACCGTGGGGCGGTTGGGGGGCGACGAGTTCGTCATCCTGGCCGAAGGCATCACCGTGGCCGGCGGTCCCGAGGCGGTGGCCGATCGGGTTCGTGAGGTGCTGCGCCAGCCGTTCCGGGTGGAGGGCTTCGAGGGCATTCCCATCACCATCACCGCCAGCATCGGGATCGCCACCGGTGACCGTGCGACGGCCCAGGAACTCCTCCGGGATGCGGACATCGCCCTCTACCGGGCCAAGGCCGCCGGCAAGGACGGGTGGGTGCTCTTCGAGGCGGCCATGCAGTCGGCTGCCATCGACCGGATCGAGCTCAAGTCGGATCTCGACTCGGCCCTGGCCGACAACCAGTTCTTCCTGCTGTACCAACCGATCTTCGACCTCGACAGTGCCACCATCCGGGGGGTGGAGGCCCTCATCCGATGGCAGCACCCCACCCGCGGCGTCATTGCGCCCAACGACTTCATCCCGGTCCTGGAGGACAGCGGAATGATCGTCCAGGTGGGCCACTGGGTCCTGGAGGAGGCCTGCGCCCAGGCCTCCCGATGGAACGACATGGGCTTCACGACCACCATGTCGGTGAACGTGTCCATGCGACAGCTCGAAACCGACATCCTGGTCGAGCACGTGGTCGGGGCCCTGGCCGCCACCCGCCTCGATCCGAGCTCCCTGATCATCGAAGTCACCGAGTCCACCCTGATGCGTGACGCCAACGCCACGGTGTCGCGGCTCCGGCGGCTGAAGGAGCTCGGGGTCATGATCGCCATCGATGACTTCGGGACCGGGTACTCGTCGTTGGCCTACCTCCGCCAGTTTCCGGTGGACGTGCTCAAGATCGACAAATCGTTCATCGCCGAGGTGGACGGTTCCCCCAACTCTGCCGCTCTCATCCATACCTTGGTCGAGTTGGGTCGGACCCTCGGTCTCATCACCTTGGCCGAGGGAATCGAGGACCACACCCAGCTCGAGGCGTTGCGGGACGAGCTGTGCGACCGGGGCCAGGGGTTCATCATGTCCCGGCCGGTACCGGCCGCCGACATCGAGGCCCTGCTCTCCGGATCGGCCCCGAGCCCCCTGAGCCCGGCCACCACGTCGCTGGGCTGAGGTCCGCCAGGAGCCGGGCCCCGTTCCGGGCGGGACGGGAGTCGGCCGTCGAGCTCCGGGAGTCGGGAGCCTGCGCTCCGGGAGTCGGGAGCCTGCGACATGATGGGGGAGCTGCGGCCCCGAGTCGGGCGTGTGCCGGGCGATCGACCGGGAGGTTCCCATGGTGTCCCAGTTCGTTACCCACGACGTCTTCAACCAGGCCCCGCCGCTTCAGGGCTACGACGTCTTCGCCGCTGACCGGGTACTGGCCGAAGGAGTCGACCGGGAGGGCGCCTCGTGGTCCCGGGCGGAGTTGGGGGAGTTGGGCCGGCTGGCCGGATCGGAGCAGGCCCAAACCCTCGGACGGTTGGCCAATGAGAACCGGCCGGTGCTGCAGGGGTACGACCGCTACGGGAACCGGATCGATGTCGTCGAGTACCACCCGGCGTATCACGACCTGATGGCCACGGCTTTGGCTCACGGCCTCCACTCGGGACCGTGGGCCGATCCCCGGCCCGGCGCCCACGTGGCCCGGGCCGCCAAGGTCATCGTGTGGTACCAGGTCGACGCCGGGCACATCTGCCCGGTGTCCATGACCTACGCCGTGGTGCCGGCCCTGCGGCACGAGCCCGCCGTGGCCCGGGCCTGGGAGCCGATGATCTACTCCACGGCGTACGACCCGGCCAACCGTCCGGTGACCGACAAGACCGGCGTGACCTGTGGCATGGCCCTCACGGAAAAGCAGGGTGGGTCCGACGTGCGGGCCAACACCACCCGCGCCGTG
The DNA here is from genome assembly GCA_963718405.1 of uncultured Acidimicrobiaceae bacterium. Taxonomy (GTDB): domain Bacteria; phylum Actinomycetota; class Acidimicrobiia; order Acidimicrobiales; family RAAP-2; genus Bog-756. The sequence goes on from CAVQYZ010000002.1 coordinate 754,233, forward strand.
CCCATCGGCGGTGGTTCGGAAGGGACCTACCTCCTCACCGGGCACAAGTGGTTCTGCTCGGCGCCCATGTCCGATGCCTTTTTGATGCTGGCCCAGGCTCCCGGGGGGATCTCCTGCTTCCTGGTGCCCCGGTGGAAGCCCGACGGCACCCGCAACCCCATCCGCATCCAACGCCTGAAGGACAAGTTGGGCGACCGCTCCAACGCCTCCAGCGAGATCGAGCTGGCCGACGTGGAGGGTCGTCTGGTCGGTGAGGAGGGCCGGGGGATCCGCACCATCATCGAGATGGTCAACCACACCAGGCTCGACTGCATCCTGGGGTCGGCGTCCATCATGCGCCAGGGGGTGGCCCAGGCCACCTGGCACGCCGCCCACCGGACGGCCTTCGGGAAGCTGCTGGCCGATCAGCCCCTCATGGCCAACGTGCTGGCCGATCTGGCCATCGAGTCCGAGGCGGCCACGGTGTCGGCCCTGCGGATGGCCCGGGCCTTCGATGCCCCCGACGGAGACGGGTACGAGGCCCTGGTGCGTCGGCTGCTCACCCCGATCGTCAAGTACTGGACCTGTAAGCGGGCCCCCCAGCACGCCGCCGAGGCTCTCGAGTGCCTGGGAGGGAACGGCTTCGTGGAGGACTCCGGTCTGCCCCGGCTGTACCGCCAGAGCCCGGTCAACGGGGTGTGGGAAGGGTCGGGCAACGTGATCTGCCTCGACGTCCTGCGGGCCTTGGCCCGGGAACCGGCCACCCTCGACGCCTATTGGGAGGAGATCAGTCGGGCCGACGGTGCCGATGCCCGTCTGACCCGGGCCGTCGACGATCTCCACGTCGATCTGGCCGAGCCCGAGACCCTCGAGCCCCGGGCCCGGACGGTGGTGGAGCGCATGGCGGTGGTGCTCCAGGCCTCGCTGTTGGTGCGCACGGCTCCGGCGGCCGTGGCCGAGGCCTTCTGCGGCTCCCGACTGTCCGAAGGGGGAGCCGGCACCTTCGGGACGCTGCCCCGGGGGACCGACACCGCCGCCGTGCTGGAGCGCCACACGCCGCAGTGAGGCCTACGCCGCAGTGAGGCCTACGCAGCAGCGGGACCTACGTCAGCAGTGAGACCTGGTAGCAGTGAGCAGTCAGCCGGTCAGCTCCCCGCCGAAGGGGAGCGCGGCCACCACCCGGTACCGGGCTCCGGCCGGGTCGAGGGCCGACTCCACAACCGCCACGCCGTGCACGGCAAAACCGATCGAGACCGGTGCGCCGTCCAGGCCGCGAGGCGGGGCCTCCCGGCCACGGGTGCGTCCCAGGGTGAGGTGACCGGAGTACGGCCGCTCATCAGGTGCTCCCCACCGGCTGGTGGCGGTCCGGACCCGGGCGGCGATGTCGTCCAGCCCGACAACCGGGACCTGGAGCACACGGTGACCCGGGAACCAGGCCGTCACCGGGCCCAACCAGGCCTCGACGGCGGTGGCGCCAACCGAGCCCACCGCGCCGGCGACCGCTTCGATCACCTCGGACGGATCGCCGACCTCACCGAGGAAGCGCACGGTGACATGCCACTGGGCCGGTGTGGTCCAGCGCACCTGACCGAGGTCCGGTCGGGGCAGGGCCTGCAGGGAGTCGATGACCGGAGGGGGCGGCAGCACGGCGACGAAGAGGCGCACCTTCACAGTCTGCAAGGTCCATCCGGCCGAGGCGGACAGTGTCCTTTGGATCTGAAGGGGGCCGATGCCGATGGCGCCGGCACCGGCGGTACAGTTCGTCCCAGTGCTGACAGCGCGTCGCTTGTTCCTCGTTCTGGCCGTGATGGTGACATTGGCCGGCGCGGTTGCATCGATAGTCGTGGTCGAGCACAGCACGGCGCCTGTCGAGAGCCATGGCCCGGTCGTGGCTGGTGGCCAGGCACCGAGTCCGGCCAAGCTTTGTCTGGCCACCCAGCGCTGTGTGCCGGCCGCCCCGCGATGGCCTCCGGTCCGGTGAGTCTGTCTGGTGCACTGGCGTTTGTCCTCGTCGGGTTCATGCTCCTGGCCGACGCCTTCCGGCGTCGGCGCGCGGGCCAAGAGAGCCTCCCCGCCGAATCATTTCCTTCAGGGATCTTCCGGCCTCCCATCGCCGGCCTGGCGTAGCGATCTAGAAACCGGGGCCCAGGCCCCGGAACTCTTGCCGACGGCCGTCTGATCGTCAGCAGCTCGCCGTGTGCGCCGTCGGGCGCACGCCTATCTCTGAACACGTCTATCCCTGAAGGAGCCTTCCCATGTCACGCACTCTGTCGGCGCGCTCGGCGCGCCCGCAAGCATCCCGAATCACACCCACCATCCTCGGCTGGGCCGCGGTCGTCCTTGTCCTCGTTGTCGTGGCGGTGCTGGTGATCGTCAAGGTCGCCGTCGGTGACGGACCCACAACCAGTTCCCACCAGGCCGTGCTGCCGGCATCACCGCAACTCGTCCACGAGGTGTCATCAGTCCCGACATCGGTCTTCAACCGGATCGGAATCGGCATTCCCTCGGCCTTCGCCGGCACTGCCCCCATCGTGATCTCCGGCCAGAAGCCGCTCACGCTCGATGGAAAGGCCCCCTCGGTCATGTACTACGGCGCCGAGTACTGCCCGTACTGCGCGGCTGAGCGATGGGCCATCGTGGTGGCGTTGGCCAGGTTCGGGACGTGGCAAGGCCTGCAGACGACCGCTTCAGGACTTCTGGACGGGGACTTCAGCACGTTCTCGTTCCGATCGGCCACGCTTCAGAGCAGGTATGTCCACTTCGTCCCCATCGAAGCGTGCACCAACAAGCCCGACCCCCATGTGGTCGGGTGCAGCGGCTACGGAGACCTGCAGATGCCAACCGCGGTGGAGCGGGCGGTGCTGTCGAAGTACGCCGAGTGCAAGGTTCGTCCCCGGCGATACCGATGGCATCAGCTTTCCCTACATGGACATCGACAACCGGGTGCTGATCTCCGGTTCAACCTATGAGCCGACGGTTCTGACCAGCCTGAGTCAGGCGGAGATCGCCGGCGAGTTGACCGACCCGACCAACCCGGTCACACAGTCCATCGTGGGCACGGCGAACTACATCGCCGCAGGCGTGTGCTCGGGGACCGGCGGCATGCCCCGGTCCGTGTGCATGAGCCCGGGAGTCCGGTCGGCGGGCCAAGCCATGAAGGTGGGCTGAACAGGTCGGCTGAACAGGTCGGCTGAACAGGTCGGCTGAACAGCGGGCCTGAACGGGTCGTCCCGGGAGCACCGGTCGCTCCCGGGACGACCCGGCCGTGCTCTGGCCCTTCCCGTTTCCCTCTGAGCCTCAGACCGGGGCGCCCGCCAGGGCCGGGTCCACGGCGGGGTCGTCACTCTCGACGGCCAGGTCGTGTCTCGAGGCCCGGATGAGCGTTCCCGACGCCACGGCCGCCAGCAGCAGGAGCCCGGCACTGACGGTGAAGGCAGTGGTGTAGCCGTGCACCACCGCCTTCCGCGCCGTGGCCACCGAGTGGACCCGGCCCACCAGGTAGGCCGTGGCGGCCGAGGCCGCGATGGTGTTGAGCAGGGCGGTGCCGAGGGAGCTCCCCACCTGCTGCGTGGTGTTGACCAGGGCACTGGCCACGCCGGCGTCCTGGGGATCGACACCGACCAGGGCCGTGCTGCTCAAGGGCACGAAGGTCACGCCCATGCCGAAGCTCACCAGTATCTCTGGCAGGAGGACGTGCCCGGCATAGGTGCTCAAGACGCCCAGGCGGGAGAACCAGAGGAGCCCGACCGTACCCAGCAGCAGGCCGAAGACCATCAGCGGCCGGGGACCGAGCCTGGGGAGCAGTCGGCTGGACACGGCGGCCCCGACGATGATGCCGCCGGAGAAGGGAAGGAAGGCGAATCCGGTCTTGAGGGCCGAGTAGTGGAGGGTTCCCTGAAAGAAGTAGGTGAGGAACAAGAAGGTGCCCAGCATGGCGCTACCCACCAACAGCCCGGCCAGGTAGGCCCCGCCCCGGTTGCGGTCGAGGACCACCCGCAGCGGGAGCAGCGGGTGCGGCGAGCGCAGCTCCAGAATCACGAAGGCGCACAGCATCACCACCGCACCGAACAGCAGTCCGATGGTGGTGGGCGATCCCCATCCGTCGGTGGCGGCCACCGTGAACCCGTAGACCAACAGGAAGAGCCCGGCGGTGACCGTGGCTGCTCCGGGCAGGTCATAGCCGGCCCGGGAGCCCCCCTTGCTCTCTTTGATGACCCGGGTTACGGCGAAGGCGGCGATGAGGGCGATGGGGACGTTGATGAGCAGAGTCCACCGCCACGAGGCGAACTGGGTCAGGGTCCCACCGAGCACCAGCCCGATAGCGGCGCCTCCGCCGGCAATCCCTCCGTAGACCCCGAAGGCCCGGGCCCGTTCGTGCGGTTCGGTGAAGGTCACGGTCAACAGGGAGAGGGCGGCGGGGGCCATGACCGCGGCGAAGGCACCTTGGAGGGCACGGGCACCGAACAACATGGCCTGGGTCTGGGCCAGCCCGCCGAGAGCCGAGGCGGCCGCGAACCCCAGCAGACCGATGAAGAACATCCTGCGGCGCCCGAGATAGTCGGCGATCCGGCCGCCGAGCAGCAGCAGGCTGCCGAAGGCCAGGGTGTACGCACTCATCACCCACTGCCGGTCGGCCACCGAGATGTGCAGGGCCCGTTGGGCCGAAGGCAGGGCCACGATGACCACCGAGGCGTCGAGGACGATCATCAGCTGGGAGACGGCGATGATGGCCAGGGCCCAGTATCGCCGGGGATCCGGAACCGGTGGGGAGAGTTCGGATCGGGATGTCTGATCCAGTGCCATGGGGCCTCCGTTCGCGGGGTCGGGAGTCAGGTCGGGAGTGGTGGGAGTGTGCAGGCACGGCCGCCCCATCCTGTTGATGGCCGCCCTGGGCCGGATGGGTTCGGTATAGTCGGAACTAACACTCCGGTTACTGGGAGTACTATACGGAGCGGTAGTTCCGTTTGTCAACCACCGATCGGGTGCTTCAGTCGGTTGAGCTAGGGGGAGAGCGTGGAAACAGCCGGCGGCACCGCCTCGGAGACCGTGGAAACGAGCGCCGGGCCGCCGGACGGCCAGGTCGATGACCACCCGGTCTCCACCGGTCGACCGATGCGGGCCGACGCGGTCAAGAACCGCCAACGGATCCTGGCTGCGGCAGAAGAGGTGTTCGCCGCCGGGGGAGTGGCAGCACCCATCGACGAGGTGGCCGAACGAGCCGGGGTGGGGATCGGAACCCTCTACCGCCACTTTCCCAACAAAGAAGCGCTCTTCGAGGCCATCGTGGTGACCAGGCTGGAGGAGTTGGCTGATGCTGCCTCCGCCCCGTCCGGCACGGGTGATCCCACCGATCAGTTCTTCGACTTCTTGATGGTGTTCGCCGATCGGGTCAGCCACAAGCACGACCTCATCGACGCTCTGGGGGCCGCCGGCATCGATATCAAGTCGCGGTGCTCGGAGATGTCCGAGCGACTGGGGTCCGGCGTGGAGCGGATGCTGCAGCGGGCCCAGGCCTCCGGCGGCGTCCGGGACGGGGTGACCTCCCGAGAGGTGATGGGACTGGTGATGGGGGTGTGCCAGGTCACCGAGTGGTCCGAGAGCGCCGACCCCGAGGACGCCTCGGGTCGACTGATGGTGGAGGCGTCCGGCCCACTGATGTTGGAGGTGGTGTGCGACGGCCTTCGTGCCCCCGGGTCGCGACCGGCGACCCGGCGTCGTTCAACCGCCAAGTAGTCCCCAACGGTCCGGGTGGCCCGGCGGGCCGCGTGGTCCGAGGGCCGGGCGCCTCGACGGGCGGGTGGTCCGGTCTTCCGTGCAACTCTCCGGATCCCTCAACTACGGCAGGCGTTCCGCAAAAAGCCTCTTGCATCTGCGCATCTTTTTCTATATATTGACAATCGACGGTTCCCCGATGAAAAGTAAATAAAGCGTCGTGGTGGGGAAGGCGTTCCAGCTGGTGGAAGTGTTGCCGGCGGCAAGAAAAGATGGATATGTTCCCTGAATATGTTCAGGGATATTTGCGCGTCTGCTCATAAGTCATTTGAGGCCCCACGCCTGGTGACGGCGTGAGTGCGGCAGAGCTGGCGCAGGACCCCGAAGTGCTTGCCGAGCAGGAGTACCTCGACGCCGCCCACACCGCACTGTCGGACATGCGCCGCCGGGCCGAAGGACTGCTCGATGACGTACAGCGGGCCGGCAATCCCGATCTCGACTACCAAGCGGCACTGGTCCACCGGGTGGCGGTCCTGGGCGAGAGCAACCGGCCCCTGCTGTTCGGGCGCATCGACGGGCAACACGGGGAGTCGTGGCACATCGGGCGGCGACACGTCGAGGATCTACGGGGAGACCCGGTGGTGGTGGACTGGCGGGCCCCGATCTCGGTGCCCTTCTACCGGGCCCGGTCGGGCGACGCCCACGGCCTGAAGCGACGCCGCCAGGTCATGGTGGACCGCAAGACCGTGGTGGCGGTGGCCGACGATCTCTTCGGGGCCTCCGACACCGATCTGGCGGGCACCCGACTCCGCGGCGGTGACGCCCTGCTGGCCGAGCTGGAACGGGCCCGCACCGGCGAGATGTTGGACATCGTGGCCACCATCCAGGCCGAGCAGGACGAGATCATCCGGGCTCCGCTGGACCTGCTGGTGGCGGTACAGGGTGGGCCGGGGACAGGAAAGACCGCGGTCGGACTCCACCGGGCCGCCTACCTGCTCTACAACTACCCGGCCCTGTCCCGGTCCGGTGTGCTGGTGATCGGGCCCAGTCGCGCCTTCCTGCGCTACATCGCCCAGGTGCTCCCGGCCCTGGGGGAGGAGGCCGTGATCCAGACCACCATCTCGGACCTGGTCCCTCGAGCCAGGACCCGGGTCGTCGACACGCCCGAGGCCGCCCGGCTGAAGGGCGACCCCCGGATGGCCCAGGTGTTGGCCCGGGCCCTCGAGCTACGGCGGCGGCCGGTGGAGGGGGAGGTGGCCCTCCGGGCCCGCTCAGCCAGTTGCGCCCTGTCGGCCCAGGAGTTGAACGGGCTGGCGGCCTCGATTGCCGCCACCCCGGTCCCGTACCGCGCCGGACGCGCCGCCCTGCGGTCGCGGGTGATCAGTCTGTTCCGCTCGACACTCCGGTCGGCGGGACGGCTGGATGCCAATGAGCCTTGGATCGACCGGGAGCTGTCGTCCACCGATGCCTTCCGCTCGTTGCTGGACCGGCTGTGGCCGTCAGTGGCTCCGGCGGCCTTGGTGCGCGACCTCCTCGGTAGCCAGGAGGGGTTGGAGGGCGCGGCGGCGGGGCTGCTGACCGAAGCCGAACAGCGCCTGGTGGTCCGGCCCAAGGGCGGGCGGTCGAAGTCGGGATGGACCACTGACGAGATCCCGCTGCTCGACGAGGCGGAGTCCCTGATCAACGGTCGGGCCCGCCCCTACGGGCACATCGTGGTGGACGAGGCCCAGGACCTGAGCCCCATGCAGTTCCGGATGGTGGCCCGCCGGGCCCCGTCGGGGTCGCTGACCATCCTGGGCGACCTGGCCCAGGCCACCGGAGCCTGGAGCTACGACCGCTGGGAGGAGATCCTGGCCCATCTTCCGGAGGCCGCGCCGGTGCGGACCGACGAGTTGACCCAGGGGTACCGGGCGCCCGGTCAGGTGCTGGAGCTGGCCTCGAGGCTGCTGTCGGTGGCGGCACCGGCGGTCACCCCCACCCGCTCCATCCGACCGGGCCAGGACAGTCCGCGTCTCCACCAGGTCCCCGCCGATCAGCTCTTCTCCGAGAGCCTGGCCGAGGCCACCCGGCTGGCCGGGCAGGGCCTCCTGGTGGGGTTGGTGGTGGCAGCGGACCAGCTGGCCGCGGCCACGGCCGAGGCCGAGGGTCGTGCCGACATCGGGCTGCTGGACCGGGACGGGATCGCCGAACCGATCACCCTGGTCGACGCGCCGGCGGTGAAGGGGCTGGAGTTCGATGCCGTGGTGGTGGTGGAACCGTCGGCCATCGCCGGCGGTGAAGTACGTGGCCTCCGGCTGCTCTACGTGGCCATGACCAGGCCCATCCGTCACCTCAGCATCGTTCATGCCGAGCCCCTTCCCACGCTGTTGCGTTGACGCACGGCCTCAGGTGAACTGACGCACGGTCTCAGGTGAACTGACGCACGGTCTCAGGTGAAGAGGACGGAGACACTCTCCTTGTTGGCGATCCGTCGGATGGCCTCGCCCAGCAGGCCGGCCACCGAGACCACCTCGATCTTGGGGGACAGCTCGACCGGGTGGGTCTCGACGCTGTCGGTCATGAACAGCCGCTTGATGGGGCTGGCGTCGAGGCGCTCGAGGGCCGGGCCGGCCAGCAGGCCGTGGGTGACCGCGGCGTAAACCGCATCCGCCCCTCGCTCCATGAGCAGTCGTGCCGCATCCACCAGGGTTCCCGCCGTAATGGTGAAGTCGTCCACGATGAGAGCTGTTCGACCTTCGACCGATCCGATCAGTTCGATGACCTCGGCCCGCTCGGTGTGGTCGACCCGCCGCTTGTCGGCAATGGCCAGTGGGGCCCCTAGCCGCTCGGACCACTGCCGGGCCTTTTTGGCGAATCCGGCATCCGGGGCCACCACCACCAGGTCGGGGAGGGACTTGGCGGCGATGGCGTCGCACAACACGGCCAGGGCGTAGAGGTCATCGACCGGAACCTTGAAGAACCCCTGGACCTGGGGCGCATGGAGGTCGAGGGTGATCACCCGGTCGACTCCGGCCGCCTCGATGGCGTCGGCGCACACCCGGGCGCGTATGGACACCCTCGGCTCGTCCTTCTTGTCCCCCTTGGCGTAGCTGAAGTAGGGGATCACCGCGGTGACCGACGCCACGCTGGCCCGCTTGAGGGCGTCGATCCAGAACAGCAGCTCCATGAAATTGTCGTTGGCCGGGAAGGCCGTGCCCTGGACCAGGAATACATCGCGACCCCGGACATTCTCCAGTACCCGGACGAAGAGATTGCCCTCGGAGAAGCGCATGGTCTCACTGGCCCCGAGGGGGATCGCGAGGTAGTCGGCGATGGCGCCGCCCAAGGTGCGGCTGGCCGATCCGGCGAACAAGAGGAACTCGTCAGCCACGAACCTCAATGTATCGGCTGGACGGTCACCGACCCGGAAGCCGGAGCCAGGGGCCGAGGGGCCCGGACCGCGCCCGGCTCAATCCCCGACGCACCGATCGGTCCTACTCCTGCCCCGGCCCGTCGACCGGTGGCGCCGCCGACCGCAGGCGCTCGCCGGCCGCGGGAGCGGCACCGATGGCGTCCAGGCCGAGCAGGGCCGCGCCCAGCACCGGGGCGGCATCGAGCCGGCGGAACATGGCCCCCGGGGCCACGGCCAGAACCTGTTGGTGGACCCGTTGGCTGAACCCGGCGTACGAACTGTCGAAGATCCCGCCCCCCAGCACCACCTCCACGTCGTCCTCTGCCACCCCCAGCCGCACGATGATGGCGGTGACCATGGCGGCCACCTCGTCCGCCAGCAGTCCGACGGCACCGGCGGCCGGGGTGTCTCCGTCGGCGGCGGCGTCCAGGCACACCCGGGCCAGCTCGAACAGCCGTCCGTACTCCAGGGACCCGGTGTAGACCGCGCTGAGCACCGCCTCGGGGTCGGCCAGGTCGAAATGGGCCGGCACCCGGTCGGCCAGGTTCGTCGGGGCGCCGCGCCCGTCGCGGGAGCGGAGGGCCAGACCGAGGGCCCGCACCCCGAGCCACGAGCCGCCCGGGGTGAAGTCGCCGGACAGTTCGGCCAGGGAAGGGAAGCGCTCGACCCTGCCGCTGGGGCCCAGGCCGACACAGTTGAGGCCGGAGCCGCAGACCACCCCCACGCCCCACCCGGAGCGGGAGCCGGCCCGGAGCACGGCCAGGGTGTCGTTGCGGAGCAGGTCCACCGAGCTCCAACCTCGGGTCCGGATGGCCTGGCCCAGACGCTCCTCGTCGACCGGCAGGTCCACACCGGCCAGGCAGTACACCCCGGTGATGGCGCCGGTGATGGCGCCGGTGGGGGCTGCGGGGGCCGCGGGGGCACAGCGGGGGAAGCGGGGAAACGGCGGTCGACGCCGGCGGCAGCCAGGGCGTCCCCGATGAGCTGGTCGAGGGTGTCCATGGCCCCGTCGAGCCCGAAGAACTGGTGGTTCGACCCGCCTCCCCGAACCGACCCGAGGAGGGAGCCGTCGGCACCGACCACCCAGACGTCGGTCTTGGACGCCCCACCGTCGATGGCCAGAACCAGCGGTCCGTCCTTCGTCATCTGGTGCCCCGCTCGGTGGCCATCCGGTGATGTTACGTTCGAAGGGTGGGAAGCAAGGTGGCTGTGATCGGGGGCGGCAGCACCTACACCCCCGAGCTGGTCGACAGCCTCTGCGCCCACGAGGACCGCTTGGTGGTCGACGAGCTGGTGCTGTTGGACCCCGACGCCGACCGCCTGGAGGCCGTCGGTGGACTGGCCGGCCGGATCCTGGGTGAGCGGGGCTGGCAGGGCGATCTGGTCACGACCGACGACCGGAGCCGGGCCATCGACGGCGCCGACTTCGTGGTGATCCAGCTGCGGGTGGGGGGTCAGGCGGCCCGCCACACCGACGAGACCCTCCCCATCGGCTACGGCTGCCTGGGCCAGGAGACCACCGGCCCCGGCGGGTTGGCCAAGGCCCTGCGGACCGTGCCCCTGGTGCTCGAGATCGCCGAGGAGACCGCCCAGCGGGCCGCTCCGGGGGCCTGGGTGGTGGACTTCACCAATCCGGTGGGCATCGTGACCCAGGCCCTCGTCGACGAGGGTCACCGGGCGGTGGGGCTGTGCAACGTGGCCATCCATGTGCAACGGCGCATCGGTCACTACCTCGGGGTGGACCCCGACACCGTGGAGTTGGAGCACGTGGGGCTGAACCATCTGACCTGGGCCCGCTCCGCCGTGGTGGACGGGGTGGACCGGATGCCGGAGCTGCTGGAGCGCTTCAGTCCGGAGTTGGAGTTGGAGAGCGGGGTCCCCGCCGGGCTCCTCCGGCTCCTTGGCGCCCTGCCGTCGTACTACCTCCACTACTACTACTGCCTCGACCACAACCTGGCCGAGCAGGCCGCCCCGGGTTGGCGGTCGAGGGCCGAGGTGGTGGCCGAGCTCGAGGCCGAGCTACTGGTCGAGTACCGCAACCCGGAGCTGGTGACCAAGCCCAAGAAGCTCTCCTACCGGGGCGGGGCCTTCTACTCCGAGGCCGCCGTGCGGCTGATCGCCTCCCTCAACGCCGGCACCGGCGACGTCCAGGTGGTCGACGTGCGCAACGACGGCGCCCTGCCCGGGGTGCCCGACGATGCCGTGGTCGAGGTCCCGTGCACCGTGGACCGGGACGGTGCCCACCCCCTGGCCCAGCGGGCCCTACCACCGGAGATGGCCGGGCTGGTGGCCCACTGCAAGGGGTATGAGCGGTTGGCCGTGGAGGCCGCCATGTCGGGGAGCCGTGACACCATGATCCGGGCCCTGGTGGCCAACCCGCTGGTGGGGCAGTACCCGAAAGCGGAGTTGCTGGCGGACACCTTGCTCTCGGCCAACCGGCGCTTCCTACCCCGGTTCTTCCCTGACGGCTGAAGGCTCAGGTACCGGTCAGCTTGCTGACCACCGGCCCCAGTGCTTCCCAACAGTCGGCTTCGATCGACCAGTAGGAGATGCCGTACTCCTGGCGTCGCCACTCCAGCTCGTCGGCCATCTCGTCGAGCGTGCCCAACAGGGACAGGGGGATGTGGAGGGCATCCTTGGCGCTGATGCCGAAGTGTGGAGCCATGGCCTCGGCGATGCCGGCGGCATCATCGGTGATCATGACGAAGCCGATCAGAGCGTTGAGCTCGAGGTCGTCGAAGCGCGGCCCGGCCGCTTCTTTGACCCAGGCCACCTTCTCCAGGGTGCGTTCCGGTGAGGCGTTGGGGGCCGTCTCCGGGCCGCCGGTCCCTTCCCGCAGATTGACGTTGATGGAGACGATGTCGGCATGGCGGGCGGCGAAGGACAGGACCCGCTTGCCACCCCCGCCGATGATCAGCGGTGGCCCCGGTTGTTGCACCGGGCGGGGCAGGAGGGCGTGCTGGTGGATCTGGTAGTACGTCCCATCGAAGGAGAACTCCCCGTCGGTGCGCAGGAGCCCCTGGATCACCTCGACAGCCTCTTCGAACCGTTCCACCCGGACCCGGGGCGTGTCGTAGGTGATCCCGGCCTCCTCGTAGTCGGTGCGCATCCAGCCGGCCCCGAGGCTGAGCTCGAACCGGCCCTCGCTGAGCACGTCGAGAGTGGCCGCTTCCTTGGCCAGCACCACCGGATGGCGGTAGTCGTTCCCGAACACCAGCGAGCCCATCCGCAGGGTGGTGGTGGCGGCGGCCACTGCGGCCAGGGCCGGCATCGGGGCCAGCTGGTCTCCGAAGTGGTCGGGCATGAACAGCGTGGAGTAGCCGAGGGACTCAGCCCTCCGGGCCTGATCGGCCCACGAACGGGCCGTCCGATCGGGGGTGGTGCTGAGCTGCGCGGCGAAGCGGAACTTGTGGTCGTGGGTCATGGCATCATCCTGCATCATCGGGCCCGTGCTCTGCCTCGGCCCAGCCGGGGTGTGGGGTGCGGGTGCGGGGTCCGGGCTGCGGGGTCCGGGGTGTGGGGGGTGCCGGGTCCGGGCTGTGGGGTGTGGGGTGCCGCCGACCTGATCGTCGGGTCACCGGTAGAGTTCGAGCGTGATGTCCTCCGGCGCTGAGTTCGCCCGCCGCTTCGCTCCCGACGCCGCCGACGCCCTCGACGGGTTCGAGGCGGCGGCATGGGGTGAGGCCGTCCGTTCGGAGCGGGTGGAGCTGGTCGAGCGGATTGCCGTGGTCTGCGCCGAACAGCACGGTTTGACCCCCCTGGCTCCGCCGGCGGCGTTGGCCGGTGCGGAGACGAATCCGGGGAGCGGGTCCGGCGCGGACGGCGCGGTCTTGGACTTTGCCCGGCAGTTCAGCGTGGACGTGGCCTCGATCACCCCGGCTCAGCGGGCCGCCTTCTCCGAGAGCCTGGGAACACAGGCCGCCACCATGACCCCGGTCATCTTCGTGATGGACTTCGTGCCCCGAACCCGGGCCGCGTTCGGTGCGCTGGCGGGCCAGGCTGGAGGTCCGGACGGATCAAACGGAGCGGCGCCCGTGGCCGAGCCTTCCACCGTCCCCATCTGGGAGGCCCTGGTCACCTTGGCCCGGGTCGTTCCCCGTCTCGAGGCCCTCGATCCCATCACCGCGGAGGTGGTCCGACTGCGTGGGGCCCGACAGCACCAGTGCCGACTGTGTACGTCGTTGCGGAGCCGTCCGGCCCTGCTGGCCGGGGGCGACGAGAGGGTGTTCTCCGGTGTGGACGACTACGAGCACAGCGACCTGACCCCGGCGCAAAAGGCGGCTCTGGCCTTCACCGACGCCATGATCTGGACGCCGGCCCGGATCACCGGGTCGGTTCCCCGCCTGCTGGAGTGGATCTCACCGGCGCAAGCGGTCGAACTGGTCTTCGATGTCACCCGCAACGCCCTCAACAAGATCGCGGTGGCCCTGGAGGCCGATGCTGCCCACGTCGACGAGGGCATCGAGATCTACGACCTCGATGCCGAGGGCAACCCCCTCTACGGGCTGACGCTGGCCTGAGTGGACAGAGTCGAGTGATTGGCACAGTCGACTGATTGGCACAGTCGACCGATTGGCCACAGTCGGCAGAGTGAACAGTCGGCAGAGTGAACAGTCGGTAGAGGGAACGGTCGACAGCAGGAACGGTCGAGGGAAGGAGGCCCATGCGGCTGGGAGTATTGACCGGCGGCGGGGACTGTCCGGGTCTCAATGCGGTGATCCGGGCGGTGGTCCGCAAGGGCGTCGAGGTCTACAGCGACGAGTTCGTCGGATTCCGGGACGGGTGGCGCGGGCCGCTCGAGGGCGACGTCATGACGCTGGACGTGGCCGCGGTGCGGGGCATCCTCCCCTTGGGCGGCACCATCCTCGGTTCCAGCCGGACCAATCCCTACCGCCTCGACGACGGCGAACGCCGGGTCCTCGACACCATCGACCGCCTGGGCCTCGACGGGTTGGTGGCCATCGGAGGCGAGGACACCCTCGGGGTGGCCACCAAGCTGGCGGACCGGGGAGTACCGGTGGTCGGGGTACCCAAGACCATCGACAACGACCTCGGGGCCACCGACTACACCTTCGGTTTCGACACGGCGGTGATGATCGCCACCGAGGCCATCGACCGACTGCACACCACGGCGGAGAGTCACCACCGGGTGCTCATCGTCGAGGTGATGGGTCGCCATGCCGGATGGATCGCCTGGCACTCCGGGGTGGCCGGTGGGGCCAACGTGATCCTCATCCCCGAGCGGCCGTTCCACATCGACGAGGTGTGCGCCTTCATCGAGCACCGGTTCGCCAGCCACTACGCCCCCATCGTGGTGGTGGCCGAAGGCGCGCTACCGGTGGAGGGCACCTTGCCCGCCCGCCGGGGCGAGGTCGATGCCTTCGGCCACATGCGCCTGACCGGTATCGGGACCCTGCTGGAGTCCGAGATCGCCCAGCGGACCGGAAAAGAGGCGCGGGCCACGGTGCTCGGCCACGTGCAACGGGGAGGTACGCCCACCGCCTTCGACCGGGTGCTGGCCACCAGATTCGGGCTGCATGCCGTCGACGCCCTGCACCGCGGCCAAACCGGCCAGATGGTGGCCCTGCACGGCACCGACATCGACCTGGTGCCGCTGTCGGAAGCGACGGCGAAGCTGAAGCTGGTGTCGCCTGAACTGTTCGCCGAGGCCGAGGTGTTCTTCGGCTGATGGTGGTTCGAGGTCAGTGCCCGCGGACCGTCGTCTGTGAGATACGCTTGGCGACAGCAGCACTATGAGGCAGCATCAGTGGAGCAGCCCAGCCGAAGCTGCACAGCAGAACAGTGAGAGGAGGGACCATGGCATCAGATCAGACAGACATCACCCCGGCGGCAGCCCCGGTCCCGTCCTCCATGGATGACGGAAGGGCCCGGGCATGACCGCCGTGGGCTCCTCGATGGGATGTTTCCCGGTCGGCCTGTCCGACCGGCGCCGGGCCACCGCCCCGACTCCCTAACTCCGTCGGGCACCGCACCGGTGCCCACTCCATTCCGACACCGTTCGCACTCCCGGCCGTGACCTCGATGGGGGACACCCCCCACGCCAGCTCCCCGGGCCCCACACCACAAGGAAGCCTCTCGTGGCTGAACTCTCCGATTTCCCCTCCGCCTCGGCGGAAGACACCATCGCCTTCTGCTGGAACCAGATCGAGGGCAACAAGCGCCAACTGATCACGTCCTGGATCGTCATGGTCCTGGCCGTGGTGGTGGCCGACATCGCCTGCCCGCTCATCTTCGCCTCCATCCTCAGCCGGGTGGCCACCCTGCCGCGCCACACCGTGGCCGGTGAGTGGCACACCTTCGGTCCGGCCCTACTGGCCTACGCCGGGGCCGGCCTGGTGGCGGTGGGCCTGTGGCGCATTGCCGGCTGGTTGGAGTGGGGGGCCTGCGTCCGCTCCTTCGCCACCGGCCTCAACGGCGGCTATGAGCACCTGTTGAAGCTCAGCTACCGATGGCACATGGACCACCCGGCCGGAGAGGTCATCTCCGCGCTCAGCAACTTCTCCTGGGCCTTTGTGGAGATGGTCGACGTGGCCTCGTGGGGTCTGCTGCCGGTCGTGGTCATCGTCCTGTCGGCCATCGTGGTGCTGGCGGTCTTCGCCTGGCCGGCGGCTCTGGCCCTGTTGGTCATGGTGGGGCTGTTCGTGTGGGTCATCGTCCGGCGGCTGCGGGCCGTGCGGGCGGCGGCCCAGGAGTTCGAGGACTACCACTCCAAGGCCACCGGGGTGGTGGCCGACACCGTGACCAATCTCCTGGCGGTGAGAACGGCCGCCGCCGAGCCCCAGGAGAGGAGCCGGGTCGAAGACCTGATGCACCACTCGGTCCAGGCGGACCTGCGGGGCCGCTCCATCTTCATGAGGACCCAGCTGCAGCTGGAGGGTTCGATCGTGGTCGGCACCCTCTTGGCTCTGACCGCCGGCACCACCATGGCCGTCCATCACTGGGCTTCGACCGCCGCGCTCTATCTCATCCTCTACTACTCGGCCCAGGTGGCTCTGAGTCTGCAGCAGTCGTTCGAGCACCTCCGGTCGTTCGCCCGGTCGTTGGGACGGGCGGCCAAGTTCACTGCTATCGCCGACGAGGAGGTCGAGATCACCGACGCCCCCGGGGCCGAGCGCCTCGAGGTCCCCTGCGGGAAGATCGAGTTCAACCACGTCGGGTTCACCTACGGAGCCGGCACCCGGCTGTTCGAGGACCTGAGCCTTGACCATCGCCCCGGGCGAGCACGTGGCCCTGGTCGGTCCGTCGGGATCGGGTAAGTCCACGCTGTCCAAATTGCTGTTGCGGTTCATGGACGTGGAGAGCGGTCGCATCATGGTCGACGGCCAACCGATCACCGAGGTGACCCTGGCCTCCCTGCGCAGCCGGGTGTCGTACGTGCCCCAGGACCCGCAACTCCTCCATCGGAGCATCGCCGAGAACATCTGCTACGGCATGGGCACCGAGCTGGACGAGGAAACCGGTGAGCGGAGGCCCATCGTGGACTACGACGTCGTGGCCACGGTGGGGAAGGCCGCGCACGTCGAAGAGTTCGTCTACGCCCTCCCTGACCGGTACGACACCATCGTGGGCGAGCGCGGCCTCAAGCTCTCCGGGGGCCAGCGCCAGCGGGTGGCCATCGCCCAGGCCATGGCCAAAGGGGCCCGCATCCTGGTGCTGGACGAAGCCACGTCCGCTCTGGACTCCGAGTCCGAGCACCTGGTCCAAGAGGCTCTGTGGCGCCTCATGGAGAACTCCACGGCCGTGGTCATCGCCCACCGGCTCTCGACCATCGCCCACATGGACCGCATCGTGGTCCTCGACCGCGGAACCATCGTGGAGGAGGGCACCCACAGCCAGCTGCTGGACCAAGATGGCCTGGGCCTGTACTCGAGGCTGTGGCGCCACCAGTCCGGCGGGTTCCTCGTCGAGTGAGCCCGCCGGCCTGGACCTCGCCTGACCTGCTCCGACTTGGCGACGGTCAAACGTTCGTTTGGTCCGTGTCCACCGAACCTTCGGGGCCAGCCACCCGGCGCCCAGGGTGGGACTGGAGCAGGCCGCCCTTTCAATGGGGCCCGAACCGGCCGTATGCTCTCCCCCGGGGGGCGAGCGGCCAGCCTCGCATCATCATCAGGGCCGACTGGATGTGTCCGGAGGTCTGATGTCACGTCTACGGCGATCAGCGGTTGTGCTGGCCGCGGTGGTAACCGTTGTCGGTAGTTCGGTGGCCGTGGCCGCCACGGCTCAGGCGGCGGGGGTACGCACACCGTCACTCAGATCGAAGTGGGCGCACTCTCTTCCTGCGGTTTCGGGGCCGAGCCACTCGACCCCCCTCCAACTGGTTCCGGGCGATCACCCCCACCTCGATCGGGCCCATGGAGGCCTGGTGTCGTACAACTGGTCCGGGTACGTCGCCACCGGATCAACGTTCAACAGCATCAGTGCCAAGTGGAACGTCCCGGCTGTGGAGCCTTCGTCGACGCCCCAGGGCTCGGCCACCTGGATCGGGATCGACGGAGTCAACAACAACTCACTCATCCAGACGGGCACGGCCCAAGACAGTGGCGGCGGGCAGACCGGCTACTACGCCTGGTACGAGATACTCCCGGCCCGGCCCGTGGTCATCGGGGCGGTTGATCCCGGCGATCAGATGAGTGCGTCGATTGTCTACGACTCGTCCAATCAGTGGACGGTCACCATCACCGACCTGACCAACGGCAACCAGGCCTCGGGCAATTTCGACAACGTCGAACCCCGGGCCTCGGCCGAGTGGGTGGAAGAGGCTCCGACTTCCTCCCAGAACGACACCATCATGACCCTGGCCAACTTCGGATCCGCCACCTTCACCGATCTGGGGATGGATGCCGCCACACCCTCGCTGTGACCCTCAACCCGGTAGAGATGGCCGACGGTGCCGGGGACGTCATTGCCTATCCCGGGGGCATCTCCAACGATGCCTTCACCGTGACCTACGTAGCGCCTCCCGGCTCGGGACCCGGGTCGGATACCTCAAATTCGCCCGGTTACGACCTGGTGGGTTCGGACGGCGGGGTGTTCGTGTTCGGCGGGGGCTACTACGGGTCTCTCCCGGGGATGGGGGTCGAGGTGAATGACATCACCGGAATGGTGCCCACGACCCAGCACAACGGGTACTTCCTGGTCGGAGCCGACGGCGGAGTGTTCGCCTTCAACGCCCCCTTCGAGAACTCCCTGCCGGGCATCGGGGTCCACGTCGACGACATCGTCGGCATCGTGCCGACCCTCAACGACCAGGGCTACTTTCTGGTGGGTCGGGACGGTGGGGTGTTCACCTTCAACGCCCCCTTCGAGAACTCCCTGCCGGGCCTCGGGGTCCAGGTGGACGACATCGTGGGCATAGCGGCCACCCCGGACGACAACGGCTACTGGCTGGTGGGGTCGAACGGCGCCGTTTACGCCTTCGGCGACGCCCACTACTTCGGCAACGCTCCAGTCGGGGCGGTGGCCATCACCGCCACCCGCGACGGCGGGGGCTACTGGGTGGTGGGAGCCAACGGATCGGTCACCACCTACGGCGACGCCAGCAACTTCGGCGATCTCCCCGACCTCGGCGTGACCGTAGACAACATCGTGGGCATCGTGGTGTCCCCCGACAGTGGGGGCTACAACCTCATCGGGAGCGACGGCGGTGTGTTCAGCTTCGGGGATGCCGACAACATGGGATCCCTCCCCGGGCTCGGGGTCAACGTCGACAATATTGTCGGCGCCGTGCCGACCTGAACCGCATCGGCCCGGTCAGTAGCGGTTACCCGAAGGGGCAAGGTCACCCGACAGATACTGGCGTTGGCCACATTGCCCCAGGACATGCCGGTGATCCGGGAACCCGCTACCGCCGCTCGAATCATCCGGATGCTCCCGCCATGGGCCACGACCACGATGTCGCCCTCGTCGTTCCGGCTCTCCACCGACGAAACGAAGTCGGCGCACCGTAGGTGGAGATCGTCCAGCGACTCTCCACCGGTGGGGCGGGCCCCCACGTCGGTGATCCGTCCACCGCTGATACCGGTGATGTCGGGGGGCAGGCTTGCGCCACAGGACCCCTCGACTTCTCCCAGCGACCGTTCCCGCAGCCGGGGATCCACGATGACCTGGTGTCCCAAGCGGTCGGCGATGGTGGTAGCGGTGTCGAGGGCCCGGGGTAGGTCACTGGAGTAGATCGCCGTGATGTCCTTGGCTTCGAGCAGCTCGGCCAGTCGGAGGGCCTGTCGTCGTCCTCGGGGGGTCAGCCGGGCCCCGGTGGCCTGCCCCTGGGCCCACCCGAGGGAGTTCCAGTTGGTCTCAGCGTGACGGACCAGCCACATCACTCGCTGGCCACGGTGTCGGACGATCATGGCGCCACTGTGCTCCTCGGACCTTGGAGGAGGATGGGGGACTCCTTGGGGAACTCTGTGAAACGAGGGGCCGGTTTCCCCGGATCGAGAGACCGATGGATGGTCGCATCCCGGCCCAGACCGGTTGCATCACCCGGGCCCGTCGACCTATAGCCTTGTGTTGCCAGGGAAACCACAGGCTTGAGCGAGGCGACATGGATCAAACCCATGAGTTCGAGGCGTTGGCTCTTCGGACCGAGACAACACCGGGCTCAGCCGGTGGCGCTTTCGTGAATTCGTTCACAAAGATCGGTCACGTCGCCCGGTGAGGCGAGCCCTGGACCGCCAGATCACCGATGTTGATCAAAAGATGACAGACGCCTTCTTCCGTCACCTGGCCGTTCCGGTCGGCCCACCGACAGATCGGACCGGCTGATGGTCTACCTGCTGGCCACCTTTGCCGCCTTGGCCAATGCGCTGACCAGCCTTCTTCAGCGCATGGGGGTGGAGGACGCCCCGGCGGACACCACGCTGAAACTGAGTCTCATGACCCACGCCCTCAAACGGGGAGTGTGGCTGCTGGGATTTGCGGTCATGGTGGGCTCGTTCGTGTGCCAGGCCGTGGCCCTCCACCTCGGTGATCTCAGCCAGGTTCAACCCATACTCACCACCGAGCTCTTGTTCCTGGTCCTGCTACTGGCCACCTGGTTCCGGTTCAGGATCGGCCTCCGGGAGTGGATCGGGTGCGTGGCTGCGGCCGGCGGCCTGGCCGGGTTCCTGGCCTTCGCTCAACCGGGGGGAGGCAATTTGAGCCCGTCGAACCTGGGGTGGCTGGTGGCCGGCTCGGTCTGTGCCGGCCTGGTCGTTCTGGCGGTGATTCTGGCCCTGCGTGGCCCCCGTTGGTGGCGGGCGGCCATGTTCGGGACGGCCGGCGCCATCGGGTTCGCTTTCACCGCGTCGCTGATCAAGACGGTGGGTGACTACGTCACGGCGGACTGGACCCAGATGTTCGTCCACTGGCAGACCTACGGGCTGGCCGTGTGTGGTGTGGGATCGGTGTTCCTGGCTCAGAACGCGTTCCATGCCGGACCCATCGCCGCCTCCCAGACGGCACTGGTTCTGGTGGATCCCCTGGCCAGCATCGCCATCGGCATCGGGCTGTTCGGCGACAATCTGCGCACAGCCGGCGCCTACGGACCGCTGGAGGCGTTGTCGCTCCTGATCATGTTCATGGGTGCGGTCTCTGTGGCCCACTCGCCACTGATCTCGGGGATGAAGGGGGACGATGAGGGGTACACCGAACTCCTGTCGCTGAGGTCACGGTCCAAGCGACTGGTGGAGGCGGTGCAGGATCAGGTCCCACCCGAGGTCCTGAAGCAGCTGCCCATCAAGTGAAGTGAGCCCGAACCCGGCCTGGTCGGTCAGAGTCCGGTCGGCCGGTTGACGAACCTTCCGGCCCGAGGGGAGTAGAACCAGCCCCCGGCGGCCCTGGTCCCCCCGTCCACCGGGATGTTGTGGCCGGTCACGTAGCCCGACAGGTCCGAGGCCAGGAACAGGGCCACCCGGGCCTGGTCCTCGGGCCAACCCACCCGGCCCACCGGGGCCCAAGACGGCCACAGCTCCTGGTCCTCAGCCGGGCCGGACAGGTAGTCGACCTGGGGCGTCTGGGTGAGGTCGGGCCCAATCCCGTTGACCCGCACCCCGCTCCGGCCCACGGCAACGGCCAGGCTGGTGGTGAAGTGGGCCGCAGCCGCTTTCATGGCGGCGTACACCGGATCGCCCGGAAAGCCACGGAGGGCCTCCACCGAGTGGAGGTTGACGATCGATCCGGCGCCCCGAGCGGTCATGCCGGGCAGGAACGATCGGGTCGTGGCCAACATGTGGAACAAGTTGATGCTGTACATGGCCTGCCACGACTCGGGAGTCGACCGCTCGAACCGCACCGAGGGCCGGTAGTCGCCCACGTTGTTCACCAGGACGTCGACGTGGCCGTGATGGGACAACACCGCGTCGGCCAGCCCTTCGACATCGGTCGCTGAGGTCACATCGACCAGGTGGGTCCGGGCCGTCCCACCGGCCTCGGTGATGGCACCGAGGGTGCGAGCGGCGCGCTCCCCATCCACCTCGGCCATCTCGACCAGGGCGCCGTGGGCGGCGAACAGGGTGGCGATGGCGGCACCGATCCCGTCGCCGGCGCCCGTCACCACGGCCACCCGTCCTTCTAACAGCCGGTTCCAGTCGTCGATCGGAGCGACGTCGCCGGGTGCCTGTGAACTCATGGTGCTCCTCACTCCGCCAGCGTTCCGGCCGCGGTCCCGATCCGGCGACCCGGGCCCCCGACACAGGGCGCATCGGGCAGGTCAGATGGTACCGTCGGGTCGCCCACAGGCCGCGTCTAGGGGGACGTCGTACCTCGATCATCCCCGCCCGACAGGCCCCGATCGGAAAGTGGAGTCAAGGTGAGCAGCACCGCACACGTGGCCGAAGCCAGCGATCCGCTACTCGACGAGCTCGACGGGTGGCTCGCCGACAACTGGGACCCCGACCTCACCGTGGGGGAGTGGTGGGAGCGCCTGGGTCTGGCCGGGTGGTCGGCGCCGTCCCTCCCCGAGGGGTCCTTCGGGCGGGGCCTCCCGCGGGCCGATGGCCTCCGGGTGCAGCAGAGGATCGCGGCCTCGGGCGCGCTGGGGGCACCGGCGGGGCTCGGACTGCTGCTGGCCGCACCCACCATCGCCAGCCACGGAAGCCGGGAGCAGATCGACCGGTACGTGGGCGACATCGTGACCGGTCGACAGGCCTGGTGTCAGTTGTTCAGTGAGCCGTCGGCCGGTTCCGATCTGGCTGGACTGCAGACCCGGGCGGTGAAGGACGGAGACGAGTGGATCGTCAACGGTCAGAAGGTCTGGACGTCGGGCGGGCAGTATGCGGACCTGGGCATGCTGTTGGCCCGGACCGACCCTGACGTACCCAAGCACCAAGGAATCACCTACTTCGCCTTTCCGATGCACCAGGGTGGAGTCGAGGTCCGCCCCCTCCGGGAGATGACCGGTCGGGCCCTCTTCAACGAGGTCTTCCTGACCGATGCCCGGGTGGGCGACGACGCTGTCATCGGTGGCCTGAACCACGGATGGGCCGTGGCCAACACCACGCTCATGAACGAGCGGGCGGGACTGGGAGCCGGAGCGGGGTCACCCATGGGAACCGGGGCCCTCCCCGGTACGGTGGCCGGATACCTCGAGCGCCGGGCCGGCGACTTCGCTGGTCAGGCCCGCCGCCGACCGGACTCGACGAGTGCAGCCTCGAACGGTGCGGGCTCGAAGGGCTCGAAGGGCTCGAGCGGTAAGAGCGAGAGCAGCGCCGCCGGTGACGGCGAGGCCGGCGTCTTGTCCCTGATGTCGGCCGGATCGCAGCTGCTGACCACGTTGGCCCGGGACACCGGGGCCTCCTCCGACCCCATGGTGCGACAGGATCTGGCCCGTCTCTACACCCTGGCCGAGCTGGGCCGCTTCAACTCGCTGCGTCTCAAGGCAGTCAAAGAGTCGGGCTCCGACATACCCGGCATGCCCAACATCGCCAAACTCTCGATGAGCCAGATCGTCCGGCTCACACGTGACCTGGGGCTACGGATCATCGGGGCCGGCGGGATGCTCCATGCCTACGATGAGGACAGCCGCCAACGCCTGGTCGAAGCGACCGGCAAGCCCCTCAACACCATGGTCACCGAGTTGGCCCTGCTCTCACCGGCACCATCCATCTACGGGGGAACCGACCAGATCCAACGCAACATCATCGGCGAACGGGTCCTCGGGCTGCCCAAGGAGCCCGGGGTCGACCGGGCCACGCCCTTTTCAGAGCTGGCCAAGAACACCTGAGCACAGGGGCCAGGTCCTGGTCACCGGGCCGCGGGCCCCGCCGGAGACGGTGGTGGCACTACCGTCGCGGCAGTCGTCAACAGAGCCGGACCGTGGTTCGGGGGAATGAGGAGCAGCCATGGCTGGAATCTGCGAAGGAAGAGTGGTCATCGTCACCGGGGCCGGCCGGGGCATCGGCCGGGGCCACGCCATTGAATTCGCCCGGCAGGGGGCCAAGGTGGTGGTCAACGACCTCGGCGCCGAGGTCGACGGCACCGGTTCCTCGGAGGGACCGGCCGGCGAGGTGGTCGAGGAGATCCGGGGCTTCGGGGCCGAGGCCGTGGCCAACGGTGACGACGTGAGCGACTGGGACGGGGCCAAGCGACTGATCGACACCGCCCTGACCGCCTTCGGGGGTCTCGACGTCCTGGTCAACAACGCCGGAATCCTGCGGGACCGGATGTTGGTCAATATGACCGATTCCGAGTGGGACGCCGTCATCCGGGTGCATCTGCGCGGCACCTTCGCCCCCATGCGGTGGGCCTCTGAGCACTGGCGGGACCGGGTCAAGGCCGGTGAGACCAACGACGCCCGCATCATCAACACCACCTCCCCGTCGGGGCTGTACGGCAATGTGGGCCAGACCAACTACGGAGCGGCCAAGGCCGGCATCGCCTCGATGACGGTGATCGCCGCCATGGAGCTGGCCCGGTACGGGGTCACGGTCAACGCCATTGCGCCCGCCGCCCTGACCCGGATGACCGAGAACCTGGGCTTCGGTGAGGGGCAACCGGAGCGCAAACCGGACCAGTTCGATCCGCAACGATCCTGACAACATCGCCCCTCTGGTGGTCTGGCTGGCCAGCGCTGATGCCGCCGCCATCACCGGCCGGGTGTTCAACGTCTACGGCGGGCACATCAGTGTGGCCGAGGGGTGGGTGGCCGGACCCGGGGTGAGCAAGGACGACCGCTGGGAGACCGCCGAGCTCGGTGAGGTCATCCCGGGCCTGGTGGCCCGGTCGGCACCCAATGCCAATATGTCGGGACGGCGGGACTCGTGAACGGCCCGGCTTCGTGAAGGTCGATCCGGACGCGGCCGGATTCGACGCCGGGCGGCTGGAGCGGATCACCGAGCACTTCGATACGCGCGTATGTGGCCACCGGGAAGATCGCCGGGTGCCAGATAGCAGTGGTCCGACGGGGCACGCTGGCCTACTGGCGATCGCTGGGCCTGATGGACCGGGAACGGTCCAAGCCCGTCGAGGACGACACCATCTGGCGGATCTACTCGATGACCAAGCCCCTCACCTCGGTAGCGCTCATGCAACTGTACGAACAGGGGTTGTTCCAACTGAACGACCCCGTTCACCGCTATATCGAGGAGTGGCGGGACCTCTCGGTGGCGGAGTTCGAGGCGGATGGATCCATACGGAAGATCGACCCGGTCCGGCCCATGAACGTGCGCGATGCGCTGACTCATATGACCGGCCTGGCCGGCAGCTTGGTGCCCGGTCATCCCACCGATGACGACTTCGCCGCCGCCGTGCACGAGGCCCGCCACGGCATGACTCTGGAACGGGTGTGCACGCTGCTGGCCGGCTACCCGCTGAAGTTCCAACCAGGCACCCGATGGAACTACGGGCTCTCCACCGACATCTGCGCACGGCTGGTGGAGATCCTCTCCGGGGAGCCGTTCGACCGCTATCTCCAGGCTCACATCTTCGAGCCCTTGGGAATGGTCGACACCGGCTTCTCGGTTCCCGATGCCTCGGTGGATCGTTTCGCGGCCTGCTATCGCTACCGGCGGGGCGGACCACCCGTGCTGATGGAGGACGCCGAACACAGCACCTACCGACGTCAGCGTTCCTACCTCTCCGGCGCCGGAGGCCTGGTATCGACCACCCACGACTACCTCCGGTTCTGCCAGAGCCTGGTCGGGGGAGGGGAGCTCGACGGACGCCGGATCATCGGCCGCAAGACCCTCGAGCTCATGACCTGCAACCATCTCCCCGGTGACGGGGACCTGGCCCGCTTCGCCAGCGGGGGATTCGGCGAGGCCGATTTCGAAGGTACGGGCTTCGGGCTGGGGTTCGCCGTCGGCCAGGGACCGGCGGCCACGGGAACGGCCGGCTCCGCCGGTGAGTACTACTGGGGTGGTGCGGCCAGCACGGCCTTCTGGGTCGATCCCGTCGAGGAACTGGCCGTGGTGTTCATGACCCAGTTGCTGCCTTCGTTCTCGTACCCGTTCCGGCCCCAGCTGCGGGCCCTGGTGTACCAGGCGTTGCTCGACTGAGCGTCAAGCTGTAGCTCGCTGGTCCCCGACGACCCGGAAGCGCCGCCGGTAGCCGTCCGGAGCGACGTCCAGTCGTCGTTTGAACACCCGTCGGAGGGTCTCCGCCGTGCCGAACCCACACCGGGTGGCAACGACGTCGAGGGTGTCATCGGTGGTCTCCAGCTCGCGGCGGGCCAACTCGACCCGCACCCCCTCCACGAACCGCCCCGGGGTCTCGCCCACTTCGCTGGTGAAGACCCGGGTGAAGTGGCGCACGCTCATCGAGGCCGCCTCGGCCAGGACGGGCACGCGGTGGTCGTCACCGGGGGCCGACTCCACCCGAGTCTGGACGGCCCTGACCGTGGTGCGCTCGGCCCGGGGAACCCACACCGGCGTGGCGAACTGGGTCTGGCCCCCCGGCCGGTGGAGGAACATCACCAACTGGCGGGCGACCGCTTGAGCCACGTCGGCCCCGAGGTCCTTCTCCACCAGGGCCAGAGCCAGGTCGATCCCTGCGGTGACCCCGGCACTGGTCCAGTACTTGCCGTCCTGGATGTACAGAGGGTCGGGATCCACGTCGAGCAGAGGGAACTCCGCGGCCAGCCGGTGGGCCTGGGCCCAGTGGGTGGTGACCCGGCGCCCGTCGAGCAGTCCGGCATGGGCGGCCAGGAAGGCCCCGGTACAGACGGTGGCCACCCGGCGACAGCCGGGCGCCACCGCCTTGATCCAGGCCACCAGCTCAGGATCGTTGCGGGCCGAGCGGGCCTGACCCCCGCCCGGTAGTACCAGGGTGTCGATCCGGGTGCCGGGCTCGGGGAGGGGTTCGGTGGCGACACCCACGCCACTCTCGGCCCTGACCACTTGACCCTGCGACGAGGCCAGCGTCACCCGGTAGCCGCCGGGGCGTCCGAGGCCCTTGGCCGCGGCGCTGGCGCCGGCGAACACCTCGAAGGGCCCGATGGCATCGAGCGACTGCATTCCCGGGAATCCGATGATGAGTATGTGTCGTTGGGGCATGCCGCCAGCCTGAACGCACCGGAGCCTGGCGTCAATGACACGTTCCCAACAGATTCGGCCATCCCGACCAACCGGGCGGCCCCGGCGGCGGGCCATTCAAGGCGGGGAGGCTCGATGCCGATACCGAACGGCCATGGTGAAACTCTTCATGTGTCCGGACTGCCACGAAAAAGACTCGCCTTGGCTGCGGCGCGAGCTGGGTGACCACTTCGAAGTCGAAGACTTCGGCAACTTCTTGGTGGTCACCACCAACAGCGACATACCGGTGCTCAGCAATGTGTGCTCGTGCAAGCACGTGGGGCCGGTGGCCATGCTCCCCCAGAGTGAAGCCGTATCCAGCTACCCACCTCTGTCGGGCCACTCGGTGACGGCGGCCCGACAGCCATCTGGTCCGGACCGGGCGGATCGGCTCAGAGGCTGAACCTCCGGAAGCTCAGAGGCTGAACCTCCGGAAAAACTGCCAGATGGCGTCGGTGGCGTTGATCTGGAAGGTCGTGTACCGGTGAGCGAGCTGATCGACTGGGTGAACTTGCTCCCCGGGCCAGG
Organism: uncultured Acidimicrobiaceae bacterium; assembly: GCA_963718405.1. Taxonomy (GTDB): domain Bacteria; phylum Actinomycetota; class Acidimicrobiia; order Acidimicrobiales; family RAAP-2; genus Bog-756. Next base: position 781,347 of record CAVQYZ010000002.1, read on the forward strand.
CGTGGCCACCACCGAGGATGATGTAGAACTCGACGTCGGTTCCCGCCGGGCATTCGTAGGTCCTGAGGATGACCTGGCTGGACACCTTGGTGTCCGTCGAGTGCGGATCACACCCGTCCCGGACGGCCCAGGCCTGCACGTTGGCCGGGTAGCCCGTCCCATGCAGGTTGACGTTCGGGGGCACGGTGGTGGTCGACGAACCGGACGGACCACCCCGACCGAGTGCCCTATTGAGGGTGCCGGTTCCAACCCCTCCGTTGAAGAACAGGATGGGGTCTGCCGTCCCGTGGAAGGTGAGGACCGGTACGCGCCGGGTGGGGTGGCACGGATTGGGGTCTACCAGGCCCGACACCGCGGCGATGGCGGCGAAGCGATCGGACATGGTGCAGGCCACCAGCGACACCATGAACGAACCGTCGGAGAAGCCGGTGGCATACACCCGGGAGGTGTCGATGCACATGGTCGACTCCAACTGGTCGAGCATGGCCGTAACGAACTCGAGATCGGGTTGGGGGTGCTGGTGGCCGAGGTGTTCCACTGCACGGGGTTGCCGGTCCCGTTCGGAAACACCGACACGAAGCCGTCCTTCTGACCGAGCTGGCCGAACATGGTGGTGGTGGATTGGATCACCGCCCCCTCCGCCAGCCCGTGGAAGTTGACCACCAACGGCCTCGGGATCGCTGCCCCGGCTTTGGCCACCGAGGCCGTCTTGACCGGAGTGGGAGACGGCACGGCGGGCGAGGGGGTGCTGACCAGGTACCACCGGGTGGCTCCGTCGACATCGACGGTGCGCCGCTGGTTGGTGAGGGGTCCGGCCTGGGCCCGGGCGCAGCCGGACGAGGGCACCGGGGCGGCGTCGTCGACCGCGGTGGAAGGGGTCCGTTCGGCCGGTGAGGTAGTGCTGGTGGAGGCGGTCCCCGAGGACGAGCAGCTGACGCAGAGGACCACGACGGCCAGGGCCACGGCGGCGACAGGGGCGGATCTCCTGATTGGTGGCGTCCTCATCATCAGGGAAGCGAAGCACACCCGGGCCCACCGGGCGAGCCAGGTTCCCCTCCGGGGGGGCACGGCAGCCCGCCCGACGCACGCACCGGGTCGGGCGCGCCGGGCCGGGACCCAACGGGCAGTAGGGTGGGGGATCGCCTCCGGTGCGGATGCGCCACGGGTACTACCCCCGCCAGGCACAATCCTCCTGTCGGGTGGCGTGATCGTTCGAGAGCGCAGCGGTCTCAGTCCCACTATGCCTTCCACCAGGTCAGGCCGACCCCGGCTGGGCCCCGTTTGTGCACGCAAGCACCGTCTGAGAGTTGCGCCATGAATACGGAGACAGCGGTCCACGCCTCGACGGAGTCGAGGCGCGAGGACTTCGCCGAGTTGTCCCGCCGGGTCCGCGAAGGCGGCCTCTTGAGCCGGCGCCGGGGGTACTACGTCGTGAAGATCGGCTGCACCTTGGGCGCGCTGTTGGTGCTGGCCGTGGCGGCGGTGGTCATCGGCAACAGCTGGTGGAATCTGGTGGTGGCGGTGGGGCTGGCATTCGTACTGGCCCAGCTGGGCTTCATCGGCCACGATGCCGGTCATCGACAGATCTGCGTGCGCAGGCGGGACAACGACATGGTCGGTCTGATCGTGGCCAACCTACTCACCGGGTTCAGCTTCGGGTGGTGGCTGAATAAGCACAATCGCCACCACGCCCACACCAATCGTCCGGACAAGGATCCGGACATGTCACCGGGTGCCCTGGTGTACACCTCGGAACAGGTCGAGGCCCTGGGGCGGTTCGGCCGGCTGGCCGCCGGACTTCAGGCCGTCTTTCTCCTGCCCCTCTTGTTCCTCGAGGCCCTCAACATGCACGTGGCCAGCGCCGCGGCCCTGGCCCGACGGCGCGACCGGGCTGCCCTGGTCGAGTCCGGCCTGCTGGCCGTGCACCTGTCGGTGTTCTTCGTAGCGCCCTTTCTGCTGCTCTCGCCGATCCGGGCGGTGGTCTTCATTGCGGTGACCCAGTCACTGTTCGGGTTCTACCTGGGAGTGAGCTTCCTCACCAATCACGTCGGGATGCCGGCCCTGGTCCACGACGACGAACTGGGCTTCCTGCGTCGTCAGGTGCTGACCTCACGCAACCTGTCGGGCCCTACCTTCACCGGCTTCCTGTTCGGAGGACTGGACACCCAGATCGAGCACCACCTGTTCCCGAACATGCCGCGGGCCAATCTTCGCCGGGCCCGCAAGCTGGTCCGGCCGTTCTGCGCCGAGCACCGCATCGACTACACCGAGCAGAGTCCCTGGTTCGCCTACCGCGACGTGGTGCGCCACCTGCGGGTTACCGGGGCGGGGAGCGTGGTCCCGACGGTCGGGTGAGGTTCGGCCCGGGGACCTTCGGCCACGACCGCGACCTCCGACCCTGGTGGGGAGGGGCCCGCCCGGGAGCGCAGCCGCCGGTCGCCATGGGGCAGGATGTCCTCGATCCAGCCCTGATATGGTCATGATTCACAACAGAGGTGGTAGTTCGGGGAAGCCGGTCGAAGTCCGGCGCTGGTCCGCAACCGTAGGTGACGACCGTTCGGAGTCGTCACGAGCCGGGATACCGAAGTGCCACGTGGTTGAGTCCGTGACCGTCGAGAACAACGGCAGGGATTCGGTCGGTCACGTGCTCGCTTTGGCGCCGCGGAGCTTCCGGGTCGTTGCCGATAGCGAGGAATCGTCCCCATGCCTGCCAGGCGCCGGCCCGCCGTGAACCGCTTCCGTCGAGGGGTCTGTTTGACCCTGTTCGTGGCGGCCGCCGCCTCTGCTCTGGCTGCTGCAGGCCCGGATGCGCTGGTCCCGTTCCGGGCCGTGGCCGGGGCAGCCGCCAGCGAGGTCAGGGTGGCCTTCGTGGTCGACTTCAAGGGGTCGGTCCACGCTTCGGTGGGATGCGTGAAGGTACCGGCCAGTGACAACGGCTACGAGGCCCTGGCGGCGTTCACCGCACAACAGCATGAACAGGCGCCCACCTATAACAACACTGGGCTGCTCTGTTCGATCAATGACATTCCCAAGAGTGGTTGCGGGCAGGAGGTGTCTGACGGGTACATCTACTGGTCCTACTGGGAGGCCGTCGCCGGCAAGTGGCAGTATGCCGACGCCGGTGCCTTCGGCGCGGTGACCAACGGCGAAGTCCAGGGGTGGCGCTTTCAAGACCCTGGCAAGGCCAATCCGAGCGACCCACCTCCCACCACCCCCGCCGACTTCGCCGCCATCTGCTCGTCGGCCAGTTCGCCGACCACCACGACTACGACGACCACCACGCGGGCCACGTCAGTGGGGGCTTCTACGACCACCACGGCAGTGTCGACCAACCCAACGCCGGGTACCGACCCCTCGGTGAGCAGCCAGGGGAAGTCCAACGGGTCCGGGCCCACCTCGACGTCATCGAGCGGGAAGGGGGCCTCGTCACCGGGCGCCAAGGGGGTGGCAGGTCGTTCGACCCGGACCACCGATCCGCCCACCAAAGCCCCGGAGTCGAAGCCCGGTAAACGAGGATCGGCCTCTTCGACGTCCACCAGCCCGTCCGGGGGAACTCACACCCAGGCTTTGAGCGCCTCTGCCACCGACGACCGATCGGGGGGCCGCGACAGCGCCGTGCCACTGATCATCGGCACCCTGTTCATTCTGGCGCTGCTGTTGGTGGCCGTCATCCGCTGGCGACGGCGCCCCGGGTCACCGTGAACCTCCGGGGGTCCGCCCCCGGTCGCCGCGGCCTCCATCCGGCGGCCTGGTGGTTGTGGGCAGGTTGCCTGGCGGGTGCGGCCGTCCGGGTCACCAACCCACTGCTTTTGGCCCTCATCGCCGCCACGGCCGCCTACGTGGTCTCCGCCCGGCGCTCCTCCGCTCCGTGGTCGCGGTCGTTGGTGTTCTTCTTCCGGTTGGGCCTGGTGGTCATCGTGGTGCGGGTGGCAGTCCAGGTCGTCTTCGGCCAGCGTCTCCCCGGTCACGTGCTGTTCACCCTGCCTCAGGTACCTCTGCCGGCCTGGGCCGCCGGGGTCAGCATCGGTGGGCCGGTGACCGTGGAGGCCATCCTGTCGGCCGCGGTTCAGGGCTTCAAGCTGGCGGTGGTCCTGATCTGCTTCGGTGCGGCCAACTCCCTGGCCAGCCCGTATCGGTTGCTCCGATGCCTCCCGCCCATCCTCTACGAGGCCGGCGTGGCCGTCACCGTCTCGTTGTCCTTCGCCCCCGAGGTGGTCATCGCCATCGCCTCGGTCCGCGACGCCCGCCGGCTGCGGGGGCGACCCACCAGGGGGCTCGCCGGTATCCGGGGCATGGCCATTCCGGTCCTCGAGAGTGCTCTCGACCGGTCCCTGCAGCTGGCCGCCTCCATGGACGCCCGCGGCTACGGGCGCCGGGTGGCGGTAGCGCCGACCACCAGACGGATGGCCGGTGGCGCCACCGCCGGTGGCCTGCTGGCCATCGTGGTGGGGGTCTACGGGGTGCTCGATCAGGGTTCGCTCCCCGCCGGAGGGGTGCCCTTCCTGGCTGTAGGGGCGGTCCTGGTCGGCACCGGTCTGGCCATGGGTGGACGGCGTACCAACCGCACCCGCTACCGCCCCGATGTGTGGGGGACCCCGGAGTGGCTGGTCGTAGGGTCAGGGGTAGTGGTTCTGGGTGGTTTCGTGGTGGCATCGGTGATCGGCGTCGCCGGGCTCCAGTTGGTGGTCTATCCCTTACGATTTCCCACGCTGCCCCTGTTGCCCACGGCCAGCATCCTGGTCGGCCTGCTGCCGGCCGTGGTGGCTCCGGTGCCGCGGGCCCTGGGTGGTGCCCGCCCAACGGTGGCCGCGGTCGGGACCCGGTCGACGGCCACCGGACGACCCGAGGGCTCGCCGGCATGATCCGCTTCACCAACGTGACCTTCACCTATACCGAGGCTGCCGCCCCCACCCTCTCCGGGGTCGACCTGGTCGTCGAGGAAGGGGAGCTCTGCCTGGTGGTTGGGCAGACCGGCTCGGGCAAGTCCACCTTGTTGCGGGCCATCAACGGCCTGGTGCCCCACTTCACCGGCGGGCACCTCTCCGGTGAGGTCCTGGTGGACGGCCGATCTACCCGTGAGTTCCCCCGCGGGAGCTGGCCGACGTGGTCGGTGTGGTCGGCCAGGATCCGGCCTCGAGTTTCGTGACCGACACCGTCGAGGACGAGTTGGCCTACACCATGGAGAACCTGGGTATCCTGCCGGATGCCATGCGCCGACGGGTGGAGGACACCCTCGACCTCCTGGGCCTGCACGAGTTGCGCCACCGGCCGTTGACGTCCCTCTCGGGCGGGCAGCAACAGCGGGCAGCCATCGGTGCGGTCCTCTGTGCCTCGCCGCGGGTCCTGGTCCTCGACGAGCCGACGTCGGCCCTGGACCCGGCCGCGGCCGAAGAGGTGCTCTCCTCACTGACCCGCCTGGTGCACGACGTGGGGATGACCGTGGTGGTGGCCGAACACCGGCTGGAGCGGGTGATTCCCTTTGCCGACCGGGTAGTCCTGGTACCGGGAGGTGGTGAGCGCCTGGTCATCGGTCCGACCGCCGACATCATGGCGACGTCACCGGTCGCTCCACCTATCGTCGAGTTGGCCCGTGTTGCCGGTTGGAGTCCGCTCCCGTTGTCGGTGCGGGACGCCCGACGACAGGCCGATCCGCTCCGTCGGCAACTGGTCGGGGCCCGGCAGCCGACGCCGGCCCTCACCGCTGCTGGCGTTCACCCGCCGGTGGCGGTGGTCGAGCGGTTGTCGGTCGACTACGGGGACGTCCTGGCGCTTGACTCGGTCACTCTCGAGTTCGGCGCCGGGGAGGTGGTGGCGGTGATGGGCCGTAACGGGTCGGGCAAATCCACGCTCCTGGGACAGGTGGCCGGACTTCGGAACCCCACCCGGGGCCGGGTCCGCGTGCTCGGCAAAGCTCCCACCGACATGCCGGCCCGCAAGCTGATCCGGGTGGTGGGCCTGGTGCCCCAGGACGCCGGAGTGCTGCTCTACGGCGAGACGGTGGCCGATGAGTGTGCCACCGCCGACCGGGAGACCGGTCTGGATCCCGGGACCACGGCCGCCATGCTCGAGGCCGTCCTGCCGGGGATGCCGCAAGCGAGCCACCCCCGCGATCTCTCCGAGGGTCAGCGCCTGGCCCTGGCCCTGGCCATCGTGCTGGCTCCCGGTCCTCCGCTGGTTCTCTTGGACGAGCCCACCCGCGGGCTCGACTATCCGAGCAAGGAGCGTCTGGTGGTCATGCTCGAGAAGTTGGCGGCAGAAGGGAAGTGTGTGGTGATGGCCACCCACGATGTCGAGCTGGTGGCCAAAGTGGCCACCAGGGCGGTGGTGATGGCCGACGGCGAGGTGGTCTCGGACGGAGTGGCCAGGGACGTCATCTGTCACTCCCCGGTGTTCGCTCCCCAGGTGGCCAAGATCATGGCCCCCGAGCCCTGGTTGACGGTGGCCGAGGTCACCGAGGCGCTGAGATGGCGGGAGGGCAATGAGTAGCGCGCCGGGACCCTTCGTCCCGGGCGGATCGGGCCATTCCGGGTCGTCAGCCCTCCGGACCAACGCCGGTCACCCGGCCGCCATCCGACTCCGGCCCAAGGCGTCGGCGCTGTTGGCGCTGGCCTCGTTGATCGGTGTGGTGGCATTCGGATGGCCGCTCCTGATCCACTCCAGTTCGCAGGCCAACCTGGCCCACTCGACCGACGCCCCCTGGATCTTCATCGCCATCCTGCCCCTGCTGCTGGCGGTGGTCCTCAGCGAGTTGGCCGAGGGCTCGCTCGATGCCAAGGCCATCGCTCTCCTCGGGATCCTGGCGGCCTGTGGCTGTGCCCTGCGCATTCCGAGTCCCGGCGTGGCCGGCTTCGAACCCGTCTTCTTCCTGCTGACCCCGTCGGGCCGGGTGTTCGGCCGGGGCTTCGGCTTCGTCCTCGGTGCCGTGACCATCGCCGCCTCGGCCCTGTTCACCGGGGGCATCGGTCCGTGGCTGCCGTTCCAGATGTTCGGCGCCGCCTGGATAGGGTTCGGGGCGGGATGCCTGCCGGCCGCCCGGGGAAAGGCCGAGCTGATCATGCTGGCGGGATATGCCGCCGTCTCGTCCCTCCTGTACGGGGCGTTGCTAAACCTGTGGTTCTGGCCCTTCGGCGCTGGGACCACCACCACCTTTTCCTACGACCCCGGAGCCGGTGCCCTCCACAACCTGCATGCCTTCATCCTCTTCGACCTGACCACCTCGCTGGGGTTCGACATCCCGAGGGCCGTCACCAATGCCGTGCTGGTACTGGTGCTCGGTCGCCCGGTGCTCGCCGCGCTGAGGCGGGCCTCACGGCGAGCCTCGTTCGATGCCCCGGTTGTCTACAGCTGACCACGCTCATGGTGTCGGAGCCGGTGCGGTCGAGGGACCCCGCTCGGCCGATCGATGGCCGACGATGCGGTCCACAAAGGCCAACTTCTCGATCACCGTCGGAGCCAGCAGGAACGGGTAGAGGTCGTCACGCCCCATCGACCGGTTGATCTGATTGAGGGCATAGGTCAGCTCCAACCAGTGGTCGATGACGTCGCCGAACGAATCGCTGCCGAACGGCCGGGTCGGGTGGACATCGGGCCGGTGGGTCAGGCGGGGGACGCCCGTGGCCCCTCCGATGCCGAGGCCGAAGCTCTCGGCGGTCTGCAGGGTGTCGAGGATATGGAGGTAGTGGGCAAAGGTCTCCGCCCAGTCCTCGTACGGGTGCATGGTGGCGTATCGACTGATGTACGAGTCGGACCATGACCGGTCGTCGTCGGGCGGCTCGTCGTAGTGGAGCTTGACGGCGGCGGCGTAGTCCTGGCGGTCGTCGCCGAAGAGGGCCCGGCAGGCGTCGAGGGTCTCGGCCTCGTCGACCAGGATGGGCCAGTAGTAGTGGCCGATCTCGTGGCGAAAGTGTCCGAGCAGGGTGCGATAGGGCTCGCTGAGCTGGAGGCGCAGGTGCTCCCGGTGCTCGTCGTCCGCTTCCGCAAGATCGAGCGTGATCACCCCGTCGTCGTGGCCGGTGATCACCTTGGTGGTGGCACTGGACAGCAGGTCGAAGGCCAGACCTCTCCCAGCCCGGTCGTCGCGGGGCTCCACGGGCAGTCCGATCTCCGCCAACTGGAACACCAGGCGCCGCTTGGCCATCTCCGCCTGGACCAGCTCCGCCATCCCCTCGGAGTCATCGTCAGCCGGCCGGGTCCGGGTGAGCGCACACGACTCACAGAGGGCATTGCTCCCTGCGGGGACCAGCCAGTTGCAACCGGTGACCAGCTCGGTGGCGCACCGCTGCCAGAGCCTGGCCGGTGCACCCAGGTCCATGAGGCCGCCGTCGGTACCGCTCAGAGCCACCACGCTGCGTCGCCCGTGCAGGTACCCGAGGGGAGCATGGCAGCGGAGGCACTCGACATTGTCGAAGAAGATCAGCTGACCGCAGTTGTCACAGGTGAACACGCGCATCGCCGTTGCACCGTAGCGTTCGAGCGGCCGGGGCCGACCGGCCTGTCGGCTCACCTGGTGGATCCCCGGCCGGGGCGGCGGCGGATGGTATGCGAACACATGTTCGTATACTGTGAGAGTGGTGAGCGCCCTGCAGCAATCGCTCTTCGATGCCGAAGAAGCGGTCGGTCCCCGTCCCTTGAACTCGTCGTTGGAGCGGGTGGACCTGGGCCACGGGGCCTGGATCGATGTGCGCCGGGAGTGGATCGCCGGCTCGGATGTGCTCTTCGAGCGGCTGCACGCCACTGTTCCGTGGCGGTCGGAGCGTCGACGCATGTACCACCGCACCGTGGACGTTCCTCGTCTGCTGGCCTTCTACGAGGAGGGTGCGGCCCTTCCGGACCCGGTGCTGGTCGAGGCCCAGTCCGCTCTGGCCGATCACTACCGGAACACCCCTGGCGCCCCGTTCTGCACCACCGGCGTCTGCCTCTACCGGGACGGCCAGGACAGCGTGGCCTTTCACGGCGACACCATCGGCCGGGCGGTGCAGGACGACAAATTGGTGGCCATCATCTCGCTGGGTGAGCCCCGCCGATTTCTCCTCCGACCGAAGTCGGGCGGGTCGTCGGTGAAACTCTCCGTCGGCCACGGGGATCTGCTGGTGATGGGGGGTAGTTGCCAGCGCACCTGGGAGCACGCCGTTCCGAAGACGGTGCGCCCGGTCGGGCCGCGGATCAGCATCCAGTTCCGCTCGGCCGGGGTGACATGAGTGCACCGGACGGGTGGCGGACAGCCCGGTGGTGGAGCTGAGTAGGTGGGCCGGGCCGACGGCCGACGGGTAATGTCTCACTTGTCCTGATGATGGGTGGCGGGATGCCGCCACCGGGGACGAAGAGGGAAGAGGGAGGGATTTCGATGGCTCAGAGCGCTGGACTCCATGAACCCGAGGATCGGCTGTCAGCCGGAGCGATCGACCGTCACCGGGCCATCGTCTCCATCCAGGAGGAGCTCGAGGCGGTCGACTGGTACGACCAACGGGTCGAGGCCACCGGGGACGAGAGTCTCGCCGCGGTGCTGGCTCACAACCGCGACGAGGAGAAGGAGCACGCGGCCATGACGATCGAGTGGCTCCGCCGGCATGATGCGGTGCTCGATCAGCACCTGCGCACCTACTTGTTCACATCCGACCCGGTGGTGGAGATCGAGCACGAAGCCGAGGGCTCCGACTCCCGAGGCGGGTCCGACGGAGGATCGCTGGGCATTGGTGATCTGAGGTCCTGAATCGGCCGACCTGGGAGCGGCGGCGGGCGGGGACCGGACCGTGGTTCTCGCCCCGAAGGGCCATCAGGTGAATCCCCAGCCTCTGGCCCGTCCGACGGTCTGCAGGCTTTCGCTGGCCGGTTTGGGGTACGGCCACACGGGTATCGCGGATCCATGAGCGATCTTCCCCAATCCATGCCGTCGATGCCGGTCGGCGCTCAAGAGCGGGCCCGGCTCAATGTGCTCCAGATGGTCCAGACCCTCGAGTCCGCCACCGTTCCGGCCGAACGGGCCGAGTTGGCTGCGGTGGTGGCTGGCGAGGTCGCCAAGTACGAGAATGCCAAGACCTACGGGCTGTACCCGATGCTCCGGCATGTCCCCGGGAGCGAGGCCGCAGTCGAGCGGGCCGAGGAGGCCCAGGGCACGGTGCGGCTGGCCCTGGTGGAGATCCGTCACAAGACCCGTCACGTGAAGCCCATCAACGCCCATGTCGATGACCCCGACGGCTTCGAGCAGTCGGTGGGGAAGCTGATCGAGTCGATCCACGTCCACATGAACCAGGAGGACCAGGAGCTGTTGGTGGTCGAGGAGCAACTGGACCCGCGGGAGATCAGCGAGTTGGCGGAGAATTTCGACAAGGCCCTGGCCCACCCCAGCACGCTGCCGGAGCCACCGCACAATCCCATCCGCCGGATGATTGCCGAGTGGGGCGAGTCCTTGGAGCATGTGATCAGCGACGAGTCCACCAGGTGGCATCCTGGCGCCGACCGTTTGACCGAGGTCGATGGGGTGCAGGAAGCCCGGGACACCGCCGTCGGCGAGTAGCCGGTAGTCGAGCGCCTTCAGGCCAGGTTCGCCTGGGCCCGAACGGCGCCTCAGCGTCACCCCGTGAGGCCTAGTTGCCGTGAGGTCTAGTTGCACTGTGGCGAGCGACCCACGGGGACGTAACCGGAGTCCGGGTACAGGTGGCCGACCACCACGTGAGAGGCGTTGTACACGGCAGGTACGAAGGGGCCTCCCGCAGGAATGATGCGGCAGAGGTGGATGCTCTGTGGAAGCGAGGGCGAGAGGCGGAGGAAGGGTTGGGCCTCGATGGGCGGGTGCTCCACACTCTCCTTGTCGAGATAGCCCACCAGCCTCGATCCCGAATACAACGGCACGACGGGCCCAACCCTCGTCCAGTCGACGCCGTCACGACGTAGTGCTTCCTTCGGGATCCGTATCGTGAGTGGGGCCTTGGCCGGCACGTTCAGGCCCACGACGGCGCTCGAGCGCAGGGAAGGTCCGGTCTCCACCGAAGGAGATCCGATGGCCAGGCTGGTGACGATGACCACCACTACCGCCACCGTCCCCACCGCGGCGGCCTGAACCCATCGCCGATGCGACCAGGTGACCTTCGAAATCGGGCTCCGTCCTGCCTGGGTGACGGCCTCCTGGTAGAAGCTGCTCAGAGCTCTCTCGAAAACAGCCTCGGGCGGTCGCTCGACGATGCCAGCCTTTCGTATCGATGCCAGATCGTCTGCGCTCATCTTGTCCTCCTGAGTCACTGTTCGGGCCGGCCGACGATGTCGGTCAGTTCCAGCAACGCTTGACGGGCCCGCCGCAGATGGCTTCTGGCCGTGCTGGGCGGCATGCCGAGGACCCTGGCCACCTCGGTGGGTTCCAGCTCTTCCCACACCACCAGGAGGAGGACCTCCCGTTGCATGGGAGAAAGGGCCAGCAGCGACGACCTCAGGTCGTCGGCCAGCTCCACTGCCGTCAAGCGTTCGTCAACCTGGGGCCAAGGGTCCGAGACCTGGCCCGCCTCGTGGTAGGCCGGTCGCTGGCGCCTCCAGTGACGACTCAGCACATGGCGGGCGATGCCGAACAACCACGGACGAGCCGACTCCCAGTGGTCGTCAAAGGACGAACGAGCCTCATAGGCCGCGATCCACACGTCAGCCAACAGGTCTTCGGCGGCTTGGGCCCCTGCCCGGCGGGCCAGGTAGGAGTAGACAGGTAGCTGGTGCCGGCGTAGGACCTCACCGAAGGCGTTGCTGTTTCCCTCGAGGGCCCGGTCGATGAGCTGTGCGTCGGTCTCCATCAGGCGTTTTGCCTCCCGACCAGTACTTGCCGCGGCGAGGCCCCGGCGTTGCAGCCGGGCGACGCTCGGGGCCACCGGCACGGCCGATGAGAAAATTCGGACGTCATGCTCAGGTTGCGACGGCTCGCGGCCGATGTTCGAACGGTGGCCGACATGACCAACGAAGAGATTCTTACCGCACGATTCGCCAGGATGGGACTCTGCCCCGTCGTTACCAGCAGGTTGAGGACGGACGACTCCTCCCAGGTGCTCACGGTGGCCGTGGCGCCGGTGGCCGCCACGGATGTCATAGGAGCACTACTGGCCGAGATCGGAACGGTGTTGGTCTCCGGTGAGGAGACCATCGGCATTGTGAAGACCGGATTCTTCCGCATGAACCCCACCGTGGTTCGCGTTCGATGCACCGAGGTGGCTGAAGGAACGTCCGTCGATGTGCAGGGGAGTGCCAAGGAAGGTCTGATCAGACAGCGGGGTGGGCACCAGGCGGTCCAGGAGTTTGTCGAGCGCTTCTTGTCGCTGGCACCGGCCGAGTGGATAGCCTGACCTGACCGTATGCTTGGTCGATGGCTGAGTCCTCATCGGCCGACGCCGTGGTACGTGCGGCACGCGGCCACAGACCTACCCCGCCTGGTCGAACTGCTCGATTTCGGATCTCTGGATGTCGGCCGGGAAGATCCCCGGAACATGGACCGCTACCGGCAGGCGCTGGTCGAAATTGATGCCACGCCCGGTTGTGAGCTGCTGGTAGCAGAGGTAGAGGGCGAGGTGGTCGGGGTCTGCCAGCTCATCGTGTTCCGCCACTTCCAATCGAGGGGAGGTCGATGCGCGGAGATTGAGTCCATGCACGTTCATCCCGGGTGGCGGGGAACGGGAATCGGTGGTCTTCTCCTCGAGAGGGCGGTGAGCCAAGCCACCAGCCTTGGCTGCTACCGGGTCCAGCTGACCAGCAACAAGAAGAGGGATGAGGCCCATCGCTTCTACGAACACCACGGCTTCGAGCGAACCCACGAGGGCTTCAAGCGCGGTTTGTGAACGGGAGCGCTGCTGACGGGGGTGCTTGGAGGCTTACCGCCCGTTGAAGCGAAAAGGCCCCAGACCGGCGAGCGATCTGGGGCCTTTTCCGCTTCAACGAATGCGCGGGTGAGACTCAGCGCTGGTTGGCCTTCTGCTCGGCCTCGTAGGCGCCAGCCTTTACCCGAGCGGCATCAGCTTGTGCCTCTTTGGCGGCAACCTCGCGCTGCGAGGCTGCCTTGTCCTGCTGGGCTCGACCTTCATCCTTGAGGCGGTCATTGCCCGCCACGGCCCCGGCAGCTTCCTTGGCCTTGCCCTTGATGTCCTCGATGACGCCTTTGGCGCCCGCTTCCGGTCCGGATTCACGTCCTGGCATGGGTACTCCTAACTGGTTGTTGGAAATTCGGTTTCTTGGCAATCGTCTGGTGGCGGTATTCAGCTCGAATGTCAGCTTTTAGAGTTGCTTAAACGCAGGGAAAAGCTGACGCCCGGTTACCAGCGGTAGAAGCGCCGGCTGCCGGCGTTCTCGCCGCGTCCAACGGCGAAACCGATCACCCACAAGATCAAGAAAATGGCCGCAAGCACCCACAGCACGTGCAGCGCAAATCCCAAACCTGCGAAGAGAAGCACCACTAAGAATGCAAGCAAAATAACCATGTTCCGTTACCTTTCCCAAATGGGATCCGAGTGATCCCGCATGGATAATTGTTCCCCGGGGGGGCGCCGGATAAACGAAAATCACCGCCACGTACATGGGGGCAGGTGATGAACTGCAGTCGCCGGAAACCATGTTTATTCCCGGCAGTTAGAGGCGCCGCAGATTTTGTGGCAGCTGCCGGTGCATGCATGAAATCGGTGCACCACGGGTAGGTCTCCGGTAACGAGACGAGATCCGGCACCGTCGGGGTGACGGCGTTGAGGTCGTCCAGAGAAGGAGAGGTCACAAGCTGATGAGAAACGTTTGGAAAGGTCTGGTTCTAGGGGCGTTCACGGGTGCCGCCACCGGCCTGGTGCTCGATCTACTCGAAGGCGGGGCGCGCCAGGTGTCCTCGTCGCTCGAGTCGGCGTCCCTCAACGTGCCGGTGGTCACCGATCGGGTTCGGGAGGGGGTTTCGGAGCTCTCGGACAAACTGCAGGAGTCCGAGCTCCCTCAGCGGGTGAAGGAAGCCGCCACCAAGGCCGGTCATCGGGCCGTGTCCACCGCGTCGGGCTCCGAATCGGCGGCGGCTGTTCGGCACCAGGCTTCGGAAGTGGCTTCGGCCACGAGGGACGCTGCCCACCACGGGCGCCAACAGGCCACCCGGGTGGCTCGGGCCACCAAGGACGCGGCCGATGAACGTGGCCATCAGGCGGCGCGGCTGGCCGCAGCGGGCAAGGAGAAAATCACTTCGGTGACGGCGGACTGACAGTGGCCGGGGTCGCCGTTCGACCGCTATCAGGGCAGTCGCACTTGGGCCCAGTGGTGATCCACCGGCAACGCCCCGGCGGTGGTAGCCGATACTTCGACATGTTGCAGCGTGGCAATCCCGCTGTTGACCGAAGCGAAAGCGGCGTCGGCTGCGTCCCGACCGGTGACGATCCTCACCATTGACTGGCGAGGAGCCAGATCGGTGGCGTCGTAGGCGTACCAGTGACCGTCTACACCCATGCACTCGAACACGGCGTGGAAATCCATGGGGAACAGGCCGGGGGCATAGACGGCGACGAATCGCGCCGGAATGCCGATGGCCCGACATAAGGCCACCCCTAGGTGGGCGAAGTCGCGGCAGGTGCCCATCCCGGTGAGGAGGGTGTCCTCCGCCGAGTCGTGGACCGAGCTGGAGCCGGCCACGTAGCCGACCCGCTCGCGGATCCAGTCAGCCACCGCTTCGGCCCGGGTCCGGATGGTCGGACCGGTCCCGAACTCGGCCACGGCAAAACCGACCAGGTGGTCGGACGGGCAGTACCGGCTGGGGCGGAGGTAGACGAGTCGCTCCAGGTCGCCAGGCCCACCCGACGAATCTGCTCCGGCAGGCCATCCGACCTCGGGGCCCTGATCCGGGGCGCAGCCGTCGGCGTCGACCGGTTCGATCTCGGCGCGGTAGCTGATGGTCAGCCGTCCGGGTGGGGAGTCGAAGACCTTGACTCTGGCGCCATGGGGCCCGGCCAACTCCACGGAGTCCGGGGACGGCCGTCCCGCCACCTGGACCTCGAACCTCTCGGTGAGAACCCGGCCAGCGGTGTTGGAAGCCACTACCTGAACCACCACTTCGGCCCGTTCGGCCACGGTGAACTCGAGATCGGCGGTCACCACCCGGCGCTCGTGATCCGACCCCGGCGGACCTGGACCGTCGACCGGGGCGAACTCGTTCATCGCTTACTGTCCCACACTCCGGATCGGCCGACTAAACCAGGCCCCTCCCACCTCCTCTATGGTCGCCGGCGTGCCGGATCCGATAGCCGACGACATCCCTGCTCCTCTCCTGGGACCTGAGTCCTCACCGTTTGCCCCCGGAACGGTGTCCCTTCGCCTCTATCCCCACAACGATCTGCAACCATCCGCCGTGGTGGACGAGCTGTGCGGCCAAGCGGTCCTGGCCGTCGAAGCGGGGTTCGCCGGCATCATGACCAGTGAGCATCACGGTGGGTTCGCCGGCTACCTGCCCAATCCGCTGCAGGTGGCCGGCTTCATTCTGGACTCGACCCCCATCGGATGGGCTGCCGCCTGTCCACTCCTGCTTCCGCTCCGGCCCACGGCCCTGGTGGCCGAGGAGGTGGCCTGGCTGGCGGCCCGGTATCCGGGACGGGTCGGGGTGGGAGTGGCCGCCGGCGCCCTCCCGCTCGATTTCGAGGCCCTCGACCTGTCGGTCGCCACGGCGGTGGAGGTGTTCAAGAGGGAGCTGCCGCGCCTGGTTGCCATGCTCCGGGGCCGGGACTTGCGTCAGCTCAGCGGGGATCCCGCCCTCCGGGCCTGTGCCACGAGTCCGGTGGCGGTCCTGAGCGCGGCGGTATCGACGTCGGCGGCCAGGAGAGCGGCTCGGATCGGGTCGGGCATCCTCATGGAGGGGATGTCTCCGGCCCTCCGGTTGGCCAAGCTCACGGCGGCGTTCCAGGAGGCAGGCGGCGCGGGGGCCAAGGTCCTGATCCGGAGGGTGTGGTTGGGTGATCTCCGTACCGACCTGATCGACGCCCAGCGACAGGTCTACGACAGCTACGCCGGGTCGACGGCAGCCTTCGGGGACGACCAGACGGTGACCTCGGTGGACCCCGCCGAGATGGCCGGTCAGCTGGACCAGGTGGTGCGGGAGTGCGGAGCCGACTCCTTGAACCTGAGGATCCACCTGCCAGGCATGCCGCCCGGGGCCGTCCGGGACCAGATCGTCCGCCTGGGCACAGAGGTCCTGCCCCGACTCCGGACCCTGGCTCAGGGCCGGCCCTGGAGCTGAGCTTTAGGAAGCTGACCGGCCGGAGCCCACCGGTCACCGGTTGCGTCGGCGAACGCTGTTTGACCCCGGGCCGGCGACGGCCCACACTGATCGACGGTCCGGGTGGGCCGGCAAGGAGCCAACGACATGGGACAGTGGAGCAGGGCGGAGATCGACCAGGCGTTCGGTGAGTACCAGCGGAAGGCGGCCGAAGCCGGTGCCAGCGGCGATTGGCGGGCCTGGGCCGACCAGTTCACCGAGGATGCCACCTACATCGAGCACCACTACGGCACGTTCCGCGGCCGGGAAGCCATCCATCAGTGGATCTCGGGGTGCATGTCGGAGTATCCGGGCCGGGACATGCCCGAGTTCCCCATCGAGTGGTACGTCATCGACGAGGAACGGGGCTGGGTGGTGTGCCAGGTGTGGAACCGGATGAGGGACCCCGGTGACGGCAGCATCCATCAGGAGTACAACTTCACCCTGCTCAAGTACGCCGGTGACAACCGGTGGTCGTATGAGGAGGACATCTACAACCCCATGCGTTTCGGAGCCATGGTGGGGGAGTGGGAGGCGGCGCGGAAGGCCGCCGCAGCCGGGTGACCGGAGGCTGACCGCCGCACTACGGTGCACGTATGGACGTACGACGCTTAGGGAGGACCGGGCACAACTCGTCGGTGGCCATCCTGGGCGGCGCAGCGTTCTGGGACTCCGATCCCGATGCCACCAGGTCCGTCTTCGAAGCCGCCATGGCGGCCGGGGTCAATCATCTCGACGTGGCTCCCCAGTACGGCCGGGCCCAGGAGCTGCTGGGCCCGTTGATCCCCGAAGTGCGGGACGACCTCTTCGTGGCCTGCAAGACCCTCCGGCACAATGCCGATGGTGTGCGGTCCCAGCTGGAGGAGTCGCTCCGTCTGCTCCGCTGCGACCACTTCGATCTCTACCAACTGCACGCCGTCACCGACGTTGATGAGCTGGATGCCAGGGCCGGTGCCGTCGAAGCGATCCTGGCCGCTCGTGACGAGGGGCTGTGCCGTTGGGTGGGCATCACCGGGCACGAGCTGAGCGCTCCCGCCGCCCACCTCGAGGCACTGCGTCGGTACGACCTCGACACGGTGATGTTCCCGGTCAATCCCCAGCTGTGGTCCGACCCCACCTATCGTCGTGACGCCGAAGCACTTCTGGAGCGGGCCATGACCCACGACATCGGGGTCATGGCCATCAAGGCCGCGGCCGCCCGTCCCTGGGCCGACCGGCCGCGGACTGCAGGGACCTGGTACGAGCCCTACACCACCGAGGAGGAGATCTCCCGCGGCATCAGGTTCGCTCTCTCCACCCCGGGGGTGCACGCGGCGTGCACACCGGGCGACCCCGGCGTGGCGCGGCTGGCCTTCCAAGCGGCCGTGGCGGCTACGCCCATGACCACCTCCGAGCGAGAGGACGCCGTGGCGTCGGTGGCTCATGAACCGGGCATCTTCCCGATGCCCGCTCTCTGAACCAGGTGAGCGACCCGAACCAGGTGGGCGGCCGGAGCGCAGAGCCGGCTCCCGGCTCGAGGATCGACGTGGTGGCTCCGCTGCAGGGAACGGTGGTTGCGGTGCGGGTGGCGGTGGGCCAGATCGTGGGGGCCGGCGCCCCGGTGGTCATCGTGGAGTCCATGAAGATGGAGCACGTGGTGGGGGCACCGGCCGGCGGCACCGTGGTGTCCCTGGCTGCGGTGCCCGGGACGGTGGTGGAGGCCGGTGCGCCGCTGGCCGTGATGGAAGCGGTGGCGGCTCCCTCCGAACCCGCGGTGGTCCTGTCCGAGGCCACCGACCCCGATGCGGTCCGGCCCGATCTGGCCGAGGTTCAGCAGCGACAGGCCCGGGTGCTCGATCAGGGCCGCCCCGATGTGGTGGACCGGCGCCATCAGCGGGGCAGGCGCACGGCCCGCGAGAACATCGACGATCTCTGCGACCCCGGAAGCTTCACCGAGTACGGCTCGTTGGCCATCGCCGCCCAACGGGGCCGACGGCCGGTGGAGGAGTTGATCGAACGCACCCCGGCCGACGGGCTGGTGGCGGGAGTCGGGCGGGTCAACGGGGACCGGTTCGGCGACCGCCGGGCGTCGTGTGCCGTCCTCTCCTACGACTACACGGTCCTGGCCGGGACCCAGGGCCAGCAGAACCACCGGAAGAAGGACCGGGTCTTCGAAGTCATCGAGCGGCTGCGGCTGCCGGTGGTGCTGTTCGCCGAAGGCGGGGGAGGCCGTCCCGGCGATACCGACTACGCCGTGATCACCGGGCTCGACACCACGGCCTTCGCCCGGTTCGGGGCCCTCAGTGGGTTGGTCCCGATGGTGGGCATCGCCTCGGGATGGTGCTTCGCCGGCAATGCCGCCCTGCTGGGCTGCTGCGACGTGATCATCGCCACCCCGGAGACGTCGATCGGCATGGGCGGGCCGGCCATGATCGAAGGGGGTGGCCTCGGCACCGTGGCGCCCGAGGAGATCGGGCCCCTTCCGGTCCAGACGGCCAACGGCGTGGTGGATCTGGTGGCCGAGGACGACGCCGGCGCGGTCGCACTGGCCAAGCGGTACCTCTCCTACTTCCAAGGCTCCGAGGAAGCGTGGCGGTGTGCCGACCAACGCCTCCTTCGGGAGTGCGTGCCGGCAGAGCGCCGTCAGGTCTACGACATCCGCACCGTGGTGACCACCATGGCCGACACCGATTCGGTGCTGGAGCTCCGGGCCGGGTTCGGACCCGGCATGGTGACCGCCCTGGTGCGCATCGAGGGTCGGCCGGTCGGCGTGGTGGCCAACAACCCCGGCCACCTCGGGGGAGCCATCGACCGTGACGGAGCGGACAAGGCGGCCCGGTTCCTCCAGCTGTGCGACGCCCATGACGTTCCGGTGCTGCTCCTATGCGACACTCCGGGCTTCATGGTCGGCCCCGAGGCCGAACGGACCGGTCAGGTTCGCCACTTCAGCCGGCTCTTCGTCATTGGGGCCAGCCTGACGGTCCCGTTCTTCACCATCGTCCTGCGCAAGGGCTACGGGCTGGGAGCCCAGGCCATGGCCGGGGGAAGCTTCCGCTCTCCGCTGTTCGTAGTGGCCTGGCCCACAGGCGAACTGGGGGGCATGGGGCTCGAGGGGGCGGTGCGGCTCGGGTTCCGTCGCGAGCTCGAGGCGGTGGAGGACCCCGACGAGCGGGAGGAGCTGTTCCAGAGCATGGTGGACCGGGCCTACCAGCACGGGAAGGCCCTCAACGTGGCCACCGCCTTCGAGATCGACGACGTGATCGATCCGGCCGACTCCAGGCGACGGATCGTGGAGATGCTGCGCGCTGCCCCGACTCCTCCCGAACGGACCGGCAAGAAGCGGAACTGCATCGACACCTGGTGAGCGGACGGGCCTGGCCCCGGTCCTCAGTGGTCGAGCAGACCGTCGGTGAACTCCTTCACCGAGCACCACGACGTCACGGCCTCGGGCACTCCCAGGTTGACCAGCCCCTGTACGCCGTGCACCCCACCGGCCACCACATCGATCCGGGCGTCCACGCCGGCGGCCCCGGCCCGTCGGGCCATCCGCTCGGCGTCGAGGCGGCACAGATCGGTCTCGCCCACCTGGAGCAATACCGGGGGCAACCCGGCCAGGTCACCGCGAGCGGGGGAGGCTTCGGGGTCGTGGCCATCGACGCAGCCCAGATAGTCACGGGCCCGGGCCCTCAGGAAGCCTTCGGTGATGAAGGGGTCGGGGTCCCGCCGGCCCGCTCCCCGGGTACCCGGCGGTATCGAGGTCGACCCACCCCGACAGGCTGACCACGCCGGCCGGCAGTGGGAGACCGGCGTTGCGGACCCGCAGCACGGTGGCCAGGGCCAGGCCTCCCCCACACGAGTCACCCAGGAGGACCAGGCGGTCAGGAGGCTGGCCCTCCTCGAGGAGGCCCCGGTAGGCCGAGGCGCAGTCGTCCAGAGCGGCCGGATAGGGATGCTCGGGAGCCAATCGGTAGTCGACCGTGAGCACCGGGACACCGATCCACTCAGCCACGTACTCGGCGTAGAACTGGTACGCCGCCAGGTCGCAGGAGACGAAGGCGCCACCGTGGAAGAAGAGCACCGCACCGCGAGACGGGTCCGAGTCGGGCCGGGTGAGCCATGCCCCCGGCACTCCACCGACATCGACGGGCCGGGTCGTGGTCCCCTCGGCCAACGGGTGGCCGTGGAACGGTGCCATCTTGGCCCGGGTGGTCAGGTAGTCGTCGTCGGGATGGGCGAAGTCGGCCGGCATGCCGGCGATGATCTGAGCCAACGGCCCGCTGGTCACCAGAGCTGCTCACGGCGCTGGGTGGCGATGTCGGTCAGCCGATCCATCCCCGGTCCTCCCGAGGTGGTGGCTTCAGTGCGCTCCGGCGATCCGACCAGCGCTCCGAGAGTGGCCGACACCGACGACCGCAGAGCGCCGAGGTCGTAACCCCCTTCGAGGAACAGCACGGTTCGTCCGGGGCCCGGGGCGTACCGTGCCACCACCGGGGCCAACGCCGCAAAGTCACCGGCCGAGAGAGCCAGGTCGGCCAGCGGGTCGGCCCGATGGGCGTCGAACCCGGCCGACACCAGGACCCACGAAGGAGCGAAGGCTTCGACCACCGGACCGACCAACTCATCGAAGGCCCGCAGCAGTACATCGCCGGTGGTCCCCGGGGGTAGGGGCACGTTGAGCGTGGTTCCCCCGGCACCGGGGCCGCCCACCTCGTCGGCCCGTCCGGTCCCCGGGTAGCACGGCCACTGATGGGTGGAGACGTAGAGGACCTCCGGGTCGTCCCAGAACAGCGCCTGGGTCCCGTTGCCGTGATGGACGTCCCAGTCCACGATGAGCACCCGCTCGCCCGCCGAGACCAGGCTGGCCGCCGCCACCGCCACGTTGTTGATCAGGCAGAAGCCCATGGCCCGGTCGGCCAGGGCGTGATGGCCGGGGGGACGGGCCGCCACGAACGCCGTGCCGGTGCCTGCTCGCTTCAGGGCCTCGATGGCCACCAGCCCGGCCCCGGCCGACAGCCGGGCGGCATCCCACGACCCGGCGGTGGCGTAGGTGTCGGCGTCCAGGTGGCCCCCGCCGGCGGCAGAGAGCCGTTCCAGGGCCTGAAGGTGCTCGGGCGAGTGCACCCGTTGCAGCTCGGCCTGGGTGGCCGCCCGCGACGGCGCCACCACCAGGTCGCTACCGAGGTGGAGGTCGTCCACCCCGTCGAGGACGGCGCCGATCCGGGCCGGCCTCTCGGGATGGTTGCGTTCCAGATGCGCATCCGATTCGACCGGTCCCACCATGATCAGCACTGCCAGCCAGTCTGCATCAGCGCCCCGGTCGTCTCCAACCGGAGCCCGGGAGACCGCAAACGGCTACCCTCCGGAGCCGTTGGCCGACCTCCCGATAGTCCCTACCAAACAGGGACGGACGCCTAATGTAAGGCGATGTTCAGCCACCCGTCGGGCAGAGGAGCGTGACGGCCGGGGCGGTCGGAACGCTGGTTCTGATCGGCATAGCCGCGGTGCTGGCTCCGATCCTGTCGGAGCTGACCGGCCGGCTGGCCATCCCCGAGATCGTCATCCAGATCGGACTGGGCATTCTGATCGGTCCCTATGTCCTCGATCTGGCCCACGTCAACAGCACGGTGACCGGGCTGTCGGACCTGGGACTGACCTATCTCATCTTCATGGCCGGCTACGAGCTGAACCTGCAACAGATCAAGGGCCAACCCCTCCGGCTGGCCGGCATCGGGTGGGGGATGTCGCTGGTCATCGGCCTCGGTGCGGCCTTCGCCCTGGTGTCGGTAGGGGTGGCCCGCGACACGGTGGTGGTGGGACTGGCCCTGACCACCACGGCGCTCGGGACCCTGGTGCCGATGTTGCGCGACGCCGGTGTCATGGACACCAAATTCGGCTCCCAAATCGCCGCCATCGGCACGGTGGGGGAGTTCGGGCCCATCGTGGCCGTGGCCCTCCTGCTGACCAAGAAGGACCCCATTTTGACCTCACTGCTCCTGGTGGCCTTCATCGTGGTGGCGGTGGTCACCGTGCTGTTTGCGGCACGGGCCCAGCCAACGCGGCTGGTGTCCCTGCTCGAACGGCACCTCGACTCGAGTGCACAGCTCCCGGTCCGGATCTCGTTGCTCTTGGTGGTGTTGTTGGTACTGCTGGCCGAAACCCTGGGCCTCGACGTGCTGCTCGGGGCGTTCACGGCCGGCATCGTGGTCCGGCTGTTCTCGGCCGGCGGGGAGAGCGAGGCCATCAAAGCCAAGCTGGAGGCCATCGGATTCGGGTTCCTGATCCCGATCTTCTTCGTGGTCAGCGGCATCAACTTCGATCTGCACGTCTTCATCCACGACCCCACCGACCTGTGGCGGGTTCCGGTCTTCTTGGCCCTCATGTTGGTGGCCCGTGGGGTGCCGGTGTTCCTGCTGTACCGGAAGGTCCTCACTCCTCCGGAACGGATCCCCATGGCCCTGCTGTCGGCGACCGGGCTACCCCTGATCGTGGTCATCACCAGCATCGCCTTGGCGGCCGGGAGGATGCTCGAGGTCAACGCGGCATCGCTGGTAGCCGCCGGGATGCTCTCGGTCATGCTGTTCCCGGCCCTCGGGTTGCTCCGGCTCGGCGGCAAGAAAGGCGTGGCCACCGAGCCTGAGGCCGCCTGATCCGGCCCGGCGACCGGACCGCCCGGGCGGGGCCCCGGGCCCATCGGCCGGTCAGGGCGTGTCGTTCTGCACGCTGAGCCAGTCGCGGGCGTCGAGGTAGGGAGCGAAGGCCGTGGCGATGGCGTCGATGTCGGCCGGTGCCTTGGGTCGCTGCAGCTCGTACACGTGGGGGAACTCCAGCCATCCGGTGACGTGCTCCCACAGGCGTACGGCGTCCCGGCCGCGGGGCGGATCGACCAGGACCGGGCCGAACAGGGCCTGACCGTCATCGAAGATCAGCGTGGGCACCCCGAACCCACCCTTGGACACCACCAGGTCGTGTTCGGCCCGGACCTCGTCGCCGGTGCTCTGGTCCTCGATGGCCGCCCGGACGATCCCCGGGTCCATGCCCATCTCGGCGAGGAGCTCCTCGGCCACTTCGGGCCGGTGGGGTTTGCGCCCGTCGACATGGAGGGCCCGGCCGGCGGCGGCGTACCAGGCTTCGAGATCGGCCATGTCCCGGCGCCGGAGGTAGGCCCCGATCCGCATCATGGAGAAGCCGTACGACCACTCACGCTCCCAGGGGTGCTTCTTCCCCTCGGCCCGGTTGACCTCTTCGAGGCTGAAGAAGCGCCAGCGGACCTCGACGCCGGTCATGTCCCGGACCTGGCGCATCCACAGGGATGTCTGGTAGGCGTAGGGGCACATGATGTCGAAGTGGAAGTCCACCCCGACCGGTCCCTCCGGTTGCTTGCTCATGGCAGCTCCTTCCCCGGTGATGTTCCTCTCCGGCACCGTAGACGCCGGCTCGCTCAGAAGTGCCCCAGTACCGGATGGGGGACGTAGGGCTCCTCGAGCCGGGCCACTTCCTCGTCGGTGAGGCGCAGTTGCTCGGCGGCCAGGGCGTCGGTCAGGTGGCCCGGCTTGGTGGCTCCGATGATCGGGGCGGTGACCCCGGGGCGTTGGAGCAGCCAGGCCAGGGCGATCTGGGCCGGGGGCACCTGTCGCTCGGCCGCCACCTCGGCCACCCGCTCCACCACGTCGAAGTCGGTGGGCTGGCTGTAGAGGTAGTCGGTGAAGGTGTCGGTATCGGCCCGGGTGGTGTTGTGCTCCCCGCCCCGCGTGCGATTGCCCGCCAATACCCCGCGGGCCAGCGGGCTCCACGGGATGACCCCCACGCCCTGGTCCTGACAGAGCGGGATCATCTCCCTCTCTTCCTCCCGGTAGATCAGGTTGTAGTGCGGTTGCATGGAGACGAACCGGGTCCAGTGATGGAGGTCGGCCAGGTATTGGGCCTTGGCGAACTGCCACGAGAACATGCTGCTGGCTCCGATGTAGCGCGCCTTGCCCGAGCGCACCACGTCGTGGAGTGCCTCCAGGGTCTCCTCGATGGGCGTACGGGGGTCCCAGCGGTGGATCTGGTAGAGGTCCACGTACTCCATCCCCAACCGGGTCAGCGAGGCGTCGATGGCCGACAGGATGTGCTTGCGGGAGAGTCCACCGCCGTTCTCCCCCGGGGTCATCGGCATGAAGACCTTGGTGGCCACCACCATCTCGTCGCGACCTAGATAGCGGGGTAGCAGTCTGCCGGTGGCCACTTCGCTGGCCCCCTTGGAGTAGGTGTCGGCAGTGTCGAAGAAGGTGATGCCGCCTTCCACCGCGGCGCGGATGATGGGCTCGGCCTGCTCCTCGTTCAGCGCCCAGGGGCGATCGCTGTCGTTCCCGAAGCTCATCATGCCCAGGCAGACCCGTGAGACCCGCAGGCCGGTCTTACCGAGGTTGGTGTACTCCATGGATGCCTCCGATGATCGTGGTCCACCCGGCCGGAAGGGCCGTGGCTATTTGGGCGATGCTAGGGGGCAGGGCGGGTGCGCCCCGTCCGCCCAGCGCCGCCTCTGCCTAGTGGAGGTACTGCATCCAGTCGCGGGGAACCTTGCCGGCCGGACCGGGGGTCGGTTGACTGGACGGGTGGTGTCGGGGCGGGTCGAGCTGGGGCCCTTCACCTGTCTGATCGGAACGGTAGTCGTAGAACCAGTCCTCGCCGGGCTCGAAGCTCTGGATGACCCAGTGGTTGTCGGCGTGGGCGTGGGCACTGGCATGCTGGCTGGGCGAGGAGTCACAGCACCCGATGTGGCCGCAGGCCGCACAGCGCCGCAGATGGAACCACCACCCCTCGGCTTCCAGGCACTCCACACAGCCGTCGCCACTCGGTGGCGTACTCGGATTGATCAGCGAGTCGTCCATGGCCTGAGATTACCCGTCTGTCCACCGCTTCGAAGTGGTTGTCCTCACGAGCGCCCGACGGCGCCCGTTTGGCGCCGTACTGACCAACGCCACGTCCGCTGCCGTCTTCGTTCGGGCAGGTGTAGACATGCCGGGAAGCACCTGTTGCGGCTCGTGAGAGGAGAACCTTCGTGGCGACCGAACTAGCCCAAGGCGGGCAGGCAACCCTTGACGCCTTCGCCAGAATGCGGGATTCGTCCCTGCCGTTCGAAGAGCGTTACACCGCCGACTTCACCGACCATGATCCCGCCGAGGGGCAGCCTGCCGGCCCCGAGGGACCGGCCTGGTTCTGGGAGCAGTTCGAGAAGTCCTTCAGCGAGATCGAACGCCAGGTGATCGAGACCATTGCCACACCTACGCGGCTGGTCACCGTGATGAACCTCTCGGGTACCCATACCGGGCCCGTTCCTCGGTCACCCTCCGACCGGCCGACGCTTCACGGTTCGGAACGTGCAGGTTGTGGGCTTTCGGGACGGCAAAGCCTCGGATCGCTGGGGCTCGACGGACGAGATGGGGATACTCCGGCAACTCGGCCTGATGTGAGGGTCTGCCCCTGGCCGGTCCCCCGGACCACCGTGATACCGCGGACGGCGACGAGTTGACCACGCTCAAGGCCTGCTTGGACCACTACCGGGAGACCTTCGCCCCGAAGTTGGACGGGGTGGATCCGGGGCGACTCTCCGAGCGCAGGCCACCGACGGCGCTGTGGGGGCTTGAGGCCGGCAGTAGCGTTCATCCGATGATCGACGAGGCGCTGCTGGCCGAAGCTGTCCATGACACCGGAGTGCGCAGGCTGCAGCACGCCTACGCCGATGTGGTCAACCGGCGGGCCTGGCCCGAGCTGTCCCACCTGTTCCTGCCCGATGCCCCGGTGGTCATCGACCGCCGGGTCGGGGACCCGCTGCAGTTGGTGGGCCCGGTGGCCCTGGGCGAGTTCATCGGTGGGGCCATCGAGCAGTTCGAGTTCTTCGAGTTCGTGGTGCTCAACGCCCACATCGTGTTCCCCGAGGGGCCCATGGCCGGCACGGCGGTGTGCCGACTGTTCATGTGTGAGCTCCGCCAGGACCGGGCCAGTGGCCGGTGGACCAACGCTTACGGGCTCTATCACGACCGCTACCGGTTCGACGACGGCCGCTGGCGGTTCGCCGAGCGTCGCTATCACTCCTTGGCCCGCACGGGCCGCGACCTGGACGCCTTTCCGGTCCCCGACCACCCTGGCATCGACGTTCCCGGGTTGCCCTCCTGACGCGGCGCAGCCTTCCTGTCGCCCTGACCTAGCGCAGCCGCCTGCCCGGATGCGCAGCCGCCCGGTCGGAACAGGCATCATCGACGACGGCATCGGAGCATGGGAGCATCATGGCCATGGCGCTACTGCTGGTTCGTCACGCCAACGCGGGAAGGCGGAGCGCGTACAAAGGAGATGATCGGCAACGCCCTCTGTCACCCAGGGGCCGGGAGCGGGCCATCGAGCTGGTTCCCCTCCTGGCGCAGTACCGGCCCCAGAGGATCCTGAGCAGCCCCTACGTCCGTTGCTGGGAGACCGTCCAACCACTGGCCGAGGCCCTGGGCCTGCCGGTGGAGTCGGTCGGTGAACTGGCCGAGGGTCACGGAGCCGACGCCGTGGAGCTGATGATGCGGATGGCCGGTGAGTCAGCGGTGCTCTGCACCCACGGCGACGTGGCCACCGACGTGCTGGCCGCCCTGGGGTCCAGTCCGGGCGTCGGTTCCAGCTCGGTGTCGAAGTTGCAGAAAGGGGAGGTCTGGGTCATCCAGTCAGCGGGAACCTCCCTGGCCGTGGTGGAGCACCACCGCAAGACCGCTCGCACCGCCGGCTCCCCGTAGGCACTCCCACTGGCCGCTCCCCCGTAGCGGGCCCCGGCCCGGCGACCACTACGCTGATGGCGCCATGAACGACCCGAGACGGTTCGACCCGGCGTCCGTGGACACCTTCGGAGTGGTGGATCGATCCTTCGACCCGGAATCGAGGACCGCCACCTTGACCTACCGGTTGGGTGACGACCACTGGTTCACCGAGACCATCACCTTCGAGACGCCGCCCCGGCCAGGGGCCCTGATCGACTTCGCCGGTGTGGAGCGGGCCCTGGTCCACCTGCACATCGCCGCCGGGACCAGCTACTACAAGGCCGCCGCTCCGCCCGTGGTCGTGGTGGAGCACACCGGGCTCCGACCCGGAGAACGGGCGTTCCACCACCACCTCTATGACGACGGACTACGGGAGTTCGCCGTGTCCAACGGGCTGCCGGTGCCCCGGGTGGTGGAGCTCCGGGCCGAAGGGACCGAGTCGTCGTCGCCTCGGGCCGCACCGGCCTCTACCACCGGCAGCTCTGAACGCCGCGGAGGGCTGGTGGTCCCGATCGGTGGGGGCAAGGACTCGCTGGTGCTCATCGAGTCGGTGAAGCATCTGCAGCCCCGACTGTTCGCCGTCAATCCCCACCCTCTGGTGGTGGAGTTGGCCGCCCAGGCCGGCCTGGAGCTGTTGGTGGTCCGCCGGCGTCTCGCCCCGCAGCTGGCCGAGCTCAACCGCGCCGGGGCCCTCAACGGTCATGTGCCCATCACCGCCATCGTCTCCCTCATCGCCGTGGTCGCCAGCTTCGTCTACGAGTACGACACCATCGCCATGGCTGTCGAGCGCTCTGCCAGCGAGGAGACCGTCATGGTCGACGGGGTTCCGGTCAACCACCAGTACTCGAAGAGCCTGGAGTTCGAAGACTCCATCCGGGCCCTCATCGCCGGGTCCATCGACTCCACCCTCACCTACGGGTCGGCGCTTCGGCCCTACTCAGAGCTGGCCATCGCCCGGGCCTTCGCCGGGATGGACCGTTACCACGGCACCTTCTGCAGCTGTAACACGGTGTACCGACAGGGGGCTCGGTCCGGCGACCGCTGGTGTGGACAGTGCCCGAAGTGCCGGTTCGTCGGGCTCATGCTGGCCCCGTTCCTGAATCCGGACGAGGTGACCGCCATCATCGGACGGGACCTCTTCGACGACCCCGACCAGGTGCCCGGGTTCGCCGCTCTCATGAGCGACGCCGACAAGCCCTTCGAGTGCGTGGGCGAGCGTAGGGAGTCCGCCGCGGCCTTCCGGATCCTCTCGCACCAGCCGCTCTGGAAGGACAAGCCGGTGGTGGCGGCACTGTCCGGGTCGGCCCGGAGCATGGTTTCGGACGCTGACGTCCAGGACCTGTTGACCGCCCGGCCGGGCCACTTCTTCCCCGACGGCGACGTCGCTGCCGCAGTGGCCCGCACCCTCGGCGAGGTCCCGTGACCCTGGAGGAGCTGTGCTCGTCGAGGGTGGCCCTGTGGGGCCTCGGTGCCGAGGGACTGGCCATGGTGGGCCTGTTGGCCGAGCGGGGGGTCGAGCCCCTGTTGATCGACGACCGGCCCGACCGGGCCGCCGCCCAGCTGGAGCAGGTGGTGGGGCCGGGGCGCCAGGTGCTCGATCCCGGACGGGTGCCCTGGGGCGCGGTGGACGTGGTGGTCCGGGCGCCCGGCGTCAGCCGGTACCGCCCCGAGTTGGCGCAAGCTGCAGCCGGTGGGGTCACGGTCACCACGGCCATGGCCGTGTGGCTGGAGGACTTCGCCGACGCCCGGGTGGTGGCCATCACCGGCACCAAGGGCAAGAGCACCACCGCGGCCCTGACCACGGCGATCCTCCGGGAGTCCGGATTGGACGTCTCCCTGATCGGCAACATCGGGGTGCCGGTGACCGAGGCCTACGGCCGGCCGCTGGCCGATGCCTACGTGGTCGAGGTCTCCTCCTACCAGGCCTCCGAAGTCACCGTGACCCCCGGGGTATGCCTGCTGACCAGCCTGGCCCCGGACCACCTGGACTGGCACGGGGGACAGGAGCAGTACTACCGGGACAAGCTCCGGCTCATCGACGCCGGGCCACCCGGGGCCCTGGGTGTCAATGCCGGCAGCGACGAGGCGGTGCTGCGCACCGCGACGCACACCGAACGGACCCTGTTCGGGCCCCGGGGGCGGGTGTGGGTGGACGGGTCCGGATCGGTGGTGGTCGACGACGAGCCGCTGGGGACCCTGCCGCCGCTGCGGGTCCCGGGGCGGCACAACCAGTGGAACCTGTGCGGGGCCATCACCGGCGCCCTGCTCCTCGATGGGCGCACCCCTCCGGTCGACACCATCCGACGGGCCGTGGCCGGCTTCGACGGGTTGGCCTCCCGGTGCCACACGGTGGGGGACCGCGGCGGGCTCACCTTCGTCGACGATGCCCTGGCCTCGAACCCCTTCGCCTCGGTGGCCTCACTCGGAGCGTTCCCCGATCGTGAGCTGACGATCATCGTGGGGGGCGCCGACCGGGGGGTGGACCCGACCGGACTGCTCCAGGCGCTGGCCCACCGCCGGCCCGCCCCCCGGGTCGTGGTGTTGCCTCCCGATCCCCAAGGCCTGGCCGACCGCCTGGCGTCCCTGCCGGCCGCCGACGGACCGGCTCCGGTAGTAGAGGTGGCCCTCGATCTCGAGGACGCCGTGCGCCGGGCGGTGTCCGTCACCCCCGCCGGCGGGGTGGTCCTGTTCTCTCCGGCCGCCCCGACCCCCGAGGGCGAGGGTGGCTACGGCGAGCGCAGCCGGAGGTTCGTGGATGCCGCCGGGCTCTCCGAAGCCGATTGACGGGGACAGGGATTGACAGCCGGGGTGGGGGCGACAACGGTTGAGCGTTACCAACGAGGAGGGACATGACCCGGATCACCGTCATCGACGAGGTTGCCCGACAGGTGGAGGCCACGCCGGACCGCCAACGACAGACCTTTCTGATCGACCCGGCCGGCCTCCCCGAGGCCCTCGGCTGGGAGCTCAAGGCCAACGGCCTGTGCCGGGCGGACACCTGTGTTCCGGTGGCCCGCCCCGACGCCCTCAAAGTCGGCGACCAGCTGGATCTGGTGCAGGTGGCCTCGGCCCTGGGCCGGCCGGTGGTGGTCGACATCGATGCCGGCGTGATGGCCGTGGCCCTCTCCTCCGAGCTGCGCCGTCAGGCCCTCGAGGACCTGCGGGCCCCGGCCTTCGAACTACCCGACGTCGACGGCAAGCTCCACCGGTTGGATGAGTGGCTGGGGAAGAAGAAGCTCCTGGTGACCTTCTCCAGCTGGTGCGGGTGCCGGTACGACCTACCGGGCTGGCAGGCCATCCACGACGAGCTGGGTCCCGACGGCTTCACCGTCATCGCCGTGGCCATCGACAACTCGGCCGACGACGTCCGACCGTGGATCGAGGGCATCACCCTGCCGGTGCTCTACGACCCCAACCACCTCCTCACCGAGCTGTACGCCATCTCCAACGTGCCCACCGTGGTGTGGATCGACGAGGAGAACGGAATTGCCCGGCCCAACGGGCACGCCCACGGCACCGACCTCTTCGCCGAGTTCACCGGAGTGGCGTCCGGTCCCCACCTCGACGAGGTGCGGCGCTGGGTGACCCAGGGGACAGTGCCGATCACCGAGGAGGAGGCCCGCCGGGCGGTGGGCGATCTCTCGGCCGACGAGGTGCTGGCCCGACTGCACTTCCGGGTGGCGACCGAGGCCCACCGGAGCGGCGACCCCGAGGCCACCCGGCGCCACATGGAGCGGGCCGGCGAGCTGGCCCCCGACGACCTGACCATCTGGAGGGCGGCCATGCCCCTCATCGGCGAGGACCCCTTCGGTGAGCCCTTCCTGGCCCGCTACGAGGAGTGGAGGCAGCGGGGAATGCCCTTCCACGGCCTGGCCGCGGTGGAGGCCCCCGGGTCTGCGGCCTGACTCGGGATTGGCCTACGTTGGGCCGATGATTCGTTACGACGTCGGCGACGACAGCGTCGCCCGCCTGGTGCTCGACCGCCCCGAGGCCAAAAATGCCCTGACTCCCGAGATGCGCGACCAGATCGTGTCCCGGATCAGCGAGGTCCGGAGGGACTCACAGGTCCGGGCCCTCATGATCACCGGGGTCGGCGACGCCTTCTGCGCCGGGATGGACCTCCGCCAGTCCACCGTGGCCGGTTCGGGGACCGAGGGGTTCGACCCCCGGTCGACCAGCGAGACCCTCCGCAGTGGGGTGCAGGCCTTCATCCGTGAGCTCTGGGAGCTGGACAAGCCCACCGTGGCCGCCGTCAACGGCACCGCCGTGGGGCCCGGGGCCCATCTGGCCCTGGCCTGTGACTTCGTGCTGGTGTGTGAGCAGACCCGGTTCATCTGGTCGTTCGCCCGGTGGGGGCTGGTGGTCGACGCCGGTGGTGCCTACCTGCTCCCCCGGCTGGTCGGCCTGCCCAAGGCCCGGGCCATGGTGCTGCTCGGGGAGGGAGCCAAGGGAGCCGAGGCGGTGACGTTGGGCCTGGCCTACAAGTGCCTCCCCTCGGTCGAGGAACTCGAGCAGGAAGCCAATGAGCTGGTGGTCCGTCTGGCCGCCGGACCGGTCCGGTCGATGGGGCTCTCCAAGCAGTTGCTCAACTCGTCGTTCGAGACCAGTCTGGTCGGGTTGCTGGATCGGGAAGCCCACGCCCAAGCCGTGGCGGCGGTGTCACCGGAGATGGCCGAAGGCATGAAGGCCTTCGCCGAGAAGAGGAGCCCCGACTTCCGCAACGCCACATGACGGGCCGGAGGTAGCCCTGGGCCCTGTTCCGGTGCGGCGCAGCCCGTCAGGCACGCGTTAACCTTCTGCGAAAAGCAGATTCTCACTGCGGCCGAATCGACCGGCACCGGTGGGGGCCCGAGTGTTGGGGGTATGGGGATGGAATCCGAAAGTCTGGCCGAGGGCTTCATGGACGAAGAGGTCGCCGCCAACCCTCAACCCTTCTACCGCCGGGCCCGTGCCGCCGGTGCGGTGGTGTCGGGGGCCTTCGGCCCCCAGGTGGTCCAGCGGGGTGCCGTCGAGTACGCCCTGACCCATCCCGAGGAGTTCTCCTCCGGGTTCGAGGCCGTCAACCTGGGCCAGTCGGTCCCCCTCATCCCGCTGCAGGTGGATCCTCCGGACCACCGCAAGTACCGCCGGCTGCTCGACCCCATCTTCGCCCCCCGCCGGATGAACCTGCTCGAGCCGCAGATCACCGCGCTGGTCAACGAGCTCATCGACGGCTTCATCGACAGTGGCAGGTGCGAGTTCGCCGAGGACTTCGCCGTCCCCCTGCCGTCGTCGGTGTTCCTGACCCTGGTGGGCCTACCGCTCTCCGACCTCGACTCGTTCCTGGCCATGAAGGACGGCATCCTCCGACCGGTGGGCAACGACATGGACGAGGTCCAGGCCAGCCAGAAGGTCGCGGCCCGTCGGATCGAGGAGTACTTCGCCGAGGCGGTCAAGGACCGCCAGGTCACGCCCCGCGACGACATCCTCTCCTTGTTCATCGGGGCCGAGGTGGATTCGCAGAAGCTGACCGTGGACGAGATCCTGGGTATCTGCTTCTTGTTCATCCTGGCCGGATTGGACACGGTGACCGACTCGCTGGAGTGCTTCATGGCCCGGCTGGCCCAGCACCCCGAGGAGCGGCGCCAGATCGTGGACGATCCGGCCATCATCCCCTCGGCGGTGGAGGAGCTACTGCGGTGGGAGACCCCGGTGACCACGGTGGTCCGGGTGGCCACCAAGGACATCGACCTGGGTGGTTGTCCCATCCACGCCGGGGAGAACGTGGGCGTGGTCATCGGCTCGGCCAACACCGACGAGGAGGCCGTGCCCGGCTCCGGCGAGGTGGACCTGACCCGCAGCGAAAACCGGCACCTGGCCTTCGGCGGTGGGGTGCACCGCTGTCTGGGCTCGCACCTGGCCCGCCTGGAGCTGCGCATCGCCCTGCGCGAGTGGCACCGCCGCATCCCCGAGTACTCCATCGTGCCCGGTTCGGAACTCAACTACATGATGGGGCTGCGCCAGATCGATTCGCTACCCCTGGTCCTCGGCTGAGCGCGTGCACTTCGACCTCACCGACGACCAGGAGCTGTTCCGCGAGACCACGGCCAAGTTCCTGGAGGACACCTGTCCGCTGGACCAGGTCCGCCGGATCGCCGAGGAGCAGCCCGAGGGATTCGACCGCCACTGGTGGCGGCGCGGCGCCGAGCTGGGTTGGGTGTCGATGCTGGTCTCCGAGGACCACGGCGGGGGCTGCATCTCCGGAGGTGGGCTGGCCGACCTGGCCCTGGTGGCCGAGGAGACCGGGCGCCGGGTCTCGCCCGGTCCGCTGATCCCCACCAACGTGGTGGCGGCGGCGCTGTCCCGGACGGGGTCGCCCGATCACCACAAGCACCTGGCGGGTCTGGTGGCCGGGGACACCATCGCTGCCTGGTGCGTCGGTGGGGACTCACTGGGCTGGTCCCGGCCCGAGGGTGGGATCCGGGCCGAGCCCCACGGGGACGGTTTCGTATTGGAGGGCACGTCGGGACCGGTGGAGGCCGGGGCCCAGGCCGACCTGATACTGGTCACGGCCCGGTCGGACCGGGGACCGGTGCAGGTGGTGATCCCCTCCGGCCTGGCCGGGGTCTCCCATCTGCCCGCCCACAGCCTCGACCTGGTCCGGAGATTCGCCCGCCTCAACTTCGACCGGGCCGAGGTGCCCGCCGATGCCGTGTTGGGGGAGCCGGGCGGATCGGCCGGGGACATCGAGCGTCAACTCCAGGACGCCGTGGTGCTCCAGTGCGCCTCGATGGCCGGGGCCGTCGACCAGGTCCTCGGGTTCACCATCGAGTACGCCCAGGACCGGTACTCCTTCGGACGGCCGTTGGCCTCGTACCAGGCCCTCAAGCACCGCTTCGCCGACATGAAGCTGTGGGTGGAGGCGTCCCACGCCACGGCCGATGCCGCCGCCCGGGCGGTGGACCGGGGATCGTCCGATGCCGGTGAACTGGTCAGCGTGGCCAAGTCCTACATCGGAGACCGGGCCCCGATGATCCTGGCCGACTGCGTGCAGCTGCACGGGGGCATCGGGGTCACCTGGGACCACGATCTCCATCTCTACGAGCGACGGGTGATCCAGGACCGGAGCCAGTTCGGGACGCCCCGCGACCACCGGGAGCGGGTGGCCGTGGCCGCCGGCATATGAGGAGCAATCGTGGACGCTGACAACAACGACACCATCGCCGACGCCGACGCCGACGCCGAGGATGTCGAGGCCTTCCGGCTCCGGGCCCGGGGGTGGATGGCCGAGAACCTGCCCCTCCTGCCCGAGGGCGTGGACAACCGGCAGCTGTCCCTGGCCGATGACACCGGCGGGCGTGACCGACGTCTGCAGCGTCAGCTGTTCGAGGCCGGGTTCGCCGGCCTGTGCTTCCCCTCCGAGTACGGCGGGCAGGGTCTGAGTCGCGCTCACCAGCGGGCCTTCACCCAGGAGTCGCTCCCGTACCAGATGCCCACCCTGTTCAACGTGCCGACCTTGTCGATCCTGGCCCCGACCCTGCTCGATTTCGGCACCGAGGAGCAGAAGGAGCGTCACATCCCGGCCATCCTGCGCGGGGAGGAGCTGTGGGTGCAGTTCCTGTCCGAGCCCAGCGGAGGATCGGACCTGGCCGGCTCGGTGACCCAGGCCACCCGGGACGGTGATGTGTTCATCATGAGCGGGTCGAAGATCTGGAGCTCGGGGGCCCACCGCTCCGACTACGCCATGTGCCTGGCCCGGACCGACCCCCACGTGCCCAAGCACCAGGGTCTGACCATGTTCATCGTGAAGATCCACCAGCCCGGGATCGAGGTGCAGCCCATCGGCATGGTCAACGGGCTGGCCGAGTTCTGCCAGGAGTTCTTCGACGATGTGGCCATCCCGGCCGAGCAACGTCATCGGTGCGGTCAACGACGGATGGACCGTGGCCTCACGGCTCCTCTATCACGAGCGCGATGCCGTGGGCGGGGGATCGCCCTACGTCAGCGGTATGGCCATGGCCCACGCCGGCGAGGGCGGACAGCGGGCGGGCCTGGTCGACCTGGCCAAGGCCACCGGCCAGGCCGACGACGCCGTGGTCCGCCAGCTGGTGGCCGAGGCCCGGGTCAACGACCGGGTCCAGGCCCAGCTGACCGAGCGGATGACCCTGGGCATCCGGGCCGGGGCCCTACCGGCGCCGGCCGGATCGCTGGCCCGGCTGTTCGCCGCCACCAACGGCGAGCGCCGACACGACATCGGGTTGGAGATCGCCGGGTCCGGCCGCCGGCGAGTGGGTCGAGGGCGATCCGGCGGGCGCCTGGGGAGCCTTCTTCCTGATGCGTCAGGCCGACAGCCTGGGAGGCGGCAGCACCGAGATGCAGCGCAACATCATCAGCGAACGGGTGCTGGGCATGCCCCGGGAGTACGCCGCCGACCGCGACCGACCCTTCGACGAGGTACGACACAACTCGTCACCGCAGAAGTCCCGATAGGCCCGGACTCCTGCGGCCCGGCTGACCGGGCCGCAGGCCGTGCGATGGCTCAGGCGGCGTCGAGCTTCATGAGCCGGCTGAGGTTGCCGCCCATGATCTTGGCCACGTCGGCGTCGGAGAGGCCCTTGAGCTCGTCCACGAAGCTGAGCGGGTCGGACATGCCTTCGGGGTGGGGGTAGTCCGAACCGAACAGCACCCGGTCAGCGCCCAGGATGTCGACCAGGCCGATCGGGTCCTCCTCGTGGAAGGGGTGCACGTAGATGTTCCGCTTGAACACCTCCACCGGGTCCTCTTCGAAGGAGTGGGGAGCCGAGGCATAGGCATGGCCCATGTCGTTGATCAGCGGGCGGACCCAGTTGCTGCCGTTCTCCACCGGGGCGAACCGGAGGTCGGGGAAGCGTGAGCACAGCCCGTGGCCGATGAGCGAGGCCACCGTGTCGGTGATGGCCCGACCACCGTGGCCGATGATGGCCACGAACCCGGAGCCGCCCTTGAACGGGGTCATCTCGTCGACGATGCCCTCCCACTCGTTGAGGTAGCGCTGGTACCCGCTGTCGGAGGCGTGCATGCCGACGGGGATGCCGGCTTCGGACACCAGCTTCCAGAACGGGTCGAACTCCGGGAGGGCCGGCGAGCGCGGACCCATGAACCCCCACACCGGGGCCGGTCGCACCAGGATGATGCGGGCCCCACGCTCGAGCACCCACTCCAGCTCCTGGATGGCCTGGTCCACCATGCCCAGGTGGATGACCGGGGTCGGGAAGATCCGGTCCTTGTAGTTGAAGGTCCAGTGCTCGTGCATCCACTGGTTGAGCGCATGCACCACGGCGTGGGTGGCCGGCGGATCGCCGCGCAGCCGCTCCTCGAGCAGGCTGGCCAGGGTGGGCCACATGAGGGCCCGGTCCAATCCCAGCTCGTCCATGAGCTCCAGCCGGGGCTGGGGCTCGCTGAAGGCCGGAAGGGCGCGGATGGGCTTGCCCATGATCTCGCGACGTGACTTGCCTTCGGGGTTGCCGCTCTTGAAGTACTCCTCCTGGGCCCCGGGGGCCGCCACCACCTCGAAGGTGGGGTTGGGGATGTACTCGCTGATCTGGCCCTTGACGGCGATCTTGGTGCGACCGTTGACCTGGACGTACTGGATCAGTCCGGCGTACTTCGGGTCCAGGAACTTGGTGAATGCATCGGTGGTCTCGTACAGGTGGTTGTCGGCGTCGAAGACCGGAAAGTCCAACGATCGTGGGGCCATGGCCATCCTCCTTTGATCCTTCGCGTCTCTACTGTGCTCGTTCGCGAATCTCTACCCAGCTACTGCACTCTGTACTGCTTCACTCTGGGACTGCTCACTCTGGGACTTCGCGACCCGTTCTGCTTCCCCCTGGTGGTCCGGCGGCGCCCGGTCCGACGTGGACCAGCCTCCGGAGCCCCGGTGCCCGTAACGCTAACAGCCCGGGCTGGCGAACGGAAATGGCGTTTGCGCTACCATTCGCACGGTGCCGGTGGCCGTGGACGGGGAGAGAGGCGGGGCGAAGGCGACCTGCGGGGCCGCGGCCCCCGACCTGCTGGAACGGCCCTTCCGACCAGGCCCGTCGACGGCGCGTACCCTGCTCCCATGAGCGATCGAGGAACGCAGGGCTTGGCCACCGAGCCGGAGCCGGTGGAGGTCGGGATCCCCTACGGGGTGCGCCTGGGCCAGGTAGCCGCGGAGGGCGGTGACGCCACCGCCGTGGTGTTCGTGGAGGAAGACGGCGGCGAGCGCACCATCAGCTGGTCCGAGCTCGAGGAGCGCTCCACCCGGTTGGCCCACCTGTTCTCCGAGCGTGGTCTCGGGGTCGGCGACCGGCTGGCGGTGTGCCTGCGCAACTCGCCCGAGCACCTGCTGTCGTGCTTCGCCGGCTGGAAGGTGGGCGCCACCGTGGTCCCCATGCGTTGGGACCTGCCCGAGTGGGAGATGACCCGCCTGTTGGCCGTGCTCCAACCGGACCTGGTCATCGGCGCCGACAATGTGGGCCTGGTGGAGGAGAGCCGCTCGTTCCCCGACACCCCCATGCCCGAGGTCATCGCCCCCATCAGCTTCGGGGTGTGCAGCTCCGGGTCGACCGGCACCCCCAAGGTCATCGTGCAAAAGGGCCCGGCGGTCTTTCTGCTGTCGACCAACGTCACCTCGTCGGTGGTGGCCTCCTTCGGACCGCTGCCTCGGCCCCAGCGGGTGCTGTGCCCGGCCCCGCTCTACCACACCAACGGTTTCACCGCCTTCCGGACCCTGCTGGGCGGCGACCCCATCGTGCTGCTGGAGCGGTTCAGCGCCCCGCTGGTGCTGGACCTCATCGAGAAGCACCGGATCACCGGTTTCATCGCCGCCACCCCGATGTTGCAGCGGTTGGCCCAGGTGCCCGGCATCGAGGACCGTGACCTCTCCAGCCTGACCTGGGTCCAACAGGGCGCCGCCTCGCTGCCCATCTGGCTGGGCCACTTCTGGATCGACCTGGTGGGGCCGGAGCACTTCTACATGTCCTACGGCTCCTCGGAGAATTTCGGCATCGTGGTATGCCGGGGGGACCAGTGGCTCGAGCACCCGGGCACTCTGGGCAAGGGGATGGGCGAGACGGAGGTCCGGGTGCTGGGGCCCGACGGGGAGCAACTGCCCGCCGGCGAGATCGGTGGCATCTTCCTCCGCACGCCCACCGGCCCCCTGGCCACCTACGTGGGCAACGACGTGAAGCCCATGGACTCCACGCCGGACGGGTTCACCTCGGTCGGGGACATGGGCTGGCTCGACGAGGACGGGTTCTTGTTCATGGCCGACCGCCGGGTGGACATGATCGTGACCGGAGCGGTCAATGTGTTTCCCGCCGAGGTGGAGGCGGCCCTGAGTGAGCACCCCGGTATCGCCGACGTGGTGGTGGTGGGGTTGAGTGACGAGACCTGGGGCCGTCGGGTGCACGCCATCGTGGCCCCGGTCGACGCCTCCCTCGGCACCGAGGACGTCATCCAGTTCGCCAAGGACCGGCTGGCGTCGTACAAGGTGCCCAAGACCGTGGAGTTCGTGGACTCCATCCCGCGCACCGAGGCCATGAAGTTCAACCGCGCCGCGCTGATTGAAGAGCGCGAGGCCGCAGAGCGCCAGGCCGCAGAGGCCGGTCCGGCCCCGGGCCCATCCGACCGCACCCGGGGGGCGTGATCCACCGCCGGGACGGCGCCGTACCGGATGGGCGTGCCGAGGGGGCCGGGTATAGCGTGGCCGGGCCGTCGGAGGCTCCCGTAGCAGCCCCGGCCGATCGGTCCGTGAGGCGCCCGGCCCATGACGAGCGAGCAGCAACGAGCGAAAGAGGAGTGTCGTAGACATGCCCGAGGCCAAATACATCACCTACGAGGAGCTGGACGACGGGACGATCGTGCGCATCATGCTCAACCGTCTGAAGACCCGCAACGCGCAGAACCGGGGCCTGCTGGTCGAGCTGGACGAGGCCTTCGTCCGGGCCGAAGAGGACGACAAGGTGCGGGTGGTCATCCTCGGTGGGGTCGGCCCCTTGTTCTCCTCGGGTCATGACATGGGCTCGAAGGAGGCCGCAGGCCGAGCGGGCACCCGGGCCCGACCAGCACCGGTCGGTGACCATCAACGGGGGCACCCGGGTCGGCGCCGAGCAGCGCATGCTGCAGGAGTGGAACTACTACTTCACCAACACCATGCGCTGGCGCAACCTGCGCAAGATCACCGTGGCCCAGGTGCAGGGGACCGTCTACGCCGCCGGCCTCATGCTCATGTGGGCCTGTGACCTCATCGTGGCCGCGGACAACGTCTACTTCGCCGACGTGGTGGGGACCCGCCTCGGGATGTGCGGTGTCGAGTACTTCGGGCACCCCTGGGAGTTCGGTCCCCGCCGGACCAAGGAGCTCATGCTGACCGGCGACGCCATCGACGTCCAAGAGGCCCACCGCCTGGGCATGGTCAGCAAGATCTTCCCCGTCGACGACCTGGAGGAGCGCACCCTGGCCTACGCCCGCCGCATCGCCGAGCTTCCCACCATGACCGCGCTGTTGATCAAGGAGTCGGTCAACCAGACCGTGGACAACATGGGTTTCTACAACTCCCTGCAGGCGTGCTTCACCCTCCACCAGCTCAACCACTCGCACTGGGCGGAGATCCACGAGTCCAAGTACCCGGTGGCCGAGGAGGCCGACGGCATCGCCAGCTGGCGCGATGCCCCTCCGGTCCGCCTGTCGGTGCCGGACGCCGTGGAAGGGCCCGTGGCCGGCTGAGCGCCGGGCCCGGGCCGGACCGCGATAGCTACAGAGGCGACGAGACACCCCGTGAGGCTCCGTACCACCTACCGACAGCCTGACGCGGCCCGGTACCGGCAACCGGGGGGTGCCTGGGACGTGCCGACCCTGGACGTCCTGCTGTCCGGCCCACGGAGCCCCGGCCGCCCGGCCGTGGTGGATGGCGACGTCTGTCTCGACGGCGATGCCCTCGAAGCAGTGGTGGGAGCAGTGGCCGGGGGCCTGAAGCGGCTCGGTGTCCGGCGAGGGTCGGTGGTCAGCTGGCAGCTGCCCAACTGGTGGGAGGCCCTGGTGTTGTTCCGGGCCTGCTGGCGGTGCGGTGCGGTGGCGGCTCCCAT
The DNA here is from genome assembly GCA_963718405.1 of uncultured Acidimicrobiaceae bacterium. GTDB lineage: Bacteria > Actinomycetota > Acidimicrobiia > Acidimicrobiales > RAAP-2 > Bog-756. The sequence continues at coordinate 821,408 of CAVQYZ010000002.1, forward strand.
CCACCACCAGGTGGGGGCGGCCGAGGTCGCCCGGATCCTCGACGACCTGGAGCCCGCGGTGGCCCTCAGCTCGCCCGGGATGCCGCTGGCCGGACTGGTCGACGCCATCGGGGTGAGGGCCGGCGACGAACGGTGGGAGCAGTTGGTGTCGGGACCCGCCCTCGGTCCCCGGACTGGCGCGGAAGGGCTCCGATATCGCCGTGATCCTGTTCACCTCGGGGTCGACCGGGCATCCCAAAGCGGTGCTCCACACCCACCGGGGTCTGGCCTACAAGGCCCTGTCCATGACCCGGGCCCACGGCCTCACCGCTGACGACGTGGCCCTGATGCCCTCGCCCCTGGCCCACGTGTCCGGACTGCTCAACTCCATCCTGGTGCCGGGTACGGCGGCCATGACCGTGGTGCTGATGGAGAAGTGGGACGCCGAGCGGGGCGTGCGCGCTGGCCGGCCAGTACGGGGCCAGCTTCATGATCGGCCCGCCCACCCTGTTCGTGGGGATGATGGACGTGCCCGGCTACCGGCGCCCGGGTCGAGAGCCTCCGGGTGGTGTCGTGCGGCTCGATGGGGGTGACACCGGAGTTCATCGACTCGGCCCGGGCCGGGTTGGGCGCCCAGGTCAAGCGGACCTACGGCTCGACCGAGGCGCCCACCGTCACCACCTGCCGGTGGGACGACTCCATGGACCGGGCCCGCGACACCGACGGCCACTCGGTCGGCGACGCCGAGATCCGGGTGGTCGACCCGGCCACCGACCGGCCCCTGCCTCCGGGGAGCCGCGGCGAGGTGCTGGTGCGGGGTCCGGAGCTGTTCGTGGGCTACGGCGAGGATCGCCAGACGGCCGAGTCGGTCCGGCGGGGCTGGTTCGCCACCGGCGACCTCGGGACCCTCGACGCGGAGGGCTGGCTGACCATCGTGGGTCGGCTGAAGGAGTTGATCATCCGGGGCGGGGAGAACATCGCCTCGGCCGAGGTCGAGCGGGTGCTCGAGCTCCATCCCGGCAGTGCGCCAGGCCGTGGTCGTCGGCTGTCCCGACCGTCGGCTGGGTGAGCGGGTGGCGGCCTTCGTGGTCGGGGGGTCCGAGGTCGACGTGGACGAGTGCCGGCGCTGGTTCGCCGCCCAGGGCGTGGCCCGGTTCAAGACTCCCGAGGTCGTGGTGCACCTGGACGAGATCCCCCTCCTCGGGGTGGGGAAGCCCAACCGTCCCGCCCTGAAGGAGCGGGCCCAGTTGCTGCGGGTCGAGTCCTGAGCCGAAGGTCACCGGTTTGAGGGCCGAGTTTGAGTGAGCCGAGCTTGACGTGAGCAGAGCGTGAGTGAACCGAGAGTGAGGAGTGTCTGGTGGTAGCGGGAATCGTTTCGTGGGGTGTCTACCTTCCCTACTGGCGCCTGGAGCGCCGGGCCATCGGCGAGGCCTTTGGCACCTCGGCCGGCCGGGGCCGGCGGTCGGTGGCCTCCTACGACGAGGACACCTCGTCCATGGCGGTGGAGGCCGGTCGTCTGGCTCTCCGCCCCGCCGGGGTGCCGACCCCGGAGCGGCTGTACTTCTCCACTCCGGCGCCGGCCTATCTGGACAAGACCAATGCCGCCACGGTCCATGCCGGGCTGGGGCTCTCGGCCGAGGCCGGGGCCTACGACCTGTGCGGCTCGGTCCGGTCGGCCTGGGCCACCTTGGAGCTGGCCTCGCTGGCCGGCGAGCGGAACCCGGTCATGGCGGTGCTGGCCGACCTGCGCACCGGGCTGCCCGGCAGCGTGGATGAGACCCAGGGCGGCGACGGAGCGGTGGCCTTCGTGCTGGCCCCCGAGGGGGGAGTGGCCGAGCTGATGGGCCACGCCGCCGCCACCGACGAGTTCCTCGAGCGGTGGCGGGTCCCGGGCGAGACGGGGTCCCGACAGTGGGAGGACCGCTTCGGTGAGGAGGCCCTGGTCCCGTTGGCCCGGTCCACCTTCGACCGGGCCCTGGCCCAGGCGGGCCTGGTGGCCGACGACGTCGACCACCTGATCGTGACCGGGCTCCACGCCCGGGCCGTGGCCACCCTCAAGAAGGCCCTCAAGGTTCCCTCCGACCGGGTGGTCCCGGACCACGGTGGCCTCATCGGCAACCTGGGCGCCGCCGACGCCGGGCTGGCGCTGGCCGACTGCCTGGAGCGGGCCGAGGCCGGACAGGTGGTGGCGGTGGTGGAGGTGGCGGACGGCGCCGACGTGGCCATCCTGCGGACTACCGAGGCCCTGACCGGGGTGCAGGCCGCCCGTCGCCAGGCCGGGGCCCGGCCGGTGGCCGAGCTGGTGGAGCAGGGCCGGACCGACCTGGCCTACCCGGTGTTCCTCTCCTGGCGGGGCGTCCTCCAGCGGGAGCCGCCCCGCCGGCCCGACCCCGAGCGACCCGATGCTCCGGCCTCGCTTCGCACCGAGGGATGGAAGTACGGGTTCAATGCCAGCCGCTGCCAGGTGTGCGGCTTCCGCCACCTGCCCCCCACCCGGGTGTGCCTGTCCTGCCGGGCCGTGGACCAGATGGTGGCCGAGCGGATGGCCGATATCCGGGGCACCGTGGCCACCTACACCATCGATCGGCTGGCCTACAGCCTCTCCCCGCCCATGGTGGGAGCGGTGATCGATTTCGACGGTGGTGGTCGCTACCGGGGGGAGATGACCGACGTCGATCCCGCTACCGTGGCCGTCGGGACCAGGGTGCAGATGACCTTCCGGCGCCTGTACACCGCCGAGGGCGTGCATAATTACTTCTGGAAGGCCCGGCCGGTGGCAGACGAGGGCGACGACCAAGGAGTGTCGACATGACCAGTACAGGGATCCGTGACCGGGTGGCGATCGTCGGGATGGGGTGCACCCCCTTCGGCGAGCTCTGGGACCAGGGGACCAACGACCTCCTGACCGACGCCTTCGTCGAGTGCACCGGCTCGGCCGGGGTGGCCGCCGACGACATCGACGCCTTCTGGCTGGGCACGCTGGGGGCCGGCAACTCCGGACTGACCCTGTCCCGGCCGCTCAAGATCGGCTACAAGCCGGTCACCCGGGTGGAGAACTTCTGCGCCACCGGGTCCGAGGCCTTCCGCAACGCCTGCTACGCCGTGGCTTCGGGCGCCTACGAACTGGTCATGGCCATCGGAGTGGAGAAGCTGAAGGATTCGGGCTACTCGGGGCTGACCGGGATCCACAAGGTGGGTGACGGGACCAACGCCCAGCTCAGCTCGCCGGCGGCCTTCTCCTTTCTGGTGCCTGCCTACTGCCACAAGTACGGCGTCGATCCTGAAGAGCTGGGCTCGGTGCTCAACCGCATCGCTTGGAAGAACCACCGCAACGGTGCGGTCAACCCCAGGGCCCAGTACCGCAAGGAGGTCTCGCTGGAGAAGATCGCCGCTTCGCCGCGGGTGGCCGGCCAGCTCGGGGTGTTCGACTGCAGCGGGGTCAGCGACGGCGCCGCCGCCGCCCTGATCTGCCGGGCCGAGGATGCCCACCGCTACACCGACTCGCCCCTGTACGTGAAGGGGCTCAGCCTCATCGCCGGCCCGGCGGCCGGGGTCATCGATCCGGAGTACGACTACACCAGCTTCGAGGAGGTGGTCCGGTCAGCCGAGGACGCCTACGGCCAGGCCGGCATCACCGACCCGCGCTCCCAGCTGGCCATGGCCGAGGTGCACGACTGCTTCACCCCCACGGAGTTGGTGCTCATGGAGGACCTGGGCTTCGCCGAGCGGGGGACGGCGTGGAAGGAAGTGATGGCGGGGACCTTCGACCGCGACGGCGAGCTGCCGGTCAACCCCGACGGTGGTCTCAAGAGCTTCGGCCATCCCATCGGGGCCACCGGCCTGCGCATGCTGTTCGAGTGCTGGCTGCAGCTGCGCCAGCAGGCACCTCCCGAACGTCAGATCACCACGGTGACCGAGGGTGGGCGCACCCTGGGCCTCACCCACAACCTGGGGGGCGGACCCGGCGAGTGCGTGAGCTTCGTGGGTGTGGTCGGCACGGAACCGTCGGAGTGACGTGGGAGCCCCTCACGAAGGTGACCCCTGGACGGAGAACGAGGACCAGGCGGCCCTGCGCCAGCTGGCCCGGGATGTCGCCACCCGGGAGGTAGGGCCGCGGGCGGCCGAGCACGACGAGAGCGGTGAGGTCCCGACCGAGGCCATAGCGGCCATGGCCGCCGCCGACCTGTTCCGGGTGACCATCGGCGAGCAGTGGGGTGGCCTGGGGATGGGCGACGTCGAGGCGGCCATCGTGCTGGAGGAGATCGCCCGCTACGACGTGTCCACCGCCATCTGCTGCCAGCTGGCCTTCAACGGTCCGGCCCGGGGCATCGAGCACCTGGGCTCGGCGGCCCTGAAGGACCGGTGGCTGCCGGCGGTGGCTGACGGGAAGGCCATCATCAGCATCGGGATCACCGAGCCCGATGCCGGCTCGGCGGTCCAGAGCATGCGCACCGCCCTCAAGCCCGACGGGGACGGATGGCGACTGGACGGCTACAAGAACTACTCGACCCTGGGTCACGCCGCTTCGGCGGTGCTGGTGTGGTGCCGGTGGCCGGGGGGCGAGGGCGCCCGGGGGATCGGGGCGGTCATCGTGCCCATGGACCGGGCCGGGGTGGAGCTGACCGGGAGGCACAAGGGGATGGGGATCCACGCCGCCACCGAGTCCGAGATCGCCTTCGACGGCGTGGCCATCGAGGAGGATGACATCCTGGTGGCCGGAGACCCGTCCTCACCGGATCCGTTCAAACTCCTGCTCTCCCACCTCAACCACGAACGGTGCGGGAACGCCGCCATGTGCGTGGGCGCGGCCCAGGGTGCTCTGGAGCGCTCGGTCGAGTACATGACCGAGCGGGTGGTGGGCGGCAAGCCCATCGCCTCGCTGCAGGGACTCCAGTGGAAGCTGGCCGACATGGCCGTGGCCATCGAAGGAGCCCGGCTGCTCCTTGCCCGGGCCGTCCGGCTGGCCGGCCCGGGCGGGACCCCGCCGGCCTTGGAGACGGCCATGGCCAAGACCGCGGCCAACCTGGCCGCCAAATTCGTGTGCGACGAGGCCATCCAGATCCACGGCGGTTACGGGTACAGCCGCGAGTACCCGTTGGAGCGGGCCTACCGGGACATCCGGGGGCTGTGCATCGGGGCCGGAACCGTCGAGGCCCAGCGCAACTACATCGGCTCCAGCATCGTGGCCGGCCGCACCTCGGTCTCCCCGGGGTGGGTGGCCCCGGCCCGGTAGCCGGGCCTGGGGAGTCTGACCCGGGCCGGTAGAGTGGCGGGCGTGGCCGCGGTGGTGGACAACACGGAGGTCATCGAGACCCTGGCTGACCGCGACGGCCAGGACGAGCGGGGCCGGCTGATGGAGGCCGCCCTCTACGTGATGCGGCAGAACGGCTTCCAAGGCGCCAGTGTGCAGGACATCCTGGATCGGGCCGGACTCTCGACCCGGGCCTTCTACCGCCAGTTCCGGTCCAAGGACGACCTGTTGCTGGCCATGTTCCGCACCGCCTCCATTCCTGATGTGGCCCGCGTGGAGCGGTCGGTGGCCGAAAAGGCGGTGCCCCTCGAGGCCGTGTGCGCCTGGATCGACGAGATGGTGGCCATGGCCTTCGACGCCAAGCGGGTCCGTCGCCTGGTCATCTTCAACGCCGTGGCCCGGCAGGCCCAGGGGTACGAGGACGAGGAGGACTCGCTGCGCACCCGGCTCATCGTCCCCCTGCTCGAGGCGCTGCGGCGGGGGCTGGACGATGGCTCCTTTCCCGCCGCCGAACCGCTGACCGACGCCAACACCATCTACGACCTGGTGTGGAGCGTGGCCCACCCCCTCCGTCGGGCCCGGAGCACCGACCACGCCGGCGCGGTCGGCCAGGTGCTCCGTTTCTCCCTCCCGGCTCTCGGCGTGGCCCCCGACACGCTGGTCGGGAGCGTTTGACGACCGACCGATCAGCGGTCCGGTCACCGACCGGTCGTTGGATGGGTGAAAACGGCATTGTCGGGTTCGCGGAGGCTGGTGTACCGTGATTCGCCACGCCCGGAGGACCGGTCGTGGTGCCGACAACGGTCAGGAGGGCCGGTGGAAACCGACGTAGCGACGCCCGCCCCGGCGGCCGCCTTCCGGGAGGCCCTCGAGGAGTGGTTGGAGGCCAACCTCACGCCCGAGGTGATTGCAGCCGGGCGGGAGGGGTACGAGGACGAGCACACCCTGAAGGTGCTCCGGGTCTGGAACCAGGCCCTGGCCGACGCCGGATGGGCCGCGGTGTCGTGGCCGGCCGCCTACGGGGGACGCGACGCCACCGTGGAGGAGCAGTTGGCCTACCACGAGGTCATGGCGGCGGCCGGCGCACCGGGGCCGGTAAACGTCATCGGGGTGTCCAACATCGCCCCGGCCATCCTCGAGGCCGGCACCCAGGAGCAAAAGGACCGGTTCCTCGGGCCCATGCTGCGCGGCGACGAGATCTGGTCCCAGGGGATGTCCGAGCCCGACGCCGGCTCCGACCTCGGATCGCTACGGACCGCAGCGGTGATCGACGGGGACCAGTTCGTGATCAACGGCCAGAAGACCTGGAACAGCCTGGGCAACCACGCCGACTGGTGCCAGCTGTACGTGCGCACCGACCCCGAAGCGCCTAAGCACGGCGGTATCAGCTGCCTGCTGGTGGACATGAGGACCCCGGGCATCGAGGTGCGACCCCTGCGCACCATGACCGGCGACGTCATGTTCTCCGAGATCTTCCTCACCGACGTCCGGGTGCCGGTCCAGTCCCTACTCGGGCCCCTCAACGGAGGCTGGAAGGTGGCCATGACCACCCTCAGCTACGAGCGGGCCGGCGTGGCCAAGCTCCATCTGGGCCTGAGCGCCCGGTTCGACGAACTGATGGACGAGACCAAGCGGAGCGGGCTGACCGTCTCGGCGGTGGACCGGGACCGTCTGTCCCAGCTCTACAGCCGCATCGCCTGCCTGCGATGGTCCACCGCCCGCGAGCTCGAAGCGGTGGGCCGGGGCGGTCGGCCCTCGCCGGCCATGGGCAGCATGGCCAAGTTGATGTGGGCCGAGATCTCCCAGGAGCTGGCCGGGGTGGCCGTGGGGATGTTGGGGCCGGGGGCGCTCGAAGGCAACTGGACCAAAAGCCTCACCGGCTCGGTGGGATCGTCCATCGCCGGTGGGACCAGCGAGATCAACCGGAATATCGTGGCCGAGCACGGCCTCGGTCTACCCCGGTGACCATCTATCGCCTGAACGTGCAGCAATCGAACGAGAGTGGGGGAGTGTAGTGACGCCAGCCAATGGTTACGAAGGACGCCGGGTCGTGGTGAGTGGTGGCGGTGGCGCCGGCATGGGAGCGGCAGTGGTCCGCCAGTTGGAACCACTCGGGGCCGAGGTGCACGTCATCGACCTCAAGGAGCCGCCGGTGGCGGTGGCCGGCTACTACGCCACCAACCTGATGGACCCCGACGCCATCGCCGCCACGGTGGAGGCCATCGGGGGCCGGATCGACTGCCTGTTCAACTGCGCCGGCCTGCCCGGGGGGCGGTTCTCCGACCTCGACACCATGCTGGTCAACTTCGTGGGCCAGCGCCATCTGGCCGACCTGGTGGCCGACCGCATGCCCGAGGGCGGGGCCATCGCCAACATCTCCTCGGGGGCCGGGGCCAGCTGGCTGGCCAACGTGGAGAAGTGGAAGCCCCTGGTGATCACCGACGGCTTCGCGGCCGGCAAGCAGTGGTTGGAGGAGCACCCCGACGAGATCGCCAGTGGGTACGCCCCCTCCAAAGAGGTCATCTGCGTGTGGACGGTGTGGCGGTCCCTGGCCCTGGCCGAGCGGGGCATCCGCATCAACTGCACCCTCCCTGGGCCCACCGACACCCCGATGATGCCGGACTTCGAGGACCAGATGGGCAAGGAGTTCATGGACAACTACCCGATCCCGCTGGGCCATCGCCAGACCCCCGACGAGCAGGCCGCACCCCTCATCTTCCTCAACTCACCGGGGGCCTCGGCCATCACCGGCGAAGCCATCCTGACCGATGGTGGCACCATGGCCGCCCTGGCCGTCGGCACCCTCGACGTGTCCGCCTTCGGTTTCTGAGGCCCGCCGCCGGATGTAACCGCACCGACCGCACAACACCGACCGCATCGATCACACTGGTAACGAACGCACCGCAAGGAGATCTCACCATGACCACCACCCAGGAGGACACCGCCGTTGCCGGCGAGGCCCGGATGCTCATCGACGGCAAGCTGGAAGAAGCGGTCTCGGGCCGTCGCTTCGACAACATCAACCCAGCCACCGAGCAGGTGATCGGTTCCACCGCCGACGCCGGTCATGAGGACATGGACCGGGCCATCGCCGCGGCCCGCCGGGCCTTCGACGAGACGGACTGGTCGACCAACCACGAGTTGCGCAAGCGCTGCCTCCTCCAGCTGCAGGAGGCCCTGGAGGACGAGGTCGAGCTGCTCCGGGCAGAACTGGTGGCCGAGGTGGGCACCCCGGTGCTGCTGACCTACGGGCCCCAGCTGGACACGCCCCTCTCGGATGGCCTGCGGTGGCCGGCCAGCTACATCGACGAGTTCGCCTGGGAGCGCGACCTGCCCGAGGGGACGGCCTTCGGCATGCGGAGCTGGCGCAAGGTGCTCAAGGAGGCGGTGGGCGTGGTGGCGGCCATCGTGCCGTGGAACTACCCCTTCGAAGTGTCGATCAACAAGATCGGCCAGGCCCTGGCGGCCGGCAACACGGTGATCCTCAAGCCCGCCCCCGACACTCCGTGGAACGCCACCCGCATCGGTCGACTGGTGTCCGAGCGCACCGACTTCCCGGCCGGCGTGTTCCAGGTGGTCACCACCACCGACAACCAGGTGGCCGAGGATCTGGTCACCGACCCCCGGGTGGACCTGGTCTCGTTCACCGGGTCGACGGCGGTGGGCCGCCGGATCATGGAGCAGGGCGCCCCCTCGCTCAAGCGGCTCTTCTTGGAGTTGGGCGGCAAGTCCGCCGACATCGTGCTGGAGGACGCCGACTTCGCCGAGAAGCTCTCGTTCGCCTGGGCGGTGTGCACCCACGGGGGCCAGGGGTGCGTGATGCTGACCCGGATGCTGCTGCCACGTTCCCGCTACGACGAGGGGATCGCCCTCATCGAAGAGGGGTTCCGCACAGTGAGCTACGGCGATCCCACCGACCCGGCCAACTTTCAGGGGCCGCAGATCAACGCCCGCCAGCGGGACAAGATCTTGCGCTACATCGAACAGGGCCAGGAGCAGGGGGCCCGGGTGGTGCTGGGCGGCGGCCGTCCGGCCCACCTGCCCACCGGGTACTACGTCGAGCCCACCCTGATGGCCGACGTCGACAACTCCATGACCATCGCCCAGGAGGAGATCTTCGGGCCGGTTCTGGTGGTGATCCCCTTCGAGGACGATGACGACGCCGTGCGGATCGCCAACGACAGCCCCTACGGACTGGGCTGTGGGGTGACCTCGGGCTCCGAGGAGCGGGCCGTGCGCGTGGCCAAGCGGATCCGGGCCGGTTCGGCCATGATCAACGGGGGCATCTGGTACGGGGCCGATGCGCCGTTCGGGGGGTACAAGGCCAGTGGGGTCGGCCGCCAGAACGGGGTCGAAGGGTTCGAGCAGTACACGGAGACCAAGACCATCGCCGGAGGGTTGCCCCCGCTGGAGGGCTGAGCGGCCCTTCGTCGGGCCTGGGACGTCGCGCATCGACGTCGGGCCAGAGGGTGGCAACGGGTCGCCGGTAGATGGGTAGCATCCCAGCGATGCCCCCCCTCAAGCTCGACGTCATGCTGTCCAACTCGGTCATGGATGCCGCCCAACGGGCCCAGGAGCTGGAACGGCTGGGCGTCGACGGGGTCTTCAGCTTCGAGAACGCCCACGACCTGTTCTTCCCGTTGGTGGCGGCGGCGCCGGTGTGCTCGCTGGACCTGATGACCAACGTGGCCATGGCCTTCCCGCGCAGCCCCATGCATCTGGCCCACGCCGCCTACGACCTCCACCAGCTGTCACAGGGCCGCTTCCGGCTGGGGCTGGGGTCCCAGGTGAAGGCCCACGTGGAGCGACGGTACGGGGCCAGTTGGCACAAGCCCGTCCCCCAGATGCGGGAGTGGGTCCTGGCCACCAAGGCCATCTTGGACAGCTGGCAGGAGGGGACCCGGCTGGAGTTCCGGGGCGAGTACACCACCCACACCCTGATGACCCCGGTCTTCAATCCGGGCCCCAATCCGTTCGGGGTGCCCAAGGTACTGGTGGGGGCCCTCGGCCCGAGGATGAACGAGATGGCGGCCGAAGTGGCCGACGGGATTCTGGTCATGCCCTTCAACAGCGCCCGCCACATGCGCCAGCGCACGGTGCCCGCCATCGAGCGGGGGCTGGCCACGGCCGGACGGACCCTGGCCGACTTGGAGATCACCGTCGAGGTCATCGTGGGTGTGGGGCGCACCGATGAGGAGTTGGAGGCGGCCATGGGGGTGCGGAACCTGTTGGCCTTCTACGGGTCCACCCCCTCCTACCGCCCGGTGCTCGACGTCGAGGGCTGGGGTGAGCTGCAACCTGAGCTCAACGCCTTGTCCAAGCGCGGCGAGTGGCCACAGATGGCCGAGCTGATCACCGATGAGATGGTGTCGACCATCGCCGTCCACGGAACCCCCGAGCAGTGCGCCAGGGAGATCGTGGAGCGCTACGGCCAGTGGGCGGACCGGATATGCGCCTACTTCCCGTACTACCCGGCCGGGGACGACCTGATCGAGGAGTTCACCGCGGCGGTGAGGGAAGCATCGAGGTGAGCGAGTCGGTCCTCTTCGACCTCACCGAGGGCGTGGCCACCATCACCCTCAACCGGCCCGAGGTCCGCAACGCCTTCGGCGACGGCATGGGCCACCAGCTGTCGGAGGCCTATCGCCGGTGCGACACCGACGACCGGGTGCGGGCCGTGGTACTCACCGGCACCCCGCCGGCGTTCTGCGCCGGAGCCGATCTGTCCGCCGGAGGCGGGACCTTCGACCCGCTCCCCGAAGGGACTTTCAGTGCGGCCGCGGTGGAGGTCCGGGCCTGGGATGTGCGCAAGCCGGTCATCGCCGCTGTCAACGGCCATGCCATCGGCATCGGCTTCACCATGGCCCTGCAGTGCGACCTCCGGTACTTCGCCGCCGAGGCCGCCTACGGGATCGTCCAGGTCCGCCGGGGTGTGATGGGGGACGCCTACTCGCACTGGGTCCTGCCCCGGCTGGCCGGCATGGCCGCCGCCGCCGACATCCTCCTGACCGGCCGGACCTTCGACGGGCACGAAGCCCGAGAGCTCGGGGTGTGCAACCGGGTGCTGCCCAACGACCAGGTGCTGGCCGCGGCCCTCGAGACGGCCCATGACATCGCCGCCAACACCGCCCCGCTCTCGGTGGCCTTCAGCAAGCAGCTGCTGTGGGAGTCGTGGGGTCGCACCCCCGTCGACATCGAGCGGTGGGAGACCGATGCCCATCACCATCTGATGGGTCGCCATGACGCCCGCGAAGGGGTGATGGCCTTTCTGGAAGGTCGCCCGCCCGAGTGGCAGGGGAGCGTGTCCAACGAGTGGCCTCCGGGGTGGCCGGGCGGTCGGTAGACCACCGCGGTCGGTGTACTGAGTGGTGAGCGCGGTCCGGTCAGCGCGGCCCGGTCAGCGCAGCCGCCACTCGATCCGCTTGCCCGAGGTGAACCGCTTCTGTCCCTCGGCCAGCTGCTCCTTATCGGTGCCGATGTTGGTGAACAAGAAGGCCTGGTCCAGCGCCTGACGCCTGGACAGCTCCAGCCCGGCCCACATGGCCCGCACTGTTCCCCCGACCCCGATGGCCGGCTGGTCGGCGATGGCCTGGGCCGCCCACCCGGTGCGCTCCCGCAGCTCGTCGGCCGGCGTCACCTCGGACACCAGGCCCACCTGATAGGCCCGGGCCGCGGAGATCCGCTCGTTGGCCCCGAGGAGCGACATGCGCATGACCTCTTGGAACGGCATCTTGTGCAGCATGAAGATGGGCTCGAAGGCCGCCGGCATCCCGTAGGTCACGTGGGGGTCGAAGAAGGTGGCGTGCTCGGCGGCGATGATGAAGTCCACCTCGCCCAGGATGTAGAAGGCCCCGCCACAGGCCATGCCGTTGACGGCGGCGATCACCGGCTTCCACAGGTCGTTGGTCTTGGGGCACACACTCTTGCCCGGGTCGTCGAAGTCCCAGGGCGTGTTGTAGCCGGGCAGCTTGCCCGGGGGTAGGTCGTCGAATGAGCCGATCCCCTCCCGGTCGAGTCCGGTGCAGAAGGCCTTCTCGCCGGCCCCGGTGATCACGATGCACCGCACGTCGTCGTTGACCCGCAGCATCTGCCACAGTTCACGAAGCTCCCGTTGCATGACCTTGTCGAAGGCGTTGAGGGCGTCGGGACGGTTGAGGGTGATCCAGGCCACCCCGTCTGACTCGTCGTACAGGAGGGTCTCGAGGTCGGGCATGGCGGCCATGGTACCGGTCCGGCCCACCGCCGATGTGGGGCGGTCAGCTGCAGTGCGATGCCGGCGGCGGGACGTCCAGGCTGGGGTTCTGGTCGAAGAAGCCCACCGGGATCAGGTGGAAGCCGCAGTATTCGACCGGCATGACCGGCCAGTCCTCGGGACGGGGCAGATGGGTGACTCCGAAGGTGTGCCAGGCCACGATGTCGGTGCCCAGCAGGGAGCGGTCGGCCTCGGTCCAGCCCGGCAGCCCGTCGCCCCCCGAGTGCTGGTTGGGGTAGTCGCCGGCCGCCCGACGCTCGTCGGGCGAGTACGGGGTGACCCACAGGTTGTGCTGGGCGAAACCCGCCCGCTTCCCCACGCTGGAGTCAGGCTGGGCGTGCAAGGTCGGGGTGCCACCCGGAAGGAGCTTGTAGGCCACCGGCCGGCCCAGCCCGTTGGAGGAGTCGGGGTTGACGAACCTCCAGTGACGGGCCCGGGCCGGGTCGACGTCTCGGCGGGCCGCCGAGCTCGGTCTCCAGCCGGACGGTCCGGGGGCGGAAGGCGTTGCCCCACGGGTTGTCCCCGCTGGTGGGCAGGGGCTCGACCGACACCTCGTAGGCCTCGTTGACCGGTCCGTCGACCTCGAGGTCCAGCCGGGCACAGAACAGGTGCTGGTGGACCGGGGCGGCCAGCCCCGGGGCCACCATGGAGGCGAAGGGGAGGTCCTGCCCGGCCTCCACGGCCTGGGTGGACATGATGCCGGTGAGCTTCACCTCCAGCTGGATGGTGCCGTCCAGGTAGAAGTACCAGTAGAAGCCGTACTCGTAGTTGCCCACGGTGGAGATGGACGACACCACCAACCGCCGGGACCGGCGCACCTCGACATGACCGGTGTTCATGTCGGTGTGCTTCCAGAGGATCCCGTAGTCCTCCTCGTGGATGCAGATGGCGTTCTCCACCACGTAGGGGTGGCCGTGCTCGCTGCAGAAGTTGGCATCGAGGTAGGTGATGCTCCCCAGGCAGTCGCACCCCAGGGCGAGGGAGTTGGCCATGCGGCCCAGCCCCCACTCGCCCACGTCGAAGGCGTTCTTCCAGCCGTGCATGGGCCCCGGGTCGCCGTAGGGGACCACCATCTCGCTGATGGAGGCCCGGTGCACCACCGGTCGCACGCGGCCGACCGTCGTCGTAGCCGATGGTGTGGAGCACCAGTCCTTCGAGGGGATCCATGGACACCCGCATGGACCAGCCCTGCCACGACAGGAGGTTGGCGTCGAGGGTGAAGCTGACCCCCTCGGGCTGGACGATGTCCAGAGGGCTTGAGGTCCGGGCGCAGGGGCTGGTGATCCTCGGGGCGGTAGGAGCCCCGGCCGGGGGGCATGGGGACCACCCCGAAGTCGAGGACCTCGAGGACCTCGCCCCGGGCGGCGTCCACCGTGGCCAGCACGCCCTCCACCGGTCGGGCGTAGCCGTTGTCGGACGGGTCTTCCCGGTAGTACGACAGGCACTTGGCGATCCGGCGCCCCTCCTCCAGGGGGTTCTGGAAGTTGCCGGCGGGCCAGGGGTCGATCTGGACCCGGTCGAAGTCGGTGATGCCGCGGGCCTCCATGGCCCGCTGCCAGGCGGGGTCCTGGCGGAGGGCGATGGTGGCCCGGTAGGAGTCGTCGAAGAGCAGGGCCGGGCGGCACATCCGACCGCTCGGTCCACCCCACCACCTCGCCGTCGGACAGGTCCACCACGGCCTCCACCACTGCGGCTTCGGGCCCCGGCACGATGAGCACCCGTACCCGGCGCGCCACCGCGTCGCCGGGCCGGAAGGAACGGACCAGCTCCTTGGCCGGCTCCTCCAGGCACACCGTGGAGAAGAGGGCCTTGTCGGTGAGCCGCCCGGTGGCCCGCACCGCGGCCACGGCGGCGCTGATCTCCTCGGCTCGCAGGGCTTCGAGTGGATGGGCCACCGCCGCCGGTGCCGGGGTGCTCTCCGCCACCTCAGTCACCGGTGCGCACCCCTCCGACCTGGGCCTCGGGGACCACGGCCCCCGGCCTGCTCCCGGGGCCGGACCCGCCATGGGCCTGGCTGTTGAGCTCGAGCATGCTTCTACCTCCCGACACCGTGCCGGGCCCGCGCCCGGGCACCGACGATGCGGGGCACAGTAGTCTCTGCGGCGATGACAGAACGTACCTCGGCTCCGGTCAGGGGAGTGACGGGGCACGCCGCCGTGGGGCCCGATCGACCCGCCATGATCATGGGGGAGATCACCCGCACCTACGGCCAGCTCGATGAGCGGGCCCGCCGTCTGGCCTCGGTCCTGTCGGAGCTGGGCGCCGGCCCGGGCCGCCCGGTGGCCACGGTCCTGCCCAACGGCATCGAGATCTTCGAGGTGGCCACGGCGGCGGCCATGCTCAACGCCCCGTACCTCCCGGTCAACTGGCACCTGCTGGCCGACGAGCTGGCCTACATCCTGGCTGATGCCGACGTGTCGGTGGTCGTGGGCCAGGCCGGCCTGGACGGGGAGTTGAAACAGGCCCTCCAACACCGTGCCGCCGGCTTCCTCTCGGTGGGGGACGACTACGACAAGAGGATCGAGTGCCGCTCCGGAGCTGGACGGTGGGGACAGCGGGGCGGGACCGGAGCTGATGTTCTACACCTCGGGCACCACGGCCCGGCCCAAGGGCGTGGTCCACGCCATGCTGTCCGAGGACGGGGGTCGGGCCCGGGGCATGGAGGGCCAGGTGGCCCTGTGGGGCTGGACCCCTGACGATGTCTACGTGATGAGCGGACCGGCGTATCACGCTTCCCACCTGGGATGGGGCCTGTGCTCGCTGTACGCCGGGGCCACCACCGTGCTCACCGAGCAGTTCGAGGCCCGCTCGTTCCTGGACGAGGTGAGCCGTCGCCGGGGGACCCGCTCGTTCATGGTGCCGGCGCACTTCATCCGGATCCTCGAGATTCCCGAGGCGGAGCGGGCCGCCGTCGACGTGTCCAGCTTCTCGCTCATCGTGCACGCCGCCGCCCCCTGTCCGGTGTCGGTCAAGTACCGGATGATGGAAGCGTTCCCCGACGCCGAGATCCACGAGCTCTACGGCGCCAGTGAAGGCGGGGCCACCAGGATCTCGCCCGAGGAGTGGCGGGCCCGACCGGGGAGTGTGGGCCGCCCCTGGCCCGGGGTCGAGATCCGCATCCTGGGCGACGACGGTGAGCCGGTGGCCGCCGGTGAGACCGGGGTGATCTACATCCGCCCACCCGGCACCAGTCGGTTCCGCTACCGCAACGACGACGAGGCCACCGAACGGGCCTGGCGTGACGACGCCTTCACGGTGGGCGACATCGGGCACCTCGACGAGGAGGGCTACCTCACCATCACCGACCGGGTGTCGGACATGGTGCTGTGGGGAGGGGTCAACATCGCTCCCCGCGAGATCGAGGAGGTCTTGTTCGAGCACCCCGCCGTGGTGGACTGCGCGGTGTTCGGGGTGCCCGACGACCGCGACGGGGAGCGGTTGAAGGCCATGGTGCAGCTGCGGGCCGAGGTCAGCACCGACGACCTGGCCGAGTTCGTGGGCAGCCGGCTGGCCCGCTACAAGATCCCCCGTCAGTGGGAAGTGGTCGACGAGCTCCCCCGCGATCAGAACGGGAAGGTCCGCAAGCGACTGCTGCGCCAGGCCCACCAGGACGCTGGCCGCCAAGAGGTCGGGGGCGCAGGATGATCCGGATCGTGATCGACGCCGACAAGTGCGTGGGCTCGGGGAACTGCGTCTTCTGGGCCCCGAACACCTTTGACCTCGACGACGACGCCAAGTCGGTGGTCATCGACCCGGCCGGTGACCCTGAGGACCGGATCCGGGTGGCCGCCGAGGGATGCCCGGCCGCGGCCATTTCCGTGGAGCCGCTGGAGCCCAGCGGCGCCGAGGCCGAAGACTGACGAGGGGGAGAACGATGCCGATCGCCGTCACCGATGAGCACCAGGAGCAACGCCGGTCCATCCGGCGGTGGCTCGACGCCCACTGCCCGCCGAGCGTTCCCCGGGCGCTGTTGGACGCCGAGGTGGAAGAGCTCCAGCCGGTGTGGAAGGAGCTGGCCGCCCAGGGCTGGCTGGGCCTCCACCTACCCGAGCAGTTCGGTGGTGAGGGGTTCGGTCCGGTCGAGTTGGCCGTGCTCCTCGAGGAGACCGGCCGGTCCCTGGTCCCGGGTCCGGTCCTGCCCACCGTGGCCACGTCGGCCCTGGTGAACGAGGCCGCCTCGGCGGACCTGGCCGGCGCTGGTGCTCCCGGGTCTGATCGACGGAAGCACGCCGGCCACCCTGTCCTTCGGCGACGCCTACCTCGACGTGGTGGAGCGCGGGCCGACGGGGAGCTCGTGGTGTCGGGGACCTTGCGGCCGCTGCTCGGGGCCTCGACGGCATCGCGTGGTGCTGGCCCCGGCCCGAGCCGATGACGGTTCGGTCATCTGGTGCCTGCTCGACGTGGCCGGCTCGGGCGACCGGGTGCCGGACCTCCGAACTGTCCAGCCTCGACCCCACCCGCCGGTTGGGCGTGGTGGAGGTGGACTCGGCCCCGGTTGCCGCCGGCCGACAGCTCGGCGTCCCTCACCACCGAGCGGGTGCGCCAGGTGGTGGTGAGCCTGATGGCGGCGGAGCATGCCGGCGGGGCCCGCTGGTGTCTCGAGACGGCCACCGAGTACGCCAAGGTGCGGGTGCAGTTCGGCCGGCCCATCGGGCAGTTCCAGGCCATCAAGCACCGGCTGGCCGACATGGCCATCAGGGTCGAGCAGATGACCGCGGTGGCGTGGGACGCCGCCGTGGCCCTGGGCGGTGGCCAGGCCGATGCCGCGTTGGCCGCGGCCATCGCCGGCGCCCTCAACCTGGACGGGTATGCGCTCAGAGTGCCAAGGAGTGCCTGCAGGTGCTGGGCGGGATCGGCTTCACCTGGGAGCACGACGTCCACCTCCACCTCAAGCGGGCCATGGCCGACCGTCAGCTGATGGGCGATCCCGACGGGTACTGCCTGGAGGTGGCCACGGTGGCCGGTGGTGGCACCCGCCGGGCCCTGGCCGCCGACCTGCCGGCCGAGGCCGAGGAGATCCGGGCGGAGCTGGCTCCTCTGGTGGCCGAGGTGGCCGGGGTGGATGGGTCGACGAGCGCCGGCGGAAAATTGTCGATCTGGGGCTGGTCATGCCCCACTGGCCCGAGCCGTGGGGCCGGGGCGCCGGTGCCGTCGAACAGGTGGTCATCGACGAGTTGCTGGCCGCCGCCGAGGTCACCCGCCCCCATATCGGCATCGGGGCCTGGGCCCTGCCCCCGATCATCTCCCGGGGCACCCCCGAGCAGCGGGAGCGGTGGGTGGACGCCACGTTGATGGGCACCTTCACTGGTGTCAGCTGTTTTCGGAGCCGGGGGCGGGCTCCGACCTGGCCAGCCTGTCCACCCGGGCCGTGCCCGTCGAGGGGGGCTGGTCCCTGACCGGCCAGAAGGTGTGGACCTCGATGGCCCGTGACGCCGACTGGGGTATCTGCCTGGCCCGCACCGATCCGTCGGCCCCCAAGCATCTGGGCATCACCTACTTCATCGTGGCCATGGACTCGCCCGGTCTCGAGATCCGACCGTTGCGTGAGCTCACCGGGGCGGCCATGTTCAACGAGGTCTTCTTCGACCAGGTCTTCGTGCCCGACGAGTGCGTGATCGGCGAGGTCAACGGCGGCTGGGGCCTGGCCCGGCTGACCCTGGCCAACGAGCGGGTCTCGATGTCCTCGGGATCCACCTTCGGCATCGGGGTGGAGTCGTTGCTCCGCCTGGCCGACCGGTTGGGGGGCTCATTGTCACCGGCGTTGGCGGTCCGGCTCGGCCACCTGCTGGCCGAGGCCCAGTCGCTACGGCTGATGACCCACCGGTCCACCCTGCTGGCATTGGCCGGATCGGATCCCGGGCTCGGAGGCCAGCCTGCGCAAGCTGCTCGGGGCCGAGCACGAACAGCGGGTCCAGGAGTTGGGACTGGCCATGCTGGGACCGGAGGGGGCCACCATGGAGGGCAAGGCCCACCGGTGGACCCAGGGGTTTCTGGCCACCCGCTGTCTGACCGTGGCCGGGGGCACCAGCGAGGTGCAGCGCAATGTCATCGGCGAACGGCTCCTGGGCCTGCCCCGGGACCCCGAGCCCAGCAGCTGAGGGACCGGGTCGCCGGGCCACGCGCCCGCTCGACCCCGGTCGGTCAGACCACCTTGTGCGTCCTGCAGCCGTCGGAGCTCGTCGGGTGACACGCCCACCAGGTCGCACCACACGGCCCGGTTGTCGGCACCCAGTCGGGGGGCTCCGGTGGGGACAGGGGTCGGACGGCCGACGTAGCGGGGGAACGGGGCCTGCTGGCGGATCGGCCCCACCACCGGGTCGTCCACCGTGACCAGATCGCCGCGGGCGGCCATGTGGGGGTCGGCGAAGATGTCGGCAGCGCTATAGGCCGTTCCCACCGGCACATCGTGGGCGATGCATGCAGCCTCCACCGCCTCGGCGCTCTGCCCCACGGTCCACTCGGCCACGATGCCGTTGATCTCGTCCCCGTGCTTGGCCCGCAGGGCCAGCGTGGTGAAGCGGGGGTCGGTCACAAGGTCGGTTCGGTCCATGGCCCGGCACAGCCGGGCGAAGTTGGCGTCGGAGCCGGCCACGATGCAGACATAGGCCCCGTCGGCGGTGAGGTAGTTGTCCAGCGGCGCGGAGTGGGGTAGCCGGTTGCCCTCCCGGTTCCGCACCACGCCCAACTGGTCGTAGCCGGCCAGGGTCCACTCGAGGACCCGGAGCACCGCTCCGTACAGCGGGGCGTCGATGACCGTGCCCGGTCGGCCGACCCGGGGTCGGGCGTGCCGCCTTCGGCACCCGGTTTGGCGTCCCGCTCATAGAGACCGGCCACCGCGGCCATGGCTGCGAACACGCCGGTGAGGTAGTCCGAGATCGTCACCCCGGGCCGCACGGGAGGTCGGTCCCGCTCACCGGTCAGGTGGAGCAGGCCGCCGTAGGCGATGCCCAGCCGGTCGAGGCCGGGCCGGAGCGAGTACGGGCCGTCCTGGCCGAACACACTGATGCGCACGTAGACCAGATCCGGGGTCGAGGTCGTCGGGGCCGATGTTCCACTCCTCCATGGTCCCGGGGCGGAAGTTCTCGCACACCACGTCGGCCTGCGATGCCAGCCGACGGAAGAGGGCCTGGCCTTCGGGGGTCCGTAGGTCACAGGTGGCACTACGCCGGCCCCGTCCCTCCACGGCCCAGAACAAGGAGTAGTCGGGCTCGTCGTGGGCGGTTTCGACGAACGGCCCGATGGTGCGCATGAAGTCCCCACCCCGCGGGAGCTCGACCTTGATGACCTCGGCTCCCAGCTCGCCGAGGAGGCCGGCGCAGAACGGTGCGGAGATGCGGGTCCCCACATCGAGCACCCGGATGCCGTGGAGCGGGCCCGGGGTCGGTGGGGTGGGGGAGGGGGAGGCTGGTCCGCCCCCGGGCTCCTCAGGGGTCAACGACCGACCGGTCCCCTCGATCGCGGTCGGCGAAGACCTCCTTCATGGAGGTGCGGGTCTTGCGCTCCTCCAGGGCCCGCGCCGCGGTGGCGGTGTTGTGCATCCAGTGGTGGGCCATGAAGTGGTACTTCCACGAGGCCGACTTGCCCATGAGGTCGCCGGTCTGGTTCAGCGAGTCCTTGACCAGCTGGGCGGTGGCCGGAGGGACCAACGAGATCCGCTCCGCCAGCTCGTGGGCACGCTTCCCGAGTTCGGCCGTCGGCACCACCTTGTTGGCCAGTCCCAGCCGCCACGCCTCCTGGGCGTCGATGACCTCCCCGGTCCACAGGAACTCCTTGGCCTTGCGGATCCCGAGCTCCCACGGCTCCACCAGCAGCTCGACCCCGGCACCGGTCATGCGTAGCACCGGGTTGGAGAACTTGGCATCCTCGGCGGCCACGATGAGGTCGCACATGCAGGCCAACATGAACCCGGCCGCTACGCAACTGCCCTGCACCGCGGCGATGGTGGGCTTGCGGAAGTCGTGGATCTTCTTGCACCGGTCGTAGTACATGATCTTCTCGTGGTACATCTTGCCCTCGGGGGTCTCCCGCATCTCCCGCCAGGGGCTGGCTCCTGCGTCGCCCACCAACTCCTTGAGGTCGTGGCCCGACGAGAAGTGCTTTCCGGCCCCGGCCAGGATGACCACCCGTACCGAGTCGTCGGCGTCGGCCTGGTCGAAGGCCGCATCGAGCTCATCGATGAGGAGGGTGTCCTGGGCGTTGGCCATCTCCGGCCGGTTCATGGTGACGGTGGCCACCGGCCCCTCCACCTCGTAGATGATCGTTTCGTAGCCCATCGCTGCTCGTTTCGTGCTCAGTTTGGTGTTGGTACCGTCGCCCCGATCCGGGGGATCACCCCCGGCCGCTCACTCCCGCGGCAGCCCGAGGACCCGCTCGCCCACCAGGGTACGTTGCACCTCGTTGGTCCCCGAGAATATGGACGACGCCTGATAGTAGAGCCACGACCTCTGCCACATCCCGTCTCCGGGGTTGTCGGCCGCCCCCTGCCACAGGGGAGCGGCGGGGCCCAGCACCGCCAGGATGGTCTCGTGCAGGCGCTGGGACATCTCGCTCCAGTACAGCTTGAGGGCACTGCCCTCGGGGCCCGGTGCCTCGCCCCGTTCGAGGCGGGTCAGCGAGCGCCAGTTGGCCAGTTGGAACAGCTTGACCTCGATGTAGGCCTCGGCCACCCGCTGGCGTATCTCCCAACTGTCCAGGCCGCCCGGTCGGCTGCCGGCCAACTCCAACAGGCCGGCCAGCAGCTGGTAGTGGATGCCCAGTTGCCGGGGGTTGACCCCCCGCTCGTGGGAGAGGGTCGAGTTGGCCACCGTCCACCCCTTGCCGGCCTCGCCGATCAACTGGGCGTCGGGCACGAAGACGTCGTCCAGGATCACCTCGTTGAACTCGGCGTCCCCGGTGATCTGTACCAGCGGTCGGACTTCGACCCCCGGGGCGTGCATGTCCACCACCAGGCAGGACAGGCCCTGTTGGCGCTTGGGAGCGTCGGGATGGCTCCGGGCCAGGCACAGGCCCCAGTCGGCGAACTGGGCGTACGACGTCCACACCTTGTGGCCGAAGAGTCGCCAACCCCCCTCGACCCGCTCGGCCCTGGTGGTGAGCGAGGCCAGGTCGCTACCGGCTTCGGGCTCGCTGAACAGCTGGCACCACAGCTGCTCGGCCCCCAGGATGGGAGGGAGCCACTGGGCCCGCTGCTCAGGTGAGCCGTGGGCGAACAGGGTCGGTGCCACCAGGTTGATGCCGATCCGGCCGACCAACTCGGGGGCCCGGGCCCGGGCCATCTCCTCGGTGACCACGAAGCTCTCGGTGGGACCGAGGCCCCGGCCACCGAGCTCGGTCGGCCAGGTGATGCCGACCCACCGGTCGGCGGCCAGTTTGGCCTGCCACTGCCGGCCCAGCTCGACCACCTGAGCCAGGTCCAGGGACCGGGTCGGTGGCTCGGTCCCGTACTCCCAGGGGAGATTGGCCACCAACCACTCGTGCAACTCGGCTTGCAGCTGTTTCTGTTCCGGCGTGATCTGCAGGTCCATGCCCCGTCAGCTTGGCACAAGGACCTGGTCAGCTCGGCACCCGGGGCCCGGCCCCCTAAGCTTCGCCGCCGTGGACTTCGACCTCTCGTCCGACCAGCTGGCGCTCCGTGACGCCGCCATCGATCTGCTGGACCGCTGGGCCTCGCCCGAGCGGGTCCGGGCCTTTGTCGGAACGGGGGTGGCCACCACCGGGGCTTCGGACGGCTCGGGACCAGCCACTGCCTCCACCGGGTACGACCACCAGCTGTGGGAGGCCCTGGCCGACCAGGGATGGCTGGGGGTGGAGCTTCCCGAGGCCGACGGGGGACTGGACCTGGGCCTGGTCGAGGTGGCGGTCCTGTGTGAGGAGCTCGGTCGCCGCGCCGCTCCGGTGCCCTTCGTCGGCTCGATCCTGTGCCTGGGGGCGCTGGCCCAGGCGGCCGCCCAACCCGAGCTGCCAGAAGCGAGTCGGGAGGTCGCCGCCGAGTGGTCGGCCCGGCTGCTGGAGGGTGCGGTCATCGGGTGCGTGGCCTGGGGTCCGGGGCCCGAGTCACGGGTGGTGGCCACCCCGGGGGCGGAAGGCCAGTGGGCCCTCACCGGGACCCCCGAACCGGTCCAGTACGCCTCGGTGGCCGACCTGGCCGTAGTGGTGGCCGAGGACGGCCTCTACGCCCTGGCCCTCGACGGGAACCGTCCGCCGCCGGAGCCGGCCATGGACCCGACCCGACCATTGGCCTGGCTCCGACTGGAGCAGACCCCGGCCTTTCGGATCGGCGACGAACAAGCGGCGCTAGATCTGGTCGACAGGGCCGCCACCACCGCGGCGGCCCTGTCGTTGGGGGCATCGGATCGGGTCCTCGAGCTGAGCGTGGAGTATGCCAAGGTGCGCCAACAGTTCGGGCACCCCATCGGCAGCTTCCAGGCCATCAAGCACCGCTTGGCCGACGCCCTGGTGGATGTGGAGGGCATGCGCTCGGCCACCTACTTCGCGGCCTGGTCCCTGGCGGTCGACGACCCGGAGGGGACGTTGGCGGCATCGACGGCCAAGGCGTGGTGCTCGGATGCCTCGCGCCGGGTGACCGCCACCGGCCTGCAGGTCCACGGGGGCATCGGTTTCACCTGGGAGTACGAGCTCCATCTCCACCTCAAGCGGGCCCAGCTGGATGCCTCGTCCTTCGGTGATGCCGGTTGGCACCGCGAGCGCATCGCCGGGTTGCTGGCCGAGCGACTGGCCGAGGGCCGGAGCCCCATGTGAGCGCCGGGGGACCCACGGATCCGACCGCGGCCCGGTTCGACCTGACCGGCAAGGTGGCGCTGGTCACCGGGGGCAGCCGCGGACTGGGCCGGGCCATGGTGCTGGGACTGGCTGACGCCGGGGCCGACATCATCGTGGCCAGCCGCAAGTTCGATGCCTGCCGGTCCACCGCCGACGAGGTCGGGGCCCGGGGGAGACGGGCTTTACCGATAGCGGCCAACGTCAGTCGGTGGGAGGAGCTCGACCACCTGGTGGACACGGCCTACGACGCCTTCGGCCGGGTCGACGTGTTGGTCAACAATGCCGGAATGTCCCTGCTCTACGAGGACCTGACCGAGGTCACGGAAGCCATGTGGGACAAGGTGGTGGGGCTCAACCTCAAAGGCCCGTTCCGGCTCACCGCCTTGGTCGGGGCGCGCATGGCGGCCGGTGACGGTGGGTCGATCATCAACGTGTCGAGCACCGGCTCCATCCGACCGGCTCCGTTCATGCTCCCCTACGACGCAGCCAAAGCCGGCCTCAACGCCCTCACCGTGGGCTTCGCCCACGCCTATGGACCCACGGTCCGGGTCAACTGCATCATGGCCGGACCGTTCTTCACCGATGTGGCCGAGCAC
The DNA here is from genome assembly GCA_963718405.1 of uncultured Acidimicrobiaceae bacterium. Classification (GTDB taxonomy): domain Bacteria; phylum Actinomycetota; class Acidimicrobiia; order Acidimicrobiales; family RAAP-2; genus Bog-756. Next base: position 845,265 of record CAVQYZ010000002.1, read on the forward strand.
TGGGACCTGGCATCCTTCGAGGCCGAAGCCTCACGACGCCACGCTCTGGGACGCGGTGGCCAGCCCGACGAGGTGGTGGGGGCCGCTCTGTACTTCGCCTCTGCGGCATCGAGCTATACCACCGGCGCGGTCCTACGGGTCGACGGAGGGATTCCCTGACCGTCGTCTCCGGCCGCCGAGCTCAGGCGGTGGGACGTCGACCGGGAACGGTCACCGTGTCGGTGTCACGGCCCGAACGGAGCACGGCACCGGGCGTGGCCCCCGTCAGGTGCCCGGCGTCCACGATCTCCACTCCGTTGACCAGCACGTGCTCGATCCCCTCGGCCTCGGCGTAGAGACGGCCGGCGCCCCCGGGGAGGTCGTCGCGGGTGTGGACCGGCCCGTGGGCTACCCGTTCGGGGTCCAGCGCCACCAGGTCGGCAGCCCACCCGACCTCCACCCGGCCCCGGTCCCGTAGGCCGTAGAGACGGGCCGGCACCTCGGTGAGTTGACGGATGGCCTCCTCCCAACTGAGCAGGCCGCGTCGGCGTACCCCGTCGCCCAACATGGAGGTGGAGTAGACGGCGCCGCACATCATGTCGAGGTGGGCGCCGGCATCGGATCCCCCCACCACCGTCCTTGGGTCCTTCCACACGTCGGCCCGGAGGGCCCAGTCCTCCTCGGACTCGGGGATCGGGGGTCGCAGTCCGGTGCGAAGCCGGTCGGCCAGGACCACGTCGAGGAGAGCATCGAACGGCTCCTGCCCACGCTCGTCGGCGATGGCGCCCACCGTGCGTCCGGCCAACCCGGCGTTGGCTTCGCTGAAGGTCTCGTCGATCACCAGGTTCCGCCAGTTGGCCAGGGCGGCCAGGATGCCGGCCTCTTTCGAATGGGCCGCGGTGTCGAGGCGCTGCCGCACCGCCGGGTCGGCCAACCGCTCCATGCGCTCGGCCGGCGGCAAGGCGAACACCTGGCGCCAGCCGGGCAGCCCGTCGAGGACCGCGCCGTGCTCGAAGGAGAGGCGGATGCTCATGGTGTGGGGGAGGGTCAGCGCCACCACCTTCGCCCCGCGGTCGGCGGCCACCGTGGAGGCGTCGAGCTGGCGTTCACAGGCGCCGGGGTTGAGGGCCGATACGCCGAGCACGTTCCAGTTGGCCGGGCGCTGGGCCAACAGCGACAAGGTGGCCATGAGGTCCACCTCTTCCTCGGAGAACCCGTTGATGCAGCCGGCCACGATGAGCTCGAGGGTGGTGCCGGGGTACTCGGCCAGCGAGGCGGCCAGGGCTTCCAGCTCCGACCGCGAGGCCGACCGGGAGGGAACCGGTTGGCCGGCGCCGTCGTTGTGGGTGTGGGCCTGAGAGGTGGACAGGCCGAGGGCACCCTCTTCGAAGCACCGTCGGGCCAGGGCCACCATGGCCTCCACCTGTGCCGGTGAGGCCTCGCCGCCCACGGCCTCGTCTCCCATGACCACCCGGCGCAGGGTGGAGTGCCCGACCAGAAAGCCGGCATTGACTCCGATGGCCCCATCCAGGCGGCCGAGCCAGTCACCGAAGGAGTTCCACGTCCAGTCGAGCGACCGGAGCGCCGACAGGGGCATCCCCTCCACCCGGGCCATCATGGCCGACAGGTACTCGACGTGATCCGGGCCGGCGGGGGCCAAGGAGAAGCCGCAGTTGCCGCCGATGACCGTGGTCACGCCGTGGAGCGGGGACGGGCTGGCGGCAGGGTCCCACGACAGTTGGGCGTCGTAGTGGGTGTGGAGGTCCACGAACCCCGGGGTCACCAGGAGCCCATCGACGTCGATGTCCACGGCGGCATCCTCGACCTCGCCCACGGCCACGATGCGCCCCTGTTGCACGCCCACGTCGGCGCGCCGACCCGGCGATCCCGTGCCATCTATCACCGTGCCACCACGGATGGCCAGGTCGAGCATGTTTGTCCTCCGTCCCCCGGTGCTGTCGGACAGGCCGATGGTAGCGTGCCCCCCGTGGCAGACGTCGGTGGGGGTGGGCCGCTCGAGGGGCGGTCGGCGTTGCTTCCCGACCCCGCCCCCCGCCGGATCAGGGTCCCCATCATCTCGGTGGACGACCACCTCATCGAGCCGCCCGACCTGTTCGAGGGACGGGTGCCGCGGCACCTGGCCGATCGGGCTCCCCGGATCATCGAAGAGCCCGACGGCACGCAGGCCTGGCTGTACGAAGGCCGCCGCTATCCGAACGTCGGTCTCAACGCCGTCATCGGTCGACCCAAAGACCAGTGGAGCATGGACCCGGCCCGTTTCGAGGACATGCGCCCGGGTTGCTATGACATCCGGGCCCGGATCGCCGACATGGACCTCAACGGGGTGTGGGCATCCTTGTGCTTCCCGTCGCTGGTGGCCGGGTTCTGCGGCTCGGTGTTCATCCGTTCCGACGATCCTGAGCTCGGCCTGGCCTGCCTCCGGGCGTGGAACCAGTGGCATCTCGAGGTGTGGGCCGGTACGGCACCCGAACGCATCATCCCGCTGCAGCTGCCGTGGCTGGCTGACGTGGAGGTGGCCGCGGCCGACGTGCGCCGCAACGCCGAGCGGGGCTTCAAGGCGGTCAGCTTCCCGGAGTTCCCCGCCCAGCTCGGGTTGCCGTCGATCTTCTCCGGGCAGTGGGACCCGTTCCTGTCGGCCTGTGCCGAGACCGGCACGGTGGTGTGCCTGCACACCGGGGCATCGGCGTGGGCGCCGCTACCGTCCCCGGACCCACCCTTCGAGCTGCTCCCCACCCTCTTTCCGGTGAACGCCATGATCGCCGCGGCGGAGTGGTTGTGGTCCGGGGTGCCGCTCCGCTTTCCCGAGCTGAAGGTGGCGCTCTCCGAAGGAGGCATCGGATGGGTGCCGATGCTGGCCGACCGGGTGGACTACGTGCTGGCCCACTCGGCCTCGGGCACCGAGAGCATCTCGTGGCCGTCCGACCTGCTGCCCAGCGAGATCCTGAAACGTAACTTCTGGTTCTGCACCATCGACGATCCCTCGGTGATCGCCCTGCGTCATGTCATCGGGGTCGACCACATCATGATCGAGAGCGACTACCCGCACGCCGACTCGACCTGGCCCGACACCCAGGTGGTGATGGAGAAGACCTTCGGGGAACTGGGCCAGGACGAACTGCGGATGGTGGCGGCGGGCAACGCCGCCTCCCTGTTCCGCCATCCCCTGCCGCCGCGAGACGACTGGCGGGAGCCGTAACCGGCCCACCGTCGGTCCGGTCAGGGCTGGACCGACGGGTCCTGCTGAATCTCGATGGTGTTGCCGGCCGGATCGGCGAACCAGATCTGGACCGTGGTCCCCTGGGCCCCCTCGACGTAGGGCACCCCGGCTCGCTCCAGCTCGGCCACCGCCTCGACCAGGTCGGCCACGGCGAAACAGACGTGGGGGCCGGTGGGCTGGATGGGCCCGTCCGCCGGAGCGTCGACCAGGTGGATCTGGGTATTGCCGGCGGCGAACCAGTGACCCTCGACCCCGGGGATGACGGGACGGTCCTCATCGGGCATGTCGAAGAGCTGCTGGTAGAACTCGATGCTGCGGCCGAGCTCCCCTTCGACATTCATGCTGTGATGCAGCGTGCGGGTCACCTTCATCGGACATCCCCTCTGTCTCCACTACCGCCGGTGCTTCCATGGCCCGCCGGGCCGGCCCGGAGTGCCGCGTCGGTCTGGCCCGCCACCGTCTTCATGCGCACCGCCGCCACCCGGCAGTGGGGGTCCTCGAGGTAGCCGGCCACGTTGAGGATGGCGATGTTGCCGGCGCCGACGATTCTGATCCGGGGACCGTTGAACGTCGCGGACATGGGCGTCAGGATACCGCTGGAGCCCGACCCCGGTCGGAACCGGCTGTCACGGTGTGCCGGGGTAGCCGCCTCCGCCGAAACGGCGGTCCAGCTCGTCGTAGTCCACGGCCCAACCCTGGCGGGGGAGCTCGTCGACGAACTCGACCACGCTGGGCTTCTTGTAGGAGGCGATCCGCGAGCGGCAGTGTTCGATCAACTCGGCGGCGGTGACGGTTGCTCCGGGCTCAGTGACCACCACGGCCATCACCCGCTGGGTCCATCGTCTATCGGGGATCCCGATGATGGCGGCCTGGCGCACCGCCGGGTGCAGGACCAGGCATCCCTCCACCTCGGCTGGATAGATGTTTTCGGCGGCGGACTTGACGATGCGGCCCAGCGGGGCCACGAAGGTGATCGAACCGTCGGCGTGGCGCCGCCCGAGGTCGCCGGTGTGCCACCACCCACCCCGGAACCGCTCGGCGTTGAGCTGGGGACGGTCGTGGTAGCCGTTGGTGATGATCGGGCCGCGGGCCACGATCTCACCGGTCTCGCCCACCGGTACCTCGGCTCCGCCGGGATCGACGATCTGGACCTGGGCCCACGGGGAGGGCCGGCCACTGGTGCCCTCGGTGCCGATGCCCAGGGCGTTGTAGGTCAGCATGCCGGTCACCTCGGTCTGGCCGTAGCCGGCCGGGTGCAGCCCCCAGGGACTGTCGTCCACGTCGACCATGGCGTTCCAGGCCGGGCTACCGCCGAAGGTCCGGAACGACGAGAGGTCGTACCGGCCCCCGCCGTTCACCTCCATGATGTCGGTGGCCGTCGGGCCCATGACGAAGCCGTAGTTGCACCGTTCGGCTTCGATGACCCGGCACAGCTCCTCGGCGTCGACCCGACGGGTGAGCACGTTGGTCCCACCCATCCCGAAGGTGGCGAAGGTGGTCATCAGGGTGGCCATGTGGAACATGGGCCCCGAGTTCAGGTAGACGGTCTCGCCGGTGATCCGCTGCACCATGGCCACCGTGGACGCCTGGGCCAGGATGGCCCGATGCGAGAGCTGGGCCCCGTTGGGCGTCCCGCCGAAGGCCCCGGTGTACAGCTGGATCACCGGCTCCTCCGAGGAGGTGGCGGGGGAGCGGTGGGGATCGGGCGGCACACCGCCGGATCGGTTCAGGAACCCCTCGTAACTGTCGTCGTCGGCCTCGGCGGCGTCGTGGTGGAGCCAATGGGCCGTGCCGTCCCACTGGGACCGGGCCTCTTCGACCACGGCGCCGATCTCTTCGCTCTGCCAGACCACCACCACCGGCCGGGCGTCGGCCAGCAGGGTCACCATCTCCGAGGCGCTCTGGCGCCAGTTGGCCGGCACCAGGACCGCACCGACTTTGGCACCCGCCAACCACGTCTCGATGAGCCGGTGACAGTTCTGACCCAGCCACACCACCCGGTCGCCGCGGCCCACGCCGGCCCCGGCCAGGGCCCCGGCCAACCGATCGGTGCGCTCATCCAACTGGGGGTAGGTCAGTCGGACCTCGCCGCAGACCACCGACCGGGTATGGGGGCGGCTGCGCCGGTGCTCGGCCAGGACGTCGGGGAGGGTGAGCCCGTGGACCGGATCGGGCGCGGCGGCCCCCGTCCGGTCGGGGGCCGTGCTCACTGCTGGGTCTGCTCCTGGTGGGCCTGCTCCTGGTCCAACCGGTCGCGCAGTTGGAGCTTGACCACCTTGCCGGTGGCATTACGGGGCAGCTGGTCCACGAACTCCCACCGGCGGGGCACCTTGTAGGCCGCCAGGTGCTCGAGGGTATAGGCCCGCAGATCCTCTCCGGTGGCCTCATGGCCGGGGCTCAGCGCCACAAAGGCCACCACGTCCTCGCCCAGCACGGGGTGGGCCACGCCGACCACCGCCACTTCCCGCACCGCCGGATGGCCCTCGATGACCTGCTCCACGTCGACCGGATGGATGTTGTTCCCACCCCTGATGATGACGTCCTTACTGCGGCCCACGATGTACAGGTAGCCGTCTTCGTCGATCTTCCCGAGGTCGCCGGTCACCAGCCACCCATCCACCCAGGTGCGGGAGGTGGCCTCCGGATCGCCGAAGTACTCCCGAGGCCGACCGGGGATCCGGAGCAGCACCTCGCCCACCTGACCGGCAGGAACCGAGGCTCCATCGGCGTCGGTGCAGCGCACCTCGGCCGGCGGCGCCGGCTTGCCCACCGAGCCCGGGCGTTTGACCGCCTCCCCGGGCGGCATGATGCAGTAGACCGAACCAGCCTCGGTCATGCCGTAGTTGTTGGAGACCAGAGCGGTGGGCATCCGCTCCTGCAGGCGCTCCAGGACCGCCGATGACAGGGGGGCGCTGCCAACGGTGCACAGCTGCACCGAGTCCAGCACCGCGGTGTCGAAACGGGGATGCTCCAATACCAAGGTGGCCATGGCCGGAACCAGGAACACCGACACCGGTCGCTCGGCCTCGACGGCGTCGAGCCACTTGTCGGCGTCGAACTTGGGCATGTACAGCACCTTCATGCCCAACTTCATCGGGGTGTAGACGAAGGCCAACCCGGCGAAGGTGTACGGCGGGCTGGCGTGCATCCATCCGCCCCCGGAGAACGCCGGCTTGCCGAAAGGGACCAACGAGGAGTTGTCGAAGCGGACCGCCACGGCCTTGGGATTTCCGGTGGTGCCCGAGGTGTAGAGGATGTCGGCCAGGTCCCCGGGCTCCCGGGGTACCTGGAGATACTCCGGGTCGTTGCTCATGAGCTCCGACCAGGTGGTCACCTTCTGGCCCGACGGGGCGCCCTCGGTGCCGACCTCGCTGACCCCGACCGGGGGGACCAGCACCACCAGGGCCGGGATGCCGGCCTGGTATGCGCCCAGCAACGACTCCTGCACGATGGCGGCCACCGTCCCGCTGTGGGCGATCATGTGCTCTACCTCGGTACGGGCCAGCTGAGGGTTGAAGGGGACGGCCACCGCCCCGGCACGGTGGATGGCGGCGTAGGACACGATCCACCGGAGGGCGTTGGCCGGCTCGAGGTGGATGGCCACCGGGTCGCCGGGCCCCACCCCGGCGCCGATGAGGCCCCGGGCCAACCGGCTGGCCTGGTTGTCCCACTCCTCGAAGGTCAGCGAGCCCCCGCCCAGCACCTGGTATGCCGTCTGATCACCGAACGACAGCGCCATGGCGTGCAGCTGCTCGGGCGGCAGCTGGGACCGGCTCATTACTCCTTCTTGCCGAGCAGCGGGTGCGAGGGCATGCCCACCGGCTGGAGGTGCTGGCCCAGGACCTCGTGGAAGTGCTCGGCCACCTGGGTCGGCGTCCAGCCACCGTCGGCCCACATGGAGGCCACCTGTCGGGGGGTCTGGAAGATGGTGTAGCCGAACCCGGTCCGCCCGAACATCTGCCCGTTGACGTCGGCGGCCTGCTCGGAAGCCAGGAACGCCACCAGTGGGGCGTTGAGGGCGGGATCCTGATCGGGTGGGATCTCGTCGTCGTTGAGTCCCTGGGTCATCCGGGTGGCACCGGCTGGCGCCATCCCGTTGACGGTGATCCCGTACCGCCCCAGTTCGAGGGCCCAGACGAAGGTCATGCCCATGATGGCGGCTTTGGCCGCTCCGTAGTTGGTCTGCCCGAAGTTGCCCCGCAGCCCGGCCGACGAGGTGATGTTCACGATGCGCCCGTAACCGGCCTCCTTCATAAGCGGGGCGGCATGCCGGGCGGTGTTGAAGGTTCCCTTCTGATGGACGGCCACCACGGCGTCGTAGTCGGCTTCGTCCATCTTGACCAGGGTGCGGTCCCGCACGATGCCGGCGTTGTTGACCAGGATGTCGATCTTCCCGAAGGTGTCGACGGCGGTGCCGATGATCCGTCCCGCCGCCTCGAAGTCGTCGACCCGGTCACGGCTGGCCACGGCCTCGCCACCGGTACTGGCGATCTCGGCCACCACCTGGCCGGCCGGGTCCTCGTCGGTCCCGTCACCGCCCAACGACACCCCGATGTCGTTCACCACCACCCGGGCACCCTCGGCGGCCAGGCAGAGCGCGATGGCCCGTCCGATGCCGCGGCCGGAGCCGGTAACCACTGCCACTCGATCGTCTAGCAAGCCCATGGCGCATCACTCTATGCGAACCCCACGTTCTGTGACGGTGGCGTCAGACCCGGCCGGTGGACGGCGGTAGCATCTCGGAGTCCCGCCGGGAGGTGCCCCGGCCCGTAGCCGGAGGTCGCCACCCCATGTCCCGTTCTGTCGACGACGTCCCGGTCTCTCCCGCGGCCGGCAGCACCGGCGGTCCCGGCCAGGTCCGGGGCCGGTTGGCCGAGCTCGGGCTCCGGCTGCACGGCCCGCACCCCCCGCACGATCCGCTCGATGCCGTGGTGGTGCACGGTGGCGTGGCCCGGACGTCGGGCCAACTGCCCCGGGTGGACGGCGAGCTGACCTGCATCGGAACCCTGGGGAGCACGGTCAGCGTCGAGGAGGGGACCGAGGCCGCGGCTATCTGCGCCCTCAATGCCCTGGCCGTGCTCGAGGTGGAGCTCGGCACCCTCGACCGGATCGAGCGGGTGCTCACCGTTACAGGCTTTGTGGCATCGACCCCGGACTTCCACCGCCAGCCCGACGTGGTGGACGGGGCCAGCGCGGTGTTGTCCCGGGTGTTCGGCGAGGCCGGCCGGCACACCCGTTCTGCCATCGGCGTGGCCGCCCTGCCCAGGGGCGGAGCGGTGGAGATCGAAGTGACGGTGGCCATCCGTCCCGAACCGGAGCAAGGAGCCTGACATGGACCCCATCGACGTAGCCGCAGTGCTGGGCGGACTCGGAGCGGCCACCCTGGGTGAGTCGGGGGCCCTGGCCATGCCGCCCAGGATGCGCCCGGTCTGGCCCGGGGCCGCCCTGGCCGCACCGGCATATCCGGTCACGTGTACCCCCGGGGACAACCTGGGCATCCACGTGGCCGTGACCCGGGCCCCGGCCGGCTCCGTGCTGGTGGTCGACGTCGGTGACGTGCCGGACCGCGGCTACTGGGGCGAGGTTCTGACCACCGGTGCTCTGGCTCGGGGTCTGGCCGGGTTGGTGATCGACGGGGGCGTGCGTGACGTGGCCGCCTTGGAGCGACTGGACTTCCCGGTGTTCTCGAGAACCGTGGCCCTCCGGGGGGCCACCAAGTCCAACCGCGGCACGGTGGGGCTCGATGCCACCGTGGCCGGAACCCCGGTATCGGTGGGGGACTGGGTCGTCGGTGACGTGGACGGGGTGGTGGTGGTCCCCGGTGCCATGCTCGACGACGTCATCGCGGCCGGTCGGGCCCGGGAGGCGGGTGAGAAGGAGTACTTCGCCGCGCTCAGCTCGGGGTCGACCACGGTGGACCTCCTCCACCTGGACGCTTCGCTGGTGGAGGGCAGCGCCACCACCTGAGCGCTCGAGCCCCGATGGGCCCGAGCCCGGGCGGCCTGGCTGGGTGGGCGGTTCAGTGGGTGGTGTAGTCGATGGGGCCGGAGCCCTTGACCCCGATGGCGAAGCAGAAGCAGTGGATCGGGGCGTGTTCGGTGACCGGGCGGAGACTGTGCACGGCGTCCGGCGGGATGTACACCAGGTCACCCTGGGCGATGTCACGGTCCTCGCCGGCGATGGTCATCACGCCCCGCCCCCGGAGCACGTAATAGAACTCGTGGGTGGGGTGGGAGTGCGGGTAGACGTAACCTCCGCCCTCCACCTCGAACTCGTTGACCAGTTCGAGGAAGCCTCCGTCGGTCGCCTCCTTCAGCTCGCGGGAGTTGACCATCCACCACACCGGAACCGTGCCGTTGTGCTCGGCGATGGGAGCGACGTCCTCGATGTTGCGTACGTCCATGACCGTTGGCCTCCTCTGTCCATGCCGTCGGGCCTGACACCGGGACGGTGCCAGCGTTGACGCCGATGTTAGGTTCATGATCACACTAGATCGCCACACGAGATCGACCTGGAGCAAGCCAGATGAGTGACGCTGTCCGTCAGATCACACCGGAGCCATTGGTCGCCGAAGCGTGGTCGCCGTTCGGCTGGTTGCCGGTGGCCGACACCGACCCGAGGGACGGGGACCACCTCCTCGACTACGCCTGGCACGACGCCCACGTCAACCTCATCGGTCATCGGCGGGACGAAGTCCCCGAGGCCCCGGGCGGCCTCCGCTGCCAGGAGCTGTTTCGCCACGTGACCCACACCCAGGTGGTGATGCCGCTGGACGTCACCTCGGTGGTGGTAGTGGCACCGGCGGCCCTCGACCCCATCACGCCGGCCGACATCGACCAGGTGCGGGCCTTCCTGATACCCCCGCTCTCCTCGGTCGTGCTGCACCGGGGGACGTGGCACTGGGGCCCCTATCCGGTGGGAGCGGACTCGGTGCGGCTCTTCAACGTGCAGGGGTTGCGTTACCGCGAGGACAACGACCGGTTCGACCTCGACGCCCTGGGAGCACCGGTCGACATCCTGATGGACTGAGGTCGGGCTCTACTCGACCCGGGTGAACAAGGCCCGGTGGACCATGGTGGTCAGGGTCTCGAGGGCTTCGTCGTCGACCGGTTGACCCAAGAAGTCGCGCAGGTAGTGGAAGCGGTCCAACATGGCCAGAACCGCCAGCCCGGTGACATCGGGACTCAGGTCCCCGGCCATCCCTGCCGAGGCGATCTGCGCCGACATGGCGTCGGTCATGGTGGCGAGCGTCCGCCGGATGCGGGAGCCCATGGAGTCGTCGACCGTGGCCAGCTCGGTCCACGAGCGGAAGAGCGGGGCGTACCGGAGCCAGAGCGTGGAGTAGGCGCCGATCCAAGCCCGGAGGTGGTCGCGGCTCTCGCCGTCGAGGGCCGTGCCGGCCTGGGTCAGGGCCCCGTACAGTTCCGAGGCGTCCGTGGCCACCTCGATGGTGAGCGCCCGGACCAGATCGCTCATGTTGTCGAAGTACAGGTAGAAGGTTCCGTGCGACATGTTGGCGATGTCCACCACGTCGTTGACCCTGGTGGCGTGGAAGCCGCGTCGATCGAAGGCCACCATGGCGGCGTCCAGGAGCTTCTGCATGGTTTGGCGCCCCTGACTGCGTAGCGCCCTCTTGCTGGCCGGACCGCCGATGGGGAAATCGCCCGGTCCGGGGTTCTTCTTGGCCCCGCGGGCGCCAGCGGTCCGGGGGGTGGCCGAAGCCTTGGCCGCCGCCTTTTTCTTTGTCGTCGCCTTCGACTTCGCCGGGGGCGTCGTCGAAGGGGCGCCCTCGCCGTCGTTGACCATGCCTGGCGAATGGTAGTTCCAGGTTGGATAACCTCACACGATGACCAGTTCCGCCCGCCGCTATCGGTATGTCCGGAACGCCCTCGACACCCTCGGCGGTTGGCCCTCCCCGGCGGCGACATGACCGAGGTCGGCGTTTCGCTGCAGGACGCCGTGGAGCGGCACATCGAGCCCGGTGATGCCGTCCACATCATGCTCGGACACAGCCGGTGGACCGCCGCCGCCAGGGAGATGGCCCGGCAGTTCTGGCGCACCGACGCCCAGATGACCCTCATCATGAGCAGCCTGGGAGCCCTCGGGGCACTCTTCTTCCGGGGCCAGATGCTACGGAGCGTGGTCACCGCGTACTCGGGGAACAGCTTCCCGTCCTACGCTCCCAACCCCATCTTCAAGCAGGCCTACGAGTCCGGTGAGGTGGCGGTGGAGCACTGGTCGATCCTGACCCTGGCCCAACGGCTCGAGGCCGCGGCCCGCGGCCTGCCGGCCATCGTCACCGGTTCGGTCCTCGGCTCCGATCTGGCCGGCAATCCGGCGTACTCGGTGGTGGATTCAGCCTTCGGCCCCGTGGGTCTGCTGGCCCCCCTGATCCCGGACGTGGCCCTGTGTCACGCGGCCCTGTCCGACGCCCACGGAAACCTGGCCATCTCCGAGCCCTTGCTCGAGGGCACCTGGGGGGCGTGGGCGGCCCGGCGCGGGGTGGTGGCCACGGTGGAGTCCATCGTCGACGACCTCGACGAGCTCGGTCACCGGATCAAGATCCCGGCCCATCGGGTGCTGGCCGTGGTGGAGGCCCCCTTCGGCGCCCATCCCGGCGGCTGCTACGCCCCGGGCCTTCCGGTGGCCGGCTATGGCGAGGACATCCCGTTCTGGGTCGATGCCGCCGCCGCCGCCCGGGGGGATTTCGATGCCTGGGCCAACGAGCATGTGCTGGGCCCACCGGATCACACCCGCTACCTGGACCGGCTGGGCCCGGACCGCCTCATCGGGCTGCGGCTGCGGTCGGACCCCGGCTCGTGGCGACAGGACGCCGCCGCCCACCCGGTGCCCGCCGATCCTCCTATCAGCGACTGGGAAGTGGCGGCGGCCCTCGGGGCCCGCGAGGTCCAGGCACTGGTGGCCGAGTACCGGGCCGATGCCGTGCTGGCCGGTGCCGGCGTGGCCAACCTGGCGGCCTGGGTGGCGGTGGCCCGGGACCGGTCCGCCGGCGGGTCGGTGTGCCTCACCGCCGAGCTGGGCCTGTGGGACTACACCCCGACGCCGGCCGACCCCTACATCTTCAACCACCGGGTCTTCCCCGGCACCTCCATGCTCTCGGACTCCTCCACGGTGCTCGGCATGGTCGTGGGAGGTCCCGGGACCGCCACCATCGGTTGCCTGGGGGCGGCCGAGGTCGATCAGTGGGGGAACATCAACTCCACGCAGTTGGGGGACGGCCGGTTTCTGGTCGGATCGGGTGGCGCCAATGACGTGGCCAGCCGGGCCGCGGCCTGTGCCGTGGTGACCCTGGGCCGTCCAGCGCGGTTGCCGGCCACCGCGGCCTACGTGACCGCCCCCGGGGAGCGGGTGACCAGCGTGGTCACCGACCGTGGCATCCTGCGGCGGATCGACGGGAGATTGCGTATAGCCGCGGTCCCCTCAGGCCCCGAGCCGTTCGAGGACCGGGTGCGGGCCATGGCTGCGGCGTGCGGGTGGGAGCCCGAGGTGGCCAACGACGTCAGCGAACTGGCCCCGGTGACTCTGGACGAGGTGCTGGAGCTCCGTAATTACGACCGGCACCGGCAGTTCCTGCGCTGACCGGACCGGCGGCGGGTGCTCGCCCGGGGGCGCCGCTCCACCATGGCTCCATGCCGATGTGGCCGAAGCGCATCGTTGAACGATCGTGATCCGGGTGGAAATCCTCCCGGAAGCACCGGTAGGGGCTGGTCAAAGGCGCTACGGTTGACATCACTAACATTCGTGTCATAAGAACTGGCTCGGCGTTCGACCTCTGGGGAGGCCGCTGGGGAGTGGTCGACACGGAACAGACCGCCTAACAACGGAAGGGTGGACATGGGGAGACACCGGGGGAATTGGGTGTGGCCGGGCGCAGTGGTGTTGGGGGTGGCGATCATCGCTTCCGCCTGCTCCTCCTCGTCGAGCACACCCACCACGACGAGCACCACCGCGGCCTCGTCAACGTCCACAACGGCCGGCTCGACCCCGTCGTCGGGGAACTCGCCGGGGGTGACCAAGACCGCCATCAAAGTGGGGGCCATCTCTACCCTGACCGGCGCCATCGCCTCGGACTTCGACGGCCTGGCACCGGGCATCGAGGCGTACTTCGACATGATCAACGCCGAGGGTGGGATCAATGGGCGCAAGCTGCTCTTGTCCTACAACCTCGATGACGGTGGACAGTCCAGCCAGTTCACCCAGCTCACCCACACCCTGATCGACCAGGATCACGCCTTTGCGGTGATGGTGGCCTCGTACTGGTTCACCCCGAACTACTTCGTGGAGACCCACACCCCCACCTACGGGTACAACGTCAGTGGGAACTGGCAAGGCCCTGACAACCTGTTCGCCGCCGGTGGATCGGTGCAGAACTACTCGGCCGGCGTGCCGGCCTACGCCTACCTGATCAACCAGGTCCATGCCAAGAACATCGCCGTCATCAGCTACGGACCGGCGGTCACGTCGTCGTACGACGCCTGCAACACATCGGCCAACAGAGCTCAAGTCGGCGGGATTCAACGTGAGCTATGTGGACTTCGGGGCCCAGCTCGGGTGGGAGCTACACCTCGGCCGTGCAGCGGATGCAGCAGGCCGGCACCGCAGTTCGTGATCAGCTGCATGCAGGAGTCGGACAACATCACCATGGCCCGGGCCATCCAGCAGTACGACCTCAACGCTCCACCAGCTCTGGCTCAGCGGTTACGACCAGTCCCTGCTCAATCAGTACAGCAACCTCATGCAGGGGGTGTACTTCAACCTCTCGGGCAACGTCCCCTACCAGGTGAACACGTCCAAGTACGGGAACACCTACCCGGGCATGCTCACCTACCTGAAGACCATGGAAAAGTACGAGCCGACCTACACCTACAACGGTGTGGCCCTCCAGGGCTGGCAGTCGGCCATCCTCCTGGCCGACGCCGTCAAACTGGCCGGCAACGACCTGACCCAGGCCAACATCATCAAGATCACCAACAACCTCACCAACTTCACGGCCGGTGGTCTGACCACCGTCACCAACTGGAAGGTCTCCCACACCGGCACGACCTATCCCACCTGTGGCGCCTACGTCCAGGTCAAGGGAACCAAGTTCGTGCCGGTCTACGGCAAGGGCACCCAGGTCTTCGTCTGCGTGGGCCCGAGTGCCAAGGACACCAAGCCGGTGGCCGCTCCCGCCGGCACACCGGGGGCATGAACCGCCCGGCAGCCGGTCTCGAGTAGGGGCCGGGCGCCAGGAGTGTCCAACTTCCTGGGCTTCGCCATACCGGGCATCCCCTTCGGGTGCACGTATGCCATGGTGGCCGTGGGCCTGGTCCTCACCTACCAGGCCACCGGGGTGTTCAACTTCGCCTTCGGGGCCCAGGCCTACGTGTCGGCGTTCATCTTCACCCTGCTGGTGCAGAACCGCCACATGCCCATCTGGCTGGCCTTCTTCCTGTCGGTGATCGTGCTGGCGCCGGCGCTGGGGTTGACCTTCGACCGCTACCTGTTCCGGAAGATCCCCAACTCCAACACCACGGCCAAGCTGGTCACCGGGATCACGCTGTTCGTGGGGATACCGGCCCTGCTGCCGGTGATCTTCGGTAGCAGCAACCAGTACAACCCGCCCAGCATCCTGTTCAACCCCAACATCGTCTACTTCCGGGTGGGCCGCACCCCGATCAATGGGATCGACCTGAGCACGGTGGTGGTGACGGCGGTGGTCCTGCTGGCCCTGGTGGTGCTGATGCGGCTCACCCCCCTCGGACTGCAGATGCGAGGTGCGGTGGAGAGCCGGCGCCTGGTCCAGCTGGACGGGGTCAACTCCGGCCGGGTGGTGGCCGTGGCCTGGGCCGTGTCCAGCCTGATGGCCGGCCTGGCCGGTGTCCTGCTCGCCCCGCTCTACGGCCAGCTCCAGGCCCAGGACTACGCCACACTGGTGGTGGCGGCCTTCGCCGCCGCAGCCTGGGCCGTACTGCGGTCGATGCCCATCGCCGCCATCGTGGGGATCGTCATGGGCGTGCTCGAACTCCTGCTCCAGGGTTACCTCCCGGCCAGCAGCGTGTGGTCGTCGGCCGCCCTCACCTCCCTGCCCTTCATCGTGCTGGTGGCCGCCCTGCTCATCGTGCCCGGGCTGCGTCAGCTGGGTGAGGCCAAGGACCCACTGGCCTCGGTGGACCCCCCGACGCCACCCACGACGGCGGCGTTGCGGGCCCCGCAGATCGACCGGATCATCCGGATCGCTCTGGTACATACTGCTGGCCGCCTTCATCGTCTCCATGCTGACCTGGATGCCCAAAACCTGGGAGAACGTCTTCAACGCCGGTCTGGCCTTCTCGGTGATCTTCTTGTCCATCACCCTGATCACCGGCATGGGTGGCCAGCTCTCGCTGTGCCAGGCCATGCTGGCCGGGGTAGGAGCCTTCACCGCGGCCCAGTTGGCCAACCATCTGGGGCTCAGCCTGCTGCTGGGCGGGCTGGTCGGAGCGGTGGCCGCCGGGTTGGTGGCCGTGGTCCTGGCGGTGGCCTCGTTGCGGTTGCGTGGCCTGGGGCTGGCGTTGATGACCATCGCCGCGGCCCTCTTCTTCGACAGTGCTGTCTTCCCACAGCTCTCGACCACGAACGGTTCGCCCGCTCAGCGTGCAGTCCAAGTGGGTCGGGTTGGACATTTTGAACCCTGACGGCCACGCCTTCTTCATCATGGCCATGATCGTCCTGGTGGTCTGCATCGCCGGCGTCCTGCTCATCCGACAGGGCACCACCGGGCGGTACCTGGCCGCCATGCGGGGTAGCGAGACGGCGGCGGCCGGGTTGGGCATCAACCTCACCTGGCAGCGGGTGCTGATCTTCGCTCTGTCCGGCGTGGTGGCCGGCATCGGAGGCACCCTCATGACCATCCAGCAGCAGTCGGTCAGTGCCAACGACTTCAACTACCAGCTGTCCCTGGCCTTCGTGGTCATCGTGGTCACCACCGGGGTCAGCACGGTGGAAGGTGCCATCAACGCCGGCTTCGGGTTCGTGGTCATCCAGCAGCTGCTCACCTACCTCCCCGCCCGCTTCGGCGGCAACAGCCTGGTGTTCGTACTCTTCGCCTTCGGCGCCTTCACCTACGCCTCGCACCCGGAGGGAATCCTCGAGTTCCAGAAGCGGCGTTGGACCCAGCGGATGGAGCGGCTGGTATTCCACACCGGGGAGCCACCGCCGACGGTGGGTGGGTCGCCTCTGCTCGGCGGCGGTGGGCAGCAACGGCGCGCCAACCGGTGCGGCAAGTGCAGTTGTTCCCGGGTCCGACGGTGATCGATCGTGGGTGACGGCGCCCTGCTGCGGGTGGACAGTGTGTCCAAGGTGTTCGGTGGAATCACTGCGGTCGAGAACGTCTGCTTCGAGGTGGAAGCGGGACAGAGTGTCGGACTGGTCGGGCCCAACGGCGCCGGCAAGACCACGCTGTTCAACTGCATCTGCGGCCAACTCACTCCGGAGCGGGGCAGCGTGGAGCTGGCCGGGCAACAGTTGCTCGGCATACCCACCTACAAGCGGGCGCGCCTGGGCATCGGACGGACCTACCAGCGGGTGGAGATCTTCCCCGACATGACCGTGCGGGACCACCTCTTGGTGGCCGAGCGGGCCCGCAAGCGCCAGGGTCGGCTGTGGAAGGACCTCTGCAATCGCAGCGCACCGACCGCCGAGGAGATCGAACGGGTCGACGGGGTGCTCGAACTGGTGGGCATCCGGGATCGTGCCGACGGCCCCGGTCTCCTCGCTGGGACTGGGCTCGTGCCGGCTGGTGGAACTGGCCCGGGCTCTGGTGGCTGAGCCGTTGCTGCTGCTGGCCGACGAGCCGTCGTCGGGACTTGACGTCCACGAGACAAAGGAGCTGTCCCAGGTGCTGCGGATGCTCCAGCGCGAGCATGGCATGGCGGTCCTGCTGGTCGAGCACGACCTGGCCATGGTGGGATCGGTGGTCGACCGGGCCATTGTGATGAACCTCGGTGCGGTCATCGCCGAAGGGACGTTCGAGGAGGTCATGGCCGACGGGGCGGTGCGCCAGGCGTATCTGGGGTTGAGTGCGTGAGCCCGATCACCCGTAGCCGGGCCGGGCGAACCCGCGCCCAACCGCAAGGTCCTGAGTCCGGAGGCGATCCGCCCGCTCTCGAGGTCGATCACGTCAGCGCCAGCTACGGCCCCTACCGGGCGCTGTTCGATGTTTCGTTTTCGGTTCCCGCCGGAGGGGTGACCGCCCTGATCGGATCCAACGGTGCCGGCAAGTCCACGGTGTCGCGGGTGGTGACGGGGCTGCTGGCCAGCACGGCCGGTGCCATCCGGCTGGGGGGCCGGGACATCACCGGCCTGGCGGCCTACAAGATCGCCCGGGCCGGGACGGCTCACGTCCCCGAGGGCCGGGGGGTGTTCGCCAGCCTCACCGTCGAAGAGAACCTGAGGTTGGTCTTCCGCCAGCGAGGGGGCCGCCAGTGCGTGCCCGACGCCTTGGCCCGCGCCTATGAGGCCTTCCCGGTCCTGGGTGAGCGACGTCGACAGCACGGTGGGACCCTGTCCGGTGGCGAGCAGCGGATGCTGTCGCTGGCCAAGGTCCTGGTGTTACCGCCCAGCCTGCTGGTGGCGGACGAGATCTCCCTGGGCCTGGCCCCGGTGGTCATCGACGTGGTCTACGAGGGCCTGCGCCAGATCAACCGGGCCGGCACCGCGGTGCTGGTGGTCGAGCAACAGGTGGACCGGGTCCTCGACCTGGCCGGTACGGCTGTGGTCCTGGAGCACGGATCGGTGGCGTATCAGGGGCCGTCCGACGGGGCCTTGGCCGCCGTCGAAGGGGTGATGTCGGCTCGGGGCGAACCGATCGAGGAGGATCCCTTCCGCGCTGATCCGCCCGCCGGCCCCCCTAAGGTCGACCAGCAAGACGGTCGGCGCCTCCGGCCCTTCGCCGAGGGTCGTGGCGACCAGGGGAGTGGGACGCCGCCGACCGGAGAGGAACCAAAGGAGTAGCAATGAACACCGACCAGCGTGACGCGGTCATCGTGGACGTCGTCCGCACGACCATGGGCAAGCGAGGTGGGGCCCTGGCCAACTGGCATCCGGCCGACCTGTTGGGCTTCGCCCTCACCTCCCTCATCGAGCGGACCGGCATCGATCCGGGCAGGGTCGACGACGTCATCGGGGGCTGCGTCACCCAGCGGGGGGAGCAGAGCACCAACGTCACCCGCAACGGCTGGGTCTCGGCCGGACTCCCCCAGAGCGTTCCGGCCACGACGGTGGACCGGCAGTGTGGCTCGTCACAGCAGGCCATGCATTTCGCCGCGGCCGGAGTCAAGGCCGGCCACTACGACCTGGTGGTGGCCTGTGGCGTGGAGAGCATGAGTCGGGTTCCTCTGGCCTCCAACGCCCGGGGCGGCATCGGTCCGTTCCCGCCGTCGTTCCTGGAACAGATCGACGGGAGGCTGTGGGCCCAGTTCCGGGTGGCCCAGGTCTTGGCGGACCGGTGGGACATCAGCCGGGAGGAGATGGACGCCTACTCCCTGGAGAGTCACCGCCGGGCCGCGGCGGCCTGGGACGCCGGTCTGTTCGCGGCGGAGGCCGTTCCGGTCCCGTTGAAGGATGAGGACGGAACGTTCTCCGGCGGCCTGCTCGAAGCCGACGAGGGCATTCGCCGCAGCGGTTCCATGGAGTCGATGGCGGGGCTGGCGCCGGCGCAGAACTGGGAGCCGGACACGGCGCCGGACATCACCGCCGGCAACTCCTCGCAGATGACCGACGGCGCCGCGGCCATGTTGATCGCCGACCGGGCCCTGGCCGAGGCAGTTGGGCCTCCCGATCCGGGCCCGCTTCGCCCATGCCACGGTGGCGGCCGACGATGCCGCCATCGTGCTGTCGGCCCCGGTTCCGGCCACCCAGCGCCTGCTCGAGCGGTCGGGCATGAAGATCGACCAGTTCGACGCCATCGAGTGCAACGAGGCCTTCGCCGCCATCCCGCTGATGTGGAACCGGGCTTTCAGCGCCGACCCCGAAGTGCTCAACCCCAACGGCGGGGCCATCGCCATCGGCCATCCGCTGGGGGCCAGTGGCGTGCGGCTGGCGGCCACCTTGCTCAACCGTCTGGAGTCCATCGGCGGGCGGTACGGATTCCAGACCATGTGCGAGGGCGGCGGACAGGCCAACGCCACGGTCATCGAACGCCTCAGCTGAGTCCCGAGCCGAACCGGCGGGCCCCGCTGGTAGGTCGTGCCTCGGCCCCTGTTCGTTACTCCCGGAGCTGGATGTTCCCCCCACCGAGGTCAAGGAGGGGTCCGAAGGTAGTTGTGCCTCACCGGCGGTGGGGGCCCCGGGTGTCCGGCTATCGAAAACCGCCTCTCCGAGGTTACGATTGACCTCAGGCGAGCGTCAGGGGCACAACATGGATAATCTCCCGCAGTTTTCAGACCGGCCGCGGTCCGAAGGCGGTGGCGGGCAAGGTCCGGGTTCCGGCCCGGTCGACCCCGGTGAAGCCCGCGCCGCTCCGCGGCAGGTGCCGGATCTGGGCCTGATGACCACAACGGAGTTCGCCGCCCCGCCGCCAACGGACTTCGCCGCCGTGCCCCTGAAGGCACCGAAGTCCAAGAGGCGAGGTATGGGGATGGCCGCGTTGGCCACCACCGCCGTCGTGTTGGCGGGTGTGACCGTCGGGATGGTGGCCGGGTCCGGGTCCGGGTCTGGAAGTGCGACCCGGTCGGCGACGCCCAGTGCCATCGTGCTGCTCTCTGCCAAGACGGCCCTGGCCGACCGGACGGCCGACCTGGGGATATCGATGTCCATCCACACATCGAGCGGTGCGTCGATTTCAGCCACCGGATCCGGGGCTGTCGATTTCACCACTGACGCCGGGCAGATGAGCGTCAACTACGCCGGGGCCTCCCAGATGAGCGGTGAGCAGCTGAGTGAGCTGTTCGTGGGTCGGAGCTTCTATCTGTCGACGCCGGGCATCTCGACCATCGCCCCCGGTAAGTCCTGGGTGTCCGAAACGCTCGCCGGAGCGAGCTCCATGACTCCGGGAAGCTCCAACCCTGCTTCCATGCTCCAGCTGCTGGGCCATGAAGGGGCATCGGTCAGGCCCGCCGGATCAACCACCATCGGTGGCACCGCGGTACGCGCCTACGACGTCGAGATCAGTCCTGCCGCCATCTCTCGTCGCATGGCGTCGGCCGGGCTTCCGTCGTCGGTGCTCCAAGAGGTCAAGGCCATGTTCGGTAGCAGTGGGGTACACGTCACGGTGTATGTGAGTGATGCCACCAATCTGATCCGCCGCATCACCACCTCGCTGGCTATGGGCTTCGGTGGTGTCAGCATCACCGGTGCGGTGACCGAGGACCTCACCAACTACGGTGTCCCGGTGTCGATCACGGCCCCGCCCGCCAGCCAGGTGATCAGCCTCCGCCAGTTCGAGGCAGCAGCCGTGAGTCAAGGATCCCAGTCGAGCACGGCGTAGTCCGGCTGGCGGCCTTACCCCGGGCCTCAGCGGTTCTTCCACTCCGGGGAGCGCTTCTCGGCGAAGGCCCGCGGCCCCTCTTTGGCGTCCTCGCTGGAGAACACCTCGGAAGAGATGGACGACTCGATGCGGTAGGCCTCTTTCATGTCGACGGCCAGCCCGCGGATGACCGACTCCTTGGTCTTGCGCACGGCCAAGGGGCCGTTGGCGGTGATGCGGTGGGCGTACTCATAGGCCCGGCTCATGAGGGCGTCGGGCTGGCACACCTCGTTGAGCAGACCCATCTCGTACACCCGCCGGGCCGACAGCCGGTCGGCGCACAGCAAGAGCTCCATGGCCGCCGGGTAGGGGATCTGCCGGGGTAGCCGGACCGTGGTCCCACCCCCGGCGAACAAGCCCCGCTTGGGCTCGAGGACGCCGAAGGTGGCGGTGTCGGCCGCCACCCGGAGGTCACAGCCACCCAGCATCTCCATGCCCCCGGCCACGCAGGTGCCGTTGACGGCGGCGATGATCGGCTTGTACAGCTTGACGTTGCGGAGCACCGCTTTGGTCCCGTCATCGAGGCGGTAGCCGTCGATCTCCATGGCTCCCTCCTCCTGCATCCGGGCCGAGAGCGCGGTGATCTGGGGGATGTAGGTCTTGAGGTCGGCACCCACGCAGAAGTCCGGCCCCACGCCGGTGATCACCGCCACCCAGGCGTCGTCGTCCTCCCCGAACCGTTCCCAGGCCATACGGAGCTGGGCGAAGTGCTCCATGTCCAGCGAGTTGCGGGCCTCGGGCCGGTCGATGGTGATCGTGACGATGTGATCGTCGCCGGTCTCGAAGTGGATGGGCATGCTGGTTCTCCTGTTCGGCGGCTACTCGCCGGCTCCGGGTTCGCCCATCCGGTCGAAGGCCCGGGCCACCGTGCCCAGATCGACGATTCCGGAGCGGGGCTCCACGGGATTCCGGCGACGGGACACGATCGAGGTGTCGACCGTGGATGCTTCGGCCCGCAGGGCGCCCACCGTGCAGGACTCCCGCGGTCGCAGGGCGAAGGGGTCGAACTGGAAGTGGCGCATGGCGTTGGCGTGGGTGATCTTGTCGATCTCCACGTCCGGCACGTCCCCCAGGTACTTCATGCACATCTCCGGCGACTGCGGCCAGGTGGAGTCGGAGTGGGGGTAGTCGCACTCCCAGGTGATGTTGTCGATATTGAGGTAGCGACGGTTGTCGATGCCGAAAGCGTCATCGATGAAGCAGGTGATGACCCGTTCCTTGAACAGCTGGCTCGGCAGCTTGTCGCCGAAGTCCTGTCCGGTCCAGGCGTGATGGTGCTGGTAGACATAGTCGATGCGCTCGAGGGCATAGGGGATCCATCCGATCCCCCCTTCGGAGAGGGCGAACGTCAGGTCCCCGTAGGTGCGCAGTATCGGCGACCACAACAGGTCGGCGGCCGCTTGGACCATGTTCATGGGCTGCAGGCTGATCATCACGTCGATGGGGGCGTCGGCCGCCGTCATGATGAGCTCCGACGACGATCCCAGGTGCATGCAGACCACCGTCCCCTCGTCGGCGCACGCCGTCCAGAAGGGGTTCCAGTGATCGCTGTGCAGGGACGGCCATCCCAGCTTGGCCGGATTCTCCGAGAACGTCACGGCGTGACAACCGACCGAAGCCATCCTCCGGACCTCGGCCGCGGCCAGGTCGGGATCCCACAGGACCGGCAGGCTCAAGGGAATGAAGCGGCCGGGCTCGGCACCGCACCACCCTTCGACGTGCCAGTCGTTGTAGGCCCGGATCATGGCCAGGGCCTCGTCGGGGTCGGTGGCCGCCCGGCGGGCGAACAGCTGCCCGCAGAACTGGGGGAACGAGGGGAAGCACATCGACCCGAGGACGCCGTTGGCGCTCATGTCCCGCACCCGCTCGTGGACGTCGTAGCACCCGGCGCGCATCTCGGCCAGGGAGCTGGGCTCGATCCCGTACTCCTCGGGTGGGCGGCCCACCACGGCGTTCAGGCCCACGTTGGGAATCTCGCTGCCGTCGTAGTGCCAGTAGTCGGTGCCGTCGTCCCGGTGGACCAGGGTCGGCGCCCGGTCCTGGTAGCGGGCGGGCAGGCGGCCGTCGAACATGCCAGGCGGTTCGATCACATGGTCGTCCACACTCACCAGGATGAGGTCTTCCGTTCTCATTCCAGTACCTCCTGGCCCTGGGGCTCCGGACCGAAGTTGGGCAGGGTCGCGGTCACCGGTGGGCCGTGGTCGCTCGTCGGGGACCCGGCTCCACCGTGACGGTCACACCGGCGAGCTCTTCGTCCGCTCCCGGGGGCTCTTCGAGCCGGGCGTAGCAGCGCGCTCCCTCGGGAAGGTCACAGATCAGGGCGGTCCAGTCCGGTCCCTCACGGGAGTAGACGGTGGAGTAGGCGATGACCTCAGCCGGACCGGCGGCGTCGGAGGCCACGGGGACAGTGGGTTCGGCGGAAGGCGAAGCCGGCGGGTCTGGTGCGGTCGGCCACCCGTCGGAGGTCGACCCGGGCCGGGTGGACAGCACCAGGGCACTGTGGCTGGTCATGTGCATGCCGACCCCACTGACCAGGCCCACCGAGTCCGGATCGCCCCGGAGCCGTTCGACCATGGCCGCCAGCGCGTGGGTGTCGTAATTGCTGCCCGGACCCCCGTGGTACGGAAGGCCTCCGGTCACGGTGAGGGTGCGATCGTCCTCGATCCCGAGGGCGTCCCGGGCGAAGGACAACGAGCCGGCGAAGCACGAGTACAGGTCCAGGTGGGCCACCTGGTCGACGGGGAGCGATCCGAGGGCCGAGCGCATGGCCGACTCCATGGCCGGCGAGCGCCACGGCTCGGGCCGGGCCGCCATGGTGGAAGGCTCTTCGGCTGCTCCGTACCCGCGCAGGTAGACCCGCTGATCGGACGGAACGCCCAGGGCATCGGCCCGCTCCGCCGTGGCCACCAGCACGGCGGCGGCCATGTCCACGTCCATGATGGCGGTCATGAGCTTGGTATAGGGGGTCGACACCATCCGGTTGGTGGGCGAGGGGGTGGTGATCTCGTCGGCGCTCCTGGCCGTCGGGAACCAGGCGTGCTCCGGCTGGGACGCCGCCACCTCGGACATCGGGGCCAGCAACTGCCCGAGGTGGGCCCGGTGGTCGGCGATGGTCTCGCCCCGGTGGATCCGCCTGGCGGTGTCGAGGAGGGCGAAGGTCAGGTAGGCCTGGTAGATGCCGTTGGCCGCTTCCTGCCGGTCGAGGGTCAGCGGGAAGGGCTGGCTCTCCGTGGGCGGGTAGGACCACTCCGGTTCGGCCAGATGGCGACGGGTGGCCAGAGCCTCACCCCCGACCACCAGGGCCAGGTCCAGTCGGCCCCGGGCCATGGCGGCCGCGGCTTCGGCCACCAGCTTGACCGGCACTGATCCGCCCAGTCCCGAGTAGGAGCGGTCGGCCGGATCGGCACCCACTCGCTCCGCCAGTCGGGCGCACGGGTCGTCGTACTCCCACGACTGGCAGTACACGACCTGGAGGCTCTGGACCTGCTTGAGGGCGTCGGGGCAGCCGGCGTCGTCGGCAGCCTCCCGCGCCACCTGCTCCCACATGTCGAGGGGCTCGGGAGCGGGTTCCTCGTGCCAGGTCCGGCGGGCCGCGCCGATCAGGCACGGGGCACGGGGATCGACCGGCACGTCAGGACAGGCGGGCTTGGCCGGGGAGCTTCACGGCCCGGTCGGCGATGATGTTCTTCTGCACCTCGGTCGAGCCACCTCCGATGGTGCTGTAGCGCTGGAAGGCGTAATGCCGGGTCCACTTGCCCCGGTCCACCGAGTCGGGACCGCCGCGGGCCAACACGCCGGCCGGCCCGAGCAGGTCGACCGAGAGTGCCGCCAGGGTCTGGGCCAGCGCCGACCACTGAAGCTTGGCAAAGGGGACCTCGGGCCAGTTCTTCTCGCCCTTGATGATCTTGCTCAGGGCCCGCAGGGAGAGCAGCCTGGCCAGTTCGATGTCGGTCCAGGCCCGGGCCAGGCGATCCCGGATCGAAGGGTCCTCGAGGGCCCCGGGGTTGACTGATCGGGCCGCGGTCACCATGGCGTGCAGATCGGCGGCCAGGATCGAGATCTGACCGGCGATGCCCACCCGCTCGTGACCGAGGGTGCCCATGGCCACCATCCATCCCTCGCCCTCCCCGCCCAGGCGGCTGTCGAGGGGGATCACGGCATCGTTGAAGAAGACCTCGTTGAACATCTCTTCGCCGGCCATGTCCCGAATGGGACGGGCCTCGATGCCCGGCGTGTGCAGATCGACGATGAAGGCGGTGATGCCCTCGTGCTTGGCTCCCCGCTCGATGGCGGTGGGATCGGTCCGGAGGAGGAACAGGCCCCACCGGGCCAGGTGGGCGGTGGAGATCCAGATCTTCTGGCCGTTGACCACGTAGGCCTCACCGTCCCAGATGGCGGAGGTCCGGAGGTTGGCCAGGTCGTTGCCGGCGTCAGGCTCGGAGAAGCCCTGGCACCAGTGGTCGGTGGCATCCAGGATCGAGGGCAGCCACCGCTCTTTCTGCTCGTCCGTTCCCCAGGCGATGATCATGGGGCCGATCTGCCACAGCCCGTTGGGGTTGAACAGGCCGGGCGTCCGGTACTCGGCCATCACCTCCGAGTAGATGATGCGCTGCATGGCGGTGGCGTTGCGGCCGCCGTACTCCTCGGGCCAGCCCACGGCGGCCCACCGGCCCCCGTTGAGCAGCCGTTGCCAGGCGGCCCGGCGGGCCTGGGACTTCTCGCCGGAGAGGGAGGAGTCGTCGGTCAGCTCCTCGCTGGCCAGGAAGGGCGGCAGGTACTCGTCGAGCCACGCCCGCAACTCGTCGCGGAATGCCTCATCTTCGGGGGCCAGAGCGAAGTCCACGGCCGAGGACAATAGCCGCGGAGAGTTTCCGGTGCTGACGTCGGCGTCAGGGATCTACACTGCAGCCACCATCAAGAGCCAATATCAGCAACACCACTCCGGGGGTGGACCGTGGACTTCACGTTCGATGCCGAACAACTCGCCTTGCAAGACGTGGCCAAGCGCGCCATGGGGGAGGTGGGTGACGACACCCTGCGGCAGCTGGCCGACGACCCCGACGGGATCACGCCGCAGCTCTGGGACCGGTTGGTCTCCCTGGGCTGGACCTCGATGCTGGTGCCCGGTGAAGGGGCCGGCCTGCTCGAGATGTGCGTGATCTTGGAGCAGATGGGGCGGGTCCCCCTACCCGGCCCGTTCTTCTCCTCCTCGGTCCTGGCCACCCTGGCGGCGAGCGCCCTGGGGGCGGATGCCCTGTTGGAGGGCCTGGCTTCGGGCCGGCAGCGTGGCACGGTGGCCCTGCAGGAGCAGGGTCACGGGCACCCCCTCGGCACCGTGCGGGCCCGGGCCCGGCGCAAGGGGTCGGGTTGGGTGGTCTCCGGGCACAAGCCCGTGGTCATGGACGGGCACACCGCCGACTGGGTCATCGTGGTGGCCCTGGCCGAAGAGGGCATCCGGTCGTTCCTGCTCAGGAACCCCAAGGCCGAGGCCGTGCCGACCCTCGATCCCACCCGCAAACTGGCCCGCCTGGTCCTCGACGAGGAGCCGGTGGAGCCGCTCGGGCCGCTGGGCGATCAGACGGTGCTGTGGCGTCGGGTTCTCGACGACGTCTCCGTGGGCTTGGCCGCCGAGCTGGTGGGGGTCAGCCACCGGGCCCTGGACGAGGCCGTGGAGTACGCCAAGGTGCGGGTGGTCTTCGATCGCCCCATCGCCTCGTTCCAGTCGGTCAAGCACCGGATCGTCGACATGTACCACTCGCTGGAGATGGCCAGGGCCGGCGTCCACTTCGCCGCCTGGGCCTCGGACACCGGAGCCCCCGAGCGGTCGCGTTCTGCCGAGATGGCTGGGGCCTACGCCGCCGAGGCCGCAGTGCGGGTGACCGGCGACAACATCCAGGTTCACGGGGGAGTGGGATTCACCTGGGCCAACGATGCCCACTTCCTGTTCAAACGGGCCAAGCAGAACGAGGTGCTGATGGGTGGCACCAGCCACCAGTGGCACAGCTTGGCGTCCACCCTCATCCAACCGGCCTGACCGTGTCCGAGGGGAGCGGATCGCAGGATGATCCGGGACTCCCGCCGCCGGTGAGGGGGGGCCTGGAGTTCCACCTCTTCCTGCCCCAGCTCCGGCTGGACCCCGGTGCACTGGAGGCCCGGGCTCGGGCCGCCGAGGCCTCGGGCTTCGACGGGCTGGCTCTCATGGATCATCTGGCGCCGCCGGGTGCCCTCGACCAGCCGATGTTCGAAGCGTTCACCGCCGCCACCTGGCTGGCGGCCATCACCGGGCGGCTCCGGCTCAGTCACCTCGTCCTGTGCGACGGCTTCCGCCATCCGGCCGTGCTGGCCCGCCAGGCGGTGACCCTCGACCACCTCTCCGGCGGCCGGTTCGAGCTGGGCATCGGCTCGGGTTCGACCCCGGCCGAGCTGAGTGCCTTCGGCTTCGGGTCACCTAGCGGGGCGCAACGGGTCGAGCGGCTGGGCGAGACCCTCGAACTGCTGGCCCGGTTCTGGTCGGGCGAGTCCGTCGAGTTCGAGGGTCGGTTCTTCCAGGTCAAGGGCGGCCGACAGCTCCCGGTACCCCGCACCCGTATCCCCATCGTGATCGGAGGCACCGGTCCGGCCACCATGAAGCTGGTGGACCGCTACGCCGATTGGTGGAACGTGCCCATCCACCAGCTGGACCGGTTGGCCACGGTCCGCCCCGACGCCGGGCGCGCCCGGGTCTCGGTCCAGCTCCTGGTGACCCTGGTGACCGATGAAAGCCGCCGCGCCGAGGTGGTCGGGACCGCCGACCGTCGGTTCGGCCGGATGGGCCAGGAGGCCCACGTGGCCGGCAGTGCCAACGAGTTGGTGGAGCGGATGGCCGCCCTCTGTGACCAGGGGGTGGAGCGCATCTACACCTGGTTCACCGATTTCGCCCCGCCCGGGACCCTGGCCGCCTTCGGCCAGGAGGTCATAGCCCAGCTCCGATAGCTCGGAGTGGCCCACTCCGAGGGGCTCAATCCGGTTCGACCACCCGTTTGGCCTTGTAGCCGGCCCGGGGCAGGGTGTCCCGCGCCAGCGGCTCCACGGTGGCCTGCACCCCGAGGGTCTCGGCGATGGCCGCCGTCACCCGCTCGACCACCTGGCTCTGGGCCGCCGGATCGTCGGTGGCCACCTCCACCCGGACCTCGAGCGGACCGGCGCCGCCGTCGGGCCGGGTGATCTGGTACTCCAGCGACGGCTGGGCCACCAGCTTTTCGCTGCGCAGCACGGCCTCGAGCTCGGAGAGTTGGAAGCGGGTGCCCTGGCAGCTCAAGAGATCGGCGAACCGACCTCCCCACAGCCCCCGGATGGAGGTCTCGCCACAGGGGCACGGCTCACGCAGGATGGCGCAGGCCTCTTCCAGGTCGTAGCGCAGCAGCCCGTTGTCCCGGTCGAGGGTGGTCACGGTGAGGTTGCCCCACTCCCCGTCGGGGACCTCCCGCCCGGTGGTGGGGTCGACGGCCTGCACCACGGCCCAGTCCTCGTGGATGTGGGCCCCGGGCGACTGACCGCACGGGCCGCCGACATAGGCGTAGCACTCGGCGCCGGCGGTCATGAGGGGCATGCCGCCCCGGCCCAGTCCAAAGCCCGGAGGGGCCTTGAGCCCGGTCAGCCCGGCGTCCTCCAGGGGGATGCCGAGCTTGCCGGCCACTTCGAGGAACCGCCCGGTGGCAAAGCCCATGAAGGGGATGTCCGGGGTGACCCGGGTCCAGAACCGGACGGCCTGTTCGGCCAGCTCGTCGGTGTCGGGGGGCGGTACCCACAGGGACAAGAGGCCCAGGTACTCGTAGGTGCCCTGGAGCATGACCCCGCCGCCGTAGAGGTACGCCGGGTGGGCGTGGGTCACGATCATGCCGGGGCGGTACCCCATGCGCCACCAGTTGCGGGCGCCCGACTCGTACTCGACCCACAGGTCGTGGCGGGTCCACACGGTGATGGTGGGCTGGCCGGTGGTTCCGGTCGAGGTGCCCAGTCGGACCGCCCGGTGCGGATCGGTGAAACGGTAGGAGCCCCACGGCGGGGCCGCCGCTTCGGAGTCCCTCAGGTCCTGCTTGACGGTGAGAGGCACGCCGGCCAGGTCCTCGACCGTGGATACGGCCCCGGCCGCGTCCACCCCGGCCGATACCAACTTGTCCCGGAACAGCGTCACCGGTCCGTCGAAGATGCGGCCGACCAACGCCTGGAGCCGCTCGTTCTGGAGCTCCCTCCGCTCTTCGGCGCCCATGGCCTGTTTCTCCGGGTCCCACAGGAACTGGTCGTCAGGACGGGGAAGTGGCCCCAAGGTTCCGGGGCCGAACGGGGGAGTGGAGACCGCCGCGGCCCCGCTCACGTCGACCGCTGCTCCAGCAGGTTGGCGAACTCCTCGGCCCGGGCCCGGAACACCAGGGCCGGATCCTGTCCTTCTTCGAGCACCCCGGCGACGTGTTCGAAGAACAGCCCGACCAGCAGGGTGCGGAGCATCCTGGCCATGGCGGCCTCCTCCCCTGGAGGGCACAGAGGGGGGTCTCCCTCCTGCAGGGAGTGCTCGAGGGAGGCCTGGAAGGCGGCGAAGAGCTCGGTCCCCACCGAGTAGGCCGTGTCGTCACCTCGCATCACCTCCCCCAACATGAGGCGCACGAAGTCCTCGACCTCCAGCATGGACTGGAGGATGTCGTCCAACAGGTCGGCCAGGCTGGACGTGGGATCCTGGGATAGCGATGTGGCGGTGGCGGCGGTGAGGTCGTCGATGAATCCCCGCTCCTCGAGCACCGCCACCAGCAGCTCGCGTTTGGACGGGAAGTAGTGGTAGAGCGAGGCCACATTGAGGCCGGTGGCCGTTGCCAGGTTTCTCATACTCGTCCCGTCGACCCCTTGGGTCGCCATGAGGGAGAGCGCCGTCCGGAGGATGTGCTGACGCTGGGTCGACCCGGCAGGACGGGGCACAGGCTCACGATCAGGGGGAGGGTTCACGGCTCCATTGTGGCCGCTGGAGGGGCCCGCGGTGGCGATCGGGCGGGCTCTGGCCTTCGAACAAACGTTTGATATATGATACGGGAGCACACAAGAGCACCCTGCCGAGGCGAGGAAGTGGAACGATGACCACAGCAAGCACGAGGGCGGTCGACGAGTTGGTAGCTCCGGCCCCGTTCGACCCGTTCGAGCTGCAGGACACGGTGTCGGGCAACATCCGGGACCCGTACCCGCGGATGGCCGAGCTCCGGCGTCAGAGCCCGGTCCACGTGGGCCCGGTCGACCTGGGAGACGGGGCCGATGAGGCCGACCCCAACAAGCCCCAGCCGGTCACGGTGTTCGGATTCGACGAGGCGGTCCAGGTCCTGAAGGACAACGAGACGTACTCGTCCACCGTGTACGAGGGGATCATGGGCGCGGTGATGGGACGGACCATCCTGCAGATGGACGAGCCTGAGCACCGGCTACACCGTGCCCTGGTGTCGCCGACCTTCCGCTCCAAGGTGCTCCTGCAGTGGGAGGGCGATCTGGTCCAGAGGGTGGTCAACGAGCTCATCGACGGCTTCGCCGGGCTCGGTGAGGCCGACCTGGTCCAGGAGGTGACCTTCAACTTCCCGGTCCAGGTCATCGCCCAGATCCTCGGCCTGCCGCGCTCGGACTTCCCTTCCTTCCAGCGATGGGCCATCGCCATCACCAGCGTGGCCTCGGACTGGGAGCGCGGCACGGCCGCCTCCGAAGCCCTACGTGACTACTTCGCCGCCGTGCTCGACGAGCGGCGCAGCCATCCGGCCGACGACCTGATCAGCGAGCTCCTGGTGGCCGAAGTGGACGGCCGGAGGCTCGACGACGAGGAGATCTACTCCTTCTTGCGCCTCCTGCTGCCGGCCGGAGTGGAGACCACCTACCGGGCCACGGGCAACCTGCTGTACGGCCTGCTGACCAACCCGGACCAGTTCCAGGCGGTCAAGGACGACAGGGCGTTGCTGGCCGACGCCTTCGAGGAGACCCTCCGCTGGGAGCCTCCGGTCACCGTCATCCTGCGCCGGGCCATGCGTGACACCGAGTTGGCCGGCGTGCCGGTCGAGAAGGGCGCCGACGTCGCCCTGCTGCTGGGATCGGCCAACCGCGACGAGCGGAAGTACGAGCATCCCGAGCTGTTCGATATCTTCCGGGCCTCGCGCCAGAGTGTGGGCTTCGGCTTCGGCGTTCACGTCTGCCTGGGCATGCACCTGGCCCGCATGGAGTCCAGGGTGGCCATGAACACCCTGTTGGACAGATTGCCGGACATGCGATTGGCCCCGGCGCCGGATCAGGACCTCCATATCAAGGGATTCGCCTTCCGCTCGCCCATCGCCCTGCCTGTCGTCTTCACCCCGGCCTGAGCCGCACCCGGCCCACAGGCGACGTAGTGGTTGTTAGGGTCCCCGCATGCCCATGTGGTTGAACGACGACGAGTTCGAGACGCTGGCCGCGGCCTGTGAACGGATGATCCCGCCCGGTGCCGGCAATCCCGGCGCCACGGCCGCCGGTGTGCCCGAGTACATCGACGGGCTGCTCGGTGCCTTCAGTGTCGACCCCCCGAGGATCTGGGCCCGTGGCCCCACCTCCGGCCGCTTCGGGGGAGCGGACGACTTCTCCCGGTTCCATCCGCTCTCCGCCCTCGACGAGCTGGCTTGGCGGACCCGCATCGAAGGCTCGGCGGGAAAGCCGGAGCGCGAGTTCAACGGGCCGGTCGTCGGCCTCCAGCAGATCTATCGCCACGGGCTGGCGGCCCTGGGCGCCGACTTCTGTCAGCTCAGTCCGGCCGAGCAGGCTGAGCGGCTGCGGAAGGACACCGCCTTCGCCGACGTGCTCTACGGCCACGTCTGCGAGGGAATGTACGGGCCTCCCGAATATGGCGGGAACCGCCAACTGGTCGGTTGGAAGGCCATCGACTTCGACGGCGACGTGCAGCCCCGCGGCTTTACCGATGCCGAGGTATCGGCCCCGGAGGTATCGGCCTCGTGACCGTCGATGCCGTGATCATCGGCTCCGGTCCTGGCGGAGCCACCGCAGCCGACGTCCTGACTGCAGCCGGATGGACCGTGACCATCGTGGAGAAGGGGCGCAATCATCTGCTGGACCCTGAGGACCTGAGCCGCCCGGCCTTCGACTACTCGAACGACGAGATCAAGTTCCTCAGCCGGCACTTCCTCGGCCCCGACCCGCTGATCGAGCCCCGCACCTTTCGCACCAGCGAGGAGGACGGAGACCGTACCCATGTCGGGGAGGTCAACTCGGTCCCCTCGACAGTCGGGGGAGGCGGAACCCACGCCGACGGCAAGGTGCCCCGCTTCCGGCCCGACGACTTCCGCCTCCTCTCCGAACTGGGCCCCCAACCCGACGCCGACGTGGCCGACTGGCCGCTGGGCTACGACGAACTCGAGCCGTACTACGCCGAGGTGGAGCGAGCCATCGGCGTGGCCGGCACCGACGGCGCCAATCCCTTCGCCGCCCCCCGATCGGGCCCCTTCCCCATGCCGTCCGGCGCCCCGATGTACGGCGCTCTGCAGTCTTCGGCGGCCGCCGAGCGTCTGGGGTACCACCCGTATCCGGCTCCCACCGCGGCCAACAGCGTCCCCTACGACGGCAGGCCGGCCTGTAACAACTGCGGCTTCTGCGCTTACTTCGGCTGCCCCATCCACGCCAAGGGCGATCCGATCGCCATGCTGTTGCGGGCCATGGCCAGCGGCCGGGCCGAGCTGTTGTCCGAGACATTCGTGTCGAAGATCCGCCATGACGGCCACCGGGCCACCGGGGTGGACCTGATCGGTCCCGACGGCACCCGGCGATCGATGGACGCCCGCCACGTCATTCTGGCTGCCGGGGCCATCGAGACGCCCCGGCTGCTGATGCTGTCCGAACTCGACCACCCGTTGCTGGGTCGGTACCTGATGACCCACTTCCAGACCATCGTGGCCGGGTCCATGCCCTACCGGACGTATGCCGAGCGGGGGAGGTCGGTGACCCACGTGCACGACGACATGATCGTGGGCGACGAGGCCACCCGGGCCGCCGCCTCCGAGGCCGGGCTGCCGTGGTTACGCGGTGGCATGGTCGAACACAGTGGTGCCGGCCTTCCGATCATGGAGGCCAAGCACATGCCCTGGGGCGAGTACCACACCGCGGCCATGGCCGATTCGGCCATCCGCAAACGGCTGTGGGCGTTCATCATGCAAGGCGAGGACCTGCCCTATGCGGGAAACCGGGTGGACCTTGACCCGACCATCCGGGATGTCCGGGGCTTTCCGGTGGCCCGCATCACCTACCGGCCCGGACGCCACGAGCTGGCGGCATCGGCGCACTACGGACCGAGGCTCCGGGCCATCTTGAAGGAGATGGGCTCGGAGTGGGCCGCCGCCACCACCTCGCCCGGCACCGGCAACGCCTCCTCACCGGAAGCCATCCCCGAGAGCCGGCACAATATGGGCACGGCCCGGATGGGAACGGATCCGGCCACCTCGGTGGTGGATCCCGAGGGCCGGCTGCACCAACTGGAGAACGTGGTGGTGGCGGACTCGTCGGTGTTCGTGACCTCGACCGGGTACGGTCCCACCCTCACCCTGGCCACCCTGGCTGCCCGGGCCGCTCACCTGATGGTCTGAAGCCACTCCAGCTGGTCCGCCCCCGGATGGTGGGCTTCGGGAACTAGATGGTCCGGACCGGATACCCAGCCAGAGACGCGGAGCAGTTCGCATTCCAGGGCAAAGAGGGCGGCCTCGGATGATGGATCGGCCTTATCATCAGGGCCACTCAGCGGTGAGGGGAACGACCATGACCAACTTCGGCGACTGGCAGTTAGCCATCTACATCAATGGGCTGTCCGGCGAGCGTCCTGAGCTTCCCATGACGTTCGCCGAGCTCGAGCGGCGGGCCGAGGCGACCATGCCCGAGGCCATCTGGTCGTACGTGGCGGGCGGTGCGGGTGACGAACGCACCCAGAGGGCCAACGTCAGTGCGTTTGACCGTTGGGGCGTGATGCCACGGATGCTGGCGGGAGCGAGTCAACGCGACCTGTCGGTGGAACTGTTCGGAGTCCGTTTCCCGACCCCGTTGATGTTGGCGCCGATCGGGGTCATCGGCATCTGCGACCCTGACGGTCATGGCGACCTGGTGACCGCCCGTGCTGCCGCCACCACCGGGGTGCCCATGATCGCTTCCACCCTCACCCAGGACCCCATGGAGGAGGTGGCGGCGGAGCTTGGCGATACACCCGGCTGGTTTCAGCTGTACCCGCCCAACGACGATGAGTTGACGGAGAGCTTCGTGCGCCGAGCCGAAGCGGCCGGCTTCTCCGCCATCGTGGTCACCCTGGACACCCTGAGCCTGGGTTGGCGCCCCCGTGACCTGTCGATCGGCAGTTTCCCGCAGCTCAGTGGGTTGTGCCTGGCCAACTACACGTCCGACCCCGTGTTCCGGGAGAAGCTCAACGTTCCACCAGAAGAAGACCCGCTGGCCGCGGCGGCGGTGTGGGCGGCGATCTTCGGCAACCCCGGTCTGAACTGGGACGACCTCACCCGCTTGCGCTCGTTGACCACCTTGCCTCTGTTGCTGAAGGGAATCTGCCATCCCGACGACGCCCGCCGGGCCGTCGATGCCGGCGTCGATGGCATCTACTGCTCGACGCACGGAGGCCGTCAGGCCAACGGCGGCCTACCGGCGCTCGAGTGCCTGCCCGGCGTGGTCGACGCCGTGGGCCCGGGTGTGGAGGTGATCTTCGACTCGGGAGTCCGCAGCGGTCCGGATGTGATGAAGGCGTTGGCCCTGGGTGCATCGGCGGTGGCCGTCGGCCGGCCCTACGCCTACGGGCTGGCCATCGGCGGCCAGATGGGCATCGAGCACGTGCTGCACTGCCTACTGGCCGAGACCGACCTGACCATGGCCATCGACGGGTATCCGCGTGTCGGGGATCTGACCAGGGAAGCACTCCGTCGGATCGGCGCGTAACCGGTCCGGCCGGATCTACGGATGGGGCCGGGGCGGAATACGGAATTACGCTAACGATCATGAGGCACCAGACCGTCAATGCCCGCGGTACCCGCATCCACTTGGTCGAGGAGGGGGAGGGGCCACTGGTCCTGTTCGTGCACGGCTTTCCGGAGTCGTGGTACTCGTGGCGTCATCAGCTCCCGGCCGTAGCCGAAGCCGGCTACCGCGCCGTGGCCATCGATGTTCGCGGTTACGGCCGCTCGTCCAAGCCGCTCGAGATCGAGGCCTACGGCATGGTGAACCACGTGGCCGACAACGTGGGTGTGGTGGAAGCGCTGGGGGAGGAGACCGCCATCGTCGTGGGCCACGACTGGGGCTCGCCCATTGCGGCCACTTCAGCGCTGTTGCGTCCCGACGTGTTCACCGGGGTCGGCTTATTGAGTGTGGCCTACAGCCCACCGGGAGGTAGGCGTCCGACGGAAGTGTTTGCCGCCATGTCCCCTTCTGGCGACGACGAGTTCTACATCAACTATTTCCAGAGACCGGGGCGGGCCGAGGCCGAAGTCGAGCTGGACGTACGCTCGTGGCTGCTGGGCTTCTATGCCGGTGCATCCGGTGACGCCGTCCGTCCAGCCGATGGCGGCGCCGCGTTCACCGTCCCCAAAGGCAAGATGTTGCGCGATCGCTTCGTGATCCCCGAGCGGCTCCCCGGGTGGCTGAGCGAAGACGACCTCGATTTCTATACCGCGGAATTCGAGCGATCCGGGTTTCGGGGTCCCCTCAACCGCTATCGCAACGTGGACCGGGACTGGACTGACCTCACCGCCTGGCGCGGATTGCCCATCACTGTTCCTTCGCTGTTCATCGGTGGAGCGAAGGATGGACCGACCATCTGGGGAGCCGGCGCCATTGCCCGTTACCCCAAGACGTTGCCGGGCCTGCGTGGCAGTCACATCCTCCCCGGCTGCGGTCACTGGGTGCAGCAGGAGCGGGCCGACCGGGTCAACGAGC
Source organism: uncultured Acidimicrobiaceae bacterium (assembly GCA_963718405.1). Classification (GTDB taxonomy): domain Bacteria; phylum Actinomycetota; class Acidimicrobiia; order Acidimicrobiales; family RAAP-2; genus Bog-756. The sequence continues at coordinate 880,940 of CAVQYZ010000002.1, forward strand.
TGCTCACAGAGTTCTTGGGGTCGATGTAGGGACGCCGGGGCATACTCCTTCAGCCGCCGGGGCGTCCGCTTTAATGACCACCAGAGCGGTACGACCTTCTACCAAATGAGCCTCAATTGGGAGCCCAGGACATCCCCGTAGTCCCCCTTTTCCCCCCGGGGTCACTCGTTGAACCCTAGCGGCGACGAGAGGTGGGACTGAGCGCCGACGTGCCGACATCCCACATGTTGTCGACCATGTTGACGGTGACCCCGGGTGGGACGATCTCGTCGATGCGGTCAAGCACGTCGTCCGACAGTTCAACCCCATCTGCCGCCAGGTAGCTGTCCAGGTGCTCCATGGTGCGCGGGCCGATGATGGTGGAGGTGACTGCCGGGTGTCGAATGGCAAAGGCCACGGCCATCTGCACCAGGGTGAGCCCGGCCTCGTCGGCGAGGATGCCAAGGGCGTCCGCGGCGTCGAGCTTGGCCGCGTTTTCCGGGTTACTGGCGTCGAAGCGCCCTGGCCAGCGCTGCGATCGAGCCGCCGAGCCCGGCCCACTGATCTCCCGACCTTTGCGGTAATGGCCGGAGAGCCAGCCACTGGCCAATGGGCTGTAGGCCAGGACACCCATCCCATGGCGCAGGCAGGTAGGCAGCAGATCGTATTCAATGGCCCGGGTCAGCAAGGAGTAAGGGGGCTGTTCGGTGCGGAACCGCTCGTGACCGCGGCGGTCAGCAACGCACTGAGCCTCCACGATCTGGGAGGCGGGGACCTTCGAGGCGCCGAGGGAGCGGATCTTGCCGGCCCGCACAAGGTCGGTGAGGGCGCCGAGGGTCTCGTCGATGTCGGTAGTGGGATCGGGGACGCCCACCTGGTAGAGGTCGATCCACTCCGTCTGGAGGCGGCGGAGCGAGCCCTCGACAGCCTCGGTGATCCATCGCCGCGACGCTCCACGGTGGTTGGGGTCGAGGTCACCGAAGGGAACGCCGAACTTGACTGCCAGCACTACGTTGTCCCGCCGTCCCCCGGCCAAGGCCTTGCCCAGGATCAGCTCCGATTCACCGGCGGAGTAACCATCCGCAGTGTCGATGACGTTGATCCCGGCGTCGAGTGCCTTGTGGATGATCCGAATCGCATCATCGTGGTCAGCATTTCCGAAGGCGCCAAACATCATGGCACCGAGGCACAGGTGGCTGACGGTGACGCCGGTGCGCCCGAGTGGTCGGTAGTCCATGAACATCTCCTTTGTGGGCCGCCGCACCGTGGTGACGACAGGTCGAGAGGGTGGGGTGCAACCACAGGCGGACAGCCTGTCCGTTTTACTGTACCGATTATCGGATAGCCTGTCCACTTAGAGCCCGCATGCCCACGAACCAGGTCCAGCCACCGACGAGACGCGCCGATGCCGAGCGCAATCGCGGCAAGATCCTGGCGGCCGCCGATGCCGCCTTTGCCGACCCCGATGCCGAGGTGTCGATGGCCGAGATCTCCCGCCGCGCTGCCGTCGGGATGGCCACGCTGTATCGCAATTTCCCCAGTCGCCGCGAGCTTCTGGAGGCCCTGTACGCCGAACGGATCAAAGCCCTGTGTGCAGCGGCCGACTCGATCGTGGGGGAGACCCCCGGTGAAGTGCTCGTAGCGTGGCTGTACCGGTTCTTCGCTTTCGTGACCTCGAAGCGAGCCATCGCCGTCGAACTGCTCGAGCGCTCCGATGGCAGCAACCCCTTGTTGGGCGAGGGCCGTGCCCGGGTGCTGGCTACCGGTCGGCCACTCCTCGAGGCGGCGCAACGCTCCCACGAAATTCGCCAGGACCTCACGCTCGAACAGGTCACAGACATGGTGGTGGCTGTGGCCCAGATTCACGGCGACTCGAAGTACGTCGACCCCATCCTCCAGGCCGCTCTGGATGGCCTACGTCCTCATTGAGTTGTCTACCTTGGCTTGAGAAGCGGAGAACTTCACCAGAGATGACGGAGAGGGGTAGCCCGGCTGATCAGCGGGCCAGGCTCCGGTCGACCTCGGTCTCAGAGCGGCTGGGCCGCTCGGCGGGAGTTGTAGAGGCGGAGGGCCCAGAGGCAGCTGGCCACGCCGATGCCGATGCTCCAGGCGATGGCCACCATGACGTGATCTCCTGTGGGAGCGCTCATAAGCAGTTCTCGCACGCTGTCAGCCACCGGGGTGAAGGGCTGGTACTCGGCGAACTGTCGCATCCCCTCGGGCATGGTTTGGGTCGACACGAAGGCGCTACTGAGGAAGAGGACCAAGAGTAGGACCATGGGGGTGTTGCTGGCCGTCTCGACGCTCTTGGCGGCCAGGCCGAGAGCGACAGCCATCCAGATGAGAGCGAAGGTGAACAGCGTCAGTAGCCCCAGCGCCGCCAGCCACTCGATGGGCCCGGCCGAGGAGCGAAACCCGATGCCAAAGGCCACGGCGATCAGGAAGGCGAATCCAGCCAGAACCTGAATCAAGGTTCCAAGTACGTGACCGGTTAGGACCGAGGATCGAGCGATGGCCATGGTGCGGAACCGGTCGATGATGCCTCCGGTCATATCCATGGCCACCATGATCGAGGTGCCCTGGACCGCTGAAGCCACCGTGACCAGCAGCACCCCGGGCACCACATAGTCGAGGTAGGCGCGACGACCATCGATGGCGTGGAGTCCCGCACCCAATTGACCGCCGAACACGTAGACGAACAGCAGTAGAAAGACGATGGGCATGCCCACAAGCATCACGGTCATGGACGGGTAGCGCCGTTGGTGCTTCAAGTTGCGCCGCAACATTGTCCTTGAGTCGCTCACCGTGTAGGCCAGGGTCGTCATCGCTGTTGGGCTCGTTCCATGGTGGCGTCCTCCTCGTCGGACAGGACAGTTACGGGAGCGCCGGTGACGGCCAGGAACACGTCGTCGAGGTCCGGGGTGTGGATGGTCAGTCGCTCGACGGCGATGTCGGCCTCATGCAGCTCGTTGAGTAGGTCACGCAGTGCACCCACGGTGGCGTCGGCCGGCGCCTGCAGGGCCAGTTGGGCATGGTCCGGCGCGGCCGCAGGGATGAGGTCGTTGGCTGAGCGGAGCAGTTGGGGATTGGCGAAGTACAGCCGGACGTGACCGCCGGACATCCGGCTCTTGAGCTCGGTCGGCGAGCCCTCGGCGACGATCCGTCCCTGGTCGAGGACCGCAATGCGGTCGGACAGCCGGTCCGCCTCGTCGAGGTACTGGGTGGTGAGCAAGATGGTGACCCCGGCGGCGGCGAGCTCGCGGATGATCTGCCACATGGTGCGACGGCTGCGCGGGTCCAGACCGGTCGTTGGCTCATCGAGAAAGATCACGCTCGGCCGGTCGACGAGCGTCATGGCCAGGTCGAGCCGGCGGCGCATGCCTCCGGAGTAGGTCGACAGGAGATTGTCTCCGGCTTCGACTAGATCAAACTGCTTCAACAGCTCCGTGATCCGTTGCCGCCCGGCCTTGGGTCCGAGGTGACGAAGATCGACCATCAACTGCAGGTTCTCGGTACCGGTGAGCAGATTGTCCACGGCCGAGAACTGGCCGGTGACCCCGATGACCGACCGGACTCCGTCAGGGTCGGTGGTCACGTCGTGTCCGGCTATACGCATCGAGCCCGAATCTGCCGAGATCAGGGTGGACAGGATGCGGACCATGGTGGTCTTGCCCGCACCGTTCGGACCCAGGAGCGAGAGAATCGTTCCCTCCTCGACCGCCAGAGTCACATCGTTGAGCACGAGCTGGTTGCCGAACGATTTGCAGACGCCACGGGCGTCGATGGTCAGGTCATCCATTGCAGTCCCGTCCATTCCGACAAGTTCCGTCCATTCCGACAGTTCCGTCCATTCCGAATGGTGTGGCTGACCGGGGAGTGGGTGGCGGCAGTCATGCCGCGCCCGTCCGCTGGTGTCTCGAGGGGCGGCGGACCGTGATATCGCCGAATGCGGTACGGGCGCGGACCTCGACGGTATGTTCCTCCGGCCCGGGCGCGTCTCCCGCCCTCAGCTCGTTGCGCACCTTGCCGAAGCTGGTCACCAGATCCAACCATGCCGCCACGCCATGTCGGATCCCGAGGTCAATTTGGCCGAACCCGGTTTGGAGGACCACTGCCCCCGCGGCCAACTCATCGACGGAGATGGCACCGTTGGCCGATTTGGCCACGACTCCGGCTGTGGCTCGGTCAACGGTGATCTTGCCGTTAGCGGCGTTGACCCGTAGGTCACCGGTCACCTCGCCGACCCAGGTATCGCCGTTGGAGTTCTTGATGACTGCTTCACCGTCGACACGGCCGACAGCGATGGTCCCAGATCCTGTGGTGATCTCGGCTCTTCCTCCGACCCGGTCCACCGAGACGTCACTGCTTCCCACCTTGATGGTTGCGGTGCTGGCCTGTTCCACGTGGATGTCGCCCAGGCCGGACCTGTAGTGACATTCGCCGAGTGGGCCGGAGCAGCGGAGTCCAGCGATTCCGGCCTCTCCATGGAAGTCCGAGCCCGCTGGTAGGTCAATCCGAACGTCGATCGACTCGTGCCCGCCTCGGGGTGCGTACCTCTTCCACGACTTGGCTGCCTTGATGAGCAGCCTGCCATTGGAATACTCCACCCGGACCTTTTCGGCGGCCACCACGTCCGACTCCTTGGCGGGATCGCTGGGGCGGATGTCGACCACGGTGTCCGTCCGATCAGTGGCGGAGATCTGGATGGCCCCGAGGCCGATCTCAACGTCGACAGCGATGGGTGATGGAGTGTCAAAGGTAGGCATGGCAATCGGTCCTTTTGTGCTTTGGCTGATCTGGTTCATGTAGATGGTCGTGGGGGTCGTCGATCCGATCCGGGGTGAGTGGTCAGCGAGCCCAGCCGGTGTAGCGCTGGGAACCTGTAGGGGCTCGTTGGTCCCGATGATCCGGGCGGGTGCGATCCAATGTGGCGGTGGCCGCACGCACCAGCCACGAAATTGACCGAGAGCCCCTCGGCACTGGCGGCCCGCTCGATGCGGGCCTTGAGGCGGTCGGGTAGGCGAAGGTTGATGCGAGCCACGGCGGCATCGTCGCCCGCCTCGGAGGGGGGAATCTCCCCCTCATCCACCGCGATCGACCACGGCTCGGATGTGACCCGGACCGGGCCGTTGTCAGGCCCTTGGTCCAGGGATTCTGGCGACGTCACGACCAGGTCGAGGTTCCTCCCTCGCAGCCGTAGCTCTACCGACCCCGGAGCCAGCTCGGTGGTGATCTCCTCTGCCGCTGCCGCCAACACGTCCTGAAGTGCGAGCCGCATCGCCGCGTCCAACGGTCCGACCAGGCGTTGGGCCAGCGCCCGAGCATCGTCACCCCCAGCCTCTGCAGTGTCCAGCAGTTGCCGCTCTACGGCCTCGACGTAAGATCCCAGATCCATGGTGTCATTATGGCACCATAGTGGTGTCACAATCAAGGAGTCCAATGCCAAAATGGCGTCGCAGTGCGCCAATGCCGATTCTCGACAGGACGGGTGATGCGATGCGGCGAGGCCGAGGGAGAGACACCCCGACGGATGCGTTTTGGAGAATCGACCAATTAATCGGCCACAGGCCATAGCTCCGAACCCAAAGCAATCGGCTTCAACCGATAATCAGGCCACATTCGCGAATGCGCTTGGCCATGGAATGAGCGATCGTGCCGGCACGGCCACGGCCACGGCCACGGCCACGGCCACGGCCACGGCGCCAGGCCACGGCCACGGCCACCGGCCACGGCGCCAGGCCCCGGCGAGGACCACGCTGGCAGGGGCCTGATCGCCCCCGGTCCGGTCGCCGGTTCCCAGGTACTTGTCATCGGCTCACTTCATTGGTACATTAGTCGAGTAATGAACCAATGGACTCAGCCGATGGCCCCCTCAGAACGGACGCCCAATGCTGGATGAGGGAACGCCACTGTTCTTGCAGATTGGCGCCCAACTGGCCGACGACATCTCCGACGGGACGCTGGCCGAGGGGGAACGGGTGCCTTCATCGAACGAGTTCGCCGCCTACTACCGGATCAATCCGGCTACGGCGGCCAAGGGCATCAATGTCTTGATCGATCAGGGCTTGCTGGAGAAGCGGCGTGGCATCGGCATGTTCGTCGCCGCCGGTGCCAGGGAGCGCTTGTTGGCCGAGCGCCGCCGGCGCTTCGCCGAGCAGTACATCGAACCGATGCTGGTCGAGGCCCGTCGACTCGGCATGGAAGAGGCCGATCTGGTCTCGATGGTTCAGGAGAGCAATCACCAATCCAATGGAAAGGGGTCATCATGACTTCGACGATCTGTGTGCGGAATCTGAGCCGTCGCTACCGAGGCCAACTGGCACTGGACGAGGTCAGCCTCGATGTCGCTCCACAAACGATCACCGGCCTGCTTGGCCGTAACGGCGCCGGCAAGAGCACCTTCATGCGGATCATCGCCGCTCAAGAGTTCGCATCGTCCGGCACGATCCACGTCTTCGGCGAAGACCCGACGGAGAACGACGCCGTGTTGCGTCGGATGGTCTTCGTCCGCGAGGACCAGGTCTATCCCGACTACAAAGTCGCCCAGCTCGTCGAGGCGGCTTCGTGGTTCTTCCCCAACTGGAACGACGAGCTGGCCCAATCGCTCCTCGACGATTTCGAGCTGCCTCGCACCCGGTCGATCAAGAAGCTGTCGAGGGGGATGCGCTCCGCCGTCGGCATCGTGATCGGGCTGGCCGCCCGGGCGGAACTGACCATGTTGGACGAGCCGTACGCCGGACTGGATGCCGTGTCGCGCCAACTGTTCTACGACCGCCTGCTGGCCGACTACGTCGAGCACCCCAGGACCTTGCTCCTGTCCACCCATCTCATTGACGAGGTGGCCGACCTGCTCGAGCACGTGGTCATGATCGACCACGGCCGGATCGCCCTGGATGCCGCGGCCGAGGATGTCCGGGGTAGGGCGGCCACAGTCAGTGGGCCCTCGGGGGCGGTGGACGAGTTCGTGTTCGGACGACAGATCCTCCACCGTCGGGCCATGCTCTCGCGGGCCTCGGTGGTGATCACCGGGGTGCTCGATGAGAGCGATCGCCGGCGGGCCCAGGAGATGCATCTGAACCTTGAACCGTTGTCGTTGCAGGAGTTGATGGTGCACACCTCGGAGGCTGTGCTCGCAGAGAGGAAGAGCGCGTGAACAACCTGATCAAAGTGGCCCGCTACCACCTGGTGAACCGAGTGGGCTTTGTCCTTGTGCCCTGGGGCGTCATGACCTTTGCCTTCCTCGTCTGCCTGATCATCTTTTGGAGGATCGCCCCGTCGCCCCACGCCTCCCACGTTGGTGCGGTGGCATCGATGTTCGTGGTCTTCTGCGTGCTCGGGGTCCAGAGTGTGGCCCAGTCGTTGCCGTTCGGCCTCTCTCTCGGTGTGAGCCGGCGGACGTACTTCGCCGGTACCGTCCTGCTGGTGGTGGTCTTGAGCGCCGCCTACGGCCTACTCCTCGCCGTTCTGCAGGAGGTGGAGCGGGCCACTGGGGGTTGGGGAGTGGATATGCACTTCTTTCGGGTGTCCTATCTTCTGAACGGACCCTGGTATCAGACCTGGCTTACATCGTTCGTCGGCCTCGCCCTGCTGTTCGTCTGTGGCATGTGGTTCGGCCTGGTCTGGCGACGTTGGAACATTGTGGGTCTGGTCCTCTTCATTGCTTCTTTGGTCACGACCTTGCTGATTGCCGCTCTGGCCATTACCTGGGCCCACGTCTGGGACGGTGTCGGTCACTTCTTCACCGTGCTGAGCTCGACAGGGCTGACCGGGGTCCTGGCCGCACTGGCCGTGGTCCTGGCTGCCGGTGGCCTGGCCACCATGCGTCGGGTGACCGTCTGAGCCCCCGAATCCCGGGGCTCAGACGCCGACGTCGAGTTCGGCCGGTAGGCCGAACGATGCGAAGACCTCTGGTACCTGGAACACCGAATTCCGACTGATGCCTTGGGTGGTCACGGTGAAGATCTGGAGCGTGTGCAGTTCGTATCCGGCCCCTACACGCCGATAAGCGGCGAAGCCGGGCTGGCCGTTGGCCGCCACCTTCCTCAGTCGCCAGTCCGTTCCTGCATTGGTGAAGACCCACTCCATGAACAGGCCGTAGTTGTCAGGCCCGGTGAACCAATTGAGCATGGGCGGCATCTCCATGAGCACGTCCTCGGTGAGCAGCCTTTTGAGACCCTCGACGTCGGCGTGCTCGAACGCCTTCATGTACCGCTCCACCCAGGCGCGCTGCTCGGCGGCGGACGGCTCGTTGAGCGGTTCTGTGCGGCCCCCGACCTCCTTCATTCGGGCGCGGGCCCGCTGCAGGGAGCTGTTCACCGATGCCACCGAAGTGCCGAGAATGTCTGCCGCTTCGGATGCGGAGAAGCTGAGCACGTCACGAAGGATCAGCGCCCCACGCTGACGCGCCGAGAGGTGCTGGAGGGCGGCGGCGAAGGCCAGGCGCAAGGTGCTGCGGTCGATCACGGCCGTAGCCGGATTGCCCGCCTCCAGCAACGAGTCGGGCAACGGCTGTAGCCAGGCGACGTTCTCTCCCGGGACGAAGGCCCCGAGCGGGTCTGACGCCGCTACCAGTCCCGACGGCAGCGGTCGCCGGCCGCGGACCTCCAGGGCGGTCAGGCAGGCGTTGGTGGCGATGCGGTAGAGCCAGGTGCGCCGGGAGCTGAGCGTCTCGTCGTACTGCTCCCGGGCGCGCCAAGCCCTCAGATACGTGTCCTGGACCAGGTCCTCGGCATCGTGGGCCGAGCCGAGCATCCGATAGCAGTAGGCCAGGAGCTCCGTGCGGAACGGTTCGACCAGGCGATCGAAGTCTTCGACGCTCGTCATCACCTACCTGGTCGTCCAGGGCTGTCGGTCCCGGCACTACCAGCCGACATCGGCGTGGGAAGGGAGGAACCGATCAATGGCCGGGCGCCAGAACCGGGCTGTTGTGGTACGCGGCGATCAACCACTGGCCCTCCCGCTTCTCGAACACCCAGGTGGCGTTGACCTTACCTGTCTCGGGGGCCTCGGTGGCGCCGCCGAACAGGATGGCGGACTCGCTGACGATGATGGCGGCGTCCTTTCCGACGAAGCGCAGGCTTAGCTGCTTGTTGTAGGTCGAAGTGTCCTTCAGCGGCCCTCCGAAGGCCAGGGCCATACTCTCCCGGATCACGTCACGGCTGTCGCGAAGCGAACCGGTCATGATGGCGGTGGCATCCGGGGTGTAGTTCGCTACCATGCCGTCGGCGTCGCCGGCCTCCCACGCCTTGTACGAGTCGACCAGAACGGACTGGATGGCGGCCTCGTCTTCTGCACGACTATCGGACATCGAATTCTCCTTTGGATCAGTTGGTGCGGCGGATTCCGGCCAACTCGGCAATACATACCGGCGGCAGGGTCGGAACTCATCGCGGCCTCAGCAACGAAAGTGGGGGAGGGGATCCGACGGAGGCGGAGGTACTTACCCAACCGGAGTGGACAGGCCGGTCAGCAGGGCCCGAAAGGACCGGGCCACCGATTGACTGGTCTCGACCGGTTGGGCAGAGTTGGCGATCAGCATCGCCCCCCTCGTAGCCAACCCCAGAAGCAAACGAGCCATGGTCGGTGGGTCGTCGATCGAGAGTCTGCCGGCGGCGACGGCGGCTTCGAGGATGGTGACAATCACTTCGAAGGCGTCCCGTTCGTCGAGTTCGGTGAACCGGGCCAGACCGAGCACGGCCGGACCGTCGATGATGAGGATGCGCTGAAGATCGGGCTTGAGCACGGCATCGAGAAAGGCGTTGAAGCCGGCGGCGAGGAGCTCGATCACGTCGGGGGCTTGCCCCACGAGTTCGGCCAGATCGACCGAGCCCGTCGACATCTCGGCGTGGGCTTGTTCGAAGACGGACTCGAAGAGCTGGGCTTTTGTCGAAAAGTGGTGATAGAGGGCGCCGGTGGTAACCCGAGCTTCTCGGGCCAGGTCCTCCACCGAGGTATCGGCGAATCCGCGTTCACCGAACAGCCGACGACCGGCGGCGATCAGCGCAGACCGGGTCTGTGCCACCTGCTCGGAGCGCAGTGTAGGGCTGTCCTCGCGGTCCGGGCGGCTGGGGTTCGGCACCCCCTTTGTGTACCAGTTCTGGTCCGCGTATTGCGTCATGAAGTCATTCAACATAATATCACTATGTTGAATTAGAGAACTATCTACAGGAGTGATGCTATGGACCAGACAGTGCGGGCGCTGGCCGCCGATCGAGAAGAGGTGCTGCGGATCGGCTCCAGGCTGGACACGGCGGGCTGGGATTCGCCCAGCGGTTGCCAGGGTTGGACGGTCAAGGACCTGGTGGCCCACATGGGGACATTGTTTTGGACCGTGGTGGACCTGTCGGTGCTGCCGGACACCACCGGTATGAGCACGGAGGAAGCGGCTGAGGTCTGGGTGGCGTCCCGCCGGGGCATGTCGGGAGCCCAGGTACTCGAGGAGTACGCCACCGTCAGCGAACGGGCGTTGTCCGTTCTCGAGGTGATGGCGGGGGTTGACGACGAGATGGCCCTTGGCGATCTCGGCACGTACCCGGTGCGGGTCCTGCCCACCGCCCTCTGTTTCGATCACTACACCCACATCCGAGCGGACCTCTTCGGCCCCCGTGGCCCGCTCCCGGGGCCTGTCCCCGCGTCCGACGAACTACGGCTCGGCCCCACCCTGGAGTGGATCGAAGCGGCTATCCCGCAACAGAACCGCGCCATCCTCGAGTCGGACCGGTTCGAAGCTGCGGACGTCGTGATCTCCGGGACGGCAGCTCGGACCATCCGTATCGGGAATCCGACCGGACCGGCCTCGGCCACGGTGCACTCGGATGCCGACACCCTGGTCCGGTGGATCACCCAGCGGGGCGACTGGCAGACCCTCGGTGTGGAGGCAGAGGGTGATCCGGAGACCTTGGGCGTGCTCCAACTGATCAAGGTGTTCTGACGTGGCGTCAGAACCCACGCCAATCACGCCAAACGGAACGGCGAGGTCGCAATCGGGTCCGCTGGTCTCGCCCGGGGGGAACGCCAGTAGATAGGTGATCCGGACCCCGAAATGGTCCGGCGTCAGAGAGATTCTCCTCAGCGATTCCCTACTCCTCTCCTACCATAGGAACGTGAGCACCAACGGTCTGGATCAGACGGCCAACGGGTCCTCGGTGCACGACCAGATCGGCCAAGGGCTGAGGGATCACCCGGCCAAAAAGGGCCTCCGGTTCAACGTGGTGGTCACGGTGATCGAGATCGGCGGCAGCATCGGATTGTTCCACCTGGCCCGAAGCTTGGGGGCCAGTGACGTGGTCAGCTACCTGGTCGGCAGCATCGCCCCGGTGGTGGGAGCGGTGGCCGTCTGGGTCAGAGCCCGCAAGTTCAGCGGCGCCTCGGCCGCCATCTTCGGATTCACCCTGGCGTCTGCGGTCATCGCCCTCATCGGTAGTACCACGCCCAAGGTGTTGCTCTACAAGGACTGCGCGGCGACGGCCCTGATCGGTCTGGTCTTCTTGGGCTCCTGTGTGGTGGCGAAGAAGCCGGTGCTGTTCTACCTGGCCCAGCGCTATGGCACCGACGGCACCCACGAAGGGATGTCGGTGTTCGATGCCATGTGGGATGCCTATCCGGACTTCCGCAACTCCATGTACGTCATCAGCGGAGTGTGGGCGGCGCTGTTCCTGATCCAGGCGGCCGGAACGGCGCTGATCATCCGGCAGACTCCCTACGCCACCGCCTACAACTATGACCAGACGCTCCCTCTGGTAGCGGTGGGGTTGGGCATCGTCGCCTCGGTCTGCATCGGCCGCTACTTCGCCCGGAAAGGACAACGGCGCGGCGCCACAGCCACTGGGGCCCAGGCCAAGTCGGCCTGAGCCGCTGTCCCGATCGGAACGCTCGACACCACCCCCCTGATCGATGGCGGGTGGAGGTGAGGTCCTAGGCCTGGCCGCGGGTCAGGAGGAGCGAGCCGGCGATCGGACCACCCCCGTTGCTCACCGCCGCCACCTCGGGGAAGCTGGTCCCACGCCGGAGCACCTGACGCGCCCCGGCTTCGCCCCGAAGTTGGAGGCAGGCTTCGTGGATGAGGCCGAACCCGTGCAGACGCCCACCGGACAGCTGGCCGCCGGCCGTGTTGAGAGGCAGCACCCCGGACCGTCCGATGTTGGCTGCCACCTTCCACGAAGGGCCCACTCTCGCCCCGTCCGCAAAAGCCCAGGGCCTCCAGCCAGACCATGGTCAGGATGGAGAACCCGTCGTAGAGCTGCGCCACGTCGACATCGGACGGCTGCAGTTCGGTGCGCTCCCACATCGAGGCGGCGGCGTCGAGGGCGGCCATGGAGGTGGGGTCCTCGTACTGATCCCAGCTGGGCCGACCTCGCAGGGCGGTCCCGACGGCATTGACGTGGCAGGCCGGGTGCGGGGCGTCGGGGGCGTAGTCGCGATGGGAGACCACGAAGGCCGTCGAACCATCACAGGGAGCATCGCAGTCGAACAGGCACAAGGGGGTGGAGATCATCCGGGCCCCCAGGTAGTCGGCCAGGTCCATGGGCGCCGAGTAGATGGCGTGCGGGTTGAGAGCGGCGTTGGCCCGGGCGTTGAGGGCGATCTGGCCCAGCTGCTCGCGGGTCAGGGAGAACTCGTGCATGCGGCGCTGGGCCACCAGGGCGATCCAGTTGACTGCGGACACCGCCCCGAAGGGCAGGGACCACTGCAGGAAGCCGGAGAAGCGGGGGACACCGCCGCCGCCTCCGCCCCCAATGCCCTGACGTCCGCCCGAACCCTGGGCCGTGGCCTCGGACACGGTGCGATAGACCAGCACGTGGCGGGCCAGTCCGGCTCCCACGGCCAGGCAGGCGGCGATGACGGCGCGCATCTGGGCCGGTCCCTCGCCGCCACCGTCGTGCCAGTTCAGCCGGAGGCGCAGGGCGTCCTGGACCTCGGGGCTGCTGGGCCCGGCAAAGCCCGGGGTGCCGGCGCCCATCCCGGGGTAGGTGGCCAGCCCGTCGATATCGTCCCGGGTGAGCCCGGCGTCGGCTACGGCGGCCAGGCACGCCTCGACGGTGAGGTCGATGTCGGTGCGGTCGAGGGGTCGGCCCACGGCCGATTGACCGATCCCCGAAATGACCGCCTTGCGCTCCAACGGCTCGGGCGTGCTCATGATCCGGCCCCTTCGTCCACGGGCCGGAAGAGCGGCAGGTAGACATCGTCGGCCTGCTCGAAGACCACCTCCAAGTCCATGCCGTCGTGGGCCTCGTCCTCTTCCAGGTCGACCAGATTGGTGGTGAGCCGCACGCTCTCCTGTTCGGCTATGGCAACCAGGCCGATCAGGTACGGATCGCTGCCGGGGATCCACTGCTGCACGTTGCAGGTGTGGGCCACCAGGGTGGCCCGACCGCTCACCACTTCGGGTGTGAGGTCCGGCGACAGACACCCCGGGCAGACCGGCGAAGGCGGGTGGACGAACGTTGGCAGTCCTGACAACGGAGGAACCGGAGCTGCCCGTCGGCCCCGCTGGTCCAGAAGAAGGTGTTGTCATCATCCAGCCTGGGCAGGAGCCGGAAGGCCGGTCCCCGGGCCGAACATCAGCGGCCCAACACTTCGGGGTTGACGATGTTGAGAGGGCGGGCCCCGGCCAGCAGCCGGCACAGGTCCTCGGCGATGGTGTTGGTGTGATTGGACTCGGTGTCGTAGGTGGCGCCGCCGATGTGCGGGGCCAGCACCACCGAGTCCAGCTGGGTGAGCGGATGGTCCAAGGCCAGGGACTCGCCCTCGAAGTGGTCGAGCCCGGCCGCGGAGACCTTGCCCGAATGGAGGGCGTCGACCAGGGCGTCGGTGTCGTGGAGCTGGGCCCGTGCCGTGTTGAGGAAGACCACGCCGTCGCGCATGGCGGCGAACTGGCTCGGCACCGATCATCCCGGTGGTCTCGGGGGTGACCGGGGCATGCAGCGAGATCACGTCCGACCGCTCCAGAAGCTCGTCGAGGCTCACCGTGGGCTCGTCGGCGTAGGGGTCGTAGGCGATGACCTCGAGGCCCAGGCCGCGCAGCCGCCAACGCAGGGCCCGGCCCACCGCCCCCAGCCCGACCAGGCCGGCGGTCGCGACCGGCCAGCTGCCAGGCCCGGAACCGCTGGTAGGGGATGGTGCCGCCCTTGTAGATCTCGCCGTGGCGCACATCGGCGTCGGCCGCTACCAGCCCCGGGTGGCCGCGAACAGCAGGGCCACGGCCAGCTCGGCCACGGCGTCGGCGTTGCGGCCCGGGCGCCCGCAGCACCGGTACCCCGGCCGCGGTGGCCGCCGCCACGTCCACGTTGTTCGGATCCCCCCGGCAACTGCAGACGGCGATGCAGGTGCTGCTCGAACAACGGGCCGGCGCAGCGGTCGCTCTCGACCACCACGATGGAGGCACCCTCGGCCGCCACCCGCTCGGCCAACTGCTCGGCGTTGTAGATGCGGAGGGTGGGCTGGTCCAGCCACGGAGTCGAGGGTCAGGTCGGCCAGCTCTCCGAGCAGGTCGAGTCCCGGGCCCCGCACCGCCGCGGTTACCAGTGCCTTGGGTCGTTGTTCGGCCATGGTCAGGGCAGCTCCTTCGGCTCTCCGGCCCGCGCCGGAGCGTAGGACCGGCTTCGGCGCCGGTTCGGGACCATAATGGCGTGTCATGACGCGAATGTCAGGTTTGTGAGCCAGCCGAGCGGCGGGGACTGCACGATCGGCGTGGATGTCGGCACCACGTCGGTCAAGGCGGTGGCCGTCGACCCCGCCGGGAGGGTGGTGGCCCGGACCCGGGTTCCCCACCGGGTCGTCACCCCGTCCGCCGACCTCCTGGAGCACGATGTGGCCCGGGCCTGGCGCCGTGGGCCTCGCCGGGCCTTCGCCGAGGTCGTCGGCGGAGCTGGACGGACCGGCCGCCGGGGTGGTGGTCACGTCGATGGTGCCTTCGATCACCGCCGTGGACCGCCGGGGTCGACCCCTGCTCCCCGGCCTGCTCTACGGGGACCATCGGGCCCGGGCCGGCTCGGAGGAGGTGGACCTGGCGCGCAGCCGTCGCGATCCCGGAAACGAGCGGGAGCAGGGCAAACGCATGGTGGCCTGGGCTGTGGGCCAGCACCCGGGGGCCCACGGCTACTGGAACTGCCAGGCGGTGGCCACCCACGCCCTGACCGGGGTCCCGGCCGTGGACATGGCCGCAGCCATGTCCTTCGGCGGACTGTTCGCCAAGGGTCGCTGGGACAAGACCGCTCTGGACGACCTCGGGATCGGCGAGGCCCAACTGCCGGTGGTGGGCGGCATGGGGGCCGGCCTGGGTGTGGCACCCGGGACGACGACGGCCTTTGCCGGGGGGTCGATCGACGCCTTCTGCGAGCAGATCGTGGCCGGGGCCAACCGGCCCGGCGACATCCTGGTGATCTTCGGGGCCACCCTCATCGTGTGGGTGGTCACCGAGGAGTGGAAGGACATCCCCGGTCTCACCACCCTGCCCAACATGGTGGCCGGACAAGTGATGATCGGCGGCCCGAGCAATGCCGGAGCCCTGTTCGTCGACTGGGCCAGCTCGGTCCTGGGGTCGGCGCCGCGCCGCTCGGCCAGCCACCGGGTGGGAACAGCGACGAGCGGACCGGTGACCCCTCGACGGGTTCCGGTGTGGCTGCCGTACCTGCGGGGGGAGCGCACCCCGTTCCACGACCCCGACCTGCGGGCCAGCGTCCATGGCCTCGACATCTCCCAGGGCCCGGGCGCCCTGGCCCGGGGGGCCTTCGAGGCCACCGGCTTCGTGATCCGACGCATTCTCGAGCGCACCGGCTTCGAGGGTCGCAGGATCGTGGCCACCGGTGGAGGATCGAGGTCGGTTCCCTGGATGCAGGCGGTGGCCGATGCCACCGGGCTGCCGGTGGAGGCGGTGGCCGTGCCCGAGGGGGCAGCCCTGGGGGCCGCCTACCTGGCCCGGATGGCCGCCGGCCTGGAGTCCTCGTTCGACGCCGCCGGTGAGTGGGCCCGGGGTGGGACCAGAATCGAACCGGACCCGGTGTGGGCCGCGGCCGCCGCCCGTCGGTTCCGGCAGTTCGAGGAGCTCGGCCCCGAGGGCTGACCGGAGCCGGTCCTACGGCGGGAGCGGGCTGCGTAGAACTTGTTCAACAGGTGTTGACGAAACGGACGACCGGCCGATAGTTTTCGTTTCGAGCCTTATCCGGTCTCCCGCCAGACCTGGAAGGCAAAGCTGCTGCGGTTCTGCCGCACGCACGCTACGAAACCCCGGCCGCAGCTTCCGCCAAGCCAGCGCCGGGGTTTCGTCATGGGTGGGGCACTACTGCTCGGGCGGCGGTCCGTTCTCATCGAGCGGTTCGCGGGCCAGGCGGGAGATCAGCTGCCGGGAGACTCCCCAGAAGGCGGCCAGCTGTCCGAGGGAGAGCCCTTCGGCCCGGCCCATGAGGACGATCTGCCGCCGGGTCCGACGCCGGGCCCGTTCCAGAGCGTTGATGGCAGTGGTCAGATCGGTGGAGGCCCGACCGGGCTCGGTGAACGAGGTCAGGAACACCTCGACGCTCGACCCCTCGGCGGCGAGATCCCTGGTGCGGCTGACCCGCCCTTCGACCTCGCTCAGGGCGGCCCGGGTGTCGGCGGCCACGTGGAGGAGGTTGTCCAACTCGCCCAGGAGCGCCTCCCGTTGCGCATCGGTGTGCGCCGTCGAGGGGTCCGCACTCATGACCAAAGACTACGAAGCACCCACCGCCGGCCGGGCACGGGGGGCCCAGGAAGTGTCAGCCGGTGCGGGTGACCAGGTCCCCGTTGGGGGCGAAGGTGGCCTTCAGGACGCCGCTCTCCTCGGGTCGGGCCAAGGTCTTGAGCGCCCCCCACCAGTCCTGCAGCGGGTATCGGTGGGTGACCATCTCGGTGAGGTCGATCCGGCCCGCCCGCACCAGGGCCAGGTAGTGCTCGATGGCATGGCGGCGGACCCCCTCGAACTCCTCCATGGCGAAGGCGTTGGAACCGATGATGGACAGCTCCTTGAAGTAGACCGGGGTCCACTCCCAGCGCCCGGGAACGGCCACCCCGGTGTAGACCAGACGTCCCCGCTCGGCCAGAACCCGCACTCCGACCTCGAAGGTCTCGGGCTTGGCCACCGAGTCGTAGACCACGTCGATATGGCCGGGGTGGGCCATGGGCAGGCCGTCGAAGGCCTGGTGGAGGACCCCTCCCGACCAGTCGGCCAGGGCCTCGACCAGGGCCAGCCGGGGCTCGTGGGGAAGGACGATCGAGGCACCGAACGTTTTGGCCATCTCCACCTGGGCCGGGAACCGGGCCACCACGGCCACCTCGACCCCCGGGTAGAGGGCGGTGAGGATGGCCACACTGGCCAGCCCCAGGGCGCCGGCCCCGATGACCAGGGCCTTGCCGCCCGGCGGCGGGGGATTGCGGACCACCGCGTGGAAGGAGACCGAGAACGGATCGGCCAGTACCGCTGCCTCGTCACTGATGTCGTCGGGGACCGGGATCAACATCGAGGAGTGGGTGGCCAACTGCTCCGCCCAGGCCCCCGGGGCCCCGGTGACCACGCCGATATGTACGCCGGGGCTGATGTCGCCCTTGGTGAAGGACCAGCACATGTTGAGGTCGCCGGCCTGACACGGTGGGCACAGCGGCTGGATGCCGCGGGGGGCGCAGCTCAACCAGGGGTTGAGCACCACCCGCTGACCGATCTCGACACCCCGGGCCTCCGGCCCCAGCGACACCACCTCGGCCACCACCTCGTGGCCCGGCACGTGGGGGAGCGAGGAGAAGGCGGCCATGGGATTGTCGATGTCCCCGTCGGCGAAATCGCCCAGCACCAGCTTGGTGTCCGAGCCGCACACCCCGGACAGGATGGGTCTGGTGACCACCCAGTCGGGGTGGATGGGCCGGGCATCGTCCATCTCGTGGAGGCCGAAGGGGAGAGCGGCCAGCCGCTCCTCCAGCTCGTCGGTGGGCACGGGACGTTCCTCGGCCCGGTCGGGTCGCGCCCCGAACAGCAGGGCCTTCATGACCGGCCCGTCCGGGTCTCGCCCGTCCGACCGGCGGAGTGCGAGCCCCCGGCCATCCGCTCCGCCACCACTTCCTCGTCGTACTCGCCGTCGGCCATGGCCCTCATGTTGGCCACGAACCCGTCGAAGTCCTTGGTCTTCATCTCCACCACCGCCTTCATGTCCGGGAGGTAGTGCTCGAAGAGGTCGCTGTCGATGCACCCGACGATTCCGGCCGCCACCTCCTCGGCCGGCACCAGGGGCCCGACGTAGAGGGGGGGGTCGTTGTCCGGTTGGTCCCAGATCTCGGTGTCGATAGCCCCGGGCAGTACCAGTCGTACGGAGACCCCGGTACCTACCAGGTCGGCGGCCAGAGCCTCGCTCCAACCGGCCAGGGCGAACTTCGACCCGCTGTACGCCGCTTCGGTGGCGATCCCCAAACGACCGCCGAGGCTGGAGACGTTGACGATGGTGCCCGATCCACGGTCCAGCATCCGGGGCAGCAGCGCCAGGGTGATGGCCACCGGGGAGAGATAGTTGACGGTCATGACCCGCTCGACCTCGGCCATGGTCAGCCGATCGGCGGGTCGCCGCATGGGGATGCCGGCGTTGTTGACGATGATGTCGAGCGGCCCGAGCTCGTCCCAGATCTCAAGACTGAGGCGCGGCGGCGCTGCTCCGGATCGCTCAGGTCGGCGGCCCAGGCCCGCGACCGGGGTGCGGTGGCTCGGCACTCGGCCACCACCTCTTCGAGGCGGTCGGCCCGACGGGCCACCGCGGCCACCGTGGTGCCACCGGCCGCCAGCAGCCGGGCGGTGGCTGCACCGATTCCCGATGAGGCTCCGGTGACCAGGGCCGTGGTCCCCTCCCCGGTCATGCCGGCCCTCCCGGTCGACTCAGTCGTTGCGTGCATCGAGGTCATCCGCTGACATTAGGCGCTCCCACCCGGCGGGCGGGAGGTCGAGTCGCCAGTACGGCTCGGGCACGTTGGCGTCGAGACGCTCGGACAACAGGTGATCGCGCTCGAGCGGAGCCACCTGGCTGGTGTAGTGCCCGATGGCGGTGCGCTTGGCCGCCATGTCCGGCTCTACCGGCACCACGGCCGGCGTGGGCCACAGGCCGCTGCGGAACAGCTTCGAGATGCGCCAGGCCAGGAGCCCGGGCAGGTGTTTGTAGCCGGCGTCTTCGTAGGCCATCCACTGCAGGGCCACGCCATCTTCGATCATGGCCGCCCGGGCCAGCAGGCCGGCGTCGTGGGTCAGCACATGGTCGGGGTTGGCCAGTCCCATGGGCAGGAACACGGCGCTGGGTTCCAGATCGGTGAGGGCCTGGCGCAGCACCGGTGCCACCCGCTCCGGCGTCGGTCGTTGCTCCGCCGTGAGGTACTGGTGGTCGGGGAAGTCCAGCCACACCGGTGTGGCTCCCATCGAAGCCACCGCGGCCCGATCCTCATCCTGGCGGGCCGCCACCACGTCGTCCCCGGTGGCGAATCCGCCCGCCGCGTCCCAGGGCGTGACCTCGTCGGGATAGGACGGAGGGCGCCCTCCCAGCACCGTGATCACCGTGCTCCCCGGGTACGAGGTGAGCAGGTGGGCCGCCCCCAGAGCAGCGTCGTCGAAGTGCGGCGACACCACCACGACCTTGGCCAGTACCGAGGGGTCCAGCAGTCCCCACAGCTCCTTCTCATCCACAGCGGTCACCCATGCCCGTCCTCTCCGATCCCGTCCATGCTCGTCCAATGGCAGCGTAATGAGCACGGGGATTGCTCATCCCAGTGCCCGCCGTTTGAAGCCGACCATCCCGATACCCATGAGCACCACCAGCGAGACCACGGCCACCACGAAGCAGATCCAGGTCTGGATGTGGGGGACGCTGGGTGCCATCAAACCGCGGAGGCCTTCGCTCACGTAGGTCATGGGATTGCAGGCCGACACCACTTGAAACCAACGCAGGTGGCTGAGCGAGGGCCACGGGTACTGGCTGGAACCGGTGAAGATGAGCGGGGTCAGGACCAGGGTCAGGGTCACGCTGATCCGATTGGGTGGCACGAAGGTGCCCAGGATGAGGCCCATGGCCGCTCCGGACAGGGCCCCGAGGACGATCATGGCCACCACCGCCGGTGTGGTCGAGGCCTGCCACGGGATCGAGCCCAGTATCCACACACCCACCGGGAACATCACCGCCGCGGCCACGCAGGCCCGCATGGCGGCGAAGACCACCTTTTCCACCGCCACTGCCCCGATGGGCAGGGGAGCCAGTAGCCGGTCCTCGATCTCGTTGCTGTAGGAGAACTCGATCACCAGGGGAAGGGCCGTGCTCTGCAGGCCGGTGAGGACGGCGGCCAGGGCCACCAGCCCGGGGAAGAGAACCTGTTCGTAGCCGGGCCGGGCGTAACCCAACTCGGTGAGCACCTTGCCGAACACGAAGAGCAAGAAGAGCGGCTGCAGGATGACCTGGGCCAGGAAGACCGGGAACTCCCGTCCGGTGACGAAGAGGTCGCGGCGGAGGATGGCGGCGAACGTCCGACCCGGGCCCCAGTTGGGGAGCTGGTCGAGGCCGGCGCCGGTGGAGGGCACGGTGCCCACCTCGGCGGCGGCGCCGGCGCGGGGGAGGTCATCGCAACGCCCTTCCGGTCAGGTGGATGAAGACATCCTCGAGATTGGGCTCGCCCAGCCGGGCATCGGTGAGTCGTGACCCGGAGCCGCTGATGGCCTGGGCCACCGGGGCCACGAACGCCGCCGCCTCACCGTCCACATAGATCCGCAACCGCCAGCCACTTCCCCCCGGATCGTCGAGTCGCTCGATCTGGCCCACCCCGGTGAGGGCCCCCACGTCGGCCACCAAGGAGGCTTCGTCGGTTCCGGCACCGGGCTCGATGGTGCAGTCGAGGGTGCGCTCGCCGGTCATGCCGCGCACCAGGGCGGCCGGGGTGTCGAGGGCCAGCAGGGTGCCGTGGTCGATGATGGCCACCCGATCGCTGAGCGTGGCGGCTTCGTCCATGTCGTGGGTGGTGATGACCACGGTGGTGCCTCCGGCCTTGAGCTCGGCCACCTTGGCCCACAGGAACAGACGGGCCGCCGGGTCGAGGCCCGTCGACGGCTCGTCGAGGAACAGGACCGAGGGTGAGTGCATGAGGGCCCTGGCGATCATCATGCGCTGGATCTGACCGCCCGAGAAGTCGTCGGGCCGGCCGCCCCCCGGTCGCCCAGGCCGAACTGCTCGAGCAGCTCGTCGGCCAGCTGCTGGCGCCGGCCTCTCGGCACACCGTGGTAGCTGGCGTGGAAGAGCAGGTTCTGGCGGACCGAGAGTGAGCGGTCCAAGTTGTTCTGCTGGGGCACCACACCCAGTACCCGCCGCGCCCCGACCGGATCGGCCACGACGTCGACGCCGGCCACCAGAGCCCGGCCCCGGGTCGGTCGGATCCTGGTGGTGAGGATCCCGATGGTGGTGGTCTTGCCGGCGCCATTGGGACCCAGGAACCCGAAGACCTCGCCCCGGTGCACCTGGAAGCTGACCCCGGCCAGCGAGTCGATGGGGGCCTTGGGGTACCGCTTGTACAGCTCGGCCACTTCGACGGCCTGATCCCCGGGGTTGCCATCCGTTCGACCGTCGACGAGCGTGCCGACGGAAGGTGCCGGACCATGACCCACGCTGGTCTCGCCGGCCCGGTCGTGGGCCCCGCTGTTCATCTGGTGAGCACTCCTTGCCTGTGGTTGGTGACGGCCTGTGGTTGGTGACGGCCTGTGGTTGGTGACGGCCTGTGGTTGGCGGCCCGGACCCGGGGTGTGTGGCCACGACCCCGGTTGGTGGCGCCGATCACCGACGACACGTGTCCGGTGGCGGACGACGATACGGTACTGGCGGCACGCGGCACACGTTGCGGGCCCGAAGGCTGTCCGGCGTGGGTGCCGGCGCCGGGTGGGGGAGTGCGGTCCAGGAGCGTGGGCCACGAGAAGGAGCGATGCGCATGAGTGGATCCAGTCGGTGGAATCCGCTGAGAGGTGTGGCCCGGTCGTGGGGCCACTTCGTCCGCCGCCGGCGCTCGACCCAGATCCGCACGGTGGTGCTGGTGGTAGCGGTCATCGCCGGTACCGCGGTGTGGGTGGCCACGTCGCCGTCCAGCTCGAATGCGCCGTCCACCGCGGCGGCGGCTGCCGCCCAGTACGGCGGGGGATCGACGTCCAGCGGCCCCTCCCCGGTGAGCTCGGCCAGCACCTCGAACCGGGGGGTGACCAAGCACCAGATCAATGTGGTCTTCCCCGTGGTGTCCCTCACCTCCTTGGCCGGCAAAGAGGGGTTCGCCAATGACGATGAGTTCGGCGAGCAGACCAAGGCCATCAACTTCTACGTGAACCAGGTCAACGAGCAGGGGGGAATCAACGGGCGCAAGATCAACCCCATCATCGCCACCTTCGATCCCACCAACGAGGACGACATGCGGGCCTTGTGCAAGGACTGGACCGAGGGCTCACCGGCGGCCTTCGCGGTGCTGGACGGCCTGGGCGACTGGACCGGGGACGACCAGCTGTGCGTCACCCAGGAGGGCCACACCCCGTTCATCGGCCAGTGGACCACCGTCACCAACTGGACCAATCAAGGCTCGCCGTACCTGTGGTGGACCGGTCCGGACGACGCCGCCATCCTCCAGGCCGTGGTCAACTGGGGCCTCAGTGCCAACCTCATCGGGGGCACCGTCAAGGTGGGCGTCATCGCCGGCGACCGCGCATCGGACCAAGTGGCCTTGAATCAGTACCTGCTACCCGACCTGCGACGGGCCGGGGTGACTCCGGTGGTGAAGGTCATCGATGCCGAGCCCGACGACACCGCCACCACCGACACCGAGGCTCCCCTGGTGGTCCAACAGATGCGCAGCGCCGGGGTGACCTCGATCATCCCGCTGATGCCGTTCAACGTGATGTACCCGGTCCTCCAGGCCGAGACCCAACAGCAGTGGTACCCCAAGCTCCTCCTCAGCGACTACGAGGAGAGCATCGAGTCGGCGCTCGGCCTGCTGCCCATTCCTTACGCCAAAGCGCTCAACGGTCAGGAAGGTCTCACCACCGAGACCCTGGGCGGGATCGACGACGACCGACCCGAGAGCGAGGGTGGTTACGACCCGGGCGTGCGGAAGTGCTGGGTGCCCTGGCACAAGGCCTACCCCCAGATCCCCCCGGGCGACCAGGAGGACTTCCTCGAGGAGCAGGGCCCGGTGGTCGGCTGGTGTCAGGTCATCACGCTGTTCGCCACCGCGGCCCGCAACGCCGGGCCCGATCTCAACCGGCGGACCTTCGTCACCGCCATGTCCAAGATCACCAACTTCCAGGGTACGAACTCGCCGGTGCTGAGTTACGGGCCGGACAAGCGTTACGGCCCGACCCAGTTCCAAGTGGTCAAGTTGCACATCAACTCACCGGTCTCCAGCGCCTGCAAGATGCCCAAGGACAAGATCCCGCAGTTCACCTGTTGGGTCCACGTCCAGCCCTGGGAGCCACTACCTACCGGCTGAGCGGAACCGGGGGTGCCGTCCACGCGGTAGAGGTGCACCCGGAGTCGGCACTGGTATACAGGTCCGATGAACCGATCACCTGCTCGAGGTCAGGACCCGTGGTGGAAGAGTGGCGTCCTCTACCAGATCTACCCGCGATCGTTCGCCGACTCCGATGGGGACGGCGTCGGGGACCTGCCCGGGATCATCGAACGACTCGACTACCTGCAGTGGTTGGGCGTCGACGGGATCTGGCTGAGCCCCATCACCGTCTCGCCCAACGCCGACTGGGGTTACGACGTGGCGGACTATGTGGGCGTGGAGCCCGAGCTGGGCACCATGGCCGACGTCGACCGCCTCATCGCCGAGGCCAACCGTCGGGACATCCAGGTCCTCATGGACCTGGTCCCCAACCACACCAGCGAGCAGCATCCGTGGTTCGTGGACTCCCGGTCGTCACGGACCTCCGAGCACCGGAGTTGGTACGTGTGGGCCGACCCGGGGAGTGACGGCTCGCCTCCCAACAACTGGGTGTCGAGCTTCGGGGGCCCGGCCTGGACCCTCGACGACGCAACCGGCCAGTACTACCTGCACAACCATCTGGTCCAACAGCCCGACCTCAACTGGTGGGACGACAACGTCCGCCGGGCCTTCGACGACGTCATGACCTTCTGGCTCGACCGGGGGGTGGCGGGCTTCCGCATCGACGTGTGCAACATGATCATCAAGGACGCCGAGCTCCGGGACAACCCTCCGGCCACCGAGGAGGACTCGTTCGAGGAGCAGCTCTTCGGCCAGCGCTCGGTGTACAACGCCAACCGACCCGAGGTCCACGAGGTGATCAGGCGGTGGCGGGCGTTGACCGATCACTACCCTGGGGCCCTGTTGGTGGGGGAAACGCCGGTGGAGCCCATGGAGAACCTGGCCCGCTACTACGGGAACGGGCACGACGAGCTGCAGCTGGCCTTCAACTTCCCGTTCATCAGCTCACCGCTGGAGGACCGGGCCATGCGCACCATCGTCGAGGCCGCCGAGCGGGACTTCCCGGCCGGGGCCTGGCCGGCGTGGACGGGATCGAATCACGACATGTCCCGGTTTGCCACCCGGTGGGCCGGGGGCGACGACGCCAAAACGCGGGTGGCCCTGGTCATGTTGCTGTGCCTGCGGGGAACCCCGGTCCTCTACCAAGGTGACGAGATCGGACAGCCCGACACCGTCGTGCCCCACGAGCTGATGAAGGATCCCCTGGGTGTCCTGTACTGGCCGGCCTACGACGGACGCGACGCCATGCGCACCCCGATGCAGTGGGAGGACCGACCTGGCGGCGGGTTCACCGCTCCGGACGTACAGCCGTGGCTGCCCTTGGGCGATCTCGGCGGGTACAACGTCGAAGCGCAACGGGGCGACCCTGATTCGATACTGGGCCTGACCCGCGACCTCATCGCCCTGCGCCGGTCGGTGCCGGACCTCCAGCGGGGCTCCTATGCCACGTTGGGCACCACCCCCGGCGCCTGGGCGTGGGGACGGGGCGACCACGTGGTGGTGCTGGCGGGGATGTCGGAGGGCGACGCCGGGCTCGACGATGTCTCCGGGACGGTCATCCTGGCTACCGACGGACGTCGACGGGGCGAACGGGTCGAAGGCCGGTTGTCGGTGCACGGGTGGGAGGCGGTGGTCGTCGAACGCGCTCGACGGCTGACCGGCTACCGCTCGCTACCGCCGCGGTTCCCGTCGTTCAGGTCGGGGTGTCGCCCTCGCTCAGCCATTGGAGACCGCCGGCCAGGTGCCGGAGGTAGTCCGGGGTCTCCCAGGCATGGGGGAAGTGGCCGAGTGAGGTGGAAAAGACCCGGCCGTCCCCTTCGGTGAAGCACCACGAGAGCGGGTGGGTGGTGCCGGCGTCGGCTGTCGGGCCACCATCACGGCCCAGCTCGTCCGGCCGGGCCGACAGCAGCACCCGGGCATCGGGACGGAGGGCACGGAACTGGTACACCTCGTCGTGCCAGGTCCAGGTCGCTCCGAGGTGGGCCACGGCCGGGTGGGCAGGCTCGAGGATGTCCAGGGTGCACGTCTGGGTCCAGGGATGGCCGTCGAATCGGGCCCCGACCACCTTCACGTACTCGTCCCACCCGTAACAGGCGTCAGTGGCCGAGTGCACCGCCAGCACCGAGGTGCGACCGGAACGCAGCCCCTCCAGCAGCACGGAACGTTGCTCCGGCGCCCATGGTGTCTCGCCGATGGTGAACAGGCTCACCACCCGGGTGTCGGCCAGGACCGACGGGTCCAGGGTGCGGACATCGGTCACCCGGTGGAAGCTCAGTCCCGCCGCCTCGGCCAACTGGGCCATGGCCGTGGACGACTGGTCGAGCACACCGTGCACACCGGCCGGTCCGTGCTGGTACGGAGCGACCTGGGTGACGTAGACGAGGGACGGAGTCACGCCTTGATGCTACTGCTGCCCCGAGGCGCGGCACCGTGTCGCTTGTCTAAGTTCGCGCTCGTGACAAGCGGGCGAACAGCTTCGTGGCGGACAGGCTCATGACGAGGACCGCGTCGTGACCAGAGGTCGGACCGTCTGGTGGGCAGCGGGCCTCATGGTGGTGCTGTTGACCGCCTGTAGCACCACCCCCACCGTCAACGGCACCACCTCCACTGTCAACGGCAGCGGGGATGCGACGGCGCCGTCATCGCAGTCGCCACCGTTGACGGCGGCGGAGTTGGCGGCCGGGGCCGGTCACGCCTGCATCGTGGCCGGTCCGGCGAAGCCGGCGATCGACTGGGCCCACCTGTCCAACCCGGTGCTCTCGTATCCGACAGCGGGAGTCAAGGACCAGGCTCTCATCTGGGCCGGCGACTCCTGGCACATGTTGTTCAGCTACGTGACCGAGGACCCGTCGGGACCGAACGGCATCTACTGGAACATCGCCACCGCCACCAGCCCGAACCTGGTGCACTGGTCGGCCGCATCCCCGTGGCCGCACCAGGCCGGGGTGCTCGGGGTGGCCTCGCCGGACATCGTGCGCGACCAGGCCGGGCTCTACGTGGTCACCTACCAGTCCGATCCGGGCGGAACCAGCCCGGCGGGGGTCCAGTCCCGCTTGTACTACCGCACGTCCACCGACCTGATGACGTGGTCGGCGCCCCACCCGCTGGCCCCGTCATTGGCCGCGTCGCCGCAGGACCGGATGATCGACGGGGCGTTGGTCTTCACCGGACACCAACTGCTGCTGGGATTCAAGTACTCGTCACCCACCCAGCCCGACGTCTTCGAGATAGCCCGATCCACCACCGGCTCGCTGCAGGGTCCCTGGCAGCTGGTCGGCCGGCCCGACATCGACGTCGTGGGCGGCACCATCGAGAACTACGAGTTCGTGACGGTGGCGGGCCGGTGGCGGCTGGTGGCCACGTCGAACAACCTCGACCAGCCGTGGATCTTCACCCTGGCCGGCGACCCCGCCACCGCCACCGGTTGGCTGCGGTGGACCGGTGGATACGAGTTGAGCGTTCCGGCCCAGGCCTTCAACAGCGGCCCGGGCATCTCCAGCATCGGCTTCGAGCACGCCGACTCCTCGTTCATCTGTGATGCCAGCTCCCTCCCGGGGCACTTCGTCTACCTGCTCTACGCCGGCAGCGACGAGCTGACCCGATTCGGAGGGTGGGGTCACGCCGAGATCGGGGTGGCCCGCAGCACCGACCTTGTCCACTGGCAGGTGCCACCGGGTTGACCGTCTCCCGGCGGGCGGGTGGAACGCCGCCAACCCGGGGCACGGACCGGTCGGCCCGGCACCCGGACGGGTGGGCTGGTTAGAGTGACACGTATGTCAGTTCGACCCCCTACGACCCCCCGGAGGGTGTGAGAGCCATGCAGATCACCATCATCGGTGGCGGCAGCTACCAGTGGACCCCGGAGCTTCTGGGGGACCTGCTCAGCACGGAGTCGCTCCGCGGCGCCCACTACGTCCTCGAGGACATCGACCCGGTGCCCCTCGAGAAGATGCGGGCGCTCGGCCCCAAGGTCAGCGAGGCCCTGGGGGCCGGGGCCACCTTCGATGCCACCACCGATCAGCGCCGGGCCCTCGAAGGCGCCGACTTCGTGATCGTGACCATCTCCACCGGCGGCTTCGAGTCGATGGCCGTCGACCTCGATGTCCCGGCCCGCTACGGCATCCGCCAGTCGGTCGGCGACACCGTCGGGCCCGGCGGGGTCAACCGGTCCCTCCGGAACATTCCGGTGTTGGTGGGGGTGGGGGAGGACATGGGCAAGATCTGCCCGGACGCCTGGTTGCTCAACATCACCAACCCCATGACCTGCCTGACCCGGGCCGTCTGCCGGCAGACCGCGGTCAAGACGGTGGGCCTGTGCCACGAGGTGGGCAACTGGACCATGGACCTGGCCATCGCCCTGGGCCGGCGGCACGAGGCGGTCAACGCCACGGTGGCCGGGGTCAACCACTTTCCGGTGGTGACGGCCCTCGATGTGGACGGCGAGGACGGGTACGCCATCCTGGCCGAGATGGTGGAGGAGGCCGGTGGCCTGGCGGCCCTGGCGCCCGGTCCCGACCGACCCGAGGCCGAGGAGTTCAGCCGGCTCGACTTCTGCCAGCGCCATGCCCTCAAGTTGACCATGCTGGAGAAGTGGGGTGCGCTGCCGGCGGCCGGTGACCGCCACATCGCCGAGTTCGTGCCCTGGGTGCTGACCGAGGAGTCCCGGTGGGGCGCGGACTTCAATATCGA
This sequence comes from uncultured Acidimicrobiaceae bacterium, assembly GCA_963718405.1. GTDB lineage: Bacteria > Actinomycetota > Acidimicrobiia > Acidimicrobiales > RAAP-2 > Bog-756. The sequence goes on from CAVQYZ010000002.1 coordinate 909,104, forward strand.
GCTCACCCCGATCGAGCGCCGCCAGGAGCACCAGGACGGGTACATCGCCGACGTGGACGCCTGGCTGTCCGGGGACAAGCCGTTGCAGACCTGGCAGTCGGGAGAGCTTCCCGCTCTGGTCATCGACTCCCTGGTGACCGGCAAGCCCCGCTACCTCCCGGTCAACATCCCCAACGCCGGCCAGGTTCCCGACGTCCCGGCCGACTCGGTGGTGGAGTCGATCTGCGTGGTGGACGGAGACGGGATACGCGGGCGTGATGTGGCGCCCCTACCGCCGCCCTACGCCGAACTGGTCCGCCGCCACGTGGCGGTACAGGAGTTGACCGTGGCCGCCGCCCTCGACGGGGATCGCACCCTGGCCGAGACGGCGTTCTTCCTCGATCCGCTGGCCGGACGGGGCGACTTCCACCGGACCGAAGCCATGGTGGCCGAGCTGTTGGAGGGCACCGCGGCGTGGCTACCGCACTTTGACGGAGCCGGCTGATCCACCCGGCCGAAGTGCCCGATGAGTCAGTGCACCCGATGAGGAGGACTTCCAATGCAACTCGGCTTTATCGGCCTCGGAGCCATGGGACTGCCCATGACCGGCCACCTGCTCGAGGCGGGGCATCGGGTCACCGTGGCCTCCCGGAGTCCCGGTCCGGTGGAGCGTGCGGTGGCCCTGGGCGCCATCGACGGCGGCTCACCGGCCGCGGTGGCCAGGGCCAGCGACATCATCATCCTCTGTGTCCCGAGCTCGCCGCAGGTGACCGAAGTGGTCGACGCCATGCTGCCCGAGCTCGGTGCCGGAACGATCGTGGTCGACTGCTCCACCATCGACCCCGAAGTGGAGCGGGCCCAGCACCAACGGGTCACCGCCACCGGCGCCGGCTTTCTCGACGCCCCGCTCTCGGGTGGGACCGCCGGTGCCCAACGGGGCACGCTCACCCTCATGGTCGGCGGTGACCCCGCCACGCTGGAGACGGCGCGTCCGGCCCTCGAGCCCTTCGCCGGGCTGATCGTCCACGTGGGTGGATCGGGCATGGGCCAGGTGGTCAAGCTGTGCAACAACCTGATCTACGCGGCCCAGATGCTGGCGACGTCCGAGGCCACCGCTCTGGCCCTGACCTCCGGGGTGGACCTGGCTAAGTTCCTCGAGGTGCTGGAGCACTCGACCGGGGACTGCGTGGCGGTGCGCACCCGACTGCCGGCGCCCGGGGTCATCCCCGAGAGCCCGGCCTCCAACGGTTGGCAGCCCGGGTTCATGACCGACCTCATGGCCAAGGACCTCGACCTGGCCCTGGCCTACGCCGCCGGTGCCGGCGTGCCGTTGGCCACCACGGTCCCGGCCCGGGAGGCCCTGGCCGCGGCCTCCGAGGCCGGGTACGGCCGGGAGGACTTCTCGTCGGTGGCCAAGGTGGTCTTCGCCCGGTCCGGGCTGGAGACCCCACCGGGATGAGCCCGCTGACCAACCCGGCCCTGGTGCTGGCGGCGGACCACCGGGCCCGCGGGGTCATGACCATCGAGCGGAACGCCGACTACGTGCAGGCACTCCGGGAAGCCCTGCCGCTACTGCGACGGGATACTGGCCAGCGCCGAGCCCTTGGCCACCCTGGCCCGCACCGGCGCCATCGGCCCCGGGCAGAGCACCTACCTGTCGCTCAACCGCGCCGGGTTGGCCGGCACCGCCTTCGAGCTCGACGACCGCCTGGTGGCCAGCGTGGACCGGGCCGCCGAGGACGGGTGGACCGGCATCAAGCTCATGACCCGCATCGCTCCCGACGACCCGGGTGGGGCCGCGGCCCTGGAGCTGTTGGGACAGGTCCTGGAGGGGGCCCGCTCCCACGGCCTCGAAGCCCTGATCGAACCGGTCATGTGGGTGGCGGGACGGATGTCCCGCCAGACGGACGACGTCGTCCTGGCCGCGGTCATCGCCCACGACCTGGGCGCCCCACTGCTCAAGGTGCCGGTGCCCGACGTTCCCGCCGGGGAGGCCCGCGTCGAGGCGGTGGGCCGGGTGGCCGCCAGCGTGGGCGTACCGGTGCTGTTCCTCGGCGGTCCCCATGATCGGGCCGGCCACGAGCGGGTGTTGGAGGAGACCCGCGACGTGATGGCCGGGGGCGGGGCCGGGCTGGCCATGGGTCGGGCCATCTTCCAGGAGCCGTCGCCGGCGGCCATGGCCGAGGAGTTGGCCGCCGTCGTGCACGGCCGGTGATCCTCACCGTCGACCTGGGCACCTCGGTCACCAAGGCCGTGCTCTGGGACGCCGGAGGAGTGGTGGCCCAGGCCGGCGTGGGGGTCGAGACCCTCCGACCCCGACCCCGGTGGTTGGAGCAGGACCCGTCGGCCTGGTGGTCCTCGTTGACCGAGGCGTGTACGGAGCTCCGGGCCCGGGCCGGTGAGCGCTTCGGGGAGGTCGACGTGGTGGGCTGCACCGGAACCCGTCAGTCCGTGGTGTTGGCCGACGCCTCTGGGGCGGCTCTGGGTCCGGCCATCATCTGGTCGGACCGCCGGGCCGGGCTCGAGTCCGAGCGGCTGGCCGCGGCTCTGGGCGGGGAGCAGGTCTTCGCCCGCACCGGGGTCCCGCTGGAGGCCGGTGCGGTGACGGCCAAAGTCGCCTGGCTGGCCGACAATGACCCTGATCGCCTGGCGGCCAGCGCCTGGGTGTTGGCTCCCCGGGACTTCATGGCTTGGCGACTGATCGGCGAAGTGGTCACCGATCCCACCATGGCCTCGCGCTCGGGGCTCTACGACCTCGATGGTCGGGTGGTCGACGAGCTGGCCGGTGCGGCCGGATCGAGGTTGGCTCCGGTGGTGCCTTCCGATGCCGTCAGTGGGCGGCTCCAGCCCGATGTCGCCGCGGCGCTGGGCCTGGTGGCCGGGACCCCGGTGGTCATCGGGGCCGGCGACCGGGCCTGCGAGGTACTGGGCAGTGGCGCCTCCGAGTCGTCGCCCATGGTCAGTTGGGGGACCACGGCCAACGTGTCGCTCCCCTTGGGTGCCCGGCCCACGGTCAGGCCACCGGGGATGGTGCTGTCCCGGGGGGCCGGCAGTGGCTGGTTGGGCGGCGGCTCCGCTGGTGGCGGCTGGCTGCTCGAAGGAGGGCTGTCGGCGGCGGGGTCGTTCCTGGCCTGGCTGGGCCGGCTCACCGGCCGGGGTGAGCTCACGGCGCCCGAATGGCCGACCTGGCCGACCTGGCCGGCCAGAGCCCACCGGGAGCCCGGGGTGTGGTGGCCACCCCATGGTTGGACGGGGCCCGCGCCCCGTGGTGGGACCACCGGGCCGGGGCCGCCTTCACCGGGTTGCACTCCGACCACGGGTTGGCCGACCTGGTGCGGGCCGCCTTCGAATCGGTGGCCCGGGAGGTGGTCCGGTGCCTCGAGGCCATGGCCGTGCGGCAGCCCCTCGGACCGCCGCTGTCGGAGGTGGCGGCGGGCGGGTCCGGGGCGGCGGCGACCGTGTGGCTCGAGGTGCTGACCGGCGTGACCGGGTTGGCCGTCACCGGTCGGCGCTCGGGCCAGGCCGCTTCCGCCGGCGCCGCACTGCTGGCCGCCCGAGCCGTAGGCATGGAGTTCGATCTCGCCACCGCCGATCCGGTGGACCGGCGGGTGGCGCCGGACCCTGCCGCGGTCCGTTGCTACTCCGACGGATGGGTGCAGGCACAGCGGGTGGCCGCGGCCGTGATGGACCTGACCGGATCACACGCCGGTCCCGGATGGCCGGTCGGATCGACGCCGGTCCCGGGCCGGCGGACCGGGTGTCGCCGGCTCCCGAAGGCCCGGGGGAGTCCTGATGCGGGTGATGCTGGCCTACGGCACTTCTGGTTTGGCGGTGGAGGTCCCCGACGATGCGGTAGTGGTCGAGCCGGTCGAGCCGCCGGCCCTGGCCGACGAGTCCGGCGCCATCCGTCAGGCCCTCCGGAGCCCTTTCTCCGGGCCTCCGCTGGCCCAGCTGGTCCGTGGAGGCCCCCGGGTGGCGGTGGTGTTTCCCGACCTCACCCGCCCCATGCCCAACACCACCGTGCTCCCGCCCCTGTTGGACGAGCTCGAGCAGGCCGGCGCCGGGCCGGAGCGCGTCGAGCTCCTCTGCGCCACCGGTACCCACCGCCAGGCCACCCCGGCCGAGATGTCGGACCTGGTCGGTGCCCGCATCATGGATCGCTACCGGATCCACGACCACGACTCGAGCGACCGCTCCCACGTCGAGGTGGGAGAGGTGGGCGGTACCCCGGTGCTGCTCGACCGCCGTTACGTCGAGGCCGACGTCAGGATCGTGACCGGATTCGTCGAACCGCACTTCTTCGCCGGGTGGAGCGGGGGGCCCAAGGGGGTCTGCCCCGGTCTGGCCAGCACCGAGACCATCCTCGAGGCCCACAGCCCGGCCCGCCTGGCCGACGCCCGGTCGTCGTGGATGATCACCGAGGGCAACCCGGTCCACGAGTTCGTCACCGCGGCCACCGCCCTGTGCCCACCGGACCTGTCGGTGGACGTCACCATCGACAGCGGGCGTCACCTGACGGCGGTCTTCGCCGCGCCCCTTCCGAGCGGGCACCGGGCCGCCTGCGCCTTCGCCGCCGACACCGTCACCCAGACGGTGCCGGGCCGCTTCGACGTGGTGGTCACCACCAACGGCGGCCACCCTCTCGACCGGAACCTCTATCAGGCGGTCAAGGGGATGGCCGCGGCCGAACGGGTGGTGGCCCCCGGCGGGATCATCATCCTGGCCGCGGCCTGTGGCGACGGGGTGCCGGCGGACGGGGCCTTCGCCCGCATCGTCGGGGAAGCGACGAACGCCGAGGAGCTGATCCGTCCCGCGGGGTCCGGGCCGGCTCGACGGGTGGCAGGCCCAGGTGCTCGGGCGGGTCCTCGGGCACGCCGAGGTCTGGATCTATGCCGAGGGCCTCACCGACGACGAGGCCGGCCGGGCCCTGCTGACCCCGGTCCACGACCTGAACGCCGCGGTGGCGGAAGCCCTCGATCGTGGCGGCCCCGGGCGCCCGGCTGTGCGTGTTGCCCCACGGCCCGCTCACCGTGGCCACGGCCACCGGTCCGGCCCATCGATAGGGACCCGGCGGGGCGAGCCACGAGGGCGTACTTTGGAGGTGATCGATCGACGACCGAGGCGGGATCACGGTCGGATCGGCCCGGCTCTGCGGTCAGGTGGAGACCCCCGACACGTTGGCCGTGTCTGACGCTCGTGTCATGGATAGTGTGTGCCTTCCATGGCCGATCCGGTGCTGTTCGACTTCGCGGTCCCTGACGAGTTGTTGCAGGAGGCCGTCGCCAAGAGCAGCGACCCCGAGGTCGTGGCGGCCCTCGACGTCATGCCCGGGACCGGCGAGGGGAAGGCCGCCACCCCTGCTCGGGATCCTCCGGCTCAGCGGCTTCGCCCCCCTGATCCTGCTCACCGCGGCGGCCCTGGTGCCGGCGACCTTCGGCAACGGCATCTCGCTGATCGGGACCAACCTCGAGCACACCTTCCACATCCATGACGCCGCCCTCGGGGCGGTGACCTTCGTGGCCGCCGTGGCGCAGCTGCTGTGGGCGGTGCCACTGGCCCTGTGGGCCGACCGGGGCAGTCGCAAGGTGGTGGCCGGCGTGGCGCTGCTGGTCTTCTCGGTCTTCGCCCCGCTGATGGCGCTGTCCCCCAATGTGTGGGTCTTCACCTTCCTCTACCTGATTGCGTCGGTCGGGTTCGGGGTCAACAACACCGTGCACAACTCGTATCTGTCGGACGCCTATCCCACCGAGGGCCGCGGCCGGGTCTTCAGTTGGCACAACCTCTCCGACCCGTTGTCCCAGACCGTCGGCTACCTGGCCTTCGGCCTCGTCGTCACCGTCACCCACAGCTGGCGCTACGGACTGCTCATCGCCCTGGTGGGGATCCCCATCGGTCTGGCCCTGTTCACCCTCAAGGAGCCGGACAAGGGGGCCAACGAGTCCAGCCACATCCTGAAGGCCTCGGGCATGGACATCCACTCCCAGCAGGGCGACGCACCACGGGTGCTGTTGGGCTCCGCCGTCACCCGGCTGCTGCGGATCCGTTCGATCTACTTCGAACTGGTGGCGGTGGCCATCCTGGGCTTCGCCGGCACCGCCGCACCCCTGTTCGGCAACTTGTACTTCGTGCGGAAGTGGGGACTCGACACCGCGCAGCGCAGCGAGGTCTACTCGATCATCGGCCTGGCCGCCTTCCTCGGACTGCCGGTGGCCTACGTGCTCGGGGACCGGTTCTTCCGCAAGGCGCCCCAAAAGCCCCTGGCCATCGCCGGGATCTGCATCACCGCCTACGGGGTGTTCTACGTGTCCTCCCTCTACATGCCGCACCTGTGGATGGTGGTGGTCCTGCAGTTCCTGGCCAACGCTTCGGTGTCGCCCCTGGCCATCTGCATCTTCTTGACCCTGGCCGCCACCGCCCCTCCCGAGATGCGCACCATCTGCTTCGCCATGTTCGGGGTGTACTCACTGGTCTTCGGGGGCTTCACCGGCGCGGTGATCCTGGGGGCCATCAGCGACGCCGTCGGGTACCGGAACGGCCCGACGGTGGCCCTCACCCTGATCGGACCGGTCTGCCTCATCGGCGGGGTCATGCTCTTCATAGGGTCGCGCTATGTCCGCCGTGACATCACCCTGGTCATCGAGGACGTGCTCGAGCGGTACGCCGAGGGCCAGCGCCGCTCGGCGGGAGGAGCGGTGCCGGCCCTCCAGGTCCACAACCTCGACTTCTACTACGGCTCCAACCAGGTGCTCTTCGACGTCAACCTGGAGATCGCCCAAGGGGAGATCCTGGCCCTGCTCGGCACCAACGGTGCCGGCAAGTCGACGTTGCTGCGGGCGGTGTCCGGCCTCGAGCACCCCCACCGCGGGGTCATCCGCATCTACGGCGCCAACTGCACCTACCTCGAGCCCGAGCAGATCATCGACCAGAACGTCGCCCTGCTGGTGGGCGGAAAGATGACGTTCTCCGGACTCACCGTGCGGGAGAACCTGCGGGTCGGGGGATACTCCCTGCGCGGCAAGGGCTCCCAGGCCCGCACGGCTCTGGACGAGGCCTGCGACCGCTTCCCTGAGCTGGCCGGCCGGTTGGACCAGCCCGCCGGGACCCTCTCCGGCGGCGAGCAGCAGATGCTGGCCCTGGCCCGGGTGATGATGACCGCGCCGAAGCTGTTGCTCATCGACGAGCTGGCGCTGGGCCTGGCCCCCAAAGCCGTGGACCGCCTCATGGACATCGTGCGCCAGGTCAACCGGGAGGGCACCACGGTGGTGCTGGTGGAGCAGAGCGTGAACCGGGCCATGAGCCTGGCCGAGCGGGCCATCTTCATCGAGCGGGGTGAGGTGCGCTTCGACGGCCTCACCACCGAGTTGTACGAACGGACCGATCTGCTCCGCCCGGTGTTCCTGGGCGCCGCGGCCACGGGCCTCGGCACGTAGGTCGACTGCGGTGTCGATACCCAGCTTCGTTCTGGTCCAGGGGGTCATCACCGGCCTGAGCTACGGGCTCTTGGCCATGGGCCTGGTCCTCATCTACCGGACCAACCGGGTGCTCAACTTCGCCCAGGGCCAGCTGGGCGTGGTGGCCGCGGTCTTCATGGTCAAGTGCTTCTACGACTTCGGCTTCAACTACTGGTTCGCCCTGATCCTGTCACTGGCCCTGGCGGCGGCGGTCGGGGCCCTGAGCGAGCTCCTGCTCCGGCGACTGTTCAACCGACCCCGGGTCCTGGTGATGGTGGCCACCATCGGGCTGAGCCAGGTGCTCTTCGTCTTCACGGCGCTGCCCTTCATCCGACCGAAGAACCTGTTCCGGGCGTTCCCGGTCCCCTTCGACGTCTCGTTCAGGATCGGCACCTACCTGTTCACCCCCGGTGAGCTGCTCACCCTGATAGCCGCACCGATCGTGGCCATCGCCCTGGCCGCCTTCATCAAATGGTCGCCGTGGGGCCTGGCCATGCGGGCCATGGCCGAGAATGCCGACTCGGCCCGGCTCTCGGGGGTCTGGGTGCGGCGGACCTCGACCATGGCCTGGACCCTGGCGGGGGTGCTGTCCGCCTTCACCGCCATCCTGGCCGCTCCGGGCCAGACCTCCCAGCTCACCGAGGTGCTCAGCCCCGAGCTCCTCCTACTGGGTCTCACCGCCGCCATGGTGGGCGCCATGACCAGCCTGACCACGGCGTTCGTGGCCGCCATCGGTGTCGGGGTCATCCAGGAGATCCTGGTGTGGAACCTCAACAGCACCAGCCAGGTGGACCTCATCCTGTTCGCTCTGGTCATGGTGGTGCTGCTGGTACGGATCGCCGCCCTCCAGACCGGCTCGCGCCGGGAGGAGCGCTCCACCTGGTTGGAGAACACCCGGGTCCAGCTGCGCCACGACAGCCCGGTGCGCCGAAAGGTCGGCGGCGTCGGGGTGGCGCTGTCGCTGATCGGGGCGGCGCTCCTGCCTCTGGTGCTGAGCACCGGCAACCAGTTCCTGTTCGCCCAGATCTGCATCTACGCGGTGATCGCCCTCTCGCTCACCGTGCTGACCGGGTGGGCCGGCCAGGTGTCGTTGGGCCAGTTCGGGCTGGTGGCGGTGGGGGCGCTGATGGCCTCCCACCTCGGCTCGAGTGTGCCCCTGGTCCTGCTCATGCCCTTTGCCGGTGCGGTCACCGCGGTGGTGGCGGTGCTGATCGGCCTACCGGCCCTCCGGGTCCGGGGGCTCTATCTGGCGGTGAGCACGCTGGCCTTCGGGCTGTGGTTCATGGGCGCGGTGCTCAACACCACGTGCTGGACCGTGCCGGGGTTGGGCCGACAGCTCTGCACCGGACTGCCCAATCCCCAGTCGACGCTCATCGCCCCTCCGACCTTTCTGGGCATCGGGCTGGCCTCGCAGAAGGCCTTCGCCTGGTTCTCGCTGGTGGTCCTGGTGGCGTCGGTCTTCATGGTCCGGCTCTGGCGCGATCGCGGGGTGGCCCGCCGGCTCATGGCGGTCCGCGACAACGAGACGGGGGCGGGGGCCATGGGCATCCCCCTGGCCCGGACCAAGTTGCTGGCCTTCGCCCTCTCCGGTTTCATCGCCGGGTACGCCGGCGTATGCCTGGCCTTCGCCACCGAGCGCTACTCCTCGGACACCTTCGACCCCACCTTCTCCATCCTGGTGGTCTCGATGGTGGTCATCGGGGGGCTCGGCTCCATCGACGGCGCCATCCTGGGCGCCATCTACCTGGTGGGCATCCCGGCCATCTTCGGTTCCAACCCGACCATCCAATTCCTCACCAGTGGGCTCGGTCTCCTGGCCTTCATCCTCTACCTGCCCGGTGGACTCTCGGATCTGCTGCACCGACTCGGGGACCTGGTGACCCTGGGCGTCGAGAACCTGATGGCACGCCGGGGGACCCCTCCGGAACCGGGAACCCAGGCCGGTGGGCACGGCCCACTGCCCGTGGCCACCGAGGCCGCGGGATGACCGCGGTGGTGACCGGGCTGGCCGACGGCGACCACCGCAGCGGCCAGGGTCCGGCCCGCCTGGATATGGAAGGGGTGGCGGTCTCGTTCGGCGGGGTGAAGGCCGTCGACGGCGCCGACCTCTCCGCCGAGCCCGGAGCCATCGTCGGGTTGATCGGGCCCAACGGGTCGGGCAAGACCACCATGCTGGATGTGATCTCCGGGTTGGTGACACCCCGAGCAGGCTCGGTGCGGTTGGACGGCGAGAGCCTGGTCGAGTACCTGCCCGAGGAGCGGTCCTCCCTCGGGCTGGTCCGATCCTTCCAGGACTGCCGCCTGTTCCCCGAGCTCAGCGTGGAGGAGGTGTTGTGGCTCACCCAGGACGCCCGACACCCGGTGGGGGTGGTGTCGTCGACCCTGCAGATGCCGTGGGCCCGCAAATCCGAGCGGGCCAAGCACAAGGCGGCCGACGAAGTCATCGGCTCCTTCGGCATCGGCCGGTTCCGCCGCCATCACATCGGTCAGCTCTCGACGGGCACCCGGCGGGTGGTGGACCTGGCCTCCATCGTGCTGGCCCAACCCCGGCTGCTGCTGCTCGACGAGCCGACCGCCGGCATCGCCCAACGCGAGGCCGAGGCGTTCGTCCCGCTGCTCAGGCGGTTGCACCAGCTGGCGGACACCACCATCGTGCTGGTCGAACACGATGTGCCCCTGGTCTTCGCCCTGTGCTCCAAGGTCGTGATGATGGAGACCGGCAAAGTGGTGTCCTCGGGAACGCCCGAAGAGGTCGGGGCGGACCCACGGGCGCTGGCCGCCTACCTGGGTGCCAGTGAAGAGGCCTTGGCGGTGTCGGGAGCGGCGCCCGCCGCCAACCGGGCGGCCGGGGTCGGGGTGGGGCTGACCGCCGAGGTCGTGGCGGCCGAGACGGTCGGCGGGGGAGAGGGCGACCTCGACCCGACGTCGGGTGAGGACCCGGGAGCGACCGAGTAGGGATCGGGGGATGGCCGGTCCGGCACCCCGGTCCCTTCAGCGCTGGGGCACGGCGGGGCCGTAGGGCACGTCACCCCGCAGGGTCACCCGGTGGGCGATGCGGGTGGCGTCGCCGTAGTCGTCCAGGGCGTAGTGGAGGGTGGCCCGGTTGTCCCAGAAGGCCACCGACCCCGGCCGCCAGCGGAAGCGGCAGGTCAACTCGGGCTGCACGCAGTGCCGGTAGAGCATCTCCAGAATGGCGTTGCTCTCGTTCTTCGACATCCCGAGGATGGTCTGGGTGAACTGCGGGTTCACGAACAGGCCGTTGCGGCCGTTCTCGGGGTGGGTGCGCACCACCGGATGGAGGGCGGGGAGCAGCTTGTCGTAGTGCACCCCCTGCCAGTCGTAGCCCCCTTGACCGTCGACATCGGCGGCGAACCACGGGTCGAAGTGGATGGCGATGAGCGTGTCGCACATGGCGCGGACGGGGTCGGCCAGCCGGTCGTAGGCGTCCTGCAGGCTGGCCCAGGTGGTATCGCCGCCGTACTCGGGGCACTCCAGCATGTACAGGATGGACCCGAAGGCCGGCTGTTGCAGGAAGGTGATGTCGGTGTGCCACCAGCTGGCACGGTCGACGCTCCCGTCGATGGCCAGCACATCGGGGTGCTCGGGCAAGGGCGTGATGACCGGATGACCTTCGGTCACCCTCCCGAACTGCCCGGCGAAGTCGGCCTGCTGGGCCGGCGAGAGCTGCTGATCGCGGAAGAAGACCACGTGATGGGTGTTGAGGGCCTGTCTGACCTCGGCCACCACCTGGTCGCTGAGGGGCTTGGCCAGGTCGATCCCGTGGATCTCCGCCCCGATGATCGGGGACAGCGGCCGGATGTCGAGCTGGGTGGCGATCGTCATCGGGTCCTCGTCATGGGATCCAGTGTGCCCCACGGGCCGCACCTGCTCAACCCACACGCGGTCCTCGGCTGCGCAGCCGAATCTCGGGGCGGTGGCCAGATGATTTGATAGGGGGGCTGGTGGGTTGCCGAGTTCGGCGGCGCCGTAGAACCAGGGACCCCGGGGGACGGCCGATGACGACAGCACCATTCACCAATCCGCGCAACTTCTCGCCGTGGTTTCAGGCGGTGACCCGGCTGATGGGCACCACCGAGGAGGATCCGCTACCGGAGGACCCCGAGGAGTTCGCCCCGTGGAAGGAGCGGTTCCAACTCCACCTCCGGGGCCTGCTGGCGCCGTGGCCCGAGCCGGTGCCGGTCAACATCGAAGTCACCGAGGAAGTGGCGTGCGAGGGCTACGTGCGGGAGCGGATGGTGTTCGACACCGAGGACACCATGTCGGTACCCGCGTACCTACTGGTCCCCGAGGGCCGGACCGCCCCCGGTCCGGCGGTGTTGGCGGTGCACGGGCACGGCCCGGGCAAGTCGCGGATCTGCGGCACCGAGCCCGACGACCCGCCCGGTGGGGACTACGCCGCCGAACTGGCCCGGCGGGGGTACGTGGTCCTGGCCCCGGACCTGCGCTGCTTCGGTGAGCGAGCCGACTGGAACCCGCCCGACCACTACGGATGCGACACCAATCTGGTCCATCAGGTCATGGGAGGGTGGAACCCGCTGACCCAGAACCTGTGGGACATGGGCCGGGCCCTCGATGTGCTGGGGGACCACCCGCTGGTGGACCCGGAGCGAATGGGCATGGCCGGGTTCTCCTACGGGGCCACCGTGACCTTGTTTCTGGCCGCTCTGGATCCCCGGGTGGCGGCCTCGGTGGTGTGCTGCTTCTTCTCCTCGTGGGCCGAGTCGCACAAGGTCCCCTGGAACATGTGCGGCTCCCAGGTGCTGTGGGGCATGTTGGGTCGGATGGAGCACGCCGACCTGGGCGCCCTGGTGGCGCCGCGCCCGCTCCTCATCGTGACCGGACGCGAGGACCTGTTGTTCCCCGTGGCCGCGGCCGAGGAGTCGGCGGCCCGGGTGCAACGGGTCTACGACCACTTCGGTGTGGGCGACCGGACGGGTCTCGACGTCTTCGAGGGGGAGCACCAGTGGCACGGGGACCGGGCCTATCCGTTCTTCGAGCGCTGGTTGGGGCTGGGCTCGTAGCCGGAGCGCCCGGGGCCCGTTGGGCCCGGTTCAGGCCCCCGGATCCAGCAGTGCGCCCGACTCCGGGTCGAGGTAGATGGTGGCGTGGGGGGTGCGCTGGAGGATGGAGGCCGGGCACGCCGTACCCACCGGGCCCTCAACGGCAGCCCGGACCGGTTCGGCCTTGCGGGCCTCGGGAACGACAGCCAGTACCCGTTGGGCCCGGAGGAGAGCGGGGATGGTGACGGTGACGGCCAGGCGCGGCACGGCGGCATCGCCGGGGAAGTGCCCCTCGTCGACCTGCTGGCGCCGGCAGGCGGCGTCCAGCTCGACCACTTTCACGTCGGCGGGGTCGTCGAAGTCGGCCACGGGGGGGTCGTTGAAGGCCAGGTGGCCGTTCTCCCCGATGCCCAGGCAGCACAGGTCCAGGGGGTGGAGGCGCAGCAGCCGGGCGTACCGTTCGCACTCCTCGTCGGGCGGATCGAGCCCGTTGACGTAGTAGGCGGCCCGGGGCCCGGTGGGCTCCACGATGCGCTCCCGGATCCACTTCTGGAAGCTGGCCGGGTGGTCCGGCCCCACCCCTACGTACTCGTCCATGTGGAAGACCACCACGTCGCCCCACGGGACACCCTCGGTGTGCCCCACCAGGGTGTCGACAAAGGCCAGCTGTGAATTGCCGGTGGCGAACATGGCGTGGGCCACGCCGTTTCTGGCCACCGCCGTCCTCAGGACCCGGGCGGCCTCATCGGCCGCGGCCCGGGCCATGGCCGCCACGTCGGGATACACGGTCACGTCAGCCGCAACCTCGTCTCGGTGTCCGGGGAGACTCACTACGGGAACTGTAGGGGATAGCTGGATCGACGGCCGGATCTCGGGTCGGCAGCTTGCGCGCTACGGTGCCCCTCGGGCACGGTATGGCCGGTGCCCAGCGGGCACAGCAGGGGCCAGCGTGGGCCCACGGTCACTCCGGAGCCTCCGGTGGCCGCTACGTCGACAGGGGAGGAGCCCCGAGTGGCAGAGGACATCCTGAGCACGATCATCGGCAAGCCCACCGGAACCAAAGTGGTGACGGTGGAGCGGGGCCAACTGGCACTGTTCGCCGATGCCGTGCTCGACCGCAGCCCGATCTACCGCGACGCCCGGGCGGCTGCCGAGGCCGGGTTGCCCGGGATCCCGGCCCCGCCGACGTATCCGTTCGTCATGGAGAACTTCGGGGCCTATCCCGAGCTCCAGCCCACCGACGCCCCCACCGGCAATCCCATGGCGGAGGTGCTCGGGCCGCTCATGGCCAACGGCGGGCTCATCCTCCACGGCGAGCAGGAGTTCACCTACCACCGGCCGGTCCTGGCCGGGGACGTGTTGGTGGGGGAGGGTCGCGTGGCCGACGCCTACCGCAAGGAGTCCAAGGGCCGGACCATGACCTTCGTGGTGATGGAGACGGCCTGGCGGGACCAGGCCACCGGTGAGCCGGTGTGCACCTCCCGGATGAACATCATCCACCGGGCCTGATGGCCGCCGACAACGCGTCCGGCCCGGCGGGGGCGTCGGACGCCGGAGGAGCGGGCGACGACGTCCTCTACCGGCTGGAGGACGGGGTGGCCCGGATCACCCTCAACCGCCCCGAAGCCGGCAACGCCATCACGCCGGCCATGCGCAACCAGATGGTGGTGTGGCTGAACGAGGCCTCCGCCGATCTGGCCGTGCGGGTGGTGGTGCTCACCGGCGCCGGGGAGAAGGGGTTCTGCACCGGCGCGGACCTGCGCTCCACGGACCCGGGCCCGGCCCGCCCGGCCGGGGCTCCCGACCGCGCCGTCGGGGACGCGGCCCGCCTCATCCGGAACGGGTGGCAGCAGCTGATCGGGGCCATCCTCGACTGCGAGCGGCCGGTCATCGCCGCCGTCAACGCCACCGCGGCCGGTGGGGGGATGTGCCTGGCTCTGGCCTGCGACCTGGTCGTGGCGGCGGAAGAGTCCAAGTTCATCGCGGTGTTCGTGCGGCGGGGCATCGCTCCCGACGCCGGAGGCGCCTACCTCCTACCCCGCCTCATCGGTCCCCAGAAGGCCAAGGAGCTGTTCTTCTTCGGTGACGATCTCCCGGCCCCCGAAGCCGAGAAGTTGGGCCTGGTCAACAAGGTGGTTCCCCGCCACCAGCTGCTCGCCGAGACCGACCGTTGGGCCACCCGGCTGGCTGCGGCGCCGACCAAGGCCATCGCCACGGCCAAGTACCTGACCAACCGGTCCCTGGAGTCCGACCGGGCCACCGCCCTGTGGGACGAGGCCGTGGCCCAGGAGCTGGTGGTGGGCACCGAGGACAGCAAGGAGGGCCTGAAGGCCTTCGCCGAACGCCGCCCTCCGGTATTCAGGGGCTGGTAGCCGAGCCCCGGCCGGTGGACCTCCGCAGATGATCCGGCCCGAACTAGAACCCGTTCTTGTCAGGGTCGGCCAGGATGGTAGAAACTCTCTTGTGACCTCGACTCGGACCGGCCTCGCCGATCGCCGCTCCCATCGCCACCGGGGCATCCGGTCGGCCGGACCGCCTCGACATCCCCGTCGGGTCTGAGCGATGCCCATCGGAATCCGGGACGAGCACGACGAGCTCCGGCTGTCGGTCCGGCGTTGGGTGGAGTCGCACTGTCCGCCCGCCGTGACCAGGGCCGCTCTCGATGCCCCCGAGGACCGTCTTCCGGGCTTCTGGTCCGACTTGGGCGCTCAGGGAACCCTCGGGATCCATCTGCCCGAGGAGTTCGGGGGCCAGGGCGGCGGGATGTTGGAAGCTGGCCGTCGTGGCCGAGGAGCTCGGACGGGCCGCGGCGCCGGGGCCCTGGGCCACCACCGCAGTGGTCGGAGCCGTGGTGGCCGGGTCGGCAAGCCCCACCCAGATGAAGGAGCTGCTCCCCGGTCTGGCTGACGGGACCGTGCCGGCCTCCCTGGTGGTGCCCACCGGCGGCCCCGACGGATCAGCGGTGGCCCGTGCCGGCCTGACCGGGCGCGTCGGCGCCGACGGTTCGCTCACCGTCGACGGATCGATCGGACCCGTTCCCAATGGCGCCGTGGTGTCCATGGTGCTGGCCCCGGTCGACGTGTCCGGCACGGTGCGGTGGGCCCTGCTCGAACGGGGGGAGTCGACCGGCGTCGACGAGCTGGCCAGCTTCGATCCGTCACGACGCTCGGCGGCCTGGACCCTGGGCGGAGCGGTGGTGGCTCCGGATCGGCTGCTGGACGAGGTGACCTCGGAGCGGATCCGTGACTGTGCTCTCTTGGTGGCTTCGGCCGAAGCGGTCGGGGGGGCCCGCTGGTGCCTCGACACCGCGGCCGAGCACGCCCGCACCCGCCACCAGTTCGGACGGCCCATCGGCCAGTTCCAAGGGGTCAAGCACCGCCTGGCCGACATGCTGGTCTCCGTGGAGCAGGGGGTCGCCGCCACCTGGGACGCGGCCTCCGTGTTTGATGCGGAGGTGGCCCTGGCGGCCGCGGTATCGGCCCCGGGTGGGGCGTCGGGTGCCTCGCCGGCTCGGCTGGCCGTGCAGTTGGCCGCCGCCCTGGCTCTCGACGGCTATGTGGAAGCGGCCAAGGGGGCCATCCAGATCCTGGGTGGGATGGGCTTCACCTGGGAGCACGACGCCCACATCCATCTCCGTCGGGCCACCACCCTGCGTCAGTTGCTCGGGGGCACCGCACCGCTGCGGGCCGAGGCCGCCGGCCTGGCCCTGGCCGGCCAGCGCCGCCACCTCACGGTGGAGCTACCTCCCGAGGCCGAGGCGGTCCGGGAAGAGGTGGCGGCCCAGGTGGCCACCATCGCCGCCCTCGGGGATCCACTGGAGCAGCGGAGGGCCCTGGCCGATGCCGGCCTCCTGGTGCCCCACTGGCCTACGCCGTGGGGACGCGCCGCCGGGGCCGTCGAGCAGCTGGTCATCGACCAGGCCTGTGCCGAAGCCGGGCTCCGCCGGCCCAACCTGGCCGTGGCAGCCTGGGCCCTGCCCACCATCATCGCCCACGGCACTCCGGAGCAGACCGAACGGTGGGTCATGCCGACCCTGAGAGGGGATCTGCTCTGGTGCCAGCTGTTCAGTGAGCCCGGGGCCGGTTCCGACCTGGCCGCCCTGACCACCCGGGCCACCCGGGTCGAGGGAGGCTGGTCCCTGGACGGGCAGAAGGTCTGGACCTCGGTGGCCGCCCGGGCCGACATGGGCATCTGCCTGGCCCGCACCAACCCCGACGCCCCCAAGCACCGGGGGATCACCTACTTCCTGGTGGACATGAAGTCGCCGGGCATCGAGGTTCGTCCTCTGCGGGAGATCACCGGGGCCGAGCTGTTCAACGAGGTCTTTCTGGACGGGCTGTTCATACCGGACGAGTGCGTCGTCGGGGAGATCGACGGTGGATGGAAGCTGGCCCGGACCACCCTGGCCAACGAGCGGGTCTCGCTCTCCTCCGACTCCGCCTTCGGCGGTGCCCTCGAAGGGGTACTGGACCGGATCGCCGCCCACCCCGAGCGGCACGACCCGGTCACCGTCGACCGTCTGGGCTACCTGCTGGCCGAGGCCCAGTCGCTGGCCCAGTTGGGGGTGCGGGCCACCCTGCGGTCGCTGAGCGGGCTACAGCCCGGCTCGGAGTCGAGCCTGCGCAAGCTGCTCGGGGCCGAGTTCGAACAGCGGGTCCACGAGTTCGGCCTGGACATCTGCGGCCCGGACGGGGCCCTCACCGGCGGCGAGGCCGCCGCCTCGTCCCACGGGGTGCTGCAGAGCAAGTGCCTGACCATCGCCGGCGGAACCAGCGAGGTGCAGCGCAACGTCATCGGCGAGCGGCTGCTGGGGCTGCCGCGCGATCCGGAGCCCGGCCGATGAGAGAGTCGGCGGGTGGTGGCGCACGGCTGTCAGATGCGATGATGGCCCCCACCAAGAGCGGGAGAGATCGAATCAATCGAAGGGATGGAGGTCGGATCGATGGCTGACGGGGTGCTCTACTTCGAGGACGTGGCCGAAGGGGACGAGGCGCCGATCCGGTCGCATGTGCTCGATCGGACCGATCTGGTCCGGTACGCCGGGGCATCGGGTGACTTCAATCCCATGCACCATGACGAGGTCAAAGCGGTGCAGGCCGGCCAGCCCAGCGTGTTCGGGCACGGCATGTTCTCCATGGGCTTCCTGGGCTCTGCCCTGACCGACTATGTGGGGGTGGGGAACGTGCGCCGCTTTCAGGTGCGGTTCGCCAAGCAGACCTGGCCCGACGAGAAGCTCTCCACCAAGATCGTGGTGACCGGTAAGCGTTCCGAAGGGGATGACCACCTGGTCGACCTGGACGTCCGGCTCCACAACGCCGACGGTGAGGAGAAGGTCGTCGGCGAGGCCACCGCAGTGGTGCCCAGCCGGACCTGAGCCGCTCCGCCGGGTCGCTCCGAACTGCATCGCCGAGTGCTTGACCGCTATGGCTTGACCGCTATGGCTTGCTCTGCGCCACCGCTCTTCCCCATGGCGTTTTCCGAAATGAGCAATTTTATCGCCTAAAGCCGATACGTTGACTGAGCAAGCATCGGCTGGAGGCGATAAATGGGCCGAATTGGAAAAACAGCACTGCTCCAGCCGCGGTCCGGGCCTTTCCCTGCCGGCCCCCGGACCTCAGCCCACGGCGGAGGCTGACGCCGCCGGCGCAGCCTGAACCGGCCCCAGGTAGCCGATGCCGGACCTGCCGGAGCCGACCGGCGGAGGAACCGGGCCGACATCCCCGAAGGGCCGACATCCCCGAAGGGCCGCCTCCTAGAAGAAGCTGAACTTCGGGATGCCGGAGGAGACGTCCTTGAAGAGGTCGCCCTTGGCTGCGGCCAGCTCTTCGGGCGTCCACATCGAGTCGCGATGGATCTCGCCCACCGGGTGGTAGCCGCCCATGGCCCAGACGCTGCCGCCGAAGACCACGAAGTTCTGCCCGGTGACATCGGACGCCGCGTCGCTGGCCAGGAAGGCCACCAACTGGGCGATGTTGCGGGGATCCCACTCGTCGAAGCCCTCGCCGGCCTTGGCCATCTCGCCGAAGAGGTTCTCGGTCATGCGGGTGCGGGCCCGGGGGGAGATGGAGTTGACGGTCACGCCGTAGCGCTCGAGCTCACGGGCCAGCACCACGGTGAGGGCGGCGATGCCGGCCTTGGCCGAGGAGTAGTTGGCCTGGCCGGCGTTGCCGTAGAGCCCGGCCTCCGACGAGGTGTTGACGATGTGGCCACTGACCGTCTCGCCGGCCTTGGCCTTGCCCCGCCAGTAGACCGCGGCGTGGTGGGAGGGGGCGAAGTGGCCCTTGAGGTGCACCCGGATGACGTCATCCCAGTCGGACTCGTCCATGTTGAAGCTCATCTTGTCCCGCAGGATGCCGGCGTTGTTGACCAGGATGTCCAGTTGGCCGAAGGTGTCCACGGCCTGGTCGATCAGCTCCTTGGCTCCCGACCACGAGCTCACATCGGAGGCGTTCACCGCGCCGTCGCTGCCGCCCTTTTTGATCAGCTCGACGACCTCTTCCGCCGGGTGCTTGTCGCCACCCGATCCCTCCAATGAGGCACCCACATCGTTGACGATGACCTTGGCGCCCTCGGATGCCAGCAGCAGCGCCTCTTCGCGTCCGATACCGCGTCCTGCGCCGGTGACAATGGCCACCTTGCCGTCGAGCATTCCCATGTTGTCCTCCTCTTTCTGGTCCCTGCAGCTGATGAGTCTGTGGTCGGTGTCGCGGTGCCCGGGCCCGTACAAGGTCCCTGACTGTCGGTTGGTCCAAGCCGGGATCAGCCCCGGCTGCGGGCGTCGACGTCGCGACGAACCGGCGAAGCATTGCCGAAACCCGCCCCTCGGGGCAAGACAGGACCCGGACGCAGGGCGTGAGGGTCAGCTATCCGGCCATCGGCCAGCCCGGTTGACGGCGGCCGGTTCGAGCCGACCCCCGGTGGTCAGTCGCCGGGGGGCTCGAGGACGAAGACCGGGATGGTGCGGTCGGTCTTGGCCTGGTAATCGGCGTAGTCGGGGTAGGCCGCCACGGCGTATCCCCACCACTCAGCCTTCTCGTCCCCGGTGATCTGCCGGGCGATGCGGTCGGTCTTGACCGGGCCGTCCTGGAGCTCGACGTGGGGGTCGGCGACCAGGTTGTAGTACCAGACGGGATGTTCGGGGGCCCCGCCTTTCGAGGCCACGACGGCGTAGTTGCCCCCGTGTTCCACCCTCATCAGCGGGGTCTTGCGGATCTTGCCGGACTTGGCGCCGCGGCTGGTGAGGATGACCACCGGCATCCCCCGGAGGGTGGTGCCCTTGGTCCCACCCGAGGACTCGTACTCCTCGACCTGGTTGCGGACCCAGTCGGCGGGGCTCGGTTCGTACTCTCCTTCAATGGCCATATACGTAGCTAACACCCGCCGGGGCCGGGTATGCCAGCCCTACGTGGTCGCTGAGCAACGAGCCGCTGAGGGCCGCTCCCGTTCCGATCAGGGGTCAGACCGTGGCGTGCACCACGGCGCGATACCGCACCTGCGAAGGGGGCGGGCTTTCGGCTGCTGCCTGGCCAGCCAGGCGACGGCCGATGCGCTTGCCGGACGCCGCCACCCCGCTGGGCCGCTCGGCTGTCTCCGGTGGCCCCTGGACGGTCCGCACGGAGGAGAATCCGGCGGCACGACAGAGGGAATGCAGGGCAGGCATGGTCGGGATGAACCAGTTCCCGAAGTCGTTGTTGAGTTCGCCACCGGCGTAGAACTGCAAGAGGGAGTCGTTGGCGAAGATCGGGATGTGCACAGCCTCGGTCTCGATCACCGCCACCCCACTGGTCACCGACCGGAGCCGTTCGAGGCAGGTGAGCGGCTCCTTCATGTGATAGAGCACGCCGAGGTAGAGCACCACGTCGAAGGCGCCGAGCTCGGAGAGGTCGGCGGTGGCAAAGTCGGCCAGCCACGGTTCGACCTTCGACCCCAGGGTGGCGGAGGCGAACTCGAATCCCCGCCGGCCGGGCAGGTCTTCATTCCAAAAGTCCGTGAGGTCACGGGAGTGATCGGGGAGCTTGCCGTTGGCGGCGCACTCGTTCCAGTACGCACCGCGTGCTTCGATGTCGACTCCCCAGGCGTAGTGGTCCAGGGCCACCACCCGGCTGGCACCGGCGCGTTCGGCCATGAAGGAGTAGTAGCCGTCCCAGGCACCGATATCCAGCACGCTGCGTCCGGCGAAGGAGGGAAACTGATCGTCGGGGATCTGGCGGACCGAGAGGCCCTTGGTGACGACGCCACCGCCCAGGTCGATCGAGTGGAACCAGCCAAAGGCGTCGGCCTGCTCTTGGACTTCTTGGGGGGAGCTCATGCGGGTGAGAATAGCTGGCACCCCAGCCGGGAGGCGGCACCTTGTCGATGAGCCGGCGGTCGTCCGGGTCCCGGTGCACGCAGGACGCGCTGGCGCCGCTCGGCCCCGCCGGGCCCGGGCCGAAATTGTCGTGCGGGCGAGAGGATTCGAACCTCCACCCCCGAAGGGACCGGGACCTAAACCCGGCGCGTCTGCCATTCCGCCACGCCCGCGGCGCGGTCAGCCTACCGACGGCGAGACTCGGTCCGTCGAAACCGGCCGACAGCTCGAGAATCAGGCCGGTGGAGGTGGCGGGGAGTCCGCGGGGACCTGGCTATAGTCGCGCTGTGCCGCCCGCGGAGTCGCCCACGTCCTCGATGGCCGCAAACGGGTCCTCCCCACTGGGGGCAGCTGAGGCCGCAGACACCCTCGACCCGGCGGAGTACCTGGTCAGCGTGATGGCCGATATCGACGCCGAGGTCAGGCGTCGCCGGGCCTCAGGAGATCTTCCCGCCGGGCTGGAACGCCAGCTCGACGAGTTGTTCCTGGAGTTCTCGCCCGTGGGCCTGCACAGCGGGGCCCGGCTGCGGGAGACGCTGGCTCTGGTCGACAGCTCCGCCTACGTGGACATGGCCGTCCCCGTGGAGTCCCAGAAGTTGGTCGGAACCTACGTCAAGCGCCTCATTCGCAAGACCATCAGCTGGTACATGGGGTTCATCGTCCACCAGATCGTGAAGTTCGCCTGGGCGGTGTCCCGGATGTTCCACGTGGTGGTGGACCGCATCGAAGGACTCGAGGAGGCGGTGGACGGGCAACGGACACCCGAGCTCCCGACCAGCGCGGTCCCCGAGGCGGACTCCGGCCCGACCTGGTGGTCAGCCGCCGCCGTGGCCGCGTTGACCGGAACCTCGGGTCGGGTGGTCCACGGCGAGTGCGGTAGCGGGTTCCTGCTCGAGGCGCTGGCTGCCGCTGGCACCGATGCCTACGGCGTGGATCCCAACGAGTCCGCCGTGGAGTCGGCCGTCAGTGGCGGTCTCGATGTGCGGGCCGAATCGGTCCTCGACCATCTCGACGTGGTGGCTGAGGAATCGCTCTCCGGGATCGTGCTGAGCGGTTCGGTCCAGTGGCTGCATCCCAACGAGCGGGACCGGCTCACCACCTTGGTGGCCTCGCGACTCGATCTGGGCGGAGTGCTGGTGCTCCATTCGATGACGCCCGAGGCCTGGACCCTGGGTCGGTCGCGTCTCCTCTCGGATCTGGCCCCCGGACGGCCGCTCCATGCGGAGACCTGGAGCCATCTCTTGGGCCAACGTGGATTCGGGCAGATCGAGGTGACCTTCGGAAGCGACGAGGGTCGTCTCGACCGGGTGCCGTCGACCAACCCGGACGCCTCGGCCATCAACGGGGCCATCGACGTGGTCAACACCCTGCTGTTGGGACCTGGCGACTACCTGTTGATCGCCGTTCGGGAGCGGTGACCGCCGTCCACCAGTTCGTTCCTGCGCTTCTTCCCAGGGATGCCACCGGCTTTCACACACTCGCACTCCGCGACACCCTTCGGGCCGCCGGCTGGGATTCGGACATCTACGTCGAAGCGGCCCATGACGAGCTCAAGTCGGAGGCCACCTACTTCGAGCGCTATCCGGAGCGGGCCCAACCGGACGACATCCTGCTCTACCAGTTGAGCACGGCGTCGCCGGTGGCCGACTTCCTCCTGGGCCGGCCGGAGCCTCTGGTCCTCGACTATCACAACATCACCCCGGCATCCTTCTATGACGGCTGGGAGGACGACATCAGCGAGAAGGTCACACTGGCCCGGCTCCAGATGGCGGCGCTGGCTCCGAGGGCCGTCCTCGGTATCGCCGACTCGTCGTTCAACGCCGAAGAGCTCCGACAGTTCGGCTCCCGGGAGACGGCCGTGATTCCCATCTTGATCCCCGGGGGAGGGTCCCAAGGCCCGTCGGCAGCGGAGGACGAACAGCTCCGCCTCAACCGCCACCGTGGCCACGGGTCGGGCACGGTACTCCTGTTCGTAGGGCGCCTCTCGCCCAACAAGGCCCAACACCACCTGGTGGAGACGTTGTATCTCTACCGGCGCTGGTACGACCCCGATGCCCGACTCCACCTGGTGGGTCCGGCGGTGACCGAACCGTACGTCGAATCCGTCTTCGCCCTGGTGGATGAACTGGGACTGACCGGTGCCGTTCGGCACGGGGAGCACCTCTCCGAGGCCGAACTGGCGGCGTGGTATGCCGATGCCGACGTATTCGTATGTCTGTCGGAGCACGAGGGATTCTGCATTCCGTTGGTCGAGGCCATGCGCTCAGACCTTCCCATCGTGGCCTTTGCCGCCGGTGCGGTGCCCGAGACCCTCGGAGATGCCGGCATCCTGTTGCCGTCCAAACGGCCCAGCGTGGTGGCGGCGGCCATCGACCGGGTCCGGAGCGATGCCGCCCTGGCCCGTCGGCTGGTGGCGGCCGGACAGCGGCGGCTGGGAGCCTTCTCGATGCCGCGCCTACAGGCCCGGTTCGTCGAGGTGCTCGGTGAGGTCGAGGCGCGGCGTGAGGCCGAGGTGCGGAGCCAGGGCGCGGCGCGCCGTGACGTCGGGGTGCGGTGGTCCCCGTCATGAAGCTCACCTTCGTGACTCCCCGCTACGGACTAGAGGTCATCGGCGGGGCGGAGGCTGCGGCCCGGATGCTGGCGGAGCGGCTCTGCCGGAGACCGGGTTGGGAGGTCGAGGTCATGACCAGTTGTGCCCTCGACCATCTCACCTGGGAGAACACCGAGGCGGCCGGGACCTCTGTTCTGAACGGGGTGACGGTGCACCGGTTCCCGACCGCCAGTCGCCGTCTCATTGAGTACTTCGTCCTCGACGGCAAACTGCGGGTCTCGCCCACCACGGCAACTATGGCCGAGAGCCGTCGATGGATTGCGCTCAACGGACCGATGTGTCCGGGCCTGGTCGATGCGGTGGCGGCGTCAGACACCGATGTGTTGGCTTGTTATCCCTATCTCTTCGCCACCACTGTCGACAGCATCAATGTGGCCAAGGTTCCGAC
Source organism: uncultured Acidimicrobiaceae bacterium (assembly GCA_963718405.1). GTDB lineage: Bacteria > Actinomycetota > Acidimicrobiia > Acidimicrobiales > RAAP-2 > Bog-756. Next base: position 932,901 of record CAVQYZ010000002.1, read on the forward strand.
GGTGCTGCATCCGGCGGCCCACGACGAGGCGGCGCTGTACTTGGCGGCGTTCCGCCAGGCCTTCGGGAACGTGGACGGTTTCGTGTACCACACCCAGGCGGAGCGACAGCTGATGCAGCAGGTGTTCCGTATCGGGGTTCGACCCCAGATCGTGCTGGGCCTCGGGGTGGATGAGCCGGCGGGAGCCGGACGCCGAGGTGGCGACGTCCTGGGAATCGGCGACCGCCCCTACCTCTGTTACGTCGGACGGGTGGATGTGCACAAGGGGTGCGAGATGTTGGCCGAGTACTTCATGCGCTACAAAGAGCGCCACCCCGGCGATCTCGCCCTGGCCCTGGTGGGCCCGGTCTCACAGAAGCTCACCGAGCATCCCGACATCGTGGTCACCGGAACGGTGTCCGAAGCGGACAAGTGGGACATCTTGGCCGATGCCAAGGTCATGGTGAACCCTTCGGCCTACGAGTCCTTCTCCCTGGTCCTGTTAGAGGCGTGGTCGGTGGGGGTCCCGGTGCTGGTCAACCAGATGTGCGCCGCCACCATGGAGCACTGCCGACGTTCGGGCGGGGGGCTGTGGTTCGAGTCCTACGGGTCGTTCGAAGTTGCCGTCGAGCGGATGGTCGATCCCGGGCTGGCCGCCACACTGGGTGAGGCCGGGAAGCGGTACACCGCGGAGTACTACCGGTGGCCGTCGATCATTGACCGATACGCCCGCTTTCTCGAAGGTATTGCCGCCCGCGGTCACCGCAGCTCCATCCGGACCAAGCGGCTGGACCTGCAGAGCGGTGGTCCCGAGTATGTCCGGGGAGGATGACGTGCCCGTAGATGATCAGGATGACGAGGGGCGGCAGACAGAGGAGGGGCAACCGACCGTCCACCCGAGCGGTCTGGAAGGGGCGGACCCCGACGAGCAGGAGTTGTTGGCGGCCTTCGACCGGCTCAGCCCTCAGGACGACCTGCGGTGGTGCTTCGACAACGCCATGCGTCGTATCGAGCGACCCGAGTCCAGTTCGTCGGTGGTCAATGTTCCCTGGCGTGGACTTCCCGACGACCTCTGGGAGCGCGGGCACTCGGCCAAGATCGGTCAGCGCTTCGTGGGCGATGTAGCCGGGGTCATGGCCGAGATCCTGGCCACCGACGCCCGTGCCGCCGCCGATGCCGCCGTGTCCTCGGTCAACCTGGCGACGTGGGATGCGCTGCGCTATCTGGCCGCCAGGGTGGAGCTGCTCGAGGGTCGGATCGACCCCCTGGGTTACGAGACCGCCGAGTGGCCGATGGAGCTGCCCGATCCCCGCGAGTGGTTGGAGGCCATCGAGACCTGGTTGGGCCCGTCGGTTGCGGAGGAAGTGGTCCTGGTGGGGGAGTCCGGAGACGGGGGCCTGGTGGGCTCGCTGTGCCGGGCCGGTCGACAGGTGGTGGGCGTGGAGCCGCGGGGAGCGTCGGTGTGGCGTTCGATGGACTCCTTTGGTGGTGCCGGTGAGGCCGGGCCGACCATGGTGTTCTCCGATGTCCTGCCGTACCTCACGACCGTCCCGGACGGAGGTGCCGGAGCCATCATCCTGTTGGGCTGTTCCGATCGGCTGGACTTGGTGGGAAAGGTCAGACTGGTCGAGCAGTCGGTCCGCGCCGTGCAGCCCGGCGGAACCATCGTCGTGCTGGCCACGGACGGGGCGGTCTGGGAACGAGCCCTCTCCATTCCGGAGCGGGACCTGGCGCCGGGGCGGCCCCTGCACCCCGAGACGTGGTCCCTCCTGCTCGGCCGAGCCGGTGCCGTCGATCCCCGGTGGCATGCCGCCGAGTCCGGGGCGTTGCACGCCGTAGTGGCCAAGGTCCGGAGCTGACCGGTGGGAATCCACCTCTTCGTCCCCATGCTCCACCGCTATGACGCCGTGGGGGAGCACACCATGGCCCTTCGCCAGCGTCTGCTGGCCTCGGGGGTCAGCTCGACCATCTACGTCGAGATCGCCGACCCCGATACCGCCGACCAGACCCGTCACTACCTGGAGTACGAGTCCGAGTCCCGACCCGGGGATGTGCTCGTCTACCAGTTCGCCACGGAATCGGTCATGGCCGATTGGCTGGCCGATCGACCTGAGGCGGTGGTCATCAACTACCACAGCATCACACCGCCGGTGTTCTTCGGTCCGTGGAGCAACGGCATCGCCCAACTCCAAGTGGCGGCCCAGTTCGAGTTGGAACGGCTGGCCCCGCGTGCAGCTTTGGGCATCGCCGTGTCCCACTTCGACCAGCAGGAACTGCAGCGGGCCGGTTGCACCCGAACCCGGGTCATCCCGGTGGCCCACGTGTCGTCAGCGGCCGAACCGGATCCCGCCACCCTCGAACGGCTTCAGTCGGAGGGCGCGGGGAGTGGTCGCCGGTGGTTGTCGGTGGGACGGCTGGCTCCCAACAAAGCGCATCAGCAAACCATCGCCGCCCTCTTCGTGGCCCGGGCCACCTCCGATCCCGATGCTCGTCTCTATGTGGTGGGCTCGCCCTCCGAACCCGCCTATGCCAGAGCCCTGCACCGGTATGCCGCTGCTCTGGGTCTGGCCGATTCGATCGAGTTCGTCTCCGGTATCGCCGACGCAGAGTTGGCGGCCTACTACCGGCACGCCGACCTACTGATCATGCTCTCGGACCACGAAGGGTTCGGTGTCCCGCTGGTGGAGGCCATGCGCCAGGGACTCCCCATCGTGGCCTACGACGCCGGCGCCGTGCGCGAGACCCTGGATGGGGCGGGGGTGCTGCTGGCTGAAAAGTCCCCCCGGCAGGTGGCCGCCGCCGTCTCCCGACTCATGGCCGACCCCGAGGAACAGGACCGCCTGGTGGCAGCGGGAAGGGCCAGGTTCGAGGGGCTGGGCCTGGAGAAGGCGGCAGAGGCGCTGGTGGAAGCAGTACGGGGGGTGGAGGACCGGATTTCGGCCATCTGACGGTCACCCACCTGCGGGGCCTGCGTCCATCCGGAGCCCCGATCCACTAGGATCAGCGCCTATGGATCGCAACTTTCCCGTGTCCCTTCACGTCCCGGCCACCGGCTCGGACCCCTCTCCGATCAGCATGAAGTCTGCCACCGAAGTCGGCCCCGGATCGGACATCTTCCAACGCCTGTTGAAGGAGCGGATCGTGTTCATCGGGTCGGCCATCGACCAGGACACGGCCAACCTGGTCTGCTCCCAGTTGATCCTGCTGGAGGCGGAAAACCAGGAGCGGGACATCTCGGTGTACATCAACTCGCCCGGTGGCTCGGTCACTGACGGACTGGCCATCTACGACACCATGCAGTACGTGCGGTGCGACGTCCGGACCATCTGTGTGGGCCTGGCCGCGTCGATGGGCCAGTTCCTGCTGTGCGCCGGCACCCCGGGCAAGCGCTTCGCTCTTCCCCACAGCCGGATCCTCATGCACCAGCCGTCGGGCCAGATGCAGGGGCAGGCCTCGGACATCGCCATCCAGGCCGAGCAGATCATCTACCTGAAGCGGATGATGGCCGAACGGATCGCCTTCCACACCGGTCAGCCGGTGGAGCGGATCGAGGCGGACTCGGACCGCGACCGCTGGTTCACGGCCGAAGAGGCGCGCGAGTACGGATTCATCGACGAGGTCATCCAAAAGGACGCCATGAGTGTTCCGACGGCCGAAGCGGGGGCCACCGGCAAGTGAGCCTGAGTGTCGAAAAGCCCGCCTCAGGTGGGTCAGATCGCACTGACGTCATCGGCGGGAGTACCCGCTTCGTTCCGGGTCAGAGCCACGACCGGATCACCGTCGTCAACGGGAAGGTTCAGCTCGGGCAGCGCCTGAAGGATCTGTGGCTCAACCGCGACCTGCTCCTGCTGCTGGTCCGCACCGAGCTCAAGGTCAAGTACAAGGACTCGGTGCTCGGTTACGCCTGGTCGATGCTCAACCCGGCCATGGTACTGGCCATCTACTACGTGGTCTTCAAGATCATCTCCCGCAACCACCAGCCGAACTTCGCCGTCTGGCTGTTCGCCGGCCTCATCGCCTGGAACCTGTTCAACGGCTCGGCGCTGGGCTCCACCGGGGTGGTGGTGGGCAAGGCCGGCATCGTCAAGAAGGTGGCCTTCCCGCGCGAGCTCCTGGCCCTGTCGGTGGTCGGGGTCAACCTGGTCCTCTTCGCCATCCAGGTGGTGGTGCTCCTCATCGCCCTTCTCGCCTTCGGGATCAAGCCGGACTTCACGTATGTCGCCATCCTTCCTCTGGCCCTGCTGGCCCTGTTGGTGTTCACCGGGGCGCTTTCGGTCTTCCTCTCGGCGGTCAACGTCTACCTGCGGGACACCGCGCACCTGGCCGAGGTGCTGTTGATGGCCTGGTTCTGGTTCACGCCCATCGTCTACTCCTACGGCACCATCTTCTTGTCCGGGCACGACAAAGCCCATCCTTCGCTGAACTGGATCCAGTACGCCTATCTGCTCAACCCGATGACGCCGATCGCCATGACCTTCCAACGGGCCATCTACGGACGGACCCAGTACAGCTATCTGAACGCGGGCCAAACCAAGCCCACCATCTACCACGTCCTCCCCACCTGGAGCGTGGGGGTCTACGCCGCCATGATGGGCATCGTCCTGGTGATCAGCATCGGTCTCTTCCTCCTGGCCCTCATCGTCTTCGGCCGGCTCGAGGGCAACTTCGCCGAGGAGCTCTGAGCGGTGGGCGTCGCCATCGAAGTCAAGGACATCTCCAAGCAGTTCCGGCTCTACAACGAGAAGCACACCTCGTTGAAGGAGCGGGTCCTCCATGGCGGCAAGATGCCGTTCACCCCGTTCTGGGCGCTGCGCGACGTCAACCTGGACATCAACCAGGGGGAGACCTTCGGCATCCTGGGGCGTAACGGGTGTGGCAAATCGACTCTGCTCAAGTGCGTGGCCGGCATTCTCAAGCCCACCAGCGGCGAGATCCGGGTCCGCGGCAGCCTGGCGGCCATGCTGGAGCTGGGTGCGGGCTTTCAGCCCGACCTGTCCGGGCGCGACAACATCTTCCTCAACGGCTCGCTGCTCGGACTGTCCCGATCCGACATCGAGAAGCGGTTCGACGACATCGTGCAGTTCGCCGAGCTCGAGGCCTTCATCGACAACCAGGTCAAGTTCTACTCGTCGGGCATGTACGTCCGGCTCGGATTCGCCGTGGCCATCAACGTGGAACCGGACGTCCTCCTGGTCGACGAAGTGCTGTCGGTGGGGGACGCCGCCTTCCAGCGCAAGTGTCTCGACCACGTGAAGATGATCCAGCGCCAGGGTCGGACCATCGTGGTGGTGAGCCACAGCCCCGACACCATCCGCCAGAACTGCGAGCGGGCCGTGGTCATGAACCATGGACAGGTGATCACGGTCGACGAGCCCGGCGAGGCCATCCGGGTGTACATGGCCGATCTCCTGGGCGTGGGCACGCTGGAGAATTCGGAGTCGGGCGGCATCGAGGGCAACGTGTTGATGATCGGCTCGGTGCAGGCCGAACACGGTGGCAGCGGCTCGCGGGTCCATCTGTACCCGCGGGAGTCCCTGACCATCACCGCCGATCTGGACAGTCTGGCCGCCGTTCCCAACGCCTTGGCCACCATCGCCATCCACGACGACAAGAACGAGCTGGTCTTCGCTTCCGATCCTGACGACCCGGCCTGCGAGATCGACGTGCCCGAGGGCGGGGGCATCGTGCGCTTCTTCTTCGCCGAGGTCCCGTTGCTCGACGGCACCTACTCGGTGAGCGTCGGCGTGCGCAGTGCCACCGAGACCGCCATCTTCGACTGGAAGGATCAGGTCACCCAGTTCGAGGTGGCCAATCCGGGGCGCTCCACCGGCCGGGTCCTTCTTCCCCTCGACGTGAGCTTCCGGCTCCGCTCCTCCGGTCACACCGGGGAGGTGCCGGCGGTGGGGGTGGACTTCGGCCCGCTGGCCGGCTGGGAAGAGCCTGCTCAGTGACACCGCAGTGACAGTGGCCCGCATCGATCAGGTCATCCCGTCGCTGGCCAGTCGGGATGCCATCGGTGGGCATGTGATGCAGCTCCGGGACGTCCTGCGCTCCCGGGGCTACCAGTCCGACATCTACTACGGGAACGCCACCCCCGATCGGCTCGATGAGGGCTTCCCGGTCAGTCGCCTGGGCGATCGTTCGTCCAACGGGCGGGTGCTGCTCTACCAACTGTCCATCGGGAGCGGGGTGGCCGACATCTTCCGCCAACGGAGCGAGCGCAAGTTCGTCAACTACCACAACATCACCCCGGCCGACCTACTCGAAGCGTGGGTGCCGGCCGTGGGCGAAGAGGTGCGTTGGGGCCGGGCCCAGCTGCGTGACCTGGCCCCCATCACCGAGTTCGCCATCGCCGACTCCGCCTTCAACGAGCGCGAGCTTCAGGCGGCCGGCTACCGGGCCACCGCCACCGTCCCGCTCCTCATCGACCTGGAGGGATTCGCCGGCTCGCCCGACCCGGCGCTGGCCCGCCGGCTGGCCCATCAGAAGGCCCAGGGAGGGACGGACCTCTTGTTCGTCGGCAAGGTCTCACCTCACAAGGGCCAGCACGACCTGATCAAGGCCCTGGCCGCCTACCGACGGCTCTACGATCCCCAGGCCCGGCTGCATCTGGTGGGGGGTGCCATCAGCGACGAGTACCGCACGGCCATCGAGCGCTTCGCCACCGAGTTGGACCTGCTCGACGCCGTGGACATCGCCGGCTCGGTGAGCCACGAGGAGCTCATCGCCTACTACGCGGCATCCGACGTCTTCGTCTGCCTCTCCAATCACGAGGGCTTCTGTGTTCCGCTGCTCGAGTCCATGTACCACCGGCTCCCCATCGTGGCCTACACCAACACCGCGGTGCCCGAGACGGTGCGGGGCGCCGGTCTGGTCCTTCCCAACAAGGAGCCGGTCCGGGTGGCGGCGGCCATCGATCGGGTGGTCGGCGATCCCGAACTCCGATCGGTGCTGGACCGGGCCGCCGCCGAGCGCGTGGTGTCGTTCGCCCTGCCCCGGGTGCAGGACGAGTTCGTGTCCGCCCTCGAGGCAGCCTGCGCCGCGTGACCGCTGGGGCCGGGCCAAATCGGTGGGCCCGATGAAGGTCTCCTTCGTGGTGCCCCGGTATGGGCCCATGATCATCGGAGGGGCGGAAACAGCAGCGCGGGCCTTGGCCGAGCGACTGGTCGAGTTCAAGGGGTGGGAGGTCGAGGTGCTGACCACCTGTGCCGAGGACTTCGTCACCTGGGCCGATGTACTCCGGCCGGGGGAGGAGGACGTGAACGGGGTGCAGGTGGTGCGGTTCGCCGCCGACGCCGGCCGCGACCCGGCCTTCCATCCGTTTTCGGCGGCGCTGCTGGCGGATCCGGACCGGGCCTCACTGGAGCAGGCCGAGCAGTGGATCGATCTCCAGGGCCCGGTGGTGCCGGAGCTGGTCGAGGCGGCCATCCGTTCGGACGCCGATGCCCTCATCTTCTATCCCTACCTGTACTACCCGACGGTGCGGCTCATCGACCGGGTGCGGACTCCGACCATCCTCCACCCGGCCGCTCACGACGAGCCTGCGCTCCGGCTGCCGGTATTTCCCCGGGTGTTCGACGCCGCTGACGGCCTGGTCTTCCAGACGGCGGCCGAGCGGGAGCTGGTTCAGCGGAGGTTCACGGTGGCCAACCATCGCCAGCTCCTCCTCGGTCTGGGGGTGGACGATCCCCGAATTCCCGACGCCATCCCGGTCGTCGAGGCCGGCGAGGCTCTTCAGGACAACGGTCGGGGAGTGGGTGTCCCGGCTGACCCGTATCTGGTCTGCCTGGGCCGGGTCGACCGCAACAAGGGCAGCTTGCTGTTGGCCGACCTGTTCGCGGCGTACAAGCAGCGTCATCCCGGTCCTCTTCGCCTGGTACTGGCCGGCCCGGTGGTCGAACCGCCCGAAGGGCATCCGGACATCGACGTGGTCGGCCCGGTGTCGGAAGCGCACAAGTGGGCCCTGCTCGAGGGGGCCTTGGCCCTGGTGTCGCCGTCACCGTGGGAAGCGTTCGCCCTGGTGGTGGCCGAGGCTTGGAGTGCGGAGATCCCGGTGGTGGTCAACGCCGGGTGTGCCGCCACCGTCGAGCACTGTCGCCGGTCCGGTGGCGGACTCAGCTTCGCCGGCTTTGGCGAGTTCGAAGCCGAGGTGGACCGGCTCTCAGGCGACGAGGAGCTCCGTCAGCGGCTCGGGGGCAATGGCCGGGCCTACGTGGATCGGTGGTTCCGCTGGCCCCGGGTGATCGATCGCTACGCCACCTTTGTGGAGTCGGTGGTGGCCGCGGCCTGATCCGACCTCATCGGCCCGATGAGGGCTTACTTGACCAACTGGACCAGGCCCCAGGAGCGGCGTTCCAGCGTGGCGGCGAAGAAGGCCCGGGCCCCCACGACGGCCGGGTGGCTCAGTATCCGTTGACGGGTCACTCCCTCTTTGGGCCGCGGCCGGTAGGCGGGAACGGAAAATCGTTGGGGGTGGGGGTAGACGTCCCACGATGCGAACCCGATGGCACGCGCCGCTCGGATCACCATCTGGGGAGTCATGTCCCGTTCTCGTACTCCGTAGAGATCCGAAGCGGTTTTGGACGTCTCGGCGTCGGCGTGTCCCTTGCCGGGCTCACAGACGAGGCACATGCCGCCGGGACGGAGGGCATCGAATGCCAATCGAAGGGGGAGCACCTCGTCCTCGGAGTGGTGCAGGGCATCAAAGAACACCGCGATGTCGAACTGTCCCGGCTGGCCGTAGGGGATGTCGAAATCCTGGACCTCGAAGCCCAGGCCTGGGACATCATGGTGTTCCCTGGCGAAGGCGATGGCCTCTGGTGACAGGTCGATCCCGGTCACCTGGTAGCCGCGGTTGGCGAAGAGGGCGCTGGTCCAGCCGGCTCCGCAGCCGATGTCGAGGAGCCGCCCCGGTGGGGGAGGGGCCAAGGTAAAGAGCGGTCCCAGCTCTTGGAGATAGTTTCCACACTGCGGGTCAATCCAGGGCTTTGATGCCGCATGCACCAGACCTTCCACGCCGATGGCGTTGAAGTAGGCCGCCTCGACCTCCTTGCGGCTCACTCGGGTCATCGGGGCCGAGGTTACCGTGTGTCGCCCGGAGCAGTCGTGGGCCGCGGGGCGTCGCCAAGGGGTCTGCAACCCGATACCGCGGTGTCCCACCGTGCCAATCCACGCTGATCGGGCCATAACGCTCAAGGCTGTTCGGTCGGGTACCGATAGCAACCTGTGTGAACCGCCTTTACAGGCGCAGTGTTCGAACGCGCCGCCGACGAAGGAGAACCTCCACCCGTCGGCCCCCGACGCCGGGAGGGGTGGCGACCGGGTTGCGGCGACGACTGGTAGATTTCCTGCTGAGGAGTAGAGATGCCTGGAGCCCATTCAAAGACGGCGACCACGCGCCCCGACAAGGCCTCCGGCAGGCAGAAGAGCTGGCTGGTGGCCATCACCCTGGCTGGCGTAGCCGTGGTGGCGGTGGCGGCGACGGCGGTGGTCATTCACGAGAACAAGAGCCGGGCCGCGGCCTCACCGACCTCGGTGGCCGCCGCCCGCGAGGTGGGCGTGGCCACCCGGGCCGCCCCGTTCTCGGTGGCCTCGGTCACCCCGGCCAACGGGGCGGCGCAAGTGCCGAGCGATGCCACCATCTCGGTGCAGTTCTCCCTGCCCCTCTCGGCCCACTCCGTGACCCCCACGCTCACCCCGGCGGTGGCGGGGACCTGGGAGGTGGTCACCCCCGACACCTACCAGTTCGTGGCCAGCGGCCCCCTGGTCCCCTCCAGCACCGAGACGGTGACCGTGCCGGCCGGGGTTACCAGTGCCACCGGTAAGGCCCTGAGCCGCCCGGTCACCACCGAGTTCACCGTGGGCCCGGGCAGCACGCTCCGCCTCCAACAGCTCCTGGCCCAGTTGGGCTACCTCCCGGTCAGCTTCACCCCGGCCGGAGCAGTGGTGGCCCCCCAAGAGGTGGCCCAGCCCCAACAGGGCACCTTCGCCTGGCGCTTCGCCGAGCCGGCCTCCCTCACCAGCCTGTGGACCGTGGGGACCCCCAACGTCATCACCACCGGGGCGGTCATGAACTTCGAGTCCCGCCACAACCTCAAGACCGACGGCCTGGCCGGGCCCATGGTGTGGAGCCAACTGCTGGCGGCAGCCCAGGCCGGGGCCATGGACCCGGCTGACTACAACTACGTCTACGTGACCAAGGACCTGCCCGAGACGGCCACCGTCTACGACAACGGGGTCGAGGTGTACTCGACCCTGGCCAACACCGGGGTGGCCGGGGCCGCCACGGCGGACGGCACCTTCCCGGTCTATGAGCGATTCCTCTCCACCACCATGACCGGGACCAATCCCGACGGCTCCCACTACTCGGACCCCGGGATCCCCTGGGTCAGCTACTTCAACGGGGGCGACGCCCTCCACGGGTTCGTGCGGTCCAGCTACGGCTTCCCCCAGAGCGACGGCTGTGTGGAGATGCCCCCGGACCATGCCGAGGTGGTGTTCCCCTACACCCCCATCGGCACCCTGGTCACCGTGTCCTAGGCCCGGGGCGGGGGTCGGCCGGTCAGATTCCCGTGCCCAGCGGTCGGGGACCTGCGGTGGCCACGATCTTCACTCCGAGGACGGATAGTCCCGGGGAGATCCTCCACACCCGGTAGCCACCGATCAATTGGGGAGTGGGCACCGGGGTCAGGTGGCCACCGGCGGCCAGAGCGGCCAGTCCGGGCAAGGCCGGCGACGCCACCAACAGGACCGATCCTCCGGGGCCCACCGCCAAAGTGGCGCCCGAGGCGTAGTAGAGGGCTCCGTTCTGCTGGTTGTAGAGGATGCCGCCGGGTTGGATCAGGGCGATGCGGTCATCGGGGAGCTCCCAACCGGCGTTCCGGTAGATGTTGCCGCCACCGTCGTAGGTGTCGAAGACCACCACGTCCCGGTCCGAACGGACCGCCGGCCCGAGCCCCTTCATCGCCGCATCCATGGCGTCGATGCTCTGAATGGTCTGCCGGGTGTCGGCGTAGGGGGCCTGGTAGCGCGGCTGTTCGAGCCAGACCGGTCCCGACGACCGGAGGAGGCCCTCGGGGAGCACGCCTGCGCCGCCGAGGAACCGCTGACTCCCGAGGGCCACCACGGCGATTACGCCCACCGTGGTGAGTACCAGCCATGCCGGCGAGGCCCGCTGCTCGTCCCCCCGGGGCCGGTTGAGGGCACCCACGGGCAGCAGCAGCGCCAGCACCGCGGCCGGAAGATAGGCGAGAAGGTACCCACCCTTGGCGAACTGCACCAGGGCCACCAACAACATGGGGGGAACGATGGCGGCACCAAGCACGGCTGTGCGCCCCTGATACCAAGGGCGGCTCCACGGCGCCACCCCGGATTCCACCTCCATGGCCCCGGCGACCGGTGGTGCCGGCCGGGTTCCACCCGACCGGTTGGCCAGTGCCCGGATGGCCAGAACCACCGCGGCCAGCAGGGCCAGAACCGCCACCGGGGCCAGGGCCACCGCCGTGAAAGCGGAGAAGGTGCCGAGGTTGGTGGCACCACCGGCGGCATGGTCGAGGACCGAGGTGGCCTGGGCCGCACCGTCGGTCTCGATGCGGGTGGCATGGACCCAGACGCTGAACCCGCCGGGCTGGCTCATCGACATGGGTATCAACCACACCCCTACCGCGGCGGCACCGGCCACCACGGTCACTCCCAGGCGGCTCCACCGGCGGGTTGATGCCACCACCGGGATCAGGGCCAGCACGGCGAACGACTGGATCATCGACTGCCGGAAGCCGGCCAGTAGTCCGAGGGCCACCACCGCGGCAACACCGTGCCAGCTGTCCGGACGAGCCCTCCAGGCCAGGATGACCAGGAGCGAGCAGCCCACCATGTCGAAGGAGTAGGTGGCGACGATGGAACCGCTGAACCAGGCGAAGGGGCAGGTGGCCACCACCGCACCGGCCGCCACCCCGACCCACCGTCCACCGAGGTCGGTCCCGGCCACCGTGGTGAGACCGGCAGCCACCGCCGAAGCCACCGCCGCCACCAACACCAGGCTGTGGATGGTTCCCACGCCGGTGAGCTGGTGGATGAGCCGGCCGGAGATGACGTACAACCAGTAGCCAGGAGGTTGAGGCTGGCCGTGCGTGACGTCGTAGTGTCCCACCGCCGAGGCGTACTGGGCCGAGTCCCAGTCGGTCGGCCCGCTGGCCGCGGTCAGCAGGCGCAGGGCCAAGGTGACCAACCCGACGACCCAGGGGAGCAAGGCCAACCCGGGCCGGTGGGTGGCCCGCCGCCGTTCGATCCTGGTCAGCGGGGCGCGGGTGGTGACCGCGGCGACCGGAGCCACCGGGGTCGACGAGGCCACCGGGGCGACGTCGAGCGCACCGATGGGTTCCGAGGCCATGGCTCAGGGTACCGAGGGAGCAGGGCCCGGGACTGGCATACCAATCGAGGCGAGGACGAGTAATCCGATCGCCGCGGGGTATAGGAGCCGGATACGGAAGAGGCGCCAGTCGATCCACCAGATCCCGGGTGATCATCACTAAAGTTCCGGGCCAAGGTTGTCGATACCACGTCCGGTGTGGGCAGTCACAGACAGGAGCCGGTCGGCGCCATCCGGGGTCGGCCATCTGACTCGGGACGCCACAAGACACTGAATGCCCGATCTACCCGGGCTGTGTCCACCGCCAACTGATCGCAGCGGAAAACGCCGCGGACAAGCAGCAAAAAACAAGGAGTAACTGGATGAATGAAGTGCTCGGTGCCGGCAGGATTCCCGATTCGTCCAGGAGGAAGCGACGTGGCGGTCCCGTCGCCGTAGTCGGGTGGACCCTGGCTCTCGTGGCCGGCAGCACCTTCGCCGGAATGGCGGTAAGCACCGCGGCGGCCTCGGCCACCACCCCGGCCGGCAAATCGGTGGCTCACGTAGGCGCCCTGCCCATCTCGCTCACCTGGCAGCAGACGCTGCCCGACGCCGGAGGCCCGATCGCCCAGAGCTCGCCGTCGGTGGCCACTCTTGACGGCGGAGGCGCGGCCGCAGTCGTCGGGGACCGCTCCGGCAATGTGTGGGCGTTCCATCTGAGCAACGGCTCCGCGGTCGGGGGATGGCCGGCCCATACCGGCGGACTCCCCGTCGACTCGACTCCGTCGGTCACCGCCAACGGTTTCGGCACCGATGACGTGTTCGTCGGCGCCGGTAACGCCGCCAACCCCAGCGCCGGTGGGTACTACGCCTTCGCCAGCTCCGGGCGGCAGCTCTGGCAACAGAATGCGCCGGACAACAACGGGCTACACGGTGTGCAGGCTTCGATGTCCGTGGGGGACCTCAATGGGGTCAACTCGGTGGTGGCCCCGTCCCTGGGCCAGGAGGAGTACGCCTTCAACGCCTCCAACGGCACGATCCTCCCGGGGTGGCCGTTCTTCACCGCCGACAGTGGCTTCACCACGCCGTCGCTCGCCGACCTCTACGGCAACGGCCAGACCGAGGTGATCCAAGGGGGTGACTCGACGGCAGGCGTGGCCGACGGCCAGACCTACACGTCCGGTGGTCACCTCCGGATCCTCGGTGCCGGTGGCAACCTGATCTGCGCCTACAACACCAACCAGACCGTCGACTCGTCGACGGCCGTGGGGAACTTCCTGGGCGACGGCGGAACCGGCATCGCCTTCGGTACCGGGTCGTACTTCCCGGGTGCCTCCGATACCAACCTGTTGTTCGCCGCCAACACCTCGTGCGGAATCGCCTGGGCCGCCAACCTCGGTGGCACCACCACCAGCAGCCCGGCCATCGGCGACATCGAGGGCAACGGCAACGAGGAAGTCCTCGAAGGCGCCGACACCGGATCAGGCGGTCTGGCCTGGGCCCTCAACGGATCCAACGGTGCTCCGATGCCCGGATGGCCCGTGGCCACGTCGGGTCAGATCATCGGGGGCATCACCAGCGCCGACCTCACCGGTGGCGGCTACAACGATGTGTTGGTGCCCACCACCAACGGTCTGGTCATCCTGGACGGGCAGACCGCCCAGGTGGTGGCGACCCTCGGTGCCGGTCAGGTGGCGCTGCAGAACTCGGCCATGGTCACCCATGACCCCAACGGGGACATCGGGATCACCATCGCCGGTTACAACGGCAACAACGCCGGCGTGATCCAGCACTACGAGATCGCCGGCTCCCGGGGCCGGTCCCTGGGTGAGCGGTCGTGGCCCATGTTCCACCAGAATCCCCAACTGACCGGAACCCTGACCGCACCGGCTCCGGGTCACCTCAACAAGCCCATCGTGGGCATGGCCCCGACCGGCAACGGCAAGGGCTACTGGAACGTGGCCTCTGACGGCGGACTGTTCGCCTTCGGCAACGCCGGCTTCTACGGATCGATGGGAGGCCAAGCGCTCAACCAACCCATCGTGGGCATGGCCGCCACCAAAAACGGAAGAGGCTACTGGGAGGTGGCCTCCGACGGCGGCATCTTCGCCTTCGGCAATGCCGGCTTCTACGGATCGACCGGCTCGTTGACCCTCAACAGACCGGTGGTCGGCATGGCTGCCACTCCCGACGGCCGGGGGTACTGGCTGGTGGCCTCGGACGGAGGGATCTTCGCCTTCGGGGACGCCTCCTTCTACGGGTCGATGGGTGGCCAACCGCTCAATCAGCCCATCGTGGGTTTGGCCGCCAGCCCCAACGGCCGCGGGTACTGGTTGGTGGCCGCCGACGGGGGAGTGTTCTCTTTCGGTAACGCCACCTTCTACGGCTCCACCGGGAGCATCGTCCTCAACCGACCGGTGGTGGGCATGACCGCCGCTCCTAACGGCCAGGGCTACTGGTTCGTCGCTTCCGACGGGGGCGTGTTCGCCTTCGGCGACGCCAAGTTCTACGGTTCGATGGGCGGACAGCCGCTCAACCAACCGGTGGTGGGCATGGCTTCCAACCGGGGCAACGGGTACTGGCTGGTGGCCGCCGACGGAGGGATCTTCTCCTTCGGCAGCGCGCCCTTCTACGGCTCCATGCCTGCCGTGTTCAACAAACAGGCCTACGGGGTCGACTGATCCGGCACCTGGGCTCGGGCATCCGTCAGCCGCCACCGGCCGAGCACTACCTTGGTCGGCCGAGGAGCATGTGGGAGTGACGAGCACCGACACGGCGCGGACGCGCCTGAAGACCCGAGTGGCCACCCTGGTCGCCGTCCTGGTGGTGTCGGCCTCCGGGGTGGCAGCTACGGCGTCGGTGGCGTCTGCGTCGGCAGCCAAGGCATCGGTAGCCAAGCCGGCATCGGCATACCCGTCGCCGACCGTCAGCATCGAAGGTCACGGCTGGGGCCCCGGAGACGGCATGGGTCAGTGGGGAGCCTTCGGCTACGCCGTGGCCGGAACCCCGTACCGGTCCATCCTCGACCACTTCTACGGAGGGACGTCGGTGGCCGGCCTGTCGTCGAGCCAGGCCTCCACCCAGGTGCGGGTGGCCCTCACCGAGAACGACGGCAACACCGTCATCGTGACCTCGGGCTCGGCGTTCACCGTCTCGGGCGCCGCACCTTCCGTCGGCGTCGGCCCGGGCCAGGCCGTGCTCATGAACCCGGTCGGCAGCGGCCGGTGGGATGTCTACGTCGGTGCCGGGTGCGCGGGACCGTGGCCGTCCTCGCCGACCCGGTCGGGCGTGGCCGACCCCACCGCCATCCCCAACTCCAGACCCCGGACTGGGCGATCCGAACGCCGCCACTCAGGCCCTCCAGCTGTGCCAGGGCGGGGGCAACCTGACGGTGCGGGGCACCATCGAGGCCACCTACAACTCGAACGGCGCACCCCGCACGGTCAACACCCTGCCCCTGGAGCAGTACCTCTCGGGAGTGGTCCCCAACGAGTCGCCGGCCGGATGGGGAACCCTCGGTAGTGCCGGTCCCCAGGGTCAAACGTGGGGATTCCAAGAGCTCGAAGCTCAAGCCGTAGCAGCTCGCTCCTATGTCATGGCCGGGTTGGGCTCCTGGGGCGGCTACGCCGACATCTGCGATCTGACCTGTCAGACCTACCGCGGCATCCTCAACGAGAACGCCCTCACCGACCTGGCGGTGACCGACACCGCCGGCCAGGTCATGGAGTACCCGGGCGGAACGGTGGCCGCCACCCAGTACTCCTCCTCGACCGGCGGCTACACGGCCGGAGGGGCCTTCCCCGCCGTGGTCGACACCGGCGATGCCGTCTGTGTCGCCGGTGCCTGCAACCCCAACCACACCTGGACGGTTTCGGTTCCGGTGTCCACCGTCGAGTCGGCCTGGCCCACGCTCGGAACGCTGGAGTCCGTCAACATCACCAGCCGCAACGGCTACGGGCAGTGGGGCGGCCGGGTCCTGTCCATGACCCTGGTGGGTTCGGGCCATGACGTCACCATCAGCGGCAACGACTTCGCCGACGCCTTGGGACTGAAGTCGAACTGGTTCTCCCTCAACGCCAGCCTGGGCGGGCCGGCGGTAGGGATGGCGTCCACCCGCAACGGTGGCGGCTACTGGATGACCAGTAGCAACGGTGCGGTGACCAACTTCGGCAATGCCCCCTTCTTGGGCTCGGCCGCCACTCTGGCCCTGGTCCAGCCGGTGGTGGGCATGGCCGCCACTTCCGACGGCAAGGGCTACTGGTTGGTGGCTTCCGACGGTGGCATCTTCAGCTACGGGAACGCCACGTTCTTCGGATCGACCGGAGGCCTGCGATTGAACAAGCCGGTGGTGGGCATGGCCGCCACCCCCGACGGCAAGGGCTACTGGCTGGTGGCGGCCGACGGCGGCATCTTCAGCTACGGCAGCGCCCGGTTCTACGGTTCCACCGGAGCCATGACCCTCAACAAGCCGGTGGTGGGCATGGCCGCCACCCCCGACGGCCAGGGCTACTGGTTGGTGGCTTCCGACGGCGGCATCTTCGCCTTCGGCGATGCCCTGTTCTACGGCTCGACCGGAGCCATGTTGCTCAACCGGCCGGTGGTGGGCATGGCGACTGCTCCGGGTGGGAGCGGGTACTGGCTGGTGGCTTCCGACGGCGGCATCTTCTCCTTCGGTGATGCCCGCTTCTACGGCTCGACGGGGGGAATCGTCCTCAATGAGCCGGTGGTGGGCATGGCTGCTCTCCCCGACGGCCACGGTTACTGGTTGGTGGCTTCCGACGGCGGACTGTTCGCCTTCGGCGCCGCACCCTTCCTCGGCTCGTCGGCCGGATAGGCCCGCCCGATCGTGGGGGAGGAGACAGCCGCCGCCCCCAAGCGGGCCGGCAACCGACCATGGCGGTCGATAGCCTTTGCCCCGCTGGGAGACGGACAGACCCGTCGCAGGGGCAGCGACGCCTTCCGCTTGGGCCTGGCCGCGGTGGTCGTGCTGGTGTGCTGGTTGGCCAGCCGGGCCAACTCCAAGGCCGAGCACACCATCGCTTCCACCATGGCCTCGGTACCCAACGGGCTCCTGTGGCTGGTCTCGGTGATCTGGTGGGTCGGATCGCTCGGTGTCATCACCCTGGTGGTGGTGCTGGCCCTGGTGTCCCGACGGTGGTCTGCGGTGCGCGACGTGGGACTGTCCGGGGCGCTCTCGCTGGTCACCAGTGCGATTCTGGTGGCGCTGGTCGGATCGAACGGCGGCCGGCCTCCCGGTACCTCTCTGGCCCACTTCGCCCTGAGCTTTCCGGTCGTGGCTGTGGCCACCACGGTCGGTGTGGCCACAGCTGCTCTTCCCTACCTGAGCCGTTGGCTGCAACGGAGTATTCAGGTGGCCGTGGTACTGCTGTCCCTGGCCACCGTGGTCCACGGGTCGGGCTATCCGGTGTCGGTGATTGCCAGCGTGGTGCTGGGTTGGGGAGTCACCGCTCTGGTCCACCTGGTGGTGGGTTCGCCACTCGGGCTGCCTTCGACCGACGAGGTGGTGGTCCTCCTCGGTGACCTCGGCATCGTGGCCCGGGCCGTGGTGCCCGTCCCCAATCAGGAGTGGGGGGTGGCCCGGTTCACCGGCCTCCTCGATGACGATGAGGTCGACGTGTCGGTGTACGGGCGGGACGCCTCCGATGCCCAGCTGCTGGCCAAGACGGTCCGGTTCCTCTTCTACCGGGACTCCGGTCCGACCCTGGCCCTGACCCGACGCCAGCAGGTCGAGCACGAGGCCTATGTGACCCTGATGGCCGGCCGGGCCGGGGCCCGGGTGCCGGCGGTGTTGGCGGCGGGACCGTCCGGGCCGGCTCACGACGCACTCCTGGTTACCCGCCCCCCGGATGGCGAGCGACTCTCGTCCTACGCTCTCTATGTCGCTCCGGACCTTCCCGACGCTGCGGACGTTGCGGACCCTCCTGACGCTGCGGACGGTGGGGACTCGATGGTGGACGCCAGCGTCGACCCCGGAGCCGGTGGGAGTCGAACGGCTGGTGAGGGCGCCGTCGGAGCCGTGGCCCTGACGGAGCCCGTCGCCACCACCACCACTGTTGTTGCCGGCGCAGCCGCCTCCGCAGCCCCAGCCGCCCCCGGCCCGGTTGGTCCCGAGATCACCGACGACGTGCTGGACGACATCTTCGGACAGTTGATGGCGCTTCGGGAGGCCCGCATCGCCCACGGCCGGCTCTCGGCGAAGACCATCGTGGCCGAGGCCGAAGGCCGGGCGGGGTTCGTGGACTTCCGGGGGGCATCCACCGTGGCCACCCCCGATCAGCTCAACCGGGACATGGCCGCGGTGCTGGCCACCGCGGCGGAGGTGGCGGGCCCGGAACGGGCGTTGGCCGCTGCCGGGCGGACGGTACCGACCGAGGCCGTGGTGGGGGCGCTCCCGTTCCTCCAGCGGGCCGCCCTGGACTCCACCTCGTCCCGTGCGCTCCGCCACAAGAAGGCCGCCCTGACCGCACTGCGTGAGCAGGGGGCCGAAGCGGCCGGCGTCGAGGTGCCCAAGCTCATCGAGCCCCGCCGGGTCAGCTGGGTGACCCTGCTCCTCGTCATCGGCACCCTCATCGGTGGCTGGGCACTCATCGGGGTCCTCATCAACGTGACCAAGTCGTGGAGCACCATCACCGGGGCGGACTGGGGATGGGTGGCGGTGGTCTTCGTCCTGGCCCAGGCGGCCTATCCGGCCATCGCCGTCACCACGGTGGGGTCGGTGACCGATCCCCTGCCCTACGGCCGCACCGTGGCCCTGGAGCTGTCGGACACCTTCGTCGGCTTGGCCGGCGGGTCGATGGCCGTGCTGGCCACCCGGGTCCGGTTCTTCCAGCAGGAGGGGTACTCCCCGACGGTGGCGGTGAGCTCCGGGGTCCTGGTCAGCACGGCCAGCTGGATCGTGAAGGGGGCCCTGTTCCTCATCGCCTTGCCCATCGCCCTCTCCAGCTTCCACTTCAACGAGCCCAGCGACAGCGGCAGCAGCGGTGGTGACTCCCATCTGGTCTGGCTCATCGTGCTGGCCGTCGTGGTGGTCGGCGTGGCTGTCGGCCTGGTGCTGGCGGTGCCACGGTGGCGCCGGCTGGCGGCAGCCAAGCTCCGGCCCAAGGCCTCCGAAGTCTGGGAGCACCTGCGGGTGTTGGCCACCCACCCGCGCAACCTGGTGGAGATCTTCGGGGGCAACGTGGCTGCCCAGCTCTTCGTGGCCCTGGCCCTCGGAGCATCCCTGCACGCCTTCGGCCAACACCTGGGACTGGCCAGCCTGCTGATCGTCCTGACCCTCGGCTCGATGCTCGGCGGGATCTCCCCGGTCCCCGGCGGTATGGGGGTGGTGGAGGCGGGCATGATCATCGGTCTGACCGCGGCGGGCATCAGCGAGCAGGACGCCGTGGCCGCGGTCTTCGTGCAGCGCCTCTTCACCGCCTACCTCCCGCCGATCTGGGGTTGGTTCGTCCTGGTGTGGATGAGGAAGAAGGAGTACCTCTGATGCCCGGGGTCGCCCCGGATTGACCCCCTGGCCCCGGGGACGGATCGCCGTTCCGCCGGTGGGGTGGTCGCCCGGGTCAGCCCGGTGCGGGGTCGGGCATGGTGGCGTCCAGCCCGGGGAAGGTCCGGAGCCGACCCACCGGGCCCAGGCGGCCCACGTTGACGCCCACATCGGCGGCCCGGAGCATCCTCAGGTCCCCCCGGCTGTTGCCGTAGGCCCACAACCGGTCGGGAGGCTCACCCGACTCCTCGATCCACTGCCGTAGACGCCGCAGCTTCTCCTCACCCCGGCAGTTGGCACCCTCGTACCGACCGGTCAGGGTCCCGGCGTCGCTCACGGCCAGACGGGTGGCGATCACTCCGTCCACACCCAGCAGGTGGCCGGCCGGCCGCACGTAGAGCTCGGGGGAGGCGGACACGATGACCACTCGGTCGCCCCGGCCACGGTGCCAGTCGAGACGGCTCTGCATCTCCGGGCGCAGGTGTCCATCCAGGTGCCGTCGGGCGAACTCGGAGGCCACCTTGATAGCCCGGTCCAGGTCCACACCGGCCAGCACCCGCTCGAAGAGTTGCTCTTTGGTCTGGTCGGCCACCGTGCCTCCAGCCAGAGCGGCGTGGACCAGTCCCGGCGAGAGGGCCAGGGAGGCCAGGACCACCGATCGCCTCCCACTCACCGCCGAGAGGAAGTCGAAGACGCTACCCCCCTGGGTCAGGGTGCCATCGAAGTCGAAGGCGGCCACATCGGGCATCAGGACTCCGTCTCGGTCACGGCTGCGGCCCCGGTCACTGTCCCCCTCAAGTCCCCGGTCACTCTCCGGCCGGGGTCACGCCCGACCCGCCCCGACCGGCCCCATCGGCGAACCGGGCCGCCCCCGAGACGGCCTCCGGCGAGGCCAGGCTGTCGAGCCCCCAGCGGGTCTCGGCCACCATGGCCTCCGGCGTGGACAGACCCCACTGCTCGAGGGCCGACCGGCGGTCGTTGCGCATGCAGGCCTGGGGGAGTGCGGCCAGCTCGTGGGCCCAGGACAGCGCGTGCTCGAGGGACGTCCCGTCGGGAACCACCCGGTTGACCAGACCCATGCCCAGGGCCTCCTCGGCGTCGACCGCCCGTCCGGTCAGGATGAGGTCGAGGGCCCGGCCCTGGCCGATCAGCCGGGGAAGCCGGACCGTCCCCCCGTCGATGAGTGGTACGCCGAAGCGGCGGCAGAACACCCCGAGAGTGGCGCTGGCCGCGGCCACCCGCAGGTCGCACCAGATGGCCAACTCCAGGCCGCCGGCCACGGCATATCCCTCGATGGCCGCAATGACCGGCTTGGAGAGCTCGAGGCGGGTGGGGCCCATGGGCCCGGGCCCGTCGAGGGCCACCCGGTGGCGGGACCCCTCGGACAGGGCCTTCAGGTCGGCTCCGGCACAGAACGTCCCGCCCGCCCCGGTGAGGATGGCCACCGATGACGACGGGTCCTCGTCGAACCGCTGGAAGGCCTCGAGGAGCCCCTCGGCCGTGGCCGGGTCCACCGCGTTGCGCCGGCCCGGCCGGTCCAACGTGACCACGGTGACCGGCCCCTCATTCCGCACTTGCACGACTTGCACGCTCGACGTCATGCGCCCAGCATGGTGGAATCGTGGATGCGGGGCCAGACCCCTGGCCGACCGGCGTCACCGGGGTGCCAGCTGGCGGTATTGCTGAAATCTCGACTAACCCGGTCGACAATTGTGCCTGGTCCGACTATCCTGACCACGCGACAAGGTCCCGGTCACCGCGGATCCCTGGTCGCCTGGGCGATGCACCAGTCGATGTACCAACAGCACACAAAAGGAGCGACACATGGCAATCCGTCTGGGCGACACAGCCCCCGACTTCACTGCGGAGACCACCGAGGGCACCATCAACTTCCACGAGTATCTCGGGGACAGCTGGGGAGTCCTGTTCTCCCACCCCAAGGACTTCACCCCGGTATGCACCACCGAGCTGGGCGCCTTCTCGAAGGCCAAGGCGGAGTTCGACAAGCGTGACACCAAGCTCATCGGCCTGTCCGTCGACGATGTGAGCTCCCACGGCAAGTGGGCCGGGGACATCGAGGAGACCCAGGGCTCGGCGCTCAACTTCCCGCTGATCGGGGACGAGGACCGCAAGGTGGCCGACCTCTACGACATGATCCACCCCAACGCCAACGACACCCTCACGGTGCGCTCGGTGTTCATCATCGGCCCGGACAAGAAGGTCAAGTTGACCCTGACCTACCCGGCCTCGACCGGCCGCAACGTGAGCGAGATCCTCCGGGTCCTCGACTCCCTGCAGCTGACCGCCGACTACAAGGTGGCCACCCCGGTCAACTGGACCGAAGGCGAGGACGTGATCATCGTCCCGGCGGTCTCCGACGAGGAGGCCAAGGAGCGGTTCCCGAAGGGGTTCAAGGCTCTCAAGCCGTACCTGCGGGTAACCCCCCAGCCCAACCGCTAAAGCCAGACCGTAGACATCCGGGGCCTGCTCGTTCGGGCGGCCCGTTGACGGCACGCCCCGATCCGGCCCCCAGGGCCGGATCGGGGCGAATGTCACGGGTGGTGGTCGGGCCGATCAGCCCTGCCGGCGGCAGGTGCAGCCTTCCGACCAGCGATCCTGCTACCATGGTTGCGCCGTCGTGTTCCGTCCGCCGGCCAGCTCGGACACCGCGAGCTCGAACACCGCAGAGGTCGAACCCCCGCATGCCAGACAAGCAGTCCACCATTGCCGAATACCGTCTCCATGAGACGGATACCGGGTCACCCGAAGTGCAGATCGCCATCTTGAGCGAGCGCATCGTGCACCTGACCGAGCATCTCAAGGTGCACAAGGGCGATCATCACACCCGCCGTGGTCTCCTGAAGCTGATCGGCCGCCGCCGCCGGCTCCTCGACTACGTGCGCAACAACGACGTCGAGCGCTACCGGGACATCATCGGTCGCCTCGGCCTCCGCCGCTAGGCGGACATCCTTCGCTCCGCCCGGCTTCGGCCGGGCGGTCGCAATTCTTCCGTCGGCATGCCGTCGGCGGTGGCACGGGTCGGCCAGAGGCCGGTCCGCAGCAGTAACGGTCGGTCACTCCGGTGGGCGGCCGGAAACAACCAACAGATTGGGCTCGCAGCGAGGTCAGTCACCAGTTGCCGATCACCGGACGTGAGATCGGGTGATCGACAACTGGGAACTGGCTCGTGGAGTCCCCGAGCAAACCAAGGAGCGTCATGTCAGACGCCATAACCGTGTCGGCGCCCATCAGTGGCACCGACCGCACACTTTCATTCGAGACGGGCAAGCTGGCCCAGTTGGCCGACGGGGCCGTTCTGGCCCGCATCGGCGACACCGTCCTGCTGGCCACGGCCACGGCCTCCCGGTCGGTGCGGGAAGGGGCCGACTTCTTCCCCCTCACCGTCGACATCGAGGAGCGGACCTACGCCGCCGGCAAGATCCCCGGCTCCTTCTTCCGCCGGGAGGGCAAGTCCTCGGACCAGGCCATCCTCACCGACCGGTTGATCGACCGTCCCCTGCGCCCGTCCTTCCCCAAGGGCTTCCGCAACGAGGTCCACATCGTGGGCACCGTCTTCGGCGCCGACCAGGTCAATCCCCACGACGTCCTGGCCATCAACGCCGCCTCGGCCGCGCTGATGATCTCGGGCATCCCCTTCGACGGCCCCATCGGAGCCGTCCGGGTGGCCTACTCCACCGACGGCCAGTGGATCCCGCACCCCACCTTCCAAGAGGGCGACGAGTCCACCTTCGAGCTGGTGGTGGCCGGTCGGGCCCTGTCGGACGCCGCCAACGCCGAAATCGCCATCATGATGGTGGAGGCCGGCGGCTCGGAGCGGTCCTTCCAGTACTACGAGGAGGGTGCACCCCAGGTCACCGAAGAGGTCCTGGCCGACGGCCTGGAGGCCGCCAAGACCTGGATCCGTGAGTCCATCGAGCTCCAGCGCAAGATGGTGGAGGCCTACGTCGTGGCCCGCGGCCCCATCGAGATCATCCCCTACTCGACGTTCTCCGACTACGAGGACGACGTGTTCGAGCGGGTGCAGGCCATCGGGACCGAGGCCATCACCGAGGCCAACAAGATCGTGGCCAAGGCCGAGCGCAACGCCGCCCTGGACGCCGCTACCACCTTCATCATCGAGGCGCTCACCGCCGAGTTCCCCGAGCGGGGCGGCGAGCTCAAGGCCGCCGTGCGGGGCCTGACCAAAAAGTTGGTCCGCCGGCGCATCGTCGAAGAGGGCCTCCGGATCGACGGACGGTCCACCTCGGAGATCCGGCCGCTCTCTGCTGAGGTCGACCTGTTCCCGACGGCCCACGGATCGGCTCTGTTCCAGCGGGGCGAGACCCAGGTGCTCAACGTGACCACCCTGGGCATGCCCCGGATGAACCAGCTGCTCGACACCATCACCCCCGACGAACACAAGCGGTACATGCACCACTACAACTTCCCGCCCTTCTCGACCGGGGAGACCGGGTTCATGCGTGGACCCAAGCGCCGGGAGATCGGCCACGGCCTGCTGGCCGAGCGGGCCCTGCTGCCGGTGGTCCCCTACGAGGAGGACTTCCCCTACACCCTCCGCCTGGTCTCCGACGTGCTGGCCTCCAACGGCTCCACCTCCATGGCCTCGGTGTGCGGATCGACCCTGTCGATGATGGCCGCCGGCGTTCCCCTCAAGGCCCCGGTGGCCGGGATCGCCATGGGACTGGTCTACGACGGCGGGACCTACGTCACCCTGACCGACATCCTGGGGGCCGAGGACGCCTTCGGTGACATGGACTTCAAGGTGGCCGGGACCAAGGACGTGGTCACCGCCCTCCAGCTCGACACCAAGATCGACGGCTTGCCGCTCGACGTGTTGACCAAGGCACTCCTCCAGGCCAAAGAGGCCCGTCTGACCATCCTGGAGGTCATGGCCGGCGCCATCGCCGAGCCCCGTGACGAGGTGGCCGAGTCCGCTCCGAAGATCGTGTCCTTCGAGATCCCCATGGACAAGATCGGTGAGGTCATCGGGCCCAAGGGCAAGGTCATCAACGCCCTGCAGCAGGAGACCGGGGCCGACATCGCCGTCGACGACGACGGCATGGTGGGCACCGTGACCATCGGGGCCAAGGACGGCACGGCGGTGGCCGAGGCCCGGCGCCGCATCGAGACCATTCTCGACCCGCCGCTGGCCGAAGTGGGCGCCACCTATCCGGGCAAGGTGGTCAACATCACCAAGTTCGGGGCCTTCGTCAACATCCTCCCCGGCCGCGACGGCCTGCTCCACATCTCCAAGATGGGCCAGGGCAAGCGGATCGATCGGGTGGAGGACGTGTTCGAGCTGGGCCAGCCGGTGGAGGTGCGGGTCGACGACATCGATCCCCAGGGCAAGGTGTCACTGTCGTTGGCCGGCGAGGCTCCGGCGGCGTCGGGTGGCTCCGAGGAGCGCAACGGTGGCGGAGGTCGGGGTGACGGCGGAGGCCGCAACCGCGACCGTGGCCCCCGTGGCGACCATGCCGACCCCGGCGACCGTTCCGACCGTGGTGGCCGCCGTCCGGCCGAGTCCCGCCCGGCCCCGGCCAATACCGCCTCCTTCGAGGATGCGTTCGAGGTCGAGCTGGTCCAGGAGTTCGGAAATCTGGGACCAGCGGTGGCCGAGCCGACCGAGCGCCCCGGCGGGGGTGGCGGAGGCGGCCGGGGTGGTCGCCGCCGGCGTTGAACAGGATCGTCCCGGCGGTGGGGTGCGCATCGCTCCCCACCGCTCCGGGTGATCGGCCTCGCCAGTCGGGCCATCGTGGTTCCGACGCGGGTGCCGTGGCTCGATGATCCGCACCGAGATGTTGCCTTCGGGGCTGTCGTTGGCCACCGAGCGGATGGAGGAGGCCCGCTCGGTGTGCATCGGCTTTTGGGTGGGCACCGGATCGCGTGACGAGGACCCCGGCGAGGCCGGTGCCTCCCACTTCCTCGAGCACCTGTTGTTCAAGGGCACCGACGAGCGGTCGTCTTCGGCCATCGCCGAGGCCGTGGACGAGGTGGGCGGGGACTTCAACGCCTTCACCACCAAGGAGTACACCTCGTTCTACATCCGGCTGCTGGCCGAGCACCTGTCCCTGGGCCTCGACATCCTCTCGGACATCATGTGGCGTCCGGCCCTCCGCCCCGACGACCTCGATGCGGAGCGCCAGGTCATCCTGGACGAGATCCTGATGCATGCCGATGAGCCGTCCGACGAGGCGTCCGAGCAGAGTTCGGCCGCGCTCTTCCCCGATCACCCCTTGGGCCGCGAGGTGCTGGGCAGCCAGGAGTCGGTGTCGGCCATGACCGCCGATCGGATCCGGGAGTTCTTCAGCCTGCACTACCGGCCGGGGAACATGGTGGTGGCGGTGGCCGGTGACCTGGACCACGCGGCGGTGGCCGAGGGGCTGGAGTCCCGGTTCGCCGGTCAGCCCGGAGGCCGGACCCCGGTCCGCCTGCCGCCCGGCGACAAGGTCGAGCCGCTCCGGGTGGTCCGCCGGTCCACCGAGCAGGCCCACCTGGTTCTGGCCTGCCGGTCGGTCAACCGGTCCGACCCTCGCCGCTACGCCCTGGCCGTCCTCAACCACGTGCTGGGCGGCGGTCTCTCCAGCCGTCTGTTCCAAGAGATCCGGGAGCGGCGGGGCCTGGCCTACTCGGTGTGGTCGGAGCGGGTGGCGTACCACGATGCCGGGACGGTCAGTGTGGGGATGGGCACGGCGCCCGAGCACGTGCCCGAGGTATTGGAGATCGTCTCGGCCGAGCTGGCCCTGTTGGGCGCCGAGGGCATCACCGAGCGGGAGCTCAAGATCGCCAAGGGGAACCTGCGGGCCGAGACCTTGCTGGCCTGTGAGGACTCGGGGGCCCGGATGAGCCGCATCGGTGCCGGCCTCCTGCTCCACGGGGAGATCCTCACCGTGGACGAGGTGCTGGCCCGGGTGGAGGCCCTGACCCTCGAGGAGATCCACGTTGCGGCCGAAGGACTGGTCACTGCACCCAGGACGCTCTCGGTGGTCGGTCCGTTCGGAGAGTCCGACTTCGACGGCACCTCGCTGCAGCTGGGCTGAGACCGGCGGACTGGGGTTGACCCGGCCCGGTCCGTCACCTGCCCGGTACCCGGGGCCCGGTTGGGTCGACGGTAGGGTGACGCCCATGCGAGTGGGTGTGGTCGGCGCAGGCGGCAAGATGGGCCGGGAGGTATGCCGATCGGTGGCCGCCCAGTCCGACCTCGAGCTGGTGGCCGCGGTCGACACCTTGCACGCCGGCACCGAACTGGCCGGTCTCCTGGGCCAGGACGTGGGGGCGCTGGTGGTGGCCGGCGAACTCAGTGAGCTGAAGGC
The DNA here is from genome assembly GCA_963718405.1 of uncultured Acidimicrobiaceae bacterium. Lineage (GTDB taxonomy): Bacteria > Actinomycetota > Acidimicrobiia > Acidimicrobiales > RAAP-2 > Bog-756. The sequence continues at coordinate 960,058 of CAVQYZ010000002.1, forward strand.
GGCCGGAGCCCAGGTGGTGGTGGACTTCACCCGGATCGACGTGGCCCGGGCCACGCTGGCCTACTGCGCGGCCGAGGGCATGCATGCCGTGGTCGGGACCACCGGGTTCACCGAGGACGACCTGATCGAGCTCCGTCGCCGGTTCGGTGGATCCGGAGAGGGGTCGTCCAACTGCCTTCTGGCCTCCAACTTCGCCATCGGCGCGGTGCTGATGGAACGGTTCGCCGAACTGGCCGCCCCGTGGTTCGACGGGGCGGAGATCGTCGAGCTCCATCACCAGCGGAAGTTGGATGCTCCCTCGGGCACAGCCATGCACACCGCCGAGCGGATGACCGCAGCCGCGCTCGGCGTCCGGGTCGGGGGCGTTCCCGCCCGATCAGACGGCCACCTCCGTAGTGGACGGGGCCCGGGGCGGGGCCGGGCCGGGAGGGGTGCGCATCCACTCGGTCCGCCTCCCGGGCCTGGTGGCCCACCAGGAGGTGATCTTCGGGGCCGTGGGACAGAGCCTGACCATCCGCCACGACTCCTATGACCGGACCTCGTTCATGGACGGCGTGGTCCTGGCCGTGCGCTCGGTGGCCGGCCTTCCCGGCGTGACCCTCGGAATCGACACCCTGCTCGGGCTGTAGCAGCCGGGGACCAGCGCCATGGACGACACCCGCCAGCGCATCCTCGAAGCCACCTACGCCTGTGTGGCCCGATGGGGCCTGGCCAAGACCACGGTGGAGGATGCGGCCCGGGAGGCCAACGTGTCCCGGGCCACGGTCTACCGAACCTTCCCGGGGGGCCGGGACGAGCTGCTCGAAGCCGTGGTGGCCTGGGCCACCCTCGAGTTCTTCGCCCGCCTGTACGAACGGGTGCAGGGGGCCGAGAGCCTCGAAGAGGTGATGGAGCGCGGGATCATGTTCGCCCACCGTTCCATCGTGGAGCACGAGGTGCTGCAGCGGGTCATGCAGACCGAGCCGGAGAAGCTCCTGCCGGCCCTCACCGTGGAGAGCAATCGGGTCCGACGGGGGATCGCCGAGTTCCTGGTGCCGTTTCTGGAGCAGCGCGGAGTGGCGGCCGGGGTCGATCTCAAGGAGGCGGCCGACTTCCTGGCCCGGATGGTGCTGTCGTACATGTCCGCCCCCGGTCGGTGGGATCTCGACGACCCGGTCCAGGTGGCCCAGCTGGTCCGATCGGAGCTGCTGGCCGGGGTGGTGTCCGGAGCCGGTCCGGATGGGCCGGGGGGCCCCGGGGTCCGGGGATCGGTTCGTTGACAATGAGACAAAGACCGATCTAACGTTCCACTGTGCCATCCAGGGGGAGTGCGCTTCGAGTGGTGCCGGAGGGGAAACCGGCGCGGACCCTGACAGTACGTCCGCCGACCGCCTCCTCGGCGACCAGGTCACCGGGGCCGAGGCAGGGTCGGGTCGGCCGGACCAGACCGCACGGCACCGGGTCGGGATCATCGACGCCACTCTGGCCTGCCTGGCCCGGCATGGAACGGTAAAGACCACGGTGGAGGACATCGCCCGCCAGGCCGGGGTGTCCCGGGCCACCGTGTACCGGGTGTTCCCCGGCGGTCGGGACGAGATGTTGGCGGCGGTGGTCGACACCGAGATGGCCCGGCTGTTCTCCGCCCTCGGGGTCCGCCTGGGCGAGGCCGTCGACCTCACCGAGGCGTTGGTCGGCGGCATCGTCGAGGCCTCCACCCGCATCCGGGGCCATCAGGCCCTGGCCTACCTGGTGGAGCACGAGCCCGAGGTGGTGCTGGGGCACCTGGCCTTCGACGAGTCGGACCGCCTGCTGACCACGGCGTCGCTCTTTGCCGCACCGTTCCTGGCCCGGTGGATGAGCCCGATGGAGGCCGGTCGGGTGGCCGAGTGGGCCACCCGGATCGTCCTGTCCTACGCCATCGCCCCCTCGGCCCACATGGACCTGACCGATCCGGCCCGGGCCACCCACCTGGTGGAGACGTTCGTCCTGCCGGGCATCGACGCCCTCCACGCCTCCGAGTGCACCGCCACCATCGACATCACCCCGTTCGCATCAGCCGATCCAACCCATCACAGCCGATCACACCGATCACGCAGATCAAGGAGCCACGTCATGACCACGGAAATGAGCAGCACCGAGGAGATCATCGGCCGCGCCGAGATCGACGACTTCGAGGCCATCCTCTCGGTGGTGGGCACCGAGGAGGCCAACGGCCGCCACGTGGTCCACTCGGAGTACGACTCCATCTTCACCTGGGATTACGAGAAGGGCGCCCGTCCCAAGCTCAACAAGCTCTACGAGAAGGCCAAGGGGGCCCAGTGGAATGGGGAGACCGACCTTCCGTGGGAGATCGACGTGGACCAGGAGAAGCTGGTACGGGACCAGGCCGAGGCCACCGGCGGGTTCGGTGCCGGCTTCGACCTCACCGGCACCCCGGTGGAGAAGTGGGGGGACAAAGAGTGGGTGCAGTTCGGCGTGGAGAGTCAGAACTGGACCCTCTCCCAGTTCCTACACGGCGAACAGGGTGCGCTCATCTGCACGGCCAAGATCGTGGAGTCGGTGCCGTGGATCGACGCCAAGTACTACGCCGCCACCCAGGTGATGGATGAAGCCCGGCACGTCGAGGTGTTCGGCAAGTACCTGGACGAGAAGCTCTCCGGCCACTACCCGGTCAACGCCCACCTGCGGATGCTGCTCGACGACATCATCGCCGACTCGCGCTGGGACCTGACCTACCTGGGCATGCAGATCATGGTGGAGGGCCTGGCCCTGGCGGCGTTCGGCTTCATGCACCAGATGACCGGCGACCCGCTCCTCAAGAAGCTGCTGCGGTACGTGATGGCCGACGAGGCCCGCCATGTGGCCTTCGGGGTGCTGAGCCTGCAGGAGTACTACGAGGGGCTGAACGCCTCCGAGTTGCGTGAGCGCCAGGAGTTCGCCTTCGAAGCAGCCGTCCGCATGCGGGACCGCTTCTTGCAGCAGGAAGTGTGGGACCGGATGGGCATCGACCCCAAGGCCATCGTCCCCGTGGTCCAGCAGGCCCCGGAGCGGGGCGAGTTCCAGGCCCTGCTGTTCTCCAAGATCGTCCCCAACTGCAAGAAGCTCGGCCTCCTGGACGCCGCCGACGGCTGGCTCCGGACCAAGTTCACCGAGCTCGGCGTCATCGAGTTCGAGTCGTGGGTCGACACCACCGAAGAGGTCGACGCTCTGGCCTCGGTACCGCCGCAGAACCGGATCGCCTCCTGAGGGCCACCCGGCGGGGCCGCCGGTGCCAGCGGGCCAGCGGGCCGGGTTCCTGCTGGTAACCTGCTGCGTGGTGAGGCCCTTCCTGAATTCCATGTCTCGGTCGAGGGGCTGACGAGATGCCGCTCTTCGGTTCGGTGATCACCGCCATGGTGACGCCGTTCGACACTTCGGGTGCCATCGATCTGGACGGCGCCGGCGAGGTGGCCCGCCACCTGGTGGCCAACGGCAGTGAGGCCCTGGTGGTGGCCGGTACCACCGGCGAAGGGCCGGTGCTGACCGACGTCGAGCGCATCGACCTGTTCCGGGCGGTGGTCGGTGCCGTGGACGTCCCGGTGATCGCCTCGACCGGTACCAACGACACCGCCCACTCGGTCATGCTCACCGAGTTGGCCGAAGCGGTCGGGGTCCACGGTGTGCTGGTGGTGACGCCGTACTACAACCGACCCTCCGCGGCCGGCCTGTCGGCTCACTTCCGGGCCATCGCCGACGCCACCTCGCTACCGGTGGTCCTCTACGACATTCCGGTCCGATCGGGTCGCCGGATCGGTCCCGAACTGACCATCGAACTGGCCCGTGAGGTCCGCAACATCGTGGCCACCAAGGACGCCACCGGTGACGTGGTCGGAGCGGCCCGGGTGGTGGCCGAAGCTCCTGCGGAGTTCGATGTCTACTGCGGCGACGACTCACTGACCCTGCCCTTCCTGTCCATAGGCGGGGCCGGCATCGTCAGTGTGGCCGCCCACTGGGCCGGCCCCCTGTTCGGCGAGATGATCCGTGCCTACCGGCAGTGGACAGGTGGAGCAGGCCACCAGGGTCAACCAACACCTCGACGAGTCGTACCGCTTCGAGTCGTCGGACGACTTCCCCAATCCGGTGCCGGCCAAGGCCGCCTGCCGGGTGCTCGGGCTTCCGGTCGGCCAGTGCCGCCTCCCCCACGCTGCGGCGTCTGACGCCCTCGATGACCAGGCCCGGTCGGTCATCTCGAGGTTGGGCCGGTTCGATCCGGCTCCCCAGTCGGTTGCCTGATTCGGAGCGATCCCGACGCCGTTCCGGCGGATCGGGGAACAAAGGGAACACCGGGGGAGGCAACCCTCCGGGGACGGCCAAGGGGGCGTCGAAGGGCACCCCGGCCAAAGCCAAAGGTGGTGCGGCGCCAGGGGGCAAGAGCCCGGTCGGCGGCAAGGGTCAGGCCCGGGCCAAAGGCCAGGCCGAGACGAACGTGCCCTCGGCACGCCCGGCCAAGGGAGCGTCGGGCCCCGGGGGCTCGGCGGTGCGGGTGGTGTTCCTGGGTGGCCTGGGGGAGATCGGCCGGAACTGCGCCTGCATCGAGGTCGACGGGCGGATCCTCGTGCTCGACGTGGGGATCATGTTCCCCGACCCGGACATGCCCGGCGTCGATCTGGTCCTGCCCGACTTCACCTACCTGCGGGAGAACGCCGACCGGGTCGACGGAGTCATCCTGACCCACGGCCACGAGGACCACACCGGGGGCCTGGCCTACCTGCTCCGTGACTTCCCGGTGGCGGTCTACGGGTCCGAGCTCACCCTGGCCCTGGCCCGCAACCGGGTCGACGAGGCCGGCATGGCCGATCGGGCCAAGTTCATCCCGGTGCGGGACGGGGAGCGGCGGAGGATCGGCCCCTGCGATGTGGAGTTCATCCCGGTGACCCACTCGGTGCCCCACGCCTTCGCCACGGCGTTCCACACCCCCCAGGGGATCATCCTCCACTCGGGGGACTTCAAGCTCGACCTCCACCCGGTGGACGGCCGGCGCACCGACCTGGCCCGGATGGGGGCGCTGGCCACCGACCCGGGTATCCGGCTCCTGCTGTCCGACTCCACCAACGCCGAGGAGCCCGGCTTCACCCCGTCGGAGTCCACGGTGGGAGAGACCCTGCGCAAGGTGTTTCTGGAGCGGCCGGACCGGCGGTTCGTGGTGACCTGCTTCGCCAGTCATATCCACCGGGTCCAGCAGGTGGCCGATGCCGCCATCGCCGGGGGACGGTCGGTGGCCACCCTCGGACGCTCCATGCAGAAGAACGTGGCCCTGGCCCGTCGCCTGGGCCTGCTCGACATCCCGGACAGCGCGTTGATCGACGTCGAGGACATCGACAATCTCGAGGACGGCCAGGTGTGCGTGATCTCCACCGGATCGCAGGGGGAGCCCATGTCGGCGCTGTCCCGTCTGGCCATCGGCGAGAACCGCTTCTTCTCCCTGCGGCCCGACGACGTGGTGGTGATCAGCGCCCATCCCATCCCCGGCAACGAATGGTCGGTGGGGCGGGTCATCGACAGCCTGTACAAGCTGGGCGTGGAGGTCATCCACTCCGGGGTGGACCGGGTGCACGTGAGCGGCCACGCCCGCCAGGGCGAGCTGGCCACGCTGATGTCGGTGACCAGGCCGGAGTTCTTCATCCCGGTGCACGGGGAGTACCGCCACATGGCCAACCACGTCCGGCTGGCCGCCTCCATGGGCATCGACAAGGGTCGGGTGATCCTGTGCGAGGACGGCGACGCCGTGAAGTTGGACGGTGCCGGGCTGAAGCGGGACGGGACCGTCCCCGGCGGCTACCTCTTCGTCGACGGCAGCTCGGTCGGTGACATCGGCCACGGCGTCCTCCGGGACCGGATGGTCCTGGCCGAGGAGGGCGTGGTCATGGCCGTGGCCACGGTCGACCTCAAGCGGGCCGAAGTGGTGGGCACGCCCCAGATCGTGACCCGGGGCTGGGCCTACGACCGGGACACCGAAGCCCTGCTGGACGAAGCCCGGGAGCAGGTGACCAGGGCCCTCGAGCAGGCCCTGGCGGCCGGGAGCAACGACCACGAGAACCTCAACCGGGTGGCCCGCAAGGCCCTCGGCAAGCTGGTCGGGGACCGGACCCGCCAGCGCCCGATGATCGTTCCGGTCATCGTCACCGTCTAAAAGTCCTGGTCCTGGGCCCTGATGGCCCGCCCGCCGGGCCCGGCCGAGGCTGGCCCGGGCGTCCCCGTGGTCACGACGGTGCGGGACTACCCTGTTACCCACTGTGACGACCGCCACCAAGCGACCGGCGGGCCGGGCCGGCTCGCGCCCGAAGGGCCGGCCCTCTTCTTCGGCCCGGTCGCGCCCCCGAACCTCGACCGCCACCAAGCGAGGGGCGGCCCACCGGGGCCGGGGTGCGGCAGGCTCCCGCCGGGGTGGCGCCGAGCGGCGCAGCCGGTCTGATGGCCTCGATGGGGGCGGTGATCGCGGCCCACGCCGCCGACCTGTGGGGCGTGGTGCTGGTCACCCTGGGCGTGCTGGCGGCCCTGGCCTTCTACGCCGACTCCCTGGGCCCGGCCGGGCACTACGCCCGGCTGGGCTTCGGCGACCTCCTCGGCTGGGGCCGCTTTCTGGTCCCGCCGGTGGCCATCGCCGTCGGCTTGTCCCTGGTCATCGGGCGACGGGATGAGGACGGCGACCGGACCGCCCCGGAGCCGGCCCGAGCGGTGATCGGGGCCACCCTGATGCTGTTGGCCACGGCCGGGCTGGCCTCGCTGGCCGGCGGTTCCCCGGCCCTCAAGGACTCGACGGGGCACCTCTCGGCGGCCGGCGGTTGGGTGGGGGCGGTCATCGGCAATCCGCTCCGGGCCGGACTCGGGGGGTTCGGTGCCGTCACCGTCCTCATCGCCGCGTTGGTGGTGGCCATGGTGGTGTTGACCGGCGTCTCCGTCCGCACCGCGGCCGGGGCCGTGGGGCGTGCCGCCCGCTGGGGTGCCTCGGCGGCCCAGGGCGGCACCCGGCCCGAGACGGTGGTCCCGGTCCACGACGATCCGCCCACCGACCCGTTCGGCCGGAGCGTCCCTCCCGCCCCCACGGAACCGAAGGACGTCACCGCGGCGGTGGCTACCGCCGAGGTGGCCGAGGTGGCCGAGGTCGATCCCATCATCGCCGACCCCGAGCCCCCCGAGGCGGCCCTGCTCCCCGAGGCCGCCACCAAGCCGGGCAAGGGATCGCAGCTGGAGATGAAGTTGGGGCCGACCGTGGGTGACTGGCGCCTCCCTCCGGCCAACCTCCTCAAGCACGCCAAGCCTCACACGGTGGACGAACGGGAGGTGGATGCCGGGGGTGTGGCGCTGGTGGCGGCGTTGACCGCCCACGGGGTCGAAACCCGCCTGGTGGGCCGGACGGTGGGCCCCACCGTGACCCGCTACGAGCTCGAGCTCGGCGCCGGGGTCAAGGTGGCCCGGGTGACCTCGCTGTCCAAGGACATCGCCTACGCCATGGCCTCGCCCGACGTCCGGATTCTGGCTCCGATACCCGGCAAGTCGGCCATCGGGGTGGAGGTGCCCAACCGGCGCCGGGAGCTGGTGGCTCTGGGCGACATCCTCTCGTCGCCGGAGGCGGCCAAGGCCGATCACCCGCTGGAGGTGGCGCTGGGGCGCGACATCGCCGGTCGGGCCGTCATGGTCAACCTGGCCGAGATGCCCCACGTGCTGGTGTCCGGGGCCACCGGCTCCGGCAAGTCCTCGTGCATCAACTCCGTGCTGACCTCCATCCTGACCCGGGCCACTCCCGACCAGGTCCGGTTGATCCTGGTCGACCCGAAGCGGGTGGAGTTGGGCCAGTACAACGACCTTCCCCACCTGCTTGACCCAGGTGGTGGTGGACCCCAAGAAGGCCGCCAACGCCCTCAGCTGGGCGGTCACCGAGATGGAGCGCCGCTACGACCTCCTGGCCGAGGTGGGGATGCGCGACATCACCGGCTACAACGCCGGGTTCGACGCCGGGGACCTGGCCGAGTACGAGGAGGCCTACCGGCTCCGGATGCGGGGCACCGACGCCGATGACGACGCTGACGGGGACGGCGAGGTCGAGCCCCACTATCAGCGCCTGCCCTTCATCCTGATCGTGGTGGACGAGCTGAACGACCTGATGATGGTGGCGGCCCGCGACGTCGAGGAGTCGGTCTGCCGGATCGCCCAGATGGCCCGGGCCGTGGGTATCCACCTGGTACTGGCCACCCAGAGGCCGTCGGTGGACGTCATCACCGGGGTCATCAAGGCCAACATCCCGTCACGGATGGCGTTCTCGGTCTCGACTCAGGCCGACAGCCGGGTCATCCTGGACCAGGGCGGTGCGGAGCGTCTGATCGGCAAGGGCGACATGCTGCTGCTGTCGGCCTCGTCATCCAATCCGCAGCGGTTGCAGGGACCGTGGGTGAGCGAGGAAGAGGTCCGGGCCGTGGCGGCCCACTGGAAGCGGCAGCGACCGATGGAGGTCGTGGCCGGCATCGAGGAAGTGGTCGGAACGGACCAGCTGAGATCCGGCGGCGAGGACGGGGATGACGACCTCTTGGAGCAGGCCATGGAACTGGTGGTCCGGTCCCAGTTGGGTTCGACCTCCATGCTCCAGCGCAAGCTGCGGGTCGGGTTCGCCCGGGCCGGTCGGTTGATGGACCTGATGGAGCGACGCGGCGTGGTCGGCCCGTCCGAGGGGTCCAAGGTCGCGTGCGGTGCTCATGACCCCCGAGGAACTGGACGCACGCTGAGCGGGGGTTCCTCCGACTGGGCTGACGTGGGGTCGACGGAGTGGTCGTCGTCCGTGGTGGCCGCCGTGCCCACGGAGCCGCCTGGAGACGGGATCAACCCTCCCGCCGACCGCCCCGCCGACCCTCCCGCCGACAGCAGCACACCGGCGGATGGGGCTGGAGAGAGGGCCGCCGCCCCTCCGGCGGCTGACCTGGTAGGCCCCGGCCTCACCGCAGCCGTGGTGGCGGCCCAGGCGGCCGAGGTCATGGCCACGGCCAAGGGAACGACCGCCGGTGCCGGATCTGCCCCGGGAGCGGCTACGGGAGCGGATGGCGAGCCTGCGCCGACGGCGTCTCCGGGGGCGGCCACATCGCACCGGCACAAGCGCCACTCCAAACACCACCCGTGGCGCTGGACGGTCGCCGTGGTGGCCATCGTGTTGCTGGTGGGGGCTCTCGTCGGAGCGGCGCGCATCAACCAACCGATGGCCCGGCCGGTGCTGATCTCCTCGATGGCCCCCACCTTGTCGGTCCCCGGCCCCCGTCCGGTGCTGCCGTGGCCGGTGGTCGGGCAGGGAGCCATCTCGGTGCCTTCGATCGGTTACGCCGACCAGTCGGGGCCGGAGTCGCCGGTGCCCATCGCCTCGCTGACCAAGATGACCACCGCGGTGGTCATCCTCCGGGACCATCCGTTGCCCCTCGGCTCCAGCGGGCCCACCATCACCATCACCCCGGCGATGGCCGCGCAGTTCGACGTGGACCTCGACAACGACGAGTCGAACATCCCCCTCCAAGCCGGTGAGCACCTGACCGAGTATCAGATGCTCGAGGCGCATGATGAACCAGTCGGCCAACGACGTGGCCTGGAGCCTGGCCGTCTGGGACGCCGGCAGCCTGCCGGCCTTCGTGGCCAAGATGAACGCCCTGGCCGTCTCGCTCGGCGCCACGGCAGACCCACTACGTCGACGCCAGCGGCTACGACCCCGGTCGGTGTCGACGGCGCTCGGATGTCCTGCGCATGGCGGCCGCCGGGATGGCCATACCGACGTTCGCCAAGGTGGTGGACAAGGCCACGGTGACCCTGCCCCTGGTCGGTACGGTCAACAACATCGTGACCCAGATCGGGTCCAACGGGGTGGTGGGCATCAAGTCCGGGTACACCTCCCAGGCCGGAGCGTGCATGGTGCTGGCCGGCTACCGGACCATCGGCGGACGGTCGGTCCTGGTGTTGGCGCTGGCCCTCGGTCAGCCACGTACCGGCTCCGGCCAAGACCAAGCCCGGCCATCCGGCGTCGCCGCACCGCCGGTATCTCCGAGGCCCAACTCGGCATGGAGCTCGAGTACCCGCTCCGCTACGCCGGCCCGCTGGTGGAGAAACTGCTCGACACCTCCGAGGCCTCGGTGATCTCGGTGACCGTGGCCCGACCGGGCCAGGCGTTGGGATCGGCCTCGGTCACTGGGGGGCACCGTCCACGCCGGTCGGAGCGGTAGCCACCCGGGGTGCGTGGCTGGCGGCCTGGCCGGGCCAGAAGGTCGCCGCGGCGGTCAAGCTCGAGCAGTGGCTCCCGGGGCCAGGGCCGGCAGCCGGGCCGGCGACGCCCTGTTCGCGCTGGGCCACCAGATCGCCGTGGTGCCCCTCCGGACGACCGCCACCGTGCCCGAGCCGACCTGGCGGTGGCGCCTGCTCCACGGCTGACCTCCGGGTCCGCCGGCCGGCTCCGGTGGCGTGGCCGGTCGGGTCGAGGCCCGGCATCGCCCGCGCCGTCGGTCCTGCCGAGTACCGTGTCGGTGTGCGCGCACGAGCCCCAGCGTCGGCGGCCAACCTCGGCCCCGGATTCGACACCCTGGCCATAGCCCTCGACCGCTACGTCGAGGTCGAGGTGGAGCCGGCCGTCCGCCTCATCGTCCGGTCGGAGGGGGAGGGAGCCGGCCTGTCCGACGACCCGTCGCACCTGGCCGCCCGGGTGGCCATCGACGTGGCCGGCACCGACCGGCTGTCCATCACCGTCCGCTCCCAGATCCCCATGGCCCGGGGGCTCGGCTCATCGGCGGCGCTGGCGGTGGCCGCCGCCGCCGCGGCCGGGGCCGAGCGATCCGCTGGGGGTGGCCGCCCAGCATGGACGGTCATCCCGACAACGCCGCGGCCTCGATGGTCGGTGGCCTGGTGGCCGCGGCCCGGGTCAAAGGAGGGGTCCAGGCGGTGCGCCTGCCCCTCGACGTGAGCCTGGCCTTCGTGGTCATCGTGCCCGATCTGACCCTGTCCACCTCCCGGGCCCGCCAGGCGCTGCCCCACCGAGGTCACCCGGGAGAGCGCGGCCTTCAACCTGTCGCGGATGGCCCTGCTCATCGCCGGCCTGGCCGACAGCCGGGTCCTCATCAGCGAGGCCACCGAGGACCGGCTCCATCAGGACTACCGGAGCCCGATGTTCCCGGCCGCCCCCAAGTTGCTGGCCCGCATGGCCGACGGCGGGGCGCTGGCCGTCTGCTGGTCGGGGGCCGGGCCCTCGCTGCTCGGGATCTGCCAGGGGACCGAGGCCAACGCCGGTGCAGGTCGGCGGCCGAGGCCGCTCTGGCCGAGACGCCACCTCCCCGGGGAGGTCCTCATCCTCCATCCCGATATGCACGGCCTGATCGTCGACGGCGACGGCTCGGCGCCCGTCTACGACTTCAACGACGCCTGATCGGCCGGAGCTGAGTTCTCGTCCATGCCCATCCGAACCGACCAAGGAATTGGCCACCGTGGCCAACAGCCATCCGGACCGGGAGTACGAGGTCCGGTGCGAGAGCCCCGAGTTCACCTGCCTGTGCCCGCTGACCGGACAGCCCGACTTCGCCACCGTGACCATCTCCTACGTGCCCGCCCGGCCCTGGTGGAGCTCAAGTCGCTCAAGCTGTACCTGTGGAGCTACCGAAACGAGGGCGGCTTCCACGAGGACGTGACCAACCGCATCCTCGACGACCTGGTGGAGGCGGTGGCGCCACGCCGGATGACCGTGACCACGGACTGGCTGGTCCGGGGTGGGATCCACACCGTGGTGGAGGCGTCGCACCCCTAAGCGGGGGGCGGGGGGCGGAGGGGTCGTATCCTGGGGCCATGACTGCGGCCACCCCGACCACTGATGCCGCCTCCGATCCGACGGCCGACGGTCCGGCCGCGGACGTTCCACATCCGGACCTTCGGGTGCCAGATGAACGATCACGACTCGGAGCGGCTGGCCGGCGCGCTGGTGGCCGACGGCCTGGTGCCGACCGCCGGATCTCGAGTCCGCCGACGTGGTGGTGTTCAACACCTGCTGCATCCGGGAGAACGCCGACAACAAGTTCTACGGCCACCTGGGCAACCTCAAGACCCTGCGGGAGAGCCGTCCGGACATGCAGATCGCCGTGGGTGGGTGCCTGGCCCAGATGGACCGGGACCGCATCCGCCAGCGGGCCTCGCACGTGGACGTGGTGTTCGGGACCCACAACCTCGGCCGGGCCCCGGCTCTGCTGCGCCAGGCCGCCGGCGTCGGGCCCGGTGGTGGAGATCCTCGACGAGCCGCAGCCGGTCGACGATCCACTCGGCCGCCGACCAGCAGGTGGCAGCCCTGGCCGCGGTGCGGGACCTGCCCTACGCGGCCTGGGTGACCATCCAGACCGGCTGTGACAACTCCTGTGCCTTCTGCATCGTCCCCTCGGTCCGGGGCGCCGAGGTCTCCCGGGGCCGGTCGACGACCTGGTGGCCGAAGTTGCAGGCCCTGGCCGCCCGGGGGGTGACCGAGGTCACCCTGCTGGGTCAGAACGTCAACTCCTACGGACGGGACCTGACCCGGCGCGGCCCTCTCTTCGCCGATCTCCTCCGGCGGGTGGGCGGCGGTCGAGGGCATCCGGCGGGTCCGGTTCACCAGCCCCCACCCGAAGGACCTGCGACCCGAGACCATCTCGGCCATGGCCGAGACCGAGGAGGTCTGCAACCACCTCCACCTCCCGCTGCAGTCGGGCTCGGATGCCGTGCTGGCGGCCATGCGGCGGGGCTACACGCGCCGAGCGGTACCTGGCCCGCCTGGCCGAAGCCCGGGCCGCCATCGACGACCTGGCCGTCACCACCGACCTGATCGTAGGGTTCCCCGGGGAGACCGACGACGACTTCGAACGGACCCTGGAGGTGGTGGCCGAGGCGTCCTACGACAGCACCTACACCTTCATCTTCTCGCCCCGACCGGGGACCAGGGCCGCGGCCATGACCGACCAGTTCGTCCCGGCCGAGGTGGTGGCCGACCGGTTCGAGCGCCTCCGGGCTGGTGGTCGAGCGCTCGGCCCTGGCCCGGCACCGTGAGCGGATCGGGCGGATCGAGGAGGTGGTGGTGGAAGGGCCGTCCCGAGCGGGACCCCTCGCTGATCACCGGGCGGACCAGCCAGAACAAGCTGGTTCACTTCGATCCCGATCGCCGGGCGCCCCCCGGCCACCGGCTCCTACGCCGACGTCAGGGTGACCGGCGCCGGCCGCCACCATCTGACCGGTGAACTGTTGGCGGTGACCGGCGCGCCCGTCGCACCGGGTGCTGATCCCGGTCTCCTCCGGCTGAGGCCGTCGTGGAGCGCGCCTACGGCGCCGGATCCGGGGCCCGGCCCCGGACACCGGTGGTGGCCCTGGTCGGCCCGACCGCATCGGGGAAGTCCCGACTGGCGCCGGGAGGTGGCCCTGTCGCCGGGGCTCCTGGGCCCGGTCGAGCTGGTCTCGGTCGACTCCATGGCCGTGTACCGGGGCATGGACATCGGGACGGCCAAGCCCACGCCCGAGGAGCGGGACGGCATCGACTACCACCTCTTGGACCTGGTCGAGGCGTCCGAGGAGTTCACCGTCCAGCAGTTCCAGGCGGCGGGGCAGCGGGCCTTGGCCGGTATCGCCGACCGCGGTCACGGTGCTCTCCTGGTGGGCGGGACCGGCCTCCACCTCCGGTCCCTGGTCGACGGGCTGGTCTTTCCGGGGCGCTACCACCACGTGGCCGCATCCCTCGAGTACTCCCTCGACGCCGCCGGCCCCGATGGCAGTGAGGCCCAGGGCCGGGCGCTCACGGCCCTCCACCAGCGGCTGGCCCGGCTCGACCCGGTGGCGGCCAGTCGCATCGAGCCTTCCAACCGTCGCCGCCTGGTACGGGCCCTGGAGGTGACCGAGGGGTCGGGCCGACCGTTCTCGTCGTCCGGGCCCGGCCTGGACCGCTACCCGCCGACCGCGGTGGTGCTGGTGGGGCTGGCCCCCGACCCGGCCGCCACCGACCGGCGTATCGCCGAACGGTTCGAACGTCTGATGGCCCGGGGTCTGCTGGAGGAGGTGCGTTCCCTGTCCTCCCGACCCGGTGGCCTGTCCCGGACGGCCCGCCAGGCCCTCGGCTACCGGGAGCTCCTGGCCCACCTGGAATCGGGGGTTCCGCTGGCCGATGCCGTCGACGAGGCCATCCGGCGTACGCGGGCCTTCGCCCGCCGGCAGATGGCCTGGTTCCGGCGTGATCCCCGGATCGCATGGCTGGATTCCGAAGGCGACCCGGTAGCTTCCATCGTGGAGTTGTTCAACCACGACCCTGGCGGTGGCGCCGGGGTGGGAGACTGATAGCCGACGCCATGACCCGAGCCCTGCCCGACAGCCGACCCCTGCACCTGACCAAGCACCACGGGGCCGGCAACGACTTTCTGGTCGTGGTGGACATGGGCGATGCCGAGCCCCTCCAACCGGATCTGGTGCGGGCCCTCTGCCACCGCCGGACCGGTCTGGGTGCCGATGGGGTGATCCGGGTCTCCGACGGCGTGGACGGGTTCGGACCTGTCCATGGAGTTGCGCAACGCCGACGGCAGCGTGGCCGAGATGAGCGGGAACGGGATGCGCTGTCTGGCCCAGGCCGCGGTGGAAGCCGGTCTGGTCAAGCCCCCGTCGTTCACCGTGTCGACCCTGGCCGGGATGCGGAGCGTGGAGTACCAACCGGGTGAGGCTCGGGGGGCGGCCTGGGCATCGGTGGACATGGGCCGGGCGGTGCTGGGCGAGGACCAGCCCCAGCAGTTCAGCGACCGCCGGGCCCGGCGGGTTGACATGGGCAACCCCCACCTGGTGCTCCTAGGCCCCGATCCCGCTGACGTGGACGTGGCCGAGTTGGGCGGCCGGCTCCAGGGGGTCCATCCCGGGGGGATCAACGTCGAGTTCATCTCGGTGGGTCCGGGCCCCGATGACATCACCCTCCGGGTGTACGAGCGCGGAGTGGGTGAGACCGACGCCTGCGGTACCGGAAGCGCGGCCGCCGCCGCCGCGGCGCGAAGCTGGGGCCTGGTGGGGGAGAAGGTCGACGTGCGCAATCCGGGCGGCGTGCTCCAGGTGACCCTGGAGTCCGACGGGATTCGGTTGGCCGGACCGGTGCGCAAGGTGGCCGACGTCGACGTGGTCCGGGCGGAGATCGTGGAGGCGGCCAGGCCGTGACGCCGAGCGACTCGGCGTTCACCGACACCCTGATCTCGCGGTCGGTCAGGGAGCGCATCGTGCTGGTCGGTGTGACCCTGGCCCACGAGACCGTGGTCGACACCGAAGCCGGCCTGGACGAGTTGTCCCGCCTGGTGGCCACGGCCGGTGCCGACGTGATGGACCGGGTCATGCAGCGACGGGTGACACCGGACCCTGCCACCTACCTGGGCAAGGGCAAGGCCGAGGAGCTGGCCGCGGTGTGTCTGGCCGTGGACGCCGACACGGTGGTCTTCGACAACGATCTGAGCCCGGCTCAGCAGCGGAACCTGGAGCGGATCCTCGGGCGCACCGCCATCGACCGCACCGCGGTCATCCTCGACATCTTCGCCCAGAACGCCCGCACCCCCGAGGGCCGGGCCCAGGTGGAGTTGGCCCTCCTGCGCTACCGGCTGCCCCGGCTGCGGAGCCAGGGACACGCCTTGAGCCAGCAGGCCGGCGGTATCGGCACCCGGGGCCCCGGTGAGACCAAGCTGGAGGTCGATCGACGGCGCCTGGTCCGGCGGATGACCCGACTGGAGTCCGATCTCCGTCAACTCGACCGCACCCGGCGCACCCAGCGGCGGGGCCGGGACCGGTCGCGCCAGCGGACCGTGTCGCTGGTCGGCTACACCAACGCCGGCAAGTCGACACTGCTCAACCGGCTGTGCCACTCCGATGTGCTGGTGGAGAACCGGCTCTTCTCCACCCTGGATCCGCGTACCCGGCAGTTCGACCTGCCCGGCGGGGAGACCGTGCTGCTCACCGACACCGTGGGCTTCGTCCGCAAGCTCCCGCACCAGGTGGTCGAAGCGTTCCGTTCCACGCTCGAGGTGGTGTGTGACTCCGATCTCATCGTCCACGTGGTGGACGGCTCGGCCCCCGACTTCGAGGGTCAGGTCGATGCGGTGCGGACGGTGCTGGCCGAGATAGGTGCCGACGGGTTGCCCGAACTCCTGGTGGTGAACAAAGCCGATGCCATCGGCGCCCGGGGCGACGGGATCAGCGAAGAGGCCCGTCGCCTCCTGGCCGCCCATACCGGGTCGGTGATGATCTCGGCCCGGACCGGCGAAGGGATCGACCAGCTGCTCGAGGCCATGGGCGACCGCCTCCGGGTCGGTGACCGGGTCGTCGAACTGGTCATCCCCTGGGCCCGCGGCGATGTGTTGGCCGCCGTCCACCGCGAGGGCGAGATCGTGGGCGAGGAGGCCGGCGAGCAGTCGACCCGCATCCAGGTGGTCCTGGACGCCGTCGGGACTTCGCGCTTCGCCGAGTTCGTGGCGTCGTGAGCCCTTCCGGCTCGGCCAATGGGGCGTCGGGCTTCACCCCGCCGCCCTACCCCTACGACCGGTTGGCCACCATCAAGCAGCGCTCCGAGGAACGGTTCAGCGAGGACGGGGGACTGGTCGACTGCTCCATCGGCACGCCGTGTGACCCTCCACCCCGGTTCGTGCTCGAGGCCATGGCCTCCTCCGACGCCGAGCGGGGCTACCCGACCTCGGCCGGCTCGCCGGCCTACCGACGGGCCGCGGCCGGCTGGTTGTCCCGGCGGTTCGGGGTGACGGTGGATCCCGACCGGGAAGTGGCGGCCTGTGTGGGGACCAAGGAGTTCGTGGCCTCGACGGCCCAGTACCTCCACCTCCGCACCCCCGGTCGCGACACGGTGCTCTATCCGGCGGTGTCGTACCCGACCTACGCCATGGGAGCACAGCTCGGGGGGTGTCGGGCCGTGCCGGTAGCCGAGCGACCCGGCGGCGGGCTGGATCTCGACTCCATCGCCCCGGCCGACATCGACCGGGCCCTGCTGCTGTGGGCCAACTCGCCGTCCAACCCCTCGGGCGCCTTGACCGACCTGGTGGAGCTGGCCGGGTGGGGGAGGGGACGCAATATCCCGATCTTCTCGGACGAGTGCTATGCCGAGTTCACCTGGGACGGGCCGCCGCGGACGGTGCTGTCCTCGGGGATGGACGGTGTGGTGGCCGTGCACTCCCTGTCCAAGCGCTCGAACCTGGCCGGGGTGCGGGCGGGCTTCTTCGCCGGTGACCCTGAACTGGTGGGCTTCCTCCTCGACGTGAGGCGGCACGCCGGCTTGATGGTGCCCGGACCGGTGCAGGCCGGTGCCGTGGCCGCCTTCGACGACGACCATCACGTGGTGGCCCAGCGGGAGCGGTACCGGGAACGCCTCGATGTTCTGAGCTCGGTCTTCGACCACATCGGCCTGCCCACACCGTTACCGGCCGGGGGTTTCTACCTTTGGGTACCCGTTCCGGCCGGAGTGGAGGGTGGCGGATGGTCTCTGGCCGAGACATTGGCCATGGACGGTGGCGTGTTGGTCAGCCCCGGCGATCTGTACGGCCCGGACGGTGCCGGGTTCATCCGGGTGGCAGTGGTGCAACCGCTGGACCGGCTCGAACTGGTGGGGGAGCGACTGTCAGGACGTGACGTCTCCAGCTGCAGGCGTTGACCGCCCGGTGAGGCTGAACACCCCTCCGAACTGCCGGAAGCACCACTTCACCTCCTGATACCTGGGCGGTCCGCCATCGTGGTCGGGTCGAAGTCGAGCACGAGTGGCCCCAGGCGAGGTTGCCCGCCAAGGGCACATGCCACGGTCCCTACAGCCGCGATGGATCCGGCCAGGGTCGCCGTGCTTGA
Source organism: uncultured Acidimicrobiaceae bacterium (assembly GCA_963718405.1). Classification (GTDB taxonomy): domain Bacteria; phylum Actinomycetota; class Acidimicrobiia; order Acidimicrobiales; family RAAP-2; genus Bog-756. The sequence goes on from CAVQYZ010000002.1 coordinate 977,884, forward strand.
CCTTTTGGTCAAAGGTGCCGATGATGATGGTGTGCCGACAGGAGCCAGCGTGCTCGTAGTACCCGGTTTTGCCACGGAGGTCCTGGACGCCCTGCCGGATGCCACAGCGATCCTCGATCGCAAGGGATCCATCGTCGCCGTAAACAAGGCCTGGCGGATGTTTGCGGTGGACAACGGAGGTCGTCCCGGAGCCACTGGAGTAGGTGTCAACTACCTGGACGTCTGCGCCCGGGCAGCAGAGTCCGGATGTGAGGATGCTGAAGAAGTGATGACGGGTCTGCAGGCCGTCCTGTCGGGCGAAACCGTCGAGAGCGATCGGGAGTACCCCTGCCCTTCTCCGACTGTCGGGCGATGGTTCACCTCTCGCATCACCCCGATCAAGGGATCGACCGGCGGGGCGGTCGTCTCCCACGTGAACATCAGCCGCAGAATCCGATCCGAGCAGATCTTGACACATCAGGCGTCTCACGACTCTCTCACCGGGCTAGGCAATCGCATTCTGTTTGCCGAGGAGATGGACCGGGCCCTGAGCACACAGGGGGGCCGAAGGTCGGCGGCGGACGTGGGTGTGCTGTACATCGACCTCGACGGCTTCAAGTCGATCAACGATACCTTCGGCCACGACGCCGGAGATGAGGTCCTCCTCAACTCGGCTCAACGAATGCGTTCCCAGTTGCGTCCACACGACTGCGTTGCTCGTCTCGGAGGCGATGAGTTCGGCATCTGCGCCCAGCGCATCACCGCCGAAGGGCTGGCGGACCTCGCCCTTCGCCTCGAATCCGCCCTGTCCGAGCCTCACCTGGTGCACGGCAATCAGGTCGTGGTGGGCGGAAGCGTCGGTCTCCACATCGCACGAGTAGGAGAATCAGTCAGTGAGGCCATTCACCACGCTGATCAGGCCATGTACGTTGTCAAGGCATCCCGCCACGACCGGACGGCCATCACTTCAGCAGCAGATGTTGATCCAAACAAACGGTGATGGTGGCTCCTGACCCTCTGCCCCACGGCTGGTTCTGAGAGCCAAAGCGCTCGGCCCGGGTGACAAATCGACCGTTTGACCGGGTGCCGGCAACACCGAATGGGTGAGAGGCTCTTCCTGTGGAGCGGCCCGAAGGCGTGACAGCCGAAATGTTGGAGTCTGTGAAACAGGGCGACGGAGTGCCCCTGACCAATGGGTCGATGGGCGTTCGACTCAGGTGGGTGTGAGCGTCACTTTGACTGGCGTCGGCCCTTGCTCTGGCCGGGTGGAATCAACCCGGTGATGTTCACCTCGTACTGACCAGCAGGAAGCGGTGGCTCGTTTCCCGCCGAGCTACCCGCCGGTGTAACGACATACTTGGTCTGACCAACCGCCAGGCAGGATTGGTACACGGCGGAGATAGTCATCGGGTTGCGGCTAACTCCGGCGCCGATGCGGGTCTTTTGGTTGCATGCCACACCTCCTGTGGCCGGGCAAGACGCAACCGGCGTGTTGCCAGTGCTTTCCGGCCCGGAACGAACCAACCATCGAGTGGACGCCGGTTGATGTCGATGCCGCGAGGCGAAAGATATGCCCGGCTCTACTTCGAGCCGGGCGTATCTTTCATCCTTGACCTCTTGTCGACGACGACGCTGACTGTGGCGGTGGGTGATCACCCCAAGGGTGTGTGGCGCCACTGCTGGCGCCAGGCGAGCGGATCGTCCACGTTGTCAGCGGCTCCGCCAAGCTTGCATTGGTAGCTAAGACCCTGTTCGATTAAGAAGCCACCACCTCCTTTGTCGTTTCCGTTGGGGACCCCTGTGGAACTGTCCTCAGGGTCAAGGCATTTTCAGAGGTGACTCGCCACCGAATGCTCCGGAGGCGACCGTGCCACTATGGGTCGGGGAATGACTCGTACCCATTCATGCCAGTGCTGGCAGTCATGGTTCACCCCCCGGATCCCGGACCGTGAATATCGCCCATCCGAAGTGCCCACCAGGGTCCGTTTCGGTGGTCGCGGCGGCTCGGACTCCCATGAGGCGATCACCTCGGCAAAGGCCAAGTCCAGTAACTCCGGATCGGCCAGTACCACCTCAAGGAACTCGAACCTTGCCGCCACATCGGCTCTCACCGTGGCCATGACAAGTCACACCGGGACTGGCTGGCGATCCTCTGCGGTGGCCGAGATCACCTGTGAGTCCCCGGAGGGCGACACGGCGTGTTGCTCATCGGTGGAGACGGTGATCTTGCGGGGCTTAGCCCGTTCCGCAACCGGGATCGTGAGCCGGAGCACGCCGCCGTTGTAGGAGGCGGTGATCCCCCCGGTGTCCAGCGCGTCCCCAAGGATGACCTGTCGACTGAACACGCCTCTCGGACGCTCGGAGGACACCAACTCAACCTCTGGCCCGGTTGCCGGCCGACGCTCGGCCCGGACGGTCAGCACATTTCGCTCTACGTCGAGGTCGATGCTGGCCGGGTCGATTCCTGGCAGGTCGAACTCGATGACGAATTCGTTGCCGCTACGCCAGGCATCCATCGGCATAGCCGCTGGGCGGGCGACGGTCCCGAAGACCTGCTCGGCCATCCGGTCGAACTGACGAAATGGATCAGAACGGACAAGCATGACATACCTCCTTGATTCGGCCGGGAGCGTCCTTTCTGCGGACCCGGATCTATGGTGACTGCTACAGATTTGTTATACCCTGGTGGCCATGTCTGGTGCAAGTACTCCCACTGAGAAATTTCCGAGGAGTCGATTCACAGGGCAGGACGACCGTCCCGATCCGGGGCGAGGCATCTACGGAATCTCCGTGGCGGCCGAGCTGGTAGGGAGCGCCCCACAAAACCTCCGGCTCTACGAAACCCGAGGGCTAATCAATCCGGCCCGCAGCCAAGGGGGTACCCGTCGGTACAGCGACGACGACCTCACCCGGCTCCGGGAGATCGGCCGCCTCCTCGACGACGGCCTCAATTTGGCCGGCATCGCTGCCGTCTTGGCCCTTCAGGCGGTCAACCAAGAACTACAGACCCAACTCGACCAGACCCGTCAACGAGCGTCCGCACCGCGCCATCGCCGGACGGATGGGGGCCGACCCGCTTGACGATCCGGTCAGGGTCGGCTTTTTCGTGGGCTGAACTTGGGGACCGCTGTTGAGGGCGAGTACGCCCCCTCGGTGGATGGCCCCTGTCCCTGCCGGGTATGTGTTCCAGAGGTATGAAGGCGTCCATCACCAGGCAACGGTGTTGCCCTGGTAGTCAAGGTACTGGAGACCTTCGCTACCACGCTGCCCTTGGATGACCGTGACAAGGCTGGGGATGCTCTCGTCGATCGTGAGGCGAGCACCGGGGCCGCCGAGCGCAGTGTTGACCCAGCCCGGTGCCATGAGGAGCAGTGTCCGGCTCTCACCGCGGTGGCGAGCGGCGTAGCTACGCATGAGTTGGTTGAGGGCTGACTTGCTCGCTCGGTAGATCTCGAAGCCACCGTTGTCGTTGTTGGCGACACTGCCCTGACCTGAGGACATGACCCCAATGGTGCCGTCTGACTGGACGAGGTCACCAAGGGCTTCGACAACCCGCATCGGGCTCAGCGCGTTGGTTACCATCAGCCGGGTGAACTCATCGGTCGAGATGTCTGCGCTGGTCGCCCCATGCTGGTTGGCCACGCCAGCGTTGACGAAGAGGAGGTCGAACTTCCGAGTACCGAGCCGTTCACGCAGGGCTTCAAGCTGTTCGGGAACGTTGATGTCGAGGTGTTCGATCTCGAGGTGCCCGCCCGCAGATTCCGCCAGCTCGTGGAGCGCAGTGCGATCCGAACCACGGATGGTGGCTACAACCTCCGAACCTCGATCGATGTACTCCTTCGCTATCGCCAGGCCCAAGCCGCGAGAGGCACCGATGATGAGGACGGTCGGCTTCTCAGGGGTCGCTGTCACTTTTGATCGGGGAGAGTCATTGCCATCCCTCAAGTCTCGTACATCCGACCGATGTGCACAGCTGTCTGACGCATGCCCTCTATCGCCGGGAGAGACGCACGTCCGCCCTTCCGAGGGAGATCCTTCACTCATAGACCGAGGCCAGCTTGGTCAATCGTGATGGCGTCTCCGTTTCCGATACGCAGCGCCCAGCACCGTGCCCGGTGAGATTGCAATGAAGAGGATAAGGATCTCGACCAATAGCGCCGGGGAAGCAACCTATCCGTAGCTCCACTGGTCCAACCCGGGCGCCCCAGACCGCCGGGTATGTCCCCCCTGCTGACGGGGTTACTGGCGGAGGCGCCAGACGGGCGGGATCGCAGAGCTAACAACCGCCGAGCACGGAGGCCCGATGAGCAAGAGCATTGGCGTTGGGGATCCGTGCCTCATTGGCCGCAGTTTGAAGTGACAGAGGGAACATCCGACCGATCACGTTGGCGAACATCGGATCGCCATGTTCGGTGTCCCCTTGCGCAGAGACAACTGACTCACCGTGAAGAACGAAGACCGCCGGCGTGATCCCTCCGAATCCTCCGGTCTGTGGACAGTGCGCACAGATGACCTGGGTGTAGGCGATCAAGCGGTGGTGGCGTTCGGGACGGGTACCCATCGAATACGTCACGCATCCTTCGTGGGGAGGTCCACCTCCCATCTCTCCCGCAACGTGATCGAGAAAGTAGCTTCCCATTGCGCTGAGTTGAGCTGAGGAAGGATTGGCCGAGGTCACGCCATCGCTGGAACCGGAGCAAGCCGCCATGGTGAGACCCACGAGAACAACGGCGGAGGTCACGCCAAATCGGCGTCGGCCCGATTGGCGATGGCTCGTCATGGTTGGGCAACCTAGTCGAACTCGCTTTCTGGCATGATGGCGCCAGGGGCTTCCCCAAACACTGGGACGGGGGCCTCAATTGGCGACGGGGACTTGTGCTGCCAGATAGCTTCTACCCCCAGATAGTTGCCAGCCAAAAGACGTGGCATCCGCTGCCTTCATAAGGAGCCGAATAGACATGCCGGAGTTCCCTGCGATTACTCACGTGGCGCTAACCGTTACGAGCCTCGAACAGAGTGTGCCTTGGTACAAGGATCTGTTCGGCTCGGACCCGATCCTTGACGAGGACACAGGTCCCTTCCGGCGCGTCGCTTGGCTTACGAGCGGCACAGTCGTTGGTCTGACTGAGTTCCCTGATATGAACAGCACTCAACCATTCAACGAGCGCCGGCTGGGTCTCGATCATCTGGCTTTCGGCTGTGCCAACCGCGATGAGTTGAAAGCATGGGAAATCCGTCTGAGCGAGCTCGGCATTCCCAACGGTGGCATCGTGGACGAACCTTCCTACTCGGCACTGTCATTTCGAGACCCCGACAACATCGCACTCGAGTTCTTCGCGCCTCGGGGCTAGGACGACGCGGAGCAACCGACTGCTGGCAGGATCATCTCCTGACCCCACTCGGCGGCGTTATCGACTCATGGCTGGCCGGCAGTTGATGGCACCCCGTAGGTGTGCTTAGGCTGTCGAAATCACCGACCGAGAGGGCATCAAGGGTCGGTTCTCGTACTGGATCGTGGGATGGGATGCTCGCATCGGGCAGACTGACGGAATGGCAGCAGACGAAAGAATCAACTGGCTCCCTGACGTTCGGCCAGCGGATTGGATCGCACCCCGCCTGCACGGGTTCGCAGTGGACACGGGTTCCGTCGTCCCGGAAGGCTTTGATGGCTACTGCCGAATATTTCATCCCTTCAGAAAGCCTGAGCCTGGGGCTGCATCCCGGACTTGGGCAGAGGTTGCTGCCCAGAACGGAAGAATCGCCCATTCGGGAATGCAAATCCACACGATTAGTCATCCGGTCGGCTCGACGCCAGTGCCTTATGACCTCAACGACTACATCAACGAACTTGACTGGGGCCAGCTTCCGCTGCCAGAACGAGCGATTCTCGTCGAGACACTTCGTTCATTCACAGCGACGCCGGAACAGTGTTGGTTCTGTGTTTGGGAGGGCTTCGGCGCACTCGATTTAAAGGGAGTGTCGGAGCGCGTGCGACTCCCTAATCGGAACTATGTCCTCTATGCGGGACCCATAGAGATTGCATTGGCTACTCTGGACATGGGGCCGTCTGAGTTCTCTGCAGACCCAGCTGCGTGGGACACCCATTCACCGAATCTCTGGTGGCCCGAAGATCGAGCCTGGTTCGTGGCCACAGAAATCGACTACGCCTGGACATATGTCGGCGGGTCAGAGAGATTGATCTCCTCACTTCTCCTAGCGGATGGACTGGAGGCGTTTCCGGTCCGCCTCACTGACGATCCTTTCGTCGATGGCGACACCGTCAACACGGCCCTGGACGCCCAGTAGCTTCGTACCTGTCCCACCACGCCGGGAGCGGGCGGCACCCGCGGTGGCTCCGATCAGCCCAAGTGGGGCAGTCACGAGTTGCGCCCCCTCAGCTTCGTCGATCCGGCGGCGCCGTCAAGTTCTGAAGTCGGAGCTGCCCCCGTGCCACCATCTTGCCGTCGGCCACGCTCTCGATTTCGACAAGCCAGAGCTGTTGCGTCCGGCCGGTGAAGATCGGTGTGCCGATTGCCCGTACTTGGCCGGTGCGGTGGGGGCGGAGGAAATCGGTGGAGTTCGCCGTTCCGACCACCGCCATCTGGCCAGTGATCGCTTGGGCCGCGAGCGCAGCACCGTGGCTACCAACGGACTCCACGATCGAGGCCCAGACACCACCGTGAACGATTCCATAGGGTTGCTGGTGCCGCTCGTCGATGTCGACATAGGCCACGACCCTTGTCGGAGTAAGTTCCTCTACCCGTATTCCCAATGCGCTGTCCCATCCCGGCTGCGGGTCCATTCATCTCCTTCGTTTGTCTGTCGCCCTCATAGTAGGAAGGATTCCTGCCTACAACACCAGCCCCCGTCGCGGGCGACGACGTCACGCCGTTTACGAACGGGTTCAAGTGCCCCCGATCACCGGTTGGGTGGGGCAGTTCCGATTGTGGCCTGCACCAACTATCTTGGGCCGGACCCCGGTGGGAGGAGTCGCCTTGGCCAAGCTCATCTACATAGCGAACACGTCACTCGACGGCTACACCGAGGACTCTGACGGGGGCTTTGACTTCGGCAACCCTGATGAGGAGTATTTCAGCTTCATCAACGAGCTGGAGCGCCCGGTGGGTACGTATCTGTACGGCCGCCGGATGTATCAGACGATGGTCTACTGGGAGACCGCATCTGTTGCTGATCAGCCACGCTGGATTGTGGATTTCGCCAACCTCTGGCGAGCGGCTGACAAGGTTGTGTTTTCGAAGACCCTGACGACGCTGTCAAGCGGTAGAACCACTATTGAGCAGGAGTTCGAGGCTGGGGCGATTCGGCATCTGAAGGCCACGGCGGACCACGATCTGACGGTGGGTGGAGCAGATCTCGCAGCTCAAGCGATTGAGGCGGGGGTGGTGGACGAGTGCCACCTGTTCTTTTGGCCTGTCGTGCTGGGCGGCGGCAAGCCCGCTCTACCACTGCGCGCCCGACTCGACCTCGAACTCCTCAGCGAGAGGCGCTCCTGCAGCGGAGTCGTCCACCTCCACTACCGAATCAACTATTGATGGAACCCTGCCCGGGGGAAAAATCCATTCAAATGCGCCGTTGGACACGATGTGAATGGGTGCCTCCGAGCACCGGGTAGGTGGCGGGGTGCTGGTGGTGCACAATTAGGGTGTGGACGATTGCCGGTTCGTACCTCTCCAATCGAGTGATTTCCCTATCCTTACGACCTGGTTCGCCGAGCCTCACGTTGCACGCTGGTGGAGAGAGCCATCCGATCTGGTGTCTGTCGAAACGAACTACGGCCCTATTGCAGATGAGGTCGATCCAACCGAGGGGTTCATCGTCCACTTCAGCGATCGGCCCATCGGCTATGTGCAGCGGTATCTCATCGATGACCACCGAGACTGGCGGGAAACGATCTGGGATGCGTTGGGCGAAACCGGAGGTATCGGTATCGACTACGTCATTGGTGAACCGGACTTTGTGGGAAAGGGAATCGGCCGCCGGTTGATCTCCCAGTTCGTCCATGCCTCCTGGGAGCGGTATCCCTCAACCGATCGGGTCGTAGTCGCTCTGCAGCAGGACAACATCGGATCTTGGAAGGCACTTGAATCCGTGGGATTCAGCCGTGTCTGGAGCGGGGAACTCTTGTCGTCCGACCCCAGCGATCGAGGATCGAGCTTCATCTACGTCCTGGATCGGAACCAGGGCTGACTGTCCCCTTTCACTGGTTAAATCCCTCCGACCGACTTGACTGCCCTGCCCATGGCGTACTCCAGTTCGGCCAGAAGCTCGCCATCTTCCGCTTCATATCGGAGCTTCGATAAGTAGGCCTCGGTTGGGTATCCAGCGTCGGCCACGCCGACGGATCGACAGATTTGCATTCCGGTTCGATGCACCAGCTCATTGAAGCACCGCAGAGAGTATTCGGACCCAGGAGGCATCGAACCTTCGGGCCCGTATTGAGTGCGTGCGGCCAGGGTCAGCTCCAAAACCATGCACCCGAGAAAGGTGGTGGCCGTCTCGGAATCTAGGACTCTGGCTGCCTGGCTCCAGACATCAGGTGGCGAATCCACAGGACCATCTTTGCCGAGCCCGGGTGAACGTAGCGAGATGCACCCTACCGCCGGGACCGAGGCTGTTATTGACCGTGGCCAACCGGCACAGCTCGGAGGATCGCCCGATTGGCGGATGCGCGAGGCTAGAGGAATGGCGAGGCGACTGGGGGCACTGGTGGCAGCGGGGCTGGTCTGTGCCGGCCTGGCCGGTTGTGTTGGCGACAGGAGCGGGCCGACCTCGGCACATCCAGTCAGCACGACGCCGACGAGGACGATCTGTAAGACCACCGGGTATTCGACCACCTGCACCAAGAGCGGCCATGTCGTGTCCGTGACGGTAATCGGCACCGGTAAAGCCGTTGGCTCCCGAGCAACCATCCCCGGCGTCTCACTGCCGACGAAAATCCTCTTCGAGGGGACGATTCCATCCGCCTCGAACCGACCGGGCATCACTCCGTGGGCCGGACCCTCCCTGCTGCTGACGAGGACGCTCAGCAATGGCGAATGGCCTGTCTCCGGGCCGTTCATCCACCGCAGCGTGGCGATTCGCACTTGCGGCAGCCTTTACGACCCGACGCTGCATCGTGTAGTGATCACCAGCTGCAGGCCTGGCACCTAGCGCCGGGCGTGTCGGGCCGGGATGGGATGGCCGGAACGGACACCTATGCCCCCAAGCGCCGGGAGAGAGGCTCCTATCCGGTCCCGGACCGAATCCGAGTGGGACACCCCCTGATTTCGTTCTAAAGCTTGTTTCAGCACGCCCTGGCCTCGCAGGTCTCGGTGAAGGGTCGCGCCGCAGCAGTTTTCGGAGTTAGACGAGGAGAGGAGGTACCCCTGTCCAGCCGACCTAGTTGATCAGCTCTTACCACCCGGGCGCGGCAAACACCGACCGCAAACGTCCAATTGCCGCCCCCGAGCATGGCGGCGTAGCAAAATGGGTGTAGAGCCCTCTTCGGTACAAAGCGGAGGGATTCCAGTGCGCCCACTTCGCCAGGAGATGATATGACCACGGAGCTAATGCCGGCGGCTTTTCTGGGGCACGGGAGCCCAATGAATGCGCTTGAGCACAACCGCTACACCGACGCCTGGCGGGAGTTTGGTGCCAGCGTTCCTCGGCCGCAAGGAATCCTGGTCATCTCTGCGCACTGGTATGTCAACCTGACGGCAGTCACGGCGATGGATCGACCGAAAACGATCCACGACTTCTACGGGTTTCCTGATGAACTCTTCTCTGTGCAGTACCCAGCTCCAGGGAGCCTTGCCCTTGCTGAAGAGGTCGCCGAGATTGCCAAACCGACTTGGGTCGGGTTCGATCACGACAGTTGGGGCCTCGACCACGGTACTTGGTCGGTATTGGTCCACGCCTTTCCGGATGCCGATATTCCCGTTGTCCAACTCTCAATCAACGCGCAGGAATCATTCGAGTACCACCTTGCACTCGGTGCTCAACTCGCAGCGTTGCGCCAACGGGGCGTGGTCATTATTGGCAGCGGCAATGTCGTCCACAACCTGCGGCGAGTCGACTGGAGCCAACCAGACGGCGGGTTCGACTGGAGTCACCGGTTCGATGAGGCAGCGCGTGCCCAGTTGACATCTTCGCCAAATGACATTGTGGCTTTGCGGGATCACCAGGATTTCGGTGCAGCGGTGCCGACCCCCGACCATTTCATTCCGCTCCTCTACATAGCCGGTCTGGCCAATGCGGCTGGATCCAGAGCGGAGGTTCTTGTAGATGGCTATACATATGGCTCGCTTTCAATGACCAGCTACACGATCGGCAACCCCAACTTGCCCGAATCGTCGCACTCGCTAGCGCATGCAGCCGAGCTTCCCGATCCCGATCTGACTCCTCCCGACGACACCAACGCATGATCCGGACCGACGGGTGCTCGCAGCAGTAACGGATCCAAATCGTGGCAGTGGCAACGAGACGGATCGGTCCTGACGCTGACGACGCTGCCAAACGAAGCGCACGACCCGAGTGGACTGACATTCATCAACATCAACGTGCTGTCAAAGGATCCGCTCTTTAGCTGCAACTGAAGCCGTTGGAAGGCCCATCCAAAACGCGGGAGAGGGCCGCACATCACTGTGTGGTGGTAGACCCTAAGCGTGGCCAACACAACAGACAGCGTCACCATCGCCTTTCCCGTTAAATGCGTCTACCGGGGCGGACACGCCGATCTTGGTAAGCACGGCCAGCATTTTCGAATCGAGGACGGCAGGATCGGCTACGGCGAGTTCAAACTGTCCCACAGCATTCCTTTGGACAGCGTTGTCAGCATCGAGGTGGAGGAACATGGGTTCGGAGGGTCACAGGCGCAAACTCTGATCAGCGTGGGCACAGTGAAGCTCGGTGGCACTCGTGGTTCCCCTGCCTCGGAACCGAGGCAGGTCACTCTGATCACCGTCAGGACGAAGGACGGCCAAGAACCGTTATGGGAAGTGGAACACAAAGGGGCCAACTGGGTTCGAGAGCGGCTCACGCCGGTGCTTCGAAATGCCGGGATCCGCTACTACGGAGATTCTCCTGGGCAATCCGAGGGGTAGCCCAGATCACTGGATATGCGGGTGATCGTCATCGCTTTTCAAAACGAATAGCAATGCCGACGAACGGGGCTATGCAACCTGTGCTGTGTCCGCACAACTGCCTGTGCGCCTACAACGTGTACTAAGTGCCGGAAACCCACGGTTAACCTCTGGCCATGGCAGATCTCCAGTCCCAGATCGAAGAGCTATGGAGTCGGGCGTCCGAACTCGGGCCGTCCGACTCGGATGCCCTGGCGGTGGTCTCGGAGGCCATCGATCTACTGGACCGGGGAGCAGCCCGGGTGGCCGAAGTCGACCCCGCCACTGATGAGGTGGTGGTCCACCAGTGGCTGAAGCAGGCCATCCTCCTCCTGTTCCGTCTGCGGTCCATGGAGACCCTCGAGGTAGGGCCGTTCGAGTTCGCCGACAAGCTCCCGCTGAAGAAGGACTACGCCGCGGCGGGGGTGCGGGTGGTGCCGGGGGCGTCGGCCCGGTGGGGCTCGTTCCTCGACAGCGGGGTCATCTGCATGCCCAGTTACGTCAACATCGGGGCCCGGGTGGGGGCCGGCACCATGGTGGACACCTGGGCCACGGTGGGATCGTGTGCCCAGATCGGCGAGCAGGTGCACCTTTCAGGGGGCGTGGGCATCGGGGGCGTGCTCGAGCCGGCCCAGGCAGCCCCGGTGGTCATCGAGGACGAGGTGATGGTCGGAAGCCGGTCGATGATCACCCAGGGGGCGAGGGTCGGCCGCGGGTCGATCCTCGGGGAGGGCACCATCCTGAATCCCTCGATACCGGTCATCGATGCGCAGACCGGTGAGGAACTGAGTCGCGGCCATGTGCCGGCCTGGTCGGTGGCGGTGGCGGCTTCGCGCAAACGCCAGTACCCCGGGGGCGAGTTCTTTCTTCCCTGCGTGCTGGTCATCCAACGGCTGACCGAGGGAGAGCGTCACGACAAGTCCCGTCTCACCGATATCCTGCGGCTCCACGGCGTCTCCACATGACGGCCACCATGCCCGGTGGTCTGCTCGGGCTCACCACCTCCTTGGTGGCCATCCCTTCTGTCAGCCATCACGAAGGCCTGATGGCCGATGCCGTCGAGGCGGCCCTCGCCCTCTGTTCGTGGCTGACGGTCGATCGGGTAGGGGACAACGTGGTGGCCCGGACCCATCTCGACCGTGGGACCCGGGTGATCCTCGGTGGCCACCTGGACACGGTCCCGCCGGTCGGCGGTAACGAGGAGCCCCGTATCGAGGATGACGTGCTGTACGGAGTGGGCGCCACCGACATGAAGGGCGGACTGGCCGTAATGCTCCACCTGGCTGGGAGCGTGCCGGAACCGGCGGTGGACGTGACCTGGTGCTTCTACGTCTGCGAGGAGGTGGAACAGGAGTTCAACGGGCTGCGCCAACTGTGGGGGGAGCGACCGGACCTGCTCCAGGCCGATGCCGCCATCCTGGGCGAGCCCACTGGTGGCATCGTGGAGGCCGGTTGCCAGGGCACTCTGCGCGTGCGGTTGTCGTTGGCCGGTCGACGGGCCCATACGGCACGGCCGGCCACCGGTCGCAACGCCATTCACCGGCTGGCCCCGGTGTTGACGGCGGCGGCCGGCTACCAGAGCCGGGGCTCGGTACTCGACGGGTGCGAGTTCGTCGAGCAGCTCCAGGTGGTGGAGGTCCAAGGTGGAGTGGCCGGCAATGTCGTGCCCGACGAGGCCAGCGTGTTGATCAACCACCGGTTCGCTCCGGACCGCACGGTGGAGGAGGCCGAAGCCTCGGTCAAAGAGCTGTTGGACCCGTACCTCGAGCCCGGGGATCGATGGGAGTTGGTGGAGTTCGCCAATGCTGCCCCGCCGGGGCTCGACCACCCGGTCTTAGCGGGACTGGTGTCTGCCGCCGGGTCTGCTCCGGCCGCCAAACAGGGGTGGACCGACGTGGCGTCATTCTGGGCCCACGGGGTTCCGGCAGCCAACTTCGGCCCGGGAGATCCCCTGTTGGCGCACCGACCCGATGAGCACGTGAGCGGAGCTGAGCTCGAGGCCGCCGCGGCGGTGTTGGAATCGGTGCTCCGGACCGACGGATAAGGTCGCCAGCATGGGAATCGACAGTCGCACCCTGGGTTCGGGAGGTCTCGAGGTATCGGCCGAGGGCCTCGGTTGCATGGGCATGAGCGAGTTCTACGGGGAGGGCGACGACACTGAGTCCATCGCCACCATTCACCGCGCCCTCGACCTTGGGGTGACCTTCTTGGACACGGCCGACATGTACGGCCCGTATCTCAACGAGCAGTTGGTCGGTCGGGCCCTGGTGGGCCGACGGGACGAGGTGGTGGTGGCCACCAAGTTCGGCATTGTCCGCGGGACCGATCCGGCCGACCGATCGATCAGGGGTGACGCCGCCTATGTGAAGCAGGCCTGCGAGGCCTCGCTGGGCCGATTGGGTGTCGACCACATTGACCTCTACTACCAGCACCGAACCGATGGGGGCGTCCCCATCGAGGAGACGGTGGGAGCCATGGCCGAGTTGGTGGCCGAGGGAAAGGTCCGTTACCTCGGGCTCTCCGAAGCCCAGCCGGACACCCTCCGTCGGGCCTCGGCCGTTCATCCCATCGCCGCGCTCCAGAGCGAGTGGTCGTTGTGGAGCCGGGACATCGAGGACGAGGTGGTCGGGACGGCTCGGGAGCTCGGCATCGGCATCGTCGCCTACAGCCCTCTGGGTCGGGGATTCCTTACCGGCCAGATCACCGATCCGTCCGACTTTCCCGAGGGGGATTTCCGGGCCCACCAGCCCAGGTTCACCGGCGAGAACTTCACCCACAACATCGAGCTGGTCGACCAGGTGAGGCTCCTGGCCCGCCAGAAGGGGTGCACGCCGGGCCAGCTGGCCCTGGCCTGGGTGCTGAGCAGGGGTGACGATGTGGTTCCGATACCGGGGACCAAGCGCCGCTCCTATCTCGAAGAGAATGTCGCCGCCCTCGATGTGGTGCTGTCCGACGAGGACCTGGCCGCCATCGAGGCCATTTTCCCAGCGGGAGCCGGAGCCGGTGACCGCTATCCGGACATGAGTGCCATCGGGGTCGTCACGCCCACTGCCTGACCAGGTGGCCCTGGCCGCGGGTTGATGACCACCGGCTGCTCGGTTACAGCCTCCGTAGGACGGTGACTACCTTCCCGTAGATGGCTACCTCGTCGGGGTCGAACTCCATGGGCGAGAGCCGCTCGTTGGCGGGGGTCAGCACAATCCGGCCATGACGCCGAGAGAAGGTCTTGACGGTGGCCTCGCCATCGGGGATTCCGGCCACGACCACATCGCCCTGCTCGGCTTCAGGCTGCTGGCGCACCACCACGCAGTCGCCGTCCATGATTCCGGCGTCGATCATCGAGTCGCCCCGTACCTTCACCATGAACAACGTTCCGGTGCCGGTGAAGTCCTCGGGCAGCGGATACAACTCCTCGATGTTCTCCTGTGCGAGCATCCCCGTCCCTGCGGCAACCTCGCCCACCAGGGGCACGTGCCTGATGGGCCGGGCCTCGACGATGACTTTGGACGACGGGTCGTAGCAGACCTCGATGGCCCGCGGCTTGGTGGGATCCCGCCGGAGGTACCCCTCGCGCTGGAGCACAGCGAGATGGGAATGGACCGTGGAGGAAGAGGTCAGCCCGACCGATTCGCCGATCTCCCGCACCGATGGTGGATAGCCCCGATCCCTCACCGCTGCCGAGATGCAGTCCAAAATCTGTTTGCGCTTGGTGCTCGAGTACCTGGGCCATGGCTCCCCTTGCCGTCATGCGTCGCCTCCACCGGCGAACGTCTGTTTGCCAGACCGTAGACCCCGGTGGTCCAGAAAGCAAACACCCGTTCGAGAAAACCCTTGACACCGAACACACGTTCGTGGTCAGATGACCCCATGACGAACACAGGTTCGATTGCGGACAGCGACAGTCAGGGGCGACAGTCATGACGGTCACCTGGTCCGAGCCAGTGCGGATCGATCCCCGGAACGGTGGCCTCCAGCTACTCAGGGACGGGGTCGAGCTCCCTGCCGTGGCCGACGATCCCCGGCAGGGAATCGGCTGGATCGAGCCGTCGCCGGTCCGACCGCCGCTCACCGTGGTGCCGGAGCGCCGGCGCCGGGTGCCGAAGAAACGTCGCGCCTCACCCCAGGTCCGGCGGCGGCGGGCCCTGCTGGCGGTGATGGGACTGCTCCTGTTGGCACTTGCTCTTCCGCTGAGCGGAACCGGTGGTTACTCCCACCCTGCCGGTTCCGCTCTGGCGGAGACCGGGCGCTCGGTGGCCTACACCGTGCGCCCGGGGGACACGCTGTGGTCGATCGCCGAGCGGGTGGATCCCTCGGCGGATCCGCGCCCGCTGGTGGCCCAGCTGGCGGCCCGCCTGGGCACGGACACGGTGGTCCCCGGAGAGCGGGTCGTCCTGCCCTGACCAGGAGGTGGCACCGGCTCGACCAGGCGCTGCCCGACGGTCTAGGACCGGGAGCTGGGCAGTAGCCTCGTGGTGTGCGATGTCCTTGGTGTCTGGCTGACGACGACCGGGTCGTCGATTCCCGGATGGCCGAGGACGGAGCTGCCATCCGGCGTCGGCGGGAGTGCGCAGGATGCGGCCATCGGTACACGACATTCGAGCGGATCGATGAGATCCCGTTGATGGTGATCAAGCGGTCCGGGGCCCGTCAGCTGTTCGATCGGGGCAAATTGATCGACGGGCTACGGGCGGCGACGAAGAACCGACCAGTATCCGAGGAGCAGCTCGACGTGTTGGCCCACGACGTCGAGGACGAGCTTCGTGAGGACGGGTCCGAACCAACGTCAGAACAGGTGGGGCTGGCGGTGCTCGAGCGTCTTCGGGTCCTCGACGAGGTGGCCTACCTTCGTTTCGCCAGTGTGTACAAAGGATTCGAGGGAGTGGACGACTTCCGCCGTGAAGTCGGCCTCCTCACCAAGACCACTGCACCCAAGGGCCCCGGAGGTTAGGGGTGGCCGAGCTCTTCGATCAGGTCCCGGCCCGGGCGCTGGCCATCTACGCCCATCCGGACGATCCCGACGTGTCGTGCGGGGGAACCCTGGCCGTGTGGGCCAAAGCGGGATGCGAGGTGACGGTGCTTCTGTGCACCGATGGCGGCAAGGGCTCGCCGGATCCGGCTCTCGACCCCCGTGAACTGATCGACCGACGGGTGGCGGAAGCGGCGGACGCCGCCGCCGTGGTCGGGCTGACCGGCCAGGAGCACCTCGACTATCCCGATGGCGAGCTGGTCGACGATCCCGAGTTCCGGGAGGCACTGGTGGAGGCGGTACGACGGTTGCGGCCCGAGATCGTTCTGTGTCCGGATCCCACCGCCATCTTCTTCGGCCAGGAGTACTTCAATCACCGGGACCACCGGGTGGTCGGGTTGGCGGCCCTCGATGCCGTGGCTCCGGCGGCCGCCCTGCCCCATTACTTCCCTGACGCCGGGCCCGCTCACCAGGTTTCCACCGTCTTGTTGTCGGGAACCTTGGAACCCGACGTCTGGGTGGACATCTCGGGCACCGTCGAGCTCAAGGGCGAAGCCGTCGGTTGTCACCGCAGCCAATTTCCCGACGGCGTCGAGTGGTCCTCGACCGCGGTGAGGTTGGGAGCCGAAGACGCCGGCCGTCAGGCCGGGGTGCGCTACGCCGAGGGGTTCCGGAGGCTGCGTCTCGGTGGCTGAACAGACGGGAGCCGCGGGCCCGGCCCCAGAGGGCCCCCGAGCTCCGTCGGCCGCCGGACCGTTCACCGACAGGGCCATTCTCCATGTCGACATGGATTCCTTCTTCGCCTCTGTCGAGGTTCTCGACAACCCGTCACTCCGCGGCCTTCCGGTCATCGTGGGTGGCTCCGGGAGCCGGGGGGTGGTGGCGGCCTGCACCTACGAGGCCCGCATGTTCGGTGTTCATTCGGCCATGCCATCATCGGTGGCCCGTCGCCTCTGCCCCTCGGCGGTGTTCGTGGACGGGCGGTTTCACCGCTACATGGAGGAGAGCACCAAGCTGCACGACATCTTCACGTCGGTGACACCGTTGGTGGAGGGGATCTCGTTGGACGAGGCGTTCCTCGACGTGACCGGATCGAGGCAGCTGCTCGGAGACGAGCGCACCATCGCCGACTCCATTCGCCAGCGGGTGTCCGAAGAGCTCAAGTTGACCTGTTCCGTCGGGGTCGGCCGGTCGAAGCTCATGGCCAAGCTGGCGTCGAAAGCGGCCAAGCCCGTGGCCAGCCGGGAGGGGATCGTGCCCGGACCGGGCGTGGTGGTGGTACCTCCCGAGGGTGAGCTGGAGTTCCTCCACCCGTTGCCGGTGCGGGCCCTGTGGGGCGTCGGCCCGGTCACCGGCCGCAAGCTCGAGGCTCTCGGAGTCAATTCGGTTGGCGACATGGCCGACCTTCCGCCCGGGGCCCTGGAGCGATATCTGGGAGAGGCTCAGGGCGCCCATCTGGCCGCCCTGGCCCGGGGTCACGATCCCCGGCCGGTGGTCCCCGAACAGCCGGTCAAGTCGATCGGCCACGAGGAGACCTTCGCCGCCGACATCTGGGATCGCCAGGAGCTGCAGCGCCGGCTGGTCCGCATGGTGGATGCGTCGGCCACGGCCCTTCGGCGAGCCGAGCTGGCGGCCCGGACCATCACCATCAAGGTCAGGTTCGGCGACTTCACCCTGATCACCCGATCCCATTCGATGAATGCACCCATCGATGCCACGCCGGCGGTCGGGGAGGTGGCCGCGGCACTACTGGACGCGGTCGATCTCAAGACCGGGGTCCGGCTGCTCGGGGTGTCATTATCCGGCTTCGGTCGGGTCGAGGACGCCGCCCAGCTGACCTTGGACCTCGGTGGGCCCGCTTCGGACGCCGGAGTGGGGGAGTCCAGCGACTCCCCGGAGCCCTTGGTGCAGGCTCAACGTGACGCCGAGCGGATCCAGAGCTCCTGGGGGTCGGTGACCGCCGCCGTGGACTCCATCCGGGCCCGATATGGGGGATCGTCGGTGGGCCCTGCGTCCCTGGTCGGGGCCGACGGCCTCCAGCTCAAGAGTCGGGGCGAAGCCCAGTGGGGGCCGTCGGCGGCCCAGTCGGGATCACCGGTACCGGCTCCGGAGTCATCTCGATCCCAGGCCGGACCCCCGGCGGAGGATGATGAAGGAGCCGGCACCTTGTAATATGGTCAAGGTGCATGGTGAATGGTTGGAGGGTGATAGATGGCGGGAGCCATCAAGTGGAGGTCGCCCCGATGCGCCGTGTAATCAAGTCGGGGTTGCGCGAGGATGAGTTGGCTGAGTACCTCTGAGCACGACCATTGGGGGAGGGGAAGAGCTCTTGCCGCTCTCTGAACACGAACAGCGCATCCTGCATGAACTGGAGCAGTCCCTCTACCAGGAGGATCCTGACTTCGCGGAGCGGGTGCGCTCGGAGACGGTCTACAGGCACGCCGGTCGCTACTGCATCTGGTCGGCTCTCGTGTTCGTGGCCGCTCTGGTCTTCATGTTCTTCACCTTCTCGCGTTCGGTGGTTCTGGGATTTGCCGGTGTAGTGGTGATGTTCCTCTCCGGCGTGGTCTTTGCCAACAACGCCAGGCGGATGGGCAAGGCGGGGATTGACGACATCTCGCGGTCGCTCCACAGCCGCAATCTGGGCAACACGGTCCACGATCCTCGTGACTGGATCCGTGGGCGCTTCCATCGCGACGACTGATCTTCCGTTGACCACCGTGGTCCCCCGGGGTAGCGCCGGGCGCACCGACGGTGCCGGTGAAGGTGGAGATGTGGTTCTGGCCATCGATATCGGTGGCACCAAAATGGCCGCCGGGCTGGTCGACAGCGCCGGGATGGTGCTGGCCTCCGATCGCATCAGCACCCCCCACTCCGACGATGCCGAGCTGGTGTTCGGGGACCTGACCGGGCTGGTCGACCGGGTCCGCTCCGAGGGCCCCGAGCCGTCCGGGATCTGTGGTGTCGGATGTGGCGGACCCATGCTGGCTGGCGGGGAGGCGGTGTCACCGTTGAACATCCACGCCTGGCGGGGCTTCCCCTTGCGCCGGCGCCTGGCTGCCGCAGTCGGGTTGCCCGTGGCCGTGGACAACGACGCCAAAGCACTGGCCCTGGCGGAAGGATGGATCGGGGCCGCCCGAGGCGTGGACGACTACCTGGCCATGGTGGTGTCGACCGGCATCGGTGGCGGCATCGTTCTCGGTGGGCGACTGCTCGACGGGGCGCAAGGCAACGCCGGGCACATCGGTCATGTGGTGGTGGAGCCGGACGGGCGGCCGTGCGTCTGCGGTGGGCGGGGCTGCCTGGAGGCCGAGGCGTCCGGGCCCTCGATCGAGGCGGCTACCGGTCGACCACCGTCTGACGCCCCGGACCCGGTGCGCCGCCGCGCCGGAACCATGGTCGGGCGGGCCGTGGCATCGGTGGCCAACCTCTTGGACCTGGAGCTGGCCGTGGTGGCCGGCTCGGTGGCCCTCGGCTTCGGCTCGGTATTCTTCGACGCCGCCCAGGAGGAGATCGGGATGCGGGCCCGGCTCGACTTCTCCCGGGCCACCCGGATCATTCCCGCCGGGCTGGGGGCTGATGGCCCGCTGGTGGGAGCGGCGGCCGTGGGTCGACGGGCGCAGGCGGCGTTGGCAGAGCGGTCGGGCCGACGGTGAGTCCGACCCCGTCCAGCGTCATCACCCCGACCACCGGCAGAGAACTGGTTCGGGCCGTGGTCTGGCGCCCGGACCTGTGGTGGACCGCTCTCGGGGTGGTGCGGCGACTGGCCGCGCCTGGATGGTGGGGATCTTCTCCCCGCCTGCCGCTTCCCGACCAGCGGCTCTGGGAGTTCCGTATGGTCACGGCCTATGGGAGTCCGGATGCCCAGCCGGAGCCCGGCGATCTCATCTCGTACCTCGAGTGGTGCCGCTTGACCGTCGGGCCCAGCCGGCTCAGCCGGAGCATCCAGGGACGCCGACGTGAGGGGCGGGACCGTCGGCGGCAGCACCAGAGTGGGTGTTTCGCCCCCAACCGCCTCGGCCGGGCCCGATCGGGCTAATTTCCGGGTAGATGGATCGACGTTCGAAGAGCGCGACGAAGACGGTGGTCTCCAGACGGGTGGCCCCCGACGCCTCCGAACCGGTCCGCTCTCCGATGTCCCCCTCCCGACGGGCCCTGGTTCTCAATGCCACCTTCGAGCCGTTGGGGATCGTTTCCTCCCGGCGGGCGGTCCTGCTGGTGATCGACACCAAGGCCGAGTTGGTCCACACCACCGAGCGGGTCTTCCGGGCGGAGCGGATGACCGTTCCCGAGCCCTCGGTGGTCCGATTGGTTCGTTACGTGCACGTGCCCCACCACTACCGGGTGGCGGTCAACCGGCGGACGGTCTTCGCCCGGGACGGTTCTCGCTGCCAATACTGCGGATCGGCGGCAGAGAACCTCGATCACGTCATCCCCCGGAGCAAAGGGGGCCCACACACCTGGGAGAACGTGGTGGCGGCCTGCCGGCGGTGCAACACCCGCAAAGAGGACCGACTGCCCCACGAGGCCGGGATGATCCTGCGGACGACTCCGGTGGCACCCCGCCACCGGGTGCAGCTGTTGGCGCTGTGCGGAGGCGGAAGTGAGGACTGGGACACGTATCTCGGTGCCACTGCCGGACGACGAGTGCAGATGACGGCCTGACCGGGCCGACCATGACCGGGCGAGAGGACGGCCCGGTATCGGGCCAATGGAGGTTCGAGGAGCGCCGCGGGGAGGCCGGCGCGCTGCACGCCACCTGGCCCGGTGTCGACGACCGTCCCGGTGAACGGGCGGTGGCGGTGTGCCGGGTCACGGTTCCGGCCCTGGTGCTCGGCTCGGCCCAGGGCGATGCGGTGGTCGATGCCGAGCGGGCCGCGGCGGACGGGGTGACGGTGACGCGCCGCCGGTCCGGTGGGGGAGCGGTACTGGTGACCCCCGGGGATCCGGTGTGGATCGACGTCTGGCTGCCGGCCGGTGATCCCTTGTGGAACGACGACGTCGGGCGGGCCTTCGACTGGCTGGGGCAAGCCTGGGTGACCGCCCTCGGTCGGGTCGGGGTGGCCGGGGTGTCCGCCCACCCCGAGGGCTTCGTGGCCTGTACCCGATGGGCACGGTTGGTGTGCTTCGGAGGGGTGGGGACCGGTGAAGTGGTCACCTCGGACGGCCGAAAGCTGGTCGGGCTGGCTCAGCGCCGAAGCCGGAGTGGGGCCTGGTTCCACGGCGCCGCCTACCTTCATTGGGATCCGGCCCGCTTGCTGGCCCTGTTGCGACTGTCGGACACGGATCGCCAGGCCGCCGCCATCGACCTCGAGCGGGCCGCCGTGGGGGTGTCGGACCTGACCCGGCACTCCGGCCGGCCACCGATCGGCGTGGATGCCGTGATCGAGTCGGTGGTGGACGCCCTGCCCTAACGGGCCCTAACCGGCTCCGGCACGATCCCTGGAGATCCCTCCACTCCGCCCCACCGGGCCCCTCCACTCGGAACCCCGACGCCCTCCACTCCGCGCCACGGCGTCCCCCACCTCGCTCCACGAGGCCCCTCCACCGCCGTCCCACCGCTCTCCAACCGGGCCTGAGCCCAGGTATTCAGCGGGAAACGGCGACCCGCGGTCCGTCACTCCAGCGGTCGTAGACCCGCCGCCAGGCGTCCTCGATTCATGCATTGGCAGCCCGTATTGAGGCCAAGTGGTTGACCAGTGGGGGTATGGGGCGTAGAGTGGCGCAAAGTGGTGTGAAAGGGAGGGGCCTGAATCCTCAGGTTCTGGGCACTGCGGGGAGCGTTGTGGGAGCGATCACCAGTGGCACGGTTCTTCGGCAGGTTCGAGCACTCGCTCGACGACAAGGGAAGGTTGATCCTGCCGGCCAAGTTCCGCGGACCCTTCGAGCACGGCGGCTATCTGTCCGAGTACCAGGACGGGTGCTTGTCACTGTGGACTCCGGAGGAGTTCGAGCTTCAGATGGAGACCATGCTGGAGAAGGCCAGCGCCGGCAGGAGCGATCGGAACCTGGCCCGCGTGTGGGCGTCGACCTCGCACGAGCTGGAGATCGACAAACAGGGACGAATGGCCATCCCTCAACGGCTCCGGGAGTACGCCGGTCTGGTGGGCGAGGTTCTGGTCCTCGGGGCGATCGACCGGGTGGAGCTGTGGAATCGGGAAGCATGGGATCAGAAGGTACTCCCCGAGGAGGAACGACTCACCCAGGGCGACGACGGCTGAGTGCCCCGGTGTCCCTCCATGTGGTCCCGGTCAATCATGTCGTCCTCTTCCCCGTCACCGAGGCATCGGACGACGCTGCGGTCGGTCCGGCTCCGGGCCAAGGCCGCCATGGTCGAGCCACCGTCGACCTCATCCACACCGAAGGAACCCAACCCGGCCCACTCACCGACCACCCCGACCACCCCGCCGGCCATGCCCGGGGCCTCGGGGCCGACAGTGGGGCGGCGGCCTTCGGGACCATCACCAAGCCGACGTCGATCCGGCCGGCCCTCTCACCCCTCGAAACGCCGGAGGGGTTCCACCGACCGACGCCGTTCGAGTCGGGACTGGCCACGGTCGCCCGTCAGGATGTTCACATCGAGCGGGTCTGGCCCATGCGCAGTCCCTCGACCGGAACTCTGGGGGAATCCTCCTCCGCCCTTCCCCAGGGTGATCGAAGCGGCACTCCACCCGCAAGCATCGTGCCGGTCGAGGGACTGCGGATGAGCCAGGAGCCCTCAAGCCACCAACCCTCACCCGAGGACTCCTCGGAGCAGGGCTTCACCCACCAGCCGGTCATGACTACCGAGGTGGTCGATCAGTTCGCTCAGGTCCCACCGGGCCTGGTGGTCGATGCCACCGTAGGCGGGGGAGGACATGCCGCGGCCCTGCTCAGGGCCCATGCCGACCTCAGCATCCTGGGCATCGACCGCGATCCGATGGCCGTGGCTGCGGCCACCGAGGTCTTGGCCCCCTTCGGCCGCCGGGCCATCGTTCGTCAGTCGAGGTTCGATGCTCTCGGTCAGGTCGTCAGGGAGACGGTGACTGCGTCCGACCCGTCCACCGGTCAACGGCTCAGCGGGGTCCTCTTCGACCTCGGGGTCAGCTCACCCCAGCTCGACATGGCCGGGCGCGGCTTCTCCTACCGGCGCGACGCCTTTTTGGATATGAGGATGGACCCCACCTCCGGTCGCACCGCCGCCGATGTGGTCAACGAGTACGACGAGGACGCCATGGTGCAGATCTTCACCGACAACGGCGAAGGTCGCTTCGCCCGGCGGATCGCCCGGGCCATCGTGGCCGCCCGGCCCCTGGCCACCACCGGGCAGCTGGCCGACGTGGTGCGTGAGGCCATCCCCGCCGCTACCCGCCGCACCGGCGGCCACCCTGCTCGCCGGGTGTTCCAGGCCATCCGGATCGCCGTCAACGAGGAACTCGATCAGCTGGCCACCGCCCTCGACGATGCCTTGGACCTGCTGGTTCCGGGCGGGAGGTGTGTGGTCATCGCCTACCACTCCGGCGAAGACCGCCTGGTCAAGTCCATGTTCATGAGCAGGTCCACCGACGACTGCCGGTGCCCGCCCGGACTTCCGTGCGTGTGTGGCGCCGATCCCAAGTTCCGGCTGATCACCCGGGGAGCCCGTCGCCCCACCGCCGACGAGATCGAGCACAACCGTCGAGCCGAGGCGGCCCGGCTGCGGGTCATCGAACGACTTCCCAACGACCACACCGAGCCGTCTGACCCCCAGACCTCCCGCCGGGACGTGCTCTGATGGCCGGGCCGTCCACCGCCGAGCGCCGCCCGCAGACCAGGGCTCTTCCCCGTACCGCCCCGTCGTCCCCCCGCCGCCCACCGCTCCGGGTCTTCGAGCCCACCCCCCGGCGCCGGCCGGGCATCCGCCGGGTCCGACGGTCGACCATGTGGTTGTCGGCGGTCCTCGTGGTCGGCAGCCTGCTGGCCGTGGTGGTGGGCGACGCCATGGTCAGCGAAGGCCAGGTGCGCCTGTCCAACATCCAGGGCCAGCTGGCGACGGCCGTGGCCACCCAGAAGGGCGATCAGGTGGCCGTGGCCCGAAAGGCCGCACCCCCGGTGGTGGTGGCCCTGGCCAAGCGGCAGGGAATGGTGCCGGCTCCCACGGTGTCCTATCTGCCTCAGGTCCCACTCAACGTTCCCCTTCCGGTACCTCAGACCGCCCCGCCGGCTGCTACGTGAGCCCCCAAGTTCTACTGGGTCGGCGCACCCGCGCCATGCGCTTGATCCTGTTGCTGGTATTCGTGGCCCTGGTGGCCCGCCTGGTCGACGTCCAGGAGTTCGGCCATCAGGAGTACGCCTCGCTCTCGACGTCGGAACTGGCCCAGACCCTCACCATCCCGGCCGTCCGGGGCGGCATCTACGACCGCAACGGGGAGGTCCTGGCCGAAACGGTGACCAAGCAGACCGTGGTGGGCGATCCCATGCTGATCACCCATCCGGGGACCATCGCCGCCAAGCTCTCCCCGGTGCTCGGCATTCCCCAGTCCCAGCTGCAGGGTGAGCTGACCGGAACCTCCGGCTTCGTCTACCTGGCCCACCGGGTCTCCAACACCGTGGCCAACAAGGTCACCGCCCTGCACCTCACCGGGATCAACCTGATCCCCGAGTCCCAGCTGGTGGAGCCGGACGGCCAGCTGGCGCTTCCCGTGGTGGGGACGGTGGGATGGAACGGAGCGGGCACCTCCGGCCTCGAGTACCAGTACCAGCAACTGTTGGCCGGCCGGGCCGGGACCGAGAATCTGTTGGAGGACCCCACCACCGGAGTGCTCCTGCCCGGTAACGGGACCACGTCGGTGTCGGCCAAGCCCGGTACCGGCCTGGAGCTGACCATCGACGAGTCGGTGCAGTACGTCGCCGAACAGGCCCTCGGGGCCGAGATCGCCGCCTCCCACGCCTACAGCGGCATCGCCGTGGTCGAAGACGTCAAGACCGGGGACATCGTGGCCATGGCCGACCTCAAATCCACCACGGGCTCGGTGACCACCGGGGCCGCCGCCAACGGCAAGAGCGTGGTGGCACCCATGGTGGGCAGCGGCTCGACCACCGGGCCGACCCTGGTCTCCCGGGCCGACACCCTGCCGGCCGGCGTGGAAGAAGCTCCGTCCAACTCGGCGGTCACCCAGGTCTACGAGCCCGGCTCGGTCTTCAAGCTGGTCACCTTCTCGGCCGCCCTGGCCCGTGGCCAGATCACCCCCAACACCGAGATCAACGTGCCGTCCTCCCTGGCCATGGGGACCTACGCCTTCCACGACGCCGAGTCCCACGGCAGTGAGGACCTCACGGCCAGCCAGATCATCGCCCAGTCCTCCAACCTCGGGACCATCGAGATCGCCCAACGGCTGGGTGAGGACCCACTGTTGGCCCAGATCAGCAACCTGGGCTTCGGTCATCCCACCGGACTGAACTTTCCGGGCGAGTCTCAGGGACTGGTCCCCGGAGCCAGCCAGTGGACCGGCACTTCCATCGGTTCCACCCCCATCGGCCAGGACGACTCGGTGACGGCCCAACAGGTGCTCGACGCCTACAACGCCGTGGCCAACGGGGGCGTGTTCGTAGCTCCCCGCCTGGTACGGGGCATGGTCAGCCCTTCCGGCACGGTCACCAGCACCAAGGCCTCGGCCAAGCACCGGGTCATCAGCCCGGCCGTGAACGCCCAGTTGATCCAGATGCTCGAAGGAGTGGTCACGTCAGGCACCGGGACCGAGGCCGCCATCGACGGCTACACGGTGGCCGGCAAGACCGGAACGGCCCAGATCCCCAACCCCAATGACCTGGGCTACGTCAGCGGGGCCTATGTGGGCAGCTTCGCCGGGTTCGCCCCGGCCCAGGACCCCGTGCTCTCGGCCATCGTGGTCCTCGAGCACCCCACGCCCATCTACGGCGGGGCGGTGGCGGCACCGGTGTTCTCCACCATCATG
Organism: uncultured Acidimicrobiaceae bacterium; assembly: GCA_963718405.1. Classification (GTDB taxonomy): domain Bacteria; phylum Actinomycetota; class Acidimicrobiia; order Acidimicrobiales; family RAAP-2; genus Bog-756. The sequence goes on from CAVQYZ010000002.1 coordinate 1,003,881, forward strand.
GCCTACGCCCTACACCACTACGGCATCCCGACCACCGAGGCGGCGACCGCTACTGCGTCGAATTCCGCCGTCGGCGGCACGGGTAGCATCTCGGTGCCGGCTGGAGCGACCACGGAAGGGCCGTAGTTGGGCCCGGACCCCACTGGCCGTGGCTCGCCCCTCCCTCCACCTCCCGGGGACACCCTCTTGTGCTGATGACCACGCTGATCCAAGACGTCGACGTCCTCGATGTCCGCGGCGATCCGGCCTCCAGCGAGGTCACCGCAGTGACCTTCGACAGCCGCCGGGTGGTCCCGGGGGCCCTGTTCTGTTGCGTGCCCGGCGAGCGCACCGACGGCCATCTGCACGCCGGGCCGGCCGTGACCGCCGGGGCCACGTCGCTGCTGTGTGAGCGGTTCCTCGACCTCGATGTGACCCAGGTGCGGGTGCCGGTCGGAGGGGTGAGGCCGGCCATGGCCTCGGTGGCTGCCACCTTCAGCGGCCATCCCTCCCGGGCCATGACCATGGTGGGCGTCACCGGCACCAACGGCAAGACCACCGTCACCCACCTGGTGCGCTCGATCCTCAGCCACGGCGGGACCCCCACCGGGGTGATCGGCACCTTGGACGGCGAGCGGACCACCCCCGAGTCGCCGGTGCTCCACGCCCACCTGGCCGACCTCTTGGCCGACGGTACGGAGGCGGTGGCCATGGAGGTGTCGTCCCACGGGCTGGAACAGCACCGGGTGGACGGCATCGTGTTCGACGTGGCGGCCTTCACCAACCTGAGCCGCGACCACCTCGACCATCACGGCACCATGGAGGCGTACTTCGGGGCCAAGGCCCGGCTCTTCGATCCCGACCGGGCCAACGTGGCCGTGATCAACGTGGACGATCCCTGGGGTAGCCGACTGGCCGACCAGGTGGTCGGGCACCGGGTGGTCCGGGTCTCCCGCTCCGATGCCGACGACATCGTGACCTCGGTGGGCTCGTCCTCGTTCCGCTGGCGGGGCCGGCGGGTGACCCTGCCACTCTCGGGCCTGTTCAACGTGGACAATGCCCTGCTGGCGGCCACCGTGGCTGATTCGCTGGGGGTCGACGAGGACCAGATCGCCGCCGGCCTGGCCGGGGTCGAGCCGGTCCCCGGCCGGATGGAAGTGGTCGAGCCCGGTCCGCCCTTCGTGGTGGTGGTGGACTACGCCCACACCCCGGCCGGCCTCGATGCCGCCCTGTCGGCGGCCCGGGACCTGGTCGGATCGGGTGGGACCGGTCCGGGTCGGGTGATCTGCGTGTTCGGGTGCGGTGGAGACCGGGACCAGGGAAAGCGGCCGGAGATGGGGGCCGTGGCCTCCCGCTGGTCGGACGTCACCGTGCTGACCTCGGACAACCCCCGCTCGGAGGGCCCGGCGGCCATCATCGAGCAGATCCGGTCCGGCATGGACCCCGGGGCGGAGCCGGTGGTCGAGCGGGACCGGGCCCGGGCCATCGGGCTGGCCGTCGGAATGGCTGAGCCCGGGGACGTGGTGGTCATCGCCGGCAAGGGCCATGAGACATCCCAGGTACTGGCCGGTGGTCCGGTGCCCTTCGACGATCGGGCCCAGGCCCGGCACTCTGTCGCCGCCCGATCCGGCGCCGCCCGATCCGGCGCCGCCCGATCCGGGGAGGCCGCCCGCTCCGGGCAGACCGGGGGTGCGGCCCGATGATCTCCCTGATGACCTCGGGCGGTGTGGCCCTGTGGGTGGCGGTGCTGTCGTCCCCGGTCCTGATCCGGTGGCTGATCAAGCACAACATCGGCCAGCAGATCCGGGAGGACGGGCCCCAGGTCCACATCGCCAAGGCCGGCACGCCCACCATGGGCGGGATCGGCATCGTGGCCGCCGTGGTCATCGGCTACCTCGCCGCCCATGCCGTGCCCGGCGTGACCTTCTCTCGATCGGGGGCGCTCGTCATGCTGGCCCTGGTGGGTGCGGGGCTCATCGGCTTCGCCGATGACTGGATCAAAGTCCGTCACCGCCGGAGCCTGGGATTGAACAAGCGGGCCAAGTTGGGGGCCCAGATCAGCCTCGGCGTCCTCTTCTCCCTGTTGGCTGTGTACTGGGCCCACGCCTCCACCACCCTGTCCTTCACCCGGTACGACTCGATCGGTCTCCACATGGGCACCGCCGTCTGGGTGGTGTGGGCCACCGTGGTCATCGTGGCGGCGGCCAATGCCGTCAACCTGACCGACGGACTCGACGGGCTGGCCGCCGGGTCGTCGACCTTCTGCTTCGCCTGCCTGGCCATCATCGGCTACTGGCAGTACCGCCACCTCGCCATCTACCACGTACCCGACGCTCTCGACCTGGCCCTGGCGGCGGTGGCCCTGGCCGGTGCCTGCCTGGGCTTCCTGTGGTGGAACGCCGCTCCGGCCAAGATCTTCATGGGCGACACCGGCTCCCTCTCCATCGGAGCGGCGTTGGCCGCCCTGTGCCTCCTGATGAACCTCGATCTGTTGTTGGTGGTGATCGGTGGGCTGTTCGTGATCATCACCCTCTCGGTGGTCATCCAGATCATCAGCTTCCGGGTCTTCCACCGGCGGGTCTTCCTCATGGCGCCGCTGCACCACCACTTCGAATTGAAAGGGTGGCCCGAGACCACGGTCATCGTGCGGTTCTGGATCCTGGCCGGCCTCTTCGCCGCCCTGGGCCTGGGCATCTTCTACGGGGACTTCCTCTCGGTGGGGAAGGTGTGATGGCCGGTGCGACCGATCCGACCGATCTCACCGATCCGACCGGTTTGACCGTCCCGACCGGGGGGTTCCACCACCCCGAGGCCCGGGTGGGCGAGGCTAGGGGGATGGACGAGGCGGCAGGCGCGGTAGGGCACACGGACCGACCATCGGCGCCAAAGGGATGCCGTGGCTGAGCGGACCCTGGCTGCCCGGAGGTCGACCCGGACCCGTCATCCGTCGAGCCCCTCCAACGCGACGCGCCCACGGACCGCACCGCCCGGTCCCACCGGGCGGCCCCGGGCCGGGGGCCCGTCGTCCCCGTCTGCCCCCGCCCAGGCCAGGCCCTCGGGGTCACCTGCTGGATCAGGCGCCACCCGTCCTGCACCCAAGGTGGCCGAGTCCGCCGTCCAACTGGGCTTTTTGGCCCGGGTGCGGACCGTCACCGCCCTGTCCATCCTGATCGCCGTGTTGTGCGTCTTCGGCCTGGTGATGGTGGGCTCGGCCTCGCCCATCATCTCCATCGGCCTGTACGGCTCGCCGTGGGCCATCCTCATCCGGCAGTCCCTGTACATGGGGGTGGGTATCTGCGTGCTGCTGTTGGCGGCCCGCATGGACTACAGCCGGTGGCGGCGCATCCGTGGGCCCCTGCTGGTGGGGACCATGATCCTCCTGGTCCTGGTCCTGGTGCATGGCATCGGGGACTCCGCCGGGGGCTCGTCGCGCTGGATCGGGTTCGGGATGCTCCAGCTGCAGCCGTCCGAGCTCATGAAACTGGCCCTGGCCATCTTCGCCGCCGACCTCCTGACCCGCCGGGCCCACCCGTCCGACCCCAAGATGGTCATCGTCCCGGTGCTGGCGGTGCTCGGGATCTCCGGGGCCCTCATCTTGAAGCAGCCCGACATGGGCACGGCCATGGTGCTCGGCTGCATCGCCTTCGGCGTCCTGTTCATGGGCGGTGTCCCCATGGGGCCGATGCTCAAGATCCTGGGCGGGCTGGCCGGATTGGCCCTGGTGGTGGGACTGGCCGACCCTTACCGGCGGGACCGGATCCTCTCCTTCCTCAATCCCGGGGCCAACAAGTCGGGAACCGGGTACCAGGTGTGGCAGTCACTCATCGGACTGGGGTCGGGCCACATCTTCGGGTTGGGACTGGCCGGCGGCCGGGAGAAGTACGGCACCCTGCCCAACGCCCACACCGACTTCATCTTCTCGGTGGTGGGGGAGGAGCTGGGCCTGGTGGGCGCGGTCGTGCTCCTGGCCCTGTTCTTCGCCCTGGCCTGGTTCGGGCTTCGGGCCGCCATCCGGGCGCCGGACCGCTTCGGCAGCCTGCTGGCCGTGGGCATCACCACCTGGATCACCAGTCAGGCCGTGATCAACATCGGTGCGGTGATCGGGGTCCTGCCGGTCACCGGCATCCCCCTGCCCTTCATCTCCTTCGGCGGGTCGTCCCTCATCATCACCATGGCGGCCTTCGGGATCCTGCTCAACATCGCGGCCCAGGAGCGTGCGCCGGGCCTGGCCCGTCCGCGGCGCCGACCATCCCGGCGGTGAGCACGGAGCGGGGCCGGTACGCCCTGGTGGCCGGGGGAGGAACCGCCGGCCACCTCCAGCCGGCCCTGGCCATCGCCGAAGCGCTGGTCCTGGCTGGACATGAACGCCGGACCATCGAGTTCGTGGGATCGGCCCGGGGCCAGGACCGGGCCACCCTGGAAGGCCGGGGCTTCCCGTTCACCCTCCTACCCGGACGGGGCATCGTCCGCCGCCTCGACCCCTCGGACCTGGTTCGCAACCTGGGATCCGTGCTGGGCCTGGCCGTGGCCGCCGTGCGGGCCCTCGGCCTGGTGGCCCGGACCCGTCCGCGGGTGGTGGTCTCGGTCGGGGGCTACGCCAGCCTGCCGGCCTCGTTGGCCGCGGTGGTGACCGGGGTGCCGCTGGTGCTGGTCAACGTCGACGCCGTGCCCGGGGCCGCCAACCGGCTGTTCGGGCGATTCGCCCGGGCCAGCGCGGTGGGCTGGGAGGGGACCACACTGCCCAGGGCGGTGGTGACGGGAACACCGGTGCGTCCGGAGATCGCCGCCGTCAACCGGGAGCCGGGCCGGCGGCGCCAGGCCCGGGAGGCGTTGGGCCTTCCGGTGGACCGGCCCACCGTGGCGGTGTTCGGGGGCTCCCTCGGGGCCCGTCGCCTCAACGAGGCCGTGGACGGTCTCGTCGACGCCTGGAAGGAGCGGGACGACCGCTCGGTGTACCACGTGGTCGGCCGGCGCGACTGGGACCAGTGGCAGGGATCCGGGCTCGAACCGGCGGGCAGGGGACCGAAACCCGACGGCGGGCTGGCCATGGTGTCGGTTCCCTATCAGGAGCAGATGGGCCTGGTCTACGAGGCCGCCGACCTGGTGGTGTGCCGGGCCGGGGCCATGACCGTGGCCGAGCTGGCCGTGGCCGGGGTGCCCTCGGTGCTGGTGCCCCTGCCGGGAGCGCCCGGTGACCACCAGACGGCCAACGCCCGGGAGCTCGAGCGGGCCGGAGCCGCGGTGCTGCTGCCTGACGCCGAATGCGACGGGGCCACCCTGGCCGCCCGGGTGGACCGCCTCCTCGACGACCCACACAGGCTGGAGGCCATGGGCCGGGCCGCGGCCTCCCTGGGCCGGCCCGACGCCGCCGCCGCCGGGGCCCGGGTAGTGGAGGCCCACGCCCGACCGACCCCGGCGGGGCCCCCCTCGTGAGCGGGCCCACCCCCTCGGGGCCCTCCGACGCCGGGACGACCGGGACCGGTCCGTTCGGGGACCCGAACCGGCCCCGTTCGGTCCACGTGGTGGGGATCGGTGGCGCCGGGATGAGCGCCATCGCCACCGTGCTGCACGCCATGGGGCACACGGTCACCGGAAGCGATCTGAAGGCCTCGGCGGTGACGGAACGCCTGCGCCTGGCCGGTATCCCGGTGGTCATCGGCCACGCCGCCGTCAATGTGGGCCCGGTCGACGTGGTCACGGTTTCGTCGGCGGTGCCCGAGCACAATCCGGAGATCGTCGAGGCCCGGGCCAAGGGCCTCACCGTGCTGGCCCGGGCCGAAGCGCTGGCCTCCATCGCGTCGCTCAAGCGGTGCATCGCCGTGGCCGGGACCCACGGGAAGACCACCACCGCGTCGATGCTGGCCCTGCAGCTGGTCGAGGCCGGCACCCGGCCGTCCTTCCTCATCGGGGGCGACGTCAACGAGATCGGGACCAACGCCGTGTGGGACGTGGGGGAGTGGCTGGTGGTGGAGGCCGACGAGAGCGACGGCTCGTTCCTCTCGTTGGCGCCGGACGTGACGGTGGTCACCAACGTCGAGGCCGACCACCTCGACCACTGGGGCTCCTTCGACGCCGTCAAATCCGCCTTCGAGCAGTTCGTAGCGGGTGCCCGCTTCCGGCGGGTGGTGGGCGGGGACGATCCGGTGGCCGCCGGCATCGGCCGGTCCAGCGGAGCCGACATCGTGGGAACCGGTCCGGAGTGCACCTACCGGATCGTCGACCCGCAGCTGGCCCGGAGCTCGATCTCCTTCGCTCTGGTGGACCCGTCCGGGGTGGAGCTGGGCCACCTGGACGTGCCGGTCCCCGGACTGCACAACGCCCGCAACGCCGCCGTGGCCACGGTGGCGGCCATGGCCGCCGGAGTGCCCTTCGACGCTGCGGCCCGGGCCCTGTCCCGGTTTGCCGGGGTGGCCCGCCGGTTCGAGTTCCGGGGGGATGCCGCCGGTGTGACCTTCGTGGACGACTACGCCCACCTCCCGACCGAGGTGCGCGCCGTGCTGGGCGCGGCTCGCAACGGCGGGTGGAGCCGGGTGGTGGCGGTGTTCCAGCCGCACCGCTACAGCCGGACCGTCGAGCTGGCCGCCGAGTTCGGCCAGGCCTTCGGCGATGCCGACCTGGTGGTGGTCACCGATGTCTACGCAGCCGGCGAGGCCCCCATCCCGGGGGTGTCCGGGCAGCTGGTGGCCGACGCCGTCCATCAGGCCCGGCCGGGGGTCCCGGTGGTCTACGTGGCCAGCCCGGCCGACCTGCGTCGCACGGTCCAGGACCTCCTCCAGCCCGGGGACCTCTGTCTGACCCTGGGGGCCGGGGATCTGACGACCCTGCCGGACGAACTGCTGTCCGACCCCAGCTGGTGAGCGAGGCGTGATGACCCACCCTGGTGAACTCGACGCCCTGGAGCGGGCCCTCGGGCCGACGGCCCGGCGCCACCATCCTCTCGGCGCTCTCACCACCTACCGGGTCGGGGGGACCGCGGCGCTGTTCGTCGAGGTCCGCCACGAGGACCATCTGACCGAGGTGGCCGGGGCCGTGGCCGGCTCCGAGGTCCCGGTGCTGGTGATCGGCAACGGCTCCAACCTGTTGGTGGCCGACCGGGGCTTCGACGGACTGGTGGTCTCGCTGGGCCCGGGCTTCGACGACCTGTCCATCGATGGCGACCGGGTGCGGGCCGGGGCCGCCCTCGACCTTCCGAGGCTGGCCCGGCGCACGGCGGCGGCCGGATTGACCGGCCTGGAGTGGGCGGTCGGGGTGCCCGGATCGGTGGGGGGCGCCATCCGGATGAACGCCGGCGGACACGGCTCGGACACCGCCGCCACCCTGGTGGCCTACCGGTGGGTCGACCTCACCACCGGTGCGTGGCACGAGTCGCCGGCCGAGCGACTCGGACTGGCCTACCGGCACTCGGATCTGGCCGCTACCGATGTGGTGGTGGCCGGGGTCTACCGGCTCGGGCCGGGCCGGCCCGAGGACGGGAAGGCGGCCATCGACGACATCGTCCGGTGGCGGAGGGCCAATCAGCCCGGGGGCTCCAACGCCGGGTCCGTCTTCACCAATCCTCCCGGGGACTCGGCGGGCCGGCTCATCGACGCCAGTGGCCTGAAGGGGTTCCGGATCGGCTCCGCCGAGGTCTCGCCGCGACACGCCAACTTCATCCAGGCGGACGCCGGGGGGTCGGCCGACGACGTCCGGCGGGTGATCGACCACGTGCGATCGACGGTGGCCGAAGCGACCGGTGTGACCCTGCGCACCGAAGTGCGCCAGATCGGGTTCCCCGAGGACGGGACCACCCGGGCAGGCGGGTCGAGCCGGGCGGGCGGGCCAGGGGGGGCCGAGTGACCCCTCCGGACGACCAGGAGCCCCCGAGCCGGCCCACCGGACGGCCGTCAGGTCAGCCGTCGGGGGAGCCGTCCATCGATCCCCGGATCCGCCAGCGCCGGGCGGACATCCAGCGAAGCCAGGGGCGCCGCCGCCTGCGGTGGGTCGTCGGTGCGGCCTCGGTGGTGGTCCTGGTGGTCGTGGTGCTGCTGGTGCTGCACACCCCGTTGTTCAGTGCCCGGGTGGTGTCGGTGGAGGGCGCGCACCCCCACACCAGCGACTCGGCCATCGTGGTGGCGGCCGGGCTCACCGGGCATCCTCCCCTGATCAGCGTGAACCCCGGGACCACGGCGGCCAAGGTGGAGCGTCTCCCCTTCATCGCCACGGCCCAGGTGCACCGCCACTGGCCCGACGGGGTGACGGTCACCGTGACCGAGCGGGTACCCACCGTGGTCATGGGCGGTCCGGGCACGTCCTGGTCGGTGCTGGATGCCAGCGGGCGCACCCTCGAGGTCGTCCCGACCCGGCCGCCGGGCCTGGTGGTCCTGACGGTGGACACCACCGGGGGGCCGCTCCATCCGGCCGCGGTGGGGGGCAACCTACCCGGCACCTCCTCCTTCGCCCTCAAGGTGAGTAGGAGTCTGCCGCCGGCGTTCTCCGCCCAGGTGGTGTCGGTCACCGAGGCCTCCAACGCCACAGTCAGCTTGTTGCTCAACTCCGGAATTACCGTTCTCCTGGGGACGAACAGCAATCTCCGGGCCAAGTACGAGGACATCGCCGCGGTGATCGCCCACGCCTCGTTGCGCGGTGCGCACACCATCGACGTGAGCGTTCCCCAGTCTCCGACGGTGGCCGGATGAGGGGGACGGTCCGGCCTCTGGCTGGGCCGACGAAGGTGTCCATCGCGTGTCCCCCGTGCTTGACCAGGTACTGTGCTGACCGTATCGTGGTCGACAACTCGCCGGTTGGAACGGTTTCAACCTTTGGTCGAGGGTAAGGGATTACATGACCGTTCCGGCACAGAACAACTATTTTGCCGTCATCAAAGTGGTGGGCGTTGGCGGAGGTGGTGTCAATGCCGTCAACCGCATGATCGAGGCCGGGCTGCGGGGGGTCGAGTTCATCGCCACCAACACCGATGCCCAGGCCCTCTTGATGAGCGATGCCGATCTCAAGTTGGACATCGGCCGGCAGTTGACCCGGGGGCTGGGAGCCGGCAGTGATCCCGAGGTCGGTCGACTGGCGGCCGAGGAGCACCGCTCGGAGATCGAAGAAGCGCTCAAAGGCGCCGACATGGTCTTCATCACCGCGGGGAAGGGTGGCGGCACCGGCACCGGCGCCGCTCCCGTCGTGGCGGAGATCGCCAAGTCCCTCGGGGCCCTCACCATCGGGGTGGTGACCCGCCCGTTCACGTTCGAGGGCCGGCGCCGTTCGGTCCAGGCCGAGGCGGGCATCCAGAACCTCAAGGAGAAGGTCGACACCCTCATCATCATCCCCAACGACCGGCTCCTCACCGTGTCGAACGAGAAGACGTCGATGGTCAACGCCTTCAAGATGGCCGACGAGGTCCTCATGCAGGGCGTTCAGGGGATCACCAGCCTGATCACCGTGCCCGGTCTCATCAACACCGACTTCGCCGACGTCAAGATGATCATGAGCAACGCCGGCACCGCCATCATGGGCATCGGCTCAGCCACCGGCGAGGGCCGATCGGTCAACGCCGCCCGGGCCGCCATCACCAGCCCGCTGCTGGAGGCGTCCATCGAGGGCGCCCGGGGGATCCTGCTCAACATCGCCGGTGGCCCCGACCTCGGTCTGTTCGAGGTCAACGAGGCTGCAGAGATCATCCATGGAGTAGCCCACCCCGACGCCAACATCATCTTCGGCAGCGTGATCGACGAAGCCATGGGTGAAGAGGTAAGGGTCACGGTGATCGCCGCCGGCTTCGAGCGGTGGGAGAGCCAGCCGCGTGGTGGGGCTGGGCACCCCGAGTCGGCCGGCCCGCAAGACACCCGCAGTCGTGTGCTCGGCAGCGAGGCGGCCCATGAGGACATCTTCGCCACTCCCACCGACGACGAGCTGGACCTGGGCGACGACGACTTCGACGTGCCCTCGTTCCTTCGCTGACCGGGACCGTATCCGTCGTCCCGGTCACCGGGTCCGTCTACGCCGCCTGGAGCGGCGCCACCCCGTGGGGTGATCTGCGTCCCGCCGGGACCGACCCCGGCCAAGCCGCCGGGCTCGAGGCCTTCGCCGGCCTCGTGACCGCCGGCGGCGGCTCTGGTGGGGTGGGCCGGGTCCACTGGATGGAGCAGGTCCACGGCACCGACGTGATCACGGTGGCCCCGTCCGCCGACTCCATAGACTCCGCCGCCGTCGCCGGCCCCGTGGATGCCTCGGGACCGGGCGCGGCGTCGCCGACCGCGGTGTTCGCCGGAGATGGGGATGCCCTGGTCGGCGAGGGTCCCGTGTCGGCGGTGGCCGTACTCACCGCGGACTGTGGCTCGATCGCCTTGGGCAGCGCCGAGGGGGTGTTCGCCGCGGTGCACGCCGGATGGCGGGGGCTGACCGCAGGAGTGGTGGAGGCCGCGGTCGACGCCATGCGGGAACGGGGGGCCACCGGAGTGGTCGGGGCCCTGGGGCCGTGCATCCATCCTGAGTGCTACGAGTTCTCTCCCCACGATCTGGACCAGGTGGCCGCGGTCTACGGCGACGGGGTGCGAGGCCGGACCGCCACCGGGCATCCGGCCCTGGACCTCCCGGCGGCGGTCTCGGCGGCCCTGGTGGCGGCCGGCGCCGCCGAGGTGGGCGGGACGGTGGCCTGCACCGCCTGTGGCGGCGGTTACTTCTCCCATCGGGCCCGGTCCGACCGCGGGCGTCAGGCCCTGGTGGTGTGGTCCACGGACCGGGGGGACCCCGCGTGAGTGGAGATGGGGCCGGCGGGGTGAGCCGTGCCGAGTTTGGGGCACGCCTCGAAACGGCGCGTCAGCGGATGGCCTCGGTCACCTCGGGCGATCCGGCCACGATCCGTATCGTGGCCGTGACCAAGGGATTCGGCGCCGACGCGGTCGAAGTGGCCCTGGCCGCCGGTCTCGGTGACATCGGCGAGAACTATGCCGACGAGCTGCTGGGCAAGTCCGGTGCCATCAAGGCCGGGGCCACCGGGGACGAGGCCACCGGGGACGAGGTGGCCGGGTCGGCGGGCCCGGGTGTTCCCGACGCTCCCGCTGGTGGCCCCCAACCGCTGGTGCCGACCTGGCACTTTCTGGGGGCCATCCAGCGCAACAAGGTGGCCCGGCTGTCCCCGGTGGTCGCCTGGTGGCAAGGGGTGTCCCGGGTGGAGGAGGGGGTGGCCATCGCCCGGCGCCGACCGGAGGCCACTCAGCTGGTCCAGGTGGATCTGGCGGGCATAGCCGGCCGGGGTGGATGTGCCCCCGACCGGGTCCCCGAGTTGGTCCGGTCATTGCGTGACCAGGGGATCAACGTGGCCGGGCTCATGGCGGTCGGCGTTCCGGGGCCCCCGGAGGCGTCGCGACCCGGTTTCGCGTCGGTCTCGCGCCTCGCCGACCAGCTGGACCTGGAGGTCCGGTCGATGGGGATGACCGACGACCTGGAGGTGGCGGTGGCCGAGGGCTCGACCATGGTGCGGTTGGGCCGGGCCCTCTTCGGTAGCCGGCCGGCTCGTGCCGGCGGCCCTTGAGCATCCCGTCCGCGGCCCCCCGGTATCGGGTTCCGTCCCCCGGCTGGCGATCCACCGGTGGCCAATTCCAGGCACTACGCTGTGCGCAGGAGGAAACGATGCCTACTTCGTTCATGAAAAAGACGATGGCTTATCTGGGCCTCGTCGATGACGACTACGACGACTACGACGACTTTGAGTCGCGGTCGCCGTCGGCGGCAGTCGGCCGGACGAGCCAGCGGGTGGTGGGTACCATCGACGACGTCGATGAGCCGACCACGGCGATCCCCAGCCCGCGGATTCGCACGTTGACCCCGAGTGAGTCCATCGGGTCATCAGTCGTGGCCACTCCGTCCCCGGCGGGACCCCGTCCTACGGTGGGCACGTCCTCGGTGAGGCCGATCTCCCAGGAGAGCGCAGGCGCCAGGGTGCACATCGTGGCCCCTGGTCGGTTCGCCGACGCCCAGGAGATCGCCAACCGGTTGATGAACAACCAGCCGGTCATCGTGAACATGCAGAGTGCGGACCGCGACCTTCAGCGCCGGATGATCGACTTCTGCAGCGGTGTCACCTACGCCCTGTCCGGGGGCATGGAGCGGGTGGCGGACGAGGTGTTCCTCCTGACCCCTTCGAACGTGAAGGTCTCCGACGAGGAGCGTCAGCGTCTCGCCGACCGCGGACTGGTCAATCCCTGATCGAGAACCCGACCGCTCGCTCTCGGCGGTCGATGAAGGTGGCCTGACATGGGCATCATCATCGGCTTGCTGTACCTGTTCCTCCTGGTACTGATTGCGTACTCCATCCTGAGCTGGGTCGTGGCGGCGGGCCGTCTGGCCTACGACTCGCCGGTCATCAAGATCCAGCGGGTTCTGTCCGCCATCTGCGAACCCGTGCTCAGGCCGGTGCGCAAGATCATCCCGCCCGTCCGTGTGGGAGGCGTGGCGCTGGACCTCTCGGTGCTGGTGGTCTTCTTGCTGGTGGACGTCCTCATTTCGGTGTTCCGCTGAGCCGGACCGACGTCACCGGCACAAAATCCCGACAATCCCGAAGCAGCCCCATGTCGGCCGCTAGCATGGCGTCCATGGACGCCTCCCAATCCGCACTCGATTCGCTTCGGACAGTCGAGTTCCGTGAGACCCTCAAGGGCTACCACCGGGACGATGTCGATGAGTACCTCGAAAAGGCTGCCGTCGAAGCTGAAGGACTTCAGGAACAGCTGCGCCAAAGCGGCGAGCGGCTCCGACAAGCTGCCGAGCGCATCTCCCAGCTGGAGGCGGCGTTGGAGCAGCAGCCGGCCCCGCAGCCGGCCGAGCCGGCCGAGCCGGCCGTCGCCGATGACACCCTGCAGCGGACCCTGATCCTGGCCCAGCAGTTCGTTGACCAGACCAGAGCCGACGCCGAGGCCCAGGCGGCCCGGACCGTGGCGGAGGCCGAAGCCAGTGCCCGCCTGATGACCGACAAGGCCCAGGCCGCGGCGACCCAGATTGCGTCACAGTCGGAACAACGGCTGCGGGAGGAGATCAACCAGCTGGAGGAATCCCGCACCAAGCTCAACCACCAGGTCGAGACCATGTCCCGGCACCTCGAGGGGGAGCGGAACCGGCTGAGGACAGCGCTGAGCGACATCCTCAGGTGGGTCGACGAGAACGTCCAACCCGCCCAGTCCAGCCCTGCCGCCCAGCCCAGTTCCACCAGCCCGGGCGGTTCCGACGGTTCTTCCGGCCCCGCCAGTTCTACCGGTCCCGCCAGTCCCGCCAGTCCCGGCAGTACGGGGGCGGCAGGCACCGGAGGCACCGGGCTGCCGACCTCTGCGCCATCGCCATCGCCGTCCCCGGCGCCGGCGACGACGGAGGGGAACCGTCCTGCGGCGGTACAACAGGGCGCCCCGTCGCAAACCGGGACGGGGGCCGGTTCCAGCGGTGAGGTGACCCAGTTGGGACCGACCGGCTCCAACAGCCCTGCCGGGGTCAACGCCGCACTTCCGCTGTAGCGCTTCCCGAATCCGACCCCAACCCGCGTCTGGCGCCCTAGCGTCCTCGGGGCCCCCTGCGTGGCCCTTGACCGCGCTGGTTCAGAGGGCCGGGGCGCTCGACGGAGTGGGCGGCACCGGTATGGTCCCTGGGGCGAGTTCGCATGCTCGGATTGCCGCAGCGGGCTGGGCACGGTATCGTCACCCGCCCATCGGATGTCGGAGATGGTCCTGACCTACTCGATCCGAGCGGTCGCGATCCCACGATGGGGCCAACCTTGAAGGAGGTCGATGTGACGGCAGCGAAGAAGGTGGCATCACCTGCGGCCAAGAAGAGCGCGCCCAGGAGCACACCGGCGGCCAAGCAGAGCGCTCCAGCCAAGGCCAAGGCCGCTCCGGCCAAGAAGACCACCCCGGCGCCCAAGAAGGCTGCCGCCACCAAGGCTGCTGCTCCGGCCACCAAGCACGCTGCCCCGGCCAAAGCCGCCGCCTCCAAGGCTCCGGCCAAGAAGAGTGCGTCAGCCACCAAGGCCGCATCCCCGGCCCCGGTCAAGAAGAGTGTCCCGGCCAAGAGCGCGGCCGCCGCACCGGAACCCCCGAAGAGGCCCACCGTCGGTCCGTACGCCAAGGATGCCAAGTTCCTGGACGAGCAGCGGGCTCTGCTGCTCGAGGAGCGGGGCATCTACAAGGGCCAGGCCGTCGACTTGCGGGCCGAGGCCGACTCCCTGGCCCTCGAGCGGGAGCCCGGAGATGTGCAATTCGACGAGGAGTCCGGAGAGGGCGGAACGGTCACGGTCGACCGGGAGCGCAACCTGGCCCTGTCGGCCCAGGCCTCGGCGGCGGTAGAGGAGATCGACGACGCCCTCCGCAAGATCGACCGGAAGAGCTACGGAGCGTGTGAGCGCTGCTATCAGCCGATCCCCAAGGCCCGGCTGCGGGCCCTGCCCTTCGCCCGGCTGTGCGTGGCTTGCAAGAGCGGCGGCCTGTCACGCCGCTGACCACCGAGTCGGATCGGGTGGACGACCACCGGGACCGCCGCACCGGGGTCCGGAGGCTGTCGGTGGCCGCAGCAGTGGCGGGCGCGGTGGTCCTGGTCGATCAGCTCACCAAGTGGTGGGCGCTCCACCGCCTCTCCTCGGGTCCCATCCATGTGATCGGGACCCTCGACTTCGAGCTGGCCCGCAATACCGGGGCATCGTTCAGTCTGTTCCAGGGGAAGGCCTTCATCCTGGTGCCCGTGGCCGTGGTCCTGGTGGTGGCGCTGGGGGTGGTGGCCTGGAGGGCTCCGACAGCCGGGCGGGCCGCCATACTCGGGCTGATCCTGGGCGGGGCCCTGGGCAATCTCTGTGACCGCTTCTTCCGGGGGGATCACGGAGCGGTGGTCGACTTCATCGCTCTGCACTTCTGGCCCACCTTCAACGTCGCCGACTCGTGCATCGTCATCGGTTGTGTGTTGCTGGTGGTCTCGCTGGCCTGGGGACCGCGGGCCCCGATGAGCGTGGTCCGGGTCGAGGTGCCGATGTCGCTCGACGGGGTCCGGGTGGACAAGGCCGTGGCCCTGGTGGCCGACGTCTCCCGGTCGTCGGTCAACACCCTCATCGGCGAGGGCCGCGTGCTGATCGACGGTCAGGTGGTGCGATCGAGGAGCACCGCCCTCCGTTGCGGGCAGGAGCTCACCGTCGACCGTGACGCCGAGCAGGAGCCGTTGGCTCCGGCGTCCGACGCCTCGGTGGTGTTCGAGGTGGTCTACGAGGACGCCGACCTGATCGTGGTGGACAAGCCGGCCGGCCTGGTCGTCCACCCCGGAGCCGGGCACCGGAGCGGGACCCTGGTCAACGGATTACTGGAGCGGTACCCCGAGCTGGCATCCGTGGCGGCGGAGGCCGGGACCGACATCGACCGCCCCGGCATCGTGCACCGGCTCGACCGCGGCACCTCCGGGCTGATGGTGGTGGCCCGGACGGCCGACGCCTACCACTCCCTGGTGGCCCAGCTGGGGGATCGGGAGGTCTCCCGCCTCTACCGGGTGCTGGTCCTCGGACAGGTGGATGGGGCATCCGGGGTGGTCGACGCCCCGGTGGGCCGTTCGGTCAGCTCTCCCACCCGAATGGCGGTGTCCCGCCGGGGGAAGGAGGCCAGAACCCGCTATCGGGTCGAGGAGCGGTTCCTCGAACCGGCCCCGACCACGCTGATGACGGCGGCCCTGGAGACCGGTCGGACCCACCAGATCCGGGTCCACCTGTCAGCCATCGGCCACCCGGTGGTGGGTGACGAGGTCTACGCCCGCGGACGCTCACTTCCCGGGGCGGTGATCGGGCGCCCATTCCTGCACGCCTACTCGTTGTCCTTCGCCCACCCCACCACGGGGCAATCCATGACCTGGACCTCGGAGCTGCCCGACGACCTACGGGCCCAGCTGGACCAACTCTCGAGCTGAGCCGACCGAGGCCGGCTCATCCAGGGCAGGCAGGTCGGCAGAATCGAGGGTCAGGCGGCCTCGTGGGCTGCTTCGAGCATCTCGCTGTCGGCGAGGATCTCCAGAGCCTCAGCCTCGGCCTGGCGCACTTTGCGCACGCCGATCCCCAGGCGCTCGGCCGTGGTCTGCAACGACGCCGGGTCGCTTCCGTCGAAGCCGAAGCGGTTCCGGATCACCTGGCGTTGCAGGTCGGTCAACCGGTCGACGGCTTGCCGCACCAGGTCCAGGGTGAGCTCCGAGGCCACGTCGTCCTCGAAGTCGTTGAGGTCCGTCGAGACCAGGTCGCCGAGGGTGGCCGTCGAGTCCGTGGTGGCGGGCTGATCGAGGCTGGCCACCACCCGGGCCACCTGGGTCAGGTCGGCCCGGACCTCCGCGGTGGTGTTGGTGGCGTTGTCCATCTCGTCGTCGGTCGGCGGCCGCTGGAACTGATGGGTCAGCTCCCACAGCGCCGCGTCCACCTGCTGGTTGCGCTCGGCCACCTCCATGGGGAGCCGGATGGTCCGCCCGTGCTGCTGGACGGCCCGCTGGAGGGCCTGACGGATCCACCAGGTGGCATAGGTCGAGAACCGGAAGCCGCGCTCCCAGTCGAACTTGTCGACCGCCCGCATCAAGCCGAAGGTGCCCTCCTGAATGAGGTCGGGCAGATCAACGCCCCGGTCCTGATAACGACGGGCCCAGTGGACCACCAACCGCAGGTTGGCCGCCACCATCTCCCGTCGGGCCTCATCGTCACCCTGGGCCACCCGCTTGGCCAGCTCGGTCTGAGCCTCGTGGTCCGGCAGCGGGTGGTGATCGAGGTCACGGAGGAACAGCCCCAGGCTGTCGGCGTCCGCGCTCCGGCTACGACCGCCGACGTTGGACCGGGCCGGCCTTCCTGACGTGGTCGCCACGGGGGTGGGCGCCACCTTCCTCGGCGGGAGTACCGCCGGGGTCTGAAGCTTCTTTTCCCTACTCGAAGTGCGAGTTGCCATCCCTCTCCTCATTCATCGTCACAGGGTCGACACCACCTTTAACGCCTGATGGCCCGGGGACATTCCATCGTTGTAATTCACGTCCGGGGCGCCACCGGCAGGGGTGACCACGCCCCGGGCGGCTTGCACACCCCCTGTTCGGAGTGATCGGCTGTCTGGATGATCGCGCATCTTTGTGTGCTGGTACGCCATGGGGAGACGGAGTGGAGCCGGAACGGCCGCCACACCGGCCGAACCGACCTGCCGCTCATCTCCGAGGGCGAGAACCAGGCCAAGGCACTGGCGGCGACGGTCTCGGCCCAGAAGTTCGCCCTCATCCTGTGCAGCCCGTTGCTGCGGGCCCGCCAGACCGGTGAGCTGGCCGGGTTGGGCGACGGGGCGGTGATCGACCCGGACCTGGCCGAGTGGGACTACGGGGAGTACGAGGGCCTGACCACCCCCGAGATCAGGCGCGAACGGCCCGGGTGGGACCTGTTCGAGGACGGAGCCCCGGGCGGGGAGAGCGCTGAGGAGGTCGGGTCCCGGGCCGATCGGGTGATCGAGCGGGTCCGGGCCGCCCCCGGTGATGTGGCCTGCGTGGCCCACGGCCACCTGCTCCGGGTGTTGGCGGCCCGCTGGCTGGGGCTCGAAGCCCGGGCGGCCCGGTACTTCTCCCTGGGCCCGGCCTCGGTCAGCGAGCTGGGCTGGGAGCGCCAGCAGCCGGTCATCGCTTCCTGGAATCTCCGACTGGAACCTCCCCGGACGCCCGAGGAGGGGTTAGAGCGCCCGGCGGGGTGGCTCAGCCGGCGCTCTGGTGCAGAGCGGGAACCCGTCCCTGCGCCCGGGCCACCATGTCGGCCAGGTTGAACGAGTCGAGGTGGGTACGCATGCGCTCACCGAGGTCGGCCCACACCGTGAGCAGCACACACTGACCCTCGTGGTCGCAGGCCCCGTTCTCGTGGGGGAGCCCGAAATCACCGGCCACGATGGGCCCGTCCACGGCCGAGACGATCTGGGACAGGGTGATCTCCTCGGGCGGCCGGGCCAGGACATACCCTCCACCGACCCCCCGCTTGGAACGGACCAGGCCCGCCCCCTTCAGAGCCAGGAGGATCTGCTCCAGGTACGGCTGGGGCAGCCCGGTGCGCTCGGCGATGTCCCGGACGGCGGTGGGCCCTTCGCCGTCGGTGTGGAGCGCCAGCGACAGCAAGGCCCGGCTCGCATAGTCACCCCTGGTCGATACCTTCACAGGCCCATGCTATTGCCTACAGGCCCGAGCCGGGCCTGACCCCGGTGGCTGAGGGATGGGACGTGGCTACCGCAGGCTCGGGCCAACCCGGTCAGCGCCCGCCCAGTTTTCCGCCTGCCAGATCCTCGGCCATGGCCCATCCGAAGGCCACCAACCGGCCACCGGCGCCGACGTTGATGGACTCGAAGAACACCGTGACCTCGGACGGGACCTGTTCCTTGGGGCTGACGAAGTCGAAGCCACCGGCCTCGCACCCGTCGCCGCTCACCACGAAGGTGCGGTCGTCGATCCGGCCGTCGGCCCCGAAACGCTTGGCCAGCCGGCGCCCCCACGCCCGCTCCTCTCCGGTGGCCTTGTGGCCGGGCCCTGGCACCACGTCGGTCAGGCCGGAGAAGGCCCGGAACCCTTCAGCCCCGAGGAGGCGGGTCCCGACCAGGACGTCCTCATCGGGAAAGGCCAGCAGGGCCCGCCGGTACTTGTCGCCCATCATGGCCCGAAGGACCGTGTCGGCCCGGGAGGTGCGATCCACCGTGGCCAGCCCGATCAGCAGGGACGGGGTGCCGCCGATCCGCTCCAGCGTGGAGAACGAGTACCCCCGGAGCTTCGACCCTTCGCGCACCCGGGTGACCAGCACCCACTCCTCCCGTTGTTTTGACAAGAATCCGATGTCGAATCGGGGTTCCCGCTCCGCGCACAGGTCGGCCATTTCGGCCAACTCGGCGTCGCTGATCGATGTGCAGTCCTTGGTCTCCACCTTGATGGACATATGCCGTTCCGTACTCCTCGGTCTCCCTTGCGGCACCAGCCGCCGGCTCGGGCCTGCCGATGACGCCCCCCTGCTGTCCCCCCGTTGGGTGAGACAGGTCTGGAGGCCCCCACGGCAGGAGCCGTCCCATGATTTTACGGGATTTTGAGAGGGCTGTCGTATCCGGGCCCTCTGAGCGGGTAAAACGCCTATTTCCGGTGGTGCGGAGCGGCCATTCCGGATGGTGGCGGCACGCCCCTCGGACCCCGGGATCGGACCGGCCTCAAGACCGGATGGCATTGGGCCCGAGCAGGACCCTCAGCTCGCCGATCAGGCCCCGACGGCTGTCCACGTTGAACTCCGGGGGCAGGCGCAGGACCTTCTCCCCGACGTGGAGGTAGACCGGGGAGTCGCCCGGGTGCTCGCGGAGCAGATGCTTGAGTCCCTCCACGGTGTGGTCGGTCAGGCTGTTGAGGGGCAGGGAGACCCGCAGGTCGGTGTTTCCGTCCACGGCCAGCTCCGGGCGCTGGACCTCCATGCACACCAGCTTGAGCCGGTCGTCCCGCATGTCCACCCGGCCCTTCAGGACCACGATGGCATCGTCGTCGAGCAGGGCGCCGTAGTCAGCCATGGACTTGGGGAACACGAACACCTCGATGGAGGCGTTGAGGTCCTCCAACACGAAGGTGGCCATCAGATCGCCCTTTTTGGTGTAGCGCCGGGCCAGGTCGGTGATCACCCCACCGACCATCTTGACCTGGCCCTCCCCGCCGTAGCCCGAGCCGTCACCCATCCCGCGGCCGGCGTCGGGATCGGCATCGCGCAGCTCAGCCAGGGTGCAGTCGGTGAGCCGGGCCAGGGAGCTCTCCAGGCCCATCAGCGGGTGGTCGCTGATGTAGAGCCCGAGCATCTCCTTCTCGAAGGCCATCCGCTGGGCCTTGGCGAACTCGGTGTCGGGGATGGGCGTCCGGGTGTCGGCAAAGCCGATGGCCTGACCGGCTGTTTCGGGCTCGAGGGTGGCGAAGAGGGAGATGACCCCGGCGTCGTGCTCACGCCGGCGCTCCAGGGTCCGGTCGACGATGTCCTCGAAGACCAGGCACAGGCCCCGACGGGGGTGGCCGAGCGAATCGAACCCCCCGGCCTTGATCAGCGACTCGATGGTCCGCTTGTTGAGGACCTGGGGATCGACCCGTTGACAGAAGTCGTAGAAGTCGACGAAGGGCCCGTTGCGCTGGCGCTCTTCGACGATGAGGCCCACCAGCCCTTCGCCCACGTTGCGCACCGCGGCCATGCCGAAGGTGATGGCCCCCGGGCTCCCGCCCTTCTCGCCGACGATCCCCTGGCCCCCGGAGAAGTCGGCGGCGAAGTCGGCCAGCGAGCGGTTGACGTCGGGCACCAACGCCTCGATCCCCATGGTCCGACACTCGGACAGGTACACC
Organism: uncultured Acidimicrobiaceae bacterium; assembly: GCA_963718405.1. GTDB lineage: Bacteria > Actinomycetota > Acidimicrobiia > Acidimicrobiales > RAAP-2 > Bog-756. Next base: position 1,024,182 of record CAVQYZ010000002.1, read on the forward strand.
GCGGTCTTGTCCTTGTTGTCCTTGACCGAGGTGAGCAGGCTGGCGAAGTACTCCACCGGGTAGTGGGCCTTGAGCCAGGCGGTCTGGTAGGCGATGAGCCCGTAGCCGTAGGCGTGGGACTTGTTGAAGGCGTAGTCGGCGAAGGGCTCGATGATGTCGAACAGGTCGGTGCCCAGTGACTCCTGGTACCCGGTGGCCACGCACCCGGCCACGAACTTCTCGCGCTCGGCCTGAATGAGGACCCGGTTCTTCTTGCCGCAGGCCTTGCGCAGGTTGTCGGCCTCGGCCAGGTCGTAGCCGGCGATCTTCTGGGCCACCCGCATGACCGACTCCTGGTAGATCATCAGCCCGTAGGTGTCACCGAGGACCTCTTCGAGGTCGGGGTGGAGGTAGGAGACCTTCTGGCGCTCGTTCTTGCGGTCGGCGTAGTCGCGGTGCATGTTGGCCGCCATCGGCCCCGGCCGGTACAGGGCCACCAGGGCCGCCACGTCGTCGAAGCTGGTCGGGGCCAGCGACCGCATGAGGGACCGCATCGGCCCCCCCTCGAGCTGGAACACCCCCATGGAGTCCCCCCGGCGCAGCATGGCAAAGGTGTCCGGGTCGTCGAGGGCCACGGAGTCGATGTCGGGTCGGGCGCCGGTGGACACCTCGATGAGGTCGAGGGCCCGCTCGATGACCGAGAGGTTGCGCAGCCCGAGGAAGTCCATCTTGAGCAGCCCGAGGTCCTCGACCCCGTGCATCTCGTACTGGGTGACGATGGGGGAGTCATCGGGGTTGTTCCCGTCCGGTTTGCGCTGGACGGGAACGTACTCGGTGACCGGTTCGTCGGTGATGACCACGGCGGCGGCGTGGATACCGTCCTGGCGCCGCAACCCCTCGAGGCCCTTGGCCACATCGATGACCTTCTGGGCCTCGGGGTCGGTCTCGTACATGACCCGGAGCTCACCGGCGGCGGCGAACCCCTCCTCGTGCCCGTCCGTCTTGGTCAGACAGGCGGCCAGCGGAGTGTCCCGTCCCATGAGCAGGGGCGGCATGGCCTTGGCGATCTTGTCGCCCACGATGTAGGGGTACCCGAGCACCCGGGCGGCATCGCGTACGGCGGCCCGGGCCTTGATGGTGGAGAAGGTGACGATCTGGGCCACGTGGTCCGACCCGTACCGCTCGGCGGCGTACTTGATCATGTCGCCGCGGTACCGCTCGTCGAAGTCCATGTCGATGTCGGGCATCTGGATGCGACCCGGGTTGAGGAACCGCTCGAAGAGAAGGTCGTAGCGGATGGGATCGACGTCCACGATCTGGAGGCAGTAGGCCACACAGCACCCGGCTGCCGAGCCCCGGCCCGGCCCCACCCGGATCCGACGCGAGCGGGCGAAGCGGATCAGGTCCCACACCACCAGGAAGTAGGCGGAGAACCCCATGTCCCCGATGACCCCGAGCTCGTACTCCAGCCGGGTCATGACCTCGGCGGGCACCGGGTGGCCGTACCGCTCCTTGGCTCCCTCGACACTCAGATGGCGCAGGTACGCTCCGGCCCGGTCCTCGTAGGTCTCGCCGCGGAACTCGTCGGGCACCGGGAAGCGGGGGAGGCTGGGCCGTCCGAACTCGATCTCCACCGAGGCCCGCTCGGCGATCAGCAGGGTGTTGTCGCAGGCCTCGGGGAGCTCGGAGAAGAGGTGGCGCATCTCGTCGGCCGACTTGAGGTAGTGCTCCTGGCCCTCGAACTTGAACCGCTTGGGGTCGTCGATGAGGGCCCCGGTCTGCACGCACAGCAGGGCGTCGTGGGCCACATGGTCCTGGCGGTGGGTGTAGTGGCTGTCGTTGGTGGCGAGCAACGGGGCGCCGATGCGGCGGGCGATCTCGACCAGGGCCGGGTTGGTCTTGTGCTGCTCGGGCAGCCCGTGGTCCTGCAGCTCTACGAAGAGGTTCCCCTTGCCGAAGATGTCCTGGAGCCGGGCGGCCAAGGTCTCGGCTTTGACCTGGTCGTCGGCCAGGAGGGCCTGGAGCACCACGCCGCCCAGGCAGCCGGTGGTGGCGATGAGCCCGGTATTGTGGCGGGCCAGCAGCTCCCAATCGAGCCGGGGCTTGTAGTAGTAGCCCTCCAGGTAGGCGGCCGACGACAGCTTGAGCAGGTTCCGGTACCCCTCGGTGGACTCGGCCAACAGGGTCAGGTGGTAGTAGAGCTTCTCCCCGCCGCCGGCGTCCCCGCCGGTGTCGTCGATCTTGCCCCGACGTACCGGGCGTTCGTGCCGGGACTCGGCCGCCATGTACGCCTCGGTGCCGATCACCGGGTTGATGCCGGCGGCGCGGCAGGCGGCGTAGAAGTCCAGGACGCCGTACATGTTCCCGTGGTCGGTGATCCCGAGCGCGGGCTGGCCGTCCTCCACCGCCGACTGCACCAGGTCCTTGACCCGGGCGGCTCCGTCCAGCATGGAGAACTCGGTGTGGGTGTGCAGGTGTACGAACGACCGTGTGACCAACGCCCTGGCGCCTTCCTCGGGATCCTCGTGCACCCCAGAGTTCTCCACAGGGTGTGGACGAGTTACAGCAGTGTGATTCCGACGATAGCGCCTCGGCGCGGACGCCGGGGCGGTTGGTTCAGAGGTAGGTGCCCGGTCGGCCGGCGTCTGGATTCGGGCCCTGGGGCAACGAGCGCTGGCGCATCTCGTCGAGCTGGGCCCGGGCCGCCACCTGCTGGGCCACCAGGGTGGCCTGGATCCCGTGGAACAGACCCTCGAGCCAGCCGACCAGCTGGGCGTGAGCGATGCGGAGCTCGGCATCCGATGGCGTCGGATCGTCGAAGGGGATGGAGACCCGGTCCAACTCGGCGACCAGGTCGGGCGAGAGGCCGTCGGCCAGCTCCCGGATGGACTGCTCGTAGATCTCGCGTAGGCGAACCCGACTGGCTTCGTCGAGCGGAGCCGACCGCACCTCCTCCAAGAGCTGTTTGACCATCGACCCGATGCGCAGCAGCTTGGCCGGCTGCTCGATGGACTCGGTGGCCTCGACCTCGGCGTCGTCCGGGGCGGCCGGCGGCGGCGGGGCCTCGGCGCCCGGGTCCACCACTTCCGGGCGGATCGGCGGTGCTTCTTCCTCCGCGGTTCCGGGGGACTCTCCGGGCCCACTGGATGGTGCGTCCATGGTTACCGTCCCTCCTGTCCGGTCAGGGCCAACAGCGGCACCAGCATCTCGTCGTCCGTCAGCGATCCGTGCCGGCTGTGCAGTCGGTTCTCGCCGGTGTCGGCGGGATCGACGAAGGCGATGGGGGCGAAGGGGAGCAGGGCCACATCGCCCAGTCGGCCCAGCAGGCGGTCGGCGACCGGTCCCCCGAACATCCCTTCGTCGATGATCCGGTCGCGCTCCATGACCCAGGAGGTCTCGGCGTACCGTTCGGCCGCCGCCGCGGCCAGGTCGGCACCGGCGCCGGGACGGGCGTGCAGCCACCGGAAGCGACCCTCGCCGGACATGAACCGGACCATGGACATGATCTCGGCACCCAGCAGCTCCACATTGGGCCCGACGTCGATCTGGCCGTGGTCCGCCGTGACCAGTAGGACCGCTCCGGCCGGTAGCTGGGCCACCAGGTCGTCCACCAGCCGGTCGACAGCCCGCAGCTCGGCTTCGTAGAGGTCGCCGAGCCCGGTCCCGTGAGCCACTTTGTCGATCCCGTCGTAGTACGCGTAGATGAACCGGTGTCCGTCCCGCAGCAGTCGTCCGGTCTCGACCGGCAGTGACGAGAGCACCCGGTAGCCACTCAGGGGGGAGTTGCCGAGGTGTGCTGCGGTGAACCCGGTCCCGCCGAACTCATGCTTGGACACCACCGGGACGGCTGCCGACGAGCCCGGGAAGGGCGGGCACGGTTGGAACTCGTGGGCCGGCATCGTCCGGCGGGCGTCGTGGGCCCGGCCGCTGCCGAGGGTCCAGCGCAGGACGTTGAGGATCTCGTCTCCGACGGCCAGGCGGTAGCCGAGCAGTCCGTGCTGGCTCGGTCGGCGGCCTGTGGTGATCGAGGTCAGGGCGCAGGCGGTGGTGGTGGGGGCCACCGACGTGATGGCCCGGTCGATGCCCTCGGCGGCGTTGAGGGTCGGCGCCAGGGCCGTACGGTCCCGGAGCTGGACCCAGCCGAGCCCGTCCACCACCAGGAGCACCACCTGGCGGGCCCGGGTGACCGACTCCGGCAGCAGACCGGGGATGGCTTGGTCGGGGCCCTCGCCGCCCAGCTGAGCCCCACCGCTCAGCAGAGCGGGTACCACGTTGGCGATGCACGCCCCGTCGTAGTCGGGCAGGATCGGAGCGGAAGGCTGGCCGGCAACGGGTGTGGATGCCATGGCCGCCGACTGTAGGCGACCGGCGGGGAGGGTTCAGCTTTTGGGGGCGGAGTGGTGCAGCCGAGTGGTCAGCTTCGGGGCAGGAGGGCGCGGACCACCTTGTAGCAGTGGCCATCCCGCGGCGTGGTGATGGCCGCCACCACGTAGTGGGGCTTGAATCCCAGGGCCGCGGCCAGGTCCTTGCCTTGGAGGCGGTCGCGTCGGGCCACGGCGAGGGCCCGTTCGGCCTGGGGGTCTTCGACCGGAAGCCAGTTGTCGCTCCGGCCCCAGCCGAACCGGATCCACACCGAACGGTCCTCGATCCGCCGGAACAGGACCGGCCCCTTGGTCGGCTCCACCAGAGCCAGCGACGGCCGGAACCCTCGGAACTCCCAGTACGGGGCCGAGGCCCCGGGGAAGCCGAGCACATGCTCTTCTGTCGGCGCGGCCAACTGGTGGAGGAGCTGGCGGACCCGGCGCCCATGGAGCGTTCCGAGATGTCGGGGCAGGCCCTCGGCTGTCACCGCCTCGGGTTGAGCCAGGTCGTCCCGCTCGGGCTCGTCGGCCAGCCGGGTCTCCACCACGTCGAACGGCGACAGGTCGGGCTCGTGGTCCGTGGGCCAGTCCACCCGCACCCGGACCAGTGCCCCCGAGGCCAGGTCGACACCGGTCGTGTCCTCCAGATGACAGGACAGGACCAGCATGGTGAGAGCGGCCCCCCCGGCCACCTCGATGCTCGACCGGGCCTTGAGCGAGCGCACCACGTCGCGGGCCGTGCCGCTGCGCGGGGTCCGGGCCGACTCCCGATCCGATCCCCGGCTCATGGTCGACCTTCGATCACCGTCGTGGACCCGATCACCGCGACCGACCGGCCAGCTGGGAGACCAGGGTGTCGACGTCGTCAGCGGGCAGCTGGCACGAGTAGTGGCGGCACACGTAGGCGCGGGACGGCTCACGGTCCTGCCACAGGGGCGAGGAGGTGGGCTCTCCCCAGGCCAGGACGGAGCCGGGCAGCCATCGGGTCCTCACGGCGTCGACCAGCTCCGGCCGGTCTCCGGTGACCACCACCTCGGTCCAGCCCGCCGCCAACTGGGTGGCGGTGAGCACGGTATGGGCGAAGGCGGTCGGATGCCGGACCAGCAGATCCCCGAGCAGGTCCACGATCTCCCGGGCCGCCGAGGTGTACCGGTCGTCGCCGGTCAGGGCGCCCAACCGGGCCAAGGAAAGGGACGCCACAGCATTGGCTGAGGGCGTGGCCCCGTCGAAGACGTCCTTGGTCCTCACGATGAGGGCCTCGGCGTCATGGCCTGTGGTGAAGAAACCGCCACCTTCGTCATCGTGGAACAACTCGATGAGGGAGTCGGCGGTTTCGATGGCCCGACTGGTCCACTCGGACCGACCGGTCAGCTCGCCGAGCCGGGTGAAGCACTCCACCAGCCAGGCGTAGTCGGCGGCACAGGCCAGATGACGGGGCCCACCGTAGAGCTGCCAGCTCCGGCTCCACCGACCGTTCTCCCCACGGAGCTGATCCCACAGGAACCGTCCGATGGCCACCGCGGCATCGCCCCACTCACTGTTTCCGGTCGCCCCGGCTGCTTCCGCCAGGGCGGCGGCGTACATGGCGTTCCACTCCGTGATGACCTTGTCGTCGAGGCCCGGTCGGACCCTTTTGGAGCGGGCCTCGAACAGGTGGCGACGGCCCAGCTCCACGGAGGCGCCGCCCCGAAGCGGAGCACCGACCGGCCGGCGGAGGATGGTCTGGCCCTCGAAGTTGCCGGTGGCCGTCACCCCGAACCAGGCGCTCACGTCGGCTGTCACCCGGTCGGCGGTGAGGGGGGCGTGATCGAGTCCTGCCGCCTGATCCCGGGCGAAGCCCTCCGAGACGGCATCGGCCACCTGGTCGGGTGACCAGACGTAGAACCGACCCTCCACTCCTTCGGAGTCGGCATCCTCGGCCGAGCACACCCCTCCCGCCGGCGTAGCCAGGTCACGGCCTACGTAGCTGATGATGCCCTCGACCACGTCGAGGTACTGGTCACCACCGGTCACCTGCCATCCGTGGAGGAAGGCGCGAAGCAGCCCGGCCTGGTCGTAGAGCATCTTCTCGAAGTGGGGGACCAGCCACTCGTCGTCGGTGGAGTAGCGGGAGAAGCCGCCACCGAGATGATCGTGGATGCCACCGGCGGCCATGGCGTCCAGGGTGGTCAGCGCCATCTTCGTGCCGTCGGCGGCCGAGGGGCCGGCTGTCGGCTCCGGCATCGGGATGTCCGAGCGCGTCCGAGCCGTCCGAGCCGTCCGAGCCGCGTAGGGCGTAGGTCAGAGCCAAGTCGACCAGGGTGGGCTGCGGGAATTTCGGGGGCCCTCCCGAATCCGCCGCCGACCGGGTCGAAACGACGGGCCAGCTCCTCGACGGCCGGAATGAGCAGATCGGGTCCCTTGTCGTCGAGGATCGAGATCGTTCCCGGTCGGGTCTGGATCACCGAGCGGGAGCCGATGGCGCGCGACAGCTCGTCGGCCTGCTCTTCCACCTCGTCCCGGCGATTGGTCCACACATCGCTCAGGGCGCTCAGCACCGAGCGGAACGACGGCATGCCGGCCCGGTCGTCCGGAGGGAAGTAGGTGCCTCCGTAGAACGGCCGCCGGTCCGGGGTCAGAAAGACGCTCATCGGCCATCCACCCGAGCCCGTGATGGCCTGGACCGCCTCCATATAGACGGCGTCGACGTCCGGCCGCTCCTCGCGATCGACCTTGATGGACACGAACGAAGCGTTGAGGGCGTCGGCGCTGGCCTGATCCTCGAACGACTCGTGAGCCATGACATGGCACCAGTGGCACGCCGAGTAGCCGATGGACAGGAAGACCGGCCGGTTCTCACGGCGGGCCTTGTCGAAGGCGTCGTCTCCCCACACGTACCAGTCCACCGGGTTGCCGGTGTGCTGGAGGAGGTAGGGCGACAGTTCGACCGCCGGCAGGTCCCGGATCAGGGGCAACGGAGGTCCGGGCGGACTTCGGGGCGGTGCGGGGCTGCGTCCACGCCACCATTGTGCCCCAGCGGTCCTTGCCTTCAGACGCGATTGCCCCAGGCTCGATGATGCTGCCCGGGCGCCCGTCCTCAGCGCTCCGGGAGTCGGCAACACCGGGAGTCGGGAACCCCGGGGGTCGAGTCCCCTGGGGGTCGGGAGTGGCCACCGGTAGGGTGACGGCCCATGGACCTACGATTGGACGGTAAGACGGCACTGGTGACCGGGGCGTCCCGGGGCATCGGACAGGCCATTGCCCTGGCCTTCGCCTCGGCCGGCGCCTCGGTGATGATCTCGTCCCGCAAGGCCGACGCCCTGACCGAGGCTGCGGCCCAGATCGACGCAGCCAAGGGGGACCGCAGCGGCGAGGTGGACTGGCGGGTGGCCAACGCCGGCGACCCGGACCAGGCCGCCGCCTGCGTGGCCGCTACCGTCGACCGGTTCGGTGGGGTCGACATCCTGGTCAACAACGCCGCCACCAACCCGTACTACGGACCGATGATGGACCTCGACACGGCGCGCGCCGACAAGACCGTCCGGGTGAACCAGACCGGCTATCTCGAGTGGATCCAAGCCGCATGGGCCGCCGGCATGTCCGAACGGGGCGGGGCCGTTCTCAACCTGGCCTCGGTGGGCGGGCTGTCGGTGGAGTGGGGGATCGGCTGGTACAACGTCACCAAGGCCGCCGTGATCCATCTGACCAGCCAGTTGGCCGGGGAGCTGGGCCCCGCCGTGCGGGTGAACGCTCTGGCTCCCGGTCTGGTCAAGACCGAGTTCGCCCGGGCCCTGTGGGAGACGGGCGAGGAGGCCATCGCCGCCCGGCTCCCGTTGCGCCGCCTCGGCGAGGTCGATGACATCGCCGCAGCCGCCCTGTTCCTCTGCTCCGATGCCGCCTCGTGGATCACCGGCCACACCCTGGTCATCGACGGCGGGGCCCTGTGTACCGGCACCGGGGGCATCACTCCCTGACCGGCGGCCCGGCGGCCCGGCGGCCCGGCGGCCCGGCGGCCCGGCGGCCCGAACGGCAGGTTGACCGGTGGAGTCAGGGCAGCGCTGACCGGCGGACCTTGCCGCTCGGCGTGCGGGGCAGCGAGTCGACCAGGACCACCTGTCGTGGAGCGGCCCATCGGGCCACCCGGGACGCCACCAGCTCGCGGAGCTCCTGCAGGGCCGGGGGCGACGCCGGGTCCGTCGGCACCACCCAGGCCACCACCCGCTCGCCCCATTCGGGGTCGGGGCGCTTCCACACCGCCACCTGGTCCACCCCGGAGTGGGTGGCCAGGGCCGCTTCGACGGGAACCGGCCAGACCTTCTCCCCCCCGGTCACGATGACCTCGGCCAGGCGCCCGAACACCGAGAGGGTGCCGTCGCCAGCCAGCGAGCCACCGTCACCGGTGGGCAGCCATCCTTCCGGCAGCCTGGGATCGGATCCGTCGCGGTACGAGCGCAGCAACATCGGGCCCCGGACCAGCACCTCGCCCGCCTGCCCGGTGGCCCCATCTCCGATGCGGATCCCGACCCCCTCGATGGGCCGGCCGTCGTAGACGACGCCGGAGCCCGTCTCGGTCATCCCGTAGGTGGTGATCACGTTGGCCGGCAGGTGCTCGGGAGGCGCGGCGCCACCCAGCACCACGCCGCGGTAGCCCGAGACATCGGTCCGGGCCAGAGCCGTGGCCACCAGGGAGATCAGGGTGGCTCCCCGGCGAGCCTGCTCTTCCACCTCACCGGGGTCGAACTTCTCGAGCACGGTGCAGGCCGTGCCGGTCACCAGGGACCGGGTGAGCACCGCCAACCCCCCGATGTGGGCCAGCGGCAGGCAGGCCACCCAGCGGTCCGTGGCCGGGTCGACCTCCAACCGGGCCGAGGTGGCCAGGGCCGAGGCCCGGACGGCCTCGTGGGTGAGTACGACTCCTTTGGGCTCCCCGGTGGAGCCGCTGGTGGCGACGACCAGGGCGTCGCCCGGCTCGACGGCCAGACCCGCCGGCTGACGATGGGCCCCGTCGGCGTCGACCACCGTCGAGGGGCGGAGGGAGTTCACCAGCTGTTCCACCGCCGGGCGCGGGAGACGGGGGTCCAGCGGGAGCACGGCATGACCGGCGTCCCAGGCCGCCCGGAGGGCCTCGACGAACCCGGGCCCAGCCGCCAGGTCGAGCGCTACCAGCTCCGGCATGGCGGTAGCCTAGGCGACCGTACGAGTGCCGACTCTAGGAGTGATTGGTCGAATGGTTTCGCCGGAACAGGTGGACGGAGGCACGAGCGGCCCGGGTCCCGAGACGGTCATCAGCGGCCCACCGGTCGATCCGGTCGACCGGTTCCGGGGACACGCTCTCCCGGCCTGGGAACGTCGGGGCGACTACACCGACATCCACTACGACGTGGCCGACGGTATGGCCAAGCTGACCATCGCCCGCCCCGAGGTCCGCAACGCCTTCCGACCCCAGACCCTGTTCGAGCTGGCCGATGCCTTCACCGCGGCCCGGGACGACCCGTCGGTGGGCGTGGTCATCCTCACCGGCGAGGGGCCGGACGCCTTTTGCTCCGGCGGGGATCAGAAGATCCGGGGGGACGACGGCTACATCGGAGACGACGCCATAGCCCAGCAGGGCATTGGCCGCCTCAACGTCCTCGATCTCCAGATCCAGATCCGACGCCTGCCCAAGCCGGTGGTGGCCATGGTGGCCGGGTACGCCATCGGTGGCGGCCACATCCTGCACCTGGTGTGCGACCTGACCATCGCTGCCGACAACGCCCGGTTCGGCCAGACCGGGCCCAAGGTGGGTAGCTTCGACGGGGGGTACGGGGCCAGCCTGCTGGCCCGCACCATCGGTCTCAAGCGGGCCAAGGAGGTGTGGTTCCTCTGTCGGCAGTACGACGCCGCCACCGCCTTGGGGTGGGGACTGGTGAACGAGGTGGTGCCCCTGGCCGAGCTCGAGGCCGAGACGGTGGCCTGGTGCCGTCAGATGCTGTCGTTGTCGCCCATGGCCCTCCGCATGCTGAAGGGTGGCCTCCACGCCGCCGACGACGGGCTGGCCGGGCTGCAGCAGTTCGCCGGCGACGCCACCATGCTCTTCTATATGAGCGAGGAGGGCCAGGAGGGCCGCAACGCCTTCCAGGAGCACCGCCCTCCGGACTTCGGTCGCTTCCCACGTCGACCGTGACCGGTCGGCTTGCCAACTTGTCGTTGAACTTGTTGTTGAACCGGCCCGTCGTTCGGCCGTCTGTTCGGCCCTCTGTTCGGCCCGCGCCGTGACAGCCGAACCCTCAGGCCCCGACGCCCCTGCCGAGGCGACGGCTCCGGCGGTGCCGGGCCCCGTCAAACGCTGGGTACTCGGTGCCCGACCCCGGACCCTGCCGGCGGCCATCGTGCCGGTGTTGGTGGGTACAGCTGCGGCCCATGACCTCAACGGCCGGGGGTCAGGGTCGTTCGGCTGGCTGACCCACGCCCCGCTGCGGACGGGTTTGGCGGGCTCTTCGACGGCAGACGTGTGGTTGCGGGCCCTGGGCGCGCTGGTCGTTGCCCTGGCCATCCAGGTGGGCACCAACTACGCCAACGACTACTCGGACGGCATCCGGGGGACGGACGATGTCCGGGTCGGCCCGCTGCGACTGACGGCCTCGGGCCTGGCCTCGCCGAGCGCCGTCAAGCGGGCCGCGCTGGCCTGCTTCGGGGTGGCGGGCGTGGTCGGACTGGCCCTGGCCTGGGCCACCTCCTGGTGGATCCTGGTGGTAGGGGCGGCATGTCTGGCCGCCGGATGGTTCTACACCGGGGGGCCCCGACCGTACGGCTACGCCGGGCTGGGCGAGCTGTTCGTATTCGTGTTCTTCGGCCTGGTGGCGACGGTCGGCACCTACTACGTGCAGACCCTCCGACTCGGCGAGCCGGTGGTGTGGTTCGCCGCCGTGCTGGTGGGGCTGTTGGCTACCGCCCTGTTGCTGGCCAACAATCTGCGGGACATCCAGACCGACGCCCAGACCGGCAAGCGGACCGTGGCGGTGCGGCTGGGCCGGCGGGATGCCGGGTGGTTCTATGTGGGCTGCGTGGTCCTGCCCTTCGCCGCCGTGCTGGTGTGGGCGCTCTCATCGGTCTCCCAGCTCACCGTGACCGATCAGACCGTGGTGGCGCTCCTCCCGTTGCTGGCCCTGCCCCTGGTGGTCACGCCGGTCAGGATCGTCAACAGCGACGCCACCGGGCGCGCCCTGTTGCCGGTGTTGGCCGCCACCGGACGGTTGCAGTTGGTCTTCGGGGTGCTGCTGTCGGCTTCGCTGTGGCTGTGGATCCGGTGAACGACTCCGCTCAGGCCGGGCCGAGGTGGGCCCGCACCAGGGTGGTCACCTCATCGGGCCGCTGCAGGTGGGGGGCGTGACCGGCGTCGGGCACCACGGCCCGGGTGGCGTTGGGTCCGATGGCCTCGGCCATCCGGGATCCGAGGGCGGTGAACTTCTCGTCCCGGGCCCCGGAGATGATCAGCACCGGCATGCTCAGGCGGCCGAGCAGCGCCCACAGGGGCCGTTGGGCGCCGGTCCCGGCCAGGCGGAGACTCGACGCCAGCCCCGGCCCGGTATTGCGCAACCGCTGGTCGAACCCGTTGGCCTCCGGGCTGACTCCGGCGAACAGGGGACCGTCCAACCACCGGCGCACGAACGTCTCGACCGGGAGGGCCGCCCCGTCGCCGGTCGCCGGGTCGAGCTCGTCGGCCAGGGCTCCGTCGGACTCCCGACGCTTCTGGCGTTCGGTGGCGTCGTCGATCCCGGCCGTACCGGAGATGAGCACCAGGCTCTCGACCAGGTCGGGACGGGCCAGGGCCAGGTGGAGACAGAAGCGGGCACCCATCGAATAGCCCAGGTAGGCGGCCGGTCCACCTGCTGCACCGAGCGCCAGGGCTCCGTCCACCAGGCCCACCCGGACACTCGACGAGCCGGCGTGGCCGGGCATGTCCACCCGCACCACCCGGTGGTCGGTGGCCAGGCTGTCGTCGATCGATCCCCACACCCGGCCGGTCTGGGTGAAGCCGTGGGCCATCACCAGGCGGGGTCCGTGGCCCACGGTCTCGGCGTGCAGGGTCTTGTCGTTCATGAGGGCGCGATCGGTCATGGGCGGGGAGTGAGGTGAGCGTACCGACCACGGCGGTGCCCAGCGGCCGCGATGTCCAAGCGGCCTATGCCGCCACCCTGGTCGACGAGTGGGTCCGGGGAGGCGTGACCCACGCCGTGGTCTGTCCGGGCTCCCGGTCGACGCCGCTGGTGGTGGCGCTGGCCGCCCACCCGGGGCTGGCGGTCCACGTGCGGCTGGACGAGCGTTCGGCCGCCTTCACCGCGGTCGGGATGGGGCGGGCCAGCGGGCGTCCGGCCCTGGTGGTCACCACCAGCGGCACGGCGGCAGCGGAGCTCCACGCCGCGGTGGCCGAGGCCGACCTCGGAGGGGTCCCCCTCATCGCCTGCACCGCCGACCGACCACCCGAGCTGCGCGACGTCGGCGCCCCCCAGACCATGGACCAGGCCCGGTTGTTCGGCGGATCGGTGCGCTGGTTCTGCGATCCGGGGGTGGCGGACCTGGACTCCCGTCGGTCGTGGCGGTCGTGGGCGGCGCGCTCGGTGGCCGAAGCGGTATCGAGTCCGGCCGGGCCGGGACCGGTTCATCTGAATCTGCCTTTCCGCGAGCCCCTGCTGGGCGACCCGGCCGGCGCCGGGGGAGTGGCTCCCGGCCGGCCCGATGGGGCTCCCTGGCACCGGGTGGTCGGGGGGACGGCGCTCGGTGGCGGGGGTGGGCTCGAGCAGTTTGAGGAAGGGGTCGGGGGGCTGATCGAGTCCGGTTGGCTTGATCCGGGCCGCCGTGGCCTGATCGTGGCCGGGGCCGGTTGCGGCGATCCGGAAGCGGTGCTGGCCCTGGCGGCATCCCTGGGCTGGCCGGTGCTGGCCGATCCCCGCTCGGGGGCGCGACTGCCGGTCCCCGGTGTCATCGGGTCGGCCGACGGGATCCTCCGGTCCGAGTCCTTTGCCCGGGCCCATGTGCCCGAAGTCGTGGTGCGTCTGGGTCAGCCGTGGGTGTCGAAGGTGGTGAACACCTTCCTGTCCGCGGCGATCGGCGCCGGGGCCGAGGCCATCGAGGTCGAGCCCTGGGGCCGGTGGCGCGATCCCGGGCGGGAGGTGTCCACGTTCATCCGCTCCGATCCCACGCTCTTCTGCCACGAGGCGGCCCGGCAGGTTTCGACAGCGACAGCGACAGCGACAGCGACAGCGCAGCGTCGTCGGCGTCGGCGGCGGGCTCGTCAGCAGAGCCGGGCTCGTCGGGAGATCCGGGCCGGGGTCGGCCGGCCGGTTGGGTTACCGACTGGCGGAACGCGGAGTCGGCGGCCCGTGCTGTGCTGTGCTCGTGGCTCGGGGCCGACGGCGCTGAGGCCGGCTCCACCGCCCTCGACGAGCCCTCGTTGGCCCACCGCCTGGTAGCCCGGATGCCCGCCGGGTCCACGTTGGTGGTCTCGTCGTCCATGCCGGTCCGGGACGTGGAGGCCTTCGCCGTTCCCCGTGAGGACGCTCCGACGGTGGTGGCCAACCGCGGAGTCAACGGCATCGACGGGGTGGTCTCCACCGCCCTCGGGGTGGCCTTGGCCTCCGCCGCCCCGACCGTGGCGCTGGTCGGTGATCTGGCCTTCCTCCATGACGTGTCGGCCCTGGTGCGCTCCGGGGGGTTCGAGGCCCCGTTGACCGTGGTGGTGGCGGACAACCGCGGGGGCGGCATCTTCTCGTTCCTCGATCCGGCCGCCTCGCTGGACGGCACCACCTTCGACACCCTCTTCGGGACGCCGCAGGGAGTCGACGTGGCCTCGGTGGCTGCCGGGTTCGGTTGGCCGGTCGACGACCTCGGCGTACTGCCCGGAGCCGGCTCCGGCCGCGACGGCCTGGAGGAAGCCCTGGATGGGCGCCTGGGTGGTGGCTCGCTCTCGGTGATCCGGGTTCGGGTGCCGGATCGAGCCGAGAACGTCCAGATCCACCGCCGGATCAACGCCGCCATTGTCGAGGCCGTGGAGGCGGTGGAGACTGTCGGGACGTAGGTCGGGAGGCGAGGGTCAGCAGGGACGGGGGTCGTACGACGGGATGGGGTTCTGGGCCACCGTGGTGGTCGGGGTGCTGGCTCCCGTGGTGGGTGGAGCGGTCGATGCGGTCACCGGGGGAGCCGTCGTGGTGGTGGTGACGGGGAGCGGCTGGGGATTGCCGTAGGCGTCGAGGGGAGGGGTGGTGATGGGGCCGACCGCACCCCCTTGGAACTGGTCGATCATCTGGGCGGCTGGCTGGGGCTGGACCACTTCCACGTCGCCGTCCTGCGCCGAGGTCGCCCCCACCGTGGGCAGGGTGTACGACCGCAGGTCCGATCCGGAGAAGGCGTGGTAGCGCTCGGCCAGGGAGAACAGGTCGCCGCGGGGTCAGGCCGTTGTCTTTGCTGAAGTCGTGGACCACCGAGGTGAGCAGGGCGTTGAGCCGCAACGGGTTGTAGGTGGACTTGGCCTTGTCCAGGGCGGCCTCGATGATCAGATTCTGCCGCTCGATGCGCCCGATGTCCGAGGTCGGATCGGAGTTCCACTGACCGTCGGCGTAGTACTGGAAGTAGCGGGACCTCGACAGGGAGAGGGCCTGGGCCCCGTCGAGCACCTGGCAGCCGGTGGTGGGGATGGCCAGCCCGGAGTTGTTGTAACAGACCCCGGTCGAACAGTCCTGGTCCCGCACCGGATAGGGGAAGTCCATCGAGATGCCCCCCAGCGCGTTGACGGCGTCCTGTACCCCGAAGAAGCTCAGCACGATGTAGTGGTTGATGGGGATCCCGAAGGTGTTCTGGATGGTCTTGATCAGCGCGTCGGGCCCGCCGGCGAACGCCGAGTTGATCTTGTTCTGCGTCGACAGTCCGGTGCTGGCCGGGACCCCGGACAGGGTGACGTAGGTGTCCCGGGGGATCGAGATGCTTGAAGCCGTCCCGGCGGCCGGGTTGACCCGGACGATCTTGATGGTGTCGCTCCGCTGGCCGGCGGCCTCGCTGGCCGTGCCGAACTGCTGAGCCTCGGCCGCGGTCTCCCCGGCCCGGCTGTCGGAGCCGATGACCAGCACGTTGTAGGGAGCGCCGTTGGCCGCCGCCACGCACACCGAGCACGGGCTGGAGGACACCTTGCTCCACTCGTAGCGGAAGTACCCGTACCCGAAGCCCGCCACCACCAGCAGGACCACCACCACCACGATGCCGATCCGCAGGACGCGCTCGGCCGGACGCCGCCTTCGCTTGCGGGCCTTGTGCAGCTCCCTCCTGGTGGGGACGGCCACCTGCCCGCCCAGGATGGGCCCGGGGAATTCGGTGGCGCCGCCGACCCGGCTGGGTGAGGTGCCACGAGGCCTGCCGGTGGAGCCGGGCGAGGAGCTACCGGTCGGGCGGGATCTCCTGGGCGGTGGAAGGTCAGAGGTTGGCACGGGGATATGGGTTTCGGTTCATCGGCTCATCAGATCGACGAGGCGATCTTGGCGGGCATCCTGGTGCTGGTCGGCTGGCGTGTGGGTCGTGGTCGACGGATCGACCCGGTCACGTGGTCAGCGGGCCTTTGGACGCCTCTTGGGGGGACCGGGACAGTTTCCCACGGTCAGCTTTAAATCTGGTGGCACTCCGGGCGGAGGGGCTGATCCGGGGCCGGGTCGGGGGGTTGGTGGGGCCGGGTCGGGGGGTTGGTGGGGCCGGGTCGGGGCGCCGGGTCGTGGGGCCGCCCGTTCAGGCGTCGGCTGGCACCCACGACCCGTGGAACCCGAAGGGGACCCGGGCTGGGAGGTGGACGGTGGCCACCGGGGGGCCGCCGAACGAGGTGGAGTCCAGAATGACCAGGTCGCTGGCGTCCCGGGTGGCGTCGTAGACCACCGTGAGTACCCAACCCTCGTCCTCCCCGGAGCCGTCGATGGCCCGGACGAATACCGCCTCCCCGGGAAACCGGTACTCGCCCGGTTCGAAGCGGGTCGAGATGTCGCGGGCCAGGTCGTACTTGACCAGACCCAGCTGGGCCGGTTGGTCGGCGCGGTCGCCGAGCCGGGTGCAGTAGCCGTACCGGTGGGCACGTCCGGCCACCTCGTCAGCCACGCGGGGAACTCGACCGGCGTGTCATCCAGGCGTTGCTCTGACAGCCGCTTCGAGACCGGGTCGATGGTCCACCGGGCCAGTACCGGTTGGTTGGAGCTGATGGCTTCCCCCGGGGCCGTGTCGAAGGCGCTGTCGTAGCGGACCACGTCCATGACGATGTTGTCGCTGTCGTCGTAGCAGTTGAGGACGTGGAACACGTAGGTGGGGTCGATGCCTATCCAGCGGATCTGGTCGTTCCCGCCGGTCCTCGGCATCACCCCGATCCGGGCGCCGGCGTCGGCCACCCACTCGTAGGGGATGGTGCGGCCCACCGTGGCCAAACCGAGCTCGAACACCACGGGAAGGTCGAGGAACACCACCCGGGTGGCGGTGACCCCGAAGTCGTGCATCATCGTGGCCCGGGGGATCTCGATCTCCTCGGTGCGCACCAGCGCCCCGGCGGCGTCGGCCACGTGGTAGCGGAGGAACGGCGGCCCGAACACGTCGCTGCCGAAGAACACCAGTTCACCGGTGTCAGGATCGACCTTGGGGTGGGCGGTCATGGGCGAGGCCAGAGCGCCGTCGAAGTCGTAGACCCGGGCCCGCTCGAGCCCGGGTGACAGGGCGTGGGGGAATCCCGACTCCACCAGGGCCAGGGTGGTGCCGGCGTGTCGGATGACGTGGGTATTGGCCGGGCCGTCGATGGGCTCGCCGGGGCCTCTGGGCGGCGGCGTCCCCTTCTTGGCCGAGAGGGCCCGGGTCCGGACCCAGCGGTTGCGGTAGCCGGTGGCCCGCCCCTCAGCCAGCGAGATGGCATGGATCATGCCGTCACCGCTGAACCAGTGGTAGTCCTCCTCGTCGTCGGGCACCACGGGCGGGTTGGGTCCGTTACGCAGCAGCCGTCCTTCGAGGTCGGGAGGGATGACCCCGGTGACCGGAAGCTCGACGTCGTCGGTCCGCTCCTCGGTCACCGGCGCGAAGTTCCCGTGGAGGTAGGGGTTGAGCATCACGGGCTCCTCAGGTGGGTCGGGGTCGGGGTCGGGCTGGTGGTCGGGCTGGTGGTCGGGCTGGCCCGGGTTCGGTCGGTATCGACGAGCGAGTCGACCGGGTCGACCGGGTCGACCGGGCCGACCCCGGGGTCGAACGGAATCCGATCGTAGTAGCCGAGGTAGGCGACAGGTCCCTGCGGTCCGACGACGGTGGGTCACTGCGGTCCGGCGACGTGGCAGGCTGCAGGCATGGCCCATCTCGCCGAGGACCTCCGGTTCAGGGGGTTGATTCACCAGCTGACCGACCCCGAGCTCGAGAAGCGGTTGGACTCCGATCAGCTCACCGCCTACACCGGGTTCGACCCCACCGCCGACAGCCTGCACGTCGGCCACCTCCTCCAGATCTGCAACCTGCGCCGGCTCCAGTTGGCCGGGCACCGGCCCATCGCCGTAGCCGGTGGCGGGACCGGATTCGTGGGTGACCCGGGGGGGAAGTCGGAGGAGAGATCGCTCCTGAGCGAAGAGGAGCTGGCGTCCAATCTCGAAGGGATCCGGGACCAACTCGGGCAGTTCCTCGACTTCGACCCGCAACGGGAGGGAGGCCCGGCCCTGCTGGTGAACAACGCCGACTGGCTCCGGCCCATGTCGCTGTTCACCTTCCTCCGCGACGTCGGCAAACACTTCACGGTCAACAACATGGTGGCCAAGGACTCGGTCAAGTCCCGGCTGTCCCGGGCGGACCAGGGCATCTCGTACACGGAGTTCAGCTACATGCTCCTCCAGGCCTACGACTTCCTCCACCTGTTCGAAACCTTCGGATGCCGACTCCAGCTGGGCGGGAGTGACCAGTGGGGCAACATCACCATGGGAACCGAGCTGGTACGGAAAGTGCGCCACCAAGAAGTCTGGGGCCTGACCACTCCCCTCGTAGTGAAGGCGGACGGCACCAAGTTCGGCAAGACCGAGTCGGGGAGCGTCTGGCTGGACCCCTCCCGCACCAGTCCCTACGAGTTCTACCAGTTCTTCCTGCGTAGCGAGGACTCGGTGGTCGGGTCGTACCTGCGGTACTTCACCTTCCTGGGCCACGACGAGATCGTGGCCCTGGACGAGGCCACGGCCGCCCATCCCGAGCAGCGGGCGTCGCAGCGGGAGCTGGCCCGACAGGTCTGCACCCTGGTGCACGGGGCCGATGAGACCGCACGCGCCGAGCAGGCCGGTCGGGCGCTGTTCAGCGAGGAGGTGGCGGGATTGGATGAGCGGTCGCTCCTCGAGGTCTTCGCCGAGGCCCCGTCGACCACGCTCGACCGGATCCGCCTCGACGGCAAGGGCTTGAGCCTGGTGGATCTGCTGGTCGAGACGGGCCTGGACTACGTCCCGGGGGCGTGCCCGCAAAACCATCGAGCAGGGCGGGGCGTACGTGAACAACCGCCGCCAGGACGAGCCCGGGTACACGGTCGGCCCCACCGACCTGATCGACGGGCGCTACCTGGTCCTCCGTAAGGGCAAGAAGAACTACCACCTGGTCAAGTTCGACTGACGGCCCGGGGCCTTTTTGGTTCCTCCTTTCTGGTCTCTTCGGGGACCCGGCCCCGGCCGGCACCCCGGTCTGTCTCCGCCTGGCCAACCCCGGCCCCCGCCCCGGCCTCCCGCCGCCCGGCCCCGGCCCCGCCCTCGCACCCCCGACCCCCGGCCTGCCCCGGACCACTGTCACACCCCCCTGGGATACTTGGTCATGGTTCTAGACGACCTCCAAGCGGTGCTCGATGAGGCCAAAGCACTCGGTCCTGCGGCCTTCGCCGACGCCGAGTCCCTGGCGGTGCTCGAGCGCCAGTTGGCCCAGTTGGACTGCCTGGTCACCTCCTCGGTGGCCTGTTTCGACGCCGCCGGCACCTTCGAGGCCTCGGGGGCGGTCAACACCAAGGCCTGGCTCAAGTCCGAGTGCGGGCTGTCGGGCAAACAGGCCGCCTCCCAGGTCAAGCGGGGACGCCACCTCCGTCGTCTGCCTCGAACCGCCGAGGCCTTTGCTTCGGGGCGGTTGAGCGGGGACCAGGTGGACGTGCTCATCGCCGCCGATCAGGACCGCACCCATGAGGCCCTTCTCGACCAGGAGCACGAGCTGGTGGAACAGGGGATCAAGCTCTCCCATCACCAGTTCGTCCAGTACATGAGGTACTGGAGGAACCGGGCCGACCGGGAGGGAGCCGAAGACCAGGCCGAGCGGCACTGCGCCCAACGAGAGGTGTACCTGGTCCCGAGCTTCGAGGACATGTGGTTGGGACAGATGACCCTGGACCCGGTGTCGGGGGCCATCGTGGGAGGCGAGATCAACCGGCTCGAGCAGCTGCTCTTCGAGGCCGAGTGGGCCGAGGCCACAGAACGCCTGGGCAGGGAGCCCCTCGTCTCCGAGCTCACCCGCTCCCCGGGCCAACGCCGGGCCGACGCCCTGGTGGAGATGGCCACCCGCTCCAAGGCCACCAACGACGGCCGGCGTCCGGCCCCGTTGTTCACCGTGCTGGTGGACTACGAGTCCCTCCACGGGCGCATCTCCCAGCTGGAGGACGGCACCGTACTCCCGGCCGGCCACCTCCTGCCCTGGTTGATGCAGGCCGACCTGGAGCGGGCCACCTTCAAGCTCGGGGGCCACGTCGAGATGGGGGCACCCGCCAAGCTGGCCACCCTGACCCCCGAGGCCCTGAGAAAGGCCGTCTTCACCCCCCAGGGCAGAAAAGAGATCGCCCCCACGGCCAGACTGTTCACCGGGGCCACCCGGCGGGCCATCGAGGTGCGGGACCGGACCTGTGCCCACCCGACCTGTGACGTCCCGGCCTCCCGGTGCCAGATCGACCACATCCAGCCCTGGAGCCAGGGTGGAGAGACCACCCAGGAGAACGGCCGGTTGCTCTGTGGCCGGCACAACCGGATGCGCAACCAGCGGGACCAGCGGGAACCGCCCCAGCGGGAGTGAACGCCTGCCGGGCGGGCAACCGGCTGGATCACCTGAACCCTTTGAGAACCTGAGCTGGCCACCACCCCGGCTCCACCGATTCCCGATATCCCCGCACCGCCGGCCGCTGGAGCGCGCCCGGTGACTGGAGCGCGCGCCCGTGACTGGAGCGCGCCCGAGACCAGGATGGTTCGGGTCACACGGCTGGACCTGTGTGAGCGGTGGCACGACTGTGAACGGAGCCACGACCTACCCCGTCGTACACTGACCGCCATGAGCACCCCAGGGGCTGAGCAATCCGACTTGTCACCGGTCCGGCTGACCACCGGACTGCCGGAGACGGTGCTGCCCAAGGAGTCCGAGCAGGTGAGGTCGGGACTCGAGGCGGCTCTGGCTCAGCCGGGTGAACGGCGCCGACATGCCGTGTCCGATGTGGTGCGGGCAGCTCCCCGGTCGCAGGCTGCCTGGGCCGCACTCGGCGCCCTGGCCCGCGACGACGTTGAGGCCTACGCCTGCTTCCGGGTGGGTTACCACCGGGGTCTCGACGCCCTTCGGGCCGCCGGCTGGAAGGGGTCGGGGCTGGTGCGGTGGGAACACGAGGAGAACCGGGGATTCCTCCGCTGTCTCGATGGTCTCCGGTCGGCTGCCGGCGCTATCGGCGAGCACTCCGAAGAGGATCGGTGTGCCCAGTTCCTGCGTCAGCTGGACCCAACCTGGCGCGCCGATTGGACCGGTTTCCCGGCCTAGTGGCGGCCTGGATTCCGATGAGGCACCGGATCGATCATTCGATGGGGGCACCACGGCACAGTCCGGTCCGATCGCTGACCCTGCGCCGTTGGTCTTCGGCCGTGTTACTGGTCGCCGTGGCATCGTCGACGGTGGCCGGATGTACGCTCGACGAGACCGGAACGCCGGCCTCTCAGATCTCCGGATGGTTGACCACCTCCGGAGGAGGCGCCGCCATCGGCCAGGTGGAAGTGGATAGTCGCAATGTCGACCTGGCCCTGTCGCACCACAACTCGCCGGCGGCCCTCAAGGAGGTGTGCGCCCTGTTGACCACCGATGCCCAGACCGCCATCGGCAATCTTCCGACGCCGGACAATCAGCTGACCAACGATCTCAACACGGCCTATGAGGACGCCGCCAGCGCCGGAAACAACTGCTACAACGGCTCGAACGGGAGCAAGACCCTGCTGCGCAAGTCGGCGGCTGAGAGGGTGCAACTGGCACCCCTCTTGGCCACCGCGGTCGACCGCATCGTCTACATCACCGGTCACACACCGTCCACTTCCACCACGCTGGCCACAGGCGGCGGCAACGACCCCTTTGGAGCCTGATGCGGCGACCGGCCCATGGCGGTGAGCATGGGGGTGCTGGTGTCGAGTTGCCAGCCGGGTCGAGTCAAAGGACGCTTATGGGGATGCGTAAGGGAACGCACGGCTGGCCGCGCCGCAAGGTGACCCGCATCGGACCCTGCGCGCCATGCCGCAGCGGGGACCACCGACCATGCCGCTAGCCGACCACGGGGTGGGCCCGTTTCCCGCAGGGTCGTGACCCCGAGGAGTACGACCGGTCGCGGCGTCGGGTCCTGTGGTCCCTACCTACCGGGCTCTATGTGGTGGGCAGCCGAGCTGGCACTGAACGGAATCTGATGACCTGCAACTGGGTCATGCAGGTGGCCACCGAGCCGAAGCTGGTCTCTGTGGCGGTCGAGCACGGATCGCTCACCCGACGACTCGTGGAGGGCGGCGGGGCTTTCTCGGTCAGCCTCCTGCCCCGATCGGCCCGGGCTGTTGTTCGTCGGTTCGTAAAGCCGGTCGAAACGGTGGAGACGGATGGGATGGGGGCTGCGATCTCGATGCAAGGTGAGCCCGTGCACGAGGTGACCGGAGGCCTTCCCTGTCTCTCAGTGGCCCGGTCGTGGCTGGCATGCGAGGTGCGCCACCTGCTCACCTGGGACGGCGATCTGGAAGTAGGGCAAGCCAGTCATGTGCTCTTTGTGGGCGAGGTGGTGGATGTCGGCGAGGAGGTCGATGTAGGCAGAGGCCAGTCCGGCGGATCGGACGGCAGCCCAGGCTCCGAGGACGACTCTGGCATCCTGCGCATGGAGGACACCCGGATGAACTACGGCGGCTGAGCCTGCCCTGAGGCTCGTGCCATCCAGACGCCTTTTGCCGCCAGCCCGCTTTCTGCCGCCGGGGAGGAATCAGCGACGGTCCGGCTCAGTTGCCCTCGGCTGCCGGGGGTCGGAGGTCGACCCGAAGGGTGAGGATCCCGTCGTCGATGGAGGCCTGAGCGTCCCCGATCATGGCGAAGTCCATGAAGTCGGCCTGGGCCTGCTGCTTGAACCGCTCACGGTCGGGCCCCTCGACCGGAGGCAGGCCCCGGGATCTCACGGCGTTTGCCCTGGCCCGGAACCGTTCCACCATCGCATCGGGGTCGAAGTCAGTGGCCATGGGTCGATGGTAGCGGGCCGCCAGTGCGCCACGAATGACGGCGCCCCGCACTACACTGCATCGCATTGGTGACTTGGTGGTCACCCCGGGTACGAGAGCGAGCGGGGTGCGTGCCACCCCTGGTGGGGCAAGGAGTTGTTTCCGTGAAGAAGGGACGCCATCGCCGCTTCGAAGAGGCGCGCAGTCTGAAGCGATCCGTTGCGACCGCCAACCGGCGCTGCCCTGAGTGCGGCGCCGAGCCCGACGACAAGCACGCCTCGTGGTGCCTGGCCACAGAGGACGACTATGACGAAATCCTGGGCACGACCCGTTCCGACGACTCGCCGGCCGAGGACGACCCGCTGGCCGAGTAGGACGGCGCACGGTCAAGTGACGGCCCCCGGTCATGTAGTCGGGCCCAGTCGGTCGGTCTACCGGTCCTGAAGCTCTCAGGCCCTCAGCCCATCCAGTTCTGTCACCGGCGGACGGTCGGGTGGGGCAGCAGCGTCACCGGGGTTCGGGGCGTGATGCGCTCGTTGAGGTACGCGGCCAGCCGCTTGTAGATCTTCTTGCCGGCCATGGTCTCGAGCTCGATGCGCATGCTCACGAAGACCGGCTCATGGCCGACGAAGGCCGCCGGGTCCTCGGTGCACCACCAGTGGAACTCCTCGCCCCCCTCTCCCCAGTGGCGCCGGTCCCACTGCCGGACCACGGAGGTCACCCGTCCGTCGGGTGAGGTCTCGTCCTCGCGCCGCAGCGGGAGCTGCCAACACACCTCCGGCTTGAGCTCGACGTGGCTCCGTCCCTGAGCTTCCGCCGCCTTATGGAGGGCGCACCCGGGGCCAGCAGGGAATCCGGGGCGGTTGAGGAAGATGCAGGCGCCGTCGACCATCCGGGTGCCGAGGTCGCCGTCGGGCAGCTTCTTGACCACCCCTTTCTGGCCCTGCTTGTGGAACTGCCAGAGGTCCGGCGTGAGCTCGGCCGCCGCCCGTTCCACATTTCGGGCGTCCTTCTTGCCGGTGAAGTGGGCCCCGTAGGAGCAACATCCTTGAACCAACTCGGGGGCGGGCCCGGTGAGGACGCCCTGGCATCCCTGTCCGAAGATGCACATCCAGGAGCTGACCAGGAAGGTCACATCGAAGAGCCAGGTCCGCTCCTCGTCGGGGTCGTCGAAGCTGACCCACTCATGGGCATTGGCCGGTACGTGCTTGTGGCTGGCTGACACGCCCTTATGATGACAGGCATGAGTGAAGACCGTGAGGACATTCGCCCGGTATTGACGATCACCGGCGACGCCCGCGCCACCGTGCTCGAGGTACTGGCCAACGAGGCGGAGTCGGAATCGCTGGCCCTGTGGCTGGAGATCAGCGGCGAGAGCAACGGTGCTTACGCCTATGACATGTACTTCCAGGCGCTCTCCGACGCCAGTGGCGGGGACGTGGTGCAGCAGGATGACGATCTGCCGGTCGTGGTGCCCGGGGCCAGCGTGGAGCGCCTCCAGGGTGCGACGTTGGATTTTGTGACCGATGCCTCGGGCGAGGGTGGGCTGGTCATTGTCAATCCCAACACGCCGCCTGCGGCCACGTTGCGCGGCCTCGACTCCGGACCTGGCGTCGACCTCTCGGATCCCCTGGCTCAGCGGGTGGTGTCTGTTCTCGACGAACAGGTGAATCCGAGCATCGCCGCTCATGGCGGCCGGGCCGATCTGGTAGCGGTGGAGGACTCCTCGGTCTATCTGCGACTCAGCGGAGGGTGCCAGGGGTGTGGCATGGCCAAGGCCACGCTGTCCCAGGGCATCGAGGTGATCCTGCGTGAGGCCATTCCGGAGATCGCCAACATCGTGGACGTCACCGACCACGCGGACGGGACCAACCCGTACTACGAGCCGGCCCACAGCTGATCCGGTAGTCAGCCGCCGCGGCTGACGCCTGCACCTGTTTCGCGCCGGACCCCTCAGCGAACTTCCCTGACGGCAGGAGATACCCGAAGTCGGATTGACGTTCCGGTACGTTGCGGAGCGTGAACATCCTGCTGGTTTCCGGCACAGCCGTCGCCGGACTGGTGATTGGGGGCGCCCTCGACCCGGTGGGGCAGCGCCTGGCTGACCGGAGCCACCAAGAGGACGAACGTCGACGGGCCGAGCGGCGGGCCGCCGATGACGAGTCGGGCTCCGGACCAGATGATCCGCCCGGAGCAGGATCCGAAGACGCCGAGGCTCCGGTCCGGCACGTCCTGCCGGCCGGCCCGGCTCCGGGCAGAACGATTTCGGCGGCCGTGGTGACCGGGGCCCTGTTCGGGGCGGCGGCCCACCACTTCGGATCGGACCTGGTGCTGGCACCGTTCTGTGTGTTCTTCGCCATGCTGGTGGCGGTCTCGGTGACCGACCTCACCCACCGATTGGTGCCGCGCCACCTGTTGTACGGCGCCTTGGCCCTGATCGTGCCGCTGCTGGTGGCCTCGGCCGCCGTCGACCACCAGTGGCGCGATGTGTCCGGAGCGGCCATCGCCGGCGCCGTGTCCTTCGGATTGTTCTTCGCCGTGTGGTGGTTCGTCCCCCGCGGACTGGGCTTCGGCGACGTGCGGTTGGCCGGGGTCATCGGGATCACCGTCGGCTACCTGAGCCTTCTTCACGCCTACGTGGCCTTCCTGGCGGGGTTCCTCATCGGGTTGTTCTTCGGACTGGTGCTCATGGTCAGCACGTCCTCGGGGCGCAAGACCAGGATCCCCTTCGCCCCGTCTCTGGCTCTCGGTGCGGTGATTGCAGTCTTCTGGGGTGGCCATGTGGCCCACACCCTGTTCCATGCCAGTGGCTGAGCTCCATGCCGGTGGCTGAGCTCCATGCCGGTGGCTGAGCTCCATGCCTGTGGCTGAATTCCATACCGGCGGCTGACCCGCCAGAACCCGCCTGACGACCAATCCGGCGGAGACCCGGCCAACCCGTCGGAGGACCCGGCCAACCCACCTGACCTGGCCCCAGGCAGGCACCAGGGCCACCCCGAGTAGATTTCCCGGCATGTTGCGCTTCCTGACCGCCGGCGAGTCCCACGGTCGTGCCTTGGTGGTGATCGTCGAGGGCATGCCCGCGGGTCTGCTGGTGACGGCCGAGGACATCCAACGGGGACTGGCCCGTCGACGACTGGGCTTCGGGCGCGGGCCCCGGATGCGCTTCGAGGCCGACGAGGTGAGCCTCCTCGGGGGGATCAGGCACGGTCGGACCCTCGGATCACCCGTGGCCATCGAGATCGCCAACACCGAATGGCCCAAGTGGGAGACCGAGATGTCGCCGGCGCCCGGGCTGCCCTCCAAGGTCCTGACCCAGCCCCGTCCGGGTCACGCTGATCTGTCCGGCATGCTCAAGTACGGGCTGGACGACGCCCGGGATGTGCTGGAGCGAGCCTCGGCCCGTGAGACGGCCGCCCGGGTGGCAGCAGGGACCTTGGCCAAGCTCTTGCTGGGCCAGATCGGGATCGACGTCCTCAGCCACATCGTGCAGCTGGGGCCGGAGCGGTCCGAGTCCACCACCCTCCCCACCATCGCCGAGCTCCTCCAGGTGGACCAGTCCCAGGTGCGCTGCACCGACCCGGCCGCCGAGAAGAGGATGGTGGCGGCGGTCAAGGCCGCGGCCAAAGAGGGGGACTCACTGGGCGGGGTGGCCGAGGTCATCGCCTACGGGGTTCCGGTCGGGCTCGGGAGCCACGTGCACTGGGACCGGAAGCTCGATGCGCTGCTGGCCCAGGCCCTGATGAGCATCCAGGCCATCAAGGCGGTGGAGTTCGGCGACGGCACCGAGCTGGCCGCCCTGAGAGGGTCGGAGGCTCACGACGCCATCCGCATGGCCGGCACCAACGGTGACGACACCGTGGGAAAAGACGACCCCACGGGAAGGACGGCCGCCATGCTGGGCGGGGGCTACGTGCGGGACACCCATCACGCCGGAGGTATCGAGGGCGGTATCTCCACCGGTTCCCCCATCGTGGCTCGCGCCTCCATGAAGCCGTTGGCCACCCTCAACCGGCCCACCCTGGGCACGGTCGATGTGGTGACGAAGGAGTCCACGGTGTCCTTCAAGGAGCGCACCGATGTCACTGCCGTCCCGGCCATGGGCGTCGTCGCCGAGACCATGGTGGCCCTGGTGCTGGCTTCCGAGGCCTTACGCAAGTTCGGCGGGGACTCGGTCGAGGAGTTCCGGCGGAACCGGCGGGGCTATCTCGAGGCGCTCGGCGAGTCGCCCTCGGCAGCGGTTGCCCCCACCGATGGTTGACCGGGTCATCCTGGTCGGGATGATGGGGGCGGGTAAGACCACGGTCGGCCGGCTGCTCGGTGACCGCCTGGGTTGGGCCCACTTCGACTCCGACGCCCAGGTCATCCAACGGACCGGCTTCACCATCCCGGAGCTGTTCGCCGCCCACGGCGAAGAGGCCTTCCGGAAGGAGGAGTCCGATGTGCTGGCCGAGGCCCTGTCCTCGGAGGAGCCGGTGGTGGTGTCGGCGGCCGGTGGGGTGGTGCTCTCGGCGTCGAACCGGGAGCTTCTCATCCGGTCGGGGACGGTGGTGTGGCTGCGGGCCGACCCGGTCCTGTTGGCCGGGCGGGTGGGCTCCGGAGCGGGCCGCCCCCTGCTGGACGACGAGCCGGGCGCCCGGCTGTCCGAGCTCTACGAGGTCAGACGTCCCCTGTATGAGGCCGTGGCCGAGGTGGTGATCGACGTCGACACGTTGACGCCCTCCCAGGTGGTCGACAGGGTTCTGGCCCAACCGGCAGTGGCCGGCCGAGGCCCCGGCCCCACATCGGGAGGCCCAAGATCGGGCACCTCCCAATGATCTCGGTGCCGGTCGAGTTGGGGGAGCGCCGCTACGACGTGGTGGTGGGCCAGGGCTGCGCCGGCGAGCTGGCTGCCATCGTGGCCGCCAAGGTGCCGACGGCCCGTCGGGCGGCCGTCGTGACCCAGAGCGGGATCGGGGTGTCCGTCGAGACCGGCCTGCCCACCGAGGTGTTCACCGTCCCCGACGGCGAAGAGGGCAAGTCGCTGTCCGTGGTCGAGGAGCTGTGCCGGGGGTTCGCCCGGTTCGGCCTGAGCCGGTCCGACGTGGTGGTGGCCGTGGGCGGGGGCGTGGTCACCGATCTGGCCGGGTTCGCCGCGGCGTCGTTCCACCGCGGCACGGCCTACGTCAACGTGGCCACCACGTTGCTGGCCCAGGTCGACGCGGCCGTCGGCGGCAAGACCGGGGTCAATCTCCCGGAGGGCAAGAACCTGGTGGGGGCGTTCTGGCAGCCCCGGGCGGTGCTCTGCGACCCCGATGTCCTCTCCACCCTGCCTCCCCGGGAGTGGGCGTCGGGGCGGGGCGAGATGGCCAAGTACGCCTTTCTGGGAGGGACCTCGGGGACCGGGGACGGTCCTGACGCCTCGCTCCTCGATCTCTCCCTGGAGGAGCAGGTGGCCCGGTGTGTGGCTATCAAGGCCGCCGTGGTGGCCGCGGACGAGCGAGAGGGCGACCAGAGGATGGTGCTCAACTACGGCCACACCCTGGCCCACGCCCTGGAGGCCGCAGCCTTCGAGCCCGGTTCCGGTCTGGACCTCCGGCACGGGGAGGCGGTGGCCATCGGCCTGGTGTACGCGGCATTGCTGGCCCGCCGGTTGGGTCGCATCGACGACGGCCGGGTCGACCTGCACCGCCAGGTGGTCGGGGCCTTCGACCTGTCATCGGCGGTGCCGGCACCGGTCGACCCCGAACTCCTGGTCTCGTTCATGACCCGTGACAAGAAGGCCCAGCAGCGACCTGACCTTCGTCCTGGATGGTCCGGACGGGGTCGAAGTGGTGCGTGGCATCGATCGTGCCGACGTGCTGGCTACCCTGGCGGACATGGAGGCCGACAACGCGACATCGAGCCCGGGAGGCTCCCGGTGAGCAACGCCGGTTCGATCCTGTTGCTGTCCGGGCCCAACCTGAACCTGTTGGGGGAGCGCGAGCCGGCCATCTACGGGCCGGGGACCTTGGACTCCCACGTGGCCGCGGCCACCGAGGTTGCGGCCGGCTTCGGTCTGGGCCTCGAGCATTTCCAGACCAACCACGAAGGGGACCTGGTCGAGGCGGTACAAGGGGCGCGGGGTCGGGTCGAGGCCATCATCATCAATGCCGGGGCCCTGTCCCACACCTCCTGGTCGCTTCACGACGCCCTGGCGGCGTTCGACGGGGTGGTGGTGGAGTTGCACCTGTCCAACCCGGCGGCCCGGGAGCCCTTTCGCCACACCTCGGTGATCGCACCGGTGTCCGACGGCTGTATTGCCGGCTTCGGCGGCCTGGGCTACCGACTGGCCGTCGATGCCGTGCGCCAGCTTCTCGACGCCCGGCCGGGGAGCTGACGCCGTGACCCCGAGGCCGTGACCCCCGAGCCGTGACCCCCGAGGCCGTGACCCCCGAGCACCTGGCTCCCCTGGACGTGAGCGGACGGCTCGATCGCCTGAGGGCCCTCTTCGCCGCGGCGGGCGAGGGCCATCCACCCATTGACGGCCTGTTGGTCACCACCCCGGCCAACATCCGCTGGTTGAGCGGGTTCAGTGGGTCGGCCGGGCTTCTCCTGGTGACCGGCGACGATGCCGTGCTGACCACCGACGGGCGGTACCGGACCCAGTCCCACGAGCAGTTGGAAGCGGCCGGGGTGGGCGGACAGATCTCCGTCCACATAGGCGGGGTGCAGTCCCAGCGTGACGAGCTGGCGGCCCGATCGGCCCGGGCAGATGCTCTCGGGCTCGAGGCGGACACCGTGACCTGGACAGCTCTGCGCACCTTTGAGGAGCTGCTCACCCCGCCGCTGGTGGCGACCCGCGGAATGGTGGAAGGACTCCGACTGGTCAAGGACGCCGGGGAGGTGCTCCGGATGGAGCGGGCCGCGTCCATCGCCGACCGGGCCCTCGAGGCCGTGCTGCCGCTGTTGGCCGCGGCGGCCGGAGCCGGCTCCGGGGAGGACGGGGAGCTGACCGAGTCGCAGTTCGCCGCGGCTCTGGACCACGCCATGCGCCGGCTGGGCGCGGAGGAGAGCGCCTTCGAGACCATCGTGGCCTCGGGGGAGAATTCGGCCAAGCCCCACGCCCGGCCGGGCGACCGCCCGATCCGGGCCGGGGATCCGGTGGTGGTGGATTTCGGAGCGGTGTTCGACGGCTACCGGTCCGACATGACCAGGACGTTCTGTATCGGTGGTGCGCCCACCGGCGAGCTGGCCAAGGTGTTCGAGGTGGTGGCGGAGTCGCAACGGGTCGGGGTGCGGGCCGTGGTGCCCGGGGTGACCGCCGGATCGGTGGACCAGGCCTGCCGTGAGGTGATCGCCGAGTCGGGCTGGGCCGAGCGATTCGAGCACGGGACCGGGCACGGGGTGGGGCTGGACATCCATGAAGGTCCGTCGGTCGGCCCGGGCTCGACTGCTATTCTCGCCCCCGGCACCGTGGTCACTGTGGAACCTGGGGTGTACCTGCCCGGTACGGGCGGGGTCCGTATCGAGGACACCCTGGTCGTGACGTCGAACGGCAGCCGAGCGCTGACCCAGTTCCCGAAGGAAGTTGTTGTCTGATGGCCGTTTCGACCAATGATCTCCGCAATGGCATGACCCTGGACCTGCCCGAGGGCTTGTTCGCCGTGGTCGAGTTCCAGCACGTCAAGCCGGGCAAGGGCGGCGCCTTCGTACGCACCAAGCTCAAGAACCAGCGCACCGGGGCGGTGATCGAGCGGACCTACCGGGCCGACGAGAAGCTGGAGCAGGCCATCATCGACAAGCGGGAGATGCAGTTCCTGTACCGGGACGGCACCGAGTACGTCTTCATGGACACCACCTCCTACGAGCAGCTCCAGGTCGACACCTCGCTGCTCGGCGACGCCGCCAACTACCTCAAGGAGGGTGACGACGCCGTGCTGCAGTTCTACGGCGCGGAGATCGTAGGGGTCGACCTGCCGGCGTCAGTCGAGCTCACCGTGACCGACACCGAGCCCGGCCTGCAAGGCGACCGGGTGTCGGGGGCCCGCAAGCCGGCCACCCTGGAGACGGGTCTGACCCTGCAGGTGCCCCTCTTCGTCAATCCCGGTGAGCGGATCAAGGTCGACACCCGCTCAGGCGAGTACCTGACCCGGGCCTGAGCGGCCGGGGCGGGGCTCCGGGACGACAGGTCCCGGTGTCCCACCGACCGACCACCGACCCGGCTGACCCCACCATGGACCCGTCCTCCCGGCACCAGGCTCGCGAGCGGGCGGTGACCCTGCTGTACGAGGCCGAGTTGAAGGGCCGCCGGCCGACGGAAGTGGTTGACGATCTGGCCATGGCCCCGGACCCTTACACCGCTTCGTTGATCGCAACGGTGGAAGCCCGCGCCAACGAGATCGACCGCCTCATCGCCGAGGCCGCCATCGGGTGGGAGCTCGATCGCATGGCGGTGGTGGACCGGAACGTCCTGCGGCTGGCCGTGGCCGAGCTCCTCGACTCACCCGATGTCCCGACCCCGGTCATCCTCAACGAGGCCGTCGAGCTGGCCTCGGCCTACTCCACCGACGACTCCGGCCGATTCGTCAACGGCGTCCTGGCCACCGTGGCCCAACAGGTGCGGGACCAGTAAGCGACCGGAGTCGGCACGGGTCCGTGCCCGTTCCCGATCGTCATGCCTATACTCGGACTCTGACCGTGAAGCGGGTCCTGTGAGGCCCGTACGGACAGGAGGAAGCCGGTGGCCGAACGTGAACGCAGTCATACCCGCCCGCGGGGTGCTGTGTTCGTTCCCCGGGCCCAGGTCATGTCGGCGGCGGACGTGCACCGGGCCATCACCCGGATGGCCCACGAGATCGCCGAGCGCAACCGGGGGCTCGAGCATGTGGTGCTCATCGGGCTCCAGACCGGCGGGGTGGGCATAGCGCAACGCCTGGCCGAGACCCTCTCGGAGCTCGAAGGGGCGCACATCCCGGTCGGCACACTGGACGTGGCCTTCTACCGCGACGACATCGGGTTGCGCCCGGTGCTACCCGAGGCGGCCACCGACATCAGCTTCGATCTCACCGGTACCACCGTGGTGCTGGTCGACGATGTGTTGTTCACCGGCCGGACCATCCGGGCTGCTCTCAACGCTCTGGGCGAGTACGGGCGGGCCCAGATCGTCGAGTTGGCCGTGATGGTGGACCGGGGCCACCGGGAGCTGCCCATCCGCCCCGACTACGTGGGGAAGAACCTCCCCACCAGCCGGGACGAGATGGTGGACGTGTCCGATGACGGGGTGTCGCTCGGGGAGCTGGTGAGCCGGTGAGCCCGTTCCCCACCCACCTGCTCAGCATCGACGACCTGGGCCCGGCCGAGATCACCGACGTCCTCAGGATCACCGACTCCTTCGCCGAGGTCGGGCGACGGGCCAATCCCAAGGTGCCCACCCTCCGGGGCCGCACCGTGGCCACCCTGTTCTTCGAGGACTCCACCCGGACCCGGATGTCCTTCGAGACCGCGGCCAAACGGATGTCCGCCGACGTGCTGTCGTTTTCGGCCGGGTCGTCGTCGGTGAACAAGGGCGAGTCCCTGCGGGACACCATCGAGACGGTGGAGGCCATCGGGATCGACTCGGTGATCATCCGCCACAAGTCCTCCGGCGTCCCGGACCGGGTGACCGAGTGGGTCGATCACTGCGTGGTCATCAACGCCGGCGACGGCTGGCACCAGCACCCCACCCAGGCCCTGCTCGACCTCTACACCGTTCGACAGGCCTTCGGCGGGGGCGATGCGGGACTGGCCAAGTTCCAAGGTCTCCAGGTGGTCATCGTCGGGGACATCCGTCACAGCCGGGTGGCCCGGTCGCAGATCTCGGCGTACGCCGCCATGGGCGCGGAGGTCACGCTGGTGGCGCCGTCGACCCTCCTTCCGCCGTCCCTCGAGGGCTGGCCCATCGTGGCGGTGACCACTGACCTCGACGACGTGCTGCCCAAGGCCGACGTGGTCTCGCTGCTCCGGGTGCAGTCCGAGCGGGGGAGTGGCGAGTTCGTCCCCACCTTGCGTGAGTACACGGCCGGTTACGGCCTCACCTCCCGACGGGCGGACATGCTCCAGGCCGGGGCGGTGATCCTCCACCCGGGCCCGATCGTGCGGGGCGTGGAGATCGCCTCCGATGTGGCCGAGCTGCCGGCGTCGCTCATCACCGACCAGGTGAGCAACGGGGTGGCCATCAGGATGGCCGTGCTGTTCCTGCTGCTGGGCCAGGGGCCGGCCGAGCTGCTGGGCGGATCGGCCCAAGCATCGACCGAGGGTTCAGCCGGGAGAGCAGCCGAAACAGCAGCCGAAGGATCAGCCCACGATTCGACGGGGAGCGCCGAGCGTGCCTGAGCCACTACTCCCCACCGTGCTCATCCAGGGAGGCACGGTCATCGACCAGGGTGGTGAACGACGGGCCGACGTCCTCATCGACGACGGACGCATCACCGTGGTGGAGCCAGACCTCCAACCGCCCACTGGCGCCACCCGGCTCGACGCCGGTGGGTGCATCGTGGCCCCCGGCCTGGTCGACCTCCACACCCACCTGCGTGAGCCGGGCCGCGAGGAGTCCGAGACCATCGAGACGGGCACCCGGGCCGCAGCCCTGGGTGGCTACACCGCGGTGGTGGCCATGCCCAACACGGAGCCGGCCCTGGACTCGGCCGAAGCGGTCCGCAACGTGCTGGAGTTGGCGGCCAGCGCCACGGCCGAGGTGGCCGTGGCCGGGGCCATCACCGTCGGCCGGGCCGGCGGGCGCCTGGCTCCCATGGCTGAGTTGGCCGCCCTCGGGGTGTGCCTGTTCACCGATGACGGGGCCGGGGTCCAGTCGGCCGGCCTGATGCGACGGGCCCTCGAGTACTCCACCGGGCTCGGCGTGACGCTGGCCCAGCACTGCGAGGACGAGTCGTTGGCGGCCGGGGGGACCATGCACGAGGGGGCCTGGTCGAGCCGGCTGGGGCTTCCGGGGATCCCGGCCCTGGCCGAGGAGGTCATGGTGGCCCGGGACATCGCCCTGGTGCGGGAGAGCGGTGGCCGCGTCCACTTCCTGCACCTGTCCACCGCAGCATCGGTAGACCTGGTCCGACAAGCCAAGGCCGAGGGTCTGGCGGTGACGGCCGAAGCGGCTCCCCACCACTTCTCCCTGACCGACGGGTGTACGCAACACTACGACCCGGTGTTCAAGGTCAACCCACCTCTCCGGCCCCAGTCGGACCTGGATGCGGTCAAAGCCGGCCTGGCCGACGGGACCATCGACGCCATCGCCACCGATCATGCTCCCCACGCCCCCGAGCTCAAGGACCTGCCCTTCGACCAGGCTCCTCCGGGGATGCTGGGCCTGCAGACGGCGCTGTCCCTGGCCCTCGGCGAGCTGGACCTGCCCATGGCCCAGGTGCTGGCCCTGATGAGCTGGCAGCCGGCGGCCATCGCCCGACTGGACCCGGCTCACGGCGGCGACCAGGGAGGTCCGGTCACCCCCGGTGCGGTGGCCAACCTGTGCGTGATCGATCCCGCCGCCACCTGGACGGTGGACCCCACCGCCCTGGCCAGCCGGAGCCACAACTCGCCCTACGGGGGACGCTCCCTGACCGGCCGGGTCCGCCACACCGTGTTCCGGGGCGAGCCGGTGGTCGTCGACGGGGAGGCGCAGCGATGACGGGGAGGCGCAGTGATGACGGAGGCGTGGCGATGACGGAGGCGCGGCGATGACGGAGGCGCGGCGATGAGCGGGGACGCGGCAATGAGCGGGGACCAACCATGACCGGCCGGGGTGGAGCGGCCCAGCACCGGAGCGAGGCCTCGCTGGTGTTGGCCGATGGCGCCGTCTTCGAGGGGGAGGCCATCGGGGCCGAGCCCGAGGACGGGATCGCCACGGGAGAAGCGGTGTTCAACACGGTGCTCTCCGGCTACCAGGAGGTCATCACCGATCCGTCCTATGCCGGGCAGGTCATTGCCTTCACCTATCCCCACATCGGCAACTACGGGGTCAACCCGGGTGACGACGAGGCGGCCCGGCCCCACTGTCGTGGCGTGATCGTGCGCGACCTGTGCGACCGGCCCAGCAACTGGCGGGCTGCCGGGACGCTCGAGGAGTTCCTCATCCGCCAGTCACTTCCGGGCATCACCGGTATCGACACCCGGAGGCTCACCCGCCACCTGCGCGACCAGGGGGCCATGCCCTGCGCCTTCGGCACCGCCAACCAGGCCGAGCTGCTGGCTGCGGCGGCGGCCGCCCCGCCCACCGACGGGATCGACCTGGTGTCGGGAGTGAGCACGTCGGAGCGGTACACCCGCGGCCAGGGTCCCTACCGGGTGGTGGCCTACGACTTCGGGATCAAAGAAGCCATGCTGCGCCAGTTGGGGGAGATGGCCACGGTCACCGTGGTACCGGCCGCCACCCCGGCCGACGAGGTGTTGGGCCTCGAGCCGGACGGGATCTTCCTGTCCAACGGGCCGGGCGACCCCGCCGCCCTGCCGGCCATCGTGGGGGAGGTGCGGCGGCTGGCCGAGCAGGGCACGGTCCCGGTGTTCGGGATCTGCCTGGGCCACCAGCTGCTGGCTACCGCCCTCGGCGCCACCACCTACAAGCTCCCCTTCGGCCACCACGGTGGGAACCATCCGGTGCGCCGGCTGTCGACCGGCCGGGTGGAGATCACCTCGCAGAACCACAACTTCGCCGTGCGCGCCGACTCCCTGGCTGCGGCCGAGGTCACCCACGTCAATCTCAACGACGGGGTCATCGAGGGGATCCGCAGCAACCAGGTCCCGGTGTTCAGCGTGCAGTACCACCCCGAGGCCGGCCCGGGGCCCCACGATGCCCGGTACCTGTTCGCCGAGTTCCGTCAGCTGATGGACGCCACCGGCGCCCGCTCCGGTGCCCGAGCCCGCTCCGGGGGGATCGGCTGATGCCGCGCCGTACCGACATCGAGTCCATCCTGGTCATCGGATCGGGGCCCATCGTCATCGGACAGGCCTGCGAGTTCGACTACTCGGGCACCCAGGCCTGCCGGGTCCTGGCCGAGGAGAAGTTCCGGGTGGTGTTGGCCAACTCCAATCCGGCCACCATCATGACCGACCCGGCCATGGCCGACCGGACCTACGTGGAGCCCCTGGACCCCGACGTGCTCACCGCCATCATCGAGCGGGAGCGGCCCGACGCCCTGCTGCCCACCCTCGGCGGGCAGACCGCCCTCAACCTGACCATGGCCCTGGCCGAACGGGGCGTGCTCGAGGAGTACGGGGTCGAGGTGATCGGCGCCAACGCCGAGGCCATCGCCACCGCCGAGAACCGCGAGCGGTTCAAGGCGGCCATGCAGGAGATCGGGCTGGCGGTGCCGGCCTCGGGCTTCGCCCACTCGCTGGACGAGGCCGTGGCCATCGGCGACTCCATCGGCTACCCCATCATGGTCCGGCCCAGTTACATCCTGGGGGGGGCGGGCACCGGAATCGCCGCCACCCGCCAGGCCCTGGTGCAGCTGGCCGCCGAGGGACTGGACGCCTCGCCGGTCAACGAGGTGCTGATCGAAGAGTCGATCGCCGGGCAGAAGGAGTTCGAGCTGGAGGTGATGCGGGACAGCGCCGACAACTGCGTGGTCATCTGCTCCATCGAGAACCTGGATCCCATGGGCGTCCACACCGGTGACTCCATCACCGTGGCCCCGGCCCAGACCCTGACCGACGTGGAGCTGCAGACCATGCGCGACAGTGCCTTCGCCTGCATCCGGCGGGTGGGCGTGGAGACCGGCGGCTCCAACGTGCAGTTCGCCGTGGACCCGTCCGACGGGCGCCAGGTGGTCATCGAGATGAACCCCCGGGTGTCGCGGTCGTCGGCCCTGGCCTCCAAGGCCACCGGCTTCCCCATCGCCAAGATCGCCGCGCGCCTGGCCGTGGGGTACCGGCTGGACGAGATCACCAACGACATCACCGGTGCCACCCCGGCCTCCTTCGAGCCCACCATCGACTACGTGGTCACCAAGATTCCGCGGTGGGCCTTCGAGAAGCTCCCCGGCTCCACCGACGAGTTGGGGACCCGGATGCAGTCGGTGGGTGAGGTCATGGGGATAGGCCGGACCTTCCCGGAGTCCCTGCAGAAGGCCATCCGCTCCCTGGAGCAGGGTCGTGCCGGGCTCAACGCCGACCCCGCCGAGGCCGCCCTGGAGACCCTGTCCACCGAGGAGCTGTCCGAGCGGGTGGCCACCGCCACTCCCGAGCGGATCTTCCAACTCGAGGCGCTGCTGCGCCGGGGGATCTCGGTCGACGAGCTGGCCGCCATGAGCTGGATCGACCCCTGGTTCCTCTCCGAGCTGGCCCGCATGACCGACGCCCGGATGGCCCTGGACCTCCAGGTGACCCTGGGAGTGACGGTCGACGACCTCGACCGCCGGGCCTGGCGGCGGATGAAGCGGCTGGGCTTCTCCGACCAGCAGCTGGCCTATCTCTTCGGCGATCCGGTCACCGCCGACGACATCCGGGCCGCCCGCACCGCTCTCGGGGTGGGGGTGACCTACAAGACCGTGGACACCTGCGGAGCTGAGTTCGAGGCCCACACGCCCTACCACTACTCGACCACCGAGGACGAGGACGAGATCCGCCCGTCGGCCCGTCCGCGGGTGGTCATCCTGGGCTCGGGGCCCAACCGGATCGGCCAGGGCATCGAGTTCGACTACTGCTGCGTCCACGCCTCCTTCGCCCTCCAGGCCGCCGGCTTCGAGACGGTCATGGTCAACTGCAATCCGGAGACGGTGTCGACCGACTACGACACCTCGGACCGCCTCTACTTCGAGCCCCTGACCCCCGAGGACCTGGCCAACGTGCTCGAGGCCGAGGTGCGGGCCTCCGTCGACGGCGGTCGACTGGTGGGGGTCATCGTCAGCCTGGGCGGGCAGACGCCGCTCAAGCTGGCCGCCGGCATCCCCGAGGAGCTGGTCCTCGGGACGTCCCCGGCCTCCATCGACCTGGCCGAGGACCGCGAGCGGTGGAACGACCTGTGCGGTCGGCTGGGCATCCCCCAACCTCCCGGCGGCACCGCCACCACCGCGGCCGGTGCGGTCAAGGTGGCGGCATCGGTGGGCTACCCGGTGCTGGTGCGCCCGTCGTACGTCCTGGGCGGTCGGGCCATGGAGATCGTCTACGACGACGAGCGGCTGATCGAGGCGGTGGAGGCCATGTCCGGGGTCGGCGGGTCACTCGGCCGGGAGGGCGGAGTGACCAAGGAACGCCCGGTGCTGGTGGACCGGTTCCTCGAGGACGCCGTGGAGGTGGATGTCGACGCCGTGCGCGATGCCACCGGCGAGGTGGTCATCTGCGGCGTGATGGAGCACGTGGAAGAGGCCGGGATCCACTCCGGCGACTCGGCCTGCGCCCTCCCGCCCCAGACCCTGTCCCCGTCGGTCATCGCCGACCTGGAGCGGATGGTCAGGACCATCGCCGAGGCCCTGCAGGTCCGGGGGCTCATCAACGTGCAGTTCGCGGTGAAGGACGAACGGGCCTACGTGCTCGAGGCCAATCCCCGGGCCAGCCGGACCGTGCCCTTCGTGGCCAAGGCCACCGGGGTGCCGGTGGCCATGGTGGCGGCCCGGGTCATGGTGGGGGCCACCCTGGCCGAACTGCGCCAGGAGGGGCTGCTGGTCGAGCCGGTCACCGGCCACGTCTCGGTCAAAGAGGCGGTCCTCCCGTTCAACCGGTTCCCCGGGGTGGACACCCTGCTGGGCCCGGAGATGCGCTCGACCGGCGAGGTCATGGGCATCGACGCCACCTTCGGGCTGGCCTTCGCCAAGAGCCAGATCGCCGCGGGCAACCGGCTCCCGGTGGACGGGACGGCCTTCTTCTCCCTGGCCGACCGGGACAAGGCGGCCGGAGGGGAAGCGGCCCGCCAGTTCGCCGCCCTGGGCTTCGAACTGGCCGCCACCTCGGGCACGGCGGCGTTTCTGGAGTCCGAAGGCATCCCGGTGACCACGGTGGTGGCCAAGGTCGGGGACTCCGGACCCGGGGTGGTCGACGCCGTCGACCTGATCGCCGGGGGCAAGGTCCAGCTGGTGGTGAACACGCCGAGAGGGCGTGGCCCCCGGGCCGACGGTGCCCACATCCGCGCCACGGCCCTGGCCCACCTGGTGCCCTGCCTGACCACGGTGGCCGCAGCCAAGGCCGCCGCGGCCGGGATCGCCGACTGGATCAGCCACCCTCTGGCGGTCCGGTCCCTCCAGGAGTACCACCAGCGGTGAGCCGGTGACCGGAGAGCCGGTGACAGACCGGAGAGCCGGTGGCGGGAGAGCCGGTGGCGGGAGAGCCGACTGGAGAGCGGGTGGCCGGGCGGCGGGATCGGGCCGCATCCGGGGCCAGGGACCGACTGGGGCGGGCCTGGCGGGCGGTGACCGCCGGAGATGTCGACCTCTCGGTGCGGGTCGGGTCGATCGAGCTCGCCAATCCGGTGATGACGGCATCGGGGACCGCCGGCCACTCCGACGAGCTCGGGGCGTACCTCCCCCTCGATCAACTCGGGGCGGTGGTGGTCAAGTCGCTGTCGATCGATCCGTGGCCCGGCAATCCGGCCCCCCGGGTGCACCAGGTGGGCGCCGGGATGATCAACAGTGTCGGGCTCCAGGGGCCCGGGCTCGAGGAGTGGGCCCAGCGCGACCTCCCCCGGCTCACCGCCCTCGGTGCCCGGGTGGTGGTGAGCATCTGGGGCCAGCGGGTGGGGGACTTTGCCAAAGCGGCCGCCGCCGTGGCCGGTATCCCCGGGATCACCGCTGTCGAGGTCAACGTGAGCTGTCCCAACATCGAGGACCGCCGGAGGATGTTCGCCCACTCGCCGGCCGCCACCGCCGAAGTGATGACGGCCGTGGCCGAGTCATGTCCGGCCCTGCCCCGATGGGCCAAGCTCAGTCCCACCGTGGCCGATCTGGCCGAGGTGGCCGGGGCGGCCCTGGCCGCCGGGGCCGAGGCCGTGACCCTGATCAACACGGCGCTGGCCATGGCCATCGACGTCGAACAGCGCCGACCGGTGTTGGGCTCGGGGCCGTCCGGTGGAGGGCTGTCGGGGCCGGCCATCCACGCCCTGGCGGTCCGGGCCGTCTTCGACGTGCGGGCCGCCCACCCCGGGGCGGCCATCGTGGGGGTGGGCGGGGTGTTCCGTGGTGAGGACGCTGTCGAGCTGATGATGGCCGGGGCCGATGCCGTGCAGGTGGGCTCGGCTACCTTCCGTGACCCCCGGGCACCCCTCCGGGTCCTCCATGAGCTCGAGCGGTGGTGTTCGACCCACGGGGTCCGGCGGGTGCGGGAGTTGAGCGGTGCGGCCCATGGGTGAGACGCAACCGACGGGTGACCCACCGGCGGCCGGGGGGTTCGCCGCCGCGGTGGCCGCCGCGGTGTCGAGGACCAGTCCGTTGTGTGCCGGAATCGATCCTTCATCGGGCCTGCTGGAGCGGTGGGGCCTCCCGGACTCGGCGGACGGGCTGGCTTCGTTCGGGCTCCGCTGCGTGGAGGCCTTCGCCGGCGTGGTCCCGGTGGTCAAGCCCCAGGTGGCCTTCTTCGAACGGTGGGGATCGGCGGGCTTAAGCGCCCTGGAGACGGTGATGGCGGCGGCCCGTGAGGCCGGTCTGCTGGTCATTGCCGACGCCAAGCGGGCCGACATCGGTTCGACCATGGAGGCCTACGCCTCGGCTTGGCTGGACCCGGCCAGCCCGTTGGTGGCCGATGCCGTGACCGTGGTGCCCTACCTGGGCATCGGGGCCTTGGCGCCGGCCTTCGACCTGGCCGCGGCCTCGGGCCGGGGGGTCATCGTGGTGGTCCGCAGTTCCAACCCCGAGGGCCGCTCCCTCCAGGAGGCCGTGCTGTCCGGTCGGTCGGGCGGGGAGACGGGAGTAGCCGCGGATGCTGGAGTAGCGGCGGATGCTGGAGTTGCGGCGGGCGGAGTATCAGTGGAGGACAGCCTTCTCCGAGAGATCGCCGACCTCAACCACGGGGGGCTGCCGGTGCCGGGCACCGTCGGTGCGGTGATCGGGGCCACGTTGGAGCCCTCGCACTTCGAACTGGCCGGACTGGGTGGGGTGATCCTGGCTCCCGGGCTCGGGGCCCAGGGGGGAACGGCGGCCGGAGCGGCCCGCCTGTTCGCCGGATGCCCGCCGCGCAGTGTTCTGGCCAACGTGTCGCGCACCGTGCTTGCCGCCGGGCCCGACCAAGGGGCCCTTACTGAGGCGGCCCGGGTGGCCGGCGAGGAGCTCAACGCAGCCTTCGGTTGAGCCGGGCCCCTGTGCCCGACCGGGTAGAGGCGGTCAGCGATCGGCGGTGGGCAGGTCCTGGGTGAAGATGATGGCGGGCGCCGGAGGTAGGTACTCCGTCGGGATCTCCTCGGGTCGTTGGTAGTAGTCGACGTCGAAGATGTTGGACACGCCGGGTAGCACCGTTGTGCCGCTGAGACCGGTGTCGCTGGCAGCCAGGAACGCCTGCTTGCCGTCGATTGATCCCGCCGCCAGATCGTCGTAGGTGGCCTTGGTGATCCGGCCGATCAGGGTGTACTCGGCACCGTCCTGGGTGGCCCCCACCCGGCGCCCGATCATGCGGTGGTGACTCCCGTCGTCGATGGCGTAGACGGCGGCGTCGCCGGCACCCACGACGGCCCGGATGCGCTCGGGATGTCCGAAGAGGTGAGGCCACTGCTCGTGCCGCCGTTCCTTCATGGCCCATAGTTGGGCGTGCGGGATGACCCCGTCGGTCTCGTCTTCCTCGAGCGGGGTGGCGTTGGTCGGGGCGGTGACAGGGAACGTGTGGGCCTCGGTCTCCTTGATGAAGTGGAGTTGGCCGTCCTCCCTCGACTGGATCAGGTCGTCGCTGGCGTCGGTCGTGCCGGGCCCTCCATCGGTTCCGGGCTGGTCGGCGTCGGTCACAGCCGGCTCCTCTCGTCGGGAGAAGGCACCTCGGTGCGCTCTCCGGTGGCATGTACTGGAGCACCCATGGTGCCACGGACGGCCCCGGGGCTGGCACGCCGGGGTGCCGCGGTGGAGAATCCGCCGATGGCGCCGACCCCGGTGGTGATACGTGCTGCACGGCGGGACGAGCTGGCCGCCCTCTCGAGAGATCGAGGTGGTCGCCGGCGCACTGTTCGCCGATGTGGGCATGTCCTACGTCTCCGAGGACCCACCCTTGTCCATCGAAGAGCTCGAGCGTTACCGGAGTCGGGGGATGGCCTGGGTGGCGGCGGAGCCGCTGGCGGAGCGGCTGCCTGGAGCAGCTCTGACCTTGCGGTGGAGCCGCCGGTGGAGCGCTGGTGGAGCAGCCTGTGGAACAGCTGACAGATCGGCCCGTGGCCTATCTCCTGGTCGATCTGGTCGACGGCAA
This sequence comes from uncultured Acidimicrobiaceae bacterium, assembly GCA_963718405.1. Taxonomy (GTDB): domain Bacteria; phylum Actinomycetota; class Acidimicrobiia; order Acidimicrobiales; family RAAP-2; genus Bog-756. The sequence continues at coordinate 1,066,264 of CAVQYZ010000002.1, forward strand.
CGCTCATATCGAGCAGGTCTCGGTGCATCCAGGGTGGGGTCGTCAGGGGATCGGCCGGGCCCTCATCTGCCACCTGGAGGGGTGGGCAGCCGGTCAGGGCCTCACGGCGGTGACGCTCACCACCTTCGCTGACGTCCCCTGGAACGGTCCTTACTACCGCCGCTGCGGGTTCCGGCCCATGACTGAGGCCGAGCTGGGCCCGGAGTTGGCCGCCCTCCGGGCCACCGAACGAGCCCGGGGTCTGGACCGGCACCCTCGGCTGGCCATGGTCAAGACCCTGACCGGAAGGCTGCCGCCGTTGGGACCCTGACCTGGGACGAAGCCGCCATCCGGGGCCCCGGGTTCAAGTGGCAGCCTCGGTCGGGAACCACCCGGTCACCCGGGCCTCCAGGGCCCGTTCGGAGGAGGCCAGCAGGGCGCGGGCCGTCGGGAGGTCGACCGTGACGAACTCCACGGTCTCGCCGGGCTCGAGCTGACCGACCACGGGGAGGTCGGCGGTGATGACACAGGCCACCACGGGATACCCGCCCACGGTGGCGTGGTCGGGGAGCAGGATGATGGGGCGGCCGTCCGGGGGGAGCTGAATGGCTCCGGTGACCATGCCCGTGGATCGGATCTGGCCCGGCGTCGAACCCGGGGCCGGCCCGGCCGGCCGGTCCGCGGGGGAGAGGCGGACGCCGATCCGGTTCGATGCCGGCCCGACGACCCACGGGCCCGCGGCGAGAGGCTCGTCGCCGGCGGCGGGCAACGAGTGGGGTCCCGGCACCACCCGGATCGTCCGGCTTCTCGTCCCGGGGCCGGACTGGTGGGGGAGCGGGATCTCCAGGGGCGGTAGCAGCTGCCCGTGGGGCCTACCCGGGGGGCCGAGGTCGAGGCGGTCACCGGCGACCAACGGGCCGGGACCCAGTCCCGAGAGCACGTCACTGGACCGGGAGCCGACCACCAACGTGGTGTCGAACCCTCCCGACACCGCCAGGTAGGCCCGGAGCCCACCGTGGATTCGACCCACCGCCACCACCTGGCCGTCGCTGACCGGGAACACCGAACCGGTGGCCACCGGGTGGTCGTCGATGAGGACTTCCACCTGCCCTCCGGGTGGCACCAGCACCGCCAGGTGGGCCTGGCCGGTGAACACCAGCCGGGGACCCGACGCCGTCATCTCGATGACCGCGTCGCCGTCGGTGTTGCCCACCAACCGGTTGGCCAGTCGCATGGTGGCGCGGTCGGCCGGCCCGGCCCGGGGTATCCCGAGGATGGCCGCGCCCGGGCGCCCGGCGTCTTGGAGCAGGCTGAGCAGGCCGGGTTCGAGAACCTCCACGAACCGGTCCGACCGGGCCGTCAGCGGGCTCCGTCGGGCCGGGGCGAGCTGGTCCGCTCCGGGCTCGAGCCCGCCCTCTGTCGCCGGCCGCCCGGTCATGGTCGGGTCGGCGAGGGCGATTGCGACAGGCGGCTGGTCGATGAAGCGGACGACGTCACCCGGTCGCAGGAGAGCGTGCGGCGGGCGGTCGGGATCGAACAGCCGGGTCGGGGTGTGACCGATCAGCTGCCACCCGCCGGGGCCGGTCGACGGATAGATCGAGGCGAAGCCGCCCGCCACGGCCACCGATCCCCCCGGAACCGATACCCGCGGCGTGGGGCGTCGGGGCACCGCGGCCAGGGCCGGAGGCAGGCCCGTGAGGTAGGCAAAGCCCGGGGCGAAGCCCAGGAAGGCCACCTCGAGCTCCGCGTTTGTCAGGAGCTCCACCACCCGGGTCGGGGTGGCCCCGATCCGTTCGGCCACCTCGTCGAGGTCGGGCCCATCGAAGGTGACCGGGATGTCCACCCGCCGGGGACCCGGAGGGGATCCTCCGGCTGCAACGGAGTCATCGAATGGCTCAGGGTCGAACTGCTCGGAACGGTCGAGTTCTGCGGCCAGCTCCTGGAGCCACGGCCCGGCATCACCGTCTTCGGTCGGGTCGTCGAGGTGGACCACCACAGTGCCCATTCCAACCACGGTCTCCCCGATGCCCGCCGGAGCCCGTCCGGTCGGGCGGGCCCGATCGATGGCCGCAGCGATCCGATGGGCGGCCCGGACGTCGTCGACCTCGAGGAGCAGGGCGCTATCGCCGAATGGGGTGACCCGGACGTTCACCGGTTGAAGGGACGGAGGGCAATCCCCGCCACTTGGAGCGCCGAGCGGACCCGGCGGGCCGTTTCGGCGGCACCGGGGGCGTCCCCGTGGATGCACAACGTCTCCGCCCCGAGTCGGACCCAGGTTCCGTCGACGGCCTCGACGCCACACCGCTCCACCATCGAGACCGCTCGCCGGGCGGTCTCGTCGGGATCGTCGATCAGAGCGCCGGGCTCACCACGGTCGGCCAGACGACCGTCGGCGCGGTAGCCGCGATCGGGGAACCCTTCGGGGACGATCCGCAGATCGTGAGCGGCCGCCGTTTCGGTAACCGCCGTGCCGGGCTGGGCCACCAGCACGGGGAGGCCCGCCGAGAGAACGCCCTCGACCACGGAGGCGGCCACGTCCGGATCGGTGGCCATGCGGTTGTAGAGGGCACCGTGAGGCTTCACGAACTCCACGAAGCCACCCACCGCGGCCACCTCCTCGGTGAGCACCGCACACTGTTCGACGATGTCGGCCACCAGCCGGGCCGGGTCCACCTCCATGGCCCGGCGACCGAAACCTTCACGGTCGCGGTAGGAGACGTGGGCCCCGACGACCACACCCCGGATCATGGCGGCCTCGGCGGTGGCCCGCATGACCGCCCGGCTACCGGCATGGAGCCCGCACGCCAGACTGGCGCTGGTCACCGCATCCAGGACGCCGAGGTCGCCGGTCGAGAGCGTGGCCCCCTCGGCCAGATCGGCGTTGAGGTCGATCGCAGTCACCACGACAGTATTGAGCATCTCGGGTCCCGGTCACCGGGTGGTGCAAAGGCCACCCGACCCGTGCTCCGGCCCGGGGCCGACCCGGGACCCGCTCATGGCCGACCCATGGCCGACCCATGGCCGACCCATGGCCGACCCGTGTCCCCGCCCGGGTCCGACCCGTGACCTAGGCCGGGACCCCCGGTGGGGGCCGGCCGGGCGGCCCTGGGGCCCCGCCCACAAACCGTGGATGACCTGGGCCCGCAGAGGCGCTATCGTCTCGACCATGCCGCAACCGCCCGCACTCACGCCCGAACAGCGCCAGGCCGCTTTGGCCAAGGCAGCCAAGGTCCGCCGAGAGCGGGCCGAGGTCAAAGAGAAGCTCAAGCTGGGTTCCATCACCCTGTCCGAGCTGCTCACGACGGCCGACGCCAACGAGACCGTGGGGAAGATGAAAGTGCTCTCGGTCCTGGAGTCCCTTCCGGGCCTCGGCAAGGTGAAGGCCCGTCGCTTGATGGACACGGTGGGGATCAGCGAGAGTCGCCGGCTGCAGGGCCTGGGCAGCAACCAGCGCGAAGCCCTGCTCCGCGAGACCGCTCGCTGAACGACATCACGCCGGGGCGCCCCCCGGCCCGTGGGGCACCACTGACGTTCGTGTTGTTCGGTGCCGGCGGGGTCGGCAAGGGAACCATCGCCGAGCGCCTGGTCAGCCAGGACCCCAACCTCCGGCTGAGCCGTTCGTGGACCACGCGGGCCCAACGGCCGGGCGAACCAGACGATGCCTACGTGTTCGTCGACCGTCCCACCTTCGAAGCCCACCAACAGGCCGGCGGATTCTTCGAGTCCGCCGAGTTCCTCGGCAACCTGTACGGCACACCGTTGATCGAGCCGGACGGTGGCCGTGACGTGCTCCTCGAGATCGACCTCCAGGGCGCCCTGACCGTCCACCGGCTGCGACCGGACGCCGCTCTGATCCTGTTGAAGGCCCCCTCCCCGGTGGCCCAGGAGGCCCGGTTGCGGGCCCGGGGGGATGACGAGGAACACATCCGTCTGCGGCTCGAAGCCGGGGCCGATGAGGAGCGAAAAGGGCTGGCCATCGCCAATGCCGTGGTGGTCAATCACGACATAGCGCAGGCCACAGCCGAGGTGGCCGGTATAGTGGAGGGCTACCGGTTGGCCGCCCAGAGCGGTGCGGCCGGTGGTGGATCCGCCGGCGGTGCCGGGAATTCGCCCTTCCCCACCCCTGGCACCGCACCCGATGACCAAGCCGAAGGATCGTGATGGCTCAGACTCAGATCACACTCATGGACCCGCCCATCGAGGAACTGCTCGACACGAGTCGACTCGAAGTTCACCCTGGTGGCGCTGGCCTCGCGTCGGGCCCGGCAGGTCAACAGCTACTACAACTCCCTGGGTGAGGGACTTGGGGTCGTGGTGCCGCCCCAGGTGGCCTCGGTCTCCGGCAAGCCCTTGTCGATCGCCTTCGAAGAGGTGGCCGCAGGCAAGGCCACCTATACCCGTCCCGACCCCGAAGAGGTGGCCCTGGCCGAAGCGGCCGCTCTGGCGCTCTTGGAGGGAGAGGGAGCCGCCGATGTCGTGGAGGTCGCTGAGGTCACCGAGCCGGTTCCGGACGGGACCGCCGACTAGCTGGCCGAAGCCGGCCGGGTAAGGGGGGCGATGGACGTGGTCGTGACGTCGGAAGGCCCCGGCGACAAGCCGTTCGTGGTGCTCGGCGTGTCGGCCGGGATCGCCGCCTACAAGGCCGTCGAGGTCTGCCGTCGTCTGGTCGACGCGGGAGTCCATGTGGCGCCGGTCCTGACCGAGCGGGCCACCCGGTTCGTGGGCAGGGCGACCTTCGACGCTCTCGGTTCCGAGTCCGCTCAGATCACGCTGTGGGACGAGTTGTCGCCCATTCCCCACACCCGCCTCGGCCAACACGCCGATCTGATCGTGGTGGCACCGGCCACCGCGGACCTGCTGGCCCGCTACGCCGCCGGCATGGCCGATGACCTCCTGACGGCCACGCTGTTGGCCACGGTGGCCCCGGTGCTGGTGTGCCCGGCCATGCACACCGAGATGTGGGAGCACCCGGCGGTGCAACACAATCTCTCCGTACTGCGGTCGCGCGGTGTGGGCGTGGTCGAGCCCGAGGACGGTCGACTGGCCGGAGGCGATGTCGGGACGGGGCGCATGGCCGAGCCCTCGGTGATCGTGGCGCGTGCCCTCGAAACGCTCGAGGCCCTCGGGCGGCCCGGGCTGCCGGGGGCGAACGGGGTGCAGGGGGTGCCCGGGGCGAACTGAGTGATGGGCCGACCTCGAGCGACCTGGCCGGGGTGCGGATCGTGGTCTCGGCCGGTGGCACCCGGGAGCCCATCGACCCGGTGCGGTTCATCACCAACCGCTCCTCGGGGAAGCAGGGCCATGCGCTGGCCGACGCCGCGGCCCGGCGCGGTGGCGAGGTGGTGTTGGTCACCACCAGCACCCGGCCGGTGCCACCGGGGGTGACCGTCGAGCGGGTGGAGACGGCCGCGGAGATGGAGGCGTCGGTGCTGGCCCACGCCGAGCAGGCTGACGTGGTGATCATGGCGGCCGCGGTGGCCGACTTCCGGCCCAAAGTGGTCACCGACACCAAGCTGCACAAGGCCGATGGCATCCCGGACCTGATTCTCGAGCCCACCGCCGACATCCTTGCTGAGCTGGGGCGACGTCACCGCCCGGGTCAGGTACTGGTGGGATTCGCCGCCGAAACCGACCACGTGGGCGAGCGGGCCCGTTCGAAGCTGGTGGCCAAGGGGGCCGACCTGATGGTGGCCAACGACGTGTCGGCGCCGGGGGCCGGGTTCGACCATGACACCAACGAGGTCACCATCTTCGGAGCGGACGGGTCGGCCGAGACCCTCTCCATTCGTACCAAGGCCGCCGTGGCCGAGGCCATCTTGGATAGGGTGGGCGCGCTGTTGTCGGCACCATGACTCGGGCGTCTGCGACGGTGGGACCGGGGCGCCTGTGCGACCTGGCCCTGCTGTGGCCTCGGCCCGTCCCGGGCGAATGCCCCCTATCAGATTGGAACCACCCGTGAGCACCCGATACACCTTCACGTCAGAATCGGTGACTGAAGGACACCCCGACAAAATGGCGGACCAGATCTCTGACTCCGTCCTCGACGCCATGCTGGCCGAGGACCCGGAGAGCCGGGTGGCGTGCGAGACCCTCTTGACCACCGGCCTGGTCCTGGTGGCGGGTGAGATCACCACCACCACATACGTGGACATCCCCCGGTTGGTGCGCAAGACCGTGGTCGACATCGGCTACGACGACGACGCCTACGGCATCGACGGCCGCACCTGCGGAGTCATCGTGTCGATCGACGAGCAGTCGCCCAACATCGGCCAGGGCGTCGACAACGCCTTCGAGGTGCGGGCCGGCACCGGGGGCGAGGATGTGCTCAACGCCCAAGGGGCGGGCGACCAGGGGATGATGTTCGGGTACGCCTGCGACGAGACCCCGGACCTGATGCCCCTTCCCATCTGGTTGGCCCACCGTTTGGCGCAGCGGCTGGCCCAGGTCCGGCGGGTGGGGGTGCTGCCCTACCTGCGCCCGGATGGCAAGACCCAGGTCAGCGTGACCTACGAGGACGGCAAGCCGGTGGCACTCGAGACGGTGCTCATCTCGACCCAGCACGATCCGGGGGTCGACCTGGAGACCCTGTTGCTGCCCGACCTGCGCGACAACGTGATCAACCCGCTGCTCCCGCCGGAGCTGGACACCAGCAATCTCCGCATCCTGGCCAACCCCACCGGTGTGTTCGAGCTGGGCGGTCCCCATGCCGACACCGGTCTCACCGGACGCAAGATCATCGTCGACACCTACGGCGGCATGGCCCGGCACGGCGGTGGTGCCTTCTCCGGCAAGGACCCCTCCAAGGTCGACCGCTCGGCGGCCTACGCCGCCCGGTGGGTGGCCAAGAACCTGGTGGCAGCGGGAGCGGCCACCCGGTGTGAGGTCCAGGTGGCCTACGCCATCGGCGTGGCCCGTCCGGTGTCGGTGCTGGTGGAGACGTTCGGCACCGAGCGGGTCGATCCCGCCCACATCGCCCGGGTGGTGGACGAGGTGTTCGACCTGCGGCCGGCCGCCATCGTGCGGGACCTCGACCTCAAGCGGCCGATCTACCGCAAGACTGCGGCCTACGGCCACTTCGGGCGGCCCGAGAAGGAGTTCACCTGGGAGGACACCTCGCGGGCCGATGACCTGAAGCAGGCTCTCGGGCTCTGAGCGACACCGCGGCGTCAGGAGCAGCAGCGTCGAACGGCGCGGCGCCGGGAGCCGGGCGGGAGCGGGCGTGGCGAGGGCGTGGCGTCTCAGTCCGTGAAGGACCGGATCGTGCGGGTGGTGCCCGACGTCCCGGCCATCCACCGACAGTTCGACTACTCGGTTCCCGAGCGGCTGGCCCCACAGATCGCCGTGGGGGCCCGGGTGCGGGTCGAACTCCATGGCCGACGAGTCGGTGGCTGGGTGGTGGAGGACGACGTCGGCCCCACGCCCGGGGTGTCACCCAAGCCCATCGCGGCCTCCAGTGGTGCCGGCCCACCCCGATCGGTGGTGGCGCTGGCCCAATGGGCGGCCTGGCGGTGGGCCGGTCCGGTGTCTTCGTTCCTCGGCACGGCGTCACCGAACCGGGTGGTCCGCCACTACCCCCGTGGTACCGGTGGCAGTGGCGGCTCCGAGGCGGATCCGACGCAGCATCCGGCGCGAGCGTCCGACGGCCCCCGCCCGCCCTCGCCGGGTGGGGGCTCGGTGGCCATCGTCGACGACGCCTTGGCCGAAGCGGCCGACTGTTCCGTGGTGCGGCTGGCCCCGGCTCTGGACGCCACCCTGGTGGTATTCGAGCTCATCCACCGGATGGGACCGGCCTCGGTCCTGGTGTTGGCCCCGTCCCACGGGCGCGCCGGTCAGGTGGCCACCCGTCTGGCTGCCGCCGGCCTACCCGTGGCCCTCCTTCCCGATCAGTGGGAGGAGGCCGCCACCGGAAGCCGGGTGGTGGTGGGCACCCGGGTGGCGGCCTGGGCCCCCTTGGGTCGCCTGCGGGCCGCCGTGGTGCTCGACGCCCACGATGAGGCCTACCGGGAGGAACGCGCTCCCACCTGGTCGGCGGTCGACGTGGTGGTGGAGCGGGGCCGACGGGACGGGGGGCCGGTGGTCCTGATCTCGCCGTGCCCGCCGGTGGCGTTGGCTCACGGACACGGGTTGGTGACCACGGCCCGAGCGGTGGAACGTCGGGGATGGCCGGTCGTCGAGGTGATCGACCGCACCGGGGACGATCCCCGCACCGGACTGTTCTCGGAGCGCCTGGTCCGTGCGGTCCGCTCCGGAGTGGAGCAACCCGACGGCCGGGTGGTGTGCATCCTCAACCGGACCGGTCGCATCCGGCTACTGGCCTGTGCCCACTGCGGTGCTTTGGCCCGTTGCACCCGTTGCGGCGGACCGGTGGTCCAGGACGAGGCGGCCGGCGGTCTGCACTGCCGCAGGTGTGGCGAGAGCCGGCCGGCGGTCTGTGCCGTGTGCGACTCCACCAGGTTGAAGTCGCTCCGCATCGGGGTCACCCGGGCCGTGGAGGAACTCTCGGCCCTGGCCGGGGTGGAGGCCACGGAGATCACCGCCACCACCGAGCCCGGCCACGGCGCTGACGCCCGGCTGGTGGTCGGTACCGAGGCCGCCCTGCACCGGGTGAGCCGGGCCGGGCTGGTGGCGTTCCTCGACATCGACCAGCATCTGCTGGCCCCGAGGTTTGCCGCCGGCGAGGAGACGCTGGCCCTCCTGGCCCGGGCGGCCCGGTTGGTCGGGGGCGCGACGGCGGTGGCCGGGTACTGGTGCAGACCCGGATCCCCGAGCACGAGGCCCTACTGGCGGCCAGTCGGGCCGATCCGGACCTGCTGGCTCAGCCGGAAGCCCGGTTGCGGGAGGAGCTGGGGCTGCCCCCGTTCGGGGCGCTGGCCCTGCTGCGGGGTGCCGGGAGCGCGGCCTTCGCCGAGGGGCTGGGCACCGTCGGCACCGTGGAGGTGTCCTCGATGGACGTGGACCGCTGGTTGGCCCGGGCTCCCGACCATGTGGTCCTGTGCGATGCGCTGGCCGCCGTGCCGCGTCCGCCCGGTCGCCTGCGGGTGGAGGTCGACCCCACCGACACCTGAGCCCCCACACCTGTCGACGACGTCTCAGGTGTGGCCCATACACTGTCGGCCATGTCCGCGTATTCCGTGCGGGTCTTCGGGGACCCGGCACTCAAGCAGGTGGCTCAGCAGGTCGACGAGGTCGACGGCTCGCTGGTCAAGTTGGTCGACGACATGGTGGAGACCATGTACGACTCCGAGGGGGCCGGACTGGCGGCCACCCAGGTGGGGATCGGCAAGCGCCTGTTCGTCTACGACGTGGGTGACGGACCCGAGGCCATCGTCAATCCGATCATCGTGGAGACCGGGGGCGAGTGGTACCACGATGAGGGGTGCCTCTCCATCCCCGGGCTGCGGCTGGGCATCGTCCGGCCCAACGAGGTGCACATCAAGGGCTACGACCTGGACGGCGACGAGGTGTCCATCGAGGCCGACGAGTTCCTCGGGCGGGTGTTCCTCCACGAGGTCGACCATCTGGACGGGGTGTTGATGGTCGAGCGGCTGGATGACGACGCCCGCAAGTTGGCCCTCCGGGTGCTCCGCGACCGCTCCATGGGCCTGGACACCGCGGCCATGGAGGCCAAGCTGGTCTCGGCCGGCAGCGAACGCGAGGTCTGACGGCCGGGTCAGGCCTGACCGGCGAGCTCTGATCTGATCGGCAGCGCCGGGGTCTGGCCCGGGAGGCTGGGACCGGTAGCGTCACTGCCCATGGCCCGGCTGGTATTTCTGGGGACTCCCGAGGCGGCGGTGCTCCCGCTGCGAACCCTTGTGGATGCGGGGCACGACGTGGCGTTGGTGGTGTCCCGGCCCGATCGGCGGCGTGGTCGGGGGAGCGGGCTGACTCCCAGCCCGGTCAAGGCGGCCGCTCTCGAGCTGGGGCTCGACGTGGTCGACTCCCTCGACCCGGCGGTCGAGGTGGGAGCGGAGCTCGGGGTGGTGGTGGCCTACGGGCGGATCATCCCGGTGGCGGTGTTGGACCGGCTCCCGATGGTCAATCTCCACTTCTCGATGCTGCCCCGGTGGCGAGGGGCAGCGCCCGTGGAGCGGGCCATCCTGGAGGGGGACTCGGAGACCGGGGTGTGCCTGATGGCCGTGGAGGCCGGTCTGGACACCGGTCCCATCTACGCCGAGGCCGACACCGAGATCGACGAGGAAGAGACGGCTGACGAGCTGCGCTCCCGCCTGGTGGTCATGGGATGCCAACTGTTGGTCGAGTACCTGGCCGGGGGCCTCCACGGACTGCCCATCCCCCGGGACCAGAGAGGGGAGCCGTCCTACGCCGAGAAGGTCCTGCCCGCGGAGCTGGAGATCCGCTGGGACCAGCCCGCGGTCCAGATCAGGAGGGTGATCCGGTTGGGTCGGGCCTGGACCACCTTCCGGGGCCGGCGCCTGCATGTCCTGCGGGCCACCGGGGTGCTGCCCGGAGCCGGTTCCACCGGTCCCACCGCTCCGGCCGATCCCACCGGTTCCACCGCATCTGCGTCGGTGCCGGGCCAGCTCGACGGGGCGGACGTGATCTGCGGCCTCGGTACCCGGGTCCGTCTGGTGACGGTCCAGTCCGAGGGGAAGCGGCCGATGGCGGCCGAGGAGTGGCTCCGCGGTGTTCGTCCCGGCCCCGACGAGCGGCTGGGGGAGTGAGGGTTCGGACCCGGGCCCTACCGGCAATCAGGTTCCGCGCTACCGGTGGCGGTGAGCGCGTAGGTTGTCGTGACATCAAACCGAGATCGATAGTTCCGCCCAGCACGCCCCCGTTGCGGGTAGCCCCGTCGATCCTCTCGGCTGACTTCGGGGCGCTGTCCGAAGCCATCGAGACGGTCGCTCCGGGCTCGGAGTGGCTCCATGTCGACGTGATGGACGGCCACTTCGTCCCCAACCTGACCATCGGGCCGCCGGTGGTGACCTCCCTCCGGGAGCACACCGATCTGTTCTTCGACACCCACCTGATGATCACCGAGCCGGCCAGGTACCTCGAAGCGTTCCGCGACGCCGGCTCCGACGGCTGCACCGTCCATGTCGAAGTGGGCGAGACGGCAGCCCTGATCGCCCAGATCCGCGACCTGGGCCTCCGGGTGGGCCTGGCGGCCAACCCCGACACCCCCTTCGAGGCCATCGAGCCCTATCTGGACCAGGTGGACATGATCCTGTGCATGACGGTGTTCCCGGGGTTCGGCGGGCAGTCCTTCATCGGCGACGTCATGCCCAAGGTCCACCAGGTCCGTCAGGCCGCTCTCGCCGCCGGCCTGACCCTCGACGTGGAAGTCGACGGCGGGGTCGATGAGCACACCGTGGTCGATGCGGCCCGATCGGGCGCCAATGTCTTCGTGGCCGGATCGGCGGTCTTCGGCCGGCCCCACCCCCTCGAGGCGGCCGGCGACATCCTGGCCGCCGCCCGTGATGCCGTGACGGGCGCGTCGTCCTGAGCCCGGCCACTGCGTCCGACGGTCGGAGCGACACCGGCCGGAGCGACACCGAGTGGATGGCCCGCGCCGCCGAGGCGGCCGAGGCGGCCCGGGGACACACGTCACCCAACCCGTGGGTGGGAGCGGTGGTGGTGCCGGCACCGGGAGGCCCGACTCCGGCCGGGCCTGAGCGGTGGTTCACCGGGGCCACCGCTCCTCCCGGGGGGGACCACGCCGAAGTGGCCGCAATCCGGGCTGCCGGGGAGCTGGCCCGGTCGGGCACGCTCTATGTGACGCTGGAGCCGTGTGCCCACCACGGGCGGACCCCGCCCTGCACCGACGCCGTCATCGGCTCCGGGATCCGGCGGGTGGTGGTGGCCCTCGAAGACCCCGATCCCCAGGTGCAGGGACGGGGGATCGCCGCCCTCCGGGCCGCCGGCCTCGAGGTCGAGGTCGGGGTGGGAGCGGAGGCCGCCGGTGAGCAGCTGGCCGCGTACCTCAAGCACCGGCGGACCGGCCGCCCGTGGGTGGTCCTCAAGCTGGCGGCGTCACTGGACGGGCGCACCGCAGCTCCCGACGGCACCAGCCGGTGGATCACCGGCCCGGCCGCCCGCCTCGACGCCCACCGGTTGCGGGCCCAGTCCGACGCGGTGCTGGTGGGGGCGGGCACCGTCCGGGTGGACGACCCGGCCCTCACCGTCCGGCTCCCACCGGGAGACCCGTTCTTCCGGGGACCCGACGACCAACCGGCCCGGGTGGTCCTGGGCCGGGCGCCGGCCGACGCCGCTGTGCAACCGGCCTGGGAGCTGAGCGGGGAGCTGGGAGAGGTCCTCGACCGGCTGGGGCGTGACGGGATCGTGCAACTCCTGGTCGAGGGAGGACCGAGCGTTGCCCACTCGTTCCACCAGGCCGGCCTGGTGGACCGGTACGTGTTGTACCTGGCCCCGGCCCTGTTCGGAGGGGACGACGCCCGACCGCTGTTCGCCGGTCCCGGGGTGGCCACCATCGGGAGCCTCTGGCGTGGGCACGTGCGCTCGGTGACTAGCCTGGAGGGTGATTTACGGGTCGATCTGGCCGCCGCTGACCGCTGAAGCCCTGGTGATCGGTTCGAGAAAATACCTAAGGCCGGCGCCGTGCCAGCCGACATTAAGAACAGTTGGTCTCCGGTTTGAGGCTGCGCCGGGGGCCCGCCGTCCACACCGCAGCCGGATGTAGAGAACACAAGGAGACCAAGGGTCCATGCCCTTTTCATCGGTTGAGGATGCCATCGAGGCGGTCGGGTCGCGGTGAGATCGTCGTCGTGGTGGACGACGAGGACCGTGAGAACGAAGGGGACCTGATCATGGCCGCCGACGCGGTCACCCCGGAGAAGATCGCCTTCTTCCTGGCCCACACCTCCGGTCTCATCTGCGTGCCGTTGACCCCCGAACGGGTCGAGCAGCTCGACCTGCCCCTCATGGTCACGGCCAACACCGAGGTGCAGCGGACGGCGTTCACCGTGAGCGTGGACTACCGGCACGGGACCTCGACGGGGATTTCGGCGTCGGACCGCGCCGCCACCATCAAGGCCCTGGCCGACCCGCACATCCGCCCCAGCGATCTCAACCGTCCGGGCCATATCTTCCCCCTGCGCTACCGACCCGGCGGGGTCCTCAAGCGGGCCGGACACACCGAGGCCGCCGTGGACCTGGCCCGGGCGGCCGGGATGTCACCGGTCGGGGTGCTGTGCGAAGTGGTGAGCCAGGACAAGACCGGGATGGCCCGGCTCCCCGAGCTCATGGAGTTCGCCGAGCGGCACCAGCTCCACCTCATCTCCATCGCCGAGCTCATCCGCTACCGGCGGCAGAAGGACAAGCTGGTCCGCCGGCTGGAGGGAGCCCGCATCCCCACCGACTACGGGGAGTTCACGGTGTACGCCTACGAGTCGGTGCTCGACGGGGAGCACCACGTGGCCCTGGTCAAAGGGGAGGTGGACGGGCAACCCAACGTGCTGGTCCGGGTGCACAGCGAGTGCCTCACCGGAGACGTCTTCGGATCGGCCCGCTGTGACTGCGGCCCCCAGCTCGAGGCGGCCATGGCCGCCATCGCCGAGAACGGCAGCGGCGTCATCGTGTACCTGCGGGGCCACGAGGGCCGGGGGATCGGCCTGGCCCACAAGCTCCGGGCCTACAACCTCCAAGAGGAGGGGTTCGACACGGTGGACGCCAATCTCGAGCTCGGGCTGCCCGCGGACTCCCGCGAGTACGGGATCGGGGCGCAGATCCTGGTCGACCTGGGGGTGACCACCATGCGCCTCATGACCAACAACCCGACCAAGTATGGCGGGCTGGAGGGCTTCGGACTCGATATCGTCGAGCGGGTGAACCTGCAACCCACTCCCACCCCGGAGAACATCGAGTATCTCCGGACCAAGCGGGAACGGATGGGCCACCTACTCGAAGGACTCGATGACGTCCTCTGATCTGACCCTCCTCCCCCCCGACGCCAAAGAACGAGCTGCCGCCAGGGTCGGCACTGCCGTGGATGGCGGGACCGAGGGTGGCGCCGGCGCGGCGACCGGCGGGCCCCGGATCGGCCTGGCTTGTGCCGAGTTCAACGGCGGAATCACCTACCGCCTGCTGTCCGGGGCCCTGGACGCCCTGGAGGAGTCGGGCTGCGACCTGGCCACGGCCATCGTGGCCTGGGTGCCGGGGGCCTTCGAGCTTCCGGTGGTGGCCCAGGAGTTGGCCCGTTCGGGGGCGGTGGACGCGGTGATCTGCCTGGGGGCGGTCATCAGAGGGGATACCGGCCACTACGAGTTCGTGGCCGGCGAGTGCGCCTCGGGGCTGCAGCGGGTGCAGCTGGACAGCGGGATGCCGGTGGTCTTCGGCGTTCTGACCACCGAAACGATCGACCAGGCCCTGGTGCGCTCGGCCGACGACCAATCGAACAAAGGGCGGGAGGCGGCCCGGACGGCCATCGACACGGTCGGGGTGCTGCGATCGGTGGCGGCGGCCTCGTCGGGGCGCCGGGTCGGGTTCGGCGTCGGGAAGCGCTGATGCTGCGCCTGGTGCTCCCCAAGGGATCCCTGGAACGGGCCACGCTCGAACTGTTCGCCTCGGCCGACCTGGGGGTGATCCGCTCGTCCAGCGTGGACTACCGGGCGGCCATCGACGATCCCCGCATCGACGAGGTCCGGATCCTGCGACCCCAGGAGATCCCGCTGTACGTGGCCGAGGGGCTGTTCGACATCGGGATCACCGGGCGTGACTGGGTGGAGGAGCGGGGGAGTGAGGTGACCTCCCTCGGGGTCCTCCGCTACTCGAAGGCCACCGCCAATCCCATCCGGGTGGTGCTGGCCGTGCCCATGGACTCCCCGGTGTCCTCGGTGGCCGATCTGGCCGGATCGGGTCATGGTGCGTCGGGGGCCCTGCGGGTGTCGACCGAGTATCCCGAGCTGACCCGCCGGTACTTCGCCGAGCACGGCGTCGACGCCGAGGTCAGCCTGTCCTACGGGGCCACCGAGGCCAAGGTGCCCGACATCGCCGACTGCGTGGTCGAGATCACCGAGACCGGAGGGGCCCTGCGGGCCGCCGGGCTCAAGATCGTCGAGACCCTGCTGGTCTCCCACACCGAGTTGATCGCCAACCCCGCCGCGGCCAAGGACCCCGACAAGCGCCACGCCATGGACCAGCTGTTCACCCTGTTGGAGGGGTCCCTCGAGGCCCGGGGGAAGGTGCTGGTCAAACTCAACGTCGCTGCGGCGCAACTCCCCGAGGTCATCGAGGTCCTGCCGTCCCTGCGGTCGCCCACGGTGTCGGAGCTGTTCGGTGGGGGTGGGTACGCCGTGGAGACGGTGGTGCCGAAGTCGGAGATCAACGTGCTCATCCCGGCCCTGAAGGACCGCGGCGCCACCGACATCATCGAGTTGGCCCTGTCGAAGATCGTCCATTGAGCCCGGTCGAGCAGGGGATGCCGGCCGACCTGTCGGAACCGGTCGGACCGGTGAGCCCGGAGGGGTCCCCGAAGTGAGCCCCCCGGTATGGACGGGGCCGGTCGATCTGATCCCGGTGGGGAGGGCCCCGCTGGTCGGTGATGTGGTGGAGTTCGACGATCCCCGTGGGCTCGGTGTGGTGGAGTACGGGCCGGGACGGAGGGTGGGCTTCCACTGCACAGCCATCACCGACGGCTCCCGCACGATCGCGGTGGGGACGGTGGTGGCCGTGGTGGTCACCGCCGGCCGGCTGGGTCGTCTCGAGGCCCGCTACGTCCGACCGCTCCCGGGGGTGGTGTCGCCAGGATCGAGCCTGGCTCCGGTAGGGGCCACTGGCGGGTTGCCGACCACGGCTTACGCCGGGTCGGGATCCACACCGGCGCCGGGAACCTCCGAGGCGGCATCGGGGTCATCGCCGGGCTTCGAGAGCGCGCTCCCGGCGCCGTTCGACTGGTCGGTGACCGGGTCGACGGCCGAGGGCGGGTCGACGCCGAGGGCGGGTCGACACCAGACGGGCCTTCGGGAGCCGTCGCACCGGTCCCTGAAGCCCCGGTCCCTGAAGCCCCGGTCGCCGAAGCCCCAGTGGCCCTGAAGCCCCGAGTCGGCCGAACCTCCGGTGGCCGAACCACCGGTGGCCGAACCACCGGTGGCCGAGACTCCGGTCTCCGAACCACCTCCTGTCGGGTCGCCCCATGATCCGATCGGCGAATCGCCCCACTCCGACTTCCAGTCACCGTTCTCCCGTGGGTCGTCCGGGCCCCCGCCGACCTGGCGGACGCCGGTCATACCGTCGTCGCCTCCCGATCCCCCGGCCCCGGGCTCCGACTGATCCGATCCGTTGACCGGCTCGGGGGCGTTGGCGGCGTTCAGGGCCGGCGGTTCGCCCGGCCCGGCCTCCCCGTCGCCCTCCCCGTGCTCGACCTCCCCGTCCACCTCGTAGGGATTCCCGAGGATGTTGCGAGCCATGTCGATGACCACCGCGCTGTCAGCGTCCTCTTTGGTCACGACGCCAAGGAGAGGCGCCGCCAGTAGACCGGTGAGCAGCCCCGTCTCGGCCAGCGACTCGGCCTGCACCACGCTCCACTTCCACAGTTGGCCGACCATGTCGGGGCTGGAGGCCTTTCGGGCCGGGTACTTGAGCCAGCAGTTGACCAGGGCCTGACCCAGTCCGGTGGCCGCCGGGAAGAGCCAGATGAGCCGGTAGTTGCCGGTGGCGTCGATGACCACCGCGGCCACATAGGCCAGCACCACGCTGCACAGGTTGAACGGCGCCAGTAGTACCCCGATCCGTTCGCCCAGCCCGCCGGCCCGCGGCAGGAGCTGGAGGAGCAACGGGGCCATCACGATGATGTAGGCGCCGATGAGTGGGGCCCCGATGTAGCTCAGCACCACGGCCTGCCACAGGTGGGTGTCGAAGTACTGCACGCCGGCCAGGACCGCCCCGGCCAGCGGGGCACCGATGGCCAACTGCATGGGGGTCAGCCACCGGCTGAGAGGGATCCCGAGAGCGATTCCGATGATGAACACCGGGAGCCCGGTGGCCAGGCCGGCGATGGTCTGGGCGCTGGCTCCGGCGTGCAGGATCTTCTGGAAGAACAGGATGGCCACGTAGGCCGTCGATCCCACCCCGGACCAGAAGAGCAGCGAGCCCCCGACCAGAACCTTGGCGTTGGGCCCGGCCAGGATGTCCCGGATCTCGTCACGGGTGGGCCGGGCCCGCTGCTTGCGGTCGACCTCGGCGCCGTAGGTGGCGGTCGGGGCCTCGCGCACCAGGACCAGCACGGCGATGCCCACGCCCACCAGGATGGCCCCGGCTATCTGGAACGGGAGGTTCCAGGTCGACGGGCTGGTGCTGGTTCCAGCTGGCGATCACCGTCCCCTTGATGGCCAGACTGGCGATGGTGCCCAGGACCGTGGTGAGCAACAGGGCCTTGATCCAACGGCTCCGGCCGAACACCTCGGGCACCACGGCCACATTGGTCAAGGTGAAGGTGGCCGAGGCCTGCCCGGCGATGAGAATCATCAGGACCAGCAGCCAGTAGCCGCTCACCACGGTGAACATCCAGGTGGCGATGCCCATGATGATCAGGCTTCCCGCCATATAGGGCGTACGGCGGCCCACCCGGCTCTGGGTCCGGTCGCTCAACCGCCCGGCCACCGGATAGGTGATCCAACTGACCAGCCGGTCGGCGGTCAGGGCGAAGGTGACGGCCAGCGCGCTCGAGGCCCGCTGCTGGACGAACAAGGTGATGAGTACCCCCGAGACGGCCAGGTTGGCCCGGGGGCCGACCAGCCCGATCGAGAGTCCGAGGAAGCTCCGGACCCGGGAGCCGTCGATGCCCCCCAGTGCGCCGGGGGAGCGGCTGACCGCCGGCGGCTCACCTCCGGTCGGCTGGCCTCCGGTCGGCTGGCCTCCGGTCGGCTGGCCCGGGTTACCGTCGCCGCCCCCGCTCACCCGGGGGTTTCGTTCTCAGTCTCAGCGTCCGCCCCGGCCGGATCCGACCCGGCGCCCCCGTTGTCGGTGTCGACGGCGTCCCCGGTGGCGCCGGTAGGTCCGGGGTCGAAGGTTGACTCCCCGTTGACCCCGGCCGCCGCCGCCACCTCGGCTCCCACCCGCTGGGCCCCGTCGATCTGCACGTAGGCCAGCCGGAGTTGGCTGAGGCCGTCCCGGAGCTGCTCCTCCGTGTCGCCCAGGCGGCCTTCGAGCCCACTGACCAGGCAACCCAGGGCATCGATGGCCAGGCGGGCCTGGGTCAACATGGCCGGCTGCTGGGACAGGTACACCGCAGCCAGCTCGAAGAGCCCGTAGCAGTGGTTGGCCACCACCACCTCGACCGGCGAATTGATCAGCTCGGCCCGCATGGCCTCCATCTGACGGGCCAGCTCGGCCTCGTCCATATCGGAGGCCTCGTCGGGCCCACCGGAGCCGGATCCGGGAGGTGCACCGGCCCCCGGAGGGGACCCGGCACCGCCGGTTGCTGCCGGTCGCCCGACCGGGCGTTCACCATCGGGTGTCCAAAGAGAGCTCACGACTGGTAGCCTAAAGCACTGATAGACGAGGAAGCGGAGTACTCCAGTCGAGGACTCCCACCCGGCCACCGGGCAGTATGTCGGTGTGCGCCGGGTCTATGGGACCGGTCGCCGACGTGGAGTCGGCGTGATCGGTGTGGCTCCGCTCCTTGATGAGGGCACGGGAAGTCCGTGGCCCGAAGACCGAGGAGAGTCGAATAGCAGCCACCGTCACCACCAATGAGACCCGCATCAACGATCGCATCCGTGCCCGCGAGGTACGCCTGGTCGACCCCGATGGAGAGCAGCTGGGAATCAAGCTGTTACCCGAGGCCCTGGCCATCGCCAGACAGCTGGACCTGGACCTCGTCGAGGTCGCTCCGGGGGCCAACCCGCCGGTGTGCCGCATCATGGACTACGGGAAGTTCAAGTTCGATGCGGCCCAGCGGGCCAAGGAGTCGAGGCGTAAAGCGGTCCATGTAGGGATCAAGGAGATGAAGTACCGGCCCAAGATCGGCCCGGGCGACTTCGACACCAAGACCCGGCAGGTGGCCAAGTTCCTCGAAGAGGGCCACAAGGTCAAGATCACCATCATGTTCCGTGGTCGGGAGGTCTTCCACCCGGAGCTGGGCAAGAAGATCCTGGACCGCATCGCCGAGCAGATGGATGGCATGGGCAAGTCCGAGGCCACACCCCGGCTGGACGGGCGGAACATGGTCATGGTGCTGGCTCCGGACAAGCGGGCCAAGCAGTCTGCGGCGTCCCGGGGTCCGGGGCACGAGGGCAATGGGTCCGCTCCGGGCAACGAGACAGCACCGGCCGCCGCCGCTGCACCGGCGCCTGAGGCCGCGACAGAGCCGGTGGTAGCGACAGAGCCTCCGCTAGCGACAGAGCCTCCGGTAGCGACAGAGCCGGTGGCACAGACGGAGCCGGTGGTAGCGACAGAGCCGGTGGCACAGACGGAGCCGGTGACAGAAGCAGCGGTGAAAACGGAGCCGGTGGCAGAGCAGCCCCCGGCCGATGAGTCGAGCGCAGGATAGGGAGAGCACGATGCCGAAGATGAAGACTGACAGTGGGGCCCGCAAGCGGATCAAGGTGACCGGGACCGGTCGCCTACGCCGTCGGAAGGCCTTTCGCTCCCATCTGCTGGAGGGGAAGTCGAGCGTGCGCAAGCGCCGGCTCGGCCGTGAGACCGACTTCGCCCCGGGTGACGAGCGGCAGGTCAAGCGCATGCTCGGCCGGTAGCAGTACCTTCGCCTGCCCGCACCGGCGGGCCGACGATCTGACCGGGTCGGTCGCCACCGCTCCGGCGGTTCGCACTCCTGCCACCGGCGATGGCGTCGCCCAACGGACGCAGCCAAGGCCCCGGGACGACCGGTCGGCCACAACACAACCCATTCGATCGGGCCTCTGATCCACTCGATCAGGCCCTCAGGAACACCTCTAGGAAAAGGAGCAACCATGGCCCGTGTCAAGCGCGCAGTACACGCCAAGAAGCACCACCGTGCCGTTCTCGAGCAGGCGCAGGGTTACTACGGCAACAAGAGCCGCTCATTCCGCGCCGCCAACGAGCAGGTCATGCACTCGATGCAGTACGCCTACCGGGACCGTCGGGCCCGGAAAGGCGACTTCCGCCAGCTCTGGATCCAGCGGATCAACGCTGCCGCCCGGCTCAACGGAATCAGCTACAGCCGGCTCATCGCCGGGTTGCATCGGGCCGATGTCGAGGTCGATCGCAAGGTGCTCGCCGACCTGGCCGTGACCGAGCCTGAAGCCTTTGCATCGCTGGTGCAGGTGGCCACCGACGCGCTGGCCGTGGCTCCGGCGGGCGCCGAGGCCGGTTCCTGAGCCAGACCGGCCTGGCCTTCACCCATCACCGGGTGCGCCGCGTCCGCCAGCTCCTGCGTAAGCGCAGCCTCCGGGCTACCGAGCGGGCACTGGTGGTGGAAGGCGCTGAGCTGCTGTCCATGGCCCTCGAGTCCGGGGCTCCCATCGAGGCGGTCTATGTGGCTCCGGCCGGGCGGACCACCCCGGCGGTGGTCGACGTGGTGGGGAGAGTGTTCGATACCGGAGTCCGGGTCTTCGACCTGGCCCCCGGGGTCATCGAGCGGATCTCCGACACCGTTACCCCCCAACCGGTGCTGGCCGTGGTGGGGTTCTCGCCGGCTGTTTTGGAAGACATCCGAGAGGCAACGATGGTGGTGGTCTGTGTCGACGTACGCGATCCCGGCAACGCCGGAACCATGATCAGGACTGCCGACGCCGCCGGGGTCGACGCCGTGGTGTGCTGCGACGGAACCGTCGATCCCACCAATCCCAAGACCGTGCGGGCCTCGGCCGGGTCGATCTTCCACACCCCGGTGGTGGTGGGCGGAGAGGCGGGAGCGGTCCTCGGTGAGCTGCGCCGGTGGGGGATGATCACGGTCGGCACGGACGTGCACGACGGATCGGACTACGCCGGCTTCGACTGGTGCCGCCGGGCGGCCCTGGTGGTGGGCAACGAGGCCTCGGGCCTCGGGCCGTCGGTGCAACAGGAGCTGGACGAGAGCATCTCCATCCCCATGGTCGGCCGGGCCGAGTCGCTCAATGTCAGCGTGGCGGCCGCCATCATCTGCTTCGAGGCCTTGCGACAGCGGCGGGCCGCCGGCGTGGCTGTCGGGGCTCTGGCCGGTGGGGCGGGCGGGGTGCTCGCCGGCGGTGTGGCCGGAGGCGTCGCTCGCCCGGCCACGGCCGCTTCCGCCGTCCCGATGGCTCCGGGTCCTACGATGCCCGGCATGCCTGGAACCGAGCATGGATCTGACGTCGAAATCGGCGGATCCGACGGACCTGGCGGATCCGAGGGAGGTGGCGACTGATGGGCGACGCCCCCGATTCGGGGACCCCGGACCTCGACGCCATCAAGGACCAGGCCGTGGCGGCCATCAACGACGCCCGTACCACCGAGGACATCCGCCAGGTGACCGCGGAGGTCTCCGGTAAGAAGTCACCGCTGGCCCAGGCCTCGCGCCGCATGGGTGCGCTGGATCCGGACGCCCGCCGGGAGCTCGGGAAGCAGTTGCACGACGTCCGATCCACCATCGAGGCGCTCCTCGAAAGCCGACGGTCGGAGATCGCCGCCGAAGAGCTGGCCGCCGAGCTGGCCGGGAGTCGGATCGACCTCAGCGAGTACATCCCCGGTTCGACCCCGGCCCCGGCGGCACGCGGCCACCTGTCTCTGGTCTCGCTGACCAGGGACGCCCTCGAGGACGTCTTCGTCGGCATGGGATTCGAGGTGGCCGAGGGCCCCGAGATCGAGAGCGACTGGTACAACTTCGGCGCCCTCAACATCCCACCCGCCCATCCGGCCCGGAGCATGTGGGACACCTTCTATCTGGACCTGGGGGCGCCGGAGTCGACCATGTTGCGGACCCATACCTCTCCGGTGCAGATCCACCTCATGGAGGGTGCGGTGGCCCACGGCACGCTGCCCATCCACGCCGTGATGCCCGGGCGTTGCTATCGACGGGACACGCCCGACGCCCGCCATCTGGCCGTGTTCCATCAGATCGAGGGCCTGGTGGTCGACCGGGGGATCAGCTTCGCCGATCTGGCCGGCACCATCGAGGTGTTCACCACGGCCTACTTCGGCCCCGACATCCACTCGCGGCTGCGGCCGGCGTACTTCCCGTTCACCGAGCCGTCGGCGGAGTACGAGGTCACCTGCACCATCTGCCACGGGGAGGGCTGTCGCACCTGCTCCCAGACCGGATGGATCGAGCTCGGGGGCTGCGGCATGTTGGATCCGGCGGTGTTCGCCGCCGTGGGGATCGATCCCGAGGAGTGGAGCGGTTTCGCCTTCGGCTTCGGGATCGATCGTTGTGCGCAGATGCGCCACCAGATCGCCGACATGCGGGCCCTCAACGAAAACGACCTCCGCTTCCTGCGTCAATTCCGATGCGCCGGCACTGAAGGGATCTCCGTGCGCGTACCTCTGTCATGGCTTCGAGACTTCGCCCCCTTCGTCGGGGAGCCGGCTGAGTTGGCCGCGGCCCTCGACGACCTCGGGCTGGTGGTGGAGGAGACCGAGGTGGTGGGCGAGGGCCTCGGCGACGTGGTGGTGGTCGGCGTGCAGGACATCAGCCCCATCGAGGGAGCCGACCGCATCCGCAAGGTGGTGGTCGATGCCGGGGACGGGCCGGTCGAGGTGGTGTGCGGGGCGTGGAACTTCGAAGTCGGTGACCTGGTCCCGTTGGCACCGGTCGGAGCGGTACTGCCCGGGGGGTTCGCCATCGGTCGCCGGAAGATGAAGGGAGTGGTCTCCAACGGGATGCTCTGTTCGGGGCGGGAACTCCAGCTCTCCGAGGACCACGAGGGGATCCTGTCGGCTCAACAACGTGGACGGCGCCCGGGTGGGCCAGGCCCTCACCGAGGCCCTGGGCATCGAGCCCGACGTGATCTTCGATATCGCCGTGGAGGCCAACCGCCCTGACGCCTGGAGCATGGCCGGAGTGGCCCGCGACCTGGCGGCCCGTCTGGGGCTGCCCTTCGCCATCCCCGCCACGGCTGCCTTGCCGCCGGTGGTGTCGTCAGGCCGCGTCGCCCAACGGCCGGGGTTCTGATGGGTCGCCTCCGACCGGCCCTCCCATCGACACGCTGGCCACCGTGCAGGTCGAGGACTTGGAGCTGTGCCCGCGTTTCCAGGCCCGGGTCATCACCGGCATTCAGGTGGCACCGTCGCCGCAGTGGCTGGCCCGCCGGTTGACCATGGCCGGGATGAGGCCGATCAACAACGTGGTGGACGCCTCCAACTACGTGATGCTCGAACTCGGTCAGCCCACCCACCCTTACGACCTCGACCGCCTGCCCGGACACGGCCTGGTGGTGCGCCGGGCCACTCCGGGTGAGACCCTGGTGACCCTGGACGGGGTCGAGCGCCAGCTGGGACGACCGGGTCCCGGGCTCGGGGATACCGGGCAGGACTGTCTGATCTGCGATGCGGAGCGAACGCCCGTGGGCATCGGCGGCGTGATGGGTGGCGCCTCCTCGGAGATCAGCGACACCACCTCCCGGGTACTGCTGGAGGCGGCGTACTTCGTGCCCATGGCCATCGCCCGTACGTCCAAGCGTCTCGGCTTGCGGACGGAAGCCTCGGCCCGGTTCGAACGGGGCTGTGATCCCGAGGGGATCGACCGGTCCGGCGACCGGTTCTGCGAGCTGTTGGCCCTCACCGCCGGTCCGGCCATGACCATCGCTGAGGGCGTGATCGACATCAAGGGCGACGTACCGACGCCCATCGAGCTCACCGTGCGTCCATCCATGGTCAACGATCTGTTGGGCACCGACCTCACGTCGGGCACCATGGCCGATCTGTTGGCTCCGCTGGGCATCGTTTCGGTCCCCGAAGGCGAGGGGGAACGGGCGCCGTTGCGGGTGACCGTGCCGACCTTCCGCCCCGATATCCGGCCGGCCCCCATGGGCGAGGCCGACATCGCCGAAGAGGTGGCTCGAACCTTCAGCTACTCGAGGATCGCCCGTCGGATGCCGTCGTGGCCCGAGCCGGGGCAGCTCACCGGGTTCCAGCACCGGCGTCGGCTGATGAAGGACGTCCTGTGCGGTATCGGCTGTCATGAGGCGTGGACCGCCACCTTCGTCACCCAGGACGACCAGATGACGGCAGGATTCGAACCGCCCTACGTGGAGGTGACCAATCCGTTGGTGGAGTCGGAGCGCTTCCTTCGGGCCTCGATGGCACCCGGGCTGGTCCGGGCCGTTCTCCACAACACCGAGCGCCGGCTGGGCGATGTGCGACTGTTCGAGGTCGGCAGCGTGTTCTGGCTCCGTGGGGATCCGGCCGGTGAGGAGGGGGGCCGGCCACCGGCGGACGCCCCGGAACGACTGAGTGCGGTCTTGGCCGGAGAGGGCGACGATGCTTGGACGGCGGTGGCAGCCTGGCGGACCATCGCCGATACCTTCCGGATCGCCGAGTGGGGGTTGGGTGACCCGTCGGAGGCCGGAGTAGTGGCCGGTGCCGTTCATCCGCACCGGTCGGCGGCGGTGATGAGCCCCGGGGCCTCAAAGGGCGCCAAGCGGACCGTGATCGGCGTCATCGGTGAGCTCCACCCGACCCTGGTGGGGGAGTTCGGCCTGTTCAATCCGGACGGACGGCCACGACGGTTGGGATGGATGGACCTCGATCTCGACCTCCTCCTGGACGAGGAGCGGGTCGCCCGCCGATCCGAGGAGGCCCAGCCGGTCACCCGGTTCCCCTCATCCGACATCGATCTCGCGTTCGTGGTCAAGGAGTCAGAGTCCGCCGGGTCGGTGGAACGGACGCTGCGCCGCGCCGGTGGAGACCGGGTGGAGTCGGTGGCCCTGTTCGACGTGTACCGGGGCCCGTCGTTGCCGGAGGGGTCGCGCAGCCTGGCCTTCCGGCTCCGCTTCAGCGCCCTGGACCACACACTGGACGACGAGGAGATCGGGCAGCTGCGTTCAGCCTGCATCGACGCCGTGGTGGAAGCGCACGGGGCGCAGCTCCGCTGACCTTCGCCGGGCCCCGGTGCCGGGATCGGGGCCGGGGCTCCGGGCGAATCGGAGGGGCCTCGGGCGATAACGTGAGGGACCGATGAGTACCGGCCCGCAGAACCGTCGGTCTGTCATGGAGACCATCAATCTGGCAGACCTCTACCAACTACCCATCGTGGAATGGGGCCGGATTGAGTCCCGGCTCGAGCTGGGGGCCACTCAGGCACCGGGGGCCGGCGGGCCCAACCGTCACACCTGTTGGTTGGCCACCATCAATGAGGACGGGAGCCCCCATGTGACCGGGGTCGGGGCCCTGTGGGTCGACGGAACGTTCTGGTTCGAGACCGGCGAGCACACCCGCAAGGCCCGGAACGTGTCCCGCGATCCGCGCTGCACCCTCAGCCTGGCCACCGATCAGTTCGATCTGGTGGTCGAAGGGGAGGCCCACCCCGTGACCGATCCGCCCACGGTGGCGGCCATGGCTTCCCACTGGAACGCTCAGGGTTGGCCGGCCCGGGTGGACGACAGCGGCCGGGCCCTCACCGCCGAGTACAGCGCCCCGTCGGCCGGACCGCCACCTTGGACCATCTACCGGATCACCCTGCATCGGGCTACCGCTGTGGCCACCGTCGAGCCTGGTGGAGCCACCCGTTGGATCTTTTCGGGGTCGTAGTCGTTCGGCATTCGCTGACCGGCTGACGACGTGCTCCAGCCGTTGTGGCCGCTCAGGCCAGGGCTTCGATGACCGCCGAGAAATCCGGCCACTCCGTGCCACTGTCGACCACGGTGGTCAGGAGAGCGTCGGTGGCCGGGCCGATGCGGACGTCGACACCGGCCTCCTCGGCGAGCCCCATGGCCAGCCGGACATCCTTGCGAGCCAGGGCCGGCGAGAACCATCCCGGGTGGGCCCCGTCCAGCACGCTGCCCAGTCGGAGGGAGGTGGCCGCACTCACCACCGGGCTACCGGCGAAGAACTCCGACAGCAGCTGGTCGGGGAGGCCTTGGGCCCGGGCCGTGGCGATGGCTTCGGCCAGCGCCGTCACCCCGGTGATCAGGACCAGATTGGCAATGACCTTCATGGTGGCGGCGGTCCCGACCGGGCCGCAGTGGATGTACCCCGACCCCAGGTCGTCCCACAGCGCCTCATGGGCCGTGATGGTCGACGACGGGCCGCCCACCAGGAAACGGGCGAACCCGTTGGCCACGTTCTCCGGTGATCCCATGACCGGGGCGTCGAGGACCCGGTCGTCCGGACCGGCCCGGGCCAGCTCGCGGATGGTCGCCGGTGCCACCGTGCTGACGTTGGCCAGCACCGTGGATGGCCCGAGCGATGCCAGCAGCCCGTTCTGCCCCGAGCACACTTCGAGGAGTGCGGTGTCATCGGCCAGCACCACCAGCACCACATCGGTCTCCGCGGCGCACTGCTCCAGCGAGCGGGCCTCGACGGCGCCACGGGCCACCAGCTCGCCGCACTTGCCCGGCGACCGGTTCCACACCGTGACCTGATGGCCCCGCTCCAACGCCAAGGCGGCAAAGGACCGCCCCATGTTCCCCATCCCGACCACGGCCAGCTGCATGGGGTCACCCTATGACTCCTGGGCCGGGTCCATGGTCGGTCGGGACGGACCGTGCAAGACTGGACCCATGGTTGGTGGGCGGACCCTCCCGAAGCTGATGGGAAGGGCAGTGGCCGGCGCAGCGCTGGTCTGTCTGGGGCTGAGTGTGTGCGGACCGGCCTGGGCCACTCCGACCCGAGCAACCTCGCCATCGCAGCGGGAAGCGGCCCTGATGGTGGACAGGGTCGTGGCACCGACCCATGCCGTCCGGGTGGGAGCCCTGAACGGATCGGTGTTCGCCCGACCGGCGGTGGTGCCGGCCTGTCATCCTCTGGTTGACGCCACCCGCTATTGGAAGGTGCCGGGGTCTCTGGCCCATGTCACCGACGAGTTCAAGGCGCACCCCGAGAGCGCACTTCCTCAAGTGGGTGGAGGCACGATCTTCCGCAATGGTGCGATAACCATGATGTTCATCACCGAGACGGGCAACAACACCAAACAGATGCTGGATCTCTCTCTCGCCGTTGTGGGGCGCGGCAAGGTTGGCGTCCGGGCAGACGGTCTGGTCATTCCTCCTGGGTCAGTGTGCAGCAGCGCCGGGGTGGTTCACTCCCGCTGATTCGGCATCACTCTGGCAGGACGACTCGGCCCCTACTCCCAGGAGGCGTCGAGCGCTTCCAGGGCCAGGAGTGAACGGGGCCCGAGCCACGGCGTCAGGCGCTCCCGGTCCGCTGGTGAGAAGGAGTCGAAGAACGCCATGCCCACCAGCTCGGCGGCATCATCGGGATCTTCGGAGCAGTCGATGAGGGTCTCGATCAGTCCGAGAGCCCGCTCCAGCGCCGTGGGCCGCTTCTCGCTGGCAGCCAGATGTTCGCCCACGAAGTCGGCCAGATTCAACAGGATGACCACATCGCCGGGATCATCGTCGGCGGCTCGCACCAGCTCCCTGAAGGTGGGCAGGAATTCGGGCAGGTGGGCCACCATGGCGTCGAGGAAGGCGTCGCCGACCTCATCGTCCAGGGTTCGATCAGCGGGTACGGAAGGTCCTGCTTGGGGGTATGGCATAGCGCGGTGCTCCCAGGATTGATCCAGTGAGGCCGCTCGAGCGGGCTGTCTCCCGGTGACCGGCAAATCGGGATACGACGACAGGCGCTGGATGGAACGTACCCAGGGTCGCTTCCCGGGTCAAGGGTTGGGGGTCGCCGCCTGGTTGCATATCCATGCAGAAATGTGAATATACTTGCAGGAGCAGGACCCGAGGTAACCGTCCGCGGGTCGCCCGCCGGCCGCACCTCACCGGGTACACCAGCCGACGGACCACCGCACTTGACCACCACAGTTGACCACGACAGGGACGGAGAGCCCGGGATGAGCGAGCAGGGATGAAGGTCGGGGTGGTGGGGGCGTCCGGCTATGCCGGCGTCGAGCTGCTCCGGCTGTGTGCCGCCCACCCGGATCTCGAGGTGGTGGTGGCCACGGCCGGGGAGAACGCCGGGAACCGGGTGGCCCACCACACGCCCTC
Source organism: uncultured Acidimicrobiaceae bacterium (assembly GCA_963718405.1). GTDB lineage: Bacteria > Actinomycetota > Acidimicrobiia > Acidimicrobiales > RAAP-2 > Bog-756. Next base: position 1,094,247 of record CAVQYZ010000002.1, read on the forward strand.
GCTGGCCGGGGCCTACCCGACCCTCGAGTACGCGCCCACCGAGGCCTCCGAGCTCGACGGCCTGGACCTGGTGTTCCTGGCCCTTCCCCATGGCCGGTCCCAACACCTGGTCCCCGAGCTGCTGCCCACGGCAGGCGTCATCGTCGATCTGGCCGCCGACTTCCGACTGCACGACCCGGACCTCTATCCCGTCTGGTACCACGAGAGCCACACCGCGCCCGAGCTCCTGGAACAGTTCGTCTACGGGCTTCCCGAGGTGCTCCGGGACGAGCTGCACGGCGCCCGCCTCATCGCCGCACCGGGCTGCTTTCCCACCGCGGCCATCCTGGCTCTGCGGCCCCTGATCCGGGCCGGGCTCATCGCCGGGGCCAGCTCCTCGGCGCCACCGCTCATCGTGGACGCCGCCAGCGGGGTGTCGGGAGCCGGGCGGGCCGCTTCGGACCGGCTCCACTTCGGCGCGGTGGACGAGGACTTCGTGGCCTATGGACTGCTCGATCATCGCCACACCCCGGAGATGGAGCAGGGCCTCGGCACCCCGGTGCTGTTCACACCACACCTGGTCCCCATGGTCCGGGGCATCCTGGCCACCTGTTACGGGCGTCCGGCCGACCCCCGGGGCGGAGCATCCGGCGCCACCACCGCCGATGCCCTGGGCGTCCTCCACGAGGCCTATGACCACGAGCCCTTCGTGGTGGTCACCGACGAGCCTCCCTCGACCAAGGCCACCAGCGGCTCCAACTGCGTCCACGTCACGGCCCGGGTGGATCCGAGGACCGGGTGGGTGATGGCCATGGGGGCCCTCGACAATCTGGTCAAAGGGGCCGCGGGCCAAGCGGTCCAGTGCGCCAACCTGGCCCTGGGGCTGGACGAGGTGGCCGGGCTTCCCATGGCGGGGGTGTACCCGTGAGCATCACCGCTCCCGCCGGCTTCACCGCCGCCGGCCTGGCTTCGGGGATCAAGGCCTCCGGGGCCCTCGACCTGGCCCTGGTGGCCACCACTGACGGCGTGCCGGTCCCGACCGCGGCCACCTTCACCTCCAACCGGGCCGCGGCGGCCCCGGTCCAGGTCAGCCGGGCCCACCTGGAGGCCGGCGGAGGCCTGGCCTCGGGGTTCGTGGTCAGCAGCGGTAACGCCAATGCCGCCACCGGGGCCCGGGGCCGGGCCGACGCCGAGCGGATGTGCGAGCTCGCCGCCGCCGGCCTGGGCGTGGCCGCCGAGCGCATCCTGGTCTGCTCCACCGGCCTCATCGGTATCCCGTTGCCGATGGGTCCCATCGAGGAGGGGATACCGGCCCTGGTGGCCACCCGGTCCGCATCGACCCGGTCGGCCGAGGACGCCGCCACCGCCATCCTCACCACCGACTCCGGTCGCAAGGAGGTGCTCGTCGGGTACCCCACCTTCACGGTGGCCGGCATGGCCAAGGGAGCAGGCATGCTGGCCCCCGACATGGCCACCATGTTGGCCTTCCTCACCACCGACGCCGGAGTCGAGCCGGGCCCCTTGGCCGACCTGTTGAGGATCGCCGTGCGTGACTCGTTCAACTCGATGTCGGTGGACGGCTGCACCTCCACCAACGACACCGTCATCCTCATGGCGTCGGGCCGGGCCGGGGTGGTCGATCCCAACGTGGTGGTCGATGCCGTAACCGAGGCCTGCACCACGTTGGCCGGCCAGATGCTGGCCGATGCCGAAGGGGCATCGAAGATCGTCCAGGTCCGGGTGACCGGGGCCCGATCGGACGGCGAGGCCCACCAGGCCGCCCGCAAGGTGGCCGACTCCCTCCTGGTCAAGTGCTCGCTCAACGGTGCTGACCCCTACTGGGGCCGGGTGGCCAGCGACCTCGGATCGGCCGGGGTGGACTTCGAGATGGACCGGTTGGCCATCGAGTACGGCGGGATCGCCGTGTGTCGCGGAGGGATCGCCGCCGACCACGACTCGGCCACGGTGGCCGAGCATCTGGCCGGCCCGTTGATCGACATCCACTGCTCGCTGGGGCTGGCCGACGGTGACGGCGTGGTCATGGGCGTGGACCTGGGCTACGGGTACATCGACGAGAACCGGACCACCTCGTGACCGGGCCGAGTTCGGCTTCGATCGACCACTCCCTGACCGGTCCGCCCGGAGGGGACCCATTGGCGCCGGGGGACAAGGCCTCGGTGTTGGTCGAGTCGTTGCCGTACATCCGCAGGTTCTGGGGCAAGGTGGTGGTGGTCAAGTACGGCGGCAATGTGCTGAGCCCCAAGCCGGGGGAGGACGCCATCGACGAGGCCTCCGCCCTGGCCTCCTTCGCCGAAGACATCGTCCTCATGCGGTCGGTGGGCATGCTCCCGGTGGTGGTCCACGGTGGGGGACCCCAGATCGGGGCGCTCATGGGTCGGGTGGGCAAGGAAGTGGAGTTCCTGGACGGGTTCCGGGTCACCGATGCCGACACCATCGACCTGGTGCGCATGGTCCTGGTCGGCAAGGTCAACCGCGACATCGTGAGCTCCATCAACGTGCACGGGGCCCTGGCCGTGGGGTTGTCCGGGGAGGACGCCAACCTGATCACGGCCACCGCCCGCTCCGAAGCGCTGGGCTATGTGGGCGATGTGGTCCATGTCGACCCGGTCATCGTCCATCAGCTGTTGGCCCAGGGCCTGATCCCGGTGGTGGCCACCATCGGCACCGACCACTCGGGCCAGGCCTTCAACATCAACGCCGACACCGCGGCGGGGGCGTTGGCCACGGCCCTCGAAGCCGAGAAGCTGGTCTTCCTCACCGACGTCTCCGGCCTCCGGGCCGTGCCGGACGATCCGTCGACCCTGATCCACCAGGCCACTGTGGACGAGCTCGACGCACTGGTGGCATCGGGGGCGGCCACCGGCGGGATGATCCCCAAGCTCGAGGCGTGTGCCCGCGCTGTGCGGTCCGGTGTGGGCCACGCCCACATCCTCGACGGCCGTACCCCGCACGCCCTGTTGTTGGAGGTCTTCACCGACGAAGGGGTCGGGACCATGGTGGGAGCGGCCGGATGACCGGGACCCCGACCCCGACTCCGAGCGCGAGTGGGACTTTGAGTGCGACTCCGGTCAGCCCGGCGCCCGACGTGGACCGCTCGGCCCTCATGCACAACTACGCCGAACCCCCGGTCACCTTCGTGCGTGGCCAGGGATCGGTGCTGTACGACACCGACGAGAAGGAGTATCTCGACTTCCTGTCGGGCCTGGCCGTGACGTCCCTGGGCCACGCCCATCCGGCGGTGGCCGACGCCGTGGCCGAGCAGGCCCGGACGCTCTGTCATGTGTCGAACCTGTTCGGCAACACCGTGGGGCCGGAGGTGGCCGTGACCCTCGACCGGCTCATCGGCGGTGGGACCGAACGGGCCGGGGGGCAGGTGTTCTTCGGCAACTCCGGCGCCGAGGCCAACGAGTGCGCCCTCAAGCTGGCCCGCCGGTGGGCGGGCCCCGGTCGGTACGCCGTGGTGAGCACCTGGGAGGCCTTCCATGGGCGCACCCTGGCCACGTTGGCGGCCACCGGGCAGCCCGAGAAGCAGCGGGCCTTCCTGCCCCTCCCCGAGGGATTCGACCACGTCCCCTTTGACGACCTGGACGCCATGGACCAGGCCTGTGATCCCTCACGGGTCGCCGCGGTCCTGGTGGAGCCGGTGCTGGGCGAGGCCGGCGTGGTGGTGCCCTCCTCGGACTACCTGGTCGGCCTGCGCCAGCTGTGCAGCGACCGGAACATCTTGCTGATGGTGGACGAGGTGCAGACGGGCCTGGGCCGCACCGGGAAGTGGTTCGGCTTCCAGCACCTGGGAGTGGAGCCCGACATCGTCACCATGGCCAAGGCCCTGGGCAACGGGATGCCGGTCGGTGCCTGCTGGGCCCGGGCCGAGGTGGCCGCGGCCTTCGTGCCCGGCGACCACGGCAGCACGTTCGGGGGCCAGCCCCTGGCCATGTCGGCGGCCCGGGCCACCCTGGCGGTCATGGAGTCCGAGGGCGTGCCGGAGCGGGCCCGGTCGGCCGGGGCCCGGCTGCGGGCCGGACTGGAGACCCTGCCCGGGGTGGCCTCGGTGCGGGGTGAGGGACTGCTCCTGGCTGCGGTGCTCACCGGACCGTGGGCGTCCCAGGCGTGTCGTCGGGCCCTCGGAGCCGGTCTGGTGTGCAACGCCCCGGCCGCCGACGTGCTGCGGTTCGCACCGTCGCTCCTGGTCTCGGACTCCGAAATCGATCAGGCCCTGGCCCTTCTGGCCGGCGTGCTGGCCGACACATTGGCTGATGGGACCGTCTCGTGAGCGCCCGGTGGCCCCACGCCCCCGGTGGCGGTGTTCCCTCGCGGCACGTCCTCGATGTGGACGACCTCGGGGTGGCCGGACTGGCCGACGTGCTGGCCCTGTCGAGACGGGATCCGGCCGATCTCGCCACCGCCCTGCAGGGACAAGGGGTGGCGCTGCTGTTCGAGAAACCGTCCAACCGGACCCGCAACAGCTCCGAGATGGCCGCCGCGGCCCTAGGGGCCCATCCGGTCTACATCCAGGGGTCCGAGGTGGGGCTGGACGTGCGCGAGTCGGCGGCGGACGTGGTCCGCACCCTGGCCTGTTACCACTCGGTGGTGGGGGCACGCGTATTCCACCACACCTCGCTGTTGAGCATGGCCGACGCCCTGGACGAGGCCGGCGCCGGGGTGCCGGTGATCAACCTGCTCTCCGACCGGGCCCACCCGTGCCAGGCCCTGGCCGATCTCTTGACGCTGGGCGATGTCTTCGGGGTGGAGACGCTCCAACAGCGCACCATCGGCTACGTCGGCGATGCCAACAATGTGTGGAGGTCGCTGGCCCTGGCCGCCTCCATGTCGGGCATCGCCACCCGGGTGGCCTCTCCGGACGGGTACGGACCGACCCTCGAAGAGGTGGAGTTGGTGGAGTCCTTCGGGGGCAGCCTGGTGGTGACCTCTGATCCGGTGGAGGCCGTCGACGGGGTGGACGCCATCTACACCGATGTGTGGACGTCGATGGGCCAGGAGAAAGAGGCCCAACTGCGCCGGGACTCCTTCGCCGGGTACCAGGTGAATGAAGCGCTGGTGGCCCACGCCGCCGACGATGCCGTGGTGCTCCACTGCCTGCCGGCCCACCGGGGCGAGGAGATCAGCGCCGGCGTGGTGGACGGCCCGCAGAGCGTGGTGTGGCTCCAGGCCGCCAACCGGATGCACGCCATGCGGGGGCTCCTGGCCTGGGTCATGAGGTTTACGGCGCCGGAGGAGAGCTCATCGTGAGCGGGGCACCGCAGTGACCAAAAACCAGAGGCAGCACCGCATCGCCAGGCTCCTGGAGACCAAGGCCGTGGGCAGCCAGGGCCACCTGGTGGATCTCCTGGCCGCCGAAGGCATCGAAGCCACCCAGACCACCGTGTCACGCGACCTCGAAGAGCTCGGAGCCCTCAAGGTCCGGCTCCCCGGCGGCGAGACGGCCTACGCCCTACCCGAACTGCCCTCCCATCAGGTGGCCCCCGAAGACCATCTGCGGCGGGTCCTCGGCGAGTGGGTGGTCGAGGCCGACTACTCCGGCAACCTGGTGGTGCTCCGGACCCCGCCCGGCTCGGCCCATGTGGTGGGATCGGCGCTGGACCGGAGCGGCTTCCCCGGCATGATCGGCACGGTGGCCGGCGACGACACCGTCCTGGTGGTGGCGTCCGAGACTTCGGGTGGGGCTGCGGTGGGCGAGCGGCTGGCCGCGGTGGCCGGCTTGGAGCCGATCCGCCCCGCCAGGGTCAAGGCCGCGGCGGGCCGGCCCAAAGCGGCGGTCCGGGCCAAGGCGTCCAACAGTGCCAAGGCGTCCAACAGTGCCAAGGCGCCCAACAGTTCGAGAGCACCCGGTCAACCGAGGGTGCGTAACCAGCCGAAGGCAACACCGACAAGGGGTCGATCATGAAGAAGCGAGTCGTACTGGCCTACAGCGGAGGACTGGACACCTCGGTGGCCGTCCGCTGGCTCATCGAGAACAAGGACGTCGAAGTGGTGGCGGTGGCCGTCGATGTCGGACAGGCCTCGGAGTCGGGCGGGGAGGACTGGGACGCCATCCGGGCCAAGGCCCTGGCCGCCGGAGCGGTCGAGGCCATCGTGATCGACGCCCGGGTGGAGATGGCCGAGGAGTTCTGCATGCCGGCCCTGCTGGCCAACGCCAAGTACGAGGGGAAGTACCCCCTGGTATCGGCGCTGTCCCGCCCGGTCATCGTGAAGCACCTGGTGGACCAGGCCCGCAAGCACGGGGCCGGGGCCGTGGCCCACGGTTGCACCGGCAAGGGCAACGATCAGGTGCGCTTCGAGGTGGGCACCCGGGCCCTGGCCCCCGACCTCGAGGTGATCGCCCCGGCCCGGCTGTGGGGACTCTCGCGGGAGGACTGCATCGAGTACGCGGCCAAATGGGCCATCCCGCTGTCGGTGACCAAGGAGAAGCTGTACTCCATCGACGAGAACCTGTGGGGCAAGGCCATCGAGTGCGGGGTGATCGAGGACCCCTGGAACAAGCCCCCCGAGGACGTGTACACCATGACCCGGCCCACGGCCACGGAGCCCACCGAACTGATCATCGGCTTCGAGTCCGGGGTACCGGTGACGGTCAACGGGAGCCCGATGGGTGCCGAGCCTCTCATCGCCGAGGTCAACCGGATCGTCGGGTCATACGGGTTCGGGCGGCTGGACATGGTCGAGAACCGGCGGGTGGGGATCAAGAGCCGCGAGACCTACGAATGCCCGGGGGCCCTGGCCCTGCTGCTGGCGCACTCCGACCTCGAGGACCTGACCCTGGAGCGCGACCTCCACCACGAGAAGGCCCGGTTGGAGCCCCGCTGGTCGGAGCTGGTCTACGACGGACTGTGGTTCTCACCGCTCAAGCAGGCGCTGGACGCCTTCTTCCTGGAGTCCCAGAAGCACGTGACCGGCGAGGTCCGCCTGGCCCTCGACACCGGTCGGTGCTGGGTGGTGGGCCGGCGCAGCCCGGTGAGCCTCTACGACCACGGCCTGGCCACCTACGACTCGACGGACACCTTCCACCACGAAGACGCCGCGGGCTTCGTCCGCCTGTGGGGGCTGGGCGTGGCCACCTGGTCGGCGGTCCAGGAGGGTCGCGGGGGAGGCGGTCCGACCTGATGACCCTGTGGCACGGAAGGCTGGGTCAGGGTACGGCTGACGCCCTCATGGAGTACTCGTCGAGCCTGCACTTCGACAGCCGCCTGGCCCTCGACGACCTGGCCGGATCCCGGGCCCATGTGCGGGGCCTGGGACGGGGAGGACTGCTGGACGCCAGCGAGGTGGTCGAGCTGCTGGCGGCCCTGGACCAGGTGGAAGGTGAGCTGAACCGGGGGGAGCTCGAGTTCTCGCCGGACGACGAGGACATCCACACCGCCGTCGAGCGTCGGGTCACCGAGATCGCCGGTGACGTGGGCGCCAAACTGCACACCGGTCGGAGCCGGAACGACCAGATCGCCACGGACCTGCGGCTGTATGCCAAGCGTGAGTTACGCGTGGTGGCCTCGGAGGTCATCGGGCTGCAAGAGGTGCTGCTCGACCGGGCCCGGGAAGCCGAGGAGAGCTACCTCCCCGGCTACACGCACCTGCAGCGGGCCCAGCCGGTGCTGCTGGCCCATCATCTACTGGCCCACGGTTGGGCCCTGTCCCGGGACGTCGACCGCCTGTTGGCCACCGTTGAGCGACTGGACGTCTCCCCGCTCGGCGCAGGGGCCCTGGCGGGATCCTCACTGGCCCTCGACCCCGACGGGGTGGCCGAGGAGCTGGGGTTCGGGTCCCGCTTCGAGAACTCGCTCGACGCCGTGTCCGACCGCGACTTCGTGGCCGAGGCTCTCTTCGACCTGGCCCTGCTGGGCGTCCATCTGTCGCGGATCGGCGAGGAAGTGGTCCTGTGGACCAGCGAGGAGTTCGGGTTCGCCGTGCTCGACGACTCCTTCGCCACCGGAAGCTCGATGCTGCCCCAGAAGAAGAACCCCGACGTGGCCGAGCTGGCCCGGGGCAAGAGCGGTCGGCTCATCGGCAATCTGACCGGGTTGCTGGTCACCCTCAAGGGCCTGCCCCTGGCCTACAACCGCGATCTCCAAGAGGACAAGGAACCCCTCTTCGACTCGGTGGGCCAGACCCACTTGGCCCTGACCGCCCTGTCCGGCCTGCTGGCCACGGTGACCTTCGTGACCGAGCGCATGCAGGAGGCCGCCAACGGCTCGGCGGTGGCGGCGGTGGACCTGGCCGAGTGGTTGGTCGAACGGGGAACGCCCTTCCGCCAGGCCCACGCCATCGTGGGCGGCCTGGTCCGGGACTCCATCGAACGCCAGGTTCCGCTGTCGGAGCTGGTCGAGACCCACCCGGCACTGGGGGCCGAGGCCGTGCCCCTGCTGGAACCGGGCGTGGCCGTCACCCGCCGCACTACGCCGGGCGGGGCAGGACCTCAGGCCGTGGCCGTCCAGCTCCAGCGGTTCGTGGGCCGTCTCGACGACGATCGGGCCCGGGTGGGTCGACCGGCCTGATCGGGAGCCCGACGTAACGGAATCATCGGTCCGGCGTACCGTACAAGCGTGAGCTTGCTTTCGGTCGATCCTCGTGGTCCTCGATGGGTGGCGCGGTTGGAGCCGGAAGGCGTCGGCGTGGGCCGGCTCCGGTCGAGGGGTGGAGCGGTCCGGGTGTGGTCCTGAGCCTGTGGTGATCCTGGTCCTGATCGGATTTCTGGGTGGCCTGGTCACCGGGATCTCCCCTTGCGTCCTGCCCGTGCTCCCGGTGATCTTCGCCGCCGGGGCCACCGGCGGAGTGGAGGTTGACCAAACGGAGGGGACCACACCGGATCCGACCCGCGCCGATCTGGTCACCGCCGGGGTCACGGCCGGGGCTGGGCCCGTAGGGGGAGTTGGGGGAGCCGCAGGAGCTGCACCCTCGGACGGTCCTGAGGTCGGGAGGATCACGCCAGGGGGAGCTGATCCGGGGTCCCACCACCCGTCGCCCAACAGGCCCCCATATCCGGTATCCCGTGGCCGACGCCGGCCCCTGGCGGTGGTCGGAGGACTGGTCCTCAGCTTCGCCGTGTTCACCCTGGTGGGGTCGTGGCTGCTCACTCAGCTCCACCTCCCTCTGGACCTCCTGCACTGGGTGGGACTGGTTGTTCTGGGGGTGGTGGGAGCAGGGCTCATCGTCCCTCAACTGGGTCAACTGATCGAGCGCCCCTTCGCCCGGCTCACCCGTGGGGGTCAGCGGGCCGATGCCGGCGGGTTTGTGCTCGGGCTGAGTCTGGGCCTGGTCTTCGTCCCCTGTGCCGGCCCGGTCCTGGCTGCCATCACCACGGTCGGTGCCGACCACCGGTACGGCTTCTCGTCGTGGCTCCTCACCGCGGCGTTCGCCCTCGGGGTCGCCGTGCCCCTGCTGGTCTTCGCCGTGCTCGGGGAGCGGCTGGCCGAGCACATGCGACAGGTCCGGAGCCGGGCGGTGCTCGTCCGCCGGGTCGCCGGAGCGTTGTTGATCCTGACCGCTCTGGCCATAGGCCTGAACCTCACCAATGGCCTCCAGACCGCTCTGCCCGGGTACACCGATGCGCTGCAGAACCACATCGAAGGCAACTCCTCGGCCCTGCAGGCCCTGGACCAGGTGAAGGGGTTGACCCCCGACGGGAAGCTCTCGACCTGTGTCCCGTCGAACCCGACGCTCCAGAAGTGTGGCCCGGCCCCGGCGTTCACCGGAATCAACCAGTGGCTCAACACCCCCGGCCAGCGCCCACTGACCCTTGCCGGGCTCCGGGGCAAGGTGGTCCTGGTCGACTTCTGGACCTACTCGTGCATCAACTGCCAGCGCTCCCTGCCCCACGTGGAGGCCTGGTACAAGGCCTACGCCAAGGACGGGCTGGTGGTCGTGGGCGTTCACACCCCGGAGTTCGCCTTCGAGCACGTGGTCTCCAACGTGAAGGCCGCGGCCCGACAGCTGGGGGTCCGCTACCCGGTAGCCGTTGACAACGACTACGACACCTGGAACGCCTATCAGAACAACTACTGGCCGGCCGAGTACCTCATCGACGCTTCAGGCCAGGTCCGTCACATCGACTACGGCGAGGTCGGCTACTCCCAGACCGAGACGTTCATCCGGCAGCTCCTCATGGCCGCCCATCCCGGTCTGGTCCTGCCCGGTCGTACCGACGTGGCGAATCGGACCCCCAACGAGCCGGATACCCCGGAGTCCTACCTGGGGACCTACTACGCCTCCCGGTCCAGCCCCTACGACCAGTCGGTGATCGAAGGGACCATGTTCCACTACACCGTGCCGTCCCCGCTTCCCCTCAACGCCTACGCCTGGGGCGGATCGTGGAAGATCGGAGCCGAGGCGGGTACCGCCGGAGCCGGGGCCACCTTGGAGCTCAATTATCAGGCGTCCGACGTCTATCTGGTCCTCGGGGGGAAGGGCACGGTCCGGGTGGCCGTCAACGGGCACCCGGGGCGGACCATCCAGGTCAGCGGCATACCTCGGCTCTACCAGCTGGTCGGGCCGACCACCTTCGGGCAGGGGCTGTTGACCCTGTCGGCCACGCCCGGCGTGATGGCCTACGACTTCACCTTCGGGTGACGGCGCGGTCGCCCGATCGGGTCGCACCGGCACCGGGTGGTTCGCACCCCTCTGGGAATCCGCTAGGGTGCACAAGTCGCAGACCTGGTTCGGCCGGTCACTATCACCACGGGCCGTGAACAAACGGCCCCGGGGTGGATTGACAGGCCCGGACGAGTGCGATAGTGTGACTAGTCCTGGCAAACGAGCCGCGAGGCCGTTTCCGGGCACCTACAGAATGGGGCTCTTGCCTCTGCCTGTAACCAGTCGGGTACCAACGCCTAGCGGTGTGTGCCTGTCGCTCCTTGAAAACGGAATAGTGATAGCCAAAAGTCAGTGCGGGCGATCGCGGGGAAACTCGAGATCGCTAGTCAATTTAAGCATTGAACGGACAATGTCTGTTCTTTGCCAGTATTCAGTTGACCGAGAGGATCAGTGTCCTCGACGTCAGCTCTTCGATTTCTGAAGGACCTTCGGGTCTGGATGAGGTCTCAATGGAGAGTTTGATCCTGGCTCAGGACGAACGCTGGCGGCGTGCCTAACACATGCAAGTCGAACGAGGTCCATCCGGTAGCAATACCGGAGAAGATCAAGTGGCGAACGGGTGAGTAGCACGTGAGCAACCTGCCCCGAAGACCGGGACAACACCGGGAAACCGGTGCTAATACCGGATATCCCCACCGAGTCGCATGGCTCAGTGAGGAAATGGATTCCGCTTCGGGAGGGGCTCGCGGCCTATCAGCTAGTTGGTGAGGTAACGGCTCACCAAGGCTTCGACGGGTAGCTGGTCTGAGAGGACGATCAGCCACACTGGGACTGAGACACGGCCCAGACTCCTACGGGAGGCAGCAGTGGGGAATCTTGCACAATGGGCGAAAGCCTGATGCAGCAACGCCGCGTGAGGGACGAAGGCTTTCTGAGTTGTAAACCTCTTTCAGCAGGGACGATTGTGACGGTACCTGCAGAAGAAGCCCCGGCCAACTACGTGCCAGCAGCCGCGGTAATACGTAGGGGGCAAGCGTTGTCCGGATTTATTGGGCGTAAAGAGCTCGTAGGCGGCTTGGCAAGTCGGATGTGAAACCTCCAGGCTCAACCTGGAGTCGCCATTCGATACTGCCATGGCTAGAGTTTGGTAGGGGACCACGGAATTCCTGGTGTAGCGGTGAAATGCGCAGATATCAGGAGGAACACCAGCGGCGAAGGCGGTGGTCTGGGCCAATACTGACGCTGAGGAGCGAAAGCGTGGGGAGCGAACAGGATTAGATACCCTGGTAGTCCACGCCGTAAACGTTGGGCACTAGGTGTGGGGACCTATCGACGGTTTCTGTGCCGCAGCTAACGCATTAAGTGCCCCGCCTGGGGAGTACGGCCGCAAGGCTAAAACTCAAAGGAATTGACGGGGGCCCGCACAAGCGGCGGAGCATGTGGCTTAATTCGATGCAACGCGAAGAACCTTACCTGGGTTTGACATTTAGGGAAAAGCCGTAGAGATACGGTGTCCTTCGGGGTCCTAAACAGGTGGTGCATGGCTGTCGTCAGCTCGTGTCGTGAGATGTTGGGTTAAGTCCCGCAACGAGCGCAACCCTTATTCTATGTTGCCAGCGCGTAATGGCGGGGACTCGTAGGAGACTGCCGGGGTCAACTCGGAGGAAGGTGGGGACGACGTCAAGTCATCATGCCCCTTATATCCAGGGCTGCACACATGCTACAATGGCTGGTACAACGGGTCGCTAATCCGCGAGGAGGAGCTAATCCCCAAAGCCAGTCTCAGTTCGGATCGCAGTCTGCAACTCGACTGCGTGAAGTCGGAGTCGCTAGTAATCCCGGATCAGCAACGCCGGGGTGAATACGTTCCCGGGCCTTGTACACACCGCCCGTCACACCACGAAAGTCGGCAACACCCGAAGCCGGTGGCCCAACCTTTTAGGAGGGAGCCGTCGAAGGTGGGGTCGGTGATTGGGGTGAAGTCGTAACAAGGTAGCCGTACCGGAAGGTGCGGCTGGATCACCTCCTTTCTAAGGAGTCACTGTCTGGGCCAATCCGGCTCAGATACTCCTAGTCGATCACTGGCTATTCGCTGTCATCTCCACCCCGCCCCTGGCGGACCGCATCTCCTCGGAGATCCCGTCCGTGAGGCCTGTGGGCTCTGGGAATGGCAGTGGGCATCACTATTCCGTTTTGAGGGAGTGACCCTCGGTCCCTGCTCTTCGAGCAGCCCGGGGCGATTCCTACCCTCCAACGCGAAGCCGGCCACCTCGTTGAGGTTTCGGCCTGCCTCTCGCCCGTGTCCGCTGCACCCTTTCATCGGTCTGTTCTTTGATGATCGTGGCCCGGCGGGCGCGCTGTGCGCACCTTGAGAATTCCATAGCGAGCACGAGCATCTATGTTCTCCAAGTTATAAAGAGTCAACGGCGGATGCCTTGGCGCCTGAAGCCGAAGAAGGACGTGGGAGGCTGCGATAAGCCACGGGGAGCTGCCTACCAAGCGCGGATCCGTGGATGTCCGAATGGGGAAACCCGTCACCCGTCATGGGGTGGCACCCTGGTCTGAACGCATAGGACCAGTGGAGGGAACCGGGGGAATTGAAACATCTCAGTACCCCGAGGAGAGGAAAACAACAGTGACTCCCTGAGTAGCGGCGAGCGAAACGGGATGAGCCTAAACCGAGTTGGTGTTAAAGCCTGATGGCGTTGCCAATTCGGGGTTGTGGGAGCCGATAGAAGGTGCATCAGAACCTTCACGGAGTTACAAAACCAACTGCTTAGTGGAAGCATCCAGGAAAGATGCGCCACAGAGGGTAACAGCCCCGTACACGAAAAGCATTGGACTCCGATCGGATTTCCCGAGTAGCGCCGGATCCGGGAAAGCCGGCGTGAATCTGCGAGGACCACCTCGTAAGGCTAAGTACTCTCAGGCGACCGATAGTGAACTAGTACCGTGAGGGAAAGGTGAAAAGTACCCCGGGAGGGGAGTGAAATAGTACCTGAAACCGTTGACTTACAATCAGTCAGAGCGTCGTCGGCACTTTGTGCCGGCCGTGATGGCGTGCCTTTTGAAGAATGAGCCAACGAGTTACGGTGTGTGGCGAGGTTAACCAGCGATGGGGAGCCGAAGCGAAAGCGAGTCTTAATAGGGCGAATTAGTCGCATGCTGTAGACCCGAAGCCGAGTGAGCTAGCCATGGGCAGGCTGAAGCGGGGGTAAGACCCCGTGGAGGGCCGAACCCACCCTGGTTGAAAACAGGGGGGATGACCTGTGGTTAGGGGTGAAAGGCCAATCAAACTCGGTGATAGCTGGTTCTCCCCGAAATGCATTTAGGTGCAGCGTCGGGCGTTCAGCATCGGAGGTAGAGCACTGAATGGGCAAGGGGGCCTACAAGCTTACTGACCCCAATCAAACTCCGAATGCCGATGCTTTAGAGCCTGGCAGTGAGACTACGAGGGATGAGCTTCGTTAGTCGAGAGGGAAACAGCCCAGACCGCCAGCTAAGGCCCCTAATTTTTGACTAAGTGGAAAACGATGTGGGAACGCAAAGACAGCCAGGAGGTTGGCTCAGAAGCAGCCATCCTTAAAAGAGTGCGTAATAGCTCACTGGTCGAGTGGTCCTGCGCGGACAATGTAACGGGGCTCAAGTCAAAAGCCGAAGCTGCGGATTTCCATACCGCCTGAGTATCGATGTTGAATGCGGCTTGCCGCGGACGATGTCGAAATTCGCTCGGGAGTCACGGTGTGGGAGTGGTAGGGGAGCGTCGATCCCGCTGAGAAGCGGCGGTGGAAACCGTCGTGGAGCGCGGTCGAGTGAGAATGTTGGTATGAGTAGCGAGAGAGGGGTGAGAAACCCCTCCGCCGTAAGCCCAAGGGTTCCTGGGGAAGGCTAATCCTCCCAGGGTAAGTCGGGAGCTAAGGCGAGGCCGAGAGGCGTAGTCGATGCACAACTGGTTGATATTCCAGTACTTCCGTGTCCGCGCCAATTCCAATACCGGTGTCCTAAGGGGCTGTCCTTCGGGGCGAACCGACCGACCCGGTGACGGAAAGCGAAGGAGGGACGCAGGAGGGTAGGTGAGCCCAGGCGTTGGTTGTCCTGGGGTAAGCGTGTAGGAGGAGATCTAGGCAAATCCGGATCTCATGAACTCTGAGGCGCGATGCCGAGCCACACCAGGCGAAGTCACTAATCCCATGCTGCCGAGAAAAGCTTCTAGCGAGCTGGCACGGAACCCGTACCCCAAACCGACACAGGTGGGCGGGTAGAGAATACCAAGGCGATCGGGAGAACTGTGGTTAAGGAACTCGGCAAAATACCTCCGTAACTTCGGGAGAAGGAGGGCCTCACTAGGATGACGAACTTCGCGTTCTGAGTCTGAAGGGGCCGCAGAGAATAGGGGAAAGCGACTGTTTACTAAAAACACAGGAGCGTGCGAAGTCGAAAGACGATGTATACGCTCTGACGCCTGCCCGGTGCCGGAAGGTTACGGGGAAGGGTTAGCCCTCGGGCGAAGCTCTGAACCTAAGCCCCGGTAAACGGCGGCCGTAACTATAACGGTCCTAAGGTAGGGATGCCCCTTTGCAGGCAAAGGGGTGCTGCCCCTCGTATTGGTGACAGTACGTGAGCAGTCGGCTATTTGCTGGAAACTCCGTTGTATCCTCCACTACTCGTCGTCCAAGTCTGATACAGCTGTTTTGTATCGTCGCAGCATGGACGGCAGTGACAATGTGAGAGGTGCGGACAATCAGCAGGAAAGACTCTGGATCTACGGATGGATAGCTGGTTTCGTCGATGGGGAAGGCTGTTTTAGCGTCCCCATCTTCCGGAATCACAAAGCGAAGCTTCGCTGGCAGGTACAGCCACAGTTTGTGGTTGCACAGTCGGCGTCGAGTCGTGATGTTCTGGAAGAGCTTGTCAGCATCTTCGGATGCGGCAAGGTGTATCTGAATCAGAGGCACGATGACCACAGGGAGCAGTTGGCCCTGTTCAGCGTGAAGAGATTCGGCGATCTGCGGGACGTCATTGTTCCGTTCTTTCAAGAACACCAGCTACGAACGACGAAGCGTGAAAGCTTCGACAAGTTCGATGAGGGTTCTGAGTCTAATGGAGGAGCGAAAGCACCTCACGGTTTCGGGATTGATAGAGATCGCCGAGATCGTTGAGACAATGAACCGTCGTAAGTCATCTGAAGTCCTGAGAATCCTCAGAGACCATGAACGCCGACCAACTCATCGGAATGATGGTGAGTTGAAGATATGGTCCGGGCCCTATGGCGACATAGGGAGACCGGCGGAAACGACCGGTCCGCTATTCGATCAATTTGGGTTGAATAGTTGTAACAGAACCTAAGGTAGCGAAATTCCTTGTCGGGTAAGTTCCGACCTGCACGAATGGCGTAACGACTTTCCTACTGTCTCAACCACAGACCCGGCGAAATTGAAGTACGAGTAAAGATGCTCGTTAGCTGCATCAGGACGGAAAGACCCCGTGGACCTTTACTACAGCTTGCTGTTGAGTTTTAGTACATATTGTGTAGGATAGGTGGGAGACTTTGAAGCGTTGGCGCTAGCCAGTGTGGAGTCAACCTTGAAATACCACCCTTTATGTGCCGGAACCCTAACCTCGGTCCGTTATCCGGATCAGGGACAGCGTCAGGTGGGTAGTTTGACTGGGGCGGTCGCCTCCTAAAACGTAACGGAGGCGCCCAAAGGTTCCCTCAGGCTGGTTGGCAATCAGCCGTCGAGTGCAATGGCACAAGGGAGCTTGACTGCGAGACCTACAAGTCGAGCAGGTGCGAAAGCAGGGCATAGTGATCCAGCGGTTGCTTGTGGAAGCGCCGTTGCTCAACGGATAAAAGGTACCCCGGGGATAACAGGCTCATCTTCCCCAAGAGTCCATATCGACGGGAAGGTTTGGCACCTCGATGTCGGCTCGTCGCATCCTGGGGCTGAAGCCGGTCCCAAGGGTTGGGCTGTTCGCCCATTAAAGCGGTACGCGAGCTGGGTTTAGAACGTCGTGAGACAGTTCGGTCCCTATCCGATGCAGCCGTAGGAGATTTGAGGAAGGCTATCCCTAGTACGAGAGGACCGGGATGGACGAAGCTCTCGTGTGTCAGTTGTCCTGCCAAGGGCACCGCTGATTTGCGACCTTCGGGTGGGATAAGCGCTGAAAGCATCTAAGCGCGAAGCTCGTTCCAAGATGAAATCTCCCACAGGGTTAACCTGGTAAGGCCCGTGGCCAGACGACCACGTTGATAGGCCGGAAGTGTAAGTGCGGTAACGCATTCAGCTGACCGGTACTAATCGGCCGAGGGCTTGGGAACTTGCTCGTGCTCGCTATGGAACGCTCAGGGACGACCGGTAACGGTCGTGCCGGGCTCGGATGTCTCCCCAGGTGGGAGATACTCCTCGAGCCCCGGAGAGCGCACAGTTTCCGGTGGCCATGGCGGCGGAGAGACACCCGTTCCCATTCCGAACACGGCAGTTAAGCCCGCCAGCGCCGATGGTACTTGGGGGGTAGCCCCCTGGGAGAGTAGGACGCCGCCGGGATTTCTCCAGACAATGCCCCCCGTGTACACACCGGGGGGCATTGTCGCGTCTGCCCCCTCGGCCCGAGGAGTGATGGGGATCGGCCTGGCGCCGTTCGTTGTGGTCGACATTCACCGGTCCGGAGCCGTGGTGCCGCCGAGTGCGGCAGCCGGGGACGGGTCGAGGGGTAGGGGGCGGTGGCCGAGGTCCAGTCGTTTGAGACGGAGGGCCGGACGTTCGATGGCCAGGCAGGAGATGAGGGCACAGGGCAGGGTGATGGCCACCGTCAGGAGCGTGAACGGCAGGTAGCCCCAGCGGTAGACGTGCCACGTGGCGAGGAGCTGGGCTGCGATGAACCCGTAGATGTAGGTCCCGTAGGAGACGTCGTACTTGGAACCGATGGCTTTACCCGGCAGGTGGATGGAGGCCCACACGCACAGGTAGGCGAGCGGCGGGCCGGAGAGCACCTCTGGGTTCTTCAAGAATGTGCCTGCTGCGAACAGCCCGACCGATACGACGAAGAGCGGCCTGCTGTCGGGAACGACGTCTCGGTAGAGCCAGAGCACTACGCCGGCGAAGAAGATCGGAATGAATCGGATGAGGTTGTAACTGGGCCTGTCCTCGAAGGTGGGTACGCCGGCTGCCGCGGTGCCGATGGCCACCGCCCACGAGCATCCCCAGAGGGCGAGGACGAGTGCTCGCCGACGGATGATCGTGGTCGCGGCCAGGAACGCCACCATCAGATAGCAGTAGAACTCGTAGAAGAGCGTCCACAGGGAGCCGTCCCACGCATCCGGGTAGGGGACCCGCCGAGGTGTTCCCGCGATTCCATAGGAATGGATTCGCAGGAACCAGTTGACGACCACGTAGTGGAACGGGCCCGCAGGAGCCGACCAGAACCCGGCGAGCGACCTTCCTTCGGTCACCCAACTGATCGGAGCGATGAGGAATGCCGTCACCAGGAGACAGACCCAAAAGGCGGGAAGGATGCGCAGACACCGCTGCCAGAGGTAACGAAGGACAGTGTTCCTCGAGGCAGATGCCGCGATGAGGAATCCTGAAACAGCAAAGAACGAATCGACGGCGATGTCCCCGAGCGTGCCGTTTCCCCACAGGATTTCGGAGCGGTAGCCACCGAGGACGAGCGAATGGGAAACGATCACCAGCAAGGCAAAGCACAACCGCAAGAGGTTCAGTGCATTCCGCTTGGGATCAAAGGTGTCGCCGATTGAAGGAGCGTCGTTGGAGAGAGAGTTTGCCGGCAACGCACCTCCAGGTCAACATCAAATGCCGATGGTTTACCACGGCTATTTATGGGTAATAGTCGTGCCGAATACGAGTATCGCCTGCCACGGATATAGAGATTCCTTTCCTCATATGTCTTTCAACATATTTCTCTCAACTTGGGCCGTGGTCTTGCCGATGCAATTGGATGCGGCTCGCTGGGCAAGGTGAAGGTTTGTGAAGCACTTCGGGGCAAAGGCGGCCTGGGCGGTGGCCGCGCTGGCAGTGGCGGCGCTGCTGGCCCTCACCATCGTTCCGGCCAGAGGGATGACCGCTTCCCCGTGGCTGAAGCCCGACACCCAATTCCTGAGCGGCAACTCCAAGTCCAACTGCGTCTATCCGGACAACAGCCGGGCCGCGCTGGCCACCTTGGAAACGGCCACCGGGACCACGTTCAACTGCGTCCTCCTCTACAACGACGCCGCCACCACCTGGGCCGGTTGGACCAACGTGTGGTGGGCGAATCCTCCGAGCTCGAACACGGACTGGCTGGGGTGGAAGCGGGCCGTGCCCGGGCGGCGCATCATCATCACCCAGTCCATGGTGCCCAAGGACGCCCCGTCCAACTGGCGGGTGCTCGGTGCGGCCGGCGACTACAACCTCTACGCCACCCAGTTGGCGACCAACCTGGTCCACGAGGGCCTGGGTGACTCGGTCATCCGGCTGGGTGCCGAGGCCAATGCCAATGTCGATCCGTCCAACGACCTCGGGACCGACCCGTCCCAGTACAAGGACTGGGCCCGGTACTGGGCCAATATCGCCCGGTCGATGAGTTCGGTCGCCGGTGCCGACTTCCTCTTCGACTGGACGGTCAACCAGCACGTCCAGCCCATCCCCCTCGACGAGTGGTACCCGGGCGACAGCGCCGTCAACATCGTCGGCATTGACGCCTACGACTCGGGGATCGGCCCGTCCGGTCTCACACCGGCCCAGCGCTGGCAGAAACTCAGCAACGAGTCCGACGGCCTGAATGCGGTGGCCGCCTTCGCCCAGCGACACCACAAGCCGCTGAGCATCCCCGAGTGGGGCCTGGCGCCCCGGTCCCAAGGTGGCGCCGGTGACGATCCCACCTACGTCGCCGGGCTGGCCTCGATCATCAGGGACCACGACGTCATCTACAACTCCATCTTCTACAACCCCCAGGTCTCGGCGGTCATCCCGCTCACCGACGCTCCGCGGTCCCTCGCCACCTACCGCCAGGACATCGACCCGACCCCACTGCTGCTCACCACCGACCAAGGCGCCGTGACCGGCGTCAACGCCACAGGCACGGTCTCGGTCATGCCTCCGCTCCCGGCCCTCAACAAGCCCATCGTCGGTATGGCTGCCGCTCCCTACGAGGCCGGCTACTGGCAGGTGGCCTCCGACGGCGGGGTCTTCGCCTTCGGCGATGCACCGTTCTACGGGTCGACCGGCAACATCCAACTCAACAAGCCCATCGTCGGTATGGCCGCCACTCCCGACGGCGGCGGCTACTGGCTCGTGGCCTCCGACGGCGGGGTCTTCGCCTTCGGCGATGCACCGTTCTACGGGTCGACCGGCAACATCCAACTCAACAAGCCCATCGTCGGTATGGCCGCCACTCCCGACGGCGGCGGCTACTGGCTCGTGGCCTCCGACGGCGGGGTCTTCGCCTTCGGCGATGCACCGTTCTACGGGTCGACCGGCAACATCCAACTCAACAAGCCCATCGTCGGTATGGCCGCCGACCCCGGCGGTGGCGGTTACTGGCTCGTGGCCGCCGACGGTGGAGTGTTCTCGTTCGGCGATGCACCGTTCTACGGATCGCAGGTGCCCGGGGCGGCGGTGTCGATGTTGGCCGCTCCCGCGGGCGCCGGGTACTGGATCGTGGAGAGTGATGGGCGTGTGCAGCCCTTCGGTGGCGCGTGGGCGGTTGCCCAGGCTCCTCCGGCTGTCGTGGGCGCCACGCTCCCCTGAGCGCCCCGGCGCCGACCTCACCCGGGTGCCGCGGGCCCCGGCGGCTCGAGACCCCGCAACGGTGCGGCGAACGGCGGGGAAGCTGGTGGTGCGGACGTCACCTGCGGGGCCGGGGATCATGCCGATCGGCTCGAGGCCCACAGCCGCGTCCGCACCTTCACCAATGCTGTGTGCAGTTCATCGGGGATCCCGCCCAGTAGGTAGAGAACGAGCACATAGAGTGTGACTTCGCCGCCGGCAAGAACTCCGGCCGTCGCCAGCCCCTGCGAACGGGCCGACAGGATGCTGCGGAACAGCACGACGCAGATGATCCCGACGGCGACCGGCCGCACGAGGATCCTCACGAGGGGGACCTTGAGCCCGACATCCCGTCGAAATACCAGGTACACACCGCAGAGTGTCACGAGCTCTGAGAAGAGATAGGCGGTGGCTGCCCCGTTGATCCCGTAGGTGGGGATCACGACGATGTTGGTCACCACATTGATGGCCAGTCCGACCAGGCTTACGACGATCATCTTGTGGTGGCGGTTACGGGCGACACTGGCGAAACCCAGGGCGGCGTTGAGATAGGAGAAGATGCAGGAGACGGCAAGGATCGAAAGAGGTACGGCCGCGGCTGTGAACTTGTCGCCGGCCAGAAGGTGGATCACCTGGGCGCCGAAACAGAGGGTTCCGGCAGCAACCAGGACGCCAGCGGCAGCCAGATATCGGACCGCCCGGTCGACGATCCTGCCGAGGTCCGACTCGGAGGCGGTTGTCATCACCGGCAGGAGGCTGGTCATGAAGATGCTGGGGATAAGGAGGAAGAAGGTGATGACCGCGTACGCCACGCCATAGATCCCGACGTTGGTCGAGGTGGACATGATGCTCAGGATGATGAGGTCGGCCTTGAGGTAGAGAAGGTTGATGATCTGAATGACGCCGATGCTCAAGGACTGCGCCACGATCGTTCGCCAACGCCTCAAATTGAAGCGCGGCCCGAACCGAACATTGCGCCGGGTGACAACGAAGGTGGTGATGCCGGTTACGGCCGTGGAGACGAGGTAGCCGTAGACACAGGCAATGACGCCCCAGCCGATCCAGAGCGCAACGATGATCAACCCTACGAAGATCACCTGCTGCACCAGGCTGATGACGGCGGCGATGTGGTTCCGGACACCTGCGACGAAGTAGCCGAGGCAGACGCTTCGAAGGGCGTCGAACGGGACGGCGCAGGCGGCGATGACGACGCAGTACCGGAGGGTTGCGTTCGAACCCTGATAGGCAAGAAAGCCGAGGAACGAGACGATGGGAATGAATACGACGCTGAGAGTGAGCCGGAGCCCGAGGTTGTGACCGAGGATCGACGCGGCGTCGTGCGGGCTCCTGGCGATCTCGCGTCCGGTGATGGCGTTGACTCCGAGGTCGGCGATGAGCATGGCCGAGGCCACGAATGACAGCGAGGCCACGAAATCCCCGTACTGGGACGGCCCGAGCCTGGTCGTCATGAGCCTCAGGGAGATCGTCCCGAGAAGCGCCACCAGGAGGTTGCTCGAGAGCACCGATGTGGTCGAGATCAGGACCCGTCGACGGTACTGGGCGGGCGGGACCGGTTCGTTGAGGCCGGATGACGGCCGTTCAGTGGTCGCGCCGGGCGTTCCCCGGGGCTCGTTCGCACTCATCCGTGCGCGTATGGCCGTGAGCATTCCTCGGGATTCCGCCTCGGTACGGTGGTCAGAGTCGCTCACTGCGACCAGACCTTCCGTGCCAGAAGTCGACGTAGGCCAGAGCCAACGCACGAGACGTGCCCAGCGCGGCTCGACCCCCTTTGTTTCGGAGTGACCGCTCGATTCTCCATGCCGAGTCCAACAGGCTGTTCCATGTGAGATCGAAGCGGGTCCGACTGGTCTTTTGCTTCAAGAGCCGGAGTCGGTTGCGGAGGAAGTAGTACTCGTAGAGCTTCGAGCCCGACCCTCCGGTTGCCGAGCTGACGAAGTGTGTGGCGGTCGCCTCGGGGACGAATCCGACGAGGTGACCTGCCTCTTTGAATCGCAGGGTCCACTCGGTCTCCTCCCAGTACAAGAAGTAGGAGGGATCCATGCACCCCACCTCGTCCACGACCGTCCGGCGCACGAGCATGGCGCAGCCGGTCGGTCGACCTGTCCGGGTGACCCCGCGCCGCCCCACGTCGGGCCCGGTCGTGGTCAGGTGGTGGAAGTGGCCCTGTGCGAGGTCCAGATCGGCTCCGGCGTACCAGATGTCTCCCGACGACCCACTGAAGATCGTCGGGCTGACGACGGCCAGCTCCGGGTCCGAATCCATCGCCCCGAGCAATGCTTCGATGCAGCGGGAGTCGACGGCGGCATCCGGATTCAGGAAGAAGAGATAGTCCGGATCGACCGCCTGTGCCGCGCGGATACCGAGGTTGCACCCCCCGGCGAAGCCGAGGTTGTCACGCGGTTCCAACAGCGTGACGTGAGGCGCTATCGAGCGTACGAGGTCCGCCGTGCCGTCAGATGATGCATTGTCGATCACGAACACCGGTGACCGGACGGTGGAGGCCTCGAGCGATTGGAGGCACGCCGCCATGGTGTCCGCACAGTTGTGGGTGACGATGATTGTTGCGACGAATGCGCTCATGGTGTGCCTCCACGAAGCGTCACCATGTCCTGGCGGTAGGTGGCGAGGGACCGCGGAGCGTCGGTGAGCGGGATGACCGCCGAGACCTGGGGGTTGTAGAAGATGGAGTTGTAGATGACGTCGTGGTCCCTGATGATCGAGGCCAGCCCGGCGACGTAGGTGGGATCGTCACCGGCGCCACCTTGGGACCGGGGCGCCAGGCCCCACTCGGGGATGCTCAGCGGCTTGTGGTGTCGCTGGGCGAAGGCGGCCACCGCATTCAGGCCGTCGGACTCGTTGCTGAGTTTCTGCCAGCGCTGGGCCGGTGTGAGACCGGACGGGCCGATCCCCGAGTCGTAGGCGTCAATGCCGACGATGTTGACGGCGCTGTCGCCCGGGTACCACTCGTCGAGGGGGATGGGCTGGACGTGCTGGTTGACCGTCCAGTCGAAGAGGAAGTCGGCACCGGCGACCGAACTCATCGACCGGGCGATATTGGCCCAGTACCGGGCCCAGTCCTTGTACTGGGACGGGTCGGTGCCGAGGTCGTTGGACGGATCGACATTGGCATTGGCCTCGGCACCCAGCCGGATGACCGAGTCACCCAGGCCCTCGTGGACCAGGTTGGTCGCCAACTGGGTGGCGTAGAGGTTGTAGTCGCCGGCCGCACCGAGCACCCGCCAGTTGGACGGGGCGTCCTTGGGCACCATGGACTGGGTGATGATGATGCGCCGCCCGGGCACGGCCCGCTTCCACCCCAGCCAGTCCGTGTTCGAGCTCGGAGGATTCGCCCACCACACGTTGGTCCAACCGGCCCAGGTGGTGGCGGCGTCGTTGTAGAGGAGGACGCAGTTGAACGTGGTCCCGGTGGCCGTTTCCAAGGTGGCCAGCGCGGCCCGGCTGTTGTCCGGATAGACGCAGTTGGACTTGGAGTTGCCGCTCAGGAATTGTGTGTCGGGCTTCAGCACCAGCCAGACGCCGGTCCCGAGGAGGACGCACAACAAGCCCATGGTGATCAAGGTCCAGTAGGTCGTGCCCATCCGACTCCGTGTCATCGGTACACCCTCGCTCCCGGACTCGAGTAGACGAGGTTCTTGTTGTTCTCCAAGAACTTGGTCGGGAAGCGGTATATCGACGTCTTGTTGTCCACCGAGCCGTAGGTCCACCCGGCGATGTTGTAACCGGTGGCGAACACCCAGGCGCCCTGGTCGATCGTGGCCGGCGTGAGGTCGGTGAGAGGGCCTCCGGTATAGGAGGTGCCCGCCCAGATGCGGAGCTGCCCGTACTCGTCGGTCCAGATGAGCGGCTTTGGTCCCGCCGCCGTCACCAGCCACCTCGACGCAGCAATCTCCTGATCGGACATGTAGAAGGCGTTGTAGCCAGGACCGGAATTGTCGAAGAGCACGCTGCCGCCATTGCCAAGCTGGCCCGCCAGCCCGGTCGAGTAGACGCCGACGAGCAGCAGTCCGGCTGCGGCGCCCAGGGTGGCCAGGGCACCGAACCGGCTGATGAGCCATTTCATGGCCACGGCGAAGCCGACACCGAGGATGATGTCCGCCTGGATCTGTGCCCGGGACTGGTTGTAGAAGACGGCCAGCGTTCCGCTGACCCGGATGAGGGCCAGAAATCCCAGGACGGCCAGCTCGAGCACGGCGATCTCGAGTGGCACTCCGGAGGTGAAGCGACGCATGCTGGCCTGAATCTGAGCACGGGTCCGGCTGTAGAAGACCGCGAACGGAACCGGCGAGCGGCGGCGGCGCACCAGGGCCACGGCCGCACCCACCACGACGATGAGCAAGAACAGCTCCGCCATCGCTGTGCTGGCCTCCGTGAGCCCGTTCAACACGGCGCCATGGCCCAGCCCATCCCGAGGCGCCAGAGGAGCTGCGGCTGCCGGATATCGGGCGGTGAGCGCCGCCGGGTAGTGGTTCAACCATGGCTGTGAGGTGAGGCTGGCGTGGCCGGCCAGGCGGTAGAAGCTGGACGGGCTGACTGATTGCGAGACGTTTCCGTCGAGCCAGCGGTGGAGGAGCGACCCACCGAAACTGGGGAGTAGGTCGGGACCCTGTTGGGCAAAGGCCGTGATGAACGTGGACGCGTTGCCGGTGGACGCGGTGATTCCCACATCCCAGAGCAGGATCATGGCAACGCCGCTCACGACGAGTGGCAGGTTGATGACGGGCCGAGCCGACCGGTCTCGGCCGAGGAGGCGCTTGATGAGGCGCACGATGCCCAATGTCAACCAGGTGACGGCCAGCACGACGACCGTGATGTAGGACGTCGTGTAGTGGGAGACGACCATCGCCCCCAAGACGGCGACGGCCACCAGTGTGCGTTTTCGGGCCCGGATCCCTGCGTCGAACAGCACCACGAAGAGGAGCACAAAGTAGAAGAGGGCGACTTCCTGGCGGGCTATGGCGCTCAATTGCTCGGCGAATTGGCTCAACACGATCAAATAGACGGAGGCAATCACCGCTGGTCGGGCAGGAACCCAGCGCCGGGCGAAGCCGTAGGTCAATGCCGGGATGGCGGCGAGGAGGAGGGGATAGAAGCCCTTGAACACGGAGAGGCCTGACAGGCCGCTCGTCTTGACCAGAACAGTGGGCAGTGCCGTGATGCTGAGCATGGCGCCGTAGGGGTCGCCGTTCGTCGGTGGAGTCCACCGGCCGGCATTGGCGACAGCTGGCGAAGCGCTGGAACTCGCGCTGGATGTCCGAGCCGAAGAGATAATTGCCCGCGGTAGGTGTACAGGTAGATCAGCGTGAGTCCGGCGGAGAAGAGCATCAGCTGGATCCGCCTGTCTGACCACTTCCCGGCCTTCCCTATGGTCACCGCCAGCAGTGCCAGGGTGAGGACGACGACCGCGACCACCATCGTTCCGCCGCGCCCGTCGTTCAGGCGTTCGATACCGGCCACGCCCGCCAGCGGGAGGATGATGCATCCAGCTACGAGAAGGCCCGAGGAACGGGGCCAGCGGTCGGGGACCAGATCCAGCACCGGATCGCTGGTGGTGGGGCAGGCTGCTACTGCGACGAGAACGATGACATTGATGGCGACAGCCAGAGGCAACGTCTCCAGGGGCCGTGGGACCCCGAGGTGGGGGAGAAGCGCGCTGGCCAGCAACGCCCATCCCATGAGAGTGGCGAGGCCGGCGCCGACGACGAGGAAGAATTGGGAGGCCCGGCTGTCGAGGGTGACCCGGCAGCGCTCCCAGAATTGTGGCACCGGGCAGGAGGACCACCAGCACCAGGGCGCAAAGCCTGCTGGCCAACAAGAGTTGACTCGGTCGCCATGGCCAGATCGAGCCCAACCAGCAGTGCCGTTGTCGTCCCCATCTTCGAGAAGGGGGGCGGCGGGACAGGGGAGAGACGCTCAAACAGGTCACCGACCTGGTCCGCCAGGACCTCGACGGGCGGTAGTTCGATCACCTCTGGCAACGTGCCCGAGGGTGCACTCACGGGGCGCCTCCACCGGGAGCAGGCTCGACGTGGAACTCCAACGGTGCCAGCGGTCGCCCGAGGGCCCTGACGCTCATGGTGACCTCTGAGCGGGTGGCGGGCATCTGCGCACTGACCTGGGTGGTCACGATCATCCCCGGATTCACCGTGGCCGTGCCGTGGGCCATCTCCGCGATGGCCAGCCCCGGTCCCGAGACGTCGACGACCCACTGCTGGTGGATGATGGCAGTGGTGGCATTGGAGATGGCGAAGTCGAAGGTGACCGGCGTGCCGGGTGCCGCCTGCGCCGGGAGACCCGCGGGGTCCGGCAGGGACAGGGCGACATACCGCTGGGGGACGGCGAGGACCCCGAGTCCTCGCAGGACGGTGCCGCCGGCCTGGATCAAGCTGGCGCCCCCTACCAGAACGGCCAGCGCCATGAGCAGGGCCACCCACCTATGTGGCAGTGCCGGTGTCGACACCGGCTTGTCCATGGTCTCGACAATCACGGCACCGCCTCAACGGCGGGGGTCAAGGTCGACGGCACCCTCACGCCGTCGATGGCGGCCTGGTATGCCGCCGCGCGTCGTCGATGCGATGAGGGGCCACGACTGTTCCCCGGCGAACCGGGCGGCGCAGTCGGCCATCGCTTCGAGCCTGTGCCGGCCCAGGTGCACGACGTGATCGAGCGCTTCGGCCAGACCGGCATCGGTGTTGGCGAATCGGACCGTAGCTCCGTGGGGCAGGGAGGCGAACTCGGGGATGTCGGGCACCACCACCGGAAGGCCCGCTCCGAGAGCCAGGAGGACGGAGCCACTGTTGTCCACGGCCGTGAAGGGGAACACGGCCAGGTCCGCCGCGGCCAGGTAGTAGCCCAAGTCGGTTTCGGGTATCCATCCGACGGACAGGCGCACCTGCGGGCCCGACGCCTCGGCGAGCTCCTCCAGTTGCGATCGATAGACGGGATCGGAACAGGCTCCGGCAATCAGGTACCACGGGCCACCCGGCCGTGCGTCGACCTGTGCCAGCAGGCGATGGGTCCCCTTGTACGGCCGCAGGGCGCCGAGGTGGCCGATGACCAGTGCGTCAACCGGCAGTCCCAGTCGAGCCCTCGCCTCCTCACGGCCCGGCAGTTCGTGATAGCGGTGGGCGTACGATCCCTGGGGCGCCACGGCGACGCGAGCGGCGCCGAGCTCCCGAACGGTCTCGGCCGTGGCCGGGGAGTGCACGAGCACGACCGATGCCGCCCGGGCAAGACTCTTTCGAGCTTCCAGGTCGTCGGCAAAGATCGGTTCGTGGGGAAGGACGTTGTGGGCAGTCCACACAACCCGGAGGCCCGACCGGCGGGCCACCCACAGGCAGGTGTTGAACCAGGCCTGTGCCGAGCGCCTCGCCCACACGCTCGACCGCGCCCACGCCGGCACGAAGTCGTAGACCCAGTGGACGTGCAGCACCTGGGTCCCCCGGAGCCGCCGCCACACCAATTGCGCCGGCCGGACCAGGAGATTGACACTCTGGGAGCTGGTGGGACCGTCGAGATAGGACGTCTCGACGCCTTGGGTGCGCAACTCGGCGTGGAGCAGCTCTTGATACGGATTGGCGTCTTTGGGGAGGGCCGCCACCTTCACCTGCCCACTCCGCGGGCAATGGCAGTGAGCTCCTTCAAGCTGCCGACACCCTCAGCGAAGTGGCAGGCGACCACGCGGACCGGATAGGGCCGCTTCCTCGCCCGCCACAGGGGCACCGCGACAAGGAGGAGATAGCTCCGGTAGCGCAGCGCCAACGGCAGCCCGAGAATGTACAGCGAATAGAGGACGGGGACCGGGTCGTTGGCGAGCAGGGAGCGCTGTCGGTGGCGATGCTTCCGGTAGAGCCGGATGCGAGCCTGACCGTACTGTCTCGATCGCTTGAGCTGGCGGCGAAATGAGCCCCAATCGTGATCGACGACGGCATCCCCTACGAAGCGGATCTTGGCGCCACCCGCCACCAGTCTCCAGGTGAAGTCGACGTCCGACCCGTATTCGAAGCTCTCGTCGAATCCCCCGATGGCCTCGAAGAGCTCGCGCCTGAATGCCAAGTTGGCCGTGGGTGCTTCCTCGACGTAGCGCGGCACGGGCGAACCCCGCTCGGGGGAGTAGACGTTGTCGCCTATCGACATGGGGCCACACGTGACCTGCTCCTCTTCGGCAAGAATCGGGCCGAGGAGCCGAGTCAGCCAGCCGTCGACCGGGATGCACCCGGCGTCGATGAAGACGATGATCTCACCGAGTGCTTCATGGACCCCGGCGTTGCGCTGATGGGGAATCGACACGCGAACTCCGGGGGGTGCACTGAAG
This sequence comes from uncultured Acidimicrobiaceae bacterium, assembly GCA_963718405.1. Classification (GTDB taxonomy): domain Bacteria; phylum Actinomycetota; class Acidimicrobiia; order Acidimicrobiales; family RAAP-2; genus Bog-756. Next base: position 1,122,906 of record CAVQYZ010000002.1, read on the forward strand.
TCGATCCACCTGACGGAGGGATTGGCAGCGGCGATATGGGCCAAGCGTCCCTCTGACGCATCCACGACCATCACCTCGATGTCGTGGGCGCCCCAGATCTCGTCGCTGTCCCCGTGGGCCGCCAGCGCCCCGAGGGTATCGGCCACCCCCTCTTCGTCCTTGGATAGAACGATGACGGAGATCTTCATGAGTGTCCTCCTTGGGAGATCTGATGGCGGGCTCGCCACCATCCGGATGCGAACCCTGCGTTGGATGCGCCCTCTTGGAGAATCTGCACGTATGCGTACGCCAGCGGTTCAGCTGATCGGGAGCGCAGGGCATGGATCAACCACCGGGGTGAGAAGAGGAGCGGGAGGGCGAGTGCCGGCAGCGACCAGTGCCGCCGCCTGGGTCCGATCAACAGGGCCACGGCCCACACCAGCGGCGCGGGATAGATCGTCGGCCCCCAGCCGACGTGCTTGGCGTGATTGCGGGCGTTTCCTTCGCCGTAGCCCATGGCCCGCCGCAGGGCATCGCCAAGTCGGATGTCGTAGTCGTGCTCGACGACGGCGTCCGGCGTCAGGCGAATGGACGAATCGGGGAACAGAAGGTGCAGTCGGTAGCAGATGTCGCCGTCCTCTCCGGCGCGGAGGGCATCATCGAATCCACCGAGGGCCTCGAAGACCTCCCGCCGGAACGAGAGGTTCGCCCCGGCCAGGAGATACGCGTCACGCTCCCCGGTGGCCACGCGCGGTGCGATGTTCTCGCGTGCGTAGAGCCACAGCCGGTACATCAGCGATGAACTGCGTCCGAGAGTTGCTTCCAGGGGCCCGAACGGTTGCTTGTAGGCGAAATAGCGCTCGAGGTACCGGGTCCGGCCCGACCCGACGACCGGACCGCCTGCGGCTACGACATTCGGGTCATGGTATGCGGAGAGGAGCGAACTGGCCCACTCCGGCCCCGGGCGGCAGTCGTCGTCGGTGAAGGCCACGACGGGGGCAAGACTGGCGGCTGCACCGGTGTTGCGCGCTGTGGCGGGCCCCTGGTTGGATGCATGGCGTATCAGCTTGGTTCCACCCCGGCTCGCCTGACTTCGGTCGATGGCCGGATCGGACGCATCATCGACGATCACGATCTCCAGACGGTCCCGTATGGTCTGGCGCTCGAGCGCCTGGAGGGTGGCGCCGAGCCGGTCGGCACGGTTGTAGCTGCAGACGACCACGGACAGATCGGGCGCGCCGGTCACGCCGGCACCAACGATGTGTAGATGGTCCCCAGATCATCAGCCAGCGTCTGCCATCCGGATAGTGCATGGGCTCGTACCTGCTCGGTGGGCAGTGGGCACGAGAGCGCCTTCTCCAGGGCGTCGGCCAGGGAGCCGACGGTGGGATCGCAGAGAAAACCGCTGACGCCGTCCTTGATCAGATGCCGGGCCTGGTTGGCGTCGTGGTCGGTCGTGACAACCTGCGTGCCGCAGGCCAGAGCCTCGGCGACCGCGATTCCGAATCCTTCCCGTGTGGTGGGCAAGGCGAACACCGTGGCGCTCTTGATGAGGGCGAACACCGACTCCTGGGACTCCAGCCGGCCGAGGAATTCGACGCCGGTGCCCAGCCCGAGCTGATCCACGAGCAGATCCAGCTGGGGCTTCTCGGGACCTTCCCCGACGATGGCGCAGCTCACCTGCGTTTCGATGCGCTCCCGGAGCTCCTTCAGTGCCTCGAGTAGCAGAGCTGCGCCTTTGTGATGCAGCAATCGGCCGACGAAGACAATGTCGTATCGGCGTTGGGCCGGCCCGACCAGCGCGATGGCATCGGTGTCGATGCCCGACGGTAGGACGGCAATGGCGCTCCGATCGACGCCGGCGGCGGTCATGGTGTCCGCTGTCTGTTCCGTCGGGACGATGAGGCAGTCGGCCAGGGAGACGACGAAGCGTTCGACGCGCGCCGCCAGCCGGCCCGGGCGCCCGAGATACGACTGCCAGTACGTCTCACCCCACCACTCGTGCCACGTGACAATCAGGGGAATGTCTCGCAGGCGAGAGATGACCTTCAACGGAATCAACTGGAGGTAGGGCATATGGTCCGCATCGATGACGTCGGCTTCAACCGTGAGAAGTCGGGTGCAGGCAAGGGCGAACATGAGCGCTTGGACCAATGACCGACGTTCGCCGGCATACATGTCCCAGTTGCGGCAGATGGCATGGAGCGAGACGCCCTCTTCGTTGCGATCCCGAGGGCCGTCCCACCAGTGCATCGTGTAGACGTCGATTTCGACCTCCGGTCCGGCGAGGCGCCGGAGCAATTGGTGGAAGCGCACCTCCTTGCCGCCCTTGAAATAGGGATAGATGCCGTCAGTGACGACCGCCACCCGCAGCTGTTTCGCCGATGGGAGGTCGCATGCCTCGGAGGTGACCCCTCGTCGTCGCTTCCTCATGCGTCGACTCCTGTCTGTGCGCTTCTCGATAGCGGTATGCCCATGACCCGGCCGGCGATGTAGGCGCCGAGGAGCACCGTGTTGGTCGCAGTCGCCAATGCGAAGCTCCCGGCCTCGCCTTTGACCTCGAACTTCTTTGCCATGTGGGCACCGGAAGCGAGGACGAGGTACGCACACGGAACGGACCAGGCAATCCGCCGATTGGCGCCGCGCCGCGCCGCCGTCACGCTGAAAACGAGCGTGCCCAGATGGCCGGCGAAGACGAGGTCAGGCATCCTGACCTGCCGGTAGCGGGTCAACTGGCGGGATGCACCGATCCCGCTCCTGTACAACCAGCGGAGCGAGGCGAGGAAGCCCTTGGATTCGCGATGCTCGACCGTCAGCTCGGCCAGGGTGCGGCTCCGGAGTCCGGATGCCTCCATCGCCCGGTTGAGGGCGACATCTTCCCCTTCGCTCAGCGTGGGGTCGATCCGGACCAGATCGAACACCCGACGCCTGTAGAGCCCGTTGTTCCCCGAGACCGGAATCGTCGGGGGCACTGACCGGGGCCGGAGGGCGAATCGATTGCAGACATAGGTGACGTCGCCGTCCGGCACGGCGATGCCTCCGACCGCGTCGGCTTGGTAGGTCTCCATCGCAGCTTGACTCCGGACCAACCAGTCTTCGGGCAGCACGATGTCGGCGTCGACCATGGCGATCAAGGCACCTCGGGCCGCGGCAATGCCGGTCTGACGGGCGGCGCCGCGGCCGAGGTTCTCCTGATGCTCGATCAACACGACGTCGGCCCTCTCCGAGGCGACCTCAGCCGCCTCGGCGACCAGCGAAGCCGTGGCATCATCGGAGCCGTCGTCGACCACCACCACTTCGAGCGATGCGCCACCGACCTGCGAGATGATTGAGGAAAGACAGGAGTCGATGTTGGCCTCCTCGTTGTAGGCGATGACGACGAACGACACGTCCGGCGCTGTTGGTTGTGCGGATCTGTTCATACCGGCATCACGGCTCCACTGGCCTGATCGTCACTTCTGGGCATGAGTCAGTTAGATGAAGGTGGTCAGCGTCGAGGCTTGCTTGTGCCGCCAGGACCGGGAGCAGTCGGGTTCGCCGCCACCGGCAGACGGCCCTCTCTCAGGGCCCGTGGTCGGCGTGGAATGATGGAGCCGCTCAGGGTCAGGCCGGGGCTTCCCAGTCACCGAGCCCTCCGACGATGGTTCCGTGGCGTTGTTGGACCGGGGTCCGAGGTCCTCTCGGGCGACAGGAGAGGTCACCGTGGGCGGCTCCGGTGGGATTCGTCCACGCATCCGCACCCGGCCGAGTACCGCAAGGCAGTCAAACCCGTCGCGCCAGGTGATCTGCTTCCCCTGAGCGTGGGACCGACCGACATAGGTGACAGGCACCTCAAAGGGTCGAAATCCCCGCCGGAGGAGCTCACCGGTTATCTCCGAGTCGAGTCCGAAGCCAACGTGCTTCAACTGCAACTGCCGGAAGAGTGGGACCGGGAACATCTTGAGGCAGGTGTGAAGATCCGTGAGATAGGCGCCGAACAGGACATTGGCGGCAAACGTGGTTGCCCGGTTTCCGAGGGCATAGCTGAACGACGGAAATAACGTGTTCATCCCGAACACCCGGGTGCCGAAGACGACTTGGGCACGACCCTCGACGATTGGTTCGAACATCTGGATCAGATCGCGGGCCCGGTATTCATGGTCGGCGTCGAAGACGACCATGTGGCTCCCCGTGGCCGAGGCCGCACCATTCAGCACGGCGGCACCCTTGCCCCGGTTGGTCTGGTGACGGTGGAGAAGCACACGCGGATCGTCGATCTTCTGAAGAAGGTCTGGAGTCCGATCGGAGCTGCCGTCGTCGACCACGATCAGCTCGAAGCGGTGGCCGAGCTTCATCTCGAGGATCTCGCCGACGGCCCGTTCGATCGTGCGCTCTTCATTGTGGGCCGGCATCACCACGGAGAGCGAGTAGTCCTCGGCCTCGGCCAAGGGAATCGTGCCCGGCTTGCTGGATCTCTTCAGACGTTGTCACCGACTCATCGCTCCACTGGGCGAGATCCATCGGTGAGAGATCGGGCCTCCCAGACAAGGAGTCCTCTCCGTTTGTGCCTGCGCCGAATCAAGGTTCGGATCGGATTGACCATCTGCTGCCCCTCGCTGTCGCGCCGGGAGCGTTGGGGTCCCGGCCGTCGTCTTTCGCCTCGCCGATCCGAAGTCCCCTACGCCCTGGGCGAAGGACTCGGTTCGAAATTGCACTGGGTCCGCCAATTGACGCCGACGGAGATTATGACCACTGTATGTATTGGTCTAACTACTCTCTGCGGTTGAGTATTGCTTCTGACAATGCGAGCGTCAAGATTCTTTTGCCAGATTTCTGCGGACCGCACCTCGAGCAACATCCAGAGGTAATGAGATGGATCGAAGTGCGGTAACGCATTCCGTTGACCGGTACTAATAGGCCGGGGCTTGGGAACGTGGTCGTGCTCGCTAGGGAACGCTCCGGGACGACCGGTAACGCTCGTGTCGCGCCGGCCTCGGATGTCCCCCCAAGGTGGGAGATGCTCCTCGAGCCCCGGAGTGCGCACGGCTTTCCGGTGGGTATGGCGCCGGAGACACCCGTTCCCACTCGGAACACGGCAGTTAAGCCCGCCGGCGCCGATGGCACTTGGGGGTACCCCCCCTGGCAGAGTAGGACGCCGCCGGGATTCCTCCAGACAACGCCCCCGTGTACACCGCGAGGGGCATTGTCGCGCCTGGGCTCCGTTGGCCTGGGTAAGGTTTTTCTCCAGAGGGGGTGGTAGGTCGTGAACAGGTACCGCCGATCGGAGGCCACCCGACGGGTCATCCACAGTGGCCTGACTCTCCTGATCCTGGCTCTGTTGCTTGCCGGGGCGGGATTGGTGACCGGTGGCGGTGCTCGGGTGGCAGCCGCCTCCCAACCCAGGGCGACCTCGTGGTGGGTGCCACCCCTGGGCAACCAGCCCTGGCAGTGGGAGCTCGACCATCCGCTGAGGCTGTCGAGTGCCAGTGACATGGGCACCGACGACACGCTGCCCGATGGAAAGCCAGCTCCCGATCCGGTCATCTACGACATCGACGGCATCAACAACCCGGCGTCGACCGTGACCGCCCTGCACCGGCTCCACAAGCACGTGGTCTGCTACGTGGAGGTGGGAGCGGCCGGCAACTACTACTCGGCGGCCTCCGAGGGTGTCACCACCACGTACTACCGCCAGCTCCAGGCGGCCGGCGAGTTCGGCAACAAGGTGCCGGGCTATCCCGAGTACTACCTCAACATCACCTCGCCCAAGACGGTGTCGATCATCGAGTCCATGATCGACCGTCAGTGCGCGGCCAAGCATTTCGATGCCGTGGAGACCGATATCGACGAGGAGTACACGGACAGCAGCGGATTCGGCCTGACCAAGGCCGACCAGGTGTCCTACATGACCACCTTGGGCCATTACATGCACGGGCTCGGGCTGGGTTGGTGGATCAAGAATCCCGACGACACCGGCGACGACTACGCCACCGTGATGTACCCGCTGGCCGATGCGGTCCTGACCGAGCAGTGCAACCAGTACCGGACGTGTGGGGCCCTGTCGTCCTACCTCCACCACAAGGCGGTCTTCAACGCCGAATACGACCTGACCACGACCCAGTTCTGCGCCGCCGACGGATACCGGGGATTCAACGGGGCCCTGTTCGACCTGGACCTCACCGGCGTCCGGCATCCCTGTTCGTAGCGCCTCCCCATGGTCACGCCCACTCATCTCACCCGGTGGTCACCTCCGACGACCATGATGGTGGGGTGCGACGACTGATCCTCACCGTCACCTGTCCCGATCGGACGGGCATCGTGGCCGCGGTGACCGGCTTCATCGCCTCCCATGGCGGCTGGGTGGTGGAAGCGGCCCAGCACGGCGATCTCATTACCGGCCAGTTCTTCCAGCGCATCGAGATCCTGGCCGACAGCCTGCCCTTCGGGCCCGACGAGTTCGGCGGACGGTTCGTCGAGGTGGCCGACGAGTTCGGCCTCGACTGGCATCTCAGCGATACCGATGACGTGAAACGGGTGGTGGTGCTGGTCAGCCGGGAGGACCACTGCCTGGCTGACCTGCTGTACCGGTGGCGCACCGGCAACCTTCGATGCGACATCGCCGCGGTGATCTCCAATCACGCCGATCTCCGGTCACTGGTGGAGTGGCACGACATCCCCTTCTCCCACGTGCCGGTGGTCAAGGGACACAAAGCCGAGCACTTCGACGAGATCGTCTCCCTGTTCGATGCCGCCCGGGCCGACACCATGGTCCTGGCCCGCTACATGCAGATCCTCCCCCCTGAGGTTTGTGAGCGGTACCCCGGCCGCATCATCAACATCCATCACAGCTTCCTGCCCTCGTTCGCCGGAGCCCGCCCCTACCACCAGGCCTTCGAGCGGGGCGTGAAGCTGATCGGCGCCACCTGTCACTACGTGACGGCCGAGCTCGACGCCGGGCCCATCATCGAGCAGGACATCGGGCGGATCGATCATGCCGACACCGTGGAGGACCTCCTGCGCATCGGTCGGGACATCGAACGGTCGGTGCTGGCCCGCGGCCTGCGTTGGCACCTCGAGGACCGGGTCCTGATCAACGGTCACCGCACCGTGGTGTTCGCCTGATCGGAACGGTGTGGGCTCGATCAGACCAGTGCGTCTCCGAGCGGCCGTTCGCCGGTAGCACCCGGGGGGCAGGCGAACACGCCGCTACCGGTGTGGAGCAGGTACTCGGCCAGGGCGTCGTTTCCGGCCAGCCGGGTCTGAATGGGAATGAACTGCTGGCGCGGGTCCTTCTGGAAGCAGATGAAGAAGAGGCCGGCATCGAGCTCGCCGGACTGGGGGTCGACCCCGTCGGCGAAGCTGTAGCCACGACGGAGGATGGCCTGCCCGTTGTTGAGGGCCGGCGAAGCCACCCGGATGTGGGCGTTGTTCGGAATGACCAGCTCTCCGTATGCGCCCAGGGCATTGAGGTTGACCGGGTCGGAGGGGCTCGTGCCGCCGAGAGGGGCCCCGCTGGACTTGACCCGGCCGATGGTCTGCTCCTGGCTGGTGAGCGTGCTGCGGTCCCACTCCTCGAGATGGATGCGAATGCGGCGCACCACCATGTAGGTGCCCCCGGCCATCCAGGGCTGGTCGGTGCTGGTCATCGACCCAGACGTACTGACGCATGGCGTCCTGGTCGGCGGGGTCGAGGTTGGCGGTGCCGTCGTGGAACCCGAGCAGGTTGCGGGGGGTCTGCTGTCCGACACCCGGTGAGGCCGTCCGGCCGAACCCCACCTGCAGGTAGCGGATGGTCGCCGACCCCAGGGCCAGGCGGGTCAGGTCATGGACGGCGTGGAAGGCCACCTGGGCGTCGTTGGCGCACGCTTGCACGCACAGGTCCCCACCGGTCAGGGCGGGTTCGAGGGCGTCGTTGGGGAAGGCGGGCAGGTCGACCAGAGCAGTAGGGCGCCGTCCGGCCAGCCCGAACCGGTCGTCGAACAGGCTGGGGCCGAACCCGAAGGTCAGGGTGAGCTGGGAAGCGGGCAGGTCTAGGGCTTCACCGGTGTCGGGTGGGGGAGTGAACGGGCCGGCCGGGCCCTGGACCTCCCGCCCGGCCGTCATGCGGCTGGAGGCGGTGGTCCATCCGTCCAGCAGGGCAGCCAGGCCCGCCGTGCCACCGGCCGTGACGTCGTAGGTGGCGAAGACCAGGTGCTGCTGTTCGGGAGTGGTGATGCCGGCCTGGTGGGCACCACGGAAGGCGATGACGCCGTCTCCACCGTCCTGTGGGGGCGTGTCGGCTCCGGCCAGAACCGATCCCGACCCGGCCAGCACCGCCGCCGAGGCCAGGCCCGTAGCGCCGAGCAGTCGGCGCCTGGACATCTTTCCCGTCATGACGACGGGGGTCCCGAGGTTCCGAACGGGGCCAGCAGGGCCGCCAGCTGAGCCAATCCTGCCGCGGTGGCATCGGCCTGCTGGGACAGGGCCAGGCGGGTGGCCGGGGGAGACATCACCGTCCACCACCTGGTCGGGGGGGCCGATGCGGTGGACGCCGGCCAGCAACCGGGCGAACGACGCGCCCACGCCGGCGGTCACCGCCGGGGCCACCAGGCGGCCCAGCGGTTCGATGGCCACGAAGGCCTCGTCGGCCGCGGCGACGGTGGCCATGGTGTCGACGTCGTCGAGGTGGGAGTACAGCTCCTCCCGACCGGGAATGGACATGTCGACCACCCAGCCCAACTCGTCCACTCCGGTGTTACCGATGGCCTCGGGCGAGAGGACGTCCTTGGCCAACAGGTACTCGGCGACCGGCGCCTGGGCCACCAGACCGGAGATGTCCGACGCGGCCTCGGCGGTGGTGCCCCCGGGGGACCACAGGTCACGTTCCACGGCATGGAGGCCGCCGAAGGATTGGTCGGCACCGACGTCGGTGGCCAACTCGTCAAGGGTGGCCGCAGTGGTCCCGTTCCCACTTTCCAGCGTCCGGAACTGGTCGTAGTCGGCTTGGCCGGCCAGTTCACAGCTGCGGGCCTGGGCCACCGAGCCCCGATCCACCGCGGTTTGGAGCAGATCGACGTCGGTCACGAAGTCCGAGGCATCCCGGTCCAGAACCCCTCGGTAGGTGGTGGTGGCGGCTGAGGCGGCGGCGTTCTCGGCCAGGGTGGAGGCCGCTCCGGGGCGGGCCACGGTCTCGGCTCGAGCGGTTCCGGAGGCCACCCCTTTCGCCGCTACCGAAGAACCGCAGGCGCAGGCCAGCACGGCCACCACAGCGACCACGAGAGCGGTGATGACGGCCGACCCGGCGGACCCCGTGACCGATTCGCGGCTGGCATCCACGTCCGGTGGGAACCGTCCAGGCCGGCGGGAGGCCCGACGGTCGGCGGGTGGGTGGGAAGGGGGTGGCACGGTCAAGGCCCAAGGGTAGGTGACGCGACCCCCGGCCCGTACCGGCGGGCCCCAGCGGATGACCCGGGCGGCGCCGGACCAGGCGGTCCGACGGGCCGAAGCCGGGAGTCGGGCGGGGCGGCCGGTAGACTTGGCCCCATGCCAACGTCGAACCCTCCTGGTTCTCCGCGCCCGCGAAGTTCCGGCGGCGACCGGCGGCCGCCGCAGCGGAGGCCCGGTAAACCCGCGGCCGGGTCGCAACGGGACCGGCGCTTCGGGCTCACCGGAGCGCGGCTCATCGGGCTCGTCGGGACGGGGTGCTTCAGGACGTGGTGCCTCCGGGCGGGGTTCGTCATCGGGCTCGCCCTCATCAGGCTCCGGACGGGGCTCGACCGGACGTTCGTCCCGGATCGGCGGTGCGACCGGGGGTTCGGATCCGGGCCGTCCCGAGCGATCCGGCGAGCGTCGCCAGTACCAGGGTCGTGCGGGCTGGGCCCGGCGCAGGTACCGGTACCGGCAGGCCCAGCGGCAGCGGGGCAAGGACGGGCGGGCCACGAACGGGCCAGGGCAGCCGGACCGGCCGGCCCCCGTCCGGGTCAGAGCGATCGTGACGACCGACGTGACCGGGACAGGACACCGGGGAGCGGGCCCCGCCCGAGCGGCAGCGGGCGATCCGGGGCCGTCGGGGCCGGGCCGTCCGGTCGAGCCGGGACGTCGGGGCGTCCGCCCCGCCGCGACGGTCCCTACCGCGACCAGTCGGCGCCCGGGTCGCGCTCGGGAGGGGCATCGGTGGCGCGCAAGGGATGGGGGAGCGTGGCCCGCCGAGGCGCCAGCACGGTCCGCGGGGGTCCCGAGGATCACAAGCCCGATCCCGACTCACCCGACCAGCGGCGGCGTTCCCGCACCCGCTCGGACGAGTTCGTGCCCGAGCGGTGGGTGCGGACCGACGATCGCCACCGGTCCCCGTCGGCCGGGGAGAAGTTGCGACCGCCGGCCCACCGGACCGTTCAGGCCCCGGCTGAGCTCCCTCCGGACATCGCCAATGAGCTGGCCTCGGCGGCCGGCCCGGACTGGAACCAGCTCCGCACCCGGATCAGCGAGCGGATGGCCGCGGGGATCGGCGCCTTCCAGCGGGAGCGGTACCGGGACGCCTCCAGGATCCTGAAGACCGTGGTCGACGCCGTCCCCAACTCGCCATCGGCCCGCGAGCTGCTGGCCCTCAGCCAGTACCACCAGGGCTACTGGAAGGCGGCCCTGCCCAACCTCGAGGCCTTCGCCGCCCTCACCGGATCGGTGGACCAGCACCCCGTGCGCATGGACTGCCAGCGGGCCCTCGGCCGCCCCAAGAGGGTGGAGGCCCTCTACGGAGAACTGCGACAGGGCTCCCCCGATCCCGAGGTCCTCTCCGAAGGCCGGCTGGTCCTGGCCGGCACCCGGGCCGACGGCGGCGACCTGGCCGGGGCGGTGTCCCTGTTGGTGGAGGCCGGCGCCGGCCGCCTGGTGCGGAATCCCGCCGAGCGCCATCTCCGGCAGTGGTACGTGCTCGGCGATCTGATGGAGCGCACCGGCGACCTGGCCAAGGCCCGCGAACTGTTCGGGCGCATCGCCGCCGTCGACCCCGAGGCCTACGACGTGGCCGACCGGCTCGAATCGCTCGGTCCCACGGCTCGGGCCAGGCGGGCACCGAACACCAGGCGCGCCGCCCATTAGGCTTGGCCCATGACCACCGAAGAACTACTCGGCGACGAGGCGGACTCGCTGCTCAACCACACGGCGAAGGCGTTCCCGGCGGAGCTCCTCAACCTTCCCGGCCCCAACCACCTCGACAACATCTTTGTGGACTCGGACCGGTCGGCCACCGTCCTGCGCAACCTCGGCACCGTGTACAACACGGGCCGGCTGGCCGGCACCGGCTACCTGTCGATCCTCCCCGTCGACCAGGGGATCGAGCATTCGGCCGCGGCCAGCTTCTCCAAGTTCCCGTCGTACTTCGATCCGGCCAAGCTGTGCGATCTGGCCATCGCCGGCGACTGCAATGCCATTGCCACCACCCTGGGCGGCCTCGGGCATCGTGTCCCGCCGGTACGTGCACAAGATCCCCTTCATCGTGAAGCTGAACCACAACGACTTCCTCAACTACCCGAACACGTACAACCAGGTGATGTTCGGCAGTGTCACCCAGGCCTTCGACCTCGGTGCCGTGGGCGTGGGGGCGACCATCTACTACGGCTCCGAGGATGCCGACCGACAGATTGTGGAGGTGTCGCGGGCCTTCGCCGAGGCCCACCGGCTGGGGATGTTCACGGTCTTGTGGTGCTATCTGCGCAATCCCGCCTTCAGCCAGGGGGACACCGACTACCACCTCTCGGCTGACCTCACCGGCCAGGCCAATCACCTCGGCGTGACCATCGAGGCCGACATCATCAAGCAGAAGCAGCCGGAGAACAACGGCGGGTACAACGCCCTCAAGTTCGGGAAGACCGATCCGCTGGTCTACAGCCAACTGACCACGGACCATCCCATCGATCTGACCCGTTGGCAGGTGGTCAACTGCTATGCGGGGAGAATCCCGCTCATCAACTCCGGCGGGGAGTCCAAGGGCTCTGACGACCTGGCCCAGGCGGTCCGCACCGCGGTCATCAACAAGCGGGCGGGTGGCACCGGGCTGATCGTGGGTCGGAAGGCCTTCCAGCGGCCCACGGACGAGGGCGCCGCCCTGATCCACGCCATCCAGGACGTCTATCTCGACTCGTCCATCACCATCGCCTGACCCCGTGGCCTGACCCGACCAGGCCTGACCCGACCAGGCCGACCCACCCCGGCCTCACCGGGCCCGGGTGGCCCGAATCCCGAATCTGACCCCGATCGGACCTGGCCGGGGAGAGCGTCCCGATGGGCTCCGGTCACGGTGCATGCCCGGCCGTCCCTCCAGGGTTCCGGTGGCACCGGGCGGCCCTCCGACGGCCGACAAGCCCGGGCGCTCCGCCACCGGTCCGGGTCCGACGGTAGACTCTCCTGTTGGGACCAAACTGGGAGTCCCGGGTTTTCATCCGGGCAGGCACCGTCCACTAGTCGACAGCGCCGAGTACGAGTCCGGCGACTGAACCCAGCACATACGCACGATCACATACGCAGGCACGAAGCAGTACGTCAGCACGAAGAGGAGCATGGTGTCCGACACCACGACCGACCCGAAGTCCCCCCATCTGCTTGACCGCGTGGTCATCCGGTTCGCCGGAGACTCCGGTGACGGCATGCAGCTGGCCGGTGACCGCTTCACCACCACATCCGCTCTGCTGGGGAACGACCTGGCCACCTTCCCGGACTTTCCGGCCGAGATCCGGGCCCCGGCCGGCACCCTGGCCGGTGTTTCGGCCTTCCAGGTGCACATCTCCGACCACAACATCTCCACGCCGGGCGATACCCCCAACGTGCTGGTGGCCATGAACCCGGCCGCCCTCAAGGCCAACCTGGACTCCCTGCCCAAGGGCGCCACCATCATCGTCAACGTGGACGCCTTCGAGGATCGCAACCTGGCCAAGGCCGGTTACGCCGCCAGCCCCCTGGGCGACGGCTCGCTGGCCGCCTACACGGTCTACGAGGTTCCCATGACCTCGATCACCACCGAGGTGTCCAAGGATGCCGGGGTCAAGCCCCGCGACGCCGAGCGGTCCAAGAACTTCTTCGCCCTGGGGCTGATCAGCTGGCTCTACACCCGGCCCATCGAGGCCACCATCGGCTGGATCACCGAGAAGTACGCCGGAAAGCCGCTGGTGATGGAAGCCAACCTCCGGGCCTTCAAGGCCGGGTTCCACTTCGGCGAGACCGCCGAGCTGTTCGAGTCGTCCTATGAGGTGAAGCCGGCCAAGCTGGATCCGGGCGAGTACGTCAACATCACCGGCAACACCGCCACCGCCTGGGGCCTCATCGCCGCGGCGGTCCGCAGCGGGCTGCCCCTGTTCCTCGGCACCTACCCGATCACCCCGGCATCGGACATCCTCCATGAGCTGTCCAAGCACAAGCAGTTCGGCGTGCGGACCTTCCAGGCCGAGGACGAGATCTCGGGCATCGGCGCAGCGCTCGGGGCCGCCTTCGGGGGCGCCCTGGGCGTCACCACCACCTCGGGCCCGGGCATCGACCTCAAGTCGGAGACCATGGGCCTGGCCATCAGCCTGGAGTTGCCCCTCCTGATCATCGACATCCAACGGGGCGGTCCCTCCACCGGTCTCCCGACCAAGACCGAGCAGGCCGACCTGCTCCACGCCATGTACGGCCGTCACGGCGAGGCCCCCTTGCCCATCGTGGCCGCCAAGACCCCGTCCCACTGCTTTGCCGCCACCATGGAGGCGGTGCGTATCGCCGTCAAGTACCGCACGCCGGTGATCCTGCTGTCCGACGGGTACCTGGCCAACGGAACCGAGCCCTGGCGCCTGCCGGTCCTCGACGACCTGCCCCAGATCGATCCGGACTTCGCCACCGCCACCAACCACACCGACGAGGACGGGAACGAGGTGTTCTGGCCCTACATCCGGGACGAGGACACCCTGGCCCGCCCGTGGGCGCCTCCCGGGGTTCCCGGTCTGGAGCACCGCATCGGTGGCCTCGAGAAGTCGGACGGTTCGGGAAACGTGGCCTACGACGGGCCCAACCACGAGCGGATGACCCGACTTCGGGCGGCCAAGATCGCCGGCATCGCCAACGACATCCCGCCCACCGACGTCGACCACGACGAGGGGGCCGAGGTTCTGGTCATCGGGTGGGGCTCGACCTACGGGGCCATCGCCGCCGGGGTCCAGCGGGTCCGGGCCCGTGGCCACAAGGTGGCCCAGGCCCACCTGGTCCACCTCAATCCGTTCCCGGCCGACCTCGGGGATGTCCTCAGTCGCTATAAGAAGGTGCTGGTGCCCGAGGTCAACCTGGGCCAGCTGAGCCGGCTGCTGCGGGCCGAGTACCTGGTCGATGCCATCGCCTTCACCCAGGTCCAGGGGATCCCGTTCCGGGCGGCCTCCATGGAGGCGGCCATCCTCCAGCAGATCGACGGGTCGGGTCACGACCCCTTCGGCGTGGCCACCGCCGAAGCGCTGTCCGAACCGAAGTCCAACGGTCACGGAGGCGCTTCGACCAACGGGGCCCAAGCGGCCGGAACAGGAGCAGGACGATGACCGACTTGGCCCAGGCCCCAGAAGGCGCCGTGCCGGTGCCGCTGACCACCCGCAAGGACTGGTCCTCCGACCAGGAGGTCCGGTGGTGCCCCGGGTGTGGCGACTACTCGATCCTGGCTGCGGTGCAGATGCTCATGCCCGACCTCGGCGTGCGTCGGGAGAGCACGGTGTTCCTGTCCGGGATCGGCTGTGCCGCCCGGTTCCCGTACTACATGAACACCTACGGGATGCACTCCATCCACGGTCGCGCCCCGGCTATCGCCACCGGACTGGCGTCCACCCGTCCGGACCTCGACGTGTGGGTGGTGACCGGTGACGGCGACTCCCTCTCCATCGGGGGCAACCACCTCATCCACGCCTTGCGTCGCAACGTGAACATCACCATCTTGTTGTTCAACAACCAGATCTACGGGCTGACCAAGGGCCAGTACTCCCCGACGTCGGAGGTGGCCAAGGTCACCAAGTCCACCCCGTTCGGCTCACTGGAGCAGCCCTTCAACCCGCTGAGCCTGGCCCTGGGGGCCGAGGCCGGCTTCGTGGCCCGGACCCACGACATGGACCGCAAGCACATGATGGAGGTGTTCCGCCGGGCCCACGAGCACCGGGGTGCCTCGTTCGTGGAGATCTATCAGAACTGCAACGTCTTCAACGACGGGGCGTTCGAACAGATCACCGGCAAGGAACACCGGTCCGACATGCTGATCCCCCTGGTCCAGGGCGAGCCCATCCGGTTCGGGTCCGAGGGCCAGCACGGGGTGGTGCTCCGCCCGGACGGCACCTTGGAAGTGGTCGAGGTGGCCGAGGTGGGCGAGGAGGCGCTGCTGGTCCACGACGAGAGTCGCGACAACCCCGGGTTGGCCTTCCAGCTGAGTCGGCTGTCGAGGGGTCCCTACGAGCCCACGCCCATCGGGGTGTTCCGCGACGTGGACCGACCGGACTACGGATCGGAGATGTCCCGCCAGATCGACGAGACGGTGGCTCGACGCGGTGCCGGCGACCTGGAGGCCCTGCTGCGCTCGGGCTCTTCTTGGACGGTCGACTAGGGCCGACCGGGCCCGACCGGACCGGTTCGAACCGGTCCGCCGCCGACCTGGGCCTACGGGACCGGGTCCCGGCCCGGGTGAGCCGGAAGAGCCGGCCGACCGGACGACGTCGGACCTTCGAAGAGCAGGGAGGGGATGGGCATGGGCACCTTTGTCGCCATGATCCGCAGCGTCAACGTCGGTGGTCGCAACCGCCTGGCCATGGCCGATCTGCGCCAGCTGGTGTCCTCGCTGGGCTTCGCCGACGTGACCACCTATCTGCAGAGCGGCAACGCGGTCTTCACCGGTCCGGGCACGGCACGGGCCGCCGGTCGGGCCATCGAGAGCCGGCTTGCCGAGGATCTGGGCCTCACCGTGCCGGTGGTGGTGAGGACTGCGGCCCAACTCCGACGGGTGCTCGAGACGAACCCCTTCGCCGGTGATGGCGTCGACCCCAAGACCCTGCACGCCACATTCTTGGGCGGTCGGCCCGCTTCGGCCCGCCTGAAGGAACTGGAGGGGACCGCCGGACGTTCGGGGGACGACCGGTTCGAACTCATCGGCACTGAGGTCTTCCTGCTCTGTCCGGGCAGCTACGCCGATACCAAGGTCAACAACACCTACCTCGAGCGCCTGCTGGGGGTGAGCGCCACCACCCGCAACTGGCGGACGGTCACGGCCCTGGCCGAGATGTCCGCGGCGCTCGGCTCCTGAAGGTCACATGCCGGCGTAGGTGGCATAGTCGCCGTCGCTGTTGAGGACCAGGCAAAAGCCGGAATCCGGGCACGACACGGTGGTGGCGATCCCCGGGTACTCGGTGGCTTCCGGAATGACCCGGACCGGTGCGGACCAACCCGAGCCGTTCCAGGTCACCACGCCACCGGCCTGGTCGGCGGCCACGCAGAAGGAAGCGGAGGGGCACGAGATGGAGTCGAGCTCCCCCTCGGAGTCGATGGTCTGTTCGGCCGACCACGGCCCCCCGTCGGTCCGCACCGACACCCCGTTCCCGTTCACCACGGCGCACCACGAGGTGGAGGGGCAGGAGATGGCGGTGGGATCGGTGGCCCCGGTGGCCGGCGTGGAGGTCCAGGGTGCACGGTCCTCGGACCAGCTGGAGCCGTTCCACTCCAGGATGGACGAGCCGACCACCGCGGTGCAGGCTGAGCTGGTGGGGCAGGAGACCCCGACCCGACCGGGCTGGTAGAGCGAGCCACCGAACGAGGCCGGATGGCCCCAGACCCCGTCGTTCAAGGTGTAGGCCTGGCCCGTGTTGTCCACCACGGCGCAGAACGAGGGGGTGGGACAGGACACCGCGGCCGACCGTGAGCCGTTCTGACCGGGTCCCGGGTCGTTCGGATTGGCCGGCAGTGGGGGAGCGGCGGGCACGGCCATGGGCGCCGACCAGTCGGTCCCGTTCCCCACGCTCAGGTGTCCGGAGCCGTCGGCGATGACACACGAGGGGCCCGAGGTGCAGGTGATGGCCGGAAGCACCGGCGCACTGACCGTCCCGCTGACCGGGGCCGGGTAGTAGACGGAGGGCTCGGACCACGCCGCCCCGTCCCAGGACACGGTGACTCCGGATCCGGTGGTGAGGGTCGAGGACCCACCGCTGTTGCCGCCGCCCACGGCGATGCAGAACGTGTTCGAAATGCACGAGACCGAGGTGAACCCCCCGCCAGGGGGCAGCGTGGTCAGTGGGGACGCCCACCCCGGGGCTTGTCGGATCGGCGCCAACACCGTGGTGGGGACGGCCGACGGGAACAGGGTGGTGGTGGGGCCGGTAGCTGGTGGTGGTCGGGGCGGCCCGGGTGGTGGGCGGGGACCGGTGGGCCGCCGTAGGGGCCGAGGCCGTCGACGCGCAGCCCGCGGCCAGCAGGGCCGATGCCGCCAGGCAGATGAGCGGAGCGCTCCGCTTCTGTGTCACCGACTCCCCTTCGTCCGGGTCCGGGTTGGCCCGCTGGATGTCCGCTGGATTTCCGTTGGATGTTCGCCATGGGCCGGGGGCCCGCCGATTGGCCGAGCCGTAACGATAGTGCGTGGTCCTCCCGGAACGGGGTCGACCCGGGGCCGGCCACTGGCCCCGCCAGGTCTGCGGGCCACCTCCCCCGCAGCCCGGCAGCTAGGCCGGGACGTCCAGGGGACGGAAGACCATGCCGGTCAGGGGTTTGGGGTGGAAGTACGTGGTCTTGGGTGGCATGCGCTTGCCGGCCCGGGCCCACTCGGCGATATCCCCCACGGTGACCGGCCGGAGCAGAATCACCGCCTGGGCCCGTTCGGTGGCCACGGCCTCCACGGCTTCCTGCCAGGAGTTCAGGAACTCGAGCTCGTGATCCGGGAGCTCGGCGATGACCAGTGCCACCATCGACGAGTCCAGGCCCGAGCCGGCCGCTTCGGGCGTGCCGTCCTTGGGGCTGAGGAGCCACGTCCCCGAGGGCATGATCAGAGCCAGCGCTCCCGACTGGCCCAGGGCCCCGGTGGTACGCACGTCGAACTCCCCGGCCCTGGTCACGTCGAACCACGACGAGAAGGCATCGACCAGGTCCAGGCCGTCGGGCAGACCGGACAGGGCCCGGTGGATCGGCCCCACCACCAGCTGGTCCTCGGACAGCTCGACCACCAGGGCCATCACCCCGTCCACGCCGGTCGGGTGGTCGGGGTCCGGGGGGCGGACCTGCTCCTGCTCTTGGCGGTAGGCCCGGGCCGTCTCATAGCGATGGTGCCCGTCGGCGATGACCACCGGTGACGACCCCACCGCCTGGCCCACCGAGTCGATGAGCTCCGGATCATCGATGACCCACAGCTCGTGGAGCACCTGGTCCTGGTCGGTGGCCACGGCATCGGGGGCACTCTGGCGCTCGAAGGTCCTGGTCAGCCCGGCGCTGAGCGAGAGGCCCCAGATGGGCGAGAGGTTGGTCTCGGTGGCCTGGAGCAGCTCCAAGCGGTCGGTCTTGGCCTTCGCCAGGGTCATCTCGTGGGGGAAGATCTCCGCCGTGCTGGCCGGGTCCAGGCCCAGGGCCCCGATCACCCCGTTGGTGCGGCGCCCGTCGGGGGTGGTCATCCGGTAGGCGTAGAGGGAGGGCGAGCGGTCACGGACCAGGATGCCCTGCTCCTGCCACTGTTCGAGCAGGTGGGCGGCGTTGTGGTAGCGGTCGAAGTGGGCCCGGTGGTCGGGCTCGGGAAGCTCCACCCTGATGGCGTTGGCGCTGTGCCGGGCGGCCAGGCGGACCCGCTCCTCAGGGCCCACCACGTCGTAGGGCGGGGCCACCACGGCGGACAGATCGACCCGTCGGGAGTCGTACCGGAGTCCGGAGAACGGTTCGAATCGCGGCATCGCCACTGCGTAGCACATCGACGTGCCCGGATCGCGCCTGGCAGAGGTGCCGGGACGGCGGTCCGGAGGCACTCGGGGCGGGCGCTCGGGGCGGCGCCCGGGGCGGCACCGGAGCGGGCCGGCCGGCTCGAAAATCCCCTGCAGCGGAGGCCGCACGGATGCATGTGTCACCCCCTCCGGACCGCCTCGTAGACTCTGGTCGTGCAGGGCGTCGGCGATAAGAACGGGGGGAGTTCGATCACTGGCTCGCCAGAGTGGATCACGGAGAGGGACGAGAGCGTCACGGAGGCGGTCGGCGGGGAGGCGGACGAGCCCGGCCTCGACCGGGTCCTGACCGCTCCCAACGTCATCACCCTCATCCGCCTGGCCTGCATCCCGGCCTTCGTCTGGCTGCTGTTCGGAGCGGGCCATCCGGCCGCCGCCGCCGTGCTGTTGGCGGTGCTCGGGGCCACCGACTGGGTGGACGGATTCGTGGCCCGGCGCTACCACCAGGTCTCCACGTTGGGGAAGGTGCTGGACCCGCTGGCCGACCGGGTCCTGGTGGTCACCGGGGTCATCTCGATCATCGTCTACGGGGCCGTACCGGTGTGGTTCGGTGTGGCCACGCTGGCCCGCGAAGTGGTGGTGTCGGCGGCCGTACTGCTGCTGGCGTCGCTCGGCGCCACCCGGATCGATGTCCTGTGGGTCGGCAAGGCCGGCACCTTCGCCCTCATGTTCGCCTACCCGGCCTTCCTCCTCGGCGACGGCCACGCCACCTGGCAGGAGCCGATCAGAGACATCGCCTGGGTCACCGGCATCATCGGGCTGGCCCTGGCCTGGATCGCCGCGGCGTCCTACGTCCCGGTGGCCCGACGGGCCTTGGCCGACGGACGTCGCTCCCGGGCGGAACGGGCCGCGTCGTGAGCCCGGCCGACCACCCGGGTCCTGTGAGACGATCAGCCCGGGAAACGATCAAACCCTTGGATCCCCTGAAACCCTTCAAGAACCACAAGAAACGGACAGCCTCATGAAAGCGGTCATCATGGCCGGCGGCGAGGGCACCCGACTGCGCCCGCTGACCTCGAACCAACCCAAGCCCATGCTCCCGATGGCCAACATCCCGATGATGGAGCACGTCGTCAACCTCCTCCGCCAGCACGGCTTCGAGGACATCGTGGTGACCGTGGCCTTCATGGCCAACGCCATACGCACCTACTTCGGGGACGGATCCGAGTTCGGGGTGCGCATGGTCTACGCCACCGAGGCCACCCCGCTCGGCACGGCCGGCTCGGTCCGCAACGCCCGCGACGAGCTCGACGAGCGGTTCCTGGTCATTTCGGGAGACGTCCTGACCGACATCGACCTGGCCGAGGTGGTGGCGTTCCACGAGAAGCGGGGCGGCCTGGCCACCCTGGCCCTCAAGGCCGTCGACAATCCCCTCGAGTTCGGGATCGTCATCACCCGTGAGGACGGCTCCATCGAGCGGTTCCTCGAGAAGCCCACCTGGGGCCAGGTGTTCAGCGACACCATCAACACCGGCATCTACGTGCTCGAGCCCGAGATCTTCGACTTCATCCCCGAGGGCCGACCGGTGGACTTCTCCGGGGACTCGTTCCCCGAGGCCCTGGCGGCCGGCAAGGAGCTGTTCGGCTACGTGGCCGACGGCTACTGGGAAGACGTGGGCACCCTCGAGGCCTACGTGAAGTCGCACCAGGACATCCTGGATCAGCGGGTCCAGGTGGACATCGCCGGCTTCGAGCTCCGGCCCCGGGTCTGGCTGGGCAAGGGCGCCGAGATCGACCCCACGGTGATCATCGAGGGTCCGGCGGTGATCGGGGACAACTGCGTGGTCGGACCGGGGGCCCGGCTGGGCCAGTACTGCACCCTGGGCCGCAACGTCCGGATCGGCGACAACGCCGTCATGCAGCGCTCGGTGGTCCACGACAACTCCTACCTGGGCTCGGGGGTCCGGGTGGACGGGAGCGTGCTCGGTCGGAGCTCGGACCTGCGCCAGGGGGTCCGGTGCGAGGAGGGTGCGGTCCTCGGGGACCAGTGCCTGGTGGGGGCCCACGCCGAGATCAAGGCCGGGGTCAAGATCTACCCGTTCAAGACGGTCGAGGCCGGAGCCACCGTCAACTCCTCGATCGTGTGGGAGTCGATGGGGGCCCGGTCCCTGTTCGGCCGGGATGGCGTGCAGGGCCTGGCCAACGTGGACATCAGCCCCGAGCTGGCCGTCCGCCTCTCCATGGCCTGGGCCTCGACCTTCGAGAAGGGGTCGACCATCACCACCTCGCGGGACACCAGCCGGGCCGGCCGGGTGCTCAAGCGGGCCATCATGGTGGGCTGCAACGCCGCCGGGGTCAACGTCGACGACCTCGAGGCCGCCACCGTCCCGGTCACCCGGTTCCAGGTGACCTCCTCGGCCAGCATGGCCGGAATCACCGTCCGGCTGGCCCCGGACGACCCCCAGTCGGTGGTGTTCCGGTTCTTCGACAAGGACGGGATCGACGTCGACGAGACCACCCAGCGCAAGATCGAGCGGCTCTACCACCGGGAGGACTTCCGCCGGGTGCTGGCCAGCGAGATCGGCGACATCGGGTTCCCGCCCCGCACCCTGGAGCACTACACCGAGGCACTCATCGAGTCGGTCGACCTCACCACGGCCCGCGAGGCCGGGCTCAAGCTGGTGCTCGACTACTCCTTCGGGACCACCAGCTTCGTGATGCCCAACCTGTTGGCCAAGCTGGAGGCCGAGGTGCTGGTGGTCAATCCCTACGCCAACACCGCTGGCGTCCTGGGCTTCGACCGCCAGGCCAGCGCAGCCCGGGTCAGTGAGCTGGTGCGGGCCTCGGGGGCCCACCTCGGGGCGGTCCTCGATCCGGGTGGGGAGCACCTGGCCGTGGTGGACGACCTGGGGCACCCCCTGACCGACGACGAGGCCCTGTTGGTGCTGCTCACCCTGGTGACCGAGGCCACCCCTTCGGCCCGGGTGGCCCTCCCGGTGGCCGCCAGTCGGGCCGCCGAGCAGATCTGCCGGAAGAATGGCGCGGAGATCGTATGGACCAAGCTCTCGGCCCCCCATCTGATGGAGATGGCCCGGACCGAGCACGTCACCCTGGCCGCCAGCCAGTCCGGGGGCTTCATCTTCCCGCGCTTCCTCCCCGGCTTCGATGCCGCCGCCACCCTGGTCAACCTGCTGGCCCTGCTGACGGCGGCCGGCAAGAAGCTGTCGGAGATGGTGGCCGAGCTGCCCGCCGTGCACATCGTCCACCAGTCGGTCCACACCCCCTGGGACCAGAAGGGCATGGTCATGCGGACCCTGGTCGAGCGGTCACAAGGCCGTGAGCTGGTGCTGGTCGACGGGGTCAAGGTGGTCGAAGAGGACGGCTGGGCCCTGGTGCTGCCCGATCCCGAGGAGCCCCTCACCCACGTGTGGGCCGAGGCCGACAGCGACGCCGCCGCCGAGGCCCGGGCCAAGGAGTACGTGGTCCGGCTGGAGCAGCTGCTGCGCTGACTCCCTTCTGCGCTGATTCCGGTGTATCGGCAGGTCGGCCGGGCCTGGGCGGTACGGGTCCGGGTCGGGTATGGTCCGCACCTATGAACGTGCCCGAAGAGCTTCGATACTCCACGGACCACGAGTGGGCCAAGGCTGAGGGTGACCGGATCAAGGTGGGCATCACCGACTACGCCCAGGACGCGCTGGGTGACGTGGTCTTCGTGGACCTGCCCAAGCAGGGGACCACGGTGGAGGCCGGAGGGATCTTGGGAGAGGTGGAGTCCACCAAGTCCGT
This sequence comes from uncultured Acidimicrobiaceae bacterium, assembly GCA_963718405.1. Classification (GTDB taxonomy): domain Bacteria; phylum Actinomycetota; class Acidimicrobiia; order Acidimicrobiales; family RAAP-2; genus Bog-756. The sequence goes on from CAVQYZ010000002.1 coordinate 1,145,512, forward strand.
CTCGGAGATCTACGCCCCGGTGGCCGGCGAGGTGGTGGCGGTCAACGATGCCCTTTCCGAGGCCCCGGAAACCCTCAATAGCGATCCCTACGGAAGTGGTTGGATCTGCGAGATGATCCCCACCGATCCGTCATCATTGGAGTCGCTGCTCGATCCGAGTGGCTACCGTCAGCTGACCGACAACTGATCGTCTCCGGGCTGACTTCGGGCCTTAAGAGCTGGGAGATGGGAGCGACTACCGTTAGTGGGGTGTTCTGTCCGAGCTGCGGCCATCGCAACCCCATCGGCGTCAACTTCTGTTCGTCGTGCGGCGCGGCACTGGTGACGTCGGCACCGGACACCTCGGTGGCGATGAACCCCGTCGAGGAGCTCAACGAAGGCCCCGACGACGACAGTGCGGTCGGGCTGTTGGAGCTACCCCGCGGGGTGGGGTTGTTGGTGGTGAAGCGCGGTACCGACGTGGGGATCCGTTTCACTCTCGATCGGCCCATCATCCAGGCGGGACGACATCCGGAAAGCGATATCTTCCTCGACGACATAACCGTCTCGCGTCGTCACGCCGAATTCATGACCACCGATCAGGTCACCAGGGTGCGCGATGTGGGCTCCCTCAACGGGACGTATGTGAATCGTGAGCGCATCGAGGAGACCGAGTTGTCCAGCGGCGACGAAGTACAGATCGGCAAGTTCAAACTGGTCTATCTGGTGGCGACAGGCGAATGAGGAGCTCGATACCCGGTGGACGTTCGGCGGCAGTGTCGGAAGAGCGGCGTAACTCGATGAGCGGTGTGGTCTGTGTGGGGGGCGTGGCTCCATGAGCAGCCGGTCCTACCTCTCCATCGGTGATGTCCTGACCCTCCTGCGGCAGGAATTCCCGGATGTGACCATCTCCAAGATCCGGTTCCTCGAGAGCCAGGGCCTGGTCAATCCGGAGCGGACCCCGTCCGGCTACCGCAAGTTCTACGACCACGATGTGGAGCGGCTTCGCTGGGTGCTCCGCCAGCAGCGGGAGCACTTCTTGCCCCTCAAGGTGATCAAGGACCGTCTGGACGATCCGGGCGGGAGTGACGTGGCCGGGGTGGTCGACGAGGGTGTATCCGAGGTGGCGGCGGAAGGTGTGGCGTCTGACGACGCTGTGGCGGCCGGCCGTGATGGCACCGCGGCCACTGCGGCCGCCGCGGCGACCGCACCGGTGATCGCCGAGCCGGCCGAGAGTGTCGCCCGGCGAGCCGCGGCTGACGGGGCCGCCACCGAGGCCGCCGTGGCCGGAGCGTTGGCGGGGTCGGGACATGGCGCCGAGGTCGCCCACCGGACGGAGGAGCCGGCCTTGGTAGGGCAACGGGCCATCGCCGAACCTGGTGTGGCCGGGGTCGACTCGGAGCGGCGGGCGGGGTGGCGCGTCCGCGGGCCGGGGACGGACCGATGTTGCCGGGGATCGAGACCTCGCCCACGGCCGGGCCCACGGCCGGCTCCGACCGTGCCGGGTCGGCCCCGGCGGCCGGAGCCACGCTGTCGTCGCCCAACGCCTCGTCGGCCGGGGGCCGTTTCGGTTTCCTCCTCGCGACGGGTGCCGGCTGAGACGCCCGGGGGCAGGGTCGAGCGAAGAGCGCCATGTGCCGGCGGGGACGCTTCGGCCCAGGCCGCCCACGGCACTAACGGCGGGTTGTCGGCGAGCTCGTCGAGCCGGCGGGCCAAGGCCCCAGCGGGCGATGGCGAGGAGCCGAGCCAGGCCTCGCCGCCTCCGGCAGCCTCAACCGCAGCGGCTGGCGCAGCGGCCGGCGCAGCGGCTGGCGCAGCGGCTGCGGCACTCCCTCTGCCGCCTCCAAGGCCGCGCCGTCATCCAGGGCCGCTCCGGCGCCGAGTCGACCGGCTCTGGTGGAGAGGCTCCGGCGACTGCGCCCGTCGGGGGTGGAGTCAGCATGTCCGTGGACGAGCTCTCGGCGGCCTGTGGCCTCGATGTGGGTGTGTTGGCCGAGCTCCAGGAGTACGGCCTGCTCAGCCCCATGATCGTCGCCGGCCTGGAGTATTTCGACGAGGAGGCCCTGGTGGTGGCCACGGCGGCGGCCCGGTTCGCCCAATTCGGGATCGAGCCCCGTCACCTGCGGCTCTACAAGAACGCCGCCGACCGTGAGGCGGGATTCGTCGAGCAGATCGTCCTCCCTCTGGTCCGGCAGCGAAATCCGGAAGCCCGGGCCCGGGCCCACGAGACGGTGGACGAGTTGGCCCTTCTGGGCCAGCAGCTGAGAGGGGCCTTGCTGCGGGGGGCCCTGAGGGATCTGCTCAACAGCTGAGCCGGACCGGTGGCACGCGGTCTGGCCTGGCCCTGCCGCCCCGTGGCCCCCAGCCCTCCGGCTGCCGTTGGCGGTTGTCGCCCAACCCGCTGTACCCACCCGAGCCCCGATCGCACATCTGGCCTCCGCCGAGTAAGTTTGCGGGCATGGTCGAAGTCCGGCTTCGGGCGGTGCGTGTGGACCTCCAATCCAACACGCCCGTACTGCTGCTCCAAGAGTCGGAAGGTCTGGGTCGTACGCTGCCGATTTTCATCGGCGCTCCGGAGGCCACCGCCATCGCCTTCGCTCTCCAGGGGATGGACACGCCGCGGCCGATGACCCACGACCTCATCCGCGATCTCCTGGATGCGCTCGGTGCCGACGTGACCAGAGTGGTGATCACCGAACTGAAGACGTCGACGTACTTTGCCGAGATCGTCCTCCAGTACGGTCCGAGGGAGATTCCGGTGTCCTCACGTCCCTCGGATGCCGTGGCCGTCGCCGTGCGCACGGGAGCCCCCCTCTTCGTGGCGGACGACCTCATGGACAGCGAGGGCATCATGTTGGCCGTCGACGAAGAGGACGATGCCGACGACGATGACGACGAGGAGAGTGCCAATCCTGAGGAGCTGGTGGGTGAGTTCAGGAACTTCCTCGACTCCATCCGACCGGAGGACTTCTCCTCCTGACCTACTGCCGGCGGGAGGAGTGAGGATGGGCTGGCGCCGAGGGGTGTGTGGCGCCGCGGTGGTTCTGTCGGGCGTTCTGGCCGCGGCCTGCTCGTCGTCCCCCTCCACTCCCTCCACGACCACAACCTCTGCGTCGAGCACGTCCACCGTTCCCACCCCGGCCTCCACCTCCTCGACCATCCCCCCATCGACCACGACGGCCGGAACGACCCGGTGCGCCACCGCCACCTTGGTTGCTTCTGTGGTCGGTGGCAGCGGGGCGGCCGGGACCATCGAGACCACCCTGGGCCTCAAGAGCACCGGTGGGGCGCCCTGCGTCCTGGGCGGCTACCCGGGGCTCCAACTGCTGTCTTCGTCGGGGGCGTCCCTGCCCACCAAGGTCATCCGCGGCGGCCACTACAGCTTCACCTCGATGGCCCCGACCACCGTCACCCTGACCACCGGGCAGTCGGTGTACTTCAACATCGGCTACTCCGATGTCCCGGTGGACAACGAGACCAGCTGTCCCACGTCGTCGTCCCTCGAGGTGACCCCGCCCAACTCCTACACGCACCTGGTCGTGAAGGCGTCCCTGGCTCCGTGCGGGGGTGGCACCCTGGTGGTGTCCCCGGTGTTCGCCGCCGGCACCAACACCCAGACCACGGCTCCCTGAGCCGGTAGGCCCGGCTGACCGGGCCGGTGGGGCCGGAACCGACCCCGGCCCGCCGTTAGGGGAAGCCCGGCGAAACGGGTGAGGCGAGCCGGGGCGGGCGCACCAGCATGCGGCCCCGGGCTCCGCCCCCCACCACCAGGTCCAGGGCCGTCCCCAACTCGTCGAAGCCCACCTCGGCCTGGACCATGTCGGCCAGCACCGCCGGGGAGAAGGCCGTGGCCATCTCCTGCCAGACACTCCGGCGCTCGGCGATGGGGGTCAGGACGGTGTCGATCCCGATCAGCGACACGCCCCGCACGATGAAGGGGTAGACGGTGGACTCGAAGGTGTTGCCCCCGGTCAGCCCGCTGGCGGCCACCGCCGCTCCGTAGCGGAGGGTCCGCAATACCGCGGTCAAGGTGGTGCCCCCCACGCAGTCCACCGCGGCGGCCCACCGTTGGGAGCCCAGGGTGCGTTCGGGTGCGCTGTCCAGTTCGTCTCGGCCGATGACCACGGAGGCGCCCAGGCCGGTCAGGTAACCGCGCTCGGCGCCCTTGCCAGAGCTGGCGACCACCTGATAGCCCCGGGACGCCAGTAGCGACACCGCCATGCTGCCCACCCCGCCGGATGCCCCGGTGACCAGGACCGGACCGTCCCCTGGGGCCAGCCCGTGGTGCTCGAGCCGGTGCAAGGAGAGAGCGGCGGTGAAGCCGGCGGTGCCGATGGTGGCCGCCTGGCGGGCGTCGAGTCCGCCCGGGAGCGGAACCACCCAACCGGCAGGGACCCGGGCCAGCTGGGAGAACCCGCCGTGATGGGCCACGCCGAGGTCGTAGCCCTGGGCGATGACCTGACTGCCCACCTCCACGGCGGGGTCACCGGAGTCGACAACCGTCCCCACCAGGTCCACCCCGGGGATCAGGGGGGAGATGCGGGCCACCCGGTTGCCGGGGCGGGTGACCATGCCGTCCTTGTAGTTGATGGCCGACCACTCCACGGCGATGGTCACGTCCCCGTCGGGGAGGTCTCCGGTCTCGAGGGTACGGACGCCCGCCTCCACCGAGTCGCCGTCCCGGGTCACCACGTAGGCCTCGAAGCGGCGGCGGACGTCGGGGTGGGCGGCGCTGGTCACCTGGGTAACCGTAGTGAACGCCTGGGCCGCCGGGGCCTGGGCCTGGGGCCGGGGGCGGCCTGGCCGGGGCCTGGGCCGGGGCCGGGGGCATGTGGGGGCATCGGCATGTGGGGGCATCAGACAGGAGGGACCGCCCCGGAGCCGGCTACCCCGGAGCCGGGCCACCTCGGAGAGACTCAGAAGCCGCCGGGCCCGGTGGTACCCTCGACCGTGCCGACCGACCACCAGCTGGCGCACCATGCCCCAACTTCGGCCGAGGGCCGGCGCCGCGTCTCTGTCCCGGACCCGGTCCAGCGCCTGTACCAGGCGGTCCGGGGGCTCTCGCCCCTCGGTCGGGACGCCTTGGTCTACGCCCTGTCGGCCCTGTTCGCCGGGGTGACCGGCCTGGTCGTCGGCATCTCGCTCTACCGGCAGTGGGGCCAGCTGGCCTTCGGCCCCTATGTGGCGGCGGCGGCCCTCATGGCCGTGGCGGCGTGGCGGGTGGGCCACGCCACGCCGAGCCGCCGTTGGCGCATCGCCCGTGTGGTGGCCTTCCTGATCGTCCTGTTCGGGGCCACCGTGGTGCCGCTGACCCTGGAGGTCATCTGGCGCACCGAGGGGAACCCCTCCCGGCACGTCCAGCCCGAGGTGGTGGTGGTGGAGCAGGCCGGGGCCCGGGCCGCCCACGGCAAGGACCCCTACCGGGTGATCGACAAGGGCGGCCATCTGATCATCCACGAGACCACCGAGCCGGTCTACGAGCTCTACTACCCCTATCTCCCCGGGATGGTGCTCTTCGGCGTCTCCAGCAGCTCCGTCAGCACCAGCCACAGCAAGACCGTGGCCCGTCTGACCGATGCCCGGATCCAGTTCCTGGTATTCACGGTGTTGGTCACCCTGGTAGCTCTGAGCCGCATCCGGCCACCGAGCGACGCCCGGTTCCGGGCCCTCCAGGTCCTCACGGTGCTGCCCACGGCAGCCCTTCCCCTGGCCACCGGAGGGGACGACATGCCGGTGGCGGCCCTGATGCTGTTGGGGTTGGTGGCCCTCCAGCGTCGAAGACCGGTCCTGGCCGGCCTGGCGCTGGGAGCCGCCTCATCGCTCAAATTCACGGCCTGGCCGCTGGTGGTCCTGGCCCTGTGGGCCGCCACCGACCTGCAGCGGCGCCGCGCCATCGGGCGTTTTGTCCTCGGCGTGGTGGTGGTGGTGGTCCCGGTGGTCCTCCCGTTCGCCCTCCAGAACATGTCCGCCTTCATTGACAACGTGGTCCGTTTTCCGCTCGGCTTGGCCGGAGTGGCCTCGCCTGCCGCCAGCGCCCTGCCGGGCCATGAGCTGGTGGCGGCGTTCCCGGCGGAGCACAAGCTCTACGTGGCGGTGGCGGGCGTGATCGGGTTGGCCGTCCTCATCCGGCACCTCTGGAAGTACCCGCCCCGAACAGCCGCAGGGGTCTCGTCACTCACCGGATGGGTGATGCTCATCGCCATCCTGTTGGCCCCGGCTACCCGGGTCGGCTATCTGCTGTACCCGATCAACCTCTTCGTCTGGGCCTGGATGCTCTCCCGGGCCCAGGATCCCGCCGACCCGGCCATCGACGGCGCTTCGGCCGAGGAGCAACCGGTGGGAGCCGCGGGGGTGGTCACTCCCTTCAGCCTCAGTCGTCGGCTCAGCCTCACTCGTCGGCTCAGCCTCAGTCGTCGGCTCAGCCTCAGTCGTCGGCTCAGCCTCAGTTGTCGTCGTCGGGAAGTTCGTACAGTTCGACCGAGTACGGGGTGACGCCGGCCGAGGTGGTGGGGGAGATCACCACGCCCGTCTCCCAATAGAACCCGTCGTTGCTGCCCTGCTTGGCCAGCACTTCGGTCTCGTTGGCGGTCAGCTGGGCCCGATTGCCGGTGTAGATGATCTTCCAGCTCAGCTTGGGGAGGATGGCGTGGAAGGCGTCGACCAGTTCGTTCTTCGACAGACCGCTGGTGAAGTACACCGTGCGGTCGAACTGAGCCACCCCACCGTCCGAGTTGACGGTGCGGACCACCGTGCTGCCGGCCGGTACGGCCAGATTGCCGAGGATGTCAGCCGGCGGTTGACCCTGGCCGACGATCGACTTCATGGCGGTGGTGGCCGGGGTGAGCCGCACCCCGATGCCGCCGGCGATGGTGACCGAGCTCACCGCTTTATTGGGCGAGTTGCCGGTGATCAGGCCGGAGGCCACCGTGCCGAGGACCACGATGAACACGGCGATGCCCAAAACGATGAGGGCCGGCCGGGCCGACATCGGTTGATAGATCCGGCGATCCGGGTCGATGGCCGTGGCTGCAGCGGTTGGGCTCCGGGTGGCACCGTTGTCTCCGCCCTTGGAACGGCCCGGGGAGCTGCCGGATGGACTGCCGGATGGACTGCCGGATGACTGGGGCACCAGCTCTTGGGCTCTACCGACCATGGTGCGCCAATGCTAGTAGTAGGTGCCGTGTGGGCTTTATTCGGCCTTGCCGGGCCCGGTGGCCGGCGGGGAGTCGAGCGATCTGACCACTTCGAACGAGGCGGCGGCCGCACCCACGGTCAGGGCCAGGATGCCCCACCGGGTCCGGCGGGGGAGCGACCCGAACGCCACCAGCGTGGCCAGGGCGTCCACGGCATCGGCCATTCCACCGAGAGCCAGCCAGGGCCGCGCCTCCTGATCAGGCAGACCGAGCGACCTCAAGGCCCCGAGGCCCAGGGCCAGATCGCGGCCTCCCATGGTCCGAGCCAACAACTTGCTGGTGGGACTGCCGGCCGGGTCCCCGATCCAGGGGCGGGCCATCACTGTCGGAGTGGCCATGGCCACCACTCCGATGGCCACCCGCCCCGAAGCCAGTAGTCGAGCCACGGTCCGGGCTGTCGTGGAGTCCATGATTCCTTAACGTAATTCCTATGGAAAATTCGATCAAAAGGGCCAAATGACCACGCAGAGCATTTTCACGAATACAGAGGGTGGTGGCTGGCAGTTTACTGGTTGCCTTCCTCTTCCGAATCCTTCACAATGCCACTGGTATTGACGAGCGCAAGTCGCTGTCGTTGGAGGGGTGCCTGATCCAGTATCAGAACTAGATCCTGTGATTGGGGGGGAGAGAGTGGCCGGGTCTGATGACCCGGCCACTTTTTTATGCCCCGTTTATGCCCGGGCCCCCTTGTTGACTTGGGGCGCAACTTGGGGCGCCCACTCAACTTGGGGGCGGGACCCCTGCGGCTGCGCCTCTCGTCCAACCGAGATGGTCGAGGGGGCCGTGTCCCTGTCCCAGCCGCCACCGGGCTCCTCCCACCAGGGCGTCGTGGACGAACTCCTTGGCCGAGGCCACCGCATGGGGCACATCGGCGCCACGAGCCAGGTAGGCGACGATGGCCGAGGACAGCGAACACCCGGTCCCGTGGGTATTGGTGGTGTCCACCCACCGACCCTGGAGGACGGTGACGTTGGTCCCGTCGAAGAGCACATCGGCCACCTCGGCGGGTCGGTCGTTGGAACGGTCGTCGGGACCCTTCTTGTGACGGCGTGCGGACCGGTCTCCGGACGCCTGGGGCGCCGACCGGTGCTCGCCGGATGCCTCGACCCCGGGCCGGTGCTCGCCGGGTGCCTCGACCCCGGGTAGATGGCCTCCTTTGACCAACACCCAGGTTGGCCCGAGCCGGTGGATCTCCCGCGCCACCTCGATCATGGTGGCAGTGCTCTGGACCTCCGAGTACGGGACGCCGGCCAGTAGGGCCGCCTCCCAGAGGTTGGGTGTCACCACCAGGGCATGAGGTATGAGGTCCCGCCGGTAGGCCTCGAGGCCGTCGTCGGCCAGGAGCGACCGCCCGGTGGAGGCCACCATCACCGGGTCCACCACCAACCGGGGGAGCCGCCCGGAGGCGGCCAACCGACCCACCGTCTCGATGACCGGGACCGTGCCCAGCAGTCCGGTCTTGACCGAGGCCACCGGCAGGTCACCCAGTACCGCCCGGATCTGAGAGCCCACCATCTCGGCCGGCAGATAGTGGACGTCGAGCACCGCCGCGGTGTTCTGCGCCGTCACCGCCGTCACGGCCGTGGTGGCGAACACCCCGAGAGCGCTCATGGTCTTGATATCGGCCTGGATACCGGCCCCGGCGCCGGAGTCTGAACCGGCGATGGTCAGCGCCACCGGGGGGTTGGCGTCGGCGCTCACCCGCTGCGGTCGGCCTGAGCGTCGTCGGGCGCGTCGTAGCCGGCGTCGTGGGTCCCGTCCGCCGACCGGTCGATCATTCCCTCGAAGGGGCTCGAGGCGTCGGCGTAGAAGCGCCGGGTGATCCGACCGGCCCGGTAGGCGTGGCGACCGGCTTGCACCGCCTGGCGCATGGACCGGGCCATCAGGGCCGGCTGGTGGGCCCGGGTAATGGCAGAGGCAATCATGACCGCCTCGCAGCCGAGTTCCATGGCCAGGCAGGCGTCCGAGGCGGTGCCGATCCCGGCGTCGAGCACCACCGGGACCCGGGCCTGCTCGACGATGAGGGCGATGTTGTGGGTATTGCGGATCCCGAGCCCGCTTCCGATGGGAGACCCCAGGGGCATGACCGCTGCGCAACCGGCCTGTTCGAGCCGACGGGCCACCACCGGGTCGTCGCTGCAGTAGGGCAGGACGGTGAATCCCTCGTCGACCAGTTCCTCAGCTGCAGCCACCAACTCCACGGCGTCCGGCAGGAGGGTCAGGTCGTCGCCGATGACCTCGAGCTTGATCCAATCGGTCTCGAAGGCCTCCCGGGCCAGCTTGGCGGTCAGCACCGCCTCCGAAGCAGTGAAGCACCCGGCCGTGTTCGGGAGAACGCGCACGTTCAGCTCCCCGAGCAGTTCGACCAGCGAGTGGCGAGTGGTGGGATCGACTCTCCGCACGGCCACAGTGGCGATAGCGGTACCCGACTCCTGGAGGGCTTCTCGGAGCGACTCCGGGCTGACCATGCCCCCGGTCCCCATGAGCAGCCGGGACGAGAATGGCTGGCCGGCAATGGTGAGCGGAGTGTCGGCGGCATTGGCGCCGACAGCGCCGGTTTGGGTGTCGGCCAACTCGGCAGAGCCGTCGGTCCGGTCAGTGGGGTAGTCCATCGGCTCCCACGGTACCGCCGCTGCGGCTTCCGAAAACCTGCGCTACCCGCCCGCGGCGGCCGTGACGATCTCGATCTGATCCCCGGCGACGATCCGGGTGCCCTCCCACCGGCTCTTCGGCACGACGTCACCGTTGCGGGCCACGGCGATGCCCCGCGGCGATGGGCACCACTGGGCCACGAGTTCGGCCACCGTGGTGCCTTCGGGGCCCTCCCAGATCGTGCCGTTCACCAGCGTGTCGCTCATCGGCTCACCCTGGCCTCGTCTGGCGCCTGAGACGGGGGCGCCGCCCGGTCGGCGGGCGTGAATCGGCTGGGGGTGAAGGGGATGAATCTTCCGGGCCAACCGGTATCGGCACTCTTCCGGCTGTCACTCTCCCGTCCGTCGAGCTCCCGGCCGTCGAGCTCCCGGCCGTCGAGCATCTCGCCGAGGAGCCGTACGACCTCGTCGGCGGTCAGGGGGGCCAGGAGAAATCCGTTCCGGTAATGACCCGTGGCCATGAGCAGTCCCCCGAGCCCGGTTACCCCCACAATGGGAGCGTTGTCCGGAGACCCCGGACGCAGTCCCGTCGTCGTGTCGAACAGTTCGTATTCAGCGAGGGTAGGAATCAGCGTGCGGGCATCGTTGAGCAGGTCACTGACCGCGCCGGCCTGGACCGACAGGTCGAAGCCCTTCTCCTCGACGGTTGCTCCTACCACCAGGGAGCCATCCTTACGAGGCACCAAATAGCAGCTCCGACCATGGACCAGCCCTCGGACCGTTCTGGCCAGGGTGGGCACAGCGGCGTTAGCCCGCAGGCGGACGGTGAGCCCCTTGACCGGGCGGACCGGAGGGAGGAACGGGTCGGGGATGCCCGCCAGCTGTCCCGAGTGGCAGCCGGCCGCCACGACGACCGCACCGGCGGGACAACGACGGCCGTCGGCCAAGACGACTCCGTTCACACACCCGTTCTGGATCTCCACCTTGGAAACCTCTTCCTCAGCCACCGTCACGCCCTCTGCGACACACGCCGCCACCAGTGCCTCGAGGACACTCCGGTTGTCAACCTGGTGGTCCTCGGACAGATCGGCTCCGCCCCGGATCCCCGGGGCCAGCAGGGGCTCGGCTGCCCGGCACTCGGCGGCGCTGAGTCGGTGGGCGTCGAGGCCGAGGGCCAGTTGATGCGCCAGCAGGTCATCCGACGCGGCCCGGTCCGAAGCATCCACGGCGATCACTAGCGTCCCGTCGTCGACGTAGTGCACTGATCGGCCCGACGACTCCTCAAGCGCGTGGGCAAACGAGGGCCACGCCCTGGCGGCGACCACGTTGAGCATGGTGAGGGCGTCCTCGCCGAAGTGGGCCTCACCGGTCGGCGCCAACATCCCGGCCGCGGCCCAGCCGGCGCCCCGCCCGGGTCGGGGATCGGCCACGGTGACGCTCATCCCCGCCACCGCCGCCTCCCAGGCGATGGACAGTCCGATGACCCCGCCGCCCACCACGACCACGTCTGGCTGCATCGGAGTCACCATCGGCCTCATGCTACGAGCGTGCCGGCGAGGTGCGACATCGGTAGTGGGAGCCCTGGTCCCATGTCCCATCCGGCCCTGCCCCGGGTGAGCCTGTTCCGGTGTGCCCGGCCGGACGGGTCCGTCCCGGCCTCTGTTTCGGCCGGCCGAAACACCTCGCCCGCCCGGCCCCCCCGGACCACTGTTACACCCCCCTGGGATACTTGGTCATGGTTCTAGACGACCTCCAAGCGGTGCTCGATGAGGCCAAAGCACTCGGTCCTGCGGCCTTCGCCGACGCCGAGTCCCTGGCGGTGCTCGAGCGCCAGTTGGCCCAGTTGGACTGCCTGGTGACCTCCTCGGTGGCCTGTTTCGACGCCGCCGGCACCTTCGAGGCCTCGGGGGCGGTCAACACCAAGGCCTGGCTCAAGTCCGAGTGCCGGCTGTCGGGCAAACAGGCCGCCTCCCAGGTCAAGCGGGGACGCCACCTCCGTCGTCTGCCTCGAACCGCCGAGGCCTTTGCTTCGGGGCGGTTGAGCGGGGACCAGGTGGACGTGCTCATCGCCGCCGATCAGGACCGCACCCATGAGGCCCTTCTCGACCAGGAGCACGAGCTGGTGGAACAGGGGATCAAGCTCTCCCATCACCAGTTCGTCCAGTACATGAGCTACTGGAGGAACCGGGCCGACCGGGAGGGAGCCGAAGACCAGGCCGAGCGGCACTGCGCCCAACGAGAGGTGTACCTGGTCCCGAGCTTCGAGGGCATGTGGTTGGGACAGATGACCCTGGACCCGGTGTCGGGGGCCATCGTGGGAGGCGAGATCAACCGGCTCGAGCAGCTGCTCTTCGAGGCCGAGTGGGCCGAGGCCACAGAACGCCTGGGCAGGGAGCCCCTCGTCTCCGAGCTCACCCGCTCCCCGGGCCAACGCCGGGCCGACGCCCTGGTGGAGATGGCCACCCGCTCCAAGGCCACCAACGACGGCCGGCGTCCGGCCCCGTTGTTCACCGTGCTGGTGGACTACGAGTCCCTCCACGGGCGCATCTCCCAGCTGGAGGACGGCACGGTACTCCCGGCCGGCCACCTCCTGCCCTGGTTGATGCAGGCCGACCTGGAGCGGGCCACCTTCAAGCTCGGGGGCCATGTGGAGATGGGGGCGCCCGCCAAACTGGCCTCCCTGACCCCCGAGGCCCTGAGAAAGGCCGTCTTCACCCCCCAGGGCAGAAAAGAGATCGCCCCCACGGCCAGACTGTTCACCGGGGCCACCCGGCGGGCCATCGAGGTGCGGGACCGGACCTGTGCCCACCCGACCTGTGACGTCCCGGCCTCCCGGTGCCAGATCGACCACATCCAGCCCTGGAGCCAGGGTGGAGAGACCACCCAGGAGAACGGCCGGTTGCTCTGTGGCCGGCACAACCGGATGCGCAACCAGCGGGACCAGCGGGAACCGCCCCAGCGGGAGTGAACGCCTGCCGGGCGGGCAACCGGCTGGATCACCTGAACCCTTTGAGAACCTGAGCTGGCCACCACCCCGGCTCCACCGATTCCCGATATCCCCGCACCGCCGGCCGCTGGAGCGCGCCCGGTGACTGGAGCGCGCCCGGCACCAGCAGGAATCACGCCCGGCCCCACCAGGAACAGAGAGCCCTGTACCAGGAAGAGAGAGCCCCGCACCAGGAAGGGAGAGCCCCGCACCAGGGAGAGAGCCTCACGGGACCACAGCCTGATGTATATGGAGTTGGCCTTTGGCGCGTGTACAATCTTCGGACCACACATGGGCCAACGTCGTCCCGGGTGGGTAGATCCACTTCCTTCGTTGGAGCGACCCGATGACGACAGCAGAACGAATCAATGGTGGCGCCTCGTCGCCGTCCATGGCGGGGCCCGGGACCATGGAATCGGCATTGCCGTCAACAGCGGCTGCAACAGGGGCGTCAGCGGCGCCAACGGCGGAGAGGACGGGCGTGCCAGTAGGAGCCCCCCGTCGCCGACCGGCCGGTGAACACCGTGGGCCCAGCGTTCCCACCGCTCCGGCCACCGGCCTCTACGACCCGCGCTTCGAGCACGACGCCTGCGGAGTTGCTCTGGTCGCCGACCTGCACGGACGTCGCTCCCACACCCTGGTGCGCCAAGCCCTCTCGGCTCTGGAGCATCTGGCCCACCGGGGTGCCACCGGCAGCGAGGAGGACAGCGGGGACGGGGCCGGCATCCTGCTCCAGGTACCGCACGACTTCTACGCCGAGGTGGTCGACTTCGACCTCCCGGCCCGAGGCCACTACGCCACCGGCATCGCCTTCTTGTCCCGTGACCCCTCCGAGGCGGCCGACGCCCGGGTGGCCATCGACAAGCTGGCCGGCGAAGAGGGGCTGGTCGTCCTGGGATGGCGGACCGTGCCCATCAGCGATGCTTCCTTGGGATCGATCTCCGAAGCGGCCATGCCCTCGATGCACCAGCTCTTCGTGGCCCCGGCTCCGGGCCGGTCGTTGAGCGGTGCCGATCCGGCCCTGGCCATCGACCGCCTGGCCTTCGTACTGCGCAAACGGGCGGAGCACGAGATCGACAACTGCTACCTGGTGTCGCTTTCGGCCCGGACCATCACCTACAAGGGGATGCTCACTTCGCACCAGCTGGTCGAGTTCTTCCTTGATCTGTCCGATGAGCGGGTGAATAGCGGCCTGGCCCTGGTGCACTCCCGGTTCTCCACCAACACCTTCCCGTCGTGGCCCCTGGCCCACCCCTACCGGTACATGGCCCACAACGGGGAGATCAACACCCTGGCCGGGAACCGGAACTGGATGAGGGCCCGGGAGGCGCTGTGCGCCTCGACCGCTGATCCCCGGGCTCGATCGGGCCTTCCCCATCGTCACGCCCGGAGCCAGCGACTCCGCCTCCTTCGACGAGGTGCTGGAGCTCCTCCACCTCGGTGGCCGGAGCCTGCCCCACGCCGTCCTGATGATGATCCCCGAGGCCTGGGAGAACCACCGGACCATGGACCCGGCGCGCCGGGCCTTCTACCGGTACCACGCCGCCCTGATGGAGCCGTGGGACGGGCCGGCGGCGGTGGCCTTCACCGACGGCACCGTGATCGGAGCGGTCCTGGACCGCAACGGGCTGCGCCCGGCCCGGTACTGGGTCACCGAGGACGGGATGGTGGTGCTGGCCAGCGAGGTCGGGGTCATCGACGTGCCCGCCGACAAGGTGGTGCGAAAAGGCCGTCTGCAGCCGGGGAGGATGTTCCTGGTGGACACGGCGCTGGGCCGGATCGTCGATGACGACGAGATCAAGGCCGACCTGGCCGCCGAGCACCCCTACGGCCAGTGGGTCGATGCCGGCCAGATCGAGCTGGAGTACCTGCCGCCGCGGAACATGCTCACGCCGCAGCACGCTTCGGTGATCGGGCGCCAGCGGCTCTTCGGCTACACCAACGAGGAGTTGCGGTTGATCCTCGAGCCCATGGCCAAGTCGGGCAGCGAGCCCCTCGGTTCGATGGGGACCGACACCGCCATCGCCGTCCTGTCCGACCGGCCGCGCATGCTCTACGACTACTTCACCCAGCTGTTCGCCCAGGTCACCAATCCGCCGTTGGACGCCATCCGGGAGGAACTGGTCACCTCGCTGATGTCCACCCTCGGCCCTGAGGCCAACCTGTTGGAGCCCACGGCTGAATCGTGTCGTCAGATCGTCCTCCCCATGCCGGTCATCGACAACGACGACCTGGCCAAGCTGCTCTACGTCAACGAAGACGGCAGCACCCCCGGGTTCAGCGCCTTTGCCATCGACGGGCTGTTCGACGCCGCCGGAGGGGGCGCGGCCCTGCGCACCGCCATCGACGACGTTCGCCGACAGGTCAGCGGAGCCATCGCCAACGGGGCCGACGTCATCGTGCTCTCCGACCGGAACTCGACGGCCCGGCTGGCCCCCATCCCCTCCCTCCTGTTGGTGGCGGCGGTCCACCATCACCTGGTCCGGGACAAGACCAGGACGCAGGTGGGCCTGGTCATCGAGTCGGGGGATGCCCGCGAGGTCCACCACATGGCCCTGCTCAAGGGGTTCGGCGCCGCGGCCATCAACCCGTACCTGGCCTTCGAGACCATCGACGACATGATCGCCTCGGGGACCCTCACCGGGGTCACCCCCCGCCAGGCTCAGAAGAACTACATCAAGGCGGCGTCCAAGGGCATCATCAAGGTCATGTCCAAGATGGGCATCTCCACGGTGGCGTCGTACACCGGGGCCCAGGTCTTCGAAGCGGTCGGCCTCGCCCCCGACGTCATCGACGAGTACTTCACCGGCACCGTCTCCCGCATCGGCGGTGTGGGGCTGGACGTTCTGGCCGAGGAGGTGGCCGCCCGTCACCGACTGGCCCATCTGGCCCGCCCCACGGAACTGGCCCACCGCGAGCGCCAGGACGGGGGCGAGTACCAGTGGCGTCGCGAAGGGGAGATCCACCTCTTCAATCCCAAGACCGTGTTCAAGCTGCAGCACGCCACCCGCTCCAAGCGCTACGACGTGTTCAAGGAGTACACCAAGGCCGTCGACGATCAGGCCGCCCATCTGGCCACGCTGCGGGGACTGATGCGCCTGAAGACCGGGGCCCTGCCAGCGGTGCCCATCGAGGAGGTGGAGCCGGCCGAGGCCATCCTGGCCCGCTTCTCCACCGGGGCCATGTCCTACGGATCCATCTCGGCCGAGGCCCACGAGACCCTGGCCATCGCCATGAACCGACTGGGAGGACGATCGAACACCGGTGAGGGAGGGGAGGACCCGGACCGCTTCACGCCCGATGCCAACGGGGACCTGAGGAGGAGCGCCATCAAGCAGGTGGCCTCAGGTCGCTTCGGGGTGACCTCGGAGTACCTGGTCAACGCCGACGACATCCAGATCAAGATCGCCCAGGGGGCCAAGCCCGGTGAAGGGGGCCAACTGCCCGGCCACAAGGTCCACCCCTGGATCGCCAAGACCCGGTACGCCACGCCCGGCGTGGGCCTCATCTCACCGCCGCCCCATCACGACATCTACTCCATCGAGGACATCGCCCAACTCATCCACGACCTCAAGTCGGCCAACCCGGTGGCCCGGGTGCACGTGAAGTTGGTGGCCGAGGTGGGGGTGGGAACGGTGGCCGCCGGGGTGGCCAAGGCCCACTCCGACGTGGTGCTGATATCCGGTCACGAGGGGGAACCGGGGCCACCCCACTCACCTCCCAGAAGCACGCCGGGATCCCCTGGGAGCTGGGCCTGGCCGAAACCCAGCAGACCCTGATGGCCAACGATCTCCGCGACCGCATCGTGGTCCAGGTCGACGGGCAGCTGAAGACGGGCCGGGACGTGATCATCGGGGCGTTGCTCGGGGCCGAGGAGTTCGGCTTCGCCACCGCACCGCTGGTGGTGTCGGGGTGCATCATGATGCGGGTCTGCCACCTGGACACCTGCCCGGTGGGGATCGCCACCCAGAACCCGACCCTGCGGGAGCGCTACTCGGGCACGCCCGAGTTCGTGGAGACCTTCTTCGAGTACATCGCCGACGAGGTCCGGGAGTACCTGGCCGCCCTGGGCCTGCGTTCGCTGGAGGAAGCGGTGGGCCGGGTGGACCTGCTCGACGCGGCCGAAGCGGTCGAGCACTGGAAGGCCAGTGGCTTGGACCTGGCGCCCATCCTGATCCAACCGGAGCTGGCGGAAGGGGCGGTGCGCCACTGCATCCACCAGCAGGATCACGGACTGGACCGGGCGCTCGACCATGCCTTCTTGGAGGCCTGCCAACCGGCCATCGAGAACGGCACGCCGGTCCGGGCCGAGCTCAAGATCACCAACGTCAACCGCACGGTGGGCACGTTGCTGGGCTACGAGATCACCCGGCGCCATGGCGGTATCGGCCTGCCCGAAGGGAGCATCGACCTGACGTTCACCGGTTCGGCCGGGCAGAGCTTCGGGGCGTTCGTGCCCCGGGGTGTGACCATGCGGCTGCTGGGTGATGCCAACGACTATCTGGGCAAGGGGCTGTCCGGTGGCCGGATCATCGTGCGTCCGGCCGAGGACGCCCCGTTCGCCGCCGAGGAGAACATCGTGGCCGGCAACGTGATCCTCTACGGGGCCACCGCCGGTGAGGTGTTCCTGCGGGGCCAGGTCGGCGAGCGGTTCTGCGTGAGGAACTCCGGGGCCATCGCCGTGGTGGAGGGAGTGGGGGACCACGCCTGCGAGTACATGACCGGGGGCCGGGTGGTGGTACTCGGGCCCACCGGGCGGAACTTCGGCGCCGGGATGTCCGGCGGTGTGGCCTACGTCTACGACCAACACGGCACCTTGGCCGGGGTGTACAACAACGACACCGTCGACCTCGAGCCTCTCTCGCCCGAGGATCGGCTGTGGCTGAAGGACCGGGTGACCATGCACCGCGACGAGACGGGCTCCGCCGTGGCCGACCAGATCCTCACCGACTGGGTGTCCTCATCGGAGCAGTTCGTGACGGTCATGCCCAGGGACTACCGGCGGGTGCTCCAAGCCACCGAGCTGGCCATCGCCGAAGGACGTTCGGTGGATGAAGCGGTCATGGAGGCTTCCCATGGGTGAGGTGACCGGGTTCCTCAAGTACCAGCGGCAACTACCACCGCGCCGGCCGGTCCCGGTCAGGCTGCGCGACTGGAAAGAGGTCTACGAGCCCTTTGCGGTGGAGGAGGCCCAGCGGCAGGGGGCCCGGTGCATGGACTGCGGTATTCCCTTCTGCCACGAGGGCTGCCCGTTGGGCAACCTCATCCCGGAGTGGAACGACCTGGTCTACCGGGACGACTGGTCAGAAGCGGTCGAGCGCCTGCATGCCACCAACAACTTCCCCGAGTTCACCGGCCGCCTGTGCCCGGCTCCCTGCGAGGGTTCGTGCGTGCTGGGCATCAACCAGGACCCGGTGACCATCGAGCGCATCGAGTACGAGATCATCGAGCGGGCCTGGGACGAGGGGTGGGTGGCACCGGTCAAGCCGGCCGAGCCCACCGGCAAGCGGGTGGCGGTGGTGGGATCCGGCCCGTCCGGGTTGGCCGCGGCCCAGCAGCTGGCCCGGGCCGGGCACCAGGTGGTGGTCTTCGAGCGGGCCGAGAAGCCCGGAGGCCTGCTGCGCTACGGGATCCCCGAGTTCAAGATGGAAAAGGCCGTCCTGGACCGGCGCCTGGAGCAGATGGAGGCCGAGGGGGTCGAATTCCGGTGCCGGACCTCGGTGGGGGAGTCCGCCCCGGAGGTGGGAGGGGCCCCGGCGGCCGACGCCACCGTGGTGGACCCGCGCTCGCTGGTGGCGGAGTTCGACAGTGTCCTGCTGGCCGGTGGGGCCACCCTCCCTCGTGACCTGGTCGTCCCGGGCCGGGAGCTGGCCGGCATCCACCTGGCCATGGAGTATCTCAAGCCTTCCAACCTGGTCCAGGAGGGCCAGCTGGACCGCTCGCCCATCAGCGCCGAGGGCAAGCACGTGGTGATCATCGGGGGCGGGGACACCGGGGCCGACTGCCTGGGCACGGTCCACCGTCAGCGGGCCCTCAACGTGCACCAGCTCGAGATCATGCCCGAGCCGCCGGCCGAACGCTCCGGTGAGAACCCCTGGCCCACCTGGCCCCTCATCCTGCGCACGTCGTCGGCTCTCGAAGAGGGGGGCGAGCGCATCTTCTCGGTGACCACGGCGGAGTTCCTCGACGATGGCGAGGGGAACGTCCGGGCCTTGCGGGGGTCCGAGGTCGAGGTGGTCTACGGGGACAACGGTCGCCCGGACTTCGTCGCCGTCGAGGGTTCCGAGTTCGAGCTCCGCTGCGAGTTGGTGCTCCTGGCTCTGGGGTTCCTGGGGGCCGAGCGGTCCGGGGTGGTCGAGGCTCTGG
The DNA here is from genome assembly GCA_963718405.1 of uncultured Acidimicrobiaceae bacterium. Lineage (GTDB taxonomy): Bacteria > Actinomycetota > Acidimicrobiia > Acidimicrobiales > RAAP-2 > Bog-756. Next base: position 1,164,627 of record CAVQYZ010000002.1, read on the forward strand.
GTCTCGAGCTCGACGCCCGGGGCAGCGTGGCCGCCGACCAGTCGTGGTCGACCAACGTCGACGGCGTGTTCGTGTGCGGTGACATGACCCGGGGCCAGAGCCTGATCGTCTGGGCCATCGCCGAGGGCCGGTCGGCCGCCTCGTCTGTGGACCGGTACCTGATGGGGCGCACCGATCTGCCTGCTCCCATCGTCCCCGGGCAGATGGCCCTGCGCTAGGACGACAGTCGGCGAAAACTCGTCGTACACTGCCGAAGAGGCTGCGGAGCCGTGCAGTCCGGTCGTGCAGTGGCGAAGGGAACGTGTTGTGGTCGGATGAAGTGCAGAGTTCGATCAGCATGGAAGCCACGAGCAATGGGGCGGGTGATCGCCGTGGCAGTGGTTCCCCCCGCCCTCCTTCTCGCTCTTTCGGTCCCGGCGGGCTCAGCCACGGCCGGCTCAGCCACGGCCGGTACCCAAGCACCGTTGGTCGGTTGTGCCACCTCGGTCGCGTCGCCCGGTCGCTCTTCCATGGCGGCACCCTGTCCGGCCGGCAGCCCGTCCATCGTCGCCATCTCGGCAGCCGGAATGTCCGTGACGAGTTCGGGCGCAGTGTTCGATGGAACCAAAGGTCAGATGCCAGGGATGAATGGACAACCCCTGGACACTCCCATTGTGGGCATCGCCGCCATGCCCGATGAGAACGGGTATTGGCTGGTCGCTTCGGACGGCGGTGTGTTCGCCTTCGGCGACGCCGGCTTTTACGGCTCGATGGGGGGTAAAGCCCTGAACCGGCCCATCGTCGGGATGGCCCCGAGTGCCAGTGGTGAGGGCTACTGGTTGGTGGCCAGCGACGGCGGTGTCTTCGCCTTCGGCAACGCCCAGTTCGAGGGATCGACAGGCGGGCAGCCTCTGAACGCCCCCATCGTGGGGATGGCCTCTACGTCGCACGTGGCGATTGGTGAACCGGTCCAGCCGGCCGCCTCCGGTTACTACCTTGTCGGTGCGGATGGGGGTGTTTTCGCCTTCGGCAACGCCCAATTCGACGGATCCATGGGCGGTCATCCCCTGAACGCCCCCATCGTGGGCATGGCCTCGACGTCGTACCCTGCGAGTTTCCTCTATGCGATTATGCCGGGCGCCACCGGTTATTACCTCGTGGGCGCGGATGGCGGCATCTTTGCCTTCGGCAACGCTCCGTTCTTCGGCTCGGCGGCGGGATTCGGTGACGGGCCGGCCATTGGGATCGTGGCGTCTTTCATCAGCTCCTCTGTTTCTCCTCCACTGATCTTTCCGTCGGTGTACACCTCGGAGGGTGACCTCTTGTCCTGGTTCGGGGGAGTGGAGGGGAGTAGGGGAGTAGGGGAGTAGGGGAGTAGCTGTAGCGAATCTGATAATCGGCCAACGAATCACCAGCCACGGGCGTGGCTACGCCGGGCGGGTGGCCCCGACCAGATCGGACTGGTCCGCGGCGTCGAACCGGATCACCGTGCCGGTGTGGGGGGCATCGATCATCTCGCCCGAGCCCACGTACATCCCGACGTGCTCGACCCCCGAGGGCCCGCTTCCGAAGAACACCAGGTCCCCGGGCTGGACCGTGACACCCCCGGCCACGGCCGGGCCGGCGTCGAACTGGTCCTGGGCCACCCGGGGCAGGCTCACCCCGGCCGACCGGTAGGCCGCCTGGACCAATCCGGAGCAGTCGTAGCCGCCGACCCCGGTTCCTCCCCACAGATAGGGGACGCCCAACTGTCGGGCGGTGAAGGACAACGCCGTGACCACCGTGTCGGAGGTGGTGGGGTCCTGTTGGAAGGCCAGGGCCAGGGTGAGAACGGTGTTGGCGTACAGGTCGGAGTGGTTGTAGTCGAGGACCGCTCCACGCAGGCTCGGTGAGGCGGCGCCCCCGTTGGCGCACAGCAGTGCCACGGCGGAATACACCGCGTCGACGGCATCGTAGGGGGATGCCGGCCGGGCCCCACCCGGGCCGACGGTGGCGTATTCGGCGAACGTCGCCGGAAGGAACTGCATGGGCCCCTCGGCCCCGGCGCCGTTGGCTCCGGACCACACCCCTGGTGCGGTGGAGCGGCCGCTGCCGCTCTCGACGGTCCCGATACCTGCGACCACCGACCACGGCAGACCCGGACAGGTCGTGGCGGCCCGTCGGTAGAGGCTCAACCACCCGGCCGGGATGGCCGGGCCACCGTCGCCGGAGCCGGCCCCACTGGAACCGGAGCCGCCGGAGGCACCGGTTGTGCCGGAGGCCGACGAGCCGTCGCTGACCACGGCGACGATTGAAACCAGGCCCATGGTGAACACCAGGAGTGCGACGGCGGCGCCTACGACCAGCTTGCCCATGTCCGGACCTCCACGATAGTGGGGGAGTGGTGTGAGCGGCCGGGCTCAGATCCGAGGCTCCTCGGAGGGGAGCCGGGGGAAACGGCGTCGGTTGCGCCGAGGACCATGCCAGTCCACCACCCGGTCACGGCCGGCGCAAGGGGGTGTTTCAGGCCAGGCCGGCCCGGCGGTTACGCACCCGCCGTGTACTAACCGATCAGTCCGAAGGCCCCTCGGGCAATCGACAACAGGTCAGCGGTGGACGAGGCACGCAACGCCGCCGAGGGGTTCTCGGCCATGGCCACCACCACATAGGTTTTGCCGTCACTCTTCGTGGCCAGATAGCCGAGGGTGAGCACACCGGGTTCTGATCCGCCCTTGAACCAGACGGTTGACCATGTCGGCTTGGTCAGACCGATGTCCCCGTGATTGGTCGAGAGAACAGAGTCGATCGGGGCCAGACCGGGCCGGGCAGCAAGCTGATGGAGAGCCGCAAACGCCCGGCACATGTCCAGCGGCGATGCGAACCACTCCAGGGAGCCGACTTGGCGCGGGCTGGTGGACTCCCGGACCTGGCTGAGCGAAAGGGGATCCACCGACGACGCCAGGAAGGATGCCCGCTCACTCGGTTTCAACGCCAGGTACTGGTTGGCCAACGCCGGATAGTTCACGTAGTGGAGAAGGAACAGTTCGCGGGTGGTGAAGAACGGGTTGTTGAGAGTGGTACTGCCGGTCCACTGGTGGACCTGTGACTCCACGGCGGTCCGACCGACCAGATTGATCAGCATGTCCGCCGCAGTGTTATCGCTGAGGGAGATCATCTTGGTGGCTGCTTCTTGCACCGTGACCTGTGTCCCGACCGGACTGTACTGAAGCGAGCCCTGGATGCTCCCGATGCTCTTGAGGGCAGACGTGACGGTGAGCTTCTGATCCCAGGTGATCGTTCCGTCAGCGATCTGTCGGGCCAGGGCGCCGAGGACGAAGAGTTTGAACATCGAGGCCAGTGGTCGCGTGGTGGAGGCGGCCACCTGGTGGATCGGAGTGCAGGTCCCGTTCGACAAGACCCGGGCCGCCAGAAAGCTGATATCAGGGGCAATGGCTGCCAGATCGCCGTCGAGTTGATCCCAACTGGTGGGTGGCGGTACATAACGGCTCAGGAGCAGTCCCTCGATCAGCCCCTCAGCATTGACGCCGATGGAGATCGTCCACTTGGTGGTGCCGATGGTGGCCACGGCTTGGAGTGCCGACGGTTCCTCCAGCAGCAGGCCGTCCAGAGATGCGCCCGAGGGGTCGGCGGCAGACGAGCCGGAGGCGGATTGCACGCCGGTCAAGGCGGTGTTGATCTGGTCGGGGTTGACGGACTGGAGAAAGGAGGAGCTGAAATGAGCGTCGATCACCTGTTCCGTCAGTGGCACGGTACTCATGGCCCCGAGGAACCAGGAGAGCTGGTCACCGACCGGTGACTTGGGAATGGTCTTGGAAACGAACATCGTCGTCGAAGCGGTCGAAGAAGCGGTCTTGGCAGGGTTCGTCGTGGCGCTGGGGCTGGCTGAGTTGCTGCAACCGGCGGCGATGAGGGCGACGATGACGGTGATGGCCAGGAATGCCACTGCCGTCCGCCGGGATCCCATCAACCAGAACCTTAGGGCAACGGCACTCCCAGCGCCGCGCAGTGGCCCGCAGTGGCCCCGCCACCGTCTGGCCAATGAGGCCGCCCACTACCTATCCGAATGCCGGGGGCCAGGCTATCTTGCAGGTGTAAGTCGGATCATCCCGTGCTTGTCGGTTATTGCCACCTGCCCGGTGGGCCCGACCGCTATGGCCCGATAGTCCGCCTTGGCGCCTGGATCCGCTACCTGGGGCAGTCCGCTGTAGAGGACCCCGTCTGCGTGAGAGGAACCGAGGGGCCAGGATGAGAGGTTCACGTATCCGAAGGTCGAGGCCTCGCCAAAGTCGGTCAGGGCGTCATTGGCCAGGGTGAAATACAGACGTCCCGAGGCTATGGCCAGGCCGAAACCATTCTCGACGTCCGAGGTGAGGGGAATGGCAAGCTCATCCACCTGCTTGGTGCTCTTGTCGATCCGGACAACCTCGGCGTCTCCGTTGTCAACGGCATACACGTAGTCGGAGTCCGGAGGAGCAGTGATCTCCCAGGGCTTCGCCCCCAAGAAGGAGGCCGTATTCCCGGATGGTATGGAGTACCTACTCTCGAATGTCGGCTTCTGGGGATCGGAGATGTCCACCTGGTCGATGTCGCTGTATGTCGTTCCATCAGCCGGATACCCGTCGAAGTCTGTTATCCACAGGCTTGCAGAGGTCGGGTCGACAGCGATCTGGGCGGGCCACAGGCCCCCGCTCCGGGGCCATGTGAGCAACCTCACGGAGGCCGGAAGCACGTACGCCTCATTGGCCTGACCGTCGCAGCCGCTGCCGATTGTTGAAGGGTCGAAGCCATCGAGGGAGGCATCATTCCCCGACCCACGCGATTCGACCACCCAGATCCGCCGGTCCTTTCCTGTTCCGGTGGAGGCGATGCCGGCAATTTCGTTGTTGTCTCCGGGGAGTAGATAGGTGCAGAACTTCTTCGTGGTCGGGTCGAACCCGACCACCTCGGAATGGTTCGGTGGCTCCGAGGCCCTGTCCCACCTCCAACCGCCGAACGTCAGCCAGATCATCCCACCGGCGGTTATCACCTGTTCGCCGAGGGCGCTGATGGCGGACCGCTGGCACGGCGATGTTCCACAGTTTGCGAACGGTTCTTGAAATAGGGAAGAGGATCCCTTGGGGATGTCGACCTTGAATACGCTGGCCCGCTTGCCGTTGTTCTTGATCTCCGCCACGTCGTAGCTGAATTCGCTATCGGTCCAGATCGAATTGTCCGTGGTCAGAAAGGTCGTGGCAAAGGGTTGACCCGGGGTGACGAAGGTGGTGACTTGCGGATAGGCCGACCGAAAGTTCTGCGTTACCCAACTGGTGGGAGAAGAAGGAACCGTCACCACGGCCCGGTTTGCCGGGCTGCACTCCGTCGAGTCGCAGGTGGCGATGGACACGGTATAGGAAGTTCCAGCCGTCGCATCCTTGGGAACCGCCACGGTCACGGCGCGGGCATTTGTCGTCCAGCCGGTGCTGTTCGAGGTTGGAGCCGGGGACGTACCTGGCGGCCATGTCGTGACCGACCCGGACGAGAAGCCCGGAAGAGAGGAAGTGAGCAGGTAATGAAGGTCTGACTCCAGATTGCCGGATCCACTGCCCCAGTGAAGGCTCACCAGCGAGCCGGGAACCACCTGGAAGGATGAGTTGAAGAAGGACGGACTGCTCGGTACCGCCGCCGCTTCCGGCTGCTGGCTACCGCTTCCGACCGCGGGTTGGACGATCGTCGCCGTTGCGAGGCCAGGAGTTGCGAGGGTCAGGGTCAGGGTCAGGACGGTCCCGATGACCAACCACCCGGCACGAGACAGGTTCTTGATCCCTGTCATCTTTCCTCCTCTGCCTGTTCCGCTACGACCGAGGTAGGCCCACTCGTCCCGCCCCCCGCAGGTCTGACCGAGGCTAAGTGAGCTTTGCCGATTCGTCAACTAGTGGTACTCCTGACCACGTGGCGGTGGGCCCACCCGGAGCATAAGAGTAAATATCTACTTAACCGTTAGAGAAATCTAACTCTATGAGTTGAGCTTGATAGTGGCAAAACCCCTGCTTCTGGGGGTCAAACGGAGGGTGGGCATGGTCGAGCTGAATCGCGACGAGCTCGCTATCAGGCCCTGCCCTCGATCGGTAAGCTCGACCGTCCGGCCCCGGACATCGGGATAGGGCGCCGGACATCGGGATAGGGAGGAATGCTCATGCTGAGTACCATGCAGGATGCTCCGCTGTTGGTGAGTGGCATCCTTCGCCACGGCCAACATGTCTACGGTGACAGCCAGGTCATCACGGTCACCGGCCCGGCCGGCGAGGCGGTCGAGCTCTTCGTTCACGGAGGTGGCCGAACGGGCCGAACGACTGGCCCGGGCCCTGGAGAAGCTCGGCGTGGGAGACAGCGACCGGGTGGGCACCTTTCTGTGGAACAACCGGACCCATCTGGAGGCATACCTGGCCATCCCGGGGATGGGTGCGGTCCTGCACACCTTGAACCTCAGGCTCTTCCCCGAGCAGCTGTCCTATGTGATCAATCACGCCGAGGACCAGGTCATCATCGTCGACGCCTCACTGATCCCCTTGCTGGCGCGGGTCCGGGACCAGCTGACCACGGTCAAGCACATCGTGGTGGCGGGCGAAGGTGACGCCACAGCCTTGGGGGAGACTCTCTCCTACGAGGCGCTGGTCGGGGCCGAGGAGCCCGGCTACGAGTGGCCCGAGTTCGACGAACGCCAGGCGGCGGCGATGTGTTACACGTCCGGCACCACCGGCAACCCCAAGGGCGTGGTCTACAGCCACCGGTCGACCTACCTGCACAGCATGGCCATCACGTCGGGCTCCTCGCTGGGTATCAACGAGCTCGATCGGGTCCTGGCCATCGTGCCCATGTTCCACGCCAACGCCTGGGGCACGCCGTATGGGTGCTTCCTGACCGGTGCCGACCTGGTGATGCCCCAGCAGTTCCTCCAGGCGGAACCGCTCAGTGCCATCATCGCCCGGCACCGACCGAGCATCTCGGCCGGAGTGCCGACCATCTGGAGCGACCTACTCCGGTACTCGAGGACCCACCCGGTCGACCTGTCCTCCTTGCGGATGATCACCGCCGGCGGTGCTGCGGTGCCGCGGCAGCTCATCGAGCAGTTCCGGGACGAGCTCGGTGTCGAGCTGGTCCAGGGCTGGGGTATGACCGAGACCAGCCCGCTCTGCTCGCTGGCCCTCCCGCCACGGGGGACGCCACCGGAAGAGGAGATCGAGTGGCGGTCCAAGACCGGCAGGGTCGTGCCGGGGGTTGAGGTGCGGGTGGCCGCCGAGGACGGGTCGATCCTGCCCAATGACGGCGCCTCGGTGGGGGAGTTCGAGGTCCGGGGCCCGTGGATCTGCGGCTCCTACTACCTCGACCCGGCCCCTGATCGTTTCCACGACGGCTGGCTGCGGACCGGTGACATCGGCTCGCTGGACCGGCGGGGCTTCATGCAGATCAGTGACCGGACCAAGGACGTGATCAAGTCGGGCGGCGAGTGGATCTCGTCGGTCGAGTTGGAGAACGAGGTGATGGCCCATCCCGGGGTGGTCGAGGCCGCCGTCATTGCCGTGCCCGACGAGCGGTGGAGCGAGCGACCCCTGGCGGTCGTGTTCCCCGAGGAAGGTAGCAATCTCACCGCCGAGGAGTTGGTGGAGTTCCTGGGTGGTCGGGTCAGCCGTTGGTGGTTGCCGGAGCGGTGGGCCTTCGCTTCGGAGATACCCAAGACCAGTGTGGGCAAGTTCGACAAGAAGGTGCTCCGGGCCCAGTACGCCGCCGGTGACCTTGATGTCGTCGAGGTCGAGCTCCCGGCTGGTCGGTGACGGTGGTGGGCACGGATCCGGTCGACATCGCCGACCGGTTGGCGGCCATCGCCGAAGAGCTGGCCGATCTGGCCCTCGACCGGCTGCGCCAGGCCACGGACTCGGTCGCGCGCCGGTGGAGAGCCGGACCCGCTGGTCACGGCGGAGGAGAAGCGGATCACCCGGGCCCGCCGGTCGGTGGAGAAGGCCGCCCGCCTGCTGGCACCGTCGGGGACCGACCCGTTCATCGACGACGGGCCCTGATCCGAGTGATGAGCGGCGAACCCGAGGACATCGCGGCCGAGGCCGACGCCCATGCCGTCGCCCTGGCCAGCGCCATCGTCCTGAGCATGCTGGACGAACCGGACATTCGGAATCCCGGGCCGGAATCGGCAGCCCTTCTGAAGTCGATCAATATGGACATCCTCGACGCCATCGCCGAACACCACTTCCCTTACGAGCAGATGCGACGGATACTGGTGACAACGACCCAGGCCGCCACGGTGGCCACCTACCTTGCTCAGGTGCTGGTGACCATCGTCCGAAGCCTCGAGGCCGAGGGGGTCGTGATCGATCCGCCCCTTCGGGACCAGCTCAGCTTTGGATCCTCCGGCGAGTCCCGACAGGGCTGATCCTCGAACCAGCGCCCTCGACCAGCGCCCTCGGTCACCGCCGTCGATCAGCGGCCTGGCGCAGCGATGCAGTCCTGGTCGTCAGTGGCCTGGCTCCCCGAGCTGATTGAGGGCATCGATCAGCTGGCGGAGTCGTCCGTAGTGGATCTTGTCGAATCGGAAGACCAGGCGCTCCAGGTCGAGGTGGTCGTGGTCGGCGCGTTCGGGCGGGAGCGGCTTGGACAGCCGCATGGACCCACTGGTCACGATGTCGGCGAAGCGGCGGTTGAGGTCGGCCAACTCCGAGTGGTCGGGGGCTACCGCCAACCGCATGACCAGCAAGTCACCCACCCAGCGGCACGACTGGTAGTTGCGGTAGAAGCCCAAGATCTCTTCCACGGCCTGGCCCACGTCGTCGGTCTTGCGGAACAGGGCCCGGTCATCGGGGGAGACCAACCCCCGGGGCTCGACCTCGGAGGCCAAAAACTCCTCCCATCCGTCCCAGTAGGAGCCGCCGGGCACGTCGAGCAGGACCACGGGCGCCGGCTCGGCCTTGCCCGTCTGCAGCAGGGTCAGCAGCTCGAAGCCCTCGTCGAGCGTGCCGAAGCCACCGGGCATGACCACGTAGCCGTCGGACTCCTTGATCAACATGAGCTTGCGGGTGAAGAAGAACCGCATCTCCACCAGCTTGGGGTCTTGGGCGATGAAGGAGTTGGCCCCCTGCTCGAAGGGCAGCCGGATATTGACCCCGATGGACTTGTCGCGACCGGCGCCCTCCATGCCGGCGGCCATGATCCCGGGACCGGCCCCGGTCACCACCATCCAATCCGCCGCGGCCACGGCTGCGGCCAGCTCGCGGGTGCATTGATACGCCGGATGGTCCGGCTGCGTGCGGGCCGAGCCGAAGATGGTGACCTTCTTCATCCGGCGGTACGGCTGGAAGACCCGAAAGGCCTCGGCCATTTCGGCCAGGGCGCTGTCGGCCACCTTGAGGTCGATGACCTCGGTGCCGTCGGTGGCCAGGGTGGTCACCGTGTGCAGCATCGATTGGTACAGGCGTCGCTGGGCCCGCGAGGTGTTGCCCGAGCACAGCTCGTCCAACAGGCTGTCCACGGCAGAGGTCACGGACAGCTCGGAGGCGGCGTCGGGTGCGGGCCCGGGTGCGGCCTCCCCCGGGTCCGGGGTCACGGCCAAGGGGTCCGGGGTCATCCCGATCGGCTCAACGGGTGCCGGCGAGAACGGAGGCGTGGTCGCCCGGTGTCGGAACCCGACCGTAGAGCGTGGTCCGTTGGGCCAGATGGCGACCCAGGGGCTCCACGATGGCCCGGAACTGGTCGGCGTCCATCATCTGACCGTGGGAGGCGCCGGCGGCCCGGGAGATGTTCTCGTCCATCAGCGTTCCCCCCAGGTCGTTCACGCCGGCCCGTAGGATCTGGCGGACGCCATCCGCCCCCATCTTGACCCAACTGATCTGGATGTTGTCGATGGCGCCGCGGTAAGCGATGCGGCCCACCGCGTGCATCAGCAGGGTCTCCCGGAAGGTGGGTCCACGGCGCGCTTTGCGGGTCAGATAGATGGGCGTGGCCATGTGCACGAAAGGAAGGGGGACGAACTCGGTGAAGCCGCCGGTCTCCTGCTGCAGGTGGCGGGTCCGGATCAGATGGCGGGCCCACGAGCGGGGTTGCTCCACGGCACCGAACATGATGGTCACGTTGGACCGTAAGCCGACCTGGTGCGCGGTCCGGTGGGCGAAGAGCCACTCCTCGGTGTTGATCTTGTCCGGGCACAGGATGGCCCGGACCGGGTCGTCCAGGATCTCGGCCGCCGTCCCCGGGAGTGTCTTGAGCCCGGCGTCGCGTAACAAGATGAGGTAGTCGGCCAGTGGCATCTCCGAGCGACGGGCCCCCTCGGTGACTTCCAAGGCCGTGAATCCGTGGATGTGGATGGTGGGCGAGGCCTCACGGACCGCCTTGATCACCTCCAGGTAGTACTCCCCATCGAACTTGGGATGGATGCCTCCCTGGAGGCACACCTCGGTGGCTCCCAGCTCTTCGGCCTGGCGCACCCGGTCGGTGATCTCGCTGAGCTCGAGCAGGTAGGGGGCACCCCGGAGGTTGAGCGACAGGGGCCCCTTGGAGAAGGCACAGAACTTGCACTTGAAGGTGCAGACGTTGGTGTAGTTGATGTTGCGGTTGGCCACGTAGGTGACCTCGTCCCCCACGGCCTCGAAGCGGAGCTGGTCGGCCACCTCGGCCACCGACCGGACTTCAGGGCCCCGGGCCCCGAACAGGGTGACGATCTCGTCCTCGCCCACGGTGTGGCCGAGTGCCACCCCGGCCAGCACGTCGGCCACGGCACTACGGGCGGTCGGCACCGTCGCTACCGGAGGAGCAATGAGCCGGGGGCTGGCGGCATCCGCGGCGACACCCGCACCGGCGGTATCGGAACCACCAGCAGGCCCGGTCCGGAGCAGCCGGGGCGGTGGGATGTTCCCGCCCGAGACCCAGGGATGGTCGCGGCCGAGGCCCTCGGCGTCGGAGGCGTCGAGCACCGGGAAACGCAGCGGCTCGGCCAGCCAGCGTCCGGGGTCGAGGGCGAACTCCGGATAGAGGGTCAGCCGAGGGGCCAGGGTGAACCCTCCGGCCTCGGTGGCACCCCGCAGCACGTCGAGAGCGGGCCAGGCCCGCTCGGGGTTGACGTGATCGGCGGTGACCGGTGAGACGCCGCCCCAATCGTCGATCCCCGACGCCAGCAGCGGTGCCAGGTCGTCGGACAGGTTGGGCGGAGCTTGCAGGTGGATGTCGGGTGGGAGGATCAGCCGGGCCACGGCGATGGTCCACAAGAACTCATCGGTGGGGCAGGGAGGGGACTTGTGCATCGAGGTTCCCGGTTTGGGCAGGAAGTTCTGGACGATCACCTCTTGCACATGGCCGTGGCGGCCGTGGCTCCGGGCGATGGCCTCCAGGGTGTCGATCCGGTCGGAGCGCGACTCTCCGATACCCACCAGCAGGCCGGTGGTGAAGGGGATCTGGGCCGCGCCGGCCGCCTCCAGGGTGGCCAGCCGGCGGGCCGGGGTCTTGTCCGGGGCCGAGCGGTGGGCGTCCAGATCTGGGTTGACCGACTCGATCATCATCCCCTGGCTGGCCGAGACGGAACGCAACCGCTCCAGGTCCTCGCCGTCCAGGGCCCCGGCGTTGGCATGGGGCAGGAGGCCGGTCTCGTCGAGGACGGCCTGGCAGCAGGCCACCAGGTAGTCGACGGTCGAGGTGTAGCCGTGGGCATCCAGCCACTGCCGGGCGGCCGGATACCGGTCCTCGGGGCCTTCACCCAAGGTGAACAGGGCCTCGTGACAGCCGGCCTCCCGCCCCGCCCGGGCGATCTCCAGCACGGCGTCGAGCGACAGGTAGGGGGACTCCAGCCGGGCCGGGGCCTTGGCGAAGGTGCAGTAGCCGCAGCGGTCACGGCACAGCATGGTCAAGGGGATGAAGACCTTGGGCGAGAAGGTGATCCGGTTGCCGTGGGCCGTCTGGCGCACCTGGCGGGCCTGGGCCTGCAGGCTCTCCAGCGACATGGTCAACAGCTGGCGTGGATCGGTCTGCGACAGCTGGGAGGGGGCGGCGCCAACGGGCGTGGAGCCGGGGTCGGCAGGCATCGGCGACACCTTACCGGAGGAGCCCGGCGGGCTAAGCGGGACGGATCACGTGGGACGCAGGAAGGCTCAGCCGGTACGGGACGCAGGAGGGCTCAGCCGGGCAGCACCGTGTCGCCGACGACGTCGGCGTCGACCAACCACAGCACCTCGTCGGCGATGACCCGGCTGGCCGGCAGGTTGGCGCCGGCCACGATCCGGGAGAAGGGGTCGTGCTTCGACTGGTCGGTCACGGTGAAGACCACCAGCCGGGCGCGGGCGATCCCACCCAGGGTGAGGGTGATCCGGTCGTGGGGATTGTTGTGATTGGGGTCCGAGTTGGCCACCACCAGCACGCCGGGGTCATCGACGGCCAATGCCGTGGAGTCGGGGAACAACGATGCGGTGTGCCCGTCGGGTCCCAGTCCCAGATGGACCAGGTCGAATCGGCCCAGGGGCTCGATCTCGGCCTGGTAGGCCGCGGCGGCCTCTTCGGGTGGACCCGAGCGGTACATGGGGTGGTCGGATCCGACCGGGCCGACGACGTCCAGGAGTACCTCGGTGATCATCCGGTGGTTGGAGTCGGGGTCGTCCAACGGGACGCACCGCTCGTCGCCCAGGTAGATGTCGACGGTGCTCCAGTCGACCGGTGCCGAGAGCCCGGCCAGGGCCTGGTAGCACTCCTGGGCGGTCCCGCCCCCGGACAGGAAAAGGGAGAACCCGCCGTCCCGGGGCGCGGCCAGGCGGTCCGCCACCAACCGGGCGAAGGCCTCCGGCACCGATCCGACCTGCTCGACGCGCCCGTTCATTGGGGCAGCTCGGTCACGCGGCCGCCGCTCAGCTCGAGATCGATCTCCGGGTTGCGCCAGGCGTCCCCGGACCGCTCGACCAGGAGGTCGGCCATGTGGGGGCCCCAGGTGCCGGCCGGGTAGGTGAGCATGGCGTCGCCGTTCTCCGACCATGCTTCGAGGTAGGGGTCCACGATCCTCCAGGCCTGTTGGACCTCGTCGGAGCGGATGAACAGGGTGGCATCGCCGACCATGGCGTCGTGGATGAGTCGCTCGTAGCCGTCGGCGGCCTCCACCCCGGCGAAGGCCTCGGCGTAGGAGAAGTCCATGGCCACCGACCGTAGGTGGAACTTCTCGCCGGGGATCTTCGCTCCGAACTCCAGGCTGATGCCCTCGTCGGGTTGGATCCTGAGGATCAGGGTGTTGGGACGGAGGTCCCGGCTGGTCTTGTGGTCGAAGAGGAGGAACGGCACCTGACGGAAGGTGAGCGCCACCTCGGTGACCCGGGCCGGTAGGCGCTTGCCGGTGCGGACGTAGATGGGCACCCCGGCCCAGCGCCAGTTCTCCACCCGCAACCGGAGGGCCAGGTAGGTCTCGGTCTGGCTCTCGGGTGACACGTCCTGCTCCTGGCGGTAGCCGATGACCTTGTCGCCGTCGATGGTCCCGGCGGTGTACTGGGCCCGGACCGCCTTGTCCACGGCCTCGTCGGGAGTGGGGATGTCGATGGCCTGGAGGAGCTTGACCTTCTCGTCGCGGATCCGGTCGGCGTCGGTACTGGTGGGGGACTCCATCAAGGTCAGGGCCAGCACCTGCATGACGTGGTTCTGCACGATGTCCCGCAGCGCCCCGGCCGTCTCGTAGAAGCCCCCGCGGTGCTCCACGCCGAGGCTCTCGGCCACGGTCACCTGCACCTGCTCGACGTAGCGGCGATTCCAGATGGGCTCGAAGATGGCGTTGGCGAACCGTAGGGCCAACACGTTCTGCACGGTCTCCTTGCCCATGTAGTGGTCGATCCGGAAGATCTGGCTCTCGTCGAAGGCCGCGTGCATCTGCTCGTCGAGGGCGATGGCACTGGCCAGATCGCGGCCGTAGGGCTTCTCCACCACCACCCGGACGAACGATCCCCCCGGGGCCGGCCTGGTGCAGGCATGGTCGCGCAGCGCCCCGGCCACCAGACCGAACACACTGGGAATGGTGGCCATGTAGTAGAGGCGGTTGCCGTTGGTGCCATCCACCCGGTCGGCCTCGTCCAGGTGGTCCTTCAGTACGGCGAAGGTGTCGGGATGGTCGTACTCACCCGAGATGTACTTGAAGCGCTCGGTGAGGGCCTTCCACTTGGGGCCGCCGTCGGGGGTGGACTCCGCCACATGCTGGCGGAACTCCTCGTCGCTCCACTCGGTGCGGGCCACCCCGATCACGGTGAAGCCGTCGTCGAGGACCCCCCGGTCGGCCAGGCGGGCCAGGGCCGGGAGGATCTTGCGGGCGGTCAGGTCGCCCGAGGCCCCGAAGATGACCATGGCCGTCGGAGGGGCCTTGGACAGGACGGGGGGCAGCGTGCGCTGCTTCCCCGAGGATGCGGCCGGGGTGGAGGTGGTGTGGTCTGGACTCATGCCGGCACCATCTTGGTCCTCTCTGTCTGTTCTGTCTGGTTCTGCTCTGTCTGCTCTGGCTGGTTCTGCTCTGGCTGGTTCGTCTGTTCGATGGGGGAGTCAGGCCGTGTCCACCGGGCCGTGTCCACCGGGCCGTGTCCACCGGGCGGACCAGGCCGGTCAACCACCGGTTGCGCCGGGCGGGTCGCACCCGTCGGTTGGGTGGCTCGGACCGTTGCGACCCCGGCCGAGGGACCCTCTGTCTGCCGCTATCCGCCGGTGAGGGTGTTGGCCTTGTCCGAGAGGGACTGCATGAGCTCGTCGAAGGACTTGGCGAACGAGGCCACGCCTTCGGACTCCAGCACGTTGGCCACGTCCTCCATGTCGATGCCCGCGCCGGCCAGCTGGTTGATGAGGTACTCGGCCCCATGGACGTCGGTGTCGACGGTCCGGGCCACGGTGCCGTGGTCGAGGAAGTCCGCCACGGTGCCGTCGGGCATGGTGTTGACGGTGTTGGGCCCGATGAGCGAGTCCACATAGAGCAGGTCGGGATAGTCGGGGTTCTTGGTCGAGGTCGAGGCCCACAGCGGTCGCTGGACCCGAGCGCCCTTGGCAGCCAGCGCTTCCCAGCGGGGCCCGGCGAAACGGGACTCGAACAGCTGGTAGGCGAGGCGACCCTGGGCCACGGCGGCCCGGCCCCGCAGGTCGAGCAGTGGGGCGTCCTTGTCCGAGGCGTGGGCGGCGGATTCGAGGCGTCGGTCCACCTCGGTGTCCACCCGGGAGATGAAGAACGAAGCCACGCTGGCCACGTGGGACAGATCCTCGACCCCTGAGGCCACCAGGGCCTCGAGACCGGAGAGATAGGCCTCGATGACCTCCCCGTAGCGGGTGATGCTGAAGATGAGGGTCACGTTGATGCTGCGGCCCTCGCTGATCATCTGGCGGATGGCCGGGACGCCCTCGGGGGTGGCGGGGATCTTGACCAGCACGTTGGGCTGGTCGATGCGCTGGTGGAGGTTGCGGGCCATGGCGATGGTGCCATCGGTGTCGTGGGCCAGGGCCGGGGCCACCTCGATGGAGACGAAGCCGTCCGTGCCTCCCGAGGAGTCGTAGACCGGGCGGAGGATGGCCAGGGCCCCGAGGATGTCGTCGATGACCAGGTCCCAGTAGGCGTCTTCCACCGAGGCGGTCTTGATCAGCGTGCCGAACTGCTGGTCGTAGGTGTCCTGGCCGGCGATGGCCTTGGCCAGGATGGTGGGGTTGGACGTCACTCCCCGGATGCCCTGGGCCACCAGGCCGGCCATGGTGCCGTCCTGGAGCCAGTCCCGCCTCAGGTTGTCCAGCCAGGGGCTCTGTCCCTGCTGGTCGTAGAGATCGTTCAGCGTGGTCACGGGATTCCTTTCCAAGACCTGGTGCTCATGGGCTGGTGCTCATGGGCTGGTGCTCATGGGCTGGTCCCCGCCGAGACCAGCTCCGTGGCCCGGGCGGCCACATGGTCGGGGGTGAAGCCGAACTCGGTGAGGGCCACGTCCCCGGGAGCCGAGGCCCCGAAGTGGTCGATGCACACGGTGGCGTCGGCGTACCGGTCCCACCCGAAGGAGCTGGCCGCCTCGACGGCCAGTCGGGGCACGCCGACCGGGAGCACCTCCCGCTGATAGTCGAGGGGCTGCTCGGCGAAGAGGTCCCACGAGGGGAACGACACCACCCGGGCCCCGATGCCGGCCGCCTTCAGCAGGTCGACTGCGGCCAGGCACACGTGGACCTCGCTGCCGGTGCCGATCAGGACCACCTGGAAGGGGCCGTCCGGATCCTGTAGCACGTAGGCCCCGCGCTCCACGCCCTCGGGGGCCAGGTCGGCGGTGGCGGCCAGGACCGGGAGCTCCTGTCGGGACAGGATGAGGCCGGTGGGACCCTCGCCGTCGACGGCCAGCCGCCAGGCCTGGACGGTCTCGTTGGCGTCGGCCGGGCGGATGATCCGGAGGTTGGGCATGGCCCGCACTGCGGCCAGCTGCTCGATGGGCTGGTGGGTCGGCCCGTCCTGGCCCAGGCCTATCGAGTCGTGGGTCCATGAGTAGACGACGTGCACGTCCGAGAGGGCGGCCACCCGTACCGCCCCCCGCATGTAGTCGCTGAAGACGAAGAAGGTGCCACCCACGGGAAGGATGCCGCGGTGGGCGGCCATCCCGGTCATGGCGGCGCCCATGCCGTGCTCGCGGATGCCGTAGTGGATAAGGTCACCACCGGGGTTGTCGGGCTCCTGGGCCTCGGCGCCGGCCATGCCCATTCCGGTGTTCCCGGTCAGATCAGCGGCTCCGGGCATCAGGCCGGGGATCTGCGATCCCGAGGCGTCCAGGCAGGCCTTGATGGCCTTGCGGGTGGCCATGGGCCCGTCGTCGGGGGCGAAGACCGGCAGCGTCGACTCCCACTCCGGCATCCCGTGGCCGGCCTGCCCGGCGTTCCAGCGGTCCTTGTCGCCCCCCCAGGCCTCGAACCGGGCCTCCCACTCGGCCCGCCAGGCCTGGCCCCGGGGGATGCACCGCCGGTACAGGTCGAGCACGTCGTCCGGCACCCAGAAGGTCTCGTCGGGGGGCAGGCCCAGCAACTCCTTGGTCAGGCGGATCTCGTCGGGCGGGAAGGGGTCGCCGTGGGCCTTGGCCGTGTCCATGAGGTGCGGGGAGGGGAAGCCGATGTGGCTGCGCAGGACGATCAGCGACGGCCGGTCCTCCTCGGCCTTGGCCCGCTCCAGGGCCGACTCGATGGCGTCGAGGTCGTTGGCCACCTCGCCGATGTCGTCCACCGACCACCCGTAGGCCTCGAACCGTTCGGGGACGTTGTCGGAGTAGGAGAGCTCGGTGGGCCCGTCGATGGTGATGTGGTTGTCGTCGTAGATGTAGACCAGCCGGCCCAGCTGCAGGTGACCGGCCAGAGAGGCCGCCTCGTGGGAGATGCCCTCTTCGAAGCAGCCGTCGCCGGCGATGACGAAGGTGTGGTGGTCGCAGACCTCGGCGGAGTAGTTGGTGCGGAGCCAACGTTCGGCGATGCCCATGCCCACCCCGTCGGCCACCCCCTGGCCCAGGGGGCCGGTGGTGACTTCGATGCCGAGGTTGTGGTTGATCTCGGGGTGGCCGGGGGTGCGACTGCCGAACTGGCGGAACTGGCGGAGGTCGTCGAGGGTGAGCCCGTAGCCGGTCAGGTAGAGCATCGAGTAGAGGAGGATGGAGGCGTGGCCGTTCGAGAGCACGAAGCGGTCGCGGTCGGGCCAGGTCGGCTCGGAGGGGTCGTGGTGCATGACCCGGGTGAACAGCACGTGGGCCAGGGGAGCCAGGGCCATGGCCGTGCCGCTGTGGCCGGAGTTGGCGGCCCGGGGGCCGTCCATGGCCAGGCCCCGGATGACGTTGATCCCGAGCTGATCGAGATCGCCGGCGCCGGCAGGTTCCGCGAGATTCACTGCGCGCTCACTCATTGCGGTCACCCTATCGGCCGGTCGTGCCCGGGTCGATGCCACGACGGGGGAGGATCCGGCTGTTAGCGATCGCGGAGCAGAGCCATGGATGCGGTGGAGCCATGGACGAAGTTGTACCCACCGATGGGCCCGACCTCACCTGCCGACAGGATCCCGGTCACCGGGATGGGGCCCAGTGAGCGGACCAGCATGCCGGTGTCGGAGGGTCCCCCCTCGAAGAGCTGTGCGCTGCGGGTGGTGCCGGCGAACATGAGCACGGCATCGGCGTAGCGGCCCTGGAGGAGGGTCAACAACTCGGCGCGGGCGGCCAGGGTGTCGCGGTGGTGGAATTTGATGGTGCTGCCCACGGGCACCCGGTCCTCCACGGCCACAGCACCGGTGGACCGGTCCGCTCCCACCACCGTGCGCACCAGGTAGTCGCCCGGCCCGGGGCGGTCCAGGCGGTCGTCGATGAGCCGGCCCACCAGCAGGTCCCCCGATCCGATGGTGGCCAGGTCCACCGGATCGAGCCCGCTCTTCATCTGGTCGGCCAGGCATTCGAGGGCCGGTCGTCCGGCGATCTCGTGGATGAGATTGCGCTCCGACCGGGTCACGGTGAGGGGCCGGCCGTAGGCCCGACAGCCCTGGGCCACCACCGGCTCGATCTCCACGCCACCCCCGATGAGCACTCCGGCGGCGCCCGAGGAGACCACCTCGGTCCCGACGACCAGCCGGGCGCCGCCGGGCCCGCGCATGCCCGAGGCATTCCCCCCGATGACCGGCAGTCCCGGTTGCCGGATCCGGAGCCAGGCCAGGAACTCGCCCACCGGGAAGGTGAAGGGGTCGGCCACCAGCACCAGGGCCCGCGGTTCGAAGGCCGTCGCCGCCGGCCAGCCGGTGAACCGCCAGGTGTCGTCGGAGTGCCGGGTGGCCCGTAGATGGACCTGGGCCAGGGGCCCGACCTGACCGGCCCACAGGCCGATGGCCGGGGTCTCCCCGGAGCGGTGCCCGGCCGCTACCACCGAGCCGGTGGCACACCCCACCATGGCCAGCGGATGGAGTACGGCCTCCACGGTCTTCACGATGTCTTCGAGGGTGCCGGCGTGGGTCCGGGTGGTGGTCACCACCACGAGGTCCGGTCGCTCACCGATGGCCTCCAGCAGGGCGCCGGCGGTCTCACCGGTGGCCATGGCCGGCACCGGGTGCTCCGACAGGGCACTGGCGAAGGGCACGGTGGATCAGTCGCCCGTGGGGCCCGCCGAGCTGAACCGGATGTCCAGTGACCGGAGGTAGGTGTGCAGCCCGGCATCCTGCACCGGCAAGAGGTAGGCGGGCCGGCCCGACTCGTTGTGATGGCTGTGCCACAGGCCGGGAGGGGTGACGAAGGCCCCGGCCGCCTCCCACTCCACCCGTTGGGGATCGACGATGTTGCCGTGTTCGTCGAGCTGTCGGCCGAGGAGTGAGTAGCAGCCCGGCTCACAGGCGGTGATGAGGTCGAGGGCCACGCTCTGGTGCCGGTGGGGTCGCTGGACCCGCCCGGCGGGCAACACTCCCACCATGGCCCACAGGGTGTGGGTGGCGGTGAGGGTCTGAGGCGTGGCCCGGTTGCCCAGCAGCACGCTGATGCGGCTGCGGTTGAGGGCGTCAGGATCCGCTTCCACCTCGGCCAGGCGTGCCGCCGTGACCCGGGCGTCGAAGCGGGTGGGCTCGAACCGCTCCTCGGTGGCGGTGACCCCGAGGTACTCGAGGAGGGGGGCGTCACACACCCGGTACAGCAGCGCTCCCTCCACATCATCCGGATCGGCTCGGTGTGCGGTGGTGCACCCGGCCGGGAGGGTGATCACGTCGCCCTGGGACCAGAGGATCCGATGGGCTCCCGCCGCCGAGGCCCTGGCCACCTCACTGTGCCCCCGTCCCCGCACGCAGTAGTAGAGCTCGCTGGTGCCCCCGGGACCGGTGTCCACCTGGTCCCCGGGGCCGATCACCAGGAACGAAGCCAGAAGGCCGGGGCTGGTGGCCGGATAGGGGAGGCCGAGGTCGGCGGAGAGGTCCCAGATGACCTGGCGGGAGGGTCCTCCGGTGTGGAGCCCGGGCGGGAACCGGCGCACCGGGACCGGGGCGATGGCCCCCACGGCCAGGGGGTCGACCGCCGCCGAGTACTCGTAGAAGACGGCGTCGCCTGTCCAGTCCTCACCGGCCTCGCCCACCAGGACGGCGGGCCCGGGCCGCACATCGAGTTGATCGCTCATGGCTCCAGTATCGACCCTCCGAACCAGAGGTAGCGTCACCGGGTGGCTGATCAGCGGATCCAGGTCCCCTCCAACTGCGAGCTGACCCTCGGGATGATCTGTACCGACAAGTCCGAACCGGGCCGGACGGTGTGGCGGATGCGGGCCGACGAGCGGTTCGCCAACCCGGCCGGGATCGTCCAGGGCGGCTTCCTCGGGGCCATGGCCGATTCGGCCATGGGCTCGGCCACGGTGACCTTCGCCCGCGCCGCGGGCCGCAAGGTGTTCTCCTCCAATGTGGAGATGAAGACCAGTTTTTTGGCTCCGGTGCGGGTGGGCGCGGTGCTCGACTGCACGGCCCGGGTGGTCTCGGGGGGCCGGCGGGTGGCCTTCGCCGAGGCCGAGGTGGTGGATGAGCGGGGGACCGTGGTGGCCCGGGCCAGTTCGACCTATCTCTTCACCGAACGGGAGTAGCCGCGGCCGAAGGCGGAGTGAAGGCGGAGGCGGAACCGGAGTCGGAGTCGGAGTCGGAGTCGGAGGCGGAGTCGGAGTCGGAGTCGAGGCAGAGTGAGGGAGCCTGTCATCGGGGTGGTGATGGCGCCGATCGGTGTCCGTGCCCATGGGAGGTCGACCGGGCCTTAGATCGGCCGTCGAGTGGCGGCTGCCTATAGTTGGGGCCATCAACCAGCAGGTCACGGCCGACACGGCGTCGGTCGCCCCCTGCGGAAGTCCAAGGAGAACCGTGGCCCGAGGTCAAAGCGGCGCAGGGAAAGGACTGGGTGGCCTACGAGCGACCGGGGGCGAGACCGCCCGTCTGATCATCGACTACGTCAAGCAGGAGACCCTCGACCCGCTCAAGGGACTCGGGCGGTTCATCGCCTTCGGCGTGGCCGGCTCCGTGGCGCTGGCCATCGGTCTGGTCATCTTGTCCGTGGCGTTCCTGCGCTTGCTCCAGACCGAGACCGGCACCACCTTCGCCGGCAACCTGTCGTGGGTGCCGTACCTCATCTGTACTGCCGCGGTCGTGTTGATCGCCGCCATCGCCCTCAAGACCGTGACCCGGGGACAGGGCCGGGCGGCCGACGGACCCGAGAAGGAGAACCCATGAGTCCCGACCAGCCCCGCATCACCCGAGACGACATCGAGGCCAAGTTCCGCGAGTTGACCGGTGAGGCGTCGGACGAGATCGAGTCGACCCGCTCCCAGGTGGTGACGGTGGGACTGGCGGTCGGCGTGGCCCTGGTGGCCGTGGTGTTCCTGATCGGGCGCCGGAACGGCCGGCGCCGCTCCGCCGTGGTCGAGGTCCGGAGGCTCTGACCCGGTGCTCGACAACCTGCTGCGCTATATCCAACTCAAGGCGTTCGGACGGGGCCTGCGGGGCTACCACACGGCGTGGATCGTGGTCGGGGTGGCCGTGTGGATGATCAACCGGGCCCGCCACCAGGACGACGTGGTCTTCCGCACCGTGCTCAAGCCCGGTGAACGGCTGATCGTGAAGGCCAGCCGGCCTTCGTCGGGTTCGTCATCGGACAGCTGAGCGAGGACGGCCCGGGGCCCCTGGAGGACAGCCCCCTGGAGGACAGCCCCCTGGAAGGCCGCGAGGACCGGAGCATCCTCAATCCGGGGGAGCGGGTCCTGCTGGTCGATGCCAAGCAGCGCCGCTACCTGATCAAGCTGCGGCCCGGCACCTCGTTCCACACCCACGTCGGCATCGTCAACCATGACGACCTGATCGGGACCCCCGAGGGTTCGACCATCCTCGGCAGCACCGGCCGGCGCTTCCTGGTGGTGCGCCCGACCCTCTCCGACACCGTGCTCAAGATGCCCCGCGGGGCTCAGGTGATCTACCCCAAGGACCTGGGGGCCATCCTCATCGAAGCGGACATCGCCCCCGGGATGAGGGTCTTGGAAGCCGGAGTGGGCTCCGGGGCGCTCTCGATGGCCCTCCTGCGGGCGGGTGCCGAGGTGGTCGGCTACGAGCTCCGGGAGGACTTTGCCGAACGGGCCCGCAGCAACGTCGAAGCGATGGGAGTCGGTCACTCCCGCTACCGGGTGGAGATCCGTGACGTCTACGAAGGCATCGCCGAGGTGGGTCTGGACCGCATCCTGTTGGACCTGCCGGAGCCGTGGCGGGTCCTGCCCCATGCCACCAAGGCCTTGCGGCCGGGGGGAATCCTCTGCGCCTATCTGCCGAGCATCAACCAGACGTCCCAGCTGCGCTCCTCCATGGAGCAGCACGGGTTCGGCATGGCCTCCAGCCTCGAGGTGCTCCACCGCACCTGGCACATCGAGGACCGTTCGGTTCGCCCGGACCACCGGATGGTGGGTCACACCGGCTTCTTGACCACCGCCCGGCTGCTGCTTCCCTTTGACGACCCCCGGATCCTCGACGACCCCGGGGCTCCCTCAGACGACCTCCGAGTGCTCGACGACCCCCATGATCCGTCAGACGATCGTCTGGACGGCGCTCCTCAACCAGGCGCTCCCGGGCCCTGAACGGGCTGAACCGGAAGTACTGGCGGAACCGGAGCGGAGCGGAGAGTCAGCTCTGTTCGATGAAGATGCACTCGCCAGGGCACTCCTCGGAGGCCTCCACGACCGCATCTTCCAGCTCAGAAGGCACCGCAGCCATGCCGGCCGAGCCACCGGGCTCGCTCTTCACGTCGGTGCCCTCCTTCACATAGGCCAGCCCGTCGTCGAGCAGGGTGAAGACGGCGGGGGCGATCTCCTCACAGAGGCCGTCCCCGGTGCACAGATCCTGGTCGATCCAGACCTTCATCAGCTTCTTCTCTCCTACGCTTCCACTTGTCGGTCCGGCTCGACT
The DNA here is from genome assembly GCA_963718405.1 of uncultured Acidimicrobiaceae bacterium. Classification (GTDB taxonomy): domain Bacteria; phylum Actinomycetota; class Acidimicrobiia; order Acidimicrobiales; family RAAP-2; genus Bog-756. The sequence continues at coordinate 1,187,503 of CAVQYZ010000002.1, forward strand.
TCACCGGCCACAGGCATTCGTCTGACCGGCGAGGCTTCGATCCACTTGCGGCCCATCAGTAAACCCGGGTACCGGTGCCTTGCGCCAATGCTATCCGGAACCGAGCGCTCGTTCGCTGACGGTCCGTCAGAAACCGGCAATCGACGTCTGGCTCCAGGCTGAGCTCCAGGCTCAGATTGCGCGTGAAAGCCACAAGCGCCGGTGTAGGGTCGCCGGCAAGGGTGCAACTCGAGCGAGGTGATTCCCACGGTTGATTTCGACGACAGCACGCACGACCACAGATCGGCAGACGGGGCGGACGACGACCTCAGCGCGTTGATGATCCGGGTCCAGGCCGCAGAAGAAGAGGTCACCGTCCTGCGTCGGCGGCTGCAGGAGAGCCCGCGCCGGGTCCAGACCCTCGAGGAGAAGCTGCTCGAGACCAAGGGGCAGCTGGCCCAGGCGGTCTCCCAGAACGAGAAGCTCACCTTCACCCTCCAGACGGCCAAAGAGCACGTGGCCAACCTCCGCGAGGAGGTGGAGAAGCTGACCCAGCCGCCGGCGGCCTACGGGACCTACCTCGGTACCAACGATGACGGGACGGTGGACGTGTTCTCCGGCGGGCGGAAGATGCGGGTCTCCCTCCATCCGGACATCGACCTCGACGACCTCCGCCGGGGCAACGAGGTGGTGCTCAACGAGTCGCTCAGCGTCATCCTGGCCCGGGAGGGCGAAGGGTCCGGCGAGGTGGTGGTGCTGAAGGAGGTCCTCGAGGACGGGCGGCGGGCCCTGGTCTTCGGCCGGGCCGACGAGGAGCGGGTGGCCGAGCTGTCCGACGCCCTCTCCGGCGTCAAGCTCCGGGCCGGGGACACCGTCCTGATGGAGTCCCGCACCGGTCTGCTCATCGAGAAGCTGGCCCGTCCCGAAGTGGAGGAGCTGGTACTCGAAGAGGTGCCCGACGTCACCTACGCCGATGTGGGTGGGCTCGACGATCAGATCGAGGCCATCACCGATGCCGTCGAGCTGCCCTACCTCTTCCGGGAGCTGTACCTGGAGCACAAGCTGCCCGCTCCCAAGGGGATCCTCCTGTACGGCCCCCCGGGGTGCGGAAAGACCCTCATCGCCAAGGCCGTGGCCAACTCGTTGGCCAAGAAGGTGGCCGAGGTCACCGGCAACACCAACGCCCGGAGCTACTTCCTCAACATCAAGGGGCCCGAGCTGCTCAACAAGTACGTGGGTGAGACCGAGCGGCAGATCCGCCTGGTCTTCCAGCGGGCCCGGGAGAAGTCCGAAGAGGGCGTCCCGGTGATCGTGTTCTTCGACGAGATGGACTCGCTCTTCCGCACCCGGGGAACCGGCATCAGCTCGGATATGGAATCGACCATCGTGCCGCAGCTGCTGGCGGAGATCGATGGCGTGGAGACGCTGAAGGACGTCATCGTCATCGGGGCGTCGAACCGCGAGGACCTGATCGACCCGGCCATCCTCCGTCCCGGCCGCCTCGATGTGAAGATCCGCATCGAACGGCCCAACGAGATCGCCGCCACCCAGATCTTCTCCCGCTACCTGACCCCGGACCTGCCCCTCGACGCCGACGAGGTGAAGAACCTGGGCGGCGGGGACCCGGCCAAGGCCACCCAGGCCATGATCGAGACCACGGTGGCCGAGATGTACCGCAATGACGAGGAGAACCGCTTCCTCGAGGTCACCTATCAGAACGGCGACAAAGAGGTTCTCTACTATCGGGACTTCTCCTCGGGGGCCATGATCGAGAACATCGTGCGCCGGGCCAAGAAGCTGGCCATCAAACGGGCCATCGCCGAGGAGGGTCGGGGCATCCGCACGTCCGACCTGCTGGAGTCGATCCGCCAGGAGTACAAGGAAAATGAGGACCTTCCCAACACCACCAATCCCGACGACTGGGCGAAGATCTCGGGCAAGAAGGGTGAGCGGATCGTGTACATCCGCACCCTCATCAGCGACCGCGAAGAGACCACCGGCGGCCGGTCCATCGAGCGGGTGGGTACCGGTCAGTATCTCTAACCACCGGTCGGGATAGGGTCGACTTCGTGGCCATTCCCAAGGTCTGCGGCATCGAGACCGAGTACGGCATCCAGGTGGTGAACGGCGATCCCAATCCGATCGCGGCCTCGTCGGTGCTGATCAACGCCTACGCCCACGATGTGGCCCGCCAGCAGACGGGCTGGGATTTCGAGGACGAGGCCCCCGGCAACGACGCCCGCGGCTTTGCCCGCGATGGGGCCATGCCCCCCCAGGTCGAGACCCATCTGGTCAACACCGTCCTCACCAACGGGGCCCGCTTCTACGTCGACCATGCCCACCCCGAGTTCTCGACGCCCGAGTGCCGGGACGCTCTCGAGTGCCTGCGCTACGACCGGGCCGGCGAGCTCATCCTGACCCGGGCCATGGAAGCGGCCGACCTGGCCGTGCGGGACGGATCCCGGTTGGTCATCTACAAGAACAACTCGGACGGCAAGGGCAACTCCTACGGGGCCCATGAGAACTACCTCATGGACCGGGCCGCTCCCTTCACCCGCATCGTGAGTGGCATCACCCCCCACTTCGTCACCCGCCAGATCTTCGCCGGCGCCGGCAAGGTCGGGGCCGAGACCGCCATCCACGACGGCCGCCGGGTCGACTTCCAGCTCTCGCAGCGGGCCGAGTTCTTCGAGGAGCAGGTGGGCCTGGAGACCACCTTGAAGCGGCCCATCGTGAACACCCGGGACGAGCCCCACGCCGATCCGCAGCGCTACCGGCGGCTCCACGTCATCGTGGGCGACGCCAACCTGGCCGAAGTGGCCACGTTCTTGAAGGTGGGCACGACCTCACTGGTGCTGGCCATGATCGAGGACGACGTGTCGGGGAGCCGGAGCCTGGCCCTGGCCGACCCGGTGGCCGCCATGCACGAGGTGGCCCTGGACCGGACCTTCACCTTGGCCCTCCCGATGGCCGACGGCAGCACGTCCACCGCTCTGGGCATCCAGTGGGAGCTCTACTCCCTGGCCCGTAAGTACGCCGACGACCGGGGCCTCGAGTGCCTGGGGGACGAGAGCATCGGCGAAGAGGTGCTCCGCCGGTGGGAGGCGGTCCTCAACGGCCTGGAGACCGACCCCATGTCCCTGGCCCGCCAGCTCGACTGGGTGGCCAAGCTCCAGCTCATCGAGGCCTACCGGGAACGACACCACTGCGACTGGGACGACCACCGGTTGGCGGCCCTGGACCTCCAGTACCACGACCTGCGGCCGTCCCGGTCCCTGTTCGCCCGCATGGACACCGAGCATCTGGTGGAGGAGTCCTCGGTGGTGGCGGCGGTCAACGAGCCCCCCGGGGGACCCGGGCCTGGTTCCGGGGCCAGTGCCTCAAAAAGTGGCCCTCGGCCGTGGTCACCGCCAACTGGGATTCCTTGGTGTTCGACCTGGGAACCGACCCCCTGCGGCGGGTACCTATGATGGACCCTCTAAAGGGCACGGCCGAGCACGTCGAGGAATTGTTGGACACGTGCGCGAGTCCTACCGAGCTGTTGGACCGACTGAGCAGCTAGGGAGAGTAGGGGATGGCTGAACGATATGGCTGAACGAGAACAGAAGAAGAAGACGACAACGGAGCGGCCCGATGAGGTCGTGGAAGAAGTCCCGGCGTCATCGGCTGCCGGAGACAAGTTGAAGGCCGAGCTCGATGACCTGCTCGACGAGATCGACGAGGTGCTCGAGGACAACGCCGAGGAGTTCGTGCGCAACTATGTGCAAAAGGGCGGCGAGTAGACCCGGTGACCCTGCCGCTGTTTTCGACAACTGAAGACCCGGGGCCCGACTTCGCCGGACTGATCCGTCGGCTCAACGTGCCGGCGCGTACGGCCATGCCCGGTGGACCGACCGGACCCGGCCCGGCCCTGGCCCCGGGACCCGAGTTCCGCCACGGCACCACGGTGGTGGCGTTGCGGTTCGCCGACGGCATCGTCATGGCCGGTGACCGCCGGGCCACTGAGGGGCACATCATCGCCCACCGGTCCATGGAGAAGGTGTTCCCCGCCGACCGGTACTCGGCCGTGGCCATCGCCGGGGCCGCCGGGCCCGCCGTGGAGATGGTCCGGCTGTTCCAGACCCAGCTCGAGCATTACGAGAAGGTCGAGGGCGTGGTGTTGAGCCTGGAGGGCAAGGCCAATCAGCTGAGCCAGATGGTGCGGGAGCACCTGCCCATGGCCATGCAGGGTCTGGCCGTGGTGCCGCTCTTCGCCGGCTACGACCTGGCCCGCGGAACCGGTCGCATCTTCACCTACGACGTCACCGGGGGCCACTACGAGGAGACCGAGCACAACGCCACCGGCTCGGGCGGGCGCGACGCCCGAACCACCATCAAGCTGGGCTACCGGTCGGGCATGGCCCGGGACGACGCTGTGGAGTTGGCCATCGAGTCCCTGTACGAGGCGGCCGACGAGGACTCCGCCACCGGTGGGCCCGACCTGATCCGGGGGATCTACCCCCTGGTGGCCACGGTCACCGCCGAGGGGTTCACCCCGGTTCCCGAAGAAGAGGTGGCCGAGCGGTTCGCCGTCCTCATCGAACGCCGACGGAGTGAGGGCCGCCAGCCATGACCATGCCTTACTACGTGGCCCCCGAACAGGTCATGAAGGACCGGGCCGAGTACGCCCAAAAGGGCATCGCCCGCGGGCGGTCGCTGATCGCCACGGCCTACGACCAAGGCATCGCCATCGTGGCCGAGAACCCCTCCCGGTCGCTCCACAAGGTCAGCGAGATCTACGACCGGATCGCCTTCGCCGGGGTGGGGAAGTACAACGAGTACGACCAGCTGCGGGTGTCGGGTATCCGGCATGCCGACACCAAGGGGTACGCCTACAGCCGGGAGGACGTCGATGCCCGGTCGCTGGCCAACCTGTACGCCCAGTACCTCGGGCAGGTGTTCACCCACGAGATGAAACCGTTGGAGGTGGAGATCCTGGTGGCGGAGTTGGGATCCGGCTCCCACCCTGACCAGCTCTACCACATCGCCTACGAGGGAACGATCACCGACGAGGACCGCTACGCGGTGCTCGGCGGTGAGACCGAGGCCATCGCCCAGCGGTTCGAGGAGCGGTGGTCGGAGGGCTGGACCCTCCCTGAGGCCCTCAAAGGTGCCGTGGCCTCGCTGTCCGGCCCGGACCAGGTGCTCGGAGGATCGGACCTGGAGGTGGCGGTGCTGGCCCAGGGCAACGGCCGGCGGGCCTTCAAGCGGCTGGTCGACGCCGAATTGGAAGCTCTGCTGGCCTGATCGGACTCTCCGCCGGACGGATGGGAAGCCCGGCGGGCCGGAAGCCACTTCCGGGGAGCACGTGACCCGCCAGATGGCCGATGCATGGCGGGGGACCTTCCCCACGGTACCGTGAGGGTAATGGACAAGCGCATCTACGGCTTGGAGAACGAATACGGGGTCACCTGCACCCTGCGCGGGCAGAGGCGGCTGAGCCCCGATGAAGTGGCCCGGTACCTGTTCCGTCGGGTGGTCAGCTGGGGACGTTCCTCCAACGTGTTCCTCGAGAACGGCGCCCGGCTGTACCTCGATGTGGGCAGCCATCCCGAGTACGCCACCCCCGAGTGCGACGACATCGCCGAGTTGGTGGTGCATGACAAGGCGGGGGAGTGGATCCTCTCCTCGCTGGTCGAAGGGGCGGAGGCCCGGCTGCGGGAGGAAGGCATCCGCGGCGACATCTACCTGTTCAAGAACAACACCGACTCGGCCGGCAACTCCTATGGCTGCCACGAGAACTACCTGACCAGCCGCCGGGACGACTTCGCCCACTACACCGAGGTGCTCATCCCGTTTCTGGTCAGCCGCCAGGCCTACGCCGGGGCCGGCAAGGTCCTGCAGACGGCCAGGGGAGCGGTGTACTGCCTGAGCCAGCGGGCCGAGCACATCTGGGAGGGGGTGTCCTCGGCCACCACCCGGAGCCGGCCCATCATCAACACCCGCGACGAGCCCCACGCCGACGCCGAAAAGTACCGGCGCCTCCATGTCATCGTGGGCGACTCCAACATGAGCGAGTACGCCACCTTCCTCAAGGTCGGTGCCACCAGCATCGTGCTGCGCATGCTGGAGGATCCATCGACGGTGATGCGGGACCTGACCCTGGAGAACCCCATCCGGGCCATCCGTGAGATCAGCCATGACATCACCTGCCGCCGCCCGGTCCGCTTGGCCAACGGGCGCGAGATGAGCGCCTTGGACATCCAGGGCGAGTACCTGCAACGGGCCATCCGCTACCGCGACCGCCAGGGGCTGTCGCCTCAGGAAGACCGGGCCCTCGACATGTGGGAGCACTGCCTGAAGGGGCTGGAGTCCGACCCGCTCTCGCTCCATCGCGAGTGCGACTGGGTGGCCAAGTACCGGTTGATCGATGCTTACCGCGAGCGCCACGGGCTCTCATTGCACAGTCCGGCGGTCTCGTTGCTCGACCTGCAGTACCACGATGTCGACCGGAACCGCGGGCTCTACTACCGCCTGCAGCGCCACGACCAGCTCGACCGGATCGCCGACGATGCTGACATCTCCGCTGCCATGACCGTCCCGCCCCAGACCACCAGAGCCCGTCTCCGTGGGGAGTTCGTGAAACGGGCCAAGGAGCGACGCCGCGACTTCACGGTGGACTGGGTGCATCTCAAACTCAACGACCAGGCCCAGCGGACCGTGCTGTTGAAGGACCCCTTCAAGTCCAAAGATGAACGGGTCGAGAAGCTCATCGCCGGGCTCTGATCGGCCCGTGGGGACCTGGTTCGGAAGCCGTCGGCTCGGGGCTGGACACGACGCCAGTGCTGTCGTCCGGTGGGCTAGCGTCGCCTGATCGTGACTCAGAACACTGGCGAACCTCCGGCCGCCACCGGGTCGGACCTGCTCCTCGGCGACAGCAACGGCCCCGACGACGAGGGCCACGGCGACGAGCCCACGCGGAAGCCCCTCCGGCACAACGCCTACCGGCCGGTGGTGGAGTGGACCATCATCCTGATCGCCGTGCTGCTGTGCACGGTGGTGCTCCGCACCTACGTGGTGCAGTCGTTCTCCATCCCCTCCCTCTCGATGTACCCCACGCTTCAGGTAGGGGACCGGATCATCGTCAACAAGCTGAGCTACGACCTCCACAGCATCCACCGGGGCGACATCGTGGTGTTCGCCCGCCCCCCTCTGGAGGACCAGGAGTACTCCGATCTGGTCAAGCGGGTGATCGGGCTACCCGGGGAGACCATCTCGTCGAAGGGCGGTCGCGTCTACATCAACGGCAAGCGTCTGGACGAACCGTGGCTCCCTCCGGGTCAGGACAGCTACACCGGAGCCCTCCCGGGCGATCCCCACCCGCAGTTCAACCTGCCCGGGCCGATCAAGATCCCCGCAGGCGAGTACTACGTCATGGGGGACAACCGGACGGACTCCGAGGACAGCAGGTTCTTCGGACCCATTCCGAAATCACTGATCGTGGGCCGGGCCGTGGCCGTGGTGTGGCCACTCAGCCACATCAAGGGCCTCTAGCGCCCCAGACGTCCGACAGGATCTGCCCCCCGGGTCGGGCCGGCTGGGTGCGGCCGGGTCGGAAAATCCTGTCCGACGAGGGTCGATCGTTCAGTCCGTGGGGTAGCGTCGAACTCCGGTGCAATCAGACCTTCCCCAGGTGGCGGTGGCCGCTACCAACCCCATCGGGGCGCCGCCGCCAGGCCCGATCCCCGTGCCCAGTCTGTACGTGGAGCCGGCGGTGCCGGAGGCGGTCGTGGTGCCGGAGGCGGTCGAGCTGCCCGAGGCGGTCGAGCTGCCCGAGGCGGTCGAGCTGCCGGCAGCCCGTGTCGCCGCCCGCCGCCCGAACCGCTGGGTCATCGAGTGGCTGGCGGTGCTGGGAGTGGCGCTCGTGTTGGCCATCGGGGTGCGGACCTACGTGCTCCAGATGTTCTACATCCCGTCGGGGTCGATGCTGCCCACCCTCCAGATCGGCGACCGCATCGTGGTGGACAAGCTCAGCTACCACCTCCACGCCATCGAGCGGGGCAACATCGTGGTCTTCCAGAGGCCGCCCCTGGAGGACGCCGCCTACGCCGATCTGGTGAAGCGGGTCATCGGCCTGCCCGGCGACATCATCTCGGCGGTCAACGGCCGGGTCTACATCGACGGCAAGCCCCTGGCCGAACCGTGGTTGCCCAAGCCGATGCCCATGACCTACCCCAGCCCGTCTCCCTACCCCTTCAGCCTCAACCACCCCTACACCGTCCCGGCCGGTGAGTACTACGTGATGGGGGACAACCGGACCGACTCGGAGGACAGCCGGTACTTCGGACCGATCCCGGCCAACCTCATCGTGGGCAAGGTGGCCTTCGTGGTGTGGCCGCTCAGCGATGGGACCTGGCTGTTGATCCTCTCCGTGCTGGCGGTGGTGTTGCTGGTGGCACTGGGGTTGGTGCTGTGGGCTCGGCGGCGGCCGGTTCATCGTCACCGGATCTCTCCGGTCCGAGGCCCACCCCTCTCCGAGCCGGCCTGATTCCGGCCCGGCGGGCCGACCAGGTCCAGCGGCCCGGGCCCGGCTCGACCCCCCGGGTGCCGCCCGGCGCCGGGCGCCGGTACACTTCGGGGCGTGCCGTTTCTCAGCCCGGCGAAGATACTGGTCATCCTGGTGGTGGCCCTTGTGGTCCTCGGCCCCGACAAGCTTCCCAAAGTGGCGAAGCAGATCGGTGGCCTGTGGGGCGACTTCCGCAAGTTCCGGGAGAAGCTGGAGTCCGAGGTGCGGGGCACCTTCCCCGACCTCCCCTCGACCGAGACCATCACCCATGCGGTGCGGTCCCCGCTGAGCTTCCTCGACACCTTGGCCGACAGCCATACCTCGGAGGACGGGACCACATCCGAGACCGTCAACGGCTCCGAAGTACCTGATGTGTCCGGAGATGCCGTGCCGACGTCGGCCATGACTGATCGACCGGTGGCCTCTGTGCCCACACCGGCGGAGGCACCCAGGATCCCCGGGGTGCTGACCGACCCGGGCGGCATCGTCCACCAGGTTCGGACCTCGGGTGGCACCGTGCCTGATGACCCCGGCCTGAACTGAACGAGCCGTCGCGGCGGGCCGCGCGGAGAATCCGGATTCGACAACCATGGCCATCTCACTGAAACGACGGGCTGAACCCAAGCCCCAGCCGGATTCGATGACCCTGGTCGAGCACCTGACCGAGCTGCGCAAGCGGGTGTTGGTGTGCGCGGTGACCTTCGTCATCACCGGCACGGCGGCTTTCCTGCTCTACCCGTGGATCCTCTCGTTCCTGAGTCATCCCTACTGCCAGATCTCCCCCCATCACTGCAATTTCTACGTGACCGGGCCCCTCGACCCACTGTCCCTGCGGGTCAAGATCGCCGCCTACGGCGGGCTGGCCCTGGCGGCCCCGGTGCTGCTCTGGGAGTTCTGGCGCTTCATCACCCCGGGCCTCAATCGCAACGAGAAGCGCTACGCCATTCCCTTCATCATCGCCTCGATCTTCCTCTTCGCCCTGGGTGCCGTGGTGGCCTACGTCACGTTTCCGCACGCCCTGTCGTGGCTCCGGAGCATCGGCGGCCCCACGCTCACCCAGATCCTCGATCCCATCAAGTACCTCAGCCTGATCCTGCTGTTGATGACGGTGTTCGGCCTCACCTTCGAGTTCCCGGTGGTGTTGGTCTCGCTGGAGCTGGCCGGGGTGGTGACGCCGAAGAAGCTGTCGTCGTGGCGACGGTGGGCCATCGTGGGCATCGTGGTGGTGGCCGGGGTGGTGACGCCGAGCTCGGACCCCTTCTCGATGATGGCCCTGGCCATTCCCATGTACATCTTCTATGAACTGTCGATCGTGATCGGGAAGATCCTGGGCAGATGACCCCGGAAGGCGCGCCGGGTTCGGCCCGGGGTGCCGGAGGGGACGTGGGGGAGGGGTTCCGGGAGCGGTTCGAACAAGGACTGGGCTTCCGTCTCGACGACTTCCAGCGTCGGTCCCTGGACGCCATCGACCGCGGGGAGTCGGTCCTGGTGTCGGCTCCCACCGGATCGGGCAAGACCCTGGTGGCCGAGTACGCCGCGGCGCGGGCGGTGGCATCGGGGGGCAAGGCCTTCTACACCACCCCGATCAAGGCCCTGTCCAACCAGAAGTTCGCCGAGCTCTCGTTGCGCTACGGCGAGGACCAGGTGGGGCTGCTCACCGGGGACGTGTCCCATCAGGCCCGGGCGCCCATCGTGGTGATGACCACCGAGGTGCTGCGCAACATGATCTTCGCCCGCTCCGACCTCTTGGACCAGCTGGCCGTGGTGGTCCTCGACGAGGTGCACTACCTCCAAGACCCCTACCGGGGCTCGGTATGGGAGGAGATCCTGGTGCTGGCCCCGGGTGGGGTCCGCTTCGTCAGCCTGTCGGCCACCGTGTCCAACGCCACGGACTTCGGGGCCTGGCTGACCTCGGTACGGGGGACCACCAAGGTCATCGTGGAGGACCATCGCCCAGTGACGCTGCACCATCACTACGCGGTGGCCGAACGCGGCCGCGACGGGCTCACGGTGATGCCACTCCTCCGCCAGGGCCGGGCCAACCCGGATGGAGCAGCCCTGGACGACCGGCGCCGCCGCAATCCCCGCCACCGCTACCGGGTGCCCCGTCGGACCGAGGTCATCGAGTATCTGGCCGCCGCCGACATGCTGCCCGCCATCACCTTCATCTTCTCCCGGGCCGCCTGCGATGACGCCACCCGCCAGTGCCTGTCGGACGGCCTCCGGCTGACCACCCCCGAGGAGCGGGAGCGGATCCGATGGCTCACCGAGCAGGCCGTGGAGCGGCTGAGCGACGACGACCTGGCCACGTTGGGCTACGGGGCCTGGTCGACCGCCCTGGAGGCCGGTATCGCCCCCCATCACGCCGGCCTGGTGCCGGCGTTCCGGCAGGCCGTCGAGCAGTGCTTCTCCGAGGGCCTGTTGAAGGTGGTCTTCGCCACCGAGACGCTGGCCCTCGGCATCAACATGCCGGCCCGCACCGTGGTGGTGGAACGGTTCGCCAAGTTCCGGGGATCGGACACCTCGGCCCTCACCTCCGGTGAGTACCGCCAGCTGACCGGACGGGCCGGCCGCCGGGGCATCGACACCGTGGGCCACGCCTTCGTCCTGTGGTCCCAGGCCACCCCCTTCACCCTGGTGGCCCGGACCGCGGTGGCACCCCCTCCGGACCTGGTGTCCTCGTTCCACCCGACCTACAACCTGGCCGTGAACCTGGTCCGCCGGTGGTCCCGGGACGAGGCCCACCGGCTGCTCTCCTCGTCCTACGGCCAGTGGCAGGCTCCCCCGGGATCGGTGTCACTCACCGCCCTGCTCGACCGGCGCCTGGCCGTGCTGGAGGAGCGGGGGTTCATCGACGGTTGGGCCATGACCGAGGCCGGTCACACCCTGGCCTCCATCTACCACGAGTCGGACCTGTTGGCCGCTGAGGCCCTCCGTGGGGGGCTGTTCGACGGATTGGACCCGGCCTTGCTGGCCGGGGTGGTCTCGGCCTTCACCTTCGAGGCCCGCCGGAGCGGGGACGAGAGCCCCGAGCCCCGCCAGAAGGTGGTGGTGGACCGGCTGGGGCGCCTGGCCGGGCTGGCCGCCGAGTTGCGGGCCGAGGAGCGGCGGGTGGGCCTGAGGCGGACCCGCCACCCCGACCCCGGACTGGCCCGGGCGGTGATCGCCTGGGGCAAGGGCTCGACCCTGGACACCGTGCTGCGGGACACGGACATCGCCCCCGGCGATTTCGTCCGCAATGTCCGCCAGGTGATCGACCTGGTCCGCCAGTTGGCCCAGGTGGCTCCGGAGGCGGAGACCCGTGATGCCGCCCAGCTGGCCGTGGCGTTGCTCAGGCGGGGAGTGGTGGGAGCGGACGACCCGGCGGCCCTGGGGTCCGCGCCTGACCCGCCGGTGCCGTCCTAGTGTGATCCGGGCATGTTCCCCTACGCCGTGGAGACGTTCAGCGCTGACGAGGAGGACATCCTCCGCCGGTACGTGACCAACCTCGATCGGCCTGTTTTCGCCCTGGTCAACCTACCCGAAGTGGTCAAAGGGGCCCTGTTCGCCCGGTACTCCCGTTCTCCCAAGAGCCTGCGACGGCTGTTCCTCGACGAGTTCGTGGGGGAGTTGGACATCTCGGGGGACGCCACTGTGGACGCCACCGTCGGCCTGACCCGGGCCGAGCAGCTCTACGAGAAGGTCTTCCTCGAGTACGGGGACGACTCCGTGGCCCAGCTGGGCGGGGTCCACCTGGCCTGTGAGCAGGCCTCGAACGTGTTGACCAAGGTCCTGGAGCGGGGCCGGCTGATGGCCTACCTCGAGCAGTCGACCCGCTACATCGCCTACAACCAGCGCCTCACCACCGGCCACTACCGCTACTACCGCGACCCCGGCCTGCTCGACTCGCCGCTCGGGGCCCGTTATGTCGGGGACATGGACCGCATGTTCGACACCTACGGGGAGCTGCTCGAGGCCGGGCAGAGCTGGCTCGGGGTGCGCCATCCCCGCCAACCCGGCGACTCGGACTTCGTCCACCGCCAGGCCATCCGGGCCAAGGCCCTCGACGCCCTGCGGGGCCTCCTCCCGGCGGCTTCCCTCTCCAACGTGGGCATCTACGGCACCGGGCAGTCCTACGAGATGCTGCTCCTCCGGATGCGGACCAGCCCCCTCCCCGAGGCCCGCCAGTACGCCGAGCTGATGCTGGAGGAGCTCCGCAAAGTCATTCCGTCGTTCCTGCAGCGGGTGGACCGCCCCGAGCGCGGCGGCGAGTGGTCGGCCTATCTGGCCCGGACCGAGGAGGAGTCGCGGGCGCTGGTGGAGCGGCTCTTTCCCGACCTGGCCGGGGAGGACGACCCGGTGGCCATGGGACCCTCGGGCCGCCCGTCGGTCACGTTGTTGGACTTCGATCCCGACGGGGAGTCAAAGGTCATTGCGGCCATCTGCGCCCCCTTGACCAACCGCTCGGAGGAGGAGGTCCGCCGCCGGGTCGACCTGCTCGGGGCCGAGGAGCGCCGCTCGATACTCCGCACCTACGTAGGGGAGCGCGCCAACCGGCGGCACCGTCCGGGCCGGGCCTTCGAGCGCACCGACTACCGCTTCGACGTGGTTACCGACTACGGCGCCTTCCGCGACCTGCAGCGTCACCGCATGCTGACCATCGAATGGCAGCCCCTGGGTGTGTCCCTCGGCTACGACGTCCCCGACGTGGTGGCCGAGGCCGGCTTGGAGGATCGCTACGTGACGTCGCTGGAGCGCTCGCGTCAGCTCTTCGAGATTCTGGAGCCCACCTTCCCCTCGCAGGCGGCCTACGCCGTGGCCCTGGCCTACCGGATCCGGTACACCATGCAGATGAACGCCCGGGAGGCCATGCACCTGATCGAGCTCCGCTCGGGCACCCAGGGCCACCCCAGCTACCGGTGGGTGGCCCAAGAGATGCACCGCCTCATCGCCGAGCAGGCCGGACACCAGCTGTTGGCCGAGGCCATGTCGCACGTCGAGTTCGGCCACGACGACCTCGGGCGACTCGATGCCGAGCGACGTGCCGAAGTGAAGCGAAATTCTATGTCCGGGGTAGGAAATCCTGCAATCCCCTGACCTGGGCGGTTGTCCAAAGGTCCAGGTAACAAGCGTTGGATGGCATTTGACGAGCGGAGGTGCGCATGGCCTATCGTTCGCCCAGTCCCACTCGCTCCTCGTGATGTTCCGCACGATTCGTCGGACGGTTCGGCTCGAGGGGGGATGCTGTGAGAGGCGGAGGGAGGCCCAGGGGATCGAGTAGAAAACATTCCCCCGAGACCAGCGGCGCAAGTCGGAGGTAGCGGGGGAATGGTGCCAAAGACCCCTGGGTCCGACCGCCTTGGCATGGCCCAGCACCGGGCCGGTCGGCCATGCCGGACAGTTGGCGAACCGAGCGATGTCGGCGTGGGCGGAGGCCCGGACCGGCCCATGAACATACGGCCCGGTCGCACCGGGCCCACCGCATGCGCCGCCCACGAAGGCGGAGCACCCTCCAGTGAACGACGACCGCGCCGGACCGTCTATGCTCCCGGCCAACTCACCACTGAAAGACCGAGATGCCCCAAGAACTCGACGAAGTCGACGGACCTGATGAACTGATCGAGGAAGACCTCGATGAGTTGGTCGATGACGACCTGATCGCCGAAGACGACGCGCTCGGCGCTCCCTGACGATGACGATGCCGACGTGGTCGTGGTCGAAGAGGACGACGATGTGGTCGCCGATATCCCCGACGTCCCCGACATCCCTGAGGTCGGCGCCAAGGTGGCGACCAAGGCCGGCGAGGAGTCCGAGGAGGATGACGAGGAGGAGCCCGACGACGAAGATGTCGAGGCCAGCCTGGACACCATCCTCAAGGAACGCCTCGTGGTCGAAGAGGTCGAGGACGACGAGGACACCCCCGAGCCGGAGGACCGGACCGGTGACGGTGTGGAACGGGTGCTGCCCAAGCAACCCGGCGAGTTCGTGTGCCGGTCGTGTTTTTTGGTCAAGCACCCGAACCAACTGGCGGACCGGAAGAAGATGCTCTGCCGCGACTGCGTGTGACGGGAGCCGACATGGCCGATCCGCATGAAGCCCCGTCCGAGGGGACGCCAACTGATGACACGCCACTGAACGAACGGCTCCTCGAGCTGTTCGTGTATGTGCCGGCCGGCTTGGCCGTGACGGTGGTGGAAGAGCTGCCCAAGCTGGCGGCGCGGGGGAAAGAGCGGCTGGGGGTGAAAGTCTCCTCGGCCCGCGCCGTGGGACAGTTCGTGGTCCAGGCCGGAACCGATGAGGTCAAGCGCCGTTCGGCCGGGCTGATCCCGGGGGTCGGGAGATCCTCTGCGACCCCGTCCCGGCCCTCAGGGCCCAGCGGCGCGGGATCGTCCGCCCCGACCGGCCCCAGGGCCGTACCGACGCCTCACCAACCGCCGGTGCGGATCCAACCCTCGGCGGCCAACGGCCACGTGCCTGAGGTGTCCACGCTGTCCATCCCGGGGTTCGACACCCTGTCGGCATCCCAGGTGGTCCAGCGGCTCGACGGCCTCAACCGGTCCGAGTTGGTGTCGGTGCGGGCCTACGAGGCCTCCACCCGGGGGCGACGGACCATCCTCAGCCGGGTGGACCAGCTCCTCGATGAACGCTCCTAGCCCGGGGCCCGAGGTCCGACACACACCAGGTGGCCCGTGGAGGCGGTGAGGCCGGCCGTCGCTGACGACCTACCCCGTCTGGTCGAGCTGGCCGACGAGTTGGTCGAAGCGGTGGCATCCCAGCGTGGCGGACCGCTGTTGATCGATCCGGACCACGACGGCTACGGCCCGGAGGGACGTGCGGCCCGGCTCAACCAGTTGTTGGACGACGGGCAGGCCCTGGTGCGTGGCCGGGACCCTGGACCAGGCGGTCACAGGGTTCGCCCTGTGCCATCTGGAGGACCGGGGCGGCCACGGCCGTCACGGGGTGCTCGATGCCTGCTACGTCGAACCGGAGGCCCGGGGGGTGGGGCTGGGCCGGGCCCTGATGGAGTCCCTGCTCTCCTGGCTGGAGGAGCGGGGCTGTCGCTGGGTGGACGGGATTGCCTTACCGGGGGACCGGGGGGCGAAGAACTTCTACGAGTCGGCCGGGTTCAAGGCCAGGATGCTCACCATGCACCGGGAGATCGGCTGAATGCCGGTGACTCAGGAGGCCCGACGGCTGGGGGTGGACCGGGCCGGTACCGGCCGACGGGGCCCGGGGGGCGGCGGAATGGGTATGCCCATCAGGCGGGCCAGCTCGGGCACGTAGCCCGATGCCTTGCGGGCCGCGGCCAGCAAGCTCTCGTCGGCGCCGGTGGGCAGGCCCGCCGGCTTGACCGTCCGTCGGACCGGCGAGTCCACCACCACTTCCAAGAGGGCCAGCCACTCGGCCGCCGGTGTCTCACTGGACATGGCCTGTCCGGCAGCTTCGGCCAACCGCACCGCCAGTTCGGCGGAGAGTCGGGTGGCGGGCTCGGGCGGCCGGATCGAGGCCCGGACGGCGTCGACCACCCGGCCGGCGTCGAGCGCCGAGGTGATCCGTTCCACCCACCGCTCCCGGAGGGCCGTCACCCGTTGGGTGAGCGAGGCCCGCAGGGCCGTGGCCATCTCGCTTCCCTCGTCGTCGAGGGTCACAGTGGACGAGGAGGCCACGATGGAGCGGAGCTCCCGCAGCGGTACGTCCTTGCCGGCGGCGCGGGCCACCGAGGCCCGGTCCTTCCACGTGGCCAGGCTGATCAGGGGGAGAAGCTGCTCGGCCATGGCCAGCAGCGGGCCCGGGGTGACCTCGGTCCGGCTCTCGGCCCGGGCCCGGGCGTTCTGCTCCTCGATGGCCTGGCGCACCGAGGGGATGCCGCCCCGCAGGAGCTGCTCGGCTACGGGCAGTTGCTCGGGCTGGAGGGTGGCCAGGGCGGCGTTGCGGTAGGTGGTCGAGGCGGCCAAACGGCGGGGGTTGTCCCGTCCACCCGACTCGCGCCCTCCCGACTCGCGGCCACCGGGACGGGCTGGGCCCGTCCGGCGACGGGCCGCTCCATCACCGCCGGGGGCACCGGCCCCGGCCCCGTCCGCGCCGGGGGGCATCGCTGCGATCCCTCGGGCCGGAACGGGAACCGGAGTCCTTGCGGGGGCCGCGGTCCGAGCCTTCGGACCGGGGTCGCCTACTTCCCTCGCGCGGGCCGTCCGAACGTTCATCCCGCCGCCGCTTGCCCTTGCCTGCCAACACCACGTTGACATCCGGACCGCTCTGCGGGGTCCCCACGACCTCGATCCTCTCGATCGGCCGGGCCACAGCCTTGCCCTTGGGGGGCAGGAGGGCGGTAACGGTGGTGCCGTCGAGGGTGGTCTCCACCTCGGCGCGGAGCACCGAGCCGACGCCGGAGCCGTCCGGCACCAGGGCGGCGTCCACGGTCCCGCGTGGCTGTTTGGCCCCGGCAGCGCGCCAGGTCCAACTGGAGTCCGCTGTCTGGCTGGTGAGTTCGACTTCGATGCGATGGGCCATACCGGCGGACAGGCTACTGCCGAAGGGGGCAGGTACGGGAACGAAGGTATCCGGCTGGCTCTAAGAAGGGGTTAAGAACCCTCTGAAATGCGAGTTTAAGGAACGGTGGCCACCGTACGATAACTAGATATCTCCGGACGGTGGTCCGACCACGGAAGAGGCGGCAACCGGCGGCAGGGCACGGTTCGAGGAGTCAGATCATGGAGCATTCCGAAGTCGACGGCCCATCGCCGGAGGCGCACGGGCCTTCAGGGGTGGGGGAAATGGGTGTGAACGGGTCTGACGACGAGGTCTGGTCCGCGCCATCCGGGTCCCCGACGTCGGGGACGGCACCGGGGACGGCGTTGCCCCTCGGACCGGTGGCGGGCGAGACGGGGGAGTCGGACGTACCCCCACGGCAGACGCCCGTGTCGACCACGACCACGCTGCCGACTGCGGCCGCCCAGCCCACCGTGGCCACGGTGCCGGTCTCGGCGGTTCCGGTGTGGGGACCGGTGTCGCCGACCGGATCGGACGGTACCTCCGACCGGTCACGGGGTCAGGCCCCGATGTGGCTGTGGATGGTGGCCGTCCTGTCCGCTTCGCTGGTCGGTGCGTTGATCGGTGGGGGGATCGTGGTGGCGTCCGAGCACGGCGGCGGGACCACCACGGTCAAGGAGATCTCGGCCGGTCCGGCCCTTCTCAACGGCACCGCCAACATCGAGACGGTGATCGACAAGGTCCTGCCGGCGGTGGTCTCCATCGACGCCAAATCTCCCGAGCCGGCATCGGATTCGCTCTTCGGCACGAGCCCCGGTGGGGTGCAGGAGGATCAGGGGACCGGGATGATCATCAGCTCGAACGGGGAGGTGGTCACCAACAATCACGTCATCTCCGGGGCCACCACCATCACCGTCACCCTGTACGGCAGTCTCAAGGCACTACCGGCCACCCTGATCGAAACCGACCCGGCCGACGACGTGGCCCTCCTGCAGATCCAGAACCAGTCCAATCTGCCCACCGTGACCTACGGCGACTCGGACAACATCCAGGTGGGCGACGCGGTGGTGGCCATCGGCAACGCCCTCGGGCTGTCGGCGGGGACCCCGACGGTCACCCAGGGCATCATCTCGGCCAAGGGCCGCACGGTGCAGGCCACCGACTCCTCCGGCAACAGCACCGAGACCCTCAACAACATGATCCAGACCGACGCCGCTATCAACCCGGGCAACTCCGGAGGCCCGTTGGTCGACAGCTCGGGCATGGTGATCGGGATGAACACCGCGGTGGCCTCCAGTGCCGACGGCACCTCGCAGGCCCAGGACATCGGATTCGCCATCCCCTCCAACCGGATCACCCAGCTGCTCCCGGAGCTGCGGAGCCGCTCGATCGGCAATGCCAGTCCCAGCGGGACGGGCTACCTGGGCGTCGAGATCGAGTCCTTGACGGCGTCATTGCGCAGCGCCTACAACTTCGTGCCGGTCCACGGGGCGGTGGTCCTCCAGGTGGTGAGCGGCTCCCCGGCGGAGAGTGCCGGGCTGCACGAGGGCGATGTGATCGTCTCCCTGGACGGGAAGGCCATCACCAGCGCCGACCAACTGGCCACGGCCATCCAGGCCGACAAACCGGGCCAGACCGTCACCATCGGACTGTTCCGGGGCCAGGCCCGGAAGAGCTTGACGGCCACCTTGACCTCGAACTCGCAGGACCAACAGCTGCAAGGAGGGTGAGGACCCTCAGCCGGCAGATGGACCGACCACCGGCGATTGGCACGGTCCCCGGGTGGTGCCCCTACGCTCGGTGGGGCATTCGGCGATCCCACCGCCCAGAGAGGGTAGGCCCACGACCATGACCACGACAGTTCCCGACGGATCGGCGCGAGAGCCGTTGATCGAGGGGTTGTCGGCTCCCCGGGCGGAGCCGGCCAGAGACGGCTCACCTCCCGACGAGCGGGCCCTGAACATGATCCTTAAGACGGCCACCACCGTGCCCGACCACGGAGGCCTCCAACCCTGGCGGTTCGCCGTGGTCCTCGGGGCCGGCCGGGACCGGCTGGGTGACGCCCTGGTGGCCGGTCTCCATCAACTACGGGGCGAGGATCTCCCCGAGGCCGTGGTGGCCAAGATGCGGGGCAAGGCCTTCGCCGCCCCGTGTTCGGTGGCCCTGATCGCCTCGCCCGACCCGTCGTCGAACGTGCCGGTGTGGGAGCAGGTGGCCTCGGCATCGTGCACCGGCTATGCCGTGGTGCTGGCGGCGGTGGCCCTGGGTTACGGCGCGGTGTGGAAGAGCGCGGCGGTACTGGACTCCGAACCGGTGCGGGCCCTGTTCGGGCTCACGGAACACGAGCAGCTGTTGGGCTGGGTGAACATCGGGACACCGGCCCCTTCGGTGAGGAAGCTCCAGCGGGTGGTGCCGGCCGATCTGCACTCGCTGGTGACCGTCATCGACGCCGACCGGCATCCCTGGCCCTGAGGACGGCAGACCGGATCGCTACCCCACGACCAGCCGGAGGGCCCCGTCGAAGTGGTCCTGACGACGAAGGTGACCGTGTCGGCGGTCCCACTGCCCGCTGGCCAGATCGTCGGCCAGACGCTGCACGAACTCCTCCCGGACCTCGGGATCGACGAAGCTCCAGGCCGACTGGGAGGCCAGGACGTCAGGGTCCAGGAAGGCTTCGGGCCGACCGTAGAAGGCCTCGGTGAATCCGTCCACGCAGTCGAAGGGCACCGGCACCGGGAGGACCACCGAGTCCGGACCCAATGCCCCGGCGACGGCCTCGATGCTCGGGAGGCGGGACTCTTCCACGTCGTAGAGCTCCGGCACGTACTCGGCCAGCCAGAGCTGTCGCAGGGCCGGGCCGTCGAAGGTCAGGATGACCACCGGGCCGTGGGTGACCCGCTTCATCTCCTGCAGGCCGAGGGTCAGGTCGGGCCACTGGTGCACGGTGACCATGGCCATGGAGGCATCGACGGCGTCGTCACCGAGAGGGAGCGCTCCGGCCACGGCCCGGACCACCGGAGCCGAGGGGTCCGGGCGTTGGGCGATCATGGCGGTCGAGGGCTCGATGGCCACCACCAGCCGTCCGACCGGTTCGTAGGAGCCGGCCCCGGCCCCGACGTTGAGCACGCGGCGGGCGGGACCCAGGGCCCGATGGACGTGGGCGGCGATTTCGGGGTCGGTACGGCGCCGGAGGTTGTAACCGGTTCCATGGACGCCGTAGTCGACGTCGCCCGCCGGCTGGTTCAATAGCCCCACCGGGCCAGGGGCGGGCCGAGGCCGGCCTCGTCGGCACAGATCCCGCAGAGATCCATCCGCCGGGCGCCGGGCCGGTCCGAGGCCGCCACCCGTCGCCAGCCGTACCGCCGGGCCTCTTCCAGACAGGCCGACTCCGACCAGCGTGGGGTGGTCCGCGCTCCGCACTTGCCGCAGGTGCGGAAGTAGGCCTCGTCGTTGTAGAGGTCGTCGAAGCTGAGATCGTCGGGTTCGAATTCCATGGCCGTGTTCCTGGCTCGAGGTTACCGCCGTCGGCATGGTGGTGCGGCGGCATCCGGCCATGGGGGGCGAGCCCGGGGGAGAGGTACGGGGAGGGGCAGTGGGGGAGTGGGGGGTGGTTCCGGCCGCGGAGCCCGGGTCATAGGATGGCCCCCAAGTCGGAGTCCGATGGGTTCGGCCCGGCGCCATCCCGCACTCGACCGAAGGAGCACCACGTGAGCGATATGGACGACTTCAACTCGAAGATCATCGAGGAGTTCCGGGGCAACGGCGGCAAGGTGGGGGGCCAGTTCGAAGGGGCGCCGATGCTGTTGCTCCACACGGTCGGGGCCAAGTCCGGGGCTGACCGGGTGAATCCGATGATGTACATGGAAGATGGCAAGCGCCGGTATGTGTTCGCCTCCAAGGCCGGGGCGCCCACCAACCCCGACTGGTACCACAACCTGCTGGCTCATCCCGACGTCTCCATCGAGGTGGGCACCGACACGGTGGACGTGGTGGCCACGCCGTTGGAGAGGAGCGAGCGGGATCGCATCTTCGCCGAGCAGGTCAGCCGGTACCCGGGCTTCGGCGACTACGAGAAGGCCACCGACCGGATCATTCCCGTGGTGGCCCTCGACCCCAGGTAGGGCGGCCAAACGGGCCTGGCGTAGTCTTGCCTTCACGGCGAGAACAGTTTGGGGCTGGTCCCATGGGCGTCCAGCGGACAAGGCGGAGTCGAATCGGCATAGCCGGGTCCGTAGGCCTTGTGGTCCTTGTGGCCGCGGCCTGTGGATCCCCGGGCCAGGCTTCCCTGACGGTACGCCCAACGAGGTTGGTCGCCCTCACTTTCTACCGGGCCACCGTGGCACGCGGTTCCGCTGACATTCACGCCAGCCTGACCATCGGTTCCGGCAAGTACAAGCCCATGACCACCACGTCGAACGGAGCGTATTCGTGGGCTTCGAGCAGCGGTGAGATAACGACTCGAATCGGTCCTGGTGACCACACGAAGTACATCTTCGTGGGTCCCCACGTCTATGAGCAGACTTCGGTCCGCGGCATTCCGGGCACGATCTTCGGTGGGGCAACGTGGTCCGAGAGAACATGGTCCGGCGACCCGGCTGCCACCCTCTTCGGTAAGGTCTTCGCTTCTCCCGATCCTCCGAACCCCGGGGCCCTGTTGCAGCTACTGGACTCTCGGGCCTCGTCCGTCTCGGACGTCGGCACGGCGAGGACCGGTGGGGTGGAGACCACCCATTTTCGGGCCCGTATCCCGCTGTCACGGATCGGTTCCGGTAAGCCATCTCCGGCTCTGGTCCAACAGGCCCGCCAGAGGCTCGGCTCGGCGTCCGTCACCGTGGACTTCTGGGTTGATTCGACGGGGTTGCTTCGCCAGATCACCTACGGAATCAACATCCGACAGCAGAGTCTGGGGCCGGAGTCCGGGTTGCTCACCACCGTTTCCACGACCCTAGACATCTCTCACTACGGCGTACCGGTCAAGGTCACCCCTCCGCCGGCCAGCCAAGTGACCCCGGGTGGAACGTGCCACGGATTGGGTTGTCTGGCCTCGATGCCATAGCTCTATGCTGAGCGAGTGCACAACACACCGCCTTATCGGGTTGTCCAATGGACGACGGGAAATGTCGGCAAGAGCTCCGTCCAGGCCATCACGGCGAATCCCACCCTCGAGCTGGTCGGGTGCTACGCCTGGTCGCCGGAGAAGGTCGGGCGCGACGTGGGGGAGCTGTGTGGCATGGACCCGCTGGGGGTGCTGGCCACGAACGACGTCGATGCGTTGCTGGCCCTCAAGCCGGATTGCGTGGTCTACAACCCGATGTGGCTCGACGTCGGCGAGCTGGTGGGCATTCTGTCGACGGGGGTGAATGTGGTGGCCACGGCGGCCTTCATCACCGGTCACAACCTGGGGGAGGGGAGGGACCGCATCGTCGAGGCCTGCCGGATCGGAGGCTCGACCATGTTCGGCACCGGCATCAGCCCGGGATTTGCCGAGTTGCTGGCCATCGTTTCGGCCACCATCTGTGACCGGGTCGACAAGATCACCATCAACGAGGCCGCTGACACCACCTTTTACGACTCACCGGCCACAGAGATCCCGGTGGGATTCGGGAAGCCCATCGACCATCCCCAGCTCCAGGAGATGACGGCGGAGGGAACGGCGGTCTTCGGCGAGGCGGTGCGGTTGGTGGCTGACTCGCTGGGGGTCGAACTCGAGGAGATTCGTTGCGAGGCCGAGTACGCCCAGACCACGGCCGATCTCGACCTGGGGTCGTGGACCATTGCAGCCGGATGTGTCGCCGGGGTAGCTGCCAGTTGGAAGGGGCTACTCGGTGACAGGGTCATGGTGGAGTTGAACGTGCGGTGGCGGAAAGGTCCGACCCTCGACCCCGATTGGCAGATCGACCAGGACGGTTGGGTGATCCAGATCGACGGCCGGCCGACCGTCACGGCCAAGGTCGGGTTTCTGCCGCCGCCCGACTTCGAGGCCGAGACCATCGCCGACTTCATGGTGCTGGGACACATCATGACGGCGGCACCTCCGATCAATGCCATCCCGGCCGTGGTGGCGGCCGAGCCCGGTATCGCCACCTACAACGATCTCGCACTCGTCCTGCCCAGGGGAGTGGTCCGGGTCGGCAGTTGACCGCCGGCCCCTGCGCCTAGGAGTCAGTGAACGGCACGGTCAACGGACGCTCGTCCCAGAGGCCCGATGCCCGCCGGTCCTGGCGGACTTGGTGCAACCAGCTCTGGAGGCCGCCCGTGGCGAAGGCATCCTGACGTCGTTGCCGCCGGTCGGGACGGTGGGCGGCCCACTGCTGCTCGAGCCGCACCCTCTTCAGCTGGCCGGCCACGGTCCGGAACGAGCCGCCCACGTTGGTGTCGGGGCCCCAGGCATAAGGCAGCACGTACTGCCAGGTCTCCCAGGCGTCCTCGACGGTTCGCCCCATGGCTTGGTACACGGCCAGAAGTACGGCCCGATCGCCGGCACACGAGACGCCCACCTCTTCGAAGTAGTTCACATAGCGGGCGTAGGCGCGGTACTCCTTCGACCCGGCCGTCCGGGCCGCTTTGACCGCCTGACAGAGGCTCACGACGGATTGGGGTGAGCCGTGCCCGTGGATGGCCACGCCGTTCATTCGGATCAGCTCCCTCGATCGGGCCAACTTGGCGGACTCCCAGCGGCGGACCAGTTCGCTGGTGCGCTCGGCGGCTCGGGCCCGACGGATTGCTCGCCGGCTCGTCCGCACCTGGGCGCCGGCGAAGAACACCCCGAGGGCGACCGCCACCGTACCGATGGCGGCGATGATCTGGGCCCAGTTGGCTCCGCCCCACGATGCTGCTGTCAGCATGCAACCCCCCCCGCCCGACACAGCGCAAGGCTACACAGACGCCGGCCTCTGGGCCCTGGGAGCCGCGGGCTGCGACACCGCCGAGGTCGACGCGGCGGTCACCTATCCCCTAATATCGTCACCGTGACGAAACTAGAGGACACGGACAGGTGCGGGTGGTGTCAGCGTCCAATGGCTCCGAAGACCGGCGCCGGGCGTCCGAGGAGCTTCTGCTGTCGATCCCACCGGCAGAGAGCGTATGAGGCCCGGCGGCGGGCCGACCAGTTACAGGTCCCGCCAGGCCAGGTCATCGTGTCCGAGTCGGATCTCGCCATGTTGCATGACCGGCTGTACCGATTGGAATCAGCTCTGGAGGATGTGGACGCCGACCTGGGCGCCAATCCCGGCGTCCGGGCGTACCGTCAGGCCTTCGAGCATCTGTGCGATCCGGCCCGTGACCTGGTGGGCGTGCTGGTGGAGCCGGTCAGGCAGTGACCACCCCTCTTCCAAAACCGCCGATAATGTATATTATGTCAAGTAAGGGAGAAACCCCGATAATTCTGGTTTCCCGCTCTCCCCTGACCCCTTCCGAGGGCTGACAGAGGCCCCTCGGATTCGAGTTCGCCCGGCTGACGAGTTGAACGCCTGTCGGGCGGACGGAACGATCGGCGACGGAGACGGCCATCACGAAAAAAGCGATGTTGGGATCCGTCGGTCGTCCGGCTGTAGGGCCTGCTCCCCCTTGCCGGGGGGGAAGCCTAAAGGTATTTCTAAGGTCATTGGCCTTCAGTCGGCGACGGGCGACACCGATGATATTGCCATGTTCACTGACAAAATCGAGAAGTATGACGCCTCCCCGAAGACCGACGAGGGATTCACACTCATCGAGCTCATGGTCGTTCTGCTGATCATGGCTATTCTCTTGGCCATCGCCATCCCGACATTCCTCGGGGTGTCAGGCTCTGCGAATGACCGGGCGGCCCAATCCAACCTCAACACCGCTCTGACCAACGTAAAGAGCTATTTCCAGACCAACCAGCAGTCATTCGGCTCCTCCGCTGCCACCACGGTGGTGTCGGCCATGACCACCCAGGAGCCCAGCCTGCAGTGGACCACGGGCGCGTCAGGGTCCTCGGGCCAGATCTCGGTGTACGCGTCTTCCGATGGTGCCGCGATCGGTGCTGGCCTCGGAGTCGAAAACCGGATATTGCTGGTATCTGATCGACAATGAGAGCTCGACGGCGGAGACGGATTCGGTCATCACGGCTTTCAACGTCTCGGGCGGCACGGTCAACGTGGCGCATTCGGGCACCTGGTACGGAGTGGCCAAGCCGGCGAAGACCGCCTGCCAAGCGAATACGGGCATCGCGCAGAGTGCCACCGCCGGCACCGCCCCTTCTGCCACTGTGTCGGTGTTCCAGGGCGGATCGGGCTTCCCGGCCTCCTGATCCTGGTTGGCTCTGTGACCAGCTGATCAGGCTCCGCTCAGGGCCATCGCTGACCTCCCCGTCAATCCGAGGTGCCCAGGGGCGACTGGGCCTAGTATGGAGCTAGTGCATCGGGCCGTGGGCTGACCGCCGTTGGCGCGGGGACGATGCGAGGGAGGAAATGATGCCTGAGATCGTGAAGCTTCCGCAGAACATGAAGTTCGACTCCGTGGAGGAGGAACGGCTCCACCGCAAGCAGCGGCTGGCGGCCGGGTTCCGGTTGTTCTCCAAGTTCGGCTTCGACGAGGGGGTGGCCGGGCACATCACCGCCCGCGATCCTGAGCGGCTGGACCACTTCTGGGTCAACCCCTTCGGCATGCACTTCGGCCATATCCGGGTGTCCGATCTCATCCTGGTGAATCACGAGGGGACGGTGGTCGAGGGGGAGATGCCGGTCAACGGCGCGGCCTTCGCCATCCACTCCCAGGTCCACTCCGCCCGCCCCGACGTGGTGGCAGCGGGCCATGCCCACTCGATCTACGGGAAGTCGTGGTCCGCTCTGGGCCGGACCCTCGATCCCATCACCCAGGACGTCTGTGCCTTCTATGAGGACCACGCCGTATTCGACGATTACACCGGCGTGGTGCTGGACATCGAAGAGGGCAAGCGCATCGCCCACGCCCTCGGCGAGAACAAAGCAGTCATCCTGCGGAACCACGGTTTGCTCACCGTGGGGCAGTCGGTGGACGAGGCCGTGTGGTGGTTCATCACCATGGAGCGCTCGTGCCAGGCTCAGCTGCTGGCGTCCTCGGCTGGTGAGCCGGTGCTCATCGATCCGGAGATGGCCCGCCTGACCCGGAACCAGGTCGGTTCGCACCTGGCCGGCTGGTTCAGCTTCCAGCCGCTCTTCGATCGGATCGTGCGGGAGCAGCCCGACCTGTTGGACTGAGCCAGCCGCTGAACGCCCGATGGTGACGGCATCCCGGGGCAACAGAGGCCCGCCTAGGGAGTGTCGGCAACGCTCTCATGAGGGCACGCAATCGGAGCGAGAGGCCAGTAGGTGGTGCACTCATCACGGTCAGTGGCCTAAGGCCGAACGGGCGATGAAGGCTGCCGAGGTGGCTGCTACATTCCCTTGAGGTTTTGGGTGCGGATTTCACAGCGGAGGCGGGTACATGTTGACAACGGGGACTTCTTCTGGCCGAGGAGTAATTCGGAAACTGGGTGGCGCGGCCGTCATGGGCGCTGCCCTGGTGCTCGTGGTGGGTGCAACTACCGTCTTCGGAGCGACTGTGGTGGCAGGAGCAGGGACAAAGACCACTGTCTCGTCGTTCACAGCCAAGCCTTCGTCGCTCACCTGGGCCGGTGGAGCGGTGACCCTTTCGGCCAAAGTCGCCAACGCCAAGACCTGTACGTTTTCGGTGACACCGGCGATCAAAGGCCTGCCGGCCAAAAAGACCTGCACCAACGGAACCGTGGATCAGAAGGTGACCGTTCCGAAGAACACCGGAACCAAGGCGATCACCTACACCTTCGGCCTATCGGTCACGGGAACTACCACGGTGAAGGCGACGCCGGTGAAGATCACGGTCGGAGTCGGGCCACCTCCGACAGTTACCGATTTCAACGCCAACCCTTCCACACTGGCCTCGACGGGTGGAACGGTCACACTCTCGGCCCAGGTGACCAACGCCAAGACGTGCGACTTCTCCTCCACACCAGCTATCACCGGTCTGCCGTCGACGGTCTCGTGCTCGAGTGGAACGGTCACCAAGCAGGTGACGGTGCCGGCCAATGTCGAGACCGAGTCCGTGGTGTACACCTTCGGACTGTCGGTCACCGGTAAGACGACCGTGGCGGCCAAGGCCACCACGGTGACCATCGGCGCGGGCTCGGCACTCACCGGAGCGTCCTCGGTGGCCAGCGACGGCGAAAGCTACTGTGCCGTGCTGGCTAGCGGCGGGGTGGACTGCTGGGGGTTCAACGAGGGCGACCTGGGCAACGGGTCCACCGGGGGGCCTGACGGGGCTGGTGGCTACGACACCCCGCAGGCGGTCATCGGTATTACCGACGCCGACTCCGTCGTCGCCGGGAACTACGGCTTCCTCAACTACTGTGCCCTGCTCTCGACTGGAAGCGTGGACTGTTGGGGAGCCAACGCCGACGGCCAACTGGGTAACGGGACCACCGGCGGCCCTGACGGAGCGAACGGCTACGACACGCCCCAGGCGGTCACCGGCATCACCGACGCAGACTCTGTTGTGAGCAGCGACGGTGGCTACTGTGCGGTGCTCTCAACCGGCGAGGTCGACTGCTGGGGGTACAACCGTGACGGCGAACTGGGCAACGGCTCCACCGGTGGCCCTGACAGCGCGGACGGCTACGACGCGCCCCAGGTGGTGACCGGCATCACCGACGCCACCTCCGTGACCAACGATGGCACCGGCAACTGCGCGCTGCTCTCCACCGGCGGGGTGGACTGCTGGGGGGACAACGAGAGGGGCCAGCTGGGTAACGGGACGACCGATGGACCTGACGGATCCGGCTACGACACTCCCCAGGCGGTTTCGGGCATCACCGACGCTGACTCGGTCGTCAGCGACGGCGGAGGCGGCGATTGTGCCGTGCTCTCGACCGGTGGGGTCCAGTGCTGGGGAGCCGTCAGCGAAGGCCAGCTCGGCAACGGGACGACGAGTGGACCTGACTGCTCGAGTGGGTGCTATAACACGCCCCAGGCGGTCTCGGGCATCACCAACGCCGACTCCCTGAGCAGTGATAACGAAGGCTACTGTGCGGTGCTCTCCACCGGCGGGGTGGAGTGTTGGGGGGAGAATGCCAACGGTGATCTGGGCAACGGCTCCATCGGTGGACCGGACGGCGCCTCGGGCTACGACACTCCTCAGGTGGTGGCCGTCACCGATGCTGACTCCCTGACCGGCGACGGCGAGGGCCAGGGTGGCTACTGCGCGGTCCTCTCCACGGGCGGGGTGGACTGCTGGGGGTACAACTCCGACGGCCAACTGGGCAACAGCTCCGTCGGCGGCCCCGACGGCGAGGACGGCTACGACTCGCCCCAGGCCGTCACCGGAATCACCGACGCCAACTCGGTGACCAACTCCAGCGAC
This sequence comes from uncultured Acidimicrobiaceae bacterium, assembly GCA_963718405.1. Classification (GTDB taxonomy): domain Bacteria; phylum Actinomycetota; class Acidimicrobiia; order Acidimicrobiales; family RAAP-2; genus Bog-756. Next base: position 1,215,872 of record CAVQYZ010000002.1, read on the forward strand.
AACGGGACTGCTGCCGACTACTGTGCCGGGCTTTCGACCGGCGGGGTGGACTGTTGGGGGGACGACACGCTCGGCCAGGTGGGCAACGGGACACGCGATGCGGTTGACGGCGGCCCTGACAAGGTCGGCGGCTATGACACGCCCCAGGCGGTCAGCTCTCCGTAGGAGTAGGCGGCTTTCGTTCGCCGACCTCCGTGCGGTCCGGCGGGTCCGGCCTATCGGAGCCATCGGACCGATCCGGGGTGATCACCACCACGGGGATGGTCCGGGTCACGTGCCGCTGGTAGACGTCGTACCGGCCCTGTACGCCCCGATGGAAGATGCGGGACATCCCCCGGTTGGTCCGGTTGACCAGCGGCCACAGTTGCTGGCGTTCCTCGGGGTCCGCCACCCGTGCCGTGGCCTGCATGACCTTCCTGCCCACCCGCACGGTGACCGCCGGATTGGCCTCGAGGTTGAACAGCCAGGCCGGGGGCCGCTCACTCCCCCCGTTGGAGGCCACCACGATCAGGTCGCCCCGGTCGCGGCAGTAGGTCAGGCCGTGGGTGCGCAGCTGACCGGTCTTGCGGCCGGTGGTGGTCAGCAACAGCGCCGGTACCCGATTGGAGTGCTTGCCCACCCGCCCGTCGGTCTTCTCGTAGATGTACACGTGGAACCGGAGGTAGGGACCGACGAACCGGGTGGTGAAGACGCCGTCCATGAGCCGCGTGCGCCCGGGTCAGGGACGGGCGTCGAAGGTCGGGATCAGCGTGCGGGCGGCCCGGGCCTCGTCGACCCTCCGCACCGGGGTGCGGTGCGGGTACTCGGCCATCCAGCCGTCGGGCTTGACCGTGGCCTCCTGGGCGATCAGCTCGAGGGACTGGGCCAGGGCCTCCAGGGTCTGGGGGCTCTCGGTCTCGGTGGGCTCGATCATGAGGGCCTCCTCCACGATCAGCGGGAAGTACACCGTGGGCGAGTGGAACCCTTCCTCCAGCAGGCGCTTGGCCACGTCCAACGCCCGGACCCCATGGGCCTGCTTGAGGGTGCGCACCGACAGCACCGCTTCGTGCATGCACGGTCGGTTGAAGGGGACGTCGTACGTCCCGGTCAGCCGCTGGCGGATCCAGTTGGCGTTGAGGACCGCCGTCTCGGCGATGTGCCGAAGCCCATCGCCCCCGTTGACCAGGATGTAGGTCAGGGCCCGGGCCAGCACCAGGGCATTCCCGTGCCAGGTGTGCATCCTCCCGATCGACTGCGCCGGGGTGCTCCACCCATAGACCGGTGTCTGGTCGTCCGAGTCCACCCGCACCGCCCGTGGTCCGGGCAGGAAGGGCACCAGGCGCTCGGACACCGCCACCGGACCGGCCCCGGGCCCTCCCCCGCCGTGGGGGGTGGCAAAGGTCTTGTGCAGGTTCATGTGGACGATGTCGAACCCCATGTCGCCAGGGCGCACCACCCCCAGAATGGCATTGAGATTGGCCCCGTCGTAGTAGAGGAGCCCACCCACCTCGTGCACCGCCGCGGCGATGGCGGCGATGTCCTCTTCGAACAGTCCGAGCGTGTTGGGGTTGGTCAGCATGATGCCGGCCACGTCCTCATCGAGCACCGTGGCCAGTGCCTCCATGTCAACGCAGCCCCGTTCGTCGCTCGGGACCGTGACCACCTCGTACCCACCGAGGGTCACCGAGGCCGGGTTGGTGCCATGAGCCGAGTCCGGGATGATGACCTTGGAGCGTGGCGACCCCTGGGCCTGGTGCCAGGCCCGCATGAGCAGCAGGCCGGTGAGCTCGCCGGCGGCGCCGGCCGCCGGCTGCAGCGTGGCCGCGGCCATGCCGGTGATCTCACAGAGCACCGACTCCAGTTCGACCAGGAGCGCCAGCCAACCCTGGGTCAGAGACGCCGGCGCCCCCGGATGGACGCCGGCCAGACCGGGCAGCCCCGCCACCGTGTCACAGACCTTGGGGTTGTACTTCATGGTGCACGAGCCGAGCGGGTAGGCCCCGAGGTCCACCGAGAACTGGCGATGGGACAGCCGGGTGAAGTGGCCCACCAGGTCACGCTCGGAGACCTCTGCCAGCGGGACCGGGTCCGACCGGAGATGGCCCTCGGGCACCAGCTGTTCCATCGGGAGCTCGGGGACACCGGTGGTGCGGAACGACCAGGCCTGGCGGCCCGGGTGGGACAGCTCGAACAGTGTGGGCTCGGACTCCTGACCCATCAGGGGGGCACTGGCCGCCTTGCCACCGGCGGCCTCCCGAACGGGGTGTTGCCCGTTGTCGGCCGAGGCATCAACCAATCGGTCAGCCATCACGCCACCGCCTTGGCCAGAGCTGTGACATAGGCGTCGATCTCGTCACGGGTCCGCCGCTCGGTCACCGAGATGAGCAGCCCGTGGTCCCCGTGGTCGAACTCGTCGCCCAAGGCGATGCCGGCCAAAAACCCGGCGTCAGCCATGCGGTCGATGACCACCGCGGCCGGAACGGGGAGGCGCACGGCGAACTCCCGGAAGACCGGGGCCTCGGCGAAGGGCTCCACCCGATCCAGCGAGAGCAGGGCGTTACGGGTGTAGTGGGTGGCCTCGGCACACCGCCGGGCCAGCTGCACCAGGCCACCGGTCCCCAACCAGCCCAGTTGGATGGCCGCGGTCACCGCCATCAGGGTCTGGTTGGTGCACACGTTGGACGTGGCCTTCTCCCGCCGGATGTCCTGTTCCCGGGCCCGCAGGGTGGTGACGTAGGCCGTTCGGCCTTCCACGTCCACGGTCTCCCCCACCAGCCGGCCCGGAAGCCGCCGCACGTGGGCCTGGGTGCAGGCGAACAGCCCGAGGTAGGGACCGCCGAAGCCCAGGGTGGTGCCGAACACCTGACCCTCCCCCACCACCACGTCGGCGCCCCACGCCCCGGCGGAACGCAGCAGACCGGCGGCCACCGGGTCGATGCCCACCACCAGTTGGGCCCCGGTCCGGTCACACAGGGCCCGGGCCGCGGCCACGTCCTCGATGCAGCCGAGGTAGTTGGGATAGCCCACCATGACCACCCCGGGCGGGTCCTGAGCTTCCCGATCGGTGTGGTCCCAGTTGGTGACGCCGTTGACCAGAGGAGCGGTCCACAGGCGATGCCCGGTGCCTGCGGCACAGGTGGCCAGCATCTGGCGCCAGTGGGGGTGGATGCCGGCCGACACCCACACCGACTCCCGCCCGGATGCCGCCACGCCCAGGTTGACCGCCTCGACGGCAGCACTCCCACCGTCGTAGAGCGAGGCGTTGGCCACCGGCAGGCCGGTGAGCCGGGCCACCATGGTCTGATACTCGAAGACCGCCTGCAGGACCCCCTGGGCCACCTCGGGTTGGTAGGGGGTGTACGAGGTGACGAACTCCGACCGTCCGGCCAGGGCCCGGGTCACCGAGGGGATCTCGTGGTCGTACGCTCCCCCACCGGCGAAGCACACCAGTCGGTCGGAGCGGGCCCGGTTCTGGTCGGCGAACCCCTCCATGGCGGCCAGGACGTCGGGCTCACCGGCGCCGTCGGCCAACTCCAGCCGATGCTGCAGCCTCAGTGCCTCGGGGACCACCTCGAACAACTGGTCGACCGAGGAGAGGCCGAGGAAGGACAGCATGCTCTCGATCTCGTCCTCGGTGTGCGGGATGTAGGTACCCACGGCCGCTCCTCCACTGCTGCGTTGTTGCTGTCTAGTTGAGTACCGGGCCCGGGAACCAATGCGGGCCGGTGGATGCTCACGTTTCGTTGGCCCACTGCCCGGGGCGGGTGAACGGTATGGCCACCACGGTGGCGGGCACCGAACGACCCCGCTGCTCGATCTCGAAGGCCAGGCCCGGCGCCGGCTCGAAGGCCGAATCGACGAAGCCCAGGGCGATGCCGTGCCCGAGCATGGGGGAGAAATTCCCACTGGTCACCGTACCGGCCGGACGGCCGTCCTTGAGCACCGCCGCACCCTCCCGCGGGGGCTGGCGGCCCTCGGTGGCCAGCCCCACCAGCCGACGGGCCACCCCCCGTTCCCGTTCGGCCTCCAGAGCGGAGCGGCCCCGGAAGGCCGGCTTGTCCCAGCCCACCACCCAGCCCAGCCCGGCCTGCAACGGGGTGATGCCGGGTCCGAGCTCATGACCGTGCAAGGGCAGGGCGGCCTCCAGACGGAGGGTGTCCCGGGCGCCCAGGCCGGCCGGTTGGACTCCGGCCGCCAGGAGGGCCTTCCACAGCCCCTCGGCCCCGTCGGCCGGTACCGCCAACTCCACCCCGTCCTCGCCGGTGTATCCGGTTCCGGCCGCCACGCAGGGCACCCCCTCCCAGACGAACGGTGTCACCCGGAAACGGGGCACGGCGGCGGCCTCGGGAGCGATGGCCGCCAGCCGGGTCCGGGCGTGCGGGCCCTGGACGGCGATGATGCACCGGGTGTCGGTGGTGTCGTGGCCGCCGATGGCCTCCTCCACCCGCTGGGTGTTCGAGGCGTTGGGCATGACGTCGAACACCTCGTCGGAGATCCACCACACGATGATGTCGTCGACCACCGAGCCGTCGCCGTCGTCGAGGAGGTGGGTGTACTGCGCCCGGCCGGGCCCGATGCGGCCGAGATCGTTGGAGAGCGCGGCCTGGAGGCGGTCCAAGGCGTCGGGGCCCTCGACCCGGACCGTGCCCAGATGACTCACGTCGAAGATCACCGCGTCCTGACGGCAGGCCCGGTGCTCGGCCAAGGTGCCCTGGGGATAGGAGAGCGGCATCTCCCATCCGCCGAAGCCGACCAGCTTGGCCCCCAGCTGGCGATGGGAGCCGATGAGAGCGGTGTGATGGAGGGGCACGTCCGAGTGAGGTTCGGCGTGAGGTTCACCGGGGTGGGACCCGGCCTGGGGGTCGGAGTGGCCTCCGGGTACCGTCGTAGGGTCGGCCACGTCGACGAGGATACCGGTGCGGCTACTCAGGCGGTGCGGGCGATGCCGGTCTGCAGGGCGCCCTCACCGGAGAGTCCGTACTTGGCCAGGAGGGCCAGGGTGTCGCGCTGGTACAAGAGCGTGACCCGGACGTCGGGATAGAGCTGGGCCAGCCGCCGGACCTTGCCGTTCTTCTTCGTCACCAGCCTCTGGTTGAGGGTGGTCAACTCGACGAACAGGCCCGGCTCCGGAAGCCAGAAGTCGGGCCGGAATCCCGCCATGGGTTGGCCGTCCTGCCCCCACTCCAGAGCGAACTCGACCGGTTCGTACTCCCACAGCACGCCGTAGAAATCGAGGATGCGGGCGAACCGTCGCTCGGAGTCGTGGGCGAACCGGGTCACGGCGATCAATTGATTCGCTTCGACCCCCGGGCGCTCGTTCAACGTTCGGCGGCCTCGCCCGATGCCAGGTAGTGCGCGGCCGGGTGGCTCTGGGGCCGGGCGGTCGGTGCAGGGGTGGCGGCGTTGATCTCGACGATGGCCGCCTCGAGCTCGGTGACCACCCCGGACAGGGGCAGGATGTTGAAGACCCCCTGACCACCCGCCAGCAGATCGACGACATCACCGTCGGAGTGGGCCAGGACCGAGCGGTTGCCCACCAGTACCAGCTGCGACGAGGCCAGGTCGGCCTGGAGATCGCCCCGGAGGCATTCGACCGCCTGACGGGCCTGCTGCAGCTTGAGCCCGGCGTCGAGCAGTCGCTTGATGACCTTCAGCTCGAGGACGTCACTGTAGGAGTACCGACGTTGGCTACCGCTGCCGGTGGCATCGGTGATGGAGGGCCGCAGCAGGTCGGTGCGGGCCCAGTAGTCCAGCTGCCGGTAGGTGATCCCCACCAGCGTGCAGACCTGGGCCCCCCGGAATCCCTCATCCGGAAGCGCCGCCAACTCCGGCCCCGATGTCGTGCTGGCCCTGTCCTTGGTCACTGGGTCCTTGGTCACTGCCATCCTCCACCTCGATCAGAGGTTCACCGTAACGCCATACCTGACGGTCAACCTGGGTATTCACGGTATCACACAACCGTAATTACGTGGGTGTGACCACGGCGGGCCAGGCCTCGGGCCAACCGGTGATCGGCGTCGGATCCGGCCCCGGGCGGACCGGTGATTTGGACCTGGCCCGACGGCGGGCCATGATCGGTCCGTGACCGTCGTGAAGATCAATGCCATCACCGTGCGGGAGGGCTCGGGGGACGAGTTGGCCCGCCGGTTCGCGGCCCGTACCGGTGCCGTGGACAACGCCGACGGCTTCGAGGGGTTCGAGCTCCTCCAGCCCAGCGACGACCGGGAGGTCTGGCTGGTGCTCACCCGGTGGCGCGACGAGGAGTCCTTCAACGCCTGGGTGGCCTCCCCGGCCTTCGCCCACGGTCACCGCGGCGAGACGGCACGGTCCCGGGCGTCCGGGGAGGCGGGTGAGCAGGGCGAGAGCGAGCCGGCCCCGGTCGGTGCCCACAGCGAGCTCTGGTCGTACCACATCGTCGATCTCCCCCCGCCCCGGTGACCGATGTCGCCGTGCCTCCCGACGAGGCGGTGGTCCTGCACCGGCGTTCGATCGAGTACCAGGCCTTCGAGGCCGACGACAGCCTGGTGATCGTGGGCCGCCTGCGTGACACCCGGCCCTGGGCCGATGGGGTCGACGCCGTGGCCGAGGTGCACGACATGGAGCTGCGGGTGCGGGTGCGCATGGAGGACCTGACCATCACCGGGGCCCAGGCCGTCATGCACACCTTCCCCCACACCGAGTGCCCCGGGATCGTCGGGGCCTTCGCCCGCTTGGAGGGCCTCAGTGTGGCCCGGGGCTACACCCGTCAGGTGCAGTCCCGCTTCGGTGGGCCCAAGGGCTGCACCCACCTCGAACAGCTGGCCCGGTCGCTGGGCCCGGTGGTGGTCCAGGCGGTGACGTCGAGACGGGCCCGTGACGTGAGTACCGGTCGCACGGCCGATCTCCTCTCGGCGGGTGCCTCGCCGTGGGCCCGGAACTCCTGTCACATCTGGGCCGAAGGTGGGATCGCCGAGCAGAAGGTGGCCGTGGGGTGGCGGCCGGGAACCGGCCCCTATCCGGCCCCGTCGCTGGCCTCCCTCACCGAGTCGGGCGCCGGGTCGTGATCCCCGGCCGACCGCCGGGGAACGGGCGCCGGACCACCCGGTGGCTGGCCCTCGGGGCGGTGGGCCTGATCATGGTGGTGTCAGCCGGGTGCGCAGCATCGGGGACGGCCATCTCCACACCCTTCGCCACCACGGCGCCCGCCCACCTGCACGGGAACAAGGCCGAGGTCAAGGTGGGCAACGTCCCCGGCCTCGGTCCGGTCCTGGTCGACGGCCAGGGGATCACGGTCTACCTCTACGAGACCGACCACCAGGGCCAGCCGTCCCGCTGCTACAACATCTGTGCGGTGCAGTGGCCACCGCTCACGCTGCCCTCGGGGGTGACCCGACCGGTGGCGGGACCGGGGATCGAGCCCGGCCTGTTGGGCACGGCACCCCGGACCGACGGGACCACCCAGATCACCTACAACGGCTGGCCGCTGTACCTGTGGCCGCCCGACCATGTCCCGGGCACCGCCACCGGCCAGGGCCTGACCAACGCCGGAGGGCTCTGGTACGTCCTCGACCCGGCCGGCCACGCCGTCAAGACCCCGGCGTGATGTCCGGGCTCCCCGACATCCCCGCCGCCGCCCGGGCCGGTCGGTCCCCCGCCGCCTCCCGCCGGTCACGGTGGTCGATCAACTCCAGCGGCTCCATCCTGTCCATCAACTCGGTGGGGTCGATCCTGTCGATCGGCTCGGCCGGCTCGATCCTGTCCATCGGATCGGCCCTGTCGGTGGCTTCGGTGGGAAGCTTCCTCGGCGTGGCCTCGGTGCTCTCGAGCGCCTCGGTGGCCTCGGTGATGTCGTTCCGCTCCACGGCCTCGGTCATGGCCGCCAACGGCCGCAAGAGGTCGGGCCCCGGTCGCTGACCGGACTCATCGAACCCGGTCACCGACCGTCGGTCGGTGACCCTCAGTTGGTGGGTCCCCCCAGCCACCCGCGCTTGCGGAACGTGTAGAGCAGCCCGAGGGCCGCGACCACCTCGAGCCCCAGTCCGAAGATCACGAACGGCCAGCCCCCGACGATGTGGGCCACCAACCACGAGAAGTTCTGGCCGAAGAACCCGGTGAGGAAGCCGAGGGGCAGGAACACCGTGGCGATGATGGTCAGCTGCTTCATGACCACGTTGAGCCGGTTGGACACCGTGGACAGGTGGGTGTCCATGACCCCGCTCAGCAGGTCGCGGTACTCGTCGACCGAGTCACTGATGTGGATCAGATGGTCGTAGATGTCCCGCATGTAGCGGAGCCCGTTCTCCGTGATCCCCGGTAACTCCACCACGCCCGACGAGATGCTGGCGAACACGTCCCGCTCGGGGGTGATGACCTTCCGCACGTTGATCAGCTGGCGCTTCATGGTGAACAACGTGCCGAGCTGGGCTTCGGTGGGCTGGACCAGGATGGCGTCCTCCAGGTCGTCGATCTGGTTGTCGAAGGAGTTGAGATTGGGGAGGAAGCTGTCGACCAGCTGGGTGATCACCAGGTAGATGAGAGCGATCTGAGGGGTCTGGAACTCGGTGGCCCGGTGATGGCCGATCTGGGTGCGTGCCTGCACCATGGCCCCGCAGGCGCCGTGGTGCACCGTGACGACGAAGTGCTCGCCGAAGATGAAGTGGACCTCCTCGGTCGTGGTCAGATCGGCCCCGGCACCGTAAACCACCAGGTAGGTGAAGTCGTCGTAGTTCTCGACCTTGGGCCGCTCGTTGAACTTCTGGGCGTCTTCGACGGCCAGTGGGTGGATCTTGAACCCCTGGAGCAACAGGTCGCGGGCCTCGTCGTCCACCCCGTCCAGGTCGAGCCAGAAGAAGGCCTGGTCCTTGAGGTGCTGCTCGACGGCCTCCCGGGTGGCCGGAGCGGTCTGGCCTTCGAACGTGAGCAGTCCCTGCATGCCCCGATTCTGACCGTGGACCTGGCCGTGCACGGGGATGGCCCTGTTGTGGACAGGATCGGTGGACGGGACCCGGCCGGGCCGGGTGTGGACCAGTTTCAGTCCAGACGGACCAGGGACTCCCGGTAGCGGTGGGCATTGGCGACGTACTCCGCCGCCGAAACCTGGATCAGGGCCAGACTCGAGCGGTCGGGCCGGATGGTGGCCGGAACCCCGATGGCCAGCGCTCCGGTGGGCACCGACATGTTGTTCGGCACCACGGCGTTGGCCCCGACGGTGGCCCCCGTCCCCACCACGGCGTGATGGAGGACCACCGATCCCGATCCCACCAGGCAGTCGTCCTCGAGCGTGCACCCCTCGAGGTGGGCCAGGTGCCCGATCACGCAGCCGTCCCCGACCACGGTGGGGAAGCCCGGGCCGGCATGGATGACCGTGCCGTCCTGCACCGACGTCCGGGCGCCGACGGTGATGGTCCCGTAGTCGCCGCGGAGCACCGCCCCGGGCCACACCGAGGACTCGGATCCGATGGTCACGTCGCCGATGACCACGGCATCGGGGTGGACGTACGCCAGGGGGTCGATGACGGGGACGAGGGCGCCGAGCTGGTAGATGGCCATCAGCTGACCTTAGACACCGGGGCCCCGCCCCAGACAAACCGGCCTGGGCCGGGCGCCCACCCCTGCACCTCGGCCGATCCTCCCCCGACCCTCCGGGGGTTACCCCCGAATGTGACAATTGGATGACGACACCCCCGGCTATCGTTTGGCCACGGCAGGAGCGCCGGTGGCCGGTGTCGGGTGGCCGACGGGGAGGAGATACGTGGGGACGCCCGCCGCCGTGCATGAAGTCAAGGGTGAGGGCCGTCGGTGGCACGTCGCGTCCCCCGGGCTGGTCCCCTCGATCGTGGTGGGCGTGGTGGGCTCGGTGGGCATGGTGCTCACCGGGACCCGGGTCGGCTCGGTACCCCCGGCCACCTACTCGTGGTGGCTGGCCATCCCCCACGGCGGGGGCCCACTGCCGTCGATCGGCTTCTACCTCTCGGTGGCCCTGCTCATCGGAGGATGGCTGGGGGTCGGGCGCGTGGCCTTCGGGAACCGCCTGACCACGGCCCGGGCCTGGGTGGTCCTGGCCTGCTGGGGACTCCCCTTCCTGGTCGGGCCCCCTCTGTTCAGCCGGGACATCTACAGCTACATCGGGCAGGGGCTCATCGGCCGTCACGGCCTCGATCCCTACTCGGTGGGGCCGGCGGTCCTCGGGCCGGGGAACCTGCTGTCGTCCGTGGCCAGCGTGTGGCGACACACCGCCTCGCCGTACGGCCCGCTCTTCGTGAGGGCCACCTGGCTGGTGGCGGGTGTCTCCGGCCACTCCCTGATGGTCGAGGTTCTGGCCTTCCGGATCCTCGAACTGGTCGGGGTCCTGTTGGTGATGGTCTCGCTCCCCCGCCTGGCCCGGCACCTGGGGACCAGTCCGGGGATCGCCCTGTGGCTCGGAGCCCTGAGTCCCCTGGCCCTGTTCGGCTTCATCTCCTCGGGGCACAACGACGCCCTGATGGTCGGGCTGACCGTGGCCGGGGTAACGCTGGCGGTGGAAGGGCGCCTGGCTACCGGGGTGGCCCTGTGCGCCCTGGCCGCCACCATCAAGCTGCCGGCCGCGGCCGCCGTGGTCTTCCTGGTCGTCGACTACCTCCGCGCCAGTGACGCCGCCGGCCGGTGGAAGGGCGCCTCCCGGGCCGTGGCGGTGGCGGTGGCGGTGTTCGTCGGGGTCACCCTGGCCTGCGGGTACGGCTGGGCCTGGCTCGGCCCCAGCGCCCTCCACGTGCCCACCGAGCTGCGGGTGCTCCAGACTCCGGCTGTCTCGTTGGGCACCTTCATCTTCCACCTGCTCCACCTGCTCGGCGTGCCGGTGGTCGTCTCGGCCACGGTCACCGTGACCCAGGTGGTCGTGGGCCTCGGGACCGGCCTGGCCTGTCTCTGGCTGCTGGTCATGGTGGGCCGGTACGAGGTGGTGCGGTCGCTCGGGCTGGCCCTCACCCTCATCGTGCTCGGGAGTCCCACCGTGTGGCCCTGGTACCTCCTGTGGGGGTTGGTCCTGCTGGCCGCCACCCCGGCCCAGCGTTCGAAGGTGCTGGCCGCCGTGATGGCCCTGGCCATGCTGGTGGTCGGTCCGAGCGGCTCCCCCCTATTCAATGGGAACTTCTACATCGTGGTTACGCTGGCGGTCGTGGCGACCACCGTTTGGTTGATCCGAGGCCGTCATTGGCGAGCGCTGGTGGGGCCCCGTGTCGCCTGAGCCGCTGGCCGGCGTGCACGGCACCCCTACCGCCTCCGAGGCACCCGGGCCGACGGTGCCGGTCCGGGTGCAGCCCGCGCCGGACCGTCCACCATTGCAACAACCCCGGGAGGCTCGACGGTGGGCCGTCCGCCCGCCTCGCTGGGTCCTTCGACCTGTGGTCATCTTCGTGGCCTCGCGTGTGGTCACGGTAGTGACGTTGTTCATCACTGCTGCTGTCACCCATCAGAGCCTGGACTCCAAGGTCGACCGTTGGGACAGCCGGTGGTTCCTCCGGGCCGCCAACCACGGTTGGCCCACCCATATCCCCCCGGGGCAGGGACCGCCGGTCAGGTCGACCATCGCCTTCTTCCCCCTGTTCCCGCTGACCATCCGGTGGCTCTCGGCCGTCACCGGATGGTCCCTGCTGACCTCTGGCGTGATCATCACGTCGCTGACCGGGCTCACGGCCATGATCGCCGTCTGGATGCTGGTCCGCCACTTCGCCGACCAGCCTTCTGCCGATCGGGCCACCCTGTTGGTGGCGGTGTTCCCGGGCAGCTTCGTGCTGAGCCTGGTGTACTCCGAGGGCCTGGCCATCACGTTGTTGGCCCTGGGCCTGCTGGCCCTGATGCAGCGGCGTTGGGTGGCGGCCGGGGTACTCGGGATGCTGGCCACGGCGACCTCACCGATCGCCCTGGCGTTCGAGGTCAGCACGGTGTGGTGCGCCTACCGGGCCATCGCCGGGCGTCGTGACTGGCGGTCGCTGGCCGCTCCGGTGCTGACCCCGCTGGGCTTCATCGCCTACCAGGTGTACCTGTGGCGCCACACCGGCCAGCTGAACGCCTGGCGCATCACCGAGCGCAAGGGTTGGTACAGCTACCCGTCGCTGCTCTACCCCGTCCATCTGGTGGTGGAGTTCGTGCGCGACCCGGTGGCCAATACCATCACCACCGACTTCCTGGTCGTCGGCATCGCCCTGGCCGTCTTCGGCGCCGTGGTGGCCATCCGGACCCGGCTGCCGATGCCCCTCCTCCTCTACGGACTGTCGGCGGCCCTCCTCGGAATGGTGGCGGCACCGGTGGGCCTCAGGCCCCGCTTCGTCTTCTTGGCCTTCCCCCTGATCATTGCCGTGGGAGTGTGGCTGCGGGGTCGGGTGTACTGGGCGGTGGTCTCGTTCTCGGTGATCCTCCTGGCCACGCTGATGGCCTACTCCATCACCTCGTGGAAGGTTTTTCCCTAAGGGCCCGGTGACGGCAGGAACGAGAGGGGCCGAGGGCCCAACCGACCGCATGCCCCCAACCACGGGGCGGTACCATCGTGGCCGTGGGACGAGGCCGGGGACCTCGGATCCATGGCGGTGGGCGGGTCCGGGTACTTGTCGTGCCGACCAGATGTGCACCATGCCGACCAGGAGTGGTGTCCGAAAGGGGAGATGACCATCACACCACTCGAGCCGGGACGCCCGGTCACCCTGGCGGGGCCGGAGGGTGCCATCGGCGACGGCCTGCCCATGCCGGAGCCCGACCCGGGAGCGGGCCGGGCCCAAGGTGCCACGGTAATCACCGGACCGGTGGAGCGGGGCATCTGGAGCCTGGTATGGCTCGGGGTCATCATCGGGGGGATCGGCCTGTGGGCCTCGTGGACCTCGTGGTGGTTCGGCGCGGTGGCCGCGCCGGCCGTGCTGCTGGTCGGCGCCGTGGGGCTGGCGGTCACCTGGCTGGTGAAGAACCCCCGGTCGCAGGGCATCCAGTTGTCGGCCATGGGTTCGGTGGTGGTGATGACCCTGATCTCCCAAGGGATCGGCATCCACACCCGGGTCTTCTACAGCACCGACTCGGCCGCCTTCAATCAGGTGGCGGCCCGCCTCATGGTGCACGGGATCAATCCCTACACCGCCTCGATGAACTCGGCCTCGAAGCTCTTGAACGGCGCCTCCAACTACTGGACGTACACGGTGACCGGATCCCACGTGGCCGCGGTGTCCTATCCGGCCGGTTCGTTCCTCTTCGATGTCCCGGCCATGTTGTTGGGCTTCCACCACGAGGTGGTCGACTGGATGGACCTGTACGCCTGGATCATCACCGGGGTCCTCATCTACGTCCTGGTGCCGGTCACCGTGCGCTGGCTCGCTCCCCTGCTCCTACTGGTCTCCCTCTTCACCGGGGCCTTTGCCTCCGGTGGCACCGATGCCGCCTTCCTGCCGTTCCTGGTCCTGGCGGTGTGGCAGTGGGACCGCTTCGGGCTCGACCGGAGCGCGGGCTTGGCCCGGTGGATGGGCCCGGTGGCCCTGGGACTGGCCTGCTCGATCAAGCAGACACCCTGGTTCTGCATCCCGTTCCTGGTGGTGGGAGTGTTCATCGAGGCCAGAAACTCGGGTCGGAAGCCCTGGCCCCTGGCCGGACGGTACCTGGCCATCGTGATCGGTGTCTTCGCCGTCATCAACCTGCCCTTCGTCATCTGGTCGCCCACGGCCTGGATACGGGACACCATCCTCCCGTTCAACCAGCCCCTGGTCACCGACGGCCAGGGGTTGGTCACCCTGGCGCTCCACGGCATCGGTGGAGGGGTATCGATGCGGCTGCTCTCGGTGGCCGGCCTCTTGGTGTTGGTGGCCCTACTGGCGGCACTGGTGGTCTGGTACCCGCGTATGAAGCCGGCCTGGATGCTGCTGCTCCCGATCGGCTTCTTCGTGGCACCGAGGAGCCTGTTCACCTATCTGATCGACCTCTACCCGGCGGCCCTGGTGGCGGCGGTCACCGTCTCGGCCGTGCGGCGACCCGAGGCCCGGGCGGCCCGGGCCCACGCCACCCGACGTTCGGGGAGACCACTGGTGCTGGCCGTGGCGATCCCGATGGCCGCGGCAGTGGCTCTGACCGTGCTGGCTTTCCTGTCAGCACCGCTGGAGCTCGGGGTTCGTTCGGTGCGGGTGTCGCCGGGTGCCGCCCTCATCAACGCCGTGACCCTCCGCGTGGCCAACACCACCGGCCGGACCGTCGAGCCCCGATTCATGATCAACGTGGGCAGTGATCACCCCAACGGGTTCTGGCACCAGGCCGGCGGTGGCCAGATAGCCATCGGACCCCACCAGTCCCTCGTAGTGACCCTCCAGCCACCGGGGCCTTTCGGGGCCCCGGCACACGACAGCAACTGGTTGGTGGAGGCCTACACCTCGTCGCCCGAGGCCCTCAGCACCTCCCCGCTCATGTACTGGACGCTCGGAAGCACCCCCGGGGTGCCCACCCCGCCCGCTCCGGCCGGCCGGCGGGCCGGGGAGGCCCCCGGGTACCACCGGTAGGATGGCGTGGCGCCCAAAAGGGGCCCGTGACAGGAGGCAGCAGATGGGTGACGTCGAAGGTCTGGGCCATCCGGTGTTCGACGCCGACAACCACTACTACGAGGCCCTCGACGCCTTCACCCGCCACCTCGACCCGGCCCTGGGCCCCCGGGTCATCCAGTGGTCCGAGGTCAACGGCCGGCGGTATCACGTCATCGGCGGGAGAGTCAGCCGGGCCGTGACCAATCCGACCTTCGACCCGGTGGCGCTGCCCGGGGCCATGTACGACTACTTCCGGGGCAATCCGGACCAGCGGAACCCGATGGAGTTCCTCTCCCGGCGGGAGCCCATCCGGCCGGCCTACCGCCAGCCCGAGGCCCGTCTGGCCGCCCTCGACGCCCAGGGCATGGCCGGTTGCCTCCTGTTCCCGACCCTGGGGATGATCTACGAGGAGCCGTTGGCCCACGATCCCGAGGCGGTCTGCCACCTCTTCCGGGCTTTCAATCGCTGGCTGGTGGAGGACTGGACGTTCGACTACCAGGGTCGCATCTACGCCGCCCCCTACATCACCCTGGCCGACCCGGCCTGGGCCGCCGAGGAGCTGGCCTGGGCCTTGGACCACGGGGCCCGCACCGTGGTCATGCGCCCCGCCGCCCCGACCACCGCGGTGGGGCGGCGCAACCCCTTCGACCCCATGTTCGACGGCTTCTGGGGCCTGGCCAACGAGTCGGGTATCGCCGTGGTCGTCCATGCCGCCGACAGCGGTGGCTCGTCCAACGGCTACGCCGCGGACGGGTTCGGTGCCACGTTCTCGGGCGGTTGGAAGCCGTCCATCAAGACCTTCGCCATCGAGCAGGCCATCCGTGACTACCTCCTCACCCTGATCTTCGAGAACCACTTCGAGCGGTTCCCCAATCTGCGGATCGCCTCCGTGGAGAACGGGGCGGAGTACCTTCCCGACCTCATCAAAAAGATCCGGTCGACCTCCAACAAGATGCCCGGGTACTGGAAGCACGATCCGGTCGAGACGCTGCGGCGCCACGTCTGGATCAACCCGTTCTGGGAGGACGACGTCTATCAGGTGGCCGAATGCATCGGCACCGACCGGGTCATCTTCGGTTCGGACTGGCCCCATATCGAAGCCCTGCCCGAGCCGATGGAGTACGTGCGGGAGCTCAAGAACTTCGACGGTGACGAGCGCCGCAAGATCCTCTACGACAACGTGTCGGAGTTGATCACCCTGGCGCCCACCTGAGGGGCTGCGCCCTCGGCGCCCCGGTCAACCGACCGGATTCTGCACCGGGACGGTCGGGGTGGCTCCGGCCGGGCAGGACCTCGGGTCCCAGGGCTCGAGACCGGTGTTCGACGGTGACGGTGCGGCAATCGCCGCGGCCGCGGGCGAGGTGGTGGACGTCGTGGTGGTGGGGGGAACCGTGGCGGTGGTTGGCGTGGCAGACGGAGCTGTGGAGGCGGTTGTGGGCGCCGGCGCCGGGGCGTCCACCGCGAACTGGGAGCCGGTGACCACGGTGACCTGGGCGTTGTCGGCGACCAGGGTGGGGTCGAAGGCCATGATGACCGAGCCGGTCATGGAGTCGGCCACCTTTTCGGCCGCGGCCTCGATGGCCGGGCTTCGGGATCCGTAGTACACGACGGTCTCGGCCACATCCCCCACCGGAGTGGAATCCCCCACCCCGACGGTGTGGAAGCCCAGAGCGCTGAGAGCGGACGCGGTGTCGCTGGCCTGGTTGTAGGCACCGGTCCCGTTCATGACCGAGACGCTGACCGAGGCCGCCGCGGGCAGTGGGGTCCCGGTCATGGTGTCGGTGCCGGGCGCTACGCCCAACAGGGTGTCGATGGCGGTCTGGTCCTGGGTCTGGCTGGGGAACTCCACATCGCCGTAGCTCCCGCCCTGATACTGGAGGGAGCCGCCCGACCCGTCTGGATCGTCGACCACCGCCACCGGGAGGGTCAGCTGGGGTACCGAGTTCACGTTGACGGAATGGAAGGCCAGCACCAGGTTGGCCATGTCGCTCACCGGCCAGTTCTGGTCGAAGGTGAGATCGGCCTTGACCGAATTGATGAGGTTGATGTCGGCCACGGGGTTTCCGAGGCCCTGCTTGGCTACGGCCGTGGCCAGCACCCGCAAGAACTCGTGATCCCGACGGATGCGGGCCAGGTCGCTGAGGTTCTCCTGCGTCCAGTACGCGGCGTAGTTGCTGTCGCCGGGTTGCTTGTACTGCAGGTGGCGGGCCCGCACGACCTCCAGGGCCTGGGTCCCGTTGAGGTGCACGCAGGTGGCGGCCTGGACGTTGAGCCCGGATTCGGCGTCGAAGACCGAGATCGGGAACGACATGTTGATGCCCCCGAGGGCGTCCACCACGTTGGCGAACTGGTCGAAGTTGAGCGAGACGGTGTGTTGGATGGGGATCCCGAAGTCCTCTTCGATGGCCGACACCAGCTGGGTGAGACCTTCGAACAGCCCGGCATCGACCTTGTTGGCCCCGTCGCTACGGGCATTGGGGATGAACAGGTCGCGGGGGATGGACAAGAGGGCCAGCTGATGGGTGGCCGGGTCGGCGTGGAGGATCATGATCACGTCGCTGTTCACCCCGTTGACGCCCTGGGAGCACAGCCCGTAGGCCGCGTTCTGCACGGCGAGGGCGCACCGCGAGGTGGACCCCACCATCAAGATGTTCTCGGTCCCGGCCTCCTTGCCGGTGGTGAGCGCTCCGGTCAGTCCTTTGACCTGGACGCGTTTGAGGTCGTGGGTGAGGTAGTAGGTGTAGCCCGCCCCGCCGGCCACCAGCACCAAGAGCACGCTCAGACCGATGATCAACCCCAGTCGGAGCCGGTGCCGACCCTTGGCCTTCTTGCCCTTGGTCTTTTTGGCCGAATGGCGGGGAGCCCGGTGCTCGCCTTTTGCCTGGCGCATCTGACTGCCCAGCTGCTGGAGACCGGCCTCGTTCGCTACGGGCCGGGATCGTGGCACACCGCCAGCCGGTGACCCGTCCCGTCCGTCGGTGCCCGAATGACCACTGACTCGAAGCGGGGCGGACTCCTCCGGTTGTGCCATCAGACAGCCCGGCTCGCTGGCGACATCCCGTCAGGGTGAGGGATCGTTCCGGTACCGACGGCGCCGGCGGAAACCCGCCCGCGAAGACCAGAACCACTCATAGAGGTGCAGCGTAGCAATGGTGACGGCCAATTTGGCGCCACTGGGCCTGCCGTCCCAGCGAGGCTTGCGTGGCCCCCCGGGGTCAGGGCAGCGCCGAGGGTTTGACGGCCTCGATGTCCTCGGGATCCGGGACGATGTTGCCCTCGGAATCGAGGATGGGGGCGAGCAGGTGGAGATCGGGGTTGTCAAGGTCCGGAGCATTGGGGTCCAGGCCCTGCTCGGCGCAGAATCTCAGCAGACGGCGCTCCTGCGCCAACCGCAGCTGGTGTCCGCTGACTTCTTCCTGCTCTGCCATCCCGTGGTCCTCTCCGATTGCCTGGCCCCTCCCCCCATTGTGTACCCGATCTGGCGGTGGTCCCGGGCGCAGGGGGCAAAGTCCTCTCCGAGCGTGGTCACCGGGGATGGCCCCGGCGGAGCCGGTCGTCGTGTGTACTGATGGCCTGTGAAACCTGAAGAGCTGGCGGAACTCGGTGTGTACGACCCCGATGGCCCTGAGGCCGAGGTGCGTTTGGAGCTCCTGGGCTACCTGACGGAGCTGGGGGCGACCCCAGAGGAGCTGGTTACGTTCCAGGACACGCTCCCGGCGCTGGCCGGAGTGTTGGCCATCAGGGGTGGCCCGGCACTGACCTTGGAGGAGACGGCCGAACGGTCGGGCCTGACAGCCGACGAGGTCCGGGCCCTGGCTCGCACGGCGGGCATCCCCGACCCTGAGCCCGACGTCCCGGTCTTCACCGCGGGCTTCGTGCACTTCGCCGCGGGCATGGCCCAGGTGGCAGGGGTATTCGGCGAAGACGCCGCCAACCAGTTGATCCGGGTCTTCGGGCTGGCCATGTCCCGGATAGCCGATGCCGCCATTTCGTCGTTTCTGGTGAACGTGGCACCGTCGGCCCAGGCCGAGGATCCTGTCGGCCTGGGAGTGGCCCGGGCCAATGCCCAAGCCGCATCGTTGTTGCCCCTGATGGGACCGGCCCTGGACACCCTGTTCCGTCAGCACCTCCTCATTGCCCGGCGGTTGACCACATCGGACACGGATGTGGTCGGATTCGAGACCCGGCAACTGGTGGTGGGCTTCGTGGACCTGGTGGGATCCACGGAGTTGGGAGAGATCCTCGACATGAGCGAGCTCGGGGCGACCCTCAGCGACTTCGAGAACATCGCCACCGAAACCATCACCGAGGGTGGTGGCCGGGTGGTCAAGCTCATCGGCGACGAGATCATGTTCACCGCACCCGGTGCCTTCGAGGCCGCGTCGATCGCCATCGACCTGGCCGACGCCTTCGACGACCATCCGACCGTTCCCCAGGTTCGGGCCGCCCTGGCCAGTGGCGAGGTCATGCTCCGGGACGGCGATGTCTTCGGTCCCGTGGTGAATCTGGCCAGCCGGGCGGCCAAGGTGGCCCGTCCGGGGGAGGTGGTCACCACCGCCGACGTGGCGGCCGATGCCGCCCTCCCCCACTCGAGCGTGGGTCACCATCACCTGAACGGAATCCCCGGCGAGGTCGAGCTCTACCAACTCATCCGGAACTGAAGCGGCCGTCGTCGGCGAACCCGTCGCTCAGCCCGAGGGCCGTCTCTCGCCGGCTCTGCGTCGGTCCCGCCGGTCCATCAGATCGAGGATGCTCAAGTGGACCACGGTCAGTTGCTCCTCACAGTCGGCGATGTCCCGGGCCAGCTCCTCGAGCTCGGATACGCCCCCGGGGAACAGATCCTCACGGGCTCCCCGCTTGGCCTTCTGGCTCATCACGTCCCATGCCGACGGTCCGCCCTTCTCCGAGGTCAGGGACCAGGCGCTATGGACGGCCTCGTTACGACGTCGGCGAAGCTTGTTGGCACTCCGTCGCCAGAGCCTGAAGTCCGACAGCTCGTTTGCCGCCTCGTCTCCGTAGGAGGACAGGAGGGCCTCGATGGTCTCCCAGACGTTCTCGACGCGCTGGCCGGCCACCACGGCCCGGGCCAACGCCTCGTCACGACTGCCGACCAGGCCCATGAGGACCAGTCCCGAGGCGATTTCGATGAGCGACCAGTTGGCGGCTATCCGACCCAGGGCCCGGTGCAGATTGTCCTCATCACCATCGGTCTGATGTCCGTCGTCCGGGCGCGTCGACCGGGACCTGCCGGAGAACCGCAGGACCCTTCCGCCGCTCTTGGAGGGCAGGATGCTTCGGAGTTGGCGTCTCATGGTTCGTTCGGCCGCTACCGGTAGTGCGACGTGGGACGGTGCCGACCCCGCCGAAATCTACCGCTGGGTCCTAGCCGACAGGGAGGCCGAGAGCACCCTTGATGTCGTCGATGGCCGCCTGTTCGGCCTCGCTGACCTCCACGCCGTGCTCCCGGTGGGCGGCGGCGACGTTGTGGGTCAGGGTGACGATGAACTGGCGATAGTCCTCGAGCTCCGCCGGGGTGGCCTTGCTCTGGAGAAGGGCTATCGCGTCCCGTAGGTGCTTCAGGCCCTGCTGCTTGAGCTCGTCCGCCGAGTGGAAGTGCGTGTGGTCACGCTCGGGCTTGACCGCCACGATCTCATCGAGCAGTTCACTATCGCCGTGCTGCTGGCGTGCGGCCACGTAGGACTTGGCCAGGGCGATGGCCTCGCGGAACGAGCCCCCACGTTGGGCCGTGACCACGATCATGCCGGCCGTGGGCGGGGCCTCCAGCACCAGCTGCCATTCCTCGGTGGTGAAATCGGACTTGGAGGTCATGGTCTCTCCGAACTCTCGTCAGGTCTGGCTCCGTACGCCCCCACCGTATCGACCGGTGAGGGACCTGTCGGACCGTGCCTCCGGGTCGGGGCTCCCGGCCGGGTCAATGGCCGAGGATCCGCGCCAGGGCCCGGAAGAAGCTCGCGGCCACATAGGGCTGGCCCGTCTCGCACGAAGGGCATGCCGATCCGCCCTGAGGCATGTTGAACCAGTATCCATCGACGACGGCCCGACTCAGCCGGTAGGCCGTGAGCAGGTCCCGTGTCGTGACAGGCCGCCCCACCGGGTTGGTCCCGATCCCCGCCAGCACCACGGCGTGGGGGTTGGCCGCCCGGGCCTGGGCCGCGGCGGTCTTGGTGAACGGTTCGAACTCCGGCGTCGCCTCGGCCTGCTGGGCCTGGATCTCGAACACGTCGCTCACCTTCGCCCCTCCTTCAGCCAGACCCCGGAACAGGTAGCGCTGGAAGGTGGCCACGCCCCCGGGGGCGTTGCCGGCATTGATATTGGCCAAGTCCGTGGCCGGTGTGAAGATGAACGTGAGGCCGTGCCGGTGCACCAGGGCCTCGGCTTTGGCCGCGTACTGAATGGGCAGCGCGCTCTCCGTGGCCGGCGTGCGGCTCCAGTCTTCGTTGTCGTAGAGGATGGCGCGCGTGCCGGGATAGAGGGAGTGGGTGGCCAAGGTGATCCGCATGACTGCGTAGCTGCCGAAACTCTCCGTGGGGATGGCACGAGGAAATTCGGCTCGGATGTCCTCCCCTCCTGTGGTGATGTAGGTCTGCGGATTGTTGAAGAAGTACCTGATGAGGGAGTCGGAGAGTCCGGCCTTCCGGAGCACGGCCACCGCTCCTATGTTGATGATCCAGGTGGGCTTCCCACGGTTCGGGTAGGTGACGTGCGGCCCGGTCGTGGTGGTGGTCGTGGACGGTGGGGTGGCCACCTCTGTCGCATGGGAGCAACCGGCCAGGACCATCAGGGCCAGGATGGCGATGACCCATCGTGAATGTCGGAAACCGGGTGTCGGTCGAAATCCCGATAGGTGGGTAGGGGCGTTGGACCGGCGCCTGGGCCAACCTCGGGTACTTCCCCTGGCGGCCCGATAGGTACCTATACCAGCCATGGGCGGTCAGTTCATCACAGTCACAAGGGGTTTCTGGCGCGGGTTGTCTCGACCCCGTGAGTCCAAGGCCAACCTGGCCGAGGTCACGGTGGCGTCAACGTCGCACGTGAGGGGTGTGGTGACGTGCCCCACAGGGATTGCTGTCGGAACGAGACCGATCCGGCTGACGATTCAGACGGCTGCGAAGACTTCGCGGATGGTGACGTCGAGGGTTGTCACTCCGGGCATGGAAGGGAGGGGGTACTCCAGAGCGGTCTCGGCGTCGGCCTGGGTCTCGAAGATGATGACCGACGTTCCCACACCGTCGACCGGTTCCAACCAGTAACCGTGCACAATGCCTGGTGCCCTGGAGACGATGGCCCTCCCGTGCGCTCGGCAGGAGGAGGCGAGCCTCCTCCGGGTTCTCCACGCTCACGTTCGAGACGATTGCGTACATGGGGGTCCTCCCCTCGTTCGGGTGCTCGACCACGCAGCCGGGTCAGCAACGCATTCTGTCAGTTGGAGTTCTGAAGAGTCTTCTCCATGTAGATCCGCCTGTAGCCGTCCTCTGTCCGTCGGTCGACTTCGGAGAAGCCCAGGTGCCGGTAGATCGAGACATTCTCGGGCATGGCCTCATTGGTGTAGAGCGTGAGTCGACGGAGCTCCCGGGCCGTGGCCTGTCCTTCGGCGAATTCCATCAGTCGGCGCCCCAGGCCGGATCCCTGGGACGAAGGCCGTACGGCGATGTTCTCGATCAGCAGGGCGTCGTCGGCCGGCACCAGGGAGATGAGCCCTTGGATGGGGTCACCGATGACCCAGACCAGTTCGTGATCGATGGCCTCGGCATAGTCGCGGTAGACCGGCGCCGGAGCTTTCTCCATCTGGGCCGTGTACTTCTCGTAGGCGGCGGCCACAACCGCCCGGACCTGGGACAGGTCGGCTGGACCGGCGAGCCTGGGGATGTTGTTCACCGGGCAAGTCCCTCCCTGGCCTGGCCCTGTTGCCATCGCCACCGTAGGCCAGCCGACCGCAGGAGACTCCCTCCGCTCCGAGTGCGCCCATCGAGTGCCCCTGGTTGGATCTCGTTGCCCCCTGGGCGTGTCACGTACCCCCGGTACCTCGAGGGCCTGCCAGGCCCAAGTCCCTTTTGGCGGGCTCGAAGACCTCACTCCCCCGGACCCGTTGCACGATGGGTTGAAGTGAACTAGAACACGTTCTAGTATGGAAGGGCCCTGGGAGGTCGCCAATGAGTACTTCGATCAGTCAGCGGATCGCCTTTGTTCAATCGTCCTGGCACGAAGCGATCGTCGATCGGTGCCGGGCGTCCTTCGCCGATGAGGTAGCCGAACTCGGCGTAGCGCCTTCGGGCGTGGACTTCTACAAGGTGACGGGGGCCTTCGAACTTCCGTTCTACGCCAAGCGATTGGCCCTGACGCGAAGGTACTCGGCGGTTGTGGCCGCCGGCCTGGTGGTGGATGGTGGGATCTACCGGCATGAATTCGTGGCGGAGGCCGTGATCAGTGGGCTCATGCGGGTGCAGCTGGATGTCGATGTTCCGGTGATCTCCGCCGTGTTGACCCCCCATCACTTCCACGAGCACGAGCAGCACCTGGCGTTCTTTTCCGCACACTTCGAAGTGAAGGGCAGGGAGGCCGCCAAAGCCTGCACCGAGACCATCAATTCACTGGCGGGACTCAGCAGTCCGGTCGTGGCCTGAGGATCGGAGCCTCTCCCCCATCCGCTGGGTTCGTTGATGTACGCCCCGGTCTCGCGCTGAAGGGATTGCCGGGTCTCAGTTCGTGGAATAGTGGACTGATGGCCGGACGAAAGCCCGATAGGAAGTTACTGGCCTCCTTGGCCGTCATCCATGTGGTCGTGGCTGCGTTCACGTGGCGGGACATCAAGAACAGGGATCCCGATCAGATTCGAGGTCCGAAATGGGTGTGGCGGATCGCCAGCGCCGTGCAGATGGGCAACGCTCTTGTCTATTGGCTCTTCGCCCGCAAGAGTCCGGACCGGCAACACGGCCCGTAGGTCGGGTCCGTCGCCCGGTGGGCTTCAGGAGGGCCGATCAGGTGGCGTGTCCGGCCAAGAGGGCGAATCCTCTCCACCGCCAGTAACAGTCGACGTCGGCCAGACCGGCCTCCCGCATCCATCGAAGTTGGTCTTCGACACCGGCAAGTCGATCCTCCGGATCGTCATCCCGCCGGCCGATCAGCTCCAGAAACTGACGGTGAAGCGCGGGGGTGGCTGATTTGACCACCTCGAGATTGGCGAAGAGACCGGTTGGCGTCAACAGCCGATTGACCTCGTCGAATAGCGACCGCTTCCGCTGGTCGTCGACGTGATGGATCGAAAATCCGGCAACGACCAGGTCGAATGCTCCGAGCGGGGTCAGCGGGTCCTCCAGATTCCACTCACGGATAGTGACCCGCTCGTCGCCGGCGAATCGCTTGCGGGCATGACCGAGCATGGCCGGCGATGAGTCCACCCCGACCACCACTTCGACGCTGGGGCACTGATCGAGCACGAGCGCTGCGAGCCTCCCGTCCCCACAACCAAGGTCGAGTACGGCTCGAGGTGCAACGGGCAACAGAGTGGCCAGTACCTTCTCGCCGGCTCCGCGAGCCTCGATTCCCCCGATCCGAGCGAGATAGTGCTCCACGCGATCGGGATCGCTCCAACTCGAGGTCGGGCGGTCGGCTGATTCAGGCAATGCGCTCACGGCTCCATACTGCCTGAAGAGACGACGGGCATAGGTCGGACCTCAGACGGTCAGTCCAGACGAATGAGGCCCGCTGAGGTGGGTGCGAAGCCGCAGGCCTGGTAGTAGAAGGTGCGGAGATGGTCATCGAAGTCGACATGTAGCCACTCGCATCCAGCTTGTTTGGCTTCCTCCCGGGCAGTGGCGACGAGTCGGGCCCCGATCCCCCGGCTGCGGAGGTCCGTAGCCACCATCGTGTCCTGGATCCACGCGTGCACGAGACCATCCCAGATGACGTTGACGAACCCGACGAGACGGTCCGGGGCTCGAGCGGTCACCCAGCCGAGACTGTGTCGCTCCAGCTGCGACTTCCAGTTCCATTCCTCAGCCGTGAACAGCCGGGTCTCGAAGGCTTCGGCATGGAGAGCATTCAGTTCGTCATTGCTGACGTCGCCCCGCCATGCCACGTCGATCAACATGTCGGAGGCGCCGCAGAGCCGGGCCCACGAGGCGCCATCCCCTGCCGGTTGAAGGCCAGTCCTAGCGCAGCAGGTCCGGTGAGACTTCCATGCCGGCCCGCCATACCGTCTTCGCCACGATCTTCGAGAAATCGGCCCGGTAGGCGTACTTGGCGCCCACCTCCCTGGTCTCCTCGAGGAGACCCTCGGACAAAGTGGTGGGATTGAGGCCCAACGCCAGGAAGCGCTCCCGAGTCACGTTGAGATCGTTCTCGGCGGCCTCCTTGCGGGGGTTCGGAAGGTAGGCGATCTCCACGCCAGTCAGCTCGGAGATGAGATCGGCGAGCTCCCGGACCCGGTAGGTCTCGGTGACCTGGTTGAAGACCGAGACCTGTTCCCCTGCGGCCGGTGGGTTCTTGAGGGCGATCTCGATGCACCGCACGGTGTCACGGATGTGGATGAACGCCCTGGTCTGACCGCCGGTGCCGTGCACGGTGAGCGGGTGACCGATGGCCGCCTGCATGATGAACCGGTTGAGGACGGTGCCGTAGTCGCCGTCGTAGTCGAACCGGTTGATCAGGCGCTCGTCGATGACCGTTTCGGGAGTCTGGGTGCCCCAGACGATGCCCTGATGGAGGTCCGTGATCCGCACACCGTCGTTCTTCGCGTAGAAGGCGAACAGCAGCTGATCAAGGGTCTTGGTCATGTGATAGATCGACCCCGGGTTGGCCGGGTGCAGAATTTCCCGCTCGAGTTGGCCATCCGGAGTGGGGACGTGCACGGTGAGGTAGCCCTCGGGGATCGGAGCCGAGCCCGACCAGCCGTAGCCATAGACGCCCATGGTTCCCAGGTGGACGACCGCTATGTCCAGTCCGGACTCGACGATGGCGCACAGCATGTTGTGCGTGGCGGTGATGTTGTTGTCGACGGTGTACCGCTTCGTCTTCTCACTCCGCATCGAGTAAGGGGCTGCCCGTTGCTCGGCGAAGTGCACGATGGCGTCAGGCTGGACCTCGAGCAGCAGAGCCACCAGTCGGTCGTATTCGCGGGCGAGATCGAGATTGACGAAGCCGATCTCCTTGCCGGTGTGGTCCTTCCACACATTGAGACGCTCGTGGATCGGGCGCACCGGGGTGAGGGATTCGACCTCGAGCTCCACATCTATGCATCGGCGACTCAGGTTGTCGACGATGGTGACATCGTGACCGGACTGCGATAGATGAAGGCTCGTCGGCCAACCGCAAAAACCGTCGCCTCCGAGAATGAGAAACTTCATAATGCCCCCTTTTCCTGCGAAATAGCGGCCCATATGGACTCGGTGTTCGCCTGCCCCAGCGACGTTACTATAGCGCTCTCATTGAAAGCTTGGAAAGGATCAACCTGATCCGGCCGGTTGGAGCGCAGGTCGACCACCCTCGCCAACGGTGCGAACGGTCGGCCTCACTTTGCGTTCCGAATGTGCCGGCCGGGGCAATATTGTGAAATTGCTGAGAATGGCCCTCTGATGGGCTGGTAGCTCGATACGAAGCTACCCATTCAGCCCTTGGCGTGCGGAGCATATAGCCCATAAAAGTCATCGGGATTATGGGTTTGCGGCCTGGCGGAAGCCGATCGACACCAGCTCGGTAGCGACGCAGGCTCGGCGTTCACAGAATGTTCACCATCCAGAAACCGGCTGTACCAAGGAGAGGCGCACAGTGGTGCATAGAGGCGCCCGGGGCGGAACTCTCCCCTTGTAAGGCAGGTAGGAGTGGGCAGACCCCCGGGCGCCTGACGCCAAAACTACCTATTTCGGTCCCGCTCGGCTCGGGCAGTGGCAATCCCCGAGGTAGGTCGATGCCGGAAATTCCTGTTGTCCCCCGATACCTCGTCAAGCTGGGGTTTTCACCGCTCCGTACGGACCGTGCATTCGTCAGGTAGTCGAAGCGCTCCAACTGTGGCATCCGGCCCCGGAAGATCTGGGGCTTTCTGACTCCAGACGTGGGTGGCCTGTCACGGGTCGGCATCTGGCGACAACAAGGCCTGCTCGGGCTGGTTGTTGGGGCGCTTCGCCGGTCGATTTCGCAGTTCGGGGTCGGATCCATATCCGTGATCAGGCAGGGAGAGCCACACCAGGGACGGTCACCTCGGTAGTCCCAGGCGGGGGGTGCCAGACGAAGGCGGCGACACTATCTGCATCGACAATTGTCCGAGCGTGTAGTCGGCCCCTCACATAGTTGATGGCCATCGCCGAACCGGCCGGCGTAGTGGTGGCCTCATTGTCCGTGGCGAACACAAAGACGACTGTGCGGCTCACGACCGGGCGGGGCCCGTTGGGGAAGTAGAAGTAGCAGGCAGGTCGGCCGCAGAAGCGCCCCATTACCGAGACCGTTGCGATCACTTCGGCATCCGCCGGCGTGGCGGCCAGGGCCACGCGCAACTGCGAGGCCGCACCCGGCTGGACCTGGGCGACCGCTCCACGAACCAGCGCCGGCGACCATTGGGCTCCATAATCGAACGCCACGATCGCAACGAGGATGGCTACTAGAGCGGCCGGAAGCCACCCTCTTCGGAACCGTTGTGCCAGCCAAACAAGGACCATGACCGTCCCGACAAGGACAAACGGGAAGACGGCGAAATTCTGGAACGCGTTGTTCAAGAAGTCGCTCCGCGAATTGAGCGCGTCAGTCACCAGGACGACCGCAGGGATCCCGAATCCCCAAGCGGACGCGAGGCCGACGATCCCGACGGGCTTGATAAGTCTCCAAATGGCTCCCAGCCGCGAGTCGAATTGGTGGAGTACGCGGGCCGGGTGGCTGATGATCCCACCGACAATCAACACCATTCCGCCAGCACCGGTCAGTGTGGAACGACCGGCCAGGTAGGCGTAGAGCGAGAGACCCGACCCCTGGTTGGCGTGGAGCGCAGAGATGAGCGCAGTCCAAGCCAGTCCGGTGACGACCAGGAGTACTCCGGATCGCCGGGTATCGGGCCGCGCCAACAATGCAGACACGCCGAGCCCCACCACCATCAGAGCGGCAAATGACCCGCAAAGAAGCATTACCCCAACCCAGACCCAACCCCAACGGGGTCTCCCCCGCCAGAACTGGCGGGCAGCAAGCAAAGCAAAGAAGGTCGAGATCGGCTCGAGGTGGACGTCGAAACTCAGCGTGGAATAGGTGCCGGGGTTGGCCACCGTGGCCAGTAGTACCGCTGCGGCCACGCCAACCACCACCCACTGGTTGACCTTTCGGTGTTCGAGGTACTCCAGCGCCCAGAGGTAGGCGATGATCCCACTGCCGGCGACGGCGGCGTCCTGGATCCAGAGGAGGACTGCCGAGTAGGGCAGGACGAGGTGGACGATGGCCAGTGGCCAAATAATCAGCTCAAAGTCGGACTTGACGAAGGGGAACCCGAATACCGTGTCATACGGGTTCAAATGCCCTTGGCCAATCAGTGTCCACGCCTGGTTGTAGGTGGCGAAGTCCTCGCCCAGAAAGTTCCGGTGGTAGAGCGGCAGTCGAGAACGCCGCGAGACCGATCATCCAAAGAGCCAAAACCAACGCTCCCCCGATGCGGAGAGCCCGATAGGTCTGATTCTGGTCTCTCAGATCCCCTGGCAGCCGCCAATGCCGGTCGATACCGGGCGAACGTGTATTGGCAGGACCGACCGTTCCGTCAGGGTCCGCCATCACCACACGGCCAGTGTACCCAGGAGCTCCAACAGGATTGGGGAGTCTCAGACAGCAGCGGTCCTTTGCCGAGTGGCCAGTCGGTTATGGCATGAGCATCGTGACGGGACGGCGGAGCCAAATAGGGGCGAAGTAAAGAAGTAGGGATTTGGTATCGGAGTTCTCCGCACTGACGTTCAGCTTTGCCGGATAACCGCTGACCTGCAGGCACTCGATGGGGTAAACCCCAAGTGGTTGGGCTGCGAGGATTTTGAACCGTCCGAGCAGTTAGGTGCGGTCCGGGGGGTCCCAGGTCAGCGCATTCGGCTCTCCGGTTTCGGACTGGTGCGGAGCCATCGGAGGGCGGAAGTTCCGAGCTTCGCTCAGTCCGACCCCTTCTCCCCCATTTGGTCATCGGATGGTTTTGGGATGGGGGACGACTTGACGGTTCCCCCGGGCGTGATCGCATCAACCAGGCGTTCACACTCCTCGATCAACTCGGCGTCTCCTCCACCATTCTCGTGGGCGTCGAGGTACGTCCGAGCATCGTCCGGCGACTGAGGGCGCCAGTCTTTTGGCCACTTGCTCATGGCGTAACAGTAACCCCGGATGGCGCAGGCCGTTCGGGCTCCCAAGATCACCGGGTCAGCGCCCAGCCGCTCGGATTCAGGGCGACACAGCGCGGTCACTGCGGTCTGTCCATCGTTAGCCGTCGGAGATGGTCGAGCAAGGGGCCGTCTGCGTTGGCCGGAATGCAAGCTGTTCCATCAAGGCCCGGACGCGCTGGTCGATCTCCTCGATGATCGGCCGGACCTCGTCGATCGACCTGCCCTACAGTGCATCGAGTTCCCAGTAGAGGTGGCTCGCTCGCTCGGATACGGGCGAGGGCCGCCGATGTCGACGACGCACCTCATGGCCAGGCTCATTCGTCAGGGGCTTCGGGAACTCCTTAGGCACCGACCTCGGTCGGCCACCTCCCCACTCCTCCGGGCGGCGATTCGAGTCCGCCGTACAGGCGCTCACGCCCGAGCTGGGAGGTTCACGCGCTCAGGCAGCCGGTCGAGATGGTTCGACCCCGAACGCCGGTCGAACCGGGCGAACAGCCATTCGCAGAAGTCGAGCGCGCCGTAGACGTCGCGGATGATACGACCCAACCGCAGGGTCCGTTCCGCGTCCAGCCGATCGAGACGCCCCCGTGAAGGGATGAATAAAGCCTCGGCCCACACCAACCGGTCAGCCCGTCCCCGACCGCCGAGATACCGGCATCTCTCGAGTCGGGGAAAATCGAACAGATCGTATCCAGCGGCGACCATGAAGCCGAACACGTCATCGAAGAGCGGCTGCGACGCATAAATCGGGATGAACTCGACCTCGACGTGAACGGCGAGAGCGTCGCCGAGGAGGTTGGTCGCACCCCGGAGCACGTCGAGCTCGCCACCTTGCACGTCGAGCTTGATGAAATCAACGGGCCCGTCCACCACCTCGTCCAGCCGGACAGTGTCAACGTCACGCGTCCGTGCCACCGACACGTCGGCCATTCCCTCGAAGTCACCCATGGCGTCGAAGATTCGGCTCGTAGAGCGACGATTGCGGCCCCCACTCCGTCTCATAGAACGTGCGCCGTGACCCGTCCCCGACGAAATCGGTGAGAAGCCTCCATCCGTCGTCACGGGCGAGACGAGCCTCGTGACCATCTTCGAGCGGCTCGAAGCCGATCACCTCGCACCCACCGCCGTCGAGGAGCGGGCGGTAGACATCCTCTTCGAACTCGAGTGGGTGGGCCCCGACGTCGACGATTGTGAGTGTGGGACCCCCAATCCAAGGGGTCGGTAGCGCCCGGGGCCGGCGCTCCACCATCTGGGCCCGCTCTTCCGAATCAGCGAACCGACGGATCACCTCGACGAGCGGTACCTGCTGGATGTCCAATTCGTCCACCCAGCGGGAGACATCTTCGGCGGCGCCAACCCGGTCCAGTGTCCCGGCGTAGAGGGCAGCGACGATGTCATGGGAGTTCCACTTGGTCACTGGCGGGACTTTACACCTGGCCGGCAGGAGGCCGCCTTCGAACAGGTCCTGCGCGCCGATCGGGCCTAGCCCCGGCCGAGTGCTCGACCGCCCCGGGTTGTTGGTGGGTAGATGAAGAAGATCAATCCGGGCTGAGACGGGTGAGATGAGTAGATTTGGTGCACGACAAGCGGTCCGAGTGCCGCTTCAATCACGAGGACACCGTCGAGACCTTATGCCGCAGAACTCATTGCCGGATGCCGTCATTGAGGCGCGCCGCTTGCACTACATGCTCGATGAGTTTGTGGCTGGGCAGATCCAGTTGCCCGGACGGTCCCCGGACCCGGCCGTCGGATCGGGCCCCACTCGGATCGCCCTGCTCGCCACCCCGCGCTCGGGAACCACCTGGCTCCGCCTGATCTTGGCGCATGTGCTCGACCTGGAGGAGCTGTCAGTCTTCCATCCTGCCGACGTCGACTGGGCCCACCTCCCCGAGCGTGCCGTGATCCATCTCCATTGGCCCCGAACGGCACACCTGCAATCCCTGTTGGAGGCCGCACGGGTGAATGTGGTCACGATGTCCCGTCATCCCTTCGACGTGCTTGTCTCGATTCTGCGTCTGGCTCAGACGGAGCCCGAAACGATCCGATGGCTGTGGAGCAGAGGGGGCGATGAGGAGGCGCTCCTCGACGCAGACCCCTCAAGCGAAGAGTTTGCGCAGTGGGCTTTGAGTGAGCGCGCACTGAAGCCTCCTCGATGTCACCAGCTCGTGGCTGGCCGACAACCAGGTAGCAAATGTGAGCTATGAGAGGCTCGTCGAGGTCGCCAGAGGAAGAGGTCGGCCGCCTCCTCGGGCGATGGTCCTCCTGCCGTCCAGGCCTATCGGTGAGGCCGTGACGAAATTCACCCCGAAATGGGTCAACGAACAAGGTGGCGTCCAGCACAGTTGGACTGCGACCACCGAACTGTGGAAAGAGGTGATTCCCTCAGACCTGGCTGACCGGCTCAGGGTTCGCTATCAACACCATCTGGACCAACTCGGTTTCTCGGCGACGTCAGATTCGAAAATGGACCACAGGGCAGCGAAGGATCGATGGCGGGAGCTCTATCCCGATCCGGATCCCCTCCTCCCCGAGGACGCCTACCGCGCCGAGGTCGTTGTCCTTGATCCTCCTCCGACGGTTCCGGCGCGATCCAGCTTCGTCTCGTTGGTGAAAGTCCACAACCGGGGAACAGTGCGATGGCCGGACCGCCTTCGCCATCCGCTCATTCGCCTCGGATGCCGTTGGTATTCCAGCGATGGGAGCGGAACCATGGTTCTCGAGGACCGCTACATTCTCGGCAGTTCCGTAAAGCCGGGGGGCGCCGCATATGAGCATGCGCAATTCGCCACCCCGGCGGAACCGGGCGTCTACCTGCTCCACGTGGACCTGGTCCACGAGCACACTCGCTGGTTCGGGTGCGGCGGACCTATCGAGGTGACAGTTTCCTGAGCTGTCCCCCCCGGGGGGGCTTCCCCAGCGAGATCTCTCCACCGGCAAACCAGAGTCTTCGGGGCCAGCGTTGCGGGAGGAGAACCTCGGGCCGCAGATTGACGACCTCTACGCCCCGCCCTTTGAGTAATTGGCCTAAGTCAGCCAAGAGAGAGGGCGCAGCGCCTTCCAGCCAAACTATTCAAAGGGGAATGATCACGCAGGGCCCAAACTGCCGGACACTCGATGTTCGATGAGGGTCTCTGAGAAGTCGGGATCGAAGGTCGAACCCACTGCGTGGCAGGACCTGGTGGTGGCGCACGACACACCGCTCAAGACGTTGCCGACATCACCTCCGCCTGCGGGGCCTTCAAATGACCATCTGCTCCCGTTCCAGGCCTCGATAAACGCAAACGGATACTCACTCGAATCCGGTGAATCGATGTAGTGGCCGATGGCGATGCAAAAGGCAGTCGACGTACAGGAAACCCCCGCGGACGCTGCAAGATACTCGGTCACATCGGGGCTGGTGACGACCTGCCACCTCGTCCCGTTCCACGAATCGATGAGAGAAGTGCTGCCTGAGCTTGTCGACCCTACCGCTACGCACCAAACCGTCGAAACGCACGACACGCCATCAAGGTCTCCTGGTGGACTCGACATGTGCGACCATCTCGTCCCGTTCCAGGATTCGACAAGTGACGAAGTCGTCGATCCGGCAAATCCTACGGCTTTGCACGACGTCGCCGAGATGCACGACACACCATTGAGACCGTTGGACGTGGAACCGACATGTGGACCGGGTTCAATTGACCATCTCGTCCCGTTCCACGACTCGATCAAAGACTGATTCCCGTTGTCACCGATGGCTTTGCACACGGTGGCGGACACACACGAAACCGCATTGAGCTGGTTGCTACCAGATGACCCGTTCGGGCTTGGAACGATTGACCACAGGTGGCCATTCCAAGATTCAACGAGTGTCCTCTGGTCACTACCGTTTGTCGAGTACCCAACGGCCGTGCAGGAGATCGCTGACAAGCACGACACCCCGCTCAGGGCATTGGTACCCACTCCTCGGTTGGGACTGGTGTCGATTGTCCAACTGCTCCCGTTCCAACTCTCGATCAGGGTCTTGTTATCAAAGCCACCTGTGGAGCCAACTGCCTTACAAGATGAACTCGAAGCACAGGAAATTGCGTTCAGGTAGGGATAGGAGTCGGTAGTGGAAGGATTGGGGCTGCTGTCGACCACCCAACCTCCGACTGTCCCCTGCACCGCACCAATGTCACAGGGCGTCGGCCGTGCGATTCCTCGCTGGTCAGGCGACGAACACAACGACGCACTCGTGACTGCGCCGACGCCGGGGCTGGTCGATTGCAGTGCGATCGTCTTCGTGGGACCACCGTTGTGCTCCAAACCAGCTGAATCGAGCAGCGCGTCGGTGTTTGAGTGGCTGGTGAGGGCGGTAAGCCCGCATGATCCATCATCGGCCAGGTCGTAGCCAAGGTCGATGACGGTCCCTCCGGCCGGAGAGGGGCCGGCGCATTCCGGTCCGGCTGGGTCGTCCAGGATTGTGGCCGCAAGGCTGATGGTACCCATCCCGTTGTAGAGCGCATAACCAACCATGGCGTTCGGGTTGCTAGCCGAGTAGGCAGGAATTTTCGGCAAACGTGCTGTTGGTGAC
The DNA here is from genome assembly GCA_963718405.1 of uncultured Acidimicrobiaceae bacterium. GTDB lineage: Bacteria > Actinomycetota > Acidimicrobiia > Acidimicrobiales > RAAP-2 > Bog-756. The sequence continues at coordinate 1,249,249 of CAVQYZ010000002.1, forward strand.
GGTGGTGGTCCCAACGTTGTAGAGGCCACCCGCCATGCCACCCTGGTTGCCGGCGATGGTGCTGTTTTGGACCTGGAGGGTGCCGTTCTCATTGTCGACACCACCAACTGTGCCGCCGCTATTGCCGGACACGGTGCTGTCACTGATGGTCACCGTTCCCTGGTTGTCGCTGATGCCACCACCGCCGACGACTCCGCTGTTGTTCGAAATGGTGCTGTTGAGGACGTTCAGTCTGGCGTTCCTGTCGATGTCGATCCCCCCACCGGCGTCGCTGGCCGTGTTGTCAGTGATATCCGAGGTTTCGACCGTGACTGACCCGTTCAAGAAATTGATGGCACCACCGTTCCCTGTATTGTCATTGTCCTGCGACAACGTGCTACCGATGACGGTAAGTGAACCCGTATTCTTGTCGTTGTAGAAGGCGCTCTTACTATCCTCGACCGTAAGCCCGGACACAGCGATGGTCATTCCGTTGACGTAGAACGCCGTATGACCGGCGCCATTCACGACCACCGAGTTGGCGTCATGACCCTGGATGCTGAGGTCCTGTGTTGTGATGCCGATAGTGTTGGTGAGCGTGATCGGTGAGCTTGACGGACAGGTCACCGAGAACTTGATGTTGTCACCGGAAGCAGCGTTCGCCACTTCGTAGGGCAGTGAGCCGTAGTAGGACGATGACCCGGAACAATTGGTAACAGTGTCAGTGTCAGCAGGGGTGGTCTGATAAGCCCCACTGTCACAGTTCGGGGTGGGCCGAGGCACACCACGTTGGTCTGGAGTAGAGCACAGCGCTGCGCTGTGGACGAAACCGATGGCCGGGCTTCCCGCCAAGAGCGGAATGGTGTCGGTTGGTCCGCCGTTGAGACTGAGGGTCCCGAGAGAACCATCCAGTGTGGGTGAGTAGTTGGTCGAGCCACAGGAGGTGTCGTCGGCGAGGTTGTAACCGCCATCTATTAGTTCCCCCGCACAGTCCTTGTCGTGATTGTCACTCAATAGCGTGCTGGTGACAGTCACGCATGTGATTCCACCGCCACATTGCGTTGTGCCGGCATGTCCGCTGGTGTTCTCGATGCCACTGCCGTTGCCGGTGATGGTGCTGGCGGTGATGTCGACAAGATCCCATGGACCGGTCAGGTCGAGAATCGTTGCGTTGCCAGTAAGCGTCGAGTCAGTGATGAACGCATCTGCTGCTTCATTGTTGCCGCTGGTATCGCTAAAGACGCTGGCGCTATTTGTGATGGTGCTGTCGGTGATGGTGACCGAACTGTCCTGGACATTGAAGAGCCCGCTTATGTTCACGACCGTATCTCCGAGGCCGTCAATCGTGAGATCACTCAAGACGTAGGAGCCCTCACCTCCAAAAATGGGCTGACTAAGGTCTCCCGGTTCGATCGTCGATGAGTTTCCCTCGATGGTGAGCGGTCCGTAGTAACCATGGCCCGTCTGCTCCGGCGTGCCCTGAAGATTTGCTTTGAATACGCCCGGTCCGACGCTGATGGTGTCGCCCACGTTTTCTGAAATGAACGAGGCCTGTGATGCGGCGTAGTCGATGGTGGCGCACGGGCTCGAAGCAGCTTGGCAAGTCCCGGTGTCATGACCACCTATCGCTACGTAGAGAGTCGTACCGCTGGCCGAGGCCGGTGACATCATGACCGGCAAAGCTAGATAGCCCACCACGAGAATCGGCAGACTGAGTAGAGGAAGAAGGAAGGACCTCCGGAGGATTCTCATTTTCCGTACCCTGGGCATGTCATGGGTGGCGCATCAAGGTCCGCCCGCCGAATTCCGCCCCTCATGAATGTTCCCGAGCCCAGCGGGAGTTGCTTCAAGGACATCTTCGACGCTTCCAGGACGTCAGTCAAGTGAGCTTTGGTCGCAGGTGGCAATCCTCATGCCCATATTGGGTTGAACGATTCTGTCGACATGACCTCGCTCCAGCGCCATGGGAACCGTCGACGACTGCTACGACAACGTTCGTGGGCTTCGATGCAGATCGGACTGTTGAACCGCCAGAAGTGGCGAACGAATCTTGAGCCGGCGATTGCCATGGCCCACTTCATCGAGCACGTCTGCAATTCGGAGCGCCGACATAGTTCGCTCGTCTGTCTGACCCCGAACGAGTCGAGGATTTACGCTCAACCACCACTCGGTCTTTAATCTTAAGAAATGGTCCACTGACCCAGCTAGTCGGGCTGCCGGGATTTGAACCCGGGACCTCTTGACCCCCAGTCAAGCGCGCTAACCAAGCTGCGCCACAGCCCGTCTGACCGTTTGCCCTGTTCAAGGCTCCCGATCGAGGAACACTCACCCTAGCGCAGTCGGCCCATGGCGAACGATGAACCAGGAATGCAACCGTGCGAGCCCAAGCGTCCGGGTTGGACCGTTTTATAGCTGTGGCCTATGCCCGCCGGGCAGTGGTTGCGCCTAGAGCGGTGCTGCCCCGTACGGCGTGACAGCATAGAAGTCTCCGATGGAGTTGCCGACGTACACCGCACCATTCACGACCACAGGTGCGGTCGTGATCGAGGCTCCCGTATTGAAGCCCTCACCTGTCTGCCCGTAGTTGCGGGCAGTATTGAAGTTGCCATTGGCACAGGTGATGAAGACAGCCTTCAACACGGTGGCGATCCCCACGATCGGTGATCCGTAGTGCAGGACCGATTGAACCTTGCCGGTGGCCGCCGCCAGCGCGGTCAACGCACCATTGGAGGATCCGATGAAGATCAGGTGATTGGGGGGGTAATCAGCCGGGCTGGCGGTGATCGGGCTCCCGATGGAATGCGCCCAGCGTTGGTCGCCGGTCGTCTCAGACAAGGCATAGACCGTTCCGTTGGCGGATCCCACATAGACCGAGCCGTCGGCGGTGATCATCGGGGATTCGTTCACTGCACCACCAGCGGTGAAGGTCCATTTGGTGGCCCCAGTACTGGTTGATAGGGCTGTGACCGCACCGCTGCTCTCGCCCACGACCACCAGGCCGGCCGACGTGTCAATGGTTGATGCGGAGGTCACCGGGCTGGTCAGCGTCTTGGACCACGTGGTGGCGCCAGAGGATTCGACCAGGGCCGTGACCGAGCCGTCCGTACCGTCATTTGAGGAAACATAGATCTCACCGGCACCGAAGGTGGGAGCGTTGGGGACGCCACCGACGCTGGTCGACCAGTGGAGAGCTCCCCGCCGTCGTCAAGGCGTCAACCGTGCCATCGGCCGTGCTGATCATGACCAACCCATTGGTCGGGTCTACGGTCGGAGCTCCATCGATGGCCTTCCCTGACGGGTCCTGCCAGGTCCACAGGACCACTCCGTTGTGGGCATCGATGGCCAGGAGCTGCCCTGAGGTGTCACCGACATAGACGACTCCATCGGCAACGGCCGCGGACGTGGTGATGGCCGATCCGAGTAATTGAATCCCAGGACGGACGGATGTCACCCGAACCGACGAAGAAGATGTTGCTGTAGCTGGCATCGTCGGACTCGAATCCGCTGTGATTCTGGACGTTGCCAGGGTCGTCCCACGAATTGGTGATGTAGATCGGTGCTGCAGCTTGGCCCTTGGAGGTGGCTCCGGTGGCCAGAAGAGAGGACAGACCGAATGCCGCATATTCGGGCAAGGTGACAGCGGTGGGGCCGAAGCTGCCGGTGTCACCGGCTTTGACCGATGTCAGGGTCTGCCCCCGGAGGCTGATCGCAACGGTCTCTCCGGCGGTGAAGCCGCTGCCGTTGACGGTGACCGTCCCTCCCGCGGCGACATCGTACTGAGAGGCCTCGAACTGCGGGCCCGCTGGTCGATTTTTCGACAGCAAACTCAAGCTGGTCCGTCCCGTACTTGCTTGGCCTCCGCTCGAATTGGTGATGACGCTCACCAGATAGCTGCCACCAGATGTCGGAACCGGCAGTTGGTAGGACCAATTCGTCGATGTTCCGTCGGGTGTCGCCAGTGTCACAGGATTGGGGAACGGTCCCGTTCGCCACTTGCCGGTTGCTCCGTCCCACCAGGTTCCTCCGACCCCACCCGACTCGATGGAGAGATCGACCGAGCTGACGCCCACCGGATCGGTAGCCGTGCCGGAGATGACCTCACTGCCATTGGGGTTGGGCACGGAGGCCCCGTAGGCGGGCGAGGTGGTCGATGCCGTCGGAAGGGTGGCGTCGTTACCACCGCCGACGGCGAAGTCGTAGAGGAGCCCGTCCGAGGAGGCGATCAGCACATCCCCGTCGCTCACGGCCGGGGAGGACACGATGTAGCCGCCGGTCTGGTAGTTGTACAGGGAGTCGCCGTTGGCGATGTTCAAGGCATGGACGGCACCGCTGAGGTCGGCGCAGATCACCGCGGCCTGGGTCTTGCCCACGATGGCCACCGACGACAGCACCTCGGTGCCCGAGGGGTCCTGGTAGTTCCATCGGAGCTTTCCGTTGACGGCGTTGAGGTCCATCACGCCGCTGTGATAGCCGAAGACCAGATTGGTCCCGTCGAGGGCCGGCGTGGACCGGCCGGTGGCGCTGGTGGTGAGCGGTGGGCGCGGGTTGAAGGTGTAGCTCCAGATTTTGGCGCCGGTGGTCAGGTTGAGGGCGAATATCTGCCCGAACTTGGTTGGCACATAGGCCACACCGTCAGCGAACCCATTGACCCCGGGGGCGGAGATCTCGGCGCCGGCGGCGATGTCGTAGTCGCCGACACCGGGGCCCTGGAATCGCCACACCAACTTGCCGGTCAGGGCGTTGACCGCGTACTCGGACTGGTCGGGGTCCGAGGTGCCGTCCAACACCAGTGGTGTCCCCTTCTTGTCCACCCCGTAGGCGATGGGGGCCCAGGGGCCATTGGGCGGCGTGTGATAGTCGCTGAAGCTCCACTCCACCGAGCAATTACTGGCATCGATGCCCATCATCGGACCGGAGCTGACCCCGTTGTCCAGGTTCGACACGTAGATGGACGGCTTCCCGCCCGGCGGGGTGGCCGCGGTGAAGCTCGAATAGAACTCGTGCGAGGTGACCAGGGAGCACTCGGTGGCTCCGGTGGTGAGATTGAACTTGTAGAGCTTGGCCGGGGTCTCCGTCGCTATCCACAGGGCCCCGTCGCTCACCACCGGTGAGGCGATGATGTTCCCGCCCAGGGGCCGGCCCCACACCAGTTGCGCCGTCCCGGCCTTGAAGGCCAGGACGTAACCGGCGTCGGTCCCGATATAGGTCATCATGCCGAGGGTGGTGTCAGAGACGACCGGTGACGTAAGGGCCGGACCGTACATGCTCGCCGCCCACCGGACCCCGAGTGATCCGACGTTCGAGATATTGAGCGAGCTGTTGCTGGCGTATCCGCTGAGGCTGTTGTCTCCGTGCAGTTCGACCCAGTTGTAAGCGGAGCTGTTGGGTGGTCCGGCACTCGTTCGAGCCACCGTGGTTGTCGAGCTGGCGCTCGCCGGGCCCACCCCGGCGAGGACGCCAAGGCCAAGGACTGGGACGACAAGGACGGCGAACCACATGCGGACCTTCTGCCTGCCGCCCTGAATCGCCAAGCGATCCCTCTTACGTGAGCCCAACATGGGGCACCCCCTCTGCTCGCGGGCATGCTCTCACATGCAAGATCGGTGTACAACCTCAAAATTGACGACCTTCCATTCCTGGCAAAGGTTTTAAGGTAATGCCGTTTGTAGAGGTCGCCACGTGGTCTGGAATTTCGTCTGGTGTGCTACAAAGACCTTCCATTCCTGGCAAAGGTTTTAAGTCCGATGCCCAGCTGTCGAGCTCACCACGTGATCTGGAATACGGCTCGTATAAAAGGGGCGAAATTCGTGCCGGAGCGAGACGGTGGATACCGACTCCGGGTTCGCCTCTCTTCCATGAGGGATGTGTTGATGTCAGGGCACAAACGGACCAGCCGTCTTCCAGCCGGGCTCAAGCGATCCGATCCCGCTACAGGGACACGATGTCCAAGGAGAGCCCACGACGATCCCGCCGTGCCTGCGGTTGCGACGGAATCCGAAGTGTCTGTGGGTAGTCCTACCAGGTGACGTCGGTGACGTTGGCACCGGACAGGTCGGCGCCGTGCAGGTTGGCACCGGACAGGTCGGCGCCGGACAGCTCGGCGTCGTTGAGCTTGGCCTTGCCCAGATTGACGTCGGTCAGGTCGGCGTCGGTGAGGCTGGCCTCGGTCAGATTGGCCTTGCCCAGGTCGGCATCGGGGAGGATGGTGCCTGTCAGGTCGGCACCACTCAGGTCGGCGCCAGTCAGATCGGCACCGGTGAGGTCGGCGCCGGACAGATCCACGTCGGTGAGGTTCACGTCGCCCAGGTTGGCGTTGGCCAGCACCGCCCCACACAGGTCGGCCTCGTTGAGATTGGCCTTGCCCAGGTTGGCGTCGGAAAGGTCAGCGTCAATGAGCTTGGCCCGGCCCAAGTTGGCCCCCGTGAGATCGGCCCCGGAGAGGATCACCTCGGTCAGATCGACCCGGCCCAGGTTGGCATCGGTCAGGTTGGCCCCGGACAGATCGGCGTCGGACAGGTTGGCCCGGCCCAGATCGGCGTCGGACAGATCGGCGTCATTCAGTTTGGCGCCGGTCAGGTTGGCTCCGAGCAAATTGGCGTGGGCCAGGTCGGCCTTGCTCAGGTTGGCACCGGTGAGGTTGGCACCCTCCATCCGAACGTGCTTGAGATCGGCCCCGGACAGGTCGGCCCAGCTGAGGTCGGCCCGCGCCAGATCGGCGTCGACCAGGTTGGCCCCGGTAAGTTCGGCATAGGTCAGATCGCGGTCCCGCAGGTTGGCGTTGGACAGGTCGGTGCCGGTGAGGTTGGCCCCGGCCAACTCGGTGCCCGAAAGCGCGGCGTCGGATAGGTCAGCGTCCGTCAGGTTGCTATTGCGGAGGTTGGCCCCCGTGAGGTTGGCCCTGGTCAGATCGGCACCCGACAGGTTCCGCCCCTGGAGATCGATACCGGCCAGGTCGGCATCGGCGAGGTCGGCGCCACTCAGGTCGGCAGGCGGCGCGGTGGCGGCACGGTCTTCAGTCATCGTCGGGATCATAGGTACTTCCCTACCCACCCGCCGATGCCGTCATCCGCAGGTGGCCCCAAAGGCCGACGTTCAGTGGTGCTACGACCACGGTGTGCGTCGCGTCTGGGTCAGCTACACGTGGTGGACCATCCAGGTGATCCCCTGAAAGGCCCGATAGCCCAGGTAGATCACGCTGGCCACCAGCATGAACTTGAAGTACCAGGGCGATTTGCGGTGCTCAAGCGGCTTGGAGCCACAGTCGGGGCAGGTCCCCTCGTCGGTCAGTTCGTCGGTCAGGACGCGTTGGTCGCACTCCTCACACCAAGGCAAGGTGGTTCCCTCCCCGCTGAGCGACCCTGCTCATCGCCTCCGACCCCCACCGCCGTTCGCCCCTTTGGCCCGCACCCGCAGTTTGATCGGCGTGGGTCCGAGCTCGAACCGCTCCCGCAGCCCACGCTCCACATATCGGAGGTAGGTGGGCTGCAGCCGACCGTTGGTGAACAGCGTGAAGGTAGGGGGGTCGTTGGCTCCTTGCACTGCGTACTGGATTTTGGCCCCCACCGGAGGATGGGCCATCTGGATCGATTTGAGGGCCCGGTTGAGCTCGCCGGTCGGAACCCGGGAGTGGTAGGCCTCCTCGGCCGCGGCCACCGCCGGGAGGATGTTGTGGACCCCGAGCCCCGAGAGCGCACTGATCTTGAGCACCGGGGCGTCACCGAGGAACGCCAGCCGGTCGCCGATGTCGACCAGGATGTCGTTGCGGTCCTCGGTGGCGATCAACTCCCACTTGTTGAGGACCACCACCGTGGGACAGCCCGAGGCCCCGATGCGTTCGGCCAGCCGCTGGTCCTGGTGGGTCACCCCGGCGGTGGCATCGATGATCAACAGGGCGATGTCGGCCCGGTCGAGGGAGTCGAGCGCCCGCAGTACCGAGAAGTACTCCGTCCCCCGCTCGGTACGTGACTTGCGTCGCATGCCGGCGGTGTCGATGAAGCACACCGTTCCCTCGGGCGTTTCGACCACCGTGTCCACCGAGTCCCGCGTGGTGCCCGGGGCGTCGTGGGTGACCGACCGCTCGTCCCCGACCAATCGGTTGAACAGCGTGGACTTCCCCACGTTGGGCCGGCCCACCAGCGCCACCCGGGGCACCGTGCGATCGACCGACGTGTCGTGAGCGGCATCGCCGGTCAAGGCGTGATCGGCATCGCCGTCAGCCGGACCGGGCTCGGGCAGCAGGCGCACCACGTCGTCGAGGAGGTCCCCGGTCCCCCGCCCGTGCAAGGCGCTGATGGGCCAGGGGTCGCCCAGCCCCAGGGCCATGGCGTCCCAGGCGTCGGCCTCCCGCTGGGAGGAGTCCACCTTGTTGACCACCACCCGCACCGGTCGGCCCGAGCGCTTGAGCAACCGGGCCACGGCCATGTCCTCGTCGATCACCCCCACGGTCACATCCACCACCAACAGGACCACGTCGGCCTCCGCGATGGCCCGTTCGGCCTGCGCGGTCACCTGGGCGTCGAGGGGATCGTCGGACAGGAGCCATCCACCGGTGTCCACCACGGTGAAGGGGTGGCCGCACCATTCGGCGTCGAGCTCCTTGCGGTCGCGGGTGACCCCGGGCCGCTCCTCGACCACGGCGGCCCGGCGGCCCACGATGCGGTTGACCAGGGTGGACTTGCCGACATTGGGCCGTCCGGCGATCACCACCAGTGGTCGGTCCCTCCCACCCCCACCGCTACCCGGGGTCGGAGTCATCGGGAGGCCCCGATGGCCACCGGCACGCGTTCGGGGGCAGCCGTCCCCCCGCAGGCCCGACGGTCAGCGACCGGGGCCGGGCCTTCGAGGGCCTGACGAAGGGAGAGGCCGTCCGTGGGGACGACCTCGACGGCGCGGGGCAGGTCGCCGAGGGTCAGGTCGTCGAGGAACCGGCCCTCGGACAGGCACGAGTCCGGGAGGAGGTACCGGTGACCCTCCGGCTCGTGACGGAGCACCTCGACCAGATCGGTGCCGGTGAGTAGGCCCGATACCCCTATGTTGCCGCCGAAGAAGTGATTGGCCACCGGCACCAGGCGGATGTCGTCCCGGGCCAGGGAGTCCACCAGGGGTCCGAGCACCCGCGCTCCGTACTCCCCGGTCAGGATGGCGATAGGAGCCGAATCGGTGGCCCGCTCCCCCACCGGCTGGGACCGCGGGGCGCGGTAGCCGAGGGCCGGGGCCCCGTCCACGGCGGCGAAGAACCCGGGTCGAACCCCGAGGGCGGCCCGCTCGTCCCCACCGAAGGCCGCCTCGAAGGCCCGGGCCATGCCCAGTCCGTTCTCGTGCTGGGGGAAGCCCTCGTAGGTCTGGGCCGGCGGGAAGGGCCGTTCGGCCATCAGGTAGTACTCGTCAGCGGCGAAGACCATCCGTCGCCCGATGGCGGTGAGGAAGGTGTTTTGCCACAACTCCACGGCATCGCAGACCGCGGCGGCCTCCTCGACGGTGTGGGGTCGCATGGCCGGCTCGTGGGAGAAGCGGCTGACCCCGAGGGGCACACAGGCCACCGTGGCCAGCGTGGGATACCGGTCCAGCACGCCGGCCAAGGTGTCGTGCAGGATGGCTCCGTCGTTTCGACCGGGGCACACCACCACCTGGCCGTGCACCTCGATACCTCCGTCCAGCAGTGCCTGCAGCCACCGCAGGCTGGTGGCGCCACGGCGATTGCGCAAGAGGTCGGCGCGGATGTCCGGATCGGTGGCGTGGATGGAGACGAACAACGGGCTCAGCCGCTCGGTGAGCACCCGCTCGAGGTCCATCTCCGTGAAGCGGGTCAGCGTGGTGAAGTTGCCGTAGAGGAAGGACAGGCGATAGTCGTCGTCCTTCAGGGAGAGACTGCGCCGCATCCCCTTGGGCAGCTGGTGGATGAAGCAGAACTCACAGTGGTTGTCGCAGGTACGGACCCGGTCGAAGACCGCCGAGGCCACCTCGGCCCCCAGGGGCTGACCGGGCTCTTTGGACACCTCGATGGCGAAGGGATCGGCCACGCCCGGCCTGGTGACCAGAAGGTCCAACTCGGCTTCGTCCACCAACAGGCTGTACTCGATCACGTCGCGCGGCGACCGGCCGTTGAGGAGGAGGATGGCGTCACCCGGGCGCAGGCCGGACCGGTCGGCCGGTGAGGACGGGGATACGGCGACGACCTTGGGTGCCGTCGTCACTTTGGGCGCCGACATTTGCCCAGGTTACCTGGTCCCCTCGGGGTTCCCGGCGTCGGGGACCACCGGCCCCACCGCCCCGGTACCCTGAACGGGTGCCTGTCGACCGTGTGCTCCTGGCCGAACCGAGGGGGTTCTGTGCCGGGGTGGAGAAGGCCATCAAGGCCCTGGCCTGGATGGTCAAGGTCTTCGAGCCCCCGGTGTACTGCTATCACGAGATCGTCCACAACCGTCATGTGGTCGACCAGTTCCGGGCCCAGGGGGTGGTCTTCGTCGACGATGTGGACGACGTCCCGCCCGGGGCACCCCTCATGCTGTCGGCCCACGGGTCGGCCCCCGGTGTGGTCGACGCCGCCCGCACCCAGGGCCGGGTGGTGGTCGATGCGGTGTGCCCCTTGGTGACCAAGGTCCACCACGAGCTCAAGGTCCGGTCCCGAAAGGGCTACACCGTCCTCTATGTAGGCCATCACGGCCACGAGGAGGCGGTCGGCACCATGGCGGTGGCCCCCGAATCGGTGCGCCTGCTCGAACGGGCCGAGGACGTGGATGACCTGTCCGGCTTGGACGATGACGATGGCCACCATCGTCCGGTGGCGCTGCTGGCCCAGACCACCCTGAGCCACGACGAGTGGTCCGGCATCGTCGACCGGGCCCGTCAACGGTTTCCCGACCTGTGGATGCCCAACCGGAGCGATCTGTGCTTCGCCACCACCAACCGGCAGGCCGCCCTCAAAGCCATCGCCGGCCGGGCCGACTCGGTGGTGGTGATCGGTTCGGAGAACTCCTCCAACACCGTGGCCCTCGAACAGGTGGCGGTGGCCTTCGGATGCCCGAGGGTGGTCCGGGTCAACGACGCCTCGGAGCTGCCCGACGACCTGTCGGGCACGGTCGGCGTCACCGCCGGGGCGTCAGCGCCCGAAGCCCTGGTGCAGGCGGTGCTGGAGCGCCTCGACCCGGTGCACGGGGTGGAGCGGTCCCGCGTCACGGTGGAAGAGGAGTACTTCCCTCCCCCCCGGAACTGCGTGAGCTGCTACGGAGCCTCGAGGCGGCGCTGGTCCTGATGAACGGAGCACCGGGTCGGTCGTCCGGCGGACCCGGGGGAGATGGCGGCAGTACGGCGACGGTGCTGACCGACGACCGGGACACCGAGGCCTCCGACGTGCTGGAACATCTGGCTAGCTGAGATCCAGATGGCTCCCAGCGGAGTTCCAGGTGCCGAATGGCCCAATTTGGTGCGACAATGTCCGCCATGGGCACTTCAACGGCAACACGGACCTCGTTCACCCGTATGGATCGCTCCACCCGTGACGACTGGATGGTCATCGGGACGGAGACCGTACAGAACCAGAGCCGGGTGCCGGACCGGATCCTGGCCATGCTGGAGTCGCTCTCCGAGCTGGTCGACGGGTTCGCCGTCGACCAGTTGACCCACTGCCTCCAGACCGCCACCCGGGCCGAGCAGGCGGGTGCCGACGACGAGATGGTGGTGGCGTCCCTCTGCCACGACATCGGCAAGGCGGTGTGCGTGCCCAACCACCCCCGGATCGCCGCCGAGATCCTCCGGCCCTACGTCCGGCCCGAGGTCACCGAGGTCATCGCCGCCCATCAGGACTTCCAGGGTCGGCACTACTACCACCACTTCGACATGGATCCGGACAAGCGCGACCGGTACCGGGGCCAGCCCTGGTTCGAGCTGGCCGAACAGTTCGCCGACGAGTGGGACCAGAACAGCTTCGATGCCGACTTCCCCACCCGGCCCCTCTCCCACTTCGAGCCCAAGGTGCGAGCCATCTTCTCCAACCCCAAGATGTTCATCTGATGTCGCCCACCCAGAAGCACAAGTGGCTCACCCGTCCCGACTCACGGGGGAAGAAGCGGATCACCGAGCTCCGCAAGTTCGCCCTCGACCGGGCCCGCTCCGATTTCGAGAGTCGGTATCCGGGGGTCACGTTCGGGCCGATCGTGGCCCTGGTGGCCGCGTACAACGAGGAGCGCAACATCGGCGACGTCCTCAAGGCCATGCCCACGCTGGTCGGCGACCTCGAGGTCTCGACCCTGGTGGTGGTGGACGGAGGGACCGACGACACCGCCGGGGTGGCTCTCGACGCCGGGGTGTACACCTGCATCCTGCCCGTCAACATGGGCCAGGGGGCGGCTCTCAAGTTGGGCTATCAGCTGGCGGCGGCCCATGGGGCCCGCTACGTGGTGACCCTGGACGCCGACGGGCAGAACGATCCGGCCGAGCTGGCCTCCATGGTGCAACCCCTCCTCGATGACGAGGCGGACTTCGTCATCGCCTCCCGGCGGTTGGGCGTCGACCAGACCACCGACCGCTTCCGTCAAGCCGGGGTCAAGCTCTACGCGTCGATTCTGAACAACATTGCCGGCCAGCAACTGACCGACTCCTCCAACGGCTACCGGGCCTTCAAGATCGAGGTGGTCAACGACATCGTCCCCTATCTGATCCAGGACCAGTACCAGACCTCCGAAGTGGTCATCACCAGCTCCAGCCGGGGCTGGCGGATCACCGAGCAGCCCACGGTGTGGCACCCACGGGCCTCGGGGGTGTCCAAGAAGGGCGGAAACCTGGTGTTCGGCCTGCAGTACGCCAGGGTCATCGGGACCACCTGGGTCCGGGTCAAGAAGTCCAACCAGCAACGGTCGTAGCTTCCCGACCCCGGGCTCAGTAGCGCCGGGTGACCTCCACCGAGCGGTCGTAGAGGCTCTGGACCGATTGGGTCAGCTCCTCGGTGAGTTGGTGGACCTGGCTCCGCGACGTGCGTCCGCCGCCGGTGCGGGCCGGGGGCTGCAGGGGCTCCCCCACCACCAGATGGACGTGTCGGGGCCTCGGCACCTTCTTGCCCTTGGGCATCACCGACGCCGATCCCCCGATCCCCACCGGCACCACGGTGGCCCCGGTGCGGGCGGCCAGGAACGCCACCCCTTCGTGGAGGTCCTTGACCTCCGGCCCGGTCCGGCGCTCACCTTCGGGGAACAGGATCAACACCTCGCCGGCCTCGAGTACCTGCTGGGCCCGGCGGAGCGCCTCCCGGTCGGCCGACTCCCGGTGCACCGGAAAGGCCCCGACGGCAGGGAGGATCCGGGCCAGCGTGGAGTTCTTCCACAGGCTGTCCTTGGCCATGTAGTGGAGCTTGCGCGGGGTGACCTCCGAGGCCACGAAGAAGTCGATGAACGAGCGGTGCACCGGGGCGATGATCACCGGTCCCTCGGCCGGCACGTTCTCGGCACCCTCGACGGTGGTCCGGAAGAGCAGGCGGTTGAGGCCGTGGACCAGCGTCCGTAGGAAGCGGTAGATGGGGGTGAACCGGGTGTCCACCCGGACCTCGAGCTCCAGGGGCCCGTCCCCGGCTCCTGCTTGTGCGTCCCCGCTCACAGGCACCCCACGACCTGGTCCACGATGTCCTCCACCGGGCGGTCGGTGGTGTCGATGACCAGGGCCCCCTCGGCCACCCCCAGTGGCGACACCGCTCTGGTGCTGTCCAGCCGATCCCGCCGGGACAGCGCCTGCTGATCCTCTTCGGGCCTCCGGCGGGCCCGCTCGTCGGCCGAGGCGGTCAGGAAGATCTTGACCTTGGCCTCGGGGAAGACCACCGAGCCGATGTCCCGCCCCTCGACCACCCCGCCGCCGCGCTCGGCCACCCACCGCCGCTGCCGTTGCACCAGCACCGAGCGCACGGCGGGGTTGGCGGCCACCACCGATACCGCCCCACTGACCTCGGGCCCGCGGATGGCCTGGGTGACGTCGGTCCCGTCCACCTCCACCTGGTCGCCGACGGAGATGCCGATGGCGCGGGCCAACTCGGCCACCGCCGGCTGGTCGGCCGGATCGATGTGCCGGTCCAGGGCGGCCCAGGCCACCGCCCGGTACATGGCCCCGGTGTCCAGACGATCGATGCCCAGTCGACGGGCCAGGGCCCGGGACACCGTGGACTTGCCGGATCCCGCCGGACCGTCGATGGCGATGATCGGGAGGATGACTTCAGCGCCGTTGGTGCTCATCGGCCACCGGACTGATTCGACGACCGGAGCCGGACCAGATCGTCGGCGAACCCGGGGTAGCTGGTGTCCACCGACTCCCACCCGGTGATGGTGGAGACGTCGCCCGCTCCCGGGCACACGGCAGCGGCGATGGCCGCGGCCATGGCCATGCGGTGGTCGCCGGCGGCGTCGAAGGTCCCCGGACGGAGTGGCTCGCCCTGACCCTCGACCACCAGATCGTCCCCGTCGACCTCGGCCTCCCCCCCGAAGGCCCGCACCAGCCCGACGGTCCCGGCCAGCCGGTCGGACTCTTTGACCCGCAACTCGCCGACGTTGCGGAACCGGGTCTGGCCCAGAGCGGCGGCCGCGGCCACGGCCAGGATGGGCACTTCGTCCAGCGACGGGATCTCGGCGGCCTCGACCACGGTCCCGTGGAGCAGGCAGGTGTAGCCGGTCAATGACCCGATGCCGTTGCCGACCTCGCTGATCTCGATGGTGGCCCCCATGCGGCGGAGCACGCCGACGAACCCGAGGCGATCGGCACCCAGGTACACGTCGTCCACCGTGACCAGGCTGCCGGCACTGATCACGCTCCCGACCAACCAGAAGGCGGCCTGGGAGGGGTCGCCGGGCACGGTGTAGGCCCCGCAACTGAGGGTGCTGCGCCGGAGCCGGACGATCTGTCCGGCCCCCTCCGCTTCGATGGTGATGTCGGCGCCGGCCGCAGCCAGCATCTCTTCGGTGTGGGCCCGGGTGGCCACCGGCTCGCGCACCACGGTCTCGCCGTCGGCGGCCAGGCCGGCCAACAGGATGGCCGACTTGACCTGGGCGCTGGCCACCGGCGGGGTGTAGTCGATGCCCACCAGGGGCCCGCCGGTGATGGCCAGTGGTGGCAGGCTCTGCTCCCCTTGGCCGGTCACCCGGGCGCCCATCCCGGTCAGAGGGACAGCGATCCGGTCCATGGGCCGCCGCCGGAGCGAATCGTCCCCGGTCAGGGTGGTGGTGCCGACCAGGGTGGCGGCCACCCCGGCCAGCAGGCGCAGGCCGGTCCCGGAGTTGCCCAGGTCGAGCTGGTGGTCCGGGGCGTGTAGGCGGGACCGGCCCCCGTGCACCACCACCGCCGGGCCGTCGTCTCCCACCCCGGCGCCCAGGGCCTCGATGGCGCTCCGGGTGCGGGCCACGTCGTCACCCGGGGACAGGCCGGTGATGGTCGAGGTGCCTTCGGCCAGGGCCGACAGCAGCAGAGCCCGATGCGAGATGGACTTGTCCCCCGGCACCGTGAGGGAGCCCGAGAGCCGGGTCCCTCCGGTCACCTGCTGGGTCTGGACGGCGGGCTGGTCGGTCACCGGCTCGGCCCCACCGGAGTGCTGGTGGCCCGGTACCCGCGGCCCGACAGCGTGGTCAGCAGGGTCGGGGCCGACAGCTGGTCCACCACCAGGATCATCACGCCGCGGTCCCCGTCCAGCGAGTGGGCGATCTCGAGGTCGACGATGTTGACGCCCAACTCTGCGGCCAGCACGGTGATCTCGGCGATCATCCCGGTCCGGTCGGGCACCGGGATACGCACCTCCACCAGCTCCTCGGGCAGCGGGGCCCGCTCGCTCAGGGCCCGGCGGGCCGCAGCGGCGCGGCCCAGGACCTCGAGGAGCGAGTCGTGATCGTGCTCGGAGACCCGTCGCCTCATGGCCCCGAGGGCCTCGATGAGCAGGTCCAGCGTGTGCACGATGGCCTCGGCGTTGTCCTCGCAGATGTCCGGCCAGATGGTGGGCTGGCCGGCGGCGATCCGGGTCATGTCCCGGAAGCCGCCCGCGGCCAGCTGGAGCAGGGCGGCGTGTTCCTCGCCCAGGCCGGCAGCCAGGTCCATCAGGGTGGCCGCGGCCAGGTGGGGCACATGGGAGACCACCGCCACCAGGGCGTCGTGCTGGGAGGGATCCAGGGCCACCACGTTGGCCCCCAGGTCGGCCAGGACGTTACGGACCCGGGTGTAGGCCCCGGGGTCGGTCACCGAGGTGGGGGTGAGCACCCAGGTGGCGCCCACGAACAGCTCACCCGAGGCCCCCTCCAGGCCCACCTGCTCGGAGCCGGCCATGGGGTGCCCTCCCACGAAGAACGGGTGGGCCACCGAGGCCACCAGGGGCCCTTTCACTCCACCGACATCGGTGATGACCGTGGTGGCGGGCCAGGCCGTCGAGTCCAGGATGTCCTGGATGATCTCACCGGTGGCGTGCACCGGCGTGGCCACCACCACCAGGTCGGCCGAGTGGTCCACGCCCTCCTCGGAGAGCGCCCCCACCTCGACGGCCCGGGCGGCCGTGCCCTCGGCCGCGTCCACACCGCTGACCCACCAGCCCCGGTCGCGGAGCGCCATCCCCACCGAGCCCCCGATGAGCCCGGTGCCGAAGATCATGGCCCGGCCCGCCGCGCTCAACGGCCCACCGGAGGCCGATGGGCTGTGGGAATCAGTCGGGGAGGTCGTCACGGAGTCCCTGGGCGCCCTCGAGGTACACGTGGTGGATCTGGTCGCGGGTGCGCTCGCTGGTGACATGGAGCATGACCCGGATGCAGCGGGGCACCGATCCGGTGATGGCCAACTCCCGGGCGCAGATGAGGGGCACGGCGCCCAGCCCCATCGAGCGGGCCGCGGTGGCCGGGAAGGTGGACACGATGTCCTCGGTGGCCGTGAAGAGGATGGAGATGATGTCGTCCTCCACCAGCCCGTTCCGCTCGAGGATCCGTCGGAGGAGGGCCACCACCCGCTCGGTGATGGCCTCGGGGTCGTCGTGGTCGACGGTGGTGGCGCCGCGGATGGCTCGGACGGTTGGTGGCATCAGCCAGGCATGTTAGTCACCGGTCCTGGACGACCCCGGGCCGGTGCCGGGTCCACCAGCCGGTTCCGCCGGCACGGCGGCCGTGGTCAGAGTGCGCACTTCGTCGAAGGAGAGCTGTCGGTAGGCCCCCGGGCTCAGCGAGGGGTCGGCCAACGGGCCGATGCGGGTCCGGACCAGCCGGACCACCGGATGACCGACGGCATCGCACATCCGGCGGATCTGGCGGTTGCGCCCCTCGTGGATGACCATGCGCAACAGGTTCGGGGCCACCACGGCCACCCGGGCCGGCGCCGTGGGCCCGTCGTCGAGGTCCACGCCCTCGCGGAGCCTCCGGACCTGACCCGAGGTCGGCTCCCCGTCCACCTGGACCAGGTACTCCTTCGGCACTCCGAAGGACGGGTGGGTCAGGCGATGGGTCAGGTCGCCATCGTTGGTCAGAATCAGGAGACCTTCGGAGTCCATGTCCAGTCGGCCCACGGGGAACACCCGGGGTTGATCGGGGACCAGCGAGACCACGGTGGTCCGGCCGTGGGTGTCCTCAGCCGTGCTGACTACGCCGGCCGGCTTGTTGACCAGGTAGTGGACCAGCCCGGGTTGAATGGGCAGCGGCACCCCGTCGAGCTCGACCCGGTCGACAGCCGGGTCCACCCGGCGGCCCAGGATGGGCACGCTCCCGTTGACCGTGACCCGCCCATCCACGATGAGCTCCTCACACACCCGGCGGGAGCCCACACCGATCCGGGCCAAGACCTTCTGCAGCCGGTCCCCGGTGGGCAGCGTCGGGGGCGACTCCTCAGGCATCCCCGACCGGGCCATCCCCGACCGGGCGCATCTGGTCCTCCATCTCCGCCAGGGCTTCGGGCCCCGGAAGCAGGTCCTCGACCGGTGGGAGCTGGTCGAGCCGGTCCAGTCCGAGCCGCTCGAGGAAGGCGTCGGTGGTGGCGTAGAGCACGGCCTGCCCCGGACCCGGGGCGTGGCCGGCGGCGGCGATGTAGCCCCGGTGCTCGAGGAGGCGGACCACCCCGTCCACGTTGACGCCACGGAGGGCGGCGATCTGGGCCCGGGACACCGGCTGCTTGTAGGCCACGATGGCCAGCGTCTCCAGGGCGGCGGCCGACAGTCGCGACGACACCCCCACGTTGGCGAAGCGCTCCACGTAGGAGGACAGGTCGGGATGGGTCTGGATCCGGTACCCGCCGGCGATCTTGACCACCTCGAAGCCCCGCCCCTGGGCCCGGCAGGCCTCGGCCAGCTCGTCGGCGGCCGCCTGGACCTGCTCCACCGGCAGCTCCAGCAGTTCGGCCAGCAGGCCGGCCGGCACCGGTTCGACCGCCACGATCAGGACGGCATCGATGGCGCGGGCCTCGGGCGAGAGCGTCACGGTCATCCCTCGTACTCGTCGTAGCTTCCGGCCCCGACCGACACGGTGGCGCCGGCCCCGGCCACCCAGGCCACTTCGAGGTCCCCGAAGGTGTGGCCCTGGTCGAGGTCGACCCGGCCCTGCTTGCACAGCTCCAGCAGGGCCAGGAAGCGCACGATGATCTCGATACGGGTGGTCAGGTGGCCGGTCAACGAGCGGAAGGTGGCCCGGCCCAGCACCGGCAGGCGCAGCTCCAGCTCGGATACGGCATCGGCCACGGTGACGGCGTCGACGGTGACGTGGTAGAGGTCGACGGTGGGGGCCGGGCGTTCGGCGGTGGCCCGCAGGAAGGCTGCGGCCAGCTGGTCGGGGGTAACGCCTTCGAGCAGGTCCGGGGCCATCACCACCAGGTCGTCGTCGAACCCGGCGGTCCGGGGTACCGACCGCGCCGCCTGTTCCATCAGCACGGCGAACCCGTCGGCGGCGGCGGCGTAGGCCTGGCACTCCAGCAGCCGGGCCATGAGCAGGTCCCGCTCCTCCCAACCGATCAGCTCCTCATCGGTGTCCCCGTCGTCGCGCCCGGGCAGCAGGCGTCGGGACTTGAGTTCGATGAGCACGGCCGCGATGACCAGGAATTCCGACAGGGTCTGGAGGTCCACCTGCTCCCAGCTGGCCACCTCGGCCACGAAGGCATCCACCACCGAGGCCAGGGGGATGTCAAAAAGGTCCACTTCGTGGTTGTTGACCAGCTGTAACAGCAGGTCGACCGGCCCTTGGAAGGCCGGGGTGGACACCATGGTGGACATGCCTTCCGACGATACCGGCTCCCGGGCGCCATCTCGTGCACCGTCCCACCCTCACCCTGGGTCGCTCCCGGCCCGACCTACGATGACCCCCCATGTCCCGCGTACTCTCCGGCCTCCAACCCAGCGGTGAACTCCATCTGGGCAACTACCTCGGGGCCATCCGTAACTGGGTGGCCGCCCAGTACCTCCATGACGCCTTCTACTGCGTCGTCGATCTACACGCCCTGACCCTGGACATCGACCCCGACGAGCTCCGTTCCCGGACCTTCGAGACCGCTCTGGACCTGCTGGCCTCGGGGCTCGACCCCGCCCACTGCACCCTGTTCGTCCAGAGTCACGTCACCGAGCATGTTCAGATGCACTGGCTGCTGGAGTGCACGGCGGCCATGGGTGAGCTGCAGCGGATGACCCAGTTCAAGGAGAAGAGCCTGGGGAAGGACTCGGTCCGGGTGGGGCTCTTCACCTATCCGGTGCTCCAGGCCGCCGACATCCTGCTCTACGACGCCGACCAGGTGCCGGTGGGCGACGACCAGCGCCAGCACCTCGAGCTGGCCCGGGAGCTGGCCATCAGGTTCAATCACCGGTACGGGGCCACCCTGGTGGTCCCCGAGGCGGCCATCCCCACTGCGGCCGCCCGGGTCATGGATCTCCAACATCCGGAGAACAAGATGTCCAAGTCGGTCAACTCGCCGCTCGGGACCATCCTGATGCTCGACGAGCCGGCGGAGATCGAGCGCAAGGTGAAAAAGGCCGTGACCGACACCGACGGGGAGGTTCGCTACGACCGGGCCGCCAAGCCCGGGCTGTCCAACCTCTTGGAGTTGCTGGCGGTGGCCACCGATCGCTCACCGTCTGAGGTGGCCCGGTCCTACCAGCGCTACGGAGATCTGAAGGCCGACGTGGCCGAGGCCCTGATCGAGCTGCTACGCCCCATCCGCGAGCGGCGGAACGAACTCGCCGCCGACCCCGGGGAGGTGACCGCCCTGCTGTCCAAGGGAGCGGACAAGGCCCGGGTCATTGCCTCGGCCACCTACCGGCGGTCCGCCGCGGCCATAGGCCTGCTGGCGCCGGAGTAGGCCACTCAGGCCGGATGCTCCCGGCGCCGGGCCCGTCGTCGGCGGCGCCCCAGCGCCATCTCCACGGCGAGCCATGCCACCAGGCCCACCCCGGTGGCGGCCGAGATCACCAGGCCTCGCTGGGCTGAGGGCGGGCGGTAGTTGAAGGTGACCAGGTACTTGCCTGCGGCCGGAAGCTCGACCCCCTGGGTGATCCCGACCCTGACCACCGGGATGGTCCGGACGGGCCCGGTGGTGGGCGTGAGAGGTCGGACGGTGGCCTTCCATCCGGAGGTGTACGACTCGCTCCGGACCAGCAGGGCGGCCGAGCGGACCCGGACGGTGACCTGTTGGCTCCCGCTCTCGTTGGAGGCCGGGACCGAGCTGCCGGGGGCCGGCCTCCCTCCGCCCGGGCCCTCCACCCAGGCCCAGCCCCGGGCCTGGGTGTTGCGGAAGGCGCCGAAGGATCCGATGGTGCCGGTGAACTCCCAGTGCGGCGAGGTCACCCCGTACTGCAATCGACCATTGAGGGCGACTTGGCCGGTTTGGGCGGTGAAAGCCGTGGGGGTGCCAACCGACAGTGGTGTGTTGCCTGAAGCCACCACCAGACCGGCGATCCACCTCCCGCCGGGCAGGTTGACGTCCAGGGTGTGGGAGCCGCCGCCGGTGAGGTCGCCCTTCGGGAGCCACTCGGTCCCACCGCTGGAGGTGACCACGCCCACGTTGAAGTGTCCGGACGCCCTGCCCGGCGCGGACCTCTTGCCCAGCAGGGGGATGGAGAACGAGAAGGCCTGGAGGACCCCACCGAAGTACCAGTCCCGGCTTTGCCCCGCCGACAGGGTGTAGCTCGTGGCCACCGGGGTCGGGGATCCGTTGTACCGGTCGATGTTCGGGGGGAAGCGGACCGCGGCGTGGGTGGTGACGGTCGGGCCTCGGCCGGCGATCGGGGTGAGGAAGTAGCTCGGCAGGGACAACAAGGTGGTGACGTTGAGGTTGTTCCAGATCGGCCCGGCCAGTTGGGTCGGGTCGAGGTCCTCTTGATAGTGGGCTCCGGTGATTTGGACATACGTGCCATCGGTCAGGGCCGTGTACCCCTGGCCGCTGGGCAACCCGGTGAACACGTTGAGGTCTGTCTGACCCAGCCGGTAGAGCTGGGTGTCGCGGATCTCGTCGGGGTCGTAGATGATGAACCGGCCGTTGCCCACGTGGGCTGCGAGTTTCGAGGACATGTTGCTCTGGGCCTGGGCCGAGGCGTCGCTCACCGGGGGGTGGATGACGAACACGTTGAACAGGGCCAGGTCCACCACCAACACCGCGGTGAGCCAGCGACGCAGCCGGTCGACCGGGTAACGGCCCTCATGGAGGACGATCCATGTGGCCCAGCCGGCGATGACCGCTCCGGCGGTGACCAGCAGGGACACGTACAACCGGGTGCTGGTCGCCACCGGGTAGTGCCGCTGCAGCAGGAGTTGAAGATGGCCGCCGGCGACCCAGAGCGCCAGGCACAACAGGGCGATCAGAGCGAAGGGGGCGGAGATGAGGACGATCTCGGCCCGGCCCCCGGCCTGCCAGCGGTGGCGGATGCTCGCCACCCGTCGGGGCCGGTCGGTGTCGCGGCCGGCGGTGTCGAGCAGGACGTGCACCCACCAGGCCACCAGTGCGGCCAGGGCGAAGTCCACCAGCAACAGGTTGCGGTTGAGCAACCGCTCGGCGTTGAGTCCCGGGATGAGGAAGAGGACATGCCCGAAGGGCGTCTGGCCTCCGAGCGCCGACAGCAGGCCCACCCCGGCGATGACGTACCAGATCCACCAGTGGCGGGCCTCGGGCCGGGTGCGGAACCTCCGGAGGAACAGCGAGCAGGCGGCGATGAGGGCCAGGATCCCCATGTAACTGGTGACCTCGGGGAAGTTGTAGGGCCCGGCGTAGGGGCCGGGGTAGGTCTGGTTGGACCCCAGGATGAACGGCGACCCCAGCAGGGTGATGAGACTGGCCGGTAGGGGGTCGCTGGTGAAGTAGGCGTAACTCGCCGCCGAGCGCTGGGATTGGGACAGGAACTCCAGACCGGGCATCCACTGGGCCGCCCCGAGGGCCAGTCCCAGGGCCGTACCCCCAACCAGGGTCGCCAGCGAAGCAGCCAGCCGGCCCCGGTTCTCCCGCCTCAGGTACCCCGAGGTGATCAGGCGGCCGACGAGGTAGACGGCCAGGAGCACCGCGTCTGTCGATGATGGCCTCGGCCGATCCGGTGAGGACGGACAGCCCGAGGGCCATGCCCAGGACGGCCACCCACAGTCGGGCCGTCCCCACCAGCGGCTGCTCCCCCGTCGCTCGTCCGTCGGCGTCGGGTGGATCGGTCAGGGCGTGGATGGCCAGCAGCATCCACGGCAACCAGGCCGCCCCCTCGATGAGGTCGATGTGCACGATCTGGGCGGTCATGTACCCGGCAAAGGCGAAGGTGACCGCACCGAAGGTGGCGGCGGTGGACGAGACGGGCTGTCGCCTCAGGAAGAGGTACGTCCCCAGCAGGGCCACGTCGTAGGCCAGGGCCAGGTTGAGCCACCAGGCGGTGAAGATGGGCAGGATCGCCATCAGCCACGTCGTGGGGTAGGCGGCGCCGGCGTTGAATCCGCCCAGGAGCGGCGTCCCGCTGAACAGGTACGGATTCCACAGGGGTGCCACGCCGTGGGCCAGGTCCTGTCCGACCAGGGCCCGCAAGGGGAAGTTCTGCAGGAAGTTGTCGCCGTCGAGGAAGGAGTGTCCGACCACTTGCGGGGCGGCGAAGAGCGCGAACGGGATGACCAGCGCCACCACCAGTCCTCTGTGGCCGCCCATCCACCCCACGGCCGATGACCAGTGGCTCCGGTCCTCGTCGGTCACGGCTACCGGCGGGTGGTCGGCGACTGGTGCCACCGCGGTACTCACCGGGCGGCGGGGGGCGCCTGGCCCAGGTAGAGGTGGGAGAGCCCCCTCGACGACCGCAGGTAGTCGGCCAGGGGCACGGTGCCGGCCACGGCGTAGGGACCCCACCGGCTGGTGGACAGACGGGAGATCGGGCCGTTCACACCAGCAGGCCCGACCACCAACTAATGATGTGGCCGATCAACTGGGACCATTCGTTACGGAACAGCAGGATGAGGATGAACGGCAGGAACATGAGGAACGGCTGGAGGTTGTAGTACTCGGGGAGCCAACGGGACGGGAGGAAGCGCTCCAGGACGGCGGCCCCGTCCAGGGGTGGGCAGGGGATGCAGTTGAAGATCCCGAGCACGATGTTGGCGATCCCGCCGATGAACAGGATCTGCGCCAACAGGTTGGGCGGGTAGTAGCCGGCGGCCACGTCGGCCTTGGCCACCGGCGAGGAGGTGGCCACGAACAGCACGCCGAGCAGGGCGGCCAGGATGAAGTTGGTCAGCGGGCCCACCAGCGAGACGATGACCGTGTGGTTGCGAGGGCTCCGGAGCCGGTTGGTGCTGACCGGAACGGGTTTGGCCCATCCGTAGGCGCCGAGACCCGACAAGGAGAGAACGGCCGGTACCAGGAGTGTTCCGACCGGGTCCACGTGCTTGATCGGATTGAGGGTCAGCCGGCCGGCCCGTTTGGCGGTGTCGTCGCCGAAGGCCAGAGCAGCCACCCCGTGGGACAGCTCGTGGAGGATGATCGACGGGATCAGCATCAAAAAGTAGATGATCTCGAAGCGGTCAATCCGGTGGGTGCGGAGCAGGATGGCCACCAGGGCCACGCCGATGATCACGATGATGATGGTGCGCTGGCTCGGCTGGTTGTACCGCCGGCGCCGACCGGACCCTCCGGTTCCGGGGCTGTAACCCCCGTAACCCATCAGTTCCCCGTCCCGATCAGGGACGGTTGGCGTGACTGATGCAGAATCGGGTGGCCGGCATGGCCTCGAGGCGGGCCGGCGCGATGTCCGCCCCGCACGCCTCGCAGCGACCGTAGCTGCCGTCCTCGAGCCGGGTGATGGCCAGGGCCACCTCTTCGAGGGTCTCGCGTAGTTGGCCGGCCAGCACCCCGGCCTCCCCCCGCTCCGCCGTCACCTGGCTGGAGTCGGCAAAATTGGGGTCGTAGTCCAGTCCGCCACCCTCACCGAACCCCAGTTCGGACAGCTCCGACTGGAGTTGGCGTTGCTCGACTTCGAGCAGCTGCCGGTAGTCAATGGTCGGGGCGTCGGGTGGCACGGCGTAGATCCTACTTGAGCTGGGCCCCAGTAGCCCGCGGGTGGGCCCGTTCGTAGGAGGCCCGCAGGTGATCCTGGCTCAGCTTCGTGTAGATCTGGGTGGTGGAGATGGAGACGTGGCCCAGCAACTCCTGGACCACCCGGATGTCCGCCCCGTGGGCCAGCATGTGACTGGCACACGAGTGGCGCAGGACGTGAGGACTGACCAGGGGTCCGAGACCGATGCCCTCGGCCCGGCGGTGCACGATGTCCCAGGCCCCCTGACGGCTTAGTCGACCGCCCCGGGTGTTGATGAACACCGCCTCGGCGTCGTGGCGCCGCTTCCAGTGCTCGGGCGCCATCCGGGGCCGGCCCTCGGGGGACAGCCAACGCTCCAGGGCCATCCGGGCCGGTCCACCCAACGGGACCAGGCGCTCCTTGGAGCCCTTGCCGAATACCCGGAGGAGGCCGTCGTCGCCCTGGAGGTCGGCCAGGGAGAGGCCGACCACCTCGGAGATCCGGGCCCCGGAACCGTAGAGCAGCTCGAGCAGGGCCCGGTCCGCGGAAGTCGGCAGGCCCGGATCCACTCACCGAGTCCAATAGGGCCAGGACCTGGTCCTCGTCCAGGGCCTTGGGTAGGCGGCGGGGCAGGCGAGGCGAGCGCACGTCGGCGGTGGGATCGCCGGGAATGGTCCCCTCCCCCACCAGGAACCGGAACAGCCCCCGCAGCGCCGTTGTCGAGCGGGCCATCGAGGCCGGGTGACGGCCCTGACTGCGGAGGTCGGCCAGGTGCAGCTCGATGGCCTCGGTCCCGGCCGCCGTGGGGTCGATGCCGGCTTCTTCGGCCCACCGCTCCCAGGCCGCGATGTCCCGGCGGTAGGCCATCAACGTGTTTCGCGACCGCCCCTTCTCCACCGCCAGCCAGGACAGGTACTCCTCGGCGCCGGTGGAGAGCGGCTGAGTCACGGTGGCGGGCTCACCGTCCGGTGGCCAGGCGCCGGCGGGCCAGGCCCACCCCCAAGATGGTGGCGGCGTCCACGATGGTGCCGTCATCGACCAGCGAGTCGAACCGGTGGAGCGGCACCTCCACGATCCGCATGTACCCCTCCTCGATCCCCTGCCGGTCGACCGGCACCTTGGTGAGCCCGGTGGCCAGAAAGATGCTGGCGAACTCGTCGCAGAAGCCGGGGGTGATGGCGCACCGGGTCAGCAGGGTCAGTTCGGGAGCGGCGTACCCGACCTCCTCGGCCAGCTCACGACGGGCGGCATCAATGGCGGCCTCACCTTTGACATCGCAGGTGCCGGCGGGGAGTTCGAGGAGCCACCCGTCGACGGCGGCACGGTACTGGAGCACCAGCACCACGGTGTCGTCGTCGGTGATGGCCACCACGGCGACAGCGCCCGGGTGGCGGACCACGTCACGCTCAAAGGTCTCCCCGTCGGGGTCGGCCACCGTGGTCTTGGTCAGGGTGATGGCCCACCCCTTCTGGACCACCTCCTCGCTCACCTGGCGGAACCGCGGCAGGTCGCCGGGATCCCAGGGCGGCTGGTCCTCGGCGCCGGCCGGCTCAGCCAAGGTCACCGATGTCGGGGAGACGTGGGTCGCGGCCCTCGGCCCGGGTCAGAGCGGCGTAGACCAGCTCGCGGAAGAGGGGGTGGGGCCGGTCGGGACGGCTCTTGAACTCCGGGTGGGCCTGGGTGCCGACCCAGAACGGGTGGCTCGGAAGTTCGATGAATTCGACCAAGCGGTGATCGGGGGACATGCCCGAGCAGACCAGCCCGGCCTCTTCGAGCCGGGTCCGGTACCGGGGGTTGACCTCGTAGCGGTGCCGGTGGCGCTCGGACACCACGTCGGTGTCGTAGGCCTTGGCCACCTGGGATCCGGCCAGTAGCTCGGCACTGTAGGCCCCGAGCCGCATGGTCCCGCCCTTGTCGATCACATCGTTCTGGTCGTCCATCAGGTCCACCACGGGGTGAGGGGTGAAGGCGTCGAACTCCCGGGAGTTGGCCCCCTCCAGGTCGGCCAGGTCCCGGGCCACCTCGATGATCATGACCTGGAGCCCGAGGCACAGCCCGAGCAGCGGTAGCTCGTGCTCGCGGGCGTAGCGGGCTGCGGCGATCTTCCCCTCCACGCCCCGTTCGCCGAATCCGCCCGGGATGACCAGACCGTCGAAGCCGCGCAGGCCGTCGTGCTCCAACAGGTCGGGAACGGTGGCGGCCTGGATCCACTCGATCTGCACCTTGGCCCCGTGGTGGAAGCCGGCGTGGCGGAGGGACTCGACCACCGACAGGTAGGCGTCGGGCAGGTCGATGTACTTGCCGATGATCCCGATCCGCACCGGTCGGACTGCCGCGTCGACCTGGCCCACCAGGCGCTCCCAGTCACCCAGGTCGATGGGGTGGGAGCTCTCCTCGAACTGGAGGAGCCGGAGGATGTAGCGATCCAGCCCCTCCTCGTGGAGGACCAGGGGGATCTGGTAGATGTTGGCGGCGTCGACCGCCGAGACCACCGCCTCGATGGGGACGTCGCACAGCAGCGAGATCTTGCGCTTGAGGTCCTCGGAGATCATCCGGTCCGACCGGCACACGATGACGTCGGGCTGGATGCCCCGGCTGCGCAGCTCGGTCACCGAGTGCTGGGTGGGCTTGGTCTTCTGCTCGCCCGAGGGGCCGAGGTACGGCACCAGGGTCAGGTGGACGTACACCACGTTCTCCCGCCCGACATCCCGCCGGAACTGCCGAATGGCCTCGATGAACGGGACGATCTCGATGTCCCCGACCGTTCCGCCGATCTCGACGATGACCACGTCGACCTGCTCGGTGCCCAGGGCCCGCACCCACTTCTTGATCTCGTCGGTCACGTGGGGGATCACCTGGACCGTCTTGCCCAGGTAGTCGCCCCGCCGTTCCTTGGCGATCACCGACGAGTAGATCCGTCCGGTGGTGGCGTTGGAGTTCTTGTGGAGGTTCTCGTCGATGAACCGTTCGTAGTGCCCGAGGTCGAGGTCGGTCTCACCCCCGTCCTCGGTCACGAAGACCTCGCCGTGCTCGAACGGGTTCATCGTTCCGGGGTCGACGTTGATGTACGGATCGAGCTTGCACATGGTGACCCGGAGGCCCCGGCACTTGAGCAGGCGACCGAGCGACGAGGCGGTCAGGCCCTTGCCCAGCGAGGACGACACACCGCCGGTGAAGAAGATGTATTTGGTCGGCGTCACCTTGGATGCGGGCCGTCCGGCGCCGATCCCCTCGGGCTCCGAGGCTGTGCGAAGGGGTGGACCGGCCGCCGTTTGTCCCCCGAAGGGCTGCGGCGGGCCTTCCACGTCGGGCACCTGATGAGGCTAGCGGAACGAACCGGCTTGCCGTGCGGATCCCGCTTCGGGACTGGCGCCGTGGGTCACCGTGGCGCCGCCCGGACCACCTTGCGACCCAAGAGCTCGCGGGCATGACGACGCGCCGAGGGGCTGGCCGGGCTGCCCGACAGCATCCGGCTGAGCTCGATCACCCGGCCGTCCTTGTCGAGCATGGACACCTCGGTCCGGGTCCGGCCCGACCGTTCAGACTTCTGTACCTGGATCTGATGGTCGGCAAGGGCCGCCACCTGAGCCAGGTGGGTGACCACCAGTACCTGGGCATGGTGGCTGAGCTCGGCCAGGGACGATCCCACCGCTATCGCGGCGGCGCCGCCGACTCCGGCGTCCACCTCGTCGAACACCATGACCCCACGGGTGTCGGCGGTGGCCAACCGTATGGCCAACATGGTCCGGGCCAGCTCGCCACCGGAGGCGGCCTTGGCCACCGGCTGCGGTGGTTCGCCGGCATTGGCTCCGAGGAGGAAGGTCACCTGATCGCCCGGCCCCGGACCCTCGACGGCGATGGTGAACGTGGCCGACGGCATGGCCAGCTCCCGTAGGGCGGTCTGTATCTGTCCGGCCATGCGGGGCGCGGCCTTCCGGCGGGCTTTGGCCACCGCGGCTTCGGCCGCCTCCAGGTCGGCGCGTGCGGCCTCGATCTCCCCGTCCAACTCCGCGGCCCGGCGCTCCTGGGCTTCGATGGCGTCGAGTTGGGCTCGGGCGCCGGCGGCGAAGGACAGGACTTCGCCCAGGTCGTCCCCGTACTTGCGCTCGAGTTGGTGGAGCAGCTGCCGGCGGGCACGGATGGCCTCCAGGCGTTCGGGGTCGTCCTCCCAGGTCTCCACCACCGAGCGCAGCTCCGTGCTCAGATCCGAGATGGAGGCCATGGCCGCCCGCACGCCGGTCTCGATGGAGGCCAGCGGGCCCCGGCCGGCCAGTGAGCGCGACGCCTCGGCCAGCCGTTCGAGGGCACTGGAGTCGCCCTCCCCGGCGAGGGAGTCCAAGGCTGCGCCAGCAGCCTGGCGATGCGAGGCCGCCGCGGCGAGCCGGTCCTCTTCTGCCTCCAGCCGGCGGTCCTCGTCGGGGTCCTCGATGGCTGCCGCGGCGATCTCGTCCAGTTGGTAGGTGAGTAGGTCGACCTCCCTGGCCCGCTGCCGGGCGTCACCCCCGAGCTGCGCGCTCTCGCCCTCGAGCCGGCGCATGGCGGCCCGGGCGGACTCGAGCGGCCCCAGCTCCACCTGGCCGAAGGCGTCGAGGGCCCTCCGTTGGGCATCGGTGTGGACCAGTGACCGGTGCTGGTGTTGGCCGTGCAGTTCGACCAGTCCCACCGCCACCTCGGACAAGGCCGCAATCGACGCCATCCGGCCGTTGATCCAGGCCTTCGACCGGCCACCGCGGACCACCGATCGGGCCAGGATGATCTCGTCGCCGTCGTCGGGATCCCCGTCGTGCTCGTGGGCGGCGGTGGACGGGCTCTCGGCGGCGAGGAACCGGCCCTCGACGAGAGCCTCGTCGCTTCCCGCCCGCACCAGGGAGGGGTCGGCCCGTCCCCCCAGCAGGAGGCCGATGGCCTCGACCAAAAGCGTCTTGCCGGCGCCGGTCTCGCCGGTGAGGGCGGTCATCCCCGGGGAGAGCGAGATGGTGACGTCATCGATCACTCCGAGGTTGCGCACCCGGAGCTCGACCAGGACGGGACCGAGCGTGCCCACCTCGTTACCGGTCGGCCAAGTGGAATTTGGCCCGCAGGATGGCGTGGAAGTCGCGGGCCCCGAAGGTGATCAGGCGGGCCGGTTGGCCACCTTCACCGCACTCCACGGTGGCGCCGGGCTCGAGGGGGCACACACTGACCCCGTCCACCACCAACACCGCCGCCCGGGGCTCGAGCACCTCGAGCCGTAGGCGCTCGGCGGGGTCGAGCACCAGGGGCCGGTCGAAGAGCATGTGGGGGGAGACCGGAGTCACCACGATGGCTCGCAGCCGTGGGGACAGCACCGGCCCCCGGGCCGAGAGGTTGTAGGCGGTGGACCCGGTGGGCGTGCAGACCAGCAGTCCGTCGGTGGCGTAGGTGACAAAGGGGCGGTCGTCGATCGAGGTGGCGATGCGGACGGTGTGCCCGGGGACGGTCTTCTCCACCGTGGCCTCGTTGAGCGCCATGCGCCGGGCCACCACCTCGCCGTCCGCCGACCGGACCACCACCTCGAGGGTCATCCGTTCCTCGACCTGGTACGTGCCGGCCAGGAAGGCGGCCAGCGCCTCCTCCAGGCCGTCGGGTTCCACCTGGGTGAGATAGCCGAGCCGGCCGATGTTGACACCCAGGACCGGCACCCCGGCGCCCAGGGCGGCCACCACGGCCCGAAGCAACGTGCCGTCTCCTCCCATGCTCACCACCAGATCGGCTCCGTCGATCGACACCGAACCGTCCTCTGCCACCGCCGAGATGGACGAGTGGCCCTGTTCGGCCAACCAGGTGACGGCCCGCTCAGCCAGCAGAGCGGCATCGGAACGGTCGGGACGGGTATAGAAGGCGATCAGGGCCATGGCTCTGCCTATCCGCTCGGGTGCAGTCGGTGGGCTTCGGCGACGGCGGCGTCCAGGAGGCCGGCAGGCTCGGTGGTGGCACCGGGTCCGTCGACCGCTGAGCCGCGGTCGGTGCGGGCGTGCAGGAGGTACTCGACGTTGCCGGCGGAACCGGTGATCGGTGAAGGCATGGC
This sequence comes from uncultured Acidimicrobiaceae bacterium, assembly GCA_963718405.1. Lineage (GTDB taxonomy): Bacteria > Actinomycetota > Acidimicrobiia > Acidimicrobiales > RAAP-2 > Bog-756. The sequence continues at coordinate 1,279,698 of CAVQYZ010000002.1, forward strand.
CCCCATGATGACTGCTCCGGCGGCCTGGAGCGCGTCTGTCACCTCGGAGAGGACCCGGCGGTGGACCTCCGGGTCACGGATGATGCCCCGGCCGCGGGAGGCTTCGATCCGTCCCGCCTCGAACTGGGGCTTCACCAGGATGACCACGGGCGCCCCGGGGACCGCTATCTCACCGACCAGGACCGGCACGGCCCGGGTCACCGATATGAACGAGAGGTCGGCGGTCACCAGGTCCACCGGGGAGCCACCGACGGCCTCCTTGGTCAGGTGGCGGACGTCCAGGCGCTCGAGGTTGGTCACCCGGGGGTCACTGCGAAGTCGCTGGTGGAGTTGGCCGTGGCCCACGTCGACAGCCACCACCGATGACGCCCCGGCCTGCAACAGGCAGTCGGTGAAGCCGCCGGTCGAAGCGCCGGCGTCGAGCGCCCGCAGGCTGCCGGGGTCGATGGCGAATCGATCCAGGGCGGCATGGAGTTTTTCGCCTCCGCGCCCGACGAACCGCGGGGGCGGCCCGGACAGCTCGATGGGCTCGTCGGCGGCGACCAGCCGGGCCGCTTTGTCGGCCATCGAGCCCGAGACCAGCACCGCGCCCCGTTCGATCAGCGCCACAGCTTGGGCCCGGGTTTCCACCAGGCCCCGCTCCACCAGGGCCCGGTCGAGGCGCCGCCTTGCCGACCGGGTCAGCCGGCCGACCTGGAACCGGCTGCCGGAGCCTTCTTGGCGGCAGTCTTCTTGGCCGGAGCCTTCTTCACCGCGGTCTTCTTGGCCGGGCTCTTCTTGGCCGGGCTCTTCTTGGCCGGAGCCTTCTTGGCCGGAGCCTTCTTGGCCGGAGCCTTCTTGGCCGGAGCCTTCTTAGCGGCGCTCTTCTTCGCCGCCGACTTCTTCCCCGGGGCCCTCTTGGCTGCAGCCTTGGTGGCCTTGTGGGCGGCACTTCTGGCATCCGCCGTGGCCGCCCGGCCGGCATCGGCGGTGCGGGAGAGAAACGCCGCCACCTGCTTGGACAGGTCCTCGATATTGGTCACACCCATGGCGTCCAGCTGGTGGGACACCTCCTGTCGCACCTGGGCGGCGAAGGCCTCGCTTCCCTTGCGGCTGCGCTCGATCAGCTCATCGACCTTGGCCCGGGCGTCACTGCTCTGGAACTCGCCGCTCTTGACCAGCTCCTGGACGAGCTCTTCGGCACGGGCGCGGGTGATGGTGGTGAAGGAGATCCCCGCATCGAGGTACTTCTGGAAGGCATCCTTGTTGACCATGCAGTTCACCCTACCTGCACTTCTTCCGGGCAGAAAGGGTGAATTCGGTGGAGGGCGGCCGGACCGGCGGGGTTGGCGGGGCTCAGCCGACCAGGGTGTGGACCATGGTGACGAAGTCGGGGAAACGTGCCGCCACCGGCACGTCGAATCCGCTTGACGTCGCCGGGGTCACCCCCGAGTCCACCAGTCCGAAGGGGACGTCGAGGAGCTGAGCCAGTGCACCGTCCGTGCGGGGCTGGTCCCCGATCATCACCACCGATGAGTCTCCGTTGGCGAATCCGAAGGCCCTCCTCATCAGTGCGGCCATCGGCTCGTGGGGCTTGCCGGCGATCAGGGGCTTGACCCCCGAGGCGGTGGCGACGGCGGCGAGGATGGAACCGGCGCCCGGCATGAGCCCCTCCGGGGTGGGATGGGTGGGGTCCTCATTGGTGGCCACCAGCCTCCCGGTGGAACGGGCCACGGTGGCAGTCGATGCCAGCGCACCGAAATCGAACGACCGGGTCCAGCCCACCATGGCGGCATCGGCCTTGTCGCCGTCGGTGACCTTCACCGAGCGTGCCTCCAGGGCCTGGAGGATTCCTTCCTCCCCGAGGACCTTGACCGACTGACCGGGCTCGATCAGGGCGGCGGCGGCCCCGGCCGAAGTGACCAGATCGGCATCCGAGGCTGTGACCCCCATCCGTTCCAGACGGGCCAACAGCTCGGTGGTGGTGGGGGCCGAGTTGTTGGTGGCGAAGACCACCCGGACGTCCCGGTCCCGGAGTGCCGCGATGGCTTCACTCACCTTGCCGATGGGATCGCCGGACAGCCAGATGACACCGTCGAGGTCGATGATCCAGAGCTTGGCCGAAGCGAAGGCCTCGGCCGAAGGTGAAGATGCCGCCTTGGTCATTCGGCGGTGTGCTCGGAGGATCCCTGTTCGTTCGAGGTCAGCCGCGATCCCTTCCGGGTCCGGCGGGTGGCCGCTGCCAGCTGGTCGGCCGACTCCAGTACCCGTGAGATCAATCCGGAAAGGTGGGAGAGGGGTTCGGTCGGTGGCTCGGCGGGGGCCTCGGTGTGCTCGGCTTCCGGTGTCGAGGCCGCCGAGGCCTCTGGCGCCGGGTCGAGAGCCTCGGCGGACGGCGCCATGGGCCGGGCACTGAGGTCGGCGATGCGTTCACCGGTCATCTTCGCCGCCCGCTCCCAGTAGGAACGGAACATGCCGATGTCGAAGGCGCCGTCGCGCACCCGGGCCTGGTCGAGCAGCCGGGCCGGCGGGTCCTTCAGATCGCGAACCACCCCGATGGCGGCGAGGGCCCGGAGCCCGTACCAGGTCGGGTCGATCTCCCACCAGGTGAAGCCCTGTCGAGCTGATGCCGGGAGGTAGTGGTGGTTGTTGTGCCACCCCTCTCCCCCGGTGACCAAAGCGATGATCATGGAGTTCCGGCTGGTGTCCGGGGTGGCGTAGCGGCGTCGGCCCATCAGGTGGGCCATGGAGTTGACCAGGAACGTCCCGTGCCACAACAGCACGGTGGAGAGGAAGAACCCGATCACAAGTCCACCCCATCCGCCGATGGCCAAGCAGGCCAGGGCCAACACCCAGGGTCCGAGCCACGCCGTCCGCTCCACGAGCCGGAGCTCGGGGTAGGCGGAGAAGTCCTTGATGGCGGTGAGATCGGTGTCCTTGTACTTGGTGGAGAGGATCCAACCGACGTGGCTCCACCAGAATCCGTCCCGGGGAGAGTGGACGTCATCGTCGAGGTCGGTGAAGCGGTGGTGCAACCGGTGGTGGCTGGCCCACCACAGCGGTCCCTTCTGGACAGCGGTGGTACCACCGACGGCCATGAGGAACTGGGGCACCCGACCCATGCGATAGCTGCGATGGGAGAAGTACCGGTGATAGCCGGCGGTGATGAAGAACATCCGGGTCACGTACAGCACGGCGCAGAGCACCCAGTCCTGCCAGGTGACCACCACGAAGAAGGCCGCCAGGGGAGCCAGATGTACGGCGAAGAAGGGGATGGCCGCCAACCAGTCGGTCCTGTCGACGGACCCGTCCACCGCCTCGGGTTTCGGGGCGCCTGGCGGCGCGGTAGCGGCTGCGGTCATGAGCGGTTTTGCCGTCTACCGGCGGTACGCGGGCCATGGTACCCGAAGGGCCAGGCTCAAAGGGGTGGTGCAGCCAAAGTTCATCAGCCCGTAACTCATGTGACGTACAGGTCGCCGTTGGACCCCTTGGCCACAGGGATCGGGGTGAGGCCCCGGGTGGCGGGACCCCGGATCAGTCCTCCCGTCTCGGCGTTGAACTCCGAGCCGTGGCACGGGCAGGCGATGATCTTGGCGGCCCGCTGGTAGGCCACCGTGCAACCGGCGTGGGGGCAGACGGCGTCGAAGGCCACGAAATCGTCGGCCGTCTGCTGGATCACCAGTGAGGGGTTGCCGGTGTTGGGATCGGTGAAGGCCGCCGAGCCTCCGACCGGTACGCCGGACGAGGAGCCGATGGCCGTGCCCTTCGGAGTGGTGGTGGTGGTGCCGGCCGTGGTGGTGGGCGAGGCCGAACCGGCCGTGGTCGTGGTGGTGGACGATCCCGAGGGAGCGCCGCCCAGGGTGGGAGTGGTGCTGTCGGCGACGTTCGAGGTGCGCCCGGCCAGTCGTCCGAGCCCGGCGGCCAGACCAGCGGCCACCACCACGGCCCCGGCCACCAGGGCCGCCACCGCACCGGTGGACAGGACCAGGCGCCGCGGTACGGCTCCGTCCCGGGCCTCGGCCGGCTCCCGTGGCCTGGAGGCCAGCCAGGTGTCGAGAGCGGGGGCGCCCGCCGCCCCGGCCAGGGCCACCGGGGTCCAGGCGAAGAAGAAGACGATGTCCGATCCGGTGAAGTACGGCGACGAGTGGAAACTGATGGTGAGGAAGAGCCCGAAGGACAGGACCATGCCGGCCACGGCGGCCACCCGCATCAACAGGCCGACCAGTATCCCGAGCCCGATGGCCACCTCCCCCACGGCGATCACCGCTCCCACCGGCGAGGCGATGGGCAAGAGGTGGGTGATCAGAGCGTGGATGGGGCTGGAGTGGCTGGCCCCCACCAACTGGGCGTGGATGGAGATGGGGCTGGCGGCCTGGAAGAACTGGGGGTTGGCCAACTTCTGGAGGCCGGCGTAGAAGAAGGTCACCCCGAGGAAGAGGCGGAGGGGCATCAGCACCCATCCGGTAGGCACCGCTCCGTCCGGCCCCTTCACCGACCACATGGAGGCCGGGCCACCTGTACCGTCCGAGGTCACCGGAACTCACTCATCGTCGGCACGTTACTGCCAGATCCGATGGCGGCGTGGTCGCCCGCAGCGGGCGGACTCCGGTCTGCGGTGGCGGCGTGCCAGCATGTCCGGATGGAAGGAGTGTCGGAGGCGCCGTCAGGCCGCGGGCTGTCGGCCGGCGGTCCCGGCATCGCCGTCGACGTGCTGGCGGTCGAGGACAACCCCGAGCAGGTACCGGTCGAGCTCCCACCGGTTTCGGGCACCCACCACTACATGCCCGCCCTCGACGGCTTGCGGGCCCTGGCGGTAGGGGGGGTCATCGCCTACCACTTCGGGTACCACTGGGCCAACGGCGGCTACCTCGGGGTGGACTTCTTCTTCGTGCTGTCCGGGTTCCTGATCACCGGACTGTTGGTCGGAGAGTGGGACGGTCGGGGCACCATCGGGCTGCGGTCCTTCTGGTTCCGGCGGGCCAAGCGGCTTCTGCCCGCGGTGATGCTCTTGTTGGTGGTGCTGTCGGTGTACTCGAGGCTGGGTGGGCCCAACATCACCGCCTCCACCTTCAAGGGCGATGGCATCGCCACGCTCTTCTACTACGCCAACTGGCACCTCATCTTCACCAACCAGTCCTACTTCGCGCAGTTCGAACTGCCGTCCACCCTTCGCCACACCTGGTCGTTGGCCATCGAGGAGCAGTTCTACCTGGTGTGGCCACTGCTGATCCTGGGAGGGCTGGGCCTGGCCCGGCGCCGGGGCACTCAGCGCCACCGGAGTCACACCACCTCCGCGCACCGTTGGTTGACCCGACCCGGGGCCTTCTGGTGCACCGTGGCCCTGGCCACGGCCTCGGCGGTGGAGATGGTCGTCCTCTACCAGCGCAGCCACGGGACCGATGTGTCACGGATCTACTACGGGACCGACACCCGGGCCTTCGAACTGCTGATCGGGGCGGCCCTGGCCCTGGTGGTGGCGGGCCGGCCCGCGCACCCCCCCGCCGTCCGGCGCCGACTCCACGTCCTGGCCCCGGTGGCGGCGGTGGTGCTCGGCGTGCTGTGGGTGACGGCGGGCAACGACCAGAGCGATCCGCTGTCCTGGATGTTCCAGGGGGGCTTGGTGCTGGCCAGTCTCCTGGCCGCAGCGGTGATCGCCGGGGTGGCTCAGAGCGACCCCGGGGCCTTCGGTCGGATGCTGTCGTTCCGTCCCCTGCGATGGGTGGGAGGGATCTCCTACGGGCTCTACCTGTGGCACTGGCCGGTCTATGTGCTCATGACCGATGTGACCACCGGGCTCAGCGGGACGTCGCTGTTGGTGGCCCGACTGGCCGCCACCTTCGGTGCCGCCTCCGCCAGCTTCTACCTGCTGGAACGGCCCTTCCGGCGCCACCGCTGGGGCGGATGGACCTTTTTGGGGGTCATGGCGGTGGGTGCCGGCGTCACCGTCACCGCCCTGTTGCTCAGCACGGCCACCGTGGCCGCCCCGGTGGCCATCGGGCACGGATCCTCGACCGTGCGGGTGGTCTCCCCCACCGCCGTCCCCGATCCCCTGCCCCCTCCGATCGACCTGCCGGCGGGCCGGGTCCTGTCGGCGGCGGATCCCCTGCGGGTCATGACCATCGGCGACAGCGTCATGTACGACGGTGAGGCAGGCATCCAGGCGGCCATGCAGGCCACCGGGGTGGTCAAGGTGAGCCCCCACGGGTTTCTTGGATGGGGCCTGTTCAACGACGCCAACTTCCAGGCCGACCTGGCCAGTGCGGTGGCCCTGAACCATCCGGAGGTCATCCTCATGATGTGGTCGTGGGACAACGCCTACGCCACTGCCCACCCCGCGGCTTACCTCAGACGGCTCACCGAGGCCATCGACGTGATGCTGGCCCCGGGCGACGGGGTGGACGGCATCGCCATCATCCAGTTCCCCAAGATCGGCCCCAACGACGCCATCATCAACCCGGCGCAACGCCAACAGGCCGAGCAGGCCGCCGAGGCCAACCGCCAAGGGTTCGATCGGATCGTGTCGAAACTGCCCGCCGCGTACCCGGGGAGGATCACCTACTTGCCCATCGCCTCCGCCCTCGAGGTGGACGGCCGCTACTCCACCTGGCTGCCGACCACCAACGGCGGATGGGTGCGAGCCCGCAAGATCGACAACACTCATCTGTGCCCTGCCGGCGCTGCCGTGCTGGGGGCCAAGGTGACCGAGGAGCTGACTCCGATGTTCCATCTCCCCGCTCCGGCCCCAGGATGGATCAACGGCCCGTGGACCAAGAATGAAGTTCGGTTCGGTCCAGCCGGCGACTGCCCCAACGACCAGCCACCGGCTGGCACCGGGTAAAACCGAACAGCGCCTTCCGGCCCGCTCGAGCGGGCGCCCTGATTAGTTTTGGGCCATCAGGAGCGCGTACCATGGCGGTGTGGATCCCTCGACCGTGATCGCCGGCGGACCGAGTGGGGTCTCCACCCGGTCGAAGGCCGACGAGGCCATGCGCCGCCTGCTGCGGGTGCCCTCGGACCAGTCCCCCATCGACGAGTCCGAGACCCACCGCATCTTCAGCGCCTCGATCTTCCTGTCGGCCCTGCGCTGCCTGCTCAGCTACATCGTCCTGCCGGTGGTGCTGCCTCTCCTGGGGGTGGCCAAGGGAGTCGGTCCGGCCATCGGCATTCCCATCGGGGTGCTGGCGCTGACCTTCGACTACCTGGGGATCCGCCGCTTCTGGTTGGCCGACCACCGCCAGCGGTGGGCCTTCTCCGCCCTCTACGCCGTGGTCGGCACCATGGTGCTGATCCTGCTGATCGTGGATATCGTCAACGTCGTGAGCTGATCGCAGCCCGGGGTTCGGTTCTTCGGATCCGGATGTCGGGCCATGGGGAGCGACCGGCGGCGCTCAAGGGTTAGCGCCAGCGGGTCGATAGCCGAGGGGATGGAGAATCCCTCGCCGCCGGCGACGCAGAGCTTCAAGGGCCATGACCGGCTGCTGCGCGCCGTGGTGGCGGTGACCCTGGTCTGGGGCGCGGCGTATCTCGGCTGGCGGGCGTCGGTGACATGGCACGGGGCCCAACCGGCCATGTACGTGGTGCTGTTGGTATGCGAGGTCTTCGGGTGGTTGATGTTGGCGTCGTTCGCCTTTCTGGCCTGGCGGATACCGACCACCAAGCGACCACCGATCGGATGGCGGCCGACCGTCGATGTCTTCGTCTGCACCTACGACGAGAGCATGGAGATCCTTGGCGCCACGTTGCTCGGGTGTGACCGCATCACCTATCCCCACACCACCTGGGTCCTCGACGACGGACGCCGTCCCGACGTGGACCGGCTGGCCGAACGATTCGGGGCCAACTACCTCACCCGTCCGGACAACGACGGCGCCAAGGCCGGGAACATCAACCGCGCCCTGGCCGTGACAAAAGGACAACTGGTGTTGATCCTCGACGCCGACCATGTCCCCCAGCCGGACATCCTCGACGCCACCGTGGGCTACTTCGACGACCCCTCGGTGGCCCTGGTCCAGACCCCCCACGATTTCGGCAACCACGACTCGTTCCAGCACTTCGAGACGGGGCGGCACGACCAGTCGATGTTCTTCGAAGTGATCATGCCGGGCAAGGACCGCCACGACGGAGCGTTCTGGTGCGGATCGGCGGCCGTCATCCTGCGTCACGCCCTGGAGGGGATCGGGGGGATCGCCACCGAGACGGTGGCCGAGGACTTCCACACCACCATCCGGCTCCACGGACAGGGATGGCACACCCGTTACCACGACGAGACCCTGGTCCAGGGCCTGGCTCCCCACGACCTGGCCACGTTCCTGCTCCAGCGGGACCGGTGGGCCCGGGGGAACCTGTCGGTGCTGCGGACGCCGGAGAACCCGCTCATCGCCCCCCACCTTTCCGTCAAGCAACGGGCCAGCTATCTCTCCTCCCTGCTGGCCTACTTCGTTCCTTTGCAGCGCCTCGGGATGCTGGCCGTTCTGGTGGCCATGCTGGTGAGCGGAGCGCTACCGCTGCACGGGACGCTGTGGCAGTTCGGAGTGTTCTGGGCGCCGTGGATGGTTCTCAATCTGGTGGGGTCGGCGGCGCTGTGCCGCGGCCAGGCCAGCCTGTGGGACGGGGCCTACTCGACCCTGCTGACCACGGAGATCTTCACCCGGGCGGCCTTCGTGCTGATCCACCCGTTCCGTACCTCGTTCAAGGTGACGCCGAAGGACGGCATCGACGACGGCGGTTGGTCGGCCGCCCGTCAGCTCCGGCTGGTGTTGGTCATGGCGGCAGTGCTGGTCTCCGCCATCGTGCTCCGGGTGTTGGCCGAAGTGGGGGTGGTCCCGCTGCCGCCGCTGCGGGGGCTGGCTCTGGTGGCGGGGTTGGTCTTCGGGTCGTGGGAGCTGTTCGTGGTGGGGGCGGCGCTGTGGCGGGTGACCCGGCGCCATCAGATCCGTCATCACTACCGCGTCCCGGTCGAGGTGGCCGGCGTAGTGGACGACACCGTGGTGCGGGTGGTCGATCTCACCGTCAGCGGTGCCGGCATCATCGGGCCGCGCTCACTCGAGGTGGGCGAAGAGGTGGCGCTGCGGATGGACCTGCCCACGGTGACCGGGGAGATGCACGAGGTCCAGGTGCGCTTCACCGTGTGTTCGAGCCGACCGGTCGAGGACCTCGGGTGGCGGATGGGGGGCACCCTTATACCGGTGACCGAGGCCGACGGCGATGCCCTCATCGAGCACTGCCACGTGGTCACGTCCCGGGCCCGACTCACCGAGTCCGGCCGCCTGGACCCGGGAGTCCCGGTGGTGAGGGTGGAGGAGCCGGTCCGACAGGCCGTCAATCACTGAGCCGGAGCGGGCCGCCAATCAGGGTGCAGCTGGTTGGTCAGGACCAGTTTGAGGGCCTTGACCGTCTGACCGTTCTCGGTGGCGTCGGGGTGCTCGGCCAGCCAGGCGATGGCGGCGGCCGGTGCCGAGGGCGGTGCCCCTGTGTAGTGACCGACCAGGCCCAGGGCCGCCGCATTGACCTGCTGGCGCTCGGTATCGACGTACCCCGGGTCCACGTTGAAGGCCCGGATGCCGCGGTCCCCCAGTTCGACGGCCAGCAAGGGGGCGAACCGGTGGAAGGCCGCCTTGGATGCGGCATAGCCCACTCCCCAACCACCCTGCCCTACCGGGCCCGGAGGGTCGGCGGTGGCGGTATGGGACGTCACGTCGATGATGATGCCCCGCCCTCGTTCGAGCATCCCGGGCAGGACCGCCTGGATCAGGACGAACTGGGCCACCACGTTGGCCGCCAACTTCGACTCCAACTGCTGGACCGTCAGCTCCATCACCGGGACCATGCTCCCGGGGCTGGTGTCCACGGCGTTGTTGACCAACAGGTCCACGCCACCCCAGGCCTCCACCACCCGGTCGACGGCTGCTCGCAGGCCGTGGCGGTCATGGAGGTCGGCCACCACGGACAGCACCCGACGGCCCGATCGCTCGACCAGCTCCGCGGTGGTCTCGAGGCTGCCGGGCAGGGGACGACCCTCGCCGGTGTCGGAGTCGTCGTGGCCCTCACCCTCCCGCAGGGTGCGACCGGTCACAGCCACGTCCCAGCCCGCTTCAGCCAGGGCCACGGCGGTGGCCTTGCCGATCCCCCGGGTTGCTCCGGACACCAGGGCCCGTTTCGTCACCGGTTCATCGGTCATGCCCCGGTGTCTAGCAGCCGGGACCGGCGGCCACCGGACTCCGGTCCGGGGCAGCCGTCACGGGCCGGTGGATCCCCCGGCCACCACGCAGCTGGTGGCGGTGAGAGTGGGCCGGATCCCTTCGTAGCCCAGGCCGGCCAGGCAGGCATTGATGGTGGGCGTCGAAGGGGGTGACCAGCGAGACGGTCGGTTCACATCGGTCCAGACCCAGGCGTCGGCCTGATGGATGGGGCGCTGGCCGGTGGCTGCGCTGACCAGGGCGGCGGCCTGGGTCACCGAGCGGATCCGTTGGTAGGCCGGCAGATCGGGTTGGTCGGGGATCACCACCATGGTGACCCCCCACCCGAGGAGGGCCTGCCGGGTGGCCACGGCACCGGCCGACGTGATGGCCTCGGAGGTGCTGAAGAAGAAGGTGGCGTTGGTGAGAGCCGACTGACCGGCTTCCTCCCGCCCGGCCCGCTGGATCGTGCCGCTCGGGCCGCCCGTTCCGGCCATCGAGTAGTGCATCCGGTTGACCGCCTGCCAGGTCATGGCGGACTGGCTTACGGCAAAGGGGGCCGGCAGGACCAGGAGCACCTGCTTGCCGGCCAGGTGCGGGGCCACGGTCCGGAACCAGGTGGGCACCAGGACCGGCTGGGTGGTGAAGGGAAGGGCGGCGGTCAGGTACACGGCCACCGGGACCAGCGCCACCGCGGCCACCGCCGTCCCCACCAGCCCGGCGGTCCAGGCCGGGCGCCCGGGCCAGGCGGTATGGCAGTGGTCGACGGTCAGCGCCACGAGCCCGGCCACGCACAGGTAGGTGAACAGGACGAACCGGCTGGAGGAGATGTTCTCCAGCAGCGGGAGGTGGGCCGCCAGCTGCCAGGGCAGGAGGACGTGGCGGTTGGCCCCGAGGGACAGCACGGCCGACACCGCGGCCATGACGGCCAGCAGCCACATCCGGCGGTCATGGCGCCAAGCCACCAGGCCCCCGACCACCACGGCCACCGCCCCGAACCCGAAATACTCCGAGGACAGGACCGGCCCCTGGCTCCCGCCCACCACCCGGCTCATGGCCGCTCCGAAGAACCCGGTGGACAGGGCTGGGGCAGGCAGTACGAACTGCTTGGCCACCGTGCCTCCGTAGGCCGGGTAGAAGTGCGGCCACACCAGACCGCTCAGGTGGGCCGGGCCGGCCAGGGCGAACCACACCGGATAGGCCAGCAGGACCCCCCCGGTGACCGCGGCCGCTCCGAGGCCCACGATGGTGTGGTGGAGACCCTGGTGCAGGTCGGCCGGGTGTCTCCAGGCGGCCCAGACCGCCACCACGGCGATCCCGATGACCACCACGATGGCCATGATGATGAGGACCTCGCTCCCGATGAAAAACTGGACCGTCACCAACAGGCCCAGGACCAAGCCGGTCAGGACGGGCGAGCGCTTTCGTCGGAACAGCAGCTCGTCGAGGCACAGGACGATCAGGGGAGGCATCACCGCCATCCCCAGCATGAGGTGGGCATCGGCCAGGCTCATCAGGACGAAGGGCGAGAAGCCGTAGAGCAGGCCGGCGAAGAAGGCCGCCGGCGACCAGGCCACCCACCGACGCACCAGGACGAACATGGACAGAGCCGACAGGGCCGGGGCCAGGGTCAGGGCCACGTTCATCGAGGCGATGGGCCCGAACAACCACGTGACCGGGGCCAGGACCACGCCGATGGCCAGGACGCTGGTATTGGCCGGCAGGTTGACCCCCCCGGGGTAGCCGGTGGCGGTGGAGTAGAAGGGATTGAGGCCGTGGGCGATGGCGTAGGCCGGCCATTCGATGAACCAGGTGAACAGGGAGCTGTCACCACAACCGCAGGTGGTGGTGGAGGTGGGGTGCCCGGTCCACACGTGCCACCACAGCACCACGGCCAGCGCCAGATAGCCCGCTCCAGCCAGGAGCAGCGACCGTAGCGGCCGGACCGTCCTGTTCCGGTTACGGCCCTCCCGTTGGTGGACGGCCCTCCGGGGCCGTCCCTCCCCCGGTGGCACCACCGCCGACCGGTCGTCGGCAGTCTGCGTGTCGGCGGCGGTCACGCCGGCGTCGGGGGTACGAGCCGCGGGGAGGAGGCGCTGAGGGTCGGCGGCCGGCCCGAGCCGCCGGTGAGGGTCTTCCCCTTGCCGGGCGCAGCGTCCATGGACCTGCGATTGTACGGTACGGCGGCCTGGACGACCGGCCCCGTTGGTCCCCTCCTCTGATCTGTGTCCGGTCTTCCACCTCTACGACCAGGGCCGAAGGGCTCCCGACGGGTTGGCCGCCCAGACAGTTGGCCTGTTGGCCCATAACCTTGATCCATGGGATCGACCACCTCCACAACGGGCCGGCAGCTCCGGGGACCCCGGGCCAGCTCTCCGGCGGCCACGATCATGGAAGTGGTGGCGGGCGGATTCCTCCTGGGGTTGGCGGCACTGGCCGGGCTGGCCTTCGTGCACCGACCGTGGCCCAACCGGCTGGACGTCCTGGGGTACCAGGCGCTCCCGCCCGACTTCGGCTCACGTTGGGCCCACGACTTCGCCAACCTCGGCTCGTTGACGGTGCTCCTGGTCGGGGTGGCTGTGGTCTTCGTGGTCGGCCTGACCCGCGACTGGGTGCGGGCGGTGGCGTGTGCCGTGGCGCCGGTGGTCGCCGTCCTCATCGTCCAGGACCTGGCCAAACCGCTGGTCGGCCGGCATATCGGGCTCACCGGCGGGTCGTCCTACCCCTCAGGAACCGTGGCTGCCGTGGCAGCACTGGCCACGGCTGCCACCCTGGTCATGCCACGGGTGGTCCGACCGTTGGCGGCCCTGGTGGGGGTGGTGGCCACGGTGGGTGCCGGTGTGGCGGTCATCGTGCTCCGCTGGCACTACCCCACCGACGTACTCGGCGGCATGGCCGTGGGGATGGGATCCGTCCTGCTGGTGGACGGGCTGTTCCACGTCCCCTGGGCGGTGGCGGCCATGGTGCGCCCGCTCCGATCGGATCGGCGCCCCTCACGTCGGCCCCAGCTGGCGTAGAGGTCGAGGATGAACGCGGCCGGTTGGATCGAGTAAACCTGTCGGGAAGAAGGTGTGGCCCCGGGCCCGATGGGCACCGGCAGAGTCAAGTGGAGGCCCCGGCATGGGACTGATGGACAAGGTGAAGGCCCAGGCGACGGTGTTGGCCGACAAGGCCCAGACCGGGATGCAGCAGGGCCAGGTGAAGATCCAGGAGATGCAGGCCGGCAAGCAGGTCGACCACCTCCTCCGGGAGTTGGGCGCCTACGTGTTCCTGAGTGAGCGGGGTCGCACCCAGCCCGACAGCGAAGCCAAAGTGGCCGACCTCCTCAGCCAGCTCGACGCCCTGGAGGCTGCCGGTACCCCGGTGACCGTGACCATGGACCCACCGCCCCCGCCCCCGCCCCCGCCCGGGGAGCGGTTCCCGTCACCCATTCGGAGGGCGAGGCCGGCGCTCCTCCCCCACCCCCGCCTCCTCCGGCGGCTGCCCAGCCCGGCGCGCCGCCGACCGGGAGCACCATTCCCAAGTCGGGTAGTGGTCTCCCCGGCGAGTAGGCCCTGACGGTTCCCCTGCTTCGAGGGCCGGCTCCCTACTGCAACAGGACCAGGTAGCCCCCGACGAAGAACAGTCCTAGCCCCACTGCCGTCCAGAGGTAAAGGAGTATCGACGCCAGAGCGTCGGCGGTGACGGCCTCGATGAGCAGGACCACGGCCGACAGCGCCAGGATCAGCGCCCCCTTCCTGCGGGTGCGGTGTCGCCCGGTGGAGCTCAGCGCCGCTCCGTCGGGTCCGATGCCCGGGACTCCCTCGACGGGGGTTCCTTCCAACAGCTCCCGGGCGATGTGCTCAAGGGACGCCGCCCGGGCCACGGCCATCCCGAGGTCGGGGCTCTCGATCAGAAGGGCCTGAAGACGGCGGACGTAGGCCCGGCCCCGGGGCGTCCCGGCCCGGTGGTCCTCTTCCGCCCGCTCCCGGAAGTGCTCGGTGGCGGTGGCCACCCGCTCGGGGTAGTCGAGGGCCAGGTGGGTGGCGGCGGTGAAGGCGTCCTCGACGCGGGTCCGCCGTCGCTGCTCGTCATCGGGCGACGATGACGACGCCGGCTCTGGCGATTCGAACATGGTCAAACCCTAAGCCGCTACCGGCTGGTCACGGCCGCGGCGACCATCTCATGGAGTGGGCCGACGGGAGGCCGGCTCACTCGTCGGCCAGGGCCTCGAGGACCGGGATCCGTCGGGCCTGGCGGGCCGGCAGCACGCCGGCCACCACGCCGGCCACCACGGCCACGATCACGTACAGCACCAGGGTGAGCCAGGGGATCGACAGCTCCGTGAGTCCGTCGGAGGCCAGCGACCGCTGGAGGACCCAGGCCCCTCCGACCCCCAGCACCGCACCGACCACGGCTCCGAGGGCGGCGATGATGGCCGACTCCAGCCGCAGGGCTGCTCCGAGTTGGCGCGACGACATGCCCACCGCCCGGAGCAGCCCGATCTCGCGGACCCGCTCGGTGATGGACAAGCTGAGATTGGTGACCATGCCCAGGTAGCCGATGATGAGGGCCAGGAGCGAGAGCACGGCCACCAGGTCGACCTGGTGGTTGATGGACTGGTTCTGGTCGGCCTCGACCTGAGCCGGGTCGGCTACAGCCACCTGGGGGTAGCCGACCAGCGCTCGGGCCAGGGCCCCCCTGGTGGCCGAGGCCCCGGCCCCGGGAGCACCGTCGACGAAGATCACCGACGGGGCCAGGTCGGGATAGACGGCGTTCAGGCTGGAGGCGGAGAAGAGGAAGCCACCGTAGTAGCCCAGGCTGTCGAAGATGGCACTGATCGGGCGCCGGGCGTGCACCACGGAGGTGCTACCGAACTGCTCGGGGAAGATGAACGACACCATCGATCCCAGGTGCCACCCCTCGGCCTGGGCGATGGACTGCTGGACGGCCACCCCACCGGTGTCCAGCCCGGTCAGGCTCCCCCGGATGGGACCCAGGCCCACCACGCGGGAGTAGGTGGCCGGGTCGATGGCCGCGCCCCAGTTCGACTGGTGGGGCGCTACGTCAAAGTTGAGATAGGAGGTGGGCGAGACCAGGTCCAGCCCGGGCGTGGACCGCAACCGGGGCACCACGCTGGTGGGCATGGGCTGAACTGCCGACGGGCCGTTGGACGGCGAACCGGATCCGGCGGTGGTGAGGACGTACCCGGCCAGGACGGTGCGGTTCAGCTGGCCGGTGGAGGACGTTCGGGCCGAGTTGGCAATGACCGCCAGGGCGCAGATCAATCCCACCCCCACCACCACCGAGGCGGCCGAGGCCGCCGTCCTGCGGGGGTGGCGCATGGCGTTCTGGCGACCGAGCCCACCGGCGAATCCCCCGAGCCGCTCCACCGGCCATCCGAGGGCGCCGGCGGTGGCGGCCACCGGCGCCTGGCTCAGGCCGGCCAGACCCAGCACCACCAGGACCGCTCCCACCACCACGCCGGTGGGGATGCCGGCCAGGAGGGTGCCCACCAGGAGCCCCACCCCCAGCAGGGCCAGCGTCACAGCCACCGGCCGCCGGGCCGGATGGGCCACGGCGGCCTCGGCCACCGGATCCAGCCTCAGGGCCACCAGAGCGGGTACCCGCCCGGCCTGCCAGGCCGGAATGACCGAGGCCAGAACGGCTGCACCGGTCCCGGCGGCCAGGCAGACCAGGGCCTCGGGCCAGTGGATCCCCAGTGGTCCGTCCGGGAGGGCGGTGCCCGAGGCCCGGACCAGGCCCCGCAGCGCCACGGCCGTCAGGAAGCCCAGGCCCAGGCCCACGGCGGAAGCCACCACCCCGACCAGGCCGGCCTCGCCGGTGACCAGCAGAGCCAGTTGGGCGCGGCTGGTCCCGAGACAACGGAGCAAGGCCAGCTCCCGACGACGTTGGGCCACCAGGAGGGAGAAGGCATTGACGATGATGAAGATGCCCACCACCAGGGCGATGCCGATCAGAACGTCCAGGGTGGTGGTGAACGACAGCACCTGGGACGAGCTCTGGGCCACCACCAGAGCGGTGAGGTGGGAGCGGGTGAGGACCTGGTCGGATGGCCCGAGTCGCGACTGCACTCGGGTGGCCAGGGCTTCAGGGGTCACCCCCGGTGTGGCTGCGACCAGTACCTCGCTGAGCCTCCCGTGGAGCCCGGTCAGCCGCTGGGCGTCGGTGAAGTCGACACCGATCACCGTGGCACCGGGTGATCCGGGGACGGACACCCCGGCCTGGGCGCCCACGATGGTGAAGGACTCGGCCGGAACGCTCGAGACCACCGGCACCCGTTGCCCGAGGTGGAAGTGTTGGCTGTCGAAGATGGCCGACTGCACCACCACCTGCCCCTTGCCGGTGGGCATGTGGCCGGCCACCAGGTGACCGACTTGAAGGTCCGGATAGGTGGAGACCGAGACCACCACGGAGTCGGTGTTGCCGATCAGGCGCCCGCCCGCCACCATCTGGGCGTACCCGGCAGCCACCGGTGCCACCTGGGCCACCCCTGGCACGCCGGCGATGTCGGCCGCGGTCCGGGCGGGCAGGGAGCCGTCGCCGTAGACCGCCACGGCCAGGCCCGGAGGTTGGCCCGATGCCTGGGCCACCGTGGTGGTCTGCACCGAGTCGGCCAGCACGAAGGTCCCCGACATGAAGGTGACGGCCACGGCAATGGCCACCGCCACCAGAACCAGTCGGCGGGCGTGGGCCCGGGCCTCGGTGACGGCCAGCCGGATCATCGGGTCTCGAGTAGCCGCACCTGGTCCAGGACCGAGTCGGCCGTGGGGTCGGCGAGGTCGGCCACCAGCCGGCCGTCCACCAGGAACACCGCACGGTCGGCGAAGCCCAAGGCCCGGGGGTCGTGGCTGACCATCACCACGGTCTGCCCGGTCGAGCGGACCACCCCGACGAGGAGCTCGAGGAGCTCGGTGCCCGCTCGGGTGTCGAGGTTGCCGGTCGGTTCGTCGGCGAAGACCACTTCGGGGTGGGGGGCCAACGCCCGGGCCACCGCCACCCGCTGCTGTTGGCCGCCGGACAACTCGGCGGGGCGGTGCTCCAATCGTTCACCGAGCCCGAGGACACCGACGAGGTGGTCGAGCCAATCGGTGTCGATGGCGGTGCGGCTGATGGAACAGGGAAGGACGATGTTCTCCTGCACGGTCATCGACGGCAGGAGATTGAACGACTGGAAGACGAAGCCCACCCGGTTGCGACGCATGATGGCCGCGTCGTTCTCCGACAGGGTCGAGACTTCGAGGTCGCCGATGAAGGCCTGGCCCGACGTCAGGCGGTCCAATCCGGCTACGCAGTGCAGCAGGGTCGACTTCCCCGACCCCGATGGTCCGGCGATGGCGGTGAAGGAACCCGAGGCGAACTCGACGCTGACGCCACGGAGGGCATCGACGGCAGCATCCCCCTGCCCGTACTGCTTACAGGCGTCGACAGTGCGGGCGCCCGGTTGGGTGGTGATGCGCTCAGCGCTCGGACCGGCCGCGCGTGTGGCGCCCCTAGCTGCATGTCGGCAGCTTTCCATGGCCCGGACGATCTTGTCAGCACCCTCGCCCCGGTCGGCCGACCCGGGTCGGCGCGACATGGCTGGCGGCGCGGTCGGACCGATTAGCCCAGGCCCATCCGGGTGCAGATGGCGGTGATCTTCGTCTTGTACTTGGCTATCTCTGAGGCCTTGCCGTCGACGACGGCGTGGGCCCACTCGCCGCCCAAGGTGTGCAACCTCTTGTAGTCGGCGTGGCGGACGGCCTTCAGCGTGCTCCTGAGCTCCTTGGGCGTGGCCGACTTACCATCGGCGGCGAGCGCCTTCAGGCTGGCGCAGGCCGTCTTGTCTTTCGCTCCGGGCGTGATCGGCCCGGTGGATGCCGTCGTAGGAGTGGTGGAATGGTGCGCCTTGGTCGTCGTCGTCGGGCTACTCGATACCGTGCTGCAACCCGCCCCCAGGGCAGCTAGCACCGCGACTCCGACAATCCATAGATAGCGCATTGGTGCAATATACAGCCCAGGTGGCTCCGGATGCAGTGCGAGGCCGTCATCGCCCGGACGGAACGGGTCAAGTGCAGCCGGCACCAGGTGGCCGGCCGGCGCCGTTTCAGGCGGCCCTGCGCAGATGGATGGTGACGCCGGCGTTCCGCGGCGAGAGCGTCACGGTTCCGGTCTTCTCGTCGACCACTCCAGTCGAAGCCGCGGCGATGTTGTCGATCATGATCGGGAGTTGGACCAACACCGGTCCGGATGGTCGGTGTCCACGGAAGCTCAGGGACACCGACCGGCCGGTGGAGGTGATGGTGAGGCCCAGTCGTTGCCCGTCGACGGTTGGGAAGTCGGAGACCGACAGGGACGAACCGCCAGCCAGCCATGGCCCGGGAATGCCGCGACCGACGATCAGGGACCCGTTCGAGCTCTGGGCCACCAGCGAGTCCAACAGCACGGCGTTGGCCTGGGACATACCCCAGGCATGAGGGGAGGATCCTTGACCGGCCGTCGGGTGCTTCCCGATCCAGGGGGTGTCAAAGGACGGGGCCGACGAACTCTCCCACCAGGAGTAGGGCCCGCTCTGACTGTTGGCGATCATGAACTCGTAACTGAGGATGCCCTGGTCGCGGTGGGACTGACTGGCCAGACCGGCAATGCCGTACCCGGCGTTGTAGGCACTCGAGTAGTAGTCGTCGGGGAAGCCGCCGAAGGTGTCGGCCGGAAGGAGCCCGCCGAGGAGCCCGAAGCCATGGGCGTAGGTGGAGTCGATCAGGGACAGGCCCGGACCGCTCAGGGCCGCGCCGAACAGCGAACCGTCCCACGCCCACCGTCCGATGGGTGAGGCCCAGTTGGCATCACGAGGGTTGGAACAGGTGTTGGCGGTATTGGGCTCGACCATCGAGCACGGGAGGTACGCCAACCCGAACCGGGCGATGGTCGACTCGAGGGTCCGGCTGGTGGCCGACAACAGGCTGTCGTACTGATCGCGAGGCCCAGCTCTCCTGGTCGGTGTCGCCCAGGCGCGTGGCCACGTACCGGTAGGCGGCCAGCCCCAACAGGGCGTCGTAGTCGTCGGTGGTCCAGTAGCCGTTGAAATCGATGTCGTCGGTCGACTGCATGATCCCGTCCGGCCCGGTCCGGTCGGCGGCGATGGTATGTGCCGCCTCTTCGATGCTGGGCCGGGAGGCACGGCCGGTTCCGGCCGAGTCGAAGTTCATCCTGACGAAGTTGAGGTCCCCGGTCTTCAACAGGTACACCGCCCACAGCCACGGGTAGGTCCACAGGCCGTCCTGGTACTGGCCCTGCTCCCCCACCACCTTGCGGGCCTCGAGCAACAGCGCATGGGCGCCGGTGAAGTATCCCTGGGTGAACAGCGTGGACAGGATGCCGATGACGTCGTGGCTGTACTCGGCTTGGTACCCGTTGACGCCGGTGTGGATTTCGTTACTGCTGCGGGCGATCTGGGTGTAGATGAAGCCGGCCCGGTAGGCGTCGTTGAGGGCCACATCGGGGACGGAGACCTCGGCGATGCCAGCCAGTTGTCGATCCCAGAAGTCCTTCATGTCGTTGAAGTGCTGATCGAAGCTCCCGGCATCGGCCAGTTGCTTTGCGGTGGGCCAGGGGTAGGTGTGCCCGAACCGGTCGGCGGCCACCACGTAGTCGTGAGACACCGTGGTGTGGGGCCCGACGTCGTCCGGGGCGGTGGAGAGGGCCACCATGCCCGACGACGGCTCGGGGTTCTCCGACACGACATGTCCCGTCGGATTCGTGACGGTCACCCGGCTGTAGACGGCCACGTAGGCCCGACCGCCGAACACCACCCGGTCGGCGAACTCGGTGATCGAAATGGTGGCACCGGTGCGTTGGAAGGTGGTGACCTGAGCCGGGAGGTACCCGTCCTCGTCGGCCCAGGTCGTTGGCGACCCGTTGTAGATGCCGAAGCCATAGTCGCGGTACATCCCGTCCTGCACCAGGAACGTCCCTCCCAGGCAGGTGACCACACCTTGCTGATTGCCCTCCCAGCCGATCTCCGAAGCGGTGGCGAAGGCCCCGGTGAAGGCGTCGGTCGAAACATTGAGGGCGCAGTCCCATCGGGTGGCCGGTCCGGTGCCGGTGGTGACCACGACCGGTCGGGGTGGGGTGATCGGTGGAGCGGCGCTGGATCCTCCGCAGGCCGAGAGCATCCCACCCCCGCCGAGCAGGCACAGCAGGAGTACGGTCCAGATCCGCCACCGGCGCATGGGGACATCCTCTCAGGCGCCGGGTGGTCTCGCCGGGTACCGCCGGCTTCGGGTGTCGGGCGGGAGTTGGCGGGCCAAAGGCGGACTCAGATAAAGGTGGCCATAGATAGGGACCGGCCGGCGACCGACAGAGTAACTTCGGTGGGACCATGCCCGAGTCTCCGCGGCCTGCTCACTCGACCACGACCGACCAGGGTCCTACGGCAGAGGCCACCGCGGTGACCGCATCCCGGCGTGAGATCGGCTGGTCGGGGGTGACCGCGTGGTTCCGAGCCAAGGACCCCGATCTCCTGGCGGTCAAGCGTTCGGTGCGGGCCGCGGTGTTCGTTCCATTGGTGTTCGGCATCGCCCACCTGGCCTCCTCCAACGCCCAGCTAAGCCTGTTCGCGGCGTTCGGCTCCTTCGCCCTGCTCTTGATGGTCGACTTTGCCGGACGACCGCGGACCCGCTTCAGCTCCTACGCCATCCTCTTCGTGACCGGAGCGGCCTTCATCGCCCTGGGCACGGCGGTGTCGACCAACAAGGCGTTGTCGGTGGTGGCCATGGCGGTGGTGGGATTCGTGGTGCTCTTCGCCGGCATCGTCTCACCCCAGGCCGCCACGGCATCGACCGCGGCCTCGTTGCTGTTCGTGCTTCCGGTGGCGGTGGCCCAACCGTCCTCGGCTATCGGTCCTCGACTGCTCGGATGGGCGCTGGCCGGTGCGCTGTGCCTGCCCGCCTGCATGCTCATCTGGCCCACGCCATGGCACGACAACCTGCGGCGCCGGCTGTCGGCCACGGTGTCCTCACTGGCCGATCTGGTTCAGGCCCACGCCGACGGTCGGGTGGACCCCTCCGCTCACGAGAAGGTGGCGTCCGAGCTCACCCAGTTGAGGAGTCAGTTCGCCGCAACCCCGTACCCACCCACGGGAGCAGCAGCACGAGCGGTGGCGCTGGCCAAGCTGGTGGGCCGGGTCGAATGGGTGGCCGAGAACGCCCTCTCGCCGCAGGATCAGACCACGGGACTCCAGGCGCCGATCGTGCGAAGGGTGATCGGGAGTGTGGCCGAGACGCTCCGTCGGACCGCCGACCTCATCGCCGACATCAACGCCCATCCTGTCGATGATCCAGCCATGATTGAAGCCCTCCAGCACTCCACCCAGGAGTTGGACCAGCTCATCGTGGCCGACCTCGATGCCGAGGTGGCGACGTTGATCGATCCGAACTTCGACCTTGACCAGGTCGCCCGGCCGGCCGGGGATGATTCAGGATCGGCCGGTCACGCGCACCGGCGTCGCATCGTCTCGGCTCTGGACCCGAGCTTCCGGGCCCGGGCGCTCGGGACGGCCACCGAGATGGTGGCCGACGCCACGCTGGAGGGCGCAGGGGCGCAGGTTGTCGGGGACCGGCGGTTGGGAGCGGTCGGTGAGCCCGCCTCCCGCCAGTTCCTGGAGCCGGGTCCTCTCCCACCTCTCGTTCCATTCGGTCTGGTTCCGCAACGCCATCCGTGGAGCCATGGGGTTGGCCCTGGCGGTGGCGGTGGTGGAGGTGACCGACGTCGAGCATGGCTTCTGGGTGGTGCTCGGGACGCTGTCGGTACTGCGCTCCAATGCGCTGGGTACGGGGGCCACGGCCCTGCGGGCCATCGCCGGCACCACGGTGGGCTTTGTGGTGGGGTCGGCCCTCATGATCGGGATAGGGGGGCACTCGGTGGTGCTGTGGGGACTGCTGCCCGTGGCGGTGCTGGTCTCAGGCATGGCGCCGTCGATGATCTCCTTCGCCGCCGGGCAGGCCGGCTTCACGGTCGTGGTGGTCATCCTGTTCAACATCATCGACCCGACCGGATGGAAGGTCGGTCTGACCCGGATCGAGGATGTGGCCATCGGGTGCGGAGTGAGCATCGTGGTGGGCCTGTTGTTCTGGCCCCGGGGAGCCACCGCGGCCCTCGGTCGGGCCCTGTCCGATGCCTTCGCCGCCAACTCCGGCTACCTGACCGACGCCGTGGACCGGCTCACCATCACCAACCGGGAGTTCGACTGCCAACCCAGCCAGCGGGCCTCCCATCGGGCCTACCTGCGCCTGGACGACGCCTTCCGTCAGTTCCTGGGCGAGCGGGGAGCCAAGGTGGTGCAGGTCGATACGGTGGCCAAGTTGGTCACCGGATCGAACCGGATCCGGCTGGCGGCCTTCACCCTCTCCGAGCTGCCCAGGTTCCCACCGGCGCCGGGTCAGCCCGAACTGGAGTCGGTGAGCATCGCCGGCGCGGTCCTGCGGGACTCGTTCGCCTCCAGCCATCGCTGGTACCAGGAGTTCGCCGAGCTCCTGACCGACCGGCGTCAGGACGCTCGACCCTCCCCCGCTCCAAGAGCAGACCGTGGGCGACGTGCTCCAGAGGGCCTTTGACCAAGCCCGGTCGGAGCGCCGGGCCGACGGTCTGCGCAAGACCTTGCAGCTGCTGTGGGCCGACGAGCTGCTCGAGACCCAGAGCGCGGTCCAGGCCGACCTGGCCAGCTCAGCCGATCTCTTTGTTCACGGCAGGAGCCGCGGGTTGATCGTCTGAGCCCGGGCGGCCGGGGAAGCGGTTGACGAAGGCCTTGGCCAAGTGGTTGGAGGGGATGAGGAGTAGCCAGCAGTAGAGGGCCAGGCCGGTGTCGTACCAAGCCACGGTGGCGGCCAGGCACACCACCACCAGCAACCACGTGGATCGGAAGTAGCCCATGCGCACGTCGCGTTCGGTGACGTCGGCGCTCTGGAGGTGGTGGCTCTGGGCGAATAACCGCACGCCCTGGGTGGCGGCAGTGGCCAGGACCAGGTTGAAGGCGAAGATGTCGATGGCCAACGGGTTCTGGCCGAAGCGACCCAACAGGTCACTGGTGAACGGCATGAGGGTGATGGTGAACAGGAAGCCGAAGTTCCACCAGGCCAGGCCCTCGACGTGGCCCTCGATGGAACGGAACACCCGGTGGTGGGTGAGCCAGAACTGGGCGATGACGTAGAAGGAGACGATATAGGCGGTGAACTGGTCGCCTCCCGTGGTGCTCAGCTGCTTCCAGAGGTAGTGCCACGACCGGGAGTCGGCGCGGCTCACGCCGGCAATGGGAGGGACCACCAGCTGGAGGACCAACAGGGTGAGGGCGATGGCCACCACTCCGTCAGAGAGGGCCAGCAGACGCTCGACACCCGGGGTGGTGTCCTCAGCGTCCGAAGCACCGCCTGGGTTGGCGCTCGTTCCGGTGCTGACCTCCACCGATCGAGTCTCCCAGATCCATCCGTGCATCGGTGGAACCGGTGCCGGGTTGACAGTCCCACCGGGCCGGCACTCGTCCATGCCCGGCGGTCCGATCCAACGGGAGCGCCGGCGGGCCACCCTAGAATCTCGTCACCTGATCGGGCTGCCGCTCAGGAGAGCGAGGGGAGTTGTCGTGGGGGTAGCGATCGCGGTTACAGAGGCGGAGGTCGAACCGGTCCTGGCCGGGCTCATCGGTGGCATCGACGTCGCCGGCGGCCCGACCGATGAGCAGCTGGCGGTGCTGCGGTCGATTGCCACCAACCTGTGGAAGCGGGATGACGCCCTGGATGACGTCACTCCTCTCGGTCCCGTCGAGACGGCCCGGGAGTTGGAGCGACCGGAGGCCCAGCTGCGCTTCTGCGAGCTCCTGATGGCCCTGGAGCTGTGCCGGCACCCTCAGTCCGTGCCACAGGTCCGCAGGGTCGAGGAGTACGTGGAGGCGTTGGGGGTCAGTGAGATCGAGGTGGCGACGGTCCGGGAGGCGCTCGAGACCGGTGCCGACGAGACGTCGAAGGACCTGGAGCGGTTTTACGGGGGGATCCTGCCCGAGATTTCGGAGGTGTCCCTACGGGATCACTATCTCCGCCTGGACCAGCCCGATCACGAACTGGCCAACCGCCTACGGGCCCTCCACGACCTACCCGAGGGGTCGTTGGGCCACGCCTACATCGAGTTCTACCGCCGCAACAACATCACCCTGCCTGGCGACGACATCCACCTGCCCGCCCACTACGTGAACCACGACATGAACCATGTGATCACCGGCTACGAGCCCACTGCCCCCGGGGAGATCGCCCGGTCCGGCTTTTTGTGGGCGGCCAACGACAGCCGCCGGAACTGGCTCGAATTCCTCATCAGCATGTCGATCCACGAGACCGGGGTCCTCACCCACGGCGATATCCGGGCCAAGGTGGCCACCTTGAAGCGGGACGGGGCGCCGGCCCTGCTCGGCGAGGGTCTGGAACGAGGGTCCCAGTGCCGGACCGACTTGAGCCAAGTGGACCATCTGGCCCTGGTGGAACTCCCCCTCGAGCAGGTGCGGGAGCAGTTCGGCGTGGTGCCGCTGGCCGACCCGTCCGTGTAAGCGGATTGGTGCCGGCGGAGCCTCATCGTCGTCGGGGTCCGGGTCGGACCCGTTGGGGGCGGGCTTGCTGAGCCAGTCACTGAACTTCTTGCCGAGGTCTTCCACGTTTCCCGCCGTCCGGTCCAGAAAGCGTGAAAACCGCTCGCGGTAGTGCGCCACGGCGGCGTCGAACTCGACCGAAGGAGGGGGCTCCTGGCCGCGCCGGGGATAACTCCCGTCCACGATCCGGTCGTACTCCCCCGACTGCACCCACTCGATCATCTCCTTGACCCGTCGCACGGCGATGGGATGGGTGAGGCTCAGTTCCACCCAAAAGCGGGAGTGACGGGAGAAGAGATCGTCCTCGCTGTCGTACTCGGCGGCCTGCTTGAGGAAGGCATCGAAGTTCATGCCCGGCAGGGCTCCACCGGCGATGCGCATGAGCACCCGACAGGGCTCGAGAGGATCGGCCATCACCAGTGCGGCGGCTCGGTCCGCCGAGAGCTCGGCGGCACGGGCCCACTCGAGGAGCGCCAAGTACATCCCGCGGACCGGGAGGCCCAAGAGGAGGGACCGGGGCAGCGCACCTTCGATGAACTGTCTCAGGAGTATCAGGGCTGTCGTGTAGTAGTAGTGCTCGGAGAGGACGTGGCCGAGTTCATGGGCCAGAACAGTGGCGGTCTCGTTGGTGTCGTAGGAGCCGATGAGGGAGGACTTGACGATGACGATGGGGGTCTTCGCTCCGATGGTCATGGCGTTGACCACCGGGTCGTTCGTCACGTAGAGGTCCGGAGTGGTGGGGAGATCGAGGACCGATCCGCAGTGGACGTAGTCGGTCCACAGGTCGGGAATCTGCTCGGGGCCGACGCGCACGGCGTTCCCCATCACGATCTGGCGCAGCCGTCGTTCGTGCCCGAGGTCGGTCAACCGTTTGATGACCTTGTCCAGGAGCGGCACCGAGTGCAGGGCTGAGGTGGCGGCCCGATCGGCGGGATGCTCGTAGGCCTTGGCACTGATATCCGTATACCGGTGCGCCAGTTCGATCGCCATGCCGGCTCCCCTCGCCTGTTCGATGCCAAGAGTAGGCGAAGTCGGGCGGCCCTGGCGGCCCGCTGAGGAGCCGGGCTGGTCGTCGAGTGAGGCGGTAGGAGCAGCTCGGGCACCTCGGACCCCGCTCCACCGTGGTCTCCTGTCGGTCCCGTCGATGACCGGCGCCGTGCTCCCTTCTTGAACGGTCGGGGCTGGTCTGGTATGGAGAACCGGCCGGGCGCACTCGCTCAGCGTGGCCTCTTTGGTCAGTCTCACGATTTCGATTCGTCACACAAAAATTGGTTGCTATCGCCGGCCGTTCGGCGTACTTTGATGCATCGTCGCCTGTCGGGATGGTGGCGTTCATGAGGGGCAGTCGGGATGCTGTGAGTGCGAGATTTCCGGACCAGGGTTGTTGTATGCCCATTTTGTGGTTCTCTTGACAACGCCAAGCTGCTGGATGGACCGTCGGACGACGGAATCAGTCGCGAGTGCATGGACTGCTGCTATGTCTGGCCGGTGGACGGCTGCTGCATGCTCGTCCTGAGTCACCGATAGCGAGAACATCCGGTCCGCCACGCCTGGCGCGGCGAGTGCACTCCCGGGGTGACCTGGCCGTAGGTGAGAGAGATCGAGAGATGTCGTCGTACGTAGCTGCCGATTGGCACGACTTCTTCATAGCGGCCGTGGGCGCGTCGGCAGCGCTCCTCGGACTCTTGTTCGTGACGGTCTCGATCAACCTCGACGAGATACTCAAGTTCCCCCACCTTCCCGGAAGAGCCGCCGCCACTCTCGGTATTCTGCTCACGGTTCTGGTGGTGTGCAGCTTCGGACTGGCCCCGGCCCAGAGTAGGCAGGCCTTCGCCTGGGAGGTCATCGTGGTGGCAACTCTGGCGTTGGTCCAGGCTCTGTGGGTAAGCGTACGCAAGAGGCGACCTGGCGATCCGCTGAGTTGGACGATCGGATCGTTGCCGCTCCTCCTGATTCCGCCCCTGACCCTGCTGGGCGGAGGCATCAGCTTGTGTGCCGGCGCCGGAGGCGGTCTGTACTGGCTGCTCTTCGGAACGGTGCTGGCCTTTGTGGCCGCCTCGGTGAACGCCTGGGTCCTGTTGGTGGAGATCCTTCGTTGAGCCACCGGTGGAGTCGACTGCGCAGGCCCAGCGGCAGAGCTCCTTTCCAAAGCGAAGCGGCACGTGGTGGACCAACTCGAAAGTCAGGTTCCACGTAGGATCTGAAGGGCGATGGCCCCACCCTTCCAGCCCTACAGGAAATTCAACCGTGGCTACACGGGCCGCAACTACCACGTGACCGATGGTCACGAAGCTGAGGCCACGGCCAAGGAACTGGCCAAGCCGCCCAACAGGTTCGGAATGTTCGTGCTCCGCCTCCTGGGCTTCAAGGGAAGGCCCGAATCAGAGCGCCGCGCCGGGTTCCCGGTGGCGCCGGAACACCAGTACCCGGAACACCACTACCCGGAGCACCCTCGCCCCGGCGACTGAACTGGTCGCAGCCGAAACGAACCAGCTACCGGGCTCTGGCCCATGCGCGGTCTGGCCGAGACGGGCGCCAACGAGGCCCTGGCGTATTCATCAAGGACAAGGGTACGGCCAGCAAGCTACCCCCCAGTCATCGACGTTTTGACTCGCCCGGCTGAACAGCAGTGGGAGTGGTGCAGGTCTGGTGCGTTGGCTGACGAGCCCTGCATGCAGGCAAGCGCCACATGCCGCCCAGGCCTCTTGCGGCTTCGTCCCGGTGCTGGAGCAGGAGTGCATCGGCATGTGAGTGCTCTACCCCACATCGGACCGTCTGACTCCTTTCCCTGAGGATCGGCCATCTTCGGAGTCAAACAGCCAGGTCGGAGTCGTAGTTGACGGTCTGGTCATCCAGAACGGTCACGGCTCCGAAGAGTCGTCGAGCCATCCGGCAACTCGGATGCGGCTACGCCAGCCGCATCCGAGGGTCGGTGGCCATCGCCCTCAGGCGGCTCGGCGGTCGCCGACGGGGTGATCCTCCTGGATGTGCAGTGTTGGGACTGGTGCTGCTCGGTCGCATCGAGTGACCAGGCCTGCATACAGGCACGCCGCACAGGTGGGTTGTGGATCCTGCGGGTTCGCCCCGGCGTGGGAGCGGGTGTGCATGGGCATCCACTCCCTATACCCAACTTCCGAAGCACCGGCACCGTCCCCTGAGCCTCCCCGTCCCTCGGATATGCGTTTGCAGCCACATCCGCGGCCAGGTGCTCGAGGAGCGCATCCACCTCGGCTATGACCTCGGTGTTTAGACCCTCAGGCCGGTACCTTGAGCCCAACCACGCCCGCTCGATTGTGGAGAGGACAGTGATCCACCAGGCCTTCAGTGCCTCCGAGGCCAATCGTCACGACCCAACCCTCCATAGCGAACCAGCCACGGACGTCATAGGGGGTGATCCGGTCTGGCTGCACGCTCCCGCTCGGGAGATTGACCAGGCCCGCGGATCGGCACCCGTAGGTGTCGCATTGGATGGTGCCGTTCGTGACTGTCATGCCCAGAACCCCTTCTCGGAATCGCCGAACCTGCCTACGCCGCTGCACGCACCTCACGCAGCGGTCGACGACTGTCCCCGTCTCTTACCAAAGGCACCCGGACCCAAACACGAACATCCGTACTATTCCCACCGCCCCAAGGAGGAGGCGTCGGCCGTCGACGCCGCGGTCGGCCGTAGGTCCCCTGCCTCCTGGTGGCGACAGGGCCCGATGAATGTGCGTTTGTTGCTCTGCATAGCCATCAAATTTGGGGTTGTCCACCACTCGATCGTCTGTGAGGATGGCCTGGCGGAAGCATGTGCGGCGAGCGGAGGGGGTGGGACGTGGCGGGTTCTCAACGGAGAAATCGCGTTGCGATACGGAACGGCAGGCGGAGGATCGGGATAGTGGCCGTCGTTCTGGTCCCCATCCTTTGTCTGGGCGTCCTGGCGGGAGTGGGCCCAGCGAACGCCAGCTCGCATGCCACCGAGACGCAATCCGGTGCCGGACCTCCCAACAGTTCCGCTTATAACTGGGTCGAACTGCACGGAGACAACAGCCTCAGCGGATACGCCAGCAACAGCTCGCTCAATATCTCGAACGTGGGATCACTCGGGGTCCGCTGGGCGGCGAGCATGTACGGTCCGGCCCTGGCGTCACCGGTTGTCTCTGACACCACCCTGGGGATGATGACCTATATCGGGACCGACGCCGGTTATGTCCTGGCCTTCAAGGCCGGGACTGCGCAACTGGTCTGGGGCCGACCGCTGGGTGGGAACATCATCGCCTCACCGGTGGTGAGCGACGGGGCCCTGTGGATAGCGACAGAGACCCCGGCCAAGCTTTACAAGTTCAATCTCACCACCGGAGCCACCGAGTGCTCCCTGGTGACCTCGCACGAGTTCTATTCGAGCTTCACCGCGGCCACCCCGCCGGGTGGAAAACCGTCGATCTACGTGTCGAACCTGGACAACGGTTATACGTCAGGTCCCATGATGGGCATCGATGCGAGTAATTGCTCGGTGGAGTGGAGCTTCAGCGACTATCACACACCACCCAATGGTCCCTGGTCCCCCATCGCCTACGGGGTGGACAAGAAGGGGACACCGCTGGTGTTGGACGGCACCTCGGACCCCGACCAGTCCGAGTACGCGGTCAACGCCCTGACCGGGAAGTTGGTGTGGCGGTTCCAGGGCCCTGGCATCGGTGACTACGACATTGCCGCCGGCGCCGACATCTCCGCCCCCGGGGTCAATGGGTTCGCTGACGGTGTGGCCTATGTGCCAACCAAGTTCGGGCAGATATTCGCTCTCAACCTGACCACCGGCGCCAAAATCTGGAGCTACACCTTCAACCCGCGCCCACCGCTCACCACCAGCGCCACCGGCCGGTCCACGCCGGCCCTCGACGGGACCAATCTGGTCTTCGGCTATCACAGCGGCGTGATCGATCTCAACGCCGTGAATGGAAAGCTCCGATGGAACTACCAGGATCCCTCGGGCACCGAGGTGCTGTCGTCGGTGGCCATCGTGGGCAAGACCCAGGCCGCGGTGATCTGCGCCGACCTGAGCGGTGCCGTCCACGCTCTGAACATCGCCAACGGCGACTCGCTGTACAACTACCAGACCGGGGGCTACATCGTGTCCTCCCCGGCCGTGAGCGACGGGGATGTGCTGATCGCCTCCTCGGACGGGCTCCTCTACGACTTCGCCGTCGGCGGTGGTAACGACGCCACCCTTCCGACCGCCTCGATCACCTCGCCCTCTTACGACGCCTCGGTGACCAACCCCAACGGCAGTGAGATCATCTCCGGGTCCGCCTCCGATCCGGTGGGCGTCAGCTCGGTCGATCTCTCCATCGAGTCGGGTGGGATCGGAGGAACCTGGTGGGACGGAGCAACCGGACAGTGGCGGACAGGCCCGTTCGCCAATCCGGCAACGTTGGTGACCCCCGGTGGGGCCACGACGGATTGGTCCATCGACCTGCCGGTTCCGACATCTGGTGGCAGCTACCTGGTGACCGTCACGGCGCATTCGAGCGGGGGCCAAGCGAGTACCGGATCAGACCAGCTGGAGTTTTCCGCACAGAAATCAACGACGGGCCCGCAGCTGGAAGCCTCGCAATACAATGTCGCAGCCGGAGGGGCGGTCGCCCTCATCGGCAGCGGCTTCACCGACGGAGAGTCTGTGGCGATCAGCCTCAGGGGCGTCAAGCTGACATCTACAAAAGCGGGTGAAACCGGGGGCTTCAGCGACAGTGTCACCTTGCCTGCATACGCCGATTTCGGTCTCACGTCTCTTCTGGCCACCGGAGCCACCTCCAAGGGGGAAGCTGCAGCACCGATCTACATCACCAATTCGTGGGACGACCCGGGCAATGCCCAGGGCCACAACGGCTACGAACCCGACGATGCCAGCTACAGCAACATCTTCTTTGTCGGCCAAGGCGATGTCCGACCGGCCTGGGATTCAATTACTTGGATCGGCCATCACCACGTCCGCGGCCGTCGCCGACGGAGTCGTCTATGTCGGTGACACCTCCGGGCAGCTCCTGGCCGTCGATGCCCACAACGGAGTGGTCCTGTGGACCTGGCAGGACCCGTCAGGGAAAGCCATCGATGGAGCTCCGACGGTAGACCCGACCAATGGGTTGGTCATGATCAGCACGGCCGATGGCACGGTTGACGCCTTGACGACGGCGGGAGCTCTCCACTGGTCGACCAGCGTCGGTGGCGTCCCCAACGCTCCCACCTTCGGTGCCGGTGAGATCTATGTCTCCTCAAATGCCGGTACGGACGGCTCGGTCACGGCCCTGGTCGAAGCCTCAGGTGCCACCACGTGGTCAAAGACCCTGAGCAGCCCGGTGACCTCGGCGGCAACCATCGATACGGCATCCGGACTCGTGATGGTGGGCGAGAGCAGCGGTGTGGTTACGGCCCTTTCGACCAGCTCTGGGTCCACCGTGTGGAGCTTCACGGCCGGTGGAGCCGTGAGCGTGTCCCCCATGGAAATCGGCGGATCTGTCTACGTTGGATCCGCCAACGGAACCGTCTACGCCCTCTCCGAGTCCACCGGTGACCAACTTTGGGCGCATTCCATCGGGAGCCCGATCACCGCCACTCCGGCGTACTACGTCGCCAATAGTTTGATATTTGTCGGCTCTTCCAATGGATGGTTGACGGCTCTCAAGGCGAGCAGCGGCAAGGTCAGCTCGACCCTGCGCTATGGGTCGCCGGTCATGGGGATCGCTACCGTATTGAAGGCCGTCTTCATTACCTGTGCGGACGGCAAATTTGATGCTGCCCGCACCTATGGACAGACCGGAGAAGGCTTTGACACGAGTGGTCCTATTACGACGGCACCCGTGGTCGTGGACGGTGCGGTCTATGTGGGCAACTCCAACGGAAACCTCTATGCCGTGACCCCGTACGGGGCCCCACCGCTGTAGTAGGAAGGCGCTGCTTGCCTGCGCGGTTGCAAATGATCGAAACAAGGTGGTGGAGCCGGATTTAGGAGTTCGTGTCCGGCGTCCACTGGGCGACCGAAAGGTCCGCTTCACCGCTTTCAAGCCTCTGACGGTGGCTCAACGTATGACCGGAGTGAAGTGTGGGCGCCGACCTTGTGGCGTTGCCACTCATCCACCACTGATGTGTTGTGTCGCCGGGCCCCTCTCTTTTTTGGCAAGCGTCGCACAGGTTGGGCGATGGCTGCTTCGGGCTGATCCCGGTGTTGAACAGGAGTGCATGGGCACGTTATTCCTATACCTGACGTCGAAGGACTTGACTCCCCCATCCTCCAGGGCTCGCCACTGGCCCCAAACAGCCAGGTCAGGCCCGAAGAAGCGCGATCGAGGCATCCAGAAGAATCACCGTACCGAATAGCCCTGGTGCCGCCTGGCATCTCGGGTGCGGCCACGCCAGCCGCATCCGAGTGCCGGTGGCTGTTCCGGCATTTGGGGGCCTGGCGGTATCTGTACCGCCCCGAGCCCTTCTGAACGTCAACCACGCCAAGCGGGTCGAATGTGGAACCGCCCCTGCGCATGTGTTAGTGAGGGCGTCGACAGTCAAGTGTCCCTGTTTGAGGGCCTGACGTCCCGCCGAGTGGTGGAGAAGTGATCTTCGGTCTGACGTGATGGTAGGCGCCCATGTCGCTGTTCACGTTGCGCTGGTCAGCCCCAGAACACGGCCGTGGGGTCCATCCCGAGTTGGTCGAGGATCACGTCGATGTGTTGGTTGGCGTCGAGGTCGAAGTACATCCGTCCACTTGCCATAGCGGTCGCCGAAGTAGAGGGTCCAGGTGGCGTCACCTTGGTAGCGGATCTGGGCGATGGCCATCTTCGTCCACTCGCCGGGCGCACCCTTCCAGATGGGACGGCACTCGTGGATGGAGATGGTCTTTCCCCGTGTGGTCACCTCGAGGCGGACCTCGTCGGCGAAGTTGGCGGGAACCGGGTCGCGGCAGCACCGCCTGACCTTCTCGACGTCGACCTCGGGGAGGACGGTGGCCACCCCGAAGGCTAATGCCTCAGCCGCCGAGCGGCCTGCTTTCGGGGGCCTCGGCGATGGCCGCTTTCTCGTCCCGGCGAAGCTGGGCCATCGAGGTCTCCGACAGGTAGCGGCGTTCGGCCACCTGCCACTCGTCGTGGGTCTCGACCACCACGGCGGTGACCAGGCGCTCGACCGCTTGGTCGCTGGGGAACACCCCGACCACGTCGGTGCGGCGCTTGATCTCCCGGTGGAGGCGTTCCAGCGGGTTGGAGGACCAGACCTTCCGCCAGTGGGCCTCGGGGAAGGCCGAGAAGGCCAGGAGGTCCTCCTTGGCGTCGGTGAGCATGGTGGCCACATCAGGGAACTGGCTCTCGAGCGTCGAGACGATCCGGTCGAACTGCTCTCTCACCGAGGCGGCGTCGGGCTGGGCGAAGATGGTCTGGATGGCGGCGATGACCATGTGGGTGTTGTTCCGATTCACCCGGGAGAGCACGTTGCGCATGAAGTGGACCGCAGCAGGCCGATCCCACCATCACCGCCTCGATGGCCTTCTTGAGCCCCAGGTGCTGGTCAGAGATGACCGGGCGCACCCCCTTGAGCCCCCTGGCCCGCAGCGAGCGGAGGAACTCGGTCCAGAATGCTCCGTCCTCGGAGTGGCCGACGGCACAGCCCAGTACCTCTCGGTTCCCATCCATCGATACGCCTGTCGCCACCACCACAGCTCGAGAGACGACCTGGTGGTCGACCCGGCCCTTCAGGTAGGTGGCGTCCAGGAACACGTAGGGGAACTCCACATGGGCCAGTGACCGGGCCCGGAACGCTCCGAGCTGCTCGTCGAGCTCGCCACAGATCCGGTTGACCTCGGACTGGGAGATCCCGGACTCGAGGCCGAGGGCGGCCACCAGGTCGTCTACCTTCCTGGTCGAGACCCCGTGCACGTAGGCCTCCATGACCACGGCGAACAGGGCCCGGTCGATCCGCCGGCGGCGCTCGAGAATGGCGGGGAAGAAACTGCCCTGGCGGAGCTTGGGGATCTTCAGGTCCACGTCCCCGGCCTTGGTCGACAGCAGCCGGTCCCGGGTTCCGTTGCGCTGGGTGGTCCGGGATCTCGACCGCTCGAACCGCTCGGCCCCGATCTGAGCGGTGGCCTCGGCGTCGATCAGGGCCTGGAGCATGAGCTCCACGCCTCGGCGCACGACGTCGATGTCTCCGCCGGCGCGGACAGCGTCGAGCAGTTCGTTCAGGTCAGTATTGGTGATGGTCACTGGGTGTCTCCTTGGTTGAGCTTGTCGTTTCAACCGAAGATCAACCGGTGGCCACCTCAAAGTGGTGGACCCCGGGAACTACACCACTCGGGGGGACATCAACCCCCGAGCCCTTCTGAACGTCAACCACGCCAAGTGGGTCGAACGTGGAACCGCCCCGCGCATATGTTAGAGGGCGTCGACAGTCAAGTGTCCCCGTTTGAGTGTGTCCTCAAGCGGTCAACGCAACTGCGTCGGCGAACGCCTTTGATGGCGTCATCCAGTCGAGCGTCTGTCGAGGGCGGGTGTTGAGTGAGCGGGTGATGGCATCGAGTTCCCGTTGTGAGCACTGCGAGAGGTCGGCCGACTTGGGCAAGTACGACGCAGGTAGTCCGTTGGTGTTCTCATTGCTTCCTCGCTGCCACGGGCTCTTCGGATCGCAGAGTAGACTGTACACCGGTGTCGACCGTGAACTGGACGTGCTCGGCCATCTCCTTGCCCTGATCCCAGGTGACGGACCGACGGAGTTGGGCAGGAAGAGTCAGTATCCGCTTGGTCATGGCCTTCCTGACCGACTCGGCCCGCATGGCCGTTGGGGAGCTTCAGGAGGATTACGTAGCGGCTGTGCCGCTCGACCAGGGTGCCGATGGCGGTCATCTTGCGGCCGAAGATGAGATCGCCTTCCCAGTGGCCGGGGACCCCGGTCCTCCAACTTCAGCCGGCCGCTCGGAATCATCACCATGTTGCGCACTGACGGCCGACCCCGCCCTGCGTGGAGACCTGCCTTCCGCATGGCTCTGCCCGTTCGAGGCACGTATGCAGCTCTTTTCGTAGCGCACCACGCCCCTGGACGAAAAGAGATTGATAGATGGACTCGTGGGACACCTGCATTCCGGGTGGTCGGGGTAGGTCTCAGCCAACGACGAAGCGGATCGCTGGGGACCACAAGGCCTCCAGCTTTCGTTCCACCGTCGAACGCAGCCTTCGGCACTGGGCGATCTTGGTCCGCTTGGACGCAGGGCCCTCCTCATCGCTCCCTTGTCGGCCACGAGGGCCCGATACTTCCGCCGGCCCCCGTTGGCATTCACCTCACGACAGACGGTCGACGGTGACCGCTCTAATCCTGCGGCGATGGCCCGGATCGACAGACCCAGCCAGGCTCGAGATCTCTCCGTTCACCAACGACAGCCGCAGCCGGACCGTTCACGAGCTGCGCCGGTCCCTCCGCGGTCGGCGCATGAACTTCCGCATGACGATGGCGTTGTCAGACGCTGGCAATGCGTTTGACGGGCGCCGCCTCCCGCATTTCCCAGATCGTCTTCCGTTCCTCTTCCGAGAACCTCGCCATCGACACCTCCTGATCGGTGAACTCATCGTTCGCCAATCAGACGGGTGTTGCAATGACCGCTTGAGGCCACAAGGGCTTTAGTGCTCCCGATACGAGTGAGGGGGAGCAGGTCGACCGCCGGACACCCCAAAGGCTGAAGTGTTCGCCACGAATACCCGCGAGATTCGAACTCTCCCACCCGAATCGAATGGACTTATTGGGTTAGCTGCAGGCGTGGACCGATCGTCACGACGCACTTCGCCAAGCCGACTGTTCCGGCGACGAAAGGCAGGCTGCTTTCGTTGATTGTGCCGCCTGACGCCCCGGCGTCGTGATGACTGCTTCGTACCTATACGGCCGGTAGATAGCCGAACGCCAAGTGCAGTCGGCGGGCGTTGTGATCACCCTCGATGCGCTCAAGACACGGGACCCAGGTCGGCTCATGTGGAGGAACCATTGAGCTCGTCGACAAACCGAGCTCAATGGTTCCTCCGAATCCGGAAATCTTCAGAAGCTCCCAGTGCCGAACTGGGGCCATGCCTCGTCGGTGCCACCGCCGCAAGGAATCTTGAACGCGTTCCCGTTGTCCTTGACGTAACAGTTGGTCAATCCGTTCTCAAGGAATCCGGGTAGGAGAATCCGGCATCCGGTATCTTCCCACCGCCGGGGAGGTGGCGTGTTGTTGGTCCGGACGGCCCGAAGAGTGCGGAGCCGATCCACGAATTGTCAGTCGAGCTCGTGGTTCCACAGACATTTCCTTGGTCTGGGCCAAGAAGAACGACGCCTCGGGTTGCAGCGTCGTCAGCGTCGCAGCGGGAGGTGTGCCGTTTGGAGACGGATCGTAGGGGCTGTCGAGCACCGGCCCCGAGGTCGGCAGTTCAGCGGTCCCGAATGCCCCTTCGTCCATACCTCTACCGTGCCAGCATCCCCCGGGCAGTTGCATCGAGCAACGGATTCCCAACCGTCACGTCCGGGAACGGCATCAGGTTGGTGGCGTCATAGCCGACTCCAACGCCATAAACGATCGGCACAAGCTGGCTATAGATGGTCTGGACCATCGCCTGCTGAATGGTGGAAGCGTCTTCCAGGTCGACCGCCGAGCTGTGGGTGAATGCTTCGCCCGCAATGAGCTTGGCCATGAAACTCAGTTTGCCCAAGCTGGTCGTGAACATCTCTCCGACGGTGAGAATCGTGGATTGGACACCGCGAAAATGCGCTGTCCAAGCTCGTCGTCAAATTGTCAGCGGTGGTGTTTATCCGTCCCTCGAAGGAAGAACCCGGAGATTCGGAGTCGGCACTCACAATGCTGCTGGCTATTCCCAGGGCCGCGCTCACCACCCCGAGGCCGGCACCTATTGCAGGGCCTGCGGGTCCGAAACAGGAAGCGACGGCTGCACCGGCTCCGAACGCAGCTGACAGAATGCTCAGAATCTCGATCAACCAGAATGGGTCGATGCCTGCGTCTCTTGATCAGCTCGGTTTGCAGATTGTGTAGAACTGTCGTCTCTGCGTCCACTGAGTTCACCCCACAACGTGCCTTGTTGAGCACGCTGTCCGAAGACTCGAACACCCCGTACACGCTCTTGACATCTTCCATCTCGGTGATGAGTTGCTTCTGTATGGCTGCACAATCATCTGATGCGGGCAACTTTGTTTTTGCGCAGTCGAAGCTCTTCATGTAGTTGATATTGGTCTGCCAGTCCGCTGGATTGGTGTCCTGCCAGTAGGAGGATCGGAGATTCGACTGTCGACCCGACCACGCCCATGTGAGTTGATGGTAGACGAGAGTCTTGAAGGCGGTTTCTTTGCCGCCGGTGTAGGTGGGGAAGGAGGTGCCGGCTTTCCTGGCGCCGGATAGGCCTCGGTGAAGAGGGACGTGTCCAGTCCGCTGGTGCTACCGGTCCCACCCGCAAGAGCGCTGGCCAAAAAGGGCTCGAACAGGCCGGTCGACGGGTCGCGGGTCAAGCACGCCCTGCACCCGCATCGGCATCGGAGCGAGCCGGCCGGATTGATGCATTCGGGCAAAGTCCCCGGCACATGCTCGACCTTGTTCCCGAATACCTCGTAGGAGTTCGGTACGCCGGCCCCGCCGACAAAAGCGTAGCCTCCGCAGACATTCGTCGGCCCGTACTCGTCACCTGCGGTTGGTATGGCGTTGATTAAGGCATCCCTCATGGGGGTGCCACCAGAACAGTTGAACGGCTTGACAAGTGACAAGCGTGAGGTTGTCGTTGAGCGCATCGAACTTTGCCATGGTGCCCCCGATGGCATGGATCGCCTCGCCGAGCCTGGCCCACAGCGGGGTCGTACGGGTAGCAGTCAGGACACGCCCGTGCAGCTTGATTCCCCGACCATGCGCATGCACCGGTTAGGTGCAAGAGATCCACCGCGGGGATCGGGGCCGGCCTGCCGAAGCTTTGGATGGCGACCAATATTGTTCGACGCCGCCTCCATCAGGAGCGCTCCCATCAGAGCCTGGGAGAAAAGGTCTACCTGAAGGTTGGCGTTCCCATTGGTGGTGAAGTAGTTGAAACTGTGCAACGACAGGTCAGCCCGGTTGAGCACGGCCACCATGAAGCCGGACTGTCCCGAGCGAGACTGTGGCCTTGCCCACCACTTTTCCGTCGAAGACCATCTCGTTCGTGCCCGCTTTCGAGACCAGGGTGTCGAACGGCACGAAATCTGACGACGTGTACACAAGGTCGAGGTACTGATCGACCTGGAAGAGTCCCGACAGATCACCCGCGGGCGAGTCTGACCTTGCTGCCGGCCGGCCCAGGGTCTGGTCCTCGATTGAGCGCAACCTGGCAGTTTGAACACGTTGGCGTGTAGATGATCGACCAAGGTTGGTAGAGGGCAGCCGGAGAGTTCTGCCATTTCAGCTCCGGTGCCAGTTCCGACAGCGCTGCGGAGTCGCAGTCGTCGGAGGAGGACAGGCTGGAGTCAGTGAATAGTCGGTCGAAGGACAGCCAGAGCCGAAATTATTGGGTTGGCTGATAAGGGCCAGCTTTCCGGCTCCGACGTCCTTTTGGAGCAGAGCCTCGAGGGGTGAGGTACATGTGCCGCTTCCGGTACAACTCCACAAGGCGACATCGGAATAGTCGTTGTAGATGTCCGGGGTGGCCCGGGTACCTCCAGCATTCCTGATGGTGCCGCCCACAACCACCACGTTCACGAAGCCCTCGGGCGCAAAGCCTGGTTCGCACTTGGACCCGATCTTCATCCCGTCACATGTCGCGGTGTCGACGTCGGTCTGAACTGCGACTCCCGAGGGCGGATATTCACCCGTGCCTTTGTAGGTGGTCTGGGGAACTTGGCGCGCCTGGTGGCCGGGTGAGGCGCTAGCCGGGGCTTCGGAAGAAACGGCCACGCCTGCTACCAGAACCACCAGAACCAAGATGACGGCGGAGGCCGTGTACCGAAACCGAGGCGCCCTGCCCTTCTCGAAAGCGCTCCCTCGCCGGCATCCGTGAGACATCGACCGCCCGAAAGCACTAATCCGTGGCATACGACCATCCCGCCGACTTCTGTCCATCTAGCCCTCCCTGGTTGTGGCCCGGCATTTGATAGCGGGCCAAGGTGTGATTGCCTCTCCGGTGGTGGGTGCCCCGACCACTGTTGTGATCCTGACAAACCCTTGTTACAGCCGCGCCTCCCCCCGTTACAGCCGCACCCCGCTTCTGGCATACTGCGTCTGGAGTCAGGGAAGAGCGGGTGACTGGGGCGGCCTGTCGAGCCGGGTGGAGGTGGGCACAAATGGAATTCGATCTGCTCGGGCCCCTCCGGGTGCAGACCCCCGCCCGCAGACCGGTTCGCCTGGCCAGTGTGGCGCGGCGCCGACTTGTCAGCGTGCTGGCCATGGGGGCGGATACCTCGCTGTCGTCCGATTATCTCGTGGACTGTCTCGAGTTGTCACCGGGTGCTCTGCGCACATCGATCAGCCGCCTTCGGCGGATTCTGGGTGAGGATGTCCTGGTGGCCAGCCCACCGGGCTACCTCCTTCGTCCCGATCGGACGGATGTAACGCAGTTCGAAGACCTCGTGGCCGCAGCACGGCGGGCCACATCGGACGAGGAGGCTATTACCTCTCTGGGAGCGGCCCTGGCATTGTGGCGGGGAGACGCCTATGCCGAATTCGCCCATGAGCCATGGGCCATCGCCGAAGCGAGGCGGTTGACCGAGGCTCGGGCCACGGCCACCGAGGACCTGGCCGATCTCTTGATCAGTGGCGGGAAGTGGTCCGAAGCGATAGGCCAGCTGGAGTTGCTGATCGTCAGCTTCCCGTTTCGTGATCGCCCTCGCTCTCTCCTGATCCGTGCTCTCATGGGGTCCGGGCGGCCGGCCGAGGCGCGGCGGCGGTATCAGGACTATCGGAGCTTCCTCGTCGAGGAGACGGGAACCGAGCCCTCCAAGGAGCTCGTCGAGCTTGAACGCACCCTTCTGAGGGCCGAGACGACTGATACCGGAGCCATGGTTCCGGTTGCCTCGGGCCCTCGACGGTATCCGATCCATCGGCCCCGACCGCTCGACGCTAGGTCTACCTCCGAACTCGTCGGCGATGAGGTGGTCTCAGTGGTGGCGAAGGTGGCATCGGCAATCGAGTCGGCAGCCAGTGGACAAGGCCCGTGCGTGGTGCTGATCACTGGGGAGCCCGGCATCGGCAAGACAACCGTCCTGGTCGAGGCGATCCGTCAGGCTTTCGAGGGAGGTGTCCTCACGCTCTTTGCCCACAGCGAGGAGAACCTGGCTGCGCCGTTCCGGGTGTTTACCGAGATGATCAGGGGAATTTCCCCGGAGGAGTTCTTGAGCCAGCCGCCCCCCGAGCTTGCGGCTTGCGCAACGGAGTTGGCCGCCTTGACCAACCCCAAGACTACCGAGCACGGTGCCCTGGCCGGGGCCTCCAACGTCGAAGGGGAGCGGTACCGCCTATTCACGTCGGTCGTGGATCTGATGGCCGCCCTCTCTGCCGATCAGCCGGTCGTGCTCGCGCTCGACGATCTGCAGTGGTCCGACGAAGGAAGCTTGCAATTGCTGGTACATCTGGTTGCCTCCAACCGGGCGACCCGGGTGGTCGTGCTGGCCACGTGCCGTAGCGCTGACCAGCGTCCGGCCCACGACGTGATCCGGGCGCTGGCTGAACTGCACCGCTACGTCGAGGTGGAGCGGGTGCCGCTCGTCGGGCTCAACCTGGCGGGTGTAGAGGCCCTCACCTCGGCAATGGCAGGTCGCGGTCTCGACCAAGGTCTGCGCCGTCTGGCCCATCTGATCTGGCGAGAGACCGACGGGAACCCATTCTTCACCCGGCAGATGATCCGGCATGTGTTCGAAACGACGGCTATGGCCACCACGGCGTCGGGACAAGAATCCGCAGACATTCACCCGGACGACCTCGACTTGCCGTCAACTGTGCGTGAGGTGGTACTGGCACGGGTAGCCCACCTCGCTGATCCAGCCGCTGACATCCTTACCGTCGCCGCGGTGATCGGACGTGAATTCGATCTGGACGTTCTGAGCGCCTCAACATCGCTGACCTCCGGGAACCTCCTCCAGTCACTCACTGTCTGTGTCGAGGCCGGCCTGGTCAGTGAGAGCGATGAATCCGGAGGTTCGTACCGCTTCGCCCACGCCCTCATCCAGCGCACCTTGTATTCGGAGCTGGGTGGTGCGAGCCGCTCCATACTTCACGGTCGAGTGGCCGAGGCTCTTGAAGATCTATGCACCGACCGACCACTTGCGCGGGCTGTCGAGCGGGCCCGCCACTGGTCGCTTGCTCCTCAGCCAGCTTGTGCCGAGCGAGCATTGGTTGCATTGCAGCGGGCGGCAGAGGTTTCGCTGGCGGAATTCGCACCTGAGGCGGCACTGCAATTCGCGGAGTCGGCGTTGCGTATTGCGAACGACCCGGGGACGCCCTCCTCGGCCGCGGGTGCGCCACGAATCACCGATATCAAGGTCACTCTGGGTTGCGCACAATCCCAGACCGGCAGGGCCGAGTACCGCACCACACTTTTGGAAGCTGCCCAAAACGCTGCAGCGCGCGACGACGTCGAGCAGGTCGCCCGGGCTGCACTGGCCTGCGATCGTGGATTCTTCAGCGTGGCGGGAAGTGTCGACGGCAAGAAGGTTCAGTTGCTCGAGCTTGCCCTGGAACGTCTACCGGCCGATCATGCGACTCGGCCATTGCTATTGGCAAACCTCTGCCAGGAGCTGACCTATAGCGGGTCACTCACTCGGCGGCGAGCCTTGGCCGACGAAGCGCTGGCCCTGGCTCGAGCTTGCGGTGACGATGCCATGGTGACCCGGGTATCCAATTGTGTATTCGATGCGCTCCGCCTCCCCTCCGAACTGACCGAGACGTTGCAGCGCACCGACGCTGCGCTCAGTCGAGCCCTACGACTGGATGACCCACTGCTGCAATTCTGGGCCGCTGTCTGCCGCCACGAGGCCGCAGCCAATGCGGGGGACATAACCGAGCTCGACCGTTGCCTGGCACTTGCCCGCACGCTGGCCCATCGACTCGATCAGCCCACTATCCACTGGGTGCACACCTACCATCGGGCCAACCGGGCGATGCTCACCGGAGCAACCGACGAAACTGAAGAGCTGGCAGCAGCGGCACTCGAGCTCGGCGAGGAGAGCGGCCAACCCGACGCGGCAACGATCTACGCCGGCCAGATGTTCCATGTCTTTTGGCAACGGGGGATAGCTCCGGACGGCATCGCCATTGTGGAGGCCTATGCCGCCGAAAATCCGGACATGGCCTTTATCCAGCCGGCGTTGGCCGTCTGCCACGCCGAAGGAGAGCGGTTCGACGACTGTCTGGTTGTCCTCGACAAGGCAATCGCCTCCGGATTTGACTTCCCACTTGACCTCTTCTGGTGCACGGCCATGTGTGGCTTCGCCGAGGCGGCTGTCCTGTGCGGCAGCGTCGAACATGCGACGGTCCTTAGGGACCTCCTCCTGCCCTATGCAAGCCAATTCTGTGCAACTGGTGCCACCTCGGAGGGTCCAATCAGCCGCTATCTGGGTGGTCTGGCGACCGTGATGGGCCAATACGAGGAGGCGGATGCCCACTTCTCGACTGCTGCCGTGTCCTGCCAGAGCGCTGGAGCTCGCTTTTACGGTGCCCGCAATGAGCTGTGGTGGGGTGCCATGCTTCTGCAGCGAGGAGCAAACGGCGACGATCGAGCGCGCTTTGGAGCTGTTCCGTTCAGCCCACCAAACTGCCGTGGAGGCGGGATATCCCGATCTGATCAGGAGGGCGACGCAGGCTCTGGCGGAGCTTCAGTCGCAGCCGGTTAGGTCGGCGAGCACCTGGGCGGAGCACACTGGATCGGCAGGTGCGGTACTTCAAAGCCATCACTCCTAACATCCGATCCGGGTTTCTCCGTTCCACGGGCCGAGGGGCCGGGACCAGCACGTCGGTCCTCATCGTCGATCAGATGAGCCGGTTGGGCCTGGGCCGTCCAACCATTGGTGTCTGTACATCAATAGTTGTGCGAGACAGGCCCACGCCGATGTGGACCGAATACCTGCGGAGAGGCGAACCGGTCCCCCGCCAGCGTCGCCAATCCATGGCCCCCAACGGCCCATGCCGATACGAGGTCACAAACTACCAGCTCAAACGCTGTGTCGGAGGGGCGTTAGCAACCTTTAGTACACCGGCTGCGCTCCGTATGGAATGGGCTGCGTAGCGCTGGATCCAAATGGGGATGGATCTGACTGACCGGTAGCGCCGTTCGGGGCACTACGGCGTCAGATTGTTGGCACACGTGTTGCCGGCGGAAAGGCGCCCTGTGCGGCGTTCGGGCCGGCGCCGGACTACCATCCGGCGAAATGCGGAGTTTCCGGTGCGACTCCGGAGCGCAGGCCATCCGGTCGAGCGACCCGAACTGCCGGCCGGTGAGTACCGGATTGAAAGGTTGCGTCACCGTCCGTAGCCATGCCGACCACCACTCCGACATGGGGTGCGGTGCCACTCCCATAGAACGGCGCCGACCCGAAACTGAAGAGACCGCCGTCAGCTGCGGTGAACCAGTAGCCGCCACCGTCGGGCATCGCCGCCATGCCCACGATGGGCTGATTCAAAGTGATGTTGCCGGTAGAGCCGTAGAACCCGGCGTCCCCGAAGGCGAAGACGCCGCCGTCGGAAGCCACCAGCCAGTAGCCGCGGCCATCTGGTGTGGACGCCATGCCCACGATCGGCTTGTTGAGGTGCAAGGCGCCGGTCGAGCCGTAGAACCCTGCGTCCCCGAAGGCGAAGATCCCGCCGTCGGAGGCCACCAGCCAGTAGCCACGCTCATCGGGGGTGGCCGCCATGCCCACGATGGGCTTGTTGAGATTCATGGCGCCGGTGGAACCGTAGAACGCCGCATTGCCGAAGGCGAAGATTCCGCCGTCGGAGGCCACCATCCAGTACCCGCCGCGACCCGGAACCGCCGCCATGCCCACGATCGGCCGGTTGAGGGCAATTGCGCCCGTAGAGCCCAAGAACCACGCGTCGCCGAA
Organism: uncultured Acidimicrobiaceae bacterium; assembly: GCA_963718405.1. GTDB lineage: Bacteria > Actinomycetota > Acidimicrobiia > Acidimicrobiales > RAAP-2 > Bog-756. Next base: position 1,323,486 of record CAVQYZ010000002.1, read on the forward strand.
GGAGAAGATGCCGCCGTCGGAGGCCACCAACCAGTACCCACCGTTATCTCCGGTCGGGGTGAGGTCGACAATCGGTTTGTTCAACGGGGTACCCGACAGATTGCCGTAGTAACCCGCATCCCCCGCCGTGAAGATGTCGCCGGCGGAGGTGACCTCGTAGTAGCCGATGGCGCCGAGCCCGGTCATCGAGATGCTCAGCCCGGAATGGGCGGTATCGAGCACGTTGACCGTCTCGGTCCGTGTCCCGAGGGCCCCTGGAGCGAAGTCGAACGCCAACGTGCACGAGGCACCCGGTGCGAGTACCTGGGCGCACTGGTCTTGTGCGCTGTCGAAGAAGAAGTCGTCGTCGCCCGAAAAGCGGTAGCCGGTCACTTTGTCGCTGCTGGAACTGGTGTTGGTCAGCGTCACGCCAGTCGGACCGGCATAGGTTCCCAGCGTGACACCGGGAAAGGCGAGGTGGGTGCGCGATGCCGTGAGGGCCGGTGTGGTGGCGCTCGCCTCAGGCGCCGGCGCCGCCACGACGAGGCCGACCGATGCTGCACCGACCATCAGGATCGCACAACCTGACGCTGTCCACCGTCGAGCAAGGTGTTCGAGTCTCATCTACGACCTACCGCCTCTCCTCGCTTCGACACGGGAACATGCCGGCGAGGCAAAGCTAGCTCAAAAGCAATGAGTTCACTGCGATTGTCTTACGTCGGATGACTGCCTGCCAGGTCAAAAGCAGTGAGTTCACTGGATTGTCTTACGTCGGATGACTGCCGGCCCAGCCGCACGAATGGTGCCATTGGCGATCGGACGGGGGGCTCGCCGGGGGATTGGTTAAGTCACTCTTCGAACGTGACTCTTGGGGCGCCACCGGGTGGCCAGTGTCCGCACACGTGGATGTAGTGGGTTCCGACGGATGTAGACGAGCAGGTAGCACGCCTCGATCTCTGCGGACATGCCTCGACGGGTCACGACCTCTCCGCAGAGAACGGGTCGTGTTACAGGCACGGCTCGGCAACCGCTCACGATCTACAAGGCTTGGGACGAGACGAGGCAGGTACCGAGCAAAGAGCTAACAGGCTCACTGGTGGCAAGACATGAGGACCAGCTAATCAACTCCCACGGTGTGGCGATTGAGGACGACGTGCAGGCTGAGGGCACTGTCTGTGGCCTCAAAGTCTTGGGCGATGTCACGAATCGTGACTTCGAACGGGACGCCCCGTCCATTCGATGCGGCCGCTGTGAAGAAATACTCGGGCTCACGCCTCAGTAGATGACTGCCCTTCCGCCCCAGCTCGGCTCGGGTGCCCCTGAAACGGTCGGGGTGCGGGCCAGGATGCGGAGATTGAAGCCCCTGGGCAGCCGCGGCCGGCCCTTGACTACCATTCGGCCGATGGCGTCGGCAAGGAGAAGCGGGGAACCATGAGGGACGTGTCATTCGGAATATCTGAGTATCTGGGCGGCCTGCCGGGCACGAAGAAGGCAAGCGGAAACCCGATCTTTTCTGATGAGGCAGTCGGGATCGGCGTCCTACACCCGAAAAAGGGTGCTGTTCGGTGGGAAGATATGGTCGGCGTCTCCTTCGACTCGGGCTCGATGAAGAAGTCGCGGGCCGGCAAAGCGGTGGCCTTCGGAGTGCTGGCCCTGGCCGCAAAATCTAGCCAGGACAAGGCCGACATCACGATCCAACTGAAGGACGGGAATGTGGCCCTCTTCCAGGTGCCCGGTAAGAGTGGCGCCCAGGTCCGAGGAAAGGTCCAGGCGTTCCTTGTTGCAAAGGGTGTTCCTTGCCTTGACGACGCTCCGGTGGCCACAGAGCCCACGCCCGTTCCGACACTGGCGCAGCCACAGGCGCCGGTGAGCGCGGCCGACGAGATCGCGAAGCTAGCCGAGCTCCATCGGTCCGGAGCGCTCACGGACGAGGAGTTCGCCGCTCACAAGGCGGCTCTCTTGCCTTAGGGAGATCCGAAACGAATCACCGCTCTGCAGAGATGTAGTCACCGATCCGTGACGACGTTGTCAGGATGTCACCACCCCCCTCTACTCTGACGGGGATGGACCACTACGCCGAGGCGTTCTGCCTGCTCTCCCAGCGATGCTTCCGGTTCATCCACGCCGAGGACGGAACGGGCCACGCCCAGCACTGCCCCTACTTCCCGGAGTGGCGAGGTCGGTTCAGGGACAACGCCGGCAAGTGGCACGCAGTGGAAGCGTGCCGGGGGCACCGGGCCGATCTGGAATCCGTCCGAAGAATCGGCCGTCAGGCTCCGGTCAGGTCTGACCTGCCCTGGATGGTCTGACAAGCTTCCCTCAGTGGAGAGGGCAGTAGTCCCTGATCCCTTCGGAGCCGCCCCCTCCGGGTACCGAAGTCCAGCCGTCCATGGCGAACCATCTGCGGATGTCTTTGGGGGATTTTGCCCCGGTGCTCATAGTCCGGACATCGAAGATCGTCGCTATCTCGCAGCCGAAGGCGTCGCACTTGATCCAGTTGCCATCGAGAGTCACGGGTTCCGCTTCCCGTAGGGGAAACCCAGGCTAATCGGTAGGATTGCTGGGCCGGGAGCGGGGTGGCGGACCCATTGTTCTACGGACCGGGCCGCCTGGGACGAAGGTGGTGGCTTATGCTTCCTCTGCCGGCGGGCTTTCCCACTCCCCCGCCGTACGAACCGACCCTCGCTCCGCCAACGGGTTCGGTTCGCGCTCAGATTGCCCGTGTCCCCACCCGTTAAGACCGGTTGCACCAATGTTCAACAGGTGTTACAAAATTTCCGGGCGGGAAGGCTAGCGACGGAGCCTTCCAGGGCGGTGAGGAGCTTCCCTGGCGGCACAAACGATGGGAGAACCTCAATGAGGTTGTGGCGCATGCCCGTATGGCGGGCTGTTTTCGGTGGCGTGTTGTTGCTCGGATCCGGGCTCGGCGTGAGTTTGGCGGCATCGACGGTGCCCGCAGGTGCCGTTACCGCTGCCACCCTGTATGTGACCACATCGGGGAGCGGGACCGCATGCGCCAAGGCCAGCCCGTGTGGGTCCATCAGCCAAGGGATTGCTACGGCAACCGGTGGCTCCTACGCCGGTGAGAACATGACCATGACCATCGAGGTAGCGGCGGGCACCTATGACGAAAGTACTACCGTGGACGCCTCGTCGCTCCACTCTCTCACCATTGCCGGAGCTGGGTCCTCCTCCACCGAGTATCAGCGCTTTCGCCCACACACTATTCACGATCAACGCTGGGACAGTCACCATCTCTGGTATCACCACGACGGATAACCGACAGGGGTCGTGCATCATCGAATTCGGGCGCCACGACGCTCGTGGACACCACAGTGACGTCATGTGGAAACGCGGACGATTATCCGGTGGAGGGCGGTGGAATCGACAACGAAGGCGGAACGATGGCCGTCATCGACAGCACGGTGGATTACGACCAATCCGGGCAGTATGGCGGCGGCATTGCTAACGATGGCGGGATCTTGACCGTCACTGACAGCACCGTGTCCGACAATTATTCCGACGTCGGTGGCGGAATCGCTGACCTTGGTGGGCCGACAGGCACCACCATGACCATCTCTGACAGCACTCTGGCAGATAACATAGCGGTCGCTGATGGCGGGGGGCATCCTTGCGGGTGGCATTGATGTCGTCACCGCCAGCACAGTTGTGAATGACGAGTCAGCTGGAGCGCAGGGCATCACCGTTGGGGGCACTCTGGACTTGGCAGCAACCATCCTGGCGGACCCAGTCGTTCCCGGGCGCTACCGAATGCAGCATCCAGGGTACTTTGACCGACGAGGGGTACAACATCTCAAATGAGTCCTCGTGTGGATTCACCGCCACCGGCAGCGTCAACAGTTCTCCGACGATCAACGCTTCACTTGATTACGATATCGGCGACAACGGTGGACCAACTCAAACTGATTTGCCTGCGGCTGGGAGTCCGGCAATCGGGGCCATCCCACTTGGGTCAAAGTTGAACGGTATCTCTGTCTGCTCTCGGACCGATCAGCGGGGTGACATCAGTGCCGGACCCTGCACGATCGGTGCAGTTGAGGTTGATCAGTGCGCCTCCGGACTCCACAGCCGGACCCTCAACGCCACCTATCCCAAGGGAACCTTTACCGGCCTGTTCTGCTTGAACGGCAAGGGGTACGGCTCCTACACCCAGGGTGGGGTCTCCGGGTTCGCTCACGTCTACCACGTCAACGGCTACACGATCGTGGTAGCTGTGGGAGCCCAGGTCCGCCTACTCGGTGTCACCAAGGGCACCTACAGCAAGATCACCGAGGTTCTGCCGAAGCCGGTCAAGGCGGGCACCTTCAGTATGAGCTGACCACGTGTTCCTCGCCGAAGAGGAAGAGCCGGGCGCCGACGTTTCTTTCCGCGGCACTCAGATACCTCTCGTGGGGTAGCCAGCGGTGCAGGCCCCTATCCAGCATCCCTGCACCGCTGGCGAGAGTAGCGGAGAACCCGGTAGGTGAGACCGAAACCCGGGTCCTTCACCCGACCACGGGTTCTGCCGACCCCGGTGCGCCGAGCGGGATCGAAACCGCTCAGGATCTTGTGCACCTCAACCCGTCAGGCGTTCGACGGGTCGGGCCAGACGGTCACGGTGATTTCGACGCCCGGGTAGACCAACTCGTAATCGCCGGACGCCGCGTAGAACTGGAAGTTGCCGAATGCGTCCGCAGCCACCGGATTGGGAGCGGCAGTTCCGGTGTCCTTGTCTGTGTAGAGCGATGCGAGCGTGCCCGAGCTGTACACGGTTACCTGGGTGTTCGGCGGAAAGGCTCTGAGGGCCAGGAACCTGCCGGCAGGGACGGTCACGCCGGGACCCCCTCTCGGAGATACCGCTGGATAGGTGCCACGGCATCCCGAGGGTTCACGCAGAACAGGGTGGGACGGAGTCCAGGCAGCTTGGCCGCTTCCACACTGGCGATAATCAGGCCGTAGAGCACTTCCTCCGGAGTCGGAGGCGCCGTGACGCCCAGGTCCCTTATCGTCAGGCCACCGACCACGCTGAGGTTCGCACGAGTGGTCGCCTGGTGCTTGTCAGCCGCCGTAATCAGGGCTTCGAGAATGGTGAGGGCCTCCCCGAGAACTCCGGCCCGTTCCTCGGCAGAGCCGTCAGAGCCTCGCTCAGCAGACGAGCTGCGGGAACTGGTGGCCAACCTCGGTGACATGTCCGAAGTGCTCGCAAATGCCGATCCTGCTGACAAGGCGCAGGTCTACAGCGAACTCGGAATCACGGTGACTTACCACCCTGACCAGCGTCTTGTTGTTGCTGAAGCACGGCCGGCAATCGGTGTGCAACAGAACGTGTCGGAGGGGGGACTTGAACCCCCACGCCCTTGCGGGCACTAGCCCCTCAAGCTAGCGCGTCTGCCTATTCCGCCACTCCGACGAGTGGCTCCGATGTCGTCACCGGGGCGTCAGGCATGGTAGCGCGCTGCCGAACTCCCTATGACACCATGCGGCGAGAGCCGATCCAAGTACCCGGGATCCTTCCCGGCCTTGACCAGGGGGCCTGACTATCGGTCCACCGTGCTAGGGGCGCCCTTGGGGGCGCCGGTGGGCGGCATCCGACGGCCAGGTCGCCCCACCTACTGGTTGGCAGTACCCGGTTTGAGCAGGGTCCACAGGTAGACGTTCCAGAGGATCCCGTCGATCGAAGGGTTGTACTCCACGTTGCTGACCTGCACCCCGTTGGCCACGAGGCCGGGCTCCTCGAACAGGGGCAACGCCACCATCTGGTCCCACAGTTGGTCGTCGATCTGGGCATAGATGGTTCCGCCGGCCACCGGATTCAACTCCCGTTCTGCCTGCACGAAGAGCTGGTTCACCTCGGGGTCGTCGAGGTGGCTCCAGTTCTGGGTGCCGGTCGAGTCGTTGGGATCCAGATCGTCCGAGTACCAGGCCCCGGTAGTGGTTTCGAACGGGCTGATGGTCCGGGAGACCAGGGCCATGTCGTAATTGCCCACCCCGCCGGCGGCGGCTTCCATGCCGGCAGATCCATCCACCGGCACGGTGGTGACGGCGATACCGGCCTGGTTCAGTTGAGCGACGATCTCCTCCCCCACCTGCTCGATCCAAGGATCGCCGGCCTCGACCGCCATCCGGATCGTCAACTGCTTGCCGGAGTCATCGATGTAATAACCGGCCGGATCCTTGTGATAGCCCACGCTCCGGAGCAGGGCATCGGTGTCGGCCAGATTCCGCGTGCCGTACTCGCCCGAAGCAGACGACGTCGTGTAGTCGGGCTGGGCCGGTACGGAAAGGTGATCCTGATTGACCACCAGGCCCGGATCCATGGAGCCGAAGGTCTCATTCAACAGCAGCGGGCGGTCGAGGGCGTGGGCGATGGCTTGGCGAGCGGCAGCCTGGGCCGTCAGAGGGGCCCTCATGTTGAAGTCCAACTCCATCAGCTCGGAGGAGGGCTTCACCGAGCTCTCGGTATTGGGCAGCGAGGTGACGGCGTTGAGGGTGTTCAGGTTGAACGCCGATGGGACTGGCCACCGTCTGGTTGTTGGCGGCCAGTGCCCGGGTCCAGGTGCTCTGCGTCGGTACGTCGGTCACCGTCACCCGGCTGAGGACCGACCGGGGGCCCCACCACCTGGGGTTGCGGACCAGCACCACCCGACCCGATGAGGCCGACTTGATGATGAGCGGCCCGGCAGAGACCTCGACGGCGGGATTGAAGGTGTCGAAGCCGTCGTTCCAACCCACCTGCTCGGCGATGTGGGCGGGGACCATGTTGTTGAACATGACCCGCCAGTCGGTGAACGGGGTGGTGAACACCACCGTCACCGTCTTGCCGCCATGGCTGGAGGTCACCGACGCCACGTCCCGGTACCCCAGGGTCGAGGCCACCTGGTCCGCCTGACCGTTGGCGTCGACCCCGTCGCCCCGTTGGGACTGCCACGCATAGATGAAGTCGGCCGCGCTCACCGGTACCCCGTCGGACCATACGGCCGACGGGTTGATGTCGTACTGGATGGTCAACGGGGACGTCGACGTGACCTCCACGTCCGACAAAAGAGCGTTGTTCTTCTGCGGGACCAGCTGCGGGGTGATCACGTAGGCGCTGGGCAGCACCGCCGACAGCAGCGTCGGGGTGGTGGAAGCCGCCCCGGCCGGGGTGTTGGGGTTGAACCCGTCCCACCGGCGGTCGAAGGCCACCGTCACCGCTCCCCCGGTGGCCGGCACCAGCACCGAGGTGTTCTGCTCGTCCACCCGGCTGATCTGGTGGGAGTCCAGATGGTCGACGATGGCCACGACGGCGATGATCAAGATGATGACCAGGGGCAACGTCCAGCGGGCCCGATGCTGCCGCCAGAGCTGGGCGAGGCGAGGCCGGCGCTCGACGGCATCGGCGCCGCGGCCGTTCACTGCAGGCGGAGAATGAGAATCAGGTTGGTGAAGGCGAAGATGATGGCAACGGTCACCGTGATCCGGTCGAGGTTCTTCTCCACCACGGTCGATCCGGCTGCCGCAGTGCCCACCGACCCACCGAACATGTCGGAGAGGCCACCGCCCTTGCCGCTGTGCATCAGGATGAGGAAGATCAGTGCCAGTGACGCCATGATCTGCAGTACGACGATGATTGCGGTCAGCATCTGATCAACCTCCTTTGGTTAGCGACCGGAGAGAACGCTAGCAAACTCAACGAAGGGCCAGGGCCGCGGCCCGGACGATCCCCACAAAGGCCGTCGGATCGAGGCTGGCCCCTCCCACCAGGACTCCGTCAATATCCGGGCACCCCACCAGGGCCTCCGTGTTCTCCTCGGCCACCGATCCCCCATACTGCAAGCGGGCTCCGGCCGCGGCGTCGGCGCCCGCCGACCGGCCCACCACCTCGCGGATCCACTGACAGGCTTCCTGGGCGTCCTCGGGGGTGGCGGCCTGCCCGGTGCCGATGGCCCACAGAGGCTCGTAGGCGATGACCATGGATCCGACCGTTTCGGACGGCAGGTCCCGCAGCGCCGACTCCACCTGGCCGGCCAACAGGTCCTTGGTCATGCCGGCCTCCCGCTCGTCGAGGTCCTCACCCACGCAGCAGATGGGGGTCATGCCGTTGCGGACCACCGCTTTGACCTTGGCCGCCACCGTCTCGTCGGTCTCACCGAACAGCCGACGCCGCTCCGAGTGCCCGACGATCACGTACTCGACATGGAGCCTGGCCAACATCAACGGGCTGACCTCGCCGGTGAAGGCGCCCGCATCCTCGACGGCGCAGTTCTGGGCTCCGAGGTGGATCGGGATCCCCTCGGGCTCGATGACCGACTGCACCGTGCGGATGTCGGTGAAAGGCGGATGGATGGAGATGTCCACGGGGCCGGCGTCGCCGGGCTGGATCCGCAGGCCCAGGTCGCGGGCGGCATGAAGGGCCTCGAGATGGTCGAAGTTCATCTTCCAATTGCCGCTGATCAGCGGCCGCCGCTTGGGTGTGGCCGTCACCGGTGGGAAGGGCCTCCGCCGTGGCGCTTGGGCGACGGGGCGTTGACCGCACCCCGGAGGGCGGCCAGTCCGGGAAGGTCGCCCAACTCCAGCAGTTCGAGCGAGGCTCCCCCGCCGGTGGAGATGAAGTCGATCTGGTGGGCCAGGCCGGCCTCATAGAGGGCGGAGACGCTGTCCCCCCCACCGACCACGGTGAAGCCGGGGCTCTCGGCCATGGCCCGGGCCACGCCGGCGGTCCCGGCGTTGAAGCGGGCGTCCTCGAATACCCCCATGGGCCCGTTCCACAGGACCGTGGCGGCTGCGCCGATTTCGGCGCTAAAGGCGGCCACGGTGTTCGGACCCATGTCCAGCCCCTGCCAGCCGGCGGGGATGTCGTTGCCCACCACCCGGACCTCACCCCCCGAGGCGTCACAGCCGAACGGCGCCCCGGGCTCCAGCGCCACGATGTCGGTGGGCAAGAGGATGGGTCGACCCGAGTCCAGCAGAGCGGCGCAGTCGTCGATCCGGTCCACGTCGACCAGCGAGTCTCCGACGTCATGACCCTGGGCAGCCAGAAAGGTGTAGGACATGCCTCCGCCCACCACCAGGAGGTCCACCCGGTCGAGCAGGGCCTTGAGGACCCCGAGCTTGTCGGCGACCTTGGCCCCACCCACCACGGCGATGAACGGGCGGGCCGGGCTGCCGAGCAACGTCCCGAGTACCTCGATCTCCCGCTGGAGGAGGAAGCCGGCGGCACTGGGCAGCCGGGTGGGAGGACCGACCACCGAGGCATGGCTGCGGTGGGAGACCCCGAAGGCGTCGTTCACGTAGGCGTCGTGGCTGTTGATGAGCTTCTCCACGAACGCCGGATCGTTGGCCTCTTCGCCCGGATCGAAGCGGAGGTTCTCCAGCAGCTCCACCTGGGGTGCCAACCTGGACAACTCCTCGCGCACCGGTGTCAGGTCCCACTGGACGTCCGGGGCCCCATCGGGTCGGCCCAGATGGGTGCAGGCCGTGACCTTGGCGCCGTGCTCGATGAGGTAGTTCAAGGTGGGCAGGGCGGCCTTGATGCGGAAATCATCGGTGACCGTGGACATGGCGCCTTCACAGGCCCGGAGCGGCACGTTGAAGTCCACCCGGACCAGCACACTGGCCCCATCGAGATCGGGCAGGTCCCCGAGGAGCGGCAACCCCTCGAGTAGCGGGTTGTCAGATCCTTCGCTCATTGTCATTCATCCCCTCGTCGCTCCCCTAAACGATGTACTGCCATCACGAGCCGGTTGCGCCGACCACCAGTGAAAGATCGACCAGTCGGTTGGCGTAGCCCCACTCGTTGTCGTACCAGCCCTCCACCTTGACCAGGGTGATTCCCGAGGCGGAAGGCATGGCCATGGTCAGACCGGCATCGAAGGTGCACGACGCCGGGCTCCCGACGATGTCCGAGGAGACGATGGGGTCCTCGGTGTACTCCAGCACCCGGGACAGCGGGCCCGAGCTGGCCGCTTCGGCGAAGGCCGCGTTGACCTCGGCCACGGTGACCGATCCGGGGATCACCGCGGTGAAGTCGGTGATCGAACCATCGGGAACGGGCACCCGCAGGGCGGCGCCGTCCAACCGCCCCTTCATCTGGGGCAGGACCAGGCCGGTGGCCCGGGCCGCTCCGGTCGAGGCCGGGATGATGTTGATGGGGGCCGACCGGGCCCGTCGGAGATCCCGGTGGGGCAGGTCCAGCAGATTCTGGTCGTTGGTGAAGGCGTGGACCGTGGTCATCATGCCGCTCTCGATCCCGAAGGCATCGTCGAGGACCTTCACCATGGGCACGAAGCAGTTGGTGGTGCACGAGGCGTTGGACACCACGAAGTCCTTGGCCGGATCGAACTCCGAATCGTTGACCCCGATGACGAAGGTGGCGTCGACGTCGGTGGCGGGTGCCGAGACGATCACCCGTTTGGCGCCGGCATCGAGGTGGGCCGAAGCGGTCTCCCGTGAGGTGAACAGGCCGGTGGACTCGATGACCACGTCGACGCCCAGCTCATCCCACGGCAGGGCCTTGGGCTCGCGCTCGGCCAGCACGGCGATGGGACCGGTGTCGAGGACCAGCGTGGACCCGGTCACTTCGATCTCCGCCCCGAAGCGCCCGTGGGTGGAGTCGTAGCGCAGCAGGTGGGCCAGGGTCTCCGCCGATGTGAGGTCGTTGATCGCCACCACATCGACGTCGGCGCCCATCGCTCGGGCTGCCCGGAGATAGTTGCGACCGATTCGTCCGAAACCGTTGATACCGATCCGTACGGTCATTGCCTGTCAGCCTCACCCTTCACTGTTCCGTGCGACTGCGCCGCACGCCATTCTGCTTCCATGCACTTGCTGTTCTGTTCTCTGTGTTTTTTTAACTCTTTTTTATCCGTTCGCGTCCCTGGGACGAAAGGTGGACGCATTCCACGCTAGGTCATCAGGACGGTTCAACGCATCATCCGAGCAGATCGGAGAGGACCGGTGCCAGTTTGACCGGGTCGTGGGCCAGTCCACTGGGCCGGGCCAGATCGGCATCGACCACATCCACCCGGGGTCGCCCGAGGGGCATCCCCGAGGTGTCGCAGACCACCATGTCGACGCAAACACCATGCGCCACCAGCGCCTCCACATGGCGGGCCACGTCGAAATGCTCGGTCTCGGGGACCTGGGGACGGAGGTTGCACACGTAGGTCTTGCGGGCGCGGGCCGTGCGGACGCCCTCCCGGATGTCCGGCACGGCCAGAGCGGCCAGCACACTGGTGAACAGGGAACCAGGACCCATCACGATCTGGTCGGCCTCACGCAGAGCGGTCAGTACCTCACTCGGTGCTGCCGGATCGGGTGGCACCAGGGACACCGTGCGGATGTTGTCGGTGGCCATCACCGCCACTTGGCCGTCCACTTCACCGCACTCGGCCTCGGCTTTCAATACCACCGGGTCCTTGGTGGCCGGCAGGACCCGGCCCCGGATCCCGAGCAACCGGCCCGCCTCGTCAAGGGCGGCCACGGCATCGGGGGCGCCCCCGATCAGACCGGCCAGGATCAGGTTCCCCAACGAGTGCCCGGCCAGCTCCTCTTCGGCGAACCGGTAGTCGAAGGCGGTGGCCAGGAAGGACCCGGGCTCGGCCAACGCCACCAGGCACATGCGCAGGTCTCCGGGCGGGATGATCTGCAACAGCTCGCGGAGGCGGCCCGACGAGCCCCCGTCGTCGGCCACCGACACCACCGCGGTGACCTCGTCGGTGTATCGCCGCACCGCCCGCAGCGTCGCGGCCAGGCCGTGGCCGCCGCCGATGGCCACCACCCTGGGCCCACTCACCGATCGACGTCCCGATGGAACACCGTGGTCGGCAGCTCATGGTCCCCGAGGCGCCGGGACAGCTCCTCGGCCAGGACCACCGAGCGGTGACGACCGCCGGTGCAGCCCATGGCCACGGTCAGGTAGGACTTCCCCTCCCGGATGTAGGCCGGGATCAGCATGGTCAACAGTTCATCGAGCTTGTCGAGGAACTCCGTGGTGTCCGGCTGTCCCAGCACGAAGGTCCGGACCTCCTCATCGAGCCCCCCCAGGGCTCGCAACGACTCGTTCCAGTACGGGTTGGGCAGGAACCGGCAGTCGAACATGAGGTCTACGTCCAACGGCACGCCGTACTTGAAGCCGAACGAGAGCACCGAGGTACGCATGGTGCTTCCGGGGGCCTCGCCTCCGAAGACCTCCATGAGCCGGGTGCGCAACTGGTTGGTGTTGAGCTCCCCGGTGTCGATCACCAGGTCGGCACGATCGCGCAGCCCGTTGAGGAGGAGCCGCTCGTCGGCAATGGAGTCGATGACCCCCCGGGCCGCCTGGGGGTGGCGTCGACGGGTGCCTTCGAACCGCCTGATGAGTACGTCGTCGGCGGCATCGAGGAACAGGATCCGCACCCGGTTGCGCCCCGCCTCGAGTGCATCCACGGCGGGCAGGACGTCATCGAGGTCGCCACCGCCCCGGCCCACCACGAAGGCCACCCGCTTCATCTCCGAGGCGGTGCCGTCCACCAGTTCGGAGACCTTGGAGATCAGGGCGGACGGCATGTTGTCGATGACGAACCAGCCCAGGTCCTCGAGGGTGGCTCCGGCCGTCGAACGGCCGGCCCCGGACATGCCGGTCACCACCAGGTACTCGCTCATCGGTCCACCTTTACGTTCTGCCGGGTAGGCCCACTCGGGGTCATCGGTGTGTGCAACCGCTCGAAGACCGCTGCGCCCACCGGGGCCGGCAACCACGATAGGCCGCACAGCTCCTCCCGGGTGGCCTTCCGGAGGCCGGTGAGACCCCCGAACTGCTCGACCAGCCGGGTTCGGCGCTTGGGGCCGAGACCGGGCACCTGGTCCAGGGCCCCGACGGTCATCCGCTTGCCCCGCAGGGTGCGGTGGTACGAGATGGCGAACCGGTGGGCCTCGTCGCGCAGCCGCTGGAGCAGGTAGAGGCCCTCGGACTGCCGTGGCAGCCGGATGGGCTCGGAGCTGCCCGGACGGTAGATCTCCTCGAAGCTCTTGGCCAGGGAGGCGATGGGTATCCGCTCGGAGAGGCCCAGGGACTCGAGCACCCGGATCCCCACATTGAGCTGGCCCAGGCCCCCGTCGAGCAGGAGGAGCTGGGGCGGGTAGGCGAACCGACGCCGGGGGGCGGTGCGGCCCGCAGCTTCACCGTTGCTGTCCGGGTCGCGGCCGTCGGCCTCGGACCGGACCCGGCCGTCGACGTCGGCCCTCCCGGTGGACGAGCCCAGCTCGTCGTCGGCCAACAGGGCGGTCAACCGCCGGGTGAGCACCTCTTCCATGGCGGCATAGTCGTCGTTGCCCGGCACCGTCGACACCCGGAAGTGGCGGTAGTCGCTCTTCTTGGGCAGGCCGTCTTCGAACACCACCATCGAGCCCACGTAGTCGGTCCCCTGCAGATGGCTCATGTCGTAGCACTCGATCCGCAACGGAGCGTCGGGCAGGTCCAGCTCCCGCTGGAGGGACTCGATGGCCCGGGCCCGGCTGTTGTGGTCCGAGGTGCGCTGCAGCCGGTGGCGCACGAAGGACTCGCCGGCGTTGTGCTCCACCGTCTGGAGGAGGGCCCGTTTGGGTCCGCGCACCGGGACCTTGAGGGACACCGGCCCGGGGCGCCGCTCGGTCAGGTACTGGGTAACGGCTTCGACGTCGGCCGGCATGGTCGGGACCAACACCTGGCGGGGAACCCCCGAAGGTGGATCGGCGTACACGTCGACCAGGATCCGCTCCATCAGCTCGGCCGGCGACAGGTCCTCCGCCTTGTCCACGAACAGGGCCGAGCGCCCCACCACCTTGCCCGAGCGAACGTGGAAGACCTGGACGGCGTCCTCCAGTTCGTCGCCGGCCAGGCCGAACACGTCAAGGTCCTCGGGCCGGTCGAGCTCCATCTGGCGCACCGCATCGGCCGCCCGCACCGCTTCGAGCTTGTCCCGGAGGACCGAGGCCCGCTCGTACTCGTGGGCCCCGGCGGCCTGGCGCATGTCGGCGCCCAACTCCCGCTCCAGCGGGCCGGTGTCGCCGCTCAGGAACGAGATGAGATCCGCGACCAGGCGGTCGTACTCGGGATGGTCGATGGCCCCCACGCACGGCCCGGAACACCGTTCGATGTGGTAGAGCAGGCAGGGCCGCCCCAGCCGCTGGTGGCGCTGCAACTTGGTATCGGAGCAGGTCCGCACGGGGAACGACCGCAGGAGCAGGTCGAGGGTCTCCCGGATGGCCCCGGTGTTGGGATAGGGGCCGAAGTACCGGACCCCGGTGCGCTTCCGACCCCGCACCACCGCCGGTCGGGGCCACTCGTCGTTCACGGTGAGGGCCAGCCACGGATAGCTCTTGTCGTCCTTCAGCCGGACGTTGTAGCGGGGTTGGTACTGCTGGATGAGGCTGTGCTCGAGCATCAGGGCCTCAGACTCGCTGTCCACCACCACCCACTCGACGTGGTCGGCCTGGGACACCATCTGCTGGGTCCGCGGCGCCAGGCCCGCCGGGTCCTGGAAGTACGAATTGAGCCGCTGACGGAGGGACTTGGCCTTGCCCACGTAGAGCACCCGGCCGAACTTGTCCACGAACTGGTACGAGCCGGGGCCGTCGGGAATCGAGCCGGATGGAGGTCGGGTCACCACCCCCACAGTGTGCCGTGTGGCCGTGGCACCCCGTCCACCTCCGGTCCACGGCCCGCCAACCGCGCCCGATCGGGGCGGACGGCATAGACTGGCTGCGCCGGCCTGGTTTCCGGCTACATATCTACCGCTCCGGGGCCGACATCCCCGCGGATGGGCGACCAGGCTGTCCCCGCCGGCCACACACCGGAGCGCCTCCACAAGGGGGTCATACCCAGCATGCTCCGGCTACAGAAGGCACTACCCGACCGCTACACCACGGCCCACCCCGACGAGCTTTCCGAATGGATCGGCGCGGCCAAGGCCGAACTCGGATCCCGGGTGTTCATCCTCGGCCATCACTATCAACGTGACGAGGTGATGCGGTGGGCTGACGCCCGGGGTGACTCCTTCGGGCTGTCCCGAATGGCCGCCGAGCAGTCCGAGGCGGAGTTCGTGGTCTTCTGTGGCGTGCACTTCATGGCGGAGTCGGCCGACATCCTGACCGGGCCCCATCAGCAGGTGATCCTGCCCGATCTCAACGCCGGCTGTTCCATGGCCGACATGGCCGACATCGACTCGGTGGAGGAGGCCTGGGACTCACTGGCCGCGGTGACCGACATCGACCGGGTGGTCCCGGTCACCTATATGAACTCGGCGGCATCGCTCAAGGCCTTCGTCGGGGCTCACGGCGGGGTGGTCTGCACCTCGTCCAACGCCCGGGCCGTCCTCACCTGGGCCCTCGGTGCCGATGGCTCCGGTCACAGCCGTGGGGACCAGGTCCTGTTCTTCCCCGACCAGCACCTCGGTCGCAACACCGGCTTCGAGCTGGGCTATGGAGCCGAGGACATGGCAGTGTGGAATCCCCGTCTGGACCAGGGCGGACTGGACGACCACACCCTCAAGTGCTCGACCTTGCTGCTGTGGAAGGGGCACTGCTCGGTGCACCAGCGCTTCTCCCCCGCCCACGTGGAGGCCTTCCGGTCCGAACACCCCGGCGGCATCGTGGTGGCCCACCCGGAGTGCTCCCACGAAGTGGTGGAGGTCGCCGACCTCGTGGGGTCGACCGACTTCATCATCCGAGCGGTGGCCGAGGCCCCGCCGGGCTCGGTCATCGGGGTCGGCACGGAGATCCACCTGGTCAAGCGGCTCGACGACGAGACCCCGGACAAGACCGTGGTCTCCCTCGATCCCCTGGTCTGCCCGTGCTCCACCATGTTCCGGGTGGACGCCGCCCATCTGGCCTGGGTGCTGGAGGGCCTGGTGGCCGGGGAGGTCCGCAACCGGATCACCGTGGACGAGGACACCGCCACCTGGGCCCGGGTGGCCCTGGAGCGGATGCTGGCCACCGTCTGATCATCGGACAGCTTCTGCCGTCAGCGTGCCCTGGCAGCCGCCTTGGTCCGCCGGGCCGGCGGGCGCTTGGTGGCCGGGGGCTTCGGCCGCGCCGCCCGCTTGGCCTTGGCCTTGGGCGGCTTGGGTGTGATCCCGAGTAGCGGGGCCAGCACCTGGCCGGTGTAGCTGGCGGCATTGGCGGCCACTTCCTCGGGTGTCCCGATGGCCACGATCGATCCGCCCCGGTCGCCTCCCTCGGGGCCCAGGTCGATGATCCAGTCGGCGCTCTTGATCACGTCGAGGTTGTGCTCGATCACGATGACCGTGTTGCCCTGGTCGACCAGCCGGCTGAGCACGTCGAGGAGCTTGCGCACGTCGTCGAAGTGGAGCCCGGTGGTGGGCTCGTCCAGAACGTACAACGTGTGCCCGGTCGACCGCCGACTGAGCTCGGAGGCCAGCTTGACCCGCTGGGCCTCCCCGCCCGAGAGGGTAGGAGCAGGCTGACCCAGGCGGATGTAGCCCAGGCCCACGTCGACCAGGGTCTGGAGGTGGCGGGCGATGGGGGGTTGATGGGCGAAGAAGCCCAGGGCCTCCTCACAGGAGAGCTCCAACACGTCGGCGATGGTCTTGCCCCGGAAGGTCACCTCCAGGGTGTCGCGGTTGTACCGGGCCCCGTGGCACACCTCGCAGGGCACGTAGATGTCGGGCAGGAAGTGCATCTCGATCCGGATGGTGCCGTCACCCGAGCACGCCTCGCAGCGGCCGCCCTTCACGTTGAAGGAGAACCGCCCCGGCTGGTAGCCGCGGACCTTGGCCTCCTGGGTCTGGCTGAACAGCCGGCGGATGTGGTCGAACACCCCGGTGTAGGTGGCCGGATTGGACCGGGGGGTGCGACCGATCGGCGCCTGGTCCACCTCGACCACCTTGTCGACCTGGGACACGCCCCGGATGGTCCGATGCAGCCCCGGGAGGGTCTTGGCCCGGTGGACCTGCTTGGCCAGGGAACGGAGGAGGATGTCATTGACCAGGGTCGACTTGCCCGAGCCGGAGACCCCGGTCACCGCCACCAGCTCTCCGAGCGGGAAGTCGACGTCGATGTCGTGCAGGTTGTGCTCCCGGGCCCCCTCGACCGACAGGACCTCGCCGCTCCCCTGGCGTCGGACCGCCGGCACCGGGATGGCCTTGGCCCCCGACAGGTACTGGCCGGTGAGCGACTCGGGATTGGACTCGAGGCCGCCGGGCCCGGTCACCGGGCCGGAGTGGACGATCCGACCGCCGTGCTCCCCCGCACCCGGGCCTACGTCGACCACGTGGTCGGCCACCCGGATGGTCTCCTCGTCGTGCTCGACCACGATGACCGTGTTGCCCAGGTCGCGCAGGCGCTTGAGGGTGCCGATGAGGCGTTGGTTGTCCCGCTGGTGGAGGCCGATGGACGGCTCGTCGAGGACGTAGAGCACCCCGACCAGTCCGCTGCCGATCTGGCTGGCCAGCCGGATGCGCTGGGCCTCACCACCGGACAGGGTGGCGGCCGACCGGGCCAGGGTCAGGTAGTCCAGGCCCACGTCCAACAGGAACTGCATCCGCTCGCGGACCTCACGGAAGACCCGGTCGGCGATCAGGTGGTCCCGGTCGGAGAGGTCCAGCGACGCCACCACCTCGACGGCCTTGGAGATGGACAGCGAGCACAGGGCGAAGATGGAGTAGCCCCCCACGGTGACGGCCAGCGACTCGGGGCGGAGCCGGGCCCCGCCGCACTCGGGGCAGGGCACCTCGCGCAGGTAGCCCTCCAGATTGTCCCGGAGGAAGTCCGACTCGGCCTCGGAGTGGCGCCGCTGCAGCCAGGGGACGATGCCCTCGTACAGGGTGTGGAAGGACCGCTGGCGTCCGTAACGGTTCCGGTACTTGAGATGGATCTGCTTGGTGCCGGCCCCGTAGAGCACCAGCTTCTGTTGGGGCTTGCGCAGCTTCTCCCACGGGGTGTCGATCGAGAAGCCCCCGAGCTCGGCCACCGCCGTCACCATCCGGCTGAAGTACTCGCTCCGGGCACCCGACCACGGGGCCAGCGCCCCCTCGGCCAGGGACTTGGTGGGGTCCGGCACCACCAGCTCCGGATCGACTTCGAAGCGGGTGCCCAGGCCGGTGCAGGCCGGGCAGGCGCCGTAGGGCGAGTTGAACGAGAAGTTCCGGGGTGCGGGGTCCTCAAAACTGAGCCCGCAGTGGGTGCAGGCCAGATGCTGGCTGAAGGTGATGGCCTCCTGCTCGGTGCCGTCCTCCTCGACCACCACCAGTTCGGCCACACCCTCGGCCAGGCTGAGGGCGGTCTCCAGTGACTCGGTGAGCCTCCGGCGGATGTCGTTCCGTCGCACCAGCCGGTCCACCACCACTTCGATGGTGTGCTGCTCGTAGCGGGCCAGGTCCAGGGTCTCGCGCTCGGCCAGCTCCACCGTGACCCCGTCCACCCGGGCCCGGGCGAATCCCTGCTTGGCCAGGTCGTCGAGGAGGGCGCCGTACTCGCCCTTCCGACCCCGGACCACCGGGGCCAACACCATGAAGCGGGTCCCCTCCTCCATGGCCAGGATGCGGTCGACGATCTGCTGGGGGCTCTGGCGGGCCACCGGCCGCCCGCACTCGGGGCAGTGGGGCTTGCCGATCCGGGCGTAGAGCAGCCGGAGGTAGTCGTAGACCTCGGTGACGGTGCCCACCGTGGAGCGAGGGTTGCGGGAGGACGACTTCTGGTCGATGGAGATGGCCGGTGACAGCCCCTCGATGAAGTCGACATCGGGCTTGTCCATCTGGCCCAGGAACTGCCGGGCGTAGGCGGAGAGCGACTCGACGTACCGGCGTTGCCCCTCGGCGTAGATGGTGTCGAAGGCCAGCGAGGACTTGCCCGAACCGGACAGCCCGGTGAACACGATGAGCTTGTCGCGCGGCAGGTCCAACGAGACATCTTGGAGGTTGTGCTCGCGCGCCGCCTCTCACCACCAAACGATCAGCCATTCGGTTGAGGATACCGGTGTGGTGTGACGGCTCCCGCGGTCACAGGTCGGCGGTTTGGTCGATGCCCGACCCGTCGCCGGCCGTGTCGCCGGCCAACAGGTCCGAGCCCCCGGCCAGCACGGTGGATCCGTCGACCGGGTCCCGGGTCAGCAGGGTCCGCAGCTCGGTGATCTCGTCGCGCAGGAGGGCGGCCTCTTCGAAACGGAGCTCCTCGGCGGCCCGGTCCATCTCGTTGCTCGAGCCGGTGGATGAGGGCGGAGAGCTCGTCGGCGTCGGGGCCGATCTCCAGGGCCAGGGCGGCCGCCGCGGCCCGGGGGTCGACCGTGGACCGCCGGCCGCCCCGGCCGGAACGGGCCTGCTCGGCCGAGGCCCGGCTGTTGGCCCCGGTACTGGCCGCCGACAGGCCCGACGCCTTCGCCCCGCACCCGTTCCAGGATGTCGGTGACCGACTTGGTGATGGTCTGGGGGTCGATGCCGTGGGCCTCGTTGTAGGCGATCTGGCGGGCCCGCCGCCGCTGGGTCTCCCCGATGGCCAGGGTCATGGAGTTGGTGATGGTGTCGGCGTACATGACCACCCGCCCGTTGACGTTGCGGGCCGCCCGCCCCATGGTCTGGATGAGTGACGAGCCCGATCGCAGGAAGCCCTCCTTGTCGGCGTCGAGGATGGCCACCAGGGCCACCTCGGGGAGGTCGAGTCCCTCACGCAGGAGGTTGATCCCGACCAGCACGTCGAAGGTGCCCAGGCGGAGCTCGCGGAGGATCTCGATGCGGGCCATGGTGTCCACGTCGGAGTGCAGGTACTGCACCCGCACCCCCTGCTCGGCCAGGTAGTCGGTGAGGTCCTCGGCCATCTTTTTGGTCAGGGTGGTCACCAGCACCCTGTTCCCCTGGGCCACGGTGGCGTCGATCCGCTCGCGCAGGTCGTCGATCTGCCCGGTGGTCGGGCGGATGTCGACCTCGGGGTCGACCAGCCCGGTGGGCCGGATGACCTGTTCGACCACGGTGGCACTGTGCTCGAGCTCCCAGGGGCCCGGTGTGGCCGACAACAGGATGGTCTGGCCGGTGCGCTCGGTGAACTCCTCGAAGCGGAGCGGACGGTTGTCCATGGCCGAGGGCAGCCGGAACCCGTGGTCCACCAGGGTCTCCTTGCGGGAGCGGTCACCGGCGTACTGGCCCCGCAGCTGGGGCACGGCCACGTGGCTCTCGTCCAGGACCACCAGGAAGTCCTTGGGGAAGAAGTCCAGCAGGGTGAAGGGAGCCTCGCCGGCGGACCGACCGTCGAGGTGGCGGCTGTAGTTCTCCACGCCACTGCACACCCCGGTCTCCGCCAGCATCTCGAGGTCGTACTCGGTGCGCATCCGGAGACGTTGGGCCTCGAGCAGCTTGCCGGCCGAGGTGAGCTCCCCCAGCCGCTCGCCGCAGCTCGGTCTCGATGCTCACCACTGCCTTCTGCAGGCGCTCGTCACCCGTGCCGTAGTGGGTGTTGGCGAAGACCACCAGTTCGTCGAGCTCGTCCCCGATCTCGCCGGTCATCACGTCGAAGGGCCGGATGCGCTCGACGGTGTCCCCGAAGAATTCGATGCGGATGGCGTGGCTCTCGTAGGCGGCGTGGATCTCCACGGTGTCCCCCCGGGCCCGGAACTGCCCGCGGGCCAGGGTCACGTCGTTCCTCGAGTACTGCAGCTCCACCAGCCGCCGGAGCAGGGAGCGCTGGTCGTGCTCCTCGCCGGGGTGCAGGGCGATGATCCGGTCGCGGTACTCGTCGGGGGACCCCAACCCGTAGATGCACGAGACCGAGGCCACCACGATGGTGTCGGGCCGGAGCAGCAGGGCCGAGGTGCAGGCGTGGCGCAGGCGGTCGATCTCGTCGTTGATGGACGAGTCCTTCTCGATGTAGGTGTCCGACGAGGGGACGTACGCCTCGGGCTGGTAGTAGTCGTAGTACGAGACGAAGTACTCCACCCGGTTGTGCGGGAAGAACTCCTTCAGCTCCGCGGCCAGCTGGGCGGCCAGGGACTTGTTGGGCTCGATGATCAGGGTGGGGCGCTGGACCGACTCGATGGTCCAGGCGATGGTGGCGGTCTTGCCGGATCCGGTGATCCCCAGCAGCGTCTGGTAGCGGTCGCCGCGCTCCAGCCCGGCCACCAGGCCGGCGATGGCCTCGGGCTGGTCCCCGGCGGGGCGGAAGGGCGAAACAACCTGGAAGTCGGGCACACGATCGATGGTACCGGGAGGGTGTATCACCGCTTCCGGGGCCGGCCCGAGGGCCCGTCCGGCCGGACCGGTTCAGTCGGTGCCGGTGGCGGCGGTGGGAGCGGGCCCCCGCGCCGGAGGTCGCACAGCACGGCCCAGACCCGGTCGACTTCGGCCTGCAGATGGGCGTGGTCGGCGGAGTTGTCGATGACCAGGTCGGCGCCGTCCAGGCGGGCGGACCGGTCGATCTGTGACCCGATGCGGGCCCGGGCGTCGGCCTCCGCCATCCCCCGCAGGGTCACCAGCCGCTCCAGGGCCAACTCGGTCGGGGTGTCGACCACCACCACCGCCGCCAGGTCCAGGGTGTCGCGGTGGATGGCCTTCAGGAGGGGGATGTCCATCACCACGATCTCGTCGGTGTCGGCGAACCGGTCCCGACGGGCGATCATCTCGATCCCGATGGCCGGGTGGGTGATGGCGTTGAGGTCGGCCAGGGCCTCGGGATGCCCGAAGACCAGCTCGGCCAGCTTCGGGCGGTCGATGGCCCCGTCGGGGTCGATGATGCCGGGGCCGAACCGGTCGATGAGCGGCTGATAGGCGGGGCCCCCGGGGGCCACCACCTCCCGGGCCACCAGGTCGGCGTCGACCAGGGCGGCGCCGTGCCCGACCAGGAGGTCGGCCACGGTGGACTTGCCGGCTCCGATGCCCCCGGTGAGACCGATGGTGAGCACGCCGGACCCGATCAGGCCGGCCGCCGCGGGCGCGAGGCCGTGGCGAAGAGGACCATGGTGGTGGGGTCCAGCTCATCGGTGACGGAGAAGTCATCGGCGGTGATGCCGGTGGAGCCGCCCGAGTCCCCCCGGGCCATCACCTTGTAGGCCAGGGGCAGGATCCGGGTGTAGGCCCCGATGTACCACGAGCGGGGAATCCGGTGCCGCAGGTCGAACACGTCCAGGGCCAGCACCTTGTTGGCCTTGACCCGACGGGCGGTGAAGTCCGCCTTCACGTGGGCCACCGGGTCCAGGCCCTGGATCGATACGTCGTGGAAGTAGCGACCGAGCAGGTCGGCCAGCTCCGGCGGCTCGAACAGGTGGATGTGGAACGGGTTCTCGAAGTCGGCCGGGGCGTTGGGGGTGAGGAAGAACGCCGTCCCGTCGTCGGCCAGCACCCGGGAGAGCTCCCGCACGTGGGCCTCGGGGTCGTCGAAGTGCTCGATGAGGTGGGACGAGCAGGCCCAGGCGAAGCTGCCCCGGGCGAACCCCAGCGACAGGGCATCCATCTGGGCCACCTGCAACCCCTCGGGACCCCAGCGGTCGCCGGCCACCGAGACGGCATCGGCGCTGTAGTCGGCCCCCACCACCACCCGGTCCTCGGCCAGGAACCGGGCGGACTCGAACCCCTGGCCGCAGCCCACGTCGAGCATGGTCCCCGGCCCCAGCCGCTCGATCACCGTCCGGTACCCGGCGGCGTGCAGGGCCAGCAGCGAGTCGGGGGTGACCCCTTCCATGGGCCGCTCGCCGGTGAGCCGTCGACCGCTCTGGCGGCGGACGGCGTCGAGTACCCCCTGGCTGCCGGGGTCGGATCTGGACTCACTCATCTGGGCTCCCCGGTGTCGGCCGGCCGGTCACGGATACCTCTACCCGTGGCGCCACCGCCGCTCATCGGTTGTTTACACTACCGATCACTCGTGCCGGATCCCCAACCCTCCACCGTCGCGCCCGCCGGCCGGTCGTCCCCCGACCAGCCCCGGTCGTTGTACCGCCGGCTCCGGTCGCCCAGCCGCCTCCGGGCCGCGGTCGACTACCTGGCCTTGGCGGTGTTGGCCCTGGTCCCGATGGTGGCCACCCGGCCCGGAGTGGTGTCCGACGACACCAAGACCTACCTCTACCTCGATCCGGGCCGGTACGTGCGCGCCGCGGTGTCGGCCTGGGATCCGGGGGTGGCCCTCGGGACCGTCACCCACCAGAACATCGGGTACCTGTTGCCGATGGGCCCCTTCTACTGGGCCCTGGCCGAGCTGCATGTGCCGTTGTGGGTCTCCCAGCGGCTGTGGATGACCGGCCTGCTCTTCGCCGCCGGAGCGGGGGCCATCTATCTGTGCCGGACCATCGGGCTGAGCGGGCCCGGCCGCTACGTGACGGCCATCGCCTTCATGTTCACCCCGTACGTCCTCCAGTACTCCGGACGCATCTCGGTGATCCTGCTGCCGTGGTCGGGCCTGCCCTGGATGGTGGCCTTCGTCATCCTGGCCCTGCGGAAGGGGGGGTGGAAGTACCCCGCTCTGTTCGCCCTGGTGGTGGCCCTGGTGAGCGGGATCAACGCCAGCTCCATCCTCTTCGTGGGCATCGCCCCGGCCCTGTGGCTCCCCTACGCCGTGCTGGTGCCCCGGGAGGCCACCTGGCGCAAGGCCTGGGGGGCGGCCTGGAAGATCGGGCTGCTCAGCATCCTGGTCTCGCTGTGGTGGGCGGTGGGCCTCGAGGTGGAGGCGGCCTACGGGGTCAACGTCCTCAAGTACACCGAGACCGTCCCGGCCACCAGTGGGGCCTCCCTGGCCTCGGAGATCGTCCGGGGACTGGGCTACTGGTACTTCTACGGGACCGACCGCCTCGGTCCCTGGACCCAGGCCGCCGTGGCCTACACCCAGAACCTGTGGCTGGTGGCGGCCAGCTTCGCCGTCCCGGTCCTCTGCTTCATCGCCGTGATCTTCTCGCGGTGGAGGTACCGGGCGTACTTCGTGCTGATCACCGTGGTGGGCATGGTGCTGGCCGTCGGTCCCAACCCCTACGCCGACCCCACCGCCCTGGGGTCGGTGATCAAGGCCTTCCTGGTCGATACCACGGCGGGGCTGGCCCTGCGCTCCACCGACCGGGCCTCACCCCTGGTCATCCTGGGCCTGGCCATGTTCCTCGGCGCCGGGGTCAGCGCCGTGGCCGCCCGGGTGCGCAAGACCGGCCTGGTCATCGGGGCCTTCGCCGTGGCCGCCGTGGCCGGGGCCACCGTGCCCCTGTGGACCGGGGCCATCATCGCCAACGGCTTCACCCAACCGGCCGCCCCCCCGCTCTACGTGCGCCAGGCCGCCGCGGCCCTGGACAAGGTCAATACCGCCACCCGGGTGTACGGGCTGCCCGGCAACAACTTCGCCGCCTACCGGTGGGGTGACACCATCGACACCGTCTACCCCGGCCTGCTGACCCGGCCCTTCGTGACCCACGAGCAGCAGATCATGGGATCGCTGGCCACGGCCGACACCCTCCAGGCCGTGGACACCCCCCTGCAGGACGGCACCATGGACTGGGGCTCCCTGGCCCCGATGGCGTCGCTCCTCAGTGCCGGGAACGTGCTGGTCCAGTACGACCAGGCCTACGAGCGCTACGACATCGCCAACCCCCAGCAGGTGGCCCTGGAGCTGGCCACCACCCCGCCCGGCCTCAGCGACCCGGTCTCCTACGGCGCCCCGGTGCCCAACGTGCCCCTGGTCCCCCACTTCGACGAGGCCGCCCTGGGCCGCCCGGCCAACCAGGGATGGACCTCTCCCCTGGTCTCCTACACCGTGGCCGATCCGCGGCCCATCGTCCGCACCGAGTCCTCCAAGACCCCCTTGGTGGTGGACGGCGATGCCAACGGCGTCGTGGCCGCGGCCTCGGTGGGCCTGCTGGCCGGCAATCCCACCATCCTCTACGCCGGCACCCTCGACACCTACCCGCACCTCGAAAAGGCCACCCTCGGCCACCCGGCCGACCTGGTGGTCACCGACACCAACCGCAAGCAGTCCATGGAGTGGAACACCCTCTCGCAGGACACCGGGTACACCGAGACCGTCCAGGAGGGCCCGGACAAGTCCAACCCGGCCGACGAGCCGCTCAACCTCTTCCCCAAGGCCCCGGCCGACGCCCAGACCACCGCGGCGTACGACGGGATCGCCTCGGTGAACGCCTCGTCCTACGGCTCCTCCATCACCTACCTGCCCGAGGACCGGCCCTACAACGCCATCGACGGCAATCCCCAGACGGCGTGGGAGGACAACTCCTTCGCCGCCCCCCAGGGCCAGTGGTGGCAGGTGGACCTGGACCATCCCACCACCGAGAGCTCCCTGACCCTCATCCAGCCCCAGACCGGTGACCCGGACCGATCGATCTCCCGGGTGACCCTGACCTTCGACGGCCGGGACCCGGTCTCGGTGCCCCTCGGGGCGGCCTCCCTCACCCCACCCGGGCAGGTGGTCACCTTCCCCGCCCGGACCTTCACCACCCTGCGCATCACCATCACCGGGGCGGCGGTGTCCGACCCGTCGGTGCCCGACACCTCGCGCAGCTCGGTGGGCTTCGCCGAGGTGGGGATCCCCGGGGTGACCGCCACGGAGGTCATCTCCATGCCCGCAGGACCTGTTGCGGGCGACCGGGGCGTCGTCGTCGCTGGACCGCCTGAGCCTGCTCATGACCCGGCTCCGCAGCTCGGGCACTCCCCCGTTCTACGACACCGAGACCACCTTGGACCGCAGCTTCTGGCTGCCCACGGCGCGGACCTTCTCGCTCACCGGCTCGGCCACCATCTCCCCCCTGATCCCCGACGACATGATCGACCGGCTGGTGGGCCGGCCCGGGGCCGACGGGACCGGAATCGTGGCGTACTCCATCGGCCGCCTACCCGGAGACCTCCGGGCCGGGGCCATCGCCACCCTCGACGACAACGCCTCCACCATCTGGGAGCCGGGGTTCGGCGCCACCCACCAGGCCGGCGACTGGCTCGAGTACCGCCTGCCGGCGCCGGTCACCTTCGACCATCTGGACCTGCAGATCGTGGCCGACGGCCAGCACTCCGTGCCCACCAGCCTGACCGTGGTCGCCGGCGGGCAGAGCGCCACCGTGGCCCTGCCTCCGTTGGCCGACAGCCGGGTCCCCGGCTCGGTGGTCGACGTCCCGGTGTCCTTCCCGGCCCTGACCGGTGCCGACATCAAGATCACCTTCAATGCCGTCCGGTTCGAGAACACCCTCAACTACTACTCCCAGGAGCCCATCGCCATGCCCCTCGGGGTGGCCGAAGTGGGCATCCCCGGCCTCCAGGCCTCGCCGGTCCCAGCCGACATCCCCTCCCCGTGCGTCGGCGACCTCCTGACCATGGACGGCAAACCGTTGTGGGTGTCGGTGTCGGGCACCACCACCACGGCGCTCAACCGCCAGTCCCTCACGGTCTCCCTGTGCGGACCGGACGCCGGCGGGGTGGCCCTGGGGCCGGGGTCGCACACCCTGGAGTCCACCGCCGGGCAGACCACCGGCTTCGACATCAACCAACTGGCCTTCGATTCGGCCCCGGGCGGTGGGCCGATGCCCCTGGCCACGCCCACCTCGCTGGCCCCTCCGACGGTTTCGGGCTCGCCCACCGTCGAGGTCGGGACCAAGACGTCCACCTCCATCCACCTCACCGTGCACGGCGTGAGCACCGGGGCGGGGCAGGCTCCGATCTACCTGGTCCTGGGGGAAAGCCTCAACACCGGCTGGAAGGCCTCGGTGGTGGGAGGGAGCAGCCTCGGGGCCCCGGTCCTGATCGACGCCTTCGCCAACGGTTGGACCCTCGACCCGTCCACTCTCGGTCAGGCCGTCCACGACGGCACCTTGTCCATCGTGCTCACCTGGCAGCCCCAGAAGCGGGTGGACCTGGCTCTCCTGATCTCCCTGCTGGCCATCCTGGCCTGCCTGGTTCTGGCCTTTCTGCCCCGCCAGTGGCGCCGACGGCGCAGACGGGGTGGCCGGCACAGCCGCAACGGCGGCGTGGCCGACAGCAGTGGGGCCGTCGAGGCCGGGGTCGGTGCCGGAGCCGTCGTGGCCGTGGGGATCCACCCGGATCCGTCCAGCCTGGCCGGGCCGGAGATGACCGAGGGCCCCCACCTGGTCGTGCCGTTCACGGCGGAGTCGCCCCGGGCCCCGGTGTGGCTGGCGCTGCTCACCGGCCTGGTCGCCGGAGCGGCGGCCGGGGTCATCTCGGCTCCCACGGTCGGAGTGGCGGTGGGCGTGGCCAGCGTGGTGGTCCTGTTGGTCCCCCGGTTGCGCATCGTGCTCGGCGTGGCCGCCGTGGCCGGCATCGTGGCGGCCGGGTGGTACACGGTGGCCCACCAGGCGGCCCTGCACGTGGCCCCGGACGGATCGTGGCCGGGGGCCTTCCAGACGGCCAGCAATCTGGCCTGGGCCGGGGTGGTGTTCCTCGGTGCTGATGCCGTGGTCGAGGTGGTGCTCCGGCGACGGGCCCGGCGGCGGCGGTCGTCCGCGGCCGGAGACGACCCGGCTCCGGCTCAGGAGTAGGCCCGATGCCGGTCGGGTCCCTCCGGCTGAGCGGCCCGTTCAGGTCTGGTCGGCGTGGAAGGTGAACATGCGCTCGGCGTCGATCCGGGCGTAGACAGGGCCCGAGTCCAAAAAGGCCTCCCACTCCGGGCCGTAGCGCGGCACGTAGACCTCGAGGAGGGCGCGGCGGAAGCCCGCCTGCCCGGCAGCGTGGACGTCGACGGGGGTGGCCCGACCGTGGACGGTGACCGCCAGCTCCTCACCGGGCAGATGGGTGGCACTGACCTGGGGGCGGTGCCGAAGATGGCGGAACCGCACCGAGTCGGGGCTGGATCCGAAGTAGAAGCAGCCGCGGTAGAAGACGCCGTCCACCGGCCCCACCAGTGGGCGGCCGTCTGCGGTCACCGTGGCCAGGGCCAGCAGCGACATCCCGGTCAGCCGGGTGCACACCTCGGGGGCGGTCAGACGCCGCTCGGGGGTGATGATGCTCCGCAGGTGGGGACCGGCGGCGCCGGCACTCCGGTCCAGGAGGGCCTGGAGGACGATCAGGTCGTCGGCTGTCTCCTGCATGGACGAGGGTCGACCAACGTCCCGGGAGTGCGAAAGCCCGACGCTCTACGACCGGGCCAGGGCCTCGGCCCCCAGGGCGGCCAGCGTGCCCCGGGCCGTGGTGTCCCAGGTGAACCGGGCGGCGTGCTCCACGGCCGCCACGCTGAGCCGTTTGCGCAGGACATCGTCCCGGAGCACGGCGTCCAGGGCTCCGACCAGTTCGTCGGCCCCGTCGACCAGCAGCCCGGTGACCCCGTCCCGCACGGCATCCTCGTGGCCACTGATCCGTGACACCACCGCCGGCGTCCCGCACGCCCCGGCCTCGGTGACCGTCATGCCCCACCCCTCCCGCAGCGAGGTCGAGGCCACCAACCAGGCCCGTCGGTACAGGTCGATCAGCTCCGTTTCACTGAGGTAGCCGGGCAGGGAGATCCACGACTCCGCCCCGGCCTGGCGGATCTGGGACTCGAGCAGCGGCCGGTCGTAGCCCTCGCCGGCGATGACCGCCTCCAGGTCCGGATGGTCCGGCTTGAGGCGCACCAGTGCCTCGATGAGCAGGTGGAGTCGCTTGACCGGGACCAGGCGCCCCACCGCCGCCACCAGCGGGACGGCGGAGCGCTCCCCCCGGGCGAGAAGTGTGGCTCGACCCCCGGCGGGGTGACCGACACCCGCTGGTGGGGAAGGCCCAACTGCCCGACGATCTCCTGCTTGGACGAGTTCGACAGGGTCACGATCCGGGTGCGGCGGTAGACCGGCGGGGCCAGGCGGTGCTCGATGGCGTGGCCGCTCTCGGCCATGCCCGCCGGCAGCACCATCTTCCACATCTCGGCGTGGACGTGGTGCAAGAAGACGATATGGGGGCAGTGGGCCCAGAGGGGGGAGAAGAAGGGCATGCCGTTCCAGATCTCCACCAGGCCGTCACCGGACCCGATGCGACCGAGGGCCCCCGACAGAATGGTGCGCGGGAATACCGAATACCGGCCGGCCCGCCGCACCACGCGGTAGCCGTCGCGCCGCACCACCGTCCGTCCCCCCGGCACCGACGAGGTGGTCATCGACACATCCAGGCCGGCCGCCGACCAGGCCGTCATGACCCGGTGGGCGTGGAGCTCGGAACCACCGGCCTCGGGGTCGTCGAAGTCCCGCCAGGCCACCACGTCGATCCGCTTGAGCCCGGCCCGCTCGGCGATCTCCCCCACCGACATGTGGGCGAACTGCTCCAGCCCCGGCTGGCCGAAGGGTGACTCGCCGATGACGGCGGTGGCGCCCGGCGACGGGGTCCACCGCTCCGGGAGCTCGGACGGATCGTGCTCCGGTCGGGCCAGGTGGCCGAGATCGGGCAGGGGGGCCAGGCGGGTCACGGGAGCGTCGTCCACCTCGACGCCCGCGGCCCGGGCGGTACTGGTCTCACCGGTCCCACGCCTCATGCTCGGATCTCCCCACTCATATCCTGGTCTGCGGCCTGCCACCGATCTGCCGGCTCAGTGTACCGGCGCAGGCGGCGCCGATCCGAACTCTCTACCCGTGATCAGGAGCCCCTACGCCTCCGGCACCGCCACGGGTGCCGGCTCGGGCCGTCACCGCCACCGACCCAGGGTCCAGTGCTGCCCGCGGTGCTTGCGGTGGATGGCCACGAAGGCGATGGCCATGGCCAGGGCCAGCCCCCCCTGGGCGATGAGGTCGGCCCGGGCGGTGGCCACCGTCTGCCCGTTGGCCTGGTCGATCAGCACCAGGGCCAGGACCGACCCTCCCGCCAGCAGGAACACGATCCAGCGCGACCCCGTGCCGAAGAGGTAGTTGGTGACCAGCACCGAGAAGGAGAGGAAGATCATGGCCCCGACCAGGGGGGCGAAGGCGGGAGCGGCCGTGCTCAGCTTGGCCGAGAACACCAGGGTCAAGAAGAGCTTCGGGATGAACACCGAGATGACCAGGAGCAGGGCTGCCGGCACGGCTAAGAAGATGAGGGTCACCCCCAACTGGCGGATGGCGTGGCCTCCTTCGTTCCAGCGGATGGTGGCCTCGGGGAGCAGATAGGCCCCGAGGGCCAGGGCCCCGAAGACCAGGGCCTTGGAGGCCACCGATATGGCGGCGTAGGGCCCGACATTGTGGTGGTCGAGCCGCCCGAGCAGGATCACGTCCACGTTCTGGAGCAGGCCCAGCAGGGCCAGCCCCACGAAGGCCGCCGAGACGTCGGCGGTCAGCCGCCGGGCCTGCCGGCTTTCGGCGGCGGTGGGGTCGGCCACCACCTGGCCGTCAACGGCAGGTTCGGGGTTCTCCTCCGCCGACCAGGTCCGCCCGGCCAGCCAGTGGGCGTGGAGGGTGGCCACCACCTCACCCAAAAAGACCCCGAGGCCGTAACCGGTCACCCCCAGATGGGCCACCACCAACACGATCACGAAGAACGTGCGCACGCCGCCCTCGATGAGGAGGTTGGCGGCCAGCCCGGTGTACCGCCGGTGGGCCTGGAGCAGGCCGCGGTCCACGCACAGCAGGATCCAGACACCCGCAGCCACCAGGATGAGGACGATCCCCTGGCTGTTGGGCAGCGAGAGCTGCCGGGCGATCCAGTTCTGGAGGAGGACCACCACCACGATCTCGACGGCGATGGCCGCCAGCACCACCCGGTGGACCTTGCGCACCCAGGCCCGGACCAGGTGGGCGTGGCCCGCCTTGCGCAAGGCGGTGACCTGGCGGACCACCCCGACCAGGATGGCCGAGCCCGGCATGGACAAGATGAAGAACAGCCCCAGCAACTGGGCGATGGCCCCGTAGTCCTGGGACGAGACCAGGCGGGCCACGGCGATCACCACCAGGGCCGCCGCCCCGTTGACCACCAGGCCGGCGATGGCCACCGGCCCGGCCTGGCTCAGGCCCGACCGCAAGGAGTCGGCCCCCGAGGCAGAGGGGCCGTGACCGGAGGGGCCGCTCCCCTCCCCCGGGCCTGCCTCGGGGTCGTCCCCCTGGTCCTCGGGGGGCAGGGTGATCATGGGCCCACCGGCCACGGCAATGCCCACGGCGGGAGCCATGGACACCGACTCGGT
The DNA here is from genome assembly GCA_963718405.1 of uncultured Acidimicrobiaceae bacterium. Classification (GTDB taxonomy): domain Bacteria; phylum Actinomycetota; class Acidimicrobiia; order Acidimicrobiales; family RAAP-2; genus Bog-756. Next base: position 1,354,434 of record CAVQYZ010000002.1, read on the forward strand.
GACCGGCTCCACCACCTGCTCGATCTCCCCCAGGATCACGTCCAGGCCCGGAGCGGCGGGGTCGGCCTGCTCGATCGGCTCCCCCGGTTGGTCGGCGTCGGGCTCGGTCACGAGTTCACCTCTTGCGGGGTGCGCAAGACCGGTTGGTCATCGACCGGCGTTTGACGGTGGAGAGGTCTGGTCCGATCCCGGTCCCGGCCGGCCACGGTCGACCACAGGGCATCGAGGGACACCGCGGCCAGCACCACCAGGGCCACCTCGGCCTCGGTTCGGAACCGTTGATTGCCGTAGGTGGTGACCGCGGTGAGGGTGGCGGTGATGAACATGGCCATCAATGGGTAGATGGGCTGCCGCCGACGCCGGAGGATCACCGTGCCCCCGACGGCCAGGGCCACCAGCGGGTAGTACCAGAACATCCAGGCGTCGGTCACCGGGGTGGGCCAGCCCTCCAGGTAATCCTGATTGGCCTGCCGGACCGGGGCGTACAGCCCCCACTCCAGGCCCACCCGGTCGATGGCCACTTCCACCGCGCGGGTCTTGTGGGCCTTGATGTACTTTTCGGCCACCGCCTGCCAGTAGATGGCCTCGTCCGACTCGTCGTCGTGAGCCGGGAAGCGGGCGCTCAACAGGCAGGTGAAGCACCACGAGGCGGTCAGCGGCCCGTAGTAGGTCTGGTAGTTGTTGGCGGAAGCCACGGTGATCGGGAGCTGATCGGAGAGCCAGACCGGGTGGTTGAACGTGGTGAGGTTGCGGGCGAACCACGGGAGCATCGGCAACACGGCCACCACCACGACCAGGCCGCACAAGGCCAACCGGTTCCGGTGGCTCTTCGTACGCTGCCACCACACCGTGGGCAGGGCCACCAGGGGCACCAACAGCACCAGCTCGGCCCGGGTCAGCGCGCACAACCCGGTGAGCAGGGCCAGCACCACGATCCGGCCGGTGGTGAACTGCCGGAAGCAGCGGTTGGCGGCCAGGATGGTCACGGCGGCCAGCAGCATCACCACGGCCTCGGACATGATCTCGCCGTCGAACACCCAGAACCCCGGGTACAGGGCGGCGATCACCGCGGCGATGATTCCCGTCCGCGGCGTGGACAGGTCGCGGGCCACGTACCCGGTGAGGGCGATGGTGGCCGAACCGATCACGCACTCCAGCACCAGTTGCGATCCGGTGCTCCTCAGGCCCACATAGTCGGCTGCGGTCAGGAGCATGGTGAACAGCGGCGGGTGCTGGGCCGAGGGGATGAGAGCAGCCACCCGGTGCTTGGCGAATAAGGCCGTCGGGTCCACGAACCAGTGCCCTTGGGTGTTGAGCTGAGCCTGCCAGTGGTAGTAGTACGCGTCGCCCTGGACGGCGGCCCCCGCCTTCACCACCAAGACGTAGATGAGCCGGAGGCCCAGACCGACGGCGCTGATCCCCCCCATCCACCACGGAAACGAGCGCCACGATCCGGGCGGCTGCTCGGTGCCTCCCCGCACTAGCCGGCGGCGTTCCGGGCCTTGTCCCCGACCTGGCTCCCAACGGTGGTGGTCGCCTCGGTGCCGATACCGGTTCCGACGGCGTTCCCCGTCCCGCTCCTGTTCGTGCTCCCGGCAGTGGCGCCGACCTGGGTGGCACGCCGCGGGATGATCGGGGCGGCGCGCCCGGTGCGTCCTTCGGAGACCTCCGAGGGCCCATCGGTGGACTCGTGGTACTCCTCTTCGACGTTGACCGACCAGATGTCATGGTGGGCGCCGTGGATGTTCTCCACCGTCAGCATGGCGGTGTACATGGAGTGGTCCTGGTTGTTGTACTTGTGCATGCCGTTCCGACCCACCGGGTGGACGTTGGGGGCGTGCTCCTCGAACCACCGCCGGATGACCTGCACGTTGTCGGCGTAGACGTCGTCGTAGACCGGGTAGGCCTTGGGCATCCGCACCACGTACCCCACCTCGACATCGGAGGGGTCCACCAGACCGATGGCGGACAGCTCCTTGGTGGCCAGCGCCACCAGGTCGTCGTCACTGCACGTCCACAGCTCGTCACCCTCGAAGACGAAGTACTCCATGCCCAGACAGGTCCGTCCGTCCTTGACCAGGAAGGGGGACCACACCCCGAAGTTCTGGATGCGACCGACCTTGACGTCCGGCGAGTGGATGTAGATCCAGTTGTCGGGGAAACCACGGTCCTCGGGCACCACCAGGGCCACCGTCAGGAAGTCGCGGTAATGGAGGTCGTCGGCAGCCGCCAGGACCTCGTCGGGCACCGGGGGGTCGACGATCCGGGCCAGGGCGGTGAGGGGCATGGACGAGATGACCTCGGACACCTCCACCCGCTCCTCGTTGCCCTGCGAGGTGAACGGTCACAGCTACCGCCGCCCCATCCTCCACATGGACGGCGCTGGCCCGGGTGGACATCTGGAGCGTCCCGCCCAGCTCCTGTACCTGTTCGGCACACCGCTCCCACATCATGCCGGGACCGAGCTTGGGGTACTGGAACTCCTCGATGAGGCTGGTGACCTGCTTGGACTGGTCCTTGCGCCGACCGGCCACCGAGGATCGGATGGGCTCCCACACCGCGTCCCACAAGGACATGCCCTTGATCCGCTGGGCGCCCCAGTCGGCGGAGATCTCCGAGGCCGGGACGGCCCACACCTTCTCGTTGTAGGTCTTGAAGAAGTGGCGGTACAGGCGCCAGCCATAGTTGGAGACGATGTACCCCTCCAGGGTGGTCAGGTCCTTGGGTGGATTGACCCGCACCCACAGGAAGGACAGCCCACAGAGGAACGACTCGGTGACCCCGAGGTTGGAGAGGGCGTTGCCCAGTTTGATCGGGTAGTCGTAGAACTTGCCCTCGTAGTAGATCCGGCTCATCCGGGGCCGGAGCAGGAAGTCCTCGTCGGGGAGGACCTTGTGCCAGAACTCCTCCACCGGTTTGACCTTGGTGAAGAAGCGGTGGCCTCCGATGTCGAACCGCCAGCCGTCCCGCTCGACGGTCCGGCTGATGCCACCGACCACGGTGTCCTCCTCGACCACGATCACCGGATCCCCGGCCTCGGCCAACTGGCGTGCCGCAGTGAGACCGGCCGGTCCTGCCCCGATGATGGCCACGGGCGGTGTCGGGGGGCCGGCGGAGCCAGAGTTGGTGTCGTCGGGGTCGACGGCCCGGGCCGGCTCGGATCCTGGCGATGATGCGCTCATGTGGTGCGGCTCGGGGCTTGGCACTGCGTCGGAGTCCTCTCGATCCTGGTGCTGTCGGCGGTGGTGTTCATCGCGTCCCATCTCGGCGAATGTCCGTCCGGCAGGGACGGGCCGTGCTCGGCCAACCTGCCCCGGGAGTCCTCTCTACCCGTTCGCTTGGTGACCGGCACAACAGATGTCCCCGGATGTGTCCGGAGCGGTTGAAACCGCGACACGGCCGTGGCGCCGCGCACAGGCAGGATAGTTGCTGGTTCCACCGGGCCGGGGGAAGCCCGTGTCGATCGGGTCCCCAGGCACGGGTTCCACTGGCGGGTGAGTCCTTTGGCGGACGGTCGCCGCCGGGCCGGGCCCGGGTCAGGGCACCACCACTCCCAAGAAGGCCAGCACGGCGTAGCCCACCATCCCCGCCCCGGCCAGCACCAGGACCACCACCTCCACCCTCTTACGGGAGGTCAGGGTGGAGGCCGCTACCACCAGGGGGAAGGCCCCCAGGGCGTAGCGCTCGAAGGAGTCCAGGTTGGAACTGGTCAGCGAGACCGCCAGCATCACCGTGGCCAGGGCGGCGTAGGACAGGGGTAGCTTCCGGAAGGCCACCACCAACAGGATCAGGCACAACAGCACCCAGGGCACGTGCAGGGCGCTGCCCACGTGGTGACCGTGGAACAGGGCCGACACGTTGTGGGCCATGGCCGATACCGGGAAGGCCAGGTTCCCCCGACGCCCCACCTGCTCTTGGACTTGGAAGGGGAGCCAGGCGCTACCGAATTGATGGTCGACCCAACCGAGGAAGATGCCCAGCCCGGCCAGGGGACCGGCCACCGCAGCCACCCGGGCCGTCCAGCGGCCCACCGTCCGGTCACCCCGACGGCTCATCCACACCTCGATCACCACGGGGACCACCAACAAGACGCCGACCGGACGCACCAGCCCGGCGGCCAATCCGGCCGCGGCGGCCCACCACCACCGGCCGGTCCGGGCAGCCAGGACGGTGACCACCGCAAGCAGCAACAGGACGGCGTCGGAGTACCCGAGGACCAGGCAGTACGCCGGGGGGGCCAAAGCCAACAGCCAGACCGACCGCCGGGCCAGCTCCCGGTCGCCCAGGTCGTGTTGGACCAGCACCAACAGGGCGGCCATGGCGGCCAGGGCACAGACGTTGGCCACGAGGACCAGGGCGGCGTCCACACCGACCCCGGGGATCCCGCCCACCACCCGGGCGGCCAGGGGGAAGGCCGGGAAGAACCGCACCGACTGCTGGCCGGCGGCCGTATAACCGTGACCGGCGATGGCCTCGTACCAGCCGCCATCCCAGGCCAACAGGCCCTGGTGCACCCGGAGCCGGGCCCCGGGATTGTGGGGGCGGACCACGTTCACCAGCAGATGGGCCAGGATCAGGCTGACTGCCACCAGCACCCGGGCCACGATCCAGGCCGGGAGGACGGCCACTATGGCCCGGCCGTAGATACCGGCCAGACGCCGGAGCCGGTTTCGGGCCTGGCGGTAGGTCCCGGGGCGGGTCCGGTCCGGCGTCCGGGCCGCGGCGGCGGCCTCGGCGTCGGTCGGTTGGGCAGAGGCGCTCCCGGCAGGACCGGCTCCGGCAGGACCGGTTCCGGTCGGCCTCAGCCCGCCTCCCTCAGCCGTCCGGGATCCCAGCTCGGTCACGCCAGCTCAGGATCGGATCGGTGTGAAGCGCACCATCCACATCGGTTGATAGAAGGTGGCGTCATTCCCCGCCACCAACTGCTGGGCCCGGTACTCCGGATTGGCCTGCAGGGTCTGGACGATGCCCTCGCATTTGAGCCCGAACCCGGCGTAGCCGCCGCCCCACACCAAAAAGATCTGCTTGCCGGCCGCCGCCGACACCGACTCCAGGTGTTGGGCGAAGGCCAGAGCCGAGGCCTTCTTGATCGCCGCGCTGTAGTCGACCCAGTTGACGAAGGCCGGGCCGGTGCCCCGGGGGAACGTGGTCTGCACGTACCGGCCGGTGGGGAGGAGCCGGTTGACCGCCGGACCCAGCTGGTCGGGGCAGTAGGCCACGATGTCGCCGGGGTGGCCGTAGGTGGCGATGGCCCGGGCCACCTCGCCGGCCTGGCTGCGGTTGGTGGTGACGTTGGGCACGGCCCCGGCCAGCCCCACCGCCACCGCCAGGGCCAGCACCGCCACCCGGATCCTCCGGTCCAAGAAGGTGGTGACCCCCACTGCCACCAACAGGATCAGGGGGACGAACACCACCGAGGCGTAGCGGGCATCGAAGGTGCTCTTGGCCAGCAATCCGCCGGCCAGGGCGGCCCCCAACGTGCCCACCACCACCACGGCCAGCGGACGGGACAGGGGCCGGGTCCGCAGATCGAGGTCGATGTGGCGGCGGCCGGTGGCCAGACCGAACACCCCCAGGCCGGCCAGGGCGAAGATCATCAGAGCCAGGGCCTTGCCCGAGTTGGTGCCCCCTCCGGCGAACGCCGTCACCGAACTGACCATCGAGGCGAAGCTGGCGGTGGTGGCCCAGGGAGTACCGGTGTGGCGGGTCTGGAACCAGAAGATCGGTAACCACGGAATGAAGGTCAGGCATCCGATCAGGACCGCCACCAACGACTTGCGGGCCCCGGTTCGCCAGGCGGGCCGGCCCCTCCAGGCCTCCCACGCCAGCCACAGCACGACGGTGCCCACCAGGTACAGGGCCCAGTAGTGGGTGTAGAGGAGCAGGCCGGTGACCACGCCCACGGCGATGAGGTTGCCGGCCCGGGGCCGGCTCAACGACCGGTCGAGGGCCAAGAACCCCAGCACGGTCAGGAGGGCCACCAGCGAGTACATCCGGGTCTCGGTGTCGTAGCGGACGGCGAACGGCGAGGTGGCCAACAACAGCAGGGCCGCCCAGGCCAGGGTCTTGCCCCCCAGCCGCTTGCCGGCCAGCCACACCAGCGGCAGGGTGATCACCCCGAACACCCCCGACAGCGACCGGACCGCCACGTCCGAGGTGCCGAACCAGCTCGTCCAGAAGTGCAGCAGGTAGTAGTAGAGCGGAGGTGAGCCGTCCCGCTTCAGGTACGAGGGGATCTCGTGCAGAGGAAGGTGGGCGATGTTGACGGTCAGGGCCTCGTCCAGCCACAGGTCCGATGTGGTCCAGAAGCGCAGGACCACCGAGAACACCACGACGGCCACCGTGACCACGGCGATGACGCCCATGGTCACCCGGCTGAACGGTGGGCCCTCGGGATCCTCAGGCTCGGGGCCCGACCCCGGCGGCGAGCCGTCGCCCCCCGTGGGGCTCGGGCCGTCGTGGTCGTGGTCGTGGCGGGCGTCGGTGGGGTGGGCGGGGTTCGGGGGGTTGTCGGCGTGGCCCTCCGTCTCGGTTTCGACCACCGAGGCCACCGGGGCCACTGAGGCCACCGAGGTCGGGTCCGGAGGGGCTGCGACCGAGGTCGGGGACGCCGAGGTCGAGTCCGGAGGGGCCGCATCCATGGCAGGCATGGTACCCAGCGCCACGGTCAGAGTGGAGACCGCCACAATCCATGGACACCGCGACAAACCATGGACCGCCGACCTACCAGGCGGTAACGTGCCCGCACAACGTACCGTTCCTGTGGCAGAGTGCATCCGGCTTGCGAACAGCAGTTTTGGAGAGTTTTCGACAGTTTTCGGCAGTGACCGGCTCAGGGGTGACCGGCAAAAGTGATGGGGGACTTCTGTGACACTCGGCAATGGATTCAGCCGTCGTACCTTTTTGTCCCGCGGCGCGGCCGTCGGTGGTGCGGTGGCACTGGGGGCCGGGTCGTCCAGCCTGCTGGCCGGCTGTTCCTCGAGTCCGAGTGGATCGTCCAGTACCACCACGGCCGGCGGAGCCCAGCCCGGGGTGGGAAAGGGCACCCCGGTGCGGGGAGGTGCCCTGACCATCGGCACCATCGCCGAGATCGACGGCTTCTACCCGCCGTCCAACCACTGGGACACCAACGGCTTCCTCTACGCCAACACCGTCTACGACCCGTTGATGGCCATTGCCGCCGACGGGTCCACCCAGCCCTATCTGTGCAAGTCGATGACCAGCAACTCCACCTTCGATGTGTGGACCATGACCTTGCGGCCCAACATCAAGTTCCACGACGGATCCCCGTTGACCTCCACCGTGGTCCAGGCCAACTTCACCGCCCTGAAGGCCTCGGCCCTGACCGGGGTGGCCCTCCGGCAGGTGGCCTCGGTCACGGCCCCGGACTCCATGACCGTGGTCTTCACCCTGACCGGCCCCAACCCCACCTTCCCGTCGGGGCTGACCACCCAGGTCGGCTACGTGGTGTCCGAGTCCATGATCCAGGCCGCCGCCAGCAGTACGACGGGAACCGTGGTGCCGGTGGGCACCGGGCCGTTCGTCTACGACACCTGGCAGCCCAACGACTTCTTCACCGCCACCCGCAATCCCACCTACTGGCAGGACGGCTTCCCCTACCTGGACTCGATCACCTTCAAGCCCATCCCCGACACCAGCGCCCGCGAGTCCACCCTGCGCTCCGGCGGGGTCGACATGATCGAGTCGGCCCTTCCCACGACCATCACCAACTTCTCCGGCTCCGGCGGGTCCGGTTACCAGCTGGTCGACAGCCGGACCGGGGTCATCGGGGAGCCCACCTTCGCCTTCATCATGCTCAACACCATCGTGCCCCCGACCGATGACCTCACCATCCGCCAAGCCCTGGCCAAGGGGATGAACCAGAAAGAGGTCCAGACCATCATCGGCGGGCCTCCGGCCAAGCCGGCCAACGGGATCTTCCTACCCGGCTCCCCCTACTACAAGGATCCCGACTACCCCACCTTCGACCCCGCCGGCGCCACGGCCCTGGTCAACGCCTACAAGGCCAAGCACGGGACCCCGACCCTCAACCTGCTGACCATCCCCGACCCGGTGGAGATCAAGGTGGTCCAGGCCGTCCAGCAGATGTGGGAGCAGGTCGGGTTCAGCGTGACCGTCTCGGAGGTCGAGCAGGCCTCGATCATCGACGACTTCGTGTTCGGCAAGTTCCAGGCGGTCACCTCGTACCAGTTCGGGGCGGTCAATCCCGATCTCAACTACGTGTGGTGGAGCACCACCACCATCTCGCCGCTCAACTCGATCGGCCTCAACTTCACCCGGCTCGACGACCCGGAGATCGAGACGGCCATGCTCGAGGGTCGTCACACCACCGACCAGGCCGTCCGGGTGGCGGCCTATCAGAAGGTCAACGACCGGCTGGCCAAGGACCTGGCCTACCTGTGGATCGAGCAGTACCTGTTCTCCGAGGTGGCCACCCCGCGGGTGCAGAACTTCAACAACCTGGTCCTACCGAACGGCATGAAGGGCTACAGCTTCGACGAAGGCGTCTTCTTCCCTCACCAGACCTGGCTGGCGGCCGGATAGGCCGTCGGGAAACCGGCTCGGCTCTCTCTCAACCTCATGGTCAAGTATTTCTTCCGACGGCTGATCCAACTGGCGGTGGTGGCGTTCATTATCTCGGTGCTCATCTTCTTGTTGGTGCACCTGTTGCCCGGCAACCCGGCCACGGTGATCCTCGGGCCCAACGACACCGCGCACAATCAGGCCGTGCTGTTCAAGCAACTGGGGCTCAACAAACCGCTGTTCCAGCAGTACCTGACCTGGCTGGGGTCGGTCTTCCACGGCAACCTGGGCCAGTCCTACCTCAACCACGAGTCGGTGACGCACATCATCGCCACCGGTTGGCCCATCGACCTCGAGCTGATCATCATCTCCCAGATCATCGCCTTCGCCGTGGCCATCCCGCTGGCCCTGTTCACCTCGAGGCGCCCCAACCGGCCCGTCGACAACATCTCCACCACCGGCACCTTCGGACTACTGGCCCTGCCCCCGTTCGTCATCGCCCCGGTCATGGTGGCGGTGTTCGCGGTGAGCCTGCATTGGTTCCCGGCCACCGGGTATGTCCCCTTCACCCAGGCTCCGGGCACCAACCTGCACGACATGATCCTGCCTTCGCTGGCCATCACCGCCGGCTCCATCGCCATCTACTACCGACTGTTCCGGTCGGACCTGATCAGCACGTTGCAGGAGGACTTCATCACCATGGCCCGGTCCAAGGGCATGTCCACCCGCTGGGTCATGTGGCGCCACGCCTTCCGCCCCTCGTCCTTCTCCCTGCTGGCGGCGGCCGGGGTCAACATCGGCGCCCTGATCGGCGGCCTGTTCATCGTGGAGTACCTCTTCGCCATCAACGGGCTGGGCTACTCCCTAGTGTTGGCGGTCCAGCAGCGTGACTACCTGGTGGTCCAGGGGATCTCCCTGGTCATAGCCATCGTCTACGTGCTCCTCCAATTCATCATCGACTTCATCTTCACCATGGTCGATCCCAGGGTGACCAGGGAGTGATCGGGGTGACGTCAGTGATGGGATGTTCCGAGGGTGACCGGAGTGACGAGGAGGTGACCGATGCCTGACGACCGCGAACTCAAGCAGACCGGGAACTCGGCCCGGTTGGTCGCCGACCGCTTCCCGGGGACGGGGGTCGTGGACGAGCTGGTCACAGCCGTTGAGGTCGGGCCCATGGATGCCGACGACGTCCTGGCCAAAAAACCCCTGGGACTGCTGTTCTGGTTGGCGGTCGGATGGGTGGGACTGATCGTGATCCTGGCCATCATCGCCAACCTGTTGCCGCTGCCCAACCCGGACTTCCAGAACTACAACGCCCTCAACGCCTCGCCGAGCATCCATCACCTTCTGGGCACGGACGACCTGGGTCGGGACCTGCTGAGCCGGGTCATCTACGGGGCCCGGGTGTCCCTCGTCGTGGGCTTCGTCTCGGTGGCCATCGGCCTGTTGGTGGGGGGAACCCTGGGCCTCATCTCGGGCTACAAGGGCGGAGCCCTCGACGTGTCCCTCAACGCCGGGGCCTTCGTGTTGCTGGCATTCCCGGCCATCGTGGCGGTGATCGCCATCGTGGCCTTCTGGGGACAGACGCTGTGGAAGATCACCCTCATCCTCGGTGTGGCGGTGATACCCCTCCTCTACCGGGTGGTCCGTGCCTCCAGTCTGTCCTTCGCCAACCGAGACTTCGTGATCGCGGCGAAGACCATGGGGGCCAGTACGTCGCGGATCATCTTCCGTGAGATCCTGCCCAACGTCATCCCGGTGGCCGTCACCTTCGGCCTGCTCACGGTGGCCGGGGTCATCGTGATCGAGGGCTCGCTGGCGTTCCTCGGACTGTCGGTCCCCCTCCCCACCCCTTCGTGGGGAAACATCATCGAGGAGGGCGCCTCCAACGGCAACCTCCAGACCAACCCCTACATCATGCTCTGGCCGGTCATCACCATGTTCCTCCTGCTGCTGTCGATCAACCTCATCGGCGACCGCCTCCGCCAGCGGTTCGACATCCGGGAGAGCCTGATATGACGGTGACGGTCGGGGTCGGGATCGGGTCGGTCGGGGTCGGGTCGGCCGGGGTCGGGTCGGCCGGGGTCGGGTCGGCGGGGACCGGGGGGCAACGGTGATCGGGCGGTCGAAGCACCACACCCTGGAGTTCGCCGACGTCGGCGTGCCCGGTGAACCGTTGCTGATGGTCGACGACCTGCACACGTCGTTCCGCACCGGCCGCGGCACGGTGAAGGCGGTCGACGGGGTGTCACTGTCGGTGGGGCGCGGGAAGACGCTCGGCATCGTCGGGGAGTCCGGGTCGGGTAAGACCGTGCTGTCGCGTTCGATCATGGGCCTCCTTCCCCCACGTGACGTCATCAGGAGCGGCACCGTCCACTTCGCCGGCCACGACCTGACCGCCATGGACGACAAGCAGCTGCGCCAGGTGTGGGGCGCCGAGCTCAGCATGATCTTCCAGGATCCGATGACCGCCCTCAATCCGGTCAAGCGAATCGGTAAGCAGATCACCGAATCCCTCCGCCTCCACATGGGGATGGACGGCAAGGAAGCCAGGGCCAACGCCATCGAGCTGCTCCGCCAGGTGGGCATCCCCTCTCCCGAGGAGCGGGTCCGGTGGTACCCCTTCCAACTGTCCGGTGGCATGCGCCAACGGGTCATGATCGCCATCGCCCTGGCCTGCGCCCCCCGTCTGGTGATGGCCGACGAGCCCACCACCGGACTGGACGTGACGGTGCAGGCCCAGATTCTCGACCTCTTGGCCGACTTGCAGCGGGAGCGCCACATGGCGGTCATCCTGGTCACCCACGACCTCGGGGTGGTGGCGTCTCGGGCCGACGAGATCGTGGTGATGTACGCCGGACGGGTGGTCGAGCGGGCCCCCACCCACACCTTGTTCCACGACACCCACATGCCCTACACCCAAGCCCTCATGGACTCGATCCCCCGGCTGGCCGATCCCAGCGGCACCCGCCTCCACGCCATCGCCGGGCGGCCCCCGGACCTCATCCACCCGCCCAAGGGGTGCCGGTTCTCCCCTCGCTGCCCCTACGCCCAGGACAAGTGCCGGGAGAGTGATCCCCCACTGCGGACCGCCGGCTCGTCGGCCCACCTCTTCGCCTGTTGGTTCCCCCTGGTCAACGGGGTCTCGACGGCGCCGTCCAACGGAGCCGGTGCGGGCACGCCGGTGACGGTGGGGATGGCGGCCCCAGCCGCTGCCGCTTCGCCTGCCGGTTCCACACCGGCTGCTCCGGCTGCTCCGGCTGCCGGCGGTGATGGTTCGGGCTCTGACCCTGGTTCGGGCTCGGCTTCCGGACCGGACGGCGACGGTAGCCGCGCCAGCGGCGGAGGTCCCGGAACGGAAGGCCGCGGGGACCAGGGGCCGACAGACAGCGGAGCCGGATCATGACCAACCTGTCGACTGGCACCGCCGCTCCGGTCGGAACGTCGCCGGACTCCTCGAGTTCCGCCGACGACATCGTTCTCGACGTGGACAACCTGGTGGTCGAGTTCCGCAGTGGACGGCAGCGGGTGCAGGCTGTCTCCGGTGTGACCTTCTCGGTCAAGGTCGGCGAGACCCTGGGCCTGGTCGGCGAGTCGGGCTGCGGGAAGTCCACCACCGGGCGGGCCCTGGTGCAGGTGCAGCCCCCTACGTCAGGCGTGGTGACCTACCGCGGCCAGAACCTGAGTGCCCTGTCGTCCAAGAACTTGCGTCGGGTGAGGACCAAGATCCAGATGATCTTCCAGGACCCCATTTCGTCGCTGAATCCCCGGCGCCGGGTCCGCGACATCGTGGCCGAGCCGTTGGTCATCTGGGGCCGGGGGAGCAAGAAGGAGCGGGAGGCCAAGGTCAACGAGATGCTGGAGGCGGTCGGGATCGACCCCGAGGCTGCCGGGGACCGCCGACCGGGCGAGTTCTCCGGTGGTCAGTGCCAGCGCATCAGCATCGCCCGGGCCCTGATGGCGGAGCCGGAACTGCTCATCTGCGACGAGCCCGTCTCCGCTCTCGACGTCTCGGTGCAGGCCCAGATCCTCAACCTGATGGCCGACCTCAAGGCCAAATTCGGCCTCACCATGGTGTTCATCGCCCACGACCTGGGCGTGGTCAAGAACGTCTCGGACCGGGTGGCGGTGATGTACCTCGGTAAGTTGGTCGAGGTCGCCGGCTCCGACGAGCTGTACCGGTGGCCCGCCCACCCCTACACCGAGGCTCTGCTGGCCTCGATCCCCGAGCCGGATCCCGACATGAAGTCCGACCACAAAGGCCTCTCGGGGGAGCTGCCCTCACCGCTGAACCCGCCATCCGGATGCCGATTCCGCACCCGTTGTCCCTACGTACAGGACCGCTGTGCGGAAGAGGAGCCGTTGTTGCGTGACATCGGCCCGGGGCACCAGGTGGCCTGTCACTTCCCTCTGGCCGATCCTCAGGTGAAGTCGGGTTCGGTGGCCAAGGCGCCGGCCGCCAAGAAGGCAGCTCCGAGAACTCCCGCACCCAAGACCCCGGATCCGAAGGCGTCAACGGCGGATACCCCGGATACCCCGGAGACCACCGACAGCTGACCGGTGCTTTGTTCGGGCTGGACTCGCGACGAGCCCGCCCGTCGGTGGTCCACACGACTCGGTCCGCGTGAGACCCAGCGGTGATGGGTCCGATCCTCGTGTCTCCTCAGCGGCCGTAGCTGGAGGTCGCGGCTCCCGCTACCTCCAGCCGCCATTACCCGCCGTTGCCGTCAGCCGGCGTCGGCCGCGCCTTCCACCGGGGCGGCCGGGACGGGCTCAGCCTCTGCCGCTGGAGCGGGTGCCGGGGCCGGGGCCGGCTCGGCGACCGGTGCTGCCTCGGCGACAGGCGCTGCCTCGGCGACCGGTGCAGGTGCGGCAACCGGAGCAGCCTCGGCGACAGGTGCTGCCTCGGCATCAGCTACCGGGGCCGGGGCCGGCTCCACGAGCTCGGCGTCGACCGTTCCCGCCGGGGCGTCGGCACCTTCAGCATTCCCGTGCTCTGCCACGTAGTCGGCCCACGCGGCCTGCGCTTCCGTCTCCGGGGTGAACTCGGCCTCGGCGAAGACCGGGCCGACATAGTTGCCCTCTTCGTCGTAGGCGTGCTCACCGAACGCCTCGCGGTACTCCTCGGAGACCTCGCCGCCTTCGGCCGCCTGCTTGATGGAGAGGCTGATCCGGCGACGCTGCAGGTCGATGTCGATGATCTTGACCCACAACTCCTCGCCCGGGGTGACGACCTGCTCGGGAAGGTCGACGTGGTGGCCGGCCATCTCCGAAATGTGCACCAGGCCCTCGATACCGTCCCCGACCTGCACGAACGAGCCGAAGGGGACCAGCTTGGTGATCCGGCCGTAGACCAGCTCCCCCACCTGGTGGGAGTTGGCGAACTCCTGCCACGGGTCGGTCTGGGTGGCCTTGAGCGACAGGCTGATGCGCTCCTTGGGAAGGTCGACGTCGAGGACTTCCACGTCGATCTCGTCACCGACCGAGACCACTGACGAGGGATGGTCGACGTGCTTCCACGACAGCTCCGAGACGTGGACGAGCCCGTCCATCCCACCCAGGTCCACAAACGCCCCGAAGTTGACCACCGAGGACACGATGCCCTTGCGGCGCTCGCCCGGCTTGAGGTTGATGAGGAACTCGCCGCGCTGCTCCTTCTGGGTCTCCTCCAACCACGCCCGTCGGGACAGGACCACGTTGTTGCGGTTGCGGTCCAGTTCGATGATCTTCGCTTCGATGGTGCGACCGACGTAGGGCTGCAGCTCCCGCACCCGGCGCAGTTCCACCAGCGATGCGGGCAGGAAGCCCCGGAGCCCGATGTCCACGATCAGGCCACCCTTGACCACTTCGATGACCGGGCCGGTGACCACCTCGTCGGCTTCCTTGAGCTTTTCGATGGTGCCCCAGGCCCGCTCGTACTGGGCCCGCTTCTTGGAGAGGATGAGGCGTCCCTCTTTGTCCTCCTTTTGGAGGACCAGGGCCTCGATGGCCTCACCCAACGTCACGATCTCCGACGGGTCGACGTCGTTGCGGATGGAGAGCTCCCGAACCGGGATCACCCCTTCGGACTTGAAGCCGATGTCGAGGAGCACCTCGTCACGGTCGATCTTGACGACGGTCCCCTCCACCAGGTCACCGTCCTCGAACTCGACGATGGTTCCGGCCATGGCGTCCTCGAGGGACGCTCCACCGAGGTCGTCTTCGGTGACGGAACGGGGGATGTACACACCGTTCTCGTCGAAGGTGCCCATGGCCTCAGAGGACAACAGGGCGGTGCCCTCGGGTACGACTTGTGTATCGGACATGTAGTAGGTAGCTCGCTTTCCGGACGGGTCCACCACGGCCGTCAAGGCCATGGTGGTGAAGATGGGGCCACAATCGTTGTGACCAGCGGACAATGTTACTGCACTAGGGCTCTGAGCCGTACGGGGGGATCCGGGAGGTCCACCGGCTCCGGGCCTGGACCTGGCTGGGTCCGGCCGCGGTCCCAGCTCCAGTCCCTCTGTCCGGTTCGGGCCCCTCCTGCTCGTCGGGCGACCCGTCCACCAGCCTGTGCCACCGGCCCGATTCGCCCACCGGACTCCCGCCATGAACCGTCTGTCACACCCTCCTGTCAGGATGCATCCATGGTCACCATGAGTCAGACAACGAGGAGGGCGACAGCGTCACACCCGTCGCCGACCCCGCTGTTCGACACGCCCCCGGGTGCGGTGGCTCGGCCTCGCCGGTGCCTGCTGCGGGTGGGTCCCCTTCATCCTCCCTCTCCTCCTTCTCCGATTCCGATGGCGGCCTGGAGGCCCGGGTGGAGTCCGTGGTGGCCCAGTTGGCCTCGGTGGTGGACGAACTCGATCCGGCCCGGCTGACCGGGGCCGACTCCACGGTGCTCTACACCTCGCTGGTGGCAGCCGAACGGCTGACCAATGCGGCCAAGACCTTGCTGGCCCCCCGGATCGAGGCCTCGGGGATCTGGCGGGACCAGGGCTACCGCAACGCCGCCGAGATGCTGGGCCAGGTCGAAGGGGTCCCGACCGGCAAGGCCCGAGACACCTTGTCCAACGGACGACGGCTCGTGAGCCTCCCGGGCACCGAGGAGGCCCTGCGCAAGGGGGATCTCTCGGCCCCCAAGGTCACCGAACTGACCGGGGCCGGGGTGCTCGACCCCGGGCGGGAGACCGAACTGCTGTCGGGAGCGGCCGAAGCGGCCCTGGGAGACGTCCGAGAGCGGTGCCGCCGGTCCCGGGCCACCTCGGCCGGGGCCGATCCCCTCGCCACCCTCCGCCGCATCCGGGCCGGGCGGCACTTCTCGTCGTGGACCGACGCCGAAGGGGCCTTTTGCTACCAGGGCACCGACACCGCCGACCGGGGGGCCAAGATCCTCTCCCAGCTGGGGGTGGTGGCCACCCGCCTGCGCACCGCCCGACGGTCAGAGCCTGACTACGAAGGCGAGCCCGAAGGGGCGGTCCGGGCCGATGCCTTCTTCGCCCTCATCACCCAGCGCCATCCCGACACCGAACAGCCCCTGACCCCTCGTCCGAGCGCTCACGGCCGCACCTCGGTCGGCCCGGGGCCGGGCGGGGACCCCGAGGGTCCGCACCACCCGAAGGCCCCGACCGATCGGGACTACTCCGGACCTCGATCCCCCCGATGCCGGACCTCGACAGCACCAGGACAGCCACCGAACTCACCGATGCCGCCGAGACCGGCGATACCGGCGAAACCGGCGACGACCAACCCTCCATCGACTCCCTCACCCTCATCGACCGTCCCCCGACCTGCTCGGTGGTGATCCGGGTGGACGCCGACGCCCTGGAGCGTGGGTATACCGAACCAGGCGAGGTGTGCGAGATCGACAACCAGGGACCCATCCCCGTGGCCCTGGCCCGCCAGATGGCCATTGACTCCTTCCGCCGCTACGTCTTCCACCGGGCCGGGGACATCCGGGCCGTCTCCCACACCGGTCGGACCATCAACCAGGTCCTGCGCACCGCCCTGGTCTTCCGGGACACCACCTGTGTGGTGCCGGGTTGTCGGGTCTCCTACGGCCTCGAGATCGACCACATCATCCCGGTGGCCGAGGACGGCCCCACCGAACTCGACAATCTGGCCCTGTTATGCCACCACCATCACTTCTTGAAGACCTTCGAGGGGTGGGTCCTGACCCGGCTGGGTCTGGACGCCAACGGCCGGATCCAGTGGGACTTCTCACCGCCGGCCCCCTTCGGACAGGAGCCGGGCCTCGGCATCGACACCCCCGAGGCCAACGAGCAGTGGCACCGACAACAACGGGAACACGACGACCGGGAGCGGGAGAGCCGGGGTGTGGATCCCAGGAGGGAGTGAGGCGCGGTATGGATCAGCCTTCTTTGGCTTCGGCCCACGAAGAGCCCCAAGCCATGGCGACCTTCAGGGGAACGGCGAGATCGAAAGCCCCGGTCAATGCTTCCTCTCGTGAGGGCGGCCACTTCATCGGCCTCATCAGGTTCCACGTCCAAGAGGACCTCGTCGTGAACCTGGAGGACCAGGTCCGAAGCAAACCCACCCTCCTCGAGCCCCGAGTCAAGGCGGATCAGAGCCACCTTGAACAGGTCAGCGGCCAGGCCCTGGATTCCGGCGTTCATGGCCTGGCGCTCGGCCGCCTGACGGACTTGATAGTTCGTCGAGATCAGATCGGGTAACGGTCTCCGGCGACCGAAGGCAGTAAGGGTGTAACCGGCGGTGCGGGCTTCGCTGACCGTGCGCTCCATGTACTCCCGAACCGATGGGAATCCGGCAAAGAACGCCTGCAGGATGGCCTGGGCCTCTTCGACGGGTACCGATAGCCGTTGGGAGAGTCCGTAGGCCTCCATCCCGTAGGCCAGGCCATAGGAGACCATCTTGGCCGTGGACCGCTGGGCACCTGTCACGTCGTCGCGTTCGACTCCGAAGACCCGGGACGCCACGGTGCGATGGATGTCCTCGCCCGCGTCGAAGGCCGAGGTGAGGCCGGGGTCGCCCGACAGGTGGGCAATGGCCCGTAACTCGACCTGGTCGTAGTCGGCCACCAGCAGTCGACGGCCGGCGGATGGAACGAAGGCCTGGCGGAAGCGGCGACCCTCCTCGGTGCGCACCGGGATGTTGTGAAGGTTGGGCCGGTCAGAGGACAGCCGACCGGTCCGGGCCACCGTCTGGCGGAAGGTGGCATGGATACGCCCGTCGGGTGCCACTTCTGTTGGCCAGGCTCTCGCCGTAGGTGGACCGCAACTTCTCCACTTCGCGATAGCGCAGCAGCGCTTCGATGATCGGATGCTGACCTCGCAGCAGCTCCAGCGTGCGGGCGTCGGTCGAGAAGCCGGTTTTGGTTTTGCGCACGGGAGTCAGACCGAGCGTCTCGTAGAGCACGGTGCGTAGTTGCGGCACCGAGTTGACCTTGAACGGGGTGCCGGCCAGGTCCTGGATGGTGCCCTCCAGGCGACTGACATTCGTCGGCCAGGCCGGAAGCGATCGTTCGAAGGACCTCCCGGTCGACCGGGATGCCCACCACCTCCATCCGGGCCAACACCCGCACCAGTGGCTGCTCGATGTCGGCGTAGAGCCCCTGCTCCCCCACTTCGGTCAGGGCCTCGGACATCGGCGGCCGCAATCGTGCCAGCACCGCGGTGAGTTGGGCGGCTCGCAGGACGTTCTCGTCCAGGCGGGAAGCAGAACCCGCCGGATCGGACGGGTCAGCCCGATCATCGGAATCGGCGGGGACATCGAGGGCGAAGGTCCCTTGTCCCTTGCCTCCGGTGCCGTCATCGACGTTGACCCCCAGATACGCGCGCCGCCAGATCGCTCAGGCGGTAGCTGTCCGTCGACGGATCCAAGAGGTAGGCAGCCACAGCCGTGTCCATGGCCAACCCGGTGATGTCCACGCCCAGAGGCAAGAGGGAGCGCATCATCTCCTTGGCGTCGTGGGCCACCACTCCGACCCCGTCCGGTCCAAGGCCGGCGGCCAGGACGTCCAACACGGAGCGGTCCGACAACAGATCGACTGCACCGTCGTCAGCGGACTTGAGGTGCACGATCGGCGTCGTCGGAATGGCCGTCCACGGACCCGGAGTCGGGCGGCACCTCAGCAGCGAGCGTCAGGCTGGAGAGCGGGGACCGACCCGGGTCCCCGGACCAGCGGGCCAGGAGGGCGATCGATCCCGTGGACGACCTGGCGGCGGTGAAGAGCTGTTGGAGGGCGTCACCGGCCGCGGCGGTGGTCTCCGCCACCACCACCTCGGGAGCGCTCAGCCACGCGGGTTGGTCGCCCGAGAGGGTCGACGCGCCGCCAGCGGTGCCCGCTCCCCGGCTCCGCCCGACGCCCCCGAGCCGCCCGACGCCCCCGCTACTCCCCCCGCCCGGGTAGCCGTCTTCTTCGAACCCTCGGCGGGCGGCCCGAAAGCCCCCTCGTCCATCAGCGGGGCGAACCGGGCCCACAGAGTCCGCAGCTCCAGGCTCTCGAAGAACTCGTAGGCCACGTCGACGTCCCAGCCCCCGAGCCGCAATTGGTCGACATGGACATCGAGAGGCACGTCCCGAATGAGCGGGATCACCTCGGCGTTCATCCGTACCTGGTCGGCGTGGTCCGCCAGGTTCTGGCGCAGTTTGGGCGACAGGGCGTCGAGGTGGGCGTAGATGGTGTCGAGGTCCCCGTACTCGTTGACCAGTTTGGCCGCGGTCTTCTCCCCGACTCCGGGGACTCCCGGGAGATTGTCGGACGGATCCCCACGAAGAGCGGCCAGGATCGGATACTTCTCCGGCCGGACGCCGGTCCGCTCCTCGATGCCGGTCTCGTCGTAGAGGGCGTAGTCGCTCACGCCACGGCGGTTGTACAGCACGCGGATGTAGGGGTCTTCGACCAACTGGTACGAGTCGCGGTCCCCGGTGACGATGATCACCGGGTGCTGCCGCTCCCGGGCCTCGGTGGCCAGGGTGGCCAGCACGTCGTCGGCCTCGAACCCTTCGGCGTCGATCACCGGGATGGCCAGGGCTCCGAGCAGCGACCGGATCATGTCGAACTGGGGCAGGAGGTCGTTAGGGGTCTCGGACCGCCCGGCCTTGTAGTCGGAGACGATCTCGTCGCGGAAGGTGCCCCCGGGCAGGTCGAAGGCCACGGCCATGCCGATCGGGCGATGATCGCGCACCAGGTTGACCACCATGGATGCGAACCCGTGCACGGCATTGGTCACCACCCCGGTGGTGGTGGCGAGGTCGGGCGGGAGGGCGAAGTAGGCGCGGAAGGCCAGCGACATGCCATCCAGCAGGAACAGGGGTGCGCGATCCGGCTCCGGCCCCCGGCCGTTCCCCTGGGACCCCGCGTCCTTGCTCTTGGTGGAACCGGCCATCGTCGACGCCCGCTAGGGAGTGAGGAGGCCCTCGAGGACCTGGCGGGCCACGTCGATCATCCGGGACCGGGTCCCCATGGCCGTCCTCTGGATGAACCCGAAGGCCTCGGCCTCGGTCATACCGGACCGCTCCATGAGCACGGCCTTGGCCCCGTCGACCAGGCGACGGGTCTCGAGCTTGTCCTCGGCGCTCACCGGCCTCCCGGCACCGTCCTCGGAGGCCGATTGGCGAGCTTCGGCGTCGATGGCCCACTCCTGCTCACACCGGGCCATGGCCTGGTCGATGGCCGGGATGAGCTCGATGCGCTGGAACGGCTTGACCAGGTAGGCCGCCACTCCGGCATCGCGCGCCTCGTCGATCAGGTTCCTCTGGCTGAAGGCGGTCAGGATGAGGACGGCCACCTTGAGGTCCAGGTCCCGGATGGCCCGGGCCGCGGCCAGTCCGTCAGAGCCCGGCATCTTCACGTCGAGGATGACCAGATCGGGTTGGTGCTCGCGGACCAGGTCCACGGCCTCATCTCCCCGTCCGGTCTCACCGACGACGTCGTAGCCCTCATTCAGGAGGATCTCTTTGAGATCCAGTCGAATGATGGCCTCGTCTTCAGCGATGACCACACGCGCCTGGTCACGTTGGCTCACGTCCTTCCCCGTTCGGCGCCGATGGCATCGGCCTTGAAATCCAATCCCGCTCAGATACGTTCCGTACAGATACATCCCGCCCAAATGAACAGCACTCCCGACAGCACTCCCGGTTGTCGAGAGTTCGGTGCGGCCGATCCCCTATCAACCCGGACCGACCACGAGTCGGTCGAGCAGCTCATCCTGGCGACGCTCCAGCTCGGTGATCCGGTCGGCCAGAGCGGTGCGCGTCTGCAGGAGGGCGGCCGCACTTCGACTGGCCTCCCGATGATCCCGAGACGCTACCGGTGTTTCCGATACTACGGCGCGCAACTCGGTGTCCTCGGCGATCTCGTTGACCACCAGAAGTTGTTCGTCGAGGACGGCCAGGTCGGCCCGAGCCTTCACCAGCTGCTGGTGGGCGTCGCTGAGGCGTCGTTCGACGGTGGAGCGGTGCATAGAGGGGCAATTGTACGCACGGGCGGCGGCCACGATGCGAAGGCAGTCCTACGCTGGGTGCGGCAGGTCCTGGGCCGGGTCCAAGCTGGGTTCGGTGACTCCAGGCCCCGTGCCAGCGGTCGATCACGGCCGGCTGTCGTGACGGTCAGATCCGGTTTCACGTGCTCAGACGCTCGAACGTCCGGTGCTGCAGCCCGTAGCGCTCCACGGTTCCGACGTCGGGAGGTCCTCCCAGTCCTCCGCTCAGCGGAGGGACAGCGCTGAGGACCCGGTCGGGACCGGTCTGCTGGGGATCGGCGGCGGTAACCAGATCGTGTTGGAGGTACGAGCTGGCTGGACTGAGGTCGCCGGGCCAGGCGAAGCCGGGCAGACGCGGCCAGGGTGGTGTTCACCCCCCGGGCGTAACCGGACTCGAACATCCCCCCCATCCACAGCGGGACCCCGGCCCGGGTGCAGGACTCGACGAGATCGAGGGTGGCGCCCAGGCCACCCAGACGAGAGGGCTTGACGCAGATCACCGAGCAGGCCCGCGTGGCCAGGGCCTCCCGGGCGGACTCCGGGGAGTCGATGCTCTCGTCCAGACAGATCGGGGTGGTCATGCGATCGGCCAGGAGCCGGTGGGTGGCCAGGTCGACTACGGCCGAAAGGCTGCTCGAGGCAGAGCAGGTCGAATCGGTCGAGAGCGGCCAGGTGGTCGAGGTCTTGGTCCGAGTAGGCACCGTTGGCATCGGCCTGGAGCGCCAGATCAGGCAAGGAACGGCGGATGGCCTCCAGGGGCTCCAGGTCCCACCCGGGCCCGATCTTCACCTTGATCCGGCTGAAGCCCCGGTGGCTCAGGCTGATCACTTGGTCCACCAGAGCGGCCACCGGCTCGGTCCGCCCGACGACGGCCCCGATGGGGACGGACCGGCCCTCCACCCCCAGCACTTGGGCCAGCGTGCGGCACTCCACCCGGAGATGGAAGTCCGCCACCGCCATCTCCAGGGCGGCGAACGAGAGGGGGGCCGTGGGCGCCGCCCGACGCACGGCCTCCAGCCGGGAGGGACGGGCCAGTCGTCCACCGTCCGCGGCCGCCAGGTCCGTCAGCACCGGGATCAGCGAGCGTTCAAGCGTGGTCCACGAGAGGTCGGCGTCCTCGCGGTCGTATGTGGTGTCGGCCAGCGCCGCTCCCTCGCCCCAGCCCTCGACCGGGAGGCCGTCAACGTGGCCCCGGAGGCGCACGACCACCACCGGCCGGCTCCGGTGGACCCCCTGGGCGGTCTCGACCGGCCGAGCGAAACCCAACTCGACGAGCCACAGGTCGACCGCCTCGAGGGTGGCGTGGCCCCTGGATCCGATGTCCGCCCAGGCCCGGAGCAGGTTGCCGGCGTTATGGTCGCTGCTCGTTGAGTCCTCGCCGGTTGGATCGCTGCCGGTTGGATCGCTGCCGGTTGGATCGCTGCCGGCGAGATGGTTCCCGGTTAGGTCGCTTCCCACTGTCGGAGCCTACGGCGCCGCTAAGCGGGCCCCGGGGGCATCCCTGCCGGTCGTGGGGTCCACCTCGGGGTTCGCAGGCCGGACGATAGGCTGCGGCTTCCACCGGCCCGGGTGGCGGAATGGCAGACGCGATGGACTCAAAATCCATTGTCCGAAAGGGCGTGCGGGTTCGAATCCCGCCCCGGGCACGGCAATGTTTGAGCATTTATGCAGGTCAGCGACCTATGGTCATGTAATGAAATGCATTGAAGTGCTCTGTTAGGTCACAACGAGGTCACAAGAAAGGCGGGCGGAAGAATGAACTTGCTAACAGCACAGGAAATGGTCTTCGGATCGTCACCGGACGACTGGGAAGTGTGGAGCGAAGATCACTCCGACGGGGAGACCCACGGTCTCCACGCGACCTTCAGAAACGATGTGGCCCTGGAACTGCACTGGGGTCGGGTGGAAAACGACTCTTTCGAGGAAGACTGGACGAGCAATTTCCGCAAACCCCAGGCTACGGTGCCGCCGCTGGGCCGGTCGTAGTCGGGTTCCGCCGCCTGACTCCCGGCCCGGCGCATAACCGGCGGTCAGGGGCACCCGGCGTTCGGCGGAACGAATCGTGGTTTGACCATCACTGAGGCTCTCGGCGCATGAACCACAGGTGGGCCGTCAGCATCGGCGATTCTTCAACGACCTCAAATCCGAGGCCGATGTAGAACCGCACGTTCTCCGGCTTGGCCGTCTCCAGCCACGAGACTCTGCGGTGCTCGTCGAACTCCTCGCACAACAGCCTCATCGCCGCACGCCCCATTCCCATCGACTGAAAACCCGGCTCTACCCCGACGGGTCCGACGTGCCAGTGGGGCTCATCCAGGTCGTGAGCAGCGAGGGTCGATCCAAAGTGCAAGAAGCGGTCGGCGTCGCTGGCATCCTTCGATGGAGCGTCCAGGGTTCTGATCTCTGGTGGCAGTCTCGCTCCTACGCAGTGGCCAGGCTCGACAGCGGAAGCAACGCCAAGTACGCAATCTCCCCGTCGGACCCCAGCAACCCTGGCACCATCCAGAGAGCCAGTGAACGTGCTGTAGAGCATCTCTAGGCGCACGAGCGGATCGTCTGAGACAGCCATCGAGTCTGGTCCGTCCCGCAACGACCGAGCGGCTACTCCTACGGCCTGTGCGATCTGATCGGCTTCGGTGAGCCAGAGAACCTCTACGTCTTCCATCGGATGGTTGTATCACCCAGGACTTGTTGAGGTGGCATTCCCCGCCTGCGGGGTCGGCCACGCCCGAGGTCTGCCCGAAGGGTGCCATCAAAGTGTTGTTACACGGGTGATCCGCGGGCCCTGGACCGAGGCTCGTCGGGTCACAAGGAGGTCACAAACGCTTGTGGATTACCTCGGACGGACCGTCATGGCGCTGGGAGGCCAGAGGTCAATTTACGGGTCTGACCTGGACTATTGCGGACGGGCCGGATGGGGCCGGATGAGCCTGGAGGGAGTTCGAATCCCGCCCCGGGCACCCAAACTTCGAGTAGTTCCCCTGGTCAGACAGCTAAGCCCGGACAACTACCGGCGACACCGGAAATCGTACGGAAAAGGCAGGGAACACCTAGCTGGAACCGGGGGTGCCCACCAGGCCCGGAACCCCGCTGTAGGCACAGGTGTCGCCGTCGGCATCGCTGTTGGTCCCGTTGGGACAGATGTCGTTGGTCCAGACCGCCACCGTAAGGAGGTTCACCCCGGTGAAGTTGGCCCCGGTGAGGTTGCTCAGGGTGATCTCGGCTCCGGCCAGGTTGGCGTTGGTGAAGTTGGCATCGGTGAGGTTGGACTCGACGAAGCTGGCGTAGGGGCTGGTCGCCGTGCCGCCGAATGTCGCCCCGGTGAAGTTGGCCGAGCTGAGATTGGCGGTGATGGCCGAACCGCTGAAGTTGACTCCGGAGAAGTTGGCGCCCTGGCCGGCGCCCGAGTTGGCGCTGACCGGTCCGTCCCGCCCCATGACCGGGTTCACCTGGGTGTCGGTGATGTTGGCGCCGGTGAAGTTGGCCCCGCTGAAGGAGGTCCCGTAGAACTGGGCTTGGCTGAGATTGGCACCGGTGAGATTGGAGTAGTCGAGGTCGGTGTCCTTGAGGTTGGCCCCGCTGAGGTTGGCCCCGATGAGGTTGGAGTTGCTCAGGTCGCAGCCGGACAGGTCGGCGCCGGGGCCGACCGGAGGGCACGGCCTTGTCGAGGTGGTGCTGCTGCCGTGGGTGCCGCTGGTGGGGCCGTCGGCGCTCTGCGATGAGCACGCCGCGGCCGTGACGGCCACCAAGACCATGCACGCCAACAGGACCACCTTTCGCACCGCCAGAGCATTCCACGCCGCCGCCCGGTCCTGATTTCGGTCTCCACCAGGATCTCGGGTGCCGCCACCGGCCCAGGCCCCCAAGTGACTGCCTGGTAATCCCCTCATCCGGTCACGGCCGTGCCACACTTGGCAAGCCTCACGGCCTGATGGCCTCCTGGGCCGACCTGATGGCGGCCATGGCGGCCTGATGGTCAGTGCCATAGCAGTCCAAGCAGAACAAGCAGAACAAGCAGTCCAATCCGAACAGTTCATCCGAGTAGTCCGAACACGAGCCTTCGAGAGGAGTCCGTAGGTGCTGGCCTTTACCTTCCCGGGACAGGGGTCACAGCGGTCCGGGATGGGTCACGCCTGGGTCGAGCACCCGTCGTGGGAGGTGGCCGCCGAGGCCTCGGACATCGCCGGTCGTGATCTGACCTCACTGCTGCTCGAGGCCCCCATGGAGGAGCTGACCCAGACGGCCAACGCCCAGCTGGCCACCTTCGTGATGAGCCTGGTGGTGCTGGACGCCGTCGAACGCCTGGGGTTGTTTCCGGGGGCGTGCGCCGGCCACAGCCTGGGCGAGTACACCGCCCTGGTGGCCTCGGGAGCCCTGTCGCTGTCCGACGGGACCCGGCTGGTCATCGAGCGCGGCAATGCCATGCAGGTGGCGGCGGACGAGCGCCCCGGCACCATGGCCGCCCTCATCGGGATCGCCGACGGCGACGCCGAGGCGGCCTGCCAGCGGGCCGAGGACGAGGTGTGGGTGGCCAACTACAACGCCCCCGGTCAGGTGGTCATCGCCGGCACCGTGGCCGGGGTGGCCGCCGCCACGGAGAAGGCCAAGGAGCTGGGCGCCCGCAAGGTGCTGCCCATCCCGGTGTCGGGGGCCTTCCACACCCAGTTGATGCTGCCGGCCCGGGCCCGGCTCCGCCAGACCCTCGACGAGGTGGAGTTCCACTCCCCCGAGGTCCCGGTGATGGCCAACGTCGACGCCCGGGTCCACACCGACCCGACCGAGTGGCCCGGCCTGCTCTCGTCCCAGCTGTGCAGTCCGGTGCGGTGGCGACAGACCCAGGAGGCCTTGGCCGGCCGGGGTGCCACCCTCATCGCCGAGCTGGGCCCCGGTGGCGTGCTCACCGGCATGGTGAGGCGGACCATCCCCGACGTGCGGGGGGTGGCGGTGGCGGTACCGGCCGACCTGGACAAGTTGATGGACTCGCTGGCCGGGAGCGACGAGTGGACCACCTCCGGCCCGGCCCATCAGGGCGAGCACCTGTACACCTCGGAACGGGTGATCGTGAGCCCGACTCCGGGGGTGTTCGAGCCCGATGTGCATCTGGCCGCCCTGGAGAGCACGGCCCTGGCCGAGGCCACGGCGGCGCCCGGCAGCGGCGAGGGAACCGAGCCCGGGTCCCTGCTGGCCGTGGGCGACCGGGTGGGCACGGTCGGCGGCCTGACCGACGTCCGGACCCCCTTCGCCGGCATCCTGGTGCGGTGGCTGGCCGTCCGGGGGGAACGGGTGGTCGAGGGCCAGCCGGTGGCGTGGATACGGACTCCGGGGAGCAACTCATGACCGAGACGGGCGCAGCCGACGAGCCGACGGGCGACGGGCGGGTGGTCTTGGTCACCGGCGGGACCCGGGGGATCGGACTGGCCACGGCCCGGTGGTTCCTGTCCCGGGGGGACCGGGTGGCGGTGACCTCCCGGTCCGGGGAGATCGACGGCGAGATCGATGGCGGCCCGGGTCCCGACGGCGGGGCCGGCCCGGGTGCCGACGGCGGGGCCGAGGCGGGTGCCGACGCCAACCCCGTCGGCGACCGGCTGCTGGCCCTGGCCTGCGACGTCACCGACCCCGACCAGGTCAACGCGGCCTTCGCCGCCATCGAGGAGCGCTGGGGGCCGGTGGAGATCCTGGTGGCCAACGCCGGCATCACCCGCGACACCCTGGTGCTGCGGATGAGCGAGGAGGCCTGGTCCGAGGTGATCGCCACCAACCTCTCGGGGGCGTTCCGGGTGACCAAACGGGCCCTGGCCAAGATGATCCGCCTCCACCGGGGCCGCATCATCTTCGTCTCGTCGGTCGGAGCGTTCATCGGCTCCCCGGGACAGGCCAACTACGCCGCCTCCAAGGCGGGCCTGGTGGGTATGGCCCGTTCGATGGCCCGGGAGGTGGCCAGCCGCTCCATCACCGTCAACGTGGTGGCTCCGGGCCTGGTCGAAACGAATATGCTCGCGGCTCTCGGAGAGGAACGCACCAACGAGTTCCAGGCCCAGGTGCCCATGGGTCGGGTGGCACAACCGGAGGAGATCGCCGAAGCCATAGGGTTCCTGGCCTCGCCCGCTGCGGGCTACATCACCGGTGCCGTACTACCCGTCGATGGCGGGCTGGGTATGGGCCTGTGAGCAGGCCTGTGACCGGTGGGCTCCAGGGCAGCCGGCTCCGGGTGGGACGTTCCTCCCGGAGCAGGGCCCGGCCGGGTCGGCCTGCACCACCAGCATTGGCACCGCCGGCA
This sequence comes from uncultured Acidimicrobiaceae bacterium, assembly GCA_963718405.1. GTDB lineage: Bacteria > Actinomycetota > Acidimicrobiia > Acidimicrobiales > RAAP-2 > Bog-756. Next base: position 1,381,704 of record CAVQYZ010000002.1, read on the forward strand.
CCACTTCAACCAACCTGTACCAGAGAACAGTCCCTGACAAAGGAGCAAGTGCGTGAGTGAAGACGAGGCATTCGAGAAGTTCAAGGAGTGCGCCGTCGAGGTGCTCCAGGTGCCTGCGGACAAGGTGACCCGGGAGGCCCGTTTCGCCGAGGACCTGGATGCCGACAGCCTCGACCTGGTGGAACTGGTGATGGCCCTGGAGGAGACGTTCGACGTCTCGGTCGAGGAGACCGAGTTGGAGGGCATCGAGACCATCGGTCAGGCCTACGACCTGATCACCGCCAAGCTCTGATGCTGCTGGGCATCGGTCCCGACGGTCCGGTCGCCGGGCGGCGGGTGGCCATCACCGGCATGGGGGTGGTCTCGTGCTGCGGCATCGGAACCGAGGCCCTGTGGACCGGGCTCAACGGCGTCCCGCTGGAGGGCGAGCGGCGGGCCTTCGCCTTCGACCCCGAGCAGTGGATGAGCACCAAGGAGGCCCGCCAGGCCGACCGCTTCGCCCAGTTCGCCGTGGCGGTGGCGGCCATGGCCCTGGAGGACGCCGGGGAGCTCAACGCCGACCCCGGCCGCTCGGGCGTGATCATGGGCACCGGCGTCGGTGGCCTCGAGACCCTGGAGACCCAGATCCTGATCTTCGGGGAGAAGGGTGCCCGCCGGGTGTCGCCGCGGTTGGTGCCGATGATGATGTCCAATGCCGGGGCCGCCGCCGTCTCCATCCGCTTGGGCTGGCACGGGCCCTCCGAGACCATCACCACGGCGTGTGCCGCCGGGGCCCACAGCATCGGCCACGCCGCCCGGCTGGTGGCCTCGGGCCGGTGCGACGTGGCCATCGGCGGCGCCGCCGAAGCCGGGATGACCGGCGTGGGCATGGCGGCCTTCGCCAACATGACCGCCCTCTCCACTTTGGGGATCTCGCGGCCGTTCGACGTCCGCCGGGACGGCTTCGTGATCACCGAGGGCGCCGGGGCCCTGGTGCTCGAGTCGTGGGACCACGCCGTGGCCCGCGGCGCCCACATCTACGGTGAGTTGGCCGGGTCGGCCAGTACGGCGGACGCCCACCACATCACGGCACCGATCCCCGGAGGGTCGGGAGCGGCCGCATGCATGACCTTGGCCATGGAAGACGCCCAGGTCTCGCCGGACCAGATCGGCCACATCAACGCCCACGGCACCTCGACTCCGTTGAACGACCGGGCCGAGGCCGACGCCATCACCAAGGTGTTCGGCGCCTCGTCGCCCCCGGTGACCTCCACCAAGGGGATCACCGGGCACGGGCTCGGGGCCTGCGGGGCCATCGAGGCGGTGGCCGTGGTCAAGAGCATCGAGCAGGGACTGATCCCTCCGACCTCGGGCTACGAGGAGCCCGACCCGGAGATCCACCTCGACATCGTGGCCGGGTCGGCCCGACCGTGGGAGCCCGGACCCGTGCTGTCCAACTCCTTTGGCTTCGGGGGTCACAACGGCTGTCTGGTGATCGCTCCGGCGTAGGGGCCGGATGGTTCCGGCCGTGCAGCCGGCCGTGCAGCCGGGCGTGCAGCCGGGCGAGGCGGCGTGCAGCCAGGCGAGCAGCCGGGCGTGCAGCCGGCCGTTCGGAGGGCTCCTGGGCTTCGACCGAGCAGGGGGTTCGACCGGGCCCGGGGGGGTTCGACCGGGCCGGGGGGCTTCGACCGGGCCGGGGGGGTTCGACCGGGGTTCGTCCGGGTGCCGGCTCCCACCCCCTACCGTTGAGTGGGCCGTCAGCGGGCGAGTGGAGTCCGCTGACAGGAAGTCGTATCCGTAGACAGACAGTCGTATCCGTAGAAGGACATGAGAGGGACCCGAGGGGACATGGTCGAACAGCTGAGCCGGTCCGAACCGGTCCCGGAGCGGGCGGCCCGCCCGGACCTGGCCATCGGGGCCTTCACCGCCCACGGTCCGTGGACCGTGGACCCCGAAGCCATGCCCTGGCGCTTTCCGGCGGAGACCGGTGGGGACATCGACGTCCTGCGGGCCGAAGCGGCGGCGCTGGCCCGGGAGCTGGTAGCGCCGGACCGGCTCCCCTCGGTGGCCAGGGTGGCCGCCGTGGGGGTCCGACTGGGCTGGCCCCTGATGGCCTGGGCGCTGCGGGACCGGGGCACGCCGACCTCGAGATCAGGGCTCTCCCGCCGGCTGCGCCCGGCCTTCGAACGGCTCGGCCCCACCTACATCAAGCTGGGCCAGATCATCTCCTCGGGCGAGGGCATCTTCCCCGAGGAGCTGGTCGAGGAGTTCCGGCTGCTGCGGGACCGGGTCCCCCCTGAACCGTTCTCCACGGTGCGCCGGACCATCGAGGAGGACCTGGGCCGCCCCCTGGCCGAGGTGTTCGTCTCCTTCGACCGGGTGCCCCTGGCCTCGGCCTCGATCGCCCAGGTCCATGCGGCCACCCTGAGGACCGGGGAGCGGGTGGTGGTCAAGGTGCAACGACGCACCGTGGCCTCCCTGGTCCGGTTGGACATCGCCGCCATGTCGTGGATCGCCCCCCAGCTGGTTGGCCGGATCCCCATCGCCGCCCTGACCAATCCTCCGGCCCTGGTGGAGCTGTTCGCCGAGACCATCGTGGAGGAGCTCGACTTCCGCCTCGAAGCCCAGAACATGCTGGACATCGCCGGCGTCTTCGCCGTGAGCGGCGAGCGGTTCGTGGTGGTGCCCCGCCCCCACCCCGAGCTGGTGACCAAACGGGTCCTGGTCATGGAGCAGCTGCACGGATTCACCTGGGGCAACGCCGTGGGCATGCGGGCGGCCGGCATCGACACCGCCGCCGTGCTCCGGTCCAGCCTCATCGCCTTCCTCGAGGGGGCCCTGCTCTACGGGGTGTTCCACGGAGACCTCCATGGCGGGAACCTCCTGGTCCAACCGGACGGGACGGTGGCGCTACTGGACTTCGGAATCACCGGCCGCCTGGACGAGCGGAAGCGCCTGGCCTTCCTGCGGCTGCAGATGGGGGCCACCACCAACAATCTGGAGGCCCAGGTCGAGGCGTTGCGGGATCTCGGGGCCCTGCCCGCCGACTCCGATGTGGAGGCGGTCATTCGCGACCTGGGACTGGACCGCCCGGCCGTCGATCCGACCACGCTGACCGCCGACGAGATGGTGACCGAGTTGCGGGAGGTCACCAAGGCCCTCCTGGGCTACGGCGCCCGCCTGCCCAAAGAGCTCATGCTCTTCGTCAAGGACATCCTCTTCCTCAACGGGTCAATGGCCACGTTGGCGCCGGATGTCGACATCTTGGGGGAGATCCTGGCCGTGGTGACGTACTTCACCGAACGGCACGGGGACCGCATCGCCCGCGAGATCGGTGTGGATCTCCTCGAGAGCCCCATCGACCTCGACGGCTACCGGGCGGCCATGGGCTTTACCGAGGAGACCGACTCCATCACCTTCCGGGACCTCCAGGAGCGCCGGGAGCTCATCCGCCGCCGGCTGGAGCAGCGGGCCGAGGGCCACCGGCGCCGGTCGTTCTTGAAGGCCGCCTACCGGCTCATCCGGCCCGATCGGTCCCTGAGCGGGTCCTGAGACCGGTCGGCCCCGGGAAGACCGGTCGGCCCGGGGGGAACAGGGCTCAGCCGGCGTCGAGCGCCCGGCGCAGGGAGGACACGAACTCGACGGCACCGTCGGGCCCGGCGCCCTCCAACAGCCGGCGGACCAGGGCCGAGCCCACCACCACCCCGTCGGCCACCTGGCACACCTCGACGGCCTGTTCCGGCGTGGACACCCCGATCCCCACACACACCGCCAGGTCGGTCGAGCCGCTGATGCGGCCGGCCACCTCACGGGCCGAATCGGCCAGCAGCGGTCTGCTCCCCGGTGACGCCCATGCGGCCCACGGCGTAGACGAAACCACGGGACCGCTCACAGATCGAGGCGATCCGGTCGGCCGGGGTCGAGGGGGCCACCAACAACACCGTGGCCACGTCGACCGGGTCGGCCGCTTCGGCCCAGGGGTCGAGCTCTTCGAGCGGCAGGTCGGGGATGATGGCGCCCGACACCCCCGACTCGGACATCATCCCGGCGATCCGGGCGTGGCCGGCCCGGTAGATGAGGTTGTAGTAGGTCATGACCACCAGGGGCACGCCGACGTCGATCCGGCTCAGGTCCGCCAGTATCCCGTCGGGCGTGGTGCCGCGGTCCAGGGCCCGGAGCGAGGCCTCCTGGATGACCGGGCCGTCGATCATGGGATCCGAGAACGGGATCCCTATCTCGATGGCATCGGCTCCCGCCCCGGCCAGGGCCTCCACCGTGAGCAGCCACTGGTCGTCCATCCCCCCGGTCACGTAGGGGATCAACAGCTTGTGCCCGGCACGGCGGCGGGCCGACAGCACCGACTCCAGGCGGCCGGGCTCCCGGTCCGTCACGACCCGGGCCTGGCCGCCGCGCCGGGCCGCCGATCGCCACGACCGGGGCGCACCCGGCCGCCGTGCGCCTCATGGCCGTCCCCGCAGGATCTCGCGCACCTGGGCCACGTCCTTGTCCCCCCGACCCGACAGGTTGACCAGCACCGTCGAGCCGGTCGGGAGCGCCGCGGTGCCGGCGTTGGCCAAGACCCAGGCAATAGCGTGTGCCGACTCCAGAGCAGGGATGATCCCCTCGGCCCGGGCCAGGCGCTGGAACGCCGCCAGCACCTCCTCATCGTCAGCCGTCTCGTAGCGGGCCCGGCCCAGGGCGCCCAGGTGGGCGTGCTCGGGCCCGATGCCCGGGTAGTCCAGCCCCGCCGAGATGGAGTGGGCCTCGAGGATCTGGCCCGACTCGCTCTGCACCAGGGCGCTGCGCATGCCGTGCAGGACCCCGGGGATGCCGGTGGTCATGGCGGCGCCGCCGGCGGCCTCCACGGCCACCAGGGCCGCGTCGGTGTCGTCGGCGAAGCCGGCGAAGATGCCGGCGGCGTTGGATCCCCCGCCGGCGCAGGCCACCACGACGTCGGGGTCGGCTCCGCCCAGGATGTTGCGGCACTGGCCGCGGGCCTCGTCGCCGATGACCCGCTGGAACTCCCGCACCATCCACGGGTACGGATGGGGCCCCATCACCGACCCCAGGCAGTAGTGGGTGTTCCCGACCGAGGCGACCCAGTCGCGCAGGGCCTCGTTGACGGCGTCCTTGAGAGTTCTGGAGCCGCTGGTCACCGGGATGACCTCGGCGCCCAGTAGCTCCATCCGGAAGGCGTTGAGCTCCTGGCGGCGGATGTCCACCTCCCCCATGTAGACCACGCACTCCATCCCGAACAGGGCGGCGGCGGTGGCCGTGGCCACGCCGTGCTGCCCGGCGCCGGTTTCGGCGATCAGTCTGGTCTTCCCCATGCGTCGGGCCAGCAGCCCCTGACCGACGACATTGTTGAGCTTGTGCGAGCCGGTGTGGGCCAGGTCCTCGCGCTTGAGCAGGACCCGCACACCGAGCTCCTCCGACAGGCGGCCGCAGATGGTCACCGGGGTGGGCCGGCCGCCCCAGTGGGCCAGGATGTGCTCGAACTCACTCCGGAAGTCGGGGTCGCCCCAGGCCGACCGGAAGGCCGCCTCGAGCTCGAGGCAGGCCGGCACCAGCGACTCGGGGACGAAGCGCCCGCCGAACTCGCCGAACCGGCCGGTGGGGCCGGGATCGCCCATGATCTCGGCGGCCATTACTCGCTCTGCCAGTCGAATAGGGCGGCCGACTCCTCCGCCGGGCCCGGCCCCGGGGGGACCGCCGATCCGGGCTCGGCGTCGAGTTGGCCGTCGGACGTGCCCCACGGCGGCATCCCGGCCCGTTCGGAGACGGCCACCTCCTCGGCGGCGGCGTGGGCGGCGGCGATGAACTGGCGGAGTTTGATCGGGTCCTTCACTCCTGGCGACGCCTCGACCCCACTGCAGACGTCCACCCCCCAGGGATGGAGGTGGGCGATGGCCGCGCTCACGTTTTCGGGGCGGAGGCCGCCCGAGACGATGAGCCGACGCGGATCGACCACCCCTTCGGCCAGCCGCCAGTCGAAGAGCTCGCCCGATCCCGGGCTGGCCCCGTCGATCATCAACAGTTGGGCGCCGTACTCGGAGAAGTGGATGATCCTCGGGTGCCCGGCGGGGAAGGCCTTGATGGTGAGACCCACCCTCTCGGCGATCCACCGGGTGTGCTCGGCCGACTCCATCCCGTGGAGTTGGACCGCCCGCAACCCGAGGTGGTTGGCGATGTCGATGACCCGCTGGGGCGCCTCGTCCCGGAAGACCCCGACCGTGACGATCTCGCGGGGGAGGCGCTTGACGATGTCGCCCACCGCCGTCGGCGACATCTGACGGGGCGAGGGCGCAAAGACAAAGCCCACCGCCGCCGCCCCCATCCCTACCGCCAGCAGGGCGTCGGCCTCGGTGGTGATCCCACAGATCTTGACGAAGATCTCCCCGGGGTCGTTCTCGGCCGGCGGGTCGACGGTCGGCAGCGAGGGGCTCACCGGCGGTTACCGGGGCCGCCGGGGTTGCCGTTACCGGGGTCGGTACCGGGGTTGCCGAGCAGCCCGGCCACCGCGCTCCGGCGGTCCCCCGAGCGGACCAGGGTCTCCCCCACCAGCACGGCTCTGAAGCCCGCCCCGGCCAGCGAGGCCACGTCGTCGGCGTCCCGGATCCCCGACTCGGCCACCGCCACCACCCCGCTCGGGATCGACCGGCCCAGGTTGAGGGCCCGTTGATGGTCCACTTCGAAGGTCTTGAGATCGCGCTGGTTCACCCCGACGACCGCCGCCCCGGCCCCGAGGGCCCGCTTGAGCTCGAGCTCGTCGTGGACCTCGACCAGAGCGGTCAGGCCGCACCGACCGGCCACATCGAGAAGAGAGGCCAACTCGTCGTCGGTCAGGGCGGCCACGATGAGCAGCACGGCGTCGGCACCCATGAGCCGGGCATCGCACACATCGAGGGCGCTCACGGTGAAGTCCTTCCGCAGCACCGGGAGGTGGCAGGCGGCCCGGGCGGCGATCAGGTCGGCGGTGCTGCCCCCGAAGAACTCCTCATCGGTCAGGACTGACAGGCAGGCCGCCCCGCCGGCCTCGTACTCCGCGGCCACCAGGGCCGGGTCGAGGTCGGGGTCGAGGTCACCCTTGGACGGGGACCGTCGTTTGATCTCGGCGATGACCGCCATCCCGTCCCGGGCGGCCGCCACGTCCAGGGCCGCGGTGAACGGGCGCACCGGTCCGGCCTTGGTGACCTGTTCGAGGGCCTCGTCGAGGTCACGGTCATCGTCCTCGGCGTGGGCCCGGTGGGCCGCGACGATGGTGTCCAGGTAGGCCGGCATGGCGCCTGAAGCCTACCGGCGCCGCCATCCTCACCGGTGACCCGGTGCCGGCCCGCCCGGCGTCCCGCTTCACACTTTCCTAATCATGGCGGCCCACGGCACCGCGGCGGTGGCAGGCTGGTCACCATGGCCGCCGATGAGGACACCGTGGTGGTGATCGAGGACGATCATCACATCTCGGACCTGGTGGCCATGTACCTGCGCCGGGACGGGTTCCGGGTACTGCAGGCCGACGATGGCGAGACCGGCCTCGGAATCGTGGCCCGGGAGCAGCCCCGGTTGGTCATCGTGGACATCGGGCTACCCGGAAAGCTGGACGGTTTCGACGTCTGCCGCCGGCTCGGCCGGTGGCCCGCCCGGAGCGGTGCCGACCGTCCCGATCCTCATCCTGAGTGCCCGCGACGACGAGGTCGACCGGGTGCTGGGTCTCGAGCTGGGTGCGGACGACTACGTCACCAAGCCCTTCTCGGCCGGGAGTTGGTGGCCCGGGTCCATGCCATCCTGCGCCGGACCGGGCAGCCGCAGGCCGCCGCTCGTCCCACCGTGGTGGCTTTGGGCCCGATCGAGGTGGACACCGGGCGCCGCGAGGTGCGAGTCGCCGGGACGCCCATCCCCCTCGCTACCCAGGAGTTCGACCTGCTGTCGTACCTGGTCGACAATCTCGGCCTGGCCCTGTCGCGGCGCCAGCTGCTCAACGGGGCGTGGGGGGACGACTGGTACGGCGACGAGCGCACCGTCGACGTCCACGTCCGCCAGCTCCGCAAGAAGCTCGGCCCCGACCTGCCGCTGGCCACGGTCTGGGGCGTGGGCTACCGCCTCGGATGAGACGGCCCGTATGAGGCGACCAAACACGGCGACCCCGATGAGGCGACCCCGATGAGGCGACCCCGATGAGGCGGCGGCTGACCCTGGCCATCGTGGCCCTGGTGGCGGGAACGGTGCTGGTCACCAGTGTGGCCAGTTACTTCCTCATCCGGCACGACTCCCTGACCACCAGCCAGCACCAGCTCTCGGCTCAGGCCCAGGCCATCTCCCAGACCCTGTCGAGCGGTATCGCCGGCCCCAAGGTCGGCTTCCGGAAGGAACTCCGGGTGGTGGAGGACACCGGGGCCCTGACCGGAATCGACGTGGTGGCGCTCAGCCCCAAGGGAATCATCCGGGGCCACCTGCCCGGCAGGCATCACCGCCTCGATGTTGAACATCCCCGCCCTCCGGGCGGGCCGCCAGACCGTGGGCCACACCAGCTCCCTCCTGATCTACGCCACCACGCCCACGCCGCTGACCAAGGTCACCAAATTCCTCCCGGTCCTGGTGATCACCAGACAGATCCACGAGCCGGCCGACGGCCTCCGGTACTTCGCCCTGGTCGGCCTCATCGGGTTGGCCCTGTCGGCCCTGGTGGCGGCGGGGTCTGGCCCGTCGATTCGCCCGGCCGGTGGCGGCGGCGGTGACCGCCACCCGGCGGATCGCCTCGGGGGACCTCGACGCCAAGGTGCCGATCACCCGGCACGAAGACCCCGAGTTCGCCGGATTGGCCGAGTCCATCAACGCCATGGGGGCCAACCTGGTGCGGGCCCGGGACCAGGAGCGCCAGTTCCTCATGTCGGTCTCCCACGAGCTCCGGACTCCCCTGACGTCGATCCGGGGGTATGCCGATGCCGTGATCGACGGGGCCACGGACGATCCAGCCGGTGCGGCCACGGTCATCAGCGCCGAGGCCCGCCGCCTCGAGCGACTGGTCGGCGACCTCTTGGACCTGGCCCGCCTGGACGCCGACCGCTTCTCCTTGGACCTCCGGGCCGTGGACTGCTCCGAGGTGGTGCGCGAGGTGGTGGGCGGCTTCCTGCCCCGGGCGCGCCAGCTCGGCCTGGAGCTGGTCAACGCCCGTGGCATCGGACGTGGGGGTGTGGGTCGAGGCCGATCCGGACCGGTTGGGCCAGGTGGTGGCCAACCTGGTCGAGAACGCCTCGTCGTTCGCCGAGCATCAGATCGTGGTGGGTGCGGGCACCATCGGCGGTCGGCCGGTGGTCTGGGTGACCGATGATGGCCCCGGCATTCCAGCCGACCAGCTGGCCAAGGTGTTCGAGCGCCATTTCACCTCCGACCGGGTGAGCGGCAGGCGCAAGGGTTCGGGCCTGGGCCTGGCCATCGTGTCCGAACTGGCCTCGGCCATGGGGGCGTCGGTCGGGGCGCAATCACCGGTGGCCGACGGCCATGGCACCACAATGGTGGTATGGATGCGCGCCGCCGCCAGACCGGAGGCCGCCAGACCGGAGGCCGCCAGGCCGGCGAGCCGGGGTGGGCGAAACGGCAGCACCTCTGACACCCCCGCCGGCCATACCGCTCTCGGCCGTGGTGCCACCGGCCGTCGAGCTGCCGCCCGTCGAGCTGCCATCCGTCGAGCTGCCATCCGCAGAGGGCCCGTCCACCGGTGACCCGTCCGTGATCAACCCACCGGCCGGCATGGACCCGCCGGCCACTGTCGAGAGGAGAACCGATGGGTGACGTGATCCTCATCACGGGGGCATCAGCGGGTATCGGGAGGTCCTGCGCCGATCGACAGCACCGGTCGGGGTGGAAGGTCTACGGCGCCAGCCGCCGGGGCACCTCGCCGGGAGGCTGGTCGCCCATGGTCATGGATGTCGACGATGACGCCTCGGTGGCGGCGGGCTTCGACACCATCACGGCCGAGGAGGGGCGCCTCGACGCCGTGGTGGCCTGCGCCGGATGGGGTCTGGCCGGGGCGGCCGAGCACACGCCGATCACGGCGGCCAAGGATCAGATGGAGACCAACTTCTGGGGGGCGGTGCGGGTGGTGCAGCATGCCCTGCCGGTGATGAGACGCCAGGGGCGGGGCCGGCTCATCTTGATGAGCTCCATCGGCGGGATCGTGGGCATCCCCTTCCAGTCCTTCTACAGCGCCAGCAAGTTCGCCATGGAGGGGTACGCCGAGTCGCTGGCCTACGAGGTCGAGCCCTTCGGCATCCAGGTGACTCTGGTCGAGCCGGGCAACGTGCGCACCGACTTCACCGGCAGCCGACGGGATGTCGAGCCCCCTCCGGGTGATGACCCCTACCAACCCGCCACCGAGAAGGCCCTCCGCACCATGATCGCCGACGAGACGAATGGGGTGCCGCCCGACGACGTGGCCATCGCCGTCGAGCGGATCTTGAAGGCCAGGCGTCCCCCCCGGCGAGTCTCGGTGGGCAAGTTCGACGAGCGGATCGGGATCATGGGCAAGCGCCTGCTCCCCTACCGGCTCTTCGAGAAGGCGGCCAAAGGTAGCCTCGGCGTCTGATCCCCCGGTTCCACCGGGCGGGGCTCGCTACGTCCCGACCACATGGGGGCACGACCGCCAGGGACCAAACCATGTGGGATCAAACCATGTGGGACCAAACATGTGGGACCAAACCATGTGGGACCAGAACACGTGGGACCAAACCATGTGGAAACAAGGAGGCAGTAGATGGCCAACCCCCTGGGCCCCCTGGGCCCGGCTGACGAACGACTCGATCACCAGATCGCCGACACCTTCGCCACCGTGGGGGCCAGCGACCCGTCGTGGACCGAGAAGATCTGTGCCATGGCGGCGCGCCGGGATGGCAGCCTCCAACTGGGATTCGGCATGGGGAAGTACACCAACCGCAACGTGCTGGACGGTTACGCCGGGCTGTCGCGGGGCACCGAGCAGATCACGGTCCGCGGTAGTCGCCGACTCTTTCCCCGATATCGACCTGTCCTCGGTCGGCCCCATCCACTACGAGGTGCTCGAACCGATGCAACGGGTGCGGTTCAGCCTCGAGCCCAACGACTGCCAGCCACTGGCCTTCGAGTGGACGTACCAGGCCGTGCTGCCTCCGGCTACCGAGGAGCGCACCCACCAACGCACCCCGCTGGGCTACCGGGTCAGCGCCGACCTTGTCCGGTACCACCAGATCGGGACGGCCTCGGGGTGGATCGAGATCGACGGGGAGCGGTTCGAGATGGACCCCGAGGAGTGGGTGTCGACCCGGGACCATTCGTGGGGGGTTCGCTACGACGTAGGGACGCCGCCGACCGACGTCGATCCGTTCAATCCGGTGGCGGCCATGGACTTCACGATGATCTGGTCCCCAACCCTGATGACCGACCCGGACGGGTCGCAATGGGGCCTGTTCATGCACGTGATCGACAGCCAGGGATTCGGCCACCACCACCGCACGGTGATGGGGGCCATCGAGCATGTCGACGGCACGGTCGAACGCATGGCCGACATCAGGCCGGAGCTGACCTATGACCGGGAGAATCGGCGCCTGCTCGGAGGTGACGTCTCGGTGACCATGGAGGACGGATCGGAACGACATTTCCGCCTGGAGGTGCCCACCGCCACGGGGTTCCACCTGGGGGCCGGCCTGTACTTCGGTTGGCAGGGCCACCACCACGGCGAATGGCGGGGCGAGCTGCTGGTCGACGGGGAGCGCATCGAGGACTGCTCCCGCCCGGAGGTGGCCCGGGAGCTGCACCAACTGCGGGACACCTTCGTGGTCGTCCGCGACCTCGATACGGGGGCCGAGGGACGCGGCAACTGCCAGCCCATGATCACCGGGGCCCACCCGGACCTGGGGCTCGGGGCCGAGTCGTCGTTCTGGTAGTCCGGTCGAGTCAAGTCGACCCCTGGTAACTTCACGCCGTGCGAATTGTGGTGCTGGGGGCGGGTTTCGGCGGTCTGGAGCTGTCGACCAGCCTGAGCGAAGCGTTGGGAGACCAACTCGATCTGGTCCTGATCGATCAGAACGAAGGATTCGTCTTCGGCTTCTCGAAGCTCGATGTCATGTTCGGGAGAACGCCGGCCCCGGCGGTCTTCCATCCCTACCAGGACATCGACAAGCCGGGCGTGCGATTCGTCCAATCCGCCATCCGCTCCATCGATCCGGCAGCGAAACGGGTCGTGACCGATGCCGGAGCCTTTGAAGCCGACATCCTGGTGGTGGCTCTCGGAGCCGACCTCGACCCGTCGGCCACCCCCGGATTGGTAGAGGCGGGCCACGAGTTCTACACGGTGGCGGGAGCATTCGGACTCCGGGAGGTGTTGTCGAACTTCAAAGGTGGTGAGGTGATCGTCGGAGTGACCTCGACACCCTTCAAGTGCCCGCCGGCACCCAGTGAGACCGCACTGTTGATGCACGACTACCTGACCGAGCGGGGCCTGCGGGACGCCTCCACCATCTCGCTGGTGATGCCGTTGGGTGTCCCCATCCCGCCCTCACCGGCGGCGTCGGAGGCGCTGTTGGTGGCCTTCGCCGAACGGGACATCAGGTGGCACCCGGAGTCCCTGGTGACCTCGCTCGACCCCGACCGCAAGGTGGCCCTCATCGGCAACGGCACCGAGATGAGCTACGACCTGTTCCTCGGCGTCCCGCGCCACCGGGCGCCCGCCGTGGTGGAGGAGTCCGGCCTGGCCGTCGACGGATGGATTCCCGTCGATCCACTGACCCTGGAGACGTCGTTCGCCGACGTGTACGCCGTGGGCGACGTGACCAGCGTGGGCACCCCGAAAGCCGGGGTCTTCGCCGAAGGACAGGCCTCGGTCGTGGCCGAGCAGATTCTCTCCCGAATCCGGAACGGCTCCACTCCCGCCAGCTACGACGGTCGGGGCACGTGCTATCTCGAGTTCGGCCACGACATGGTGGCCCGGGTCAGTGTCACCTTCGTGAGCGGGAAAGCCCCGGCTGGGGAGCTCGAAGGACCATCACAGGAGATCGCCCAGGACAAGCAGGCCTTCGGCTCCACCCGCATCGAGCGCTGGTTCGACCGCTCCTAGCTGCATTGCTCTCGGCTCGACGACGAGCTGCTTGGCCACCAATCTGCGAGTTCGGGCCTCCGACCGGCCCCGAACAGTGCCGGCTTGTCCGGTTGACGGATCGGTTCGGACCCGCTCGACCCGCTCGGCCCGTACTGCCACTCCGGTCCGAAGCCACTCCGGTCAGAGCGCCACGCCGGACCAGTAGGTGCCGTCCAGGATGCCCCGGAGGGTGGCCCGGTGCATGATCAGGTCGTCGATGTCATCGGGGGCCGCCACCTCACCGAAGAAGATCGACCGCTCCGTCACCCGGCGCATGATGGCACCGTGGCGGATGGCGGCGAAGGCGATGGGCCAGAGGAGGTTGCCGGGTTGGCGCCCCGAGGCCTTGGCGTAGGACTCGGCCACGTCCACGGGCCGGAACATCCCCGGGAGACCGGGTGCCCCCATATCCACACAGAGGTCCTGGAAGAACAGATGGAGGTAGCACATCCAACCCAGGTCGACCTCGGGTGGGGCCACCCCGGCCATCTCCCAGTCGAGGACCGCCACCACTTCGTTGTCCTGGAACATCATGTTCCCGATCCGGCCGTCGCCCCAGGACAGGGCGTCGTCGCCGAGGTCGGTGGGCAGGTTCTCCACCAGCCAGTCGAAGCACTCGGCCAGCAACGGGGAGGGCCGGTCCTTGACCACCCACTCGTGGTAGGCCCGCCAATGGTTCAGGATTCGTTCCAGCGAGGTGGCACCGGGGGTCGGGTGCTCCAGAAACGAGAGGTCGGTTCCCTTCGGGGTGACGGTGTGGATACCGGCCATGGCCCGGATCGCCGATTCCTGGATGGTGTGGCGATCGGCCTCGCTCCCGTCGAAGACCCAGTTGTCGCCGAAGGTGTACGGGAGGACGTCGGGCGGCACCAGGCCGTCCACCCGGGCCATGACGAAGAAGGCGCCGCCCAGCACCGAGGCGTCCGGCTCGTACCAGAAGGTCTCGGGCACCGGCACCGAGGTCTGCTCATGGACCAGGCGCATGACCCGGAACTGCATGCCCATGTCGTAGGTGGTGAACACCGGGTAGTCGGTGGCCGGGGGCTCGATCCGGGCCACCAGCCGGTGGGCCACCGGACTGCCGTCCTCCTCCCACACCGCGGTGAACAGGAGCGTCTCCGAGGACATGCCGTTGCTCTCGGGGCTGGTCACGTCACTGATGACCGGGTGGGCGCCGGAACCGAGGCGATCGGCCAGCCACTGACGGAGTCGGGTGGCCAGCTCCTGGGGGTCGCGGGTCGAGGTGGTGACGTGATCGACCCTGGGGTCGACCTCGTTGGCGGCCCGGGGTGCCTCGGCCTGGTCCTCGGGACTCACCGGATCCCCCGGGCACCCGACGCGCCGGGCGTGAACCCGCGCCCGTCAGCACGGTGCGCTGTGGCGCCTGCTGTCTTCCCGTTGGCCATTCCCATCGCTCCCCCAATCTCACCACCGGGGTTGCCCCCGACGGCCCGGGGATGGTCTACCACTTACTGTGCCGGGGCAGCCGCACCGCCAGGCACGAACGGGAGCGGAACGCTGCCCGCCCCCACCGAGTGGGAGCCGTCTCCGGCATCCCAACGGACCACGACATCCTCGGGTGGGGTGACTCTCCGGTGGAGGGTGGCCAGCGCCACCGTGGCCTCCCAACCGGGTGACCACGCCACCGAGGACAGCTGCCCGACCTCGTGGGTCCCGTCCGGCGTGACCACCACGGCCCCGGCGGTCGGTGGAGGGCCGTCCGGGAGGCTCTCGACCACCACCCCGCACAGCCTCCGGGCCACGTTCGATCCCCGGGAGTCGATTCTGGCCACCAGCTCCTGGCCGGTGAAGCACCCCTTGGTGAAGGACACCGTGCGGTCGACCAGACCCAGCTCGGCGGCGATGGAGCCCTCGACGACCTCTCGGCCGTTGACCGGAACGCCGGCCTCGATCCGGGCCGCCTCCCACGCCCCGTCCCCGCACCGGACCACCTGGTCGTCAACCCACGCACCCAGGCCGCCCGCCGGCTCCGGCCCGAGCAGGTCGAACCCGGAAAAGCCCGGCCACCCGACCGGGGCCACCACTTCGGGCTTGCCGGTCACCGCCTCGGCCGAGGCCGGGCCCCGCACCGCCACGCAGATCCACTCCAGGGGCTCGATGGTCACCTTGGTCCGCAACCGGAAGCGCTCCAGCCGGGCCGACACCACCGGTCCGTACCCTTGATCGGTGTCGATCACGAAGTGGTCAGGAGCCAGCAGGGTCAGCCGCAGATAGGCCTCGACCTTGCCCTGGGGGCTCAAGAGCAGGGACTCAGCCCCCTGCCCGGGCTGGAGGGCCGACACGTCCTGGCTGCACTGGCCCTGCAGATAGGACTCGGCATCGGGACCCGAGACCGACAGGACGTCACGTGCCGGCCGATAGACGGCGCCGTCGACCGGAGGGCCTCGTAGCCCTCCAGGTCCGGACCGGACCGGCTCTCCCCCGCCGGTCATCCGACGCCCCCACCGGAACCGGCATCGGAACCGGCACCGGAACCGGCGAACCGGCACCAGCCCGGCGGAACCGAACGAGGCGGCAGCACGGGCCATGGCCACCGCCGAAAGCATGGCCGCGGCCTTGTCCCCGCACTCGGCGTTCTCCGAGGCCGGATCGCTGTCGGCCACGATGCCCGCTCCGGCTTGGACCGAGGCCCGGCCGTCGGGGCCGACGGTCATGGTCCGGATGGCGATGGCCGTGTCCAGATTGCCCGAGAAGTCGAGATAGCCCACCACGCCCCCGTAGACCCCCCGCTTGGTGGGTTCGAGGTCGTCGATGATCTGCATGGCCCGGACCTTGGGCGCCCCGGACAAGGTCCCGGCCGGGAGGGTGGCCCGCAGCACGTCGATGGGGGTGCGGCCCGGGGCCAGACGGCCCGACACCTGGGAGGTCAGGTGCATGATGTGGCTGTAGCGCTCGACCACCATCATCTCCTCGACCACCTCGGTCCCGAAGGTGACCACCCGCCCCACGTCGTTGCGGGCCAGGTCCACCAGCATCACGTGCTCGGCCACCTCTTTGGGGTCCTCGACCAGCTCGCCCTCCAGTCGGGCGTCCTCTTCGGGCGTGGCCCCCCGGCGGCGGGATCCGGCGATGGGCCGCGACACCACCGTGCCGTCCCGGAGCCGCACCATGGGCTCGGGTGACGCGCCGACCACGGTGACCTCGGGGAAGCGCAGGAAGTACAGGTACGGGCTGGGGTTGACCAGGCGCAGCACCCGGTACACGTCGAAGGGGTCGGCGCCCAACTCGTCGAGGTCGAACCGCTGGGACAGCACCACCTGGAAGATGTCACCGGCGGTCACGTGCTCTTTGGCCGCCCGCACGGCATCCTCGTAGAGGGCATCGGACATGGTGCGGCGCACGTCGCCAGGGGGACCGGCCCGTTCCGGCAGGGGGCGGGCGGCCTGGTCCACCGGTCGGAAGCAGTCCGCCACCAGCTGGTCCAGACGGTCCAGCGCCGCCTGGTAGGCGTCGTCGAGCTCGGCAGCTACCCCAGGTCGGGTCGACCACCACGTTGTCGATGAGCACCACCCGCTGGCGCCAGTGGTCGAAGGCGGCCAACTGCCCGATGACGGCCAGGATGGCGTCGGGCTGGCCCAGATCGTCGGGCGGCGTGTTGGGGAGGTGCTCGATCTCGCGCACCACGTCGTAGCCCAGGTAGCCCACCAGCCCGGCGTGGAGGGGCGGCAGGTCGGGCAGGTCCGGGGAGTCGAGGGCGTCGAGGATGGCCTCGAGGGCCGCCAACACCCCTCCGTCCCCGGTGACGCCGTCGCCGGTGAGCCCGTCGAGGTCGAGAGGGCCGTCGGTGGTCACCTGACTGCCCCGGGCGGTGATGGTCGAGAGTGGATTGCGGCCCACGAACGAGTACCGGCCCCACCGCTCGCCGCCCTCCACCGACTCCAGCAGGAATCCGGTCCGGCCGCTGTCGCCGTCCCCCACGATGTGGAGGAAGGCGGCCACCGGGGTCAGGGTGTCGGCCACCAGCTCCCGCCACACCGGCACCACCCGGTGCTTGGAGGCCAAGGCGTGGAACCCGGGTCGGCCCGGCCCGGTCGACGGCGTCGGCCCGGCGCTGGTCCGGCCGCTCATGGCCCGGTCGGGCGTCGCCGAAGGCGCGGTAGAAGCAGCTCCGGTTGCCGGTGTGGCAGGCCCCGGCCCCCTCCTGGTCCACCTCCACCAGCAGGGCGTCGCCGTCGCAGTCGTAGCGCACGCTCCGGACGTACTGACGGTCGCCCGAGGTCTCGCCCTTGCACCAGAACTCGCCCCGGCTCCGGCTCCAGAACCAGGTCCGGCCGGTGTCGAGGGTCCGGCGGAGGGACTCGGGGTTCATCCAGGCCATCATGAGCACGGCATGGTCAGTGGCGTCCTGGACGATGGCCGCCACCAGTCCGTCGGCGTTGAAGGCGATCTCGTCCAGCTCGGCCTCGGCGTACTGGATCGGTGTGGCGGTATAGCCGGTGGTGCTCACGAGGGTCTCTCCCTCTGGTCTTGTCTTCGACTCTGAATCGTCTTCGGTGTATCGGTCGCAGCTCGGCCGTCCCGCCGCCGGTCCACGGGCCGGGTCAGTTCCGGGGTCGGCTCCGGTGGGACCGTCCGTGCCATCGGGACCTGTCAGGCCGGACCATCTAGACGTGACATGGTGGTCACAGGTACAGGCCGGTCCCGCCGTCGATCCGGGTGGCGGCCACGGCATGGATGTCCCGCTCCCTCAGGATGACGTACTCGTCCCCCTGGACCTCGACCTCGAACCGGTCCTCGGGGTTGAACAGCACGTTGTCCCCCACTTTCACCGAGCGGACGTGAGGGCCGATGGCCACGGCCTCGGCCCAGGTCAGCCGACGCGACACCTGGGCCGTCGCCGGGATCAAGATGCCCGACCTCGACCGACGCTCACCTTCGGCCTGTCCCACCTGGACCAGCACCCGGTCGGCCAGCACCGTGATGGGCAGCTTGGCCGGGTGGCCGTCGCCGTTTTGGCTGGTCGTCGGTACTTCTGGGGTCGTGGTAGCCACCATCCAAGGCTACCGCAGCGGTACGGCGGCCCACGCCAGGCGCACGTGTGGCTGCAACGCGGTCGGGGCGGTGCACCTCGTGGTGACGACGGCGGTCAGGCCGGGCGAACTTCGACCCCGGCCGCCTGGAGGTGCTCTTTGGCCTCGGCCACGGTGAACTCGCCCAGGTGGAAGATCGAGGCCGCCAACACCGCTTCGGCTCTCCCCGATTGGGCCCCTTCCACCAGATGGTCGAGGTTCCCGACCCCACCCGAGGCGATCACCGGGACCGGGCAGCTGTCGGCGACGGTGCGGGTGAGTTCGAGGTCGAACCCGTCCCTGGTCCCGTCCCGGTCCATCGAGGTGAGGAGGATCTCCCCGGCGCCGATGTCGGCCGATCGCCGGCACCACTCGACGGCGTCGATACCGGTCGGGGTGCGCCCACCGTGGGTGAACACCTCCCACCCTTCGCCGCTCCGACGGGCATCGACCGCCACCACCACACACTGGGTGCCGAACTCCTCGGCCAGCTCGGCCACCAGCTCGGGCCGATCGACGGCGGCGGTATTGACCCCCACCTTGTCGGCTCCGGCGCGCAACAGCAGCCGGGCATCGTCGACGGAGCGGATGCCCCCACCCACGGTGAAGGGGATGAACACCGCTTCGGCCGTGCGGGACACCACATCGACCATGGTCTGCCGGTTGTCCGAAGACGCCGTGATGTCGAGGAACACCAACTCGTCGGCACCTTGGGCGTCGTAACGGCTGGCCAACTCGACCGGGTCCCCGGCATCGAAGAGATCGGTGAACCGGACGCCTTTGACCACCCGTCCGGCATCGACGTCCAGGCAGGGGATCACCCGAACCGCGCGCATGCTGCCACTCCTTCTTCCACCGTCAGCCGACCATCGACCAGTGCCCTCCCGGTGATGACGCCGGCCAGGCGCCGCTCCCGACTGTCACCGTCACCTCCGCCGTCACTGACATCTCTACCGGCACCGCCACCGCCACCGTCACCGTCACCGGCAGCGACCTCCCGTGCCCGCTGCCCTCTCCGACGCCGGGACCGGAACCCGGATCCGGGCCAGGGCCTCCACATCGGCTGCCGACGCCACCCCTCCCGAGGCGATGACCGGGATGTCTGTCGACGCCAACACCTGGCGCAACCCGTCCACATCGGGACCGGCCAACATGCCGTCCCGGGCGATGGAGGTCACGACCACCGCAGCCACCCCGGCCCCGTCCAGATCGTCCAGCACCTGGTCGACCGTGCGCCCGCTCCGTTCCTCCCACCCCCGCACCGCCACCTCGGTGGTCCCGTCGGCTCCGAGGTGGTAGTCGATTCCCACCGCCACCTGCCCCGGAAACTCCCCGGCCAGCGCCCGGGTCAGGTCCAGACCGTCGAGCACCACCGTGCCCAGGACCACCCGACGCACCCCTCCGGCCAGCAGCTCCTCGACATCCCGTTTGGTGCGCACCCCACCACCCACCTGCACCGGGACGTCCACGGCGGCGGCGATGGCCAAGACCGTCGAGCGGTTGACCGGCTCACCGGTGCGGGCGGCATCGAGGTCCACCACGTGCAACCAGCGGGCCCCGGCGGCGGCGAACCGCTCGAGCCAGCTCCACCGGGTCCCCGTACTCGGACTGGCGGTCGAAGTCCCCCTGGACCAGGCGAACGGCGCCGCCCCCGCGGATGTCGATGGCGGGATAGAGGTCCATCAGCCCGGCGGGCCGGAGCGGGAGGCGGCACGGACGAAGTTGGCCAGGATGCCCAGGCCGACCGACCCGGACTTCTCCGGGTGGAACTGAGTGCCCCACACCGCGCCCCGTTCGGCCGATGCCGTGATGGTTCCGCCGTACTCACACGTCGACGAGGTGTCCTCGGTGTGTTCGGGGGCGTAGGAGTGCACGAAGTAGACCCAGGCCGGATCGGGCAGGCCCCGGAGCAGGCCGTCCGCCGGAGCGGGCCCGGGGTCCAGGATGTTCCACTGCATCTGGGGGTGCTTCACCCCGTTGGGGAGTCGTCTGACCGTCCCGGAAAGGATGCCGAGGCCGTCTTCCGAAGGGGACTCGTCGGAGCCCTCGTAGAGCAGTTGGAATCCCACGCAGATCCCGAGGAAGGGAATCCCGCGCTCCACGGCGTGGACGGCGGCCCGGTCCAATCCGCTCGAGCGCAACGCCTGGGCGCAGGGACCGAACGATCCCACCCCCGGGAGCACCACGGCGTCGGCCTCGGCGGCGCGATCGGGGTCGTCGATCAGAGCGGCATCGGCACCCAGGTGCTGCAAGGCCTTCTCCGCCGAACGCAGATTCCCGATGCCGTAGTCGAGGACCGCGATCAACGGTCTGCCGCGTGTTGGGCGGCCTCCGGCCGGCCCCAGCTCACAGCGTCCCCTTGGTGGACGGGATGCCCCCGCCCTCGAAGCGCACCGCATCGCGCAAGGCCCGGGCCACGGCCTTGAAGGACGCCTCGATGATGTGGTGGGTGTTCTTCCCCGAGCGCAGCCGGACGTGGAGGGTCAGCGCCGCCGAGGTGGCGAAGGCCCGCCAGAACTCCTCGGCCAGCTGAGGGTCGAACGGCGGGGTGCCCAGCGCCATGGTGTCCGGGGCGAAGTCGATCTCATAGGTGAGGTAGGGCCGACCGGAGAGGTCCAGGGCCACCTCGACCAGCGCCTCATCCAGGGGCACGGCCACCGACCCGAACCGTCGGATGCCTGCTTTGTCCCCCAGAGCCGCGGCCACCACCTCACCGATGGTGATTCCGACGTCCTCGACGGTGTGATGGGCGTCGACCTCCAGGTCACCGCGGGCCGACACCTCGAGGTCGAATCCGGCGTGACGACCGAGCTGGCTCACCATGTGGTCGAAGAAGGGCAACCCGGTCGAGACCTCGGTGGCGCCGGTCCCGTCGAGGTCCACCACCACGTCGATGGAGGTCTCCTTGGTGGCCCGGTGGATCTCGGCGACCCGAGGGGTCCGGGCCGCGCCCCCGGCGGTGCTCACCATGGCGTGGCCGACGACAGGGCGGCCGACGACAGGGCGGCCGACACGGGGTGGGCAACGACAGGGCGGCCGACCACGGGGTGGGCAACGACAGGGCGGCGGGAGTTGGACGTGGATCGCTCATCGCAGACTTTCACTCAGCGCGGCCAGGAACCGGTCGTTCTCCTCGGGGAGGCCCACCGTGACCCGGAGGCACCCGGCGAGGCCCGGCCAGCCTGAGCAGTCTCGCACGAGGACCGACGCCCCGAGAAGTCGTGTCCAGACCTCGACGGCATCGATGGCGGTGGGCCGGAAGAGGATGAAGTTGGCTTCGGAGGGCCAGGTCTCCACCGGCAGGTCCACCATGGCCGCGGCGATCCGGCCGCGCTCTTCTTTGATCATGGCCACCCGGGCCTCCATCTGGTCCACGTACTGCAGGGCCAGTTGACCGGCCACCTGCTTGGCCGCGTCGAGGTGGTACGGCAAGATCACCATCTCACAGGCCTGGACCACCTCGGGCGAGCCGACCAGGTAGCCGAGCCGCAGCCCGGCCAGGGACCACGTCTTGGAGAAGGTCCGGACCACCACCGTGCGGTCCGACCCGGGGGCCCCACTCTTGACCAGATCCACCGCCGAGGTACCGGCGAACTGGCCGTAGGCCTCGTCCACCACCACCAGGCCCGGAGCCATCTCCACCACCGCGGCCACCTGGTCGAGGGGCTCGGCCCGACCGGTCGGGTTGTTGGGCGAGCACAAGAAGGTCATCACCGGCTGGTGGGTTGCCACCACCCGCTTGACCTCGTCCAGGTCCAGCAGGAAGTCGTCGGTGCGGCTGCCGGCGTGGACCTCGGTCCCGGTGACACGGGCGATGTGGCGGTGGAGGGTGTAGGTCGGTTCGAACAGGGCCACCGACCGCCCCGGCCCGCCGTAGGCCAACAGCAACGACTGGAGCACCTCGTTGGAACCGTTGGCACAGAAGACCTGTTCGGGTCGGACCCCGTGGCTGTCGGCCAGGGCCTGACGGAGCTCGGTGGCCTCCCGGTCGGGGTAGCGGTTGAAGTCGATCCCGGACAGAGCCGACTGGAACGCCTCCAGCCACTCGGGGGGCGGGGGCAGCGGGGACTCATTGGTGTTGAGCCGTACGTCCACCTCGACCTGAGCCGAGTGGTAGCCACTCAGGGCTTCGAGATCGGGGCGGACCGCCGGGATGCCCGGCCCGGCTCCGATCGGCCCCGCTCCGGTGGGAGCGGCTCCGGCCGCCCCATCCGACGCCATCACTTCGGCCACCGCAGGCGCACCGACTCGGCGTGGGCCGGAAGCCCTTCGGTCTCGGCCAGGGTGACCACGTGGGGTCCCAGGACCTCGAGGGCCTTCTCACTGACGCTCACGGCGTGGATGTGGCGGCGGAAGTCGTCGACCCGGAGGGCGCTGGCGAAGCGGGCCGTCCGATTGGTGGGGAGCACGTGGTTGGGTCCGGCCAGGTAGTCACCCACGCTGGCCGGCGACCACGGACCCAGAAACACCGCCCCGGCCGAGGAGATCAGCGGGAGCAGGGAGAGGGCATTGTCCGTGAGTATCTCGAGGTGCTCGGGCGCCACCACGTTGGCCACGGCACAGGCCTGTTTGGCTCCGTCGACCAGGACCGCCACACCACCCGCCCCCAACGTGGCTTCGAGGTCGCCACGCCGGGGCGACGCCTGCACCAGACGGTCAACCTCGACGGTCACGGCGTCGGCCACGGCCTCCGACCAGGTCACCAGCCAGGCCATGCCGTCGGGGCCATGCTCCGCCTGCACCACGAGATCGATGGCGGCCAGCTCGGGCGGTGTCTGGGGGCCGGCGATCACCACCACTTCGGAGGGCCCGGCGAACGCCGATGCCACACCGACCACCCCGGAAACCTGTCGCTTGGCCTCGGCCACATAGCGGTTGCCCGGGCCGACGATGACGTCCACGCCCTCGATCGACTCGGTGCCGTAGGCCATGGCGGCGATGGCCTGAGCGCCGCCGACCCGGTAGACCTCGTCGACGCCGGCCACCGCCGCCGCGGCCAGGGTGGCGTCGTCGATCCGGCCGTCGGGCCCGGGTGGGACACACAGGACGATCTGGTCGACCCCGGCCACCTGGGCCGGCACGGCGCACATGAGCACGGTCGACGGGTAACGGGCCCGCCCGCCCGGCGCATAGCAGCCGGCCCGTCGGACCGGTCTCACCAGATGGCGGACCTCGATCCCGCCGGACTCGAAGTCGGCGATGGGGGGAGTGCCCGACTCGTGGGCGTGGTACGCCAGGATGCGGTCGTGAGCCACATCGAGGGCCTCTTGGAGCTGGCGAGGCACCCGGCCCAGGGCGGCCTGGATCTCCTCTTCGGGCACCCGCAGCTCGTCGAGGTCCAACCCGTCGAAGCGCTGGGTGAAGCGACGAACCGCCGAGTCACCCCCGGACCGCACCTCGGCGAGGATGGTGGCCACGTCGGCTTGGCACTGGTCTCCGTCATCGGCCGGACGCGGAAGTGCCGCCTCCAGCTGGCGGCGCCCACCGGTGAATCCGCGGAGATCGACGCGACGCAGAGCCATAGCCCGTCGATGCTACCGGACCGACAGCGACGCTAGACCCGGGGTTGGCGGCTATCGGCTGAACCGACAGGCCACGGCGTGATGCCCCGACACCGGGACCGACACCGGGGCCGCACCCGCCGGGGCCCACCTGCCGGACATCGGGCTCAGCCCACTGATGACGGATACGCTCGAAGGGAAGGTGACCTCGGCCCCGAGGCGCCCGGCGGGCGCCCCCAGGTGTTCCCCCAGATTGAGGCGTCGAAGATGACCGACACGGTGCATGACTTGGTTCTCGATCTCCTCGAGTGGCTGGGCTCGGGCCCGCGTCCGTACGGTGAGGTCATGGAGGCCTGGCGGACCTCGTGCCCCCGTCTCCCGGTTTGGGAAGAGGCCAACGATCGGGGTTTCGTCAGGCGCCAACACGTGCCGGGCGTCGGTGCGTTCGTCTCCGTGTCCGACCGCGGGACCGAGCACCTGCGACGGTCCCGATGTCACGAGCCCGTGTGAGCGCCCGCATGCCTGGATGCCGCCTGAGCGCACTCATGTCGCCGCCTTCGTGGTGAGGCGAACGCGCCCTCCCTCCGGCCCACGGGTGTCATGATCGTCCCATGGCCGCCCGACCCGCAGAACTGTCGTCACTTGCCACCGCCCTCGACGAGCTCACCCGTCGGGTCACCGCCCACGCCGACTCCGCCGATGTCGACAAGGATGAGGAGACCGCCCGTGAGCTGTTCGCCATAGAACGCGCCCTCAACAGTGCCAACCGTCGACTGACCCGTCTGGCCACCACGCTGAGCAAGAGAAAATGACCGGCGGCCACCCGCGGCCGGGAGTCCGGGTCTGACAGTGCCACCGTCTCCACCCTGGACCCGGCTCCAGGGGCCGGTCGCAGGAGCCCCGTATTCGGTCAGGTCGGTGGGCATCCAACCCGCTGGGATTCCAGGGATTCGCTGGTGCAGACGCGGCGAAGGCACCCCGAAGGGTGCCTTCGCGCGAGCGGGTCGGGCGGCGGATCCCGAACACCGCTCTGCGGAACCAGTTGGCGGGAACCGGTTCCGAGGCCCATAGATCATCACGTTTCGTCGCCAATTTCCAGTCATGGAGCAGGAATCGATCGGGTGCGGGCCTGAATATCAGGTATCCCGTCAATGAACCTGCAGGTCGCAGGGCTACTTTGCCGGACGGGATGTTGTGCGGGGTTCTGAGACCTGATTCCGGGGGTGCGAGGTGGATCCGGTGGGTCGGGATGGTGGGGGTGGACCCTCAGCCAGACGGCCGTTTGGCTGGGGCCCGTTTGGCTGGGGATCGTTTGGCTGGGGCCCGTTTGGCTGGGGATCGTTTGGCTGGGGCCCGTTTGGCTGGGGGTCGTTTCCTCGCCGCCAACAGCCCCGGGGCGGACGGGCAGAAGTCCGCCAGCAGGCAGCGCTCGCAGTGGGGCGACCGTGCGGTACAGGTGGCCCGTCCGTGGAGGATCAGGCGGAGGCTGAACGCCCCCCGGTGGGCGGCGGGGATCATGGGGTCGAGCGCCGTCTCGATCTTGACCGGATCGGTCTCCTCGGTGAGCTCCAACCGGTGGGACAGGCGTTGCACGTGGGTGTCGACCGGCAGGCCGGGAAGCCCGAAGTCGACGCTCCGGACCACGTTGGCCGTCTTCCGGCCCACGCCGGGCAGCGTCACCAGGTCCTCCATCCGGGAGGGCACCTGGCCGTCGAATGAGGTCACCAACCCCTGGGCCATTCCGACCAGGTTGCGGGACTTGGCCCGAAAGAACCCCGTCGACCGGATCAACTCCTCGAGCTCGCTCAGATCCGCCGCGGCCAAGGAGGCGGCATCGGGATACCGGGCGAAGAGCCGGGGTGTGGTCATGTTGACCCTGGCGTCGGTGCACTGGGCCGAGAGAATGGTCGCCACTAAGAGCTCAAAGGGATTGCGGTGGTCCAGGGCGCACAGTGTGCGGGCCGAACCGGGATACAGCTCGGCCAACCGTTCGTCGGTGAGCCGCGCCCGGCCGGCCGGGGTGCGCGGTCGGGCCATCACGGGGAGACTACCGGTAGCGTCCTGGCGATGACGGATCCCGAACTGTCCGTGGTGGAGGAACCCGACGCCACAGTGGTGGAGGAGATCACCGCCCTGATCGACCGGGTGGCCCTCGCCACCGACCACGCCGCCATCAGCGAGGCCAAGCGGTTGGCGCTGCTCCATGCCGGCCCGGAAGGCCCACAACTCACCCCACCAGGGAGCCCGGCCACGGCCTCTGCGGAACCCCGCCTCCTCGCCGCCGTGGTGGCCAGGGACCGAGTCGGGGGCCGGCTCGTGGGCTACGCCCCGATCGTCGGAGATGCCGTGTCAGGGCAGTACGCCATGGAGGTGGCCGTGGATCCGGCCGCCCCCGACGCCACGGCGCTCTTCGACGGAGTGGTCTCCCTCGCCTGCACCTTGGTGGCCGACCGTGGCGGGCGCACCCTCCGGCTATGGATCTCCAAGGCGTCCGAGGCCGACGACGAGCGCGCTCGGGCCTACGGATTCCAAGCGGAACGACACCTCATCCAGATGCGCTGCCCCTTGCCGTTGACCGACCCCGGTCGGAAATCCGGGACCGCTCCGATCCGGACCCGGGCCTTCCGACCCGGCCACGACGAGGCGGCCTGGTTGGCCACCAACAACCGGGCCTTCGCCTCTCACCCGGAACAGGGGAACTGGGATCTCACCACCCTGCTCGAACGTGAAGAGGAAGCCTGGTTCGACCCCGACGGGCTGCTACTCCTCGAAGAGGATGGACGGCTGGCCGGCTCGTGCTGGACCAAGATCCACGCCGATACCCAGCCGCCCATGGGCGAGATCTATGTGATCGGCGTGGATCCCGACTTCCACGGACGAGGTTGGGGTCGGGCCCTGACCCAAGCCGGGCTGGACTGGCTGGCCGAACAAGGCTTGACCGTCGGGATGCTCTACGTCGACGCCGACAACACAGCCGCCGTGTCCATGTACCGGTCGATGGGGTTCACCGATGATCACGTCGATCGGTCGTACCTGCGGGCCTTCGGCTGACCGCTCCCCTTCGGTTGCCAACATTCACCTGACCGGCCCCGATCCCGATCAGTCCCCCGATAGCGATGCCGGGCCTCAGCCCACCCCGATCAGGTGCCCGATGGAGTAGGTGATAGCCGCAGCCACCCCGGAGATCAGCAGCTGACGACCGGCCGACCACAGCCAGGACCGCCCGGTGAAGTGGGCCAGCGCAGCCCCCACGGTGAAGGCCGCCGTGGCCCCGAGGGCCACCGACCACAAGGTGGCGGCGGCTCCCGAAGAGAACAGCCACGGGATCAGCGGGATGAACGCCCCCACCGCGAAGGCCACGAAGGACGAGGCTGCAGCCTGCAGCGGATTGCCGATCCGGGCCGGGTCGAATCCCAGCTCCTCCCGGGCATGGGTCTCGAGGGCCAGATCGGGATCGCGCATCATCTTGACCGAGAGCTCATTGGCCATGGCGGCGTCGATCCCCCGGCTCTCGTAGATCGCTGCCAACTCCCGACGCTCGTCCTCGGGGTCGTGGCGTATGGCCTGTCGCTCGACATCGAGCTCGCGCTGCATCAGTTCCGACTGGGCCCGCATGGAGATGTACTCCCCTGCGGCCATGGAGAAGGCTCCGGCCACCAGGCCGGCGATCCCGGCCAGACGGACCGTACCGACGGTGGCATGGGCACCGGCCATTCCGAGGATCAGGGCGACGTTGGAGACCAGGCCGTCACTGACACCGAAGACGGCGGCACGCGCTCCTCCGCCCTGAATGTCCCGATGACGATGGTTCGCGGCCACAGCCGAGAGCGTACCGAGCAGTCGTGGATGAGGAGGCACTGATCTTTGGACCAAGGAGCGCCTCACTCATCCGGTGGGCCACCCTTCGAGGTGCGGTCGGACCCCGGTTGGGCCGGGCCGAGGCCAGGTCGAACCCCCGCCTCTCACCCGGAAGTGTCGGTCCGCACCCCACAGGTGGCTGGTCCCCCGCTCCCGGCTTCCCATAAGGTCTGGTCCATGGCAACCACCGTGAACGGCATCGACAAATTCCACGAACTGGTCGGGAAGCAACTGGGTTACAGCGAGTGGCACCGGATCGATCAGGCTCAGATCAACCTGTTCGCCGACGCTACCGGCGACCACCAGTGGATCCATGTGGATCCGGCCCGGGCCAAGGACGGGCCGTTCGGGGGCACCATCGCCCACGGCTACCTGACCCTCTCTCTGGCCCCGGTGTACCTGGGTGAGGTCCTGGTGGTGCAGGGGTACTCGATGGGCGTCAACTACGGCTGCAACAAGGTCCGGTTCCCGTCCCCGGTGCCGGTGGACAGCAATCTCCGCCTGGGCGTAGCGGTGGCCGAGGTGGAGGACGTCACCGGCGGGGTGCAGGTGGCCTTCGACATGACCTTCGAGACCGAGGGATCGTCGAAGCCCAGCTGCGTGGCCCAGGTGGTCTACCGCTACTTCTACTGACGGTCGGCCTTCGGAGCTGGTAGCCCGGCGCCGACCGGACTGGTCCGGGGAGAACCCCGGTGACCTGGAACAACAGGAAGACTCCTTTCTTCCGTCCCGCTCTATCGACAATCGTTTGGCCGGTGCTCGTACAATTCGAGCAGATACTCCTAGAGTGTGAGTCATGGAGATGCGGGTCGAACAGCTGTCGGTCCGGTCGGGCCTGTCGGTGGACACCATTCGCTACTACCAGAGCAAGGGGCTGCTCGATCCGCCCCGGCGTGAGGGCCGGGTGGCCTGGTACCACCAGGACCACCTCGATCGCCTGGATCGCATCCGCACCCTGCAACAGCGGGGTTTCACCTTGGCCACCATCGTCCGGCTGGTGTCCGGGGACCTCGATGCCGCCGACGAGGCCCTCCTGGGCGAGCTGTCCGGACTCGGCCACGTCGTGGACGCCTCCCGGGCCGGTGACGCCGGACCTCTGGACGGGCTGCCGGCGGCCGGTCCCGATGCCGTGGGAGACGGTGAGCGCCTGTTCACGCTGGAGGAGCTGGCCTCCGAGACGGGCGTGCCGCTGGCCCTCCTCAAGGCCATCGAGGCCGAAGGTCTGCTGATCCCCCGCCGCTTCGGTGGCCACCGTCGGTACACCTCCGAGGATGTGGCCGCGGCCCGGGCGGGGCTGCTCCTGCTCGATTGGGGGATCCCGCTCTCGTCCCTCCTCGATCTGGCCCGTCGACACCATGAGGCCACCCAGGCCGTGGCCCGTGAAGCGGTGACGTTGTTCTCGACCTACATCCGACATCCGCAACGGCTGGATCGCCCCGACGATGGCCGCGACCTCGCCGGCCAACCGGAGCCCGGCGTTGATGCCGACGGTGAAACCGACGCCGACGTCAACGCCGACATCGACCGACTGCTCCGGGCCTACTCCGAGCTCCTCCCAGCCGTCAATGCCCTGGTCGCCAACCATTTCACCCGAACCCTGGTCAACTCGGCCCTCGACCACGTGGACCAGGTCGGATCCGACGCCGAGCGCCGGGCCATCTCCGACCAGATCGGGGAGAACCTGCACGACCTGCTGGCCGACACGATCCGGTCGGAACAGCCCGACCAGTTCGAACAGTCGGGCCAGCCGTCAGCGATGCCGGGCCGGTGAGGGACACGGGACCCCAGGACGGAGTGGCGCCCGGCTCGCCGGCGTCGGCGGCGATGGTGGCCCCGCCCGAACACCACGGGGTCGACCCTGAGCGGGTCAGCGAGGCCGGACTCCCGGTGGGCCGGGACAAGACCGTGATGGTCCGATCGATGTTCGACGCCATCGCGCCCCGTTACGACCTGGTCAACCGCATGATGACCTTCGGACTCGACGTCCGGTGGCGACGCCGGGCGGTCAGGGCCCTCGGGCTGCCTGCCGGGTCACGGGTACTGGACCTGGCCTGTGGCACCGGTGACTTCCTCACCATCGCCGACCATGCCGGTCTGCGTCCCTTCGGACTCGACCTGTCGTGGGGCATGCTGGCGGCCGACCATTCGGGACGGCCACGGGCCCAGGCCGACGGGTCCCGACTGCCGGTAGCCACGGCGTCGGTCGACGGGGTCACCTGCGGGTACGCCCTGCGCAACTTCACCGAGCTCGACGCGGTGCTGGAGGAGCTGGGCCGGGTGGTGCGGCCCGGAGGCCGGATCAGCCTGCTCGAGGTGTCCGAGCCCGAGAGCGGGCTGCTGCTCGCCGGTCACCGCATCTGGTTCCGTCAGGTGGTGCCGGTCATCGGTGGTCTGGTCTCCGATCGGGACGCCTACCGCTATCTGCCCAAGTCCACCGCCTATCTGCCTCCCACGGCCGAGCTCCGTTCCATGCTGGTCGAAGCAGGATTCTCCTCGGTCAACCACCGGGGCCTGTCCGGTGGGCTGAGCCAGCTGATCACCGCCACCCGGAAGGGACGGCCTTGAGCGGGCCACCGCCCGGACGGAGCGCGGTCCGCTTCCCGCTCGACCCGGGCCCGACCGTCGACCCGTTCGCCCTGGCCGGTGCCGACGGCATCCTCTTCCATCCGGCCGGTCGGCCGTTGGTGGGCCTCGGGACGGCGTTCACCATCGATCTGCCCCATGGGCTCGATGACCCGACCGACCTGGCCACAGCCACCGATGTCCTTGCTTCACTCCCCTGTCGGGACCATGTCGACTCCCCCTCCACCGGGGTGCTGGCCTTTGGGACCCTGCCCTTCGAACGGTCCGGGTCGGCTGCGCTCACCGTGCCGGAGGTCACCTACGGCATGGACGAGAGCGGCGTCGAATGGGTCAGCGTCATCACCACCGATCCCTCCGCGCTACCCACCTCGCCCACCGGCCTTCGTTCGTGGCTGCATGGCCGGGCCGCGGCCCTGCGAGGCCCGGAAGCGTGGTCGGTCGGAGGACCACTGGCACCGGCTGCCTCACTGGCCCAACCCCAGATCGTGCCCCGGTCCTCGGATGCCTCCTTCATGGACATGGTGGATGCCGTACTCACGGCCATCGACCGGGACGAGGTCCTCAAGGTGGTCCTGGCCCGCCACGCCGACGTCTCCATGGGGGCCCCGATCGACATCCCCGATCTCCTCCGCCGGTGGCACGGGCTCGAGCCGAACTGCACGGTGTTCTCCATGCCCACCGCCGACGGGCAGTTCATGGGGGCCACCCCCGAGCTGTTGGTGGCCCGTAACGGATCCACCATTCTCAGCCGCCCCCTCGCCGGTACCGCCGAGCGGTTCATCGGGTCGGAAGGGAGCGCCCTGCCCGGCGAGCTCCTCAAGTCCGCCAAGGACGCCACCGAGCACCGTCGGGTGGTCGACGCCATCGAGTCGGCCCTCCGACCCCTCTGTTCCGAACTCGACGTGCCGGCCCAGCCCGGACTGGTGCGCCTGAGCAACATCGTCCATCTGGGGACGTCACTCAGCGGCACCTTGAAGTCGGGGCCCGGCGGACGACCACCCAGCGCCCTCCAGTTGGTGGGGGCGCTCCACCCCACCCCGGCAGTGGGCGGGGTCCCGAGTGCGGCCGCCCGGGAGCTGATCAGGCGCGCTGGAGCCCGAGTCGAGGGGCCACTACGCCGGTCCGGTGGGCTACCTGGACGCCCACGGCGATGGAAGTTGGATGCTGGGGATACGGTCCCTCACCGTCCACGGCGCCACGGCCCGGCTGAGCGCCGGTGTGGGGATCGTGGATGGATCCGACCCGAGAACCGAGTTGATCGAAACCAACCTCAAACTGACTGCCGTGCTGCAGGCGCTGGCACCGGGACTGGCCCAGGTGTGGTGGGAAGGGACCGGGCACCCCACGGTCTTCAGCTGAGCAGCCGGTCCATCACCGCCTGCCCGTCACCGCCGGTCACCCGACAGCTGGGCCGACCGGGTGATCACGTCGGCCAGACCCTGCGGATCGTCCCGGGCCACGAAATGGCCGGCCCGCGGAAGAAGGGTCAGCTCGGCCCCGGGGATGGCCCGGGCCAGGCTGACTGCGGCCCGCGGCGGCACGACGACGTCCCAGTCGCCGCTGACCACCGCCACCGGGAGGGCCAGCGTCGGGAGTACGGCTGTCACCGACGGCAGCTCCTTGAGGAGGGCCCGCTGCTCGACGACGAACGTGCGCCGGTAGCGGCCGAGCACCCCGCGTTGCTGCCCCTTCATGATCCCTTCGTCGGGAAGGGCTGAGTACAGGGGATCACGGACCGCCGACGGGGCGAACCGGATCAACCGCCTGAGTCGCGGCAGCACCTCACCGATGCCGACCAGGCCCGCCATGGTGAGCACTTCGCCGACGACCGGCACGCTGAGCCAGCGGTCGAGAGCGCTGAGACTGTCGGGGGTGCAGGCCGCTCCCACCAGGACCAGGCTGTGCACGGTGTCCGGGTGGTGGGCCGCCAGCAGGACGGCCACGCCACCGGCCCAGCTGTGGGCCACCACGGTGGCTGGAGCGCTCTGCCGTGACCGGATGAACTCCGCCACCACATCAGCGTTGGCGCTCAGGCCCACCGCTTCGCCGGCGGTGGCGCCATAGCCCCGGCGATCCGGAGCCAGCACCCGGAACTCCGGCTCGAGGAGATGACTCACCCGATCCCAGCTGGCCCCGGTGCCGGGCTGACCGTGCAGTAGGACCACCGACGGTCCATGACCTCGATCGGTCGAGGTCAGCGTGGACTCGCTCACCGAAGCCGCGGGCCCGGGAGTGCCACAGGATGCCGGACTCGTTTCTGGCATGGGCGAGGTCAGGAGCTCACCGGCTGGGGCTTCTTTCGCGTCCCCCGCCCTCCCTCGAACAGCCGTTGGACTCCCCACCAGGTAACCAGTCCCAAGGCCTCGAAGACGATGAACGCCGACATCTTCGACTCCCCGTCCACCCGGTCGAGGAACCGGATGGGGACCTCTTTCACCGAGGCTCCGGACCGCTTGGCCTGGTAGGTCATCTCGATCTGGAACCCGTAGCCTTCGGCCCTGATCCGACTGAGGTCGATGTTCCTCAGCACCGAGGACGAGTACACCCGGAACCCGGCCGTCGAGTCGGTGACTCCCAGCCCGAGCAGGGCGGAGGCGTAGATGTTTCCTCCCCGCGAGAGCAGCCGCCTCGACCACGTCCAGTCGGGTATGGAACCGCCCTCCACGTACCTCGATCCGATCACCACGTCGTGTCCCTGGCTGAGCGGCGCCACCAGGGCCGGTAGGGCTTCCGGCTCGTGTTGGAGGTCGGCGTCCATCTCCACACAGGCATCGAAGCCACGTTCGAGTCCCCACCGGAACCCGTCGCGGTAGGCGCTGCCCAAGCCGGACTTCCGTTGCCTACGCAGGACCTCGATATTGCCCAACTCCTTGCCGATCCGTTCAGCCAGGTCGGCGGTGCCATCCGGGCTCCCGTCGTCGACCACCAAGATGGTGGCCTCATCGAGTGCCCCCCGGATCCGCCGCAGCACCCGGTCGATGTTCTCTGCCTCGTTATACGTAGGCAGGACCACAAGGACGTTCATTCCCGCAGCTTAGGAGCCGGTCAGGTGTTGGCTGTGTCACTCTCCGTCATTTCCCCGTAGGGGCCGGCTATCGCTCCATCGGTGCCCGCGTCGCCGCTCCCCTCGCCGGTGGCCTGGGTTCGGGTCCATAGCTCCCTGAAGATCACCTGGACGGCCCCGCCCACCGGGATGGCCACCACCGCCCCGGCCAGCGCTCCGAGGCTCGACCCGAACACGCCCCCCAGATTGGCCCCGATCAACACCGAGAGCAGCACCCACAGCGGGTTCATCCGCACCGACCGGCTCATGATGACCGGGTACAGGAAATGGTTCTCGACCAGCTGGAAGCCGACGAACACGATGAGCATGACCACACCGGCCGTGGGCGAGTGCAAGAGGGCGATCAACACGCTGGGCACCGCGGCGATCAACCCGCCGACCAGGGGGATCATCGCCACCAGGGCCACCCACAGCCCGACCAGGAGGGCGAAGGGCACACCCAGGATCAGCATGGTGACCAGGACCACCACTCCGAACATGAGCGAGAGGGCGATGGTCCCCAGCACGTACCCGGTGACCTGGTGGGACACCTGGTGGGCGATGTCCTCGACGTCGTCGCGACGGTCCGGCCGCATGGTCCTGAGCACGCCGGCCCGGATCTTGGGCGCCTCCAGCAGCATGAACAGGGACAAAAAGGCGATGGTGAACAGGGACAGGATGGTCGAGAACACCGCTCCGGCCAGGTTGGTGCCTTCACTGAGGGCCGGTTTGCTGAGGTTTTTGGCGTACGTCTCCAGTTTGGGGGCGTTCTTCTGCACCCAGGTCAGCAGGTGGAAGTGCTGCAGGGTGTGAGCCAGCCAGCCGTGCCCCTTCTGGACCTGTTTCACCATGGTGGGAAGGCTGGTGGCCACGTGGGTCAGTGAGTTCACCAGCGGATAGCCGAACAGCCCCATCAGTCCGGCGAAGAAGATGACGGCGACGGCAAAGACCAACCCGACGGCGGCTCCCCGCCGGAACCGGCGCCGCTGGAGGAAGTTGACCGACGGGTTCAGCACCAGGGCGATGAAGGCGGCGATCAGGATCCACAGGATGACCTCGCGTAGCCGGCCGATGAGCCGGTAGATCACCCAGGTGGCGATGACCACGGCGTCGACGGTCAGGATGGTGCGCAGTGGGACGCCTTTGGCCGAGGCTGCGGCGAACAGCCGCTCACGGCGCGGGGCGTCGGGTCCGACGGCGCGGTCGAGGACCTCGACGGTGGTCTCGTTGATCACGGTGGTCTGCTCCGGGGTGGTCACCCGGGTGACCGAGACCGGGGCCGATCCTTCGCCCGCTTCCAGCCCGTTGGCGGCCGTCCCGGAGGACGGATCGGCGCTGCGCTCGCTCTGGGCCGGCTCGACCATCCCGTCAGCATGTCAGGTTGGAGGGGGGTCGGCGTGCAAACATGGTGGTCATGGCCGCCGAACCGGCAGACCCGGGTACCCCCCGAGCCCACCTTCGGTGGTGGCACCGCGGCCCGTTCGCCCGCCGGGACGTGCGACTCAGCGTGGGCACCCTTCTGATCTTCCTCTTCGTGTTCTATGTGGCCCTGCCCCTGGCGGCCAGCCACCGCGCCGAGGTCAACACCCTGGCCCACATCAACATGGCCTACCTGGCCCTCGGCGTGCTCCTCGAGGTTGCCGCCCTGGCCGCCTACGCCCAACTGACCCACGCCGTCCTGCCTCCCGACGGGCCCAAGCGGTTCCACCTGTTCAGGATCAACCTGTCCACCCTGGCGCTCAGCCATGTGTCCCCCGGGGGCAACGCCCCGGGGGCGGCCCTGGGCTACCGCCTCCTCACCCAGTCCGGCGTGAGCGGATCGGACGCCGGGTTCGCCCTCGGGACCCAGGGGATCGGGTCGGCGGTGGTGCTCAACGTGATCTTCTGGATGTCGCTGGTGGCGTTCTTGGTGACCCACGGCTTCCACGTCCCGGCCGGTCGGGGCGGCCAGGAGTCGGGCTCCATCCTGGTCATCGTGGCGGCGGGCATCGGGGTGATCCTGCTCGGGGCCTTCGGGGGGTTGTTCTACCTGCTGACCCGGGGCCAGGAACGGGCCAGCCGGGTCATCCGGAGGATCGCCGGCCGAATCCGCTTCCTCGATGCCGACCGGACCACGGCCCTGGTGGAGCGGTTGGCGGCCAAGTTCGCCGCCCTGATGGAGGATCGGGCCCTGACCAGGAGGGCGGTGGGCTGGGCTGCAGCCAACTGGCTGCTGGATGCGGCATCGCTGTGGGTCTTCGTGGCGGCCTTCAGCCACTTCATCTCGCCCGTCGACCTACTCATGGCCTACGGCCTGGCCAACGTCCTGGCGGCTATCCCCATCACCCCGGGAGGCCTCGGCGTCGTCGAGTTCGTCCTGGTGTCGATGATCACCGGCTTCGGCCCCACCGCGGGCGAGGCCCTCTCCGGGGTGCTGGCCTACCGGGCGGTCAACTTCTGGCTGCCGATACCGTTCGGGGGCCTGGCCTACGCCTCGATCGAGTTCGAGAAGAGGTCGACCTACAGCAGGCTCCGGAGCTTCCTCAGCCATCGGGTCGGGTGGCCCCGCCGGGCCGGTGGCACCGGTGCCGACTGGGCCAGGCGCAACGGCCATCCCAGCGCCTTCAGCGGCGTCGTCTCATCCAAGCTGGCACCCACCGGCGCCGCCTCGCCGTCGGTCGCCCGTCGGGCCGTCGTCGTCGTCGGGCTCGTCGAGGTCTCGACGGCGGTGGCGTCCCAG
Organism: uncultured Acidimicrobiaceae bacterium; assembly: GCA_963718405.1. Taxonomy (GTDB): domain Bacteria; phylum Actinomycetota; class Acidimicrobiia; order Acidimicrobiales; family RAAP-2; genus Bog-756. Next base: position 1,417,519 of record CAVQYZ010000002.1, read on the forward strand.
GCTCGGACTCCGGTTCCGCCCCACGAGCCCCGCCGGCCGTCTTCGCCGCGGCCATCGACCCCGGTGTCGGTGTCGCCGTTTGCCCCGCCGGCACGGCCGGGGTCGCACCGATCCGGGGCCGGTGGGATTCCAGAGCCTGCTTTTGGCAGAGATCCTGGTAGCTGAACCCGAGCCCACCCCCTTCGTCGAGAACTTCCACCTTGCTCCAACTCCCGTCGGGGTGCAGGGTCCACGAGTTGGCCTCATCGCGCAGGGCCGCTTCGAGCAGTTCGCTCAGCCGGAGCTGGATTTCGGGGTCGTCCACCGGGACGATGGCCTCCACCCGGCGGTCGAGGTTGCGCTCCATCAGGTCGGGTGAACCAAAGGAGATCCGCACCGGACGGTCGGCCACGCCGCCGAAACTGAAGATCCGGGAGTGCTCCAGATACCGGCCCACCAGGGAGCGGACGGTGATGGTCTCGGACAGCCCGGGCACGCCCGGCCGCAGGCAGCACCGCCCCCGGACGATCAGGTCCACCCGCACCCCGGCCTGTGACGCCCGGTACAGGGCGTCGATGATGGCCGGATCCGTCAACCCGTTGGTCTTGAGGATGATCCGGCCGGACGGGCCGGCTTCGGTCTCCTCGACGATGGCGGCCAACAACACGGACCGGGTGGAAATAGGCGAGACCAGCAACCGGCGGAATGTCGGGGAGTCCCCCGAGCCGGTGAGCATGTTGAACAGCTCCCCCACGTCGGCACCGATGTCAGGGTCGGCGGTGAACAGCCCGACGTCCTCATAGGAACGAGCCGTCCCGGAGTTGTAGTTGCCGCTCCCGAGGTGGCAGTAGCGCCGGATCTCGTCCCCTTCCCGCCGCACCACCAGGGAGATCTTCGAGTGGGTCTTGAGGGTCACCAGGCCGTAGTGGACCTGGACCCCGGCCTCCTCCAGCGTTCGGGCCCAGCCGATATTGACCTTCTCGTCGAACCGGGCCTGGATCTCGACCACCGCGGTGACCTCTTTTCCGGCCTGGGACGCCCGCACCAGGGCCGCCACCACCGGGCTGTTGTCCCCGGTCCGGTAGAGGGTCTGCTTGATGGCCAGCACCTCGGGGTCCTCGGCGGCCAGGGCCACGAAAGCCTCGACCGAGGCGGCGAAGGACTCGTAGGGATGGTGGACCAGCACGTCACGGGTGGCCAGGATGGAGAAGATGTCGGCCCCGCCGGCCAGCTGCGGGGGGGTGACCGGGGTCCAGGGGGCCGCCTGGAGGTCGGGCCGATCCAGCTCGGCCAGGGCCCTTAGCCCACCGAGGTCGATAGGGACGTCGAACAGGTACACGTTGTCTTCGGGGATGTCGACCTCGGCGATGAGCATGTCCAAGAGGTCGGTGGAGATGGCCCCGGACACCTCCAACCGCACGGCCTGTCCGAACCGCCGTCGGTGGAGCTCGAGCTCCACCGCGGCCAACAGATTGGCCGCTTCGTCCTCTTCGACCGAGAGATCGGCGTTGCGGGTGAGCCGGAAGGCATGGTGCTCGGTGATGGTCATCGACGGGAAGATGCTGTCCAGATGGGCGGCAATGACCTGCTCGACAGGGACGAAGCGCTTCTGGTCGGGCATCACCACGAAGCGCGACAGGAGGGGGGGAACCTTGACCCGGGCGATCCGCTCCTCCCCGTCCACCGGGTTGACCACCCGGACCACCAGATTGAGCGAGAGGTCCGAGATATAGGGGAAGGGGTGACCCTGGTCGACGGCCAGGGGCGTGAGGATGGGGAAGATCTGCCGGTTGAACACTTCGTCGAGGTAGATCCGGTCGGCATCGTCGAGCATGTGCCAGTCCGACATCACCACACCGCCCGCCTCCAACGCCGGCACGACCTGATCCGAGAAGATCCTCCCCTGGCGTCCCACCAGTTCGTGAGCCCGGCCGGTGATGGCCAGGAGCTGCTGGCGGGGGCTCATCCCATCCGGCGAGCGGGTTCGCAGGCCCGCGGCGACCTGGTCCTCGAGACCCGCCACCCGCACCTGGAAGAACTCGTCGAGGCCCTCCGAGAAGATGGACAGGAACTTGATCCGCTCCAGCAAGGGCAGGCGGTCGTCGGAGGCCAGGTCCAGCAGTCGGGCGCCGAAATCCAACCACGAGAGCTCGCGGTTGATGAAGCGGTCCTCACGCGGTCGGTTGCCCGATGGGGACCCCTCCCCGGCACCGACGGTGGGGATGGCCGTGCCCTCGCCTCCGACGTCCGACAGGTTGGACCACACCGAGCCGGAGCGCCGTTGGTCGACACTGACCGAGGGCCTCCTGTCCGGCCGACCCGCCGAGGTCCGGTCCGGCACCGAAATCGACGGTTCCGTCACGGTCGGGCAGTCATGGCAGGGATCCCATTGCAGCCTGATCGTATCCCCGGCCGGCTCGGCCGGCTCCACCGTCGGCGGACCGGGCGCCAGTAGGCTCAGCCAGGATGCCGGCCACCGCCCTCGTGGATCATCCCGACCCGAAGGTCCTCTTGAGGTCGTTCAAGGCCCGGCGTCGGACCGAATTGGGTCTGTTGGTGGCGGCCTCGGTCATCATCGTCGCCGCCTACTCCCTGATGATCTTCGGGAACACCACCAAATTGCCGACCGATGCGGTGCCCCTGCTGTTGGTCATGTTGGGACTCGGGGGCGTGGCCCACATCGCCAACCGGATCTTCGTGCCCAGGGCCATCGCCGTGGTGCTGCCCATCGCTTTCCTGCTCAACGGCCTGGGCTATGTGATGATCCTCCGGATCGACCTCGGGACCGCAGTGTCCTACGCCCCGCTACAGGCGGCGTGGACCGCAGGCGGGGTCGCCGCCTACGTCCTCACCCTGGCGATCATCCGGCGGTCAAGGGACCTCGACCGCTACCGCTATCTCCTGTTGGTGGCCGGCGTCATCCTCCTCCTGCTCCCGTTGGTCCCCCACTTCGGGGAGAACATCAACGGGGCCCGACTGTGGGTACATGCCGGGCGCTTCCAATTCCAGCCGGTCGAGCTGGGCAAAGTGGTCCTGGTCATCTTCTTCGCCTCCTACTTCGCCGAGAAGCGCGAGCTGCTCACCATTCCGACCGCCCGTCTCGGCAACAGGTTGGTGCTCGATCCCCGGCCACTGGTCCCCATCGTTCTGGCCTGGGCGTTCGCTATCGGGGTCATGAGCCTCGAGCACGACATCGGCTTCTCCGCCCTGCTGTTCACCCTGTTCATCGGCATGCTGTGGGTGACCACTGGACGCACCGGTTACCTGGTACTCGGAATCGTCTTGTTCGCCATCGGGGCTTACGTGTCGGGGAAATACCTCAGCCAGACCCACATCCGGGTCGAGACCTGGCTCGACCCGTGGAAGATTCTCCCCGGCGACCCCGGCCGTCAGCTGCGCGAGGCCTGGTACTCGCTGGGGTCGGGCGGGATCGGTGGATCCGGTCTGGGGCTCGGAGCCGGCGCCTACACCATTCCCATCCCCCAGACCGACTTCATCTTCGCCATCATCGGTGAGGAGATGGGCCTGCTGGGCTCGACGATGGTGGTGGTGGCATTCATGCTGCTGGTCGGGGCGGGTCTCAGGATCGCCCAGGCCGCGAGGTCGGAGTTCGCCAAGCTCACCGCCGTGGGGTTGACCATGATCGTCGGCTTCCAGGCCTTCTTCATCATTGCCGGCATCGTCCGGCTGCTTCCCCTGACCGGTATCACCCTGCCCTTCGTCTCCTATGGGGGCTCGGCGCTGATCGCCAACTACGTGCTCATCGCCCTGCTCATGCGGATCTCCGACGAGGGAAGTGCGGCGGCCGACGCAGCCGACCAGGAGCAGTACGAAGAGAGCCTGCAACGCCGGGAACGGTTGTTGAGGGGCGGTTAGCTCCGACGATCGAGGGCACTGAGCCCTCGATCTGCTGTCGTGAGCTCGGAAGTGACCGCGTCCCCGTGGCCCGGCGTGGTGGTGTAGTCGGCCATCGATCCGTGCGGTGTCAGTGACCACCAAGCCGCCCCGCCCCGTCGGCCTTGGGTGGGACGGGGAAGGTCACGGACGATCCTTGCGGGCCTTGCGGGGATGGATGGACTCGCCGCGGGCAAGCATGTCGATGTACTCGGCCAGCTTCCGGTCCCGGGTCGCCTGGCGTTTGACGTTGTTGAGCCGGTAGACGATGGAGTAGCGATTGGCGGCATCCAACTGCTCGAACGTGGCGGCTGCGGCGGGATTGGCGGCCAGGGCCCGGGCCAGATCGGGCGGAGTCTGCACGTCGGCCTGCCCGCGGTAGGCCGCCTGCCACCGGCCTTGCGCCTTGGCCGCATCGACGGCTGCCATTCCGGCTGGGTGCATCCGCCCAGCGTCGGTAAGGCGGGCGACGTGCTCGACGTTCCTGGCGGACCAGGGGCTGCCTGGCCGACGCGCCGTGAAGCGCTGGCGATAGCTGTCATCGTCACGTCGTGCGATCTGCCCGTCGATCCAGCCGAAGCACAGCGCCTCGTCAAGCGCTTGCCGCGTAGGTCAGCGCCGTGGTGTGACCGCCCTTCTTGTGCAGCACCAGCCAGACCCCGGAGTGCCCGGCATGGTGGCTGGCGAGCCAGGCGTGCCATGCCGCAGCATCCGGGACCAGCAGCTCCGCGAGTTCTGTCACGACGGGTCCCTACGGCACGGCCGTAGGGCGGGGACTCAGGCAAAACGGTCGGCCGTCAGGATCGAGCAGCACCCGCCAGCGGCCGGCGCCGGGTTGGAACTCAGGCTGGCTGGCTCCGATGGCGCACAGGCTCTCGGTCGCCTCGTCGAGGTCGTCGACCTGGAGGTCGAGGTGGAAGCGTTTGGCGCCGGCCTCATCGGGCCATGGCACGGGCTGCCAACCCGTCGACCTTGCCGAAGCCGATCTTGATGCCGTTGCCTTCGACCATCCCGTAACTGTCGTCGCTGTACGTGACCTCCCAGCCGAGAGCGGCGGCGTAGAACTGCGCCAGCCTGGCTGGGTCGGCGCTGTCGATGTTCAGCATCGACAGCTCAGCCGTGGGCCCGCCGCCCGCCTGCGTGGACTGTGTGTGACTCATACATATAACCTAGGACGATGTCGCCGACACGGTCAAGCCGCCAGCACGCAGCCAACGCCTTGGGGGCGTTGAGCCTGGTGGTGGCGGACCGGATGAACGCCGCCGTGGAATCGGTTGCAGGGCTCGGCCCGTCGGCCCCCGCCGCGCTGGCCGCACTGCACGAGTTCCTCGACGGCGGGTCGGTCACCCAGTTGAGTTCCGTGTTGGGCCTGACCCACTCCGGCGCCGTCCGTCTCGTCGATCGTCTCGCAGACGAGGGCTTGGTCGAGCGGGTCGGGGCACGGGACGGACGGGCCGTATCCGTCGTCCTGACCCGAAGTGGCCGCGGCGTGGCCGAGCGGATACTCCGAGCACGCCACGAGTCAGTGACGAGCGCGTTGTCCGCCTTGACCTCGGACGAGGTCGACAACCTGGTGGCAACAGTGGACTCCATGCTGACCACGGTCACCCTGGCCCGGGCCAAGGAACGCTCCGCCCATACCCCTAGCCGTCACCAACCTTGGCTGTGTCGCCTCTGCGACTTCGCCGCCTGTGGCCGGAACGAGGGCAACTGCCCGGTCAACAACACCGTCACGACCGGCCGCCAGGGCCCGCCGCTCAACAACTCCACCCGGAGCCGGCCCGGGACGAAGGACGGCACGCCATGACGCCCCTCACGGACCGGCCCGATTACCACCATCGGCCGACGGCGCCGTCAGCTCCCCGAGGCAGACGGTCCCGGAGGCGCCACATCGCCCACCTGCTCGAACAGCCGTCGGTCGATGAGGATGGGTACCGGCACCGCCTGCTGCAGGGCCAGGGTCAGGGCATCCGAAGGTCGGCACGAGTGCACCGACCGGCCGGTGCGGCCCCGGAGGTCCAACTCGGCGAAGTAGACCGATCCCTGCCGGCCGACCAGGCGAACAGCCACCACATCGATGTCGAATTTCTGGAGAATGCCGGTGACCAGCTCGTGGGTGAGGGGGCGGGGCGTGGCAATGCGTCGGAGGGCATGGGAGAGCACGATGGCGTCGGGCATGGCGATGGAGAACGACAGCTGGCGGCGTGGAGACTCACTCTCCCGGAGGACCACCGTCGGATGCGGATTGGGCAGGTCGACCGTGACCGCTGTGACCAGGGCCATCCGGTAGTCGCCTGACACAGGGGCGGGGCTGGCCGGCCCGGCCACCGGGTCCTCGATCGAGGCCCCTTCGTCCCCGTCGGCTGCATGGGGCCGACATCGGGGGCGGCAGGCGCCACCTCTTCGGCGGGTCCCCCCACGACCCCGTCCCCGGTCCCGGGTCCGGGATCGGGGTCCGACTCGGGCGACAGGGGAAGCTCGGCGGCCGCCATGGGCGGGTCGCTCATCGAACACTCCGGGCGTGCACACTCATGACGACGCCGACGGCGGCGAAGAAGCAGATCATCGACGACCCCCCGTAGGACAGGAACGGGAGGGGGATTCCGGCCACCGGCATGATCCCCATGTTCATCCCCACATTCTCGAACACCGAGAACACGATGAGGGTGAACGCTCCGGCACACAGCAGGCGCCCGAAGTTGTCCCGGGCCAACTGGGCCGTCCTCAGTATCCGCCAGGCCACCACTCCGTACAACGCCAAAAGGACCCCGGCCCCCACCAGGCCCAGTTGCTCCCCCACCGCCGAAAAGATGAAGTCGGTCTGCTGCTCGGGCACGTAGGCCAGGTTGGTGAGCTCACCGCGGAACAGCCCCCGGCCGAAGACGCCGCCGTGGGAGATGGCCTCCTTGGCCTCGTTCACGTTGTAGGTGGTGGTCTGGCTGGCCCCGTTGGGGGAGATGAAACTGGTCAGCCGCTCGATCTGGTAACGCTGAAGGAGCCCGAGGTTCACGGCCACCAGCACCAACAGGACGGCGCCCACGATGAGGAGCAACAGGTAGCGCCCGGGCATGCCGGCAACGGCCAGCATGACCATCAAGATGATGGTGAGCACAATGGCCGTGCCCAAGTCAGGCTGCTTGAACACCAAGAGGATGGGCAGGGTGGCCATCAGGACCAGCCGGACCAGATCCCGGAAGACCAGGCCCTCGGGTCTTCGGGCGCAGTAGGTGGCGATGGCGATGATCAGCACCAGGGTGGCGAACTCTGACGGCTGGAGCTGGAGCGGCCCGATGGGGAACCACCGCTGGGCCCCCTGGCGCTCCGGGGTGGCCAGCACCGCCACCAGGGCCAGGAGGATGCCGATGTAGAGCACGGTGCTGATCTGCTCGAGCTTCCGGTAGTCGAAGAGGGCCGTGGCCAGCATCACCACCACCCCGATCACCACGAAGACCGCCTGGCGCTTCAAGAAGTAGTGCGGATCGTCGCCGTCCACCTTCAACCACCCCTTGGTGGCCGAATAGATCATCACGACGCCGGTCAGGGCCAGCAGCAGGGCGGTGCCCACCATGACCAGGTCAAAGCGGGAGCTGAGGTTCCTCGTCCGGCCAGGGGCGATTGCAGGGGCGTAGTTCACCAAGGGACTCCGGTGGCACAGGCTACCCGCGGGCCCCCAGCCGCCTCCCGCGCCCGGATGGCTGGGCCCAGGGCCCGGTCCGACAGCCCATCCCGGATCCGGAACATCGGGCCAACCAGAGGCCGGATCCGCCGTCCGACCAGGGACGGGATCCGCGACGACCGACTGAGCGGTCGGCTCACGGGACGTCCTGCCGGGGTGCGGCAGGCCGAGGGGTCACCGGGGAGGTTCGAAGCCGGTGGCCGCCCGCCACATGGCGTCAACCGGGGGCTCCAGGGCGGTCCAGATGGTCAACTGCAGGGCGGCCTGGTGGACCAGCATGCCCAGACCGTTGGAGACCACCGCTCCCCGGCGTTGGGCCGCCTCCAGCCAGGGGGTGACCCGGGGGTGGTACACCAGGTCGACCACCTGCTGCCCGGCCACGATCAGGGCCGGATCGAGGGGCCAGAGCTCGCCGGACCGGCCGGACTGCTCCGCACCGCGGGAGCCGGCCATCCCGATGGAGGTGGCGTTGACCACCAGCTGGCAGGTGGAGGCGTCGGCGGGCACGCCCACCCGACCGACCGCCCCGGCCAGAGCCGCAGCCGAGGCCGCCCGATCCGCGGTCCGATTGACCACGATGACCTCGGCCGCCCCGGCGTCGGCCAAGCCGGCCACCACGGCCCGGGCCGCCCCTCCCCCGCCGATGACCAGGCAGCGCTGACCGGCCGGTTCGAACCGGTCCCCGTGGCGGAGTGCCGCCACCAGGCCCGGGCCGTCGGTGTTGTCACCGTAGGAGGCGGGCGTGCCGCCCCGGCCCGCGACCCGGTTGACCACGCAGTTGACCGCGTCGAGCCTGGCCGCCCGCGGTGAGAGCTCGTCCACCAGACCGGCCACGACGTCCTTGTGGGGCATGGTCACCGACAAGCCCCGCACCCCGAGGGCCAGGGCTCCGGCCAGGGCTTCGCCGGCCGCCCCCCGGGCCACGGGAAATCCGACCGACACCCAGTCCAGCCCGAGCTCGGCGAAGGCCGTGTTGTGGAGCAGGGGCGACAGCGAATGGGCCACCGGATCCCCGATGACCCCGACCACGGTGGTGGCCGCCGAGAGCCCGTCCGGCCGTCGGCTCACCCGAGTCGGGCCGCCGTTGGGCCAGGGCCTCATTGGCCAGCTGTTGGGGGTAGGTGTCGGCGAAGGCCTCGGTGCCGTCCGACTTGACCAGCACGAAGTACAGCCACGACCCCTGCGGTGGGTGCAGGGTGGCCCGCAGGGCCGCCGGAGCCGGGAAGCAGATCGGCGTCGGGGTCAGGCCGACGTGGAGATAGGTGTTGTAGGGCGACTTCAGCTGGAGGTCCTGTTGGGTCACCTGTCCGCCGTCCTGATCCAGGGCGTAGAGCACGGTCGAGTTCATCTGGAGGGGCATCTGGTTGGCCAGCCGGTTGAGGATGACCCGGGCCACCGGGCCGAGGTTCTTGGTGATGACCCCTTCCTTCTCGACGATGGAGGCCACGATGACCGCCTGATACGGGGTGAGCCCCAACGCCGCCGAGCCGCCGGTCAGGTCCATGGCATCGGCCTGGGTGTTGAACCGGTCGACCATGTCCACCAGTAGTTGGCGATCGGTCTCGCCGGGGACCACGGTGTACGTCCCGGTGCCGAGGAGCCCGTCCAGGTTGGTCACACCCGCCGGCTGGAACGGTGAGCGCACGGTGCCGCCATCAGCCACGAGCGGCGAAGGCGGCCTGTCCATGGCCGGGCAGTTGGCCTACCCGCTCGGCCACCTCCCGCACGGTGAAGCCCGGCGGGATGGTCAAGGGGAAGACATTGGGGCCGCCGGCGACGATGTCGTTGACCTTGGCGAAGCTCAGGTTCCGGTGGAAGGAGTAGGACCCGGCGAGAACCTCGGATGAGCTGTGGAGCTGGCTCCAGATGCGGTAGGCCAGCGAGCTGCCGATCACCCCGTGCGCCTGGAGCTGGGAGGCCAACTGGCTGGTCCCACTGCCCGACGACACCGTCACGATGACCGACGGCCCCGGCGGTCCCGAGGGATTGGCCTCGGAGTTGACCCAGAAGTACCCGCCCAGCAGGACCAACACCCCGACGACGAGGAGCACCAGCACGGCGATCCGCCACGGATGGCGGGTGCGACGTCCGGCCCGGTGCGCCGGGCCAGGGGGCTGGGGCTCGCTGCCGTAGATGTGGGGCTCGTGGTCCAGGCCCGGCTCGACATCCGGCCCGGTTCCGGGAGGAACCTCCAGCTCCTGGTCGAAAGGCCCGGCGGACCCGGTGCAGGGACCGGTGCCGTCCCCGGCCCATCGGCCGGCTGGCCATACTCCCCACCCGCCGTCGGACCGGTTCCGGGAGGCGAGCCGTCCGGGCCGTCCGGGCCGGTCACGATGGGGACCCACCCCGACGACCCTCGAGCCAGGCCGTGAGCATCACTGCGGCCGCAGCCTTGTCCACCACGCCGCGGCGGTCCCGCTCACGGGTGCCACCGGCGGCCAGGGCCTGATGGGCGCTGACCGTGGTCAGGCGCTCGTCGAACAGCTCGACGCCAATGCCGTGCCCCTCCAGCAGGGTCGCCAGGGCCGCCGCCTCCTCTTCCGCCGACAGGGCGGCCCGACCCCGGGATCCGTCGAGGGAGAGGGGCAGGCCCACCACCACCACCGAGGCTTCCTCCTCCACCGCCAGCTCCACCAGGCGCCGGTGGTCGGCCTCGATGTCACCGCTACGGGTCACGGTGGCCCGGGGCAGGGCCATGGTGCCGGCCGAGTCACTCACGGCGATGCCGATGCGGCGCGACCCCAGATCGATGCCGAGGGCGCGACCCTTACGCGCCGTGGTGCCCGGAGCGGTCATCGGTCAACCCTGAACCAGTGTGCGCCGCGCCTCGTCGAGTGCCCCGTCGATCCCACTGGGATCCTTACCCCCGGCCACGGCCATCTCGGGCGATCCACCCCCGCCTCCACCCACCAGCCCGGCGATCTGCTTGACCAGCGCTTGGGCGTCGACCGGCGGTTGCCCGGTCTTCGAGGCCGACACCGCCAGGCTGGCCTTGATGCCATCAGGAGTGCCCCCGAGCACCACGACCCGCAGGTCGGCGGCGGTGCGGGCGGCCTGGGCCAGGTCCCGGAGGGCATCGGGATCGAGCCCGTCCCGCCGGGCCACGATCACTCCCCCCTCGGCCGTGGCCACCAGCGCCGAGGCCTCGGAGTGCAGCTCGCGGCTCCGGGCCCGCTCCAGGGACTTCTCCGCCTCCCGCTGTCGCTCCATGAGCCGGTCGATGGCCTCGGGGACGTGCTCCGGCTCGGTGCGGAGCAGGGCGGCCGCCTCGGCCAGGAGACCCTCCCGCTCCACGATCCGGTCGAAGGCCCCCCATCCGGTCACGGCGAACAGACGGCGGGTGTTGGACCCGATGGATGCCTCCGAAGTGACGGTGATGGGACCGATCATCCCCAGCGCCCCGACGTGGGTGCCACCGCACAGCTCGAGGGAGTGCGGGCCGGCCCGGACCACCCGGACCCGGTCGCCGTACTTGTCGCCGAAGAAGGCCAGCGCTCCCATGGCTTCGGCCTGGGCCTTGGTGGTCTCCTCCACGATGACCTCGCTGTCGGTCAGCACGTCACCGTTGGCCATGGCCGCCACCGCGGCGAGCTCTTCGGGGGCCACGTTGCCGTGATGGCTGAAGTCGAAGCGCAGGTACTCCGGCGCCACCCGGGAGCCCTGCTGGCGCACGTGGTCGCCCAGGACCGTCCGCAGGGCGGCATTGATCAGGTGGGTGCCGGTGTGATTGCGCCGGAGCGAGTCCCGGCGGAGCCCGTCGATGGTGGCCAGGGCGTCCTGGCCGGCAAACAGCTCGCCGTTCACGGTGGCCCGGTGGGAGGTCAGCCCGGGCAGCGCCGAGACCGTGTCGTAGACCAGGGCCGTACCGGTCTCGGTCACGATGGTGCCGGTGTCGCCGTCCTGTCCCCCACCCTCGGCGTAGAACGGGGTGCGATCGAGGAAGATCTCCACCTGGCCGGCCCGGTCGGGATCACGGTCGACCAGCACCGCCACCACCCGGGCCGGGGCGGAGTACCCGTCGGGTCGCTGACCGACGAAACGGGTCTGGCCCTCGGCGTCCAACACCTCGCGGTAGGCCGCCTCGCCGGCCGGGGCCTTGCTGGAGCCGGCCGCAGCCCGGGCCATGGCCCGCTGGTGGTCCATGGCCAACTCGAAGGCCTCGAGGTCGACCGAGACCCCGGCCTCCTCGGCGATCTCCACGGTGAGCTCGACCGGGAAGCCGTAGGTGTCGTGGAGGCGGAAGGCCAGATCACCGGAGATGGCGCCGGCCCCTGAGGCCAACTCCTCCTCCAAGATGGTGGAGCCGGTGGACAGGGTGCGGAGAAACCCCTCTTCCTCCCGGGCCACCACGTCGGTGATCAGCTGGTGCTGCTCGGCCATGGCCGGGTAGGCCGCCCCCAGGATGCCCACCGCCGCGTCGACCAGGCGCGGGGTGAAGGCCTCGTTGACGCCGAGCTGGCGGGCCCGTCGCACCGCCCGCCGGATGATCCGACGGAGCACGTAGCCCCGGCCCTCGTTGGCCGGCAGCACACCGTCGGCCACCAGCATGGACATGGCCCGCCCGTGGTCGGCCAGGATCCGGAGCCCGACATCGGCCCGCTCGTCCTCCCCGTAGGTGTGGCCGGTGAGCGATTCGGCGGTCTCGATCATGGGGACGAAGAGGTCGGTGGCGAAGATGGAGTCGACGCCCTGGAGCACCGGCAGGATGCGCTCGAGCCCGGCCCCGGTGTCGATGCTGGGCCGGGGCAGCGGCTCGGTGGCACCGTCCTTGTCGCGGTTGTACTGCATGAACACCAGGTTCCAGATCTCGACGAACCGCTCCGAACCACCGAAGGCCGGGCCGCCGTCCTCGCCGTAAGCAGGTCCCTTGTCGTAGAAGATCTCCGAACTGGGGCCACACGGACCGGTGTCCCCCATCTTCCAGAAGTTGTCCTCCCCCAGGCGCTGGACCCGGTCGGCCGGCAGGCCCACCGAGTCGATCCAGATCTGCTCGGCCTCGTCATCGCTCTCGTACACCGTGACCCACAGGCGCTCACCGTCGATGCCCAGCACCTCGGTGACCAGCTCCCAGGCGTAGGGGATGGCTTCGTCCTTGAAGTAGTCCCCGAAGCTGAAGTTGCCCAGCATCTCGAAGAACGTGCAGTGCCGTTGGGTGGAGCCGACCACGTCGATGTCCACCGTACGGAAGCACTTCTGCACCGAGGTGGCCCGGGGCCAGGGTGGGGTCTCGTCGCCCAGGAAGAAGGGCTTGAACGGCACCATGCCGGCGATGGTGAACAGCACCGACGGATCATGGGGGATCAGGCTGGCCGACGGCACGGACGTGTGGCCCCGCTCCGTAAAGAAGCGGGTGAAGGCGGCGCGCAGGTGGTCGGCGTCGTATGCCGTGCCAGAGGTCACGACGAGGGATCCTAGTTGCCCAGGTGGGAGGGTGATTTTTCCCGGCGGGGCCTCAGGCGGGCCCTCAGGACAGGCCGGGTCAGGGAGGCCCGGAGCGGGGTCGAGAACCGCAGAGGCCTCGACAACCGGGCTGGAGCCGGTGAGCTCGGGGACGGCAACGAGGCCGCCGGGGTCAGACGTCAGGTCGCCGGGGTCAACACGGTCGGGACGGCCCGACATCGACAACCGCCCGGTCGGATTGCGGGCGATCGGGAACTCGGACTCCACGCCGGCCTGGCTGGCCAGCTCGGCCCACAGCTCCTCTTCCCGGCGCAACATCTCGGAGCGGCCCGAGGTGACCGCTTCCCGCAGCCGGCCACCCGCGCTACCGGCCACCTGGCGGGCCGACCTCCCCACCTCCACGACGATGGCGTCGGGCTGGAGTCGGGCCGCGGCCTGCTCCCAGGTCTGGCGCACCTTGCGCTCGGCCCAGAGCGTGGAGCCGGTGCCGACCGCCACCCCGGCCACCAACCAGAACGTCCGTCGGGGCACGACTAACGACCGTTCCCGTTGTGCCCGTTACGACCGTTGTGACTGCCCGGCCCGTTCTGCCCGTTGCGACCGTTCTGAAGGGCCGCCGGATGATCGGTGTCCGATCCGGCCAACCGGCGGATGCCGGTGGCCGCTCCGGCCCGGACGGCCAAGACCTTGACCACCGGATTGGCGAAGGCCCGGTAGGCCAGGCGCGACGCCGTGTCCACCGTGGCGTGCACCGACTCGGTGGAGTCCAGCACCGCGCCGACCCGCTCCATCTCGGTGGCGGCCTGGTCCACTACCCGTTGGGCATCAGCCACTAACGGGACGGTCTGGTGGCGCAGCTGTTCGGAGATCTTGGCCAGGGCGCGGGTCTCCCGGCGAAGCCCGGCTATGGCCACCAGCAGGATGACGACCGCCCCCACGCAGGCGATGCTGGCCACGAGGACGGCGATCTCTCCGGCGGACATGATCCTGCGAGCTTAGATGGTCAGGGTGGGTCCGCCGACTCCGATAGCCCGTTCCCCATGCCGGCACCATCCGAGGGGGATCCATCCGAACCCGGGGCCAGACCGGCTCAGCCCGAATCCCCCGACAGCTGGGCCACGGCAGCCGCAGAGGGCGGGGAGGTCTCGCTGGCCGGGGTGGCCAGGGCCGCACCCGGTGATGCCGTGGCATCGGTGCAGCTACGGGCGGCTGTCCAGCTCTGGAGGGCGGAAGCGGCGCGCGGCCCCGGTCAACGGTTGAGGCAGGTCGTCCTGGATGATGGCCGGGCGCCAGGTCACGTTGTCGATGTGACGCCCGGTGGCCGTGACGACCAGGGAGCCGCTCTGATCCGTGGGCGGCGGGTCGTTGTAGAAGGCGAAGTTGCCCAGCCCGTAGTCGACGTACGCCGAGCCCAGGTAGCCCCCGCCCAACAGAACGTGGGCATGGCTGCCCACGATGATGTCGGCCCCGGCCTTCACCAACACATTGGCCAGGGGCTCCTGGTCGGGATTGGGGCAGGCGTCCAACTCCGTTCCCCAGTGCAGGAACACGATGACCGTGTCGGAGTCCTTGCGGGCGGCCTCGACCGCGTGGACCAGGTCGGACACGTCGTAGGCCGAGGCCAGGCCCGGTTGGGTGGCGGTGGCGGTCCAGGCCGTCTGGAGGTCGGAGTCGATCACCTGGGTGGCGGCGATGATGGAGATCCGCTCCCCGTCGATGGTGATCCGGAACGGGGCGAAGGCCTCGGCGGCGTTCTGGCCGATGCCCAAGACGGTGTACCCCGCCTGCTTTCGGGCGGCCAGGGCCATCTGCAGGCCGGCCGGCCCGCAATCCTCGCCGTGGTTGTTGGCCTCCGTCACCAGGGTCACACCGGCCCCCCGGAAGGCTTGGATGGCACTCGCCGGCGCCGAGAACACGTACTGCTTGGGCTGGGGATCGGGACAGGTGCCGCCGTTGGTCAGGGCCGTCTCGAGGTTGGTCATGGAGAGATCGACCCCGGCCAGCAACTGCTGGGCCCCCGGTCCGAGGGCGGTGGCCGGGTCGTCGGCCAGCCGGGTGGCCAGGATGCTTCCGGCTGGAAAATTGTCGTCGCCGGCGAAGGCGAAGGTGACCGGTTTCCCGTTGCCATCCCAATCCGGGTCGAACGGGGACCTGGAGGACAGCGGCGGATGATGGACGGGACCGTGGGGCGGAGGAGTATGCGACGGCCCGGCGACCCCGTGACCCGAGGGGGCCAGCCACCAGCCCACCAGGGCCAACAACGCCAGCAGGCCCAACGACCACAGCCACCGGTTCCGACGGACCCGTCGGGAGACGGCCACCGGCCCCGGGGGTTGGTGCGGCGGCGCCCCGGCGCTCAGGGGTGGGGGCAGTGGAAGGGTGCTCCGCCCCAGCCCTTCGTCCCGAGTCGGCGCCTCCAGCGTGTCGGTCATGCCTGCGTGTCGGTCATGAGTGTGCCGGCCGTCACGGCGGCAGCATAGATCCCCACCCGGCTCAGGTCGGTACCCATCAGGGCGTGGCCGTGTCGCTCAGGGCGTGGTCGTATGGCTCAGGGCGTGGCTATCCCGACCACCGGTCGGTTCAGGACCTGCCCACCGGTCGAGCCGTAGAACCGGGAGTCACCGAAGCTGAAGACTCCCCCGTCCGAGGCCACCAGCCAGTAGCCCCGACCATCCAGTGAGGCCGCCATCCCCACGATCGGCTCGTTGAGGACCTGGCTGCCGGTGGAGCCGAAGAACCCGGCGTCACCGAAACCGAAGATGCCGCCGTCGGAAGCCACCATCCAATAGCCCCGACCGTCCGGAGAGGCCGCCATGCCCACCACCGGCTGGTTCAAGGTGATGGCGCCGGTGGACCCGTAGAAGCTGGCGTCACCGAAGCCGAACACCCCGCCGTCGGAGGCCACCAGCCAGTAGCCACGCCCGTCGGGAGTGGCGGCCATCCCGACGATGGGCTTGTTGAGAACCATCCCGCCGGTGGAACCGTAGAAGCCCGCATCGCCGAAGCTGAAGATGCCGCCGTCGGAGGCCACCAGCCAGTAGCCACGCCCGTCGGGAGCCGCGGCCATCCCCACGATCGGCTGGTTCGAGGCGATGTCGCCGGTGGAACCGTAGAAGCCCGCATCGCCGAAGCTGAAGATGCCGCCGTCGGATGCCACCAGCCAGTAGCCACGCCCGTCGGGAGCGGCGGCCATCCCCACCACCGGCTGGTTCAAGGCGATGTCGCCGGTGGAACCGTAGAAGTGTGCACTACCGAAGCTGAAGATGCCCCCGTCCGAGGCCGCCATCCAGTAGCCGGGGAGGGCGTAGGTGTACCGGTCACCGGACGCCCGGGGACTGGTCCCGTCCGGGCCCTGCACGGTGACGTCCACGGTGGCCCCGCCCGACGGGCCGGCGGGCACCCGGGCCACCAGCGAGACCGGTGAGTTGACGGTGAAGGCGGCCGCGGCCGACCCGAATTTGACGGAGCTGGCGCCGGAGAAGCCGGACCCCGACACCGTGACCAGCCCACCTCCCGATGTCGGCCCACGATCGGGCACCACCGAAGTCACCCGAGGTGAGACGAAGGTGTATGCCGCGGCCGGCACGACCGCACTGGTCCCTCCGGCCGTACCGCCGGTGGTCACCGTGACCGACAGGGTGGTGCCTGAACCCACATCGGGAGTGTCCACGGTCACCGAGGTCGGGGTGTGGGCCGTAACCGTGGCCACCACGGAACCGAAGCGGACCGTGGGCACCCCGGTACCGAATCCGCTCCCCCGGATGACCACGGCGCGGCCGCCGACGGCCGGCCCGGAGGACGGGCTCAAGCCGGTCACGGAAGGACAGCCCCCACTCGAGCCCGTGAACACACCGAGCAACTGGAGGCCTTTCGGGGACCCCCACCCCGAGGCCAGGTCGTAGCCGGCCGTCGCCGGGTAGCTCGGACTCGGGGACGACGGGTCGAACAGGTCGTTATTGCCGACGGTGATGTCGTTGAACGGGGGTGACGTCCCGGCCCCGGCGGCATAGAGCCGGGCGTTGAGAAAGCCGGCTGACGCTGCGCACCCCTGGTTGGCCACGGCGGTGAGGGCGGCCCAGAGCGGTGAGGCCGCGCTGGTTCCCCCGATGCGCTGCCACTGGCCGCTGAAGTAGACGATGTCCCCTTGGGCGGGGTCCGACGACGCCGACACATCGGGTACCTCCCGGCACTGCTCGGTCTTCGACGCCCCACAGGTGTCCTCGGTGAAGGCGCTGCGGGCGTCGGGGATCTGCTGCCACGAAGGTGCGGCAAAGTCCTGGGAGATACCCCCACCTCCGGCACCGCCTCCGTTGTTCCACACGGTCTCGCTGGAGGAGGTGGACACCGGGGCGCTCAGTGAGGTCCCACCCACTCCGGTCACGTCGGGTTGGTCGGCGGGGTCGTCGACCGACAGGTCCCGGCTGTCGTCCACGGGCGGGTCGTAGCAGTCCGACGAACCGGCGTCACCGGATGCGGCCACAACGGTCTGGCCCTGGGCGGTGGCCTGCTGGAAGAGCGTGGTCTCGGCGGCTTGCTGGGCCGGGTCGATACCTCCGGCCCCCTCGCACTGGCCCCAGCTGGTGGTGATGACCTTGTTCAGGACCGTCGTTCCGGCGCGGGCGTCGATGATGGCGGCGTAGGTGTCGATGGGACCGGTGACGGTGTTGGGCCCGGAGTAGACGGTGATGGACGAGGACGGTGCCAGTCCGGCCACCGCTTCGATGTCCAGGGCGGCCTCGCCGGACTGCGAACCCGTGGCACCCCCGTCGACCTTCACCGTCGACACCGGCACGTGGGTGCCGAAGCAGGCTTGGTAGGCGCTGATGTCACTGGCGGTGAAAGGCTCCAGCTCGAAGATGGCCACCCGCTGGCCCACGGCCTCCCGGCCCTGGCCGTAGAGGGAGTCGAACCCGTAGGTCGACGCCAGCTGCTCAGCGGTCCAACCTCCGGTGGCCGACAGGGCCGCCGCAGCGGGACACGCCGTGGGTCCCACGTGAGCCTCGGCCGAATCCTCGGGGATCAAGGTCGATGGGCCGGAACCGCCCTCCGGCGACCGGCGACCCGGTCCTGGCGGATAGGCGATCTGGGGGTGGTCGAGGCTGAGGGTGTTGAGGCCGATGACGCCCGCTACGGCTGGAGCCAGGCCCACGGGGACCTGGGGCGACGCGGTGGCGGCCCGCACGACCCGGCCCCCGGGCAGGCTGGCGTCGATGAGGGGCACCCCGAAGGCCTGCTCCATCTGTGCCGCGGTTCCGGTGACCGGAATCAGGAGGCGGTTGGCCGAGACCGTGCCGACTCGGAGGCCGGCGGATACCAACCAGCTCCGGGCGGCGGCCAACGTGGCCGAGCTCGGCCCGAACTCCGCGGCGAACTGTCCGGCCTGCAGGTAATGGCGGTAGAGCGCCGAGCCCGGCGTGGACACCGCGGTGTCGAAGGCCTCGAGAGCGTCCGGGTGGCGAACAGTGAGCACCAGGTCGGCCCGGATGGGGGTGGCACCGGCCGCCGCACCGAGGACCCGGGCACCGGTCGGAAGGCTGGGCGCGGGGCCGGACAGCCGGACCTCGCGGGCGGACCGAACGAGTTCGGAGGACGGTGAGCCAGACGCCCACTCCGGCCGCCGCAGCCCCGGCCGGCACCACCATGGCCAGGACCACCGCTGACACCCCGGCCACCGCCACCAGGGTTGACCATAGGGCCGTCCTTCCTCCCCGGTCGGCTGGCATCCGCTCAGTCTTCACCATCTTCGTTCGGACCGGCCTTCGACCCCGGCGGACCGGTCTGACCGGCTTGCTCAGGGGTCTCCGCACCGAGCCCGCGCCAGCCCCGCAGTCGCTCGGCGAGCACGGCCTCGTGACCCCGGTCGCTGGGCTCGTAGTAACGGTGGCCGACGAGCTCGTCCGGGCGGTACTGCTGCTCGACGAAGGCGTCCGGCCGGTCGTGGGGGTAGACGTACCCCTCACCGTGGCCGATGGAGGCCGCACTCCGGTAGTGGGCGTCGCGCAGGTGCCCGGGCACGTCGCCCCGGGGCCCCTGGCGGACGTCGCGTTGGGCCAGGCCCAGGGCCACGGTCACCCGGTTGGACTTCGGGGAGGTGGCCAGGTGCACCACGGCCTGGGCCAGGTTGAGCTGGGCTTCGGGAAGACCCACGAATTCAACGGCCCGGGCCGCGGCGTCCGCCACCACCAGGGCCAGCGGATCAGCCTCGCCGATGTCTTCACTGGCCAGGATGACCAGACGCCGGGCGATGAACCGGGCGTCCTCCCCGGACTCCAGCATCCGGGCCAGCCAGTACAGCCCGGCGTCGGGGTCGGAACCCCGGATCGATTTGATGAAGGCGCTCACCTGGTCGTAGTGATCGTCCTCGCCGTAGTGGTGGAGCCGCGAGTGGCGGGCCCGCTCGACGTCCTCCAGCGTCACCGGGCGGTCGCCGGCCAGGGCCAGGGCCACTTCCAGCGTGGTGAGAACGGCGCGGGCGTCGCCGTCGGCCAGGCCGACCAGAGCGGCCACGGCATCAGGCTCAGCGCTGGCCCCTTCCGCCCGCAGCCCCCGGGCCACCACCTCGGTGAGGTCCTCGGCGCTCAGGGGCTCGAGACGCCACAGCGTGGACCGCGACAGCAGCGGGGCGTTGACCTCGAAGAACGGATTCTCGGTGGTGGCTCCGACCAGGACCAGGAGGCCCTCCTCCACCGAAGGGAGCAGGGCGTCCTGCTGGGACCGGTTGAACCGGTGCACCTCGTCGAGGAACAAGATGGTGCCCCTCCCCTGTTCACCCAGCAGCCGGCGGGCCCCTTCGATCACCTCGCGCACATCCTTGACCCCGGCGCTCACCGCCGAGAGTGGGACGAAGTGCTTGTGGGAAGTGGTGGCCAGCACCGATGCCAGGGTGGTCTTGCCGGTTCCCGGGGGGCCCCACAGGATGGCCGAGGTCAGCCGGTCCGCCTCGATCAGGGCCCGCAGGGGTGCGCCCGGGCCCACCAGGTGGGACTGGCCCACGATGTCGTCCAGGGTCCGGGGACGCATCCGGGCGGCCAGAGGGGCCCGGGCCGACAGGCGCTCGGCCGCGGCGCCGGAGAAGAGGTCGTCACCGGCCACGCCGAATCGCTCAGTCCTTGGTCGGGAGCAGTTGGAGGCCCAGATCGGCCAATACCGAGGGGGCCAGCGGCTTGGGGGCGCCGGTCATCGGATCCGATCCGGACTGGGTCTTCGGGAAGGCGATGACCTCGCGGATGCTGTCCTCGCCGGCAAAGATGGCCACCAGCCGGTCGATGCCCACGGCGAACCCGGCGTGGGGTGGAGCGCCATAGCGGAACGCTCCCAGCAGGAAGCCGAACCGGGAGGCCGCCTCCTCGTCACTGATGCCCAACACGGAGAAGACCCGGCTCTGGATGTCGGCCCGATGGATACGGACGCTGCCCGAGCCCAGCTCCCAACCGTTGAGGACCAGGTCGTAGGCCTGGGCCCGCACCGAGGCGGGGTCGGACTCCAGACGGTCGAGGTCGTCGGGATGGGGCATGGTGAACGGATGGTGGGCGGCCACCGGGTTCCCCTCGCCGTCCACGCCGTCGAACATGGGGAAGTCCATCACCCACAGGTACCGGTAGGGGCCCTCGCTGACCGGCCGTCCGCCCAACTCCACCCGGAGCTGGCCCAGGATGGTGCAGGCCAACCGGTACTGGTCGGCCACCACCACGATGAGGTCGCCGACGGAGGCCTTGGTCACGCCCAGCAGGCCGGACTGCTCCTCCTCGGAGAGGAAGCGGACCAGCGGCGACTCGAGGGCCGGGCCCGAACCCGAGCCAGCATCGTCTGAACCGGCGGTGACCCGGAACCAGGCCAGCCCCCCGGCGCCGAGCTCCTTGGCCCGGTCGACCAGGTTGTCCAGCTTGGATCGGGTCAACGAGGCGCCTCCCTCCAGGAGCAGCGCCTTCACGCAGGGCGCCTGGAAGGCCCGGACCTCGGTCCCGTCGAACAGCGGCGACAGGTCGATCAGCTCCATGCCGAAGCGCACATCGGGCTTGTCGGTGCCGTAGCGGTCGATGGCCTCGGCCCAGGTCATCCTCGGGATGTCCGGCGGGCGCTCGCCGGTAGCGGCCTCGGCCGCATCGACCACGGCCACGGACACGAAGTCGAGCACATCCTCCTGGCTGACGAAGGAGGCCTCCACGTCCAACTGGGAGAATTCGAATTGGCGGTCGGCCCGGAGATCTTCGTCCCGCAGACAGCGGGCGATCTGGAAGTACCGGTCCATCCCGGCCACCATCAACAGCTGCTTGGCCAGCTGCGGGCTCTGGGGCAGGACGTAGGAGGTTCCCCGGTTGAGGCGGCTGGGCACGGTGAACTCCCGGGCGCCTTCCGGGGTCGGGGCCCAGAGCAGCGGGGTCTCCACCTCGATGAACCCCTGGCTGACCATGGCCGCCCGCAGGGCGGCGTTCACGGTGGCCCGCAGGCGGAGATTGGCCTGCATCCGGGGTCGTCGCAGGTCGACGTAGCGGTACTTCAACCGCACCACCTCGTCGACCTCGGTCCGATCATCGACGGCCAGGGGGGGCGGCTCCGCCGTATTGAGGATGGTCACCTGGCACTCGCCGATCTCGACCTCACCGGTGGGAAGCTCGGGGTTGGTGGTCCCCTCGGGCCGGTGACGGATGACCCCGGTGACGGCCACCACGTACTCGCTACGCACGTCCACGGTGCCCGGGACCACGCACTGCACGATGCCGGTGTGGTCGCGGACATCGACGAAGGCCAGATGCTCGCCGTGCTCCCGGCGCTTGGCCACCCAACCGCACACCGTGACCTCGGAGCCCACGTCCGCGACGCCGACGGTCCCGCACAGCCGGGTGCGCATCGACGTGGCCTCGCTCGACTGGGGGGAGACGGTCACAGCGGTTCCTTTCGGGTGCAGCGTTCGGATGCGGAGTTCGGATGCGGAGTTCGGATGCAGAGTTCGGGAGGCGGTCCGGTCACAGACCCGGGGCTACACGGTCGAGCGGCTGGGCTCCGTCGCCACCGGCCCGGTCACCCGGCCTGGTCACGAACAGCGTCTACCACCTCGGAGCGCAGCACAGTCCGTTGCTCCCCGGTTCCCCGCATGGGTCGCACGGACACCGTACCCGCTGCCAGCTCCTCGGCCCTCACGATGAGGGCCACCCGGGCCCCGGACTTGTCGGCCGACTTCATCTGGGACTTCATCGACCGGTCGTCGAAGGCCCGCTGGGCCCGCAAGCCGGCGCCACGGAGCTCGGCGGTGATGTCCCGGGCGGCCCGGCCCCCGGTCACGTCGACCACGAAGGCGTCGGGCACGGCCGGGTCCACCCCGAACACCCCCTCGGCGTCACAGGCCAGCAACAGCCGTTCGATCCCGATCCCGAAGCCGATCCCCGGGGTCGGGGGCCCTCCGAGCATCTCCACCAGGCCGTCGTAGCGACCGCCCCCACCGATGCCGTTCTGAGCCGACTCCAGGGCCTCCGAGGCGAACTCGAAGGTGGTGCGGGTGTAGTAGTCGAACCCCCGCACCAGCCGGTGGTCGAAGCGGTACCGGACCCCAAGGGCGTCCAGCCCCTCGCACACCCGTTGGAAGTGCTCCCGGCACGGATCGCACAGGTGGTCGATCAAACGGGGGGCGTCCTCGGTGGCGTCCCGGCACTCCGGGCGCTTGCAGTCGAGGACCCGCAGCGGGTTGGCCTCCAGCCGGTCGCCGTGCTCGGAGCACAGCTGGTCCCGACGCTCTGCCAGGTACGCCGACAACAGCTCGAGGTAGGCGGGCCGGCATACCGCGTCGCCCATGGAGTTGATCCGGAGCTCGTAGTCGGTGAGGCCCAGTGACGAGAAGAACCCGTCGGCCAGGGAGATGACCTCGGCGTCCAGATCGGGGTCGGGGGTGCCCAGGGCCTCCACCCCCAGCTGGTGGTGCTGGCGGTACCGGCCGGCCTGGGGGCGCTCGTAGCGGAAGGCCGGGGTCACGTACCAGGCCATCCAGGGCACAGGCGGCCGGTGCTGGACGAAGGCCCGCACCAGGGAGGCCGTCCCTTCGGGTCGGAGGGCCAACACCCTTCCGCCCCGATCCTCGAACTGGTACATCTCCTTGCCCACCACGTCGCTGCCCTCGCCGATCCCGCGGCGGAATACCCGGACGTCCTCGAACAGGGGGGTGTGGGCCAGTCCGTACCCGGCCCGCTCGACCTGGTCGGCGAAGGCGGCGATCAGGGACTCCCACCGGGTCGACTCGGGCCACAGCACATCGTGGGTGCCACTCGGGGCGCGCGCTACCAGGGGCTCGTCGGACATCGGGGGCTCAGTCCTTCTTACCGGGGAGGATGCGGTAGACGTCGTAGACCGCGTCGAGGTGCCGGATCAGGTTGAGGACCGACTCCAGATGGGCCGGGTCGGCCAGCTCCACGTCGAAGCGCATCCGGCTGATGCGATCGGGGTCGGTCTGGGTGTTGGCACTCACGATGTTGAGGTGGTGCTCGGAGACCACCTTGGTGACATCGGTGAGGAGCCGTGAGCGGTCGATGGCCACTACCTCGATGGTGGCCACGAAGACCCCCGAGGATCGGTGGTCCCACTCCACTTCGATCAGGCGCTCCCGCGACCGGCTGGCCAGCGACGCGGCATTGGCGCAGTCGGCCCGGTGGACCGACACACCGCGGCCCCGGGTCACGAAGCCCACGATCTCGTCCCCGGGGACCGGCGTGCAGCAACGGGACAGCCGCACCATCAGGTCGTCAAGGCCCTCGACGTACACGCCGACGGCCGAGCCCCGTCCGGGCCGAGGGGCCGTGGGCTGCTGGCGGGCGGTAACCGGGAGCTGCTCCTCGTACACCCCACCCCGCAGGTCCCGCAGGACCCGTTGGGCCACGGCCCGGGCCGACACCCGGTTGTCACCGATGGCCGCGTGCAGGGCATCGAGGTCGGCATAGTTCATGACGGTGGCCAGGTCGGAGAGAGCGTGCTCGGAGGCCAGCTTCTGAACCGGCAGGCCCTCGCGGCGCAGCTCCTTGTTCAGCTCGTCTCGACCCACCTCGATGGCGTCCTCCCGCCGCTCACGGGAGAACCACTGACGGATCTTGCTGCGGGCCCGAGAGGAGGCCACCATGCCCAGCCAGTCGCGGGAGGGGCCGGCGGTGGGCGCCTTGGAGGTGAAGATCTCCACGGTGTCGGCGGAGCTGAGGCGGGTGTCCAGCGGCACCAGGCGCCCGTTGACCTTGGCTCCGATGCAGCGGTGGCCCACTTCGGTGTGGATGGCGTAGGCAAAGTCCACCGGGGTGGCGTTGGCGGTGAGGGCGATGACCTTCCCCTTGGGGGTGAACACGTAGACCTCGTCCTCCTCGAGGTCGAGTTTGAGGGCCTCCAGGAACTCGATGGGGTCGGTGGTCTCGTTCTGGAAGTCGACGATCCGCTGCATCCACTCGATCTCCGCGGTGGTCGACGAGGTCTCCTTGGCCAGGGCCAACCGCTCGGCCCGGCGATCCCGCTCGGCCAGCTCAGCCCGTTGGGCGGCGGTGACGGTCGATCCCTTTTTGGCCCCGTCGGTCTTGCCGCCATCAAGGGAGGCCGGCCTGGTGGAAGCCTTGGAGGTCTTACTCCCCCGACCCTTGGTTGCCGCTCCGTCCTTGCCCGGCTTGGAGGAGGATCCCGTGGGCCCGGCCGGAGCACCGTTGCGCTCCGGGCGGGCCGGGTTCTCCTTGTACCCCCAGTGGGCGGCGATGCCATACTCGGCCCGCCGGTGCATCTCGTGGGTCCGCACCTGCACCTCGATGGGCTTGCCGTCGAGGCCGATCACCGTGGTGTGGAGTGACTGGTAGAGGTTGAACTTGGGGGAGTTGATGTAGTCCTTGAACCGGCCCTGTACCGGGGGCCAGATGGCGTGGATGGAGCCCAGGGCCGCCCAGCAGTCCTTCTCCGACTCCACGATGACCCGGATGCCCACCAGGTCGAAGAGATCGTCGAACTCCTTGCCCCGCACCACCATCTTCTCGTAGATGCTCCACAGGTGCTTCGGGCGACCGGTCACCTCGGCGGTGACACCGCTGGCGGCCATCCGCTCACGGGCCGACACCAGCACCCGGGCCAGGAACTCATCACGCAACGGGGCCCTACTGGCCACCATCTGCTCGATCTCCGCGTACCGCTTGGGGTGGAGGGTGGCAAAGGCCAGGTCCTCCAGCTGCCACTTGACCTCCTGGATGCCGAGCCGGTGGGCCAGCGGGGCGTAGATGTCCAGGGTCTCCTGCGCCGTCCGGCGCTGCTTCCACTCGGGCATGACCGACAAGGTCCGCATGTTGTGCAGCCGGTCGGCCAGCTTGATGATCAGGACCCGCCAGTCGTTGGCCATGGCCACCAGCATCTTGCGCACGGTGGCGGCCTGTTGGGCCTCCTTCGAGTCGAACTGGAGGCGGTCGAGCTTGGTCACCCCGTCGACGATCAGGGCCACCGCCGGCCCGAAGTCGCGGTCGATGATCTCGTTGGTGACCCCGGTGTCCTCCACGGCGTCGTGGAGGAGGGCGGCCGCCACCGTCTGGGCGTCCAGGCCCAGGTCGGCCACGATGCCGGCCACGGCGATGGGGTGGGTGATGTAGGGCTCGCCCGATCTCCGCAGCTGGCCGGCGTGGGCCACCGTGGCGGTCTCCGCCGCCCGCACCATCAGCGAGGTGTCATCACCGGGGTGACGACGCAGGAAGGCCTGGAGTACCGGTACCAGCAGGGCTGCTTCGGCTTCCGGCAGCGAGGACCCGGC
Source organism: uncultured Acidimicrobiaceae bacterium (assembly GCA_963718405.1). Classification (GTDB taxonomy): domain Bacteria; phylum Actinomycetota; class Acidimicrobiia; order Acidimicrobiales; family RAAP-2; genus Bog-756. Next base: position 1,443,207 of record CAVQYZ010000002.1, read on the forward strand.
AACATACTCGCTGCCTTCGGGGGCGGTTCCCTCTGCGGGGTACGGAGTGGCCAGAGCCATCCTTAAAGGGTACCTGTCCGGGCTGGACAACCGGTACCTCGGAAGGCCCCGCCGCTCAGCGGCGCTTTCCCTTCCCGCCCTTCCCGCCCTTGCCCTTCCGGGGTCGGGGCGGCGGGCGGGTGCCGCCGGGTCGGGTGGATCCAGAAGCGGCCCGGTTGGTGCCGGACGAGGACTTTGCGCTCCCGGCCGAGGTCGAAGCAGTCGCGCCCGTGGACACGGCTGCACCCGATCCGGCGTCCTTGCGGTTGCCCGACCCGCTCCGTCGGGCGGTCGAGGCCGCCCCGGGTCGGATGACGCCGGTGGTCTGGTTGCGGACCTTGCCCGAGGCCCGGCCGCCTCCGCCGCCGGCGCCGGCCATGGCCGCGGCGGTGGCCGGGGTCAGCACTGCGCCTCGTTCCCCCCGGGCTTCCAGCCGTTGCCGGATGGTGATGTAGCGGGGCTCCCGCTCCTTCATATAAGCCAGCAGGGGCGAGGCGATGAAGATCGACGAGTAGGCCCCGCTGGTCAGTCCGATGACCAGAGCCAGTCCGAAGTCCTGCAAGGAGGTGGCCCCCAGGACGAAGGACCCGATCACCAGGACCGACAGTACCGGGATGATGGCCACCAACGACGTGTTGATGGATCGGGCCAACGTCTGGTTCATCGACAGGTTGACCATCTCCGAGTACGTGATGCGTCCCGAGGCCCCGAGTCCCTGGGAGTTGTCGCGTATTCGGTCGAACACCACCACGGTGTCGTAGAGGGAATAGCCCAACACGGTCAGTACGGCCACCACCGTGTCCGGGGTCACCTGAAAGCCGGTCAGCGAGTAGATGCCCACCGTGACCAAAATGTCGTGGAACACCGCCACAATGGCGGCCACCGCCATCTTGAACTCGAAACGGATCGATATGTAGATGGTCACCAATATGAAGAAGACGATCAGGGCCTGGATGGCTTTGGTGGTGACCTCCCGACCCCAGGTGGCTCCGACCTCGTTGTAGTTGACGTTGTTGGGCGTGGTGTGGGCGGCCTTGGCCATGGCGTCGGTGACCCTGACCTCGATGGCCTGGCGTTCGGCCAGTGGCTTCGAGTTCAGATCGGCGGTGACCTCGATCTGTCGCTGGTGGTTGATCTGATTGGTCAACTGGACCACGGTGGGCTGGGTGACCCCGGCCGACTCGGCCGCCGCCGTGGCCTGGGCCACCGTGAGGTTCTGGGAGCTCACCAGCCAGGACTGGCCGCCCTTGAAGTCGATGCCCAGGTTGAGGCCCCGGGTGCTCAGCGAGATGATGCCCAGAACGATGACGAAGGCCGACGCCGCGAACCAGATCTTGCGCCGGCCGATGAAGTCGAAGGAGGTCTCACCACGGTAGAGGCGGATGAGCACGTTGTGGGGCTTCTCGCCCCGGTCCTTCTCGTCCTGCTCCTCGGCAGCGTAAGCAAGCTCCTCTTCGAACTCCTCCTCCAACTCCAGTGCTGCTTCCTCGTGCTCGAGGTCCTCCCCGGAGACGCCGTCGCCGGGGCCGTTGGCGCCCGCGCCGTTGGCCGAGGTCTCTTCGGGCCCCTTGCCGTTGCCGGTCCCGCCACGTGGGCTCATGATGCCGTCGCCACCTTGGAGCCGAGCCCGTGGGCCATGCTCATGGCGCCGGTCTCGTTGGCCCCGCGCCGTTGACCCAGGAGGATGACCAGTGGACGGGTGAAGAAGTAGGTCACCACGACGTCGAGCACCGTCGAGATGCCGAGGAACAAGGCGAAGCCCTGGACGTCGCCGGTGGACAGCTTGTAGAGGACGATGGCGCCCAGGAACGACACGGCGTCAGCGGCCAACACGGTACGGAAGGCACTGGCGAATCCCTTGTCCACGCTGCTCCTGATGGTCCGGCCGGCCCGCGCCTCGTCTTTTAATCGTTCGAAATAGACGATGTACGAGTCGACGGTGATGCCGATGGAGACGATCACCCCGATCACGCCGGCCAGGTCGATGGTCACGTTGGCCGTCTGACCCAGCATGGCGATGATGGCCCACAGAAGTGCCGCCGTCACCACCAGGCCGGCCACCACCACCAGGCCGAGGAGGCGGTAGTAGAAGATGATGTACAGCAACACCAGGGCCAGCCCGACCAGGCCCGAGAGGAGCCCGGCCTTCAGGGACGACTTGCCCAGCGACGCCGACACCGTCTGCACGGTGAGCCGGTTGAGCCTCACCGGCAGAGCGCCGTAGGTGAACTCGGTGGCCAGGGTCTTGGCCTGGTCCTCGGTGAAACTGCCGGAGATCTGCACCTGGCCGTTGAACGGGGTGAAGGTGGTCTGGGTGGGCTGGGTGTAGGGCGCCGAGATCACCTGCCCGTCGAGGTCGATGGCGATGATGGCGTGGAACTGCTGCTGGGCCAGCGTGTCCCAGGCTGTGGAGCCGGGCCCGGTGAGGGTCAGGTTGACGGCCCACTGCCCGTTGTTCAACTGGGCACTGGCTGACTTGACCTCGGTACCGGTGAGTTGGGCCGGGCCCAGCACGCAACGCGGGTAACAACCGTTCTGCGCCGTCCCGGGGAGTATCACCGTGTCGCTCTTGTTGTCGTTCGTCGGCAGGGTGCTCGGGTAGGTGGCGAAGGCGGTGTCCTCGGGGATGTTGGTGTTGGAGGTGTACCCGTTGGCGTTGCTCGAATCGGGGGTCACCTGAAGGTTGGCCTTGGTCAACGCCGACGTCGACGAGCAAGTGGGCAGCGGCCCGGTGGCGGGCTTCTTCCCCTTGGCCACGGTCAGCGCCGGGGCATAACAGAGCGCCGGCCGGAAGAGGAGCTCGGCGGTGTTGCCCAGGTTCTTGAGGACCGCCTGGACGTTCTTCTCACCGGGGATCGATACGGAAATCTGGTTCGTGCCCTGGCTGGCCACAGTGGCACCACTGGTGCCGGCGTTGACCCGATCGCCCAGAATGGTCACGATGGTGTCCAGCTGGGCCTGGTTGACCGGGCGGGCCGTCTGGTAGGTGACGGCCAGGCCGCCGTCGAGGTCCAGACCCAACTTCGGCGACCAACCCGCCGCCAGGACGGCGCTGAGAGCGATCACGGCGACGGCGATGACCGCCAACAGACTGACCCAGAGCGAGCGCTTGTTCTTCATGACTGATCAGGCGGCCGGGTTGGCGTCTGGGCCGTGTGCCTCATCACTGCCCTGCGTTGCGCCACCGTGATCAGCGGGGTGGTCCTCTTCTTCGTCCCCGTCGTCCTCGGTGTCATCGATCTCGTCGTCGCCCTCCGCCAGCTCCGGCTCGTCGTCGTACTCCCCGGTCTCCTCGTCCTCGTAGCCCTCGTCCTCGTCAGGCTCCTCGGGCTCCGGCTCCTCCAGCTTCCTGATGATGTACTGCTTCATGACCACGAAGGAGGCCCCGACGCTGGTCTCGAGGGTCACCCGGTCCCCGTCGATGTCGATGATGTGCCCGACGATGCCACCGGCGGTGAGCACCTCATCGCCCACGTCCCACGTCTTGACCTGCTCCTTGGCCAGTTTGGCCTTGCGCTGCTGCGGCCGGTAGATGAGGAAGTAGAAGCCCGCGCCGATCACGATGATGATCAGATAGGCCGAACTTCCGTTGGACTTCTTAGCGGCAGCGGCCAGCAACGGCGCCACCAGGCTGAGGGCGGCGATCATCGAGGTCGGTGGAGGGGGTCGAGGGTGGGCACGGCGGGATCGACTGTAGCCCAGCTCAGCTCCGGTAAGGCGCCGCCGGGTTCAGGCGCCCCACACCTCGGCCGTCCGGGCCCGGAGCTTGTCCAGTCGCCCCTGCCTGATGGCCCGGCGGGCCTCGGCCATCAGGGCGAGGGTGAAGGCCAGGTTGTGGATGGTGAGCAAGCGCCAGGCCGTGGGCTCCCCCACCAGCAGCAGGTGCCGCAGATAGCCCCGGGACCAGCGGGCACAGGTGGTGCAGGTGCACAGAGGGTCGAGGGGCTGGTCATCCCGGGCGAACGAGGCGTTGCGGAGGTTGAGCCGTCCGGTGGTGGTCAGCATGGAGCCGTGGCGGGCCATCCGGGTTGGTGCCACGCAGTCGAACTGGTCGACGCCGAGGGCCACGGCTTCGATGAGCGCCACCGGATCGCCCACGCCCATGAGGTAGCGGGGACGGTCGGCGGGGAGATGGGGCACGGTGACCGCCAGCGCCTCGAGCAGGGCCTGGCGGGGCTCCCCTACCGAGAGGCCGCCGATCCCGTACCCGTCGAAGTCCAGGGCCACGGTGCGCTCGGCACTCTCCACCCGCAGCTCGGGGTCGGTGCCGCCCTGGACGATGCCGAACAGGGCCTGACCCTCGGGTCGGGCCTCGAGGCCACGGTGGCAGCTCCTAGCCCGGACGGCCCACTCGGCGGTGCGGTCGACCGCCTGCCGTAGCGCTTCGGGCGGTGCGGGCAGTGTGGCGCAGACGTCCAACACCATCTGGATATCGGCGCCGATCAGCCCCTGGGCCTCGACGGCCGATTCCGGAGTGAGCCGGAGGCGGGTGCCGTCATAGACCGAGGCGAAGGTGACCCCGTCATCGTCGACCACCGGCTTGAGCGAGTGGACCTGGTAGCCGCCGGAGTCGGTCAGAGTATGGCCCGACCAACCGGTGAACCGGTGGAGCCCACCGAGATCGGCCACCACGTCGGCGCCGGGGCGCAACATCAGGTGGTACGTGTTGGCCAGGACCACCTCAGCCCCCAGCGCCTCGAGGTCCAGGCTGTCGAGGGCCTTGACCGCACCCCGGGTGCCCACCGGCATGAAAGCGGGAACGGCGTACGAGCCCCGGGTGGTGTGCACCGATCCGGCCCGCGCCGAGCCGTCTTGGGCGGTGATATCGACCTGGACCACGCTCAACGGGGGCCCCGCTCCACCACCATGGCGTCGCCGAAGGAGAGGAAGCGGTACCGCTCCTCAATGGCCGTGGCGTACAGCTGACGCCACTGCGGCCCGCAGAACGCCTCGACCAACAGCAAGAGGCTGGACCGGGGCAGATGGAAGTTGGTGACCAGCACGTCAACCACCTCGAAGGGGTAGCGGCCATGGATGTAGAGGTCGGTCCGGCCCGACAGCCGGCCGGTTGACGCCGCGCTCTCGAGGGCCCGAACCACGGTGGTCCCCACCGCCACCACCCGGGTGGCATCGGCACAGGCGGCCATGGTGGCGGGCGGTACCGAGTACCGCTCGGAGTGGATGACGTGCTCCTCCGCGGTGGCCGCGCTGATCGGTCGGAAGGTGTCCAACCCGATGACCAGATCCACGGTGGCCACGGTGGCCCCGGCCTCCCGGCAGGCGTCGAGGAGCCCGGGGGTGAAGTGGAGCCCGGCGGTTGGGGCGGCACTGGAACGCTCCCCGACCTCCCTCGGCACCGAGAACACCGTCTGGTAGCGCTCGGGATCGTCGAGGGAGCGGTGGATGTAGGGCGGGAGCGGCATGGTCCCCGACCGGTCCACCACCGAGGGATCGATCAGCCGGACCAACCGTCGGCCGTCCTCGTCGGTGCCGAGGGGCTCCCCCACCTCGACCACCGGCGGCCCGGAGGGGGATTCGTGCAACAAGGTCGAGGCCGGGAGCCGGCGCCCCGGTCGTACCAGGGCCTCCCAGGTCGAGGGCTGGCCGTCCGCCGGTTCCAACAGCAGCACCTCGGCCCGACCACCGGTGACCTTGACCAGATTGAGCCGGGCCGCCAGCACCCTGGTGTCGTTGACCACCACCAGATCGCCCTGCCGCAGCAGGAGGGGAAGGTCGGCCATGGTGACGTGTCCGACCTCTCCGGTGGTGGTGAGGCCGGGGGCCACCAGCAGCCGGGCCGCACTCCGTGTCGCCATCGGAGACTGGGCGATGAGCTCGGAGGGAAGGCCGTAGTCGTAGGCGTCCATCGGCACTCCGGCCGTGGGAGCCGGATCGACTGAAGGACCCGGGACCGACGTGAGCTCCGACATGCCTCCATGGTGGCAGACCGGATCGACCGGCTGGACCTGGTCGGTCCACTAGGTCCGGGGTTCAGCGTCTGCTCGGCGCCTTCACAGGAGCGTGGACTCGACCGGGGTCATGCCCAGATGGGCCCAGGCCCGCGGGGCGGCGATCCGACCCCTGGTGGTCCGCTGCAGCAGGCCCTGTTGGAGGAGGTAGGGCTCGTAGGCGTCTTCGATGGTCTCGGGTTCCTCGCCGATGCACTGGGCCAAGGTGGTGAGGCCCACCGGCCTGCCGGCGAAGCGGCGACACAGCACGTCGAGGATGGCCCGGTCGACCTTGTCGAGTCCGAGTTGATCGACACCGAACACATCGAGCCCGGCCACCGCGGCCTCCGAGTCGATGCTCCCCTCGGCCCGCACCTCGACGAAGTCCCGTACCCGGCGTAGCAGCCGGTTGGCGATGCGGGGCGTTCCCCGCGACCGCTCGGCGATCCGGCGGGCCCCCTCGAGATCCACGGGAACGCCGAGTATGCCGGCCGATCGGATGATGATGGCCTGAAGCTCATCGACATCGTAGAGATCGAGCCGTCCGACGAAGCCGAACCGGTCACGTAGCGGCCCGGCCACCAGACCGGTACGGGTGGTGGCACCCACCAGGGTGAAGCGGGGCAGGTCCAGGCGGATGCTGCGGGCCGTCGGTCCCTTGCCGATCAGGATGTCCAGCTTGAAGTCCTCCATGGCCGGATAGAGGACCTCCTCCACCGAGCGGTGCAGGCGGTGGATCTCGTCGATGAACAGGACGTCGCCCTCCTGTAGATCCGTCAACAGGGCGGCCAGGTCCCCGGACCGCACCAGGACGGGACCGGCGGTGATCCGGAGGCCGACCCCCATCTCTGCGGCCACGATTCCGGCCAACGAGGTCTTGCCCAGGCCCGGCGGCCCGGCGAACAACAGATGGTCCACCGGCTGTTGGCGCTTGATGGCCGCCTCGATCACGATCTGGAGGTGCTCGGTGAGTTGGCCCTGCCCCACGAACTCGGCCAGGGTGCGGGGGCGCAGTCCGGCGTCTTCGGCCTCTTCGGCGGGACCGACCACCGGATCGACCGGACGTATCCCGTCGGGTGAGCCGCTCTGGTCGAGGCCCGCATCCGGACCGAGAGCCCCTGGATCGCCGCTCAGACACCTCGCGCCGGGCCCGGGGGGCCATCATCGGTTGATGCGGGCCAGTTCCCGCAGAGCCGACCGCACCATCTCCGCCACCGGCTCCCCCTCATCGACCACGTCCATCACGCCCCGGATCTCGTCGGGGCCGTACCCCAGCTCCACCAGCGCCGCCCGCACCTCGGCCCGCGGCGATCCGCCGGTGGTCCCACTGGCGGACTCCCCGCCCAGGGTGGGCAGGTCGAGTCGGGCCTTGAGCTCGAGCAACAGCCGGGCCGCGGTCTTCTTGCCCACCCCGGGCACCAGGCACAGCGTGTCCACGTCGTCCTCGAGGACCGCGGTCGACAGTGCCGCCGGGGACAACGCCGAGAGGATGGCCAGAGCCAACGACGGTCCGACCCCGTGGGCCCCGAGTAGGGCTTCGAAGCAGCGACGCTCGTCGGCATGGGCGAAGCCGAACAGCACGATGGCGTCCTCGCGCACATGGGTGTGCACGTGGAGGAAGACCTCACTGCCCTGCCGCCCCAGGCCGGCGGCCAGGGAGTTCGGGACCGAGGCCCGGTAGCCCACCCCTCCCACCTCCACGATGACCTCCCCGGGCGTAGGACGGTCCACCAAGACGCCACGCAGCGACCCGATCACGTTGTCCCCCCGGTGGCCGCAGCCACCGCCCGGCGCAGGGACTGGGTGGTGAGGTGACACGCCGCCAGGGCCAGGGCATCGGCCACGTCCGGTGGACGGGGGGGCTCGTCCAGCCCGAGGACCGAAGCCACCATCCGCTGCACCTGGTCCTTGGTGGCGCTCCCGTATCCCACCAGGGCCTGCTTGACCTCGTTGGAGGTGTACTGGGCCACCTCACAGCCCGATTCGGCCGCCGCCATCAGGGCGATGCCGGCCGCCTGGCCGGTGGCCATGGCCGTGCGGGCATTGACCTGGAAGAACACCCGCTCGACCACCACGGAGTGCGGACTGAACTCGGCCACCAGGGCCCGGAGCTCGTCGGCCAGGGTGCGCAGCCGGTCGGGCAGGGGCATGGAGGGCTCGGTGGAGATGACACCGCCGGCCACGGCGGCCAGGTTGGCGCCTCGTCGGGTCACCACGCCGTACCCGCAGCGGGACAGGCCCGGATCTATCCCCAGGACGAACATGCGTTCGACGCTACTGTGCCCCGGCCGCCGGGTGAGGGATGGTTGGGGGCCACAGTCGGCCCCTGCGACTCATCCGTCGTAGGCCGCCATCACCTCGTCGGGGATATCGAAGTTCGAGTAGACGTTCTGCACGTCGTCATGGTCATCGAGAGCCTCGATGAGCCGCAGCACCCGCTTGGCCTCGGACTCCGAGGTGACCTCCACGGTCGACGTGGGATGCATGGTGAGCTCGGAGGCACCCGGGTCCAGCGACGCCTCCTCGAGCGCGGTCCGCACCGCCATGAGGTCGGCCGGGGCACTGGTGACCGTCCAGTGGTCCCCGTCGTCGGTGAGGTCCTCGGCCCCGGCCTCCATGGCCACCTCCAGGATCCGCTCCTCGTCGTGGAGGCGAGGGACGGCGATGATCCCCTTGCGTTCGAACTGCCAGCTCACCGCACCCGGTTCGGACAGGGTGCCGCCGTTCTTGTTGAACACATTCCGGATCTCCGCCCCGGTGCGGTTGCGGTTGTCGGACAGGCACTCCACGATGACGGCCACGCCGTCGGGGGCGTAGCCCTCGTAGGAGATGGGCTCGTAGCGGACCCCCTCGAGCTCGCCCGACCCCCGCTTGATGGCCCGCTCGATGGTTTCGATGGGCACCGAGGAGTCGCGGGCCTTGGTGTACATGGTCCGCAGGCTGGCGTTGGCGGTCATGTCACTGCCGCCTTCGCGGGCGGCCACCTCGACCTGGCGGATGATCTTGGCGAACACCTTGGCCCGGGCCGCGTCCTTGGCCCCCTTCTGGTGCTTGGTGGTCGCCCATTTTGAGTGTCCCGACATCGCCTAGTGCCTCTCTTCTTTGGTCATCTCGACGAACAGCTGATGCAGCCTACGGTCACCGGTCAGCTCGGGATGGAATGAGCTGGTGAGAACGGACCCCTGCCGGCACACCACCGGCCCGCCGGTGCCGCCGGGACCGTCACCGGCCGGAGCGGCCGATGGTCGGGTGTCCAGGGAGGCCAGCACCTCGACGCCTTCTCCCCATCCCTCCACCACCGGGGCCCGGATGAACACGGCGTGGATGGGCTCGGGGCCGAGGACCGGGACCTCGAGGTCGCACTCGAACGAGGCCACTTGGCGGCCGTACCCGTTTCGGCGGATGGTCAGGTCGATAGCTCCGAATCGCCGCTGGTCGGGGCGCCCGTCGAGCACCGTACCGGCCAGCAGGATCATGCCGGCACAGGTGCCGAAGACCGGGAGACCCTGCCCGATGGCGTCGGCCAGCGGTTCGAACAAGCCCGACGACTCCAAGAGCAAGGAGAGCGTCGTCGACTCCCCCCCGGGGATGATCAATCCTTGCAGCCCATCCAGGTCGTCCCGCTCCCGCACCGTCCGGACCTGCTCCCCGAGCGATTCGAGGGCCGCTACGTGCTCGCGTACATCACCCTGGAGGGCCAGAACGCCCAGGGCCATGGTCATCGCCCCCGGCGCGGCCGGCCGGGTCTGCGGTCACCAGCCACGCTCGGCCAGATGCACGCCCAGGGTGCCGATCTCCTGACCGGCCATGGCGCTCCCCAACCCGGTCGACACCTTGGCCACCAGATCGGCGTCGGTGAAGTGGGCGGTGGCCTCGACGATGGCCCGGGCCATCTGCGAAGGGTTGGAGCTCTTGAAGATGCCCGATCCTACGAACACCGCCTCGGCGCCCAGCTGCATGACCAGCGAGGCGTCGGCCGGGGTGGCGATGCCTCCGGCACAGAACAGTGGCACCGGGAGCCGTCCGGTGGTGGCGATCTCCGAAACCAGGCCGATCGGCGCGGCCAGCTCCTTGGCCCATCCGTACAGCTCGGCCGGGTCGGCCTGGGTGACCCGGCCGATGTCGCCCAGGATCGACCGCAGATGCCGGACGGCCTCGACGATGTTGCCGGTACCGGCCTCACCCTTGGACCGGATCATGGCCGCGCCCTCGGAGATACGACGCAGCGCCTCACCCAGGTTGGTGGCTCCGCACACGAAGGGGACCTCATAGGGCCACTTGTCGATATGGTGGGCCTCGTCGGCGGGGGTCAGGACCTCACTCTCGTCGATGTAGTCGACCCCCAGGGCCGCCAGCACCTGGGCTTCGGCGAAGTGGCCGATGCGGGCCTTGGCCATGACCGGGACGGTCACTGCTTCCTTGATCCCCTCGATGAGGGCGGGGTCGCTCATCCGGGCCACCCCGCCGTCACGCCGGATGTCGGCCGGGACCCGCTCCAGGGCCATGACGGCCACGGCGCCGGCATCCTCGGCCACCTTGGCCTGCTCGGCGTCCACCACGTCCATGATGACCCCGCCGCGCAGCATCTCCGCCAGCCCCCGCTTGACCGTGAAGGTCCCGGTGGGTCGGTCGGCACCTGAAGGTGGTGCGTGGGTCGTAGGTTCAGTCATGGCCTCATTCTACTCCTGGCCACCAGGTCCACGGCCCGGACGCGACACCGGCCGCCCCCGTTCGGGGAGCGGCCGGTGTCGGGATCGTCGGACCCGGGCGGAGCTGAGCTCAGCTCCGGAGCACCGCCTCGAGCTCGATCTCGATGTTGACCTTGTTGGCCACGACCAGGCCGCCGGCCTCCATCACCGCACCGAAGGACACGCCGAACTCATCGCGGTTGATGGTGGTGGATCCGCTGAAGCCCACCCGGTGGTTTCCGTAGGGATCCTTAACCACGCCTTCGAGGGTGACGTCGAGGGTCACCGACTTGGTCACCCCGCGGATGGTCAGGTCGCCGGTGACCTTCCACTCGGTGGGCCCATCCGCCACGATGGACGTGCTGTTGAAGGTCCAGGTGGGGTGGTTCTCCACGTCGAAGAAGTCGTTGGTCCGCAGGTGGGCGTCACGGTTCTCGTCGCGGGTGTCCACGCTGGTGGCATCGATGGTCAGGGACACCTTGGAGTCGGTGGGGTCCTCGGCGATCTCGATGGTCCCCTCGAACTTGCTCAGCCGGCCGCGCACCTTGGACACGGCCATATGGCGTACGGCGAAGCCCAACTGGGTATGGGAGGGATCGATGTCGTACGTCCCCACTGCCGGGTACTCCGCCCCGTTCACCGTCCTGCTGGTTACCTCTGCTGCGTCTGCCATGAGTCCTCCTAAGTCGTCAGTACTACTCGTCGGTCATCAGGCTGCGAAGGGCCCGAAGTTGCTTGTGCTAACAACTTTACCTGAAACTATTTGCACTCGCAAGTAGTGGTTCGGATCCTGTAGGATCCAGGCATGGGACGAATCACGGCGACAGACGACAAACGGCTGACCACGGTGGGCCTCCTGCTCGAATCGGCGGCGGGACTGCGACGGGTGTTCGAGCGTCGCTTCGAGTCGGAGCGGGCCCTCTCCCACCAGTCGTTCGACGTGCTCATCCGGCTGGCCCGTACCCCGGGCTCCGAGCTCCGGATGAGCGAGTTGGCCGGTCAGACCTCACTGACCCCCAGCGGGCTGACCCGCTCGGTGGACCGCCTGGCCGAACAGGGCCTGGTGGGGCGGAGGGTCTGTCCTGAGGACCGGAGGGGGGCGTTCGCCGTACTGACGCCGGCCGGGCAGGAGCTCATGGACCGGGCTATTCCCGAGCACGTGGCCCACGTCGATGAGCTGCTCACCAACCTCTTCACCCCCGAAGAGGAAGCCATGCTGTCCGACCTGCTGCGCAAGCTCCGTGACCATCTCTTTGACGCCAATGCCGAGTGGGGGCTCACCCACGAGGACGGCGACACCTGCCCGGGGTCGAACTAACCGCCCATCCGACGAGCGGCTCAGAGCAGCGCTTGAGCTGCGGCCCGGACCCGGGTGTCGTCGAGGTTGCCTTCCGCCGGGCCGACGGCGCTCTCCCCCACCATCGGATCGATCCACAGCCATCGGGTGAGTGGAGCCACCCGACCGTTCCCCGGGGGCCACGCCGACGGCGGGGCCGATCGCTCCCGGTCGACCATGGTCTCGAGGGCCGAGCCGATACCGGGCGGATAGCGCACCACCCCGGCGGCACGTTGGTCAGCCGAGAATTCACGGCCGGGCCCGATCCGTCGGTGCACCCTGTCGGCCCCGGTGGCGTCACCCCGGAGGAGGGCCCAGGGCACCGTGGTCAGGACGGCCACCGCGGCCACCACCGTGTCGTGCCGCTTGATATGGACCAGTTCGTGCGCCAGCACCCCTTCCAACTCGACCAGGGAGAGGGACTGCTCGAGGCCCGAGGTCACCACCAGCATGGCCGACTCGGGATCGAGGCCGACGGCCAGGGCATTGGGCACGGCACTGTCCACCACGTAGACGGCCGGTCGGGGTAGCCCCATGGTGGCGCAGAGGCCATCGACCAGATTGTGCAGTCGGGGATGGTCGGTCTCGTCACTGGGCCGGGCGCCGATCGAGCGCACCACCAGGCCCGGAGCCGCCCGCCATATCCACATGGACACCCCGGCCGCCACGACCACCAGCACCACCACCCCGACGAGCGGCAGGCCCACCGCCACCAGCACCACGCCCAGCACCACACCGGCCACCAGACCGGGGATGAGTGCCATGGTCATGGCCCGACGTCGATTGGTCCGGACCGCGGCGGCCTCCTCGCCGCCGCCGTGACGATCGACCGGTGGAGCGGCCGGGGCCGGTTCGACCGATCGGGAAGCCTCCGGCCGTGGGGTGGAAGGCCGCCTCGACCCTCCCGACCCCGAGCTGCCCGACCTCGTACCCGGCCGGTTGGATGACGACCGGTTGGAACCGGAGCGTCCCTGGCCGGATGACCCGCTGCGACCGCCACCCTGCCCACTGCGGTTGCCACCCTGCCCACTGCGGCCCCCGCCCCCCGAGGAACCGCCGCCACCCCGGTTGCCGCCCCGGTTCCGATTGCGGTTGCGGTTGCCCGATCCGCTCGAAGCCGAGCCACTCCGGCCGTTGGCCGAAGGAGCATCCTGGGGGCCGGACCGGCCGCCGCCGGAGGCCGGACGCGAAGGTTCGGGGGAATCACTCATGGTGGAGGCAGTGTACGGCCCCTCATACCGGCCAGCCGACCATGGCCCTCCGATAGAGCCCTACGTACCACTGGGCCAGCCGGTCCATGGACCACTGGTCGGCCCGTTGGGCGGCGGTATCCAACCAGCGTCGGCGGGGTCCGGTGTCCCGACCATCGACGGCCGGCCCGAGCACGGCCAACTCTCCTCCCAGCACGCCGGTCAGAGCCACCGCCAGGGCCGTTTGCTCACCCGGCGGTACCAGCACGGCGCAGCCTCCGGCCGCGGCCCGGTAGCCGTCGATGTCGCTGGCCACCACCGGCGTACGCGCCGCCATGGCCTCCACGATGATCATGCCGAACGACTCACCTCCCAACGACGGGGCGCAGAGCACATCGGCCGCCGCCAACCGTCGCACCTTCTCCTGTTCCGAAAGAACGCCCAGCCAGACCACATCGGATGACTCGGGATACCCGCGGCGCAGGGCCCCGGTCTGTGGGCCATCCCCGGCGATCCACAGGACCGGGCGGACCCTACCGTCGCCCAGGGTGGCGGTCAGGCGCCCGAAGGCCTCGAGCAGGACCTGTAGCCCCTTGCGCTCCTCGTGACGGCCGAGGAACAGCACGGTCGGCCGCTCGGTGGGCCAAGGTTCGGCGTCCCGGTACCGGCCCACCTCCACGCCGTTGAACCCGACCTCGTAGGTGCCACCGAGGGCGTGGGCCGCGGTCGAGCGAGCGGCCTCGGAAACCGCGGCCCGGACGGCCAGCCGGCTGGCCGCACGGCGGGCCAGTGGGCCCAGTACCCGGTACGCCGCGCTGCCTCCGTGGCGGTGGAACGTGGCCACCAGCGGTGGGACCCGTCGCCCCACCAACAGGCCGAGCGGGAGCCCCGGGGCGAACGGCTCGTGCACGTGGACCACATCGAAGCCCTCCGATTCGACGACTTTGAGGGCCCGGGCTGCGGCCAGCACCGAGATACTCACCGGAGCGATCGAACCGTTGGACGGCACCGATACGGAATGTCCGGTGGGCACCACCTCGACCCCAACGGGTGCATCCACCGATCCGTCCAGCGGGGCGAAGACCGAGACCCGGTGACCCAGTTGGGCATGGGCCCGGGCCAGTCCCACCACCTGACCCTGGACGCCGCCGGGACGCGACAAGCTGTAAGGACAGACCAGGGCGATGCGGAGCGACGAGGGTTCCGACCGGTCGGCGGCCACCACCGACCGGTCAGTCCGACATGGACCGGCGCTGGCGACGGCGGCTCCACTTCACGCCGTACATGGCGTCGTCAGCCCGGCTCAACAAGCGCGAGGGGTCGGTGTCGGCGTTGTCGGCGAACACCCCTCCCACCGAAGCCAGCACCGAGAGGGTGCGCCCACCGATGCGGTAGGGCCGGGCCAGCGCCTCCGAGATCCGCTCGGCGATCAGGAGCATCTCGTCCTCACCGCTCTCGATGTCACACACCACCACGAACTCGTCACCGCCCAGCCGGGCCACGGTGTCGGTGGGACGCACGATGGCCGAGAGCCGCCGAGCCACCGCGATCAGCATGTCATCACCCACATCGTGCCCGAGCACGTCGTTGATCTCCTTGAACTCGTCCAGATCGAGCAGGTAGACGGCCACCCCGCGCTGCCCGGACTCGGCCGGATCGGGGTTGGACGGCGCTTGCATGGCCAGACCGTTGATGGCCTCCTGCAGGCGCTGGGCCAGCAGCGTCCGATTGGCCAGACCGGTGAGCGGGTCGTGGAGGGCCATCTCCGCCAACCGTTCCTCGTTGCGCTTCTGCTCGGTGACATCGTGCATGGCCACCACTGCCCCGAGCATCCACCCGTCCTCGTCGACCAGGGCCTGACCGTTGACGCTGACCTTGCGGTGGTTGCCGCTTCCCGACTCCAGGATGATCTCCACGTCGCGAAGCTCCTCGCCGCTCATGGCCCGGATCAGCGGGTGGTCCTGTTGGGCCATCGGAGACCCGTCGGATTGCCGAAGCCCTTGGTCGGTCGGGAGCGGTACCGAGCGGATCGTCTTCGGCATCGAGGCCGTGGAGTTGGCGTGCCGCGGGGTTGAAGACGGTGATGCGACCTTCGTCGTCACAGGCCACGATGCCCTCCTCCAGGGTGTCCAAGAGGACCTGGAGGAACTGCCGGCTACGACGGAGCTCGACCGCCGAGCGGCGGGCCTCGGTGACATCGCTGAACGAGGCCACCACGCCCGAGATCGTGCCGTCCGCGCCCTTCATCGACTGAACGTTGGTCCGCACCCACTTGGGCTCCCGGCCGCGGCGGAGGAAGCCGTGGACCACCCCAACCGACCGGCGCCCACCCCGGAGGCCCAGCATCACCGGGTGGTCGTTGGCGCTCACCGTCTCACCCTCGACGTCGATGACCTCGACCCCGGCGTTGTAGGCCTCGGCCATGAGGTCCTCGATCTGGCGACCGATCAACCGCACCCGGGGCGCTTCGAACAGCACCTCGAAGGCCTCGTTGACCCGGACCACGGTCCCGCCGGCGTCGACCATCATCACCCCGTCGGCCAACGACTCGATGATGGCGGCCTGACGACGGTCGACATCGAGGACCCGCTGCTCCAGCTCCTTGCGCTCGGTAACGTCCCGGATGTTGACGACGATGCCACCGATGGGATCGTCGAGATGGTTGGCCGCCACCACGTCGAGATCGATGGTCTTCCCGTCGGACCGCACCGTGCACATCTCCAGGGACACCGACAGCCGGCGTCTGGTCACCAGGTCGTCGAAGAGTGCCCGCACCGAGCCCACGCTGGCGGAGTCGAAGAGCTCGAAGGCATCGAGTCCGATGACGTCGGAGATGTCGTAGCCGAACAGGCGCTCCGCTGAGGCGCTGACGAAGACGAACCGACCCTTCGCACTGAGCACCGCCACCACGTCGAACTCCTGCTCCCCGAGGGAGTGGAACCGGCGGTCGCCGTTGAGGGCGGATCCGTCGGGGTGGGCGAGGTCGGGTACCGGCTGGGAGGGCCGTCGGGGAGGGCCGCCATTCTCTTGGATCACGCGGTGCTCGTGGACCACGTCGGGGCCGAGGGCTTCGAACTCCACGGACCCCGAGAGCGGGCGGCTTTCATACTTGGTCATGGCCCGGTACCCGCCCGGTCGGCCAACCACAGGGGCTGGAACATGTGCCACTGCTCGGGGGCCCGGCGGATCAGTCCTTCGAACCGGGTGGCGATGCTCTGGGTGAGGCGGGCCACGTCCCGTCGAAGCGAGCCTGTGCGGGTGGTGTCGAGGGGGGGCTCGACGACGGCCCGGTGGTCGCGGCCGGGACCGCTGTACACCGCCCCGGTCACCAGCTGGGCTCCGGTCCTCAGGGCTAACGTGGCCGCGCCCGCGGGCATGGTGGTGGTCTCGCCGAAGAACTCCACTTCGATCCCGTTGCCGACCAGGTCGCGGTCGCTCAGCAGCCCGACCAACCCACCCCGGCGGAGGGTCGAACTGATGGTGCTGGCCGGGGCGTCCAGAGGGACGATGGTGAGGCCCATGGCGGCCCGCTGCTCGACGAAGAAGTCAAACAGCTCCGGCGGCTCGAGCCGCTCGGCCACCGCGGTCATCGGCAGGCCCTGCGTGGCCAGAAACGCCCCCCCATACTCCCAACTCCCGACGTGCGGTAGTGCCATGATGACGCCCTTTCCGGCTGCCATCCCCTCCACCAGATAGTTCAGACCCTGCACCAGGGTATGTTGCTCGACCTCGATGGGCGACGTGCGTCCCAACCGGGCTCCTTCGACCCAGTACCGAGCGTAGGCCCGAAACGACCGCCGCGCCCAGCGGTCGAGGGCCGCCATGTCGTCGGGGTCGTCGGCGTCGGCCCCCAGGACCCGACGAAGGTTCTCCGACACCATCCGGCGCTGATCGGCTCGCACCTGGAACCGCACGTCGGCTACGGCATTGGCCACGCCGAGCGCAACCGGCTCCGGCAGGGCGGACAGGCACCGCCCGAGTGTCGTATAGGTGCGGAACACCAGTTGTGCCTTGTTCACGAGCCCTCGTTCTCGATCCGTCAGTCGCCGGAGCGAGTCAGGTGTGCCGGCGTCCCGTGCGCTGCCGCAAGCCCTGTCGGGCGTGGCGGGCCCGCCAGGTCCGACCGGACCGGCTGGACAGCTCGCCCTGACGCCGGGCCCGCCAGCGGGACGGCGAGGTGGTGCTCTTGCGCCCTCCCGAGCGGGTGGCACGCGAGCGGCGATGGCGCCGGGGAGCGGCCACCGGAACCGGGGCCTCGGCCATGCGCCAGACCTTGGCGAACCGTCCGACCGCGGTAACGAGGGTCAGGGCCAGCATGACCCACAGCACCGGGATCAGAAACAGCGGCGACAAGAAGCCGATGCCCAACAGGATCATCCGCTCGGCCCGTTCCATCAGGCCACCCTTGGCCGAGAGGCCCAGCGACTCGGCCTTGGCCCGCTGGTAGGAAACGAGCGAGGTGGCGCCCAGCACGGCGAACGGCAGCAGGACCAGATGCCCCGGATGGGTGGACTCGAGGTACCAGGCCACACCCCCGAGGATGAGGGCATCGGCCACCCGGTCGGTAACCGAGTCGAAGAACGCCCCCCGGACCGACGAGGTTCCCGAGGCCTTGGCCACCGGCCCGTCGAGCAGGTCGTGGAGCCCGGTCAGGATGAGCAGGACCAGAGCGATATGGAGGTGCCCGGTCCCGACGGCAACGGCGGTGGCCGTCGCCGAAACCAACCCGGTGGCCGTAAGCACATCGGCGGTGACGCCCCACTGGTGCAACTGCCGCCCGACTGGACCGGTACTCCGGTCCACCGCGCCGCGCCATCGCCCGTCGAACATGCATTTCCTTTCAGAACGCTCGCTCCACCCTACCATCCGCTTGCTGGAGGCAGCGGTTCCGGGACCGACCCGGTCGGTCGCCCGGCGCCCGGTCGGGGGCTCCGCCCCTAGAGGGCCAGCGGCCTGACAGGGGCCATGATCAGCATGGGGTCGGACTTCCAGTCCACCCCGGGGACGTCGATGTACAGCTCGATCTCGTTGCCGTCGGGGTCCAGGATGTACAGGCTGTGGGTCACGGTGTGATCGCTGGAACCGACGATGGTGACGCCGGCCTCGTCGAGCCGGGCGACGGCCTCCCGCAGTTCGTCGTCGGTGTCACCCACCTTGAGGCCGAAGTGGTAGAGGCCCAACCGACGGCCCTGGGGCTGGCGGGCCGCCCCCTCCCCCACTTCGATGAGGAGCAACTCATGGTGGGTGCGGCCCGAAGAGAAGGCCGCGGCCGGCACGCCCATGGTCACCGGGAAGGCGGCCTCCCAGCCCAGTACCTTTCCGTAGAACTCGGCGGACTTCTGGACGTCCCTCACGTACAGGACCAGATGGCCCAGCTCTTTCACCTGCATGTGCAATCCCACGTTCCCATCGCCGGGTGGAACACCGGATACCCACGGTCGATTCCTGGCCCCCAACAGTTCGCCACCGGTCGGTTCACGCCGACCACACGCGGTGGAGCCGGTCCCAGCTGGCATCCAGCGCTTCGGGTAGCACCCTGGTGTTGGCCACCGTGGTCATGAAATTGGTGTCCCCGACCCATCGGGGCACGGCGTGGAGATGGAGGTGCCGGGGGATGCCGGCCCCGGCGGCCCGGCCCAGGTTGGCCCCCAGGTTGATTCCCTCGGGCGAATAGGCCTCCTCCAGGGCCGCGGCTCCCAGCCTGAGCGCTGACCACAGCTCCGACGCCTCGCCCTCGGTGAGGTCGCCGAGGGAGCGGACGTGGCGGATGGGCATGACCATCAGGTGGCCACTGGCGTAGGGGTAGGCGTTGAGCACGGCCAGCGTGTGGGCTCCCACCCAGAGCACACCGTTCTCCGATGACGGAGGGCCACTGGCCGCGATCCGACAGAAGACACAGTGGGCCGGATCGTCGCCCGGAGTGTCCGCGGGCCCCGCCGACTCCGAACCCGGGTCCGGGGTGGACGCCGACGTTACGTACTGGCTTCTCCATCCAGCCCACAGGTGCTCGAGGGTCACCGCGACTCGGGGATCCGACGCTCGGCCACCTCGCGTTCGAACTCCTCGGTGAACGACGCCAGCTCCACGCCGCGCTTGGGCTGGTTGCTGCCCCGGGTGTTGACGCCCACGGTGCCGGAGGTCACGTCGTCGTCCCCCACCACCAGGATGTAGGGGATCTTGAGCACTTTGGCCTTGCCCACCCGGGCTTTGAGGGGCTCGTCGGCCGGATCCACATCGACCCGGGCCCCGGCGGCCCGAAGCCGGTCGGCCACCTTGTGGGCGTACTCCTCATGGTCGTTGCGAACCGGCAGGACCCGGACCTGCTCCGGCGACAGCCAGGTAGGCAGGGCTCCCGCATAGTGCTCGAGGAGGATGGCGAAGAACCGCTCGACGGATCCGAACAGGGCCCGGTGGATCATGACCGGCCGATGACGGCCGTTGTCGGCCCCGATGTACTCCATCTCGAAGCGCTGGGGCTCCTGGAAGTCCAGTTGGATGGTGGACATCTGGTGGGTGCGGCCGATGGCGTCTTTGGCCTGCACCGAGATCTTCGGCCCGTAGAACGCTCCGCCGCCCTCGTCGATGACCAGTTCGAGGTCCATGGCCAGGGCCGCCTTACGCAGGGCCTCGGTGGCTTCGTCCCACTCCTCGGTGGTCCCGACGGCTTTGCCCTCCGGTCGGGTGGACAGCTCGAGGTAGAAGTCCTCCAGGCCGAAGTCCCGCAGCAACGAGAGGACGAAGGTCAAGGTGGAGTGGAGCTCCCCGGCCATCTGCTCGCGGGTGCAGAAGATGTGGGCGTCGTCCTGGGTCATGCCCCGGACCCTGGTCAACCCGTGGACCACACCGGACTTCTCGTACCGGTAGACCGATCCGAACTCGAAGAGGCGGATGGGGAACTCGCGGTAGGACCGCTGCCGGCTCTTCACAATGAGGATGTGGAAGGGGCAGTTCATCGGCTTGAGGTAGTACTGGGTTCCCCCGTCCAGCTCCATGGGCGGGTACATGCCCTCGGCGAACCAGTCCAGGTGGCCCGAGGTCTCGAACAACTCGGATTTGGTGATGTGGGGCGAGTACACGAAGTCGTAGCCCGACGCCTCATGGCGTTGGCGTGAGTACTCCTCCATCAGGCGGCGGACCGTGCCGCCTTTGGGGTGGAACACCGCCAATCCCGATCCGATCTCTTCGGGAAACGAGAACAGGTCCAGCTCGGCGCCGAGCTTGCGGTGGTCGCGCCGTTCGGCTTCCTCCAGCCGGTGCAGGTGGGCGGCCAGGGCTTTGTCCGACTCCCAGGCCGTCCCATAGATGCGCTGCAGTTGCGGGCGCTTCTCGTCGCCACGCCAGTAGGCGCCGGCCACCCGCTGCAGGGCGAAATGGCCCAATCGGCTGGTGGAAGGGACGTGGGGACCGAGGCACAGGTCGGTGAAGGTGGGCGAGTTCCAGTAGGTGGAGATCTGCTTGTCCGTCCCGCTGGCCGCGGCAGCATCGACCTCATCGTGTCCGTCGCCGACGGCTTGGATGATCTCCCGCTTGAAGGGCTGGTCCTCGAAGAGGAGCAGGCCTTCGTCGATGGTGTGCTCGTGCCGAACGAACGGTTGGTCCTCGGCCATGATCTCCCGCATGGTGGCTTCGATGCGCCCGAGGTCGTCGTCGCTGAAGTGGGCCCCGCCGGGGAGCTCGAAGTCGTAGTAGAAGCCGTCCTCGATGACCGGACCGATGGCGTAGTAGGCGCCGGGCCACAGCCGGAGCACCGCCTGAGCCAGGGTGTGGGCCGTGGAGTGCCGCAGGATGGCGCGACCGGCATCGGAATCGGCGGTGACGATGGTGACCAGCGCGTCCGTCGCCGGCTGCTCCGTCGGGCAGTTCGGCACTCAGGTCCACCAACTTCCCATCGAAGGTGGCGGCCACGGCGGCCTTGGCCAGGCGGGGCCCGATCGACTCGGCCAGCTGCAGGGCGGTGGCGCCCGGTTCGAACTCCTTGGTCGTGCCATCGGGAAGTCGAACGGTGACGGCTGCCATGGGTCTGCCTTTCTCGAGACGGTGGGGGTGGTCTGATCCGGACCGACCCCCGGGGAGGTGCCGACCGGCATCGCGCTGAGCCGCAGCGGTTCCTACAGGGTAACGCCCAGGAGGGCGGCCCCCCGGAGGACCGGACGGCCCGACTCGGGCCTCGTCGTCCAGGGCCCGGAGCGCACCCGGGGTGTCGAGGTCGTCGTCGAGGCATGAACGGACCAGCTCCAGTCCGTGATCGGTCACGCTCTCGGCCGCCGGGCCCGTCGGCGTCGGCCGGACGGGGAGCGTTGCGCCACACTTGGAGTCGTGCCGCGGCCCGGGGCATGTCCTCGTCGGTCCACTCCCAGTCGGGTCGGTAGTGGTGGTCGAGCAGGGCCAGCCGGACCATGTCGGGCTCCCACTCCTTCAACAGGTCGCCCACGAACACCAGGTTGCCGAGGGACTTGGACATCTTGGTGCCGTCGAGGCCGACCAGGCCCACGTGGAGCCAGTGGCGTACGAAGGGTCGACCGGTCACCGACTCGGACTGGGCCGTCTCACACTCATGGTGGGGAAAGACCAGATCGCGGCCCTCCGCCGTGCACGTCCAGGGTCTCCCCGAGCTCGCGCAGGGCCAGGGCCGAGCATTCGATGTGCCAACCCGGCCGGCCCGGGCCCCAACGTGACTCCCATGACGGCTCGTCGGGCAACGAGGGCTGCCACAGGACGAAGTCGAGGGGATGGCGTTTGTTGGGGTCGTCAGGGTTGCCGCCGTGCTCGGCGGCCATGGCCAACATGGAGGCGGGATCGGCGTGGCTCACCTCACCGAAGGCGGAGAAGGTGGTGACGTCGAAGTAGACCGCCCCCCCGGCCTGGTAGGCATGCCCCGAATCGAGGACCGAGCCGATCAGGGTGAGGATCTCGGCGATGGCCGAGGTGGCCCGGGGCTCCGACCAGGCCGGTATCAGGCCCAAGGCGGCCATGTCGGAGTCGAACCGGACTATCTCCTGTGCAGCCAGGTCGAGGAAGTGGACCCCGAGCTCGCGGGCCTTGCGGAGGATGTCGTCGTCAACGTCGGTGACGTTGCGCACACAGCGGGTCTCGTGGCCCAGGTCGCGCAGGCGCCGCTGGAGGATGTCGAAGGTCAGATAGACCTGGGCATGGCCGAGGTGGGCGGAGTCGTACGGGGTGATCCCGCACGAGTACATGGTGACCAGCGGACCCACCTCCAGGGGAACGATCTCCCGTCGGGCGGTGTCGTACAGCCTCACTCCCTCCATGCCGGTCGTCCCATTCCGCTCATCGTCAGCCACCGTCCGGTCCACTCACCTGTCCACTGCCCCACCTTGGTCGGCGGTCTGCCCCGGTCAGGGTTTCCTGAAACCGGTCAGCTGTACGGCCGCGTGGACCTTGTGCCGGATGTTGATGGTAATCAGCGTGGCGGTGAAGGCCTCCATGGGGGCGGCCTGGGCCAGGCTTCCGGCGTCCACTCCCCGTAGGCCGTCGATGGAGTCGACCAGGGCCACCGTGGCCGCGGTGGCCTCGGAATGGTCGGAGCACACCAGGACATCGGCGACCAGCGGGGCCTGGAGGTTCTCCATCTCCGACGCCGGCAGGTGGTGGAACGAGGCCGACACCAACGAACCAGGAAGTTCGGCCTGGATGGTGGCAGCCACCGAGCCCCTCGGGGGCAGCAGGGCCAGGAACTCCCGGCCCTCTTTGACCAGAGCGTTGGCCATCGACACCACCACCTTGCCATCCAGCTGAGGCACCAGGGCCCGGACGGTGGAGAGGGCACTGTCCCAGGGGGTGGCCAGCACCACCAGGTCGCAGTCGGCCGCGGCCTGATTGGGCCCACCGGCGATCGACAGCTGGTGGTTGGGCCAGGCGTCCACCAGTTCGGCGGCGATGCCCTCGGCCCGCTCGCCGTCCCTCGACCCGATGAGCAACTCCCCGCCGGCGGCCGCCAGACGCACGGCCAGCCCCCTGCCGGCCGGCCCGGTGCCACCGAGAATTCCGATTCGCATGGCCCCTACCCTTGCACAGCCGTTCGATCCGGCCGGTCGATCGGTTGACGATAGCCTGACCCGTTGATGGGACTCCTGGAGGGAAAACGCATCCTGGTGACGGGCGTGCTGACCGATGCCTCGCTGGCCTTCGCCGTGGCCCGATCGGCCCAACAAGAGGGGGCGGAGGTGGTGTTGAGCGGAGCCGGCCGGGGCCTCTCCCTCACTCGACGGACCGCCCGCAAGCTGCCCCACGAAGCCAGCGTGGTGGAGATCGATGTGGCCGAACCGGCCCAGTTGGCGTCGGCGGCGGCTGAACTGGCGCAGCGGTGGGACCGGATGGACGGCCTGCTGCACGCCATCGGCTACGCCCCGCCCGAGTGCCTGGGCGGCGACATGTTCCGGGCCAACTGGGAACAGGTCCAGGTGGCGTTGCATGTGTCGGCCTACTCCTTGAAGGCCCTGGTCGAGGCGTTCCGACCTCTGCTGGTGGCGGCAGGCCAGGACGGTCGCCCCGGGGCCTCGGTGGTGGGTCTGGACTTCGACGCCACCGTGGCGTGGCCGGCCTACGACTGGATGGGGGTGTCCAAGGCGGCCCTGGAGTCACTGTCGCGGTACCTGGCCCGGGACCTGGGCCCCGAAAAGATCAGGGTCAACCTGGTGGCGGCGGGGCCGGTCAAGACCATGGCCGCCAAGTCGATACCGGGTTTCAGCGCCTTCGAGGACACCTGGGCCGAGCGGGCTCCCCTGGGCTGGGACGTCCTCGACACCGACGTGGTGGCCCGGGCCTGCATGGCCCTCCTCTCGGACCTGTTGCCCATGACCACCGGGGAGATCCTCCACGTCGACGGAGGGGTTCATGCGCTCGGCGCCTAGCGAGATGGCGGAGCGACGGTCGTGCTGACACCCGACGAACTCCGGGCCAGGATCGCCATCTACGTGGACACCATCAACGGTCGCCAGCCCCAAGCCATCGCCGCCCTCTTCACCGAGGACGCGGTGCAAGCCGATCCGGCCAGCAATCCTCCCAACATCGGGCGGGCCGCCATCGCCTCCTTCTTCACCGACAGCATCGCCGCCAGTGACTCGTGGACCTTTACGGCCAAGACCGTCCACACCTGTTCGGCCCAGGCCGCCGTGGACTTCCAGATCTCCGTGCAGACCGGTGGTGCCACCATGCTCATCGACGGCATCGAGGTATTCACCACCGACGACAACGGCTTGTTCAGCTCGGTCTACGCCTACTGGGACGACGCCGACCTGTCGTTCGCCTAGCGCCGCCCGACGGCCATCCGGGGAGGTCTCACATGGATTCCAGCACCGAGCTGAGCAACCTGATCGCCCGCTACGCCGAGCTCATCGATCTGGGCGACCTCGGCGGTGTGGCCGATCTCCTGGCCGATGCCGCGGTCGGGGCCGGCGACAGCCCGTCGCTACTCACGGGACGAGACGCCATTCTGGCCCTCTACGCCGCCACCACCCGGCTGCACCCCGACGGGACGCCGGGCACCAAGCACGTCACCACCAACCTCATCCTCGACATCGACGACGGGGCCGGCACGGCGTCCGCCCGTTCGTACTGGACCGTCCTCCAGGCGGTGCCCGGGCTGCCCCTCCAGCCCATCCTGGCCGGTCGCTACCACGACCGGTTCGACCGGCCCGACGGCAGGTGGCGGTTCGTGGAGCGTCGGTACCTGGTGGAGTTGGTCGGAGACGTCAGCCACCACATGATCACCGGCCTGCCGACCTGAGCGGGTCCGTCCGCCCCGGCGGCCGCTGACCATTATGCGGCCTTGACCAACCGGGACGGCGAACCCTACGTTCGCAGACGTCCGGGGACCTGAAGGGGGGAGCTGATGGGTCGACTCGACGGAGCAGTGGCGGTGGTGACGGGCGCGGCGTCGGGGATCGGAGCGGCCTGCGCCGACCGTTTGCGGGTCGACGGGGCCACGGTGGTGACTGTGGACGCGGCCGAGGGCGTGGACCACGAGCTCGATGTGCGGGACGAGCCCGCCGTGCAGGCGGCGCTGGCCCGAGTGGTCGAGACCCACGGCACCCTCGACATTCTGGTGCATGCCGCCGGTGTGGCCGGTGGTGGCCCGGTGCACCTGCTCGACGCCGAGGAGTGGGACCGGGTGGTCGACGTAAACCTCAAGGGCACCTTCATCGTCAACAAGCACAGCTCCATCCACATGTTGGACCAGGGACGCGGATCCATCGTCAACATCGCCAGCATCGAAGGCCTGGAGGGGACCGAGGGCGGAAGTGCCTACAACGCCTCCAAGGGCGGCGTGGTCATGCTCACCAAGAGCATGGCCATCGACTACGGCCGACGTGGCATCCGCGTCAACTGCATCTGCCCCGGGGGCATCGATACGCCCATGCTCCGCTCGATCACCGACTCCGAGGGCATGGACCTGTACCGGGAGAAGCTGCGCGACGAGCACCTGCTGGGCCGGTTCGGCCAACCGTCGGAGATCGCCGCGGCGGCCGCCTTCCTGGCCTCGGACGACGCCTCGTTCATCACCGGCCACGCCCTGGTGGTGGACGGCGGCTTCACCGCCGGCCTCCGGGTGGGGCTGCTCGAGCTGCTGGGCATGTGACCGGGCCACCATGACCTGGTCGCCGCCACCACCGTCACACCCACTCCCGCCCCGACCGCGGCAAGGACCATCACAAGGAGCACGCCGATGCCCAACTCATCCCTGACCGACGCCGACAGTGCCGAGGACCTCGGTGCCGCCACCGGAGGCGTGGCCGCGGCGCGGACCCTCCGCCAGCTGGTGGCCGAAGAGTCGGCGCGATCCGAAAGCCGGCGCACCCTCACCGACCGGACGGTCAGCGCCCTGTGGGACAGCGGCCTGATGACCTGGTGCAATCCCCGGGAGGCCGGTGGGAGCGAGCCGACCTTTGCCGAAGTCATCGAGACCTGGATCGAGATGGCCTGGCAGGACGGCTCGCTCGGCTGGATCGGTATCGCCAACCTGCCCTCGGCGGCGGCGTGCGCGGCCTATCTGCCCGATGAAGGATTCGCCGAGGTCTTCACCGCTCACGGGAACCGGGTGACGGTGGGGGGACAGTTCTTCCCCAACGGGTTGGGCGAGACGCTTGACGACGGCTACCGGGTCACCGGGGCCTGGAACTTCGGCTCGGGGACCGGCCACTCCCAGTACGTGGCGGCCGGTTTCATCCCGACGGTCGGCGGGGAGATGGTGACCGGCGACGACGGCATCCCTCCGCTGCTGGTGGCGGTGATCCCCCGAGACGAGATCGTGTTCACCGACAACTGGAACGTCCAGGGCCTCAAAGGCACCGGCTCCTACGACTACAACGTCACCGAGGTGTTCGTCCCGCGACACCGGACCTTCGAGCTGTTCACCCGGGAACCCCATCGGGGCATGTCCCCCATCTTCCGGATGGGGCTCATCCCCATCACCGCGGCCGGACACGCCTCGTGGGCCCTCGGGGTGTCCAAGAGCATGCTCGACGACGTGACCGAACTGGCCGCCACCAAGGTGCGCATGGGTGATGCCGCGTCGATCGCCCACCGCCCCACCTTCCAACGGAACCTCTCCCATCATGAGGCTCTGTGGAAGGCGGCCCGCCTACTGGTGGTGACGACCTTCGCCGAGGTGGAGCGGTCCGTGGCCGATGGGGACGAGCTCACCCCGGCCATGCGGGCCGACCTCCGGGTGGCTGCCACCTTCGCCACGGAGTCCAGCCGGGAGATCGTCCAATGGGCCCACCTGGCGGCCGGAACCTCCGCCATCCGCGAAGGGAGCCGGCTGGAGCGGGCCTTCCGCGACATGTACACCGGGACCCAACACGTCTTCATCGGCGAGAAGACCTACATGGACGCCGCCGAGATCCACCTGGGTCTGGTCCCCGACCACCTGGGCTTTTGAAGTTGGCTCCCCACCACAGCGGGAACGGCCGCTGGCGGACCGGGTCGCCAGTTGCATAACGCATCCGATATAAGTAGCGTGCTCCCCGCCGGAACACCGCAACTCCGGCTACCGGAGAGCGATGTCCCAGACCCAAGAGGAACGTAAAGCCGAGACCCGGGCCCGGCTCCTGAGCGCCGCCGCCGAGCTCTTCGCCGACCAGGGCGTGGACGCCGTCTCGGTCGATGCCGTGGCAGAGGCTGCCGGTCGGACCTCGGGATCCGTCTACGCCCATTTCGGCAGCAAGCAGGGGCTGTTGCTGGCCCTGCTGGACTCGTGGAAGGACTCGGTGCGGACGGTCCTCCTGGCCGAGGTGGCCGTCAGCGAGACGCCCCGCGGCCAGCTCGCCGCGGTGTGGTCCAGTGTGTCCGACAACCCTGGCGAAGACTCCGGACGCTGGGCGTTGTTGGAGCACGAGCTCTGGCTGCGGGCCGCCCGCGACCAGGAGGTGGCTGACGTGATCCGCCGGCGCGACCGGGAGGCCCGCCGGTTCAGCGCCCATCAGCTGGACGGCTGGACGGCGTCCGTCGGCTCCCGCCCCGCCACCGGACCCGACGAGCTGGCAGTACTGGTCAAAGCACTGCTGACCGGACTGGCCATGCAGCGACGACTGGACCCCGAGGCGGTGAGCGACGACCTCGCCGTAGCCGGACTGTGCGCCCTGGTCGGCCTGACCGACGGGCCTCAGCGGAACAAACGATCGACGATCACCACACAGCAGGCAACCCAAGGAGCCACGCCATGAATACTGAGATCCGCCGGAAACTCGGCATCGAGTTCCCCATCTTCGCCTTCACCCACTGCCGCGATGTGGTGGCCGCGGTGACCAATGCCGGCGGCATCGGCGTACTCGGTGCCATCGGCTTCTCCCCCGAACAGCTCGAGGTCGAGCTGACCTGGATCGACGAGCACGTGGGCGACCGGCCCTACGGCGTGGACATCGTCATCCCGGCCAAGTACGAGGGCATGGACGAGATGGACCCCGACAAGCTGGAGGCCCAGATCCGGGGGTTAGTTCCGCCCCAGCACAAAGAGTTCGCCCTCAAGATCCTGGCTGACCACGGCGTGCCGGAGATCCCTGAGGCCGAGCGCTCCTCCAATGGGATGATCGGGTGGACCGCGGCTCACGCTGCCGGGCTGTTGACGGTGGCGCTGCGCCATCCCAATGTCAAGCTGATCGCCAACGCCCTGGGCACTCCCCCGCCGGACGTGGTCGAGCGGGTGCAGGGCGCCGGACTGATGATCGGCGCTCTGGCCGGCTCGGTGAAGCACGCCCTCAACCACAAGGCCGCCGGGCTGGACTTCATCATCTGCCAGGGATCAGAGGGTGGCGGACACACCGGCGACGTGGGCAGCATCGTCCTGTGGCCCGAAGTGGTCGATGCGGTGGCACCGATCCCGGTGCTGGCGGCCGGAGGGGTGGGGAGCGGACGCCAGATGGCCGCGGCACTGGCCCTCGGGGCCCAGGGGGTGTGGTCGGGCACCCTGTGGCTGACGGTGGAGGAGGCCGACATCCCGCCCAAGCAGATGGAGACGTACCTGGCCGCGTCGAGCCGGGACACGGTCCGGTCCCGCTCGTTCACCGGCAAGCCGTGCCGGATGCTGAAGAACGACTGGACCGATGCCTGGGAGGCCGAGGACACGCCGGACCCGCTGCCCATGCCCCTTCAGATGATGGTGGCCATCGAAGCGGTGTCCCGCGGGCACCGCTATCCCGAACAGGCCAAAGACGTGAACTTCAATCCGTGTGGCCAGGTCATCGGGCGGGCCACCTCGGTGCGCAAGGCCAAAGACGTGGTCTTCTCGATGGTCGAGGAGTATCTGGAGGCCACCGAGAGCCTGCAGGACAGCGTCGAAGTCTGACCCTCGCTGGCTCGCCCGGGGGTCGAAAGAGCTGCCAGTTCACAGAAATGCAACATTTCTCCTGGTGGGGTGGAGAGGGCGCCCAACCGGATCGGTCCTGAAGTGGTATGGGCATCGACATCCCTGCTCAGGAGCAGGATCCGGAAGGAGAAACCGGTAGCTCGGCACGGATTTGGATGGCCAGGGTCTGTGCGGACGACTGATTTCGCAGTGGCCGAAGGCTCCCCGCACCTTGACAAATGCGTTACGGTTTTGTAACACCCCGATATTGGGTAGAAGCCGCCTGCGAGCGGCCAAAAGAATGGGAGACCTGCATGAGACGAAG
Source organism: uncultured Acidimicrobiaceae bacterium (assembly GCA_963718405.1). Lineage (GTDB taxonomy): Bacteria > Actinomycetota > Acidimicrobiia > Acidimicrobiales > RAAP-2 > Bog-756. The sequence continues at coordinate 1,472,535 of CAVQYZ010000002.1, forward strand.
TCGGAGATGGATGGCTGCGGTCACAATGGTCGGCATGGGGGCGATCCTGCTGGCAGCTTGTAGCAGCTCCGGCTCGTCCAGCCCGACCACCAACGCCAACAGCACCGCCTCGGTGAAGACCGGCGGCACCGCCACCATGGCCCTCGATGAGGACCTGGCCGGATTCAACATCAATACGTCGGCCTCCAACGAGTTCGTCCTGCAGGAGATCATGAACCTGGTCTGGCCGCAGGCGTACATCATCAACTCCGAGCCTCCAGCCGGTCCTGAACACCTCCCTCCTGACCAGTGTCAAGGTGAGCACCAATCCCCAGGTCATCACCTACAACATCAACCCCAAGGCGGTCTGGCAGGATGGGACGCCCATCAACGCCGACGACTTCATCTACAACTGGCAGACCCAGAGCGGGAACCCGGCCTACACCGATGTGGGCAAACAGGCATACCAGCCGGCCGGCACCACCGGGTACAACCAGATCGCCTCGGTGACCGGCTCCAATCCTCCCGACGGAGCCAAGTGCCAAGCCGGTTCGGCGGCCGACCAGAACGCCGGGCTGTGCCCCAATGGGGACACGGTGACGGTCAAGTTCTCGACACCGTACGCCGACTGGAAGGGCCTCTTCGGTGACATCGTGCCGGCACACATCGGCCGGGTGGTCGGCTGGAACACCGGCTTCACCGGTCCCACCCAGACCATCTCCGGTAGCTGGTACTCGATCCAGAGCTACTCGGCCAACAGCTCCGTGGTACTGGTCCGCAACCCCAAGTACTGGGGGACGCCGGGCAAGCTCGACAAGATCGTCTTCTCCTTCGTCAACGACGACACCTCCGAGGTGCCGGGCCTGCAGAACGGTGAGTTCCAGGTGATCAACCCGTCCACTGTCAACCTGTCGATCGTCCAGAATGCGGCCCAGGTCACCGGCATCCAACGGGTGACCTCACCAGGGCTGGAGTTCGAGCACTTCGACTTCAACGAGGCCAACCCGTACCTGGCCAAGTTGGCCATACGCCAGGCCATCGCCTACGGGACCAACCGTCCGGAGATCATCGCCCACACCATCGGGGAGATCGACCCGGGCATCAAGCCCCTGGGCAACCGGATGTACGTCAACACCCAGTCCCAGTACGTCGACAACGGGTCCCAGTACGACACCGTCAATACGTCCAAGGCCGAGTCCCTGCTGAAGGGACTGGGGTTCACCAAGGGATCTGACGGGTACTTCCAGCCCAACTACGGTCCGGAGAAGGGACAGGACTTCACCCTCCAGATCCAGTCCACCTCGGGGAACACCACCCGGGCCCAGACCGAGCAGCTGTTCCAGGCCCAGATGAAGACCGTCGGCATCAAGATCACCATTCAGAACTACGACGCCAACACGTTCTTCGGCACCAACCTGCCCAATGGTGACTACCAGATCGCCGAGTTCGCCTGGGTGTCCAGCCCGTTCGTGACGGAGAACCAGTCCATCTACTGCTCGTACACCAACGCCGCCAACTGCGGGCAGAACTGGATCCACTACGCCAACTCGCAGGTGGACAAATTGCTGGCCGCTGGGTCCACCTCGCTGTCAGCGACCACGGAGGCGACCGACTTCAACAGCGCCGACAAGATCCTGTGGTCCGACATGGCCACCTTGCCGCTCTACCAGAAGCCGCAGTTCTTCGCCTTCTCGGACACCTACGGGAACATCATCCCCAACACCTCGGAGACCGGCATCACCTGGAACGGCCAGGACTGGGGCGTCAAGGCCAGTTAGGGTGGCGCTATCGCTACTCGGTCACCAGAGAGCGGGCATGTATTTCGCCCGCTCTCTGGTGGTCCGGCGATAAAGCAGACTGGGCCCGGCAACCATGATCTCCTATATCCTCAGGCGGTTAGCCATCAGCATCGTGGTGTTGTTTTTGGCCACGATCATGGTGTTCATCCTGGTGGCGGAGTCGGGTAACCCGCTGGCCCTTCTGCGGGAGAATCCCCACACCCCCAAGTCGACCATCATCGCCCGGGAGAAGCTCCTCCACCTCAACGACTCGTTGTTTCAGCGCTACTGGATCTGGTTCTCCCATGCCATCCACGGGGACTTCGGGCCGACCGTGGCGGGCCAGCCGGTGGGACCACAGCTGACCGCCCACCTCTACGTCACCCTCCGGATGGTCATCTTGGCCACCATCTTGTCCATCTTCTTAGCTATCAGCATCGGGGTCATCGCCGCCCTGCGCCAAGGCAAGGCCACCGACCACGTGGCCACCTTCACCAACTTCCTCTTTCTGGCCGCACCGACCTTCGTGGTCGGCATCCTCCTCAAGCAGTTCGTGGCCATCCCCATCAACCTCCACCTCAACCGCACGATCTTCTACACCAACGGCGACCAGAGCCCCACCCTCAGCGGCTCCTTCTGGTCGCGATTGCCCGACTACGCCGGGCACACCGTCCTGCCCACCATCTGTCTCATCTTGGTTACCTACTCCTCGTGGGCCATCTACCAACGGTCGTCGATCCTCGACACCCTCGACAGCGACCACGTCAGGTTGGCCCGGGCCAAGGGCATCTCACCCCGTCGGGTCCTGATGCGCCATGTCCTCCGCAACGCCCTCATCCCGGTGACCACGGTCATCGCCCTGGACTTCGCCGGCGTTCTCGGGGGAGCGGTCATTACGGAGATCGTCTTCGGTTGGCAGGGGCTCGGCGTGTGGTTCCTGAACGGCGTGACCAACCTCGACATCAACATCACCCTGGCCTACCTGCTGATCACCGCGGTCATCGTTATCCTGTTCAACCTGATGGCCGATATCATCTACGCCTTCTTGGACCCGAGGATCCGGTATGACTGAGGAGCGGGTGCCGGGGATCGCGGCGGGGTTCGACGACCGGCCCGAGCCGGGCAGCGTGGGCCCACCGGGCATCTTCCCCCGCAGCGTGGCCTCGGATCGCACAGCCGGGCTGGTGATGCCGGGGCCGGTGGTGCTCGACGAGTCCTCCGCCGGCCTGAGCCCGGGCTTCGACGAGTACGGATTGGAGGGCGGGGTCAGCCGGGGCCAGGTGGCCACGGTGGTACGGCGCTTCCTGCGCGACCCCATGGCCATGGTCGGCCTGGTGACCTTCTTGTTGCTGCTGATCGGCTCCATCGTCGTCGGTCAGCTGTGGCACTACTCCTACGTGAGCATCACCAACACCTTGAACTCCCCACCGTCGTGGGCCCATCCCTTCGGAACCAACAGCATCGGCGGCGACATGTTCGCCCAAGTCATGAAGGGGACCCTCCAGGACATCGAGATCTCGTTGCTGGTGGCGGTGATGGCGGTGGTCCTGGGGGTGGCCGTGGGGGCACCGGCCGGCTTCTACGGCGGGAAGGTCGACTCCGCCCTGATGCGGTTCGTCGATCTCATCCTGGTCATCCCGGTGCTGGTGGTGCTCATCGTGCTGGCCAACATCGTGGCCAAGGAGACCAACAACTGGTTCTGGCTGGCCATCATTATCGGAGCACTGTCATGGACCTACATCGCCCGCCTGGTCCGGGCCGACTTCCTGACCCTGCGGGAGCGGGACTTCATCGAGGCCTCCCGCGCCCTGGGCGCCAGCGACCGGCGACTGATCATGCGGCACATGCTGCCCAACGCCATCGGTCCGATCATTGTGAACGCCACCATCACCGTGGCCGCAGCTATCGTCCTCGAATCGACACTGTCCTTTCTGGGCCTGGGCATCCAACCACCCAACGTCTCCCTGGGCCTGCTCATCAGCAACGGCCAGGATTCGGGAACCACCGAGTGGTGGCTGTTGGTGATCCCGGTGGTCTTCCTCCTGGTGCTGATCTTGGCGGTGTTCTTCATCGGGGACGGGCTGCAACGGGCACTCGACCCCAAGAAGAACCGGGTCCGGGCCTGAGGTGACCGACTCCACCATCACCGTCGACGATCTCCACGTCGACTTCTCCAGTGCCAGTGGCGAAGTCCACGCCGTGCGGGGCATCTCGTTCTCCATCGCCCCCGAGGAGGTACTGGGCATCGTGGGCGAGTCCGGCTCGGGCAAGTCGGTGACGGCTCTGGCCGCCATGGGCCTCCTGCCCAAAAACGCCAAGGTCACCGGATCCATCCGGTTCCAGGGCCAGGAGCTACTGGGCCTCAAGGAGAAGCAGCTGTCGGGGATCCGCGGAAAGTCCATCGCCATGGTGTTCCAGGACCCCCTCACCTCGCTCAACCCCGTCTATACGGTGGGCTGGCAGATCGCCGAGGCCGTGCGGGCCCACCAGGACGTGTCCAAGGACGCCGCCCGCCAAGAGGCCATCCGCCTGCTGCAGCTGGTGGGTATCCCCGATGCCGACAACCGGGTCGACAACTATCCCCACGAGTTCTCCGGGGGCATGCGCCAACGGGTGGTCATCGCCGTGGCCATGGCCAACGACCCGACGGTGATTTTGGCCGACGAACCGACCACTGCGCTCGACGTCACCGTGCAGGCCCAGGTGCTGAGCACCCTCAAGACGGCGCTCGACGAGACCAAGGCCTCGCTGCTGCTGATCACCCACGACCTGGGAGTGATCGCCGGTCTGGCCGATCGGGTGCTGGTGATGTACGCCGGACGGCCGGTGGAGATCGGCTCGGTGGAACAGATCTTCTATGCCCCCTCCATGCCCTACACCCACGGGCTACTCGGTTCTCTCCCCCGGGTCGACAGCGACGGGACCGAAAGACTGCGACAGATCCCCGGCTCTCCGCCGGTCATGGTCGGGGACCGGGTCGGCTGCCCCTTCGCCCCGCGCTGCCCGATGCGGGCCACCATCTGCGACGAACAGGAGCCCGAGCTCCGCCCGGTCACGTTCCGTCCACCGACCGGCGGGGACAGCCCCAACGGCGTGGTCGGCGAGGAGGTCCAACCGGTGCGGTACGACGTCTCGGGCGGCGGCCACCTGTCCGCCTGCCACTTCGCCGACGAGGTGGCGGCCATGCCCACGGCGTCGATGTTCCCGGATTCGTCCGTTGACCACGAGGGCGCCCTGCCGTGACTCCCCCGGACCCCCAGACGGCACCGACCGCGGTACGACCGGCCCCGAACGGTGACGGCTCTCCGCTCCTGTCCGTCACCGATCTGGTCAAGCACTACCCCAAACGGGGTGGTTCCTTCATCAAGCACGATGTGGGCACCATCCACGCCGTATGCGGGGTCTCCTTCGACCTCGACGAGGGTGAGACCCTGGGGCTGGTCGGCGAGTCGGGGTGTGGCAAGACCACCACCGGACGTTCGGTGCTCCAGCTGGTCATCCCGACGTCGGGGTCCGTGCGCTTCCAGGGCCGGGAGCTCATCGGGCTGGAGAAGCGCGAGCTCCGCCGGACCCGCCGCGATCTCCAGATCGTCTTTCAGGATCCCTTCGGCTCACTGGATCCGCGTATGCCGGTGGGCGAGTCGGTGGCGGAGCCTCTGCACATCCACGGGCAGTGGGGCAAACAGGGTCGCCAGCGGGTGGGTGAGGCCCTGTCACTGGTGGGACTGGAGCCGCGCTTCGCCACCCGGTTCCCCAACGAGTTCTCCGGTGGCCAACGCCAGCGGATCGGCATCGCCCGGGCCCTGGTCCTCAACCCCAAGCTGCTGGTGCTGGACGAACCGGTCTCCGCTCTCGACGTGTCCATTCAGGCCGGCGTGGTCAACCTCCTCGAAGAGCTCCAGCAGGAGCTGGGGATCGCCTACTTGTTCATTGCCCACGACCTGTCGGTGGTGCGACACATCTCCAGCCGGGTGGCGGTCATGTACCTGGGGCGGATCGTGGAAATCGGGACCCGGGCCGAGGTCTACGACCGGCCTGAGCATCCCTACACCCAGGCCCTGCTGTCGGCAGTTCCCGTCCCCGATCCCATCAAGGAACGGTCCCGTACCCATATCGTGCTCGAGGGGGACGTGCCCAGCCCCGAGAACCCGCCCAGCGGGTGCCGTTTCCGGACCCGGTGCTGGAAGGCCCAGGATGTCTGTGCCGAACAGGTGCCCGAGCTGGTGGACCGGGGCGGCGGCCACCCCGTGGCCTGCCATTTCCCCGAACTGACCAAGGTCGTCTGAGCCACCCGGGGCCGGGTTCCGGTCCCGGACTCCCCAACTCCGAGTCTCCAATTCGGCGGCCCGTGGGTCCATCAACAGGCCTCGGCCCAACGGTTCGATTCGTTTGCCTAGTATTCCGATGGTAATACTATGAATTGGGGTCGGACAGCCGGTGGGTCCCGTTCGTACGGGCTCAGAACCCACCGGCTGTCCCCCGCCCGCTCCCCACACCGACGACCAAGTAATCCACCGAACAAGCGAGGTATCCCATGTCCATCCGTGACGAAGTACTCGAGGCCAACGACCGCTACGCCGCCTCCTTTGGCGACAAGGGCCAGCTGGCCCTGCCCCCGGCCAGACAGTTCGCCATCCTCACCTGTATGGATGCCCGCCTCGACCCCGCCGCCTACGCCGGTCTCCACGAGGGCGACGCCCACGTGATCCGCAATGCCGGCGGCCGGGCCAGCGACGACGCCATCCGATCCCTGGTGATCTCGTACAAGCTCCTCGGGACCAGGGAGTGGTTCGTCATCCACCACACCAACTGCGGGATGGAGTTCTTCACCGACGAGGTCATGCGCCAACTGCTGGCCCACAGCCTCGAGACCGCTCAGCTCGGCCCGGACGGGTTCCACGATGTCGGGGCCGGACCCGGTTCCACCGAAGCCGCCTACGTCGACTGGCTCACCATCGCCGACAGCCACCAGAGCGTCATCGACGACGTGACCCGGATCCGCTCCCATCCACTGGTGCCGAAAGCCATCCCCATCTACGGCTACATCTACGACGTCACCACCGGGCGGCTGGTCGAGGTGACCGAAGCATCGAAAGCGGGTCTGCCGGTCTGATCTCTCCCCGAGGCCGCCGCCTGTCTTAAGTTAGGGGCATGCGGTTCGTGATCATCGGGGGCGGCCCGGCCGGCAACCAGGCCGCTACCCATGCCGCCAGCAAGGGCGTCGAGGTCATCCTCATCGAACGGGACGTGGTCGGTGGGGCGGCCAACCTGTGGGACTGCATACCCTCCAAGGCCATGATCGCCACCGGTGGGGCCATGTCCTACCTCCATCGCATCGCCGGCATGGGGGTGGAAGGTACCGGGGGATCCCTCGACCTCGAGATGGTGCGCCAACGGATCCAGCTCATCGTCGACCGGCTGGAGCAGACCAACGAGAACATCCTGAGGAGCCAGAACGTCGAACTGGTCCGGGGATCGGCCCACCTGGCCGACGACCACACCGTGGTGGCCCAGACCGTGGACGGCGAGCTGACCTTCGAGGCCGACGCCATCCTCATCAGCACCGGGAGCCGGCCCCGGGTGCCGGACTGGGCCGTGCTCGACGCCGACCGCATCCTGTGCACCCGGGACGCCTATCCCCCCAAGGTCCTACCTGACCACCTGGTGGTGATCGGCTCCGGCGTCACCGGAGTGGAGTTCGTCCACCTGTTCTCATCACTGGGCTCCGAGGTGACCCTCATCGTCAGCCGGCAACAGGTCCTCCCCCAAAAGGACCCCGAGGTGGCCGCGGTGCTGGAGTCCGACTTCTTCCGCCGGGGCGTGCACCTGTTGAAGGGGGCCCGGGCCATGGCCGCCGAGCGGTCCGACCACGGGGTCACCGTCCGGTGCGACGACGGGCGCGTGGTGACCGGCTCCCACGCCCTGCTGGCGGTGGGCTCCATCCCCAACTCGGAGGGCCTCGGGCTCGACCGGGCCGGCGTGGAGGTGGACCGGGCCGGCTACGTGCCCATCAACCGTCACTGCCAGACCAATGTGCCCCACGTCTTTGCCGCCGGTGACGTGTCGGGCAAGCTTCCTCTGTCCTCGGTGGCCTCCATGCAGGGCCGCCAGGTGGCGGACTATGTGGTCGGTGGCCACACCGTGACCCACCGGCATCCCAACTACGACAGTGCTCCGTCGGCCATCTTCACCGAGCCCGAGATCGCCGATGTGGGTCTGGCCGAAGCCGACGCCTTCGCCGAGGGCCGCAAGATCCGGGTGACCAAGGTACCCTTTGCCGCCAGCGCCCGGGCCCTCATCGACAACGACACCCGGGGATTCGTGAAGATCATCACCGACCCGGCCACCGGGATCGTACTGGGAGGTTCCATCGTGGGTCAGAACGCATCCGAGCTCATCTCGGTGCTGGCCGTGGCGGTCACCGGCAAGCTCCGGGTGGCAGACATCGTGGAGTCCATGCTGGTGCACCCGACCCTGGCCGAGGCCCTGGCCGAGGCGGCCGAATGACGGCCCGCCGGTGAACGGGCCCGGAGCCGCCGAGCGGCGGCGGCCCCTGGGCACCAGGGCGTGGCGGGTGGCGGTGGTGGCCCTGGCCGTGTTGGTGACCCTGGTGACGGCGGGATTGACGCTTCCCGGGATGGCCGGCGCAACCACGGCGTCCCATCCGCTTCTGGCCCCGAAGGCCGACTACACCTTCTCCTTCCGGTTCGACGGGATGACCCGCGACTACCGCCTGCACGTCCCTCCGGCCGCGGCCACCGGCAAGTCGCTGCCTCTGGTGCTCAACCTGGCCGGCGCCACCCAGAACGACTGGCTGGAGGAGATCACCTCCCAGATGGACCCCAACGCCGACCAGAACGGCTACCTCGTGGCCTACCCTGACGGGACACGGATCTCCAAGGTGTTGACTCCCGACCCGGTGGCCAAGCAGGCCCAGTACGGGTTCAATGCCGGCATGTGCTGCGGGCTACCGGTCACCCGCCACATCAATGACGTCGGCTTCTTGTTGAAGGTCATCTCGGACATCGCCTCCCGCACCCGGGTCGACCTGCGGCGGGTCTATGTCACCGGCATCTCCAACGGAGGGATGATGGCCTACGCCATGGCCGCCGAGGCGTCCGGCCATGTGGCCGCCATCGCCTCGGTATCGGGCCAGGTCGAGCTGCCCACCATCCACCCCAGCCGTCCGGTGCCCACCCTGGAGTTCCACAGCATGGATGACCCCATTGCCAAGTGGGCCGGCGTACCCAACGCCCATCCCCGCCTGCGGCTCTCGGTGATGGAGGGGATCGACCAGTGGGTCAAGGCCGACGGGTGCTCCCCCACCCCCCACGACGCCAAGCCCATCGTGGGCGCCCCCGGGTCCATCTCGGCCGGGCAGACCGCCACCCTGGTCACGTACACCGGCTGTAAAGCCGGCACCGAGGTGGAGCTGTGGAGGTTCACCGGCTCCGGGCACGTGTGGCCGGGCAGCCCCTTGAACACCGGCCCCAAGAGCCAGTGGATCCTGGCCGGGGTGGGGCGAGGGATCGTGTTGGTCAACGCCGACGAGTACATGTGGCGGTTCTTCAGCCGGTACACCATTCCCCCTCCGGCCCCCATCCCGTTCCTCGACACCACCCTGGGCTTCCCGGGCATCGCCTCGTTCCCGGTGTGAGCGTGGCCCCGGCGTGGGCCTCCACATCCCGCCGGTGACCATCGACACCACCGGACCGCCGTGAGCGGGGAGACTGGAGGAATGGTGGCCGTTGTGACCCCGTTGGCCTACGGGCTGGCCGTGGTGGTCGGCCTGGGTGGCTGCGTGGGTGCGTGCCTGGCGGCCCGGCGCTGGCCCGGGGGCTGGACCACCGTGGTGTGCTGGGTGGTCGGGATCCTGCTGGCTCTCGATGCCGGGAGCTTCACGGTCAGCCTCATCGTGGCGGGAACCTGGTCGGCCAAGACCTCCCTGCCCCTGCCCCTGTGCGACGTGGCCGTGCTCATCGCCGCCGCGGCCTGCTTCTGGCGCATTCCCCTGCTGGTCGAGCTGACCTACTTCTGGGGTCTGGCGGGCACCCTCCAGGGCGTGCTCACCCCGGACCTCTCGGTGGGCTTCCCCCATCTGGTCTTCTGGCAGTACACCGTCGGTCACCTGGGCATCGTCTTCGCCGCCCTGTTCCTGGTGGCCGGAGTGGGGTGCAAGCCCCGGCCCCGGGCGGTACCCCGGGTCTTCGCCGTGACCCTGGCCTACACCGCACTGGTGGGGTTGGTGGACGCCCTGACGGGTGCCAATTACATGTTCCTGCGGACCCCGCCGGGCGAGTGGACCCTCCTGCGGATCCTGGGCCCGTGGCCGTGGTACCTGGCCAGCGCGGCCGCTGTGGCCCTGGTGCTGTTCACCGCTCTCGACGCACCCTTCTGGTCGGGAAGGCGGAGGGAGGCCGGGCGTTCGGCCCCCCGGACCGGGAACGACACCGGCCGGCCGGCCATGGCCACCCGGCCGTCACTCGGCGCCCGATGACCGCCGACACTCCCGAGGACCGGTCCAGCTCCACCGACGCCGACACCGCCGTCCACCGCCCGCTCTCACTGCACGGCTGGACCGACCCCGCCGTGGTGGGCCTGGGCATCGTGGCCCTGGCGGCGGGCTTCGGCCAGTTCGGCCTGACCGCCACCCTGGGCGACGTGGCCCGCCACTTCGGCCACCAGGTGAACGGCTCATCACTGGCGGACCAGGCCGGGCTGTCGGGGACCCAGCTGGGCCTGGGACTGGCGGTGATCCGGTTGGCCTCCCTGGGCGGGCTGCCCCTGGCCGGTCTGGCGGACCGCATCGGGCGGCGGCGGGTACTGCTGGTGGCCTGCGGCCTGGGCCTGGCGCTCACGGCGGCCTCGGCCATCGGGCCCGGGTACTGGTGGTTCGTGGTCATCTTCGCCTTCGGCCGGCCCTTCTTGTCGGCGGCCTATGCCGTGGCCCAGGTGGGGGCGGCCGAGGAGACCGCTTCGGCCCAGCGGGCCTCGGCCATGGCCCTGGTGGCCGCGGGTTACGCCGTAGGGGCCGGGGCCACGGCGGTGCTCTACGGGGCCACCGGCCACGTCCTCGGGTACCGGGGCATCCTGGTGCTGGCCCTGGTGCCCCTCATCGGTCTCCCCTTCGTGGCCCGCTGGGTCACCGAGCCGGACCGGTACGTGGTGTCCGAGCGCTCCCGTCACCAACGGCGACCGGTCCTCGGGGTGGTGGCCCGCCCCTACCGGGCCCGGTTGGTGGTGGTGACCACCCTGGTGTTCTTTCTGGCCGTGATCACCGGGCCGGCCAACAGCTTCGTCTTCTTGTACTCCCAGAACGTCAAGCACTTCCCCGGGTACGCCGAGTCGGCCATGGTGGTGGGGGCCGGCATCCTGGGCTTCGGCGGGCTGTTGGCCGGGGTGCGCCTGGCCAATCGGATCGGGCGCCGGCCGACGGCCATGGGGGCCATGGTGGGCATCGGGCTGTCGGGCATCGCCTGCTACAGCGGGAGTGGTGTGGCCCTGGTGGTGGGGTACCTGTGCGGGATCACCGCCGGGGGGGTCATCGCCCCGGCGGCCGGGGCCTTCGTCAACGAACTGTTCCCGACGTCGGTGCGGGCCTCGGTGGCCGGATGGAACGTGGCCGGAGCGGTGCTCGGTGCGGTGGTGGGACTGGTGGTGTTCGGGGCCATCGCCAACGCCGGCCACCGGTTCGGTCCAGCGGCCCTGATCACCTTCGTCCCGGCCATGGCGGTGAGCGGACTGGTGTGGTTCCTCCCGGAGACCCGGGGCCACGAACCCGAGTGGTTCTGGCCCGCGGACGCCTCCGGTTAGGACGGAGCCCTGACCCGCCCGCGCCTCCTGGCCCACCGACGGCCGTGGCTGGCCCCCGGCGTGGTGGTGGCGGCGCTGGCCTACGCCGGCCTGGCTTCGTTCACCCGTCCGTTCACCGTCGGCGCCGACGCCGTGGTGGCCCTCCCTCTGGCGGTGGCGGTGGTGGCCTTGATGATCCGCTCCCGGTCGTCCCGAATTCGAGCCGCCGACCGAGCCGGGCCGGCCCGCCCGGCGGTCGCCGGGGTCTGTGGCGTGGGCTGTCCTGGCCGCGGTGGCCATCGGGTGGGAGCTGTTCTGCTTCACCTCCGACCCCCGCAGCGCACATCCCACACTGAGCTCCCTCATGGATATGGCCGACGCCACCCGCTGGGGCCAGGTCTTGTTGTTTGCGGCGTGGATGGCCCTCGGCTGGTATCTGGTCGTGAGTTGAGCGATCGCCAGTGGACCCTGGCGGTATGGGCGCTTCTGGGCGCCCTGACCGTGGTCGGTGTGGCGGTGACGGCCCTGTCCCGCGGCCGGTTCGCCGGGCCGGCCAGCCTGGTGCACCGGATCACCGCGGTGCGCGGCGGTCGGGTGGTCCTGGTGGTGGCGTGGATGTGGCTCGGATGGCACGCCTTCGCCCGTTGATCCCCGGCGGCACCGGTGCACTATCGATGGCAGCCACCACCCCGGCGATGCATCATGGGGGTATGGACGGCGACACGGCGGCCGGCCCTCGTAGAGGCGCCGGCAGCGAGGGACGGTGAGTCGGCCGCGGCGGGCAGTGTTGCTGGCGGCATCGGTGGTCCTGGCCATCACCGCGGCCGGTTGTTCTTCGGCCCCTGGCTCCTCGGCCCCGGCCGACGCCGGTCCGGCTGGCCGGCGATCCCTTCGCCCACGCCCCCGGGGCCACCACCCTGGCCGGCACCGGCACCCCCGGGTTCGGTGGAGACGGGGGCCCGGCCACCGACGCCCAGCTGAACGCCCCGAGTGGTGTGGTGATGGACCGGTCCGGTGACCTCCTCATCGCCGATACCGGCAACTGCCGGGTCCGGGAGGTGCCGGCCAGGACCGGCCGCTCGTTCGGGGTCCGCGTGCACGCCGGGGACATCGTCACCATCGCCGGTGGGCCGTGCACCGGATCGAGGCCCAACCCGGCCCCCACCGCTCTGGCCCTCGACCCGGCCGGCGACCTGTTCATCGCCTACAGCACCGGCTCCCGGGTGGTGGAGTTGCCGGCCATCACCGGCACCCAGTTCGGCATACCGGTCACCGCCGGCCGGTTGGTCACCATCGCCGGCACCGGGGTGTCGGGATACGGAGGCGACGGCGGCCCGGCTCCCCACGGCGTGCTCGACGATCCGTCGGGGTTGGCGGTGGACCCCACCGGCGACCTGCTCATCGCCGACACCGCCAACTGCCGCCTGCGCCTGGTGGCCGCCTCCACGGGGACGAGGTACGGAGTCAGTGTGGTGTCGGGCCGTATCTATACGGTGGCCGGCACCGGGATCTGCGGGTCCGGCGGCGCCAGCGGGCCGGCCCGCTCGGCCCAGCTCTGGGACCCCGGCGCCCTGGCGGTGGACTCCGGGGGGAACGTGCTCTTCGCCGACCAGGGGAGCAGATCCATCCGCCTCCTGGCCGCCACCACCGGCCGGTACTACGGGGTGACCGTGGTCGCCGATCACCTGGGCACGGTGGCCGGTGAGGGCTCCTACGGGCCGTACCTGGTGGACGGGTTGTCGGCGGTAGGCGAGACCGCCGAGCTCAACTTCCCCACCGCTCTGGCCGTCGACAGCCAGGGCAACCTGTCCATCGCCGATGGGGCCATGCACGCCATCCGGGTGGTCCCGGCCGTCACCACCACCCTCCTGGGCAAGAAGGTCACGGCCGACAACCTGTACACGGCGGCGGGAGCCATGGGCACCGGAGGCCTCCGGGACGGCACCAGCTGGATCCAGACCCGCCTGCTGCAGCCGGCCGGGCTGACCCTGTCGACCGACGGCGCCCTCATCTACAGCGACAGCCAGGCCAACGTGGTGCGCCAGCTTCCGGTGGGCCGATGAGCGCCGGTCCCCGGCTCAGTGCTCGACCACCGTGAAGTCGTAACGTCCCGCCCCCACCGACACCATCACCGAGCCCGGCCCCGTGCTCACCACGTCGACGCCCGGGGCCCGCGCCACCGGCACACCGCCTTCGGTCACCCGCGAGACCGAGGCCCCCGGCAGGTTGACCTCGGCCCCGGCGTTGGCCGGAACGGTGATCGACAGCTCGGTGCCGGTCGTCGACGTCCGCCAGGCCACCGAGTACTCCCCTGCCGGCGTCGGGAAGGTCCCCGAAGCGTGACGGAGCCCCGCGGCCGGAGCAGTGATGGTCACCCGGGTGGGGGGTCCGGTGGCGGGTGCTGGTACCGGAACCGCCCCGAGGAGCACCTCTTGCATGGCGACCAGGGCCGAGGAGCCCCAACCGTGGGACATGCTGTCCCCGATGAGGTCACTCGGGGTCCAGGTCTCCCAGGTGAAGGTGCCACCATCCTTGATGATGAAGGCCCAACCGGGGAACGAGGTATCGGTGAGGAGCCGCACCACATCGGCGGTCCGTCCCCCGGCGTGCAGCGCCCGCAGCAGCTCCATCCCGTGGTCCGGCGCCACGGAGATGTCGAGCGAGGCCACGTGGGCGGCCACCGTCGGGATACGGTCGGCCGGGACCACGTCGTAGGCCAGAGCCACCACGTTGGCCAACTGTGAGGCCACCGCGCTCTGCTGCCCGTCGGTTCGCAGCCCGTCGACGTAGATCCCCTGGGCGTTCACCACCAGGCGGTTGACGGCGGCCTCCAGGGCTGTGGCGCGTTGCAGCTGGACGGTGGCCACCGACATCTCACCGAGGAGGGAGGCCGTAGCGGCGATCCGGCGGAAGGCGTTGACGGCCAGGATGTTCAAGGTGGTGTCGGCGTTGGTGCTGTAGTCGTAGCCGTACTGCATGTCGCCGTTGGTCGACATGGGCTGCCCCGAGATCAGCCCGGTCGACGGGTCCTCGATGCCGATCAAGTACTCCGACAGGAGGATCAGGGTCGGATAGAGGGTGGCCAGGGTGGCCCGGTCGCCGGTGGACAGGTAGTAGCGCCACACCCACTCGGGATAGACGGCGGTGAACAGCGGGTAGTTCTGGGCCCCGTCGTCGTTGGGGTAGATCTCGTTGACCTGTCCGGTGGTGGGCCAGTAGCGGGCCTGGGCCCGGGCCTGGTCGCGTAGGCCCTGCCAACTCAGGTTGTGGTCGCGGAACGTGCGCATCACGGTCTGGGACTCGTTGGAGGCGTCCCACAGGAACTGGCCCTTCTCCCGGGTCGGGGTGTCGATGAACTGCTCTTGGGAGGTGTAGAGCGCCGAGTGGGCGCACATGTCCCATACCGCGTCGAGCATCGGCTCCGAGGACGCGAAGGTGGCCGGGGCCACGTCGGGCACCGTGGCGTGGCGGGTCAACAGGGTCACCTGGTCGCGGGCGATGGGCTCGCCGGGATTGTCGATCTGCAGGTAGCGGAAGCCCAGGTAGGTGTAGGGCACGAACGACTGGGCGCCGGCGCGCTGGATGTAGCTGAAGGACAGATCGGTGCCCTGGGTGTTGTGGGTGGTGGAGGCGGCGCCGTCAGGGTCGAGGGTGTACCCGACGTGCAGGGGAACGGTCCGGCCGTCCACGCCGGAGCGGAAGGCCACGGTGGGCCTACCGGCGTAGATCTTTCCGAAGTCGGCCACTACCGAACCGGTGGGCAGGGTCCACAGGGAGACTGCGCCCACCTCCTGCTCGTCGATCCGGGTCCGTTGGGCGTACAGGGTGGTGAACGGTTCGGTTCCCACCGGCCCCCGGACCGCCGTCGGCGTCCAGCCGGAGTCGTCGAAGTCCGGTTCCGACCACCCGATCGGGGACAGACGGGCGTCGATCCACTCCACGAAGTCCCCGGCATCGCTGTTTCGCTGCGGAGCGGGGAGCCACTCGGCGCGGGCCGAACGCCACGAGCCGTCGGAACCGATGGTCACCACCCGGCCCCCGGCGTAGTGCACGGTGACCTGGGCCAGGAGGCCCGGAGCCGAGGTGGGACGGCCACGCCCCGGGCCGTACCAGTGGTGGAGGACGCCGAAGGCGTTGGACCGGCCCGCCCTCACCGCCGAGGTGACATCGGTGGCCTGGTAGTACTGCTCATCGGGAAAGCAGAAGCTCGGACCGGAGTCCAGTTGGGTGCCGTTGACCCACAGCCGGTACTTATGGGCGGCGGCCACGAACGCCGTGGCCCGGGTGATGGTCCCGGCCGGAAGGGTTCGAACCGTGCGCACATAGGTATAGTCCTCGAGACCGGGGTCGGCGGGCCCCGGTCTGACCCACAGAGCGGTCCAGTCCTTCGGGCGCAACCCGGTGGCGAAGGTGGCGGGGTCGCTGGGCTCACTCCAGACGCCGTGGGCGTCCGCCGTCCTGACCGTCCACCGGTAGCTGGTGTCGGCGGCCAGCGGCGGTCCGCCGTAGGGCACGAAGGCCTGCTGCGCCGAGTGCACCTCTGACGAGTCCCACACCGTGGAAGCCGAACCGTCCGGGCCCGACACCACGACCCGGTATGCACCCTGGACCGCCCCCCGCCGACCGTCGGCCACCTGCCAGGCGAACTGCACGTCGTCGGGGTCGACCCCGACCGGACCGGCCGAACCGGCCACACCCGTCGTGCTCAGCCCGATCGGCGGCCCCGGTGCTGTCGAGGATCCTCCCCGAGCGGTTGAGGCGCCCGCGGTCACACCCTGCACCACCGCATCGGAGACCAGACCGACCGCGGCCAGAGCCGCGCCAGCCTTCACCCCGGTGGTGAGAAACGTTCGCCGATCGATCCTGTCCATCGTCCCCCTCGGTCGAGGTGCCCGAGATGGTAACGGAGATCAGTTGCCCAGGTCGTCGTCCGGTGGAATGGCGTCAGCCGGCACGTCCATGGTCTCGTTCCGGGTCATCAATCCATAGAACATGGCGGCCACGAAGCCCCCGACCAGCGGGGCCACAATGAACAGCCACACCTGATGGAGCGCCAACCCTCCGACCACCAGGGCCGGGCCCAGGCTGCGGGCCGGGTTGACCCCGGTGCCGGTGAGGCCGATCCCGACCAGATGCACGAACACCAGGGCCACCCCGATGGCCAGTCCGGCCAGAGCCTCCCGGGCCACCTTGGAGGTGGCGAACAGGATCACCATGACGAAGATGAAGGTGAGGATGGCCTCGACGGCGAAGGCGCTCCCGACGCTGAGGTGGATCTTCGACGCACTGCCGTAGCCGTCGGCGCCGAGTCCCTGCACGCTCTTGGAATATCCGGGGGAGCCGGTGAATACCGCCCACAGGGCGTAGGCCCCGGCGATGCCTCCGGCGATCTGGGCCACCCAGTACCCCAGGGCTTCGGTAACCGTCATCCGGCCGGCCACCACGAATCCGAGCGAGACCGCCGGGTTCACGTGACAACCCGAGATCGGCCCGATGGCGTAGACCAGGGCCATCAGCACCAGACCGAAAGCCAGGGCCGTCGTGACCGTACCGGCCGAGAAGCTGGCTGCCGAACAACTTGAACCCGAACGAGAGGGTGGCCGTTCCCACCGCCACAAAGACCAAGATGGCCGTTCCGACGAACTCGGCGATCAGCTTGCGTGAATCGAACACGTGGACTCCTTGCTCTGGTGCCCCCCGGCACCCGGTCACCAATCATTCCCGAAACGGCTGGCGCGCCGGTGGATACCGAGGCCGGAAGGGCCCGGGTCCGGCAGGACTGACCGTCAGGAACCTCCGGACAGCATGTTGGTGATCTGGGTCAGGTCGAAATAGTCGCGCCAGGCGCAGATCTTGCCGTCACGGATCTCGAAGGTGCCCATGACCGGCAGGTCGGCCACCACCTCCCCGACGGTAAAGGTGTCCACCCGTTCGGTGAGGACCACGTCGCCCCGAACCGCCAGATGAAGCGTTTCGATGACCATGCCGTCGCACATGGCGAAGAACCCTTCGATGAAGGCGATCGTCTCGTCGATCCCCACCGCCGGATCCATGGGGATGTTGTGGTAGACGACGTCGTCGGTGAAGTACTGGCGCAGAGCGCCGGCATCGTGCTTGGCGAACCCATCGCACAGGTCCCTCACGACACGTTCCGCGTCCTCTGCTGTTCCCATCGTGGGCTTCCCCTGTCGCCTCGAGTCGGACGGCCTCACGCTACTGATCCGAGCCCCGGCCGACAACCGCTTCTGCTCCGCCCCCTCGAAAGCCTCGGCCAACCCGGCCCGGGGCCGTCCTGCTCAGGTCAGCGCGACCGCTGCTTCACCTGTCCGGCCCGACATTTGCGGCAGGTGTCCCCATAGCGCACGGCGCAGGACCTCCCGCAGCGATGGCACGTGGTTCTGCTCGGCTCTCTCACCGTTCGTCTCCCTCCTCGCCTCGGTGCTGTCGGTGGCCATATTGGCGTGTCCACCTTCTCGATTGGGGGATGCCTCGCCGACTTCGGTGGTTCGCCCGCCACAGCCCGCCGATCCATTCCGAGGGCCCCGGGCCGTGTCGTCACCGGGCCCGGACCCCGGGGTCACGCCGCTAGTTTCGTTGCGGCCGTCCGGCGGGCCTGCCGACCCCAACATCCCGGTGGCCGGTCGCCGAATCGACTGGGAATGCCCGTCGGTCTGATGGCGCCTCCGTACCTCTACCTCTACCTCAGATCAAGCCTCAACTAGAGGGTTAGGGAAGTGACTTGACCGTTAGCGTTTGACGAACGATGCAACGGGTGCCGACAACCCGGTCGCCGCTGGCTGTGAGTCCCCCCGCCGCTCGTGGGGTGGGGCCGCCCGACTGGGCCGGCTGGCCGTAGGATCCCATCCCATGACGAACGGACTGCAGACCGCTGAGACCCTCTCCCATGTCCGTGAACGATGGCCGTCCGACATCGTCCCCCTACTGGTCGAATACGCCAAGATCCCGAGCCTGTCTCCGGCGTACGACTCGGAGTGGGAGGCGAACGGTCGACTGGAGGAAGCGGCCGAGCTCCTGGCCACCTGGGCCCGAGCCCAACCGCTGGACGGAGCCACGGTTGAGGTGGTCCGGATCGCCGGGCTGACCCCCACGGTGGTGGTGGAGGTGCCGGCCACGGACCCCGAAGCGACCGGCACCGTCCTGATCTACGGCCACTACGACAAGCAACCACCCTTCGAGGGGTGGACCGAGGGCCGGGGACCATGGACGCCGGTGCTCGAGGGCGACTGGCTCTACGCCCGGGGCGTCGCCGACGACGGGTACGCCCTGCCTTCGGCCCTCTTGGCTCTGGCCTCGATCCGGGCAGGCGGAGGCCGGCATGCCCGGTGCGTGATCATCGCCGAGGGCTCGGAGGAGAGCGGGAGTCCCCATCTGCCAGCGGTCCTGGCCCACCTCGACCAGCAGATCGGGGCGCCCGAGGTGGTAGTGGCCCTGGACTCGGGGTGCGCCACCTATGAGCGATTGTGGGTGACCACCTCACTGCGAGGGGCCCTGGCCGGGACCCTGACGGTCCGGGTCCTCGAACACGGAGTGCACAGCGGGTCAGCCGGCGCCGTGGTGCCATCGTCGTTCCGGATCCTCCGGCTGCTTCTCGACCGACTCGAAGATCCCAACACCGGCGACCTCCTCCCCACCGAGCTTCAGGTGGACCCGCCCGCATCGGCAGTACTGGCGGCCGAGGAGTTGTCCGACGCCCGGCACCAGGCCGGCCTGGACGGAACTCCGTTCCCCGTGGTGCCGGGCCTTCGCCTCCAGGGCGAGACCAACGCCGAGCAGGCAATCCGAACGGCCTGGAAGGGTTCGGTGGCGGTCGTCGGAGCAGACGGCCTTCCTCCCACGGCCGATGCCGGGGCCGTACTCCGACCATCGACCTCGGTAAAGCTGGTGATCCGCCTGCCCCCCACGGTCCGTGCCGACCTGGCCTCGGCCGTCGTGGCCCGGGCGCTGACCGAGGATCCACCCTACGGGGCCACAGTGGAGTGGAACGAAGGACAGGCAGCAGGCGGCTGGGCGGCACCGCCACGAGCGTCGTGGCTGGCCGAGGCCCTCGACCGTGCCTCGGAGATGTGCTTCGGCCCGCCCTCGGGAGAATTGGGCGAGGGCGGCACTATCCCCTTCATGGGCTGGTTGGCGGCACGGTTCCCCAAGGCCGAGATCCTGGCCCTCGGGGTACTCGGGCCGGACTCCAACGCCCACGGTCCCAATGAAGGACTCCACCTGCCCACCGCCGAGCGCGTCACCTCATCATTGGCCATGCTCATCAATGCCCACGCCGACGCCGCCCGGGCCTGAGTCACCGGAATAGGCGGGAAGGACCTCAGGTTGGTACCGGGTCCAATCCTCTTGGGCGGTCGGGCCCTACCGAAACGGAACATTTCGGGCGTCAGCCGGCCAGGGGGCCCTCCCCGTTCTCACCCTGCCCTGTCCGCCTTCTGAGCGTCCGTGGCCACTTGGCTCCGACGGCCTCGGCGCCGGCTCGAATGGGCACTACCGACCCGGTGAACTCCGGTAGCGACGATTCCGACTTCGGGACCACCGATGGATGGCAGGTGTCCCGGCGACCCGTCTGGCCGACCTGTTTGTCTTCCGCACTCTTCCGGTTCTGCGCGGCGGCATTGGCATGGGCCACGGACATTTCGACAAACGGGATGGCGGAGGAAACATCGGCGACACCCACCGCCCACAAAATCTTGGCCTCCTGGAGGACGATCGGTAGTCCATAGGCCCTGCTGACACGTCGCTCGGGACCGACCATGGCCACGATCGCACTTTGAAATCTCTCGATCCAACCCGAGGTGGGCTGCTCGTCCAGCACCCATTCGAGAGTGAATCGGTGGGGCCGTACCCGAACCATTCGCATATCCCGCACCGATATGTATCGGATCGGGACCAAGCGGCTCGTGGCGGCTGCCTTGACTCGAGTCATGTCGTTCCCTCATCAGCCCTTGTCTCAAAACCGGCGTCTGGAGTGTGATCCCGGTTTATCAGCTCATCGGTGAACGGCACGACAGCAGAGCCTGAATTCTCCGCGAACACCACCGGAACCAGCGTCAGTAACCGGAGAACATGCCAAAGGGTGTGGGGGCCCGGTACGGCACGTCGGAACATCCATCGCCCATAGCTCCGAAGATGTACGCCGATGGCGCCAACATCGTCACACCAGCGTCACATGAACGTTCAGTGGCACACTGAACGCTCATGGACGCTGCCGTCGGTAACAGTGAGCGAGAGTGGGCGCAACTGGCCGGTGGTCCTTCCGATGGAAGGCGGGAGCTGCTGGAGCCCGACACGTTCGAGCTCGAGGTGATCATGACCGATGGCCAGCGACATCTGTACAGGCGCACGGACACCATCGAGCGTTCGAAGGACAAACGCTGGTGCTCTTCGAGTGGGCGGGCCGGCAGTACAGCCTCAAGTGAACAGTGCCGACGGCTGTGGTCGGCACTGACGCGGCACCACCGGCGGAAGGCGACTTCGTTACGTCACTCGACCCCGTACTTGGCGCTCAGGTTCACCACATACGAAGTTCCCGCGGTCACGGTGACCTTCTGCGGAGGGCCACCGGCTATCGGATCGCTCGTACCCGTCCCACTACCCAGGGGGAGGAAGTCCCAGTAGAGCTCCGATATCCACCATGTCCCGGCGGGAACCGCCAGTTGGTAGTCACCGCTTCGGACCGATACTCATCGTGACGTTGGAGCAGGTCTCGCTTGGCGACGTCGATGTGGGAGAGGGACACGCCTCCACGCCCGCAACACCTCCCAGACCCAGCTCCCCTATCACGGTCGGCGCGTCGATCAAGCTGGTCGTACCCGAGATCAACCCGTCGGTGGGTGTCTTGTAGGCCAGCGTCAAGTTCCCCGTCGACGTCTTGTCGACCGCCACGGTGACAGGGGTGCCGCTGGTGCTGACTATCGGTCCGAATCCGCTCGAATACCCGGGATAAAGCAGCCAGCTCCCCGCTGGGAGTGGCATCGAGTAGGCCCCCGAAGTCGACGAGCTGGCGGCCCGGACAGACTGGCCCACCACGTATCTTCGTGTTGGCGCCCAGCTCACCGAGCAAGGGGCTGGTGATCACGCCTGACGTCTCGCCGGCGCACTCGGGATCCAAGGGGTTGCCATCGAAGGGAGATCCCGCTGGGCAGGCCAGAACGGAATAGTTGAGGATATTGATGCCGTCCGGCAGGCCGGAGATCGTTACTTTCCCACCCACAGCACCCGGCTGCTTGAACACCATGGTGAGCGGGAGCGTCATGATCTTCCCCGCCACCACATGAACCGTCCTTGCCGGGCCGTACTGCAGACCGCCATAGGGCTCCGGCTCGTAGAACGCCGCCAACGTCCATGTTCCGCTGTCCAGAGGCAACCCGTAGGACGCCCCGTTGGTGCTGACCGGATTCTCCTTGAGGCCCGCGCAGCTGTAGGAAACGGTCGAGCCCTTGCAGGCCAGCACGCCGACGAGATCACCGGAGCTGGCCGGAAACGATGACACCTTGACCGAGCCCGAAACGATGCCTCCGGGGGGAGGCAACAACGGCGTTGTCAGGTTCACCGTTCGGGTGCTGCCCGAGACCACCGAGACCGAAACAGCCTTACCGAACGACTGGCCGAACTCGGTCTCATAAGTCGGATAGAGGATCCATGTACCCGGCGACAGTGTGGGGAAGGAATAGTTGCCCGAGCCGCCACCCGTGGCGCACACAATGTCGGCGCTGACCTCGTTGGGGTTGGGGGCGTACGACGGGCAGGCCTCAGCGGTCTTGCCCCAGATGCCCGTGCCCACGGGGACCTTGGTCACCGTGACGCTTCCTTTGACCGATCCGGTCTTCTGGTACGCCACCGTGAAGTCGACGGTCTCGGTCTCACCTGCCTGCACCGCCACGGTCTTCGGTGCTCCCAAGAAGGAACCGCCTCCTGACCCGAGAAGATAGAAACCCTGGAGGTTCCAGTTTCCGGCAGTCAGGGTCAACGTATAGGGACCACCGCTGGCGAGCCCTAGCTGAGGGGTGGCACATAGGGCGAATGACCCGCTCCGGCAACCACCAACTGCGGTGAGCAGTGGCTGGTAGCCCTTCGGGGCACCGGTGACAGTCACCGTTCCGGTCACCGTACCGGTCGATGCTTCTGTTGCAGCCGCTCGGTATGTCCGGGCAAGTCCACCCGCCGATGCCGCGCCGGTGGGGACGAGAAAGGTTGCCAACACCATCACGGCGGCACAGGCGGTCAGAGCGGTGCCGGTGGTGCGCCTCCGCCGCTTCGGTGATCGAGACTGCCCACGGGCTCCACCAGATAGTTCACTCACGAATCCCCCTCGATCGCCTGTTACGCAGGGCCGACCATAACAGCGGACTGATCCCACTGCCTTCTGGGAATCGCCGGCCCCAACATTGACTTGTCTTGCGTGAACCCGTTGCAACGCGTGTGCGGCGTGATGATCACGCCGAGTGCTTGTTCAGTCACCCAACGATGCGCAACGCCGGCCGATGCGGGCCGGAACCGGCCAGAAGGACAGACCAGGGTCCATCGGCCGAGACCCGTTCGAACATCCCCAATTGCGGGAGGCAGAACCGTGATCGATCCTCCCTGTCACATCGTGCTGTCCTGCGGGGTCATAGTCATGAGAAGGCCCAACATCTAAGGAGACCTGAATGGATGCTCGACTCGATTTCTACAGCAATGAGGTTGCCGGACCATTCACCAAATACATCAACTCAGCAGGGGCAGTGGTATCTGGCTCGACCTTGCCACCAGCGATCCAGGAACTGGTCAAGATTCGAGCCAGCCAGATCAACGGCTGCGGCGTCTGCCTCGACATGCATACCAAGGAAGCCGGGCAGGCCGGAGAAAGCATGGTGCGAATCAACCTTGTCGCCGCCTGGCGGGAGGCCACCGTCTTCACGGAAGCCGAGAGGGCTGCGCTCGAGCTGACGGAGCAGGGAACCCGAGTTGCCGATGGCGGCGCTGTCCACGACGAGGTCTGGGAGAAGGCGGCCGAGCACTTCGACGACGGCCAGCTCGGTGCGCTGGTTTGCCTCATCGCTCTCATCAACCTCTACAACCGCCTCAATGCCATCACCCGCCAGCCCGCTGGCGACTACACGCCCGGCCAGTGGGGCTGACGTCGGGGTCCCACCCATCGTTGTCACATTGGTGATTGCCGCGGGGTCGTTTGCGGCGATCCACTTTGAACGAGGATGTGAGTGATGGATGCGAACGACAAGCTGGCGGAGCGTTTTGAAGCGCAGAGGGCACAGCTTCGAGCCGTTGCCTATCGGATGCTGGGCTCCCTCGCCGAGGCCGATGATGCGGTCCAGGATGCCTGGGTTCGAGTCAGCCGGTCCGAGACGAACGACATCGAGAACTTCGGCGGATGGCTGACGACGATCGTCGCCCGCGTCTGTTTGAACATGCTCCGGACACGCAATGTCCGACGCGAGGAGCACCTCGAGGTGCATCTGCCCGATCCAGTCATCAGCCCGTCCGAGCAGCTTGGGCCGGAGGGCGAGGCGCTACTTGCCGACTCGGTCGGTCTGGCTCTCCTGGTCGTACTGGACGCCCTGACTCCTGCCGAGCGCCTGGCCTTCGTACTCCATGACATGTTCGATCTGCCATTCGAGGAGATCGCTCCCATGGTCGATCGATCTCCCACCGCGGCCAGGCAGCTGGCGAGCAGGGCGCGGCACCGGGTCAGAGGCGCCGAGATCCCTGATTCCAACCTCGCTCGCCAACGCACGGTTGTCGATGCGTTCTTCTTGGCAGCCCGCAGTGGCGACTTCGACGCACTGGTCGCCGTGCTCCACCCTGACGTCGTCTTGCGGGCCGACTTCGGGCCAAGTCGTCCCGCTGCGTCCACGATCGTCCGTGGTGCAGTGGCTGTCGCTCGCCAAGCGCGTCTCGGTGCCAATCCGGCGGCGGTGCTCATTCCGGTGGTGATAAACGGCGCTGCCGGTGTCGTCATCACACTCGATGGGCAGCCACACGGCGTGATGGCCTTCACCGTCGTCAATGAGAAGGTCGTCGAAGTTGACATCATTGGGGATCCCGAACGCATCCGCAACGTTGCGTCGGATGCCCTTGGTGACGGGTAGCGCACGAGAGGTACCGGCCGTCGTGGCCGACCCTGGACGGCGAGTTGCCGATGCCCAAACAACTGGTCGATGCCTGTCTGGCCCTCCTGTGGGGCGGTCTGATGCGTCAGTTTGGGTTGACACCCTGGCAGTGTCAGTTCATACTGACAACCATGGACATGGACGAGCTCAGCCTGAATCTTTCGTCGGATGACCCCACCATTGGACTTCGGGCCTCGTTGGCGCTGCATCGCCTGGCGGAGAGGGTCGAAGCGAACCAGGTGGCGGCAGCCCGGGAACATGGCTGGTCGTGGCAGCAGATCGGAGACGCCCTGGGCGTCACCCGCCAATCCGTGCATACCAAATACAACAAGGGGTCATCATGACCAGCGAATCCAATGTCCAAGAGGTGCTCCACGTCTGGGCCGTCTACTTGCGGGCCAGTGAGGAGGCTCGCCGCCGAGGTGATCGCCGAACGGGGACCGATCACCTCTTGCTCGCCTTGTTCGAGGATCCCTCGATCGAGGTCGTGTTGGGCGTGAGCCTGAGCCAAGCTCGCCAGGCCCTTGATTCACTCGATCACGAAGCCCTGGGCGCCCTGGGCCTGGGGTCCGGGACCAACGCTCCCCCGCTGCCGATGCGCGCCGTGCCGAAGAAGCCGCGGATCAGAGACGTGGCGCAAACGAGTCGCCTCCGCCCCACGCCGGCGGCAAAGAAAGCGCTTCAGGAAGCGGTCAAGCCCAACCGCCGGAAGGCCTATGTCACAGCGCAGCAGGTACTGGCCCAGATTCTCATGCTCCAACCGCCAGATCCTGCGGCGATCCTTTTGCGCGCTCTCGGCGTGGATCCGTCAGAGGTTCGGGTCCGTTTGCATACGGACGCGCCCGACACCTGAATGTCGCTCCGGTAATCGCACGAGGCCAACTGACCCGACGGCGCAACACGCCCCACGGCCGATGCGGATGATCGGCCCCGGTCAAGTGCTAACTACTGCAAGCGCCTCGGGGTCTCCTTCGGACCACGCCCCCGGAACCGGCCGTCATCGACGGCGGCCCAACGAAACTTCATGACGGGTCGCATATCGTGCCACCATTGGCGGAGCGCCTGGGAATGCCCGGGCGAGTCTCCGGGGGGATGACATGGACGACCTGTCAGGCAAGGTGGCCGTGGTCACCGGCGGCGCAGCCGGCATCGGGCGCGGGATCGCTAGGGCGCTGCTCGACGAGGGCTGTGGCGTGGTGATCGCCGACATCGAGGCGCCGGTGCTCGAGGCCACGGTCGCAGAGCTCAGCGGCCGTGGCGACCTGACCGGGATCGTGACGGACGTGTCCGATCCCACTTCGGTCGAGCGATTGGCCGACGCCGTCTTCGACCGGTTCGGGGCGTGCCATGTGTTGTGGAACAACGCCGGTGTGACCTCGGGTGGCGGCGGTAACCCATGGGAGCAGGAGCCCAACGACTGGCGGTGGTGCTTCGGGGTCAACGTGTTCGGCACCGCCAACGGGATCCTGGCCTTCGTGCCGCGGATGATCGCCTCGGGCGAGGAGGGAGTGGTCGTCACCACGTCATCGGGCGACGGCGGGATCGCTCCGGTGCCCTACGCCTCGGTCTACGCCTCGTCCAAGGCGGCCATCAGCTGCCTGACCGAGGCCCTGGCCCACCAGTTCGCCGCCCAGGACACCAAACTGTCGGCGGCCGTCTTCTACCCGTCGGGCGGCCTGCTCGAGACGGGACTGTGGGAGGCCCAGCGGAACCGGCCGGCTGAGCTGGCCCGGGTGCGCCCGCGCCCGCCCGCCCCGGGCACGACGTTCGCCGAGTTCAAGGCGGCGCTCGCCGCCGCCGGCCGCCCGACTGACACCGTTGACCTCGACGAGCTCGGTCGCTTCGCTGTTCAGGGGGTCAAGGACGGAAAGTTCGTAATCATGCACGACCTCGAACGTGCCGGGGCGTTGTTACACGCCAGGGCCGACGCCATCGCACAGGGTCTTCTGCCACCTTCCGCCCTCAACGGACTGGCCTGACGACAGCGCCAGGACCACCAACCACTCTTAGGGGGACCCCATGACCACAGAGCTACACCGGACAGCCGGTATACGGTCATCAGCGCAGACGCCCACGCCGGCGGCGACATCCTCGACTACCGGCCCTACCTGGCGAGCCGTTGGCATGACGAGTTCGACGCCTGGGCCGCCGCCTACGTCAACCCGTACGCCGACTTGCAGGCGGCTACCGCCTACCGCAGCTGGGACTCTGACCGACGCCTGGCCGAGAACGATGCCGACGGCATTGCCGGCGAGGTGCTGTTCCCGAACACTGTGCCCCCGTTCTTCGAGGAGGGGAGCCTGCTGGCGCTCCCCCCGACGGCGGCCGATTACGAACGTCGGTGGGCCGGGGTCCAGGCTCACAATCGCTGGCTGGCCGACTTCTGCTCGCTGGTGCCGGGCCGCCGGGCCGGCGTGGCCCAAATCTTCGCCAACGACATCGACGATGCCTTGGCCGAGGTGCGATGGGCCGCCGCCACCCTCCACCCCTCAGGCGGGATCCTGCTGCCCAGCCTGCCGCCCGGCCACGACCTCCCCGGCCTGTGGGAGCCGGCGTGGGAGCCGTTGTGGGACCTGTGCGAGGAGCTCGGCGTGCCGGTCAACATCCATGGGGGCGGCGGGCTACCCGACTACGGCGACTCCGAAGTGGCCCGGGCCATGATGCTGGTCGAGTTGCCGTGGTTCTCCCACCGGTCGATGTGGCACCTGATCTTCGCCGGGGTATTCGAACGGCACCCGGCGCTCAAGGTGGTACTCACCGAGCAGGGACTGGCCTGGGTGCCCCGGGGACTCGAGACCCTCGACTGGTTCTACGGCCGCATGACCATGGGCGGTGCGGCCGAGTCGGCCTACTTCGGTGTGGCGGCCCAGGGCATGTCGATGACCCCGTCCGAGTACTTCGCCCGCAACGTCTGGGTGGGGGCGAGCTTCCTGCGGGCCACCGAATCGGCCGTGCGTCACGAGGTGGGGGTGGACCGGATCATGTGGGGATCGGACTACCCCCACACCGAGGGGTCGTACCCGCTCAGCACCCTGGCGCTGCGGGCCGCCTTCGGTCGGGTGGACCCGGCCGAAACGAAGCTCATGGTGGAGGACACGGTAGCCAACGTCTACGGCTTCGACCTCGAGGCCCTGCGGCCGGTGGGCGACCGAATCGGGCCAACGGTGGCCGAGGTGGCCACGCCGCTCGAGGTCGATCAGTACCCGACCAACTCGACCTGCAACGCCTTCGACCGCCACCAGGTCCTACGCAGCTGGTAGAGCCTCGCCCGGGACGCCCGTCGGCCACAGGTCCGGGTGGTCAGCCCGGGGTATGCAGCCCGTACTCCGCCTTCCACCACCGGGCCGAGGCGCGCTCAGCCGGGTCGCTGCGAAGCGTGTGGTCCTGGCCCAGGGACTCCGGGGTAGGGCCGATATGGGCAGCTATGGGACGGAGCTCATCCAGGTCGAACCCGTAGACCCGTGCCGCGGTGAGTCCGAGCAGCTCGGCGGTGTCGTCGACCGGTACCTCAGCGAAGTCGGCCCGCAACTTGGCCGCGGTGTGGGGCCAGGTGCCCTCAGGGTGCGGGTAGTCGGTCCCCCACATCACCACGTCGGTCCCGATGACGTACCGGCGGCGGATCTCCTCCTTCGACATGGTGGAAGCACCGATGAAGATATTGGTGCCGAAGTAATCCGACGGCAGCTTGGAGATCTTCCCCTTGAGCATGGCCGCCAGCTTCTTGGTGGTATGCCCGCCCCCCATGTACTGATCCCACTTCCACATCAGGTCCGGGGCCCAGTAGGCGGCGGCCTCGGTCACCACGAACTTGAGGTCGGGAAAGCGCTCGAAAGCGCCGCCGAACAGTAGGTGCCACGCCGGGCGGGCCGTCCACCAAACCACCTCGGCCAGGTAGACCCCGGTGTTGTCGCCATACTCCTCCATCGGGGCCTCGCCCGAGTGGGTATGGACGGGGAGGCCGGCCTCGGCGCAGACCGCCCACACCGGGTCGTAGGCGACGTCGTTGTAGGGAAGATGGTCGCGCCACATGGTCGGGATCATGATGCCCCGGATGCCCGGCTGCGAGGCCACCCACTCGATCTCGTCGACGGCCCGGTCGATGTCGTGGGTGATGGGCACGAGTGCGATCCCGCCCCTGCGGTGCGGCGAGTGCGAGCACATCTCGGCCAGGAATCGGTTGTGGGCGTGCGCCCCGGCGAAGGCCAACTCGGGGTCGGCGATGGCCCCGGCGAACAGGCCGGCGCCGAACGGAGGTGAAGCCTGGCCGGTGACGGCGTCGGCGTCGGCGAAGAGCACGTCGGCGGCCACCCCGTCCGAGTCGAGCTCCTTGTCCCGGACCGACGGGTCGTAGGCGCCCTTCAAGCCCTCCTCGTTGTCGGTCTCCCAGCCCATGATGTAGTCGTAGTTGAAGGCCAGCGCCTCTTCGCGGTGGCTGGCCCGCTCGGCCAGGTACCCCTCGAAGGCCGGAAAGTACTTGCTGTCGAGGTAGGGGCGGTAGTCCTCGCAGGCCAGTCCGGCATGGCCGTCGGCCGAGACCACGATGTAGTGGTCGGTGGCCGAGGTGGGGACGTCATGGCTCGGGGCCTCGCTCATCGATTGGCCCCCAGAACGCTCAAGTCGTCGTAGCGTTGATGGGCGAATGGAATCAGCCATTCGGCTGGCACGAACTCCACGATCTCGCCGGCCTGCGACGAGGAGATCTCGGCGTACTCGAAGGAGAGGACCTCCTCGACCGGAAAGTCGGCGATCGGATCGAGCGGCGCCTCGAGAAGCTTGCACTCACCGTTCACCGGTCGGACCACCCGGGCCGTCTCGTGGCGTCGGCAGTAGACGAGGGCCGGGTCCGAGTCGAGCCCGGCGCCGGAGGGGTTGGGTAGCAGCTTGAAGTAGAAGTCGAGCTTGTCGATCTCGTAGCCGGGCTCCTTCAGGCCCGAGGGTGCCGGACACCTCGACCACTTTGGATCCCATCCGGGACACGCCGGCGGCGAGCGCGTCGCCTTCGATGTCCAGGTGGAGCTGGGCGATCTTCTTCGGCTCACCGAACGTCTCGCGTCCGCCGGTGGTGGCCTGCTCGGTGCTCATCGGCATGAACAGGGCGTACTCACCCTCGACGTCGCCGTGCCGGGCCCGGACGCCGAACCAGCCGGCGCCAAAGGTCGCCAGGCCGGTCCCCATGTCGACCACGGCGACGCGGAGCCGGGCCGTCGGGGCAGCGGGCACGAGCGGCCGCGGCAGGACGGCGGCGATGGCCTCCGGGTCGGTGCGGAACACGACGGTTACCGCCTTGGACCAGATTGGGCTACGGGTTGCCTCGACCTCCCGGTTGGACTGCGTCTCCACCGGCCGAGCGCCATAGCGGACATTTCCCATGACAGATCCTCCCCCGGGCGGCCCGTCGGCCGCCTGTCCCCAGTGTGGCACGGAGGACTGTGTCGTGCCCGGAAGCCCTTGGACTGACAGCCTGAGCCAATCGTCGTGGCGCTCCACGGCTCTTGTCATTGCGTCCGGGGACCTCTCCTACTGGCGTGTAGCCCTCAAGGTCATGGAAGATACCGATGCCACCTCAGCCACGACCGATCGGAGAGAGGAATCACCCCAATGGTGTGACGCCTGCCCCGGGCCAAATCTGATTCGATATGGCTATGGCCCGACCCAACATCCTGCTCATCATGACCGACGAGGAGCGTTATCCCCCTCCCTACGAGACGGACGGGGTCACGACCTTCCGCAGGGAGCAGTTGACCGCTCGGGAATCCATCAGGCAACGCGGCCTGGAGTTTCATCGCCATTACGCCGGATCGACGGCCTGCACCCCAAGCCGGGCGACGCTGTTCACGGGCCAGTACCCCTCGCTCCATGGGGTGAACTCGACGGACGGCACCGCTAAGCAGAGCTCCGACCCCGGAATGAACTGGCTGGATCCGAACTCTGTGCCCACACTCGGCGACTGGTTCCGGGCCGGCGGCTACCAGACCCACTACCGGGGGAAATGGCACATTTCGTTCGCCGACCTCATGATTCCCGGAACCCACGAAGGACTGAAGGCGTCAGACGACGACGGCAAGCCCATCAAGGATGCCGTGGCCGCCTACCGCAAGGCTGACCGGCTCGATCCATTCGGCTTCTCCGGATGGATCGGTCGTGAACCGCACGGTGCCGCCAGGTCCGACAGTGGAACGATTCGAGATGGCGTTTTCGCCGAGCAGGTCGTGGAGCTGTTCGGCGAACTTGCCGCAGCCAAGGAGACGGACCGTGGCTGACTGTGGCCTCATTCGTGAACCCTCACGACATCGCCTTCTCGGGATTCGGGTGGGAGCAGATCCTGAAGTTCGGCCCGCCCGATGACACGGTGCCGGAGATCTCCGAAGCGCCGTCCCAATCTGATCCGTTCACCGGTCGTCCGGCCTGCCAGGAGGCGTTCAAGGCGGCATGGCCGCAGATGATCTTCGAGACGGCCACCGACCTCGGTTACCGCCGGCTCTACTACTACCTGATGAAGCTGGTCGATCAGGCGATCGGCAGGATCCTCGGCGCACTGGAAGCCTCTGGCATGGCGGAGGACACCATGGTCGTGTTCACATCGGACCACGGTGACCTGCTTGGAGCGCATGGCGGTCTGATCCAGAAGTGGTGCAACGCCTTCGACGAAGCCACCCGGGTACCCCTGTTGATAGCCGGACCAGGCATCGCTGCCGGTGGCGAGGGCATGAACGTTCCCACCAGTCACGTCGACCTGATCCCCACACTCTTGGGGCTGGCCGGTGTCGACATCGAGGAGGCGGCCACAGGGGTGGCTGCACATCACGACGAGGCCCATCCGCTGCCTGGCCGTGACCTGAGCGGTGTTGTGTTGGGGACGACGGAAGCACCCTCCATCGAGTCGCCGATCTACTTCATGACCGAGGACGATGTCACCCGAGGAGTCACCCAGGTGAACATCCTGAACGGCAAGCCTTTCGAGCCGGTGACTCCACCGATCAACATCGAGTCGGTCATCACATCATTGCCCACCGGCGGCGGCGGGGAATCTGAGCTGTGGAAGCTGAACCACTACTACGAGCGGCTGGACGACTGGTACGCCAATCAGGGGATGGCACCGAACCCGTTCCTGCCTGCCGCCGCAGAACCTGAGTGGGAGCTGCATAACCTGACCGCCGACCCGGAGGAACGCCACAATCGGGCTGCAGACGCTCCTGGGGCCTTGTCCGCCATGAAGTCGGTCCTGGACACGCAGAGGGATGAGAAGCGACTGATCCCACAGCTTCGCAATGCCACCCCATAGATGAGGCTTCGGCGCCGTCCCGGTCGGCGGATTGATCCACTTTGACTGGCATGAGATTCCAGAGCCAACCGAAGTAAGGAATAGCGATGTCGCCGGAGCCGTTGAGAGGCTTATGACGCCAGGCCACACGATCAGCATTGTCCCAACCGCCGTTCATGTGGAAGTCCGGCTTGGTGGCCGGCTGCTCGCCGACACCGACCGGGCCATGAAGCTCGATGAGACCGGGTTGCCCGCGCGCTACTACCTGCCGCCAGACGACGTGCAGATGGATCTCCTGAGGCCCACGACGTTCCATACCAATTGTCCGTTCAAGGGTGAGGCATCGTATTGGTCTCTCGACATCGACGGAGAGACCTATGACGGCATCGTGTGGAGCTACGAGACTCCGACGGCTCAGGCCGCCGAAGTGAGAGGGATGTTGTCCTTCTACCCTGACCGTACCGAGGTGACAGTCGACGGTCAGTTGCTTCGAGACTGACCCACCTGTCGAGTTCGACCTACCAGCGGTCGGTCGAGGTTGGAGCAATCTGACGGGGCTCGTCTGAGTCGTAAGACTTCGCGCCGATACGAAGCATGTTTATTCAGCCCATGTCTCGAGCAAATCGATGACGTCATCCAGACTGAAGGCATCCTGTCTGCGATATGCGCGCAGCGAATCTGGGGCCGATCGCAGACTCGAGGCCATCGACGAAGCCACGTCAGGCCGCGTAACTAAGGCCCTCAAAGGAAACTGTTGAGTGCGGATCGTGAAAAGAATTCCGCCAGTGGCTGGGAGCGCCCACAGAACCTGCCTTTCGCTTCGCAACCAAAGATCTCGCGGTTGAACGGGGCCATCAAGCAGCTGGTGGGCGTGGGACGTGCAGTTGTGGGCTGGCGTGAATCACCCAGTTTCGACGCCACGCGTTCTTTCCCGGTGCAAGATGGTCAAGAAAGCGATCGACACGCTGAGCCAACTCCTCGTTGTAGTGGGGTACGGGTTCATGCACATCGGTGATAGGTAGTCCAAGCTTCTCACCCGGTACCCAATGCGATGGAAAGCAGACGACACCGGCACCGAACCGCCAGGTGTCTTCTGATCGAATCATTACGATCAGATCCTCTTGAACTTGCAGGGCGGCGACCTCGAGCGGGCGGAAGTTGCCGATTGGGTTCGGGCCGCTTAGCCCTGACGAAACCAGTTCGGCCGCTTCCGCAGCCGCCTCGGCAGCTTCGGGCAAGCCCACGGATACAACCTCGCGTGCGTTGGCGAAGAGCCATTTCTTTTCGGCCAGATAGAGCGAGTGCAGATCATCTTCGATGAGCAGTGGTTCGTCGCGTAGAGCCCGCGTTCCCATGGACAACCACGGCGGTCCTGGCCGAAAGGACAACTCATCGATCCAAAGGGGCACCTGGTCGAAGGTTGATTCAACCGCACTCTTTCGGTGTCACTAGAACGTCCCCAATGAGTCATCCGAAAGGAGAGCGCGCACGACTCATACATTGCCACAGCGACTGAGCGGCCTGGGTTCGGCTTACGTCGCGCGCTAGCGATGTCGCAGGAAAGCGGCAAAGACCCCTCTACGGGCAGAGCAAGAAGGACGGCACCCGCAGCTCCCAGTGTCCCGGCGTCCGTTCACGGATGGTCCCCGGTCGGCTGCCACTGGTTTTCACACTTACGCCTTGTGGAGCCTTCTCCAGACGCCATTGGCCCGACAGCCGGATATGGCGTCTGACCTGGACTTTCTGGTGGGCGCTAGAGGACTCGAACCTCCGACCTCAGCCGTGTGAATCTCCTCTATATACCCAAATCAGTTGATAGCTGACGGCAATATGTGACATGAGCTGGGCCGATGATGGGGGGCGCCGACAATAGACGACAGAGGACTGCGCTATTTCGGGATCTTTTACTAGGACAACGCCCCTGCCTGCGCCTCAGCCGCAAAGCAGCCGAGCTAACCGACCCAGGAGCTGTTTTGGCCTAATCTCTCGATCCACTCGGCGCAGAGCGACCGCAGCCCGCATATAGCTGCGGTCGATGTCGACGGGATTCACCCCCCGCAGTCGCCGAAGAACGATCTTGGTGCCACCCTCCCGAGCGTGCTCGGTGGAGAACACTCTGCGGTGCGCCGGAGAGGGCTTGGAGCCGTTACCTGAGGTTGCCTGACGGCTACGTTTCCTCAGCGTTCTTCCCTCTGCTTGGCCCGGAGCCATAGGGTCGATGGGATCCGACAATGGAGGTACAGGTTGCCGTGGAGATGACCCGACCGACATCGTGGTGCCGGCGTTGGCTGCCTCTCCTCGTCTGGCTCCCCAACTACCAGCGCGGCCTGTTACGCGGCGACCTGCTCGGCGCAGCTACGGCTTGGGCCATCATCGTTCCCGAGTCGGTGGCCTATGCCCAGATCGCCGGGGTGCCCCCGCAGTACGCCTTCTACGCCGCACCCGTGGCCCTCACCACCTACGCCGTTTTCGGGACGTCCAAACAGCTCGTCGTGGGGGCCACCTCGGCGGCGGCCATTTTGTCAGCAGCTGCCGTGGCTGCCGTGACCACCGATCCAGCCCAGGCCGTTCCGCTATCGGCCACAGTGGCGCTGATGGCAGGGGCCATACTGTTGGCGGCGGGGATCGCCAAGCTGGGTTTCATCCAGAACTTCCTGGCCGAGCCGGCCTTGACCGGCTTCCTGTTCGGCATGGCCATGATCATCGTGATCCGCCAGCTACCCAAGCTGTTCGGCATCCCGGCCGGGGATGGGGATTTCTTCCAGCGGCTGTGGGATCTCGTTCGTCAGCTGAATGAATCAAGCCTCTCGACCATCGTGGTAGCAGCCGCAACCCTCATGGTGTTGGTTGGTTGTGAGCGGTTCGCTCCCCGTCTGCCGTCCTCCCTCATCGTGCTGGTAGGAGGAATCGCTATCTCGGCCGTCCTCCACCTCGACCAGCACGGAGTGGCGGTAGTCGGCCACATTCCCCGAGCCATCCCGCATCCGGCCATCCCTTCGGTCAGCTTCCACGACATCGGGCTCATGGCTACCGGGGCCTTCGGAGTGGCGCTGGTGGTCTTCGCCGAGAGCTACTCAATTTCGGCCCGCTTCGCCGCTACCCACGGCTATGAGGTCAATGCCGACCACGAGCTGCTGGCCATGGGGGTAGCCAATCTCGGAGCGGGGCTCTTCCAGGGGTTCGCCGTCTCGGGTAGCGCCTCGCGCACGGCGGCGGCTGATGGGGCCGGAAGCCAGACCGCGCTGGCCTCCCTAGTCGCTGCGGGGATGGTGCTATTGACCGGAGCTTTTCTCACTCCGCTGTTCACAGCCCTACCAGAGGCGGTGCTCGGGGCCATCGTGATCGTTGCCGTCCGCAGCTTCTTCCGGGTCTCCGAACTGGGACGGTACTGGCGGCTCCAGCGGAGTGGCTTCGCCGTAGCCATGACTGCCCTACTTGGGGTGCTGATCTTTGATCTGCTGCCCGGCCTGCTGATGGCCGTCATCCTCTCGCTGGTGCTCTATGTCTGGTGGGCGGCCAACATCAAGACGGCAGTGCTCGGATACATGGCCACTCCTACCGGCGACCGATATGTCGACATCTCCCGGCACAACGATGCCGAAGAGATCGAAGGCCTTCTGATCGTCCGGCCGGACGGACAGCTCTTCTTTGGAAACGTAAAGGCCCTCCGCGACGAGATCGTTGCCTTGGTGGCTGACCGTCGGCCCCGAGTGGTCATCGTTGACCTGGAGTTCAGTGAGGCGGTCGGGCTCGCCCTCACGGACATGTTGGCCGATCTGCAGCCCGTGCTGACCCGTGACTCAGTCAGCATCTGGTGCGCCGGGTTGCACTCCCAGACGAAAGTGACTCTGGTCCACCTGGGAGAAACCTACGGATCGACATCACCGGTCGTCTATGACCAAGTGGCCGATGCAGTGAGCGCCTTCATGCAAGAGGGCACAGGCGGACCGGACAGATCGTCCGCAAGCTGAAAGGCAAAATCCCGGGGTTATGCCGCGTGGTTGCAGTTGGAACCGGTCGATTGCGCCGTCGACCCGGAGCGTTCGGGGAATTGGCCGGAGTAGGTAGCTGTTCGTTAGCCCAGGGTGATGTCGCCCAGCTTCCACGACCTGTCGAAGTAGGGCTCTAGCGGACCGTAGAAGCGGAAGTAAGAAAACCAGTGCCGATGCGGGATGGTCTGGATCCAGTTCGAACCGTGGTTCGGTGGTTCAGTGGGCCCGAAGAATAGGTCGACTGATCCATCAAGGTTCGCTTCGAGATCGGTGTCCCTTGATCCCCGGTCACCTCGGCCCTGTTCATTGTCGATGAGACAACGAGTCCCAGCGTCGTACACGGTTGCTGACCAGAACAGCTTGGCGGGTACGTTGGCAGGGACGTGCAGGGAGTAGTTCTTACCGCCGTCCAGCCAGTTCCCGTCCGGGTCGGAGTACGTGCCCAGATAGGCCTGGCCAAGCCCCGGCGTCTGACTCTTCATTGCCTCTGAAAAGCTGACCGCCTCGTAGAACCACGACGCACGCTCCAAAAGCTGGTCGTAGTTGTCAGACCGCTGAGAAGACTTGTCGAGAACCAGGAGCAGTTCCCATTGCCGATCAGGCCAGTAGCGGACACCTTCAAATCGCTTGGCGAAGGTGTTCGCCTTGGCCATCAGCTCCCCTGCCGCGGCACCGCTCTCCAAAATCCCACGGAGGCGACTGTCGGGAGTGAACGGCTTGCCCTTCTCGATCCCGAGTTGACGCAGCATGGCCATGTAGAAGCGGTCCCGTTCGTCGACAACCTCGGACTGATAGATGTCATGCAGGCATTCCCAGTAGGCCAGGCCACCGGGTTGGTCTCCGCTCCAGGGTCGACCGTCAGGAGAGATGATGCGAGTCGTCGGGGGCTGCGCCCGCTGCTCATAGGGATAGATCCGAACGCCCTCTACGAGTGCCTGGGCCCGAATGGGGTCGGGGTCGAGGGTACGAAACCCGAACATGATGTTCATGCCGGTCGACCGAAGGACGTGGAAGTCGTCGGCATCTGGCGCGTCTTGGCCAGGAGGTACGACGAGATGTTTCCCGCCCTGTCCCTTGTCAGGGCCCATCTCGCCCAGACTTCCGATCTCACGCTGCCAGAAATCCGACACTCCGCCAGCGGTAGGTCCGGGTGGTAACTCGATCACCAGTGGTCCCGTCTGGTTCAGGTCGATGAAGTTGAGGATGTAAGGCGTGGTGGCGTTGGCAGTAATCAGTCCCAGCCGATCTTTGTAACTGACGTAGCGGACCAGATCGAGATTCGTGGCCCCGAATACGTCCCGATGTACTCGATGCCACTGGGCGTAGGACACCAAGGGCAGCGCCCAGAGGTAAGCCTGGGTCGCCATCTGATAGTCGAGTTCGTCAAAGATCGGGCCCAGTGAGGATCGGCGAGGTAGCTCACCATCCATCTCGACAGATCCCAGTCTTCCTGGCAGTTCGGCGTTAGTCACTGGCCCTCCTCATAATATCTGGGTGCCAAACGAGATTATGCGTCTAATCTCCGGTGGTTCAACGGAAGGTCCTCGGTGGGGGTCATCTGGTACCACTGGACACGAAAGATCGGAGGTGCACATTGGGACAGGCAATCGGAGACGCAATTCCCTTAGCCATCGGGGTGGCCATCAGCCCGGTCCCGATCATCGCCATCATCTTGATGTTGCTGTCCAAGCGGTCAGGTCCGAACAGCACCTCATTTCTCGTGGGCTGGGTGGTAGGGGTGGCCTTGGTCCTCTTTGTGGTGGTTGCCGTGGCTGGCACGTCCACGCTCGAATCATCCTCAGGACCGTCTACCGCCGTCTCCTGGATCAAGATCGGCCTGGGTGCCCTGCTGCTTCTCGTCGGCCTCAGAGATTGGCGCAAACGCCCACGCCGTGACGTGGAGCCGACGCTGCCTAGGTGGCTCACCTCCATTGAGAGCATCACGCCAATCAAGTCTGGTGGGCTGGGGCTACTGCTGTCGGCCGCAAATCCGAAGAACCTGCTCCTCCTGGTGGGTGCGGGCGTGGCCATCGTTCAGGGGGCGACGACAACCGGAGACAAGGTGGTGGCGATGATCGTGGTCATCGTCATTGCCATCAGCACCGTCGCCCTGCCGGTCATCCTCAATCTGACCTTGGGTGACAAGGCCAGAGCCATCCTCGATTCGTTGAACGACTGGTTGAAGGCCAACAACGCCACCGTTATGGCCGTGCTTATCCTGGTGATCGGATTTGTGCTCGTCGGGAAGGGAATCAGCGGGTTCAACTGATCGCCAGGACCATTCCCAATGTGCCGGTCGGCCACGGTGGACAGCGCCGCCGAGCCGGCGTTCGGTGACACCCCTGTCTGTGCATTCAACCAGAGAACTTCCACGTGCCGGAACGCTGGAAGCTCTCACGACCAGCCCATCCTGCTGCCTGCCACGCCAAGATCTTCGATGGCGTTACCACATTGAGGGGACCGTACTCGGCGACGTCGTAGGACCATTCGTACTTCTTGTCGTATGCCGCCACGACGTCTGCGTCGATGCTGGAACCCGTGACTTTACCTTCAACGATGACTACTTCGGTGCCGCTTTCGAGGTGGGCAGTGATCACCGGGTCATCGGCGATTGCCTGCCGGAGTGCCGGGGTCCCGATGCTCAAATAGAGCCGGTCTTCGTTCCAGATTCCCCACACGGGGCGAGGATGTGGGTGTCCACTGGATCGTGCGACGACCCAGTAGGTACCGGATCGCAGCAGCTCGCTCTCGACCCACGACCAGGCGAGCAGTTCGTGTTCGGCGCGATCACCGTAAAAGGTCGCCTGCTGTCCTGCCCCTGGCATGGGGAAATCGTAGCGATTCACAAGTGAAGGATGCGAGTACGAACGCCCCACCCATCCGGCGATCGGGGCTAGTCGCGTGGGATTCCAGATCCGCATCGCAACAGGGATCATGGTCTTTTGAGGATCACGTCAAAATCCTTGCGCCAGTTTGCGCCGGCATCGTCGGACGCGTCCCAGTGGCCCTCGATCCGTGCTGGCGTGACCGTGGCAATGAAGCGTTGATGGAAATCCGGATCCTGTCGAAGCAAAGTCAGGGTCTTCGCTACAAACGTCGCTCTGAATACTCGAGAGGTCGGCCTCGGGTCGTGATACAGCGCCAAGAGCTCGCCGTTCGCGTCCGACCTCCCGAACACGAAATGCCAAAGTGGCTCTCCTTCGAGGTTCGCTTCTAACTCGATGAACGCATCACCGAGCCATCGGGCGCGGGCGCTGCCGTGTTGTTCGACATCTAGAGACTCGAGAAACCAGGCGTTGGTCAGCGTCAGGGACCATTCCCCGATCAGATCATCTAGGGGTTCAAGGGCTGGGTTGCGCATCACGGGAGAAGACAATTATGCACCTCTACCCGGCGATCAGGGGCACACACTCACGAATGGCCTTCGTAGGTGCGCTCCTGGTTGGCATCGTTGTACATCTCCGACACAATGAGCCACGAGCCATCAGGCTGGCGCTGAAGAACACGTAGCGAATGGTTGTCACGAACCTCAATCTCACCCCCGCCGACCAACTTCTGGCCCTCGACCTGTAGATGGGCGTTTACCAGGAGAACCTCGGGGGTGAGAACCCGGAAGGTTGTGTCAGGCGGCGCCTTCAGTGAGCCAGCGTTGAAGTTGTCGTCCCCAAATAGGCCCCTGAGATACTCAACGATCTCGTCCGCTCCCCGCTTGACGCTCCCGAATGCATTGACCCAGTCGGCGTCGGCGCTGTACACGCCCACCAGCTTGTCGGCATTGCGCTCCTGGAATCCGCTCAGCAGGGCCATGAGGGTGACGCCGATTGCATCCTGGTCGGCCTGCGGGAGGGATGAGAGGTCGTCCATGATCGAGTCCTTCCGTGGGGAGCGATTGCGCAGCTTCGGCCTCATTGTGGAGGAGGAAGGCGGCTAAGTGCAAATGATTTTGAGCGGCCGCCACACATTCGCTGCAGATCACGGACGTGTCATCAAAGTGCCGGTCGGGGGCACTTCCACCGGCCGATCGCGTTATTGGGACAGATCGGGCCAATTCGGCAACTTCGGTCCTCCGGGGAGATGATCCCACGGTGGGTCTACGTCACCCCGAACGTCACCCTCGCCTCTGTGGGTACGGGACGAACGTCACCCTGAAGACCGCGTCCCCACTCCCCCAATGTCACCCTCGCTTGGTGAGTATTGGAGCAACGTCACCCTCACGCAGGTCGCCACCCGTTCAACGTCACCCTCACCTATGTAGCTATCGGACGAACGTCACCCTCACGCCTGAGAAGAACGGTCACAGCCAGCATGACGGCCGTGGTTCCGGCTCCGACCAAGTTCCGTCGAAAAGCGATTGGGGGACGGCTGAGACGCCCTGCGTTTCTGGGTCGTTCGACCCCTCCGGAGACGGCCGGACACGATTGCGTCAGCGGCCCCCTTGGCGGGACGGGCACCCAACCACCCTGACCCGGGTCCGCTCTCGCCTCTCCGGCCCTTCTGGCCGGCTGTGGCGAGTCGCTGGCCTCGCTCATCTCGGAAGGCAGCGCGGTGAGGGTCTCGTAGGGCACGCTCACAGCCGAACGATCGGCCCGTGACATCGGCTTCCCTCACGAAGCGGCGCCCAGGCGGGCATCGAGCCCGCCATGGTCGCCGATGAGAACGTCACCCTCGGCTCCGCCAGACCGGTACATTCAATGTCCACACACATGCACTCGGGGAGTCCAGCGCCCTTCGGGCGGGCTCACCGCTCTGCGAAGTCGAGTCTCGCGCCGGGCGAAGGGGACGCTGTCATCGGGATGATGCAACTGTGTGGACATGATCTGTCCCGCTTCCGCTGAGTCGATCTGCTGTGTCATCAAGGCGGCCTTGGCGGGCTCGATGCCCGCCTGGGCGCCTCTCTCGATCCCCGACGGCGGGGTCACTGCTCCGTGGCCCCGTGTGAGCACCGAGGGCATCTGACCCGAAGCCCCTGGATCGGCTCCACCACGGCATATCGGGTAGGCGGCTCCCCTCGGCTCGACGTCGAGGGGAGCCGCTCTCGCACCTGGGTTGAGTTCCTGGCCCGATACGACTGGGAATTGCGCTCAGGGTGACGTTGGCATCAAATGATGCACAGGTGTGGACATGTTCCGTACCGCTTTGGCGGAGCCGATGTGCTGAGTCGCCCTGGCGGCCGTGGCGGGCTCGATGCCCGCCTGGGTGCCTCTCTCGATCTGACCCACCGGGGGGACCTGCCGCATCGTGGTTCTCTCACGGATGGAGCGGACCATCACACGCTCCACCTTGGCGGCGAGTGCCAGCCTGCCCAGGGTGGGTCCGGGTCAAGCGCAGTCGGTGGCCGAGTGAGGAGCGGAGCCCGTTGGTGGAGCCGAACCGGTCGAGGCGGCAGTGAAGCCGGCCGGCAACGTAGGCGGCGCCCCGCAGCGACCGTAGAGGCCGGGGCCGGCCCGGGTCAGACATCACCATGCCGAAACCGGCTACCGGGAATTCAGCTCTCAGGCACAAAAGGTGACGTTGCTCCGTCCTAAGCCCAGGCCAGGGTGACGTTGGGATGGATCTGAGGCACGCCAGGGTGACATTGGAATCTCCCGACGGCCGGCCCAGGGTGACGTTGAGGGTGACGTCGGTCCGGACAATGAGTGGGCCGGAGCCATCGCTGATTGGTGCGATGGCCACAATGCGAATCGAGGGGATCCCCATGCTGATCGACTTTCCGAACCGAGGCAGTCAACCGGATGACGGCCTGGACGGCCAGACTCGGCCCGACCTCATCACCGTGCCCGAAGCCGCACGGATGATCGGGCTCCACACCGACACGCTGTACCGGCTCTGCCGGACGGGCCAGTTCGACCCGGCCATTCAGATCGGAGCCCGGTGGGAGCAAGCACGTAATGACGAAGTACAGGACAGTACCCGCGACGAATTGCCTACCGCGCCGCCCGGGCCCTGATCGAAGACCCGTTCTTTCCCGAGACGATCGGCAGCCCCACGACCCCTAACGGCGTGCCGATGCCCTACAACCCGGCGCGGCAGGCCCCGGCCGAGCCCACCTCGATCGGGCCGCGCGTCGAGTCGGGCACCAGCCAGTTCCCGGACTGCGCAGGCGATCCGCAGGCGCCCGGCCGGCTGGACGAGATCGCCTTCCTGCTGGAGCGGTGCCACCAGGGCACAAACTGGCCCTGGCGCCAGGCCGCGACCTGACCGGCTGCCGAGGATGGCCAGCCGGGTCAGGCGCCCGGAGTCGCCGCTTTATAAAAGTTCCGGCAACTGGCGCCGGGGTGTTCAGCTAGCGCGCTTTGCGGGTGGTGACAATCCTGCGTTTGCGCAACGACTCGAGCCATTCCTGCCCGCTGAGGAGCCGCGTGGTCCTGGCCGACTTGACCTCACCCGCGGCGGCAACTGCCATCGCGACGCTGGCCGCGGTCATGTCATCGGATGCCTCATACACGACCAGCACGTCATACTCGCCAAACGGAAAGCCAGCCACCAAGACCGTGGCGCCCAGGTCTGCCAGTATCGGCCTGATCGCTTCCAGGGGGTCTTGCGGCTCCTTGAGCTGAGCCGCCATCGACTTCGAGGTGTAGGAGGCCTGGTACATGTAGAGCGCCATCGACATTCCCCTCGGGCGGGAACAGGCGAAGGGTCACCTGCCAGTCCGTGTCACACCCGGCGACGGCGGCCGACGCGGGCGAGGTAACGGGCCGCAGATCACTGCGGTCTAAAGATCGTAAACCCGGCCCGGACGGGCACGCCAGCCTCCGCCTCGGGCAGAGATCCCCTTTCTCAGCCGGCCAGACTCAGACGGGCCAGCGCCCTCGGCTGCGGCCAGCTGGCTGTCCGGCCCGGGCCTACACCGCCTCCGCAGGACCGCGCCCGTCGTAGACCGGCTCGCGGCGCTCCCGGAACGAGATCCGTCCTTCGGCCGCGTCGGGAGTCCGTGCGTTGATGCGCAAGCGGACGAGCTCGGCCAGCAGGGACTCCTCGAGCGGATGCTCCAGTCCCCAGCGCACGTTCGTCTTGTTGGTGCCGAGACAGTAGGTGGGCATCGTGGCGAGGTTCCGGCAGTACTCGTCGGCCTGGCCGTCGAAGTCGGCCAACGGCCAGACGAAGTTGACCATCCCCATCCGCTCCGATTCGGCGGCGTCGCAGCGGCGGCCGGTCAGCAGCAGCTCGCTGGCCCGGCCAAGTCCCACGATGCGGGGCAAGAACCACGAGGCGCCGACGAGCGTCGAGATGGCGCGGTTCGGCCGCTGGTCGCCCATGGCCAGATTGTCGGCGGCCAGCCTGATGTCGCAGGCCAGCGCCAGGTCAAAGCCGGCGCCCAGGCAGTAGCCCTTCAGCAGAGCGACCACCGGCTTGGGGAGCTGGCTCACGGACATCTCGAGTACCTGGTGGGGCGTCCGGGAGTAGCCGGGCTCGGGGCCAGCACCGACCCCCTCGGGCCGCGAGAAGTCGCGGAGGTCATCGCCGCTCGAGAACGCCCGGTCGCCGACCCCGGCGAGCGCCACCACACGCACCTCGTCGAGGCGCGCCGCGTGGCCGAGGGCGTCGATGAACTCCTCCAGGACGTAATAGTTGATGGCGTTGAGGTGGTCCTCCCGATTGATCGACAGCTTGAGCACACCGTCGGCGAAGTCCGGGACGATGGCCCGGTAGTCGTGCTCGAAAAGTGTCGTCGGCATCTGCGCCTCCTCCTTCGCGCCCGCCAGAACCAGGATGTGGCTCGGTTAGCGGCTCGGTAACATCCCGTGGCATTAACTGAACAATAGGACCTAATTGGTCAAACGCACCCGGCAGGATTCGAACGCGCGGCCCGGGTGAATCCCGGCACTCGGCTACTGTCTGGATTGGCCAACGGCCCGGTATTTCAGTACGTGATGCCGGGGAACTGCTCGCGGGCGTGCTCCAGTTGGCCGGCCCACTCGCGGGGCCAGCCGAAAGCGCGGGCGGCCTGGCCGCTCATGTCGGCGGCCGCGGCGCCGCTGGTGAAGTGGACGTACTCGCCCCAGTTCATCCGCCGCGTGTAGGTGCCGCCGGAGTCGCGCGGGAAGTGCCGGGCCAGCTCCCGGAAGAACCTGTTCATGACCTCGGCCTGCCCGCAGTCCCGCCACAGCGGGTAGAACCAGTCGCGGAACCAGCGGGTCCCCCGGCGAGGGAAATCGTCGGTGTTGCCGGTGAACCGGCGGTAGACGCCCTTGGCCTCGCGGTCCATGCCCAGCGCCGTGTAGAGGTCATAGATGTAGAACTCGGCCCACTTGCTGTCGCCCCAGATCTCATACGCGGGTGAGCCGTGGACGCCGTTGTTGGCGCTCTCCACGGAATGCCCGATCTCATGAGCGGGCAGCTCGCGAGCGAGGGTGTTGCCCTCCCGCCAGGTGTCCAGCCCGCAGTCGCTGACGTTGTGGTAGTCGTGGACCGGGCTGACGTAGTAGCCCGCGTGGCCGCCGCCGTGCCGCCCGGCGTGGTGGATGGAGTAGATGCGCGGGTCGGGCCCGAACGCGTCGCCGTAGGTTGCCTTGGAGTACTGCCAGGTCACGTTGATGAACCGGGGCAGCCACCGGACCTCGGCCCGGCGCACGTCGGGGTCCAGGTAGATCGCGCAGTGCTCGTCGCTGTGGTACAGCCGGAGCAGCTGGCGGTGGTCGAACCAGTGCTCCTGCCAGGTGGCCGGCGGGTCAGCCAGCGGACGCTCCGGCTCTGCCTCCACCAGGTCCTCCCACCTCTCCGGGCCCTGCCCGGCGGGTTTCGTTAAGCCCTCATCAACGCGATCGTATGGCCAGTGAGCTCGAGAGGCACCGCCGCGCCGGTGGTGGTTGGCAGAGTCGTGGTTGCTGGCAGAGTGGTGGGGTGGAGCCAGTGGCGG
Organism: uncultured Acidimicrobiaceae bacterium; assembly: GCA_963718405.1. Taxonomy (GTDB): domain Bacteria; phylum Actinomycetota; class Acidimicrobiia; order Acidimicrobiales; family RAAP-2; genus Bog-756. The sequence goes on from CAVQYZ010000002.1 coordinate 1,517,324, forward strand.
AGGTCCCGGCCGCGGCGGGCGGTGGTCGCGCCGGCCAGCGGGGCAGGTACGGCATCGACGGCGGGTTCGCCGGGCTGGCCGTGTTCGGCGCCATTGAGGCGGGGCTAGCGGGCAGCGTGTCCTGGGCGGTGCGCGGCCACAGGCCGGCCGTTGCCGCGCTGGCTGGCGTGGGCGCCGCGGTCGTGGCGGGGTCGGCGGCGAGTTACCTGTACTCCACCGGGCCGGGCAAGCGGGCGATCTGGGCGCAGCTGCTGGACGAGCTGGGCCTGCGGGGCGATGAGCACGTGCTGGACGTGGGATGCGGCCGCGGCGCGGTGCTGATGCTGGCCGCCCGGCGGCTGCCCGCCGGCCGGGCCGTGGGAGCGGACGTGTGGCGCCGCCGCGACCAGAGCGGCAACAGCCGCGCCGCCACCGAGCGCAACGCGGTGGCCGAGGGCGTCGGCGACCGGGTGGAGATCGTCGACGCGGACGCGCGTGACCTCCCGTTTGCGTCCGCGTCGTTCGACCTGGTGGTCAGCAGCCTAGCGCTGAGCAACATCCGGGCAGCCGGCGGGCGGGCCCAGGCGCTGCGCGAGGCGGTGCGGGTGCTGCGGCCCGGCGGCCCGCTGCGCATCGTCGATGACGGCGCGGACCGCTACGCCGCCGTGCTGCGGGACGCCGACTGCACTGACGTGACCGTACGGCAGCTGGACTGGCAGACCTGGTACGGCATACCGGGTCATCACCTCCCCCTGGTGGCAGCCACCCGGCCACCTGGCTGACGTCCGGACGGCGAGGCACATGCGCTCAGCGGGCATGTGCTGAGGGTTAGCCCGGCGTGCGTCTGTCGACAGGAACGGTTTCGCGGGCGGCGCGCTGGGCAGTCAACCCGGCCAGGAGGGGTTGATGTGGCTGAGCGCCGGCATGAATTCGACCGCGAGCTGGACGCGATCGACGTCAAGGTCATCGAGCTGTTCGCCATGGTCTGCGAAGATCTGCCCGCGGTGACCGAGGCGCTGCTGAGCGGCAGCAGCGACATGGCCGGGCAGCTGGCCGCGCGGGACCGGGCCATCGATGTCCTGTATCGCGAGATCGAGCTGCTGGTCAGCCGGGAAATCCTGCTTCAGGCACCCGTCGCCTCGGACCTGCGGTTCCTGCTTACCGTGCTGCGGATCGCGCCGGAACTGGAGCGCACCCACGACCTGGAATGCCAGATCGCCTCCCGGTCCGGGCATCTCCTCGCCGCGGAACTGTCGCCGCGCTGCCGCGGGCTCATCGAGCGGATGGGCGAACTCGCCGGCGAAATGTGGCGCCAGACCACGGACTGCTGGTACGAGCGGGACGGCTCGGCCGCGCCGCCTGGCCAAGGTCAACGACGAGATGCACGAGCTGCACACCAGCCTGGTGGCTGAACTGGCCTCCGGCCGGATGCCGTCCCCGGTGACCATCGAGATGGCGCTGGTGGCGCGGTCGACGAGCGGCTCGGCGACCATGCCGTCAACATCGCGCGCCGGATCGGCTACCTGGCCCGATCGACGTAGCCGATCACGGCCGGGATCACGGCCGGGATCACGGCAGCGGAGACGCGCGCCCGGGCGGCAAATTCATCCTTCAAGCCGAGTCGCCCACGGGGTAAACTGTTCGATGGTCGAACAATTAGCCGTGAGCCGCGGTGTCCCCCGGGGGACGTGGACCGGCCTGGCGGCCCGGCGGCGACGTTCGGCTGATCGATGGCCCCCGTCCGGCGCGCCGCGCCCCGCACGCAAGGGAAGACCTTGGCCCAAGAGCAGGCGGGAAGAACGCCGGGGACCCCGGCCGCGAAGCCGACCGGCCGGGCCGCCCGGCTGGCGGGCGGATCCGGGCGCCACTCGAGCGATCGCTACAAGTGGATCGTGCTCACCAACACCACGGCGGGCGTGCTCATCGCCATGATCGACTCGTCGATCGTGATCATCGCCATGCCGGCCATCTTCCGGGGCATCGGGCTCGACCCGCTCGTTCCCGGCAACAGCTTCTACCTGCTGTGGATGATGCTCGGCTACCTCATCGTGACCAGCGTGCTGGTGGTCAGCTTCGGTCGGATCGGCGACATGTTCGGCCGGGTCCGCATGTACAACATGGGCTTTTTGATCTTCACCATCGCCTCGGTGCTGCTGAGCGTCGACTGGATGACCGGCAAGGCCGGAGCCACCTGGCTGATCGTCGTGCGCATCGTCCAGGGGGTGGGCGGGGCCTTCATCTCCGCCAACTCGGGGGCCATCCTCACCGACACCTTCCCGGCCTCCCAGCGGGGATGGCCCTCGGGCATCAACAACGTGGCCAGCATCGCCGGCCGCTTCCTGGGACTGGTGCTCGGCGGCCTGCTGGCCACCATCGACTGGCGGCTGGTGTTCTGCGTGTCGGTGCCTTCGGCTGTTCGGGACGGCGTGGGGCTACCTCATGCTCGAGGAGCGGGGCGAGCGCAACCGGGCGCCCATCGACTGGGCCGGCAACGTCACCTTCGCCGTCGGCCTGATGCTGGTCATGGTCGGCATCACCTACGGCATCCAGCCCTACGGCGGGCCACGTCATGGGCTGGACCAGCCCCAAGGTGCTGGCCGAGATCGTCGGCGGGCGCCGTCCTGCTGGTGGCCTTCATGGTCATCGAGACCCGGGTGGCCCACCCGATGTTCCGCCTGCAGCTGCTTCAAGATCCGGGCCTTCACCTTCGGCACCCTGTCCAGCTTCTTGTCGCCGCTGGCCCGGGGCGGGCTGATGTTCATGCTCATCATCTGGCTGCAGGGCATCTGGCTGCCCCTCCACGGCTACGACTTCGCCTCGACCCCGCTGTGGGCCGGCATCGCCATGCTCCCGCTGTCCATCGGCGTCGTCGCTGGCCGGGCCCCTGTCGGGCTACCTGTCGGACCGCTACGGGCCCCGGCACTTCGCCACCGGCGGCATGTCTGGCCGCCGCCCTGGCCTTCGGCCTGCTCCTGCTGCTGCCCATCGACTTCTCCTACCCGGTGTTCGCCCTCATCCTGCTGCTGGCGGGCTGGGCGCCGGCGCCTTCGCCTCGCCCAACCGGGCGGCCGTCATGAACAGCCTGCCGCCCGAGCACCGGGGCGCGGGCTCGGGCATGAACACCACCTTCCAGAACTCGGCCCAGATCCTGTCCATCGGCGTGTTCTTCACCCTCATGATCCTCGGGCCTGTCCAAGACGCTGTCGGGGTCGCTCCGGCTGCGGCCTGCGCCAGCACGGCGTGGCCGCGGCGACCGCCGCCTCGGTGGCCCACCTGCCGCCGGTCTCGGTCCTGTTCGCCGCCTTCTTGGGCTACAACCCGATCGCCCACCTGCTCGGCGGCCACGTGCTGGCCCGCCTGCCCGCCTCGGCGGTGGCCCAGCTGACCGCGCGGCCTACTTCCCGTCGCTGATCGCCCCGGCCTTCAGGGCCGGCCTCCACGAGGCCTTCACCTTCGCCATGGTCTGCTGCCTGGTCGCCGCGGCCGCCTCGTGGTCGAGGGGCGCGCGGTACGTCCACGGGCTCACCGACGTGGGCGTGACCGCGCCGGCCCGGCGGCCGCTGCTGGCCCGCCGCGGGGCGAAACGGAGGCTTCCCAGTGACGCACCTGCGCCGGCGGTGCTGCTCGGCCCGCTGCTGCGGTAGCGCCGGGCCGGACGGCCGCGCCACGGCCGTCCGCTCGCCGGGCCCCCAGTGACGACCCGCCTGCGCTGGCCCGGCGTCGTTTGGCATCGTAACGGTGTGAATACCGAACGGCCGAGGGGATCCGATTCCCGCAGCCTCGATGCCCAGTCGGCAGGACGGTCGCCCGGCTGGGGCGTCATGTCGAGGTGGCGCTTAGCCGGGTCGATCTGACCACGGCCCAGTACCGGGCGCTGCTGCAGCTCGACCAGGCGCGGAGGCTCTTCGTCGCTGGCCACACAGCTGGCGGTGACCAAGCCGAGCATCACGGGGGCGGTCGAGGGGCTGCTCCAGCGGGGCCTGGTCGACCGGACGGCGTCGACCGAGGATCGCAGACGGATATCGGTCGACCTGACCAATGAGGGCCGCCGGGTCCTGGCCCTGGCCGACCAGGCGGGGGGGCCCGCCTCGAGCGAGGTCCTGGCCGAGATCGACCACCACCAGGCCGCGCTGGCCGGGCTGGAGCGCTGGCGGGCAGCGATGCACGCCCATCGCCTGCGCCGGCGGCGCCGACAAGGCGAACCGGCAGGCCGAGGCACGCCAGCCGAAGCCGAGAAAAGCGGACGCGGCGCAGTGGGACGCGGTTCAGCAGGCGCCGACCCGCGGCCGGTGAGCCGGGCGGGGTCAGATGAAGAGAAGAAAGGTCAGGGACATGGGCCGGGTAGAGGGCAAGGTTGCGATAGTCACCGGGGCTGCCTCCGGGATCGGCCGCGCGGCGGCCGGTCTCGCTCGCCCGGGAAGGTGCGCGGGTCGCGGTGACCGACATCGTGTCGGAGGCAGGCCGCGAAGCGGCCGAGCAGATAAGCCGGCTGGGCGGCCAGGCCCGGTACTCGGCGTATGGACACCACCGACGAACAGGCCGTGCAGAGCGTCTTCGCGGACGTCGTAGCCACGTTCGGCCAGCTGGACGTCCTGGTCAATAATACGGGCATTGCCGGGGTGAG